>NZ_CANNCF010000002.1:527500-1091957 GCF_947503045.1 uncultured Tateyamaria sp.
CTTCAGGTTTTCATAAGAAAACAAGAAACCGTCCAAACAGTGAAGCTGACACTAGATTATCGGGTTGCCCCTACTAGCGCGATATGAAGAGGTTGATCCATCGAAATGAACCAAACCGCCCACATATCTCTTCAGTTATTATCAATTTCAAAGAGCGTAGAGACAAAAGTGACTGGATGCGCCCTAACTTCTTTGGCGCGCCCCGCCTCGATTACCTCTGATTTTATTCTTGCGTCTCGTCTCGGTCTGTTGCGTTTCCGCTCCGTCCCGCCCGTCTGGCGCCCCGTTGGTGCATCTCTGCGCCGCCGGTGAGGGGGGTTCTACGGTTAGTGCGGGATACCCGCAAGTGCTTTTTTGCAGAAACCTCATCTTTTTTCAAAAATGACCATTTTCCGTGCAAAAACATAGTTTTAGGCAAGGATATTTCGCGAACCCTAGGTCAAATCGGCAGAAAATTACCCGCACCAACATCCCTCTCGGGGCGCCGTACCGCTAGATATAGGGTTATCCCCAGACCTATCCCCAAGAGTCGGCAGACTCACCAGTGAATCGCGGATGAATCACCCTCGATTCCGGGCACCGATTCCGATTCACCCCCCGACTGGCCCCCCAAAACGCAAAACGGCGGCCCCAAAGGGACCACCGTTCGCGATTCTCATGCGATGTACTCGCAGATCAGCCCTGGCGGCGACGCATCCACGCCAATCCGCCCAGACCCGCCAGCAACAGCGGCAAACCCGCAGGCAGCGGCACAGCCGGAGGCTGCTGAACAGTCGTAAAGTCCAGCCCCGTCAAATGGCTCTGCGTGGCCACTCCACTGTTGGTGGTGGTAAAGGTATAGACCTGCCCCGCCATCAGGGACAAAGGACCGCCAACAAAGCTATCCGCCACAGGCGTTCCAGAGGCAAGGAAGGCCGCAGTGCTGAAAGCATTGCCTGTCGATGACACGCCGGCCCCCGCCACATCAAAGATTGCGCCCGTATTGAACTGCTGGGCAAAACCGACAAAGGCGTTCAGCGTCACATCCGCCGAGGCCGACAGCGTAAAAGTGGCCGTGTTGCCGCCCCCACCCCCGAAAGACAGCGCATGGGGTCCGCCGCCAAACATGCCATTGCCCCAGGTTCCGACATTGCGGAACTGGCCGCTCACGGATTTGGCCGAAAAGGTAAAGGCAACGCCATCCACGGTCTCGACGAATTCTTCGATGGGCCCAAGCGGTCCCTGCACGAAATCGACGTAGTCGACGCTGGTGAATGTGTTGTCCGTTAGGTCCACGACTGCGGCGGACGCACTGCTTGCTGCAATCAGAACAGCACCGATTAATGGAATGAAACTCTTCATAATATGTCCCGTCAAAATGTTTAACGGGTTGGCGTTTACTTTGATGATGCGAAAAAATCAACAAAAACAGGATGTCGGAACATCCAGCAGATGCCGAATGCACCTCAGCCCCGCGCAGGCTGCCTAATGTCGCGCTGCAGGCGCAATGCGGTCAATCCGACCAGCACCGCCAGATAGATCAGCGGCTCGATCTCCCACACTCTTTGCACCATCACAAAATGCACAGCCCCAAGGATCGCTGCGGGATAGGCCAGTAGATGCAGCTTGCGCCACGCCTGCCCCAGCGCCCGGACAGACCGGTTGTTCGAGGTTACGGCCAGCGGGATCAGCAGCACGAAACCCATCATGCCCACGGTGATATAGGGACGCTTCCAGATATCACCCCACATCTGCGCCCACAGCAGGCTCATATCCAGCACGACCCAGATCAGCAGATGCAGAACCACATAGGTAAAGGCCAACAGGCCAAAGGCGCGGCGGAACTTGATCAGGTTGATCCCGAAAAACCTGCGCAACGGCGAGATGCACAAGCCGATGATCAGCAACTGCAATGCGATCTCACCCAGCTCATGTTCCAGCGCACTGATCGGCTCGCGGCCAAGGCCGCCGGTCTGCGCCATATATAGAAGGACAGGCACCGGAATGAGGTACGCAATATATATAGCCCACGTGGGGACCTTGCGGGCCACCCTGTTCACGCCATCGACAAAGGTCATGCGCAGCAGGCCTCGCCATCCTGAATTGGCGGGCACGGCACCGTCCCGTAAGAACAGTAGACACAGCAATCCCCGGCCTGCGGTTTCAGGACGACCCGGCAGCCTTCGCATTCGTAAAACCACTGACAGGCATCGGTCGGCATCACCTCGGCCTTGCTGTGGCCGCATTGCGGACAGGTCAGGGTGGAGTGCAGCTCAGCCATTGCTTCGCACCTTTCGGATCAGCGCTGTGATCAATACTAGCACAAACAGACCCAGCAAGGGCAGCAGCACCAGATCAAGATAGGCAATCACGCCCGCCAGACCAATTGCGCTCAGCACGATCACCAGCAGCGGCGTGAAACAGCACAGCGCCGTGACAACCGTTCCGATGGCGCCGATGCGCAAGAGCTTGCGGTTGTCCATCAGAAGTTCGCGCGCAGGTCCAGGCCTTCGTACAGGCTGGCCACCTCATCGGCGTATCCGTTGAACATCAGCGTGTCCTGACGTTTGGAAAACAACCCGCCGCCGATGACCCGTTCGGTCGCCTGGCTCCAGCGCGGGTGATCCACTTCGGGGTTCACATTACTATAGAACCCATACTCCTGCGGTTGCAGTTGCTCCCATGTGCCAATGGGGCGTTCGTCGGTCAGGGTGATGCGGACAATGGATTTGATGGATTTGAACCCGTATTTCCAAGGCACCACCAGCCGCAGCGGCGCACCGTTCTGGTTCGGGATCGTTTTGCCAAAGATCCCCGTGGCCATGATGGTCAGCGGGTGCATAGCCTCATCCACGCGCAGACCCTCGATATAGGGCCAGTCGATCCAGGCCGATTTCTGGCCCGGCATCTCCGAGGGGCGATAGAGGGTTTCAAAGCGGACATATTTGGCCTCGGGCTTCACCCCCGCCATCGCCAGCAGATCGGCCAGTTCGAACCCGTTCCAGGGCACAACCATCGACCACGCCTCGACGCAGCGCAGACGATAGATGCGCTCCTCGATTGTCATCTCGGCCATGATGTCCTTGAAATCGAACTCTCCGGGGCGCTCGACCATCCCGTCGATGGTGACCGTCCACGGATCGGTTGTCATCGCATCGGCATAGGCCGACGGATGGGCCTTTCCGGTCCCGAATTCGTAAAAGTTGTTGTACTGGGTGACGTCATCCCAAGCGCTTGGCACCAACTCCGCCTGTTGCGCACGCGCAGCACCAGCCGCTGCGACCACACCCAGACCCAGCGCCCCGCCCATCAACTGACGGCGGTTCATATAGGCAGCATAGGGCGTCGCATCTGCACGGGTCAGATCGTTCTTCCAGCGGTAGGCCATTCACAGTTCTCCAGCTATTGCGTGGTTGCGTGTCACATAGATCATCAGGTCAAGCGAGCAAATGTAGCCCTCCTCACACGGATGTCAGAGCGCTGTAACCTGCACCACTCTGCCCCATCAGCAAGAATTCGCAATTTGACATTGTTGTGAGTGGAAAAGATTTTGCCGCCCGGCTTAGGCACCGCCACCCCCATTTCAAGGTCATGTGGGAAAAATTTCCACGTGATCTGAACGATGCTGGCGCGCGTTTCCCTTACGATGCCGCAAGACGGTAATCGCCACAGCAACCCAGGAGAAACACACATGATCCGCACAACACTTCTCGCCACCGCCGCCGCCTTCACCCTTGGCACAGCCGCACTCGCCGACGGGCATTCCAAGGACATCGTGGACACCGCCGTCGACGCCGGCTCCTTCACCACACTGGTCGCCGCCGTGCAGGCCGCAGGCCTTGTGGACACGCTAAAAGGCGACGGCCCCTTCACCGTCTTCGCCCCCACGGACGAGGCCTTTGCCGCCCTGCCCGAAGGGACCGTGGAAACCCTGCTGAAGCCTGAGAACAAGGACCAGCTCGTGGCCATCCTGACCTACCACGTCGTGCCGGGCAAAGTGATGTCGACCGACCTCTCCGACGATATGGAGGCCGCAACGGTCCAAGGCGACAGCGTCACCATCGATCTCGACAACGGCGTCATGGTCGAAGAGGCGACAGTAACAACAGCCGACATCGAAACCTCCAACGGCGTGATCCACGTGATCGACACCGTGATCATCCCCGGCGACTGATCACACACCCAAAACACCGGGCCCGGCGGCAACGCCGGGCACCCAAACCGCACGCCCCCACACACCAACACGCAACACCCCACCGCCCGGCGGCATACTGCGCCCAAACGCAGCAACGCCACCGAGACCCCCCATGACCGACCCCCTCCACGCCATCCCGCTCAGCGAAATCGACGAACACGCCCTCCCGCGCGACCGGGGCAGCATCGACCCCGAAGCACAGGACGAGCTTGAAATCTCCATCCTCACCACCGGCCTGCGCCAACCGATCGAGGTCTGGGAACTGAGCACACCGGACGAGACGCACAAATACGGGCTCATCTCCGGCTACCGACGGCTTTCGGCCGCCAAGGCGCTGAAACACGACACCATCCCCGCCTTCGTGCGCACGCCGCGCGACATCTCCGACGCGCTGGCCACCATGGTCAGCGAAAACGAAATCCGCGCGCAAATCAGCCCGTGGGAGAAAGGCGGGCTGATCATCGACTGCCTCGCCTCCGAACTCTTCGACACCGAAGACGGGGCGATCAACGCCCTCTTCGGCACCCTCTCACGCCAGAAAAAGGCGCGCCTGCGCAGCATCACCACGGTGGTGCAGGTTTTTGACGGCGCGCTCACCTCCCCCGAACTGCTCTCCATCGCACGGATCGAACGTCTGGCCGCCGCACTCAGGGCAGGATGGGAAGGCCTGCTGCTCGACGCCCTGCGCACATCGCCCAGCGACACGCTCGAAGGGCAATGGGCCGCACTCGAACCGGCCATCGACGAAGCACTGAACCCACGGCACAACGAATCCGCCCCCGGCACCCGCCGCGCGCCCAAACGGTCGATCAAGTACAAAAACGCCCTGCAAATCCGGCGCGAACTCACCCGATCCGGCTGGATCCTGCGGTTCTCGGGTCCCGAGGCCAAAACCCCCGGGCTCATGGACGACGTCATGGACCACATCGAACGCCTCTTCGCCGAAGAACGCTAAGGCCCCACCAAGTCTTCCCGCAAGGCGCGCGATCTCCCGCACCACCCCACCAAACCCCGCACCGTAGGATGGGCAATCTGCCCATCACCCCTCACCAAAAAACCCAAACGCCAAGCCGTGCATCACCAGACCGCACACCAGCGCGTGATGTGTGATCTCGCGCACCGCAACATCCACCTCCGCGTCGGGCGGGGTTCACTCCACCAAAGACCATACAGAACCAAACCCCATTCCATGGGGTGGGCAATCTGCCCACCACAGCCGCCTACCAACCATGCCCACCCAAAGCCGTGCATCGCCAGACCGCGGGATGCGATCCACCGCCCCGCCCCACACTTTATGGCAGCCAAACACATCCCCGCTCTCCGGTAAGCGCACACGACAGCCAAATCGCCAGCCGGGGGGCGGTCTTGCGCCGGTCGCCAGAAAAGCGCCATTGGTCCGAGCGACAATGGCGACGCGGCTGCGCCCTGAATCCGTGCGGGAACAAAGCAGCACGACAAAACGCCAAACCACGCATCACCCCGCAGGCTGCGTGATCTCAAGCCCCACCCCATCCCCCTCCCGTAGGGCGGGGTTCCACCCCGCCGCGCCGGACGGCAATCAGGGAAAAGCGCACCAAATTTGCGCACGAAGCGTTGCGCCAAGTTTTGCTTGGCTCGATGTTGCATTGATCATGGTTTGTGCGCTGTGGGTCGCCAATCGGTCAAACGGGATGTCCGCGGGCAGCCAGAAGGTGACATCGATCTGAAGTCGTCTGTTGACCGGGTTGCGGACTTTGCTGCCGTTAGCTGCGCCCCAGCAAAGACATAAATTCGATCCATTCAAATGCCAACGCATGGTAACCGTCGCGGATTTCGCCGAAATCGAGAAAGCTAGGCCGCGAGCACAAAATGCGTTTAAACGGAAGTCAAAACATGCGTCAAATAGTGTTTATGAAGCATTTGTCAGTTTTCGAGACGACTACAGAAGATGTTGAAAGCGAAATTTACGACGACAAAATGGAGCGCCTTTTCAACGAACTCAAAACCGTTTTCGGCAAATACGATATCAAGCTATCCCATTATGAAGCAGCGTTATTTCCTATGGATAAGCTGTCTATGTGTCGCTGTGAGGAATGCAGCCAGTTGATGATTAACAGAGATGTAAATCCAACAAAGTTCGGCGGCAGCGATCATTTTGAGGACAGTGATAGCCTTTGTTTGGACGGTGGAACTCACGATGGCAGAGAGCTTTGTGAAGAATGCCTTCCGATAAACCATCGCTGGGGGCATTTCTCTTAAGAATATAGCCCGATGCAGAGCACTTGAGAACAGAATTACTAAGGAGGTTTGGGCTCTTTGCTGACTTTAGCTGCATAACTTCGCAAAGTCCGCTTCCTACGCAAAACTGATGTCTGGGTCGAAAGCAAAGCGCTAAGCCCTTTGTATGTCATCGAGAACAAAACCCCCGCCAAACAGCACCCCTTTCCAACCCCCAAACCTTAACAAACCCTAAAACCACCTCTGTAACTCATTGAAGTCTATGGGGCGGGTGGGTGTCCCTGCGTGGGACACCCTCAATACGCCCACATCCGGGGCCCATCCGATCAGTGGATCACCGCGTCGTCCGGGCGGGGGCGGTTCGTGCCCGACACCCGGTCCCCGATGATCAGACCCTCGGACCCGGCGGTGACCTCCACGGTCTCCCCGTCCTTCACATCCCCGGCCAGCAGCATCTCTGCCAGCGGGTTTTGCAGGGCCGTCTGGATCACCCGTTTCAGGGGGCGCGCCCCGAACACCGGGTCGTACCCTTCCTCGGCCAGCCACTTCTTTGCCCCTTCATCCAGCGACAGCGTGATCTTGCGCGCCGCCAGCCGTTTGAGCAGCCGCTGCATCTGGATCGTCACGATCCCGTGCATATCCTCGCGCGCCAGCCGGTCAAAGATGATGGTCTCGTCCAGACGGTTCAGGAACTCCGGCCGGAAATGGCTGCGCACCGCGTCCATCACGTCCCGCCGCGCCTGGCTCGGGTCCGCCCCGTCCGGCAGTTGGCTCAGCGCCTGCGCCCCGAGGTTGGAGGTCAGGATGATCAGCGTCTGCTTGAAGTCCACGGTCCGCCCCTGCCCATCTGTCAAGATGCCGTCATCCAGCACCTGCAACAGGACGTTGAACACGTCCGGGTGCGCCTTTTCGACCTCGTCAAACAGTACGACCTGGTAGGGCCTGCGCCGCACCGCCTCGGTCAGGACACCGCCCTCGTCATAGCCGACATAGCCCGGAGGCGCGCCGATCAGTCGCGCGACCGCGTGCTTCTCCATGAACTCGGACATGTCGATGCGCACCATCGCGCTGTCATCGTCAAACAAATACTCGGCCACGGCCTTGGTCAGCTCTGTCTTGCCCACGCCGGTGGGCCCAAGAAACAGGAATGAACCCAAGGGGCGGTTCTCGTCGTTCAATCCCGCCCGCGCCCGGCGCACCGCATTTGCGACCGCACGCACGGCACTGTCCTGCCCGATGACGCGGGTGTGCAACTGCTCTTCCATCCGCAGCAGCTTGTCCCGCTCGCCTTCGAGCATCTTGGAGGTCGGAATGCCCGTCCACCGTTCGACCACGCTTGCGATCTGCTCGGGGCGCACGGCCTCAGACACCATCACGTCGGAGTCGGCCCCTTCGGCCTCTTCCAGCTTGCGCTCCAGCTCGGGGATCACGCCATAGGACAGCTCACCCGCCTTGGCCAGGTTGCCTTCGCGCTTGGCGATATCAAGCGTCGCGCGGGCGTGATCAAGCTGTTCCTTGAGGTCGCGGGCCGAGGCCAGCTTGTCCCGTTCCCCCTGCCACTGCGCCGTCATCTCGGAACTGCGTTCCTGCAGATCGGCAAGGTCTTTTTCCAGCGTCTCAAGCCGGTCCTTGGAGGCCTGATCGTCCTCAAGGCGCAGCGCCTCAACCTCGATCTGCATCTGCAGGATCTGACGGTCGAGCGCGTCCAGCTCTTCGGGTTTGGAGTCGACCTCCATCCGCAAACGGCTGGCGGCCTCATCCATCAGGTCGATGGCCTTGTCGGGCAGGAACCGGTCGGTGATGTAGCGGTGCGACAGGATCGCCGCCGTCACCAGCGCGCTGTCCGAAATCCGCACGCCGTGGTGCAATTCGTACTTTTCCTTGATACCGCGCAGGATGCTGATCGTATCCTCGACCGTGGGTTCCTCGACCAGAACGGGCTGGAAACGACGGGCAAGGGCCGCGTCTTTTTCCACGTATTTGCGGTATTCGTTGAGGGTTGTCGCGCCCACACAGTGCAACTCGCCCCGCGCAAGGGCGGGTTTGATCAGGTTGGCGGCATCCATTGCGCCTTCGGAGGCACCGGCACCCACCAGCGTGTGCATTTCGTCGATGAACAGGATGATTTCGCCCGCAGCTTCTGTGACCTCAGTCAGAACAGCCTTCAGCCGCTCCTCGAACTCACCCCGGTATTTTGCACCGGCGATCAGTGCACCCATATCCAGCGCCAAAAGACGCTTGTTGCGCAAGCTCTCGGGCACGTCTCCGTTCACGATGCGCAGGGCCAAGCCTTCGGCAATGGCGGTTTTACCCACGCCGGGCTCACCGATCAGAACCGGGTTGTTCTTGGTCCTACGGGAAAGCACCTGCATGGCGCGGCGGATTTCCTCATCGCGGCCAATGATCGGGTCGATCTTGCCCGCCTCGGCGCGTTCGGTCAGGTCCATCGCGTATTTCTTCAACGCCTCATAACCATCCTCGGCGCTTGCCGTATCGGCAGTGCGGCCCTTGCGGATGTCATTGATGGCGGAGTTCAGATCCTGAGGCGAAACCTTGCCCGCCTCCAGCGCTTCGCGCGCGCCGGATTTGACCATCCCAAGCGCCATCAGCACCCGTTCGACGGGCACAAAGCTGTCGCCAGCCTTTTTCGCCAGCGCCTCGGCCTCGGCCAGCACCTTGCCGGTGGCCTGATCGAGGTACACTTGCGCGGCATCGCCGCTCACTTTGGGCTGTTTGGCCAGCAACTGATCCACATGGGTCAGCACGCGGCCCGGATCGCCGCCCGCGCGGGTGATCAGGTTGGCGGCCAAGCCCTGATCGTCGTCCATCAGGGCCTTCAACAGATGTTCGGGGGTCAGTCTTTGGTGGCTATCGCGTGTCGCGATCGTTTGCGCGGCCTGCACGAACCCGCGCGACCGCTCCGTGAACTTGCTCAAGTCCATGGTCTCTCTCCTCTTACACAGCGCCCGTATGTCCTGCGCCCTCAAAGAGGCACGCCGAGGTATGGGCCTACAAGCGTAAAGATGGGGTCAGTGCAGGCCTGTCGCAAGACCTGAGCGCAGGCTTATCGCGACGCTACCACCATCCTGCGCGGGCCGCTGGTTCAGTACCGGGACGTCGGGTCTCTCTGGCGCTGCCAAAAGTTTTTCCTCATCAAATCAACCTGTTGTGGCGGATTTTCGCCGATTCCCGGAAGGCGGCGTATGGCGCGCAGGTTGATCGGACGCACTCAGAAAACAAAGAATTTTCAATAATTTACGAGCAACCGACCGCCAATACAGGCACACACCCACAGTTTCGTGACTCTTCGTCAAGTGTCCCATCTCTTTAAAACCAGACGGAAGCGTCCACATAGTTATCCACAAGAGTAGTACAAAAAACAGGTGTCAAAATGCAGACCGTTCCTTTGCAACTCAGTGACGTGATTTACAACGCAGCCAACCAGACCTTTGAGGCGCTGGTGTCGGTACATGATGGGTCCAACGCGCGGCGCTATGCCTGCGCCATCGACGCACCCATCGATATGGAATTTGAGGACGCCGCGCGCGGCCTGTCCACCCAGGCGCTGCGCCGCCACAAGCGCGGACAGTCGGATTCGGTGATCGAAGCAACGGCCGTTCCAACACGCGCCGCCCGCAAGGGTCAGGTGCACAAGATGGTGCGCCAACCGGCACGTCCGCCCCACGCGCGCGCCGCCTGAGGCAGCCGATTTCTGGCACGCAAGTCGCAAACGCCGCGATCTCCCTCGGTCAGGCGCGCCCAAGTGTCAGAGCATTCCAGATGCAGGCCAACGCCTGCGACCACCTGGAAGTTGACGCCCGAACGCTGTCCCCCCGCGTTCGGGCGTTTTTCGTCAATGGATTTCACGCCGCACCTGCCGTATGACCTCTCAAAACCAGCGCGAGGGGCAGCAAAATGGCAGATGACAGATTGATCGTGGCGATGGACGTGCCCAACGCGGTTGCAGGGCTGGAACTGGCCGCAGCGCTGGGGGACAGCGTCAACTTTTACAAGATCGGTCTGGGCATGCTGACCGGCGGCGGCCTCGCCCTTGCCAACGAGCTGAAACAGGAACACGGCAAGCGCATTTTTCTGGATATGAAGTTGTTCGACATCGGCGCCACGGTCGAGGCGGCGGTGCGCGGTCTGGCGCAGTTCGATCTCGACTTTCTGACGGTGCACGGCGACCCATACGTGGTGCGCGCAGCCAAGGAAGGGGCCGCGGGGTCATCCCTCAAGATACTGGCCGTCACCATCCTGACCTCGCTTGATCGCGCTGACCTTGATGACGCGATGATCAAGGCGGGTGAGGTGGGCGATCTGGTGCCCGAACGGGCGGGGCGCGCGTTTGAGGCCGGGGCCGACGGCGTCATCGCCTCTCCGCACGAGGCACCCGCCATCCGCGCCCTGCCTGAGTCGCTGGATCGGCTGATTGTGACCCCCGGCGTGCGCCCCGCAGGGGCCGACAAGGGGGACCAGAAACGCATCGCAACCCCCGCAAATGCCATTGCAAACGGGGTTGACCACATTGTTGTGGGCCGTCCGATCTGGCGTGCACCTGACCCGAAACAGGCCGCAAACAGCATCCTGACCGAGATGCGCAGCCCACAAGCCCACAGCCCAAATCGCTGACAAGACACAAGAATTTGGGTGTGTCCTATGACATATCCACAGGATTCCGAGCGCTACTTTTTTAATCAACAGATTGTGCCTTGAGGGCAACAGGACACTCTATATCGCAGGGTATGGATTTCATGACTGTGCCAACTCGCCTTCAGGTGGTAAGTTGACGCTAGGTGATACTCCCCGACGAACCGTTTCTTCCTGAGGTTCGTCACCTCCCCCCGCTCACGTGCGGGGGGTTCTTTTGGGGGACAGGCGTCATCCGCTCCGATCAATGTGGCCCGAAACGACACCCGCCAGGTAATCGCCCAGTCGCGGCTTGAACTGCGGCACGACCCGGTCATGGGCCATGAACGCGGCAATCGACATCAGCGCCCAGCCTTGCCCCTCATCGCCCAGCACGATCTGCGCCTCGGTATCGGCAGGCAGGTGTGCTGCAAAGAACCAGGAAATGTCACCGCTGGAGGTGCCATAGTCGCGCCCCCACGTGATCAATTCGGGCGCGATCACAAGGCTCAGCTCTTCGTGGGTTTCGCGTAGCACGCAATTCAGCGGCGTCTCACCCGGCTCGATCCCGCCACCGGGCAGATCCCAATAGCCTGCCCACATCAATCCGGGGCGATCGTCGCGCTGCAGCGTGGCGAGGTCTTCGCCAACAAACAGCGCCAGTTTTGCCCCGATCACCCTTCCTGCCATGTTCAAACCCCGCGCCAGTCGCTATGCTGATCAGCACTAGCCACAAAGCCCGATCATGCCCAGCCTCTGCCGCGAATGTCTGACCGATTTTGACGCCGCCACGCGCTGTCCCGCCTGTGGCAGCCCGCGCATCGTGGCCCATCCCGAACTGTTTGATTTGACCATCGCGCATATGGACTGCGACGCGTTTTACGCCTCGGTGGAAAAGCGGGATGACCCCAGCCTCGAAGGCAAGCCGGTGATCATCGGCGGCGGGCGGCGCGGCGTGGTGTCCACCGCCTGTTACGTGGCGCGCATCCGTGGCGTGCGCTCGGCCATGCCGATGTTCCAGGCGCTCAAGCTTTGCCCCGAGGCGGTGATCATCAAGCCGCGGATGGAGGCCTATGTCGACGCCTCGCGCGCCATCCGCACCATGATGGAGGAACTGACCCCCGCCATCGAGCCCTTGTCGCTGGACGAGGCATTTCTGGACCTCTCGGGCACCGCCCTCCTGCATGGTGCACCCCCTGCGGTGATGCTGGCGCGGCTCGTGCGACGGATGCGGGATGAATTGGGGCTGACCGGCTCCATCGGTCTCGCCCACAACAAATTCCTCGCCAAAGTCGCCTCGGACCTCGAAAAACCGCACGGCTTTTCGGTGATTGGCAAGGGCGACACCGACGCCTTTCTGCGGGACAAACCAGTGCGCCTGATCTGGGGGATTGGACCTGCGGCACAGGCCTCACTGGAAAAGGCGGGTATTCGCACCTTTTCCGATCTGCTCCGGTGGGAGCAGACCGACCTCATCGCGCGGTTCGGATCGATGGGCGACCGGCTCTGGCATCTGGCGCGCGGGCAGGACAAACGGCGCGTGTCGCGCGACGCACCAATGAAATCGATCAGCAACGAAACCACTTTCAACGACGACACCAGCGACCCCGACATTCTGGACGGGCACCTGTGGCGGATGGCCGAAAAGGTGTCCGACCGGGCCAAGGCCAAGGGGCTCGCGGGCCGCGTGGTGACGCTGAAACTCAAGCGCCACGATCATTCTTCGCTGACCCGCCGCGTGTCTTTGCGCGATCCCTCGCAATTGGCCGACACGGTCTATCGCATCGCACGCGGCCTGTTTGATCAGGTGGGGGATGAGGGGCCCTACCGTCTGCTCGGCTGCGGGCTCAGCGATCTGTGCAGCGCGGACGAGGCCGAAGTATCGGGCGACCTGCTCGACCCGGATGCGCGCAAGCGCGGGCAGGCGGAACGGGCCGCGGACGCGATCCGCGACCGGTTCGGGCACAATGCAATCCTGAAAGGGCGGGCGCTGCGTTAGCCTATTCAGCCGCCAATGGCACCCGCATCTGGCCAATCTCGGCAATTTCGGCAATCACCGCACTCAGACGCTCCTGCACCGCGTCAAAGTCCCTGGCGGGCTTGATCAGACGCTCGTCCATGTAAAGCGAGCGGTCGATCTCGACCTGAATGGCGTGCTGGTTGCGGGACGGTCGGCCATAGGCCTGCGTGATATAGGCCCCCGCAAAGGGCGCGTTGCGGGCCACAGTGAACCCGGCGGAGGCGAAGGCGGCTTCGACATGATCCATGATCACGCTACCTGCAGCGGCGCCAAAGCGATCCCCCAAAACCACATCCGGACGGGCCATGCCACCACGCGCGATTCCATCCATCGCCTCGTGCGGCATTGAATGGCAATCAATCAGGATGGCCTGACCGTGATACTGATGCGCCCCATCCAGCAGCTTTTGCAGCATGTGATGGTAGGGGCGCCAATAAAGATCGATGCGCTGCTCGGCCTCTTCCATGCTCAACTTGCCGCGATAAATCGCACGCCCATTCGCCACCACGCGAGGAATCACCCCAAGGCCACTGGCAATGCGCGGATTGTGTCCCTGCCGGCGCACCCCTTCGATCAGGGCCGGATCCAATTCATCCGAACTGCGGTTGAGGTCGATATAGGCACGCGGCGCACCGGCCTTGAGCAAGGGCGCGCCCGCACGCGGGGCCGAGGCAAAAAGGCGATCCACAAACGCGTCCTCGGAAGAACGCACCGTCATCTCGTCCAGAACCGTCCGGCGCAGAAAGCTCCACGGATAGTCGCGCCCCGAATGAGGCGACGCAAACACCACGCAACTTGTACGGCGTTCCGGGTGTATGACTTCGTAGGCGACTTTCGGCATGGGCCCTCCTCTTGGCTTTCAGCATAGACCATCCCGGTCCAAAGCCAAAAGCCCTTGATCCCGGGTTCGACTCCTTTTATAGCCCCCATACCCGGCGCGGATTTCCGCGCCCACTTTTATTGTGGGCCGTAAAAATGCGCAGGGCAACGTGCGGGATTAGCTCAGCGGTAGAGCACTTCGTTGACATCGAAGGGGTCACAAGTTCGATCCTTGTATCTCGCACCACCGCATTCCGCCAACGGGCCTTTGCGCCCTGCGGCAACAGACACCGGCACCTCTCGTGCCAAAACGCAACCCGGCGCTGCTTCGCGCCATGAAACATGAGGAAGAAGCGCCATGAAGGTTCGCAACTCGCTCCGTTCGCTCAAAAACCGGCACCGTGATTGCCGCGTTGTGCGTCGCAAAGGCCGCGTATACGTCATCAACAAGACGCAGCGCCGGTTCAAAGCACGCCAGGGCTAAGCCCCAGCGACATTGACTGACACACAGGCCGCTCCTTCGGGGGCGGCCTGTTTCGTTCTGCCTAGATGCTGAACAGCGGTTTGGCGTGACGCAGATGGCGGTCCAGCAGCGGACGTAACACACGCCCCCGGTCCAGGATTCGGCGCGCCGGAACCCGTGGGCCCGCCTGCGACAACGCGAGGTCCGGCCAGATCGAGGCCAGCGGGCCATAGCAGTCCGCGCGCATCGCCTTGTCGAGCTCCGGCCCGACAAGAAACGTTTCTGCCGGGGCACCATTGGCCCACACAACCTCGTGCCCCTCGCAGGCAAAGTGGTGATATTGCACGCCTGACCGGGCCGCCTCACAGCGGCGAATGCCCGGTAACCCCTCCAATTTGGCCGCCGCGACAAGAACCTGGGGTGCATCCGCAACACGGGCGGTGATCTTCGAGGCCAGCAAGAACCGGTGTTGCGGCGACACCACAAGATCGCTGGCCGGATAACCGGGGCCAAGCGCCCCTGCCTTGATCCGGATCGGCCGCGCGCGCGGTCTGAGCGCCAGTTGATCAGCGCAGATGCGACGGGTTCCCGTCCAGCGGATCACCTGGACGCCATTGTCCATCGTGACCACCTGATCCCCGACGCGCAGCGCCTCGACCGCCACAGGTCCGCGCGGCGTCAAAATCCGCGTACCGGTCGTGAAACAGGGCACAAAGGACTGGCTGTCGCTGACCCCGGCCATCTGCTGCGAGCCGAAGGCGGAGATGCTGTTGACTGTGATGGATTCAATTGGAAAGTCATCAAAGGGGTTCGATCCAAACCCCTCACCATCGTCGATCATGACAAAGAACAGATCACCCGTCTCTGTCTGAATGATCCCACCAAGTCCGTTATAGTCGGGCTGCCCGGTGCCGGGCGGAAAGGTGACGGTCACATTCGCATTGAACAGGCTGTCATATTGCGTGGCCACCGGACCGCCCCCGATGTCAAACGTCACATCCTCGGCGTCCGGACGATCATTGGTGTTGATCAGCCCATCCTCGTTGGCGTCATCGGCGGAGATGCTGGCGATATGGTCCGAGGCGGGGTCGGCAGCGCTGTAATAGGTGCCCAGCAGCTCGGACTGGTTTTCGGCCGTCGCGTTGCCATCGACCGGATCAAGGTCGCCAACATTGCCAAGGTGGATAACGCTCAGATTGAACGTGGTCATCGCACATGCTCCGGACTGGGCCTGGCATGTGTGTCTTCATGCATCCCCGATACTGCCCCGCCACATGCGTAAGGGCGTGCCGTTAACACCTGTTGAACAAAGCCCTCACGATCCGCAAGAGAACGTGCGCAATGGGATTCAAATGCGAGATATCTGCGCCGATGACAGCAGGCTGAAGCCATTGTGTCTTGCCAGAACCGGGGACGGATGCTCTTGATCTTGGCGAGACGGCACAAGGCACCCCATGACAAACGTCCTGACAATTCTGGCGGCATTTATTCTGGGCTTTGCGCTGTCGCGGGCCTCGACCTGCACCGTGGCTGCGACCAAGCGTCTGGTGTTGCAGCGCAAGGTCGACTGGTTGGTCGGGATCGGTATCGCCATCGGGTGGTCCGCGCTTGCCCTCGTGCTGATCGGTCTGTTTGCACCCGACAGGATGGCCGTCCCGCAGGCGTTTGCGGTCAACACCACGGTTGTGGTCGCCGCACTGATCATGGGGGTTGGCGCGTGGCTGAATGACGGATGTTTCATCGGCGCGGTCGGGCGGATCAGCAGCGGCAACCTCTCGTTTCTTGCAACCTTTGCAGGCCTCGCGGCCTCGCGCCTGCTGGGAGATATCGGCGTCATGGTCGGCATGGCCCCGATGGAACCCGCCAGCCGCCTGTCCGCACAATCGGGCGAGCCGTTCTGGGCCTTCATCGCCGTTTTTGCATTGCTTCTGGGGTGGAGCATCTGGCGCATCGCGCGGCGCAGGCAAGAGGCGATCATCGCGCTGGCCGTGATGGGGGCCGCCGCCGCGCTGGTCTATTCACTGCAACCCAGCTGGAGCTACGAGGCCCTGATCGGACGTCTCGTGCATGGCGAAAACGTTTTGGACAACCTCGTGGTGGTGCTGACGGTCGCCGCGCTGTTTGCCGGGGCCACGATTTCGTCCGCGTTGAACAACCGGTTTGAATTGCGCCTGCTCGGGGTCACCGGGACCCTGTCCTGCTTTGCCGGTGGTATTCTGATGGGGGCGGGGGCGCAGATGCTGCCCGGCGGTAACGACACCCTGATCCTGTGGATGATCCCCAGCTTTGCCGTGCACGCATTGGTGGCTTACGCGCTGATGGTCGCCACGGTGGCCCTGATCCTGTTACTGCGGCCCACCCGCGCGATGTAGCGAATGTGTCCCTGTGCACCATGCCTCACAACCCGACGAAATAGTCCGCCAGAGCCATGAAGACGGGAATGCTCAGGATCGCGATGGGCGTGCCCAAACCGGTCGAGGTGCCGACATAGGCCGACGGGTTGGCATCCGGCAGGGCCGCGCGCATCGTCGGCGGGCCGGAAATGTCCGAGCTTGAGGCCGCCATCACCGCCAGCAGCACGATGCCGCCACCCGAAAACCCGGTCAGATGATGCGCGATCAGCCCCACGCCAAAGCCCAACGCGCCATGCACCACCGGGGCAGCCAGCCCATAAAGCAGATAGGCATGGGCCACACCGCGTAGCTCGGACAGGCGCGACCACGCCTCCATCCCCATGATCAGCATCAGGATCGACAACAGGCCCCGGAACAACGGCTCGTAAAAGCTGTCATAAACCGTCTCGGGCCGCGCAAAGAGACCAAGGGCGAGCCCCAGCAGCAGGGCAGAGATCGCGGGGCTGCGCACCGTGTCCGTCAGGATACCCCGCACAAGACCCGGCTCGACCGCGTCTGCCATCCCGCCAGTTCCGCCGCCCATCACCATCGTCCCACCCTGAACAGAGGCCGCAGCCGCCTTGCGCGCCGCCGCCAGCCGGGCCAGCACGATGGCCGTAACCAACGCCGCCACATCCATGAACGGGTAAAGCGCTCCGATGAACCCTTCATAGGCCACGCCCGCGTCATCCAGCATCGCCATACCAGCCGCGAGGGTCGAGGCAGACACGGCCCCGAACAGACCCGCCGTCGCCATCCCGTCCATCTGCGACACGCCCTTCAGGCGCGCGAGCGTGACCTTGCCCAAAAGCACAATCGCGATCCCCACCCCGGCCGCCAGCAGCGCCGGCACCACCAGTTCAACGAAATCCGCCTCGCGCACCGAGATCCCCGCCCCGATGCCCACCTTGAGCAGCAGCAGGATCACGATGAACTTGTAGACCGGCTCGGGCACCTCCAGCTTGCTGCCAAGGGCGGCAATCATCATCCCCCCGATCAGAAAGGCCAACGTGGGCTTTTGCATTTGTTCGACGATGTTCGTGGTGATGCTCAGGATGATGTCCATGGCGGTGCCTCCTTGCTGATGGGGTGCAAGTAGCGCCGTGCTGTGAAATTAAAAAATAGATGTTTTATGTGTTTCCGTTCTATTTATGTGAACTATGGATCAATTGAACTATCACCACCTGCGCTATTTCCGCGCCGTGGCGCATGAGGGCAACCTCACGCGGGCAGCGGAGAAACTGAACCTGTCGCAATCGGCCCTGTCCACGCAGATCAAGGCGCTGGAGGCGCGGCTGGGCCATGACCTGTTTGACCGGGTGGGCCGCCAATTGGTGCTGACCGAGGTCGGACGCATCGCCCTTGATCACGCCGACCGGATATTTGGCACCGGGGCCGAGTTGATGCAGACGCTGGCGCGCACCTCCGGAACGGTGCCACCCTTGCGCGTGGGGGCGCTGTCGACCCTGTCGCGCAACTTTCAGATGCAGTTTTTGAACCCCGTCTTGGGTGATCCAACCCTCGACCTGGTCCTGAAATCCGGCAGCGCCGATCAACTGCTGGCCGACCTGTCTGACCTCGCGCTGGATGTGGTGCTGACCACCGACGCACCGCGCAGTGCTGCAGGGCAGGACTTTATCGCCCACCAATTGGCCGAAACCGAGGTCCGCCTGTACGGCGTTCCCGCCCGGATGGGCCACACCACCCTGCGCGACCTCCTGGAAAACGAGCCGGTGATCGTCCCCACCGAAAGCGCCATCCGCACCGGGTTCAACAGCCTGACGGCGCGCATCGGCGTGCAGCCACGAATCCTTGCGGATGTCGACGACATGGCGATGGTGCGCCTGCTGGCCAACAGTGGCGCAGGCCTCGCCCTGGCCCCGCCCATAGTGCTCAAGGATGAAATCGCGGCGGGCACTCTGGTCACTGCCCCCTTCGATCTGGGCATCACCGACCGGTTCTTTGCGATCACCACGCGGCGCAGCTTTGCGCATCCGATGCTGGCGACCCTGCTGGGCTGACACACAACCCCCTCTGCCAACGCGCACAGACGCCGCCCTTGTACATCTGCTCTGTTGGCATAGGTTTGCCCTCAACCAAGGACACACCCGAAAGGCGTCACGCATGAGCGATCCAACCTACACACCGCCCGAAAAATGGACATGGGACGCGGAATCCGGCGGTCAATTCGCGTCGATCAACCGCCCCATCGCTGGCCCCACCGCGGACAAGGACTTGCCAGTCGGGAAGCACCCTTTCCAGCTTTACTCTCTGGCCACACCCAACGGGGTCAAGGTCACCATGCTGTTCGAGGAACTGCTCGCCGCAGGCGTCAAAGAGGCCGAATATGACGCCTGGCTGATCAAGATCGGTGACGGCGAACAGTTCGGGTCGGGATTTGTGGACGCCAACCCCAACTCCAAGATCCCGGCGCTGATTGATCGTTCGGGAGACAACCCTGTGCGGGTGTTTGAATCCGGCTCGATCCTGATCCACCTGGCCGAGAAATTCGGGATGTTCCTGCCCAGCCAAGGGCCTGCCCGCACCGAAGTGATGAACTGGCTGATGTGGCAAATGGGCTCGGCCCCGTTCCTTGGCGGTGGCTTTGGCCATTTCTATGCCTACGCGCCCGAGAAATACGAATACCCGATCAACCGCTATGCAATGGAAAGCAAACGCCAGCTTGACGTGCTTGACCGGGAACTGGCGACGCGGCCCTACATCGCGGGGGATGAGTACTCCATCGCCGATATGGCGATCTGGCCGTGGTATGGGCAGTTGTGCCTTGGGCGGCTTTATTCCGCGGCTGAATTCTTGGATGTGGAAAGCTACAAGAACGTCATGGCCTGGGCGAAAAGGATCGACGCGCGGCCTGCGACCTTGCGCGGGCGCATGGTCAACCGCGCCTTTGGCGAGCCAGAGATGCAATTGCACGAGCGCCACGATGCGTCCGATTTCGACACGCAAACGCAGGACAAGATCGGCACCGACAGCACCGAGTGATTGTCACGGTTGCCGGGTCCACCCGGCACGCTACGTCATGGCGGGACCAACATAGGATCCCGCCATGCGATTGCCCCTGTTCTGCGCCGCCCTCTGCCTTGCCACACCTGCTGTGGCAGGCGATCTGACCGTCACCTTTCGCGACGGCGCGCCCAAGGATCGGTTCACGATTTCCTATGACGGGTCCTGTGCTGCGGACGCGATGCAGGTCGCGATTGATCTCGGCACGGCCCCGGCAGGCCTGATCTTTGACATCACCAGCGCGGGGGCAGGGGTTGAAGTCTTCCAACCACTCGAATGGGTTGTGGGCCGCGCGCGCACCTCGACCGTGACCGACGGAGACACAGTGGTGCGCCTCGATCTAGATGCTCTGGCACCGGGCGCAATGCTCGCCTTCACCGTCGATATTGATGATACGACAAGTTCCCGGCAGATCACCGTCGATGGCTCTGAAATGGCAGGCGCGACGCTGCGGGCTGTGGGGCAAGAAGCGCTGTTTGATGCCACCGGCACCGCCCGCCTGTCGCTCCCGCCGTGCCTGTCGTAAGGCGCATTTAGATGCGCCTTACCGGCGTCCGACCTGACGACAGATCAGGATCACGGGCAGCAGACCAACGGCCACAATGACCAGACTGGGCACGGCTGCGCCGTCCAGACGCTCGTCCGACGCAAGGCGGTAGGCCTGCACCGCCAGCGTGTCAAAGTTGAACGGGCGCATGATCAACGTAGCGGGCAGTTCTTTCATCACATCGACAAAGACGATCAGCAGCGCGGTCAGCAGGCTGGGCGTCAGGATCGGCAGATGCACCCGGCGCAGGGTGGCAAACGGCCCCTTGCCCAGCGACCGGCTGGCCGCATCCATGTTCGCATGCACCCGCGCCTGTCCACCCTCATAGGCGCCAAGGGCCGCTGCGAGAAACCGCACCATATAGGCAAAGACCAGCAACCAGATAGATCCTGTGATCAGCAGGCCCGTCGAGATATCGAAGGTGGCCCGCATCCACGCATCAAGCGCGTTGTCAAAGGCGGCAAAGGGCACCAGCAGCCCCACGGCGATCACCCCGCCGGGCACCGCATAGCCCAACCGCGCGATATAGGTGGCCGAGGCGGACGCGCGCCCCGGCTGCGTGCGTTGAAAGAACCCAAGCACAATCGCCGCCCCCAGCGTCAGCACAGCCGCCAGCGACGCCAGCGTCAGCGAATTGCGCACAAATCCCATATACCGGGGGCTGAACAGATCCTGCCCGGACCCGATGCCAAGGCCGACCAGCGCAATCACCGGGATCACGGCGCCAAACAGAACCGGCAATCCGCACAGGGTCATCGCCGCACCCGCCTGCCAGCCCTTGAGGTCGATGGGCGGGTGCTCTTTCTGGCCCCGGCTGGGATCGTGGTATTTCGCCCGCCCGCGCTGCTTGCGTTCGAGCATCGCCAGAAGCAGCGCAAAACTCAGAAGGCAGAGCGCCAGCTGCGCTGCACCCGCCCGGTCCGCCAGCGAGAACCAGCTGGTATAGATGCCGGTGGCAAAGGTCTGCACCCCGAAATAGGCGACGGTGCCGAAATCGGCGATTGTCTCCATCACTGCCAGAAGCACACCTGCGGCGATGGCCGGACGGGCCAGCGGCAGGCTCACCCGCCAGAACGCCGCCCAGGGACGCGACCCCAGCGCGCGCGCTGCCATGAAGGTCGACCCGCTTTGCTGCAGGAACGACGCCCGCGCAAGCAGGTAAACGTACGGATAGAGCACCAGCACCAGCATCAGCGCCGCGCCCCCAAGGCTGCGAATTTCCGGAAACCAGTAATCGCGCGGCCCCCAGTCCATGACCGCACGCAGGGTGCTCTGCACAATGCCCGGATGATCCAGCACATGGGTATAGCCATAGGCCAGAACATAAGCCGGAAAGGCGAGCGGAATGACCAGCGCAATCTCCAGTACGCGCACGCCGGGAAAGCGGGTCATCGTGACCAACCACGCAGCGCCCACCCCAATGGTGAAGGTGCCAAGTGACACCAGAAGGACCAGCAGAACCGTATTGGCCACGTAGCGCCCCAGCACGTTGCCTGCCAGATGCACCACCGTGTCCGTGCCCCCCGACAGGGCCGCAATGGCCACAGCCAGCATGGGCAAAAGGCAGATACCCGCCACGCCAAGCGCCGTCCACGACAACAGGCGCGGTGTCGTGCGGATGCGCGGGATGGTGGTGGATGCCGTCACTTGGGGGTGTCCTTGGATCACAGGCCTCGCTTATCTTACGTTTTCGCTCGGGTTTCCAGCCCCGGGGTGGCGCAGGACACCTGCGCCTTACGGACTGATGCAGATGATGCGATGGGATGGACAGTGTGAGGGGGGCCAGCCCCCGTCCTTCGGACTCCCCCGGGATTTTTTGAAATCAGAGAAGGAGCAAGCTTCGCGGACACGCTCCAGTGGAGCGTTTCGCTTGCGAATGGGCGGAGCCCCAGACCGTCCTGGAAAGCCTTGAGTGGAGCGCTCTTTTCGCGCATCGCTGCCGGGCGGCGCGGGCAGGCCTGCTTGTTCAGGTCGCAATGGGAACGCCCCCAAGACCCCGCCTGCCGCATGCCATTACCTGCTCAGTCGTAGCTGCGCTGATCCTCGATCACGAGGCCGTCACGCGGCAGGCTGCCGGGCGCGTGCAATTCCACTGTGCCTTTCAGCTTCAACGTCTCCGCGATGCTCGCCGCATAGACCTCCGGGTCAGTGCCGCTGCTTTCAAGCTGTACCACCATCGCGTCCTGCTGCCCATCACGCTGCGCGAGCACACGGGCGCGGCTGACCTCGGGGTGTTTGGCCACAAGGGCGGCCACCTGTTCGGGACGCACAAACATCCCCTTGATCTTGGTCGTCTGATCGGCACGGCCCATCCAACCCTTGATGCGCATGTTGGTGCGCCCGCAAGGGCTTTGACCGGGAAGCACAGCGCTCATGTCGCCTGTGCCAAAGCGGATCAGCGGGTAGTCGGGGTTGAGCGCGGTCACAACAACTTCGCCCACTTCGCCTTCGGGCACCGGATCACCTGTACCGGGGGTCACGATTTCGACGATCACACCTTCATCCACCACCATGCCTTCCAGCGCCGGGGTCTCATAGGCGATATTGCCCAGATCGGCAGTGGCATAGGACTGCATGCAGGTGATGCCGCGATCCGCATATTCCTGCCTGAGCGAGGGAAACAGCGCCCCACCCCCAACCGCCGCCTTGGAGAGTTTCAACTCCACCCCCATCTCATCCGCCTTGTCGAGGATCACCTTGAGGTAATCGGGTGTGCCCGCATAGGCGGTTGTCCCGATGTCGCGCGCAGCAGTGACCTGCAATTCGGTCTGGCCAGTGCCGGCGGGCAGCACAGCCGCGCCAACAGCGCGCGCCCCGGACTCAAAAATCATGCCCGCAGGCGTCAGATGATAGCCAAAGCAGTTCTGCACGATGTCCTCGGCCCCGATCCCCACCGCATGCAGAAACCGGCCCATGCGCCACCAGTCATGGCTGATCCCCCCGGGTTCATAGATCGGACCCGGGGATTGGAACACATGGGCGAGGTTCTTGACGGTGATCCCACCAAAGGGGGGGCGCGCCTTTTGCCACTCCGCCAGTTCGGATTTGCGCAGCACGGGCAGCTTGGGAAGGTCGGCAATATCGCGCACCGCGGCGGCAGTGGCACGCCACGCGTCCGGAGCGACGGTGATGCCATCCAACAACCTGCGCAAAGTGGCCATTTGGGCCGCCGCGCGCGCATCCGCGGACCGCGTTTCCAGATCGTCAAAATATGTCATTCACTCAGCCTCAGCTTTAAGGGGCCCTTGTCCGGAACCCTTTGAATATCGCCGCGCACTTCCATCTCAAGACGCACGGTGCACAGATGCCAGCCGAAACTGCCAAGATCGGCCAACTCTTCGGGGTTCAACCTGCCACGGACATCGGCTTGCAGGGCTTTGGAGGTCATCTCGCCACCCGCGAGGGCGGCGCGGATATGCGTCTCCAGCAGATCGTACTTCCAGACGGGGATGTTCGATACACCAACCCGACCCGGTGTCGGGGTGCGGCAGGCCACCCGTTCCATGTCAATTCACAGGCTCGACCAGCGGCACACCCTTGCGCACCACATGCGTCGTGATGGCAATCATCGGAGCGTCGCCCACATTGGTCAGCCCGCCATGCACCTGCCCCTCGGGAAAATAAAGCGGCGTGCCAACGGCAAATTCGACGATATTGCCATTGGGCGCCTCAGCCTGGGCCGGGGTAATGACAACGGCATGTTCGTCGCCCGGATGGGTGTGCAGCGGGATCGTCGCGCCGACGGGCACCGTCAGACGGGTGACGATGACCTCCATATTGTCGGACCCAGGCACCGCCGCACGCCGGATTTCCTCACGCATCACCTCTTGGGCCCAGGCCCCGGCCGCACACAGCGTCAACAGGATGGACGTTATCATCACTTTCATCGTGTTTCTCCTTTTGCGGCGTCAACTCAGCCAGCGCTTGCGCCGCCGATAACTGCGCACATCGCGGAAGGATTTGCGGCCCTCATCAGACATGCCCAGATAGAACTCCTTCACATCCGGGTTCTCGCGCAATTCAGCGGCAGGGCCATCCATCACCACACGGCCCGATTCCAGAATATACCCATAATGGGCAAAGCGCAGGGCAACATTTGTGTTCTGCTCGGCCAAAAGGAACGTCACGCCCTCGTTCTCGTTCACCGACTTCACGATCTCAAAGATCTGTTCCACCAGTTGCGGCGCCAGACCCATGGAGGGCTCATCCAGCAGGATCGTCTCGGGGCGGGACATCAGCGCGCGGCCAATGGCCGTCATCTGCTGCTCACCACCCGACGTATACCCCGCCTGAGATTTGCGCCGTTCGCGCAGGCGGGGAAAGTAATTGTAGACCATCTCAAGATCAGCAGCGATCGCGCCCTTGCCGTCCGCGCGGGTATAGGCGCCGGTCATCAGGTTTTCCTCGACCGTGAGGTGCTCAAAACAGTGCCGGCCCTCCATCACCTGCACAACGCCGCGCTTGACCAGATCGGCGGGGTCGGCATGGGCGGTGTTTTCGCCCCGATACTGGATTGATCCCTTGGTGACCTCGCCGCGCTCGCTGGCCAGCAGGCCGGATATGGCCTTGAGGGTCGTGGTTTTGCCTGCGCCATTGCCACCCAGCAGGGCAGTGATGCCACCCTTGGGAACCTTCAAACTGACGCCCTTCAACACGAGGATCACGTGATTGTAGATCACCTCGATATTGCTGACCTCAAGAACGGTCTCGGTCTTGGCCTCGGCGTCCAGCATGGATCACACCTTCATTGTTCCAAAAAATATGCAAATCCCCGGCGGCAACAGGTGCTGCCGCCGGGAACAAGAGATCAGCAGCGCGGCTCGATCCCGCTTTCCGCGGCGAAGGCCATGGAATCTTCCTTGACCAGCGGGGAAATCAGGTCCTGATCGGACTGTTTAAAGTCCGATACCAGATTCCACTCCTGCGCCGAGGCATCCCACTGCGCCACACCGACAAGGCCGTTGCCGCCATGGTTTTCACAGCTCACATCAAAGGCCGGACCAAAATTCGGCATGCCGAGGGCGGCCATGCGCTCTTCGGTGATGCTGAGCTTTTCCATTGCATCGCGCATCATGCCAGAGGTGATCTCTTCCACGCCATTTGCGGCCTGTGCATCCTTGGCCGCCTCGGCAGCCAGCATCGCGGCATAGACGCCACGGTTGTAAAGCACCGTGCCGATCTGATCCCCGGATCCAGCGGCCAGACCTGCATCGACAACATATTTCTGGATGTCGTCAAATACGGGATAATCCTTGCCTACCGCATGGAAGGTGATCGCCTTGTAGCCATTGGCGGCATCACCCGCGGGCAGCACGTCGTGTTGGGCACCGGCCCACCAGACACCGATAAAGTTCTCCATCGGGAAGCGGATGTTGGCGGCTT
Organism: uncultured Tateyamaria sp.; assembly: GCF_947503045.1. Taxonomy (GTDB): domain Bacteria; phylum Pseudomonadota; class Alphaproteobacteria; order Rhodobacterales; family Rhodobacteraceae; genus Tateyamaria. Next base: position 553,169 of record NZ_CANNCF010000002.1, read on the forward strand.
CCTGAATGGCGACCTGGTTCATGACGCCCCAGCCCCACATGGTGACATAATCGGGACGCTCGCGGCGGATTTGCAGCCACTGCGATTTCTGCTCCTGACCGGGGTGATCCACGGCCAGCGTGGTCAGTTCGAACCCGTGCTTTTCGGCCAGGGCCTCAAGCGTGCGGATCGGTTCCTTGCCATAGGCAGAGTTGTGATAGACCAGCGCCAGCTTCTTGCCGCTGATGTCACCGTTGTTGATTTCCAGCAGGTAATTCACGACACCCGAGGCGCCGTCCCAGTAGTTGGCCGGATAGTTGAACGTGTGGCTGAAGACGCCGCCGTTCTTGGCCGATGTACGCCCGTATCCCATCGTGTGGACCGGAATGTCATCGACGATGGATTTTGGAATGATCTGATAGGTGATGCCGGTGGACAGCGGCTGCAGGACCAGCGGGTTCAGCGGCTTGAGGCTTTCATAGCACTCCACACCCTTTTCGGTGTTATAGCCGGTTTCGCATTCCGGAACGTTGACTTTCACGCCGCCGATACCGCCATCACGCTGGTTGAGCAGGGTGAAATAGTCGGCATAGCCATCCGCAAAAGGGATGCCACCAGCGGCAAAGGGCCCGGTGCGGTAGCTCATTGACGGAAACACAAGGTCCGCCATCACGGGGCTGGCTGCCATCATGGCCGCCGTTACCCAGGTTGCGAGTTTCATCTTCATCGGTATTCCTCCCATTGGTTTTATCCGATTTTGACCCGTTTGGGCCGTCCGTAGGGTGGGGTTTCACCCCACCGCCATTGGCAACCACCCCGTCAGTGCGGGAACGGCCACAATCTCAACTTCTCCTTGGCCACGCGCCACAACTGCGCCAGCCCGTGGGGTTCGAGGATCAGGAACATGATGATCAAACCACCGACAATTACCAGATTGAAATGCGCCACGATGTCCGTGGGCCAGCCCAGCATGTCGACGCCCACCACCTTGAGGATCACAGGCAGCACCACAAGGAATGCGGCCCCCGCAAACGCGCCAAAGATCGACCCCAACCCGCCGATGATGATCATGAACAGCACCAGAAACGACTTCTGGATGCCGAACACTTCGCCCACCTCGACCGCGCCCAGATAGACGGCAAAGAACAGCGCCCCCGAAACCCCGACAAAAAACGACGACACGGCAAAGGCGGTCAGCTTGGCCTTGAGCGGGTTCACCCCGATGATCTCGGCCGCGATGTCCATATCCCGGATCGCCATCCACTGCCGCCCCATCGCGCCACGGGTGAGGTTGCGCGCAATCAGCGCCGCGCCCACCGTGAACACCAGACAGAAGAGATAGGTGGCCCAGCCGGCCGTGTTCGCCCCAGTGACCGCGATCCCGAACACAGTCCGTTCGGGCGCGTTGATCTGGCCCGAGGCGGAATAGTTGTAAAACCAACTGACCTTGTTGAACAGCCACACCAGAAAGAACTGCGCCGCCAGCGTCGCCACGGCCAGATAAAACCCCTTGATCCGCAGGGACGGCAGACCAAAGGCGGTGCCCACAAGGGCCGTGATCCCGCCTGCAATGATCACGTGGAAAAAGATGTTCACATCCGGAAAGGCGGTCATCAACTTGTAACAGGCATAGGCGCCCACAGCCATAAACCCGCCCGTCCCAAGGCTCACCTGCCCGCAATAGCCCGTCAGGATGTTCAGCCCGATGGCCGCGATCGCATAGATCAAAAACGGCAGAAAGATAGAATTGACCAGATAATCGGTCATCACGAAGGGCAGCACCAGAACCGCGATGGCCAGCACGACGTAATAGCGATAGCGGTCGAACCTGATCGGGAACGTCTGGCTATCCTGCGGATATGTCGTCGAAAAATCGCCCGCCTCACGATAAAGCATGACTTACCTCCCCCAGGCCGTTCAAAGTGAACGCGCCGTTTACCACCATATCCGGTTTTGCTGTTTTGCCATATTTCGCCCCAATCCCCATGCCACCTTGGCTGTGGGAAAGTGGAGTGGGAACCATGACTGCAATACTGGACGACATGCGTCGTCTCGATGCCGCGCATGCGCGTGGCGAAATCACCGCCGTCGATCTGGCCGCGGCCAAGGCGAAACTGCTGGACTCCGTACCGGACGCGTCCGAAGCGTCTCGCAGCGCGGCACCTGCACGGCGCGCCAGGCGGGCCACGATCTGGCCGATGCTGTTGCTCTGCGTGATGGTTGTGACCATCTGCGCCGGGGCTGCGCTAGTTCTGACCGGCGACCTCATGTTGTCAGCGACGCTTGCGATCACCGTGTTGGCCGCCATCACGATCATGCTGTTTCGCCAGCTCGACGGATGATCATACACGTTCAATGATCTTCTCCCCGAACAGGCCTTGCGGGCGGAACACCAGAAAGATTAGCGCCAGCACATAGGCAAACCAGTTCTCGGTCGCATTCATCGTGAACCCGAACAGTGCGCCTGCCAACTCGCTGCTGGACATGAAGAACTCGAATAGCTTTTCGCCGACCCCGATGATAAGGCCCCCCACGATGGCGCCGGGGATCGAGGTGAAACCACCCAGCATCAGCACCGGCAACGCCTTGAGCGCGATCAGGGACAGCGAAAACTGCACCCCTGATTTCGCGCCCCACATGATGCCCGCAACCAGCGCGACAAAGCCTGCGACCGACCACACGAGGATCCAGATGTAGTTCAGCGACACGCCAACAGACAAAGCCGCCTGATGGTCATCCGCCACTGCCCGCATCGCGCGGCCCTGCTTGGTGTATTGCGAAAACGCGACCAGCACGGCCACCAGAATGATCGCGATGATCGTCGCCGTGATGTCCAGATTGTCGATGAAAAACCCGTAGCCAAAGATGTTGAACGTCGCCTCGTCGATGGCAAGGTTGATGCCCTGCGGCAGGCAGGTGCCCTCGGCCAGACAGACATCCAGCTTCTTGATCTCGGAGCCCCACATCAGGTCCGCCACCCCTTCAAGGAAATAGGCCAGACCAATGGTCGCCATGAACAGGATGATCGGTTCCTGCCCCACCAGCTTGGAAAAAATGACCCGCTGCACCGCCCAGGCCAGCGCAATCATCACCACAACCGTCAACACAATGGCGATGATCGAATGAATCTCCCAACCGAAATAGTGGATGTTGGTGCCAAAGACCGCGTTGATCAGATGATAGAATGGCACTTGGCCGGTCTGGATGCCCACCAGTGTCATCGCCGCAAACAGCGCCATCACCCCTTGGGCAAAGTTGAAGATGCCAGAGGCTTTGAAGATCAGCACGAACCCAAGGGCCACAAGGGCATACATCACCCCGGCCATCAGCCCGTTGAGGAATACCTCCATCGCAAAAATCAACTGCTCAGGCATGATCTAACCCTTCCATCCCATCGAGGTACAAAACGCAGCAGCCGCCGGCCCCGTTGTCGCAGCAAAGACCACGCGGTCTCCCTCACCTGCGTTGAACAACACGTACACATCCGGCATTTCAGCCGTGCAATTGGCATAGGCGCGCTGCGGTGGCGGGAACTTTAGCTCCACCAACCCCGCCGCGCGCAGCCGCGCATCCGCCCCGATCCAACCGGTGATGTTGAATTGCGGCCACAGGGGCGACTTGGGGCCCACACCCGCGCAGTTCCACGTGCCCGGAGTCGTCGACGTGCCACGATAATGCGAATAGCTGACGGCGAAGTCGAAATTGCCGCCCGATCCAACGGGATAGACCACGCTGGCATCCGTCCCGCCCTCATCCGACGAGGTAGAGGCCGGCGGGGTCTGGAACGTCCACTCCGCCTCGGGCTGCGCAACCACGTAACGCGCGCATTCTCCCAGCGCCGTCTCGAACGCCGCTTGATCCTGCGCTGCGGCCAGCTGAGGCACAAAGAGCGCAAGTATAACAAAACACAGCCTCATTTCACCGCCACCCCCATCAGGTCCGCCGTATGCTGGCGCAACGGCTGATAGCTGACCCGCAACCGCGTCAGCCCCTCAAATGTCAGGTTCCAGTTCAGCGTGATCTCGGTCACCCGGCCATCGCGGCGGGGCGAGGCAAGGAACGTCGCGGCATAGGCACGCGGCATGGTCACCCGGCTCAGCGGCTCAAACCCGGTGGTCGACACGAAACGCGCCCCTGCCCCCGCGCGCCACTCCATAAAGGCGAGCAGCAGCTCGGAATAGCTGAGCCCGCTCGAAATGATCTCGCAGGCCGGTTCGTCATACATGAACACGACCAGCGTCGCAGGCAGGTCCGTCTCCTGATAGCCCAGCGCATAGGAATTCAGCGTGCTTTCGAAATAGCGGCGGAACGTGCGCGGGATCGGCATGATGTCCCGGGGCGACAGGCTCGCCGGATCTTCGAGGTACGGCAGGCAGCGCGCTTCAATCACACCGCAAAGACCCGCCATGCCCGGCTGGGACGCATCGCAAATCGCAGGCTCTTCGGCCAACGCCGGAGCCCCCCAAAGGGCGGCGATCAGGGCAAACGCTCTAACTCTCAAGGTCGGTCTCCACCACAGCATAAAGAGTCCGCGCATCGGACTGTTCGGCACGCATCATCACACGCGGCTCGATCCATTCATTGCTCATCAACCACTCCCCTTCCGGGACGTAACGGCCGGTCGCAATCTGCGCCTCCTGCCAGGCTTGCGCATCCTGTGACGGCGCGGCGTGGGGCACCTCAACAGCGCAGGCGCGATCGCCCAGTGCAGGTGCGGCATCCAGCACCAGCAGATAGCCCTCGGCGCTCGGCCCATAGACCCGGCGCGCCTCATGCATCTGATCAATCGGGTGCGGCGCAAGACCGTCGACAATGGGCAGGGTCTGATGCTCAAACGGATCCAGGCAGCGGGCGACAAACATCTCCCAGGCGGTTCCGGCCTGCGCGGCCCCAGCACCCGAAAACAGCGCAAAACACACAATCGGTGCACAGGTGCTGCACAACCTGTGTACGCGTGGTGTACGCCGTTTTCGGGCCAATCCCTCAGTCATGGGCCACCCCGAGATATGCGTCGATCACCGCCTGATTGCCGCGCACCTCGTCCGGTGTGCCGTCACCGATTTTCTTGCCGTAATCCATCACGACAACACGGTCCGAGAGGTCCATAACCACGCCCATATCATGTTCGATCAGCGCAATGGTGGTGCCAAATTCGTCGTTCACATCGAGGATAAAGCGGCTCATATCCTCCTTTTCCTCGACGTTCATACCCGCCATCGGCTCGTCCAGCAGCAACAGCGACGGCTCGGCCGCCAGCGCGCGCGCCAATTCGACACGCTTTTTCAAACCGTAAGGCAAACGGGCGACAGGCGTCTTGCGGATCGCCTGAATTTCAAGGAAATCAATAATCTTTTCAGCAACTTCGCGGTTGGCCGTCTCCTCGGCTTCGGCGCGACCCTTCCACAGGGCTTGGGAAAACATACCCGTTTTCATATGGGTCAAGCGCCCCGTCATCACGTTGTCCAGAACGCTCATGCCCTCAAACAGAGCGATGTTCTGAAAGGTGCGCGCAATGCCTTGGCGCGCCACTTCAAAGGGTTTCATCGGCGGGCGCGGCGCGCCTTTGTAAAACACCTGCCCCTCTTGCGGGATGTAAAACCCCGAAATGACGTTCAACATCGAGGATTTACCCGCTCCGTTGGGCCCGATAATGGCGCGAATCTCGCCCTCTCGGATGTCAAACGAGATGTCCTTGATCGCCTCAACCCCGCCAAAACGCAGAGTAATATTCTTCATCTCCATTACGACGGCACCGATTTTACGGCCATCCGCGGTGGTGTATCCTTCGCTCTGATCAAGCATATCCAGCCTCCATCGTCCGACCCTTCAGCAAGATATTAACCATTTTCTGCGTAGTCTTGATCCATGCCATATCGGAGGGCTTGCAATGCTTGATGAAACGGAACGCCGCTACCTGCTGAACCTCGCCTATGCGTGCCACCAAAAAGGGCTCAGCGCGCCGGAAACCCGCCGGGTCATGCGCGACAGCATCGGTGCCATTACCAACGACAACCGCCTGCGCTGCGCCGTCCGCCATGTCTTTGGCGATGGCTAAGGCAAAACCCAGACCCTTCTCTGATTTCAAAAAATCCCCCCCGGAGGGTCGATAGGCCACCTGCGCCGCACCATCACTCGATGCTCCAAAAGGGATGGTGGGTGGGGCGATGCCCAAAGGGCGAGCGTCACACATCATCACTCCGCCGCCATCTTGTGCACCGCGGCCGAGGTCTGCGCTGTCTGGATCAGCAGCGTCGCAGAAATCGCCCCCTTGCGCCCATCCTCATAGGTCACTTCCGTGGTGGTCGAGACCTGATCGGACCCGTCATAAAGCGCGGCGATGATATCTGAGTACTTCTCTTCAATGATCCGGCGACGCACCTTTTGTGTGCGGGTCAACTCGCCATCATCCGCATCCAGTTGCTTGTGCAACACGACAAAACGGTGGACCTGACAGCTCGACAACATCTCGTCCTGCGCGACGCTGGCATTCACCTCTTCCACATGGCCCTTGATCGTGGCCAGCACCTGCGGGTGCTGGGCCAGTTCCTGATAGGACGCATAACCAATATTGTTGCGCTCGGCCCAGTTGCCCACTGCTGTCAGGTCAATATTGATAAAGGCCGTGCACTCATCCCGCCCGTTGCCGAACACCACAGCCTCCAGAATGTTGGGAAAGAACTTCAGCTTGTTCTCAACATATTTTGGCGCAAACATCGCACCCGAGGCCATTTTACCCACATCCTTGGCGCGGTCGATGATGCGCAGATGCCCGGTGTCTTCCTCGATGAACCCGGCATCCCCCGTCGCCACCCAACCCTCAGAGTCCTTGGTGTCGGCGGTGCTCTCGGCGTTCTTGTAATACTCCACAAACACGCCGGGCGAGCGATAGAACACCTCGCCATTCTCGGCGATCTTCAGCTCCACCCCAGGGCATTTCACACCCACCGTGTCACTGCGCACCTCTCCATCTGGCTGGGCGGTGATGAACACGGTGGCCTCGGTCTGTCCATAAAGCTGCTTCAGGTTGATCCCCAAAGACCGATAGAAATCAAAGATTTCCGGCCCGATCGCTTCACCGGCGGTATAGCCGACACGCACGCGGCTAAAGCCCAGCGTGTTCTTGAGCGGACCATAGACCATGAACTCGCCCAGCCGGTATTTCAGCCGATCCATAAAGCTCACAGATTTGCCGTCCAGAATGGCCGGGCCAACCTTGCGGGCATGGGCCATGAAATGATGGAACATGCGCTGTTTGAATTTTCCCGCATCCTCCATCCGGATCATCACGTTGGTCAGCTGGTTTTCAAACACGCGCGGCGGGGCAAAGTAATAGGTCGGTCCGATCTCGCGCAGATCCACATGCATGGTCTCCGCACTTTCCGGACAGTTGGTGCAAAACCCCGTCCACAGCGCCTGGCCGACGGAAAAGATGAAATCCCCCACCCAGGCCATCGGCAGGTAGGCAAGGATGTCATCGGACTGGCGCAGATCGTCAAAGGCCGACGACGACTTTGACGTCTCGATCACATTGCGATTGCTCAGCACCACGCCCTTTGGCTTGCCCGTAGTACCAGAGGTATACAGCATCACGCAGGTGCTGTCGTAACCCAGCTTGGCAATCCGTCGCGCCATCTCGGGCGATAATTCGTCCCGCTTGGCCCGCCCCGCATCCTGCACATGGGAATACTGGTGCAGCTTGGAATGATCGTATTTGCGCAGGCCCCGCGGATCGAGATAGATCATCTGCTCAAAGTCGGGCAACTCGCGCTGCACTTCGATCACCTTGTCCACCTGCTCCTGATCACCTGCGATGACAAAACGCGCGCCGCAATGACCCAAGGTATAGGCCATCTCTTCGGCCGAGGCGTCCTGATAAAGCGGCACAGGCACCGCGCCACACATTTGCGCCGCCATCATCGACCAGTACAGCGTCGGACGGTTCCGCCCGATCACCGCGATGAAATCACCCTCGGCCACGCCAAGGTCAATCAGACCCAGCGCAAGGGCTTCGATCTCTTCACGGGTTTCGGCCCAGGTCCAGCTTTGCCAGATTCCGAATTCCTTTTCACGGTACGCCGGGGCGTTTCCGAATTGCGTGGCATTGCGGTGCAAAAGCGCCGGGATGGACGTCAGGTCCCCCCCGCTCACAGGCGTTTCAACCAATTTCTTTCCTCCCATGCGTGCCCGTGCCCATGTCTGGCAGGTCCACGCGATCGCTCAGGCGATTCTATGTCACATAAGGATGTTGTTCTGCTGGCCGTCGTCAACGTTTTCCTGATGTTTTCCCAATCCTTGCAGTTTTCACCACATCAGATCAAGTGCAGCAAAGGACGCGTCTTGCGAAAGGGCAGGGCATCCACCGTCGCACGTGCCGGGATCAGCCGATTCCCGCTGCCATCCCTAGAACCCGCAAGCCCGCCACAAGGTCATCCTCGGCGGTGTCTTCTTCAAAGGAGTGGCTGATCCCACCGATGGACGGCACAAACAGCATCGCCACCGGCATCACCCGCGCAACGTTAGTCGCATCATGCAAGGCCCCGGACGGCATGCGCCGCCACTTGCCGGGTGCAAACGCCTTGGCCCCGGCCTCAAGTCGTGCGCGCAAGGCCCCATCCATCGCCACTGGCTCCAGCCCCAGCATCGGGCCCATCTCGACCTCCAGCTGCATCTCACGCGTCACCTCGTCCAGCACCTCGAGGATCACCGCCTGCATCCGCGCTAGACGTTCCGTGTCCCCATCCCTCCACTGCATTGAAAACCGCACCGATCCCGGCACGATCGACGACGCATTGGGCCCGACAGACACATGCCCGATGGTCCACACGGTTTGCGGCGTCACCACATTGCGCAAGCGGTCGTTGAGTCGGGTGTTAAAGGCGCTCAACCCCTGAAACGCATCGCGGCGCAGGGCCATCGGCGTCGTGCCCGCATGGTTCTGTTGCCCACGCAAAATGATCACCTGATCGCGAATGCCCACGATGTCAGTGACAACACCGATCTGTTCGCCGGACGTATCAAGGGTCGGACCCTGTTCGATATGCATCTCGATGAACCCGGTGAACTGCGCCGGGTCCACGTCCGCCCCTACGCGGTCCCCCAGCGCGGCACGTGCATCCCCCAGCAGAACACCTTCGTGATCAGGCAACTGATCGGCTTCGGCCAGTGACAATCCACCTGTCCAGACGGCAGATCCGGTGGTGACCCCGAACCGGCCCTCTTCATCCTGAAAGGACACGACGGATATGGCAGGCCCACCCGCCTCACGTGCCGCCCGCGCCACTTCGAGGGCCGCAACAACACCAAGCGCCCCGTCGAGCCACCCACCCGTCGGCTGACTGTCGGAATGCGAACCAAGCAACAGCGACGGCCCCTCCGCCAGACCAAAGAGATTGCCCATCGCATCAAATCGGGGGCGCAACCCAGCCTCGGCCATCTGTTCTGCCAGCCAATCACGCGCTGCGATATCCGGCTCCGAATAGGCCGGGCGTACAACACCTTTGCCAACACCCGACGCCCCGAACTGGCGCAAGCGATGCAGATCAGCCAAAAACCGTCCCGGATCAAGCGCCATGATATCCCCTTCTTCTGACCAAAAATACCACGGGGAGTTTGAGGGGCAGCGCCCCTCATTCACAAGATCAAATCGCGTGCGCAGTCAGGCGCACAATCGGATCACTCCGCAGCAACAGCACCTGTCACCGCCTCAACCTTCACGGCCGAGAACTTGAATTCCGGGATTTTGCCATAGGGGTCCACCGCCGGGTTGGTCAGGATGTTGGCGGCCGCTTCGACAAAGGCAAAAGGCACAAACACCATGTCCGGTGCCACGGCGCGGTCCTCGCGGGCCATGATCTCGATCGACCCGCGCTTGGTTGTCAAGCGCACCACGCCACCCGCAGGCACACCCAGCTTGCGCAAGGTCGAGGGGTGCAGCGAACAGTTCGCCTCCGGCTCCACCGCGTCCAGCACCGAGGCGCGGCGCGTCATCGAACCTGTGTGCCAGTGCTCCAGCTGCCGACCCGTGGTCAGGATCATCGGATAGTCCGCATCCGGCACGTCGTCCGGAGGGATCACCGCCGCAGGGGTAAAGCGCGCGCGCCCTTCGGGACGGGGAAAGCCATCGCCAAAGACAATCGCCTGCCCCGGGTCCTCGGGTGACAGCGACGGATAGGTCACCGCATTCTGCGTCTCCAGCCGGTCCCACGTGATGTTGGCCAGCGACTTCATGTTCAGCTTCATCTCGGCAAAGACATCCGCCGGGCCGTCATAGGTCCACCCCAAGCCCAGCCGTTTGGCGAGTTCCACCTCGATCCACCAGTCCTCGCGCGCCTCGCCCGGGGGCGGCAGCGCGGGTCGGCCCATCTGCACCTGACGGTTGGTGTTGGTCACCGTGCCGGTCTTTTCGGCAAAGGCCGAGGCCGGCAGGATCACGTCAGCATAGTTGGCCGTTTCGGTGATAAAGATGTCCTGCACCACCAGATGATCGAGCTTGGCCAAGGCGGCGCGTGCATGTTCCACATCCGGGTCCGACATGGCCGGGTTTTCGCCCAGCACATACATTGCCTTGATCGATCCGCGATGCACCTCGTCCATGATCTCCGTCACGGTCAGGCCCTTCTCATTCGAGAAATCCCCTGACTTCCAAACGTCCGTAAAGGCCGAGCGCACACCATCATCCGTCACCGACTGGTAATCCGGCAGGAACATCGGGATCAGGCCCGCATCCGACGCGCCCTGCACGTTGTTCTGCCCGCGCAAAGGGTGCAGCCCGGCACCGGGTCGTCCAACCTGCCCGGTCATCAGCGCGAGGCTGATCAGGCAGCGCGAATTGTCCGTACCGTGGATGTGCTGGGACACACCCATCCCCCAAAATATCATCGCAGACTTGGCCCCGGCAAAGGTGCGGGCCACATCGCGCAGGGTCTCAGCATCAATGCCACAGATTTCGGCCATCTTTTCAGGGGCAAAGCCCGCCAGATGCGCCTTTTCGGCCTCCCAGTTCTCAGTATAGGCGTCGATATACTGCTGGTCATAGAGACCCTCTTCTACGATTACATGCATGATCGCATTCAACATCGACACGTCCGCGCCGGGGCGGAATTGCAGCATGTGGGACGCAAAGCGTTTCAGCGCCTGCCCGCGTGGATCCATCACGATCAGCTTGCCGCCACGTTTGGTGAACTGTTTGAAATAGGTCGCCGCGACGGGGTGGTTTTCAATCGGGTTGCAGCCGATGGCGATGGCCACATCCGCATTCTCGATTTCGTTGAAGGTGGCGGTCACAGCACCCGATCCAACATTCTCCATCAGCGCCGCGACCGAGCTTGCGTGGCACAGCCGCGTACAGTGATCGACGTTGTTATGGCCAAAACCCTGACGGATCATCTTCTGAAACAGGTAGGCCTCTTCGTTGGTGCACTTGGCCGAGCCAAAGCCCGCCACCTCGCGCCCACGCCCTTTCAGGCCGTTCGCGGCAAAGTCCAGCGCCTCGTCCCACGTGGCCTCGCGGAACACTTCACCCCAATTGCCGGGATCGACGTTCAGCCCCTTGGCCGGTGCATCCTCGCGGCGGATCAGCGGCTTGGTCAGGCGGTGGTTGTGGTGGATATAATCAAAGCCAAAGCGGCCCTTGACGCACAGACGCCCTTCGTTCGCGGGGCCGTTGATGCCTTCGACATATTTGACCTTGTTGTCCTTGACCTTTAGCGAAATCTGGCAGCCGACGCCGCAGAACGGGCAGATACTTTCGACCTCTGAATCGAAATCCGCACTGTCCCCGACCTGCTGGTCATCGACCACAGTGGCGGGCATCAACGCCCCCGTCGGGCAGGCCTGCACGCATTCGCCGCAGGCCACGCAGGTGGAGTCGCCCATCGGGTCCGCCAGATCAAAGGTCGGATAGGCGTCATGGCCGCGCCCCGCCATGCCGATCACGTCATTCACCTGCACTTCGCGACAGGCGCGCACGCACAGGCCGCATTGAATACAGGCATCCAGATTGACCGACATCGCAACATGGCTGTCATCGAGCAGCGGAATACGCCCCTCTTCCAGCTTGGGAAAGCGGCTTTCCGTGACGCCATTCGCCTCGGCCATGTCCCAGAGATGGGCGGATTTGTCATGGGCCACATCGCGCTCAGGCTGATCGGCGACCAGCATCTCGACCACCATCTTGCGGGCGGTTTCGGCGCGGGCGGAATTGGTGGTGACCACCATGCCCTCGGACGGTTCACGGATGCACGAGGCCGCCAAAACACGCTCGCCCTCGATCTCGACCATGCAGGCGCGGCAGTTGCCGTCGGGGCGATAGCCGGGCGCGGGTTTGTGGCACAGATGCGGGATCACAAGACCACGGCCATGGGCCACTTCCCAGATGGTCATGCCCGCTTCGGCCTCGACCTCAGCCCCGTCCAGCGTAAATGTCACCTTGTCCGTCATCGCGCACAACTCCCTGCAATTGCGGCCAACCTAGACCAGCATGCAGATCAAGGGGACTCCCAATCCCGACACCAAATCCCGTTTTCGCGTCCCTGCTGTTTCCGATAAACGGCACGGCGTCCCCCTGTCTCTGTTTCAAAAATATCCCCGCCGGAGGCACCTGCGCTTTCCACCACCCCGGCTCTGGCCTAGAAGAATGCGAACACGAGCCAAAGGCACCCATGTCCCACATCACTCTCATCCGGCACGGTCAGGCCAATTCACAGGCCAAAGACGAGGCGAGCTATGATCGGCTCAGCCCCCTTGGTCACCAGCAGGCCGCGTGGCTGGGCGAGCATTTGCAGGCCACCCATCAGCGGCATTTGCGCCTTTACACAGGCACGCTGCGGCGGCACCGCGAAACGGCGCTTGGCATGGCCACCGGGCTTGAGCCTGTCGAGGACGCGCGGCTGAACGAGTTGGAATATTTCACCCTCGCCGCCGCCTTGCGCGATGAACACGGGGTGCCGATCCCCACCGAACAAGCCCATTTCACCAAACACCTGCCCCGCGTTTTCGCAGCCTGGCAGGACGGCATCCTCAAGGGCGCCCCGGAAAGCTTTGAAAGCTTCGAGACCCGTGTTCAGGCTGCCCTGACCGACATCGCCGCAGGCGAAGGTCCCGCACTTGTGGTCACCTCGGGCGGGTTGATTTCGATGACAATGCGCCAGCATCTGGGGCTCAGCGTCGAGGCGATGGCCAACGTGGCGCTGGCCATCATGAACACTTCGATCCACCGTCTGCATCCCATTGGCGGCACATGGTCACCGGTCATGTTCAACGCCGTGCCGCACCTTGAATCCCCTGACCGTCACCACGCCCAGACCCACGTTTGAAAGGCTTGATATGAAACTCTATTTCGCCACTGGCACCATTTCCATCGCCGTAGCCATCGCCCTGAACGAGGCCGGGATCAACTACGATACTCAGCGCATCGACTTTGGCGCGGGCGAGCAATTAAGCGACAGCTATGCCGCGATCAATTCGAAGGGGCGTGTCCCCGCGCTGGAGGTTGACGGGACGATCCTGACCGAGACCGGCGCGATCCTTGACTACATCGCAGCGCAGGACAAACGCCTGATGCCCGCCGATCCGCTGCATGCCGCCCATGCCCGGTCGGTCATGTATTACCTTGCCTCGACGATGCACGTGAACCACGCCCACAAGATGCGCGGCAGCCGCTGGGCCAACACCGAGGCCAGCTGGGCCGACATGGCGGCCAAGGTGCCAGAGACGATGACCGCCTCTGCCGCATTTGTAGAGGCCGAGTGCCTGCGCGGCCCCTTTGTTCTGGGCGAACATATCTGCATCGCCGACGCCTACCTGTTCGTGGTCTGCAACTGGCTAGAAGGGGACGGCGTCGACCTTGCGCCCTTCGCGAAACTCCGCGCCTTCATGGCCGCGATGGAGGCGCGCCCCAGTGTGCAGGCCGTGCGCGCCAATGGAATGCTGCCGTGACACATCTGTGGGTCCGGGCCGAGCAGCGCGCCAACGAAACCCGCGTTGGTCTCACCCCCGAGGGGGCCGCATCGCTGATTGCCGCAGGCATCACCGTGACAGTCGAAGACAGCCCGACCCGCTGCTTGCCCACCGAGCGCTACGCCGCCGCCGGGGCGACGATTGCTGGCCAGAACACATGGCCTGACGCGCCGAGCGATGCGATCATCTTTGGCCTGAAGGAACTGCCCGAAGACGGCACACCCCTGCCGCACCGCCACATCATGTTCGGCCATGCGTTCAAGGGACAACCTGCCGGACAGCGCCTGCTGGCGCGTTTCAAGGCGGGGGGCGGTGCGCTTTATGATCTTGAATACCTGGTGGATGCGGACAACCGCCGCGTTGCCGCTTTTGGCTATTGGGCGGGCTATGCCGGGGCCGCCGTTGCGCTGAAATGCTGGATCGCCCAGCAACGCGACCAGGTGTCGGGGCCGGTTGCGCCCTATCCCAGTTCCAACCACCTGCTGGCCGATTTGCAATCCGAACTGGTCGGCACGGGCACTCACCGCCCCAGCGCACTGATCATCGGCGCGCTTGGGCGGGTCGGCACCGGGGCGGCGGACCTGTGCACTGTTATGGGTGTGCCCACCACGCGCTGGGACATGGAAGAGACGGCCCATGGCGGCCCATTCCCCGAAGTGCTGGCCCATGACATCTTTTTCAACTGCATCCTCGCGCGGCCCGGCACACCGGTTTTTGTACCGTCAAACGCTGCGCATCAACCCCGTCGCCTCAGCGTCATTGGTGATATCGCCTGCGACCCGGACAGCGACTTTTCCCCGATCAAGGTCTATGATCGCACCACCACGTGGGAGGCCCCGTCGCTGCGCGTGCATGATGCACCACCTTTGGATGTGACGGCGATCGACAATCTGCCCTCGATGCTGCCAGTGGAATCTTCCGAGGATTACGCGGATCAGTTGTTGCCGAGCCTGCGGACCCTGGGCGATCTGAATGCAGGTGTCTGGGGCCGGGCAAGGGCGACATTTGATCAGGCCATGGCGCAGACATGAAAAAGGCGGGGGACACCCCCGCCTTACAAACTCACCATGTGGCGATAATCAGATCCGCGCAAACCGCTGTGCGATTTTCGGAATGAGCCCCTGAAACCGCAGCGGCGCGTCCGTGACAGTCAGGCAAATGCAATCCTCGTGGATATCGGCCACGGGTGTGTGGTGCATATCGCTGTCCGCAACCTCGACATCACCACGCGCGAAATAGTCGTCTTCGTCCTGAAACGCGCCCTGCAGCACCATCGTCATCTCATTGCCCTGGTGGCCGTGATCGGGCATCGCAGCCCCGGCCGGGATAAAGAGCAGGCGGGCAGATGCATCGCGCGAAGTGGGCAGGATCGCCTGTTTCACGCCAAGGCCAATGCCGCGCCATTTGATGCTGTCGAGGTCACCGCCCACATAGTCCTGCAAGGGACCTGGCAGGATCGAACCCCGCACCCGCGCCTTGGGCGCTTCGTCCACAGGGCCACCTGCGATCAGCGCCATGGTTGCGGCAAAGCTGCCCGGCGCCAGCGCGATGTCGTTGGAGGGTTCCTGCGCCAGCATCTCGCCGCCCACAGCGTCATAGCTTTCGACCTCGGCCCGGCAGGCGTCACACAAGGACACGTGTGCTGCAACCAACAGGTTGAACGCCTCGGGCAAGGTGCCCGCCGCATAGGCCATCAGGATATCATCCGTCAGGTGGTGTTTAATGTTCTGTTCCATTTCATTCATCACTTCATTGCGTGGCGCAGTCGTTCCAGCGCCAAACGTATCCGACTTTTGATCGTGCCCAGAGGCAGACCGGTTTTCTGGGCGATTTCGCTGTGGGACATATCCCCGAAATACGCCTGTTCTATCAATTCCCGCTGAGCGGCGGGCAATTCAGCAATCGCCCGACCCAGCAGTTCGCTTTCCTGTTGCAGAGCCATCACATCGGCCTGATCAGGTTCTTCTTCGGGGCCCCACGCCAAATCTTCGGGCTCGGGGCGGCGCTGCTTGCGCAGCACGTCAATCTTCCGGTTCCGCGCGATGGTGAAGATCCAGGTCGCCACCGACGCCCGCGCGGGGTCAAACATGTGCGCCTTGTGCCAGCAGGTGGCCAACACCTCTTGCGCGCACTCCTCAGCCAGCGACGCATCTGACCCCGACTTGATCAAGAATCCCTTCACCCTTGGGGCAAAATGTTCGAACAGCTCGGCAAAGGCCGCCTGATCCTGATCATCCCGGATGCGGATCATGTGGCTGACCCACAACATCCGCTTGCCGTCATTGTCACTCATCTTTGCAGGTCCTGTCGCCGCCCCCGGGACAAGTCCCATGGGTGGTTGTGCATCTGGTTGCGCCGTATCTAAACCCGCGTACATGAACGGTCTACGGCCTCTCGCGTCATTCGGATCAAAAAATAAATGTCTGGTCTTTCTTCATCCGTTTTGCGCAGTGGGACGTAGACAATAGAACAACACAGACGACAGGGACGCCCCAGACACATGCCTTTTGAAACTTCTGCCGCCATCCGCAAACGTATCGCCGTGATCGGAGGGGGCATTTCCGGTATGGGCGCAGCCCACATGCTGGCCACAGATCATCACGTCACCCTGTTCGAATCCGAACCGCGTCTGGGTGGTCACGCCCGCACGATCATGGCGGGTAAAAACGGTGATCAGCCGGTGGATACCGGATTTCTGGTGTTCAACTATGCCAACTATCCACACATGGCCGCCCTGTTTGAGGAACTCGATGTCCCTGTCGTGAAATCCAACATGAGCTTTGGCGCCTCTATCGACGGTGGGCGTCTGGAATACGGGCTCGCCAGCCTTGATGCGCTCTTTGCCCAACGCTCCAACGCAGTGAACCCGCGCTTTCTGGGTATGGTGCGCGATGTGTTCCGCTTTAACCGCAGTGCGCTGCGCGTCGCGAACGAGGATCGCACCCGCACGGTGGGTCAATTTCTGGACGTGATGGGCACGGGCACGTGGTTCCGCGATTATTATCTTTTGCCCCTCAGCGGCGCGATCTGGTCGACGCCCACGGAAAAGATCATGGATTTCCCGGCCCACGCCATGATCCAGTTCTTTGAAAACCACGCCCTGCTCAGCCACACGGGCCAGCACCAGTGGTACACGGTCAATGGTGGCTCAATTGAATATGTCCGTCGGCTCGAGGCGGCGATGCGCGCCAATGGCGTCGACATCCGCCTTGGGGCACCCACGCAATCGGTGCGCCGCACCGACGCCGGGGTCGAGGTCAAGGCGTGGGGCGGTGAGTGGGAGGCATTTGACGACGTGATTTTTGCCACACATTCCGATGACAGCCTGTCGCTGCTGGCTGACCCAACCGCTGCGGAAAGCTCGGCCCTTGGTGCGGTCAAATACCAGCCCAATGACGTGATCCTGCACTGCGACGAAAGCATCATGCCCAAACGCCGCCAGACCTGGTCGAGCTGGGTCTATACCGAAGACGCGGGCGCGCAGAATGACCGGATCGACCTTACCTACTGGATCAATTCGCTGCAGCCTGTGCCGATGGATGATCCGCATTTCGTGACCCTCAACACCAAACGCGAGATCAGGGACGAGTTGATCTATGACAAGACCTTGTTGCGCCACCCGGTCTATGATCTGGCCGCATTGGCAGCGCAGGAGACGGTGCGGGCTATGAACGGGGCGAACAACACGTGGTTCTGCGGCGCATGGATGCGTCACGGGTTCCATGAGGACGGTCTGTCCAGCGCCGTGGATGTCGTGCGTGCGATCAACCGGACCCCAACCCTGCAGGTGGCCGCATAAATGACCGCAACGGTCGATCATATTTCCGGCGTGACCTTTCATGGGCGCAAGGGGGCGGTGAACAACGCCTTTCGATATTCGGTGGATTACATGCTGCTGGATGCCGAGACGGAGGTTTCGACTCCGTCCCTGTTTGCGCGCAATGGGCGGGGGTTGATGGCCCTTGATGATATCGACCATGGCGGCCCGCCCAAGGACGGGCGCGGCGCGTCTTGGGTGCGGGATGTACTGCAGGCCCATCAGGTCACCGGCGTGGCTCGGATCGAGTTGTTGGCCCAGCCCAAGGTGCTCGGCCATGTGTTCAACCCGGTCAGCTTTTGGCTGTGTCGGCGTGATGATGAGGCCTTGATCGCCGTCATCGCCGAGGTCACCAACACGTTCGGAGACCGCCACAGCTACCTAGTCCATCACTCTGACCTGCGCCCCATCGCGCCCGAAGATCGCCTGCAGGCCACCAAGATCCTGCATGTCTCGCCCTTTCAGCCGGTCGAAGGCGGGTATGAGTTCCGCTTTGACATCCGCGACGACCGCATCGGCGTCTGGATCGACTATACCCGTGGCGAAGGCGGTCTGATCGCTACGCTGACAGGCAAGCGCGCGGCCCTCACCAATCGCTCGATCCTGCGCGCCTTTCTGCGGCGCCCCCTTGGCGCACGCCGGGTGCTGGCGCTGATTCACTGGCAGGCGCTCAAGCTCTGGATCAAACGGGCAACCTTTCGCCCCTGTCCTGTGCCCCCGACGGACGAGGTGTCACGGTGAACAACACTGGTCCCCATCGCCTGTCCGCCTATGCGGTCTTTGCCGCATTGCTCGCCTCTGCCGGGCTGCCGATCTATATCCACGCGCCTAAATTCTACGTGGATGAGTATGGCGTATCGCTGGCTGCGCTCGGGGCTGTGCTGTTCGGCCTGCGCCTGCTGGATGTGGTGCAGGACCCACTGTTTGGACGGCTCAGCGAGGCGCTGCGCAGTCGCCGGGGTCTGGGCGTGCTGATCGGCAGTAACGTCATGGCGCTGTCGATGCTGGGCCTGTTCGCGGTGCCGCCGCTGCTGCCGCCGCTGATCTGGTTTGCGCTCATGCTGACGGGCGTATTTTCCGCCTTCAGCTTTCTGACCATCAATTTCTACGCGCAAGGCGTCGTCAAGGCCGACCGCCTGCCCGGCAACGGGCACCTGTCACTGGCGCGCTGGCGCGAGACGGGCGCGCTGCTGGGGGTGTGCGTGGCCGCCATTGCGCCGGTGATGCTGGGCGGGTTTATGGGCGCGCCCTTTGCCGGGTTCGCGGTCGGTTTCTGTGTGCTTGCACTCGCGGCCCTCGTGATGATGCGTGGTGAATGGGCCAATGACGGGTTGCCGCCTTCGGTTGGGTTCCGCGCCGTTCTGGGTGACGCCCTTGCGCGGCGCTTGCTGCTGATCGCGCTGGTCAATGCCGCCCCGGTGGCCGTCAGTTCGACCCTGTTCCTGTTCTTTGTAGAAAGCCGCCTGCTTGCGCCTGGTTTCGAGGGGCCGCTGTTGCTGCTCTTCTTCCTCAGCGCCGCTGTTGCCGCCCCGGTCTGGGGCAAGCTGGCCGAACGGCATGGGACCAAGCCCGTGCTGCTGAGCGCGATGGTGCTGGCCATTGCCGCCTTTGGCGGGGCGTTGATGCTGGGGCCCGGCGACTGGGTTGCCTTTGCGGTGATCTGCGTCGCATCCGGGGCCACGCTGGGCGCGGACCTTACGTTGCTGCCCGCGGTCTTTGCCAACCGCATGGCCCGCATCAGCCCCTCGGCCGCCGAGGGGTTTGGCCTGTGGTCCTTTGTTTCGAAATTCACCCTGGCCTTTGCCGCCGTCACCCTGCTGCCGCTGCTTGAGCGGGCGGGATTTGACAGTGGCGCGGCCAGTAACACGCCCGAAGCGCTCGCGCTTCTCACCCTGCTTTACGCAGCTGTGCCTTGTGGCCTCAAGCTTGTCGCCATCCTTTTGCTGGCGACAACAGACCTGAAGGAGACGTGATATGGACGGACTGATTTTTGCGCTGATCGGCGCGGGCACCATCATCGCCCTGAACTGGGCGTGGACACGCTATGCCGGGTTCCTTGCCCAATCGCCGGACGACTATGCTGCCGACGGCACGGTGTTTGACATTCGCACGCACCTGAATGGGCCTATCATCTGCGAGGGTGTGATCTATGGGCCAACGGGTCGTGTCTCGTCCCGCTTTGTCGGCGAATTCGACTGCCGCTGGGACGGCAACCGAGGCGTGATGAAAGAACATTTCCGCTATGATGACGGGTCCGAACAGACGCGGGCCTGGGATCTGACCCTTGGCAATGACGGGCGCATCCGCGCGCTGGCCGACGATGTCGAAGGCGAGGGCACCGGCAAGCAGGCCGGGAACGCGGTGCAGTTGAAATACCGGTTCCGCTTGCCCGAAAAATCCGGCGGGCACGTGTTGGACACAGTGGACTGGATGTATCTGGCCCCGAACGGCACCATCGTGAACCGCTCGCAGTTTCGCAAATTCGGGGTCAAGGTGGCTGAACTGGTCGCCACAATGCGCCCCGCACCCGCAGCGGAGATGAAAGAAGCAGCATGACTAATATGGACTTGCACGGCAAACGGTACTGGATCGTCGGAGGCGGCGATGGGCTTGGCAAGGCGCTGGCCCATCACATGAGCCGTGCAGGCATCGAGGTGATCGTCTCTTCGCGCAGCGAGGAAAAGCTCGCCGTGCTGGTCGAGGAACTGCCGGGCAAGGCGTCGTACCAGACCGTGGACATCGCCGATGACGCCAGCGTCAAAGACGCCGCCGAGGCGGTCGGTGAAATCGACGGCGTGGTGCTTCTGGCGGGCGTTTACTGGCCGTTCTCGGCCCGCAACTGGAACGCAGACCAGGCCGTGGCAATGGCCGACATCAACTTTACCGGTTTCATGCGGGTGCTGGGGCAGGTGGTGCCGAAATTCGTCGAAAAGGACGCAGGTCACATCGTGATTACCTCGTCGCTGACGGGCTTTCGCGGCCTGCCGGGCTCCATCGGTTACACAGCGTCCAAGGCCGCTACCATGTCGCTGGCCGAATGCATGTATGCCGACCTGCACAAGACCGGCGTGCGGGTGCAGGTGGCCAATCCGGGCTTTATAAAGACCCAGTTGACCGACAAGAACGATTTCAAGATGCCCTTCATCATGGAACCCGAAGATGCCGCGCGCGAGATGTTCGAACTTATGCTGACCGATCATTTCAAAAAGAGCTTTCCAACCGTGTTTTCGCTGCTGTTCCGGGGCTCGCAATTCCTGCCCGACTGGCTCTACTACCGCATCTTTGCCTGATCAGAACCGACATCACTGATGTCGTCCCCAAGATAGAAGCCGAAACAACTGTCGGTGACCCTGACCCCATCAGCAATCTTGCGAGGGGCTCGGCATGCTGGACACGATTACGCTTGAAAATGGTCACCTGACAGGGGTGCAACAGGCACAATACTGGCGCGACGGCTTTCTGTTTCCACTCCCTGCCATCAGTCCCAAGGCGGCCTTGACAGCGCGCACAGAATTGGAAGATGTCGAGGCGACGTGGCGGGAGGCGGACCTGCCCCACCCTCTCAACACCTACAAACGGGTCAACGCCCATGTGGTGATGCCGATGGCTGCGCGTGTGGCACAGGACCCGGCCATTCTGGACGTGATTGAGGGCATTCTTGGCCCCGACATCCTGATCTATTCCACCGAGTTTTTTATCAAGGAGCCCAACACCCGCCAGATCGTGTCGATGCATCAGGACCTCACCTATTGGGGGCTGGGCGCGATTGACGGACTGGTCACGGCGTGGATTGCCTTGTCGCCTGCAACACCAGCCTCGGGCTGCATGGATTTCGTCGCCGCCAGCCACAAGAACGCGATCCTCGAACATGAGGATAGCTTTGATCCCGACAACCTGCTCAGCCGCGGGCAGGAGGTGAAGGTCGACGTCAAGCCCGAGGACAAGACCGCCATTGAAATCCACCCCGGCCAGATGAGCCTGCATCATGGCCTGACCATCCACGGCTCAGGCCCCAACACATCCGACGACCGGCGCATCGCCTGCGTTGTGCGCTATATCCGCCCCGACATGGCCCAAGAGGTCGGTGGCAAGGATTATGCCATGCACGCACGCGGCACTGACACACATGGCAACTTTATCCACGTCCCGGTGCCAGAGCAGAACTTTGCTCCGGAGGCGCTGACGCTCTACGATGAGATCCGCGACCAACAGGCCCGCGTCATGATGAAGGGCGCCAAGGGATCAACGGAGATCTACGCATGATGGATCAGGTCAAATTCACCGCGATGAAGGATGGCGACCAGGAGGATTACGCGTTCCTGACCGAGCATGAGGTTGAATTCACCAAAGGCACGGCGGATCGGCTGATGACAGCGCTGGAAACGCTGGACGAGGGGCTGTCGGGCTATCAGGTCACGCGGCTGGGCCACTCGCTGCAGTCGGCCACCCGGGCATGGTGGGACGGGGCGGACACCGACTGGCTGGTCGCGACCCTGCTGCATGACATTGGCGACATCTTTGCCCCTTACAATCACGACGAATATGCGGCCAGCATCCTCAAACCGTTTGTGCGGGAACAGTGCACATGGGTGGTGGAAAAGCACGGCGATTTCCAGATGATCTATTACGGGCAACATGTTGGCGCCAACCCGCACAAACGCGACGCCTATGCCGGGCATCCCTATTTCGACGATTGTGCGATGTTCTGCGAGCGTTGGGATCAATCGAGCTTTGACCCCGCCTATCCATCGCTGCCGCTCGATCACTTTCGCCCGCTGGTGCGCCAGGTGTTTGCGCGCGAACCGTACGATCTGGGCATCATTCAACCGGGCGTGCGGGTGCCATTGGTGGACAAAGGCACAGCGCAGCTACGCCTTACGGATAACAAGGGACGTGCCTCGGGATAAACCCGTAAGGCGCAGCTGTGCAGCGCCCTAGTTGTCCGGGGCTTGCAATGGCACGACGTTTGGTGTCGGAGCCTCGACCTCTTCAAAGTCGAAATTGTCCAACCGGGCCGCCCGCTTGCCCGCCCGTTCCGCAGCGGTCGCGATCCCTTCGACGTCCCGGCGGGCCTGATCGAAATGGGTTTCCAACTTACCTGCGCGTTCCACCACCAGCTCTACATCCCGGTGCAGGTTGCGCAGCATCTTGCGGATCTCGCCGGCCTGTTCGCGCATCCTCGCATCCTTGAGAATCGCGCGCATCGTGTTCAGCGTAGCCATGCAGGTGGTGGGTGAAACAATCCACACCCGCGCATCAAACCCTGCGCGCACAAGATCGGGGAAATTGGCGTGCAGTTCGGCATAGACCGCTTCGGAGGGCAGAAACATCAGTGCGCCATCCGCCGTCTCGCCCTCGATGATGTATTTGTCAGAGATGTCAGTGATGTGCTTTTTCACAGCAACCTTCATCTGCGCCACCGCCGCTTTGAGCGCGAGATCCGTGTCGGCGGCACGCAGGGCCTCGTAAGCCTCCAGCGGGAATTTGCTGTCAATCACGATGGGGCCCGGCGGGTTGGGCAGGTCGATCAGACAATCGGCACGCTTTCCATTGGAAAGCGTGTGCTGCAGCGCATAGCTGTCGCTCGGCAACGCCTTGGACACGATATCGCGCAACTGAATTTCCCCGAAGGCCCCCCGCGTCTGCTTGTTGGACAGGATATCCTGCAACGACAAAACGTCGCCGGACAGTTTGGTGATGTTGTCCTGCGCCTTGTCGATGGACGCGAGGCGTTCCTGCAGCTGCGTCAGGCTGGTTGTGGTTTGTTTGGACGAGCCGTGCAGCGTTTCCTTCATCCGTTCCTGCATTTCGGTCAGGCCGCGCTGACTGCGCATCGCATTGTCCGCCAGCCGGTCCTGCATCTGCTGCTGCACGTGGGCGAGGCGCTGTTCGATGGTCTGGGCCAGTTGCGCCTGCCCGGTGGTCGACGTGTCAGACACCGTCTGGATCGAGGCGCGCAAGCCTTCCTGTCCTTGCGCCAGTCCCTGCACGTGCTGCCCGAGATAGCCAAGCTGCTGCGCCAGCGGCTCGCTCGCGCGGGCCGAACGGCCAGCGGCGCGCAGGGCGGCAATCAGCAGCACAACAATCAGCAGCGCCACCGCGGCACCGACCAGTCCCGCGATGACCAGCGGGTCCGAGGTGTCGATTGTCATTTCACCGATCTGGATCATGTCCGCCCGAACAGCCGTTCGATATCGGCCAGTTTGAGTTCAACATATGTCGGCCGCCCGTGGTTGCACTGGCCGGAATGGGGTGTCGCCTCCATCTCGCGCAGCAGGGCGTTCATTTCCTCGCCCCGCATGCGCCGCCCCGACCGGACGGAGCCATGGCAGGCCACGCGAGACAGGACCGCCTCGATCCGCGCCTGCACGGAATGGCTGGAGCCGAGGTCGGACAACTCGTCCAGAATGTCGTGGATCATCGCCGTGGCGTCCACTTCACCGAGGATCGCGGGCGTTTCCCGCACGGCGATGGCATCCCCGCCAAAAGGCTCGATGCCCAGACCCGCGCGGGCCAGATCGTCTGCGATCTCCATCAGCGCGTCGCGCTCGGCCGGCGACAGTGTAACAATCTCGGGGATCAGCAGGGCCTGCGCCGCGACTCCTGTCTCGGCCATCTGGGCCTTCAGCTTTTCATAAACCAGCCGTTCGTGGGCTGCGTGCTGATCCACGATCACCATGCCATGGGCGGTCTGGGCGACGATGTAGTTTTCGTGCAACTGCCCGCGCGCGACACCCAGGGGCAGGTCAGACGGGTCCGCCTCGGGCGGGGTTTCGACCACCTGCGCGCTATAGTCTTGCGCCATTTCGGCAAAGCCCGATGAGGCACGCGGCCCAAGGCTGGGCCGGTCCATCTGGTAGACACGCGGCGCGGTTGGTTCGGGTTGCATGGCCCCCAGTGTGGCCGTCGCCACGGTCGAAGACGCACGATGGCCAGCGTCAGCCAGTGCGTGTCGCAGGCCCGAAACGATCAGCCCACGTGCAAGGCCCGGATCGCGAAAGCGCACTTCGGATTTCGCCGGGTGCACGTTCACGTCGACCAGTTGCGGGTCGCAATCGACGAATAGCGCCGCCGCAGGATGGCGATCCCGGCTGAGGAAATCGAAATAGGCGGCGCGCAATGCCCCGGTCAGCAGCTTGTCTTTGACGGGCCGTCCATTGACGAACAGGAATTGCGCCACCGCCGCGCCCCGCGAGTAGGTCGGCAAAGCGGCATAGCCAGTCAGGTGCAGCCCCTCGCGCATCGTGTCGATGGCAATGCTGTTTTCCGCAAATTCGGTACCCAGCACATCCGACAGTCGCGCGCGCAAGGCGGCCATGGGATCACCTGTCTGCGCCTCGGCCCGGAACACGGTACGCGGATCGCCTGTCACGTCGCGCAACTCGAACCGGATGAAGGGTTCGGCCATGGCGAGGCGCTTGACCACATCAGTGATCGCCTGCGCCTCCGCCCGGTCGGTGCGCAGGAATTTGAGGCGCGCTGGCGTGGCGTAGAACAGATCGCGCAGGGTGATAACCGTGCCGTTGTTGAGCGCGGCGGGTTTGATGGGCGAGGTGACGCTACCTGCGACGGTGATTTCGGCAGCACCTTCACCCGGCACGCGGCTGGTGATGGTCAGGCGGCCCACGGCCCCGAGGCTGGGCAATGCCTCGCCGCGAAAGCCGAAGGTGTGGATGTTGAGCAGATCCGATCCGTCGATCTTGGACGTGGCATGGCGGCTGAGCGCGAGCGGCAGGTCAGAGGCCGCGATTCCGCAGCCATCATCCGTCACCCGGATCAGGATTTTGCCACCACCCGACACGTCGATCCCGATGCGGCGGGCGCCTGCATCTATTGCGTTTTCAACGAGTTCCTTGACGGCAGATGCCGGACGTTCGACCACCTCGCCCGCTGCGATGCGGTTGACAGCCGCAGTGTCGAGTTGGCGGATCACGGGACGTATGTTGGGGGTCTGGTCGTTCATGCCACAAGACTTAGCATGATGGGCTGCGATTCGACCACACCTTGCGGTGGGGCGGATGACACGTCCGCCTTACATCTCAACCATCAAGTGCAGCGCGGTACCAGGCGACGATAGCCGCGCGCTCGTCCTCTTCCATATAGCTCAGATTTGCCGGCGGCATCGCGTGACTGATCCCCGATTGCAGGTAAATGGCGCGGGCATTGCGGGTCAGATCCCCTTCGGTTTCGAGCCTCACCCCCTTGGGCGCCCAGAGCAGCCCGGACCAGACGGGTTCAGCCGCATGGCACATGCTGCACCGGCCCAGCACGATGTCATGAACCTGTGTGAACCCTTCCGCCTCCGCAAATCGGGTAAGCAGCCGTGCCTCGCGATCAGGTGCGGGTGCCGTGCTGAGCCAGACGATGGCGATAAAAATCAGCGCGGTCGCCCCCCATGTCCAATGCGGGTTGCCTGTGCGCGCGTGATGCGTGTTGAACCAGTGCCGGATCGTGACGCCCATCAGAAAGACGAGGCTGGCGATGATCCAATTGTACGGGCTCGCAAAGGACAGCGGGTAGTGGTTGGACAGCATCAGGAAGATGACCGGCAGAGTTAGGTAATTGTTGTGGGTCGACCGCTGTTTGGCGATCTTGCCGTATTTTGCATCTGGCGTGCGCCCGGCCATCAGGTCGTCGACCACGACTTTCTGGTTCGGGATGATGACAAAAAACACGTTGCCCGACATGATCGTGGCGGTGAAGGCGCCCAGATGCAGCAGTGCGGCGCGGCCCGTGAACACCTGCGTATAAAACCAAGCCATCGCGATCAGCACGGCAAAAAGCGCCACCATCAGCGTGGTTTGGTTGGCATTCACGAACAGGCTGCACAACTGCGTGTAGACCAACCAGCCAAAGGCGAGCGAGGCCAGCGAGATGCCCACCGCCTGCCAAGGCGCGAGGTCCATCACGGCCGGATCAATCAGGTAGAATTCTGCGCCAAGATAGTAGACCAGCACCAGCAGGGCAAAGCCGCTTATCCATGTCCAATAGCTTTGCCATTTGTGCCAGATCAGCCCGTCGGGCATATCCGCCGGGGCCACGAGGTATTTCTGGATGTGATAGAATCCACCCCCATGCACCTGCCATTCCTCGCCATCCGCACCGCTTTTGAGGTTGCGATCGCGGTGCAGGCCCAGATCAAGCGCGATGAAATAGAAGGATGACCCGATCCACGCGATCGCCGTGATCACATGCAGCCAGCGAATAGCGAATTCGGCCCATGCGCCCAGTGCGGCCAGATCGTACATTGGTGTGTCCCCTTGGTTTCGCCTGCTAGACTAGACGGGCGAGTGGGGAGACGAAAGGGCTTCCAGGGGGGCGCTGCCCCCGGCCTTCGGCCTCCCCCGTGGTATTTTTGGTCAGAAGAAGCCTAGTCGTAGCGCAATTCGGCCGCCTTGCCCTTGAAGATGGTATAGGCGAGCGCGGTGTAGCCGCCAATCATCGGAAGGACGAAAACGGTGCCGACGAGGATGATGAACAGGCTTTCGGGCGCGCTGGCGGCCTCGTAGATCGTCAGCTTTTCCGGCACGACGTACGGGTAAAAGGAATAGGCCAACCCGCCAAAGGCCAGTACGAACAGCGCGATGGCGTAAAGAAAGGGAGTACGCGCGCCTGCGTCCGTAGGGTTGGGCAGGACTTGCAGCGACCGCCAAAGCAACCAGACCAGCGCCGCCGACATGATGGGCAGCGGGGCCAGAATAAAGATTTCGGGGAAGGTGAACCACTTGTCGAAAATGCGCGGGCTGACCAGTGGTGTGGCCAAAGACACCGCCCCGAGCCCGAGAACGAGGCCCCAGATGCCGCCCTTGGCCCAGTCCACCGCCTTGGCCTGCAGAGTGTATTCGGTTTTCAGGATCAGCCAGCATGCCCCGATAAAGGAATAGGCGACGGTGAGGAACACGGCAGTGATCATCGCAAAGACCCATGTGCCCAGCGTGCTTTCCAACCCCATGACGTATTTGCCCAGCATGAAACCCTGTGCCAGCGAGGTCATCAGCGAACCTGCAAAGAACAGCCAGTTCCATGTCGCCTTGTGCGGGGTCGGCGCCTTGACCCGGAATTCGAAGGCCACGCCGCGCAGGATCAACCCGATCAGCATGATGGCCACAGGCAGGTAAAGCGCGGTCAGGATTGTGCCATGCGCTGTTGGAAAGGCCACCAGCAACAGGCCGATGGCCAGCACCAGCCACGTCTCGTTCGCGTCCCAGAACGGGCCGATCGAGGCCACCATCATGTCCTTTTCATCATTCGAGGCGAAGGGGAACAGAACCCCCACGCCCAGATCAAATCCGTCAAGGACCACATAGATCAGGATCGACACGCCCATGAGCGCGGCAAAGGTGAATGGCAGCCATTGTGCCGGATCGCCAAAGAGTTCCATGTCACTACTCCGCTGGGACGGTGCGTGTGATCGCCTCGCCCGATTGAGGGGTGCGGCGGCGCGGGATGTCCCCATGGGCCGCCTTGCGCGCAAGGTAAAACAGCACGCCGATATAGGCCCCGAGCAGCAGCACGTAGATGGCCAGATACGTGGTCAGCGTGATTGCCACGAAAGGTGCGGGCACATCGGCCACGGCCATCTCGGTGGTCAGGACACCCTGCACGAGCCAAGGTTGGCGCCCGATTTCGGTGGTGTACCAGCCCGCAAGGGTCGCCACCCAACCCGAAAAGGCCATCGGCACCATCGCATATGTCACGAGTTTAGGCAGACCTTCAGGACCACGCCCCTTGCGCAGCATCAGGAATGCAGCGCCCCAACTGAGGAACAGCATGGCAAACCCGGTGCCGACCATGATCCGGAAGGACCAGAACACCGGGGCGACGGGCGGGTGCAGCACCTCGCCGTCTTCGGTCACGAAGTCATTGAGCCCGGGAACCACACCATCGGCTTTGTGCTTGAGGATCAGCGAAGCGCCGTTGGGAATGCCGACTTCAAATCGGTTCTCGCGCGCCTCTTCGTCCGGCAGGGCGAACAGCAGCAGCGGAACGCTCGGCCCGGTGTCCCAGTTGCCTTCCATCGCGGCGACCTTTTGGGGCTGGTGTTCCAGCGTGTTGAGGCCATGCAAGTCCCCCATGAAGATCTGCACAGGGATCAGCAAAGCACCCAGATAGACGCCGGTTTTCAGCGTTGCCCGGACCCCTTCGGACCGGTCGCCCAGCAGCCAGCGAAAGGCGCTGAAGCCAGCCACGAGGAACGCAACCGTCAGACCCGAGGCCAGAAGCATATGGATAAAGCGATAGGGCATCGACGGGTTGAAGATGATCGCCATCCAGTCGGTGGCAAAGGCCACACCATCGCGCATTTCATAGCCCTGTGGCGTATGCATCCACGAATTCAGCACGATGATCCAGAAGGCCGACATCGTGGTGCCAAAGGCCACAAGGAACGTCGCGGTGGTGTGCAACCACCCCGGCACGCGCGAAAAACCGAACAGCATGATCCCAAGGAACACCGCCTCAAGGAAAAAGGCCGTCAGAACCTCGTAAGCGAGGAGCGGCCCCGCGATATTGCCGACGATCTCCATGAACCCGGGCCAGTTGGTGCCGAATTGGAAAGACATAGTGATGCCCGACACAACCCCCATGGCAAAGGACAGGGCAAAGACCTTGACCCAAAACCGGTAGGCCTCCATCCACTTGTCATCACCTGTCGCATTGAAGCGCAGTTTGAAGAACAAGAGCACCCAGCCCAGCGCGATCGTGATCGTTGGGAACAGGATGTGGAACGAGATGTTCGCTCCGAATTGAATGCGGGACAGCATTAGGGTGTCCATGTGAGCCTCCGATGGTCAAAACCGCCAAGAATTCGCGTCTTGATGCTGATATAGCGGGCAAAGCCTTAATATCACCGGAGGTGCGACAGCATGCGCATGTGCCCGACATGCGCGTATTGTCGCGGGTCTTGAATATCCGCGCAGACCAAAACGCAAAAAGCGGAGGCACTGCCCCCGCTTTTCGAGTTGGTTATCCGATCTTGGTGGTCAGACCTCGTCAGGCAGCAGCAGATTGAGGAAGATCGCCACCGCCGCAGTTGGCGCCACGGCAGATGTCATCAGCGTCTTGACCACGCCGGGCAGATATTGCACTGCCGATGGCACAAGGTTGAGACCCAGACCCGCCGCCAGCGACACGGCGATGATCACCATGTTACGCCGGTTCATATTGACCTCGCTGAGCACGTTGAGGCCAGCGGCGGCCACCATGCCGAACATCACGATCACACCGCCGCCCAGAACCGGCAAGGGCATCGAGGCGATGATCGCGCCGACCTTGGGGATCAACCCACACAGGATCAGGAACAGCGCACCGATGGTGACCACGTGGCGCGACATGATGCCGGTCATACCGACAATGCCCACGTTCTGGCTGAACGACGTGTTGGGCAACCCACCGAAGACGGCAGCCACGGCAGTGCCCAATCCGTCCGCATAGGTCGCGCCGGCGATCTCCTTGTCCGTTGCTTCGCGCCCGGCGCCTGCCTTGGTCGTGGCCGACGCGTCACCGACCGTCTCAATCGCCGACACGATGCTGACCAGCGTGACCGCGATGACCGCGCCGAGGCTGAATTCGAACCCGTACGGCAGCGGCTGAGGCGTGACAAACAGGGCCGCATTGCCCACGGCACTAAAATTCACCATGCCAAAGACAATGGCGAGCAGATAGCCGACAACAAGGCCGATCAGGATCGCCGCGTTCGAGATGATGCCCTTGGTGAAGAACTTGAGCACAAGGGCGACAATCACCACGCTCAGCGCCACGCTCCAATGCATCAGAGAGCCAAAGCTTTCGGCCTCCATCTGAAAGGGCGCGGCCCCGCCGGCGGCATATTTGATCGCCACCGGGATCAGGTACAGACCGATGGCAAGGATCACGAGGCCGGTGATCAGCGGCGGAAACAGAAACCGCAGATGCTGAATGACCGAGCCGAGGAAAAAGTGGATCACCCCGCCGATCAGGCACGCGGTGAGCGCGACGCTCAGCCCTTGGGTGGCTGCGATCCCGGCCAGCACCCCCACAAAGGCAAAACTGGTACCCTGCATGATGGGCAGACGCGCCCCGATTGGCCCAAGGCCAATGGTCTGAAACAGGGTCGCAACCCCGGCAAACAGCATCGCCATCTGGATCAGATAGACCTGTTCTGGCCCGCCAAAGGCCAGCCCGGCCGCCCCCGCCACGATAATCGAAGGCGTCACGTTCGAGGCAAACATCGCGAGCACGTGTTGCAAGCCCAGAGGCACCGCCTCGGCCAGAGGCGGGGTTTCATTCGGGTCTGAGTACATCCCGTCAGTCATGTCAGTCATTGTCGTTGTCCCTATTTGTCGCCGTCTTTTTCGCGGCTGTGACAAATCTAGTGAACCACACGGTATGGCGGATCAAGGGAAAACTCCTGCAGGTTTGCCCCCGACCCGATCCGGTCCACAACTGCAAACATTCCGGGCAAGTGCAGCGGGGTGAGCACGCCGTGCCATGTACCACGGTGCAGATTGATGCCCTGACCCGGGGCTGTCAGAAAGGCCAGCGGCACGCCGGGCACCCCGTCCTGATCCGGGGCGACGGTGACCAGAAACGGATGTTCTGACATCGGGATAAAGGCCTGACTGCCCTCGGGATGACGCTCCAGCAGATCAAGGGTGTAGGGCAGCGCGCGCGGGGTGGCGTGAAACAGGCTGAGGCCTGCGCGCCCGTCACCAAATTCCATCCGTGCGCGGTCATGAAAGCGCCCGCACATCCCCGCGTTGATCATCCTGTCCGGGTCGCCGGAACAGTCCAACACATCACCAAAGCGCGCAAACGCCTCTGCGCTCAGCGGCTGGCAGCGAATGTCAGAGCGGAACATGCCGGTTCACATCCTTGTAGAGCAGATATCGGAACGGCTCGGTCCCCGTCGCGATACAGGCCTGCGGGCAGAACGCGCGCAACCACATGAAATCGCCGGGGCCGACGCTGACCCAATCGGTGTTCAGTAGGTACTCTGCAGTGCCTTGCAGCACGTAGATCCCATGCTCCATCACGTGGGTTTCGGCAAAAGGAATGCGCGCGCCGGGCAGGAAATTGACCAGATTGACGTGACAGTCATAGCGCAAATCCAGCGGATCGACAAAACGCTGCGTGGCCCATGCGCCATCGGTTCCGGGCATGGGCACCGCGTGTATATCCGTGTCGTGGGTCACCACCGGCTCGGGCGGGCTCAGCCCGTCACCGGGCACGAATTTCTTGCGGATCCAGTGTACGCCGCAATTCGTCTGATCCCGGTTCCAAAGGGTCCAGCGCGCGCCCGGCGGGATATAGGCGTACCCACCCGGCTGCAGCACGTGCAACTCGGTCCCCAATGTCAGATGCGCCGTACCATGGGCCACGAACAGGATCGCCTGCGCGTCCATGTCCGGTTCAGGATTGTTGCTGCCGCCCTCGGGGGACAACTCGATCGCGTATTGGGCAAAGGTTTCGGCAAATCCCGAAAGGGGACGCGCCAGAATCCACGCCCGCGTGCCATCCCATCCGGGCAGGAACGAGGTGACGATATCGCGCTGCGTGATGGCGGGGATGACCGCGTAAGCATCGGTGAAGATGGCTGTGCCCACTGGCGATGTGCTTTGATCCGGATGGCCACCGGGGGGGAAGGCATAGGTGGTCATAGGGCCTCCAGTCGCAGCCGCGCGATGCGTTCGACCTGACGGCAGGCCTCTGCAAATTCGGTTGCGGTGTCATTGGCGATCCGCCGTTCAAAGGCGCGCAGGATGCCCGCCTTGTCGTGGTCCTTGACGGCGATGATGAAAGGAAAGCCGTGCATGGCCACATAAGCGCTATTTTGCGAGTCGAACTGTTCGCGCTCGGCGTCCGTCAGCGCATCCAGTCCCGCACTCGCCTGTTCAGAAGTGCTTTCCGCCGTCAGCCGCTTGGCCGCGGCCAGTTTGCCTGCAAGATCGGGGTGGGCGCGCAGCACCTCCATGCGCTGGTCATCCGATGCCGCGCGAAACACACGGCAAAGCGCGCTGTGCAACCCTTGGGGCGTGTCATGGGCTGGACCAAGTTCCAGCGCCCACGCCCCTTCGGCGATCCACGGCGAATGTTCAAAGATACCGCCAAAAGCATCTACAAAGCTGGCCTTGTCCATCAGATGCCAACCCCTTGTGGCTTGCGGCGGATGCGCCTGTGCCCAATGCGTGGCGATGTCAGCCCGACGTGCGCACCACACACCCTCATGCCCTTGCACATAGTCAATGAACTTGCGCAGCGCCTGCACCCGACCCGGCCGGCCGATCAGGCGGCAGTGCAACCCGATGCTCATCATCGCGGACTTCCCCGCCACACCTTCGGCATAGAGTGCGTCGAAACTGTCGCGCAGGTAGGCAAAGAACTGGTCGCCCGAATTGAACCCCTGCGGCGTGGCAAAACGCATGTCGTTGCAATCGAGCGTATAGGGAATGATCAGCTGATCTTTATCCGCGATACGGGTCCAATAGGGCAGATCATCGTCATAGGTGTCGCTGATCCAGTCAAAACCACGTTCCGAGGCGAGCGCCACCGTGTTCACCGAACAGCGGCCCGTGTACCAGCCCTTGGGGCGGTTGCCGGTGACCTCGGTATGCAGCTTGATAGCTGCGTCCATGTCGGCGGCTTCATCCTCGGGGGAGTGATCCTTGTAGTCGATCCACTTCAGCCCGTGGCTGGCGATTTCCCAGCCCGCGCCCTGCATCGCCTCGACCTGTGCGGGACTGCGGGCAAGGGCCGTGGCAACACCATAGACGGTGACCGGCACGCGTGTTTCGGTGAACAGGCGGTGCAATCGCCAAAACCCGGCCCGCGCGCCGTAGTCATAAATGCTTTCCATGTTCCAATGCCGCTGCCCCGGCCACGGGGCTGCGCCCACGATTTCGGACAGGAACGCCTCGGACGCCGCATCGCCGTGCAACAGGCAGTTTTCGCCACCCTCTTCGTAGTTCAAGACGAAAGAAACAGCGATCCGCGCACCTCCGGGCCAGGCTGCATCCGGCCGGTCAGCCCCATGCCCCTGAAAATCGCGTGGGTAACGGCGGCTCTGGTCGGCCATGGACTTCCCTTCGGAAACGGAGTGAGATGCCCACAATCTGAGCGATGATGAGGCGGGATGCAATGGCCACAGGATATCTGACCACCCATGTGCTGGACACGGCGCGCGGCATGCCCGGCGCGGGTATCAAGATCGCGCTCTATCGGGTGTCGGGCAATTCGCACCGCAAAATCGCTGAGGCAGAGACCAACGCAGACGGGCGCACCGACGCACCGATCCTGCCCGAGGGCAAAATGAAGGCGGGCCAGTATGAGCTGATCTTCTTCTGCGGCGACTATCTGGACGAACACGGGCTAAACAATGATGACGTCAAATTCCTCGACCAGATACCCATCCGCTTCGGAATCACGGACGAGGGCGCGCATTACCATGTGCCGCTGCTGCTCTCGCCCTTTGGCTATTCAACCTATCGGGGCAGCTAGACCCGTTCGATCAGCGTGATGTGGGACGTTCCGAACTTGCGCTGATCCACGGGCGCAAAGCCGTCGGGCGCAATCATGCCCGCACTTTCCTCCCAAACGACCAGTGCACCGGGTTCAAGAAAGTCGCGCACGGCATCCAGCGCACGTTCCCCCAGACCCTTGCCATAAGGCGGGTCCATGAACACCAGATCAAAGGGCGCACCGGACCAAGTCATGCCGCGCGTTGCGTCACTGCGCAGCAGTTGCGCCTCATCACCCGCATCCAGCTTGGCGATGTTGTCCGCAATCAGGCGCTGCCCCACGCGCCCGTTTTCAACAAACACGGCATGCGCCGCCCCACGCGACAGCGCCTCAAGACCCAGCGCACCGGTGCCTGCAAACAGATCAATGACATGCGCGCCTTCGATCACACCGCGACTGTTGAGCATCGAAAACAACGACTCGCGCACGCGGTCCGGCGTGGGGCGCAGATGCGCACCCGGATCGCCCTTGCCCACACCGGCAAGGGGTACACCGCGCCAGCGCCCGGCGATGATCCTCACTTCAGCAGCGCCTTGAGGTCGCTGGCCGGGTCGGCGATGACGCTGGGCGGCGGGCTCTTGCCTGCCTCGATCAGCCGTTTGCCGATCATATAACCGCGCGGATCGTTGGCAGCGTCGACCGCCAGCAGCGTATCATCCTTGTAATACCAGAACGACTTGGCCGCACCGCCATCGCGGCTCACCACATCTGTATAGCCGGTGTTCAGCCCTGCAATCTGCAATTTGACATCGTATTGATCGGACCAGAACCACGGGCGGGCGACATAGTCGCGCTGTGCCCCCATAATGTTTTCGGCCACGCATTCGGCTTGATCGATGGCATTGGGCACACTTTCAAGCCGAATGCGCCCGTCACGATAGGGAAAGGACGCACAATCCCCCGCCGCCCAGACATGCGGTGCTGAGGTGCGGCCCTGCGCATCAGTCGCAATCCCGTTGTCGATGGTGATCCCGGCGGCCTCAGCCAGCGCGGTGCCCGGCGCAATGCCGACACCGACAATGACGAAATCTACTTCCAGCGCACTGCCATCCGACAGAACCGCACCCGAAACAGCGCCCTCCCCTGTCAGATGATCAAGGCCCACGCCCTCGCGGATATCCACACCGTGGCTTGCATGCAGGGCGCGGAAAAAATCGCTGGTCTCTGGTGCGGCGACACGTTGCAGGATACGTTCCGCCATCTCGACCAGAACCACTTTCAGTCCCAGTTTCGACGCAACCGAGGCCGCCTCAAGCCCGATATACCCGCCCCCCACGATCAGCACACGCGCGCCTTCGACGAAACGCGGGGACATCGCATCGACGTCCCCCAGATCACGCACGACAAAAACGCCGTCGAAATCGCCACCGATGGCGGCAGGCAATCGGCGCGGCACCGATCCCGTGGCCAACACCAGATCGGAGTAGGTCAGCGCGTCATCACCGGCGGTCACGGTCCGCGCCTCTGTGTCGATGGCCGACACCTCAGCGCCAAGGCGCAGATCAATGCGCTGATCGGCGTAAAACGCCTCCGGACGCAGAAACAACCGCTCAAGCGGCATGTCGCCCATCAGGTAGGCCTTGGACAGGGGCGGGCGCTGATAGGGCGGAACAGGCTCGGCCCCGATCAGGGTGATGTCGCCTTCGAACCCGCCATTGCGCAACTTGGCAACGCAGGATGCGCCCGCCTGCCCTGCCCCGATCACAACCACGTGGTCCATCATTTTAACCTTTGTTCTCGCCCTTTGCCGACGGTCAGCCTATATCGCACCCCAAGGTGCATGCAATTCCAAGAAAGGGGCCACACATGGCGATTTCCCAAGGCGACACACTTCCGGACGCAACTCTGGTCTATATGAGCGAAGAGGGCCCGGCGACAGTCCAGCTCAGCGAAAAGACAAAAGGGCGCAAAGTCGTGATCTTTGCCCTGCCCGGCGCCTATACGGGCGTGTGCAGCACTGCCCACGTGCCCAGCTTTATCCGGACCAAGGATCAGTTCGCGGCCAAGGGTGTGGACGAGATCATCTGCCTGTCGGTCAACGACCCCTTCGTGCTGAAGGCATGGGGCGACTCCACCGGGGCCGCAGCGGCCGGAATTACCATGCTAGGGGATGCCGATGCGTCCTTTACCAAGGCGATGGGGCGCGATTTTACTGCCCCGCCCGCCGGTCTGATCAACCGCTCCCAACGCTATGCGATGGTGGTTGAGGACGGCACGGTGACGCTGATCCAGGAAGAGGAAAATCCCGGCGTCTGCGATGTCTCGGGCGGTGAAGGATTGCTTGCTTCCATGTAAGCCCGAGCCAAATCAAACATGATGCAAAAGGCCCCCGGTTTCGGGGGCCTTTTTCCTTTGGGTCACTCCGCGGCTTGAATGATGGTGCGCGTCGGGAACGGGATAGGGACCGAGGCCTCATCCAACGCCTCTTTCACCCGACGCTTCATATCCGCCTGATACTGGAAATAGTCGCCACTCTTGCACCAGACCCGGACCAGAAAATCGACCGAACTGTCATTGAGGTTGTTGACCTGAATGAAGGGCTCAGGCGAGCTGTGCGATCGTTCATCCGCCATGATCGTGTCCAGAATAACCGCCTCGGCCTGTTTCAGATTGGCCCCGTACCCAACGCCAAAGGTCCATTCGACCCGCCGGGTTGGATAGGCCGAATAGTTGTCGATCACATTGCCCCAAACCTCGGCGTTCGGGATGATCACCTGCACATTGCTGACATTGGCCAGTTCCGTGAAATTGAGGGTCACGTCCTTGACCGTGCCCATCTTGCCTGCCACTTCGACGAAATCGCCGATCTTGAGGGGCCGAAACAGGATCAGCATCACGCCCGCAGCCACATTGGACAAGGTGCCTTGCAAGGCCAGACCGATGGCCAGACCAGCAGCACCGACAGCGGCAACAACGGATGTGGTGCGCACGCCAAAGGTGTTGAGGACAATCAGGATCGTGAAGGCAAGGATCGTGTAGCGCACGATCGATCCCAGAAAGTTGAACAGCGTGTCGTCCAGATGCTTGTGCGCCAGACCCAGCTTGCGGACGCGACGGCCCAGCCACGCCGCAATGATCCAGCCGATGACGAGGATCGTGATGGCCGCCAGAACGGAACCGAAAAAGGACGCCAGAAACTCCACCGACAGAAAATCGCCGACAGTTTTCCCGTTCCACACTTCGGTGGACATGATGTTTTGAATGTACTCCATGGCCTAGCCCGCCAGCCCGTCCATTTTACGCGCCAGCTTGATGTCCAGCGGACTGACGCCGCCCACATCATGCGTGGTCAGCGTCACCTCCACCGTCTTGTAGACATTGGACCATTCGGGATGGTGATCCCACTTTTCGGCCCAGATGGCGACACGGGTCATCCAGCCAAAAGCATCGACAAAGTTGTCGAAGCGAAAGGTCTTGTGGATGGCGTCGCGCCCCTGCACGACCTCCCACCCGGTTTTCAGCAGCGGATCCAGCAGGGTGTCCCGCGTCTCTTCGCTTAGGCGTTCTGTCATTCCTGTTCCTCAATCTTGACCCGTTTGAAGGGCCCGTACTCCGTGAGAATTTCGATCTCTTCCTCGACCGCCTCACGTTCGGCCTGAAGGTAGTTGGCAATGGCATCCGCAAAACCTGCGTCATTCACCCAGTGCAGGGAGTGGGTCTGTGTCGGTAGATACCCCCGCGCCAGCTTGTGTTCGCCCTGTGCCCCGGCCTCGACCCGCGCCAGCCCTCGGGCGATGGCGATATCGATGGCCTGATAATAGCACAACTCGAAATGCAGGAACGGGTGATGCTCCACACAACCCCAATATCGACCGTATAACGTCTGTGCCCCGATAAAGTTCAACGCGCCCGCCACATAACGTCCATCCCGCTCAGCCAGAACCAGCGCCATGTCATTGCGCAATGTCTCTTGGGCGATGTCAAAGAACCGGCGGGTGAGGTAGGGCGTGCCCCATTTGCGCGCGCCGGTGTCCTGATAGAATTCCCAGAACGCATCCCAATGCTCGGGTTTCAGATCATCGCCAGAAAAAGTCTGGATCGTGCCGCCAAACTCTTGCGCCTGCCTGCGTTCCTTGCGGATGTTCTTGCGCTTGCGGCTGCTGAGGCTGGCGAGGAAAGCGTCGAAATCTGCGTAGCTGTCATTGAGCCAGTGAAACTGCTGCGTGGTGCGCGCCATCAGGCCCAGCGCGGCCCCGGTTTCCCGCTCGTCCTCGGTGCAGAATGTCACGTGCAGTGAGCTGAGGTTATTGGTGTCTGCCAGTTGCACCGCGCCCTGCACCAACGCCGAAAACCCGGTCTCGGCGAAATCCGGATGGGTCAGAAACCGCCGCCCCGTGGCGGGGGTGTGCGGCACCGCGATCTGGAGTTTCGGATAGTAGCGCCCGCCCGAGCGTTCATAGGCATGGGCCCAGTTGTGATCAAAGATATATTCGCCCTGGCTATGGCCCTTGGCATACATCGGCGCGACCCCGATGGTCTGCCCCTGCATCACCGCTTGCAGATATTGCGGCTGCCAACCCGTGCCCGGCCCAACTGAATTGCTGTCCTGCAGCGCCTTCAGGAACCGGTGCGTTGTGAACGGATCGTTCGGTCGCGCGCCATTCGCCGCCTCCGGACAGGCGCAGGCATCCCATGTTACGGCATCAATCGCATCGAGGCTCGGCAGTACACGGATTTCGATCTCTTGCTCGGACACGCGCATTCCTTTTGGGCTTTGGCCGTCAATGTGTGGTGGTCGGGCGCGGGTTCAACCAGGATGGGCGGCGAGATACCCTTCAAAGGTCACATTCTGAGCGATCTTGCGCGCCTCTGCCTCGGCCTCGGGCGAGCGGATTGTCCAACACAGGATGTTTGCGCCCTGCGCCTTGAGGTCCGACACCCGCCGGCGCGGCAAGTCTGCGGCCTCGTGGCTGATAAAACTGGCACCGACCCGGTCAAAATCGGGAATCTCGCGCAGCCTGTCGCAGGTCGCCTTGGACAAGGGCCAACTGGTTGGATCATAGGCGCTGGTCACCAACCCGCGCGGGATATCGGGGCACAGTTCCGCCATGCGCGCGACCGCATGCGGGTTGAACGACATGATCGCGACCGGGCCGGTATAGCCATCAAGTGCCGCAGCGGTCGCCGCCTCAAGCGGGCCGATCTGATCCCCCATGGCTCCGTCCTGATCCTTGATCTCGATCAGCAGGGGCACGCGCCCTGCCACCAGCGCCAGCACTTCGGGCAAATCAGGTATCCCCTCTGATCCACCGCGCAACGGAATCGCGCCAAGCTCGGATGCGGCACGCGCCCGCACCGGCCCGGACCCTTCGGCCAACCGCTCAAGCGCGTAGTCGTGAAAGACCACGGCCACGTTGTCCGCCGTCAACTGCACGTCGATCTCGATGCCATAGCCGTGGGATATGGCGGCCGTGATGGCGGCCCGGCTGTTTTCCGGGCGACCGTCGGCGACGTCATGCAGCGCGCGATGCGCTAAAGGTGCTGCAAGAAAGGCGGGATCAAGCCGGGGTGTCATTTGACCTGAAAGATGCCTTCGATTTCGACGGCGACACCCAGCGGCAGTGACGCGGCTGACACGGCTGACCGGCTGTGCCGCCCGGCGTCACCGAGGGCCTCGACCAGAAAATCGGACGCGCCGTTGATGACCTTGGGCTGTTCGGTGAAATCAGCCGTCGAATTGACGAACCCGGTCAGTTTGACCACCCGCACCAGCCGGTCGATGTCGCCGCCGCAGGCCGCCTTGACCTGTGCCAGCAGGCTGATGGCGCAGGACTTGGCCGCTGCCGCGCCTGCAGGGACATCCATGTCCGCGCCCAATTTGCCGGTGATCAGGCCATCAGGGCCATTCGATATCTGGCCGGAGACGTAGACGATGTCGCCGATCTGGACGAAGGGCACGTAATTGGCGGCGGGGGCCGGAGCGTCGGGCAGGTCGACACCAAGCTCGGCAAGACGGGAGGCGATGGACATCGTGTGATCCTTTCAGGGTCTGGTTCTGATGCGGACGCTAGACCCTAGCTCCGCAACGTAAAAGACCCAAGATCAGGATTCGCGAAACGCCCGGTTGAAATAATCCGCCATGGGCCGGATCAGGTAGGCCAGCGGCGAGCGATCCGCGGTGCGAATAAACGCCTCGACCGGCATGCCGGGGATCAGTACCTGCCCCTCGGCCAGCTTGGCCAATTCGCCGGGGTTCAACACGATTTCCGCCCGGTAATAATTGGCGCCAAGCGCCTCATCCTCGAACGCATCGGCAGACACCAGCGCCACCTGCCCGACCAATTCCGGAGTCGTGCGCTGATCCAGCGCGGAAAAGCGCAGGTTGACCATCTGACCTGCCACGATCTGATCGATATGGAGCGGATCGACCCGTGCCGCGATCACCAGTGGACGGTCCTGCGGAATCAGAAACAGCACTGGATCCGCACCGCGCACAACCGAACGCATGGATTGGACGCGCATATTGTAGACGATGCCGGACACGGGTGCGCGAATCTCCATCAGGTCGATCTGCGCAGACAGGGCCATGCGTTCCTGGATCAGCTCCAGCTCGCGGGCTCGCAGGTCGCGCAGTTGGGTGATCGCCTCTTCGCGCCGGGTCGAGGTCAGACGCAGCACCTCGATCTCGATTTCGGTGATGCGTTGTTCGGCCTGCGCGCGCGATGCGGATAGCTCACCCAATTGCCCGTCCAGCGCCGCCGCCTGCCGTTGCAGCGCCAGCACGCCCGAGGCCTGAGTCAGCCCACGCTCCAGCAGGCTTTGCTGGGCAACCAGTTCCTGTTCGATCAGGCTGCGCTGACGCATCAGCGACGCCTCTTGCGCATTGATCCCGACGATCTGGTTGCGGGTCTGATCTGCACGCTTGGCCAGCTGCTGGCTTTGACGCGCCACGGAATCGCGCCGCGCGCCAAACAGCGCACGCTGCCCGTCCATCAATTCGCGCACCTCGGCGCGGGCCTGGGCCTCTTGGGTCAGTTCCGCATCGAAACGCACCGTATCAAGGCCATCCCGCTCGGCCGCCAGTCGGCCCCGGCGGGCCATGAATTCGAACAACTGCCCTTCGACAATGGCGAGGGTGGATTGCATCTGCGCCACATCCAGGCGGATCAGCAGGTCCCCCGCCTGTACCGCGTCGCCTTCCTTGACGGCGATTTCGGCGACAACTCCGCCTTGCGGGTGCTGCACGATCTGGCGGTTCTGATCCACTTCAATCCGGCCCGGCGCGATGATGGCTCCGGCGATCTGGGTCAGCGTGGCCCAGGCCACAAACCCGCCCAACAGGACCAGCAAGGCCAGCAGGCCCACACCAACGGGCAGTGTGGCGGACCATCTGTTTTGGGTCATGCCACCCCCCCGGCGCGGATCGGCGCACGCTGGATATCATGGTGGTTCTTGATCATGGATTTGAGGATGTCATCCTTGGGCCCAAAGGCCGTGCAGGCCCCGCCCTCCAGCACCAGCAACAGGTCGCATTCCTGTATAGCAGCCGGGCGATGCGCCATGATCATGACAGAGCGCCCATCGCCCTTGGCCGCACGAATGGCAGTGTTGAGCGCTTGCGTGCCCTCATTGTCGAGGTTCGAATTCGGCTCATCCAACACCAGCAGAACCGGATCGCCATAAAGCGCGCGTGCCAGACCTATGCGTTGAATTTGCCCACCCGACAGACGCTGTTGAGCGGCATCAATGCGGGTGTCATAGCCCTCGGGCAGTTCAAGGATCATGGTATGCGCATCCGCCTTTTGCGCTGCAGCCACCACTTTGGCCGCGTCGGGTTGCAAGGACAGCCGGGCGATATTTTCGGCAATCGTTCCGTCAAACAACTGCACCCGTTGGGGGAGGTATCCGATGTGACGGCCCAGCACGCCCGGCGCAAACTGATCCAGTGCGGCGCCATCCAGACGGATCGATCCGGCAGCCGGAGGCCAGACCCCCGTCAGACATCGGGCCAGCGTTGATTTCCCCGCGCCTGACGGGCCGATCACACCCAGCGCCTGCCCGGGCGGCAAGGCGAAAGACAGGTTGCGCAGCGCTGGCGTCCGATCGCCCGGCGGCACAACGCTCAGCCCCCGGGCCACAAGATGCGCAGCAGGTACGGGCAAGGCGGTGCGCGGCGGCTCAGGCAACACTTCGCCCAGCAAGGTGGATAGCGCGTCCCACCCTTTCAGGCCGCGCTGCACCACGGGCCATTGGCCCAACATCACTTCAATCGGGGCCAAGGCGCGGCCCAGTAAAATCGAGCCCGCAATCATCGCGCCGGGTGTCATTTCCCCGCGCAGCACCAGAAAGGCACCCAGACCCAGCATCGCACTTTGCAAGAACAGCCGCAGCGTCTTGGTCAGTGACGTAAACCCACCGCCGATATCCGCCGCCCGTATCTGTTCCTCAAGCGCCTGTCCCCGCGCCTGCTGCCAGCGGTCAAAACCAGCGTCGCGCATGCCCATCGCCTGCACCATCTCGGCCTCAATGCGCAGCTGGTCCGACATCTGACCCGCGGTTTGGCCTGCCTGCCCGGCGCGCAGTTGCGGCAAGCGCGACAGGAACTGGTTGAGACCTGCAATCAGGATCAGAACGGCACCGCCGCCGACCGCCAACCAACCCAGCATGGGGTGAAAAATGAAGATCGCGGCGAGAAAAATCGGTGTCCAAGGCAGATCGAACATCGCCATCAGCACAGGCGAGGTCATCAGCCGCTGGATCGCCTCTAGATCGGCCAGTCCGGATTGTGCGCGCGCGTCCGGCGCGACGGCG
This sequence comes from uncultured Tateyamaria sp., assembly GCF_947503045.1. Lineage (GTDB taxonomy): Bacteria > Pseudomonadota > Alphaproteobacteria > Rhodobacterales > Rhodobacteraceae > Tateyamaria. The sequence goes on from NZ_CANNCF010000002.1 coordinate 596,166, forward strand.
GACTTGCGCACTACCGCATCAAACACACGGCGATCAAGGGCGATCTGAAACCGGGCCCCGACCCGCGCCATGATGCGCCCGCGCACGAAATCGAGCAGCCCCATCACGCCGTAGAGAAACACAGCCAGCAGCGACAGGGCGATCAGCGTTTCCTCGCTTTTGCTGCCCAACACGCGGTCATAGACCTGCAACATGTACATCGGCCCGGTCAGCATCAGCAGATTCGCAAACAGGCTGAACAGGCCGACAACCCAATACAGCGCACGGCTTTTGCGACGGGTGGCGCGCAGTTCTGCCCGCCCGCGCTGTGTCAGATCATGTCGCATCAGCACCTTTTCGCTCGCCCTTGGAACAACTCTGGGCGAACCCCGGCTGTTGACCCTACCTTGTGTCACGCAACAGCCACATCCGGATAAATCGACATTGCGTGCCCTGTGCATTTTGCACAGAAACACTAGGTAATCGTTACGAACACGCCGGAGATTTTAATTGTCTTTATTTACCCGCCTGCACCGTGCTGCCGCACTTGTGCTTGTTATTTGTTTTGTGGGGGCCTGCGCGGGAACCAACCAGACGGCCGTGACGCCTGCAGGGATCAACGACCCTTACGAGACGCAGAACCGCAAGGTGCATGCCTTTAACCGTGGTCTGGACCGCGCCATCGTGCGCCCGGCGGCTGTCGGCTATTCATCGGTCCTGCCGGACGAGATCGAAGACACGATCGGCAACTTTGCCACCAATCTGGGCAAGCCTTCGGTCATGGTGAACAGCCTGCTGCAGGGTGATTTGCGCGGATTTGGCAATGCCACCTTGCGCTTTACCATCAATTCGACCTTTGGATTGCTCGGCTTTTTCGATCCGGCCACCGAATTCAAGATGGCCGATCACGACACGGATTTCGGTGAAACGCTTTATGTCTGGGGCGCGGGCGAGGGGGTCTATCTTGAGCTGCCAGTGCTTGGCCCGTCGACCACGCGCAGCGCTACTGGGCGGTTTGTCGATTTGTTTACCAACCCGCTCAGCTATATTCTCGAAAGCCCCGAGGAGTATTATGGCACCGCCGCCTCTGCCGCATCCGGGCTGGGTTATCGGGGGCGTTTTGCCGACACAGTGGATTCGATCCTCTATGAGAGTGCGGACAGCTATGCGCAGGCCCGGTTGATCTATCTGCAAAACCGCCGGTTCAAGCTGGGCGATACGGAATCAACCACCACCATTGACCCGTTTGAATTGGATACCGAGGGATTTTGATATGCAACGACGTGATTTTCTGGCGCTGACAGGTGTAGCAGTAGTGGCCCCGGCCCTGCCCGCATGGGCATTGAACAAAGCAAGTGCCGAGCGTTTGATCGACACCGTCGTCGGCGACATCAACGCGGTCATTGCCTCGGGCAAGAACGAAAACGCGATGATTTCCGAATTCGAGCGTATCTTTCAGCGCTACAGCGACACGTCTTACATCGCCGCCTACGCGATGGGTGCGGATGGGCGCAGCGCCTCGAACGCGCAGAAACGTGCCTTTTCCAATGCGTTCCAGGGCTATGTGGCGCGCAAATACGGCAAGCGGTTCCGCGAATTCATTGGTGGACGGCTTGAGGTCAAGGCGGTGCGCCAGGTCAAGAACTGGTACGAGGTCGACACCACCGCCTTCCTGCAGGGCGAGTCCCCGTTTACCGTCACCTTCCATGTGTCAGACCGGTCCGGGCGGGATCTGTTCTTCAACATGTTCATCGAAGGTATCAACCTGCTTTTGACCGAACGGGCCGAGGTGGGCGCACTGATCGACCGCAATGGCGGAAACATCGACGCGATGATCCGCGATCTGGGCTCCGCCGGGTAGGCGCGGTGGCCTAGCGGTTGCCGCCACCCAGAATTTCACGCACCAGCATTTCGATCAGACCTTCGGTTGTGCGTGGCACCTCGCGTTGTCGCGGCTGTGCGGGCGCTTGCTGGGGTTGCTGCACCTGAAACCCGTCGGGCGCGCGCATCGGCAGGCCGCGGGCGGGCAGCCCTTCGTGCACGCGCGACATTGCCTCGCGCCAGATCTCGGCCGGCAGACCACCGCCTGTCACCCCGGTGAGCGGCGTGTTGTCGTCATAGCCCATCCAGACACCGGCCACGTAATCGGCGGTAAAGCCAATGAACCACGCATCACGGGCGGCTTGGGTGGTGCCTGTCTTGCCCGCAATCTCGCGCCCGCCAAACTGGGCGCGACGGCCCGTGCCCTGGCTCACGACCTTCTCCATCATCCAGATCAACTCCGCAGCGGCCTTGTCGCCAATCACCCGCTCGCGGATACCGCCGCCGGTGCCCATCAGGGGCGCGTCATCCCCCTGGAGACGCAAATCGACCAGACCATAGGGCGTCACAGACGAGCCGCCATTCAGAATACCCGCATAGGCCCCTGTCATATCCAGCAGCGTGCTTTCCGATGCGCCAAGCGCCAGTGCGGGGCCAGCGGCCAGATCGCTTTCGATGCCGAAATCGCTGGCCACGCGGCGCACCAGATCGCGCCCCACGGATTCAGACACTTTGACCGCCGGGATATTCAGCGAATCCTGCAAGGCCTCAACCAGGGTCACACGCCCACGATAGTTATTGGTGTAATTGCGCGGTGACCACGGGCCGGAACCGGGGATGTCTATCGTCATCGGCGCATCATCGACCGTCGACAAGGGCGAATGGCCCAGTTCGAGGGCGGCGGCATAGACAAAGGGTTTAAAGGCAGACCCCGTCTGACGTTCGGCCTGAATGGCGCGGTTGAACACACCGGAGGCACGCGTTTCGCGCCCGCCCACCATGGCACGCACCGCACCATCAGCACTCATCACCACGACGGCGGCCTGCGCTTTTGATCCTTCACGCACCTTGTTCTCAAAGACGAAATTTACCGCCTCTTCGGCAGCGCGTTGCAGGCGCTGATCAAGCGTGGTGCGGATGATCACGTCTTCGGCGGTGTTGCGGGTAAAAAATTCCGGGCCCGTGGACATCACCCAATCGGCAAAATATCCGCCTGCATTGCGCCGCGCCGCCGGGGCTAGGCCCGAGGGGTTCTTTTGCCACTGCGCGACCTCGGCTGATGACAAATAGCCCTGTTCGCCCATCAGGCGCAGGATGGTGGCAGCCCGCGCATGCGAGCGATCAAGATCAGACGTCGGCGCCAAACGCGACGGCGCCGTCAGCAGACCTGCAATCATCGCCGCCTGCGACGGGTTCACATCAGAGGCAGGAACACCGAAGTACCGTTGTGCTGCCGCTTCGGCCCCATAGGCCCCGCCGCCCATATAGGCGCGGTTGAGGTAGATCGACAGGATTTCATCCTTGGAATACTTCGCCTCCATCGCGAGGGCATAGATCGCTTCCTTGGCCTTGCGCTGGATCGAGGTGCGACGGCAATCGGCGACATATTCCGCCTCATTCTCCCAGTCGGCGGCGACATATTCCTCGCCCAGACACAGCAGCTTGGCGGTCTGTTGCGTGATGGTCGACCCGCCATGGCCAGACAGCGGCCCGCGCCCTTCGCTCAGGTTGATGCGCACGGCACTGGCGATGCCGCGGGGGCTGAGGCCGAAATGGCGGTAGAACCGCTTGTCCTCGGTCGCGACAACCGCGTCTCTCAGGGCAGGCGCCACCGACTGTGCGGTCACCGCTCCGCCAAACTGATCGCCCCGACGGGCGAAAATCTGTTCATCGCGGTCCAGCAACGTCACCGACCCGCGGGCGCGACCATCCAGCAAAGTGTTCACATCCGGCAGGGTGGTCCAGTAATAGCCGACAAACATGGCCAGAACGGCGCAAGCCGCCAGCGACACGCGCCATGTGATTTTCCAGATCAGGCGCAGGACCCAGCGAAACAGGCGGGTGAGGATATTGCCCGTCGGCTTTTTGCGCGGACTGCGCTTGCGGCGCACCGGTGCTGCCTTTTTGGTCGTCGGTTTCTTGGGCTTTTTGCCATAGCGACGGTCCGCCACCAAAGGCCGTTTGCCCTTTTTTGAATCACGCATCTGTCGACCCCTGCCCGGCCTTTTGTTTCATGCCACCATATCGACTTTGACGGGCATTGCCACGCCCAGACAAAAGCTCATCACGATTCTTGTTTGCGTATTTTTTGTGCGGATCAATGGGTTTGCGCATTTTTTATGCACATGCCTCCGAAGCGTCCCCCTAATTCACCCGCCAAATCTTTGCGACGCGATGTGAATACACTCTTTTGCCCGCGTACTGCAGGGCGACCTGCCAATCGAAGGGGACACGTGGTGAAACTCATCATTGCAACGATCAAGCCGTTCAAGCTGGAAGAGGTTCGCGAAGCGCTGACCGAAGCTGGTGTGCGCGGCATGATGGTCACGGAAATCAAGGGCTTCGGCTCTCAATCGGGGCACACGGAAATCTATCGCGGCGCAGAATACGCAGTGAATTTCGTACCCAAGGTCAAGATCGAGATCGTTGTGGCAGAGGCCATGGCTGATCAGATCGTCCAGACCATCACCAAAACCGCCCAGACGGGCAAAATCGGCGACGGCAAGATTTTTGTCCTCGACGTGGAACAGGCCGTGCGTGTGCGCACCGGCGAAACCAACGAAGACGCCATCTAAGCGCACCAACATAGGGAAAAACGGACAATGAAACTCAAGAAATCTCTCCTCGTTGGCGCCGGCCTCACGGCCTTGCCGACGCTGGCGCTGGCACAGGATGCTGCCGCTCCGGGCTTTGACGAGATCGGCCCGTACATCATGACGACCCTGCTGTTCTGCATGGCAGGTTTCCTCGTTTTCTTCATGGCCGCAGGCTTTGCAATGCTCGAAGGCGGTCTTGTCCGCTCCAAGAACGTCACGATGCAGATGACCAAGAACATCGCGCTGTTTTCGATTGCGGCCATCATGTACTGGCTGGTCGGCTTCAACACGATGTATCCGGGCGATTTCAACGGCTACTTCGCGCTCGGTGGGCAAACCGTGCTGGATGCCGTGGGCGTTTCGGCGGCGGATGCGGCTCTTGACTATGCGTCGGTCGGTTCGGATTTCTTCTTCCAGCTGGTGTTCGTTGCTGCAACCGCATCCATCGTGTCGGGTGCCGTGGCTGAACGCATCAAGCTTTGGCCCTTCCTGATCTTCGTCATTGTGCTGACGGGCTTCATGTACCCGATCTCTGGTTCGTGGAAATGGGGCGCAGGTTGGTTGGACGCCGCTGGCTTCCAGGACTTTGCCGGATCGACCGTTGTGCACTCCGTGGGTGGCTGGGCCGCTTTGGCCGGTATCATTGTGCTGGGTCCACGCTTGGGCAAGTACAAGGACGGCCGCGTGAACCCGATGCCCGGCTCGAACCTGGCCCTCGCCACTTTGGGGACGTTCATCCTGTGGCTGGGTTGGTTTGGCTTTAACGGTGGCTCGCAGCTTGCGATGGGTACAGTGGGCGATGTGTCTGACGTCTCGCGCATCTTTGCCAACACCAACATGGCCGCCGCAGCCGGTGCCGTGACGGCGCTGGTTCTCAGCCAGATCCTGTACAAAAAACCTGACCTGACCATGGTGCTGAACGGCGCGCTGGCGGGCCTCGTGTCGATTACCGCAGAACCACTTGCGCCGACACTGTTCGGGGCGCTTTGGATCGGTGCAGTGGGTGGTATCATCGTTGTTCTGGCCATCCCGATGCTCGACAAGTTCAAGCTGGATGACGTGGTTGGTGCGATCCCTGTTCACCTCTGTGCAGGTATCTGGGGCACAATCGCCGTGGTCTTCTACAATTCCGACGCCTCGCTCACAACGCAACTGCTTGGCATCGTGGCTTATGGTGTGTTCACCTTTGTCGCCTCGCTGATCGTGTGGTCCATCCTCAAGGCCGTCATTGGTATCCGTGTCAGCGAAGAGGACGAAATCAACGGCCTCGACATGGCCGAACTGGGCATGGAAGCCTATCCCGAGTTCTCGAAGGGCTAAGTCGGGTCCTCAGAAAATCAGAAAGGCCGGGCAGCGATGCCCGGCCTTTTTTCATTGGTCCGTTATCACAGCTAGGGTTCAGACACCCGCCGCGATGATCGCCTCGGCAAGGATCGGCACGGACTGTGCATTGAGGCCCGCGATATTCATGCGGCTGTCGCCCACCATGTAGACACTGTGACTCTCACGCATCGCCTGAACCTGTTCCGGTGTCGCGCCGATGCGTGAAAACATACCCCGGTGCTGCGCGAGAAAGCCAAAGCGGTCCGATCCGGAACGCTGCTGCAATTCCTGCGCCAGTTGCTCGCGCAGACCCAGCATCGACAGGCGCACCTCTTCCAACTCGGCCATCCAGTCCGCGCGCAAGGCGTCATCATTGAGGATCATCGTGACCAGACGGGCCCCGTGATCCGGCGGAAAGGAATAGTTCTGACGGTTGAGATAAGCCAGCGTGCCTTGGGCGATGCCCTTGTCCGTACCATTCGCAACAAGCATCAGGATGCCGGTCCGTTCGCGGTAGATGCCAAAGTTCTTGGAACAGCTCGCCGCAATCAGGCATTCTGGCATCGCAGCCGCCACCGCACGGGTCGCGGCGGCATCCGCATCCAGCCCGTCGCCAAAGCCCTGATAGGCAATGTCGATCATCGGCACGGCACCGGTGTCCTGCAGCACCGCGATCACCTCTTGCCATTGCGGCATGGTCAGGTTGGCGCCAGTCGGATTGTGACAGCAGCCATGCAGCAACACCACATCCCCGGCCCGCGCCGTCTTGAGATCAGCGATCATGCCGTCAAAATCGACACCACGCGTCGCCTCGTCGAAATAGCGGTAGGCCGCCTTTTCGATGCCGAGGTGATCAAGGATCGACAAATGGTTTGGCCAGGTCGGGTTCGACACGAAAATACGCGCATCAGGCCGGGCGAGCTGGATCAGCTCAAACGCCTGCCGCACCGCGCCCGTGCCCCCTGGTGTGGCCGCCGCCGACACCTTGTCACGCGCCACCGCATCGCCGAGCACCAGCTTGACCATCGCATCCGAAAAGGCCGGATCGCCGACAAGGCCGACATAGGACTTGCTTGTTTCGGCCTGCCACAACTGCTGCTCTGCCGTCTTGATTGCGCGCATGATCGGCGTGGCACCTGTTGCATCCTTGTAGACACCAACGCCCAGGTCGACTTTGTCCGTGCGCGGGTCTTCGCGGTACATCTGCATCAGCATCAGGATGCTGTCGGGTTTCTGCGCCTGCAGTTTTTCAAACATCATGCGTCTCCTGTGGCGACGGGCACGGTGGGGAACATGCCCCATTCGGCCCATGACCCATCATAAAGCGACCAGCTGTCATGGCCCTGCCGTTCAAGGGCAAGAGCGAGGATCGCAGCCGTGATGCCTGACCCGCAGGTGGTTATCATCGGCTGATCCACATCGACGCCAGCGGCCTCAAACACCGCGCGGGTTTCGGCGGGCGTTTTCATCGTCTTGTCGTCGTTCAAGAGGCTTGTATAGGGCACGTTGCGCGAGCCCGGAATGTGACCTGCGCGCAGCCCTTCGCGGGGTTCAGGCGCGTCGCCACGAAACCGGGTGGCAGCGCGGGCGTCTACGATCTGCGTGGTGCCCAGTTTCGACGCCTGCGAAACCTGCGTGACGTCGCGCACAAGGTGGTTCTGAAAGCGCACGGTCAGGTGCCGGTCCTTGATGATGGGGGCCATGTCCTCCAGCGGGCGCCCTTCGGCCTGCCATTTGGGCAGACCACCATCCAGCACAGCCACATCGCGGTGCCCCATCAGCCGGAACAGCCACCACACACGGGCCGCGCTCAGCAGGCCTGCACCGTCATAAACCACGATCTGGTGGCCATCACCGACACCCATGCTGCGCATGCGGCTCATGAACTTTTCCGCAGGTGGGGCCATGTGGGGCAGGTCCGAGCGGGCGTCGCTGATTTCCGTGATGTCAAAGAACCGAGCGCCGGGAATGTGGGCGGCCTCGTATTCGGCCTTTGCGTCGCGGCCAGCATCGGGCAGATACCAGGACGCATCCAGAACACGCAGGTCAGGATCCTTGAGATGAGCGGCCAGCCACTCGGTCGATACTAGCGTTTTGGGATCGTCGGACATCGGCATGCTCCGGAGGCTGCAAAAATCGCCCTTGGGTAGCGCCCAATGCCTGCGCTGGCAAGCCGAAGCGACGCCTATCCCTGTTTCAAAAGGCGCTGTTTCTGACGGCCCCAGTCGCGCTTGGCCGAGGTGTCGCGCTTGTCATGCAGCTTTTTGCCCTTGGCGATGCCGATTTTCAGCTTCGCCATGCCCTTGTGGTTGAAATACAAAACCAGCGGCACAAGGGTCATCCCCTTGCGCTGGGTCTGGTTCCACAGGTTGCTCAACTCTTTGCGGCTGACCAGCAATTTGCGGCGGCGGCGCTCTTCGTGCTTGAAGGATTTGGCCTGCAAATAAGGGGCTATGTAGGAGTTCACCAACCACAGCTCGCCATCTTCGACGGCGGCATAGCTTTCGGCGATATTGGCGCCACCCAGACGCAGGGACTTGACCTCGGAGCCCTCAAGGATAATTCCGCATTCGACGTCATCCTCGATGGCATAGTCAAAGCGCGCGCGCCGGTTCTCGGCCGCGATCTTGTAGTTGGGGTCTGATTTACCTTGCGCCATGGGGATGGGATGTAGGGCGTGGAATGAGGCGACGCAAGTGCGTGGTCCGTTTCACTATTTCTAAGTGGTCTTGCGCAATGCTATCGAGGACGCAGATTTCAAAGGGCAGTCTGAATGCGGGTTTGGTTGAGTGTATTGGCGTTGATTGCCCTGTTCGGCTGTGGCGAAATGGTGCCTTCCTCCGGGGCGGCGCAAATCATCGCAACAGGCGACAGCATGCTGGCGTGGAATGCGGGCTCTGACCGATCCGTGGTCGCTGTCCTTGAAAAACGGCTGGGCGCCGAAGTGATCGACCGCTCGGTGGTTGGTGCGCGCTATCATTATGCCCTGCCCATCAGCGGCAGCCTCGGCGTCCGGATCGGCGCGCAATACGTGCCCGGCCCATGGGACTGGGTGGTGATGAATGGCGGCGGCAATGACCTGTGGCTGGGCTGCGGATGCGGGAAATGTGCAGCACAACTGGATCGGTTGATCTCGGCAGACGGATCGTCCGGCACTGTGGCCAATGCGGTCAAACGTGCCCGCGCGGATGGGGCGCGGGTGGTCTATGTGGGTTATCTGCGCACGCCGGGCCAGCCCTCGATCATTGATCACTGCCGGGACTGGGGCAATGCCTACGAGGCGCGATTGGCCCGGATGGCGGCACGGGACGATGGGGTCACCTTTGTCTCGGTGGCCGATCTCGTGCCCTTCGGCGATCTCAGCTTTCACGACGTGGATCGCATCCACCCCTCTCCCAAGGGCAGTGCGGCCATTGCTGCGCGGATTGCAGAGGTTGTGGGGTCGGCCCAGTAAGGCCACCCAGTGCACGACTGATCAATCGCCGAGTTTCTTGTGGACCTCGTCCAGATCAATCTCGGCAATGGGCATCTTGTTGCCTGGGTTTTCAAAGTCATACTTGAACAGGTCGAAGTCCCGTTTGTAGATTTCGCGGACCAGATGCATCGACAGGTCGTCGAAATAGTCCTCAACCGGGTGCGCGCGCTTGGGGCCGTGCCCTTCGCTTTCGTTGAAACGGGGGATTTCAGTGATGTTCACGGCATGGGGCGTCTTGATCGATTGCATGACGTCTTCCATGCCCTCGTTGAACTTTTCGGTCCAAATGATCTTGTCATAGGTGCCGCCGTTCACGATGAAGGTCGACACGTGGCCGGACATGGCAGACCAGTGAATGTCAGGCTCCATCGGGCGACGCCAGCGGATGGTGTCGCGGGCAAACAGCAAGAACCGGCGAAAGGATTTGACCTGATCAAACTCCTGCTTGCCGTCCGGGCCGCCCACGTCGATGCCGTATTTCTGGATCAAGGTCGGGACAAGGTTGCCGCGATAGCGTTTGCCATTGCGCTGAATGCCGCAAATCTTGTCGAAAAACGAGCTCAGAACGCGGGTGTAAGGGTTGCGCACGCAGGTAAAAGCATAAGAGCTGTGCGTCTGCACATTGCTGGTGATCGACGGCTGGCTGTCTTCGAGCGCCCATTTGTGCATGCCACCCTTGGCATCGTGAATGTCGCCGTCAAAGAACGCACCATGGTCGGAATAGTACATGATCTGGCCGATGGTCGAGCAGGCGCATTTGGGCACAACACGGTACACCACGCTCTCACTTTCCGTCATCCAGGTGCCTGGAAATCCCATCCTGCCTGTCCCTTTTATGTGCCGTATTTCTCTACAGCCTTATTTGTAACTAAAAAACCAAAGAAATCCTGTTTATTCAATCACTCCTTACCTTTATCTACGTAAACAATCCTAGGTAAAGAGGCAGTTAACGTTCGAGACATGGCTAAAATCGCCTACATCCTCCTGTGCCATAAAGACCCGGATGCCGTTATCAAACAGGCAGAACGGCTGACGGCGGCTGGCGACTACATGTCCATCCACTTTGACGGGCGGGCCGAGGCGGCGCATTTCAAGCAGATCACCACTGCCCTCAAGGACAACCCCAATGTCACCTTTGCCCATCGCCGTATCCGCTGCGGCTGGGGCGAGTGGAGCCTTGTGCAGGCCACGCTGTATGCCGTTGAATCCGCGGTCGAGGCATTCCCGCGCGCCACGCATTTCTACATGCTGTCCGGCGATTGCATGGCGATCAAGACGGCCGAATACATCCACAACTTTTTGGACGAAAACGACGCCGACTTCATTGAAAGCTATGACTATTTCGAAAGTGACTGGATCAAGACCGGGATGAAGGAAGAGCGGCTGATTTACCGGCACTTCTTCAACGAGCGCACTCAGAAACGTCTGTTTTACACCAGCTACCACGTGCAACAGCGCCTTGGCCTGACCCGCGAGGTGCCAGCGGACATAGATGTGCAGATCGGCAGCCAGTGGTGGTGTTTGCGGCGGCGCACGATCGAATGGGTGCTGAATTTTACCCGTGAACGCCGCGACGTGATGCGGTTTTTCCGCACCACATGGATCCCGGATGAGACGTTTTTTCAGACCGTCGTGCGCCATGTAGTGCCCGAGGATGAAATCCGCTCGCGCACGCTGACCTTTCTGTTGTTCAGCGACTACGGGATGCCGGTGACGTTCTACGACGACCACTATGACCTGCTGCTCAGTCAGGATTTCCTATTCGCCCGCAAGATCAGCCCAGAGGCGATCGACCTCAAACGCCGCCTTGGGTTGCTTTACGCTGCACAAAACGTGCCGTTCCAGATTTCCAACGAAGGGGCGAGCCTGTTCAAATTCCTGTCCGGGCGGGGCCGGATCGGACGCCGCTTTGCAACCCGGTTCTGGGAAACCGAAAGCACGCTGGGCCGCAACCGCGAACTGCTGATCATCATCTGCAAGAAATGGCACGTGGCCAAGCGGATGCTCGAACGGATCAGGCAGATGACCAACGTGCCTGCCATCGAATACCTGTTCAACGAAGAACACTCGCCCCTGCCCGACCTGGGCGGCATCCAGACCACTCTGGAAAAGCGCACGCGCCACCGCCGTGCACTGATGCGGATGCTGTTCGACTACTATGAAACCGACCGGCTGATCGTGTGCATGGACCCCGGCAACCTCGACCTGCTCGAGGATTTTGCAGGCGACCGTTCGATCACGCGTATGCTGGAAATCCAGTGCAACTTTACCGACGACTATCTGGTGGGTCACGCAATGCGCGTGGGTCTGGCGGGCGAGCAGACCGGCCCGGAAACCATCGAGCGGCTGTTGCCGACGATCCGCAATGACATGGTCTTTGAATCTGACCGCATCCGCGATGCGGATTTCGAGAACTTCAACCGGCTGCAAGAGTCAGCCGACCTCGACAAGAACGCCCGCGCGCTGGCCCAGTTCCTGACCGTTCCCGAAGACAAGGCGCGCGAGATTGCCGAAGTCGACTATCTCTTTGCCGACTAGCGGCCCATTCGCGCGGCGCAAATAACACTCGAACACCCTGCACCAACCGCCTATGCAGGCTGACATGAGTGACACCCCCCTGACCCTCTTTGCCATCACCCTGCCGGGCCTCGAAGCGATGCTGACCGAAGAGGCGCGCGGCCTTGGCTTTGATGTCACAGGCGTGGAACCGGGCGGCGTCAGCATCGCGGGCGACTGGTCCGAAGTGTGGCGCGCCAATCTGGAGCTGCGCGGGGCAACGCGGGTTCTGGTGCGCATCGGCGAATTCATGGCTTTCCACCTCGCCCAACTCGACAAGCGTGCGCGCAAGTTTCCATGGGGTGACGTGCTGCGCGCGGATGTGCCCGTGCGCGTGGACGTGGCAACATCGCGCAAATCCAAAATCTACCACGCGGGTGCCGCCACCCAGCGGATCGAGGCCGCCTTGCGCGAAGAGGCGGGCCTGACCATCGCCGCCGATGCGCCGGTGATCCTCAAGGTGCGGATCGACGACAACCGCGTGACCGTCAGCGTCGACACCTCGGGTGACCCCTTGCACAAACGCGGCCACAAACCCGCCGTCGGCAAGGCCCCGATGCGCGAAACGCTGGCGGCGATGTTCCTGCGCCAATGCGGTTTCGACGGCAGTGCGCCCATGTTTGACCCGATGTGTGGATCAGGCACTTTCGTGATCGAAGCGGCAGAGATTGCGTGCGGTCTGCAACCCGGTCGCTCGCGCGCCTTTGGATTTGAACACCTCACCACCTACAACCCCAACGCCGAGGCGCTGCGCCGCTCTGACCGGTTGCGCAGGGCACAGGTCAAATTCTTTGGATCGGACCGCGACGCGGGCGTCATTGACATGGCGCAGACCAATGCGGCCCGCGCTGGTGTGGACGATCTGGTGACATTCACAGTTGCCAATTCGGGCGAAGCGACTCCGCCCGAAGGGCCGCCGGGCCTCGTCATCATCAACCCACCTTATGGCGCGCGGATCGGCGACAAAAAGGCGCTCTATCCCGTCTATGGCCGCCTTGGGCAGGTCCTGCTGGAGCGGTTTTCAGGCTGGCGGGTCGGTATCGTCACCTCCGAAGGGAGCCTTGCCAAGACCACCGGCCTGCCGTTTCTACCGGACGGGCCCAGCATCGCGCATGGCGGATTGCGCGTGCGGCTTTACCGCACCGATCCGCTGCCCTGATCACTTGGCCTTCCAGGTGTCCAGCCACCGGCGGATACGCCCGCGCCGTTCCTGCACGGCGTCACCGGCGGCCTCCCAACTGTCCTGCATCTCTTCGAGCTTGGGATCGATCCGGGCCTTGCGGAACCGCCGCCAGCGCACCCAGATCGCGTAGAAAAACGCGGCCAGCAGGGTCAGGACGGTGATGTTGATCCACGGGATACCCTTGGAGGCATCCGGCCCCTCCACCGGGCGGAGCGAGATCGCATTGGGAAAGATCGTGAGGAACTCATTGCGCCACCCGTAATGGGTCAGCACAACCCATTCAGGGGCCGCGCGGGTCGACACGGCATCTGCCGCTTCGGTGAACAGGTTGGAGGTGTCGAACTTGAAATAGGGCGGCCAGCTCCACCCGGTGTCTTCATTGCGATACACCATGGGACGGCCATTGGCCTGCACGGTCTGAATGAACTGGACGTCACGGTTGATCAGCCCGTCGGATTGATCGTCCGGGCGCGACCAGAACATGCGGGTCCAGTCGTTGAGGTCCTGACGCTCCTCAAACACCCGCACGATGCGCACGATGTCGCGTTGCGGCAGGGTGTAGTGCAGCGACGCCGCCAGAAAGACCCAGAAAGCGATCAGAATAGTCCAGCCGATATAGCGCATGGGAGTCCCCTTCAGGCAAAATTCACGAGATAAACAATGAGGCCGACAAGCGACATGGGCACAACATAGACGCCCAGGATCAGCTTGCGACGCAAAGAGCCGTCATAGGCCACAAGCCCCGCCCGCACATAGGCATCGCGCGGGATGTCGAACTCGCCCGCGTCCCATTCCGCCTCCAGCCGGTCGCGCGCCTTGGCGCGGGAATAGAGCGACAGGGACAGGTAGACAATGCTGAGCACCACAAAAGCGATAAAAAGCAGTCGTACAAGGGCCATGGCTTACCTCCTGACAGCGCCCCACGGACCGACACGCGCAATCAGGTCGAGGGGTTCGGGTTTCGGGGTCTCCATCGGGGCATCATGCCCGAACAGGGCAGCGCGCGCCCCGGCTTTGTCCGCCTTGTACTCGGCTTCGAGGTAGCGGGCGACATATTCCTTTTTGGCGTCCGGCCATGTCGCATAGGCGCCATAAAACGCTTGCTTGTGACAGATGAACAACTGGCGCACATCATGCGGGCTGAGTTCAGAGAGCAGCATGTTGACCAGATCAGCCTCGGGCGTGGCGGCCGCGCGCAGCGTGTAGAAATAGGCGGGATGATCAGAGGTGATGCGCGGCCACTTGCCCCCATTCTCGGCCCAGTTGACCAGATCGCCAAGCGCATGGAATTCGTCCGGCAGAAGGTCAGAGTGCCGCCGCGCCAGCATTCGCATATCCCGCCGCGTTGTCCCATCCAGATCGACGCCCGCCTCGGTCACCGCAGAGACGAGGATGAAATCCATCTTTTGACGCAGGATCGCCGCACCATCGATGCCGCGCGCCTTGACGATGGATTCGGTCAGATCGTTGTATTCAAGGAACTTCGCAATCTGATTCCGGTCACCCAGATCAAAGCTGTATTTTGTCGGCACATCCTCGGGCTTGTCATGGGCGGCGATGGTCGCCGGATGATCCAGCGTCGGAAAGATATACAAACCACCAAAATGCGACGTCCAGAAATTGCCCTGCTCGACCTTCAGCGGTTTCAGGTGCACCGGGTTGCGCGTAACATCGCCCGTCTCGCCCGCCAGCGTGATCATGTCGGCGATCAGAACGTCGTCGAACCACGCATCTTCTTCGGTGAGAAATGTATCGACCTTCTCTGCCAGCGCGCCTGCATTGCGCACCGTGCCGCGCGTTGTGTCCGCCTCGACCGTGATGGCGCGGATGTCGAACAGGCGCTTGGGCGACGAGATGTCGTAGACCGAATTCACCAACTCCCCCGCCACCGCGTCCCGCGCAGTCAGGGCAAACAGGGCCGCTTCGTTTTCGGCGATAAACCGTTTCAGGATGCCGTGCGAGGTCGAGAATTTCGCGTCCAGCAGCGGGCAGTGCCGCTGCTCGGTGCTCAGCAGAATGAACTGCCGATTGACCCCGTTGTGATTGAGATAAAGCGGATCATCAAGGTCATCGCCCACCTCGGGCGAAAAACCGGAGATGTCGATGTAAAAATCAGTGAGGGTCGTGGTCTGCCCCGTCAGATGCTTGAGCGCACGGTTATAGCGCTCGACCAGCGCAGGGGAGGCCACATGAAACAGGTTGCCATACATCAGGCCGCGTTGGATCAGGCGGATCATTGGGCGGCCCCCTTCTGGCGATAGATCACCAAGGCCGCCAGCACCAACAGCGGCAGCGCAAAGGCGCGATAGGTGATCTGCAGGTTAAAACCGATATATGCCACCCACGAGTTGTTAAAAAGCAGCAGGCTTTCCACAACCGACGTGCCGTCAAAGCCAAGCGCAGTGCTGATCCCCGCCTGCAAAGCGAACAACAGGGCCGTGCAGCCCAGAAACCCCCACAGGCCCCAGCGCAAAGGCATGAGCAGGCCCGATACAACCGCCAGAACCACGATGACCAAAAGAACGATCATGGGCGCACCTGCGATGTCAGGCCGTGACGCGCATCACGCGCAATGGTGATCGTGATCGCTGTACTCACGCCCCGTCCCCCCGCGCCATATCCTCGCCGCGCAACGCCTCGACCCGTTGCGCCATGTTGAACCACGCAAGCAGCAGCATCGGCGCCCATGCGATTGCAAACAGGGCCGAGCCGCGCAGGGCGATTTCACCCGTCAGCACCGCACCACCCATCGCCAGCGCCGTGCGATAGGATGGGATGTCAAAGGCGACCAAAACCAATGCAGCAATGGCGATCAGCGCCACCACAGCCGCCAGCACCCCCAGCGCCACGCGCTTGTGCGAGCGGGTGTCTTCGGGCACCAGCATTCGTGGCACCACCCAGCCCAACACGCCGAGGATCACCAGCGGCAGGCCCGTGTTCCAGATGTTGGGAGCCTGGGTCACCCTTTGCCCTCCAGCCAGCGTTTCTTGGCCGCTTCCTGCCGTCCGAAATCGCGCACCATGGCGTCAATCGCGACTTCGTCCGACTTGTCCGCATAGCGGAATTCACTGTCCGCATAGCGATTGATCTCCTGCACGACCATTTCGACCGTGATCGGCACGCGCAGTTCGGAAATCATCGCCTTCTTGGCGTCGTAATCCTTGAACAGGAACAGCTCCGGGTTCTCCATCCACTCATCAGGCAATTCAAAATCCATCGCGCGGACCTTGACCGCGTCGGTGATGTTCTTGATCGCGCGGCCCGTAAACCGGTCATCCGCCTCTTGAATCGCTTTGAGATAGGCACCGAGCTTGGCGATGGTATCCAGCGTGCCGATGTCGGAATGCACCCGGTCAAACACCTCCATCAGCCCTTCCTCATGCGGGCGGGAGTGGCTTTCGAAACTCGCAGCGACCGCCTTCTTGATCTCTTGCGCGGAAAACACCTCGTGCTGGCCGACGGGGATTTCGTGGTTCTTGCCCATCAGCAGATACAGGATGTCGATGTAATCCTCGCGCGTCTGCGGCCCGTCCACCAGAAAGCGCGCGCCGGCCCGCTGGCGCAGCGCATCGTCCACATTCTCTGGATAGTTCGAGAACATGCCGAAACTGCAATTGCCCCGCACCACCGTGTTGGCCCCGGCAAAGCTCTCCATCAGCACGGCGGTGATCTCCAACTGCCCCGCACTCGACTGGCGATCCCCACGCTTGCCCGCAAGCTGGTCGATATCGTCGATGGTGCCAAATCCGATGGCCGCAGGATCAAGCACATTGTTGATGAACGCCTTGGCGTTCTGGCCCGACTTGCCCTGATAGCTGTCGATATTGTCGGTGGAAAGGTTCTGATAGCGAAACGGATAGCCCGCCACCTGACAGTAGTCATTGAGCAGCCCGGCCATCATCTGGATCAGAGTCGTCTTGCCGGTCCCGGGCTTGCCGTCGCCCATGAAGGTAAAGATGAACCCGCCGAGTTCGGCAAAGGGGTTCAGGCGACGATCGAAATCATAGGCCATCAGCATCTTGGCCAGCTTCATCGCCTGATATTTGGCAATGTGGTTGCCCACGACCTCATGCGGTTTCTTGAAGGTCATGGTGAGTGTAGAGGATTTCGCCTTATGCGCCGGGCTGAACCCCTGCACCGTGAAATCATCGGCCTCGACGCGCCAACTGGCTTGGGCAAACGGCGCAAGACGCGGGGCATTGGCGGCGCGCAAGGCAACCTTTTCCATCAGTGCCTCGGCATAGGCAGTGATCGTGGCGACCAGATGGGTGTCATCTGCAGCATGGGCGGCAATGTCCTGATCAAGCTCCCAAAGGGCGCCGTGCAGGGCGGTCTGGCCATTGTCGGTCAGCACCTCTTCGACCTCACCGACTTCGACGGTGACTTCGGTCTGGTGCGCGGACAGCAGGTAGGCCGTGGCATTGCCAAAAACATAAAGCGTGATCAGGGCCTCGGCGCCCAGCAACTCGGCGAACTCGGTTTTGCGCGCGGCAGGCAACGCCCCTTCGAGGTTGGCGCGCTTGAGGTCACCCAGACCCGACACGCCCGCATAGTTTTCGGCCACCGCCAGCGCAATCGAAATGGCCCGGCGCAGCGCGTTGAGCGCGGTCGCCTGCACCGGCGACATCAGCGCATCATCGTCATCGGCCCCCTCGATAGTGGCAAGCAGTTGCACAGCGCCAGTAGGCGTGGTGCGCCGCGTGACCAGACCGGGCGTGGTGGTGCGGAACCGACGACGCGTCCCAATCCCGCTTGAACGTTCGGCCTGCGGCGCCTCAGCACCCTTGCCGATGCGCGGAGCGTGATCGAACCCCTGCAACATGGCCAGCGCCATCGGGTAGTGCGCCACGATTTCGGATTCGCGAAGTTCCATCTGGTCGGATGTCTGGCTCATTTCTTTTTTCCTTTCCGGCCACCCAACCAGCCGCGATAGACGATGTAATTGATGGCGATCCACATCGGCAGTCCCGCCACGACAATGAATCTGACCGAGGAGCTGTAGCGCTCACCCCGTTCGACCAGGCCCGGAAACAACAGCCAGATCAGGGCCATGGCCAACCAAACGGTGCCGTAGGCATAGTGATCCTGCCTGCGCCGTTTGAGATAGGCGAGAAAGCCGCCCTTTGCTGCCTTACGCGCCATCAGTACCTCAATACCCGGCCCGCCGGGCTGACCACGAACTTGCGCACCGACCCGAACCCGGGCGGGTTCAGTTCCTGCAGGGCCTGAAACGGGCGCTGGGGCAGCACGATGGATCGCTCCATCCGCGTGGTTCCGGTTTCGGCCCCGCGCCCGGCAAAGGGATCAAGCGCGAACACTTCGCGCTCCACGGTTGAAAACCAGCCCGCGCGTTCGGTCATCACGCGTTCGGAGTGCAGATCCTCTTCGGTCCAGACCAGCGCCCAATCCTGCCCCTCGGGCGCACGCGCGGCCTCAAGCACCTGACTGATAGGGCCGGATTGCTTGGTGAAGGCCGAAGAATACATCGGGCCGACATGGAACCGGCGCAGACGTTTCGGATGCAGGTCATCGAAATCCTCGTCGAACCCCTTGGCGATGGTGACAAGCTTCAATCCACCGAGTGCCTGCGCCATCAGATGTGCCTGCGCTTCGGGCCAACGACGCTGGTCCTTGGGCAGGGCCGTCGATCCTGTATCCTCAACCTCCATCATGTAGATGATCGGCAGGTTCACCTGGCTGTCATAGACCGCCCAATGGATGCGGAAGGTGCGGCGCTGTTCGCTTTTGTTGCCCGTCCAGACGATCTGCGGATCATTACGGGGCCAGAACAACTGCCCGCGCAGCAACTCTTCGTAATAGAGCCGCTGGGACAGCGCGAATTGCAACTTGGTCGGCGGTGTGCGCTCGCCCACGATGACCTCAACCATCTGCTTTTTCAGCTCTTCGGCAGAGGGCATGCCCGCCAGATGGCGCTCGGCCTGCTGGGCATCAGAGGCCATGGTGATAATCTCTTCGGCCGCCGGGAACCCGGATTCAATCGCATCGATCGCAAGGCTGCCGAAAAAGCGGCCCGTATCGCGCCCGACCAGCAGG
Organism: uncultured Tateyamaria sp.; assembly: GCF_947503045.1. GTDB lineage: Bacteria > Pseudomonadota > Alphaproteobacteria > Rhodobacterales > Rhodobacteraceae > Tateyamaria. The sequence goes on from NZ_CANNCF010000002.1 coordinate 615,373, forward strand.
TATTTCTGGCTGAGCGCGCGAAAGGTGAAAGTCAGCTCGGTGATGTATCGGGTGAGGATGTTGACCTCGTCCCGATTGAGATCACCCTCGGCCTCCATCACGCCAGCGACGCGGCCCAGATGTGAGGTGATCGTCTCGAACTTTTTGAAATAGCGGCGCGAGGCGAACAGGTCAGTGAGACCGATGATTTCTATGTTGGTCATTTGAGGCCCGGGAACAGCCAGTCAAACACTACCGGATAGCGCGCCATTCCGCGATACTCCAGCGGCTGAGATTCGAACTTCGCTGTCAATATCATGGACTCAAACGTGATCCGCATACCGACACCAATCCAGCCAAAAACAAAGTAAGACAGCGGAAACACTCCAAGCGCCCAAGCTATAGCAAAGGCGATGGCCAAGCCTTCTTCCCAGGTCGTCACTGGATCAATCAATGATGCTTTGTTCTCTGACAGAAAAATCCCATACAAAAGAAAGATTGCTTGGACTGCGATAACCGCGACCGCAATCGCTCCAATCCGTTTCCGGGTCAGTTCCCGCCCCTCATATTTACTTAGCATCTTCACCCGTTTTTGCGCCCCCGGCTGAGCAGATACAGCCCCGCAATCCCGCAAAAGAACCCGACCGCGTTCACCCAAAGCGGCGCACCAAAGGCAATCGTAGCAATGAGGCTAAGGATGGACACTGCGATGGCTGCGAGACCGAGTTTCATCGCTTAACCCCCATACGCATTGCTGTCGTGCTTCTCCACGATCTGCGCAAACCGGCGGGCAAAGCGTTCGTCCGCCTTCGCCTTCTGTTCCAGCACGTCACGGGCGAACACCATGTGATCCTCGTGCGCCTCCAGCATGTCGGCCATCTTCTTGTTGGTGGCGGCACCAATCCCGGCCATGGCGGTCTGCGCCTCCTGGTCGGTCTTCACGCCAATTTCGTTGATACGGTGGGCCACGTCCTGCTGCTGCGCCGTCTTCAACGACTTGGTCAGCGCATCATAGAGCACCACGCGCTGCTTGGTGTCGGTCTGCAGCTTGTTGATCAGCACCATCTGCGTCGCCGCCTGGTTCTGCAGTGAATCGATCCAGGTTTTGCCCTTTTCGATATAGCGCTCCAACGTCTGGGATTTGGCAACCTTGACCTGTTCGTCCTGCACCATCTGATTGTATTTGCTGTTGAGATCAGCCAGCTCCGTCTCAAGCGCCGTGCGCTTGGCGGCGTCGGTTTCCGAGGCGATCTTGTTCTCCAGCGTGATGATCTGCGGGTCCATCGCCTGAATGTCGGATTGCAGGGCTGACAGTTCACCAACCGTCATTTCACGTTCGTCGAGCGTTTCGGTCAGATTACCCTCAACCTTGACCTTCTGTTCCTCAAGCATGGCAAGCTGCCCTTCGAGCAGCTGCACGATGACATCGGATTTCGAAATGAGGTCCTGCAGCTTGTCGTCGATGGATGCGCTGCGCACACGTTCCTGACGCATGGATTCCGCTTTGGCGCGGGAAAAGATGCCAATCAGGCTTTCCATACCCGTCTTGTTGCGCATCTCGTCAAAGTCCTTCGAGAAGGCAGAGGTCACATCATCCAGCCCCATGATCAACTCGGCGATGTTGGCATTCATCACGTCGGTGTGGGCATGCACCTCATCAAGGGTGGCGTTTTCGATATCTAGGGCAATGTCGTCACCAGACTTCATCTTTGCGCGCGCGACCTCGATCCGGCTGGTCAGCTCTGCAATCTTGGACTGCGCTTCAGCCACCTGGGCCTGAGATTCTTTCACCTGGCTTTCGAAATTTGCCATCTATTTCTCCCATCTATCAATGTGTTGACACCAATATAGTCAATGTTACTTGGATTTACATCAGCAAAACCAAACTATTCTCACTGACTTTGGCAAAACCGTTCAGGGAAAGAAAGCGCCAAGCAGGGCTGTTCGTGCCCGCGTCACCCCGGTAACACATGAACAGGGTTCATTCAGGGGCGCACCATGGCCAACAAGTCCAAAGACCGACGCAACGCTTTGCGCGAAACACTGGTGAACATCGCCGAAGGCCAGATCGAAGCCGACGGTCTAGCTGCGGTCAAGGCCCGGTCTTTGGCCAAGGCAGCAGAGTGTTCGGTGGGCGCGATCTACAACGTGTTTGGCGATCTCGAAGAGCTCATCATCGCGGTCAACGGGCGCACATTTGGCAATTTGGGCAGACAGGTCGCAGCCGCGCTCGCCGACAAAAGTGACCTTTCCGCGACCGATCGGCTGATCGTGATGTCCTATGCCTATCTGGATTACGCAACACACCACCCCAACCTCTGGCGCGCACTGTTTGAGTTGAGAATGTCCACCGATATGGAAGTGCCGGAATGGTATCTGGCCGAGTTGGGGCGCTTGTTCAGCCACATCGACGGGCCGGTCCAAGAATGCTTTCCAGATATGGAGCCTCAAGACGTCGGATTGATGACTCGGGCCCTGTTTTCGTCAGTACATGGCATTGTGATGCTCGGGCTTGAGAACCGCATTAGCGGCGTACCCCAAGACCAGATCCACAGAATGATTGCGTTGATCCTGCAGTCTGCAACCGGGAACAAATAAATTTGAACAATGTTCACAAAGCATCTTGAACGACGTTCACACGTCACCTAACTCCATTCGTGAACGATGTTCATGAAGGAGAGAAATTGTGTTATCTACATTCCGAACGCTTTTTGCTGGCGCCAATGCCCGCGCCGAAGACCATTTGCGCGATGTCTATGCGATCGAGCTGATCGACCAGAAAATCCGCGAAACCGAAGCGCAGGTGCAGGCCGCCAAGGCCACGCTGGCCAGCCTGATCCAACGGACCCGGTCCGAACAGAAACTACTGGACATGCTGCAAGGACGCATCGCGTCTTTGACGGAACGCGCCAAAGAAGCTTTGGCCGCTGGCCGTGACGAATTGGCGAACGAGGCCGCCACTGCGATTGCAGAAATGGAAAACGAAAGCCTGATCCGCCAGAACACAATCGACCGCCTCGAAAGTCAGGCCACGCGTCTGCGGGCTTCGGTCGAAAAGGGTCATCGCCGGGTCATCGACCTGAAACAGGGCGCATTACAGGCCAAGGCGATCCGCCGCGAACAGAAGATGCAGGCCGGTTTGCACTCGACACTGCAAGGGATATCCGCAGCAGACGAGGCGCAGGATCTGATCAACCGCGTGATGGGCAAGGACGACCCTCTGGAACAGGCCCAGATCCTGGCGGACATCAACGCAGGCCTTGATCACAGCAACCTGGAAGACAGGATGGCCGGCGCCGGATTTGGTAACGCAACCAAGGTCACGGCACGCGAAGTATTGGATCGCCTGAGCAAATAAGCCGGGCCAAAAGAACGATTTAAGGAGATATGGAAATGCTGAATGAGAAACCCGACAACACGCTGATCATGATGTTCAATCTGGCCGGGGTGGCTGCGGCCTACGCCCTGCTGGGACTGTCGCTGTACCTGTCGACTGACGTCCCGCTATCGACCAAGGGCTTTTGGGGCATCGGTATCTTGATGCTGACGCTCAGCCTCGTGAATTTTGTCAAATACCGGTTCGACAACCAGCAGCGTATCGACCGGATCAACCGAATCGAAGAGGCGCGCAACGAAAAACTGCTCGAAGACTATGTGGGCGACCGCAAGGACATGCCCTGAAGTCTCAAAAGGGCCGCCGCAATGGCGGCCCTTTCCTTTAACCAACCACGTTGTGCTCAGGCCCGTAAGGAAACCCGGTGATGTTTTCCGCGCCATCCTCAGTGATCACGAGAATGTCGTGCTCGCGGTACCCGCCCGCACCCGGTTGACCGTCCGGAATGGTCAGCATCGGCTCCATCGAGATGACCATCCCGGGCTCCAACACCGTGTCGATATCCTCGCGCAACTCCAGCCCCGCCTCGCGCCCGTAATAATGCGACAGCACGCCGAATGAATGGCCGTAACCAAAGCTGCGATATTGCAAAAGGTCCCGCTCGGCAAAGAACGCGTTGACGCCGTGGGTGACATCGGCGCAACTCACGCCGGGCTTCAGCAGGGACATGCCCAGCTCATGCGCACCCACATTCGCCTCCCACAGCGTCAGCGACGCCGCATCCACGGTCACAACAAACAGCGTGCGTTCCAGCGCCGTGTAATAGCCCGAAATCATCGGAAAGGTGTTCAGCGACAGGATATCGCCCCGTTCCAACGCCCGCGCGGTCACAGGATTATGCGCTCCGTCAGTGTTCAGACCCGACTGAAACCACACCCACGTGTCGCGATATTCAGCATCAGGAAAACGCTTGGCGATCTCCATCTCCATCGCGTCACGGCCCGCCATGGCCACGTCAATCTCGCGCACACCAACCTTGATCGCATCGCGAATGGCATAGCCACCCACATCGGCCACCTGCGCGCCATGACGGATCAGGGCGATCTCGGCCTCGGACTTGTGCATACGTTGACGCATCGTGGTGTCATACAGATCCACCGTGGCGACAGGTTTCAGGAAATCCTCCAGCTTGCCCTGCTGCAACAGCGTCAAATGATCGGATTCAACGCCGATCACCGCCCCCTCACCCGTTACCTCGCGCACCGCACGCCAGAAATTGTCGCGCTGCCAGTCGGTATAGGTGATGTTGTCACCGTGACAGCGGCGCCACGGCTGGCCGGCATCAATGCCAGCGCTGATCGTCACGCAGGCGTCTTCGGTCACGACGCAGGCATAAGGGCGACCAAACGCGCAATAGAGAAAACCCGAGTAATAGGCGACATTGTGCATCGAGGTGAGAACGGCAGCGGTGGCGCCTGACGCCTCCATCCGGTCGCGCAATTCGGCGATACGGGCGTCATATTCGGCAGCCTCAAACGGCAGGGGCGCTTTTTCACCATTGTGAAAGCGAAAGAATGCGGGGCGAGTGGTCATGCCTGACCCTCCTTTTCAGAAAGGTCCCGGCGTGCAGGACGTCTGGGCGCTGATTTTGCAAGCGACGCCATCGCCTGCGGCCCGGGACGAGATGTTGCCGATCAGCGCGGCGTCGTCAAGCGGCGTATCAGGTCACTGCCCGGATCGCACAACGCATCGATCACGTTGAAATGATGCTCACCCGGCACAACGACATGATCGCAGGTCAACGCCTCTGCCAAGGCACGCGCTTGTTCAAGGAACGCAGGACGCTCAGCGCCGCCCACCCACACGGTAACAGGCACCTCGGGTGCGGGCTGATGGATCGGGCTTTCGGCTCGTGCCATGGCCGCATCCATCCCGAAATTGGCGTTCATGCTGGTGCGCAACAGCGGTTCCAGATCGGACACAGGTGAAATCGGAACCACATGGCTCAACCTGTCGCGCAAGGCGTCGGGCAACATGCCCGGCGCCAGCATCCGCGCAACAAGGTGCCCGCCTGCGGAATGCCCGGCAAGGCTGATCAGGCCGCTCGAGTCCTCTGCCACCTGCATCACCGCCTGGGCAATTTGCTGCGTGATCCCGGCGATCCGCACGGTCGGGCACAGATCATAAGACGGCATGACCACCGCCCAGCCCCGCGCCAGCGCACCAGCGGCAAAATGGGACCAGAACGAACGATCAAACTTCAGCCAATAGCCGCCATGGACAAAGACCAAAGTGCCCTTGGCCGTGCCTTCGGGCAAAAACCGGTCCAGCGCCATACGGTCGGACGGACCATAGGGCAGGTCCAATTCCGCCCGCGCGCCAAGGCTGTCACGAAACTGCGCAGCGGCAGCCGACCAACGTGTAAGATAGGCGTCAGCGCCTTCAATATAGGCGCTATTGGCATATGCATCGTCCAGATCTGGCATGGTCTCTCCCGGCTTTGGAACTGGACAATCCTAGCCCGTGTTGAAAGAGATGCACCAGACTCGAACGGAGGCGATCATGCTTGACCAAACGACTGACCTGAAATCCCTGCTGAAGGACCCGACCCTGCTGGAAACGCGTGGCTTTGTGAACGGCGCGTGGATCGACGGCGAAAACGGCACCTTTGATGTGACCAACCCCGCCCGCGGCGATGTGATCGCCGAAGTGGCCGACCTCAGCCGCGCGCAGGTGGCCGAGGCCATCGCCGCCGCCGAAGCCGCCCAAAAGGAATGGGCCAAGTGGACCGGCAAGGAACGCGCCGCCGTCATGCGCAAGTGGTTCGATTTGATGATGGCCAACCAGGACGATCTGGGCACCATCCTCACCGCTGAACAGGGCAAACCGCTGGCCGAGGCCAAGGGCGAGGTGGGCTATGGCGCCTCTTTCATCGAATTCTTTGGCGAAGAGGCCAAGCGCATCTATGGCGAAACGATCCCGGGCCACCAGCGCGACAAGCGGATCATGGTGATGAAACAGCCCGTCGGGGTCGCCGCCTCGATCACACCATGGAACTTTCCCAACGCGATGATCACCCGCAAGGCAGGCCCGGCACTCGCTGCAGGCTGTTCTTTCGTCGCGCGTCCGGCCAAGGAAACGCCGCTGTCGGCCATCGTCATGGGCGTGCTCGCCGAACGGGCGGGTATCCCCGCAGGCGTGTTCAGCGTTGTGCCATCCTCCTCGTCCTCCGCCATCGGCAAGGAATTCTGCGAAAACCCCGCCGTGCGCAAACTGACCTTTACAGGGTCAACCGAGGTGGGCCGCATCCTGATGAAACAGGCCGCCGATCAGGTCATGAAATGCTCGATGGAGCTGGGCGGCAACGCGCCGTTCATCGTTTTTGACGACGCCGATCTTGATGCGGCAGTCGAAGGCGCGATCCTGTGCAAGTTCCGCAACAATGGCCAGACCTGTGTTTGCGCCAACCGGATTTACGTGCAGGCCGGCGTCTATGACGCATTTGCCGAAAAGCTGGCCAAACGTGTGGGCCAGATGAAAGTTGGCGACGGTCTTGAGGCAGGCGTGGACCTTGGCCCGCTCATCAACCCCGACGCCGGGGCCAAGGTGATCGAGCACATTCAGGACGCGACCTCAAAAGGGGCCAAGGTGCTGATGGGCCCCGGAGCAGACGGGCTTGACGGCAACTTCCTGCCCCCCACCATCGTCACCGGCGTGACGCAAGATATGGCCGTGGCGCAGGAAGAAACCTTTGGCCCGCTCGCGCCACTGTTCAAATTCGAGAACGAGGATGACGTGATCGCCATGGCCAATGACACGATCTTTGGCCTCGCCTCCTATTTCTACGCCAAGGATCTGTCCCGCGTGTACAAGGTCGCCGAAGCGCTGGAATACGGCATCGTGGGCGTGAACACCGGCCTGATCTCTACCGAGGTGGCACCTTTTGGCGGGGTCAAACAGTCCGGCCTGGGCCGCGAAGGATCGCATCACGGGATCGAGGATTATCTCGAGATGAAATACGTCTGCATGAGCGTTTAATACTCTGTTAACCCGAAAAATCGTTTAGTGTGGGGCACTTGAAAAGTGTCCCACGCTGGGACACGGGCGCTTTGCCCGTGTTTTCTATTCTGCGGCGCGCCGGGGCAGGACCCAGCCGGGGCGCACGAAATGGCAGGTATAGCCGTTCGGAATCCGCTCAAGATAATCCTGATGCTCCGGCTCCGCTTCCCAGAAATCGCCCGCAGGCTCCACTTCGGTCACGACCTTGCCCGGCCACAGACCGGAGGCATCCACATCCGCGATGGTATCCAGCGCAATCTGTTTCTGCTCGTCATCCACATAGTAGATCGCCGAGCGATAGCTGGGACCCCGGTCGTTGCCCTGCTGATTGGGCGTCGTCGGGTCGTGGATCTGAAAGAAGAACTCCAGCAGCTCGCGAAACGAGGTCACGGCCGGATCATAGATGATCTCTATCCCCTCGGCATGCGTGCCATGGTTGCGATAGGTAGCATTCGGCACGTCTCCACCGGTGTATCCAACGCGGGTCGCCTTGATCCCGGGTTTCTTGCGGATCAAGTCCTGCATACCCCAGAAACATCCACCCGCCAGCACTGCGCGCGCGTCATTCATGCTACATCCTCCACCTGATCCAGATAATTGCCATAGCCTTCGGCCTCCATATCGTCGCGGTGAACAAACCGCAGCGATGCCGAATTGATGCAATAGCGCAAGCCTCCACGGTCGCGCGGCCCATCCTCGAACACGTGGCCCAGATGGCTGTCTCCATGTTTCGAGCGGACCTCGGTGCGGATCATGCCCAGCGATGCATCCCGCAATTCTTCGACATGGGCCGGTTCAATCGGCTTTGTAAACGACGGCCAGCCGCACCCGGATTCGTATTTGTCGGACGAGGCGAATAGCGGCTCTCCCGAGACGATGTCCACATAAATCCCGGGCTCCTTGTTGTTGAGCAACTTGCCCGTGCCGGGGCGCTCCGTCCCGCTTTGCTGGGTCACATAGAATTCTTCGGGCGACAATGTCGCGATGACGTCTGGGTTCTTGGTGTATTGGGTCATGTTCGCCTTTCCCGTGAACTGTTCGGGGTCTGATCCATATTTGGTGCATTTGTCGACAAATGAAAGAGGGTGACAGGGGGCCGCTCTGAACTAGATCAAAGGGTAAGTTTTACAAAAGAGGTTCCGATGCTTCGACACGCCGCTGCCTTGCTGGCCATCTGCATGGCCGGGATTGCATCTGCCGACCTTCCGGATGTGTCCTTTCCCTCCATTGATGGTGGGCATTTGAACGTGTCCGATTGGAATGGGCGCCCCGTGCTGGTCGTCAACACGGCATCTCAATGCGCATACACCGGCCAGTACGAGGAATTGCAGGCACTTTTCGACACATATCGCGCAGATGGACTGATCGTGCTGGCCGTACCCTCGGATGATTTTCGCCAGGAATTGGGCAGCGCTGCCGAGGTCAAAGAGTTCTGCGAGATGACGTTTGGACTGGACCTGCCGATGACCGACATCACCCGGATAAAGGGGGTAGGCGCGCATCCGCTCTACCGTGCGGTAAAGGCCGAAACCGGGTTTGTGCCGCGATGGAATTTCAACAAAATACTGTTCGCCTCTGACGGGGATGTGATCGCCACATGGGGGTCACGAACGTCGCCGATGTCCGCAGAGATCCGGCGCGCGGTAACGGATGCGTTGTCGGCGCGGTAGGCATCATGTCCGGGTGACGACGCTTGCGCTGTCCGTTCACCAAAGCTGCTTTGCAATCGGTTGACTGGTTTTGAACTGGATTCGGGTTCCGGGTCGTTTATAGCCTTGGCGCTTTTTCGAAGCACATCGTCAGACTCTGACGACGGCGCCCGAACCTTTCGGGCCGGGTCGACTATTACTGTCCGTTGCCATCAAAGAAAAAAGGCCTGCTCAAAGGCAGGCCGCTAAAATACCAATTGCGTACTAAAACCAGAATTCAGTTGGTCGATGTGCTGGACGCCGTCGAAACAACCATTTTTGTGGCAGCACTCGCCATGGACGCGGTTGTCGAAGTCGTCGCACTCAACGATCCGCTCGTCTGACCTTGTGTCAATTCACCGCCGGTGCTGCCGGTGACGAAGATGTTCAACGGGATTTCCTGCGCGAATGCGGCGGTCGAAAATGCGGCTGCCAAAGCAGCGACGGAAACAGTATGCAGTGTCTTTTTCATGCTTTTGGCTCCTTTGAATTACAAAGGAATATTTATGTCAGATTTGATGAAAACGCAATCTGACGGGCCAAAAGTCTGAACAACTGGTTAACGCGTATTGGGGCGGTTTGCCCCTAGCTTTTCAAAAGTCGCGTATGGATATACCCCAAGGACGGTCCAGCCCACTGCCGCGACTGCCAGATCGTTGTGCCGCCGGGGTCAACCCAGAAATCATAGGTGATCAACTCCGCGCCATGCCGACAATTGGCACGCAAACGTGCTGTATCGATCAGCTGTTTCGCGATCTCGATCTGCTCGACACCAACCATCCGCATTTCGCAGGCCAGATCGATGCGCTGCGTTCCGTTCACGCCAGTCACAACATAGAGTTCGTGCCGAAAGGGTTTCGGTGCCCGCGCGCGAATTGCAGCGAGCATGTTCTGAGCCTGCGTCGATCCCAAATCGTTGCCCAACCCCCGCGTCGAGATCAATACTCCGTCCCTCAGCACAATTTGCGAGTCATCGGAACTACGCCACACGCGCACGATCCCTTGCCCGTGATCCGGGCGGTCGGAATAGGGCGACAGGATTGCACGCGTCCCGGATCGCTCGAGCGTGACTTCAAGGGCCGGCGACGTCAGCCCCGCTATCAGCTCTGGAGTCAAAGCAGGCGGCGTCTCGGGTTTGGCATGGCGGCCGGACAATCGATCAACAATACTGGGAGACTCGGTTGACCGGGAAAAATCCGCATCGCGACCATCCGTGCAGGCAGCAACGCCAAAAACAGCGGCCAAAACTGTCATCCACACCGCCCGGATCATTGCCATACCCTCCCCCAGTTATTGTTCAGATCCGTCAAATGTCCGTTGCGTATCTGGTCGTAGAGACGGTCCGACACATTCAATCGCGCACCGCCATCGCGCTGCACCGGCCGAATGGTCGAACTTATCGACTGGCGAGACGGTCGGCCACTGAACCAACTGAGCGGGATCGAAACGGTGATCCCCTTGTCAAACGACCCCTCGCCAAACTCTTGCGAAGAGACATCCGTCAGCGTGAAGAAGCCACCAATACGCCACCCATTGGCAAACTGCCGCTCCAATGACACCGTCACGCCAACGTCCCCTGCAAGATAGCGCCCCACATCAAGTTGCCCGTGATACCCGTTCCCGAGATCGTAATAGGCGGACAAATGGCCCGTCGCGACCTCGTAGTCGCGAAAGCCAAACCGTTGATCAAAGTCGCGCTGCTTGACGTAATTTAACTCAACCCCGACCGCGAGAGGACGGGTGGCAGGTTTCCACAACAGCTCGGCAGATACGCCGCCGAACATCTGTTCGAGATAACCGACACTGATGCGGGCATAGGTGTTTTTGCCCGGCTTCCATTGCTTGGACAACACCAATCGTTCGAGTGTCGTGTCAGCAGCCCGCACATAAAGCAACGCGTCGGTGCGCACGCGCGGCAAGACCGAGTCAGACACTCTGGACCCGTTCTCGATCGTGCCCGCAACCCGGTGGCGCAGTTCGCCCAGCACCTGCCAACCCGGCGCAAACCGAAAACGTGCGATCGCAGAAATGCCGACATCCGCGCGGACCGGTTCGTCTGGGTCAAAGAAACTTGGTCGAATGTAGGGTCCGACAGCCCAGCTGAAATGCGGATACAGACTATCGACCTGAGAGGTCACGCCTGTCGGTCGCAGAGGTGCGTCCGAGATCACAGTGCGCGACAACAGCAATTGGCTGGCATTTGGTTGGAACTCAAGCGTTTCGAGATCGCGGCGCGATAATGTCACCTTTGAAAGAGCCAGATCATTGTTGATCAGAACGATATCAAACGTCTCGACTGATGGCGGCAGAATCCGCGCCATGGTGCGCGCGGTGCGCCCAGTCACAATAGCAAAATTGTCGAACCGTTCGCTGGACACACGGGCCTCTGCGCGGGTTGCGCTGAACGAGATGCTGTGCAGCTTGATTCCATCCGTCGCAAGCTCGGGTCCGATTGCATCGCGAATGACAACCGGTGCATTTTGCGCAGCAATCCAGCCACCATCATATGCGGCCGGATTGGCCAGCCGGTCCGGGCGCACGATAATCGGGCGCGGACCTGCCAACCGGTACGGGGTCGCCGGTGTTTTTGGGTTGAATTGCAGTTGTAAGTTCACGCCAATTTCGGAGCCGTAAATCCAATAGGCACCGAGCCGAACATTCTTGCGGGCCTGATATTCGAGCCCGAAGTTAAAGCGTGAGGACCGCGCAAAAACGCGGCGCGATGTTTCCGGCAGATAGGCATCGGTGGCATATTCCACCTTTAGGCCAAATCGTTCATTGACCTGCCATTCAACGCCTCCGAAGGGCGATACCGGACCTCGAAACCATTGATCCGTTGCTGGTTCACCGCCCGGGTCACCGGGCTCGAATTGCGGGCGCGCCGCGCCAAACGGCGATCCCACGGACCCAACCGACCCGAGCCGTCCCCAGCCAAGTCCTGCGGTCACTTTCACTTGCCCACGCAGACGGAGGGGCCGTTTGAACGTCTTTGTTGCGACAACGTATTCACCGGCATAGATACCGGTCCCGGCAAAGTCCTGCAGACCGATGGTGAGTGCAGGCGCTATGCGCCCCTCCCTGATCAAGAGATAGCGAAAGTCAAAGCTGCGGTCGCGATAAGTCCCAAATCCGTCTGAATTCCAATCCTGAATGCCGACATAACGGAATGTCACAGATATCCGGGGGGAAAACTGAAAGGTGAAATTCGTTCGCGTTTGCCCGGCAAAACTGGAAACCCCGATCGCGACCTGACCGTCGGGGAGCGCCTCACCTCCCGGCATGTCGATCAGGCCGGGCACACCGTAAAAATTCAACGTGGGCGCTGATGTGGTGACATCCCTCGACGCATCGGTCTGCGGTTGGGCATTTGCCATGATACCAATACAGTTGATCGCCACAACGAAAACAAGGCATCGCAAAAGAGCGAACACGGTTCGCCAATGTCCGGTTTCGTGCGCTTTGTGTCGGGGCAATGCTGTCACTGGCGACCCGCTTCCACCCGACTTGAGTGGTCGGTCTTGACCAAGAGACCTTTTGTATCTTGGCGCATAAATGGCCGCGATGTCTTTCTTGCCGATCCATCAGCCAAGTCGCCAAAGCCCTGCACCCACCGGCACGCATTGGCCCGCGCATCAGCCTCGTCATCATCCGCCAGCGCCTGGCGCAGCGCCCGCAATGCGGCGGCCACCTCAAACTCGCTCAACCCGTCCTCGATGGCTGTGAAAATCCTGGGGTGCGGTGTCGGGGAACGCCTTCCGTTCAGGGTCAGTTCCTCGCGCATCTTTTCTCCGCAACGCAGACCGATGAACTTGATTTCAACGTCACCCGTCGGATTGTCAGCGTCGCGCACACTCAAACCGGCACTGTGAATGACCTGGCGCGCAAGCGTTTCAATCCGCACGGGGCGTCCCATATCAAGAACAAAGACTTCGCCGCCGCGCGCAAGGGATCCGGCGTGCAGAACAAGGTTGACCGCCTCCTGCACTGTCATGAAAAAACGGCACACGTCTGGATGCGTTACGGTCACGGGACCGCCTTTGCGGACCTGATCCTGAAATAGGGGCAGGACAGAGCCGGAAGACCCCAGAACGTTACCGAATCTGACAATCGCAAAGACAGGGCCGCCCTTTCCCTCCAACCGGCGCGCGATGTCTTGCACGATCAATTCGCAAAGCCGCTTGGACGCGCCCATGACGTTGATCGGCCGCACAGCCTTGTCCGAGGATATCAGCACAAAGCGTTCCACACCGGCCGCCACCGCCTCTGTCACCAATGTCTGAGTGGCCAGAACGTTGTTGGACAGTCCGGCAAGGGGGTTCAGCTCCACCAGCGGCACATGTTTGTAAGCCGCGGCATGAAGGACCACCTGAACCTGATGCGCGTGCAATGTTCGCCGCACCTTGTGCTCATCCGCGACCGAACCAAGCAATGGCACAATTTCGATATTTGTGCCTGCAGCGGCAAGAAGCATCGATTGGTGTATCTGGTAGAGTGCGGTTTCATTGAGTTCATAAAGCACGATCTTGCGCGGTCGGCAGGCCAGCACCTGCCGCACCAACTCTGACCCGATTGACCCGCCTGCGCCGGAGATCAAAACGACCCGATCTGCATAGGCTTTTGCGGCGAGGCCCTGGCACGTCTTGATCTCGTCCCGACCCAAAAGACCGCTGGTATCCAACGTTATACTATCACCGTCTGGCCGCATCTTGCTGACCGGATCCAGTTTTGGTGGTGTCTGCAGGTGAATGGGTTTTTTGTGTGCGGAGCCAGCCGACCACGCATTCTCTTTGGGGTCATGGGCGTCTGTTCCGAGCGAAAGGGCTGAACACAAAATGCTGGCGCAGACAAAGAGAGACATGCCGAAAATGATCAGAAAATCGATCGGGATATGTACGCCACCCAAGGCCAGGACAGCAACGGATGCAAAGGTCAGTGCGAAGGACAAAATGCATGTCTGGAACGTTGACGAACCATCTGCCCAGCCAAGCAAGTCACAAAACTTGCCAAGCAGATGTGACAAGATCCCTGCCGCGCATATGAGGAGCGGAAGATACGCCAGCGAAAGCCCCAACTCTGTCGCGCTGCCTGAGTATAAGCTGATGGTTAGAAACGCCGCTGCGGGAACTGCCAACGTGTGAGCAGCCATCGACGACAGATGGGAACGGGACGAAGATTTTGGCAGACCTGTCATCGCGCCCTCTTCTGCGGAGCATCATGACCGTTGGGCCAAGTGATGCGGCATCAATGCCGTGTTTTCAGTGCGCGAAACCGTTTGTCTGAATCGCATTCTGACCATTGCGCACGGAGGTTTAAGGTCGCGTTAAACTGGCCGCCATTTGTCGTGCAACTGGGCGATTGTGGCCGCGCGACGGGCGCGCTCTGCCCGCGCCGCCAAACACCATCGCCGCAGTTTCCAGCCCCAACCGGAAGTCATAGGCAATTGTCTGGTGGCGTTGATAGATCAGATCGATCCGGGCTTTGCGCGGGACGCAGATACGCGCGTAGACGGCATCCGTTTCCTCGGCGGTGCGGCAGCGGGACAAAAGGTGCGCTTCGTGTTTGTGAAACCGCAGAGTGGCAAGCCCGGTCACGCCGGGACGCGACCTGAGAACCCGTGCGTAAAGATCAGGAAACCGTTCGACATATTCGCGCAACGGCGGACGGGGTCCGACAAAACTAATGTCGCCCTTGAGAATATTCCACAGCTGCGGCAATTCATCGAGACGCGTGGCGCGCAGGCGTGCCCCGAGTGGTGTGATCCGCGCCCTTTTGTGTCCGCCGGATACGCCGGTGTCAGATGGCGCACCGCGCATGGTGCGAAACTTCCACAAGCCAAAACTTTGGGTCGGCGTTTTCATCCGCTCGGCCACGTAAAACACCGGACCGTCCTGCGTGCGCCAGATCAACCAGGCGATATAGGCCATCACCGGTGCCAACAGCACCATCAGCGCAGCCGCGAAAACCACGTCCAGAGTTCGCTTGTACCAAGTCATTCAAATCAGCCTGTTTTGCCAGTCCTCAACGATGCCTTCTGGCGTACCCTCCCAAGGCTTAATTTTGGTGAATCCCTGCAGCCGAGTGGTATCAAGGTTAACAATTGGTATCGTGCTGGGCGTCGCAGGCCGAGGTGTCCAGGCAAGCCCTGCCCGGTCCAGCACCTCTCCCATCTGCACACAGCCCGGCGCGGCGACATTCAGCACAGGCGGCAGGGACGTGGCACCGGCAAGCGTCGCGAGAGTCCGCGCCAATGCGTGCGGTCCGATGTAACTGCGCTGCGGGGTGGTCCCATCGGGCAGTTGATCAAGCGCAAAGCCCGGACGCCAGTCGCCGAGAATAGCATCCGCCCCCGCCACGTTGCCCAGTCGCAGCGATGTGTTTGGATGGGCATGGGCGGCTGCGGCATGCTCCATCGCGAGTTTGGTGGCGCCGTAATCGGACAAGGGCGCAACCGTGCCATCCTCTGACAACGACCCGGGCTGGCGCCCATATACAGCAGCGCTCGAAAACAGAAGGACATGCCCGGCGCCGACGTCGCGCGCCGCATCAAGCGTGCGCAAGGCGAGGTCGGTGTTCCCGTCCATCGGCTCAGCATTGGTGTTCGTGATACCGGCCATGCAGATCACCGCATCCGCGCCGCTCAGACATGCGCGCAGGGCGTCGCGGTCGCGGATGTCGACCTCTGTCCGGTTCACCCAGCGCGCGGGGCGCGGAAACAGGGGGCGCAACAGTTGCCCCAACTTGCCGCCCGCCCCAAGGACAACGATATCCACGGCCTAAGGCACCGCGATCCGAAGGTCTTCGGGCACCAGCGCGTTGATCTGGCGGATATGTTCGGGCAGGCACACATCCAGAAAATCGTAATGGGCGACGACATGATCGCGGGCTGCGGGACCCAGATGGGCAAACTCGGCAGGACGGGCAAGGACGTCAATCACCTGTGCCGCCAGCGCATCCGCATCAAAGAAATCGACCAGCAGGCCGGTTTCGCCATGGGTCATCGCCTCGCGCACGGGGGCCACGTCGCTGGCGACAATCGTGGCCTGCATCGACATCGCCTCGAGCAGCGACCACGACAATACAAACGGTTTGGTGAGATAGATGTGGCAAGAGCTGATCTGGATGATCTGCTGATAGTTCTTGTACGGCACCTGCCCTAGGAAATGCAGCCGGTCCCAATCGAGCAAATGCCCGACCTCGGCCTCCATCTCGCCGCGCAGACCGCCGGGGTGCTTGGATTTGCCGCCGTAAGAGGCCTCGTTGCCACCGATGACCAGAATGCGGGCGTCAGGCCGGGCCTTTTGAATGGCAGGAAGGGCGCGCATGAACTGGTGAAACCCGCGTGTGGTTTCCAGATTGCGGGCCATGTAGGTCACGATTTCGTCCCTCGCCGTCAGCGGACGCCCGATCCGGCCCAGAGTCACACTGGCCTTTGGATCAGGCCGTAACTTGTCGGTGCGGATGCCATCATGACAAACGTAGATCTTGTCGTGAAAACTGGCGGGAAAGCGATCCCGTTGCCAGAAAGTCGGGCTGTGCCCCAGATCGACAGCCTCAATATTGACGAGCGGCACGACATTGTTGCCGTGCATGATGTAGGGCGCGTGATCGCTGACCGCTTCGTCCGGGTCGAACCCGACGGGACCGCCGCGCACGGAATAGAAATACTCGAAAAACCCGATCATCGGCGTGTCAGGCAGCACCTCACGGAAAAAGCTCATCTCGCCCCAACCGACATGGCCGATGACGATGTCCGGGGTAAATCCATCGGCCATAAGCTTGGCCAAGGCCGTGACCGCGCCAAATCCGTTGCCAGCCGCGGTTTCCCACGTTTTGGAGAGACCATAGGCGTTGTCAGTCGCCTTGTGGTGCGGTTTGTAGACGACAGTGCGCACCCCTTCGATCTTTGGCGCTTTCAATCGCTGCGTCAGAAACACGATCTCGTGCCCGCCTTGCGCGGCCAGCCATTGCACCAACTCGCGGTACTGGCCGGGCATGTTCTGGTGCACAAATAGTAGCTTCATCCGGTCCTCGCCGCCGCGTTCCGTGGGTGTCGACATGAGGCACGCACGTTCACGCCAGTGCAGGCCTCATGCTGCTGTATCGCGTATTTATTGCCCGGCGCTTAACCAAGTTGCCGCGCAGCCCGATTTGCGCGATCACCCGAGGCCATCATGCGGCAAGTGCCGTGTCCAGCAGGGCGCGGACCTGACGGGCATAGGGCGCATTCTCAAGTCGGGCGATCTCTTTTCCGTTCTTCATCACCAGCAAGGTCGAGCGGCGCGTGACCTTGAGCCGTTCGGTCAGTTGCGACTGACCAAACGTATCCCAGTCCACATCCACAAAAGTCAGCTGCCCATAGGCCGGGTTTTCAGCAATCGCCTCAGCGATGAGGTCAGCCTTGATCTGACAGGTCAGCGACCAGCTTGCGCGGTAGTTCAGGATGACCACGCGGTCCGATTGGCGCAGGTCGCGCCAGACGGCGGGGGAAAACACCTCGGCCGGGTAGGCGAATGCGAGTGACGGGACACATGCGGCAGCGGAAGACAATAAAAAGGAACGGCGGTGCATGACGGCGCTTTCAATCAAAATCACATTTTACGGGCAGAATATTGGGGCGACCCTGTAGCGCAAGAGGCCGCCGTCAGGTTTTGCGCTGTCGTGACAATTGCACCGCAAGAATTCCGGCCGCGATGATGGCAACACCGATCACATCACGGGTGCCCAACCTCTCGCCCAGCAGAAGGGCCGCAATCGCCACACCAAAGAACGGGTTGAGAAAGTGAAAGGTGGCCGCCTTGGTCGCCCCGATCCGCGCCACCAGTGCAAACCAGATCCATGTGGCCAGCAGACCCGGCACGAGCACGGTATATGCGAAGGCAGCCATCAGTTCCGGCGTCACATCCACCCGGATCGTTTCGGTGAGTGCCGAGGCAATGGCAAGCACGGCGGAGCCTACAAACATCTGCAGGCCCACGACCATCATCAGGTTCCCTCCGGCAGACATGGCGCGCATCGACAGGGTCGCCACCGTCAACGCCATCGCGCCTATCAAACACAAGGCGACACCGTACATATCGACCCCGGCCTCCATCCGCGCGGACATGATCAGGGCAACACCGCCGATGCCAAGGATCAGACCGACTATGCCAAGGGCGGGCAAGCGGTCGCGGAACACGACCCACCCGGCAAAGGCGACCATCAGCGGCATAAGGGATGCGATGATCGAGGCCAGGGACGCCTCGACCGTTTGCATCGCGTAGAAATTGAGGCCGAGATACATCGCGTTCTGGCAGATACCGAATACAATCGTGGCACGCCATTGATCCCGTGTCAGACGCCAGGACTGGCCCAGCATCCGCGCAATGGCGACGCCAATCAGACCGGACAGGAAAAACCGCAACGCAAGTGACGCCAGCGGCGAGGCATCCGCCACGATGATCCGCGCCGACGTAAAGGCCGAGGACCAGATAAGGGCAAAAGCCAGCCCCATCAACAATGCGCGAAAATCCATGGTTCTGCCCCTTTGCGCGGACATTCTGAGATATGGCCGGTGGATGCAAGCCGCCACGATCACAACCCTTTTGGGTGCACGTGATCGACATGACGTGCACATTGCGCGCAAGCAATGCGGAGGTGTCCCATGAAACTCAGTCGTCGCAGGTTCGCTGGCCTCGCTCTGTCCGGTGCAGCGCTGCCCCACGCGGCCATGGGGCAGGACCTCACACCCGAAGAGGCGCAGCGCGCCGCCGTCTTTGGAACCTCGTCGGAATTCCGCGCCGCGATGTCCTATATCGAGGCACGTGGCGATCCCGACATGGTGGCTGGTTTGCTGCTGTCGCTCAGGTTCTCGCGGGCGCGTTCCAAGCGGATTGCCGAAGTGCTGGCCAATCTGACCGGTGAGGATCACGGCACCGACTGGTTTGACTGGATGCTCTGGCAAGAGGCGCGCCCACAGATTGCTCCCCATTCCTCCTACCCTGCCTTTGCGCGCGAGATGTACCTGCGGCTGGACCCGGAGTTTGACCAGTTCCTGCGCCCCGAACACATCACCCCTGACCGCACCCGCATCCGGCTGGAGGAGGTCACCTGGGGCGGCGTGGTCAAGGACGGTATCCCTTCTCTCGACAACCCGGACCTGATCGCGGCAGAGGCGGCAGAGTATCTGCGCGGCGACGATCTGGTCTTTGGCGTGACGATAAATGGGGACGCACGGGCCTATCCGCTGCGCATCATGGGCTGGCACGAGATGTTCAACGAGGTGATCGGCGGTGTCCCGGTCGCGCTGGCCTATTGTACCTTGTGCGGGTCGGGCATCCTGTTTGAAACGCAGCTTGCAGGGCAAAGCAAACCGCTGATCTTTGGCTCGTCCGGGTTTCTCTATCGCTCCAACAAGCTGATGTTTGACCGGGGCACCAATTCGCTGTGGAACCAGTACACCGGCAGGCCCGTGATCGGACCACTGGTCGACAGTGGGATCGCGCTGAAACAACGCCCCGTGGTCATCACCACTTGGGACAGCTGGAAGGCCTCAAATCCCACAACGCGGGTGCTGTCGCTGAACACCGGGCATCGGCGCAACTATGGGTCGGGTGTGGTCTACAACGACTACTTCGGCTCACCGGATTTGATGTTCCCGGCGCAGGTGGACCAGCAGGACCACGCGCAAAAAGACTATGTCTTTGCCATCCGGCAATTCGGGGCGGCGCGAGCCTGGCCGCTGGACGCATTTGCCAAGACGCCCCTGATCAATGACGCGATCACCGACACACCGCTATTGCTGGTTGGTGATGCCGAGACGCGGAGTGTACGGGCCTATGAACGTGGTACGCGCAAGTTTACGCCAACCGCAGGTCGGATCAAGGATCAGGACGGGGCCGAATGGCGCGTGACCGAAAGCGCCCTGATCGGCCCGGATGGGTCGCGATTGCCGCGGGTGGCGGGGCACATCTCGTACTGGTTTGCGTGGGACAATTACCTGGGGGATGCGGCCACGGTCTATGACGGCTGATCCTGGGACTATGCCCCACGCGCAAAGAAAAAGGGCCGCCTCAAGGCGACCCTTTGCATTGGTCTTACTGCAGACTTAGCCGTTCACGCTGTCTTTCAGCGCCTTGGCGATGGTCATCTTGACGACCTTGTCTGCGTCTTTCTTGAACTGCTCACCGGTGGCAGGGTTGCGCACCATGCGCTCGGGGCGCTCGCGGCAATAGATCTTGCCAACACCGGGAAGCGTGACGGCACCGCCGCCGGATACTTCCTTGGTGATCAGGCCGCAGATTGCGTCCAGCGCTGCGCCTGCAGATTTCTTGTCAGTGCCCATATCATCGGCCAGTGCGGCGACGAGTTGGGTTTTGGTCATTGGTTTTGCCATTTTCTGGTCTCCTTCGTCTGCCCGAGAATTAGGGCCTCCTACCCGTTTTGTAACGGTATGTTGTGGGAAAACACAACGAATAGTGGCCTCTTGCAAGGGAAAAACCGCTGTTTTTTGCGGTTTTCAGCCCATTTCGGCACTTTGCGTTTGATCCGAGACCCGAAATCGCAAGGCGCGTTCGACCAAAGGGACAGGCAGCGCCTTGTGATTCATGCAGAACGCAAAGTGCTTTACAGGAAGGCCGTCTCGTCAAAGGCGCGCAATTTGCGGCTATGAATGCGTTCCAGAGGCATTTCGCGCAACTGCTCCATCGCCCGGATTCCGATCATCAAATGCCGTGCAACCTGCTCTTTGTAGAAATTCGAGGCCATGCCCGGAAGCTTCAATTCGCCGTGCAGCGGCTTGTCCGAAACGCACAAAAGCGTCCCATAGGGCACCCGGAATCGATAGCCGTTGGCGGCGATGGTGGCGCTTTCCATATCCAGCGCGATGGCGCGCGATTGGGACAGGCGCTGCACCGGGCCGTGCTGGTCGCGCAGTTCCCAGTTGCGGTCGTCATGGGTGGCGACGGTGCCGGTGCGCATGATGCGCTTGAGGTCATAACCCTTGAGCTCGGTCACTCTGGCCACGGCTTCTTCCAGCGCGATCTGAATTTCGGCTAGCGCCGGGATCGGCACCCATGGCGGCAGGTCGTTGTCCAGCACGTGATCCTCGCGCAGATAGCCGTGGGCCAGCACGAAATCGCCCAGCGCCTGAGAGTTGCGCAGTCCCGCGCAGTGACCAACCATCAGCCATGCATGTGGGCGCAGAACCGCAATGTGGTCCGTGGCAGTTTTGGCGTTGGACGGACCGACCCCGATATTGACCAGCGTGATGCCCGACCCGTCCGCCCGCTTGAGGTGATAGGTCGGCATTTGCGGTGTCTTGGGGCTGTCTGCAAGGGGCTGATCCCCGCTGGTGATTTCCTCGTTCCCGGTCGAGACAAACGACGTATACCCGCTGTCCGGATCGTCCAGTTGGGTGCGGGCATAGGCCTCGAACTCCGAGACATAGAACTGGTAGTTGGTAAACAGCACGTGATTCTGGAAGTGATGCGGCGCAGTCGCCGTGTAGTGTGCCAGTCGGGCCAGCGAATAGTCGATGCGCTGCGCGGTAAAGGGGGCCAGCGGGGCGATCCCGTCCACAGGCTCGTAGGTTCCGTTGACGATATCGTCGTTGGTGTTGGACAGGTCCGGCACGTCAAACACATCGCGCATGGAAAACGAGGCTGCCCCCTGTTGCGGCACCGAAATGTCCGGGTCATTGGCCACAGCGAAATGCACAGGCATCGGCGTGTTGGAATAGCCTATTTCGACCGGTTGGTCGTGGTTGGTGATCAACAGGCCAATCTGCTGGACCAGGTAGTTCTCGAACAGATCGGGGCGCGTCACCGTAGTGGCATAGGTGCCCGGATTGGGCACATGGCCAAAGCTCAGCCGTGTGTCGACCCGGGAATAGGTCGTCGTGGTGAAGCGGATCTCGGGATAAAAGGCGCGGATGCGCCCCTCGGGCGGGCCGTCCTGCATGGCGTCCATGAACTGGTCGCACAGGAACTTGACCGCCTGATCATAAAGTACCTTGAGATGCGCGACCGCGGCCCTGGCATCGTGGAATTCGGTATGGGCATGTGTGCCCGGAGAAAGCGTTTTCATGTTGTTGGCTCAAGTATTGGAATGAATTCAAAGCTGCGCACATCGACCAAACCAAGGTCAGAGATGCGCAATTCGGGGATGACAACCAGCGCCAGAAGCGAATGTTGCATGTAGGCGTTGTTCAGTGTGCAGCCGCAGTCGACCATGGCCTGCACCATTTTGTCGGCCGATGCTGCGACCTCGCGGGCCGGGCTGTCGGACATCAGACCCGCAATGGGCAATTCGACCAGTGCAAGCTCTTCTCCATTACGCCAGATCGTAATGCCGCCACCCACTTCGGCCAGTCGGTTGGCGGCCAGCGCCATCTGGTCACGATCCGTGCCGACGACAATCATGTGATGGCTGTCATGGGCCACGGTCGAAGCCATGGCCATCTGACCCTGATAGTTGAACCCCGCCACCAGTGCATTGGTCACGCCACCGGTCGCGCGGTGCCGTTCGACCAGTGCGATCTGGCAGGTGTCGCCGTGGGGTTCAACCTTGCCATCACTGACCGGCATGTCGCGTTTCAATGCCCTGGTCGGGGCTTGGTTTTCGACAACACCGATCACGTTGGCGGTGACAGAGTTTCGCCCTTCGGGCGCTTTGATTTCGAAATCTGCTGCCGTCTTGTCCGCGCCCATGTGCACTGTCTGGCGCGCAGTCTCAGGCCAATCGAGATGCGGGCAGGTCACGGTCAAGGCGCCGTCCATGGCGACGGTCTTGCCGCGCGCAATCACTTGCTCAATTGGCAGAGTTGCCAGATCAGAGGTCAGGATCACATCCGCCCGACGCCCCGGGGTCAGCGAACCGATCTCGCGCTCCAGCCCGAAATGGGTGGCCGTGTTGATCGTCGCCATCTGCAGCGCGATCAACGGATCACACCCGCAAGCGATGGCATGACGCACCACGCGGTTCATGTGCCCCTCGTTCACCAATGTGCCCGAATGGCAATCGTCCGTGCACAGGATCATGTTGCGCGGATCGAGGCCCTTTTCCGTGATCGCCGTGATCTGCGTTTCCACGTCATACCAGGCCGAGCCCAGTCGGATCATCGACCGCATGCCCTGACGCATTCGCGCAATGGCGTCTGCCTCGACCGTGCCCTCGTGATCATCCGCTGGCCCACCGGCCACATAGGCAGCAAAGCCGGGGCCGAGATCGGGCGAGGCATAGTGCCCGCCCACCGTCTTGCCAGCGCGTTGGGTCGCGGCGACTTCGGCCAGCATTTGCGGGTCGCCCGCCGCCATTCCGGGAAAATTCATCATTTCGCCAAGACCGATGATACCGGGCCAAGCCATGGCTTCAGCCACATCCTCGGCTGAAATCTCGTATCCGGTCGTCTCCATCCCCGGCGCCGAGGGCGCGCAGGACGGCATCTGCGTCCAGATGTTCACGGGTTGCATCAGCGCCTCGTCATGCATCAACCGCACACCCTTGAGACCCAGCACATTGGCGATCTCATGGGGGTCGGTAAACATGGATGTCGTGCCATGGGGGATAACGGCGGCGGCGAATTCGGCCGGGGTAAGCATGCCCGATTCTATATGCATGTGACCGTCACAGAGGCCCGGCACCATGTAGCGCCCATTGGCCTCGATCAATTGCGTCTCAGGTCCGGTGCAATAGCTGGCGTCCGGCACAACACAGGCAATGCGCCCGTGCCGGATGGCAATGTCATGGCCCGGCAGCGCCTCGCGGGTGTGGACGTTCACCCAGATGCCACCACGGATCACAGTGTCAGCCGGACTGCGTCCTGCGGCCACGTCTACAAGGTCAGAGGCAACGTCTGGCCAGCTAGGAAAGGGGGTTTGGGAAAGGTCATGTTCCATGTCCCGTTGGATCAAGAATTCACGTCAGGCGCAAGGGGGCCTGACGTGATGTCGTCAAAGCTTCATTTCTTTGCCCATTTCGGTTGACCTTGCGGATAGGCAACGCGAGGCTGATTGCATGGATTATGACAGCATAGACGCGGACGAATTCGGGCGGGGGTTGCGTGGCATTGGCCTTAACCTGCTGGTGCGGGATGTCGGGGCCGAGGTCGCCTTTTTGCAGGGCGTGTTCGGAATGACCGCGCATCAGCCCACGGCCGATTTCGCGATCATGTCTTACGGGGATCAGGTGTTTCAACTGCACAGCGATGGCACCTATCATTCGAACCCGCTGCTGAGCCTGCTGCCCGAAAACCCGCCGCGCGGCGGAGGCATCGAAATCCGGCTTTATGACACGGACCCCGAAGAGGCCGTGGCGCGTACCGAGGCCCATGGTGGCACGATCCTGCAAGAACCGACGGACAAGCCGCACGGCCTGCGCGAGGCCTATATCCTGTGCGAGAATGGCTATGCTTGGGTGCCCTCGCGGGCAAAGAGTGACTGAGCGCGAGTGTGAAATTTGTCATTGATACAGGGATGGGTGCGGGAGCCGATCCATTGCCAGTCCGCGGGATGGCGAAGATACGCTGTTTCCCGGGCGGTTTATGGATCGAGGATATCTCTCGGCTGGCCTGTCGCACCAAGACCAGCCAAATCGCCAGCCCGGTCGGGCGGACTGGCGATGGATCAGCGCCTTCGGCTTGATTCCGATCCGGGCACAAATCACGGTACCGCGAAAACCTTGTTGACCCTACGTCTGATAAGGTTGTCCCGACCCAATGCCGGAAATGCAATACACCCGCCCCTCTCCGATGTCGCAATCAGAACATCCTTTGGGGTTGATCGCGACCGGGGGTGTCCTGCACCCTTTGCCCCAACACAAAGGGAGCCCGCACCATGACCGTCACCGACCTCCGCCCGAACATGGACCACTGGCAGGAGCGGGTGGACCTTGCCGCGGCGTTCCGCTGGACCGTGCGCCTGAACATGCACGAGGCGGTGGCGAACCACTTTTCCCTGTCGATCAATGAGGACGGCACCCGGTTCCTGATGAACCCCAACCAGATGCACTTTTCCCGCATCAAGGCGTCCGACCTGATCGTGGTCGATGCCAATGATCCCACCAGCATGGAAGGGCCCGACGCACCTGACCCAACCGCGTGGGGGCTACACGGGGGAATGCACAAATTCTGCGCCCACGCGCGCTGTGCGATGCATGTGCATTCGCCGTACGCAACTGCCCTCGCCGCGCTCGCGGACAGCACCCTGCCGCCTGTGGACCAGAACGGCTGCATGTTCTTCAACCGGGTTGTGGTGGATGACAGCTATGGCGGTCTGGCCTTTGAGGAAGAGGGCGAACGCTGCGCGAAACTGTTCGATGACCCGAAGAAAAAGGTGATGGTCATGGGCAATCACGGCATCATGGTGCTGGGCGACACGGTGGCCGACACGTTCAACCGGATGTTCTATTTCGAACGGGCCTGCCAGACATACGTTCTGGCCCTGCAGACCGGCAAACCCTTGCGGGTGATCCCGGATGACATAGCGGAAAAGACCGCTCAGGAAATCGAGGACTATCCGGAACAGGACGAACGGCACCTGGCCGAGTTGAAATCCATTCTGGATGAGGAGGGGTCGAACTATGCCAGCTGACGCCGAAGCCAAGGAAGCCGGGCGCTGGAACCACCGCCCGCCGACGCCCATCGCCCAGAACCCGCTGTTCCTGTGGCCGCCAAGGCCGGTCGCGATCCTCAAATGGTATGCGGCCTTCTGGTTCGAAATCTCGACCACAACACTGTGCCTGCTGCTGGCCTTCGGTGCGTATTTCCTGATACTACCGCCGCTCGAGGCGATGCAGACCGTTCAGCCCGGTTGGATGATCAGGGTGTGGCTCGCCAATCTGGTGCCGCAATGCCTGATCGCAGGGGCGCTGCACCACTGGTTGATCACCAAGAAAGGTCAGGGCGATGCGACCAAGTTCGATCCACGGGATCAGAACCGCAGGAATGGCAGCTTCACCTTCAACAATCAGGTGCTGGACAACATGTTCTGGCACATCGCCAGCGGCATCACCCTCTGGACCCTTGCCCAGATCGGTGTGTTCTGGATGATGGCCAACGGCTATGCGCCCGTGCTGCTGTTTCCGGACAACCCGGTCTGGTTTGTCGCCGCCTTCGTGCTGATCCCGATCTGGTCGAGCTTTCATTTCTACTGGATTCACCGGGCCCTGCATTGGCCGCCGCTCTACAAGCTTGCGCACAGCCTGCATCACCGTAACGTCAATATCGGTCCATGGTCCGGCATCGCCATGCACCCGGTCGAGCATCTGTTGTTCTATACAAATTTCGCGATCCATCTGGTAGTGCCCACCCACCCATTGCACGTGATGTTCCACGGCTATGTGCAGTCCACGCACCCCGTGTTCTCGCATTCGGGTTTCGAGGATCTGGTGGTCAAGGACAACAAGCAGATGCGTATGGGCGTTTTCTTTCACCAGCTGCATCACCGCTATTTCGAGTGCAATTACGGCACCGTGGAAATGCCGTGGGATCGCTGGTTTGGCAGCTATCACGACGGCACTGGCCAAGCGACCGAAGAGGCCCGGGCGCGCAAGACGCAGATGTACACCTAGGCCTTGCGGAACGCCAAAAGCAGCGCGGTGTCCTGCGCATGGGGACCAGTGGAGTCGGGCGCATAGATGGCCACTTCGGTCTGGCTGAGATCGGTGATGCGCCCTGCACTTTCGTCCATCTTGGCGGCAAAGCCTGCGGCCTGAAAATGCTGGGCGTTTACTGACAACACGATCCAGCCACCGGGCCGCACCATATCCAGCACGGTGTCGATACCTGCGGGGCCCACATGACCATGGGTGAAGGTCCCTGAACTGACAGCGCCCTGATAAAGCGCGACTGGAATGGTCAGACCCTCCAGCAGGTTGCCCTCGAACAGGTGGCGATAGGTGCCCTTCGTGCGGGCCTCGGCCAGCATCTGGGGCGAGATGTCGGTGCCATCCACGGGGCCGATCCCGCGCGCGGCCAGCGCCTGCCCGCACAATCCTGTCCCGGCGCCGACGTCCAGAACGGGGCCAAACCCACCCATCAGCGCAAAATGGCGCGCGACTTCGAGATGCAGGATATAGCCGCTGGCTTGGGCAAAGCTGTGATCGTAACTCTCCGCCCAGTCGGCATAAAGCTGCACGGAATCCGCGGGCGTTTCCAGCGCATAGGCGCGGTCGAGGTCGGGCGTTTCGCTCATCCCGCATTTAGGTAAAGTGGCGCACGGATTGGCAAGGGGCTTGCCGCGCGCGCGCGCAATTGTCACCTATTGGGCATGACTAAGACATTGCTTTCCTTCGGACATGGATTTTCGGCCCGCGCGCTGAGCAAGCTGCTGTTGCCGCAAGGCTGGCGCATCATCGGCACCACGCGCAGCGCTGACAAGGCTGAGGCCCTGGCGGCCACTGGGGTCGAGCCGCTGATCTTTCCCGGCAGCGATATGAAGGAAGCGCTGGCGCAGGCCACGCACCTGCTGATCTCGGCCGGACCGGACGCCGATGGTGATCCTGTCTTGCGCGAGGTCGGCGATCTGATTGCGGATCATGCCGGTGGATTCGAATGGGCCGGGTATCTGTCGACGACCGGCGTTTACGGCGATCACCGGGGGGGGTGGGTGGACGAAACTGCAGCCCTGACCCCGGCGACCAGACGCGGGCAATGGCGGGTCGAGGCCGAAGCCGCATGGGCTGCGATCCCAGACCTGCCCCTGCACATCTTTCGCCTCGCAGGAATCTACGGCCACGGCCGTGGCCCGTTTGCCAAGGTGCGCGGCGGCACGGCGCGCCGGATCATCAAGAAGGGTCAGGTGTTTTCCCGCATCCATGTCGATGACATCGCACAGGTGGTTGCTGCGTCGATTGCTCGGCCCAATCCGGGCGCGATCTATAACGTGTGCGACAACGACCCCGCGCCGCCGCAGGACGTGATAGGTCATGCTGCCGACCTGCTTGGCCTGCCGCTGCCTCCAGCGGTGGATTTTGAAACCGCCGACATGACACCCATGGCACGCAGTTTCTATGCCGAAAGCAAACGGGTCAAAAACGACCGGATCAGGGACGAATTGGGGGTGGACCTGCTCTATCCCACGTATCGGGAAGGGTTGGCTGCACTTTTGGCGCAGGAAACAGGCTAGGACCGGAACGCGAGCGTATCAGGCAGATTGCCGTTGCCCTGTGGCCCGGTAGATCACGGCGCCAAGCAGACCAAACACAACCAGCAGGCCAAGCGCTGTGCCCGCATTGACCACATAAAACATAGCCCGTTCGGGCAGTTCGAGGTTGTTCAGGAACGGATACGGCAACCCGCTGGTGACCGATCCGACCGGGCGTTCGTTGAAACGCTGCACAAACAACTCGGCCCATGCCACATAGGCGCCGATGATCGCCATCAGGGGAAAAATCGCCCGCCAGACACGGCGAAACACTGCCCCGATGAACAACGCGTCAATGATCTGCAGCGCGGGGCCCAACCCGTGCAGGTAGTATTCCAGCCACCAGATGATCGGACCACCATTGTTCACCAAGGCGGGGTCCGTCAGATAGAGCCGCCAATAGAGAAACACGACCATCACGTTCAGCACAGCGGTTGACATGGCGGTCACCTCGTGTGCGCGGGTGATCCGCCGCTCGGTCCGGGCCAGCATCCGGCTGGCCGCATAAAACGACAGGAACAGTGCCCAGATGGTGAGGTAGCGGAACGGGCCGCCGGGGCCAGTCCAAGACCCGAACAGCATCTGGTAGAGGCAATAGCCCGCAGCCAAAAGAAACACGGTCCAGCGGTAGTACAGAACAGGACGGCTGTGGATGCTCATCCCCGCAGGTTGGCGCAAGCGCGCCGGTCGTGCAAGCCTCAGGCGCGTGCCTCGCCCAATGACGCCACGCCGAGCACACTCAGCACTTTGGCTTCAATCTGTTCGGCGTTCATGCCTGCAACGGCATACATATCCGCGGGGCTCGCCTGATCGATAAATGTGTCGGGAAACACCATAGAGCGGTATCTGAGGCCGCGATCAAACACGCCCTCCTCTGCCAAGAGCTGCGCCACATGGCTGCCAAAGCCGCCCACGGCCCCTTCCTCGATGGTGATCAGGGCGTCATGCCGTTCGGCCAGATCGAGGATCAGATCGCGGTCCAGCGGCTTGGCAAAGCGCGCATCGGCCACAGTCGGCGTGATCCCCTTGGCGCCCAGATTTTCGGCGGCTTTTTCGACTTCGGCAAGCCGCGTGCCAAAGCTGAGCAGGGCAACCCCTGTGCCTTCGCGGATCATGCGGCCCTTGCCGATCTCAAGCGGCGTGCCGCGTTCGGGCATCTCGACCCCCGTCCCCTCGCCACGCGGAAAACGGAATGCGATGGGGCCATCGTCATGGGCCGCAGCCGTCGCAACCATATGCGCCAATTCGGCTTCGTCCGCCGCAGCCATCACTACAAAGCCCGGCAGGTTGGCAAGGTAGGCGACGTCGAACGCACCTGCATGGGTCGCACCATCGGCCCCGACGAGGCCTGCCCGATCTATGGCGAATCGGACGGGCAAACGCTGGATCGCCACATCATGCACCACCTGGTCGTAGCCGCGCTGTAAAAAGGTCGAATAGATTGCGCAGAACGGTTTCATCCCGCCAGCCGCCAAGGCCGCGGAAAAGGTGACCCCGTGCTGTTCGGCGATACCCACGTCGAAACAGCGGCTGGGATAGCGTTCGGCAAAGAGGTTGAGGCCCGTGCCATCCGGCATCGCCGCAGTCACTGCACATACCTTGTCATCGGCCTGCGCCTCTTTGATCAGGTGTTGCGCGAACACCGAAGTATAGCTGGGCGCGTTGCTGGGTGATTTCTTTTGCGCGCCGGTCACCACGTCGAATTTTGCCGTCGCGTGACCCTTGTCGCGGGCAGTTTCAGCAGGCGCGTAGCCTTTGCCCTTTTTGGTCAGCACGTGGATCAGGATCGGCCCGGTCGCGCGTGTCTTGACGGTGCGCAGAACCGGCAGCAGCTGGTCCATATCATGCCCGTCTATGGGACCGAGATAGCTGAAGCCCAATTCCTCGAACAATGTACCGCCCACGGCCATGCCCTTGAGCATCTCCTTGGCCCGTTTCGCACCCTCGCGGAACGGTTCGGGCAGCATGCTGACGGCACCTTTGGCTGCCGCCTTGAGATCGTGGAACGGGTTCTGCGCATAAAGGCGCGACAGGTACGATGACATCGCGCCCACGGGCGGCGCAATCGACATCTCGTTGTCGTTGAGGATCACTATCAGGCGCTTGCCGAGGTGGCCTGCGTTGTTCATCGCCTCATAGGCCATGCCCGCACTCATCGACCCGTCGCCAATCACCGCAATCGCATCGCCGGTGCCCTCGGGCGGCGTGCCGCCCAGATCACGCGCCACGGCAAAACCGAGGGCGGCACTGATCGAGGTCGAGGAATGGGCCGCTCCAAACGGGTCATAGGGCGACTCGGATCGCTTGGTGAATCCGCTCAGGCCATCCTTCATCCGCAGGGTGCGGATACGGTCGCGCCGTTCGGTGAGGATCTTATGCGGATAGCATTGGTGGCCTACGTCCCAGATCAGCTTGTCCCGGGGCGTGTCAAACACCGCGTGCAAGGCGACGGTCAGTTCCACCACACCCAGACCCGCGCCCAGATGCCCACCGGTGACCGACACCGCCGAGACCGTCTCGGCCCGCACCTCATCTGCGATCTGGCGCAGTTGCGTATCCGAGAACCGTTTAAGGTCGGCAGGGCGCTGAACCGTATCCAACAGCGGGGTCTTTGGGGCGTCAGTCATATCCGTCTTTCACGTCTTGCGGGTCACGACAAAGCGGGCGGCATCCCGCAATATGTCTGCTTTTCCCTGATACACACTTAATGCATCACAGGCCTCAGTCACCAGCGCATCGGCGCGGCGTATCGCCTCGTCCAACCCCAGAAGGGAGACAAACGTGGCCTTGCCTGCGTCCGCATCCTTGCCCGTGGCCTTGCCGAGCGTGGCCGCATCACTGGTCACATCGAGCACATCGTCAGCGATCTGAAAGGCGAGTCCCAGCGCGCGGGCATAGGCCTGCAAAGGGACAAGGTCGGCTTCAGCCATGCGCGCACCGGCGGCGGCGGCCCATTCAATCAGCGCCCCGGTCTTGCCGCGTTGCAGGGCGGTGATTTCACTCAAAGTCAGCGGGGTGGTGGCCGTCTCGGCCGCAATATCAAGGGCCTGACCCATCACCATGCCTTGCGCGCCCGAAGCGCGGGCCAGAGACAGCGCGAGATCAGCGCGCACCTCACCACTGCCCACTTGTGGCGCCGTCACCAGTTCAAAGGCCAACGTCTGCAGAGCGTCACCCGCCAGTACGGCCGTCGCTTCATCCCATTTGACATGGACGGTGGGCGCACCCCGGCGCAGGTCGTCATCATCCATGCACGGCAGATCGTCATGGACCAGCGAATAGGCATGCAACGCCTCGATTCCGCACGCTGGCCAGATCGCCCGATCCGGGTCGATCCCATGCAGCCGCGCGCTTTCCAGCACCATGAACCCGCGCAGGCGTTTGCCGCCAAGGGTCGCATGCGCCATCGCATGGATCACGGGCAGATCGCCCATGTCGCCAAGAACGGCATCAAACTGCGCCTGAATGGCACGGCCTGCTTCTTTCAGACGGTCGTGGAACACGTTCAGAGGTCGCTGACCGGCTTGAGACCCGTGGGATTGCCGTCGCCATCCAGCGTGATGGCAGCCACCTTTTCCTCGGCCTCTTTCAGCTTGGTCTCGCAGCGCGCCTTGAGCGCCGCCCCGCGTTCATAAAGTGTGATCGAAGCATCCAGCGCCACGTCACCCCGTTCCAGCTGGCCCAACACCTGTTCCAGTTCGGCCATCGCCTCTTCAAAGCTCATTTCGTCTACGGGGCGATCAGTCATGTGGCGGCCTTTATCAGCGATTGAACATGGGCGCGGGCACATGAGGCGAGCGCATCCAGATCATAGCCGCCTTCCAAAACTGATACCACCCGGCCCTCGCACAGGGTTTGTGCAGTTTGTGTGATCAGGTCGGTGAGGTCTGCATAGGTGTCTGCCGTCCAGTTGAGCTGTGCGAGCGGGTCGTCCTGATGGGCGTCAAAACCAGCCGAGATCAGGATCAGTTCGGGGTGGTGTTTGATCAGCGCAGGCACAACCAGCCGCTCATATTCGGCGATGGCGTGATGGCCGTCAGTATGGGGGGCAAGCGGGATATTGAGCACTGTGCCGTGCGGGCCACGGTCCGACGCCGCGCCCGTCCCGGGCCACAGCGGCATCTGCTGGGACGTGATGACCAGCGCACGCGGATCATCCTGCAACAGGGCCTGCGTTCCATTGCCGTGATGTACGTCGAAATCGACAACCGCGACACGGGACAAGCCGCGCACCTCAAGCGCATGTTTGGCCGCTATGGCCACATTGCCAAAGATGCAAAACCCCATGGGCAGATCTTGTTCGGCATGGTGCCCCGGCGGGCGCATCGCGACAAAGGCGTTCCGGGCGGCACCATCCAGAACCATGTCCACCGCCTTGACCGCCCCACCTGCCGCACGCCAGATCGCGTTTTCAGAGGTCGGGCACAGGAAGGTTTCAGCATCGGTTTCCCGGTCAAGCCCGGCATAGCCGTCCGCAGGTATCTTGGAGCGCACAGTGTCAATGTAGTTCTGCGGATGGCAAAGAGCGATGGACGCATCCTCTGCCAGGGGTGGGTCGACGCGCAAAAGGTCCAAATCCGCAAGCGCACGCTGGATATAGGCCAACCGCGCCACCTGTTCTGGCATGCCCGGCGGGTTGACGTGCAACAGACCATCGGCGTGGGTAAGAAGCGCAGTGGTCATCGCTTCATTGTTCCAAAAATATGCAAACTCGACATCTCAGTCGGGTGCCAGCATGTACCCGGCACCGCGTACCGTTTGCAGATAGCGAGGTTGCTTGGGGTCGGCCTCGATCTTGCGCCTGAGCCGGGTGATCTGCACGTCCACTGCGCGTTCCTGCGCCTGACCACGATCGCGGCCCAGATCCTCGACCAGCTTGGCGCGGGTGATGGCCTCGCCCGGCGTGGCCGAGAAAATCTTCATCAATTGCATCTCGGTGGCAGTGAGCCGAATGAGGTCCGGGCCCTGCCACAACTCGCCGCGCTCCATGTCATAGCGGATTGGGCCGAGGGACAGGATCTTGGGCGTGGCCTCGGCCTCGTCAATCTCGGGCACGCGGCGCAGAATCGCGTTGATGCGCAACAAGAGTTC
The DNA here is from genome assembly GCF_947503045.1 of uncultured Tateyamaria sp. GTDB lineage: Bacteria > Pseudomonadota > Alphaproteobacteria > Rhodobacterales > Rhodobacteraceae > Tateyamaria. The sequence continues at coordinate 648,642 of NZ_CANNCF010000002.1, forward strand.
CTTCGGCTCGAACGGTTTGGGCAGGTAGTCGTCGGCACCCGCCTCCAGCCCTTCGATCCGGTTTTCGGTATCGCCCTTGGCGGTCAGCAGCAGGATGGGCGTGGCATGGGTCTCGCGCAGGGCACGACACAGGCTCAGCCCGTCCTCGCCCGGCATCATCACATCCAGCACGATCATATCGAAATCGAGACCCGCCAAAATGCGGCGCGCATGTTCAGCGCTGCGCGCAGAGGTCACCAGAAACCCGTTCCGCATCAGGAACTTCTGCAAAAGTGTCCTGATACGTTCGTCGTCATCCACGATCAGCAGATGGGCATCAAATGTGGTCATGCGCCGCTCTCCTTCAGACGTGTGTAGGCGCGTTGCATTTCGCTGTCCATCATCGCCTCCAGCACCTGACGGAAACCCGCCACAGCTTCGGGGCCCGCATCGCGGAAGGCCGCGCGCATCCGGGCGCGTTGCGCATCCGACAGGCGCCCTTCGAGGGTGCGGCCCTCATCCGTGAGGTACAAGTGCCGCTCGCGCTTGTCGACGCGGCCCACCCGGCTTTCCACCAGTCCATCTGAAATCAGCGTGCGCAGCACCCGGTTCAGTGACTGTTTCGTGACCCCCAGAATGTTGAGCAGATTGTTGACCGTCGTGCCCGGCGCGCGGTTGATGAAGTGGATGGCGCGGTGATGGGCGCGCCCATAGGCCATGTCGGCAAGAATGCGATCAGGATCGGCGGTAAAACCCCGATAGGCAAAGAACATCGCCTCGATCCCCTGACGCAATTGTTCGTCCGTCAGGAACAGCAGGTTTTCCCCGCTGATCGCGGCACTTGGGCGTCCGTCGGCCATTCTGTCCCCATTGGTTTTGTGATCGTTTTGCGGGCAGTTTAAGTCAGCCTTGTTGACATTCCAAGAGCGAAGCGATATCGAATCGCAGGTTTTGCGCAACTTTGTGTCCGTTTCGGACTTATTTGCGCAATTTTCGGAAACAGGAGGCTGACATGGCAGCATATGATGATCGTGACGGGAAAATCTGGATGGACGGCCAGATGGTCGATTGGCGCAGTGCCAATGTCCACATCCTCAGCCATGCCATGCACTATGCCAGTTCCGTGTTTGAGGGCGAGCGGGCCTATAACGGCAAAATCTTCCTCAGCCGCAAACACTCCGAGCGTCTGCACTTTTCGGCCGGAGAACTGGACTTCCAGATCCCCTATACCGTGGACGAGATCGAAGCCGCCAAGCAGGAGGTGCTGACTGCCCAGGGCCTCACGGACGCCTATGTGCGCGCCGTTGCCTGGCGCGGTGCGGGCGAAGACATGGGTGTCTCCTCTGCCCGCAACCCGGTCCATCTGGCCATCGCGGCCTGGGAATGGGGCAGCTACTATGGCGACGCCAAGATGAAGGGCGCCAAGATCGACATCGCCAAGTGGAAGCGCCCCAGCCCGGAAACCATCCCCGTGCACGCCAAGGCCGCAGGCCTTTACATGATCTGCACCACCTCCAAACACGCCGCCGAGGCCAAAGGCTGTTCGGACGCGCTGTTCATGGATTATCGCGGCTATGTGGCTGAATGCACCGGCGCCAACATCTTTTTCGTTAAGGACGGCGAGGTGCATACCCCCAAGGCCGACGTGTTCCTGAATGGCCTCACACGCCAGACCGTCATCGGCATGCTTAAAGATCGGCAGATCAAGGTGCACGAGCGGGTCATCATGCCCGAAGAACTGGAAGGGTTCGAGCAGTGCTGGCTGACCGGCACCGCCGCCGAAGTGACCCCCGTGGGCCAGATTGCCGACTACAATTTCGAGGTCGGATCGATCACCCGCGAGATTGCCGAAAGCTATGAACAGCTGGTGCGCAGCTAGGCCCCGTGGACTTTGACGCCTTTGCCGAGGCGTGGGAGGCCGCATGGAACTCCCACGACCTTGACCGCATCCTCGCCCACTATTCCGACGGCGTCACCTTTTGCTCGCATAAAGCGATGCGACTGGTCGGCACCGGAGAGTTGAACGGCAAAGCGGCCTTGCGCGCCTATTGGGCCAAGGCCCTCGCCGCGCAACCCGGCCTGTCATTCGTGGTGGTCGACGTGCTGCACGGGCACGGTATGCTGGTGATCACTTACCGCAACCAGCACGATGTTCTGGCCGCCGAAACCCTGCGCTTTGGCCCCGATGGTCTGGTGATCGAGGCGTCGGCCTGTCATCGCCCCTAACCCTTCGGGTCCGTCACGGACCGGGCCTTGCGCCGCTCCAGCCCCAGTTGGCGCTCACGCCAGATGATCAGCACACCGCCCAGCACGACGAGGGCGGCACCGGCCACCATGTTCAAGGTCGGCACCTCGGCAAAGATGAAGTAGCCGATGATCGCCGCAAAGATCAGTGACGCATAGTCGAAGGGGGCCAGCATCGATGCTCCGGCAAAGCGGTAGCTGGACGTGACTAGGATCTGCGCGACCCCGCCCACCAGACCGGCACAGACCAGCAGAATGACGTCCGTGGTCGAGGGAACGATCCAGCCAAAGGGCAGGCTCAGCAGGCTAAGCAGCGTCGCCGTCAGCGAAAAGTAGAACACGATGGCGGCTGTATGTTCGGTCTTCACCAGGGTGCGGATATGGATCTGCACCAGCGCGCGCAGGATCGAGGCCCCCAACACCATCAACGCACCGGCTGTCCCAGCAGCGCCCAGCGTTTCGGCATCCACGCTCAGACGCGGCCAGATCACGATCATCACACCGACAAGGCCCAGCGCAACGGCGCTGATGCGAAACAGGCGCACGGTTTCACCCAGCATCACCGCGGCAAGGATCACCGTGAACATAGGGGTCGCATAGCCGATGGCTGTCACTTCGGGCAGGGGCAGCAGCCCAAGACCGGCAAAGGTCAGCGCCATCGCCGTTGTGCCAAACAGGCCGCGCCAGATATGGCCCATCAGGTTCACGGGAATCAGGGCTTCGCGCAGGTCGCCACGTTGCCAGATCCAGCCCAAGATAATCGGCATGGCAAAGAGGGAACGGAAGAACACGGCCTGCCCGGCAGGCACGGATTGCGTCGCCTCCTTGATCATGGCGGCCATTACCATGAACAAAAACACCGCCATCAGCTTGAGGGCGATGGCGGTGCCGGGTTTGTTCTGGGTCGAGGGCGCTAGCATGTCCCCCGACCCATGGAATGTTATGACTGCCTTGGCAAGGCGTCAGTTCAATTTGGCGACACCCAGCGGCACGCTGAACTTCTCGCACCAAATGTAGACTTCGTTAAAGGACGATACGTCCACACCGGCCGGGATGACAAAGGACTGGCCGCCTGTCAGCGCCTGAAGATTACCGGAGTCGGTGTTGCCGTCGTAAAAGCCGTCTTTGCCCAGCCCGACGCGGGGATCGGGTGCGCCATCAAGGCTGAAGTCATCGGCAAGGATGATGGTGTGGCTGCCGTCGTCATTCTTGACCACTTCGACACCGCCCGTGGTGATGTGATCAGAGGCGCCTGTGAACGTGCCGGATGCCACGGGGCCAGCTTCGGCGCTGATGGCAGAGAACGAGATGATGCCGGCGAGTGTGACGGCCAGAAGTGTTTTGAGCGTCTTGAACATTGTGAAGGTCCCTTTGTGGTTTTGTGTTTCGATGGACATCATCTACCGTTTGGAACCAAGCGGTACAATACACGCTTTTGTGAGTTATGGACTATGCAGTTCCAAATACTATATGAGAGGGCAAGCAAGTGGAGACATCATCATGGGCCGACCCCGTACCTTTGACACCGATCAAGCCATCGAAAAGGCAATGCAGGTCTTTTGGACCCATGGATACGAGGGTGCGTCCCTGCCCGATCTGCTGGATGGCATGGGTCTGACGCGCGGAAGTCTTTACAAAGCGTTTACCGACAAGAAGACACTTTTTCTGAAAGTCCTCGAACATTACGAGGGAAAAGCAGTGGCGTCGGCGGTTGCGCTGATGCTTGATTCTTCGATCCCGAACGGTGCTGATCGTATTCTGACAGTGTTTACCAATTCTTACCGCGCCGTGACGGAGGGGGACCGCCGCGGATGTTTGCTGTGTACCGCGGCCGCCGGACCCAGCATGTATGACGACGAAATTGCCGCCGTTGTGTCCCAAGGGCTGGGCGCGATGCGGGATGCCATGGACGACGCATTGAACGCCTCGCCCCGCCATCGCGACTTGCCCGACAGCGAACGCAGCGCATTGGCCGATATGCTTATTTCCCAATATGTGGGGCTGCGCACCATGGCTCGCGCCCGGATCGACAGTAAAACGCTGCGCAACGCGGTGCGCTCGGTCGGGGTAATGCTGGCCTAGCCGATGGGTCCGCGCACGCCGCCGGTCTGACCGCGATCCAGCAGCAGGTGATCGAGGATCACGCACGCCATCATCGCCTCGCCCACCGGTACTGCGCGAATGCCGACGCAGGGATCGTGACGACCTTTGGTGATGATCTCGGTCTCTTCGCCGGACTTGGTGATGGTCCGCCGCGTTTGCAGGATGCTTGAGGTCGGCTTGACGGCAAAGCGGACCACGATGTCCTGCCCGGTCGAGATGCCGCCAAGGATACCGCCCGCGTGGTTGGACGTGTATTCCGGCCCGTCCGAGCCCATGGTGATCTCGTCCGCGTTCAACTCGCCCGTCAACATCGCCGCAGACATACCTTCGCCGATCTCGACCCCTTTGACAGCGTTGATGGACATCATGCCCGCCGCCAGATCCGTATCCAGCTTGGCATAGATCGGCGCGCCAAGGCCCACAGGCACATTACGTGCAACCACTTCGATCACGGCGCCGACGCTGCTGCCTGATTTGCGCAATCCGTCCAGATAGTCGGCCCATGTCTCGGCTGCGCCCGCGTCGGGAACCCAAAACGGGTTCTGGTCGATCTGGTCCCAGTCAAAGGCGGCGCGGTCGATCTCGTGCGCGCCCATGCGGGTCATGTAGCCCTTGATCTCGATCTCCGGCACCAGCTTGGCAAGGGCCGCGCGGGCCAACCCGCCTGCTGCCACACGGGCGGCCGTTTCGCGCGCCGAAGACCGCCCCCCGCCGCGATAATCCCGAATGCCGTATTTCTGCCAATAGGTGATGTCAGCATGGCCGGGGCGGAATTTCTCGGCGATGTCGCCGTAATCCTTGGACCGCTGATCCGTATTCTCGATCATAAGCTGGATCGGCGTGCCGGTGGTCACCCCTTCGAACACACCCGACAGGATGCGCACGGCATCCGCCTCGCGGCGCTGCGTGGTGTACTTGTTCTGCCCCGGTTTACGCTTGTCGAGCCAGTGCTGAAGCATGCCCTCGTCCACGGCCACACCCGGAGGGCAGCCATCCACCGTCGCACCCAAGGCGGGCCCGTGGCTTTCGCCCCATGTGGTGACGCGAAAGAGATGTCCGAAGGTGTTGAGCATTCACTGTCTCCTGTTGCGACGGTGGTGTTATCGGGAATGATCGAGAGAGGAAAGATGTTTGCCCGGCAATTAAGCTGCTGCCGCAGGTGCCTGAACACTCCCGAAAGTCATGAATAAGTAGACAGATCATACACAAATGATTAACGTCCGCTGCGTAGGGAAAAGGGAAATTATTAATGAAAAAACTACAATCATTTGGTGCGGCTATCATTGTTTCTATTGCGTCGATGGTCGGTGCCTCAGCTTCGGCGTCAGTTGTCGAATACGAACTCAGCTTCTTAACCGCTGGACAAGCGAGTGTTGCATCGACGACCCAAGCGGGATGGACTGCAACTGACCTGACGGCTGTCGGCGTGACCGGTGGTCCGAGCGTGTTCACCAACCACTTTTATCACACCGGCTGGGGGCTCACCCTCGACACGGGGAAATACTACGAGGCGACCATCGGAACGACCGGGTCCGCGTTCAGCCTGAACGACGTCAGCTTTTCACTCGAAAACCAGTCTGGCACGTCCGGATTTGTTCTGCGCTCCAGCCTGGACGGTTTTGCGACTGATATCGATTCTGATGCATTCTCTGCCGGTCAGGTGACTGACTTTACCGTCGACCTGTCGTCGCTTGGCACGCTCAACAGCGATGTCACATTCCGCTGGTTCCTGTTTGGCGCTGGGTCAACCAATCGCACCGGTTTTGCCAATCATGACTGCGAAAACTTGAGCGGTGCCGGATGCGGACTGAATGATGTCGGTCAGGATCTGATCTTTACCGGTCAAATTTCTGCCGTTCCGCTGCCCGCGAGCCTGCCCTTGCTGGCCGCTGGCCTGATCGGACTGGGTGCTTTGGCACGGCGCCGCCGCACATCCTGATCAAGCACTTCACTTGATTTCAGAACACCCGCCGGAGCACCCGGCGGGTGTTTTGCATTGATCCCCTGACCAAAGGCAAAACGGCCCGGTCCGACGGCGTGCAATTTCCACTTGTCCGCGCTGCGCCCGCGCCCTAGGTTCTGCCGTACCTCGGGGTGCTGGAAACAGCTGAGATGCAATGATGCGAACCCGTTGAACCTGAACCGGTTAACACCGGCGGAGGGAAGGTTTGGATCATCCCAACACCCTTATCCCGCCGCCTTCTCTTATTTGGAGGATGCGATGAAGTATCTGATGACAACCGCCGCCGCGCTTTGCGCCACCGCGGCATGGGCCGAAACGCCCGTTCTGACCGTCTATGCGGGCGACTACTTTACGTCCGAATGGGGCCCCGGTCCCAAGATCGAAGCGGGTTTCGAGGAAATCTGCGACTGCGATCTGCAGTTTTCCACCGGCGATCTGATGCCCCGCCTGCTGCTCGAAGGTGAGCGGACCAAGGCCGACGTGGTGATCGGGTTGACCACCGATGTCACCGCCAAGGCGCGGGCCACAGGCCTCTTTGCCCCGCACGGGCAGGACAACAGCGCCCTGACCCTGCCCATCGCATGGGATGACGACACGTTCCTGCCGTTCAACTACGGGCACACCGCCTTTATCTATGACGAAACCCGCATCGACGCGGCCCCTACCAGCTTTGCCGACCTGCTGGCCATGGATGATGACATCAAGATCGTCATTCAGGACCCGCGCACCTCGATCTCGGGCCTTGCACTCGTGCTTTGGGTGCAGGCGGTCTACGGCGACGAGGCGGACGCGGCCTGGGCTAAACTCGCCCCAAAGATCCTGACTGTGACCAAGGACTGGTCCGCGAGCTATGGCCTTTTCACCGATGGTGAGGCCGATATGGTGCTGAGCTACACCACCTCCCCTGCCTATCACATGTTCGCCGAAGAGGACTTTACCAAGAAAGCTGCGATCTTCCCCGAGGGGCACTATTTCATGGCCGAAACCGTGGGCAAGGTCGCCGCAACGGATCAGCCTGAACTGGCAGATGCCTTTATGGATTACGTGATGAGCACGGATTTCCAGACGCTGATCCCGACCGCGAACTGGTCCCTGCCCTCGGCCCTGCCCGAGGCGCAATGGCCCGAAGGCTGGGCGCAACTGCCGCTACCTGAAAAGGTACTGTTCTATTCCGAGACCGAAGCGGCAGAGGTTCAGGCGGAGGCCATCGAGACATGGCGCGCCACACTCAGCCAATAAACACCTGCAGGGTCACGGGGCCGGTCGCGGCGGGCGCAGTGTTTTCACTGATCCTGCTCGCGCTGGCCGCCGTGGCCTCGCGCGCGCAATGGCCCGTCAGCTTTGGCGTGGCCGATTGGGCGGCGCTGCGGTTTACGGTCTGGCAATCGTTCCTGTCCGCGCTGTTCAGCGTCGTCTTTGCCATCCCCGTCGCCCGTGCTTTGGCGCGGCGGCGGTTTGCGGGGCGCCAGTTGCTCGTCACACTGCTGGGCGCACCCTTTATCCTGCCTGTCATCGTGGCTGTCATGGGCCTTTTGGTTGTGTTTGGCCGCGCCGGGTGGGTCAGTCAGGGCCTTGGCCTGCTGGGCCTGCCGCCCCTGTCGATCTACGGGCTGACCGGCGTTGTCCTCGCCCACGTCTTTTTCAACATGCCGCTGGCCACACGCCTGATCCTGCAGGGTTGGCAATCAATCCCGGCCGAGCAATTCCGTCTGGCCGGTCAGTTGGGTCTGCCCCCTTCCGTCACATTTCGGACGCTGGAATGGCCCGTGCTGCGGCAGGTGGTGCCGGGGGCTTTCGCGCTGATCTTTGTCATATGCCTCACCAGTTTCGCGGTCGCCCTGACTCTGGGCGGTGGCCCGCGTGCGACCACGATTGAACTGGCGATCTACCAGGCCTTTCGCTTTGAATTCGACCTAGGCCGGGCTGCGGTATTGAGCCTGTTGCAACTGGTCGTGGCCGGGTCGGCGGCAGTGCTGGCCCTGTGGATTCTGCCCCCGATCGCGGTGCAGATGGGACGCGACCGACCCGTGCAGCGCTGGGATGCGCAAGGGGCGGGCTTGCGCGCGCTGGATACGCTCTGGATCGGGTTGGCGTCCCTGTTTCTGCTGGTGCCGTTGGGGGCAATTGCTGTTTCGGGCGTGATGGGCCTTGCCCAGATGCCCGTGCTGGTCTGGCACGCGGCATGGACGTCGCTGTGGGTGGCGACTCTGTGCACCTGCGTGCTGGTCATGCTGGCGCTGCCGATCTCGATCTGGCTGGCGCAGACGCAGCGCGGCGGGGCCGAGGCACTGACCCTCATCGGACTTGCCGCCTCGCCCCTGATGATCGGCACCGGGTGGTTTATCCTGATCAACCCCTTTGCCTCCCCCGTGCAACTTGCGCTGGTGGTCACGGCGCTGGTCAATGCGATGATGGCACTGCCCTTTGCGGTGCGCATCCTGATGCCTGCGATGCGGCAGGTGATCACCGACTACGGTCGGCTGAGCGCGAGCCTTGGCCTGTCGGGCCTTGCCCTGTGGCAGATCGTGGTGCTGCCGCGGGTGCGCGCGCCCTTGGGCTTTGCTGCCGGGCTGGCGGCGGCCTTGTCGGTGGGTGATCTGGGGGTTGTGGCGCTGTTTGCCGATGGTGACCGCGCGACGCTGCCCTTGCAGATGTACCGGCTGATGGGCAGTTACCGCACGGACGCGGCAGCGGGGGCGGCGCTGTTGCTGCTGGGCCTCGCGCTCGGGATGTTCTGGGCGTGCGATGCGTGGGGGCGACGACATGTTGACGGTTAGAGATCTGCAGATCGCCCAAGGCGTGTTCGAGTTGCACGCGACATTTGACGTGGCCAAGGGCCAGCGGGTTGCGGTCATCGGGCCATCGGGTGCGGGGAAGTCGACGCTGCTCAATGCGCTCGGAGGCTATATCCCAAGCACGGGCAGCATCATGGTGGATGGCCAGGACGTCAGCACCGCTGCCCCCGATCAGCGCGGGATCGCGATGCTGTTTCAGGACGGCAACCTGTTTCCGCACATGACGCTGGCGCAGAATGTGGGGCTGGGCCTGCGCCCGTCCCTGCGGCTGAACAATGACGAACAGGGCAAGGTTGCGGCCGCGTTGGACAGCGTCGGGCTGGCCGCGTTCGGAGATCGCAAACCCGGTGACGTATCGGGCGGCCAGCAAAGCCGCGCGGCTCTTGCTCGGGTTCTGGTGCAGGGCAAGCCCCTGTTATTGCTGGACGAACCCTTTGCCGCCCTTGGGCCCGCCTTGCGCGGCGAGATGCTGGATCTGACCAGCACCGTAGCGCGTGATACCGGTGCCACGGTGCTGATGATCACCCATGCGCCCGAAGACGCAGAGCGGGCGGCGGATCAGGTGATCTTTGTTGATGCAGGGCAGGTCGAAGCGCCTCGCCCGGTCTCAGAGATCATGGACAACCCGCCCCCCGCTCTGCGCGCCTATCTAGGCCGCTGAGCGCACCGCGCGCCGCGCGTCCAGAATGCCCAAGGCCGCCTGCGCCGCCTCGCGCCCCTTGATCACGAAGTGGTCGGCGTAGATGCTCTTGTGATGATCGGTGTCCTGAAACTGGTGCGGGGTCAGTGAGACGGACAGCACCGGCACCCCGGTTTTCAGGCCCACCTGCATCAGCCCGTCCACCACTGCGGCGGCGACAAAGTCGTGGCGGTAGATACCGCCGTCCACCACAAGGGCGGCACAGATGACGGCGTCGTAGCGCCCCGACTCGGCCAGGGTCTGGGCCATCAGCGGCATCTCGAAAGCGCCGGGCACGTCATAGGCGTCGACCTGCCCCGGCAGGATCAATTCGGTGAAGCCGTCATAGGCACGATCCACAATATCCGCGTGCCAGCAGGCTTTTACGAATGCGAAGCGGGTGTGTGTCATAGCAAATCTCCTTTAGGTTCAGACACTTCACACCCAAGGCGATTGCGCACAGCGACGCGCCATCGCTGGCGGGGCCCTGCACGTTCTCTTTCATCCGGACTGTGACCGTCGGCTCAGGCATCTCACCTGATCTGCTTGACCAAACGTCCTTCGCGAGAAGGGCGCGTGCGCTCGCGGGCTCATGGATCAACCGCCCATATACCGCCGGTGGGGAATTTCGCCCCGCCCTAAGAACAGGATCAGGTTGCCAACTTGGACCTGCCAAGGCAAGAGGGACGCGACGTAGATTGGACCTCAAGATGCACCCCAACCCGGTATTTCACACAGAAACGGATCAGGCGAACCTCGCCTTTGCCCGTGCGCGCGCGTTCGGCATTCTGGCGGTGAATGGCGCGGCGGGGCCGGTGATGGCGCATGTGCCGTTTCTGATCGATGAGGACGGTGGCTGGCTGAACCTTCATCTGGTGCGCTCGAATCCGATTGCGCGGGCGTTGAAAGAGCCGTTGCAGGCCCGCATCGCGGTGAGCGGGGCGGATGGGTACGTGTCGCCCGACTGGTACGAGGTGCCCGATCAAGTGCCCACGTGGAACTATGTGGCCGTGCATCTGACCGGCACTCTTGAGCTGCGTGATCAGGGCGAGATGCGCGATCTGCTGGACCGTCAGTCCAAGCATTTCGAGGATCAGCTGGAGCCCAAACGCCCGTGGAAAACCGACAAGATGACGCCCGAGGTGCTGGACAAGATGATGCGCCAGATCGTGCCCTGCCGGATGAAGATCGAAGGCGTGGACGGCACATGGAAGCTGAACCAGAATAAGCCCGACACCGTGCGCCTGCGGGCCGCTGATCACATGGACGCCTATGGCATGGGCATGGAGACCCGCATTCTGGCTGCGCTGATGCGTGGGGCAAAATGAGGGGTGCTGCGTGCCGCGCCATGACATAAACCTGAAAGGAAATCACCATGAAGCTTTATCACTCACCCGCCTCGCCCTTTGTGCGCAAAGTCGTTGTTTTGCTTCATGAATTGGGCAAGGCAGAGGCTGTTGAACTGGCCACGGTACACTCCACCGCGCTGGACTCCGACACCAGCCTGATGGCCGCCAACCCGCTGGCGCGCCTGCCTGCGCTGGAGCGGCCCGAGGGCGTGACGCTGTACGATAGTCGGGTGATCACGGCCTATCTGGATGACCTCTACAAGGGCGGCATGTACCCGACCGGCAGTCGGCGGTGGGAGACGCTGACGCTGGAGGCCACGGGCGACGGGATGATGGATAGCGCTGTGTCGATGGTCTACGAGATCCGGCTGCGTGATGAAGCGCAGGTGTCTCAAGCGTGGATCGAGGCGCAATGGGCCAAGGTCGAGCGCGGATTGGACGCGCTCAACACCCGCTGGATGAGCCATCTGTCGGGGCCTGTGGGGGCCGGCCATATCGCGGTCGGCTGCGCGCTGGGATACCTTGATTTCCGGCACGAGGCGCGCAACTGGCGACAGGGGCGCGAGGCGCTGGCGGGGTGGTACGAAGGCTTTGCCGCGCGCGCCTCGATGACGGCCACCGCCCCCTGAACGGGCGGCGCGGCGCAACACTTGCGACCCAAAATCCGCCAATGCGGCGAATCGATAGGTTAATGCCATAAAAACAAGGCAAATGGCGTGTATTCGATGCGTGCACGACCTGTGCACACCCTGTGCACCGGTTGTGCACCGTTCCCGTGGTTAACGCAGCGCGCGGTCTTTCGAGTCTTAACAAGGGGTTAATCAACCCCCCTGCGACCACGTGTGGCAGATTGCACGCTGGACGCGGGGTCCGGACGGCGCTAGATAGCACGTCAACATTGGTGACGCCGCGCGCGTGACCCGCCTATGTCATTGGCCCTTCGGGGTCGCTTGGAAACTGGAGAAGTCCCCGTGTCCCACGCAGAAGAAGAACACGACGGCGACCGCCGCGATTTCCTGTACTACGCCACAGGCGGTGCAGGTGTTGTTGTGGCTGGTGCCGCAGTCTGGCCACTGGTCAATCAGATGAACCCGTCTGCGGACGTGCTGGCCCTGTCCTCGATCCGGGTTGACGTCAGCAGCGTTGAACCGGGTACACAACTGACCGTCAAATGGCTGGGCAAGCCCGTGTTCATCCGCCGCCGGACCGAAGAAGAGATTGCCGCCGCGCGCGACGTCGCACTCGAAGACCTGCCGGATCAGGGATCGGAAAACGCCAACGCACCCAACGGCGCGGACGCTTCGGACGAAAACCGTTCGCTCGACGAATCCGGTGAGTGGCTGGTGATGATCGGCGTCTGTACGCACCTTGGCTGCGTGCCACTGGGTGATGCGGGCGATTTTGGCGGCTGGTTCTGCCCCTGCCACGGGTCGCACTATGACACATCGGGCCGCATTCGCCGCGGGCCCGCGCCGCGCAACCTGCCAGTGCCTGTCGCTGAATTCGTGGACGAAACCACGATCAAACTCGGTTAAGGGAGAAAACGACCATGGGTGGAATTCCTCACGACCATTACGAACCGAAGGCCCCTTGGGAAAAAGGTCTGGCCAAGCGGTTGCCGATTGTTGGCCTGCTTTATGACACGCTGATGATCCCGACGCCGAAAAACCTGAACTGGATGTGGATCTGGGGTATCGTTCTGACCTTCTGTCTGGCGCTGCAGATCATCACCGGCATCGTTCTGGTGATGCACTACACGCCACATGTAGATTACGCCTTCTCTTCGGTTGAGCACATCATGCGCAACGTGAATGGCGGCGCCATGCTGCGCTACCTGCACATGAACGGCGCCTCGCTGTTCTTTGTCGCTGTGTATGCGCACATCTTCCGCGGTCTCTATTACGGGTCCTACAAGGCCCCACGCGAGATCACATGGATCATCGGCATGCTGATTTACGTGCTGATGATGGGCACCGCCTTTATGGGCTACGTGCTGCCATGGGGTCAGATGTCGTTCTGGGGCGCCACCGTGATCACCGGCCTGTTCGGCGCGATCCCCTTTGTGGGTGAGGCGCTGCAGACCTGGTTGCTGGGCGGGCCTGCCGTGGACAACGCCACGCTGAACCGCTTCTTCAGCCTGCATTACCTGCTGCCTTTCGTCATTGCGGGTCTTGTCGTCCTGCATATCTGGGCCTTCCACACCACCGGCAACAACAACCCCACCGGGGTTGAGGTGCGCCGTGGATCGAAGGAAGAGGCAGAGAAAGACACGCTGCCTTTCTGGCCCTATTTCGTGATCAAGGACCTGTTTGCGCTGGCCGTGATCCTGGTCGTGTTCTTTGCGATTGTCGGCTACATGCCGAACTATCTGGGCCACCCGGACAACTACATCGAGGCCAACGCGCTTGCCACACCTGCGCACATTGTTCCGGAATGGTACTTCCTGCCGTTCTACGCGATCCTGCGTGCCTTCACGGATGAGGTCTGGGTTGTGCAGATTGCCGGGTTCCTGACCGGGGGCATCGTGGACGCCAAGTTCTTTGGTGTGGTTGCGATGTTCGGGGCGATTGTGGCGATGGCGCTGGCGCCGTGGCTTGACACATCGTCCGTCCGTTCGGGCCGCTATCGCCCCATGCTGAAATGGTGGTTCTGGCTGCTGGTCGTGGACTTCTTTGTCCTGATGTGGGTTGGCGCGATGCCTGCCGAAGAGCCGTTCAACACGATTTCGCTGATCGCCTCTGCCTACTGGTTTGCCTACTTCCTCGTGATCCTGCCGCTGCTTGGCGTGATCGAGAAACCGGAAGCGCAGCCTGCGACCATCGAAGAAGACTTTGCCGCACATTATGGTGGTGGCGATGCGGGCAAGGCCCCATCGACACAGCCAGCGGAATAAGGAGAGACTGCACATGTTCAAGACACTTGCAGCAAGTGCGGTGGCGGCGGTCATGCTGGCCACCAGCGCCTTCGCCGCCGGCGAAGCCACCGGTCACGTGGAAAACGTCGACTTTTCCTTTGACGGTCCGTTCGGGTCCTATGATCAGAACCAGTTGCAGCGTGGGTTGCAGATCTACACCGAGATCTGTGCCGCCTGTCACGGTCTGAAATTCGTTCCCCTGCGCACGCTGGGTGACGAGGGTGGCCCTGCACTGCCCGAGGATCAGGTGCGTGCCTATGCGGAGTTCTACGAGGTCTTTGACCCCGAGCTGGACGATTTCCGCACGGCCACGCCAAGCGATCACTTTCCCGCCTCCAATCTGGAAAACGCGCCGGATCTGAGCCTGATGGCCAAGGCCCGTGCCGGGTTCCACGGTCCCTACGGTCTGGGCATCAACCAGTTGATGAACGGTATTGGTGGTCCGGAATATATCACTGCCCTGCTCACCGGGTATACCGGCGAGGAAAAGGAAGAAGCCGGTGCGGTTCTTTACGAAAACACCATCTTCCCCGGTGGCTGGATCGCGATGGCCCCGCCCCTTTATGGCGATGATCTCGAGTTTGCCGATGGCCATGCCACCGACCTGCACCATCTGTCCGAAGACGTGTCGGCCTTTCTGATGTGGACCGCCGAGCCCAAGCTGGTCGCTCGCAAGCAGGCTGGTTTTGTCGGCGTGGTGTTCCTGACCATCCTGTCGGTGCTGCTGTACCTGACCAACAAGCGCATCTGGGCGCCGGTCAAGGCGCGCTACAAGAAGTAAGCGATCTGTTTGTGGATCGGGATGAAGCCCTGCCTTTTGGTGGGGCTTTTTCTTTTGGACCGGGCGCAGGACACCTGCGCCTTACGTGCCGGTTGGAATGGGTGGCTGGTGTCAGAGGGGCTCTGCCCCCGCACATGCGCGCGTCCCCGGGATTTTTTTGAAACAGAGAAGCAGGGGGTAAGGCGTACCTGTGGTGCGCCCGGGCTCAGGCGGTGAGCTGGGTGTCAGTGTGGGATGTGATCTGCGCGGTCACGATCTGGCCCTCAGGCTGTGGCTGATCAAAGTGCACTTCGGTGAACTGTTCGGTGCGGCCCATGGTCGGGTTTTCCATCAGCACGCGGTGGGTTTTGCCCACTTGTGCGTTCAGGTGCGATGCCACCTGTGCGGCCCCGGCTGCGCGCAGCCGTGCGGCCCGTTCCTTGATCGCTGTGCCGTTCACCTGCGGCATGCGCGCCGCTGGCGTGCCCGGACGGGGGGAGTAGGGGAACACATGCAGCCAGGTCAGGT
This sequence comes from uncultured Tateyamaria sp., assembly GCF_947503045.1. GTDB lineage: Bacteria > Pseudomonadota > Alphaproteobacteria > Rhodobacterales > Rhodobacteraceae > Tateyamaria. The sequence continues at coordinate 663,956 of NZ_CANNCF010000002.1, forward strand.
CGCAGTCCTTGACCAGCGCGAGGGACTGCTCGAAATGCGCCTCGGTCTCGGTGGGGAAGCCTGCGATGATGTCTGCGCCAAAAGTCATATCGGGCCGCAGGCGCCGCGCTTCTTGCGCAAAGCGGATGGCGTCATCGCGCCCGTGCCGCCGCTTCATCCGTTTGAGGATCAGGTTGTCCCCGTGTTGCAGCGACAGGTGGAGGTGCGGCATGAGGCGCTGTTCGGTCGTAATGGCGCCCATAAGCGCCTCGTCCACCTCGATCGAATCGATCGAGCTGATCCGCAGGCGCGGCAGGTCAGGCACCAGTTTGAGGATGCGCGTCACCAGATCGCCGAGGCGCGGTTCAGAGGGCAGATCGGCGCCCCATGAGGTCAGATCGACCCCGGTCAGCACCACCTCGTTAAAGCCGCGATCCACCAGCCGTTTGATCTGGTCCACCACAACGCCCGCCGGGACCGAGCGGGAATTGCCCCGCCCGAAGGGAATGATGCAGAAGGTGCAGCGGTGATCGCAACCATTCTGGACCTGCACGTAAGCCCGGCTGCGGGTGCCGAAACCGTCGATCAGGTGCCCTGCGGTTTCGGTGACAGACATGATGTCGTCGACCTGCACCGGCTCGGTGCCGAAATCGCCTGCAAGGCCCTCCCAAGTGCTGGCCTGCATCTTTTCGGTGTTGCCGATAACCACGTCCACCTCGTCCATGGCGGCAAATGTGTCGGGTTCGGTCTGGGCCGCGCAGCCCGTGACGATCAGGCGGGCATCAGGATGGGTGCGGCGCAGCTTGCGGATGTCCTGGCGGGCCTTGCGCACCGCCTCGGCCGTCACGGCACAGGTGTTGACCACCACGGCGTTGCCAAGCCCGGCGCCTGCGGCCAGTTCCTCCATCGCCTTGGTCTCGTAGGCGTTGAGGCGGCAGCCGTGGTTGGAAAAGACGGGTGCGCTCATAGCGACTGCAGAAAGCTGGGGGTCAGGACGCCGTCAAAAACATGGGCCGTGGGACCGGACATCCAGACGCCGTCCTCGCGCCAGTCGATGTCGAGCGTGCCGCCATCAAGATCGATACGGACTGTGCGCCCTGTCAGACCCTTGCGCGCTGCGGCGACAGCCACGGCGCAGGAAGACGAGCCGGAGGCCAGTGTGATGCCTGTGCCCCGCTCCCAGACGCGCATACGGATGTGGTCGGGCCCAAGCAGTTGGGCAAATTGCACATTGGTGCGTTCGGGAAACAGCGGGTGGTGTTCGATCTCGGGCCCGCGCGCGGCCAGATCGATGGAAGCGACATCCTCGACAAAGAAGGTGCAGTGCGGATTGCCCATGCCGGTGCCCACAGGTGTACCGTCGATGGGCAGGGCCAGCGTGTCCACATCGCGGGCCAGTGGGATGCCCTGCCAGTCGAGCAGCGGGTGGCCCATGTTGACGGCCGTGACCCCGTCCGCGCTGCGCACAGCCTGCAGGGTGCCCCGCCCGGTGATGGCGATGCTGAGGGCGTCCGCCCCGTTCAGCCCCATTTCGCGCGCCGCAATACAGCGTGTGGCGTTGCCGCAGGCCGACGAATGGGACCCATCGGCGTTGTAGAATGTGATCGTCAGATCGTCGCCTTCGGTGATGACGGCCAGCTGATCAAACCCCACCCCGCGATGCCGATCCGCCAATGCCTGCACCAGGTTTTCGGACAGCGTCACGGGCCGCGTGCGCGCGTCCACAACGACAAAGTCATTGCCCAGCCCGTGCATCTTCATGAAGGGCCAACCGGAGGTCACAGGTTCATGCATGGCGCGCATATAACGCCGTGCCTTTGGGGAATCCAGTATGTCGCAGAAAAACAGCCGAGAATCGGCTTGACCCGGCTGCCCGCCCTTTCTAGATAGGCCGCCTAGTGGGGCCGTTAGCTCAGTTGGTAGAGCAGCTGACTTTTAATCAGCGGGTCGCAGGTTCGAACCCTGCACGGCTCACCATTTTTCCGACATCTGTTAGGTTTCGGGTCGCCGATCGGGCGTGCCTGTTCCTTTTGACGGTGAACGGGCCAAACGGACCGGTTTTTGAGGATTCCCTTGGGCCGCGTGCAGAGTTATAGCTGCGTCATGGCCAAAAAGAGCAGTGCCTCAAAAAAGAAAACCGCAAAGAAGCGGCCCCTGAACCTGAAACGCTGGCTTATGCGCTGGACGCTGCGGCTCGTGGCTGTGGTGTTTCTGCTGGCTGTGGCCGTGACCCTGTTGTGGGGGCTGCTGAACCCGCCGACGACCTTTTACATGCTGCAGGAATCGCGCCGTTTGGGCGGGGTCGAGAGGACTTGGGTTGATATCGAACAGATTGCCCCGATCATGCCGCGCGCGGCTGTGGCCGCCGAGGATGCCAATTTCTGCCTGCATTGGGGGCTCGATGTCACCGCTATCCGCAATGCCATTGACGAGGGTGGCGGGCGTGGTGCCTCCACCATCAGCCAGCAGGTCGTCAAGAACGTCTATCTCTGGCATGGCCGGTCGTGGCTGCGCAAAGTGATGGAGGCCGGCATGACCCCGCTGGTCGAGGCCTTGTGGTCCAAGAAACGCATTCTTGAAGTCTATCTGAACGTGGCCGAATTCGATGAGGGCGTGTTTGGCATCGAGGCCGCCGCGCAACACTATTTCGGTGTGGATGCCGCGTCGCTTAGCAACGTGCAGGCGGCCCGCCTTGCCGCGATCCTGCCGGATCCCAAGGGGCGGTCGGCCGGAAAACCCTCGAATTACGTGCGAAAACGGGCCAGTCAGATCCTGGACGGAGCGGCCACGATCCGCGCGGATGGCCGTGCCCGTTGTTTCCAGAGTTGAAAATGTTGCGCCTTAGGTGCATGGATGCCAGACCAATACTTGCCTCGGATTGATCATGGCCCGACTGTTTCACGTTCCTCTGTCTCCGTTCTGCCGCAAGGTGCGCCTGTCTCTGGCCGAAAAGAAGATCGAGGTGGAACTGGTCGAAGAGCGCTACTGGGAGGCCGAGCCCGATTTCCTGCGTCGCAACCCCGCCGCCAAAGTGCCCGTGCTGCGCCTTGACGGTGTGATGATGAGCGAAAGTGCCGCCATCTGCGAATACATTGAGGAAACCCGCCCCGAGCCGTCCCTGATGCCGAAAGGCCCCGAAGAACGGCTGGAAGTCCGCCGACTGGTCGGTTGGTTCGATGACAAGTTTCACAACGAGGTGACCTCGAAGCTGCTTTATGAGCGGGTCAACAAGAAGGTGATGGGGCAGGGATTTCCGGACAGTCGCAACGTCAAGGATGGCGCCAAGGCGATCAAGTATCACCTCGACTACATGGCGTGGCTGCTGGATCATCGCCGCTGGCTGGCGGGCGACGTGATGACGCTGGCAGATTTTGCCGCCGCCGCGCATCTGTCGTCGCTGGATTATATCTCGGACGTGGACTGGAACCGCTGCGAGGTGGTCAAGGACTGGTACGCCAAGATCAAGTCCCGCCCGGCCTTCCGTTCGATCCTTGCCGACCAGGTGTCGGGGTTCCCGCCGCCGAAGCACTACAATGATCTGGATTTCTAGAGGCGGATGACGGACCGGGGGCCTGCCCCCGGACCCCCGGGATTTTTTTGAAACAGAGAAGTCAGACCCTGAAAGAGCGTGTCGTCGCGCAGGCTCTGGCAGAGGGGTTTGTGATGGCCCGCATCTGTCGTCCGGATGCAGTGCCGCAGGTGGCCGCGCGCTTGGACGCCTTTGTCGCGGCCGGGTATCACGGGCAGATGGGTTGGATGGCCGATCGGATGCATTGGCGCGCTGATCCCTCAGCGTTGTGGCCCGAGGCCCGATCGGTTTTGATGCTGGCCGAAAGCTATGCGCCGGAGCATGACCCGCTGGCCGTGTTACAGCGCCCTGATCTGGGGGCCGTGTCGGTCTATGCCCAGGGGCGCGATTACCATGACATCGTGAAAAAGCGGCTGAAGCGATTGGCCCGTTGGCTCATCGAGGAGGCCGGTGGCGAAGTGAAGGTGTTTGTCGACACCGCACCCGTGCCGGAGAAAGCGTTGGGCCAGGCGGCGGGTCTGGGCTGGCAGGGCAAACATACCAATCTGGTGAGCCGGGAATGGGGCAATTGGGCCTTTTTAGGCTCTGTTTTTACGACGTTGGAGTTGGAGGCAGATGCTGCCGAACCGGATCATTGCGGGTCCTGCCGCGCCTGTCTGGACGTGTGCCCGACGGATGCTTTTCCCGCCCCCTATCGCCTCGATGCGCGGCGCTGCATTTCCTACCTGACCATCGAACACAAGGGCCCGGTGGATGTCGACCTGCGCGCGGCACTCGGCAATCGCATCTATGGCTGTGACGATTGTCTGGCCGTCTGTCCGTGGAACAAGTTCGCCGTGGCCGCGTCCGATCTGCGTTACCTCGGGGCTGTTGGTGCCCCGCCATTGGCCGAATTGGTACAGCTCGATGATGCCGCCTTTCGCGCCCGCTTTTCCGGCTCGCCGGTCAAACGGATCGGGCGGGACCGGTTTGTACGTAATGTGCTTTATGCCATCGGGAATTCGGGCGATACGGGTCTGATTCAGCTGGCGCAAGGCCTGTTCAATGACGCGGATGAGGCGGTTGCAGATGCGGCACGCTGGGCCGTGGCCCGGTTGAGAGGCGAGACGTAGGGGGCGAACATGGCGATTTTGTTGGGCGTCGATACCGGCGGAACCTACACCGACGCGGTGTTGTTGCGCGACGAAGAGGTGGTGCTGGCCCGCGCCAAGGCCCTGACAACGCGCCACGATCTGGCCATCGGTGTCGGCGAGGCGGTGCGCGCGGTGCTGGCGACGTCGGGCATTGCGGCCTCGGAGGTTGGCATGGCGTCGCTGTCCACGACCCTCGCCACCAACGCGCTGGTCGAGGGCCAGGGCGGGCGCGTGGCGCTGATCTATGTCGGCTTTCGCGCAAAGGACCTTGAGACGCAGGGGCTAGCCGAGGGCCTCGCGGGCGATCCGGTCTGCGTGCTTGCCGGCGGGCATCATCACGATGGTTCGGAGGCGGTGGCGCTGGATGAACCGGCACTTTTGGCCTTTTTAGAGACGCATATGGCAGATGTCAGCGGGTTTGCCGTGGCTGCCCAGTTCGCGACCCGCAACCCGGCTCATGAACAGCGTGTGGCCGAACTGGTACGCGAGGTGACCGGCGTGCCTGTGTCCGCAAGTCATCAGCTTTCGGCCAAGCTGGGCGGGCCGAAACGGGCACTGACGGCGGTTCTGAATGCGCGTCTGATTGGCATGATCGACGCGCTGATCGGGCGGGCCGAGGCCGAATTGCGCGCCATCGGGGTCGAGGCACCCATGATGGTGGTGCGCGGCGACGGGGCGCTGATGTCCTCAGCGCAGGCCCGCATGCGTCCAATCGAGACTATCCTGAGCGGGCCTGCCGCCTCGATCGTGGGCGCGCGCTGGCTGACAGGCGCGGACACCGCGCTGGTGAGTGACATCGGTGGCACAACCACGGATGTGGCGATGCTGAAAGGCGGGCGGCCCGCCATTGACCCTGACGGTGCGCGCGTTGGCACCCACCGCACGATGGTCGAGGCGGTTGCGATGCGCACGACGGGCCTTGGGGGTGACAGCGAAGTCCACTTCGTCAGCGAGGGCCTGCGCGGCGGCGTGACCCTTGGCCCGCGCCGCGTGGTCCCGGTGTCCCTGCTGGCTGTCGAGGCGCCGGATGTGGTGCTGCCTGCCTTGGAGGCCCAGTTGCGCAGCACAACACCCGGGGATCACGATGGCCGCTTTGTGCGCGCGGTCAAAGGGGTGCATGCCGGTGGGCTGGGTCCACGCGAGACTGATTTGCTGGCCCGGATCGGCGGTCAGGTGCAGCCGCTTGGTGCTGCATTGCGCACGCGGATGGAGCTGGGCGCGCTCAAGCGCCTTGTGACGCGGGGGCTGGTGCAGGTTTCGGCGCTGACGCCGTCCGACGCCTGCCATGTGCTTGGGCAGCTTGACGCATGGAATGCCGAGGCCGCGCGCATGGCCTGCCTGCTTTTTGGACGCCGGCGCACAGGGGCGGGTGAAGTGCTGGCCAGTGATCCCGCACAGATGGCGCAGATGATCGTGGACCGGTTAGGCCACCAGACCGGGATTGCCCTCTTGCAGGCCGCATTGGCCGAGGATGGGCTGGACGAGGGGCTCGCGACGCATGTTCTGGTGCAAAAGGGTCTGGGGGGGCACACCGGCGCGTTGCGCATCAACAGCGGCCTTGCCGTGCCCGTAGTTGGCCTTGGGGCCTCGGCGGCAACGTACTATCCGGCTGTGGGCGAGATGCTGGGCACGGAGATGATCCTGCCCGAGGACGCGGGCGTGGCCAATGCAATTGGCGCGGTGGTGGGTCGCGTTACAATGCGCCACAGCGGCACCGTGACTTCACCCAGTGAAGGGCGGTTCCGGGTGCACCTGGACAGCGGTCCAGAGGATTTCGCAAGTGCGGACCCGGCCCTCGCGCGGCTCGAAGAAGCGCTGCGCAACACGGCGTTGACAGCCGCACAGGCCGCGGGCGCCGAAGAGATCGACATTCGGGTCAGTCGCGACATCCGCACAGCACAGGCCGAAGCGCGCGAGGTGTTTGTCGAGGCGACGCTGACGGTCGAAGCAGCGGGGCGACCACGGGTGGCTGTTGGGTAAGCAGGACGCAGCCAGATCAGGGGGCCAGCCCCCTCGGCGCTGCGCGCCACACCCCCGGGATTTTTCCAAATCAGAGAAGTTTTCGGACCCTGTGCTTCTTCTGACAAGAAATACCATGGGGGAGTCCGAAGGACGGGGGCAAAGCCCCCTGAAACATGATGTGCCGGGCGCGCGTCAGCGCGTCCGGCTCCGTTTGGTTCAGATGGATCAGTTGACGGCTTTGGCGTCCACGACGTCCGTTTCAATCGCTTTTTTCTGACCCGCGATCTCGATCCGGCGCGGTTTCAGCGCTTCTGGCACTTCCTTGACCAGATCGATGTGCAGCATGCCATCCACATGGGAGGCTCCGGTCACCACGATGTGGTCGGCCAGATGGAACCGGCGCTCGAACGCGCGGGTCGCGATGCCGCGGTGCAGATAGGTTTTCTTGTCCTCATCCACTTTCTTGGCCGAGACGATCAGGTTCTTTTCCTTGACCTCGACATTCAGGTCCGCGTCGGAAAATCCGGCCACGGCAACCGAGATACGATAGGTATCATCGTCGGTCTTTTCGATGTTGTAGGGCGGGTAGGTGTTGGCGTTTGTCTCGGATGCGACGACCCGGTCCATCAGGTCCGCAATCTGGTCAAAACCAACGGTTGCGCGGTAAAGCGGTGCAAAATCATATGTACGCATTGTTATCCTCACTTGAGCGATGACAGGCGGGCCTTCCATTTTGGACAGACCCGCAGGGTTGCTATGGTCGGACCCCGTTCGAGCATCCGATGAGGAATATGTGGTAAGGATTTTTGCGCGTTCAAGACCCCTAGGGGCGGACAAATTTGGCACCGGTGCCGGTGCGCGTGCCACCACCCACGGTGATGCGCTTGACCCGCGCGGTTGGTGGCGCGACCTGCAGGCGCAGTTGGGATTTCAGCTCGGTCACGCGTTCGGGCAGTGCCATCCCGACCGAGCGTTTCTGCCCGTCAATCTCCATCATGCCGGAAATCACCGCCATGATCCGTCCGCGCCCGTTGAGATGCGAAAACACAGGCGACCCGGACGAGCCAAAGGTCACATCGCAGTCAAACACCATCGCATCACCCAGCTGCACCAGCATCTGGCACTGCTTTTGCCGCGATTGCGCGTCCGCCCGGTCGCGGCCATAGGACACGACGCTGACCGGGCCCGGCGCAATGCGGTCGTTGTGGATGTAGAAAGGCGGCACATCAAAGGTCGAGATCGGTTCACCCAATTGGATCAGAGCCACATCATGCGCCACATTGATGGCCGTCAGCGGGCCGACGGGATCGAATTTTGAATGGGCCGCGGCAGCCTTGGCCACCCGTGTTGCCGCTGCAGCGCCGTCCCGCAGGCCCGCGCGGAACCGGATCACATTTGTCGGCCACAGCCGGTTTGACCCGGGCTGGTACAGGCAGTGCGCGGCCGTCAGCACAAGGTCCGGTGCGATCAGCGTGCCGGAACAGAACGCACCGTGTCCAAAGTCGATGCGGCCCACAGCCTTCCAGCTGGCGGCGGAATAGTCGGTATCCAGCGTGCGCAAGGATGTGGTCTGGGCCGCCCCGGAGCTGCCCATCATCAGGCAGAAAAGGATCGCTAGCCATCTCATGGTTTCAAGAACTTTGCGCCGGTGTCCTGACGCACGCCTGCCCCAAGGCGTCGGTCAAGCTGGTCCTGCTGGGCCACCATTTCGGCCTGCAACTGTGCCAGGGGCGCCCCGAGCGAGGTCCCCAGCGACACGGCCTGCCCTTCGACCTCGGCCTTGGCGGACACGATCGACACGATCTGCACCTTTCCGTCCTGGACCATGAAAATAGGAGCACCCGAGCTGCCCGAATCAACCGTGCACGAGGTCACCAGCATGCCCTGCTGCAAGGCCAGTACGCTGCACAGCTCTTGCAGAGAGGGCTCTTCGGAGCGGCCCGTCCCATAGCTGACCACGGCCACCTTGTCCCCGCGCTCGGGTTTGGCCTCGGTCATGAAAGGTTCGATTTTGCCATTGCGGATCGGGCGATCAAGCTGAAGCAGGGCCAGATCGTTGCCCACGCCGCCGCTGTTGACGTTGGGAGCGTAGATATAGTCCGGGTGCACCACGGCTTGCTTGATCGATCGGTACGCCGATGCGCGCCCGTTGCGCCAACCGGCCAGAAATTCAACCTCGCCGTGATCAATCCGCACGCCCGTTTGCTTGTCAAAGAGGCAATGCGCCGCTGTCAGCACCATGTTCGGGGCAATCAGCGCACCCGTGCAGAATCCGGTGCCGCCAATGTTCAACCGCCCGACCGCTTCCCACTCTTTGGCGTCATCGCCCGTGGACAACCTGCGTAGTTGCGAATCCTGCGCCAACGCGGTTGTCGTCACGACCAGGGTCATGATCGAAAGGGCCATCCATCGGCGCATAAAATACCTACTTCGTACTCGGGTGTTATACGCGGGTAATAGGCGGCAAACCGGGCAGAATTAGGGCATGCAGCGGAATTAACGCAAAATTGGCACATCCGAATTGCTGCGATCCAGAGCCGGAGGGCGCGGCCCGCCGCTGGCCCAATCCAGCAGTTCGACCGTGTGCACCACCGGCACCCCGGCGGCTGACCCGATCTGCATCATGCAGCCGATGTTGCCAGCCGCAATGATGTCCGGATTCTTGGCCATCAGCGTGCGCACTTTGCGTTCTTTCAGCTGCCCGGAAATCTCGGGCTGCATCAGGTTGTAGGTGCCTGCCGATCCGCAACATAGATGGCTGTCGGAGGGTTCGACCACGGTGTAGCCCGCCTTTTTCAGCAGGTCCTTGGGATAGGTCTTGATCTGCTGCCCGTGTTGCAGCGAACAGGCCGCATGGTAGGCTATGGTCATGTCCTGCGGCGCGCCCCCGGGCAGGTTGAGTTTCATCAGCACCTCACTGACGTCCATTGCGATAGCAGACACGCGGGCCGCATCCGCCGCCAGCGGTTCATTGCGGAACATGTGGCCGTAATCCTTGACCGTCGTGCCGCAGCCGGACGTGTTGATCACAATGGCATCCAGCCCGTCGCCATCCATTTCGCGCGCCCACGCGGTGATATTCCTGGCTGCGGTGCCGTGGCTTTCCGCCGTCTTGCCCATGTGATGGGTCAGCGCCCCGCAACAGCCAGCACCCTCGGCCACAACCACCTCGCACCCGAGCCGGGTCAGCAGGCGAATGGTGGCGTCATTGATGTCCGTATTCAGCGCCTTTTGCGCACAGCCCGTCATCAGCGCCACGCGCATCTTTTTCTCTGCCTTGGGTGCAAAGCTTTGCGGATCATCGTTGCGGGACACAGGCGGGATGTGTTTGGGGGCCATCTCCAGCATCGCGCGCAACCGCGCATCCGGCATCAGCGCTGCGAAGGGCCGCCCAATTTTGGCGCCCAGCAAGGCGACGCGAAAGCGCATCGGATAGGGCAGGATCTGCGCCAGCACCCAGCGCAACCAGCGATCCACTAGAGGCCGTTTGTAATTGTCTTCGATATATTCGCGGGCATGGTCCACCAGATGCATGTAATGCACACCGGACGGACAGGTTGTCATGCAGGCCAGACAGCTGAGGCAGCGGTCGATATGCTTGACCACCTTTTTATCCGGTTTACGGTCGTTTTCCAGCATGTCCTTGATCAGGTAAATGCGCCCGCGCGGAGAATCCAGCTCGTCTCCAAGCACTTGATATGTCGGGCAAGTTGCCGTGCAGAAGCCGCAATGCACACAGTTGCGCAGGATTTCATTGCTGCGCTCGATCGCGGGGTCCTTGAGCTGCTCGGGGGTAAAGGTCGTCTGCATCTATTTCACCATCATTTGAGCGGCGGCAAAGCCGAACCACGGCACGGTTGTGCCCATTGCACCGATTGCCCGACTCCAACGCTGTGCGGCAGCCGTTGGGTGGGCGCTGCGCCATGCGCGCACGACCAGAACCAGCACGAGGACCCATGCGATCCAAATCGCGGCGATGCTTAGAAACACCGGCACCGGCTCAAGGGCGAGGGTCAGCCCCGCCTCGCTGCGCAGCACAAAGCTGGCCACGACCAACAGTGAAGCGACCAACGCCAGTGGCCCCCGCCCGAAGTCATAATGCAACAGGATCAGGAACAGGCCCGGTCCCAGCACAAAGGCCATTGTGAAAAGGACCAGCAGCATCATGCCGCCATCAGACCCGGATTGAGGATACCGCGCGGATCAAAGCGCGCCCGCAGCGCGGCACTCAGCGCCGCAACCCCTGCCGCTTCGGGCTGGAACACCGGAACGGCGGCGCGCAGGGCCTCGGGCGCCTTGATCAGGGTCGCATGGCCGCCAAGGGCCGCGACGCGGGACTGGACCGCGGCATGTGTCGCTGCATCCGCCGTGTCGCACCCGGCCCAGACCAGACCACCGCCCCAGTCCATCATCGCCTGACTGCCCTCGGGCAGGGCCGCGATCACGGCTGGCCCGTCGCTGGGTTTGACGGAAATGCGCCAGACCGTGCTGCTCGCCGTCATCGGGGCGCCATCGCGCACCCGGCCCCAGTCTGCGCCGTCATCGTGGGTGATGTCCCCGTGGCGGATCAACAGGTCGCCCAGCGCCTTGGCGCGGTAATCGACCGAGCTCGCAAACCCTTCGAGCCGCAACCAAACAGCGCCGTCGATCCACGCCGCCCCGGACACCTCGAAAGGGGAACCGAGCGCCGCACTCATCGCCGCCACCGCCTGCCCGGGGTCGCGATCCGTGATGACCAGCGTGGTTGTCGCCTCAACAGCGGGCAGTACTTTAAGGCTCACTTCGGTCAATACGCCAAGCGTGCCCCAGGATCCGGCCATCAGCTTGACCAGATCATAGCCCGTCACATTCTTCATGACGCGGCCACCGTTCTTGATGATATTCCCGGCCCCGTCGACAAACCGCACACCCAGCGCAAAATCCCGCGCCGCCCCCGCCTGTATGCGGCGCGGCCCGCTTGCATTGGTGGCGATGACCCCGCCAATGGTTGACTTGCCCTTGGTGCCCAAAAGACCTTTTAGATCATAGGGTTCAAAGGCCAGACGCTGGTTTTCCTTCGCCAGAGTCATTTCGATCTCGGTCACGGGCGTGCCCGCCTGTGCCACTATGGTCAGCGCGCCCGGTTCATACAGCGTGACGCCCGACAGACCGGACACATCCAGCACATCCCCGACCACAGGCCGCCCCACACTGCGCGTGCCGCCGCCGCGCACGGCCAAGGGGCCCTTTGCCGCCAGCACTGCCTCTGCCACGTCTGATTCCGTTTTCAATGTGGTCATCTTCTCTGATTCCAAAAAATCCCGGGGGTGAGGCCGAAGGCCGAGGGGGCTGGCCCCCTATTCGGCGGCAATTGCTGTGCCACGGCGGGCCTCGGACACCGCCAGCGGGAACACTTTGGCGGGGTTCAGCAGCCATTTGGCGTCAAACACGTCCTTGATCACCATCTGCGCCTCCAGATCGTTCGGGGCATATTGATGGGTCATCAGATCACGCTTTTCGATGCCCACGCCGTGTTCACCGGTGAGGCACCCTCCGACTTCGACACAGAGTTTCAGCACCTCGGCGCCGAATTCTTCACAGATTTCCAGATCGCCGGGCTTGTTCGCATCGTAGCAGATCAGCGGGTGCATGTTGCCGTCGCCTGCGTGAAAGACATTGCCCACGGGCAGGCCATATTCCTTGGACATCTCGCCGATGCGGCGCAACACATACGGCAGCTCGGACACCGGAATCGTCCCGTCCAGACACATGTAGTCACTCACTCGGCCTATGGCCGAAAACGCCGCCTTGCGCCCTGCCCAGATACGGGCGGATTCCTCAGCGCTGGCGCTTTCGCGCAGGGCAACCGGATTGTGGCGTTTCGCGATCTCGGTGATCAGGGCGAGCTGGTCGTTGATCTCGGCCTCCGATCCTTCGACCTCGACGATCAGCAGCGCCTCGCACAGCGGGTAATCCGCCTTGGCGAAATCCTCGCAAACCTCGATCAGCATGCGGTCCATGAACTCGATCGCGACAGGCAGAACGCCTGCCTTGATGATATCACCCACGCAAGCCCCGGCAATTTCGGCACTGTCAAAGCCCATGAGCACGGGCCGCGCACCCTCGGGTTTGTGCAGAATGCGCAATGTGGCCTCGGTCACCACGCCCAACTGACCTTCGGAACCGCAAATCAGACCCAAGAGGTCCAGCCCGCCGGAATCGAGATGTGCGCCGCCAATCTCGACCACGGTGCCGTCCATCTGCACAAGGGTCACGCCCATCAGGTTGTTGGTGGTCACGCCGTATTTCAGGCAATGCGCCCCGCCCGAATTCATTGCGATATTGCCCGCAATGGCACAGGCAAGCTGGCTTGAGGGATCTGGGGCATAGAAAAACCCATCCGATTCGACGGCACCCGTGACAGACAGGTTGGTCCGGCCCGTCTGCACGCGGACGCAGCGGTTGTCATAATCGGTTTCGAGAACCTCGTTCATGCGCGCCACACCAAGGATCACACAATCGGCTGTGGGCAACGCGCCCCCGGCCAGCGACGTGCCCGACCCGCGCGGCACCACGGGCACCCCGATCTCGTGACAAATGCGCAAAACATCAGACACTTCGGCGGTGGTGGACGGCAGCACTGCTACCATCGGCGGACAGCGATAGGCGGTCAGCGCGTCGCACTCATAGGCGCGGGTTTCCATGGGGTCGTCGATCACCGCATCGCGGGGCAACACCTCGCGCAGTCTTTCGACCACGCGGGCTTTGCGGGCGAGTATCGCCGGATCGGGAACGGGCATTTCCATGGGCGCCTCCTTCAGGATTGGTAAAATAATATGACCAATTTTGACAGGATGCAATCTGATTTGTTGCGGTGTAAGAGCGCAGCCATGACTTGGCTTGAACGTATTTCGCTGTTTTCCTCGCTGGATGGAGTCGCCCTCGGGCTTTTGGTGGTCATGTGGCTACTGATTGGCTGGCGGATCGAACATGCCACCGCGCGGCACCCGTCCACCTCGCAGATCATGGCAGGATACCGGCGCGAGTGGATGCGCCAGATGATCACTCGGGAACCGCGCATTTTCGACGCACAGGTGGTGGCAAGCCTGCGGCAGGGCACCGCCTTTTTCGCCTCGACCTCGGTGATTGCCATTGGCGGGACGCTTGCCGTGATCGGCAATGCCGAGCGGGTGACAAGCATCGCAAATGAGCTGACCCTCATGGACGCACCTGCCTTTGTCTGGGAAGTCAAACTTGTTGTGTTGGCGCTGTTCCTGTCCAATGCCTTTCTGAAATTCGTCTGGGCCAACCGGCTGTTTGGCTATGCGGCAGTTGTGATGGCGGCGGTGCCCAACGAGGTCACGGACCCACTGTGCGAACCCCGCGCGATGCAGGCGGCAGAGGTGAACATCGCCGCTGCCCGGTCGTTCAACCGGGGCCTGCGCTCTGTCTATTTCGGGCTGACCTGTGCCGCCTGGTTGGCCGGACCCGTGCCACTGGTTGCGGCCACTTTGTTCACGCTTGGGGTCATCTGGCGGCGCGAATTTGCATCCAAGTCGCGCACCATTCTGCTGGGCACACAGACGTGATGGGACAACAACCCGCAGCCTGATCTATGATGCGCCCATGAAACACCTTGTTCTTGCCGCCCTGCTTGTCGCCACCCCCGTCCTCGCCGAGGAGCCGGTGATCGAAAACGTCACCGTCACGCGCACGGCGCCGGAAACCTACCGGTTCGATGTGACGATCCTGCACCCCGACACCGGATGGGATCACTATGCCGATGGCTGGCGTGTGCTGGACATGGACGGAAACGAGCTGGGCATGCGGGTGCTGTTCCACCCCCACGAAAACGAACAACCCTTCACCCGTAGTCTTGATGGGGTGAAGATCCCCTCCGGCACCACGCAGGTGCAAGTGCAGGCGCGCGATCTGCCTGCAGGCTGGAACGCAGGCACGACAATCGTCGATCTGCGCTGATTGCGGTTGCGGACGGGGGCCAGCCCCCTCGGCGCTGCGCGCCTCACCCCCGGGATTTTTCCAAATCAGAGAAGATCGAACAGAAGAGTGTTTCTTCTGACCGGAAATACCATGGGGGAGTCCGAGGGACGGGGGCAAAGCCCCCTAAAACATGACGTCGCCGCAAGGCGGCCTCTGAATCACGCGCGGTGATAGGGCGATCCGGCCAGAATCGATGCAGCGCGATAAAGCTGTTCGCTCAGCATCACCCGCACCAACATGTGCGGCCAGACCATCGCCCCGAAGGACAGCAAATGGTCCGCTTCGGCCCGCAGGCCCGGGTCGATCCCGTCCGCCCCGCCGATGACAAAGGCCACATCGCTGCGTCCCGTGTCGCGCCACGACGCCAGCCGCTTGGCAAAGGCAGGCGAAGTCTCGACCCGTCCGCGTTCGTCCAGACAACAGATCACCGTCCCCTTGGGCAAGGCGCGGCGCAGCAGGTCGGCTTCTGCCCCCATGCCGCCGCCCTTGCGGTCCTCGACCTCGATGATGGAAAGCGGGCCAAGGCCCAGTGCCCGGCCCGTTCTGTCAAAGCGGGTGGTGTAGTCTGAAATCAACTCGGCCTCGGGCCCGCCGCGCAGGCGGCCCACAGCACAGATATGAACACGCATCAGAGTGCGATCAGTTGGCAGCCGTGGGCTGCCACATCTTCTCCAACTGATAGAACTCGCGCACTTCGGGACGGAAGATATGGACGATCACATCGCCCGTATCGATCAGCACCCAGTCGCCCGTGCCCTTGCCTTCGGTCCGGGCATTGACGCCGAATTCACCTTTCAACCGTTCGACCAGCTTTTCCGACATGGCTGACACCTGACGTGTCGAACGGCCCGAGCAGATGACCATGTAGTCACCAATCTCGGTCTTGCCGCGCAGATCGATCTGCACAACGTCTTCGGCCTTGTCATCGGAGAGAGAGGAAAGAACAGCCGCCAGGAGCAATTCGCTTGTGGCTTGCGTTTTGGCTGTGGCGATCATGGCCGCAGCCCCATCAGCGGCGCGCACCGCTTCTGCAGAAATTGACAGGACATCGTCCTCCTTTTCAGTGCGCCGACCACGTCCCCGGCGCTGGGACACCTTTATGGTAACAACGCAGAGGTGACATTTCAATGAATGCCGCACCGGGTGGCGTTGTGTCGCCCTGCCTGCCTGTTTGGGTGGCAGCGTGATCTAGTCGAGTGCAGTGTTCGGAACATCCTTGTTCAGCACGCGCACTTCGCGCTGCGGGAACGGGATCGAGATGTTGTTTTCCTTGAACGTGTCCCACAGCGCCAGATAGACCCGCCCGCGGATATTGGTCAGCCCGCCGGTCGGGTCCGTGATCCAGAAGCGCAGGATATAGTCCACCGAACTGTCGCCAAATCCGACGATATGGCAGACGGGGGGTCGGCTGGTCAGCACCCGTTCGACCCCGCCCGCAGCCTCGATCGCCAGTTTGCGCACAGTGTGCGGGTCGTCGTCATAGGCGGTGCCGAAATAGATATCGAGCCGCACGAATTCATCCGAATGCGACCAGTTCACCACCTGTCCGGTGATCAGGTCCTCGTTCGGGATCAGGTATTCGCGGCCATCCCGCGTGACCACCGAGGCATAGCGCGCGCCCAGTGTCTGGATCCAGCCAAACGTGTCGCCCAGCGAAATCACGTCACCGGGCTTGATCGACTTGTCCAGCAGGATGATCACACCCGACACGAGGTTGGACACCACCTTCTGCAGGCCAAAGCCGAGGCCGACACCGATGGCGCCCGACAGGACGGCAAGCCCGGTCAGATCAATGCCCAGCGCTCGCACCCCGACAAAGAAAGCCAGTGTGTAAAACACGATCTGAACGACCTTCACGATCAACACCCGCATGGACGGAGAGATGTCTTCGTTGGTGGCGACCCGCGCCGAAGTGGTCGATGTCACAAACCGCGCCAGCGTCAACAGCACACCGATGACCACGATGCCCTGCACAACCAGCAACAGCGACAGGCGCATACCACCCAGAGAGATCGCCGCCGCATCAAGGATTTCGGCGGCATGGTCCAGAACGCCAAGAATATAGAGCGTGACATAGGCAATCGCCCCAAACCGCACCATGCGCCGCAGGAACATCGATCGGATCAGCCGGGTTGCGAACACAACCGACAACCAGGCAAAGCCCAGCGTGGCCACGAGGGCCACAATATAGGACCGCGAGGGCCACGTGACCTCGCGCATGATCAGCACCACGATCCAGATCAGGATAACGAAAAAGATCGCCCGCAGGCGCTGATGCACGACAACCAGAACCCGCATGCGCCATTTTGGCCAGCCTTCACGCGTGCCCATCCACGCCCGGATCGGTGGCCCCAGCCAGCGTCGCATCAGGTGGGCCAGCACAAAGACCAGCAACACGATCAGCAGCTGATACCCGACCCATGGCCGGATCAGCGACATCAGCAGGCCCTCGACCTCGGACCACAAGGTGGCGAACAGCGCCAGGATGGATTGGACAAGGGTCACGCCGTCATCGGTGGACCCGGTGACCGCGGCCTCGGCTGCGGAATTCAAAGCATCCGCAATTTCGTTGCTGCCCGTCGTCGTTGTGTGGTTGGCCATTGCGCCTCGCTGTTTTGCGCACGGTCGCATGGGCCGGGGGCGAGAGGCAAGAGCGTCCCGGACACCGGAAAATGACCCCAAGCCAGCCACAATTTACGCCCAGTTCGCTGCCAGTCAGGACCCCCCGCTTGATGAGGACGAGACGCCAATGCACCGATTTATCCGCGCCACGTACCGCTTGGCCCTGCGTGTTCAGGGCAGCTACATGATGCTGCTTGTAGGCTTGGCGCTGTTCACGATGCCGATCTTTGCGCTGAACGGTGTCTTTCTGCGGTCACTTGTGGTGATCCTGATCGGTCTGGGCGTCGCGCTTGTGCTGTGCAAACCGCACTGGCAGCCTGGGTTCCTGCGCGCGCCCAGCGGTTTCCTCAGCGGATTTGGGTCGATGTGTGCTGCGTCGGCGGTCTTCATTGTGGCGCTGGTGCTGGGATTCATGGCCGTGATCAACATGAACCTGGCCGAGCCCTTGTCCCGCAACGTCGCAATCCTGACGGCCCTGCCCAGCCTGCTGGTGACGGGGGTGATGTGGTGGGCGGCGCTGTTTGTGTCCATTCTGCCATCAGACGGCGGCACGCCACCCCACGTGACCCCGAAACACCCCACGGCGCCACGTGCCTCACGTCGCCCACAAGCGCCACTGGCGTGAGGTGCATTATGGCAGCACGCGCTTGCTTGATTGGTTAGCGGAATCCCGTTAACAGCGGGGATATGAACCGCCTCTTTGACATGGATGACCGCGCGCGCTTGCGCGAACGCTTTTTCGGGGCGACACACACGGTGCTTGCACGCCTATAGGCGCGCCCGCCCGTCATCCATTCAAACACCGCCAATCAAAGGGAGAGGACCATATGTCCCCCAAGACGCTTTATGACAAAATCTGGGATGCCCATGTCGCCCACGAGGCCGAAGACGGCACCTGCCTTCTTTATATCGACCGCCATCTGGTCCACGAGGTGACCAGCCCGCAGGCCTTTGAAGGGCTGCGCATGACCAACCGCACCGTGCGCGCACCCGACAAGACCATCGCCGTGCCGGACCACAATGTGCCCACAACGCTGGACCGCGCAAACGCGGCCACCATGACCGAAGACAGCCGCATTCAGGTCGAAGCCCTCGACAAGAACGCCAAGGATTTCGGCATCCACTATTACCCGGTCTCGGATGTCCGTCAGGGCATCGTGCACATCGTCGGCCCCGAACAGGGCTGGACCCTGCCCGGTATGACCGTGGTCTGCGGCGATTCTCATACCGCGACCCACGGTGCATTCGGCGCGCTGGCGCACGGCATCGGCACGTCCGAGGTCGAACACGTGCTGGCCACCCAGACGCTGATCCAGCGCAAGGGCAAGAACATGAAGGTCGAGATCACCGGCAAGCTCGCCCTCGGCGTCACGGCCAAGGACATCACTCTGTCGGTGATTGGTGAGACCGGCACCGCCGGTGGCACGGGCTATGTCATCGAGTATTGCGGCGAAGCGATCCGTGATCTGTCGATGGAAGGGCGCATGACCGTCTGCAACATGGCCATCGAAGGCGGCGCACGCGCGGGCCTGATCGCGCCGGATGAAAAGACATTTGAATACTGCAAGGGCCGTCCCCACGCCCCCAAGGGCGCACAGTGGGAAGCGGCGATTGCATGGTGGAAGACCCTCTATTCCGACGACGACGCGCATTGGGACAAGGTGGTCACCATCCGCGGTGAAGACATCGCACCCGTCGTCACATGGGGCACCTCGCCCGAGGACGTGTTGCCCATCACGGCCAAGGTGCCTGCGGCCAGCGACTTTACCGGCGGCAAGGTGGACTCAGCACAACGTAGCCTTGACTATATGGGCCTGACTCCGGGCACACCGCTGAGCGACATCGAAATCGACACCGTCTTTATCGGGTCCTGCACCAATGGCCGGATTGAAGATTTGCGCGCCGCGGCCGCGATCCTGAAAGGCAAAAAGATCAAGGTCAAACGCGCCATGATCGTCCCCGGCTCGGGCCTCGTGCGCGCGCAAGCCGAAGAAGAGGGGCTGGCCGACATCTTCAAGGAAGCCGGGTTCGAGTGGCGCCTTGCAGGCTGTTCCATGTGCCTTGCAATGAACCCCGACCAGCTGAGCGAGGGGGAACGCTGCGTGTCGACCTCCAACCGCAACTTTGAAGGACGGCAGGGATATAAAGGGCGCACCCATCTGGTGTCGCCCGGTATGGCGGCAGCGGCGGCCATCACCGGCAAACTCACCGATGTACGGGAGATGATGTAATGGACAAGTTCACCACACTGACGGGCATCGCGGCCCCCATGCCGCTGGTCAATATCGACACTGATATGATCATCCCCAAGCAGTTCCTGAAGACGATCAAACGGTCCGGCCTTGGCGTGAACCTGTTTGACGAAATGCGCTTTGACCGGCAGGGCAATGAAATCCCCGACTTCGTTCTGAACCAGGACGCCTATCGCAATGCAGAGATCCTCGTGGCGGGCGACAATTTCGGCTGCGGGTCGTCGCGCGAACATGCGCCCTGGGCGATCAAGGATTTCGGCATCCGCTGCGTGATCTCGACCTCCTTTGCGGACATCTTTTACAACAACTGCTTCAAGAACGGCATTCTGCCCATCGCCCTGCCCGCCGAAGCGGTCGACGTGCTGATGAAAGATGCCGAGAAGGGTGCCAACGCCCGCATGACCGTCGACCTTGCAGCGCAGACAGTGACCACCTCCGATGGAGAGGTGTTCAGCTTTGAGGTGGATGCGTTCAAAAAGCACTGCCTGATCGAGGGGCTGGACGATATTGGCCTGACCATGGCCAAAGCCGATAGCATCCAGAGTTTCGAGACGCAGGCGGCGCAGGCCCGGCCCTGGGTATGAGCCACAGTTAACCAACCTGCGGTAGAAAACGTTAAGGCGCTATGCGTCCTTCAAGGCCCAAACACAACATCTTGGGCCTTGCCTAAAAGCCGCCTTACAAATGATGCACAAAGGCACCACCCCCTCCCTCAAATTGCCCCAGCAGTTACGTTTCAGTAAACCCAACACTTGAGCGACCGGGTCAATCAAGGCACAAATGGGGCAACAATGAGGCAACCCGCCAGACCCGGTGGGATCAAGTTGGAACAAGCACGCGGCAACGTATCGCGGCTGGCCAGTTTGAAGGGATCGAAACGTGATAGCACGACTGTATGGTGCCGCGATACGCGGCGTGATGATGGCTTTGATGATTGCCTTGCCGGCATTGATTCTGCCGGGCATCTCGATTGACTCGTCTCAAGCCACTGTATTGGTTGCACTTTTGGCGGCGTTCCTGACATTCGTCGAATACAATTCCGCCAGTCCCAGCATTGTCGAATTCCGTGATGCGGCCCCGTTCAACCGCCTGCGGTTCATCGCGCTGTTCGTGACGGTCCTCGTTCTCAGCCTGATCTGCAAAGGCAAAACCGACCCCACGCTGACCACAAACGCGCTGACCTCCGTCGGCACAATTGTAGGCAACAGCATCGATTTCCCCTATTCGCCCGTCCGCATGGTTGTCCTGACCCTGCCCGCCGGAGCCGACTATGACGTCGTTCAATCCGTGCGCACCGCGGCGGGTCTGTCCTACCTCACTTCGCTGACGGCGATGGCGGCCTTCCTCGTGCTGGTCCGCATTCTGGGTTGGCCATCGCGCAAAGGCGCGTTCAACGTGTGGGTGAACCTGCCCCTGTTTGATCCGACCACGGGCGGTGATGTGTTGCAGCGTCTCAGCCGCGATGCCCGCATCAACATCGTGCTGGGCTTTTTGCTGCCCTTTGCTATCCCCGCGGTGGTCAAACTGGCGGCTGATCTGATAAACCCGATCTCGCTGGAGAACCCGCAAACCCTGATCTGGACAATGAGCGCATGGGCCTTCCTTCCTGCCAGCATGATCATGCGCGGCATCGCATTGCAGCGGATCGCGGAGATGATCCGCGACCAGCGCAAGCGCGCCTACGCCACAGCGGACACCGATTTGCAGGTGGCCTGATTGCCTTTTGCCTGTGCCTGATTGCAGGCACGGGCGCTTTTGCGCAGACCCTGCGTGTCGCCACCTACAACACTGAGCTTCAGCGTGACGGGCCCGGCCTGTTCCTTCGGGATCTGGCCCGTGGCGAAGACGAACAGATCACCGCCGTTCTGGAGGTTATCGCCACTGCAGATGCGGATGTGCTGGCCTTGCAGGGCATTGACTATGATCTGACGGGCGAGGCGTTGACCCGTCTAGCCGAGTTGGCTGGCTACCCCCACGCTTTTGCGCTGCGCCCAAACACCGGCATGCCCACTGGTCTGGACATGGACGGCGACGGGTTGTTGGGTGGCCCGCGTGATGCGCAGGGTTATGGGCGGTTCTCGGGGCAAGGCGGAATGGCGATCCTGTCTCGTTTGCCCATCGACACGGCCAATGTGCAGGATCTGTCGGCCCTGCTGTGGCAAGACATTCCCGACGCCCTGCTGCCAACGGTCAATGGCGCACCGTTCCCAAGTGCCGAGGCGCAGGCCGCCCAGCGCCTGTCCACCACCGGCCATTGGATTGTGCCGATCATCGGGCCTGCGGGCCGGTTCGATGTGCTGACCTTTCACGCCAGCCCTCCGGTCTTTGATGGCCCCGAAGACCGCAATGGCAAGCGCAACCATGACGAAATCATGCTCTGGCTTCACGTGCTGGACGAGACGGTCGGCATGGCCCCTCAAGGTGCGTTCGTGATAGCGGGCGATGCAAATCTCGACCCCGTGGATGGGTCGGGGATCAAGTCGGCGATCACCAACCTGCTCGCTTCACCCATGCTGCAGGATGTCGCTCCGCAAGGCGCATCCGGCACCGACACGGCAGATTGGGATGACCCGGTGCCAGGTAACTTGCGCGTGGACTACGTGCTGCCCTCCACCCATTGGCAGGTGATTGACAGCGGCGTGCTGTGGCCCGAACCGGATGACCCGCTGGCCAACACCGTGGCAGCGGCCAGCCGCCATCACCTCGTCTGGGTCGACCTGTCTTATTGAACTCCGCCTTATTGACCCTGCGCGCCAGCCCGCGTAGTCGAAGCCAAACGTCGATTTCACGGAGTTCACACATGTCCAACCCCTCGCTTTTGATCCTGCCCGGTGACGGTATCGGCCCCGAAGTCATGGATCAGGTTGTCCGCGTGATTGACTGGTTCGGTGCCAAGCGCGATCTGCCTTTTGACATCTCCACCGATCTGGTGGGCGGTGCGGCCTATGACGCGCACGGCACGCCGCTGCATGACGACACGATGGCCAAGGCCCTCGAGGTGGACGCCGTTTTGCTGGGCGCCGTGGGTGGTCCGAAATACGATGATCTGGATTTCAGCCTGAAGCCTGAACGCGGCCTGTTGCGCCTGCGCAAAGAGATGGACCTGTTCTCCAACCTGCGCCCGGCGCAATGCTTTGACGCGCTGGCGGATTTCTCGTCCCTGAAAAAAGACATCGTTGCGGGTCTCGACATCATGATCGTGCGCGAGCTGACTTCTGGTGTCTATTTCGGCGAACCGCGCGGCATCTTCGAGGAAGGCAACGAACGCGTGGGCATCAACACCCAACGCTATACCGAGGGCGAGATTGAACGGGCCGCCCGCTCGGCGTTCGAGCTGGCCATGAAGCGCAGCAAAAAGCTGTGCAGCATGGAAAAGGCCAACGTGATGGAAAGCGGCATCCTGTGGCGCGAGGTCGTCACGCGCGTGGGCAAGGACTATCCCGAAGTCGAGCTGTCGCACATGTATGCCGACAACGGCGCGATGCAACTGGTGCGCGCGCCCAAGCAGTTCGATGTGATCGTCACGGACAACCTGTTCGGTGACATCCTGTCGGATTGTGCCGCGATGCTGACCGGCTCGCTTGGGATGTTGCCCTCGGCCAGCCTTGGTGCGCCGATGGAGAACGGTCGCGCGCGGGCGATGTATGAACCCGTGCATGGCTCTGCCCCGGACATTGCCGGTCAGGGCAAGGCCAACCCGATTGCCTGCATACTCAGCTTTGCCATGGCGCTGCGCTATTCCTTTGATCAGGGCGACGAGGCCGCGCGCCTTGAAGGGGCGATCGAAAAGGTGCTGGCCGACGGCGCACGCACAGGCGATCTGATGGGTCCCGAAGGCGGCACGCCGCTGTCCACGTCCGAAATGGGCGACGTCATCCTCGCGGCCCTCGACGCCAGCCTCTGACGCACTGCATCGGCGCGCGGGCGGTGCTGAACTGCACGCCCGACGCCGAATGTAAGGGCGGGAATACCGTACTTGTCGGCCCTGTGCCCGGTCCCCAGATCGGAGGCAGTTGAAACGAGTAAGGTATTAAAGATGAACAGATTTTCCATTCGCGCCGCCGTTGTTGGCACCAGTTTGCTGGCCATCAGCGCATGCGACACTGCCTATCCTGTCACCGTCATTGGCGAAAATGGCATGGTCTTTCGCGGCGCGGCCACCAACACATTTCTGTATGGCGGCAGTTTTCAGGCGACCAATGGCAATGCCGTCTGCACCGGCACATATGACAAGTTCGCCGACATCTCGACGGTCAGTTTTCCGGTGGTCTGCAACACCGGCCTGCGCGGCGTCGGCACCGCGTTCTTTCAGTCTGAAACCGCGGGGTCCGGATTTGTCACCATGTCCGATGGCAGCCGCTGGCAGTTCATCTTTGGGCGCGGCGCGCTTGCCATTTAAGCCCGCAACCCGACGCACGGGAAAACAAAACGGAATGTCCGGCCAAGCGCATGGACATTCCCGCATGGCAAAAGTTATGAGAACAGCGCAACCATGAACGAGGTCGGCGACGATGTCTTCCAATGTCAAAGGCGCGCTGCTGTCCTTGATCGCCTTCGGGGTGTACGCGACCCATGACGTGTTCATCAAAACCCTTGGTGCAACCTATTCCCCAATCCAGTTGGTGTTTTTCAGCGTCTTGCTGAGCTTTCCGCTCGCCACGATCAACCTGATGCGCGAACGCGCAGCCGCGACCTTGCTGCCGGTGCACCCGTGGTGGATCGGTCTGCGCACGGTGGCCGCGGTGATCACTGGCTTTGCCGCGTTTTATGCGTTTTCCAACCTGCCGCTGACACAGACCTACGCGATCCTGTTTGCCACCCCTTTGATCATCACCGTGCTGTCGATCCCGATCCTGGGTGAAACCGTGCGGCTGCAACGCTGGCTGGCGGTGTTGGTTGGCTTGATCGGGGTGATTGTTGTGCTGCGCCCCGGCGGCACCGAACTGGGCCTTGGTCATGCGGCAGCCCTGCTGGCGGCGTGCACGGGGGCCTTTGCCTCGATTGTGTTGCGCAAGATCGGCGGAGAAGAACGGCCCGTCGTCGTGATGCTCTATCCGATGGTGGCCAATTTCGTTGTGATGGGGGCGATGCTGCCCTTTGTCTACAAACCGATGCCGATTGAGCATCTGGGCTATCTCGCCGTTATTTCGGTTTTTGCCTGGGTGGGTGGGCGCGTCATCATCTCGGCCTATCAGACGGGCGAGGCGGCCATCGTAGCCCCGATGCAATACTCGCAGATCCTGTGGGCCACGGTTTATGGCTTCATCTTTTTTGGCGAAAGCCTCGATCTTTATACCGGGATAGGTGCTGCGATCATCATCGCATCCGGCATCTTCATCGTGATCCGCGAAAGCAAGGGTGGCAATTCGAGCAACACGCCCGTGCTGCGCACCCGTACCCGCATCGGCACCCCGGCCGCGTTTCGTGTCAGCGACATGATGACCAGCGGGCGGGAACGTGACAAGAAGAACGAGGCTGATAAGCCGCCCGAATAGCCCCTGACGCGGGTTCAGGACGGGGGCGGGCCGAGTGAGCCGCGCAATTTAAGTGCGCAGTCCAATTCGATGACTGCACCGGGGCTTGTCCCTTCGAGCAAGTTCACCAGCTCTTCGGCGGCGCGGCGTCCCATTTCCTGATGTGGCACGCGCATGGTTGTCAGTTCCGGGGTCACGATCCGCGCCAGTTCGATGTCGTCAAACCCGGTGATCGACACGTCCTCGGGCACGCGCAGCCCCATGTCCCGCGCCCGCTTCATTGCACCAACAGCCAGCACATCATTGCCGCACATGATGGCAGTGGGCCGAGGCGTGCGCTGCATCAGCGTCTCAAAGGCGGCCCCGCCATTTTCGACCTCATAGGACGTTTCGATGACCGGTAAGTCGTCGGGATCCAGCCCATGTTCCGTCAGCGCATCCCGAATACCGGCATGCCGCGCGGTAGCGCGGTCGTTCCCGTCCAGGGTTCCCGATATCAGGCCGATCCGCCTATGGCCCTGGTCTATGACCGCGCTGGCCAACGCCTTCATCGCCGCGTGATTGTCAAAACCGACGGCGGGCTGTTGGCTGCCCGCCTCGAACGTCCATGCAATTAACGTCGCCACCGAGCGGTTGCGCAGAAACGCATAGATCGACGGATCACGCGCACGGCCAATCAACAATAGGCCATCAGCGCCGCGCGCCACGAGGGCGCGAATCTGTTCGGCCTCGACCTCAGCCTGATAGCCGGTGCTGGACACGAGAAGGGTGTAGCCCCGCGCATGCAGCGCCTCCTGAAAGGCTTGCAAGCCGCGCGCAAAGATCGCGTTTTCCATGGTCGGGATGATCGCGCCAATGGTGTATGTCCGTTTCGCCGCCATCGCGCGGGCGCCGAAATTTGGTGTGTATCCAAGGGCTTCGACAACGGCGAGAACTTTGGTGCGCGTCTTTTCGACCACCCGGTCCGGCGTGTTGAGGCAGCGCGACACGGTGGCCGTAGAGACACCAGCCGCGCGCGCCACATCGTCGAGTGTGGGAATGGTTTTCCCGTCGGACATTGTTCACCAGTGCTCAGATATTCACGTTTCCTGAACATCATATTCCAAAAAAAGGAAATGTCGCGCATAAAATGTAAGCGCTTGCATTTTGCATCCAGAAGAGCCTAATGTGAGCCACGAATCGTGCTGAGTTCAGGGCACACCGATGCATTCGCCTGCGGTCCCGCACCAGCGGAACCCCGGCCGCAAAGGGCGGTCTGAACCGTGCGTAACGTGATTTAGCTTTTGCCGATTGCCTGTTCGAAACCCGCGCGCCGACCCATTCAGATGCCAGCACCTGCGGCCAAGCGCCCGCCAGACACTTATGACTAGGATCCTCAGATCATGACACGTGAATACCTGAAAAAAGCAACGCTGACCGCCAAGTCGGATGCGTCAGAAGTCCACGAAACGGTCAAGACCATCCTTGCCGACATCGAGGCGGGCGGCGACGCGAAGGCGCGCGAATATGCGCAGAAGTTCGACCGCTACGAGGGCAACATCCTGATGACCCAGGACGAGATTGACGCCGCCTGCGCGCTGGTCCCGGAAAAGCTCAAGGCTGACATCCGCTTTGCCCATGACAACGTGCGCCGCTTTGCCGAGTTGCAGAAGGGCACAACCACGGATGTGGAGATGGAAATCACCCCCGGTTTTATCGCCGGTCAAAAGGTGATCCCGGTGGACGCCGCGGGCTGCTATGTGCCCGGTGGGCGGTACAGCCACATCGCCAGCGCCATCATGACCGTGACAACCGCAAGCGTCGCGGGCTGCCAAAGCATCACTGCCTGTTCGCCGCCCCGCCCGGATGTCGGCGTCGCCCCGGCCATCGTTTATGCGGCCCATATCTGTGGCGCACACAACATCCTTGCCATGGGTGGTGTGCAGGGTGTCGCGGCCATGACCTACGGCTTGTTCGGCCTGCCGCGCGCCAACATCCTCGTCGGCCCCGGCAACCAGTTTGTCGCCGAAGCCAAGCGCATTCTCTTTGGCCGCGTCGGCATCGACATGATCGCGGGCCCGACCGACAGCCTGATCCTTGCCGACAAGGATGCAGACGCCCACATCGTCGCCACCGACCTCGTGAGCCAGGCCGAGCATGGCTATAACTCGCCCGTCTGGCTGGTCACGGATGATCGCGATCTGGCCGTCAAGGTCATGGACATGGTCCCTGGCCTGATCGACGATTTGCCTGAATTGAACCGGGAGAATGCCTTTGCTGCATGGCGCGACTATGCCGAAGTCATCGTGTGCAAGGACCGCGCCGACATGGCCGCCTGTTCGGATGAATACGCGCCCGAGCACTTGACCGTGCAAGCCGCCGACCTCGACTGGTGGCTGAACAACCTGACCTGCTACGGCTCCTTGTTCCTGGGCGAGGAAACCACTGTGTCCTATGGCGACAAGGCGACCGGCACCAACCACGTGCTGCCCACATCGGGGGCTGCGTCCTATACCGGCGGCCTGAGCGTGCACAAATACATGAAGATCGTCACATGGCAGCGCGCCACCCGCGACGGGTCCAAGGCCGTGGCCGAGGCAACAGCACGTATTTCGCGGCTGGAAGGGATGGAGGGCCACGCCCGCGCCGCGGATGTGCGTCTGGCCAAATACTTCCCCAGCGAAAACTTCGACCTGTCCGCCGATGGATGACCCGCGCCACCTGTTTGATCTGACAGGCCGCGTGGCATGTGTGACCGGGGCCAGTTCCGGCCTTGGTCGCCGTGCAGCTATGGTGCTGGCAGCGGCAGGGGCAAAGGTGATCGGCGTGGCCCGCCGGGCCGAGGCGCTGCAATCGCTTACGGATGAGATCGGCGAGAATGCCGCAGCTGTCACTGCTGATGTGGCAGACCGCGACGCATTGCCCGCAACGATCGCCGCCATTTCGGCCCCGTTCGGCGCGCCGGACATCGTGATCCACGCGGCAGGCATCAACACGCGCGAGGCCGCCGATGATGTGACCCCCAAAGGCTGGGACCAGACGCTGGCGCTGAACCTGTCGGCCCCGTTCTTCCTGGCACAAGCCCTGG
Organism: uncultured Tateyamaria sp.; assembly: GCF_947503045.1. GTDB lineage: Bacteria > Pseudomonadota > Alphaproteobacteria > Rhodobacterales > Rhodobacteraceae > Tateyamaria. Next base: position 691,954 of record NZ_CANNCF010000002.1, read on the forward strand.
TGCCTGCGATGAAGGCCAAGGGCTGGGGGCGGATCGTGAATTTCGCCTCGCTCCAGACCACGCGGGCCTTTCCGGGTGGGATCGCCTATGGCGCGACCAAGGGCGGCATCGCCCAGTTGACCCGCGCCATGGCCGAGGCCTGGTCGCGTGACGGGATCACCGCCAACGCCATCGGCCCGGGCTTTTTCCCGACCGAATTAACTCAAGCAGTATTTTCCGACCCGGACCGTGCCGCACGCAATGCCGCACAGACCTGTCTGAACCGCAACGGAACGCTGGCGGACATGGACGGGCCGGTCCTGTTCCTGTGTTCGGATGCGTCGGCCTACGTGACGGGGCAGATCCTGATGGTCGACGGGGGGTTCACCGCAAAATGAAAGCACTGGTTTATGAAGGGGTCGAGACACTCAGCATTCGCGATGTGCCAGACCCGACGCCCCAGACGGGCGAACACCTGATCAAGGTGGAAGCGGTCGGCATTTGCGGATCGGACATGCATGCGTTTCTGGGCCATGATGCGCGCAGGCCTGCGCCGCTGATCCTCGGCCACGAGGCGGCAGGGGTGATCACCGGCGGGCCGTGCGACGGTGCGCGGGTCACGGTCAATCCGCTGGTTCATTGCATGACCTGCGCCGCTTGCCTTGCGGGCCGGGAAAACCTGTGCCCCAACCGCCAGATCATCTCGATGCAACCGCGCGAGGGGGCCTTTGCCCAGTATATCGCCATGCCTGACCGCAATCTGGTCGAGGTACCGGATGCTGTGCCGCTGAGCATTGCGGCACTGGCCGAACCGCTGGCCGTCAGCTGGCACGCTGCTCGACTGGCGTTGGGGGCACTGCACCCAGGCATGGACTCCCGCGCGCTGGTCATTGGCGGCGGGGCTATCGGGCTTGCGGCGGCCCTGGCGCTGAAGGCGATGGATGTGCAGGATGTTACAATCGCAGAACCCAACGCGGCGCGACGGGCATTCCTGATCGATCACTGCGCCCAAAATGCCGTCGAAACGGCGGACGGGCAGTTTCCGGTTGTCATCGATGCCGTGGGCTATGCTGCCACCCGCGCCATCGCCTCGGCCCTCGCGGCACCGGGTGGGGTGATTGCCCATGTCGGACTGGGCGAAGACACCGGCGGGCTCGACATCCGGCGCATGACCTTGCAAGAGATCACGCTGATCGGCACCTATACCTATACTGCGCAGGATTTCCGCGATACGGCGCAGGCCATCTTTGAGGGTCATCTTGGCCCTCTGGACTGGGTCCAGCATCGCCCGCTGGACGACGGAGCCCAGGCCTTTGCCGACCTGCGCGCAGGCACAGTTGCCGCCCCGAAAATCGTTCTGGACCCATGGGCGTGAGGCCGGAACCAGACAATATGGAGAACACCCATGTATAACAAAGTTCTGGTCGCAATGGCCCTTGATCACGATGTGTCCGCGCAGACCCTCGGTATCGCCCGCACCTTGCTCAACGAGGGCGGCGAAGTGGTTGCCCTGCACGTCCACGAGGCGCCCGAAGGTACCGTGCGCGCCTATCTCGATGAAAACACAATGGCCGCCGGGTTCGAAAAGGCGCGGGTTGATATGGAGGCCAAGCTGGCCACGTTTCCGGACGTCACCGGCGCGCTGGTCGAAGGCCATTCGGCCCGTGCCATCATCGACTACGCGGCAACCCACGACGTCGACTGCATCGTCATCGGCTCGCACAAGCCCGGACTCAGCGATTATTTCCTCGGCTCGACCGCGGCACGGGTGGTGCGCCATGCCCCCTGCGCCGTCCACGTTCACAGATCAAAACCCTAACCAGCGACACTGGCCCGGATCCCGGGCACACATAGAAAGGCGAAACCCCCCCATGAACATCGACAAGAAGATCGCGGATGATCTTGTCGCGAACGACGTCTCCTTTGTCACCACCGTGCCCTGCAAGCAGCTGGCCGGGGTGATCGAAGAAGTCGAAGCGCGCAAGGAAATCTTCCATATCCCTGCCAACAAGGAAGACGAAGGCATGGGCCTGTGCGCAGGTGCACATATGGGCGGCAAACGCCCGATGATCATCATGCAGAATACCGCCATCGGCGTCACCATCAACACGCTGGCCACGCTGACGCAATATTACCGCATGCCACTGCCCATGCTGATCTCCTATCGCGGAGAATTGCGCGAACCTGTCGCCTGTCAGGTTGAGATGGCCGTGCACACCAAGGCGCTGCTCGCACAGATGAACATCCCCACCTACCACTTCCACTGGCAAAAGGATGTCGAGGAATTCGACAACATCCTGAAATACACCTTCATGTGCAACAAACCCGTGGCGATCCTCACCGACGCCAACTTTTGGGGAGGCTATGGCGACCAATGATCCGTTCTGAAATCCTGCGCGAGATCGCGCCCATCCTGAACCCGCACCTTGTCGTCTGCAACATCGGTCTGCCCAGCCAAGAGCTGCACATGATCGACGACAACGAACGCAACTTTTACATGCTTGGCACCATGGGTCTGTCCTCATCCATCGGTCTGGGCCTTGCCCTGGCGCAGGACAAGACTGTCATCTCCATCGATGGGGACGGGTCGGTCCTGACCAACCTCGGCACGTTGCCGACCATTGCCAACAACGTGGCCGACAACTTCATCCTGCTGATCATCGACAACGGATCTTACGGCTCGACCGGCGACCAACCGACCTATGCGGGCAAGAAGACCAAGCTCGAAGCGGTGGCAGCGGCCTGTGGCTGTGAAAACGTCGTCACCTGTCAGGACGTGGACACCGGCAAGGCGTTGCAGGCGGCCATCGACAGCAAGAAGATGACCGTGATCGTGTCCAAATGTGACAGCGGCAACATCAAGCTGCCGGTCATCACCATGGACCCGGTTGTGATCAAGCATCGCTTTATGCAGGCGGTGGCCAGCTAAGGGATGGGCGCATCCCACATCAATTCGGCTGAAGACGCGCGGCGGCTGGCCCGCCGCCGTCTGCCGTGGATGATCTTTGACTATATTGACGGGTCAGCAGGGTCGGAAACCGGTGCGGATCGCAATCGCGCCGCGATGGACGCGCTGACCCTGCGCCCGCGCATTTTGCGTGATGTGAGCAATCGTTCGCTTGGCACCCGCCTGTTTGGTGACGAAACGCGGCGCCCCTTTGGCATTGCCCCGATGGGCATGTGCAACCTGTCCGGCCCCGGCGCGGATTTGATGCTGGCCCGACTCGCTGCGCGCCACAAGATACCCCACGGCGTGTCCACCGTCGCCTCAACCCCGATGGAAAAGATCATCGAAGTGGCCGAGGGCCATGCGTGGTTTCAGCTCTATTTCAGCGGAGACGGAACGGGTACTTTCAAGCTGGTCGAACGGGCCAAGGCGGCGGGATACAAAACCCTCGTGCTGACCGTGGATGTGCCCGAAGTGGGTCGTCGACCGCGAGAGCTGCGACATGGCTTCAAAATGCCCTTCAGGATCGGCCCACGCCAGTTCATCGACTTTGCCCTGCACCCACGCTGGTCGCTGACCTCTCTGGCCGCGGGCAAACCGCAGATGGCGAATTTTGAGATGCCGGGTTACGAATTTGACCGCACCGAAAGCCGCGCCAAGGCGGATTGGGACACCCTGGCCCGCCTGCGCGAAGCGTGGCCCGGCAATCTGGTCGTCAAGGGTGTGCTTGATGCCGAGGACGCCGTTGCTCTGCGCGATGCCGGTGTGGACGCGATCCAGGTGTCGAGCCATGGCGCGCGCCAGTTGGAAAGCGCGCCAGCCCCGATCGAGATGCTACCCCTGATCCGGGCTGCCGTCGGGGACAATTACCCGCTGTTTTACGACAGCGGCCTGCGCTCGGGCGAGGATGCGCTCAAGGCCATCATTGCCGGGGCCGATTTCGTGTTCTTTGGGCGCATCCTGCAATTTGCCATCGCCGCAGCTGGCGAACCCGGCCTGACCCGCCTCTGGGAGGTGTTGAGCGACGAGATGAGCATCGCCATGGCTCAGATCGGTGTGGATCGCATCCCCGTCCATCCGCGCAACTGACCAACGCTGGTCGGCCCGCAGATGTCCGCCTATCGTGCAACCATGCAGACTGCACTGACAGACATTTCGGTCACCGTGCTGGGCGCGGGCATGGTTGGTGTCTGTGCGGCTTTGGAACTGCAATCGCGGGGTGCGCAGGTCACCCTGATCGACCGGCGTGCACCGGGGCAGGAAACCTCTTTCGGCAATGCGGGCGTCATCGCGCGCTCGTCCCTGATGCCGCTGAACAATCCCGGTCTGTGGGCTTCGTTGCCCAAGCTGTTGCGCAATCGCTCTGCCGGGTTGCGCTATTCCTTGCCCTTTCTGCTGCGCAATATGGGCTGGGCGGCCGGGTTCCTTGGCCACGCCCGGATGGCCCCGTTTCTGGATACGGCGCGCGCGATGGACGGGCTGATCAACCTGTCCTACCCGATCCACAAACAACTGCTGGCCGAGGCTGGTGCGCTCGACCGGCTGCGCGAGACGGGTTGGATGTACCTCTATCGGACCAGCGCCGCGTTCGAGGGCGGTGCATTCGGGCGAGATATGCTCGATCAGTTCAATGTGGCCACCGAGGTGCTGGATCAGACCGGCCTGCGCGACCTTGAACCGGGGCTGAACCCGATCTTTGAACGGGCGCTCTGGATCAAGGACGCGATGTCGGTCAACGCGCCGGGCCGCGTGGTCGAGGCCTATGCCCGGCTGTTCACGGATCGCGGCGGGCGAATCGTGCGGGCGTCGATTGCGTCGCTGACGTCGCTTGACGGGCACTGGCTTGTGAACACTGAAAAAGGACCGTTTCAGGGGGACCGCGTCGTCGTGGCCCTCGGCCCGTGGTCGCGGACCTTTCTGGAACGGGCGGGCATGCGTGTGCCAATGGCTTACGAGCGTGGCTATCACATGCATTACGGGGGCCCGAATGCGGGTGGAAACCTGTCCCTGACCCGCCCGATCTATGATCTGGCAGGCGGTTATGTGCTGTCCCCGATGGAGAACGGGTTGCGCATGACCACGGGTGTTGAACTCACGGATTGCGATGCGCTGCCAAATCACGCACAACTTAACCTCGTGGAAGCATCCGCGCGTCAGGCGATTGATCTGGGCGAGCGGCGGGACCCAACCCCATGGCTGGGGCGCCGCCCGACCTTTGCGGACAGCCGTCCGGTCATTGGTCAGGCGCCCGGGCGCGCGGGACTGTATCTTGCCTTCGGGCATCAACATGTCGGGTTCAACACAGGGCCAGGAACGGCCCGCGTTCTGGCCGACATCATGGAGGGCACAACGCCGGACATACCGGCAGAACCGTTTTCGCCGGCGCGCTTTATTCGCTGACACCACCACCAACAATTAAAAAACCAACCGGGAGACTCACATGAACATCAAGAAACTTGTCCTGACTGGGGCCGCCGCACTGCTGATGGCAGGGGCTGCGCATGCAGAAAAATGGGATATGGCGCTGGCCTATTCCGCGACCAACTACCATTCGGAAATCGCCGCCGCCTTCGCGGCCGAAGTCACAGCCAATTCCGACATCGAAATCGTCACGCACCCTTCGGGTTCGCTTTTCGCAGGTGGCGAGATCTTTAACGCTGTGCGCCGGGGCCTGACGCCAATCGGAGAGCGCCTGATCTCGGCACTGGGCAATGACGACGCGATCTACGAACTGGATTCGGTGCCGTTTCTTGCCACCAGCTTTGCCGACGCCAAGACGCTTTACGAGGCGACCAAACCCACGCTGATGGAAACGCTCGAAGAATCGCGCGTGCACCTGCTCTATTCCTGCCCATGGCCGCCGCAGGGCTTTTACTCGGTTTCCGAAGCCAATGCGCTGGCCGACATCGCGGGCATGAAATTCCGCGCGTATAACGCAACCACATCCAAGTTCGCCGACGGTCTGGGCATGGTCCCCACCACCATCGAGGCCGCCGAGCTGGCGCAGGCCTTTGCCACCGGTGTGGCGCAGTCGATGATCTCGTCCGGGTCCACCGGCTATGATCGCAAGCTGTGGGAGCACGTCACCTTCTACTACGACGTCAAGGCTTGGTTGCCCCGCAACATGGTGATCGTGAACGCCTCGACCTGGGCCGGTCTGGATGACGCGACCAAAGGTGTGATCGAAACCGCCGCAGCCACGGCCGAGGCAACCTGCTGGGCCAAAGCCGAGGAACTGGACAGCTGGTATATCGAGCAATTCACTGCCAACGGCATGACTGTCGGCACGTTGAACCCTGAAATGCAGGCCGAGTTCGAAAAGGTCGGCAACGATCTGCGCGCCGCATGGCTTGAACGGGCCGGGGAAAAGGGTGCAGCCGCCCTCGCAGCCTTTGAGGCCGCGAAGTAAGAACAGCGCGCGGCACCCCTGCGGGGTTTGCCGCGCGTCTTTCATCGGTGGAGAGCACGATCATGCGGGCACTTTCAAACGCGTTGGACGCGGTCTATCGCATCGCCGGGTTTCTGGCGGGGTTGCTGCTGATCCTGCTCTGCTGCCTCATCCTTTACAGCATCCTCGCCCGCCTTCTCAGCCTCTATGCCGGGGGTGCGGCGGATGTGGCGGGCTATGTGATGGCCACCAGCACCTTCATGGCGCTGGCCTATACATTCCGCTCGAACGGGCACATCCGGGTGCAGTTGCTGGTGCAGCGGTTTACCGGGCCGGCAAGGCGGCGGGTCGAGATTTTCAGCCTCGCCTTCATGTCCGCCATCGCCAACTTCATCGCGTGGTACATGACCCGCCTGGCCTATGACAGCTACGACTTTGGCGAACGCAGTCAGGGGGCAGATGCAATCCTGATGTGGATCCCGCAGGCCCCGGTGGCCGTTGGCGCATGGTTGCTGGCCGTCGCCGTGGTCCACACGCTGATACAGGCGATCTTTGATTATGACGCGGTCAATCCCGAGCACGCGACTGGGCCGGGTGAAGTATGACTGAAACGTTGTCCATTATCGTTTTTCTGTCGACGCTTTTCATCCTTTTGGGCCTCGGCGTCTGGGTCGGGGCCGCTCTGCTGGCCACGGCCATTCTGGGCATGGCCCTCTTCACCAACGCGCCCATCGGCGATTCCATGGCCGTCACGATCTGGGGCGAGCAATCCTCGTGGACCCTGACGGCGCTGCCGCTGTTCATCTGGATGGGCGAAATCCTGTTCCGAACCCGATTATCCGAGACCCTGTTTCGCGGCCTTGCCCCGTTTCTCAGGGGGCTGCCGGGGGGGTTGTTGCACGTCAACATCGGGGCCTCTGCGGTCTTTGCCGCGATCTCTGGGTCTTCTGCGGCGACAGTGGCGACGGTCGGCAAGATGTCGATCCCGGAACTGCGCGCACGCAAATATCCCGAAAGCATGATCATCGGCACCTTGTCCGGCGCAGGCACGCTGGGTCTGCTGATCCCGCCGTCGATTTCGATGATCATCTACGGAGTGACGGTCAACGAAAGCATCACCAAGCTGTTCATGGCCGCGATGATCCCGGGACTTTGCCTTGCCCTGTTCTTCATGGTCTACGTCGCAGGCTGGTCCATTGTGAACCGCGCGACGTTCAGGCCCGACCTCACCATCGAAGCCTCAAAACTCTGGCGTCGCCTTGCCGACCTTTTGCCGGTGCTGTGCCTGATCGGGGCGGTGATCGGGTCGATCTATTCGGGCGTCGCCACGGCCACCGAAGCGGCAGCGCTCGGAGTGCTCGGGGCCTTCATCCTTTCAGCCTTTCAGGGCGGCCTCACCTGGTCCAACGTGCAGGAAAGCATCATGGGCTCGGTGCGCACCACGGCCATGATCATGCTGATCCTCATGGGCGCGGGCTTCCTGTCGCTGGCAATGGGCTTCACCGGCATCCCCAAGGCGCTGGCAACCGGCATATCCGCCTGGGACCCGTCGCCCGTCATGCTGATCCTGATCCTCACGGTATTCTACATCATCCTCGGCTGTTTCCTTGATGGGCTCAGCTCAATCGTGCTGACCATGGCGGTGATCGAACCGATGGTGCGGGCCGCCGGCTTCGACATGCTGTGGTTTGGCGTCTACCTCATGATCGTCGTCGAGATGGCGCAGATCACGCCGCCTATCGGGTTCAACCTGTTCGTGCTGCAGGGCATGACGGGCAAGGACATGGGCTTCATCGCCAAGGCGTCATTCCCGATGTTCATCGTCATGTGCATCTTTATCGTGGTGCTGGTGATCTTCCCGGGCCTCGCCCTGTGGCTGCCCGAAGTGCTGAGCAAATAGCGGTGGAGCCGCCCGCCATCGGCATCCTGATGCTCGACACCGCGTTTGAGCGTATTCACGGCGATGTCGGCAATCCGCGGACCTACCCGTTCCCGGTCCGCTTTGATGTGGTGAAGGGAGCAAGCACGGATGAGGTGGTGGCGAAAGGCGACCGGGCGCGTACCATTCTACCTGCCTTTCTCGATGGCGCGCGCAGGCTTGAGGCCTCGGGCGTGCGCGCGATCACAACCTCTTGCGGTTTTCTAAGCGTGGTACAGGACGAGATGGCTGCTGCGCTGTCCGTACCCTTTGTCGCCTCCAGCCTGTCGCTGGTGCCACTCGTGCGCCAGATGGTTGGGGGGCGGCCCGTGGGCGTGATCACCGCGCACGCCGGGCACCTGTCGGAACGCCATTTCGCCGCGAGTGGCATTGCGCCGGATTGGGAGGTCCATCTGCGCGGCATGGAAGGCGTTGACGCCTTTTACGCCCCGATCCTCGGAGGAGCGAACACGCTGGATGCAGATGCCGTATCACGGGGGTTGGTTGACCTCTGTATGGCGCTGCAACGGGACGTGCCCGACCTCGCCGCGCTGGTCTTTGAATGCACCAACCTTCAGCCCTATGCCCACGCCGTTCAGGCGCAGACCGGGTTACCGGTCTTTGGCATCTATCACCTCATCCAAATGCTGCACGACGCTGCCTGCGCCCCGCAGTTCGACGGGCAGGTCTAGAACGCCACCCGGTCCCCGCCCTTCAACGCCAATATCTCGCGGGCCTCGTCGGGGGTGGCGACCTCATTGCCCAGATCCTCGACGATACGTCGGATCTTGGCGACCTGCTGCGCGTTGGAGGTGGCCAACTCCCGTCGATTGATGAACAGGCTGTCCTCAAGCCCCACACGCACATTTCCACCCATCTGGCTGGCAGTCGTGGCGAGGGGCATTTGCGCACCGCCCGCCCCAAGTACCGACCAACGATAATCATCGCCAAACAGACGGTCCGCCGTGCGCTTCATAAAGATCAGGTTGTCCACCTCTGGCCCAATCCCGCCAAGAATGCCGAAAATGAACTGGATGAACACGGGCGCTTTGAAGAGGCCAATCTTCATGCAGTGTTTCAGATTGTAGAGGTGGCCGACATCATAACACTCGTGCTCGAACTTGATGTCATGGGGCCCCAGCGTTTCGGCGGCCTGCCGGATATCGGCAAAGGTGTTGCGAAAGATGTTCGCCTCTGACCCCTGAATATAGTCCTTTTCCCAGTCGTATTTCCACGTGTCGTACCGATCCGCCAACCCGTGAAAGGCAAAGTTCATCGACCCCATGTTGAGGCTGCACATCTCAGGACTGAACCGCGTGGCCGCCTCGATCCGTTCGGATATCCGCATGGTCGGAGCGCCGCCCGTAGTGATGTTCAGCACGGCATTGGTTGATTGTTTCACCCGCGACAGAATGGGCGCGTAGTGATCCGGATCAACCGAGGGGCGAAAATCCTCCGGGTCGCGGGTGTGCAGATGCAGGATCGATGCGCCCGCTTCTGCTGCTGCGATGGCCTGCTCGGCGATGTCATTCTGCGAAAGCGGCAGGTGGTCGGACATGGTGGGCGTGTGGATCGATCCGGTGACCGCGCAGGTGATGATGGTTTTCGACTTGGCCATGGGACGCGCCCTCTTGTTTGAAACGTGATCTTGCGACCATGGCGATAGTTCAGTGATCTACAAAGCAATTTGTTCCAAAACCGATCCGCCGCCAGCAAGGCGGGGGTCGCAAGCTGTCATCCCCGTGTCGTGAAACCAATGGACAGGGCCGCACACATGCAAGAGCCTTCCACAAATGCTGCGAGTGAGGACGGTCATGAAAACACAGTACCGGGTTGTTGTGATCGGGGGCGGCGTGGTGGGTACGTCAGTGCTCTACCATCTGGCCAAGATGGGGTGGAGCGATGTGTGCCTGATCGAACGCTCGGTCCTGACGGCGGGCTCAAGCTGGCACGCGGCGGGTGGTATTCACGCGCTGAACGCGGACCCCAACATCGCGCAATTGCAGGCGTACACGATCGACCTTCTGTCCGAGATCGAAAAGGAATCCGGCCAGAACATTGGCCTGCACATGACCGGCGGGCTGACAATGGCCGGCACATCCGACCGGTGGGAATGGCTGCAATCGGCCTATCGCACGTTCCAGTCCATCGGGATCGAAGATTGCCGTCTGGTCACCGTCGAAGAGGCAGTGGAACTCAATCCCATCATGTCGGGCGACGGGTTGCTGGGCGGCATGTGGGCGGATCGCGAAGGGTATATCGACACTACCGGCACGGTGCATGCCTATGCTGGGGCAGCCAAAAAACACGGCGCCACGGTCATCGAACACAACCGCGTGCTGGAGCTGAATCAGACCCTTCAAGGCTGGCAGGTCGTCACAGAAAAAGGGACGATCAGTTGCGAACACGTGGTCAACGCCGCTGGTCTTTGGGCAAAACAGGTGGGCCGTATGGCAGGTATCGAACTGCCGGTCTCCCCACTCAAACACCACTACTTTATTACTGATACAGTCCCGGAACTCGCCGAGCTGGATTTCGAAGTCCCAATGACCGTGGACCTCGAAGGGTTCACCTATACCCGACAGGACCAGAACGGCCTGCTGGTCGGCATCTACGAGCAGAACACTGAACACTGGGCCATGGATGGCGCGCCCTGGGATTACGGGATGGAGCTGTTTCAGGAACAGACCGACCGGATCGAGCACGAGTTGATGATGGGTTACAGCCGCTATCCCGCGCTGGAAAACGTGGGCATCAAGACTTGGGTGAACGGCGCTTTCACCTTTTCGCCCGACGGGAATCCGCTGGTCGGCCCGGTGCCGGGAAAGCACGGATACTGGTCAGCCTGCGCGGTCATGGCCGGGTTTCTGCAGGGTGGTGGCGTTGGCAAGTCGCTTGCCGAATGGATGATCCACGGCGAGCCGGAGGCCGATGTCTACGGCATGGATGTCGCCCGCTACGGCATCTGGGCCGAGAACAAGCAATACATCAAGGAAACCACCGGCCAGTTCTATTCCCGCCGTTTCGTGATGACCTATCCAAACGAGCAATTGCCCGCAGGCCGCCCGCTGAAAACCGCGCCCGCCCATTCCGACATGACGGCTGCAGGCTGCCACTGGGGGCAAAGCTGGGATCTGGAGGTGCCACTATATTTCGCGCCCGAGGGGTTTAAGGAAACGCCCTCGCTCAAACGTTCGAACGCCTTTGACATCGTGGCCGCCGAATGCGCGGCGGTGCGTAACAAGGTCGGTCTGCTCGACATCACCGGCTTTTCCCGCTTCGAAGTGACGGGTGAGAATGCCGAAGTCTGGCTCGATCACATCATGGCCTCGCGCCTGCCCAAACCGGGCCGCGCGCGCCTTGCCCCGATGCTGGGCGAGGACGGGCGGCTCAAGGGGGACCTTACCGTCTTCAATTGGGGCGACGGCATATGGTGGATCATGGGCAGCTATTACCTGCGTTCCTGGCATTTGCGCTGGTTCGCCGATCACATGATGGGCGGGGTCAATCTGCGCGATCTGGGTGAGGAAATGGCAGGCTTTTCCCTGGCGGGCCCCAAATCCCGCGCCGTGATCGACAAACTGACGGACGGACCGGTGAGCGATCTGCCCTTCATGGGCTGCGGCGAATTCGACATCGGCATGCTGCGCTGCCGTGTCGGGCGTCTTTCCGTCGCAGGCGAGTTAGGCTACGAGATACATTGCCGTATGGGCGATCACATTGCCCTGCGCAACACCCTGCTGGCTGCAGGCGCGGACGAGGGAATGGTTGAATACGGGTTCAACGCCCTTCTGTCCCTACGCCTCGAAAAATCCTTTGGCATCTGGTCAGCGGAATTCACCCAAGGCTACACCCCCGGCATGACAGGCATGGACCGCTGGGTTGATTGGGACAAGGCTTTCGTCGGCAAGGCTGCGGCCCTCGCCGAACGTGATGGCAACGGCCCTGCCCAACGGCAGGTCACGCTCCAAGTCGACGCCAATGGCGCTGATGCATCCGGTTACGAACCGATCTGGAAAGACGGCGAAAAGGTCGGCTTTGTCACCTCGGGTGGCTACGGACACACGGTCGGCAAATCGTTGGCCATGGCGCTGGTAAAAGCTGAATACAGCGGCGAAGACACAGACCTGACCGTGCACATCGTCGGCGCCGAACGCAGCGTCAAGGTCATCGCCGCCTCCCCCTACGATCCAACCGGCAAAGCCATGCGGGGATGAGCACGCGCCCCAAACGACGTGGACGCGGTGCGCCGCCCAGCAAGGTCCGCACGACCGACTATCGCTCTTTGCGCAATCCGTTCCCGCCGATGGGTGTCTTTTCGGACGACCGGGTCGCTGCCATCCACGACGCCAGCCTGGATGTGCTGGAACGGTTGGGCATCAAGGTGCTGCACGCCGAGGCACGCAGAGCCTTCACGGCAGGTGGCGCGCGGGTCGATGAGGCCACCCAGATGGTCCATATCGAACGCGAGATGGTTGAGGCCGCCCTAGCGGCCGCTCCCAAATCCTTCCCGCTCATCGCAGGGGACCCGGGGCGGAACCTGACCATGGAACTCGGCTCCATGATATTTCAGCCGGGTGCTGGCTGTCCGCATGCCACCGACCTGACGCGCGGGCGGCGACCCGGCACCGAACAGGACTTTCGCGAACTGATCACCCTGACCCAGCATTTCGATGTGCTGCACATGATCCCGCCGCTGGTCGAACCGCAGGATGTGCCCATGCACCTGCGCCACTACGCAATGACGAAAGGGCAGATGGAACTGACGGACAAGGTCCCCTTCATCTACGCACGTGGCGCCGGACAGGTACGTGAATCCTTCGAGATGCTGCAGATCGCGCGTGGGATTTCGGATGCGGATTTCGCCGCGCAATCCCATTGCTACACGATCATCAACACCAACTCTCCGCGCCAGTTGGACATACCGATGGCCCAGGGGGTGATGGATTTCGCGCGCGCCGGGCAGATGGCGATAATTACACCCTTCACCCTGATGGGCGCGATGGCCCCGATCACCGTGGCCGGGGCCATGACCCTGTCCCATGCCGAGGCGCTGGCCGCCATCACTCTGGGCCAGTTGATCAAACCCGGCGCGCCGGTCTGCTATGGCACCTTCACCTCGAATGTGGACATGAAATCCGGCGCGCCGATCTTTGGCACGCCCGAGCATTTCAAGGCCTCGCTGGCTGCCGGCCAACTCGCGCGCCATATTGGCCTGCCTTGGCGCTGCGCCTCTGGCTCGGCGGCAAACCTCGGCGATGTGCAGGCCGCCAACGAAACGCAGTTCGGCACATGGGGCTGCCTGTTGGCCGGGGCCACGGTGACGTTACACGCCGCCGGTTGGCTCGAAGGCGGGCTGACGGTGTCCTATGAAAAGCTGATCACCGATGTCGAAGTGCTGCAGATGATGGCCGAGTTGTGCCTGTCCACTCCGGCAGACGAGGCCGAAATCGCACTGGAGGCACTCGAAGAAGTGCAGCCCGGCGGACACTTCTTTGGTGCCGCACACACGATGGAGCGCTACCAGACCGAATTCTACGAACCGCTCGTCGCAGATTTCGCCAATATCGGCACGTGGGAGGAACGCGGCAGCATTGACGCCACCACCCGTGCAACCGGCATCTGGCAAGGTATCCTGCGCGACTTTGTCCCGCCCGTTGAGCGCGACGACCGGCTTGACGCGCTGGACCGCTACATCGCAACCCGTACCGAGGCCGGGGGTTGCGCGCCGGAAAGCTGACGGATCAAACCTAAAGCACCGTCCGCATCTGGTGGCCTGGCGCAAACAGCAAGCGCACTTTGGTGACCGACCGATCCGCATCCCAGGTCAGCCGATCAATCGCAAACAGCGCACTGCCTTCTGCACATCCGAGCGCCTGCGCGTCTCCCGTACTCGCCGCAACAGCGGAAAACGAAATCTCGCCGTCCGTGTAGGGCGCATGCTGTAGCAGCCATTCATTGGCACTGATGTCCTGAAACGGCTCTTGCAATGCACCCGGAACAACGTCCGTGTTGATCCAGCGGCTTTCCAGCGCATAGGGCGTGTCATCGGCAAGATGCAACGCGCGGACATACAGCAATGTTGTCGCAGCAGGCGTCCGCATGGCCGCACTCACATCCAGCGGCGGTACACATTCAGCGCGGGTGATGCGCTGATAGCTGTACTTGCGGCACCGCTCCTCGACCTCGCGGCGAATGACCGCAATGCTCAGCGTGGCCTTGGCAACAGGCTGGGCCGCCACCCGGGTGCCCGCCTTGCGCTTGCGATCCAGCAACCCTGCCTCGGCCACCGCGCGCAATGCTCGGTTCACGGTCGAGCGGGCACAGCCGAATTCCTCGGCCAGATCCGCCTCGTTCGGGATCAGATCGCCCGGCTTCCACACACGCGTCCGTATGCGACGCAACACTTCGTCCTGCACAGATTGCCAATTCCGGAACACGGGCGAATTCACAGCGCATCCTTCAACATATCGATCGTGCGCTTGTAAGTCGCGACGATCTCGGCGCGCCTGTGATGCGCGCCGTCCTGCACCACATGCCGCCCCGCAGCCCACACATCCCGGACAAGGCGATCATCGCCGGCAAAAATCCAGGAATCCAGCAGCGCATCCTGCGTGCGCCCCCACAGGTGCTCAGAGTCGGTATCAAGCGTCATCATGTCCGCCCAATGCCCGGTCTCGATCCGTCCTGTCAACCGACCCGTCGCCTGCGCCCCGCCTTGCACCATCCCGTCAAACAACCGTCGCCCGGTAGATTTATTTGTCGTTGCAAGGGCCGCGCGGGTGCCGTCACGCAGACGTTGGGAATAGTCGAGCGTGCGCAGCTCTTCACTCAGAGAGATGCGGATGTTGCTGTCAGACCCGATGGCAAAGGCACCACCCGCATCACACCAACGCACCGCATCAAAGATGCCATCCCCCAGACTGCTTTCAGTAATCGGACACAGGCCCGCCACCGCGCCGGTTCGGGCCAGTCGAACGGTTTCGTCAGGCGTCATCTGCGTGCAATGGATCAGACACCAGCGGTCTGACAGGTCCATATTGTCGAGCGCCCATGTGACAGGCCGCGCGTTCCAATGCTGTTGCACCTCCTGAACCTCGGCGCGCTGTTCACCCAGATGCATGTGGATGGGGCCGGACGGAAACAGCTCTGCATAAGCTGCCAAATCCGACGCACCAACCGCACGCAAAGAATGCGGCGCGACCCCGATCCCGGCATCATCCGGCAGTCGCGCAATACAGCGTGCCGCCCCTTCATGCAGCCGCTGAAACCGCTCCAGATCATTGCCAAACCGGATTTGCCCCGCACCCAAGCCGCGCCTGTCACATCCGCCAAACTCGTAGTGCACGGGCAACAGGCATAGCCCGATGCCGGTCTGTGCCGCGGCGGCGCAGATACGGGCAGAGGTCTCGGCAATATCGTCGTAAGGCATACCCCCGGTCGCGTGATGCAAATAATGGAACTCGGCATTGGTGGCGTAGCCCGCCTCCAGCATCTCCATCTGTACCAGCGCTGTGATCGCCTCGATATGATCCGGAGTCAGGCGGTCGAGAAATCTGAACATCAACTGCCGCCAAGTCCAGAAACTGTCGGTCGGTTTCGGCCCACGCCGTTCGGTCCGCCCCGCCATGGCGCGTTGAAAGGCGTGGCTGTGCACATTAACCGGGGCGGGCAAGAGGCACGGCACCGTTGTCCCTTGCCGTGCCGCGCCTGTTTCCACCAAGATGATGCGCCCATTGTCGGCCACGTCCACGCGCACCTCTTTGGCCCAGCCTTCCGGCAGCAGCGCCGTTTTGGCCCATATGCTTTGCATCACCGCCTCGCTTGACAGATTATTATGTACGCACATAAAAACATTAACGTGGATTTATCGCAAGTGAGTCGTGCCCGTGCTTTTGACCAATGCCAGAGTCGCAACGCTGCGCACAAATGACGCCTTTGGGGTGATCGACGCGGGCGCGGTGGTGGTCGAGGCTGATACCATTGCGTGGGTCGGGCCCATGGCGGACGTGCCAGAGGACTACACCAATCGCATGGTCCATGACCTAGGCGGGCGACTCCTGACGCCCGCGCTGATCGACTGCCACACCCATGTCGTGTTTGGCGGCAACCGCGCGGCCGAGTTCGAACAGCGGCTCAATGGCGCGACGTACGCCGACGTCGCAAAGGCGGGCGGCGGCATCGTTTCCACCGTGCGCGCGACCCGAACCGCCTCGGCTGATGCCCTTTTGGCCGATGCGCTGACCCGCGTGGACGCATTGATCGCCGAAGGTGTCACGCTGATCGAGGTCAAATCAGGCTATGGCCTCGACCTCGACACAGAACTCAAAATGCTGCGCGTGGCCCGCCGCATTGCAGAAGCGCGTCCCATCGCCGTGCGCACCAGCTTTTTGGGCGCACATGCGGTGCCGCCAGAATTCTCAGGCAACGCAGATGCTTACATCGACTCCGTCTGTATCCCCACCCTGCGCGCCGCCCATGCGGAAGGACTCGTGGATGCCGTCGATGGGTTCTGCGAAGGCATCGCCTTTGACACGGCGCAAATCGCGCGGGTGTTCGATGCGGCGTCCGGGTTGGGCCTACCGGTCAAGCTGCATGCCGAACAACTCTCCAATATCGGCGGGACCCAGCTGGCCGCCCGCTATGGCGCCCTCAGCGCGGATCACGTCGAATACGCGAATGAAGACGACGCGCGTGCGTTGGCCGCCTCCGGCACCGTTGCCGTGCTGCTGCCGGGCGCATTCTACACCTTGCGCGAAACCCAGACCCCGCCAGTTGCCGCATTCCGCAACCATGGCGTGCCGATGGCGCTGGCGACAGATTGCAACCCTGGCTCATCGCCGTTGACCTCGCTGCTGTTGGCGATGAACATGGGCTGCACGCTGTTTCGCATGACCCCGCTTGAGGCACTGCTGGGCACCACAGCCAACGCGGCCAAGGCGCTGGGAATGGCGGATCGCGGGCGGATTACACCCGGATCACGCGCTGATCTATGCATCTGGAACGTCTCTGAACCTGCCGAGCTTTGCTATCGGATCGGCTTCAACCCGCTCCATGCGCGTGTGTATGGGGGTGTGTTATGATCCTCATGCCTGGGTCCGCCACGCTCGCGCAATTGCGCGAGATCTGGTCGGGGCACGGGCCTGTGACTCTCGACACCTCTGCCCATCCGGGCATTCATGCCGCAGCCGCCGCAGTGGCGCGCGCGGCCGCCGGAGATCAGGCAGTTTATGGCATCAACACGGGCTTCGGCAAACTTGCCAGCGTCAAGATCGCGCCAGATGACGTTGCACAATTGCAGCGCAACCTCATCCTGTCCCATTGCTGCGGCGTGGGCGAACCGCTCGATCCGGCCACCACACGGCTGATGATGTCGCTCAAGCTGCTGTCTCTGGGGCGTGGCGCCTCTGGCGTCGCCATGGGCACCGTTCAACTGCTTGAGGCGATGCTCGCCAAACGCGTCATGCCTGTCATCCCGTCGCAAGGGTCTGTTGGCGCATCGGGTGACCTTGCCCCGCTGGCGCATATGGCTGCAGCGATGATGGGCGAGGGCGAAGCGGTCTATGACGGGGTCCGGCAACCTGCAAGCGATGCACTGGCAAAGGCGGGTCTGACACCGATAGTGCTCGGCCCAAAAGAGGGCCTTGCCCTGATCAATGGCACCCAGTTTTCGACCGCCTGTGCGCTGGTCGGGCTGTGGGGCGCCTGGACAAACGCAGCGACAGCCGTGGTGACGGGCGCGATGTCCACAGACGCGATCATGGGCTCGACCGCTCCGCTGCAGGACGCCATTCACACCCTCCGCGGCCATGCCGGGCAGATCGAGGTCGCCCGCGCGCAACGCGCCCTCATGCAAGGCTCGGACATCCGCGACAGTCACCGCGACGGCGACACGCGCGTGCAGGACCCCTATTGCATCCGCTGTCAGCCGCAAGTCACCGGCGCGACGATGGACCTGCTCCACTTTGCAGCGCGAACGCTTGAGATCGAGGCCAACGCCGTCACGGACAACCCTCTGGTGCTGGTGGATGACGACCTGATCGTCTCGGGCGGTAATTTTCATGCCGAACCCGTCGGCTTTGCCGCCGACCAGATCGCCATCGCGATGTCCGAGATCGGGGCCATCGCCCAGCGCCGTGTGGCGCTCATGGTCGACCCGACCCTGTCCTTCGACCTGCCCCCGTTTCTGACGCCCAATCCCGGCCTCAACTCCGGCCTGATGATCGCCGAAGTCACCACCGCCGCGCTGATGAGCGAGAACAAGCATCTGGCCAACCCGTGCACCACTGACAGCACGCCCACCTCTGCCAATCAAGAGGACCACGTGAGCATGGCGGCCCACGCCGCGCGACGGTTGGTGCGAATGAACGCGAATCTCAACGTGATCCTCGGGGTCGAGGCAATTTGCGCCGCCCAGGGCATCGCCTTTCGCGCGCCTTTGCAGACCAGCGCACCCCTGCAGTCCGTCATCGCCGTGCTGCGCCGAGAGGTGCCCCAGATCACCGAGGATCGCTATTTGGCCCCCAGTATCGAAGCTGCCGCACAGATGGTGCGCACAGGCGCGCTATGCGGTGCGGTGGACTTGCCGGGATTTATCAAAGGGGAGGCCGCATGACCCCTGTGACAGTATCCCGGGGCAATAGTCCGATCATTCTCGGCCTGCCACATGCGGGCACGTATGTTCCGCCTGACATCGGCGCCAACCTCAACGCAAACGGAACGGCGCTCGCGGATACGGACTGGCATATCGACCGCCTCTATGCGGACCTGCTGCCCGATGCCACGACTGTGCGGGCGAAGTTTCATCGTTACGTGATCGACGCAAATCGCGACCCTGACGGTGCAAGCCTCTATCCCGGGCAGAACACGACAGCCCTGGTACCACTGACCAACTTCGGCGGGCAGGACATCTGGAATACGCCTCCAACCGACGCGGATATCGCCGGGCGGCGCACGGCCTTTCACGCGCCCTATCACGCAGCCATCCGCGCAGAAATCACGCGGGTGCGCGATCTGCATGGTCACGCAATCCTGTTTGATTGCCACTCCATACGCTCTCGTATTTCGTACCTGTTTGACGGTACCCTGCCTGATTTCAACATCGGCACGGATCAGGGCAAAACCTGCGCGCCCCGGATCGAACGGGCCGTACATGAAATCTGCCGGAACGCCCAAGGCTTCAGCACCGTCCTGAACGGCCGGTTCAAGGGCGGCTGGACGACGCGCCACTATGGCCGACCGAACCAAAACGTCCATGCAATCCAGCTGGAACTCGCACAGTCCACCTACCTCGCCACGCAATCCGCCCCATGGGCCTATGACGAAACCAAGGCCGCGCGGCTGCGCCCGCATCTCGCCCACATTCTGTCGACACTCGCCACCCTCGTCCCAATCGCAGGAGCGCCCCAATGACCAACCCGCGCCACAATATCCGCGACGTGTTTCCCCCGACCGGCCCCGAAATCACCGCCAAAAGCTGGCTGACCGAAGCGCCCATGCGGATGCTCATGAACAACCTGCATCCGGACGTGGCCGAGAACCCGCACGAGTTGGTGGTCTATGGCGGGATCGGGCGTGCGGCGCGGACGTGGGAGGATTTCGATGCCATCGTGGCCACCCTCAAGACGCTGGAGGACACGCAAACCCTGCTGGTGCAATCGGGCAAGCCCGTCGGCGTGTTCAACACCCACAAGGACGCGCCGCGCGTGCTGATCGCCAATTCCAACCTCGTGCCACATTGGGCGACGTGGGATCACTTCAACGAACTCGATAAGCGCGGGCTGGCGATGTACGGCCAGATGACCGCCGGGTCGTGGATCTATATTGGCACCCAGGGAATCGTGCAGGGCACCTACGAGACGTTCATGGAGGCGGGCCGCCAGCACTATGATGGCAACCTGACGGGGCGCTGGATCCTGACCGGGGGACTAGGTGGCATGGGCGGTGCTCAGCCGCTGGCGGCAGTGATGGCCAGGGCCTGCTGTTTGACGGTGGAATGTGACGAGACCCGTGCCGATTTCCGACTGCGCACCCGCTATGTGGACGAAAAGACGCATGATCTGGACACCGCCCTGTCGATGATTGACGCGTGGACCAAGGCGGGTGAGGCCAAATCCGTCGCGCTGATCGGCAATGCGGCGGATGTCTTTCCCGAGCTGGTCAAACGCGGGATCAGACCGGATATCGTGACCGACCAGACCTCGGCCCACGATCCGATCCACGGCTACCTACCGCAGGGGTGGAGCGTCGCCGAATGGCGCGTCAGGCAGGAAAGCGATCCCAAGGCTGTTGAAAAAGCGGCAAGGGCGTCGATGAAAGTGCAGGTCGCCGCGATGGTCGATTTCTGGAACGCGGGCGTGCCCACGCTCGATTACGGCAACAACATCCGGCAGGTCGCACAAGAAGAAGGGCTAGAAAACGCCTTTGCCTTCCCCGGTTTTGTGCCCGCCTATATCCGCCCGCTGTTTTGCCGTGGCATCGGGCCGTTCCGGTGGTGCGCCCTGTCCGGCGATCCCGAGGACATCTACAAGACCGATGCCAAGGTCAAGGAACTGGTAGACGACCCGCACCTGCACAACTGGCTGGACATGGCGCGCGAACGGATCGCGTTTCAGGGCTTGCCCGCACGCATCTGCTGGGTCGGGCTGGGCGTGCGGCACAAGCTGGGCCTCGCCCTTAACGAAATGGTGCGAACCGGAGAACTTTCCGCTCCGGTCGTGATCGGACGCGACCACCTGGATTCCGGCTCCGTCGCCTCGCCCAACCGCGAGACCGAGGCGATGAAGGACGGCTCGGACGCGGTCTCAGACTGGCCGCTGCTCAACGCGATGCTGAACGTCGCCTCGGGGGCCACATGGGTGTCGCTGCATCACGGCGGCGGGGTCGGCATGGGCTTTTCCCAGCACTCCGGCATGGTGATCTGCTGTGACGGCACAGAGGACGCAGATCGGCGCATCGCCAACGTGCTTTGGAACGATCCTGCCACAGGTGTGATGCGCCACGCAGATGCAGGATATGACACGGCTCTGGATTGTGCACGCGAACAGGGGTTAAACCTGCCCGGCATTCTGTCGAGGTAAATCATGTTTCTGAAAAACGCCTGGTACGTCGCCGCATGGGATCACGAGATCACGCGCGATCTGCAACAGATCACTGTACTGGGCGAAAAGATCTGCATCTTTCGTATCGAAAGCGGCGAGTTGGTCGGGCTCGAGGACGCCTGCCCACACCGCAAGCTGCCGCTGTCCAAAGGGCGGATCAAGGGGGACACGGTCGAATGCGGCTATCACGGGCTGACCTTTGATTGCGCGGGCCAATGCGTCTGGGCACCGGGCACCGGGCGCATCCCGTCCGAGGCGCGCGTGCATGCCTATCCGCTGCACGAGAAATACGGACTGGTCTGGATCTGGATGGGCAACCCCGCACTGGCCGATCCCCACGACATCTGCGAGATCGAAAACTACGACAACCCCGCATGGGGCATCAATCGCGGTGCCGCGATGGAGCTGGAGTGCAACTACCTGCTCATGTGCGACAACCTGCTGGATCCCACCCACGTGGCCTGGGTCCACCAAAGCAGCTTTGCCACGGACGCCACCAAGGACACGCCCCTGCGCGTGACCAAGACCGAGAACGGCGTGATCGTGCACCGCTGGATGATGGATCACGAACCGGCCCCGTTCTACAAAAAGGTGGTGGAATTCGCGGGCAACTGCGACCGCCTGCAGCACTACGAGGTGCGCTATCCCAGCCATGCGCTGATCAAGGCGGTGTTCACGCCTGCAGGCACCGGCGGGTCGGACGGGCCGCTGCATGACCAGACATTCATCATGGACAGCTACAACTTCATGACGCCGGTGACCGACTCCCAGACGCGCTATTACTGGTTCCAGCTGCGCAACATCCGCCCCAATGACGCCGCCCTGTCACAGATGATGTCCGAGGACGTCCAGCATGCCTTTGAAGAGGACCGCGCCGTGCTGAACGAAGTGCAAAAGGGCATGGCCAACAAGACCTCGCCCCATATCGACTTGCCCATTGATGGGGGGCAATTGCGGTTTCGCCGCCAGTTGCAGGCCATGATCAACGAGGAACAGCAGGTCGACCGGCAGATGGCGGAATAGGGCGCCGGGCATCGTCAAATTGACGCGCGCTCAGCCCCTGTTGCCAGCATACTCCATCACGCGGATTCACGCACCTTGATCTCTCCATCCAGCAACCGGACGAATTGCTCGTCGGGGCTTTTCTTGGCCTGGATCGCGCCGACCAGACGTGACACGGCAGTGCGCCCGATCTCGTCCACGTTTTGCGCCACTGTCGTCAGGCTGGGCACGGTGTAGGGACACAGCGGATAGTCGTCATGCCCCATGATCCGCAAGCCGCCCACACGTTTGCTACCCGGCTCCAGCCCATGCGAGGCGGCGGCGCGCAGAGCGCCAATGGCCACACGGTCGTTCACACACAGGATCGAGGACTCCAGCAAGCGCCCGGCGGCGAATTCGCGATCCAACACCGCCTGACCGTGGGCCTCAAACAACCCATTGTCCTGAATCATCTCCGTGCCGATGATCTTTGGCTCGTGACCCAGCTCTTCCATTTTGGCGATGTAGGCGTGCTCGCGCTCCATCGCGTTAAAGTTCACGCGGGGCATGGCCAGAAACACCGGCGGCGCGCCCACACGGCTGAGGTATTCGGTGGCAAGGCCCGTGCTTTGCACATGGTTGGTGCCGACAAAATCGACATCTGGCATGTTCTTGGGCCGGGAATCGAACAGCATAGTGGGCAGGCGGGACCGCAGGCGATCATAGGCCTTGAGGTCACTGTGGTTGCCAAGCGGCGAAACAAGCGCGCCATCGACACTCATCGACATAAAGGTCTCCGCCGCACGCGCCTCGATCAACGGATCGGAATGTGAGCATTGCGTGATGACAGTAAATCCGGCCTCCATCGCGGCACGTTCGATCGCCTCGAGCAGCTTGGTGAAAAACAGATCGTTCAGGTAGGGAATGATCACCCCGATCATGCCCGTAGACTTCCGGTTCAGCCGCGTGGCGAAAAAGTTCGGAACGTATTCGACACGTTCAAGGCCCTGCGCAATCCGGTCACGGGACGTCCGGCTGACACGCTCGGGGTCCTGAAAATACCGCGACAGCGTTGGTCGGGATACGCCGATGGCCACGGCCAGCTCTTCCATCGTGTCGATACGTTTCTTGTGGTCCTGCACAGGACAACCCCTTTACTGTTCCGCAAGCGCCACCATATCCGGATTCGGGTGGCATTTTTTGACGCGCGCGAAAAATTCTCCCGTATCTTTTCCATGATTGCAAGAACAGAGACGGGAAAGGCCTGCGAGAACGGGGATTTCAGACCGTTTTCGACATCACAAGGTTGGCACTGCCCACGTCACAGGATGGGCCGCCGTGCCGGGGACAAATCGTCGATCATCGCGATGTCAGCCAACCCCTGCAGGTCACTGACCCGTAACGATCCCTCCGACCAATGCGCCAATTGCTTTTTCTTGAGGGCGGCCAGCGTCTTGTTGGTGTGCACAAGGGACAGGCCGAGTGCATCGGCAATGTCCTGCTGTTTGAACGGAAAGCTCATGGCGCCATTGTGCACCAGCCCAAGGCTACGCCCCCGCACGAACACCCGCACCAAGGCCCAGGCCAGCGACTGGATGGCCGTGCGTTGACCCAGTGTCGACAGGGTTTCACCCAGAAAGTGCTCTTCGACCGCCGCAAGCCACGTCAGGGAAAACGCGCGTTCGGGGCGTTCTTTGAAGAATTTCCAGATTTCAGAGCGGTCAAAGACGCACAGCGTCATCTTGGTTGTCGCCTCGACCGAATGCCCCATCTCGCCCATGATCCCGGCCTGCAGACCGACAAAGTCACCCGGAAAGATCAGGCTGACCACCTGACGGCGCCCATTCGCCAGCATCTTGTAGCGCAGGCCCATGCCATTCAGCACAGTGTAGAGTTGCGGGCTGTTTGACCCTTCCATCAGGATCGGCGTGCCGGGATCGACGGCCATTTCCCCCACCTTGAAACGCTGCATGAACCGGACGTCTTCGGGGGACATGTCCTCGAACACATCATGTTGCCTGAGGGGGCAATTCTCACATTTCGTCGCCACTTTATTTCTCCCAGCTATGTCATAGATTAATGCGCAGATGCCGGACGCCTACTAATATCAGGTTTTGTTGGTCTGGAGGGCCCTGCGTGAACTTGAGCTTTGTTATTGTCGAACCCGATCCCGTTGTTCGGATGGATCTGGTCGGCACGCTTGAACACAGTTTCCCGGCAGGGTCTGTCACCGCCTGCGCGTCCACTGCAGAGATCAC
The DNA here is from genome assembly GCF_947503045.1 of uncultured Tateyamaria sp. Lineage (GTDB taxonomy): Bacteria > Pseudomonadota > Alphaproteobacteria > Rhodobacterales > Rhodobacteraceae > Tateyamaria. The sequence continues at coordinate 716,525 of NZ_CANNCF010000002.1, forward strand.
TCAGCTGTTCGAAACGCTGGCCGCCTCTGCATCATTCTTTGTGAACGGGGCGCTCTTGCCCGACCTCGCACCCGAGGTGACGCGCGCAATTTTAGCGGCGGGCGGACGGATCGTGAGTGTCGGAAAGCCCGCAACTGATGCGGTGCCTTCAACGCTGCTTGAGGTGCCGTTTACAATGACGACGATCCTTGATGCGCTGGCGAATGCCGCGCCTGATCTGCCCGTGCCCCGGCCTGCAGGCCATACATGAATGCCTCGACAATGGGCGGCGCGGTGGCTGCTTGCGCCTGCGTCCGCGCCATTGATGCGTCAGACCTGCGCGCAGAGCGGTGCGATCCCACACCGATCATGATCAGCCCGATGCCCACATAGACCCCGGCCAAGATCAGGGCGGTGTTCTGAGTGCCCAGCAAAGGCACCAGCGCAAACCAGCCCGCAACGGTCAAAAATCCGACGCCGACACTGCACAGCAGCAGGCCCCCTGATAGGAGGCCTGCGCGCTTGGCGGTCTGCGCCACTTTCTTTTCAATGCCGAACATCAGTTATTTCCGCGACCCGAGAAAGCCGACCAGAAAACCGACGCCCGCAGCGATACCCATGGCTGTGGCTGGTTGGTTCTTGATGAAAGAATCCGCCTTGTCCTGCAGTTCCATGGCCTGCAGACGCGCGGTCTCGGCCACATCGGCAGCATGGTCGCGGACATCCGACACTTTGGATTTGGCCTTATGAACGGTCTCGTCACCCTTGGCCTTGCCCATTTCGGCAATGGTCTGGGTGAGGGTTGCCAGATCGTTGCGCAGGGTTTCGACCTGCTCGGAAAGATCGGCAGCATTGGGTTGGGGTTTCAGCTTTTGCAGTGAGCTTGTCATTGTCGATCTCCTTGAATTGCGTCTGCCCACACAACACGCGGATGTCGGCAGGGTTCCAAAATTTCTCTGGAAAATAATTGGAACCTCCACGCCGCTCTGCCGTTGGTTCCCCAGAATGGAGCGGCATCCCGGTCGCACAATGTACTCAGTAGGAGAAACACAATGTTGCATTACGCACTCGTATTTCTGGTTGTCGCACTGATCGCGGCACTGTTCGGTTTTGGCGGCATCGCCTCTGCATCGGCAGGGATCGCGCAGATCCTGTTTGTCGTCTTTCTGGTGCTGTTTGTCGGCACCCTGATCCTGCGCGTGTTGCGCAGTTGATCTGATCGCACATGAGGTGGGCAAGGAAAACGCCCGGCGCAGGATCACCGCGCCGGGCGTTTTTTCATTTCAGGGTCGCGGTTGATGCAAAGAACATCGCCTGACTGACAGCGGACAGCACCTGCGCCTCCTGGAAAGGTTTCGAAATCAGGAACGCGGGTTCCGGCCGGTCGCCGGTCAACAGACGTTCGGGGAAGGCCGTGATGAAGATCACCGGCACGTCCATCAGCTCCAGCAGGTCATTGACCGCATCAATGCCGGACGAATTGTCGGCCAGTTGGATGTCGGCAAGGATCAGGTCGGGGTTGTGCTCTTTGCCAAGGGCGAGGGCTTCGGTATGGGTGCGAGCAACCCCGATCACCTCATGGCCAAGGCTTGTGACAATGGCCTGAATGTCGGCGGCAATGATCGGTTCATCCTCGATGATCATCACACGACCCGACACGCTGCTGGCCAGTTCCTTGTTCGCCGTGGCGATCAGCTGGCGCACCTCTTCGACATCGGTCTGCATGATCTTGGCGACGTTGGTCGGGCTGAACTCCTCGATCGTGCGCAGCAACAACGCCTCGCGGGAATTGGCCGTCAGCTTGGCCAGCAACCCATGGGCGCGACTGCGCACAGCGTCCTCGGGATCGGTCAGGGTCTGGCCCGACGACACCCAAATCGAATGGAAACACTTGAACAGGTTCACCTTGACCGGATCGCCATTCTCGAACGGCGATCTGTCCTTCAAAATGGCCTCAAGCGTGGCGACGGTATATTGATCACCTCGCGCCTGAGACCCTGTCAAAGCCCGCGCATAGCGGCGCAGATACGGCAGTTCGCCAGCCACAAGTTCGGAAAATCCAGCCTGAGCAGTTGTGTCACTCATTTTTTTTGACCTTTTTTGCATTATTCTTGGAACCAAACGCGGTGGATGACGGTTGGTTCCCGTTCAGTGTGCAATTTTTTAACTTGAGGCGCGGGTGCGAGATGGCAAGCAAGGAAGACCCCCAGAAGGCGCGAAGAGACGCGTATATCGACCAGAACCTCAAAAAGGTTTTTTCCGAACTGGAAACCGATGAGATGCCAGATCAGATCATGGATCTGCTGACTGTCCTGCGCGCGCAGGACGAAGAGTTGAAGGCAAAGAAATGAGCGAACTTGATCCAAGGGACGAGTTGGTGACCCATTTGCCAGCTCTGCGCGCCTTTGCGCTCAGTTTGACGCGCAACCGTGCGACCGCCGATGACATGATGCAGGATACCGTGCTCAAGGCGTGGTCAAACATGGACAAGTTCGAGGCCGGCACCAACATGCGCGCATGGCTGTTCACCATCCTGCGCAACAATTTCTATTCTTCGCGCCGCAAGCTGAACCGCGAAGTCGCCGATGTCGAAAACGTCTTTTCCGACACGCTGTCGGTCAAGCCGGACCATGATGGCCGGTTGCAGATGGCCGATTTCAAACAAGCGCTCAGCCAGTTGCCCGACGAACAGCGCGAGGCGCTGATCCTCGTGGGGGCCTCGGGCTTTGCTTACGAAGAGGCCGCCGAAATGTGTGGGGTTGCCACCGGAACCATCAAGAGCCGCGTGAACCGCGCCCGCGCCAAACTGACCGAATTGCTGCACCTTGATGAAGACGAGGCGCTGGAATTGACGGACACCGCGACCATTGCCGTGGTCGGCAACCCCGGACTGCCTGCGTGAGTCAGGAATACTGGTACAACAGTCTGCGGGTGCTGATTGTCACCCTGCTGACCCTTGCCTTGTTTCCGCTTGGGGCGGTGGCGGTCTACCAGACCGATCAGGTCGCCAGAAAGGCCGAGCGAAACGCAGAACTGGCCCTGCTCTCCATCACCGCGGACGCCGCCAAAGCCGAAGAGTTGCTGATCGAACGCGCCTTTGGCGCCGCCCGCGTCTTTGCCACCGTGGCCGAGGAATACATCGCCGACCCTCCTTCGTGCACCGAGGATTTCGGGCGCTTCGTGGAAAACGACCCGCGCTACAGCTTTATCGGCGTGCTCCCGATTTCGGGCCAGATGACCTGCTCCTCCAGCGGGGTGGATTACGACTTTTCCGCCTTTCCTGGTTTTGCCGAACGGGTGCAGGACCAGTCCCCGTCGATCGAGGTCAACACCAGTGCCCCGCTTAGCGCAACGTCAGTCTTTATTGTGTCCGAACCCTATGAGGTCGGCGGCGAATTTGCGGGCTTTGTCTCGATCTCGATCCCACACACCCGGCTGCCAGACACGCCGGACAGCTTTACCGCACTGGGCCTTGAGGAACTGATCACGCTCAACCGCGACGGCGAGGTCCTGACCGCCAGATCGGCATTGGACGCGGCCGTGCTGGAATTGCCAACCGAGGCGGATCTCAAACGGGTTCTGACCGCCAGCAACACGGCATTTCAAAGCGTCAATCAGGCGGGCGCGCCGCGCCGCTATACCGTTGTGCCGATCCAGGGCAGCCCGGCGCTGGTCCTTGGTGTCTGGCGCACCGATGCAGGGCTTGCGCGTGAAGTCGTGGGAACCGTGCGCCCGTGGCTGTTCCCGGTGCTGATGTGGTTTGCCAGCATGGGCGTTGCGATGCTGTCGATCTACATGCTGGTGCTGCGGCACCTGACCAAGCTGCGGATGCGCATGAACGCCTTTGCCAGCGACCGCACCATCAAGGTCAGCGAAGATCTGGGCCCCGTCCCGAACGAGATCAGCGATCTCTATGGCCATTTTGAGCGCATGACAGACACCGTTCTGCGCGAAGAGGCCGCGCTTGAGGACAACCTGCGCGAAAAGAATGTGCTGATCAAAGAGGTCCATCACCGGGTCAAGAACAACCTGCAACTGATCTCTTCGATCATGAACATGCAGATCCGCACCGCCAAACACGAAGAGACCCGGTCCGTTCTGTCCCGCCTGCAGGACCGCGTGCTCAGCCTCGCCACGATCCACCGCGACCTTTACCAATCCGATCAGGGCGGAATGGTGAATGTCGGCAATCTGGTGTCCGAAATCGTCGAAAACTCGCTTGAGGTGGCCATATCATCCTACCGTGCCATTGACATGGAAACCGACATTGACCCGGTTCTTCTGTTCCCCGATCAGGCTGTACCACTTTCGCTGCTGACCGCAGAGGCGGTCACCAACGTGATGAAATATGTGGGCAACAAGAAGGGACAGCGACCAGCCGTCAATGTCTCGCTGAAACAGGACGGCGCCGCCTGCACACTCACGATCTCCAACACCTTGGGCGCATCCGAAACGGTGGAAAGCACGGGCCTTGGTGCGCAATTGATGAACGCCTTTGCCATCCAGCTGGGCGGACAAATGGAAAACGAGGTCCTGCCTGACCGCTACACAACGACCATCCGGTTCACCATTGCGGACTTTGTACAAGACGCCCGGGATTATTGATGACAATGGGGGCCGCGCGTCGCTTTGACGTTCTGTTGACCGCGAAGGAGGCCTATCCGGCCCTTGAGGGCGAGTTCATGTCCGCCAAACATGACATCATTGCCGGGTTCCGCGTTTTTGACCCATGGACCACCCTGCGCTCGGATCAGGCCCGCCAGATCGGCGAGACATGGTTTGACCTGATCATCGCAACCCTCAATCGCGGTGTGCAGATCGAAATGATCCTGAGCGATTTCGACCCCGTGGTGCGCCCCTCGATGCATACCTACGCGTGGGAATGTCTGCGCGGCCTCATCGCCGCAGGCGAGGCCTCGAACCACCCCGAGCGGTTGCGCGTGCGCACCTCGATGCATCCCGCACGTGTCGGCATCCTGCCCCGCCTCGCCCTTTGGGCGCGCTCGACCAGGGAAATCCGGAACAACCTGATCGCGGTGAACCAGCTCTCGCCTTTGGACAAACAGGACTACCTCGACCGCGCGCCCGGTCTGAAACCCATGGTGAAATGGCGCGGCCAGGACCTGATCCCCCGCCTGCGACCGCCCGCGCTTATACCGGTGACGCACCACCAGAAACTGGCGGTCTTTGATGGCGAAACGCTCTATGCAGGCGGGCTCGATCTGAATGACCGCCGATATGATACGCCCGATCACAACCGGGCGGCCAAGGACACGTGGCACGACACGCAAGTGCTCGTGGATGGCCCGATCGCCCGCGAGGCGGCCACACATCTGCGCAGTTTCGAAGCGGTCACATATGGCACGCGCCCGCAACCCATGCGCCACCTGCTCAGAACGATCTCGGCCCGGCGCAAGCTGCCGTGGCTGCCCCTGTCGCCCAAGGCGTCGGTCAACGAACTGGCGACAGAACACGCCGTACAAATCGCCCAGTCCGAGCGGCTGATCTATCTGGAGAGCCAGTTCTTCCGGGACAAGACCTTGGCACGCCAACTGGCCAGACGCGCGCGTGAAAACCCCGACCTGACCCTGATCCTCATTCTGCCCGCAGCACCCGAAGAGATCGCGTTCGACCAATCCCCCGGCCCCGATGCGGCCTTTGGCGAACACCTGCAGGTCGCGTCCATCGAGATTATCCAAAAGGCATTTGGCCCGCGCCTGTTCATCGGCGCCCCCGCCCAGCCCCGCGCGGCAGAACCCGATGGCCGGGCCACGCATTTCGACGCCCCCATCGTGTATCTGCATGCCAAAGTGTCGATCTTCGATGACCGATCAGCCATCGTCTCTTCGGCAAACCTGAACGGGCGCAGTCTGTCATGGGACACCGAAGTCGGAGTCCAGACGGATACTCAAGCCGAGGTGGACCACCTGAAAACCCGCTGTTTCACCCACTGGCTGGGCACGGATGCGAGGCCGGAGTTTTTTGAAGCTGACACCGCCTGTGCCGCATGGTCCAACCGGGCGCGCCAGAACGCCAGCCTGCCGCCCGAACAGCGCACAGGATTCCTGCTGCCCTACCTGACCAGCCCCGCGCGCAATATGGGTTACAACCTGCCTGGCGTGCCCGACGAAATGGCCTGAGCCTGCGCGGCTGCGAACACCGCCAGACCCCAGATCAGCAAGGGCAACGCGATGATCCCACCGATCGGCCCCCACAGCCACAGCCAGAACACCAGCGACAGGAACACAAGCAGCGGATTCACCGACAAGGTCCGCCCGACCAACGCGGGGGTGACGAACTGCGCTTCGGTCGCGTTCATCATGAAATAAACAAGCGCGGGCATAAAGCTCGCCGGACCATCAAACACCACGATCCCAGTCACCAAGAGGGTGGCGATCAGCGCGATGGGGCCAAGATACACCACATAGTTCAGTACAAAGGCCAGCACGCCCCAGAACACCGGCGTCGGCATTCCCAGCAGATACATCGCAATCGCCACCAGACAGCCCAGACCAAAATTGATGCCGGTGATGGTCAGAACATAGCGGGCAACCTGCTCTCCGGCGTGGCGCAACTGCACCTCTCCGAAACAGTCGAAACGGGCGTCAAACCAGCGATAGATCCCGTCCCGCGTCAACAGGAAAAAATAAAGCGTACCGGTAAAGATCATGAATTGCGCGGCAAATTGCGGGGCAAGAAACAGCGCGTCCGTGACGGATGGCAGCGACACCTTTTCTTTTTCCTCACCGCTCGCGCTTGGCTCAATGGCGTCAGCCACATCCGCAGACATCTGTTCAAGGCCGCGCAACATGCCTTTCAGCTGGTCGATAGTGCCGCGCAACTCGTACCAGATGATCGGCGCGCGGTTGATGGCCTGGGTGACGTAAGGTTCGATCAGCAACAACAGGAACAGGATCGCAGACAGGGCCAGCAGCACGGACAACAGGGCCGAAACGGCAGGCGGCACGCGCCAGCGGTCCATGACATCCGACAGTGGCGTCAGCACGATGCCCATCATCAAGGCCGAGATCACCGGGGCGAAAATGTCCTTGGATTGCTTGAGCACCGCGAACACGCCGATGATCGCCAGCGCCGCAATGCAGGCCGTCCCGACACGTATCCAGTCCGCCGATCCGCGCTCCGCGCCGAACACAGAACGGTTCTGCGCCGTCTCAACTGAAATATCCTGATCCATCTGTCCCATGTTGGCCCGCCCCTTCTATGTGCAAGGGCGCCCGGACATGTGCCCGCGCGCCCTTGCCAAACTGTCTAAATCTTTAGGCCAAACGCTTGTTGGCCCGTGGTCCCGTGATCAGCCAGATGATGAAACCAACCAACGGCAACACCAGCACGAGAAGGGTCCAGATGACCTTGGACCCGGTTGTCGCACCGGACCCGATGATCGAGACGATGGCCCACACGTTGAGGGCCAAAAGGATAAAACCGCCGATACCTGCATATTCCATGTCAGACTTCCTTTGATAATTTCGTTGTCTTGCCGAACCAACCCGCCAGCAGCCAAATGGTTCCCCAGAACGTCGTTACGGGTCGGGCAATTCCGTCCGAACCTGCCCAAAGGCCAACAGTGCAAAGATCAGCGTGCCGCCCAGAACGTTGCCCACAAACACTGGCAGGAAAAAGCGAAACAGCGCATCAAACGGCGACAGCATCCCCTGGATCAGCAGGAACGCCATTTCGACCGATCCGGCCACGATATGGGTGAAATCACCTGCGGCAATCAGCCAGGTAAAGGTCAGGATCAGGAAAAACTCGAACCCGTCCGACTGGGGCAGCATCCAGACAATGGCGGCCACCAGAATGCCCGCCGGGATCGCGCGCTGAAAGGCTTCAAGCGGGGCAAAACCGGTCGCATGTTTGGACAGTTCGGTGATGGCCGGCAGCAGGTCGGCCGGAATGGCAGAGGTATAGGCAAAGGTGCCCGCGGCGATGAAAGCACCAACCACATTGGCCGCCAAAACGATAATCCACAAGGTGGCGGCGCGCTGGAACATTGCCGCCGACGGGTCTTGCATCACCGGCAGAACCGTGGTGATCGTGTTTTCGGTAAACAGCTGCATCCGCCCAAGGATCACGACCAGAAACCCAAGGCTGTAACCCAGGTTTTCCACCAGATAGGCCCACGCGGCATCAGGCAGATAGGTGCGGAACACGGCCTCGCCCAACACAGAGAGCGAGATCATGATGCCCGCCGCAACCCCGGACCACATCAGGGAGCGGTTGGGCCGTTCCAGCTCTTCCTGACCATCCCGGCGGATGACCTCGAAAATGAGCTTTGGGGGCAATCCTTCGGCTTCCTGTAGGGCGGCTTCTTCGGTGATCTTGTTCATCTGTATCTGCCTTTGGGTGGTTGACGCGATACAACGCGGCACCGGGCAGAACGTTCCCCGAAGGCTGAAAATGCAATGTTTTTTTTGGCTCTAATCCGGCAGAGAACGACTGAAAACTAGAACGTGTCGACCACGCCGCGCGCTGTTTCTTCAACCGCTTCGAGGCGGGTCAGAACCTCGCCTTCCTCTCGCCATATCTGCATCGCGACCTGCCGAAACTCGGCGCCCAGCGCAAACAGCCCGCGCGCCAATGGACCAGCAGGAAAGCGCGAGGGCGTGCGATGCACCCCGCCCAACTCGATCTCGTCCCCGATCCGCTCCATCGTGACGCTGCCCTCGCCCACATTGGAAAAGGTCTCGAACTTGCCCCCGGCGGCCATGTCGATCAGCGCCCCGTGGCAAATGGCTGGAACGCCATAGATCAGGATGTCGCCCGTGTCCGTTTCAAAGTCACCATATCTGAAGCCCAACGCGCCGGTTTGATCCTCGGCGTCCTTAAACGCTTCGGGTGTCGCCTTGAAGGCCGCAGCAACGTCGGCCAAAGGCACATGGGTTTTCGGCGGCAGGAAAAACGACAGGCTCAACTCTGGTTCGGACATCATGTTTTCCCTCGCTTATTGCAGCGCGTCCTGCAACGCCTGCATATCCTGATTGTTCACTTCCAACAATTCGGCGTGGGGACCCTTGGGATAGAACTGCGGGATCCGCACATTGCCGCCGCCACCACCCGCCCGATAGCGGATAAAGTGGTCCATGCCCGACGCGTCCGCCAGCCCTCCGCCACCACCGTAGTGGTTGTTGTAATCTTGCCCTCCCCAGAGCGCGACACCCTGATGCTGCAGGTCATACCTGTCCTGCGGTGGGTTGCGTTTGTTGTTCGGGGGGCGCTGCGCAAAGGGGCGGAAGTTGTGTGCATTCGCGGTCGGAATATTGCCAATGACTTCACCTGCTTTGGCCTTGATCACGTTCTCGTCCGTCCCCCGCGGATAAAAGGTCGTAAAGCCGTAATTCGCACCACCATCCGCCAGCTCCTGCTTGCTGTGACTGCGACTGTGGCGTTCGGCGACGTGATCGATCTTGAAGTCCTTGTTGTGCGGCGGGGCGCCGACAACCTGATAGGGCGGCGGCGTCACCGGCTGATGTTCGAACGAGGCGACCGTTTGCAGCAGCTCATCACGCGAAAGATCAGGCCGCCCCGCTGCGACGTGCTGGCCCTGTCCGGCGCGCGTCAGCAGATCCTCCATACACCCGTGAAAGAGGTCGCTGGCATCGCCCCGGTGCTTGGGCGATTTGGTGATATTGCCAAAACCCTTGCCCGGCTGGTTGCCCGCCGCCGGGTCCAGCACCCAGGCCGGTGCGGTTTCCAGCGCGTTCATGAACACCGGCAGCTGTGCCATGTTGCCGTTAAAGGCCGTGTGGAACTGCTTGAGCGCCTCCGGGTTCTGTTTGCCATCGCCTGCGGGCGGTGCCGCGTTCTTGACCGCATGGCGCATCACGCTGCCCAACCGCCCCTCATGACCACCAGCGGTAAAGCCGCCATTGGTCAGCAGGTCCTGAAACTCGGCAGCCGTCCCGTGAGGTGCGGCAAACTGGGCCATCATACCCTTGAGGACATCGGGGTTCTTGGCGTGATTGCCCGGATCGTCAGGGTCGTCACAACACCCTTCCTTGTACATCAGCCCCAGAACCACGGGATGCTGTCCCAGATCGCCCGTGGTCATCAGCGCCTTCATCCGGGTGAAATCCGCATCCCCCATGTTGGTCAGCAGATTGGCCGCCTCGTCGACGGACCCTTCACAGCCGGTGCCCAGCAAGGTGCCAAGGCACTTGGTGTCCGTGTTCGTGGCCAAGCCGCCCGCATCCACCGTGCCAAACCCACCATTGGCCAACATCTTTTTCAGCTTGTCATTGTTGGCCCCGCCACCCTCACCCAGCTTGGCGGTCAGGGCGGCGAGTTTGACCGGCTTTCCGCCATCACAGCCCAGACCCAGCACATGGCTCAGCACCTCGGGCTCGGCCCCCAGCCCGCCAGTTGTCAGGGTCGCATTCAAATTGCCACATGCGGTTGCATCCATTCCCGCGCACAGGTCGGCCAGTACATTTGTGCGCCGGACCGTCTCGTCCGCCGCAGGGGGATGGGGCACCGGCCCCGCACCGTTCTTGAGGATTTCGCCCAGACAGCGCGGGTTCACGCCTACGCCCCCGGCCAGGCCACCGGTGGTCAACATGCGCTCTAGGCCCTCGCGCTTGTCATCACTGTCAAAGGAGGCGATCAGCTTTTTCGCATCCGCGCCCTTGCCGCCACATCCAACCCCGATCAGATGGCCAAGGGCATCCGGCGCCTGACCCAAACCACCATCGGTCATCATCTTGTTCAACTCGTCGCAATCGGCACTTTTAAGGTTCGAACACAGATCGGCCAACCCCTTGGCCTGGAACGTGGCATCATCATCCGGCGACAACGCAGGTTTGCCGCCTGCCCCATTCTTGAACAATGCCGCCAAACATTTGGGATCGACCTCGGCACTGCCTGCCAGACCGCCATTGGTCAGCATCGCCTCCAGCCCCTCGCGGGCAGCATCCGCGCGCATGGCCACACCCACAGCCTTCATCGATGCCGGGTCCGCCACGCCCACCTCGGCCACCAGATGGCCAAACGCCTCGGGTGCCGCGCCCAGCCCGCCATCCTCCACCAACCCCTTAAGGTCGGCGCGGGCCTCGTCATTCGCTTCACCCTGGAATCCCGCGCAAAAGGTTGCGAACGCGGTCGCGTCGTTGCCGCAACCGGTTGTGACAAGGGCGGCAAAGGCCTTGGGGTTTGCACCCAGCCCGCTTTCAGCCGCCAGCGTCTTGAACCCCTCGGCATCACCGCCAACCGCAGTCTGGACGGCGATGGCCTGGGTCGGATCATTGGCCCCGCCCATCAACTCGGCGACAAATCCACCGCCAAGCGTGTCGACCAGCGCAAGCGCCTCGGTCCCCGTCAGACCGCCGGGGTTACTCAGCGCGATGAATTTCTCAAGACTGCCAAGCGCCGTGATGGCTTTGACCGCCTCCGCCGGACCACCAAAACCGTTCAGGAAATCGCCAAGCTTGTCGGCCCCGATCCCGGCGGCCAGCGTCAGGATGTCCTCGGGTTTGAACGCCTTGGAGATCTTCTGAAACGCCGCGCGTCCCCCCAACGTGGCTTCAAAGGATTCAAAGGTGTCGATGTCCATTTTCAGGTTCGACAACAGCCCGTTCAACGCGTCTGCACCACCGTATTCGGTGATCTCGGTTGTCACCTCCAGCGCGACATCTTCCAACTCTTTCAGCAGCCTTTCGGCCTCGGTGATCTTCTCTTGAGTGGCGACACCCTCTGTCGCGTCTTCAAACGCGCTGCGCGCCGTTTCAAGGCGGGCCTTCTGATCCTTCAAAACCCCTTCTTCCGTGATCTCCTTCGCCTCCTGAATGATACGGTCGAAGGCTCCATCGAGGCGAAGGATTTCTTTTTCCATCTCGCCATGCAGGGGGGTCAGCCGACTGACAGCCTGCGAGGCCAATTTTACGGAATCAGCATGCAGGGGGAGGTCTTCCAATGCGGTTTCTGCATCGTCGAGATCTTTGGCATAGACCTCCAGCCCGTCCAGTTCATGCTCCGCCGCCAAGTCGGGCAGGGCCAGCGCCTCAAGTTGCAGGCGCAGTGTATCGGCGGCGTCATGGCGTTCTTCGACAGTTCGCGTGATCTCTTCCTGATCCACCTTCCAGTCGTAAAGCAATTCGCCCGGATAGCGGCCATAGACGACCGCCTCCTGAAGCTCGCGAAAGGACATGTTCATGATGATCCCGCGCATTTTGTCCAGCTGATTGCCCAATTCGTGCAGATCGTCGGGATGTGGCGGGGGGGCGATACCGGAAAAGTCGTTGGCCGTCGCATGCGGGCCCAGGACATCTTTGAACAGTTCATCGCGCAGATAATCCTCGCCTGCATCGTCATCTCCGATGCCGGGATCGACCGACGGGTCGGACCCGACCTTGCGGGCAACATCCTGCCCCCATTCGATCTGCAACTTTGTCCAATTGGAGCGGTTGCCCTTGCCCTTGCGTTTGCCTGACATGGCCTAGACCTCCCGCACCGTGACAAGCCCGCTTTCGATCTTGTCGAGCGCGCTGGCCAGCGTGCTGCGGATGCTCACCGACACGCCCATCGGGTTTTCATCCAGCAGCGGCAGAACATCGTTGCTGGACAGAAATCCGCGCATCTCTGACACAGCCTGCCCGGTTTTCTTGATGGCTGCGGCGCGGGCAGGCCCCGTGGCCTTGTCCAACTCGATCAAGGCGACCTGCATCGCCGTCAATTGTCCCGAAGTGACGCCGTTCAGACCCTTTTCCGCGATCCCCTCAAACAGGGGCAGCGCACTGCCGCGCAGTACGTTTTCAAGGGCATTGATCTGCTCGCCCACACTGTCGCGCGCATCGCGCCAGACCGGCATCAGCGCAGCAGAAGGTGCGGCATAGCCATCCGCGCCGGACGCAGCACCGCCATAGCCCAGAAAATCCTTCAGGAATTGGGTTTGGGCCGGTGAAAGCTGTGATGCCGTGGCATCCGGATCCTCTGCCATGGCAGACCCCCCGCGCGTTCAAAAAAATACCTCAGAATACCACCCGAGCGTAGCCGCGGTGTTTTCCGATTTCAACCACAGGGTATTGCGCGCTAGTGGCTCAGTGACCGCGCCAGATAAGTCCCGATCCGCCGCGCGCCAGTGGGTGACGGATGGATGCCGTCAAAGGCGAATTGGCGGCGATTGCCCGGATCGATCACATCCTCACTGTCGATAAAGGTCAGGCCCGGCGTCTGCTTGGCCAGCCGCGCAAGGCGGGCGTCATATTCCACCAGATAGGGACGGCAGCCGGTAAACGGTCCCGACCGGGGGCTGGCGTAATATCCCATCCAGACGACCTTGGCACCGCTGCTCAGGATTTCGGCCAGCAGGGCGGGCACCTCGCCCGTCAGATCAGGGGCCAGCAACCCGTCCAGCACGGTGTCACAGGCCCCGCAGCCGCAATCGGCCAGCAGATCATTCGCACCGCCATTGATCAGCACCACATCCCACGGACCACGGCGAAACTGCGCGCGCACGTCAAACCCCGCAGCACGACCAAAGGCCGAGGCGTTGGAAAACCGGGCCCCGGCGACGGCGGCGTTTTCCACCTCGGCGCCCAGAACGTTTCCCATAACCGACGGGATGTCGCGGCCCGTCCACTTGTGCCAGGCGAGAATGCTGTCCCCGATGGCCAGCACCCGCAGCGGCTCCGCCCCAAGCGGCGCGGCCAGAAAACACAACAGGATCACGAGGTAACGCATGTCCCACAGATATGGCGGACCCGGACAGTTGCCACCCGTAAACGGAAACTTCACCGCAATCCAAAATAATTCTAATCAATTACAAAGCGTTAATCGCTCACGGCTTGTGGGTGATTCTGTTATCGTCACGCCACCCGAAGATATTTTCCTCATTTCGGAGATTGGAGATGATTGAACCTACCACAGCACATATTCCCGGCAGCGTGCCGCAGCAGTTCCGTGTCCTGAACGCAGCAGACGCGGCCCTGGTCTGGGTCCTCAAATGGTCCGGCGACGCGGATCACGTGATCGCAAACAAGCTGAGCACGATGCCCAGCCGCGTCAGCGACATTCTGGCCGAGAACACCCATGTGGGCAGCCGCGACAAGGCGACCAAAATGATCGCCTCGCCGGACAAGGGCTGATCATTCCGCCGGAATGGCCCCTTTTTCAAGGCTCAGAGGTGCGGGCAGATGCACCAGCATTTCCTTGGGACAAACCTGCAGGAAATGGTGCTGTTCGCTGTCCCAATGCTGCAGAATGTCGGCGGCCTTGGCGCTGCCGGTTTCGCGCAGATGGCGCTCCAGCAGCTCTTCGAGCTGGTTCATCCAGTGCAGGACGGTGACCGGGCAGGCCACCAGCGTTTCCATGTTCATCAGGTCCATCGCCACGCCATCAGGATCGTACAGATAGGCCATACCGCCCGTCATGCCGGCCCCGAAATTGGCACCGATCTCGCCCAGAATGACGGCCACACCGCCGGTCATGTACTCACACCCGTTGCTGCCGCAACCCTCGATCACCACACTCGCACCCGAATTGCGCACGGCGAAACGCTCGCCCGCGCGTCCGGCGGCAAACAGGAAACCGTCCGTCGCCCCATATAGGACCGTGTTGCCGATGATCGTGTTTTCCGCCGCCACGATGGGCGAGGCCATGGGCGGACGCACAACGATGGTGCCACCCGACAGGCCCTTGCCCACATAGTCATTGGCATCTCCCGACACTTCCAGCTTGAGGCCTGGGGCTGCAAATGCGCCCAGAGACTGGCCCGCCGACCCGGTCAGCTTGACCGTCAGGTGGTCGGGTTGCAGCGTGTTGCGCATCCCGAACTTGCGCACGATATGGCTGCTGGTGCGGGTGCCAACGGTCCGGTGCGTGTTCTGCACCGCATAAGACAGCTGCATCTTTTCACCATCCTCAAGGAACCGCGCCGCATCGCGCACGATCTGTGCATCCAGCGTGTCGGGCACCGCATTGCGGTCCTTGTCGCGGTTATAAACGATGTCCGCCGCCCCATCGACAGTGATCAAAAGTGGGTTGAGGTCGAGGTCATCCAGATGCGCAGACCCACGTGACACCTGCGCCAACAGGTCCGCGCGGCCGATCACGTCATCAAGGCTGCGCGCCCCGATCTCGGCCAGCAATTCACGCACTTCGCTGGCATAGAAGGTGATAAGGTTCACCACCTTGTCCGCGTTGCCGGTGAACTTGTCGCGCAGCGCCTCGTCCTGCGTACACACGCCCACAGGGCAGGTGTTGGACTGGCACTGGCGGACCATGATGCAGCCCATCGCGATCAGCGCAGCGGTGCCGATGCCATATTCCTCGGCCCCCAGCATCGCCGCCATGACGATGTCACGGCCCGTGCGCAGACCACCATCGGTGCGCAGCGTCACGCGTTCGCGCAGGTTGTTCATGCTGAGCACCTGATGCGCCTCGGTCAGGCCCATCTCCCATGGCAGACCCGCATATTTGATCGAGGTCGCGGGCGAGGCCCCGGTGCCGCCATTGTGGCCCGAAATCAGGATCACATCAGCCTTGGCCTTGGCCACACCGGCGGCAATTGTGCCGACACCGCTGGAGGCCACCAGCTTCACCGTCACCTTGCAGCGCGGATTGATCTGCTTGAGATCATAGATCAGCTGCGCCAGATCCTCGATGGAATAGATGTCATGGTGCGGCGGGGGCGAGATCAGGGTCACACCCTTGGTCGAATGGCGCAAACGGGCAATCAGGTCGGTGACCTTCATGCCGGGCAACTGCCCACCCTCACCGGGCTTGGCGCCCTGGGCGACCTTGATCTCCAGCTCTTCACACTGATTCAGGTACTCGGCGGTCACACCAAAACGACCGGAGGCCACCTGCTTGATCTTGGCCGACGGATTGTCACCATTGGGTTCGGGCAGGAAATGGGCCGGGTCTTCGCCGCCCTCACCGGAATCCGACTTGGCCCCGATCCGGTTCATCGCCACGTTCAGCGTCTTGTGCGCCTCGGGGCTCAGCGCCCCCAGCGACATGCCGGGCGTGACAAAGCGTTTGCGGATCGAGGTGATGCTTTCCACCTCTTCCAGCGGAATGGGCGCACCCAGCGGCTTGATGTCCAACAAATCACGCAAATGGATCGGCGGGGCCGAGCGCATCTTGGCCGAATACTGCTTCCACATCGCATAGGACGCATTGTTGCAGGCGGTTTGCAGCATGTGCATGCTGGTCGCCTCCCACGCATGGGTCTCGCCCGACTGGCGCGCCTTGTAGAACCCGCCGATGGGCAGCACGTTGGTACCATTCCAGCCCAGCTCATGGATCTGTTCCGCTTTGGACTGAATACCCGTGACCCCGATGCCGCTGATGCGGCTGGTCATGCCGGGGAAATACTCGGCGCACATCGCGCGGGACAGGCCCACCGCCTCGAAATTCAGACCCCCACGATACGAGGACACAACCGAAATGCCCATCTTGGCCATGATCTTGAGCAGACCCTGATCAATCGCATTACGATAGCGGGCCACGGCCTCGGTCAAGGTGCCGTCGAGCAGGCCGCGATCAATGCGATCCGCCAGCGAATCCTCGGCGAGGTAGGCGTTGACCACCGTCGCCCCGCATCCGATCAGAACGGCAAAGTAATGCGGATCGATACACTCAGCTGAGCGCACGTTCAGCGAACAGAAGGTGCGCAGACCCTTGCGGATCAGATGGCTGTGCACGGCACTTGTGGCCAGGATCATCGGCATCGCGACCTTGTCCGTGTTCGAATGCTGATCGGTCAGCACGATATGCCCGGCGCCCGAACGCACGGCATCCTCAACCTCGTCGCGGATACGGGCCAGACCCATGTTCAGCGCAAATTCGCCGCGCTCGAATGTACAGTCGATCTCGACCAGTTCGGCGTTGAAATGTTCACTGATTTCTTCCCATTGCGCGTTGCCGACAAAGGGGCTGTCCAGCGTGATGATCTCGGTCTGGGCACTGCTTTCGTCCAGCACGTTCTTGAGGTTGCCGAACCGCGTTTTCAGGCTCATCACCCGGAATTCACGCAAGGAATCAATCGGCGGGTTCGTCACCTGAGAGAAATTCTGCCGGAAGAAATGCGACAGGGGCCGGTATTTCTTGGACAGAACAGCGCTAGGCGTGTCATCCCCCATCGACGCCAGCGCCTCCTTGGCATCTTCGGCCATGGGCGCAAGAATCTGTTCCAGCTCTTCCACGGAATAGCCCGCCGCGATCTGACGACGACGCAGTTCCTCGCCTGTGAACAGCGGTTTTTCCGTCGCACCGGCGATGGCAGGCTCCAGCTCCTTGATCTTGCCGACCCAGTCACCAAAGGGCTGGCTGGCCGCCAACCGGTTCTTGATTTCGGTGTCGTGATACATCTTGCCCTCGGCCATATCGACCGCCAGCAACTGCCCGGGGCCCAGCGCCCCCTTTTCGATCACATTGGCCTCGTCCTGCGGCACCATCCCGGTTTCCGACCCCGCAATGACCATCCCATCACGCGTCACCACATAGCGCATCGGGCGCAGCCCGTTCCGGTCCAGACCGGCGCAGACCCAGCGCCCGTCGGTCATCGCCAAGGCGGCAGGCCCGTCCCAGGGCTCCATCACCGAGTTGCAATAGGAATACATATCGCGCCACGCCTCGGGCAGCTCGACCGCCTGTTTGGACCAGGATTCCGGCACCAGCATCGTCTTGGCCATCGGCGCATTGCGACCGGCACGCACCAGTACCTCGAACACCGCATCCAGCGCCGCACTGTCGGACGAGCCGGAGGCGACAATGGGTTTGATATCCTCGGCCATCTCGCCAAAGGTGCCGGACGCCATGCGGATCTCGTGGGACTTCATCCAGTTGAGGTTGCCCTTGAGCGTGTTGATCTCGCCATTATGGGCCAGCATGCGGAAGGGTTGGGCCAGCCACCACTGCGGAAAGGTGTTGGTGGAATAGCGCTGGTGATAGATCGCAAAGGCGCTGACGAACCGCTCATCCATCAGGTCGGGATAGAACTCGGCCACCTGTTCCGCCAGCATCATGCCTTTGTAAATGATCGACCGGCAGGACAGCGACGCAATATAAAGCGACGGCACCTGTGCCGCCAGCGCCGCCTTTTCGATGCGGCGCCGGATCACGTACAACTCGCGCTCAAAGGTCTCTTCGTCCACACCCTTGGAATTGCTGATCAAAATCTGCTCGATCTCGGGGCGGGTCGCGTTGGCCTTTTCGCCCAGACAGGCGATGTTCACCGGCACATGGCGCCAGCCATAGATGTAATAACCCATGCGCAGCACTTCGGTCTCGACGATGGTCCGGCAGGTCTCTTGCGCGCCGAAATCCGTGCGGGGCAGAAATACCTGCCCCACAGCCATCAGCCGGTCGCGGTTGGGCGTGTGGCCAGTGCGCTGGATCTGGTCGTAAAAGAACGACACGGGGATCTGCAGGTGAATGCCCGCGCCGTCGCCGGTCTTGCCATCAGCGTCCACGGCTCCACGGTGCCAGATCGCCTTGAGGGCCTTGATCCCGTTTTCCACCACCGCCCGGCTTTTGGAGCCATCGACATTGACCACAAGGCCAACCCCGCATGAGCTGTGCTCTTCACTTTCGGAATACAGACCCTGTTCGGCCATAAACGCGCGCTTGGCTTCCTCGCGGGCCACCCATTCGGCATCATATTTGGTCATTGGTCATATCCTTTCAAAGTCGGGACAAAGCGGGCCAGCGAGGACTCGCAGTCGTAAAGCGGGGTCTTGGTGAAAAAGCCGGGCTCGCCCGGATAGATGAAGTCCACGGGTGTTCCGTCATTTTCGAATGTGCCGTTGATGCCGGTGCCGGAATAGGTGCCCGAGATAAAGCGGCGGTGGCGGACCGACACATATTCATTGCCGGTAATTTCCAGCACCACACCGTCGGTGGTCTCGTGACGGGCGCTGAACTCGGTCACCAGCAGCGGCTCACCATCGATCACCACCTCTTCGCCGGTCAGACGGTCATAGCCGACAACACGCACGGGGCCG
Source organism: uncultured Tateyamaria sp. (assembly GCF_947503045.1). Taxonomy (GTDB): domain Bacteria; phylum Pseudomonadota; class Alphaproteobacteria; order Rhodobacterales; family Rhodobacteraceae; genus Tateyamaria. The sequence continues at coordinate 735,463 of NZ_CANNCF010000002.1, forward strand.
GAATCGCCATGCTGGGTGAAATCGTAACTGTCGGTGCCGGTTTCCAGCAACTCGGTCAGGCTGGCCGGGTCGGTGGCAGGCTGCACCAGCACCTCGCGGTAGGTGGGGAACAGATCATAGCTTTCCAGCCACTGCGTTTCGCTGTCGATCTTGGACAGGAACGTGGGTCCATCCACATCAAATTCGATGCGCCAGTTTTCGCCGGGCTGATCCACGGAACAGATATAGATATTGGACACCGAACAGCCGCGCGACTGCACGGTCAGTTCCGGCGTGCAGCCTTCGGGCGGATAGAAACGACTGCCATCCTGCGCAACGGCGGGCGTCGCCAGAACGGCGCACAGGATCACAAGCAACCTCATGCGTCGTCCTCAAGATCGGGGTTCAGCGCCAGCACATCGGCGCGGGTCAGGCGCTTGTGATCGGTGCCGACGCAGGCCAGACCATCGGGCACCTGATCCACATAGATTTCATGGCTGATGGTGAACCCGTTCGGATCATCGAAAATCCCAAGCGGCAGATCGGTTGCCCCAAACCATTTTCCGGGTTTGGTCTGACGGAAAAACAGGCCCGTGCCGCATTCGCGACACCAACCACGCTCGGCCCACTCGCTGTTGGCGCGGGTCGCGATATGTTCGGCCCCGGTCCAGGTGATGTCCTCGGATGCAATGCTGACCTCGATCAGTGCCGATCCGGTCCAGCGGCGGCACATGGGACAATGACAGATGCCAAAAGTGCCGGGCACATTTACGGCGTCAAAGCGCACGGCTCCGCACAGGCATCCTCCCGACTTGTCCATTTCAACTCTCCCTTTCAGTCAGCAGCGCTGACCTGTCCTTTCCCGGTTCCAAACGCGTATGCACATTTCGGTGCACACTGTGTGCACAGGTGGTGCACGCCCGGTGTACCGCGATTCAGAGCCTATTCTGCCGCAATCGCCGCCGCGCTGAACCCTTGCAAAATCGCCTCGGCACAGTCTCGCCCGTCGCGGATGGCCCAGACAACCAGGCTCGCGCCGCGCACGATGTCACCCACCGCATAAACACCGTCCATTTGCGTCTGCCCAGTGGTAAAGGCCGCCTTGATCGTGCCCCAGCGGGTCACCTCCAACTCGGGCTGGTCCCACAAGGTCGGCAACGCCTCGGGCTCAAAGCCCAGCGCCTTGATCACGAGGTCCGCCTGTTCGACGTAATCCGCGCCCTCGATCACCTCGGGGGCCTGACGGCCTGTCGCATCCGGCGCGCCAAGGCGCATCTTTTGCACCGTGACACCTGTGACCCGGCCCGCAGGGTCCGCAGGGTTGTCCGCATCCGCAACGGCAAGGTCAGTGACAAAGCCCTTGGGCGCGCTCAGCCACTCGAACACCACGCCTTCTTCTTCAGCATTTTGAACTTCGCGCTGGCTGCCCGGCATGTTGGCGCGGTCCCGGCGGTAAAGACATTTGACCGAGGTCGCGCCCTGCCGGATCGACGTGCGCACGCAGTCCATCGCCGTATCGCCGCCACCGATCACCACCACACGCTTGCCTTCGGCATTGTAGCGCCCGCTATCGAACTCCTCGACCGCGTCGCCAAAGCTTTTGCGGTTGCTGGCGGTCAGAAAATCAATTGCCTTTTCAATGCCCTGCGCTTGCGACCCATGCAGCGTCAGGTCGCGGGATTTGTAGACGCCCGTGGCGATGATCACCGCATCATGTTCGGCCCGGATCGAGGCAAAAATGTCCGCATCCACATCGCAGTTCAGCACGAAATTCACACCGCCCTCTTCAAGCTGTGCATTGCGGCGCATCACTACGTCCTTTTCCAGCTTGAAGCCGGGGATGCCATAGGTCAGCAACCCGCCCGCGCGGTCATAGCGGTCATAGACGGTGACCTGCACGCCAGCCCGGCGCAGCACATCTGCGGCGGCCAGACCACCGGGGCCCGCGCCGATGATCGCCACGGATTCAGCGCGCTCGGTGGCGGGCTTGATGGGCTGCACCCAGCCCTTTTCCCATGCTGTGTCGGTGATGTATTTCTCGACCGACCCGATGGTGACGGTGCCGTGGCCGGACTGTTCGATGACGCAATTGCCCTCGCACAGGCGGTCCTGCGGGCAGATGCGGCCACAGATTTCGGGAAACGTATTGGTGGCCTGACTGACCTCATAGGCCTCTTGCAGGCGCCCTTCGGCGGTCAGGCGCAGCCAGTCGGGGATGTTGTTGTGCAGCGGGCAATGGGACTGACAATAGGGCACCCCGCATTGCGAACAGCGGCTTGCCTGCTCTTCGGCCTTGGCCGCAGCGTACTCCGCATAAATCTCGTTGAAATCCGCACGGCGTATCTCTGCGTCACGCTTTTCGGGCATGTCGCGTTCGATCTTGGTAAATTTCAGCATGGGCTGCTCAGCCATGGGTCCCTCCCGCCAGTCTTGGATTGGTTTGCGCGGAATAAATGATCTGAAGAGGGAATAAAAGGCAGCGATGCTGACCTAATAAGAGATTATTTGGCGGGAACGCACCGCCCAGCGCGCAAATCTCGCCTTTTTAGGTCCGATACGGACCTTTATGGCCATTTGCGTTCAGAATCATCGGCTTGTACACAGACCCTATCACAAGGGTGCGCAGGCCATGACTCTTTTTCAACTTTTGGTAGTGGCCATTATTCAAGGCGTGACCGAGTTCCTGCCCGTGTCCTCGTCAGGGCACCTCATCTTGTTGCCCGCACTGACCGGCACACCAGATCAGGGTCTCGCCATTGATGTCGCCGTGCATGTGGGCACTCTTTTGGCCGTCGTTCTCTATTTCCGCTCCGATGTGCGGATTGCCGCCGGTGGGCTCACCCGCCTTGTGCGGGGGCGCATCGACACGCCGGGCGCGTTCCTTGCACTTTGCCTGATCATCGCGACCATCCCTGCCCTGATTGTCGGCCACGCCATCAGGGTCACAGGGCTGGACGAAGCCATGCGCTCGGTCGCCCTGATCGGCTGGACAATGCTGGTCTTTGGCCTTGTCCTCTACTGGGCTGACCGCTTCGGTGCCACCACACGCAACGCAGGCGACTGGACGCTTAAACACGCGGCCCTCATGGGTCTGGCCCAATGCCTCGCCCTGATCCCCGGCACGTCCCGTTCGGGCATCACGATCACCGCCGCACGACAACTGGGCTATGGGCGCGAGGGGGCGGCCAAGCTGTCCATGCTGATGTCGATCCCGGTCATCCTCGCTTCGGGCGCGATCTTAAGCCTTGATGTCATTGGACAAACCAACTGGGCCCTGGCACGGGACGCCAGTATCGCCGCGGCCTTCGCCTTTGTCGCGGCCCTTGGCGCACTGGTTCTGATGATGCGCCTGCTGCGCAGCGTCAGCTTTACCCCATACGTGATTTACCGGGTGATCCTCGGCCTTGGCCTGCTGATCTGGGCCTATGCCTAGGCGCGCAGGTTCTTGGCGCTTTCCTTGATCGCGTCATACTGACCCGAGGGGCGGAATCGCCACAGATAGTCGGGCAATACAGACTCCATCGCCACAGGCTCGATCCCCATATCCGCAAAGCCCTTGGCCCCCTCACTCACCACGTTGTCGCGGCGCAGGTTGCGCACCTGATCGCGGGTGATCTGAGCACGGACGAGGCCAAGCGACAGAGCCTGCCCGACCTCAAGACCAAAGGCCATGATATTGGCGGCAAAGAACGGGATGTTCAGCACCGGGCGACGGCGGCGAATGACGTGCAGCATCATGTCCATCAGCTCGCGGAAGGTTTTGACGTCAGGCCCGCCCAATTCATAGACGCCGGGTGTAACATCACGGGTCAGCGCCACCTCGGCCGCCTTGGCCACATCGTCCACATATACAGGTTGAAACAGCGTGTCCGCGCCGACAACAGGCAGCACCGGACCCATGCGCGTCATGCCCGCAAAGCGGTTAAAGAACCCGTCTTCGGCCCCGAACACAATCGATGGACGCAGGATCACCGCATCGGGCATATGGGCAAGTACGCCAGCCTCACCCTCACCCTTGGTGCGGGCATAGTCGCTGTCGCTGACCACATCCGCCCCAATGGCCGAGATATGCACCATCCGGGCCACGCCCTGCTTGGCGGCCAGACGGGCCACGCGAACGGCACCCTCGGCCTGAACGGTTTCAAAGGTGTTTTTGCCGTCCTTGGCCAGAATACCAACGCAGTTCACCACCGCATCTGCACCCTGCATGACCTGCGCCACCGACGCGTCATCGCGGATGTTGCACAGCACCGGCTCGACCTGCCCAACGACGCCGTAAGGTTTGACAAAGATCGCCTCGTTCGGGCGGCGCACGGCGACCCGCACCCGCCAGCCTGCCTTGGCCATCCGGCGCGCGATATACCGTCCGACAAACCCCGACCCGCCATAGATGGTGACCAGCTTGGACATGACCCGCTCCTCGCGTTTTCGTTCACCCAACGGTCTACCCACCCGCAGCTATCCAGACAAGACGCCAAATTGGCGCGCTGCGTCCGTCCTTCTCCGTTTCGAAAAAATCCCCGCCGGAGGCTCCCGAACACTGCCACACACACAGCACCAGAATCGGATTGACACCTTGCATCACTGCGCTTAAACGCCCGTCTACCAACCCGTGCCCAGATGGCGGAATTGGTAGACGCGCTGGCTTCAGGTGCCAGTGACCGCAAGGTCGTGGAGGTTCGAGTCCTCTTCTGGGCACCATATTTCCCGATGCTTTTGTCGGACCATCCCTGATCTCAGGCACACCCCGAGTCGTTGACACGACGGCGCAAACTGTGCGTAGCTTACGTCACTAAGTGCCAAAGGGGCGTGACATGACACCGGGATTGCTCAATCCAATGCTGCGCCGCGCAACGGGATGTGACCTCGTCACCTGACCCGTAATTGGCTGCGCGCCCATCGGGCGCTGCATGAACGACGTCCAATCCCGTTGAATATGGCACTTTCAGATGACTTCCCCCTCAGGATACAGGCTGGCGATTGATATCGGTGGTACCTTTACAGACACAGTCCTCATGGACGGTGCGCACCAGATTCTCGCCACGACCAAGACCCCAACAACCCCCGACGCACCGGATCGCGGCGCGATGGAGGGGGCCGTCGACGTGCTCGCCTCCGCAGGCATCAAGTGGGAGCAGATCACCACCTTCATCCACGGCACGACGCTGGCCACCAATGCGCTGATCGAGCGGCGCGGGGCCTCCGTGGCGACGATAACGACCGAGGGATTTCGCGACATCCTCGAGATCGCCTACGAGCGGCGCTACAGCCAATATGCCATCAACATCGAAAAGCCCGATCTGATCGTGCCGCGCAAGCACGCCTTTACCATCGGCGGGCGAATGAACGTACACGGCCAGGAACTTGCTCCGCTGGACGTGGCGGCCATCGAGGCGCTGGCAGAGGCACTGCAAAAGGCAAAGATCGACGCCGTCGCCATCTGCCTCCTGCATTCCTATGCCAACCCGGCGCACGAGCCGGCCTTGCGCGATCTTCTGCACCAGCGCCTGCCGGACCTCGTCGTCTCGCTCAGCCACGAGGTCAGCCCCGAAGCGCGTGAGTTCGACCGGCTCTGCACCACGATCGCCAACGCCTATATCCAGCCCTTGATGTCGCGCTATCTGGCGGACATTCAGACCCGCTTTGGCAAGGCAGGTTTGCAATGTCCGATCCTGATGATGACCGCAGGCGGCGGCATGACAACCATCGAAACCGCCGCGCGTCTGCCCATCCGTCTGGTCGAATCCGGCCCCGCAGGCGGCGCCATTCTGGCCGCCCGGATCGCCGAAGAAACCGGGGCAGGCAAAGTGCTGTCCTTTGACATGGGAGGCACCACGGCCAAGCTGTCGTTGATCGACGATTTCCGCCCGCAAATGTCGCGTAAATTCGAAATTGCGCGGGCGGCGCGGTTCATCAAAGGGTCCGGCATGCCGGTGCGAATCCCTGTGATCGAGATGATCGAGATCGGGGCAGGCGGGGGCTCCATCGCATCCGTGGATTCGCTGGGCCGCGTCGCCGTCGGCCCGCACAGCGCCGGGTCCGAACCCGGGCCTGTGGGCTTTGGCAAGGGCGGAACGCAGGCGACAGTGACGGACGCGGATATCGCACTGGGCTATATCGATCCCCACCGCTTTGCCGAAGGCCGGTTGCAGATCGACCGCCCGGCTTCCGAAAGCGCGTTAGAGCGCGGAATCGGGGCACACCTGGGGATAAACGCAAGCGATGCAGCAACCGCCGTGACCGAGATCGTGGACGAGGCGATGGCAAGTGCAGCCCGCATGCACGCCGTGGAATCGGGCAAGGAGGTCGCCGACCGTCTGATGATCGCCTTTGGCGGCAACGGCCCACTGCATGCAACGCGGCTGGCACGCCGGGCCGGGATCACTCGCATCCTTATCCCGCAGGATCCGGGGGTTGGTTCGGCTGTCGGGTTCCTCTTTGCGCCTGTGTCTTTCGAGATCATTCGATCCCGTTACGCAACGCTCGAGACCCTTGATCCGCGAGGTCTGAACAGCCTGCTGCAGGATATGTTCGAGGCGGCCAAATCCGTGGTGCGGGCCGGCGCCCCAACCGGCGATCTACGCCAGCGCCGGGTTGCCTACATGCGCTATAAGGGGCAAGGGCATGAGATCGAAATCGAACTGGGCAATGACCTGATCACGACCTCCGATATAGGTCGTTTGCGCGGCGCGTTCGAAGATGAATACCGCCGCCAATTCGGCAGACCCGTGCCCGGGATGGTCATCGAAGTGCTGAACTGGGGACTGTCCGTGTCATCTCCGCCACCGGCTATGGACGATGCGCCCGCACAAACCCAAACACGCCAGAAAACGGCCCAATCCACCCGCCAAATCTGGTGCAACATCTCGGACCAGTGGCGCGACGCGGCCCTGTTTGACCGCGCCCATCTGCAACCTGGCGACACCTTCGACGGCCCCGCCCTGATCGTGGAGCCGCAAACAACCACCTTTGTCAGTGCCGATTTCCGGGCCACCATCGACGCACGCCACAACATCTGGCTAACCGCACTGCAGGGGGAGGTGACATGAGCATCTCAAACACTCGACTTCAGGTGATGTGGAACCGCCTGTTGGCCGTCGTCGAGGAACAGGGGCAGGCCCTGATCCGGGCCGCGTTCAGTCCGATTGTGCGCGAATGTGGCGACATTTCTGCCGGGATTTTCGACGCAGAGGGGCGGATGCTGGCGCAGGCTGTGACCGGCACGCCGGGGCACATCAACACCATGGCTGAGGCGGTGATCACGCTGCGCGACCGCTTTGCCGTGCAGGACATGCGCCCCGGCGACATCTACATGACCAACGATCCGTGGATCGCGTCCGGCCATCTGAACGATTTCCTGCTGCTCATGCCTGTTTTTCACAAGGACCGAGTGATCGGCTTTACCTCGTGCACCTCGCATCTGGTCGATCTGGGCGGTCTGGGCATGGGCCCAGAGGGCAGCGACATCTATGATGAGGGGTTGCTGATCCCACCGTGCAAGCTGGTCAATGCCGGAGAGGTCAACGCCTTGCTGATGGAGATCGTCAAGGCAAACTCCCGCGAGCCTGTAGCGAACGAGGGCGACATCTATGCCCTCATCGCCTGTTGCGAGGCCGGGACCGCGCGCCTTGGTCACATGATGAGCGAGTTCGCGATCGACGACCTTGAGGCGCTATCCGCCTACATCATCGATACCTCGCGCACGGCGACGATCAAAGCCATCGCCGAGTTGCCAAATGGAACATGGCACAGCACCCTCACCGTGGACGGCTATGATCACGAGATCACCCTGCGCGCCGCTCTCACCATCGCGGACGACCACCTGAGCGTTGATTTCGCAGGCACCGACCCCTGCACAGGCAAGGGCATCAACGTGCCGCTCAACTATGCAACCGCCTATACCGTCTTTGCCCTGCGCTGCATCATCGGGCCGGAAACGCCCAACAACGCAGGCTCCCTCGAACCCTTCCGCGTGACCGCGCCCAAAGGCTGTATCCTCAACGCGCAGCCCCCTGCACCCGTCGCGATGCGCCACACCTTGGGGCAGATGACGCCCGACCTTGTTTACGGATGCCTGTCGCAGGCTCTGCCGGACGTCGTCCCGGCCGAAGGTGCGTCCTGCATGTACGATCTACCGCTGCGCAGCACGCCTGAAATGGCGGAATGGGACGGCGCAAACTTTGCCGTCGAGCTGGTGTTCAACGGCGGGACAGGCGCACGCCCGACCTTGGACGGATTGTCCGCAACCGCCTTTCCAAGTGGCGTCTGGGGCAGTCAGGTCGAAACGACCGAGGCGGCAGCCCCCATCCTGATCCATCGTCGCGACCTGCGCCGCGATTCCGGCGGGGCGGGACAATATCGCGGCGGCCTAGGACAGCGGATCGAAGTCAGCTCAGCCGAAGATGAAGATGTCCTGCTGTTCCTGTCCGTGGAGCGTGTGGACAATGCCGCAAAGGGCCGTCACGGCGGTCTGGACGGGGCCAAAGGGCGCATTCGCATCGGTGACGAAAGTGCCGATTTGCCCGGCAAGGGCGCATTTCGCGTACCCGCAGGCCAGCGTTTGATCTTTGAAACGCCGGGCGGCGGCGGGTTCGGTCCGCCAGATGCGCGCGACCCGCAAGCGCTGCAACGCGACATCGAGGATGGGCTGGTGAGCGCCAAGGCAGCCTCGACCCGGTACGGAGGGGAAACATGACCAAAGCATTGCCGCATGTCGAAAACATGTCGCCCTATGCGCTGGCCGACATGACCGCACCGGCAGGGATGCGCCTTGTATCCCTGTCCCAGAACGAAAGCCTGCGCGGGCCAAGCCCCAAGGCCGTTGCCGCCGCCGCTGCCTGTCTGATCAAGGGCGGCAATTATCCCGAGCCGGACTGGTTTGATTTGCGACATGCACTGGCCGACCTTCATGGCATACCTGCGCAAGGCATCCTGTGTGGCAGTGGATCGCTGGACTTGATCGCCTGCGTCGCCCGCGCCTATGCCGGACCGGACCGCACGGTTTTGACCTCAGCCCATGCCTATCCGTTCTTTCGCACTGCGGCGCAGATGGCCAATGCACGGCTCGATATTGCGCCTGAAACGGATTGCTGCGTGGACGTTGACGCCTTGCTGGCGGGCGTGCAGGCCGACACCGCGCTGGTGTTTGTCGCCAACCCCGGCAACCCCACGGGCACCCGCATCCCGAAATCGGAACTGCTACGGCTGCGGGCGGGCCTGCGCGACGACATCCTGCTGGTCATCGACGAGGCCTATGGCGAGTTTTCCGACCATATGGATGCGCCGTGCTGGGACATGGTGGAGGCCAACTGCATCGTGCTGCGCACTTTGTCCAAGGCCTACAGCATGGCTGGGTTCCGCGTTGGTTGGGGCCTGTTTCCGGATGTAATCGCCGGGCAGGTGCGCAAGGTGATGAACCCCAACAACCTGACATCGGCATCGCAAGCTGCGGCCGTCGCAGCGGTGTTGGACCAGACCTATATGCGCGAGACCTGTACGATGACATCTGGCATACGCCAACAGGCCATCCTGTCCTTGCGGAGCATAGGCTTTGAGGTGCGCGACAGCGTTACGAATTTTGTACTGATCCTGTTTGCAGATGAAGACACAGCATCGCAGGCCGATGCAGCCCTGAGCGCACAGGGAGTATTCCTGCGCCGCCAACAGGGGGCTGGCCTACCTCACGCACTACGCATGACAATCGGGCCGGAACCGGACACGCAAAAGGCCATCGATCATCTGGAACGCTGGAAACGGGAGGCCCAGACATGACGGACACACGCGGGCGGGCACGCATTGGTGTGCTGGTGCCTTTCACGAATTCGAACCTCGAACCTGACTTTGCGATGATGCGCCCCGCCGGGGTGTCGATCCATGTCGCGCGCATGGGCGGATATGACGAAGATGCGGTGCCGGACGAACACCAGATGCATGATCTGGGCGCTGCTGATCTGGACGACCCGCTGCACCTGTTGTCGGGGATCAAGCCTGATGTGGTGGTCTATGGCTGCACCTCGGCGACACTGACTCACGGGCCAGCTTTCGACCGGGCGCTGGCTGGGCGGATCGCGGCGAGCAGTGGCGCGAAAACCGTAACGGCCGCCGGGGCGTTGGTACATGCGCTCAAGGCATTGGGGGTCACACGCATCGGTTTTGCCTCGCCTTACGTGGCCGAGATCAACGACATGGCGATCCGGTTTCTGGCCGATACCGGCTTTGACACCGTGGCGCGAGGCGAGGTCGGCGCGGCACTGGGAAATCACGAACAGGGGGCTTTGGACCCGGACGCGGTCATGGAATTGGGAATGCGCGCGGATCATCCGCAGGCCGAGGCCATCGTGTTGTCTTGTACCGAAATGCGCAGTTTAGAGACACTTCAAAGGTTGGAGGACTCGCTTGGCAAACCTGTGATCAGCTCAAATCAGGCAATGATGTTCGAGACGCTGGGCGCGCTGGGGATCGGCGATCCGATAAGTGGGTTTGGTCAATTGCTGGAGAGGGTGACGAGATGAAAACTGGAGACCTCGATGCTTGGCGTGCGCTATGACTGAGCCGCTGCGCATCCTGCTGCACAATGCTGAAACGTCGGACATCGCCTCCATGGCGCGCCGTGCGCACCCCAAGGCGATTGTCGAGACCTGCCAATCCTACGCCGCGCTCTCGGCGCATCTGGACGCATTGCGCCCGCACGCCGTTTACACCGTCCGGTTCGCAGGCAGCGACGGCTATCCGCGCGATGCGCTGTTCGGGCCAAACGGGCCGCGCTGGGTCGCCAATGGCGGGGCAGGCACAGACCATTTCGGCATCTGGGACACTACGCGCGTCACCGTGACCAATGCTGCCGGAGTGGCTGCCGACATGATGGCCGAATATGTTATGGGCGGCTTTTTGCATTTCGCTCTCGATGTTCCGGGCCTGCAATCGGACAAGGCCCAGAGGCGCTGGCCTGCTCGGACGGTCCGGCCCCTGAAAGATGCCACGTTGCTCATCGTCGGATTGGGACAGACTGGGCGCGCCATCGCACGACTGGCGCAATCGTTCGGCATGATCGTGATCGGCACCCGTGCCCGGCCCGAACCAATGGAGCATGTCGACGAAGTTCACCCCGCAGATCACCTGCACGCAGTTCTGCCAAGGGCTGATTTTGTCGCCGTCTGCACACCGCTGACGCCAGCGACCCGTAATCTGCTGAGCGTGAATGAGTTTGCCTTGATGAAACCGGGGGTGGTTTTTACGGACGTGTCCCGAGGGGGAGTGATCGATGGGACCGCATTGCTTGGGGCATTGAGCGACGGGCATGTTGCGGGTGCTGCCCTCGACGTTTTTGAGACCGAACCGTTGCCCGCCGACAGCCCATTCTGGGCGGTGGAAAACGCACTGATCTCGCCCCATTGCTCTTCGGTCTATGACGGATGGGAGGCCGCGTCCTTCGACTTGTTCCTCAACAATCTGGCGCGATGGGTCGAAGGCAAGGAGTTGTTCAACATCGTCGATCCAAACCGGGGATATTGATCCGGCTTGGTCGGGTTTCTCCCAACCGCTGCCTCGCCCATGTTGGAATTGCGTTGATCCAATCCGATCCAGCGCGATGGCACTCCGTCAAAAGACAAAGTCGTCTACACCCAGATCCGCCAGATTTACGTCCAGCAACCGGATCGAGCTGTTCGAGCCCGTCGTGATCAGAACGTCCGACCCCACCTGTTGCGAGACCGCAAGGACGCTGTTGACCGTGTCAAAGGCGGACAGGTTCGAGAAATCCATCAGCTCAAACGCGTTGTTGGCGTCGAAATCGCGGATCGTGTCGTTGCCATGGTCGGTTTCGAAGACAAAGCGGTCTGCGTTGAAATCACCGGCCATCAGGTCATCGCCCGTGCCGCCAACCAATGTGTCAAACCCGGCGCCACCGAACAGGGAATCGTCACCCGATTCACCCATCAGGATGTCGTTGCCAGCGCCGCCGAAGAACCGGTCATTGCCCGAACCACCCCATGCGGTGTCGTTGCCCTGCTCTCCGAAATGCCCGTCATTGCCGGACCCGCCGACCAGTTGGTCGTCACCTGCGCCGCCGAACAGCCGGTCAAGCCCCTGCCCGCCAAAGATCGTGTCGTTGCCTGTGCGGCCATAAAGGTTGTCGGCCTGGTCACCACCATCCATCAGATCGTTACCGTCGCCACCATCCAGCAGATCAAACCCGGCATTGCCGAACATCGTGTCATTGCCTTCTTCACCCCACAGACCGTCCACGGTGAGACCAAAGTTGATGCCTGCACTCATCCAGTCATCGCCTGCGCCGCCATAAAGCCGGTCGGCGGTGTCACCGGACCACATGCTGTCATTGCCGTCTTCGCCGAACAGTTGGTCAAAGCCTGCGCCGCCGATCAGGATATCGTTGCCCGAACCGCCATAGATAGAATCAGCGTTTTCGCCACCGATCAGCGTGTCTTCTCCGACCCGACCATCCATGGTGTCAAAGCCGATGCCGCCAAAGACCAGATCGTCGCCAGCACCGGCATTGATCAGGTCTGCGCCGCCATCGCCGCTGAGGCTGTCATTGCCGAAATCGCCGACAATCGTGTCGTCACCGGCATTGCCGAAGATCACGTCGTGGCCGTCCGTACCATTGGTCTGCTCGGGTCCGGCTCCACCTTGCGCGGCGCCTGCGACATCCGGCATCGCAAAGGTCGGCTCAGCCATCCAGATTGGCGCTGCCGGTTGTGGACCGGCGGTCTGGGTTGCCGGGTGGACGGGGTCGGTTTCTGGTTCGGCTTCTTCATAAACCGAAAGATCGGTGGGTGGGCGGTTGCCCACGATGATCGCGTCGCCTGCGAAATCGGCTGCAGACAAGGATGACCCATCGGCAGAGCGGACTTCGATCACCGACGTGCCATAGCGCAGTTCAGCGCCCCAGCTGCGCGACGAGATGATCAGGTTTTCCACACCGCCCACGACGCCAAGTGCCGAGATGTCGATGCGATCCTGGCCCGGTTGATAATCTAGGATCACGTCCGTGGCTTCGTCCTGCGTCAAGACAAACAGGTCCGCGCCCTGGCCGCCCTGCAACGTGTCGCTGCCAGCGCCGTCAATCAGAATGTCATCCCCTGCGCCGCCTTGCAGCCAGTCCGCACCATTGCCGCCATTCAGGATATCGTCCCCGCCCGTGCCGCCCAATGTACCACCGCCTTGTTCGGCCACACGTGTTTCACCGGGCGCGTCATGGGTGATGGTATATTCGACGAGGTAGGGGGCGGATTGCGTCGTGACGAACAGGCGTGCGCCGTTCGCGGTTTCCGCCGCCTCGATATTGGAAATGTTGTTGAGCGGGCTGCCAACGCTGCCTGCGATCGCCTCGATATGCTGCAAGCGTCCGCCGTTCAGAACGACAAACAGGCTGAGACCCGAATCCGTGCCCGCTGCAACCACATAGTCCTGACCATTGATCGTGACCGTGCTGACATAGCTTGCATCGTCAAAGCGGGTGTCGAGCGTGTCCAGCACGTGATCGACAACGCTCATGCCTGTGCCATCTGCATCGATGGACAGGACAGACAAGGACCCACTGCCAGAGGCGGTCACGACCACGTAAAGGCCGCCATCGGCACCCACGGTTGTGGTCATCGCGCCCGGGCGCTCAGCCCACATGCCGTCTTCGACCCCAAGGTCCGCCATGTGCTGGACTGTGCCGTTGCCCGCCATCCGAAACAGAGACACGGTGTTGTCCGCGCCGTATGTGACAAGTGCCACGGTCTGTCCGCCATGGGTGGCGGTGACGATATCCGTGGCCGAACGCCCGTTCATGGCGCTGCCTTGGGACACTGCCTGGATATGCATTTGGGTGCCGCTGCCGAATGTCACGTGAGACAGACCACCACCGCGCAGCGCGACAAGGCCGCCTGTGCCGTCTTCCCACAGGGCCATTTCGGTGATGTCGCCCGCATCGAGACCGGAGGCAGAGCGGCTCAGATCACTGCCGAACGTGTTTGCCCCGTTTCCAGCGGTGACGGACACGCCTTGCAACGAGTCGCTGTTGAGCCCGGCCAGAAACAGCTCGAACCCGGTCCCGCTGGTCTGGCGAATTTCAATGTCGGTGCTTTCAAGTTGCAGATAAGAGGACGAAATGGCCCAGCTGTCCGCTTGTGCCGTGTCACCACCATTTGCGCCCAGATCGAACACGGTCAGCCAGCCATCGCCGCGTGTGGCAGCAAACAGATATGTGCCGCTGCTGGTCTGGACCACATCCAGATCCATCACACCGACCAGAGCATCCGTATTCGAGACTGACACAGCGCCGTGCGCCGTAAATGACATCCGCATTTGTACCCCCAAGGTATCGCGTTTCTTGGGGCAAGTTCTGACAGTGCCACGTGCAATGACGCGGTCGAGTTTGTGGCGCTTCTGCGACCTATCGCATGGATTTTAACCTATCGGGTGGGGTGGCATTTACCATCCCGATCCTCGCGAACCGTTGCAGGAGTGCGGGTTGCACCGTGCGCCGCCTTTTGCGGAAGTTAACGTCAAGGGAAGAACGTGCGCCGGATTAACCAGCGATTTTCCCGAAAGGACCGCCTGCATGTCTGAGACCTCACCGATCCTGTCCATGCCCTACATCCAGCCCTCGCAGGCGCAAAAACATGTCACCCACAACGAGGCGCTGCGCCAGCTTGATGCCATCGTACAACTGGCCGTAATTTCGGCTGACCTGACATCCCCTCCTCCGACACCCGGCGAGGGCGACCGCTATATTGTCGCTGCAAGCGCCACAGCAGCGTGGTCCGGTCAGGACAATGCGGTTGCTGTCTGGGCAGACAATGCGTGGACGTTTCACACACCCCTGACCGGCTGGCGCGCGGATGTGCAGGGCAGCGGCGAATTGCTGCGCTTTGATGGCAGCGGCTGGGTCACGCCGGAACGCGAACCGTTGCAGAACGTCGCCCATGTGGGCATCAACTCGACCGCTGACGACACCAACCGTCTCAGCGTTACGTCCGATGCGACCCTGCTCAACCACGCGGGCAGCAATCATCAGCTGAAGCTGAACAAGAACGCCCAGGTCGACACCGCAAGCCTGCTGTTCCAGACCGGCTTTTCCGGTCGTGCCGAGATGGGGACAGCAGGAAACGACGATTTCGCGATCAAGGTTTCGGCGGATGGCGCCCTGTTCAACACCGCCATTGTAGCCGACGCTGCAGATGGTGCAGTGCAGTTCCCGCAGGGCAAATGCTATTTCGACGAAGTCTTTATCGCGGATGATGCCGCTTATGGGTTCGACATCCCGTTTTCCGACCCTGCACGCATCATGATGTGGCTGTCGCTGGATCTGGCGGGCGAGTTCTATCTTTTTTCCGTGACCGGCGCCCTTGCCGGGGCCAGCAATTTCGCAGCTATGTTCACCAGCGTAGCGGGCAGCCTCAACTTTCTGACTGGCACGCTGGATGGCACAACGGGACCTGACAACGCCATCAGCATCTCGATCGACACCAGCGGAGCCACTCCGCGTATGTACCTCGAAAACCGCCTTGGGTCCGATCGGACCTTCACTATGTCCACCCTGGGCAAATAAGGCGGGCAGGTCAGTGCGACCCGTGCGCAAATAGAACAAGACGGTAGAAAACTGCCGCTGCATGACAGGGTTGGGGGGGTCAGCCCACATCTTTCGTGACATCCAAACACCCCTTTGCTATGCGCCACACAGCATTGCAAAGGGACCCTCACACGTGAAGATTACCGAGACCGCACTCCCCGGTGTCCTGCTGATTGAACCCCGTCGTTTTGGCGATGATCGTGGGTTTTTCAGTGAAAGCTGGAACCGCAAGACCTTTGCGACCCACGGCATTCACACGGAATTCGTGCAAGACAACCACTCGATGTCCGGCGCCGTCGGCACCGTGCGCGGCCTGCATTTTCAGGCCCCTCCTTCCGCGCAGGCCAAGCTGGTGCGCTGCGGACGTGGCGTGCTGTTTGACGTGGCCGTCGATATCCGACGCGGATCGCCCACCTATGGCCAATGGGTCGGTTATGAGCTCAGCTTTGACAACGGATTGCAGTTGTTGATCCCCGAAGGGTTCCTGCACGGCTTTGCAACCCGCACATCCGACACCGAGATCATCTACAAATGTTCTGACTATTACGATGCGACCGCCGATGGCGCGGTGGCATGGGACAGTTGCGGCATCGATTGGGGTATGACCGGCGACCCGATCCTGTCTGAAAAGGACGCCGCCGCCCCGGCACTGGCCGATTTCGACAGCCCCTTTACCTACGAGGCAACGCCATGAAACTTCTCGTCACCGGCGGCGCCGGGTTCATCGGATCGGCAGTTGTGCGGCAGGCTGTGGCGGCCGGTCACGAGGTGATCAATCTGGATGCGCTGACCTATGCGGCCTGTCTTGAAAACGTGGCCTCGGTCGGGAACGCACCGAACTACACCTTTGTCGAGGCGGACATTCGTGACCGCCCTGCGCTGGATACCGCTCTGCAAACTCATCAGCCCGACGCCATCATGCATTTGGCTGCCGAGTCGCATGTGGATCGCTCCATCGACGGACCCGGCACCTTTATCGACACCAATGTTATGGGCACCTTTCACCTGCTCGAAGCGGCGCGCAGCTATTGGGAAAGCGAGGGTCGCCCTGACACATTCCGCTTTCACCACATCTCGACGGACGAGGTGTTCGGCTCGCTCGGTGCGACCGGAATGTTCACCGAAGAGACCCCTTACGATCCGCGCAGCCCCTATTCTGCGTCCAAAGCATCGTCGGACCATCTGGTACGCGCATGGGGCGAGACCTATGGCCTGCCCGTCGTCCTGACCAACTGTTCGAATAATTACGGCCCCTTCCACTTTCCGGAAAAGCTGATCCCGGTGATCATCCTGAACGCGCTGGCGGGCAAGCCGCTGCCGATCTATGGGGACGGGTCGAACGTGCGCGACTGGCTCTATGTTGAGGACCACGCTGACGCCCTGCTGCTGGTTGTGCAAAAGGGTGCAGTGGGGCGCTCCTACAACATCGGGGGCGAAAACGAACGTTCCAACCTCGAGCTGGTCAAGACGCTGTGCACCATACTGGACGAGGTGCGCCCCAAGTCGTCGGGCTCATACGCAGACCAGATCACCTTTGTGACCGACCGGCCCGGGCATGATGCGCGCTATGCCATCGACCCGACCCGCATTCGCGAAGAACTGGGCTGGTCGCCATCGGTCACCGTCGAGGATGGGCTGCGCCGAACCGTGCATTGGTATCTTGAAAACGAAGCGTGGTGGCGCGCCCTGCAGGATCGCGCAGGCGTCGGCCAGCGGTTGGGCACCGGCGGATGAGCATCCTTGTCTTTGGATCAACCGGGCAGGTGGCCAAGGAGCTCGCCGCGCTGCCCGACACGGTTTGCCTTGGGCGGGCGGTCGCTGATCTGAGTGACCCGCAGGCCTGCGCCGATGCGATCCGTGCACATGCCCCCCGCGCCGTCATCAACGCGGCCGCCTACACCGCCGTGGACAAGGCCGAATCCGAAGAAGAACTGGCAGCAGTCGTGAATGGCCACGCCCCGACAGCGATGGCTGCGGCCTGTGCAGCTTTGGGCATTCCGCTGGTCCACATCTCGACCGACTATGTGTTCAACGGCACTGGCACCGACCCTTGGAACCCCGATGATCCGACCGAACCGCTTGGGGCCTATGGGCGTACCAAACTGATCGGAGAAGACGGCGTACGGGCCTCGGGTGCGGTGCATGCCATCCTGCGCACCTCTTGGGTGTTTTCGGCACATGGCGCGAACTTTGTCAAAACGATGCTGCGTCTCGGGGCAGAACGGGACAACCTGAGCATCGTCGCCGACCAGATCGGCGGGCCAACCCCGGCGCGCACCATCGCAAGCGCCTGTCATGCAATGGCGCTGCAGCTGATCGAGAGCGCTGATGCCGCAGGCACATACCATTTTTCCGGCGCGCCCGATTGTTCCTGGGCCGATTTTGCCCGCGTGATATTTGACGAGGCCGGTATCGCCTGTGACGTGAGTGACATCCCCACATCCGACTATCCCACACCCGCAGCCCGCCCCGCCAATTCACGCATGAACTGTGGGTCGCTGGCAGACGCATTCGGCATCGCGCGGCCTGACTGGCGCGTGGCATTGCGCGAAACCATCCACGAGTTGAAAGAGACGTCATGACCAAACGCAAAGGTATCATTCTGGCCGGTGGCTCTGGTACGCGGCTCTACCCAATCACCATGGGCGTGTCCAAACAACTGCTGCCGATCTACGACAAACCGATGATCTACTACCCGATTTCGGTGCTTATGCTGGCCGGTATTCGCGAGATCGCGATGATCACTACGCCGCAGGATCAGGATCAGTTCAAGCGCACGCTTGGCGATGGCAGCCAATGGGGCATTACGCTCACCTATATCGTGCAGCCATCGCCGGACGGTCTGGCGCAGGCCTATCTGCTGGCCGAAGATTTCCTTGATGGTGCGCCCTCCGCCATGGTGTTGGGCGACAACATCTTTTTCGGACATGGCCTGCCCGAGCTGCTGGCCGAGGCAGACGGGCACGACACCGGCGGCACCGTTTTCGGCTATCACGTGTCCGACCCGGAACGCTATGGCGTGGTCGGGTTCGATGCGGACGGGATGGCGCGCGAGATCATCGAAAAGCCGGCCAACCCGCCGTCGAACTACGCGGTCACGGGTCTCTACTTTCTCGACGGCGATGCGCCGCGCCGCGCACGCGAGGTCAAGCCATCCGAGCGGGGCGAGTTGGAGATCACCACCCTGCTTGAAATGTATCTGGCCGACGGCTCCCTGCGGGTGAACCGCATGGGGCGCGGCTATGCATGGCTCGACACCGGCACCCATGGCAGCCTGCTGGATGCGGGCAATTTTGTGCGCACTCTGACCAATCGGCAAGGCCTGCAAACCGGCAGCCTCGAAGAGATCGCATTTGAGCATGGCTGGATCAGCAAGGACGAACTGAAGCAGCGCGCGGCAATGTTCTCCAAGAACGATTATGGCACCTATCTGAATGGCCTGCTGGACTGATATCTGACGGGCGGGGCTGACCCTACGGGTCGGCCTCATCGCGCGTGGCAGCCTTCAAACCTCCCTTTCCACCGCCTAACTGTGCCCGCTTTGGCGGAGCCGCACACGATTGATTAACGGGCCCGTGGCTAAGCTGGGACTCAGACGGTCGTTCTGGTTTTGGCTAAAAATGTCGAAATTTTACGACCCGCGGCGTCAAAGTTGCGCCCGATTTCTGGCTAAAAGCCTGTCCCCCAACATCTTTCGGTTTTTTGCTGTAACGAGGGCCCCTACGTCATGTGTTCGATCTGTTTTGCCACCCGCACCTTTGATCCTTTGCGCCACGACGAAGGGGGCGATCCGGCCTTTGCGAACCTGACCGAAGACCCGAATGCACCGGATTCGATCCTGACCACCAACACTATGTCCGTGGGCGACACGTTTTCCGGCAGCCTGTCTGAAAGCGGGGACGAGGATTGGATCGCGGTCAGCCTGACGGCAGGCGAGCAGTACCAGTTTGCCCTTGATGGCGGGACGCTCAGTGACCCGCTTGTCCGCCTGTTTGACGCCCAGGGCAATCAGGTTGCGGCCAATGATGACGGTGGGCCGGGGCTCAACTCGCTTTTGGTGCACACTGCCACCACCACCGGGACCTATTTCATTGTCGCCGATGCGTTTTCGACCCAATCGGGCAGCTACACGGTCACCTTCACCGACAGTTCCAGCCTGCCGGAACCGGGGACACCCGCCAGCCTCGACGACCTTGCGCTGTACCTGACCGAAGGGTTCTGGGGCGATCGCCAGATCAGCTTTGACACCACCCAGTCCAACATCATCACGGTCAGCATTGCGGGCCTGACGGCGGCTGCACAACAACTTGCCACATGGGCGATGGACGCCTGGGAAATGGTGGCCAATCTCGAGTTCCAGATCGTCACCTCTGGCGAGATGATCACCATGGATGACGAGTTGAGCGGTGCGTTCGCCTATGCGCCCAACTCCGGCTCGTCCGGCGGGGTCGAACTGAACGTGTCGCAAAGCTGGATTTCGACATACGGGACCAGCATCGACACCTATTCCTTTCAGACATTCATGCACGAAATCGGGCATGCCATCGGTCTGGGCCACCAGGGCGATTACAACGGGAATGCGGACTACGAGACGGACGCGACCTTTGTAAATGACAGCTGGCAGATGTCCATCATGTCGTACTTCAACCAGACAGAAAACACATCCATAACAGCCAGTTACGGATTCACAGCAACGCCGATGATGGCGGATATTCTGGCGATCCAGAACCTGTATGGCGCGCCGGATGCGAGCAGCGTGACGGCGGGCGACACGACCTATGGTCTGGGCACCCAGCTGGGCAATTACCTCGATTCGGTCTTTGACTGGCTCGCGGGTGGCGGCACCTCGACGGAGATGAGCGGCAACCAGATGGTGTTCACGCTTTATGATCAGGGCGGCAGTGACACGCTGGATCTGAGCTTTGCCAGCGACGCCGCCCGACTTGATTTGCGGGCCGAGACGTTCTCCGATTTCGGCAGCCTGATCGGCGTGATGGGAATTGCGCGCGGCACCGTGATCGAAAACGCGATCCTAGGCAGTGGCGACGACCGGGTCACGGGCAATGACGCCGCAAATGCGATCGACCTCGGTGTCGGGAATGACAGCATCGAGGCCGGTGGCGGCAATGACAGCATTATGGGCGGCATCGGCTTTGATACGATCGAAGGTGGCGATGGCAACGACAGCTTGTTTGGCGGCAATGGCGCTGATTCACTGCTGGGCGGCGACGGCGACGATCAGTTGGAAGGTGGCGACGGTTTCGACCAGATCAATGGCGGCGCAGGCCATGACCGGATACTGGCAGGCGCGACGGCCGACCGCGTCTATGGCGGTGACGGAAATGACTGGATCAGCGGCGGGTCCAACCTTGGCATCACCGTGGATGGCCTCTGGGGCGAGGCCGGTGATGACACGCTTGTCGGCGACGGCGGGTTTGATCTGCTGGACGGCGGCGATGGCAACGACCTGCTCGATGGTGGCCATCAGGCCGACAACCTTTATGGCCGGGCGGGCAACGACGTGATGCGCGGTGGCCTTGGGCTGGACCGCCTGTTCGGCGGCGAAGGGGACGATCTGGGCCACGGCGGCGAGGGCGATGATGGCCTGTTCGGAGACGCCGGCAATGATTCCCTGTTTGGCGAGGCGGGCAATGACCGCTTTTTCGGGGGCAGCGGAAATGACCTGCTGAACGGCGGTGAGGGGAACGACACGCTCAACGGCGGATCGGGCTTTGACACGATCGAAGCGGGCAGTGGCGATGACCTCATGTTTGGCCGGTTCAACGCGGACACGTTTGTATTTGCCGACGGGCACGGCAATGACACCATCGGCGATTTCAACGCGTTGAACAATTTTGAACGCATTGACCTCAGCGGGGTCAGCGCGATTTCCGGATTGGTCGATCTTGTGCTGGGCAGCGACACGACTGGGGCCGCGACCCGGTCGGGCAGTGACGTTGTGATTGATACGGGCAACGGCAATTCGATTCTGTTGTCCAACGTCACTCTGTCGGACCTCGATTCCTTCGACTTTATCTTCTGACGGGGTGACAAAAGCCGGGTCGTGGTTACTGGAAATTAACCAATTCGGCGAAAGGTGTCCGCGATATGCAGACACCCAAACCCTTTGACAAACTTTTCCTCAGCATCGGCGCGATGAAGGCGGGGACAACGTGGCTTTATGCGGTTCTGGGGCGTCATCCGGAACTGCATTTCGCGATGGAAAAGGAGATTCACTATTTCTACCATCGCTTTGTCAAATCCGATCAGTTGAGTGAAAAGCGGCGGCTGAAAGAAGCGCATGAGCGCTACATGCCCCGCTTTGACCCTGAAACCAGCCATGTGGACGTGGTGCGTCAAAACCTGCGTTGGATCGCCGCCTATCTGGACCGGCCCGTAGACGATTTGTGGTATCGCAACCTGTTTCAACTGCGCGACCACGAAACCTACGCGTGCGATTTTTCAAACCTGAACGCACATTTGCCCGCCGAAGCGTGGCCAAGGATTTCTGAAAGCTGTCAGCAATTGCGCGTGCTCTATACGTTGCGCGACCCGGTCAAACGCTTGTGGAGCCACACCAAGTTTCATCTCGAAGTCACAGGTGCGGCGGATAAATTGGATACGTGGGGTGCACGCGACTTCGAGGCGTTTCTGCGCCAGCCCCACATCTGGGACAACGCGGAATACGGTGCCGTTCTGCGCCGTGTACGTGCGGGATTGCAGCCCTCTCAATTCAAGGCGATCTTTTACGAGGACCTGCATGCCGATCAGCGCGGCACCCTGGCCGAGATCGAAGGTTTCCTCGGCGTGGCCCCGTTCGCATATCCGCAAGCCCTGCTGGAAAGACGCTTTACCGAAAGCGTCAAGCGCCCGATGCCAGACTTCTTTCCTCGGCTGATCGCCAAGGATGTGGCGCGCATCACCGCCGAAGTCGAAGCGGAAGGGTACCGCATCCCCGACAGCTGGCGGCACTGACACCCGCGCCGAAACCGCGCATCAGACCCTGCTCACACGCAACTCGGCCCCTCGAGCCACTCATATTCCTTACTTATCGAGGATGTCGCGATGGTATCGGTTCAAAAAAAACAGTCCGACCAGCATCATGCCGCCACCCACAGCGATGGGGTAGATCACAGATACATATGTCGGCTGATAGAACGGATAAAACCCGTCGCGCATCATGCCAACCACATGCACAAGCGGATTGAACCACAGATAATCCGCATAGGGCTGCGGCACCGCCTCAAAATTGAAAAAGATGCACGAAATCAGAAACAAAGGCCGATTGAGGACCGCCCATGCCGTCTGCCAGACCGGGTAGGACAGCATCAGGAAACTGTTGAGCGTGCCCACGCCCGCCGCCAGCGCCAAAAGCATCGCGTAAGCCAGTGCGATTCGTGACATGTCAAACGCTGTCTCTGGGCGCTGCATAAAGATGAGAAAGCCCAGCACCAGCCCATGCACGACCAGTTGGGTCAGCGTATTGAGCAAGAATCGCGCCAACAGGGCGTCCAGAAACGTGACACGCGGATAGGTCAGCAGCGCCCGGCTGAACTGAATGGTCTGCCCCAGCTTTCCGGACACGTCGGAATACATCAAGAACGGCAAGACCCCTGCCGCATAAAACAGGGCAAAGTTCGTACCCAACGGCGGGCTTCGAAATCCGGCCGAAAAAATCAATGTGAGCAAGGCGATACCCGCCGCAGGTTCCAACACGGCCCAGAGATATCCGCCCGGGGACCGTCCATATGTGGTCGAAACCTCGCGCAGCATCAGCGCGATGGTTGCGCGCAACGTGGCCAGACGCGGAGTTTGCGGCTGCGGCGAACCTGTCGAAGTCAGATACATTCGATTCCCCTCTCATCTGTAGAAAATCTTAAGGAGTTCAGGCTAGCCAAGTGAGAAGAACAAACACTTAACTCGCGGCGGAATTGCATTTCATGGCTCAGAGCACCTCAAAATCGGCGGTCTTGGACGTCAACAATTCCATGCGAAAACCGCGCGTTTTGCGCGCCAAACAGCGGGCAGATGCGGCCATCGACAGCATCAAATCCGACGCCGCCACGTCACCGCATCCCGCCCCGCAATCCGCCAAGATGGAGCCCGCCGAAGACTCAAAGTCGCAGACATCCAATCCCGTTGCCAACGAGGTGCAAAACGCCACCGCGCTGGTTAGCCCCGCACCAAAACCGCTGCCAACCGCACATGTCTACCCGACCCCCGCCCGCCGTGCCCGCACCCGTGGTCGGCATTGGTTTCTGGCATTGTCTTTCCTTCTGATCTGCGCCGCCCCGATTGCCGCAGCTGCCTACTATCTCTGGACGCATGCGGCGGATCAATATGCCTCCAACCTCGCCTTTTCCGTCAGATCGGAAGAGCAGGGATCGGCAGTCGAATTGCTGGGCGGCGTGACCGAATTGTCCGGATCAAGTTCCGCGGACACCGACATCCTTTACGCCTATCTGACCAGTCAGGAACTGGTCTCCAAGGTGAATGCACGCCTTGACCTCTCAGCGATCTGGAGCCGCGTTCCCGTCAGTGCCGACCCGGTGTTCGCCTATGATCCCGCAGGCACGATCGAAGATTTGCTGGCCCATTGGCAGCGCAAAATCTCGATCATTTACGATTCGGGCACGCGTCTGATCGATGTGCGTGTGCTTGCCTTTGATCCCGGTGACGCGCAGGCCGTGGCCCAGGCGGTGATGGAAGAAAGCACCGCAATGATCAACGCATTGTCGGACATCGCCCGCGATGACGCCATCAAATATGCACGCGACGAACTGGCCGTCGCTTCGATCCGGCTGAAAGAGGCCCGCCAGAATCTGACCCGCTTTCGCAACCGCACCCAGATTGTTGACCCCAGCATCGATACGCAAAACCAGATGGGTGTGCTGGTCACTCTGCAGCGGCAATTGGCCGACGCGCTGATCGAGTTCGACTTGCTGCAGGACACCACCCGCGCTGGCGATCCGCGCATTTCGCAAGCCACGCGGCGGGTTGACGTGATCCAGAAACGTATTGACGCCGAACGGCGCAAGCTTGGCCTTGGCACCGGGGCGCAAGAAGGGGTCGTTTTTGCGGATCTGGTCGGGGAATATGAGGGGCTGATTGTGGATCGCGAATTTGCCGAAGCAGCCTATACCAGCGCGCTGGCCACCCATGACGCCGCACTGGCCGAGGCACGTCGCCAAAGCCGGTATCTCGCCGCCCACATCCGCCCGACATTGGCGCAACAGGCCGAATATCCGGAGCGGATCAAGACCCTCTTGATCGTCGCGCTGTTCAGCTTTCTGGCGTGGACCATTCTGAGCCTTGTTTACTACAGCCTGCGCGACCGAAGCTGAGGGGGAATGCAATGATCGAACTGGATCGACTGACCAAGACGTTCTGGGTCAAAGGCGGGCGCAAGCGTGTTGTCGACACTCTCAGCGCCACCTTTCCGACCGGGGCCAGCGTCGCCCTTTTGGGCCGCAACGGCGCTGGCAAAAGCACTCTGCTCAAGCTGATCGCGGGCACCGTACGCCCGACTTCCGGCAGGGTGCTGTCAAGCGGATCGATCTCTTATCCCGTGGGCTTTGCCGGGTCATTCCACCCGGACATGACGGGCGTGCAAAACACGCGGTTTGTGGCCCGCCTATACGGTGTAGACACCGACGAGTTGGTCGCCTTCGTCGAAGATTTTGCCGAACTCGGCGCCCATTTCCGCATGCCCCTGCGCACCTATTCGTCCGGCATGCGCGCGCGCCTGTCGTTTGGCGTATCGATGGGGATACCCTTTGACACCTATCTGGTCGACGAGGTGACCTCGGTGGGAGATGGCGCTTTTCGAGACAAGAGCGTGGCCGTGTTCGACGAGCGCCGCCGCAATGCAGGGGCCATCGTGGTATCCCACTCCGAATTCATGGTCCGGCGTATTTGCGACATGGCGATGGTGCTCGAAAATGGCAAAGCCACGTTCTACGAGGACGTGGATGCCGCCTTGGAACATCACGCCGAAAACCTTCGCCACCCGCCTTCCCATCATGAACGGAGCGCCGCATGAGTGCCATGGATGCGATGCGCGGCGCCGCCACACAGGGCGCGGGACCGATGCTGCGGATTGTCCGGCAGATATTCCGCCTGTCCTTGTTGCGCCGCTTTGTCACCATCGCCCGGCAGGACGGATTGGGTCGCGCCACAGCGAAAACGCGCGGGTATCTTGGCATGCAATGGCGCGGCTCGGCGCACACGAGCCTGCGTGAGACCGCGCCCGGCCTGCAGCAGGAAACGCGATACCTGCACGGCGTCTGGCAGCAACTGGCGCAGGGCCAGGCCTTTCATGTCAGCACCCCAAGCAACACACCGGGGCACCGCTTTGTCGCCATCATCGGCGATCTGAACCTGCCGCAATGCCGCAAGTACCGGGTCGAACAGCTCGCCGGTTTCTGGCATGCGCAAGGTGTCGCATGCGAGTACGCGCATTACGAGGACCTGCCACGCGTCACCCGGTTGCTCAGCCAGGCCACCCACGTGACGGAATACCGGCTGCCTTCGACACCACTCACGGAAATGCTGCGCTATGAGGCACGCCGGCTGCGTCTGCCGATCCTCTATGACATCGACGATCCGCTGTTTTCGGTGTCCGCTTACGAAACATACGGAAACATGACCGCCCTTGATCCGCGGATGAAGCAGCACTTTCTGGCCGAAGCTCCCAAATACCTGTCGATGATGAACGGGGCGGACATGATTTCAGTGTCGACGCCGGGACTGGCGCATCATGCGTCTCTCTATTCCGCGCGCCCCGTGCATGTGCGCCGCAATTTCGCGGATCAGACCACATTGCTGGCCGGACAACGCGCACGCGCTGAGCGCGCTCCGAAGGATGGTTTGTTTCGTGTTGCTTTTGCCAGCGGGTCGCAGGGGCATGAGGCGGACTTTGCCGAGATCGCTGAAGCCGTAGAGGCTTTTGTCACCGCAGCACCAAATCGTCGTCTGCTGTTGCTTGGGCATATCGATCAAGCCACCTTGCCCAAGGCGTTGGCCGCGCGCACCGAAACGGTGCCGTTCTCGACCTATGAGGAATACCTCACAGCCCTCGCGCGCGCCGATTGTGCGGTCATGCCGTTGCTCGATGACACATTTAATCAATGCAAAAGTGCGGTGCGCGTGATTGACGCCGCTACCGCTTCGGTGCCCTCAATCGTCAGTCCGGTTGGCGATCTCCCAGAGATGATCGAACCGGAAGTGACAGGCTTTGTCGCCCTATCAAAAGAGGATTGGCCGACTCATCTGACCGCTTTTGCCGATGATCCCGAACAAACCACCCGCATGGGCCGGTCTGCGCGTCACGCGCTGGAAACACGGTGGTCCGGGTCAGAGACCAATCGCATCGTCGATCAGGAGATTCTGGACTGGGTCCTGGAATGAGCAAACGCCACATTCTGCTGGCGAATGTGTTTTTTGCCCCGTTCACCTATGGCGGGGCCACGATTGTCGCCGAGGAACTCGCCAAGGCGCTCATCGCGCGCGGTGACTACCGTGTCACGGCTGTCTCTCTGTGCACCCGGTCCGAGCTCAAGACCTATACCGTCATGAAATCCGAGCGGGATGGCATCGTGAATTATGTGATCAATGTGCCCGAACATCGCGGCTATCACGAGATGTACAACAACCCGCAGGTGACCGCGGTTCTGGGCGAGTTGATGGACGGGTTGAAACCCGATCTGGTCCATGCCCATTGCATTCAGGACATGGGCACCGGCGTGCTGGAAGCGGCTCGCGCCCGTGACATACCATCGATCCTCAGCATTCATGATTTCTGGTGGATTTGCGAACGCCAGTTCATGATCCGGCCCGACGGCACATATTGCGGGCAATCCCCCGTCCGCATCGACGCCTGTCGCGGCTGCGCCAGCGACATGGGCGCTGCACGCACCCGATTTGGCCATTTGCAGATGATGGGCACGCTGGCCGATCGCGTGACCTATCCCAGCCAGTTTGCGCATGACCTGATCACGGCGTCAGGATTTGCGCCCTCCCGCGGGGTGGTTTTGGAAAACGGGGCACGGCTGCCGGATGCCGGTTTTGCAGCAAAGCAGGCGGCGCGCCGGGCCAATGATCCGACCCTGACCTTTGGCTTTGTCGGCGGCCCATCCCACATCAAGGGTTGGCCGCTGATCAAGTCTGCGTTCCAGAAACTGGACAGAGATGATTTTCGCATGCTGCTGGTCGATGGCAGCCCGGATGGCACCTGGTGGGACCCGTCCGACATGCGTGGGCTGAACGGCGATTGGCAGATTTACCCCCGCTTCGATCAGGCA
This sequence comes from uncultured Tateyamaria sp., assembly GCF_947503045.1. Lineage (GTDB taxonomy): Bacteria > Pseudomonadota > Alphaproteobacteria > Rhodobacterales > Rhodobacteraceae > Tateyamaria. The sequence continues at coordinate 763,321 of NZ_CANNCF010000002.1, forward strand.
GATATGGACAGCTTTTATGCGCAGATCGATGTGCTTCTGTTCATGTCGCAATGGAAGGAAACGTTTGGCTTGGCCATCCGCGAGGCTCTGGCGCGGGGCATCACGGTCATCCAAACCGACAGTGGCGGCACCGTCGAACATGCCGCCGCAACGACGACTGACCTGATCCCGATTGGCGCGCCTGCCTCTGCCTTGCGCGATCAGATCGCCGCCACGTTGGACCACCATCCAAGCCATCAGAAGCCGATGCCCGTGACGGATTACACTGACCAGGCAGAGGCATTTCATTGCATCGCGGAGGATGTCCTTGCCGCCCGAACGTGATGCCCAAGCTGATTGCGTACACATCCTGATGGCCGTGTTCAACGGGGCCGAAACCCTGCCCGCGCAGCTCGACAGTTTTGAAGCGCAGACGCACGAAAACTGGCGTGTATTAGCAAGCGATGACGGTTCAAGCGATGACAGCAGGAATATCCTCGCCTCCTTTCGCAAACGGCATGGGTCATCTCGGATCGATATCATCGATGGTCCCCGGCAAGGGGCGGCGGAAAACTTCCTCGGTATGTTGCGGCACGTCGCCGATCAGAGCCGTGCCCCACAGTGGATCGCGTTTTCGGACCAGGACGATGTCTGGTTATCTGACAAGATCACTCGCGCGTTGACGGCGTTGAAAGGGCAGGACCAAGCCGCGCCCGCCCTCTATTGCAGCCGCACTTGGGTGACCTGCGACACGCTTGAAACCCGGCGCCTGTCCGCGCCAAGACACCGTGCGCCAGATTTCCGCAACGCGCTGGTCCAGAACATCGCGGCAGGCAATACGATTGTTCTGAACCCAGCCGCCGTCAAACTGGTGTTGGACGCCGCGCAGCGGGTCGGGCGGGTGGTCGTGCATGACTGGTGGCTTTACCAGCTGATCACCGGGGCAGGAGGGACGGTCATTCATGACGACACGCCCGGGCTGCTTTACCGGCAGCACGGCGCAAACCAGATCGGCGTCAATGATACGTGGCGCGCGCGGGGTCACCGCCTCGTCCAGCTTCTGCGCGGAGAGTTCCGCGCTTGGAACCACGTCAACATCGCGGCCCTGCGCGCCACCGCTCATGTGTTGCATCCGGATCACCGCGCAGCACTCGAAACATTCGCACATCTGTCCTCGCAACCCCTGCTGCGCCGGTTGTCCCTGCTGCGCCAGTTGCGATTGTACCGCCAAACCGTCGGCGGCACGTTGACGCTGTGGTTTGCCGTAGTGTTCCGGTTGGTGTGATCCCGGGCACAGTCGCGCACTGCACACAAATGCGGGGTATTCTGGGCTTGCGCTGTGCCCGGTTCTGCTCAAGACAGGGGCAGAGCAGTCAATTCATGGAGCAAACACATGAAAATCGCGGTGATTGGCACAGGCTATGTCGGGCTTGTTTCGGGTGTCTGTTTCTCCGACTTTGGCCATGATGTTGTCTGCGTCGACAAGGATACGACCAAAATAGAGACGCTGAAACAGGGCGAAGTGCCGATCTACGAACCCGGTCTTGATGCGCTGATGGTCAAGAATGTCGAGGCGGGCCGCCTGTCATTTACCGTCGATCTGGCCAGCGCCATCGACGGTGCAGAGGCTATTTTCATCGCGGTCGGAACGCCCACCCGACGCGGCGATGGCCACGCCGATCTGACCTATGTGATGGCCGCCGCCGAAGAGGTCGCCAAGCTCGCCAGCGACTATGTCGTCATCGTGACCAAATCGACCGTGCCCGTCGGCACCAACCGGCAGGTCAAACAAGTGGTGCGCAAATCCAACCCGGACCTCGATTTCGACGTGGCCAGCAATCCCGAATTTCTGCGCGAAGGGGCGGCGATCGACGATTTCATGAAACCCGACCGCGTGGTTGTTGGTGTTCAGAATGACCGCGCCGCCGACGTGATGGCCGAGATCTATCGCCCACTTTTCCTGCGCGACTTTCCCATCGTGACCACCGATCTGGAAAGTGCGGAAATGATCAAATACGCCGCCAACGCCTTTCTGGCGACCAAGATCACCTTCATCAACGAAATCGCCGCCCTTTGTGAGCGCACAGGTGCCGATATCAAGCAAGTGTCCAAGGGTATGGGTCTGGACGGGCGCATCGGGAACAAGTTCCTGCATGCGGGCCCCGGCTATGGCGGGTCGTGTTTTCCTAAGGACACCAAAGCGCTGGCTCGCATTGGGCAAGAACATGCCGTGCCGATGCAGATCACAGAAACGGTGATCAAGGTGAACGAGGAAACCAAGCGGCGCATGATCGACAAGATCTTTGATCTGTGTGACGGGCAATTGGCGGGCAAGACGGTTGCGATCCTGGGCGTTACGTTCAAACCCAACACGGACGATATGCGCGACGCCCCATCGCTGACCATTGTGCCTGCGCTGATCGGGGCCGGGGCCAAGGTGCGCGTGACCGACCCGCAAGGCCAGCACGAGGGGGCCGCCCTGTTGCCCGGCGTGCAGTGGTCCGATGATGCCTACAAGGCCGCGCAAAATGCGGACCTTCTGGTCATTCTGACCGAGTGGAACGAATTCCGCGCCCTCGACCTCAAGCGTCTGGCGCGTCGTATGGCGACGCCACACATGGCCGATTTGCGCAATATCTACTCGGTTCAGGATGCCAAACGCGCAGGTTTCACCGCCTATGACAGCATTGGCCGCGCGGCATGGGCCGCAGAAAAGGCCGAGTGATGGCAAAGGTACTGATCACCGGTGGTTCGGGCTTTATCGGATTTTTTCTGGCCAAACGGCTACTGGAGGACGGGTTTGAGGTGATCGGATTCGATGCACTGACCGACTATTACGACGTCACCCTGAAACAGCGCCGCCAGCAGATGCTGCTGCAACATCCCGGCTTTCGCGCCGTGAATGAACGTGTCGAGGCCGAAGGTGTGCTGACCAATCTTGTGGCCGAGACGCAGCCCAACGTCATCGTGCACCTCGCCGCACAGGCTGGCGTGCGCTACTCCATCGACAACCCGCGTTCTTACGTGGATTCCAACCTGATCGGCACGTTTAACCTGCTCGAGGCGGTGCGTAACACGCCCTGCGACCACTTGCTGATCGCCTCCACATCCTCGGTCTATGGCGCGAACGCCAAGATGCCTTATGCCGAAACGGACAAGACCGATCTGCCCATGTCCTTCTACGCCGCCACCAAAAAGGCGACCGAGGCGATGGCGCATTCCTATGCCCATCTCTACGATCTGCCGATCACGATGTTCCGCTTTTTCACGGTTTACGGGCCGTGGGGACGCCCGGACATGGCGCATTTCAAGTTCACCCGCGCCATCCTCGAAGGCGAGCCCATCGACATCTACAATCACGGCGACATGTCCCGCGATTTCACCTATGTCGACGATCTGGTCGCAGGTATCCGCGGGCTGATCGACGCCGTGCCGCAGCGCGTGTCCAGCCCCGATGAGATCGAAGAGGGCGACAGCCTGTCCCCGGTGGCCCCCTACCGCGTGGTCAATATCGGCAACTCCGCCCCTGTGCCGTTGATGGAGTTCATCGGCGCGATCGAGGCCGCCGTGGGTCAGGAGGCGAAAAAGAATTTTATGGACATGCAGCCCGGCGATGTGCCCGCCACCTGGGCAGACGGCATGCTGCTCTCGCGCCTGACGGGCTATGCGCCGCAAACCTCCGTACAGGACGGCGTTGCCAAGTTCGTTGCGTGGTACCGGGATTACTATCAGGCGTGAAAAGCGTTACCGTTTTTCGCCGAATACCTAAAATCTTGTAACATTTCATTTGCCGCGACTCGCCTGCACTCTTATGTTGAGGCACGGGAGGACGACGATGGACGCATGGATCTGTGACGCGCAGCGCACACCGATTGGCCGCTATGGCGGATCGTTGTCGCGCGTGCGGGCCGATGATCTGGCCGCCGCACCCATTGCCGCCCTGATGGCCCGCCACCCGCAACTTGACTGGTCCGCCATCGACGATGTGGTCATGGGTTGCGCCAATCAGGCGGGTGAGGACAATCGCAATGTCGCTCGAATGGCCGCCTTGCTGGCGGGCCTGCCGGTCGAGGTGCCGGGGATCACGGTCAATCGGCTTTGCGCGTCCGGCATGGACGCTGTCGGCATCGCCGCGCGCGGCATCAAATCCGGCGATCTGGACATGGTCCTCGCAGGTGGCGTCGAATCCATGACCCGCGCCCCGTTCGTCATGGCCAAGGCGGACACCGCGTACAGCCGCAGCGCGCAGGTTTTTGACACCACCATCGGCTGGCGCTTTGTGAATCCAGCGATGCAAGCGGCCCATGGCATCGATTCCATGCCTGAAACGGCGGACAACGTCGCCGAAGGCTGGGGTGTCAGCCGCGCCGATCAGGACGCATTCGCCGCGCGGTCTCAGGCACGGTGGGCCGCTGCTCACGCCGCAAATGCCTTTGCAGACGAAATTGCACCCGTCACGATCCCGCAGCGCAAGGGCGATCCGGTGATCGTGGATACAGACGAACACCCGCGCCCCAACACAGACGCTGATGCGCTGGCCAAATTGCGCGGCATAAACGGGCCAGACAAGACGGTCACCGCAGGCAATGCTTCGGGCGTGAACGACGGCGCGGCGGCCCTGCTGATCGCCTCGACCGACGCCGCAGAAAAACACGGGCTGACCCCCATGGCCCGCATTGTCGCGATGAACGCCGCAGGGGTTGCGCCGCGCGTGATGGGCATCGGCCCGGTCCCCGCGTGCCGCAAGGTGCTGAACCGCGCGGGGCTAAGCATCGACCAGATGGACGTGATCGAACTGAACGAAGCCTTTGCGGCCCAGGGCCTTGCCACCTTACGCGACCTCGGCGTCGCCGATGACGACCCGCGCGTGAATGCCCAAGGTGGCGCAATTGCCATCGGCCACCCGCTGGGCATGTCCGGCGCGCGCCTTGTCATGACCGCCGCCTATCAACTTCAACGCACCCAATCCCGCTACGCGCTCTGCACCATGTGCGTGGGCGTCGGGCAAGGGGTGGCGCTTATCCTCGAAAGGGTCTGAACCATGTACGCGCAGATGATCAAATCCGAAGCGACCAAGGACGATCCCGAACAGCTCGCCGCCTTTCAGGCCCGCATCGATGCGGGTGACAAGATCGAGCCCAAAGACTGGATGCCCGAGGGCTATCGCAAGACCCTAATAAGACAAATCGGCCAGCATGCGCATAGCGAGATCGTCGGCCAGCTGCCCGAAGGCAACTGGATCACCCGCGCGCCCACGCTGGAACGCAAGGCGATCCTGCTGGCCAAGGTACAGGACGAGGCGGGGCATGGGCTCTATCTTTATTGTGCCGCCGAAACGCTGGGCGTCAGCCGGGATGAGCTGACGGAAATGCTGCTGGACGGGCGGATGAAATACTCGTCCATCTTTGCGTACCCGACCCTGACATGGGCAGATATGGGCGCGGTCGGCTGGCTGGTCGATGGCGCTGCAATCATGAACCAGGTGCCGCTGCAACGCACCAGCTTTGGCCCCTATGCCCGCGCGATGGTCCGCATCTGCAAAGAGGAGTCATTCCACCAGCGCCAAGGCTTTGACATCATGATGAAGATGGTGAACGGGACCGAGGCGCAAAAACGCATGGCGCAAGATGCGCTCAACCGCTTCTGGTATCCCGCGCTGATGATGTTTGGCCCGTCGGACGCGGAAAGCGTGCATTCCGAACAGTCCATGCAGTGGAAAATCAAGATGAACGGCAATGACGAGTTGCGCCAGAAATTCGTCGATCAGACCGTGCCGCAGGCCAAATATCTGGGCCTGACGATCCCCGACGAAGACCTGAAATGGAACGAGGACAAGGGCGCATATGATTTCACCGGCCCCGACTGGTCCGAGTTCTTTGACGTTCTCAAAGGCAACGGCCCCTGCAGCACCGAACGGATCGAAGCCCGCCAAAAGGCATGGGACGACGGCGCTTGGGTGCGCGAGGCGCGTCTGGCCCACGCGGCCAAGAAACGCGCAGCACAGGTGGCCGCAGAATGAAACTGGCGCAACTCAATGTCGGCTATGCACGCTATCCTACGGATGATCCGCGCATGGCCGAGTTTATGGACAACCTCGACCGGATCAACGCGCTGGCCGAACGCAGCCCCGGATTCGTCTGGCGGATGCAGGCGGGCAATGGCAACGCGACCGATATCGCAGTTCCGGGTGATCCGGATCTGATCGCCAACCTTTCGGTCTGGACGGACGTGGCCAGCCTTGGTCACTACGTGTTCAACACGGTCCATGCCCGGTTTTACGAAAAGGGCGACCATTGGTTTGACCCGATGAAGGTGCCGCATGTGGTCATGTGGCACGTCGCCGACGGCCATATCCCTGACCTGCACGAGGCGATGGATCGGCTGCATCACCTGCGCACCCATGGATCGACCAACCATGCCTTTGGCTGGGATGCGGTCGACGCAAACGCGTGGCGCCGCTGCGCCACGGCAGCGGAGTAACGCTCATGTCAAACGGATGGCCCCTTTGGGAAGTCTTCATTCGCGGCCAGCACGGGCTCAGCCACCGGCATGTGGGCAGCTTGCACGCCACCGACGCGGCACACGCCATCCAGAACGCCCGCGATGTCTACACCCGCCGCAAGGAAGGCGTCAGCATCTGGGTGGTCCCCGCGGCCGAAATCACCGCCTCCTCGCCCGATGACAAGGGGTCGCTTTACGACCCGGCGGACGACAAGATCTATCGCCACCCCAGCTTTTTCGACATCCCAGACGACGCAGGCGCGATGTGAGTGTCACCGGCTTGATCAGACTGGGCGACAACGCGTTGGTGCTGGGGCAGCGCCTGTCGGAATGGTGCGGGCATGCCCCGGCGCTCGAAGAAGACATTGCGCTGGCCAACATCGCCCTCGATCTCATCGGACAGACGCAACTGTGGCTGGGCCTTGCCGGGGACCGCGAAGGGCAGGGACGCAGCGCGGACACACTCGCCTTTCACCGCGACGCATGGGATTTCCGCAACCTGCTGCTGGTCGAACAACCCAACCGCGATTTTGCGGTGACGATGATGCGGCAATTCCTGTTCGATACCTGGCATTTCGAGGCACTGACCGCGTTAACCACCCATGATGATGCCGACATCAGCGCCATCGCGCAGAAGTCGTTGAAGGAGGTCACCTATCACCGCGAACGTTCGACCGACATGGTGATCGCGCTCGGTGATGGAACCGAGGAAAGCCACATCCGCATGCAGGGCGCACTGGATCGGCTCTGGCCCTATGTGGGCGAAATGTTCACACGCGACGATGACGATCTGACGGATATGGTGGCACTGCGGCCCGGCTTTGACGCCCATGCGGCTGCAACACTTGAAGCCGCGACGCTGACCCAACCCGCCTCGGACTTTGCCCATCAAGGCGGCAAGACCGGCGCGCGCCATTCGGAACACTTGGGGCACATGTTGGCGACGATGCAGTCGCTGCCACGCAGCTATCCGGACGCGACATGGTAAGTACGCAAGCTTCGATCGAGGACGTCTGGGACTGGCTGGGCGAGGTGCCCGACCCGGAAATCCCTGCCATCTCTCTCGTCGATCTGGGCATCATCCGCGACATCACGTGGCACGGCGACACACTCGAAGTGACCGTAACGCCAACCTATTCCGGCTGCCCCGCCACCTCCGTCATCAATTTCGAGATCGAGGCGGCACTGCGCGACCACGGCATCGAAAACCTGTCACTAAAAAGGCAAATTGCACCGCCCTGGACCACCGACTGGCTGTCCGAGGCGGGCCGGGCCAAGCTCGAGGCCTATGGCATCGCACCACCACAGCCCGCAGGCGGACCGCAACACTGCCCCGCCTGCAAATCAACAGCCGTCGAACGGATCAGCCAGTTCGGCTCAACCCCCTGCAAGGCGCAGTGGCGCTGCACCGACTGCCTTGAGCCCTTCGACTATTTCAAGTGCATATGAGCAAGTTTCACCCCCTCACCGTCACCGACATCCACCGCACGATCCGCGACGCGGTTGTGCTGACGCTCAAGCCCGACGATGATTTTGCGTTCCAGTTCGTGCCCGGCCAATACCTCACCTTCAAGCAGGACTTTGACCGGACCGAGTTGCGGCGCAATTACTCGATCTGCGCCGGGCTTGACGACGGCACGCTGCAAGTGGGCATCAAACGGGTCGACGGGGGTGCCTTTTCCACCTTTGCCAATAGCGATCTCGCGGTCGGCGATACCCTGTTTGCAATGCCACCGATGGGCAGCTTTGGTGTCAAAACAGAGCCCAACAAGGCTAAATCCTACCTCGCATTTGCAGGCGGGTCCGGGATCACACCGATCCTGTCGATCCTGAAAACGACCCTCGCGCGCGAGCCGAACAGCACCTTCACCCTGATCTACGCCAACCGGGCCGTGCACACGATCATGTTCCGCGACGAACTCGAGGATCTGAAAAACCGTTATATGCAGCGCTTCACCCTGATCCACGTGCTGGAAACCGGGCAGGACATCGACCTGTTTTCGGGGCGGGTGGACGCGGAGAAATGTGCCGTGCTGTTCAAATCCTGGATCGACATCGCCTCGGTCGACACAGCCCTCATCTGCGGACCGGAGCCTATGATGCTGGCCATTTCTGCAGCGTTAGAGACACATGGGCTAAGCAAAGACCAGATCCGCTTTGAACTGTTCGGCGCCGGACAACAGGGCCGTCTCGCGCGCCAAGCGGTCAAGGACGCGGCGCAAGGCACGCCCGCAACCCGCGCAAAAATCACGCTCGACGGCACCACCCATCAGATTGAAATGGCCAAGGACACATCTGTGCTCCAGACCGCCATAGACAACCAGCTTGACCCGCCCTTTGCCTGCCGCGCCGGGGTGTGCAGCACCTGCAAGGCCAGGGTGACCGAGGGCGAATACCAGATGCTGACCAACCACGCGCTCGAGGATTACGAGGTCGAGGCGGGGTACGTCCTGACCTGCCAGTGCTATCCGCTCAGCGACACGCTCATCATCGACTATGATCAACATTAAGGGGCTGCCATGCGCCAGGTTCACAGTTTCGCCGCCGGTCAGTGGATCGCCCCCGGACCCGGCGCACGGGCCATCGAAAGCGCGATAACGGGCGAGGTCATCGCGCAAGCAGGAAACGACGCGCTGAACGTGCAGGACATGCGCGGCTTTGCGCGTGAGGTCGGCGCGCCCGCGCTTCAGGCGATGACCTTCCATGACCGTGCCCGCATGCTCAAGGCGCTCGCCCTACATCTGCGCGAGCACCGCCAGATCCTTTATGACCTCAGCTTTAACACTGGGGCCACGCAATCCGACCACCTGATCGACGTGGATGGCGGCATCGGCACGATGTTGGTCTTTGCCTCGAAAGGGCGGCGCGAGATGCCGGATGGGCAGGTCTATCTCGACGGCCCACCCGAGCAGTTGGGGCGCACCGGGCAGTTCATGGGACAGCACGTCTGCACCCCATTGCAGGGCGTCGCGGTGCACATCAACGCCTTCAACTTCCCGGTCTGGGGTATGCTGGAAAAGCTGGCGCCGACCCTGCTCGCTGGCATGCCCGCGATCATCAAACCCGCCACCGCGACCTCCTATGTGACCGAGGCCTGCGTGCGGCTGATGATCGACAGCGGCCTGTTGCCCGAAGGCACGCTACAGATGATCGCAGGCGGCACCGGCGATCTATTGGACCATCTCGATTGTCAGGACGTGGTGACCTTTACCGGCTCGGCAGAGACCGGCGCGTATCTGCGCAACACCGCTAACTTGCGCGACAACGCGGTGCGATTCACAACCGAGCAAGACAGTCTGAACGCGAGCGTTCTGGGCCCTGATGCGACGCCGGGCAGCCCTGAATTCGACGTGTTCATCGCCGAAACCCTGCGCGAGATGACGGCAAAGGCAGGCCAGAAATGCACCGCCATCCGCCGCATCCTCGCGCCCCATTCTCGGGTCGATGCGGTGATCGGCGCACTGACGCAAAAGCTGTCGCAAATTACGGTCGGTGATCCTCGCGACGCCGCCACGCAGATGGGTGCACTTGTCTCTAATACGCAGAAAAACGACGTTTTAGCCAAGTCCGCGCACATCGGGGCAGAGGCTGAACAGGTCTTTGGCAATCCAGACGACTTCGCCATGGCGGATAGCCCCGGGGCCTTTGTGCCGCCCATGCTGTTTCACTGTGCGGACCCCGACACTGCCAAGGCCGTGCACGATATCGAGGCCTTTGGGCCGGTGTCCACGATCATGCCCTATCGCGATCTTGATCATGCTGCGGCACTGCTCAATCGGGGCAAGGGGTCGCTGGTCGCCTCCGTGATCACACGGGACGGGGACGTCGCGCGCGCACTGACCCTGGCTTCGGCCCCATTCCACGGGCGGCTCTATTTCAACAACCGCGACTCCATGGCCGAGGCGACGGGCCACGGCGCGCCGCTGCCACATATGGTCCATGGCGGGCCGGGCCGCGCAGGCGGGGGCGAGGAACAGGGCGGCGTGCGTGGCGTGCTGCACTACATGCAGCGCACCGCCATTCAGGGAAGCCCGGACATGCTGTCGGCCATCACCAGGACATGGGTGCCCGGCGCGCAAGAGGTGACCAAACCCGCGCACCCGTTCACCCGCCCCTTTGCCGACCTCGCCATTGGCGACACGCTGCACTCGCCTGCGCGCACCATCACGCTTGATGACATCGACACCTTCGCCCATTTCACCGGCGACACGTTCTACGCCCACATGGACCAGCACGCGGCTGCCGCGAACCCGTTCTTTCCGGGCCGCGTGGCGCATGGATACCTCTTGCTCAGCTTTGCGGCCGGGCTGTTCGTGCAACCTGATCCCGGCCCGGTCCTGGCGAACACGGGTCTCGATTCCTTACGCTTTATGAAGCCTGTGCAGGCCGGTGACAGCATCAAGGTGCGCCTGACGGTCAAGGCCAAGACGCCACGCAACGAGGACTATGGCGAGGTACGCTGGCACGTGACCCTGACCAATCAGAACGACGAGGCGGTCGCCGAATATGAATTGCTTACCATGAATGCCTGAGCACGCGCACGCAATGGCCATCACGGCCCTCAGCGCACTGGGACCATTGCGCGTTTGGTCTTTGTTAGTGACTGTTTTTGGTGATCTTGCACCCGATCGGCCGCTTGACGGTCCGACACTGTCTGCCTTGATGTCTGGCATCGGGATCAAACCCGAGGCTACGCGCGTCGCCCTGCACCGCCTGCGCGCTGATGGCTGGATCACCTCGCAAAAACAGGGGCGCATCAGTCAGCACAGCCTGACGCCGAAGGGTCGGCAAGACAGTATCGGCGCGAGACCCCGGATCTACGGACGACCCGGCGATGAAAACGCGACCGCGAGGTTCGCCCTGATGCCGGACACAGCCTCGGAATTGAATCCGACCAAGTTCACTACGATCGCGCCGCGCATTTACATCTGTGCGAGCGACACGCCACTTCCCGAACATGCGCTCAGCCTCATTCCACAAAGCCTGCCCAACTGGATCGGCGCTCAGATCGAATCAAAGAACCTGCGTGCCGGGTACGCCGCGCTGCATGACGTGCTGCAGACCATCGACAGGAACAGAGACGCGATTGGCACCCTCAACCCGCAGGAAACGGCTGTGCTGCGGGTCATGATTGTCCATGCCTGGCGGCGGCTCGCGCTCAAGCACCCTGTGCTGCCCCGCAGCGCCCACACATCCCTGTGGTGCGGGCATGATTGCCGGAGCCTCGTCACGACGCTGCTTGACCGATATCCGCGCCCTGATCCCGAACAGCTCGGGGCGACGTAAACCACGCTTTCCCAACGCCCGGCGAACGGGTATAGCGACGCCATGACAAACCATCTGCATATCTCCGACCTGCCCGATGACCTTGATTTGGGTCCAATCGTGGCGATTGACTGTGAAACCATGGGGCTACATCCGCACCGTGACCGGCTGTGCGTTGTGCAACTGTCGGGTGGCGACGGCGACGCCCATGTGGTGCAGATCAAACAGGGCCAGACCGACGCCCCGAACCTGTGCGCGCTGTTGACCGATCCGGACGTGCTCAAGCTGTTTCACTTCGGACGCTTTGACATCGCAGCGATGCAAAACGCCTTTGGCGCGGTCACGGCACCGGTCTATTGCACCAAGATCGCAAGTCGCCTTGTGCGCACCTATACCGACCGGCACGGGCTCAAGAACCTGCTGCAGGAACTGCTGGATGTCGACATCTCCAAACAGCAGCAATCGAGCGATTGGGGGGCCGACACACTGACCAAGGCGCAGATCGAATATGCAGCCTCGGATGTGTTGTACCTGCACCGGCTCCGCGAGGTTCTGAACGAACGGCTGGTGCGCGAGGGACGGATGGAGATGGCGCAGGCCTGCTTTGATTTCTTGCCGATGCGCGCCAATCTCGACCTTGCCGGGTGGCCCGAAACCGACATCTTTGCCCACGCATGAGCAGCAAAACCCCCTTTATAGACACTGCGCGCGAAGTGATCCGCATCGAGGCAGAGGCGCTGAATAGCCTCGCCGACAGCCTTGATGAAAGTTTTCGCGCAGGCGTCGATCTGTTGCTCGCCTCCAAGGGGCGCGTGATCGTCACTGGTATCGGTAAATCCGGCCATATCGCCCGCAAGATCGCCGCGACCCTCGCCAGCACCGGCACGCCCGCGCAATTCGTGCACCCGGCCGAGGCGAGCCACGGCGATCTGGGCATGGTCACGCGCAACGACGTTGTGCTGGCCATCTCCAATTCTGGAGAAGCGCCGGAACTGGCGAACATGATCGCCTATTCCCGCCGTTTTGACATTCCGATGGTCGGGATTACCAAGGCGCCCGGCAGCACATTGGGCCGCGAATGCGACGTGGTGCTGCGCCTGCCCGATCTGGGCGAGGCATGTGGCACCGGAATTGTGCCCACATCTTCGACCACGATGACCCTTGCCATGGGCGATGCGCTGGCGGTGGCCCTGATGCGGCACCGCGCCTTTACGCCGGAACATTTCCGCGACTTCCATCCGGGCGGAAAACTGGGCGCGCTGCTGACGCGGGTGTCGGACCTGATGCACTCAGGCGACGCGATGCCAATCGTGGGCATCGATACCTCGATGCAGGACGCGCTGATCGAAATCAGCCAAAAGGGCTTTGGCGTTGTGGGGGTGACCCATCCGGACGGCACTTTGGCAGGCATCATCACCGACGGCGACCTGCGCCGCCACATGAGTGACCGGTTCCTGCACTTGACGGCCCGTGACGTGATGACCACATCACCCAGAACGATTGATCCGGATGTCCTGGCGCAGGAAGCGGTTGGAATCATGAACGGACAGGATGGCGGGCGCTCGGTCACGTGCCTGTTCGTGACAGATGCGGACAAGACGAAACCGCCCCTTGGGTTGATCCACATTCACGACTGTCTGCGGGTCGGACTGGGCTAGGAAGATGGCATGGATGGCTATTCAAAACTGGTCGCCTGGCTCAAGGTGCTGCTGCCGCTGACCGCCTTGCTGCTGCTGTCGACGCTGTTTCTGCTGTCCCGCAATGTCGATCCGATGGCCACTTTGCCCTTTGCAGACACTGAAATCGACGAACGGCTGCGCGGCCAACAGATCACCGCACCGTTCTTTTCAGGCACCACTGATGCGGGCGACCGGGTGTCGGTCTCGGCCCAGACAATGGCAACGCGCAGCGGCCTCAACAACGAAGCAACCGAGTTTTCCGCGCAGATCGACCTGCCCTCGGGAACACGGATCAATCTGGTGTCCGATCAGGGGCAGTTTGATCTGTCAGGCAACACGTCGATCCTTCAGGGAAATGTGGTGATCACGACGTCCTCCGGGTTTTCACTGGCCAGCGAAGAATTGCTGGCAGAATTCGACACGCTGGTGCTTGATTCTCCGGGCGCGGTGCAGGGCACGGGGCCGTTTGGGACGCTCGATGCCGGACGCATGCGTCTGGAACGGCGCGAGACCGAGTCAAACGCCCATTTGATTTTCACAAACCGGGTGAAGCTGATATATACCCCCGAAAATAAGAGAAGAGTGATTAACCCGTGACATTCCTCCGCACCCTCGCCTGTATTGCAGTGTTGGGCCTTTCATCACCTGCCATCGCGCAAGGCACGCAAGTTGCATTTGGCGCCATCAAGCAGGACACATCTGCTCCGGTCGAAGTGACGGCTGATGAACTCAACGTCGATCAAGCGACCGGCGAGGCGATTTTCACCGGAAATGTCGTCATCGGTCAGGGCGACATGCGCCTGTCCGCCCCGCGGGTGGTGGTGATCTATCGCGAGGAAGCCGAAGGCATCGAACGGCTCGAGGCGACCGGGGGCGTGACGCTTGTATCCGGTCCGGATGCGGCAGAATCACAGCGCGCGGATTATGACATCGACAGCGGCGTCATCGTGATGTCGGGCGACGTGCTGATGGCCCAAGGGCGCAGCGCGCTCAGCGCGGACCGCATGACCGTCGATCTGGATGGGGGCACGGCCCGCATGCAGGGCCGGGTGAAAACGATCCTCCAATCCGGCAACAACTGATGGCGAAACCGAATCTGAAACTGGCCAACGGCACATCGGGCCTCAAGATTTCGCATCTGCGCAAATCCTACCGCAAGAAACTGGTCATTCGCGACTTTTCGATGGAGCTGCAGCGGGGCGAGGTTGTCGCGCTGCTGGGGCCCAACGGATCTGGCAAAACCACCACGTTTTATTCCGTCGCGGGCCTTGTGACGCCCGAGGGTGGTACCGTGATGCTGGATGGCACGGATGTGACGGCCCTGCCGATGTATCGCCGCGCCCAGATGGGGATCGGCTATCTCCCTCAGGAAATGAGCATCTTTCGCGGGTTGAGCGTGCAGGACAACATCCTCGCTATCCTCGAAATCGTCGAACCGGACCGCCACAAACGGCGCGAGCGGCTGGAACAACTGCTGAGCGAGTTTTCCATCGAACACATGCGCCGCGCCCCCGCGCTGGCCCTGTCGGGCGGGGAACGGCGGCGGGTGGAAATTGCGCGATCGCTGGCGGCAAACCCCAAATATCTGCTGCTGGACGAACCTTTTGCCGGAGTTGACCCGATTTCGGTCGGCGATATCCGGAATCTGGTCGCAGACCTCAAGAAACGTGGCATCGGTGTTCTGATTACGGACCACAACGTCCGCGAAACGCTCGAAATTGTGGACCGTGCCTATATTCTGCACGATGGGCAGGTGCTGATGTCGGGCACGCCGCAAGATGTAGTGCAAAACGAAAATGTACGGCGGGTCTACCTCGGCGAAAACTTTCGCATTCAATAGGCGGCGACCTGCGGCGAATTTCCAGTTTTGATTGACAGGACGGGTGTTTGTGGCGTGCAATGGAGACATGGCTTTGACGCTGTTCATGACCCCTGAACCTCTTTCTGCACTGTTGCGGTGCATAGGGTGTCACATCAGCACGCAGCCTATTCCGCTTAACTGACCTGACCAGTCCGGTCGCACCCGCGACCCGCCCGTCCTGTCTGTGCGGAGCCCAAATGAAGGAGAGAATATGCAGTATCAAATCAGTGGCAAACAGATCGACATCGGCGAAGCCCTGCAAACTCATGTCCGCGACGATCTCGGCACGGTTGTCGAGAAATACGCAGAGCGGCCCACCAATGCGCAAGTGATCTTTTCCAAGTCCGCGCACGAGTTTGTCTGTGAAGCGACTGTGCATTTATCGACCGGGCTGACGGCGCAGGCCAAGGCCCATGCCACTGAAATCTATGCTGCTTTCGATGCGTGCTCCGAAAAGATGGAAAAGCAGTTGCGGCGCTATAAACGCCGTCTCAAGGATCACCACAAGGAGCGCGCACAGCCTGTTGAACTCTCTGGCGCGTCCTCGTATATCCTCGCCTCTGACTCGGGGTCGGACGATGCTGAACCCGAAAGTCTGCAGCCGATCATCGTGGCCGAGATGGAGACCAACATCCCATCCCTGTCCGTGGGCGAGGCGGTGATGCAGATGGAATTGGCAGGCGCACCCGTGTTGGTGTTCCGAAACGAAGGTAAAAAAGGGCTGAACGTCGTGTACCGTCGGGATGACGGAAATATCGGCTGGATTGACCCTTAAAGGATCGGTTTTGCAATGGGCGCTGACAGTGCGAGCAAAATGGCATTTGGAAACCTGCTGAAACCCGAGGCGGTGAAGGTGGTGACCTCTGTCACCTCCAAGAAACGTCTTCTGCAGGAAATCGGCGATCTGGTGCAGGTTGCGCATGACATCCATTCGGGCATCGTGACCGAGGCACTGATGGCGCGCGAGGCCCTCGGGCCCACCGGTGTCGGCCATGGCGTCGCATTGCCCCACGCCCGTCTTGACGGAATCAAAACGGTGATGGGTGTGTTCGTGTTGCTGGACAAACCCATCGACTTTGACGCAGTGGATCGTCAGCCCGTCGACATCGCATTTGCGCTGTTCGCACCCGAAGAAGCCGGAGTCGAGCACCTCAAGGCGCTGGCGCTTGTGTCCCGCACGCTGCGCGATGCAAGTGTCTGCTCCAAATTGCGCGCCAATCCGGATGCCTCGACCCTGTTTGCCATCCTCAACGAATCCAAACCCGCCAAGGCCGCCTGAGCCGCACGTTTTCCGATACGGAAAACGGCAGGAAACCGACGCGGTTGCCGGTCAGGTGGGCGACCAGTCCTGAAATCCGAACATCAGATAGTCGCGCCCATAGGCCGCCCGTGCCATGCGTTCGATTTCCGCGTCGTAGATATCAGCCAACGCAATCGGGCTTGATGCGATAGGGGCCGGCACCTCTGGTATGTCTTCCAATCCAACCGCTTGGGCGAGTTGCGCCAACTCACTGCCAAGGTCCTCGGACCGGATCAACCGGTCGGGCAAGGCGAATTCGGCAAATCCTTCGATGATTTTGGACTGGCTTGCCCAATCCGGATCCACCCGGATCGCCGTCTGGCCTGCAAGGTTCGGCTTCAGAAATTCGAGAAACTGGGCAAAGACCGCGCGATGCTCGGCCTTGCCAAAGCCCGCATCCGCCGGATCATCCGGCAGGACCAGCTTGTAGCGTTTCCTCAGCGTCGTCCGAATACCACCATAAGACCCCTGCCCGGTGTTCAGGATGCGGTGGCAAAACACCTCATGCGCCCGGGCCAATGGATGGCGCAAAACGCTGAAACTGCGGTGTCCGGGATGGGCGCGCATCCAGGCACGCAGATCGTTTTGCGACAGTTTTGACTCCGGCTTGACCCCTTCGGCGCGATCCACCGCCTTGAACCACCCGGTCACCGGGTCATTGGCACCGCCGCGGATCGGCAAATAAACCAGCGGCACACTGGTGCTTGCGATATAGGTCGGCACCGCCGCCCCCCGGCGCGGCTCGAAATTCGGTGTCCGCGTCAGGTTGAAATGATCGACCCCGGCCAGTGCCTTACTCATCTGTCCGAAATTGGCGACCTTGTCCGACAGTGCACTCGGATTCTGCACCTTGAGGTTCTTGTCCAGCGCCTCAAGCCGGGACTCCGCACCAAGCCACGCGGCAAGCCCGTTCATCACATCCAGCGACTGCAAATCCTCATAGGCCACGTAAAACGCGGTCTGCCCGGACACCTGCAACCGGTTCAGCAACGTGACCTGAAAGGCCTGCAACGCGGACAAATGCGCCGCGAATTCATCCGCATCAAATTGCGCCTTGGCGCCCTTGCGCGCCTTGGCATCGGTCAGTTTCCACTGGCCCGTGCTTTGCGCGATCTTCCAGGACACATAGCTTTCGACAGGATTGCGGGTCAGCACGATCTTGGCGCATTTGGGATCGTCCATGACCTTGTCGAACACCCGCGGATCGTGGTCGTGGAAATAGCGAAACCCGCTCAACTCCGGCGTCTGTTTGATGGCGCGCAGCAGCCGCTTGGGCTGTTCGTCACGGGCAGCCTGGGTCACATCCAGCAGCGCATCGCGGTTCGGATAGCCGATGAAATGGGGATTGAACGCCTCGCCATGGCAGGCCAGATCATCAAACGCGTTCAAATTCGCCTCAAGGAAATTCGATCCGGTGCGCATCTCGGCAAACACCACGAAATAGTCGAATTGAGCCATGCCGGATTACCGCACCAAATAGGGTTTTCTCGGACGATCTTGCGCAGGTTTCGGGCCCAGCGCCACCGGAAAGTCACCCATCAGGTAAGGGTGCATGCCCTGGTTCTTGAGGTTTTGCAGGAACTGGCCAAAGCCTGTCAGATCGACCATCTGCGGCACTTCGGCAAGGCGGCGGGCCTGTGTCTGGCCGATTTCATCCAATATGCCCTGCAGCGGTTCCATCGGCGCTTCGATGAATTCGGCCATGGTCCAGATGCGAATGCGCGCCTTGGCATAAGGCGCGCGCAGTACGTTGAGGTGATCGCTTTCCACTTTTTGCAGGCGCGCGGCCTCTTTTCGGATGTCGATAAAATTCATGTTCGAGCGGAACAAAGGCACCGCCCAGGCCCCCGAAATCACCGAAACTTGCGCGTTCGGGTCCTTGGCCATCCGCCAGGTCACATCCTGATTGTCCTTTGGGCCAAACTGAAAACACTGCCGCTCGCCGCGCGTGTTCCAGATGAGATTGGTCAGAAACGCATTGGCGTTGTAATCGCGCGCCGCCGCGCTGTCGCCCAGCGCACCGTTGAGCGTGGTCTGCCCTTCAGCATATTCGACCCGATCCGGGTGAAACAGATGCCCATGCACCCGCGCGCCCGTCGCCTTGGCGAGCCACGGTTCGAAATTCTCGAAAATCTCGGTAAAGCCCTGAAAGACCGAATAGGGCGCGGCCGTCACCCCGTTTTCCCAATCCTCGTTGGGGAACCGGCTTTGCATATAAAGACCCGGACGCCCGCGTGTCCGACGCTCAACCGCCTTGGCAAAGATGCGGTCGATCTTGCCTGGGTTGGGTTCGGTACGCTTCATCGCGCCGGCAGGGTCAGTCAGGAACGCATCATACAGGCGGTTGGCATGAGGCCAGATCTTGCGTGCGACAAAGCAGTCCGAGCGGCGCAAAAGCTGCAAATGGTCATCATAAAAAATGTGCGGTTTACCCTGAAAGTCGAACTTGGACAGGGTCAGCGACCGGCTTTCGATATTTGTCGAAAACTGCCGCGCGAGGGTCTGGAAATAGCTCTCATCCGGGATCCAGACATGGCGGAAATAAGCGTCATATTCGCGCCGGTCCGCCCCTTGCAGGATCGCGGACAGGGTTTGCCGGGTCAGGCACCACCACTGGCTGCCCATATGCGGCACAAGGCCCTTGGGTACCTTCCGCTTGAGCTTGAGACGACGCTGCAACTCGACATATTTGTCGAAGAGAACCCGCTGCCGCTTCCACGAAAACGGAAAGCGCAGCGTGAACCGTTCCTGATCCAGTCCGCCGACCGTCCAGGGCACGTCCGCCGTAGTCGCACTTTCGATAAAATCGGTGCGCGGGCGATCGGCAAGGTATTCATTCAATTCTTCGACCGGGCGCAGCGGCAGGCAGGACCCGGAGGCCAGGTAGACATGGCGCACATCGGCAAACTCGGCCAGCATCAGCTCGGACGCGGCCTGACTGGCCGCCACGATACCCCAGCTGCCCCACTCGCAGCGAAAGCGTTTGGAAAACAGCACCGACGGCACATCCGACAGGGCCTGCACAAAGGCGTTGTAGGTCTTGCGCGGCACAAAGGCATCCACGTGGATCACCACCGGACAGCCACCCATCGCCCAGTGACGCGCCGCCTGTTCGGCCCGATCAAGCGCGGTGTGCACCAGCATGACGATCCCGACGCTCATGCCCAGTTCCCCTTGGACATGAGGCCCAGAATCTCGAGCTGACGCCAGTTGATGTACTTTTCAGACCACTTGCACCACAGATCCGGATTTTCATCCACCAGCCCGGCATAGGCCTTGTATTCCACGGACGCGGAATAGTGCTGCTTGCGGTCCAGCTCTTCACTTGCCTTGCCGTTGAACGTGTCGAGGAACTTGGCGTGCAGCAACACGCCAGACGCCTTTTCGCCTCCCCATTCGTCATAGACCTGGTTCAGCCCGCGCGGCAAAAGCATGTGGGTCGAACTGACATAGGCATATCTGCGATCCCATTTGACCAGCGGCACCTTGTTGAGAGCAGGGGCCTTGGCCGGTCGCTCGGGAAAGAAGACGCGCGCACGCGGTCCTCCTTGTATCCACAGGTTTCCGAACTTCTTGTTGCGCGAAATTGTATAGTTGCCGCTGTCAAACCAGCTCGCGATTTCCAGCGGGTTTTGCCCGGGCGTATAGGGTTGCTCGTCCAGCCGCCCCTTTGGGTACATGTCCAGCAACATCGCGGAGAAGGACTTGATCGACGAGGCATCCAGCCAGTCCGTCAGCGCCCGCAGAGGCCGGGTGTCACAGAACGGATAGACCAGAAATTCATCGGGATCGACAACGAGGTTCCAGTGCCCGTGCCCGTATTTCGTCTGCAGCCAGTTCAGCCAGTCCACACCGTACCGGGCCCGTTTGTAGCTGGCCGTTGTCGACCAAACGGACACATCGGGCTGCGAGGCCAGATAATCCAGAGATCCATCCGTGCTGCCATTGTCCACGATCAGGAACTGATTGATCCCCATTTCGCGGTAATATTCGAGGAAAAACGGAAGGCGCACCGCCTCGTTGCGCAAGGTCGTAAAGGCCAGCAAATCGTCAGGTCTGATCTGATCCGTGCGGCTGACAACGCGTTTCAGTTCCCGTCGCTTGCGGAACGCACGAATGCGCCACCGCTTGCGCTGAAGCCTCAGCCGATATGACTGCCAAGCGCCCAATCAGAACCGTCCTCTACCCGCCGCTTTTTGCGACCCTGACGCACCTATCAGGTCAACCTTAACACAGTCTTGAAATGTGCATCCCAACTTGGTGGGAAAAATGGCTGCTTCTTTTGCACGTCTGGCCCTAAGGCGGCCAACTCTTTTATTTTATTGATCCATAGATAACGATCTGAAACGCTTGCGTAAATGGGAATGTCGCCCAGTATTTCTCGCATAACTGGAAGATCGTTAACAATTACGGGCACTCCGCGTGCAACGGCCTCGGTTGCGGGCAGGCCGAACCCCTCCGCATGGGTGGCGAACAGAACGCCCGCACTACGCTCGACCAGAGCGGCGAGTGCACCATCAGACAGGCCAGACACTTCGCGGATGCGCCCATCCGAGGGCAAGGCGTCTAACCGCGCAAACACCGCATCGTTGTTCCATCCGCGCCCGCCGGCGATGATCAGACCGGGCGCATCAGCCCCCATTTCGGCCCAAATATCGAGCAGAAAACCGTGGTTCTTGCGCGGCTCGATGGTGCCGACACAGACGAAATATGGCCCCGTTTCAGGCAGTCCCGGCGGCAATTCTGCGGGCGCGGCGGGCACCACGTCTGTTCCCAAATGGGAAACAATCGAACTGGGAGGATCGGCGAAATAGGCTTCCGCCCGCTCTTTTGTGTACTCGGAATTATAGATCACGAGGTCCGCATGGGCACCGACCCTATCGATCATCGCGGCGAAGGGGGCGACAGTGCCTGCGCGCTGGAACTCGGGAAAATCCAGCGGGATCACGTCGTGGATCATCACCGAAATCCACGCATCAATGCGGCGCATCGCGCCCAGCACACGCGCCGTCAGGTTCGAATGACCCACGTTCAGATAGGCGACACCGGCAGGCAATTTACGTCGCAACATCGCGACCAGTAGAAAAGGGGGCACACGCCCGATTGCCAGCGCCCGGGCCTGAGGCCAGATCGCGGATTGGGTCGCCTCGGGTGATGTGCTCGCAGACCGACCGGACAACGGCACCACCAGTTCCGCCAGCCCCGCCTGATCCAACAGGATATAGCCCAGACGCGACCGGATCAGCCCGAACACTGGCGGCGCATCCTCCAGCAGGGCCCGCAGATAGGCCAGCTCGACCCGGTCCACACCGGTCAGCACACGGCCCGCGCGGCGCATCAGGCGCGTGATGTCCAACAGACGTGCGACGGGCGGATTATGCCTGGAATTGCTCAGTTCGATGCCTTTTTGCTGCCTGCGCGATCATCATCACACAAAGCAGCAGAGCGCAGCAACCGCCCCGTCATGTCATCAAAGTCTGGAAAAGCGGCTATTCCGCCGCCTGATCCATCCGGACAACGTCGCGGATATAGTCCAGCAGGTCATGGCGCAGCTCTTCACGTGCCAAGCCAAAGGACACAGTCGCCTGCAAGAACCCGCTTTTGGAGCCGCAATCAAACCGCTGACCGCGGAAGCGATAGCCAAACACGCCTTCTTTGCCACCGATGGCCTGCGCGATGGCGTCGGTCAGTTGGATCTCACCGCCAGCGCCGCTCTTCATCTTGTTGAGCGATTTCAGAACCTCGGGCGACAGGATATAGCGCCCGATCACCGCAAGGTTCGAGGGGGCCTCGCCCGCAGGGGGCTTTTCAATCATGCCTTTGACCTGAACGATCTGGCCGCTGTCGGCCTTCACATCCAGCACACCATAAGACGACGCCTGTTCCGGCGGCACTTCCATGGCGGCCACCATATTGCCACCGGTCTCGGCATAGGCTTCGACCATCTGCTGCAGACAGGGTTTTTCGGCCGCAATCACGTCATCGGGCAGAATCACCGCAAAGGGTTCATTGCCGATCAGACGGCGCGCGCACCACACCGCGTGGCCAAGGCCCAGCGCCTTATGCTGGCGGATATAGGCAATCGCACCACTGTCCATATTGGTGTCCTTGAGGATCTCAAGAAGCTGATCCTTGCCCTTTTTGCGCAGTTCCTGTTCCAGCGTGGGGGCGTGATCGAAATAGTCCTCAAGCGCGCCTTTGCCGCGCGAGGTCACAAAAATGAATTCCTTGATGCCAGCGGCCCGCGCCTCGTCAATGGCGTATTGGATCAGCGGACGATCAACCAAAGTCATGATTTCCTTTGGCACCGACTTTGTCGCAGGAAGAAACCGCGTCCCCAGCCCGGCCACAGGGAAAATCGCCTTAGTCACCTTCTTACGCATACGAACCTCAATTTTTATTAACTGCCCATGTTTGGACCCTACTTATTCATAGATTACGACCGGAAAATGTCCAATTCCTGAATTTCGCTGGACGGCGGGGAATTTTCCGGCAGTTGTGCCATTTTCAGCCATCTTCAAAGCGCCGCCCGGCGATCCGCCGCCGCTCGCGCGCGACACGGCGCGAAAATCGCCACAATCGAAACAGCGGGTCCGTACGCTCTGACCGGCCAAACAGGCCGCCACGCTGCTCCCAATATCCGTCTCTGTGAAAGCGAATGTGGTGAAATAGGGCCGATGGAGACAACAGAATCAGTGTCACGATCTCGCCTCGCTCAACACGCTGCACCGCCTCTTGCCGCAAGCGCCGACCTTGCCAGATGCGCCCGGACAACACAGAAGACTGGCGCGACCGTCCAAAGGCCGCCTTGAACGGAGCCGCCGCACTGCGTGACACCTGCGCCCCGCCACGTTGGCGCTCCAGCCCGTCGGCATAGCCATCCGCCAGCCGTTTAAGCAGCCGCGCCACGTCCCCCGGCAGCAGCCGCCCGGCCACCATATGCCCAAGGCACCGCTTGCGCTGGGCGGCAACGATGTCGCGCCAATGCAGCGCACGGTCCGCCTCGGGAACGTATTTGCGCTGAAACACCGCCCAACTGGCCCCGATATCAAACAGATCACGCGGCACCCGGTCGGCACGACGGCGCACGCTGGGGGCAAAGCCGTGATGCACCTCGGCCATCGGCACAATTGCCGTGGCATGACCCGCGCGCGCCAGTCGCAGGTTCAAATCCGTCTCGTCGAGATAAAAGGCAAAGCCGGGGTCGAACCCTTCCAGCGCCACCAGCACCTCGCGCCGTACCGCCATATTGGTGCCTTCTGTCTTGGTGGCGCGCTGGCCTTTGGGCGTCAGCACGGTCGCCAGTTCCGGATCGACGTCCAGCGGCTGCATGGCACCGGTTTCATCAACGCTGCGCGCGCGCCATTGAAAGGAAATCCCGTTGCGCCCCCGTACAAAACCGCCAGTTGCGGCCACATCCCCACGTGCAAACGGGGAAATCAGATGGGCAAGCCACAGCGGTTCCGGCACCGCATCATCATCGATAAAGGCAACGACATCACCTGCCGCATGGCTGATCCCCAGATTGCGGGCCTCAGAGATATTGGGGATGTCAAAAGACACAACCTTGAGGTCATCGACAAAGGGCAATTCAGCGACGGCATCGCGCCCGGCCGCGTCCGCCACCACGACAATCTCGAACGGCGCGAACTGCACCTGTGCAAGACCCGTCAGACAGCGCATCAACGCATCCGGCCGGCCGCGGCTCACCACCACAACACTGACCGGAGGCAAGGTCATTCCAGACCCATCTGCGCCATCATCGCCTCGATCCGCGGGACATCGGCGGGGTTGTTCAGCTCCCAGAACTGCCGCCCGCGCGCCTCGACCTCGACGCACAGCACCTGCCGCCCGTTCTCAAGGAATCGTAACTGCTCAAGCCCTTCCAGCTGTTCGAGCGGACCCACCGGCCAGCCCGGATAGGCCGCCAGCGCGTCGGGGCGATAGGCATAGACGCCGACATGGTGAAAAACGGGTGTGTCGCCATCGGCGGCATAGGTCTGATTGGTGTAGGGAATGACCTCTTTTGAGAAGTACAGAGCCTGTTTTTGCGCCCCGAACACCGCCGTGGTGCCGCCAACACGGCCCTCTTTGCGATCCTCGAGGAAACCGGTGAGCGTCGCCCCGTCACAGCGCAGCACAGGCGTCGCAATCTCGGCCTCCGGCGCGGCGCGCAGGCCGTCCACCAGCCCTTCGATAAACCAGGCCGGAGTCAGCGGGGCATCGCCCTGCAGGTTCACCACGATGTCGTAACCGCCGCCCAGCGCCGCATGGGCCTCGGCACAGCGTTCGGTGCCGTTGCCGCACAGCTCGGAGGTCATGACCACTTCGGCGCCAAACCCTTCCGAGGCGTCCTTGATCCGGTCATCATCTGTCGCCACCACGACGCGGTCGATGCACGACACTTCAAGGGCGGCGCGCCAACTGCGCTCGATCAGGCTTTGGGCCACACCTGTCGCGCCCGTCAACGGGACCAAGGGCTTGCCCGGATAACGGGACGAAGCATAGCGGGCGGGGATGACGAGCAGAACCGACATCAGGCGGGCTTCAAGTCTACGGCCGGGGCGTAGGCGATGAAGAACGGGTTGGCGTACCCCTCCTTGCCATAGACCAGCGGCGTGTGATCATCGAACCGGACGACATGGCCCCCCGCTCCGGACAGGACGGCATGGCCCGCGGCAGTGTCCCACTCCATAGTGCGCCCGACACGAGGGTACAGATCGGCCTCACCCGTGGCCACAAGGCAGAATTTCAGGGACGAGCCTGCACTTTTCATGTCCTTCACATTGTATTTGTTGATGTAATCATCCGTCGCCTGATCACGGTGCGATTTCGAGGCGACCACCAGAAGGGCTGCATTATCGCTGTCGGCCACGCGCATGGGGGTCACATCGCCCACTTGATCCTTGTCGAACGCCCCGGTTTCTTCCACCGACTGCCCGTCGGCCTGGGTAAAGAACATGCGGCCCTTGGCCGGGGCATAGACCACCCCGCGCGTGGGCACGCCACCCTCGACCAACGCGATGTTGACGGTGAAATCACCACGACGGTGCACGAACTCCTTGGTGCCATCCAGCGGGTCGACAATCAGAAACGTATCGCCAGTGGTCGTATGGGTCGCCGCCTGCTCTTCGGTGACCAGCATCACGTCCGGAAAGGCCGCACGCAGCCCAGCCGAAATCAGCGCATCCGCCGCCTCGTCCGCTGCGGTTACGGGGCTGTCATCGGACTTTGATTTGACGTCGAAATCATCCTGCCCATAGATCTCCATGATCTTGTCGCCAGCCTCGAGGGCCAGCCTGCGGATCACCGGGATCAGCTCGTCATAATTCATAAAAGCGCTCCTTGGACGGGCATTTGTTGATAAACCACTGCGAGGCCCTTATGCTGCGACGCTAACGGAACGGCAAGAATTCCCTGCGAACATACCCGCAATCGAGGCATACGCGCACATGTTTGAATCAACCAGAAAACCGCAATCCGGCTTCGGAACAGCCATTGCGATGTCCGAGGTGATTTATCATTCGATCGTGCGGTCCGTGCGCAAGACCCACAACAATGCGTTCATGGCGATTGCGATGAACATGCTGCAAATGGTCATCTTCGTGATGGCCTTTTACGTGATGTTCTCGGTGCTGGGGCTGCGTGGCGCGGCAATCCGGGGGGATTTCCTGCTTTATATCATGACGGGCATCTTTCTTTACATGACGCACGCCAAGACACTGGCAGCCGTTGTCGGCTCCGAAGGTCCGGCAAGCCCGATGATGCTGCACGCACCGATGAACACGATCGTGTCGATCTGTTCGGCGGCGCTCGGGGCGCTCTACATTCAGGTGCTGTCGCTGGTGATGATCCTTTTCATCTACCACGTGGCCTTTACCCCCATCACCATCGACCAGCCCTTCCCGGCCTTTGGCATGCTGCTGCTGGCGTGGTTCACCGGGGCGGCGCTGGGGCTTGTCCTGCTGGCGATCAAGCCCTGGTTTCCGACCTTCGTGACGATCTTTTCCCAGATCTACCAGCGGGCCAACATGATCGCCTCGGGCAAGATGTTCGTGGCCAATTCGCTGCCCGGTTTCATGCTGGCGATGTTCGACTGGAACCCGTTGTTCCACGCCATCGACCAGTCGCGGGGCTACACGTTCCTCAACTACAACCCGCGCTATACGTCGTGGGAGTACGGCTTTTGGGTCGGCGTGGTGCTGGTGATGATCGGGCTGATGGGCGAATTCTACACCCGCCGGCATGCGTCGGTCAGCTGGGGCGCGCGGCGGTAGAGGCTTTTGGCATTCCGTGCGAGGAGTGATGCTGAGCCAACATTGGTTGCGGCAATTCAGCGAATGGCCGCTTGGAGCCCATGTTGGCCGAAGCATATTCCGAGAAGCTAGGTTTGCTGACCGAAGAGTCCCGTTGTCTTATTTGCTCAGCTATAGCAGAAGTGGCAGCACAATGAACGCTACGTAGTATGGTCTCGACTTTGCAGCCGAACACGATAGTCCGCGACGCCGTGGATAAAGAGTACGCCAAGATCGTAGAAGATTGCTTCGGCCTCTGGTCCAATAGCCTTTGGGGCCTTCCTGTGTCCCTTGACAAATTCAGTGACCTCAAAGAGGCATATTTCTATCTGATTGAAAGACTGCTTGATGACGGGATAGTCCGGTTTGTGCATCCAGATGAAGTGGAAAACATCATGTTTGTTGCAAGTCGCCCCCCGCCGATCAAAACCATTCAAGACACATCAACACATTGGAGAGCAGATACCAATTACATCTTGAGCTTTCTCAAATCACATTGGCCGCAGCGCGCAACCCACAAAGATGACCTTGAGCTGAACACCTATTTCTATGAAATCCCGCCCATAATTTGGCACCGCCACGGAGGTGAATGGATTGGTAGCTAGTTCCGCAACAAATGTCTGCAATGTCCCGCCTCGCTCACATTCCTATCCATCAAAAAACCACGCGGCACGTCAGATTGATGCGCCCCCCTTTGGGTAGCAACGTGGACGAACCAAACCTTATTCTGTCCACCCCGTGATAGGTCAACCGCGCCGCGCCCCCCATCACTACAACGTCACCACTTTCCAGCCAGATCGACTCGGTCTTGCCGCCGCGTGTCGCATTGCCAATGCGGAACAACCCAGCATCCCCCAACGACACCGACAAAACGGGCCAGTCAAAACTCGCTTCATCCTTGTCCTGATGCATGCCCATCCGCGCGCCCTCACCGTAATAGTTGATCAGACAGCAATCCGGATCACGCGCGAGCCCGGTCAATTCGCGCCACAACGCCAACACGGCGCCCGGAATCGGCGGCCACGGACCACCCCCGGGATGGCGCGGCGCGTAGGAATAGCCCGAACGATCCGCATACCACCCGACCGACCCGGCCGAGGTCATGCGCACGGACATCTTCTTGCCATAGGGCGTGTCGGGCGAAAACATCGGTGCGGCCTCGGCCACGCGGCGCACATCACCCACCAGAGCGGCCTGCGCGGCAGCGTCCAGATGGCCCTTAAAGATGTCAAATCCCCGAATGTTTGCCCGCATCGCCCCTCTTACCGCAAGAATGCGCAAATTTTGCCAGATTCAGCCCCGCCACAACGGTTGCAGCGCCAAATGACCCTCCTTATATACGCCGCAGCGCGCTCGGAAACGTGCGCAATAATTCGTGGCGTCGATGCCGACTTCGGGTCGCCGCTTCGTGTCATCGCCTTGAGCTTAGAAAAGGGATCGAAAAACATGGCCAAAGTCATTGGTATTGACCTGGGAACCACAAACAGCTGCATCGCCATCATGGATGGCAGCCAGCCCCGCGTGATCGAAAACGCGGAGGGCGCGCGGACGACCCCGTCCATCGTCGCCTTTACCGAAAGCGAACGCCTCGTCGGGCAGCCCGCCAAACGGCAGGCGGTCACCAACCCCGACAACACGATCTTTGGCGTCAAGCGCCTGATCGGCCGCCGCAATGACGACGCGGATCTGGCCAAGGACAAGAAAAACCTGCCCTTCAACGTGATTGATGGCGGCAACGGCGACGCATGGGTCGAAGCCCGCGGCGAAAAATACTCGCCTAGCCAAATCTCCGCCTTCATCCTCGGCAAAATGAAAGAAACCGCCGAGAGCTATCTTGGCGAAGACGTAACGCAAGCGGTCATCACTGTCCCCGCCTACTTCAACGACGCCCAGCGTCAGGCGACCAAAGACGCAGGCAAGATCGCCGGTCTCGAAGTGCTGCGGATCATCAACGAACCGACAGCCGCCGCACTGGCCTATGGCCTCGACAAGGAAAACTCGCAAACCATCGCGGTCTATGACCTTGGCGGCGGGACGTTCGACGTGACCATCCTCGAAATCGACGACGGCCTGTTCGAAGTGAAATCGACCAACGGCGACACGTTCCTTGGTGGTGAAGACTTTGACATGCGCATCGTGAATTACCTCGCCGAGGAGTTCAAAAAAGAGCATGCGGTCGACCTGACAGCTGACAAGATGGCCCTGCAGCGTCTGAAAGAGGCAGCGGAAAAGGCCAAGATCGAACTGTCCAGCTCCAGCCAGACAGAAATCAACCAGCCCTTCATCTCGATGGGCAGCAACGGCCAGCCGCTGCACATGGTGATGAAGCTGACCCGCGCAAAGCTGGAAAGCCTCGTGGGCGACCTGATCAAGGCGTCGATGAAACCCTGCCAGGCCGCTTTGAAAGACGCTGGTCTGTCCGCATCGGACATCGACGAGGTTGTTCTGGTCGGCGGTATGACCCGCATGCCCAAAGTGGTCGAGGAAGTGACCAAATTCTTCGGCAAGGAACCCCACAAAGGTGTGAACCCTGACGAAGTGGTTGCCATGGGCGCTGCCATTCAGGCCGGTGTTCTGCAAGGCGACGTCAAGGATGTGGTTCTTCTCGACGTGACACCGCTGTCGCTCGGCATCGAAACACTGGGTGGCGTCTTCACCCGTCTGATCGACCGCAACACCACGATCCCGACGAAGAAGAGCCAAATCTTCTCGACCGCCGAGGACAACCAGAACGCGGTGACCATCCGCGTGTTCCAGGGTGAGCGGGAAATGGCGTCGGACAACAAGATCCTCGGGGCCTTCAACCTCGAAAACATCCCGCCCGCACCACGCGGTATGCCCCAGATCGAAGTGACCTTTGACATCGACGCCAACGGCATCGTGTCGGTCGGCGCCAAGGATAAGGGTACCGGCAAGGAACAGCAGATCACGATCCAGGCCTCGGGCGGTCTGTCGGACGCGGACATCGAACAGATGGTCAAGGACGCCGAAGAGAACGCCGAAGCCGACAAGGAACGTCGCGAGCTGATCGAAGCGAAAAACCAGGCCGAAAGCCTCATCCACTCGACCGAAAAGTCGGTGGAAGAGCATTCGGACAAGGTCGATCCAACCACGGTGGAGGCCATCGAACTGGCCATCGCCGCGCTCAAGGACGAGCTGGAAACCGACAACGCGGACAAGATCAAGTCCGGCATCCAGAACGTGACCGAAGCGGCCATGAAACTGGGCGAGGCGATCTACAAAGCCGCGCAGGAAGACGGCGAAGATGAGCCTGCGGGCGCAGACGAACCCCGCGACGCCGACGATGACATCGTCGACGCCGAGTTCGAAGACCTGGACAACGACAAGCGCGCCTGATCGGCGTGGTTGAGGGAACCAATCACGAGGCCGGCCCGTCAAGGCCGGCCTCAGACGTTCCAGCAAAGGACATGATCCATGGCAAAACGTGACTATTACGACGTACTTGGCGTCAAAAAAGGCGCCAGCGCCGACGAAATCAAAAAAGGCTACCGCACCAAGGCCAAGGAACTGCACCCCGACCGCAATGCGGACAAACCCGACGCCGAGGCGCAGTTCAAAGAAGCCAACGAAGCCTATGATGTTCTGAAAGACCCCGACAAAAAGGCGGCCTATGACCGCTTTGGCCACGCCGCTTTTGAGGGCGGCATGGGCGGCGGCGGGCGACCCGGCGGCGGCTTTGGCGGCCAGCAGGGCGACTTTGGCTCGGCCTTCTCGGACGTGTTTGATGACCTGTTCGGCGACTTCATGGGTGGCAAGCGCGGCGGCGGTGGCGGCAGGCGTGCCGCACGCGGCTCCGATCTGCGCTACAACCTTCGCGTCACTTTGGAAGACGCCTATGCGGGCCTGCAAAAAACCATCAACGTCCCCACATCCGTCGGCTGCGAACAATGCGACGGCTCCGGCGCCGAAGGCGGCTCCGAACCCTCCACCTGCCCGACCTGTTCCGGCATGGGCAAAGTGCGCGCGCAACAGGGCTTTTTCACCGTTGAACGGACCTGCCCCACCTGTTCCGGCATGGGCCAGATCATCCAGAACCCCTGCAAATCCTGCAGCGGCGCGGGTCGCGTCGAAAAAGACCGCTCGCTGTCCGTGAACATCCCCGCAGGCGTCGAAACCGGTACCCGCATACGCCTGGCAGGCGAGGGCGAGGCCGGGATGCGCGGCGGACCATCGGGCGACCTCTACATCTTCATCGACGTGGCCACCCACGACCTGTTCGAACGCGACGGCAACAACCTGTTCTGCCGCGTCCCCGTCTCGATGAGCGCGGCGGCCCTTGGCGGGTCGATCGAAGTGCCCACCATCGACGGCGGCCGCGGCCGCGTGCAAATCCCGGCCGGGTCACAATCGGGCCGGCAAATGCGCTTGCGGTCCAAAGGCATGCCCGCCCTGCGTGGCGGTGGCCCCGGCGACATGTTCATCGAACTGGCGGTGGAGACCCCGGTGAACCTGACCAGCCGCCAAAAAGAACTGCTGCGCGAATTCGAAGAGCTGAGCTCCGAGAACAACCCGGAATCCACCAGCTTCTTTTCCTCCGTCAAATCCTTCTGGGATTCGATGAAGGGGTGACATCCGATCTGCGCCAAGCGTGGCAAACACTCCAGTGGCGTGTTTGAGGATGTCACGGGCGCAACCCCCGCCCGCTCCCGGACCGCAACATAACCGGCTTGCGTAGGGTGGGCAATTTGCCCACCTTCACCCCATGCGGCTCACAACTCAATCCACCACCCTTCGCCGTTTGTCTCCCGACGATCTGCGCGCCTTTCAGGCCTATCGCAACGATCCCGTCGTTGCACAGTTCCAGAGTTGGGAGGCGATGGACGACGACCGCGCCGCCGGTTTTCTGACCCATGCGGCCACGTCAGAACCGCTGTTCACTCCCGGACATTGGACCCAGATCGCAGTGGCGGACGCAGAGACCGACGCATTGCTCGGCGACATGGGTCTGCACCTGTCCCAGGATCAGACCGAGGCGGAGCTCGGCATCACCCTCGCCCGCGCCGCGCAAGGACAGGGCCATGCCACCCGCGCCGTCGCACTGGCCGTAGGTCTGTTGTTTGACGAAACCCCCATCGACCGGATCAGGGCCTGGGCCGACATCCGAAACATGGCCTCGCAAAATCTGATGGTCCGCGCCGGATTCACCGAGATAGGGATCGAGGTCACCGACGGAGTGACCGAGGCCGCCTTTGTCCGCGCCCGCGCGGATGTGTGACAATTCGGTGCACAGGCTGTGCACGCCCGGTGCACAGGTTGTGCACACCGCTTTTCGCCTTTCGTTAACCCCGTGCTAACCAACCGTTCGGCACTGTTGCGGCATGACACATTTCGCCGAACAACCCCTGCCTTTCGACTTGGATGAGGCCACGCCTGCCCTGATGCCCAAGGGCCGCACGCCCTCCTATATGGCCGATCACCGTAAGCGCCTGCGCGCCCGGTTCATGGACGGTGGCGCGGGTGCGATGCCCGATTACGAGCTGCTCGAACTGGTCCTCTTCCGCGCCATCCCCCGCCAGGACGTCAAGCCCTTGGCGCATCTGCTGATGGCTGAATTTGGCGACTTCAACCGTGTCGTTTCTGCCCCCGTCGAACGGTTGCGCGGGATCAAGGGTGTGGGCGATGCGGTGATTGTCGAGCTCAAGATTGTCGAGGCTGCCGCCCAACGCCTCGCCCGGGCCAAGATATTGAACGCGCACGTTATTTCCAGTTGGGACGCGCTGATCGATTACTGCCACACCACCATGGCCCACCGCGAAACCGAACAGTTCCGGGTGCTGTTTCTGGACCGCAAGAACGTGCTGATCGCGGATGAAGAACAGGGCAAAGGCACTGTCGATCACGTGCCCGTCTACCCGCGCGAAGTGGCCAAGCGGGCGCTGGAACTCAACGCTTCCGCACTGATCCTCGTGCACAATCACCCCTCTGGCGATCCTACGCCCAGCCAGTCCGACATCGACATGACCAACCAGATGGAAAACGCCTGCGGCGCACTTGGCCTGACCCTGCATGATCACCTGATCGTCGGCAAATCCCGTGAACTCAGCTTCAAATCCGAAGGGTATCTCTAGGCGCTCAGCGCACCCAGACCTCGACCCGCCGGTTCGCTTGACGTCCCCACGCGCTGTCATCACAAGCCATCGGCAGCGCCTCTCCAAACGCATCCACACTCAATTGAATTCGCTCAAAATTTGCCGTCTCGGCCGCGGCCACGACAGCGCGCCGCACAGCCTCCGCCCGACGCAGGGCGATGTTGCGATTGGCTGTTGCGGGCCCGTCTCCGTCACTGAACCCAACCAACAGCATCTGCCGCGCATCATAGGTGCCTTGTTCCAGCGCGCGCGCCAATTGCTGCACATTTGACCGCGACTGCGCATCCAGCCGGACCGAGCCTGCCTCGAACCGGAAAGAAGTGGTCAGACGGGCCATGCCGTAGAGTGTCCGGGTCATGCGCTGAAGCTCTTCCAGCGACACCTCCGGCCCGGCAGAGGTCACCGCGTTAGCAAACCGGTAACCCTGATCATTTATAGACACTTCCTCTGGCGCCTGATCGACAAAACCGGCGCGCCGGATCACGATCTGGGCGGAAGAGCCGCGCATATAGGCCAGCAATTCGCGCGCGACCTTGGGCAGGCGGCGGGCCGGAATGTAAAGAAACATGGGCGCGGTCAGCGGATAATCCTCGGTCTTGATCGTGCCACGCTGTGCGGATAGCGAAAACCCGCATGTCCCGGTCAGGGTCAGCGCACGGCCATCCCCCGTCTCTGCATAGCTCGCGATTCCGATGGCGAAGGGGTCAGCCAGCACGGCATCGACCACATCTCCCGCACGGTCATGGCGCACGATCCCGTCGGCAAAGGGCAGCTTGATCGGGCCCATCACCTTGTCCTCAACCGACTGCCCAAGACCAGTGCGCGCGCCCGGCAGATGCAGCGAAATCGGCGCATCCGCACCACCAAGGGCTGCCCAATTGTTGATCTGCCCGGCAAAGACCTGCGCCAATGCCTGTGGTGAAATCTGATCGACGGGATTGGAGGGCGCCACAATCGGCACCATTGCATCCAGCGCCAGAACGCGGCTGCGATTGGCCCCGGTCATGTCACCCATCCCGATCTCCCGGGCGCGCTGGCGTTCCTCCGGACGGATCTCGCGCAGGGCCATGACAATGTCGGCGTCATTGGCCAGAAGATCGGCAAAGCCCTCGTCGGTGGTGGAGGCCTGAATATAGAACCGCGCCACCGGCTTTTCGGTGCTTGCGTCGATCAGCACATAGGTGAACCCCGACGGCTCCAGAGGTTCGCGGCGCGTGAGGTAATCGTTGCGCAGCGCGAACCCTTCGATCAGCGCGGGGATCAGCACAGCGCCCATGGTAGAGGAGCCCGAGATCGCCACTTCGGCCACAAAGTCCTGCAGGTTCGGACAGGCAGGCCCCTCGCACAGCACACCCGATCCATCGACCGTCAACTCGCCATAGATCGACTCGATCCGGTAAAACTCGCCATCAAAGCCAAGCAATGTGCCACTGAGTTCAACCTGCCCGTCGGGCGAGGTCAGCGTCACATCCTGCGCGGCAAGCACAGTCCCCCAAAATGAAAGTGCGGCGAAAATCGCCGCACGTGCCCAAGCCATAAAGTGCCCTTTGTCGCAACGGTTAGTTGCTGGCGACTTTCAGGTCTGAGACAAGATTGTTCAACACCAGAAAACTGCCAAGTGCATCGCAATCAGGGACCGCGAGGGTCAGATTGTGTGTTTTCAGCGTACCGCCCTGGCTCATCTCCAGCGATTGCGCCTCGATTTCGAGGCCACAGTTGCTTGCGGTCACCTCGGCTTCGACGCTCATGTCGATCTCGCCGGGTTGGGCGGACAACGCGCTGGGGAATGTATAGACTTCTGCCATCAGCGGCTGCGCCGACATGGTATCGCCCAGTCGGGTGATCAACCCATTGGCGCCGGATGCGAACCCTTCGATGTTGGCATCACTGCCGGACCACAGGTGACCCGGTTGGCCGTATTCGGCACCGAATTCCCGTGCATGCAGTTCGAACCCGGCATCGCCGCGCCATTGCAGAACGATGCGGTCATAGCTGGTGATGTCGGCCACGGTGGCCTGTGCCACGGCGCCATCGCCGTTTGCAAACGCCATGATAAACACCGCTTGCTCGGCCAATGCTGGCACGGTGATCGAGGCAGTGCCCGCATCATCCGTCGCATGGGTGAACAGCATGCCATTGTGATGCACGGTCAAACGTTCATTGGGTGCACAAGGCGCATCGAGCGTCAGGGCCACCATGGCGCCATCAACAGGAACTGCCTCGGCAGAGATTTCGCATTCGGGTACCAGCGGAAATTTCTCCGGTTCCGGCAGCAGATCGTCAACGGTGGCCGAGGCGCGTTGCACGGCCGCGTCCGTCTCAGGAACGCTCACATCCGTTACTTCGCTGGCAGAGGTCAATTCGATGTCTTGCACCTGAAGCAGGATATCAGCGCTGGTGGCGGTGTTCAGAACCACTTTGGCGTCATTCGCTGTTTTGGCCAAGGTCGGTCGGGCCTGCGCCCCATATCGTTCCTGCGCTGCCTCGCTGCTTTGCATGACAAAACCGATACCCACGGCAATCGCCAGAGTTCCAGCGCCCGTCATGACTTCTTTCATATGTTTCATTTTCCCACGTCCCTTCCACGGACTTCCCTACGAAACGGATTCGCACGGCAAAGGGGCCGGGTTATGACCAGCAAGCGGAGTCTTTGGGGCAGGAATGGGGCAGCGGCTTGAGTCCGCCGATCAATCAGGTGCCGTATTTCGGGCGTGATCGGGCCTAAGTGAGCCGCCCGTGACAGTGTTTGAACTTCTTGCCGGAGCCACAGGGGCACTGTTCGTTTCGGCCCGGATTGCCCCACGTGCTTTGATCGTTTTCGTCAAAGCCGCTTTCGATGGCTTCCGCCGTCGGGGCAGGTGGGGCATTGTCCTCGGCCACTTGGGTTGCAGCCTGCTGTTGGGCCGCGATTTCCGCGAGCATCTGTTCGCGTTCCTCGTCCGTCATCGGGCGGATCATGGCCAGCTTTTGCGTCACTTCCGTGCGCAGGCTGTCCAGCATGCTCTCAAACAACTGGAACGCTTCGTTTTTGTATTCGTTCAGCGGATCGCGCTGCGCATAGCTGCGGAACCCCACGACCGAACGCAGGTGTTCCAGTGTCAGCAGATGTTCGCGCCATTTGCCGTCGATCGCCTGCAGCAACAGCTGCTTTTCAATGCTGCGCATATTCTCGGGACCAAAGGCCTCGGTCTTTTGCGCCATCAGCTTGTCGCTCGCTTCGATCAGGCGGTCGCGGATTTGTTCGTCGTCCACGCCTTCCTCGTCACCCCAGGCGACAACGGGCGCATCAAGCCCAAGTTGTTCCATCACCGCCGCGTGCAGGCCCTGCATGTCCCACTGATCAGCATAGGTGTTGGGCGGCAGGAACTGGTCGATCAGATCGTCCACCACCTGATCACGCATGTCGGCCGTGATCTCCGACAGGTCCTCGGCCTCCATGATATCGCGGCGCTGGGTAAAGATCACCTTGCGCTGCTCGTTCATCACGTCGTCGAATTTCAAAAGCTGCTTGCGGATGTCAAAGTTGCGGCCTTCGACCTTGGCCTGCGCGCGTTCCAGCGACTTGTTCACCCACGGGTGCACAATCGCCTCGCCTTCTTCGAGGCCGAGCGTCTTGAGGACCTTGTCCAGGCGGCCAGAGCCAAAGATGCGCATCAGATCGTCTTCGAGGCTCAGGTAGAACGAGGTGCGCCCCGCATCCCCCTGACGCCCGGACCGGCCCCGCAACTGATTGTCAATGCGGCGGCTTTCGTGCCGTTCAGAGGCAAGGACAAACAGGCCACCAGCGGCCAGAACCTTCTTGTTCTCTTCCGCATGCTCGGCCTCGATACGCGCGCGCAACTCGCCCGGATCGGCCTCGGGGTCGGCTGTGATCGCCTCCAGCACCTTCATCTCGACGTTGCCGCCCAGCTGAATGTCGGTGCCGCGCCCGGCCATGTTGGTGGCGATCGTAACCGCACCAAACTTGCCCGCATCGGCGATGATCTGCGCCTCTTTCTCGTGCTGGCGGGCGTTCAGGACATTGTGCGGGATGCTTTCAGCTTCGAGCAGCTTGGAAAACATCTCGGACTTGTCGATAGAGGTGGTGCCGACCAGCACAGGCTGACCCTTTTGGTGGGCTTCCTTGATCTCTTCGATCATTGCCTTGTATTTCTCGGCGGCGGTGCGGAACACCTGATCGTCTTCATCGACGCGAGTGATGGGCCGGTTGGTGGGCACTTCGACCACGCCTAGGC
The DNA here is from genome assembly GCF_947503045.1 of uncultured Tateyamaria sp. Lineage (GTDB taxonomy): Bacteria > Pseudomonadota > Alphaproteobacteria > Rhodobacterales > Rhodobacteraceae > Tateyamaria. Next base: position 800,546 of record NZ_CANNCF010000002.1, read on the forward strand.
CGTAGATTTCGCGGAATTCCTCGGCCTCGGTCGCAGCCGTGCCGGTCATGCCCGCCAACTTGTCATAGAGGCGGAAATAGTTCTGGAACGTGACCGATGCGAGTGTCTGGTTCTCGGGCTGGATCTTCACGTTTTCCTTGGCCTCGATGGCCTGATGCAGACCATCCGACAAGCGGCGCCCGGTCATCATGCGACCGGTGAATTCGTCAATCAGGACAACTTCGTCGTTGCGCACGATATAGTCCTTGTCCTTGCGGAACAGCTTGTGCGCGCGCAGGCCCTGGTTGACGTGGTGCACGATGGAGGTACTTTCAGGATCGTAAAGCGAGGCCCCTTCTTCGATCAGGCCGCGCTCGCGCAGCTGCTCTTCGAGGAATTCGTTGCCGTCATCTGTAAAGGTCACACTGCGTTGCTTTTCATCCAGCTCGAAATGGTTTTCCTGGATCAGCGGGATGATCGCGTCGATGGTCACGTACATCTCGGACCGGTCCTGCAGCGGACCGGAGATGATCAGCGGCGTGCGGGCCTCGTCAATCAGGATGCTGTCGACCTCGTCCACGATGGCATAGTTGTGCCCGCGCTGGACCATCTGGTCGATGGACGGTTTCATATTGTCGCGCAGGTAATCAAAGCCCAATTCGTTGTTGGTGGCATAGGTCACATCACAGGCATAGGCGGCCCGTTTGGCGTCCTCACCGATGCCCGAGATCGCAACGCCAGTGGTCATACCAAGAGCGGCAAACACCTTGCCCATCCATTCGGCATCCCGCTGAACGAGGTAGTCGTTGACCGTGACCACATGCACGCCTTTGCCGGTCAGCGCATTGAGATAGCAGGCGAACGTCGCGGTCAGCGTCTTGCCTTCACCTGTCTTCTGCTCGGCGATGTTGCCCTGATGCAGGAAAATCGCGCCCAGCAACTGGGTGTCATAGGCGCGCAGGCCCAGCGTGCGACGGGCCGCCTCGCGGCAGTTGGCGAACGCTTCGGGCAACAGATCATCAAGGGCCTCGCCACCCATCGCACGTTTGGCCAGCTCCTCGGTCTTGTCCTTGAGACCCTCGTCGCTGCGCGCCTGGGCCTCGGCCTCCAGCGCGTTGATCTGCTCGACCAATGGCCGCGTCGCCTTGACCTTGCGATCATTAGGCGTGCCAAACACCTTCTTGGTGAGGGTTTTGAAACCGAGCATGCGTTCTCCAGCCGATCAATTCATGTTGTACAGCAACTGCTTGCCGGGCGCGTGCCAAGCCCATAGAAACGGTCAGGCAAAAACGGCCCGGGCCGCGTCCATAGGGCGATGTAAGGGTCGCGCCAAACCGTGTCAATGCACGCCCCTGTCGCGTGCCCAGCCCAAGGACTGTTCCATGATGAAACACCTACTCTCTTTGCCCGCTCTGGGCCTCGTTGCCGCAATGGCATTGCCAGCAGCAGCGCAGGATGCGGACAAGGTCGTAGCGACCGTGAACGGCACCGATATCACGATTGGGCACATGATCGTGGCGCGCGCGACGCTGCCGCCACAGTTTCAGGAACTGCCCGACGCAGTGCTGTTCAACGGCATCCTCGAACAACTGGTGCAGCAGACCCTGCTGGCCCAATCCTTTGATGGCGAGCTGCCCAAACGTGCACAATTGTCGCTGGAAAACGAAACCCGTTCCCTGACCGCGGGCGAGACGCTGGAAAAGGTGTTTGCATCGGCCCTGAACCCGGTTGCTGTCCAGTCCGCCTATGAGGCCCGGTTCGAAGGGGCCGAGGCGGCACAGGAATACAACGCCTCTCACATCCTGCTGGAAACCGAAGAGGCCGCGCTGGCCGTGAAGGAAGAGATCGAAGGCGGTGCCGAATTCGCCGCCGTTGCACGTGAAAAGTCGACCGGCCCCTCCGGCCCAAATGGCGGCCAGCTGGGCTGGTTCACCACCGGCGCAATGGTCCCCAGCTTTGAGGCGGCGGTTATCGCGCTGGAAGTTGGAGAAATCTCCGATCCCGTCCAGACCCAGTTCGGCTGGCATGTGATTATCCTGAATGAAACCCGTGTGCAGGAACGCCCACCGCTCGAACAGGTTCGCAGCGAAATCGAGGAAACCCTGCGCGCAGAGGCACTGGAAGCGCGGATTGCCGAACTGACCAGCGGGGCCGAGATTGACCAGTCCGGTGCCGAAGGTGTCGATCCCGCAGTGCTCAAAGACCTCACACTGGTCGAATAGGCATGGCGGCCATCACAAAGGTATCACCCCTGGCTCCGGCGGCGTTCCCCGACCTGCCGGTGATCGAGGGGGTGTCGTTTTCCGCCATCGCCGCCGGGGTCCGCTACCAGGGGCGCACCGACGTCATGCTGGCCCTCTGCGCACCCGGCACGGCCATTGCAGGCACCTTTACCAAGTCGGCCACACGGTCTGCCCCGGTTCTGGATTGTCAGGCCAAACTGGGTGGCGCGTCAGATGACGGTGCAGCCATTCTGGTGAATTCGGGCAATTCCAATGCCTTTACCGGGCGCAACGGGCAGGAGGCGACGGACGCCATCGTGGCCGCAACTGCCGCAGCCACCGGCATTCCTGCCGCCCGTGTCTTCACCGCATCGACCGGGGTCATCGGCGAACCGCTGCCCCATGATCGGATCACCGCCAAGCTGTCCGATCTGAATGAAAATCTGTCACCGGGAGCCATCGCCGACGCGGCCCGCGCGATCATGACGACGGACACCTACCCCAAGGGAGCGGCGACCATCTGCGAAATTGATGGCAAGACCATCAAAATCGCGGGCTTTGCCAAGGGCAGCGGCATGATCGCCCCGGATATGGCGACGATGCTGGTTTACATCTTTACCGACGCGCAGGTGGATCAGGCGGCCTTGCAAGCGGTCACGACCAAGGTGTGCGATGCGACCTTCAACTGCATCACCGTGGACAGCGACACTTCGACCTCGGACAGCCTGATGGTGGCCGCCACCGGGACGAGCGGTGTGGATGCAACGGGCAATGCCGCGTTCGAGGCGGCGCTGCACAGCGTAATGCTGGACCTCGCCCATCAAGTTGTGCGCGACGGCGAAGGGGCAACCAAGTTTGTCGAAATCGAAGTGACCGGGGCCGTGGACGACGCCAGCGCCAAGACGCACGGGTTGTCCATAGCGAACTCGCCACTGGTCAAAACGGCCATCGCAGGCGAGGACCCGAACTGGGGCCGCGTGGTGATGGCCGTGGGCAAATCCGGCGCTCCGGCGGACCGGGATACGCTGTCGATCTGGTTTGGCGACATCCTTGTGGCCGAAAACGGCTGGGTCAGTCCGGACTATGCCGAGGCGGACGCGGCAGAGCATATGAAATCCGAACACATCCGCATCCGTGTGGATTGCGGCATGGGCCACGGCGCCTCTACCGTCTGGACCTGCGATCTGACGCACGGATATATCGAAATCAACGCCGATTACCGGTCGTGAAGGTTGTCCTGGTTTCAGCCGTCGCGCTGATCGACAAAGATGGGCGGGTATTGCTGGCCCAGCGTCCCGAAGGTAAATCGATGGCGGGCCTTTGGGAATTCCCGGGCGGCAAGATCGAAGAGGGCGAAACACCCGAGGCCGCGCTGATCCGCGAACTCGAAGAAGAGTTGGGCATCAACACCTGGCAGTCCTGCCTCGCGCCGCTCACATTCGCCAGCCACAGTTACGAGTCGTTTCACCTGTTGATGCCTCTTTTTGCCTGTCGAAAGTGGGAAGGCACCCCGCAATCGCGTGAAGGACAGACCCTCAAATGGGTTCGGCCAAACGATCTGAAATCCTATCCGATGCCCGCTGCAGACGTCCCATTAATCCCGATTTTACGGGATTGGCTGTAAATTTCCCGGAAAGTGTTCTAAATTTGCATAAAAAGTGTCATTTCTATGACATTGTTGATGACTTCGCACATATTTTTTGTGCAAAATGAAAACACGTTTTTCTTGGGGAGGAAGAGCAATGTTGAAAACGATCGCAATGGGCACTGCGATTTTGGTGCAGGGGATCTATGTCAGAACCCTGCCAGATGGGCGCATGACCGTCCGCGTGGACGGAGCGCATTTTTCCGGCACGCCGGTTTCACAGGCCGCCTGATACGGATACCAGACCGACAAAAAGAAAAAGGGGACAGCACTCACTGTCCCCTTTTTCGTGTTCTGATGGCACTGCCTTAGTCGAGCGAGCGTGAGATTTCTTCGCGTTCAAAGATCTCGATGACATCCTTGGGTCGGATATCGTCGTAGTTCTCGAACGCCATCCCGCATTCCTGACCCGACTGTACCTCGGCCACTTCGTCCTTGAAGCGCTTGAGCGTTTTCAGCGTGCCTTCGTGGATGACCACGTTGTCGCGCAGCAGGCGAACACCTGCACTGCGACGGGCCACGCCTTCGGTAACCAGACAACCCGCGACCTTGCCGACGTTGGACACCTTGAATACCTCTTTGATCTCGGCATATCCGATAAAGGTCTCGCGGATTTCGTTGCTGAGCAGGCCGGAGGCCGCCGCTTTGACGTCGTCCACGAGGTCGTAGATCACCGAATAGTACCGGATCTCGACACCTTTCTGGTTCGCCGTGTTCCGGGCAGATGCGTTGGCACGCACGTTAAAGCCCATGATCGGCGCGCCGGACGCTTCGGCCAGACCCACATCGGTTTCGGTGATGGCACCAACACCCGAGTGGAGCACGCGCACGCGCACCTCGTCATTGCCGATTTTCTCCATCGCCTGAACGATTGCCTCGGCAGAGCCTTGCACGTCAGCCTTGACCAGAATGGGCAGTTCGCTGACATCCTCGTCGGCCTTGGCGTTCGCCATCAGCTGTTCGAGGGTTGTCGCCGCACCGGCCGCCGCGCGCTTGTCCTTGGCCGCGTTGGCGCGGTATTCCGCGATTTCGCGGGCCTGCGCCTCGGTCTCGGTCACGTTCAGAACGTCGCCCGCTTCGGGTGTGCCATTGAGGCCAAGCACCTCGACCGGCACCGATGGCCCGGCCTCTTTCACACGCTCGCCCTTGTCGTTGATCAGTGCCCGGACCTTGCCGTACTGCTCGCCCACAACAAAGATATCGCCCTGACGCAGCGTGCCGTTCTGAATCAGAACCGTCGCGACAGGGCCACGGCCCACATCAAGCTGCGCCTCGATCACGGCACCTTGGGCGGCGCGGTTCGGGTTGGCCTTGAGCTCCAGCAGTTCGGATTGCAGCGCAATCGCTTCGAGCAGATCGTCCAGACCCTGTCCCGAGATGGCCGAAACCTCGACGTCCTGCACCTCGCCAGACATCTTTTCCACGATCACTTCGTGCTGCAGCAGATCGGTACGGACCTTGTCCGGGTTCGCCGCAGGTTTGTCGATCTTGTTGATCGCCACGATCATCGGCACCTTGGCCGCCTTTGCGTGGGCAATCGCCTCGATGGTCTGGGGCATCACCGCGTCATCGGCGGCCACCACAAGCACAACGATATCCGTGACCTGTGCACCGCGCGATCGCATCGACGTAAACGCCGCGTGACCGGGCGTGTCGAGGAAGCTGAGCAGCGCGCCACCGTCGGTTTTCACCTGATAGGCACCAATGTGCTGCGTGATCCCACCCGCTTCACCCGCAACAACCTTGGCGTCGCGAATGGCGTCCAGCAGCGATGTCTTGCCGTGGTCGACGTGGCCCATGATCGTGATGACCGGAGGACGGGGCAGCAGGTCGGCTGCGTCGTCTTCGATTTCCTTGATCACGTCCTCAACGTCGGCATCGGACACACGTTGGATGTTGTGGCCAAATTCCTCGATGATCAGTTCGGCGGTGTCAGCATCAATGGTTTCGTTCTGCGTGACCATCAGGCCCATTTGCATCAACGATTTGACAACGTCACCGACACGCTCGGCCATACGGTTGGCCAGTTCGGACACCACGATGGCTTCGGGCAGGGCGACAGTGCGCGTGACCTTTTCACGCTCGACCGTGCCACCCATGGCCTTTTGCCGGGCGCGTTCCTGTTTGCGTTTCATCGCGGCCATAGACCGCTGGCGGCCACCTTCGCCACCGGACAGCGCCTGGTTCAGAGTCAGCTTGCCCGAGCGACGGTTGTCAGTGCCTTTGTTGCGCTTGTTCGTTTCTTCGCGGTCACGATCCGTCTTGCGCGGTGTCTGCGCAGGCGCGGGCCGATTGCTGGGTGTGCGGGCCGCGGTTGGTTCGGAGGGCGCAGGTGCAGAAGCGGCCTGTGCGGCAGCGGCAGCTTCGGCGGCCTTGCGTGCGTCTTCTTCGGCCTTGGCCTTCAGGCTTTCCTCGCGCTCTTTCTCTTCACGCTCTTTGGCCTCAATCTCGGCCCGGCGGCGTTCGCGTTCTTCTTCGCGGGCCTTTTCGTCGGCTTCGCGCTGCGCGGCCTCCTCGACCTCACGCGACTTGGCCGCCTGCAGGGCCTTCATGCGGCGTTCCATCTCGGCGTCGGTTATGCCTGCGGGGCGACGGCTGGGGTCACCGCCCGCAGCCGCAGGTCCGCCAGCAGGCTTGGCCGCACCCGGCTTGGGCACGACGACCCGCTTGCGCTTGGTCTCGACGACGACATTCTTGGTCCGTCCGTGGCTGAAACTCTGTTTCACATTGCCCGGACGCGCGCCGCCGCGCAGACCCAGTGTCTTTTTCCCGTCAGTAGTATCGCTCAAAGCTCGTCTATCCTTCCCGGCGACCGTTGCCGCCGTCATTTTCGCGCACACCGCGTAAACGGTTGGCTTCCTCTACAACACGTTGCGTGAGTCCACCAGAGGCGAGCGCGCCATGTATCACAGTTTGGCGTCCAAAGGCCAAACCCAATTCGTCAGCCGTCAACCAGCCAATATACGTTCCAAAATGCGGCGTGCTCAGCTTGGACTTGCCACGTCCAGACCCATCCACCGCCTGTATCAGCACCTGCGCTTCCTCGTTCTGAAGCCAGGCCTTCACCTTTTCATATCCCGCGACCGCCCGCCCCGATTTGCGGGACAGTGCGATCAGGTCAACCACGCGGCGCACCAGTTGCCGCTCGACCTCGTCCACCAGCGTGTCCGGCACCTGCACGGGCATCTTGGCGCTGCGGGCAAACAGCTTTTTGCTCACTGCCTTGTCCAGCGCCGCACGATCCGCCGCGACATATATACCACGCCCGGGCAGTTTTCCCGCAATGTCCGGGACGATTTGCGTCTCCGGACCCACGACAAAACGGATCAGCCCATGCTTGGGCTGCACCTCGCCTGTGGCAATGCACTTGCGTTCCGCTCCGTCCGAGCGATCTTTTGAGGCGCCACCGCGTCCCATGAAGTTGCCCCGAGGCCTGAGATCAGGCCTCGGACTCCTCGGCAAGTTCGCCGTCTTCTTCTTCGGCGTCCGCTTCCAGATCGGCGGGATCAACCCAACCCAGCAGGATGCGGGCCGTCATCACCAGATGCTGGGCCTCTTCCAGAGACACCTCAAAAGGTTCAAGAACACCTTCATCCTTGTGACGTTCGCCATCGACCGTCGTCCAGCCACCGGCCAGTTCCCAGTCAGCGCAGGTTGCAAAATCTTCGAGCGTTTTCACGTCGTCCTTGGCCAGCGCCTCAATCATCTGGGGTGTCAGGCCCTCAAAATCAATAAGGCTGTCTTCGGCACCCAGCGCACGGGCGTTTTCAAGGGCGGCTTTTGCCGCCGCTTCGAGCACATCGCGGGCGCGGGCCTGCAATTCGGCGGCGGTGTCTTCGTCCACACCATCGATAACCAACAGCTCGTCGACCTCGACGTAAGCCACCTCTTCGAGGTTTGTGAACCCTTCGGAGACCAGCAGTTGGGCAAAGAATTCGTCGAGATCCAGATTGTCCATGAACAGCTTGGTACGCGTCTCGAACTCGGCTTGACGGCGGGCCGATTCGTCGGCCTCGGTCATGATGTCGATGTCGAGGCCTGTCAGTTGGCTCGCCAGACGCACGTTTTGACCGCGACGGCCAATGGCGAGGGACAGTTGTTCCTCGGGCACGACCACTTCGATTTTGCCGGCCTCTTCGTCCAGAACCACTTTGCTAACCTCGGCAGGCTGCAGCGCGTTCACAAGGAAGGTCGGCTGGTCTTCATTCCACGGAATGATGTCGATCTTTTCGCCCTGCAGCTCGTTCACAACGGCCTGCACGCGCGAACCACGCATACCGACGCAGGCGCCGACAGGATCGATAGAACCGTCATAGGAAATCACGGCGATCTTGGCGCGCGACCCGGGGTCGCGGGCGACAGCCTTGATCTCGATGATGCCGTCATAGATTTCGGGCACTTCCATCTTGAACAGCTCAGCCATGAATTCGGGCGCGGTGCGGCTCAGGAAAATCTGTGGCCCGCGCTGTTCGCGGCGCACATCCTTGATGTAGCAGCGGATGCGGTCATTGGGGCGATAGCTTTCGCGACCGATCTTTTCGTTGCGGCGCAGGATCGCTTCGCCCGCACCCACATCGACGATGACGTTGCCGTATTCCTCGCGCTTGACGAGAGCGTTGATGATGGTACCCGCGCGGTCCTTGAACTCTTCGAACTGACGGTCCCGCTCGGCTTCGCGCACCTTTTGCAGGATGACCTGCTTGGCGGACTGGGCCGCGATTCGTCCCATTTCGACGGGCGGGACCTCTTCGATCAGCTGCTGGCCGACCTCAGGGTTCTCCATGTACTGCTTGGCCTGCTCGACGGTGAACTCGGCCTGATAGTTTTCCAGCAGCTCGTCCTCGACCACCGTACGCACGCGGGTAAAGGTCGCGCGGCCCGTCTTGCGGTCGATTGCGACGCGGATGTCCATTTCCGCGCCGTAGCGGGACTTGGCGGCACGGGCGAGCGATTCTTCCATTGCTTCGATGACCAGCGCAGGGTCGATCATCTTTTCGCGGGCCACAGCCTCGGCGGTCTGCAGCAGCTCAAGCTGGTTTGCGGATGTAATGGCCATCAGTTGTCCTCCTCAGACCCTTCGGTCTGTATTTCATCGAATTCGGTTTCCTTGATCACACCCGCGGCTTTGCGTTGGCGCAACATTTCCTTGATCAACTCGTCGGTCAGCACCAGCTTGGCCTCGGTCAACCAGTCAAATTTCAGACCAATCGTGCCCTCGGCCACGTTGATCAGCACTTCGTCATCCTCGACACCCGCCAGCACACCTTTGAAACGGCGGCGCCCGTCGATCAGCTCGTCGGTTTCCAGCTTTGCGTCATAGCCCTCGAACATGTCGAAATCCTTGAGCCGGGTCAGTGGGCGGTCAATGCCGGGGCTCGACACTTCGAGCGTGTAGGCATCCAGAATCGGATCCTCCACATCCAGTGTAGCGCTGACAGCCGTAGAAATCGCGGCACAGTCATCAACCTCGATCCCGCCTTCGGGCTTGTCGGCCATGATCTGCAGCGTCGATTCCTTGCCGCTCATCAGGCGCACACGCACCAGCTCATAGCCCAGATCCTCGATCACCGGGGTGATGATCTCGGCCAGGCGACGGTCGATGGCGGATTTGGCGATCAGGTCGTTTGACATGGGTCTTTCAGGCACAAAAAAACGGGCGCGCGGCCCGTTGATGTTTCTCGGTGGAGCGTTGGGTGTGGACCCCAGCGCGCCGCTGTTGAAGGGGATATACGCACCTCGCCCCCATGATGCAAGGCCTCTCAGCCCATCCACCACCTCTCGGCCATGCGCAGGTTATCGAGCGGCCAGGATTTGCCGACGGACATCGGGACGGCCACGGTGTTGGCCGCGATATGCGTCGGCACCTGACCACCCGGAAGCGTTTGAAAATCGCGTGGATTGGCAAGCGGATCGAGGGCAGTGATATCAGCCACATCCACCAGCCCGTCCCGCAGCGCTTCGGCCCGGACGGCGTCGGCGCTGAAATGTACAAACTCGGCACTGTCGAACCAGCCCGCCTGTTCTTTCCAGTGATCCGCAACCCGGGTGCCGATGAAATGACGGCCTTGATCCAGTTTTTGGACCGTGTACAGCCCTGTACCCGCGCCCGACTCGGAACGAATCTCATAGCCCGGATGGGCCAGCAGGTAAGGCAGGTTCGGATTTGCGGTTTCCAGCACGATATCGACGGTGCGCGCATCTATGACCTCGACCGTCATCGGCAGCGCCTGCACGTGGCTCGCCTCAAACAGGGTGCCATCGTGAAACGATACGCCCTCGCGCAATGTGAACCGCCAGCGGCGTGCGCTTGCATCCGACGACCAGTCGGTCGCCAATTCGCCGCGCAAAGTACCGTCTGCAGCGATCTCGGTCAGGTTGTCGTACACGGTCGCTGCAACAGCCTGATCAAACAGCGGAGAGGACAATGCCGCCCGCAAACGCCCACCACGCTGCGGCGACGCAGAGACACCCGTGGCCGCCAGCAAGGCTGCGGCGGCACCAGAAGCAAATAGGGCGCGGCGGTCGATGCGGGTCATTTCCCTGCAATCCTGTCCATGGTGCGCACCAGTTCAGCCGAAATTCCCGGCTCGGACAAGGCGTGACCGGCATTGCGGATCAGTTTGAGGTCGGCATTGGGCCACGCCTTGGACAACGCATAGGCGCTTTCGGGCGGGCAGATCATGTCATAACGGCCCTGCACGATGGTGCCGGGAATGTGCTTGATCCGGCCTGCATGGGCGAGGATCTGGCCATCAAACTCAAGGAACCCGGCATTGGTGAAATAGTGATTCTCGAGCCGCGCAAAGGCACGGGCGTAATCCCCGGGGGCCTCGCCGCCCGACCCGGTCGAGTGGATCGAGGCCAGCGCATTTTCCCAGGACGACCACGCACGGGCGAATCGCGTTTCCATCGCCATGTCGCCGGAAAACAGACGCCGGTGATAGGCGCTGATCAGATCGCCGCGCTCATCCTCCGGGATCAGCGATTCGAATCGACCCCAGACCTCGGGCCAGAACCGGCCCGCGCCACCGCCATAAAACCAGTCAAGCTCGCGCTGGGTCATCAGGAAGACACCACGCAACACGATATTGCGCACGCGGGCGGGGTGGGCTTGGGCATAAATGAGGGCAAGGGTCGCACCCCAACTGCCGCCAAAGACGATCCACGCGTCGATCTCGAGCGTGCGGCGGATCAATTCGATATCGTCGACCAAATGCCATGTGGTGTTGTGGGTCACGGACGCATGCGGGCGCGACCGGCCACAGCCACGTTGGTCAAACAGGATGATCCGATAGCGTTCGGGGTCGAAATAGCGGCGCATCGCCGGGCTGCACCCGCCACCAGGGCCGCCATGCAGAACCACAACCGGGATGCCGGACGGATTGCCGCACTGCTCCATATAGACGCGGTGACCCTGCCCTACGTCCAACATACGTTGGTCGTAAGGGTCGGTCGGCGGATACAGATATTGTACCGCGCGCTTTTGGTCACTGTGTTTGTCCATTACTGACCTACATAGAGCGTCAAACGCACATGAGCATACGGAGACGAAAATGCAAACGCATCAAACCACCGTTGACCCGTCCGAAATCGCTAAATTTGAGGCGATGGCCGCAGAATGGTGGGATCCGAACGGAAAATTCAAGCCGCTGCACATGCTGAATCCCTGTCGGCTGGACTATATCACACGTCAGATTGCTGCCGAATTCGATCGTGACCTGACGGGGGCCAAACCCTTTGCCGGGCTACGGATTCTGGATATCGGCTGCGGCGGCGGGCTGCTTGCCGAACCCATGGCGCGCCTTGGGGCAGATGTGGTGGGCGCGGATGCGGCGGAACGCAATATACCAGTGGCGCAGGTCCACGCGGAACAATCCGGGCTGACCATCGATTACCGTCACACCACGGCCGAGGACATGGCCGCGGCGGGCGAACAATTCGACGTCGTGTTGAACATGGAGGTGGTCGAGCATGTGGCCGACCCGCTTGGTTACCTGACCGCCTGCCATGACCTGCTGAAGCCGGGGGGGCTGCATGTCTGTTCGACGCTGAACCGCAATCCAAAATCCTTCATGATGGCGATCATCGGTGCCGAACATGTGATGCGTTGGCTGCCCAAGGGCACCCATGAGTGGTCCAAATTCATCACGCCGGACGAATTGTTCGACCTTTTGCGCAATGCGGGCCTCGATCCGGTGGACCGGCAGGGATTCGTTTTCAACCCGCTCACATGGTCGTGGAAACTATCGGATCGGGATCTGAGCGTGAACTACGTCACAGCGAGCCTGAAGCCACGCGCCTAGTCGGACTTGCCCTTGTCGGACATGCGGATGCGCAACTGCCGCAGGATCGGCAGGGTTTCCTTGACCCGGTCCTCGCCCAGACTGTCGATCACTTCGGTGATCATGGGGGCAATCGCGCTGAGGGCCTGTTCGCGGGCGCGACGCCCTGCAGGGCTGATCGCCACCATCTTACGGCGCGCATCGTCCCAATCGGGACGGATATGCACATATCCAGCCCATTCCAGACGGTTCAGCGTGTTGGTCATCGCGCCGCGCGTGATGTTGAACGTTTCGGCCAATTGCGCTGGGCTGCGTTCCTGATCAAGCCAGACAAGATGGTTCAGCACGGAAAAGTGCGAAATCTCCATGCCTTTGGGCAACACACGGCTCAGCCGGTAGCGAACCATCTGGTCCGCGGCCAGCACTTCGCTGAACAGCGAAATTGCCAATGCGTTCTTTTCTGTACTCATGCACCCTAGGGGCCGTCAAAAGGGCGTGCATTGTCCCGCGCAGGAATCCGGCGACGCGCCTCGGCCACTTTATCTAATTCCATATCAAACACATAAACGCCCGGTGTCGTGCCTGCGTCAAGCACCACCTCGCCCCAGGGATCAACCGCCAGACTGTGGCCATAGGTGCGGCGCTGCTTGTCCGAACGCCCCGGATGCGTGCCTGTCTGCGCCGGGGCCAGCACCCAGGCCCCTGCCTCGATCGCGCGGGCACGCAGCAGGCTGTGCCAATGCGCCGCACCCGTGACGGGAGAGAACGCAGATGGGTAGGTCAGAATATGTGCACCTGCACCAACCAAAGCATCTGACAATTTGGGAAAACGCATGTCGTAACAGATCGCCATGCCCAACGGCGCAAATGCCGTATCCGCCAGCACCGCCTGAGTGCCGGGACGATAGCCCGAGGATTCTCGGTAGGTTTCGGTGTCAGAGATCGCCACATCGAACATGTGGATCTTGTCGTACCGCCCCAGAATCCCGCCATCCGGCCCGATCAGAAATGAACGGTTGGCAAATCGGCCCTCGGGGTCATCGGTTTTCAGCGCAAGCGACCCGATCAACAGATGCACGCCGCACTCTGCCGTAACATCGCGCAGCGCGGCGAGGGTTTCATCCTCGGGTTCGCGACGCAACACCTGCGCCTGATGGGCGCGACTGGTGCTGAGACAATTGGTGACTTCGGGGGTCAGAACGAATTCTGCCCCCTGATCCACAGCCTGCCGCACCATCTGAACGGTTCCGGGCAGGTTTGCCACGGGATCGTCAGACACATTCAGTTGCAGCAGCGCTGTTTTCATTCAGGCCGCCAGCAGGCCGTCCAGCTTGCCCGCGCGTTCCAGCGCATAAAGCTCATCACAGCCACCGACATGGACATCGCCGACAAAGATCTGGGGCACAGTGCGGCCGCCATTGGCGCGCTTGATCATTTCGCCCTTGCGGTCGGAATGGCGCAACACGTCAACTTCGGAAAAGGCGATACCCTTTTCCTTGAGCAACCGCTTGGCGGCATGACAGTAGCCACACAGGGGCGAGGTGTAGATTTCCACGGGTTTCATTGGTCACGTCCTTTTGACACAAAATCAGTTGGACACAGACTTAGGTGTCTTTGATCGCCCGCGCCAGTACGCTCACGGATACCTGATCAGCCCTGGCGGCAGTGCATGCTGCGGCGCAGGCGGCCAGCGTCGCCCCTGTCGTCATCACATCATCCACCAAAAGAATGGACCGCCCGACGATACGGTGCTTGCGGCGCGGGTTGATGCGGATCGCGCCATGCAGGATTTCCGCACGTTCTTGTCGCGATTTCCCGTCCAGCGACACAGTCCTGACCGGGCGTTCCAGCAGGTCGGCGCACCAATCGCACCCCGTCAACTCGGACAGGTTCTTGGCGATCAGGGCCGACTGGTTATAGCGGCGCTTGGCCAACCGCAGCCAATGCAGCGGAACCGGAACAATCAGGGTCTTTTCTGTGATCAAACGCTGCGCCGACATTCGCATCCATATGGCCGCGGGGCGCGCAATTTCCTGTCTGTCCCCATGTTTCAGCCCCAGCACCAGTTTGCGCCCCATGCCGCGATAGGCCAGCGCCGCGCGGCCATGGGCCCAGGGTTGCGGGGACCGCATACAAGTATCGCACGTCACCGCGTCTCCGGTCGTTTCGCCGATCAAGGGCGTTCCACAACTGTCACAAGACGTACCGCCGATGAATTCGGCCTTGGCCCAGCATCCGCCGCACAGACCAAAGTCGCTGTCCACGGTTTCGCCACACCCCAGACAACGCGGCGGATAGATCGCAGCAAGTGTTGTTTGTATTAGGCCCATGACATCCCTTACCTATGCGACCATGTCCAACCGCCCCGCGCCAAACCGTCTGACTGACACTGCCGCACTGACGCGCAATCGCGCCCGGGCGCGCAGTGATGCACTGTTCCTGCAGAAAGCGGCGCGGGACGAGATCGAGGATCGTCTGGAACTGGTTAACAAACCCTTTCACAGCGCGGGAATCATCGCCGCCTTTCCGGAGCTGTGGCAGGACCGCATCCCGGATTCGACGGTGATGGGCGAGGCCGAGGTGCTGCCTCTGGCCGCCGCCGCGCACGATCTTGTGATCCACAGCATGGGGCTTCACTGGGCAAACGACCCGGTCGGTCAGCTGATTCAGTGCAGGCGGGCGCTCAAGCCTGATGGCATGTTGCTGGCCGTGTCTTTGGGTGGGCAAACATTGCATGAATTGCGCAGTGTACTGGCCGAGGCCGAAGTGGCGGTGCAAGGCGGGCTGTCCCCGCGCGTGGCTCCGATGGGCGAAGTGCGCGATCTGGGTGCACTGCTGCAACGCGCCGGTCTGGCGCTGCCTGTGGCCGATTCTGTTATGCTGACTGCACGATACCGCAGCATGTGGCACCTGATGCGCGATCTGCGCCATATGGGCGAAGGCAATGCGCTGGATGCGCGCCTGCGCCATCCGACGCGGCGGGCCGTGTTGAATCGGGCGGCCGATCTTTATGCCGAAGCGTTTTCGCATCCCGACGGAGGGATCGCGGCGACCTTTGAAATGATCGTCCTGACCGGCTGGGCACCGGACGAAAGTCAGCCCAAACCGCTGCGCCCCGGGTCGGCGCAAGCCCGACTTGCCGATGCCCTGCGCACGGACGAAACGCCGCTGTCAGATTGACCTGATGGCAAATCCGTTTATCTGAGGCGGAACATGGATAGGAATGCACCCGAAATGCTCGACACCAGCAAAGCCGCAGCACGCCCACAACACGCCGCTGATGATCACCCCGCGATCAAGCCTGCGCGCGTCGGCATTCTGCTGGCCAATCTTGGGACGCCCGACAATTACGACTATTGGTCGATGCGGCGCTATCTGAACGAATTTCTGTCCGACCGGCGGGTGATCGATTACAGCCCGTGGATCTGGCAGCCCCTGCTGCAGCTTATCATCCTGACAAAACGCCCGTTTTCATCCGGTGCCGCCTATAAATCCATCTGGAATCACGAGGCGGGCGAAAGCCCCCTGATGACGATCACCAAAGACCAGACGACCAAGATAAAAGCGGCAATGCATGACCGTTACGGCGATCAGGTCATGGTCGATTTCTGCATGCGTTACGGCAATCCGTCGACGAAATCCAAGGTGCGCGAGATGCGCGATGCGGGCTGCCAGAAGATCCT
Organism: uncultured Tateyamaria sp.; assembly: GCF_947503045.1. Classification (GTDB taxonomy): domain Bacteria; phylum Pseudomonadota; class Alphaproteobacteria; order Rhodobacterales; family Rhodobacteraceae; genus Tateyamaria. The sequence goes on from NZ_CANNCF010000002.1 coordinate 816,357, forward strand.
GTTTTTCCCGCTATATCCGCACTATGCCGGGGCCACCTCTGCCACCGCCAATGACCAGTTTTTCCGGGCCATGATGGAGGAAAAATGGCAACCAACTACGCGCACGATTGAGCCCTATTTCGAACACCCCAAATACATCGAGGCCCTCGCGCAATCCATTGAACGGGCCTACGGGGCCATGGACACCAGACCCGACATTCTGGTGTGCAGCTATCACGGTGTGCCGATCCGGTACCTGATGGAGGGCGACCCCTATCACTGCCAATGCCAGAAAACTACGCGCTTGCTGAAGGAACGGCTGGGCTGGGCAGATACCGAGATCAAGACGACCTTCCAGTCGAAATTCGGCCCCGAAGAATGGCTGCAACCCTACACGGTCGAAGAGGTCGCCCGGCTGGCAGAAGCGGGCAAAAAGAACATCGCCGTATGTGCGCCTGCTTTTTCAGCAGATTGCATCGAGACGCTCGAAGAGATCAACGAAGAGATCAAGGAAAGCTTTGAAGAGGCGGGTGGCGAACACTTCACTTATATCCCTTGCCTGAACGATGATGCGGCCCATATCGACGCGCTCAGCACCGTGATCGAGGAAAACCTGCACGGCTGGCTCGACTGAATTCAAACGCCACGGCGGACAAAAAAAAGGCGGTGCAAAAGCACCGCCTTTTTTGTTTCGTAGTACCGGATATTAGTCCGAAACAGCCGCAGCAACGACGATCAACAGCAGCAGGGGCAGAATGATGCCGCCGGACGAGCTGTTTGTTTCTTCGACGATGACAGGTGCTTCGATGATCGGATCGGCAGGTGCGCCGGCAAATGCGGTCGAAGCAGCAGCAGTCAGAGCAGCAGCGAGAACGAGTTTTTTCATATTATAACCTCCAGTTACGCACGTGCAGCAATTGCCGCAACGCGCCCAAGACTTACCTCGTAATTCTGTGTAAACAGCAATGTGAGGCGAATGCAAAGTCTGATTCAAAAGCCGACCCGCCGATCAGCCCTGATGTCGTCAAATAAGCAACACTTGTGTGCCTACATTGGCCATCGCGTACAGTTCTTCGATGTGTTCGTTGTACAACCCGATGCATCCATTGGAAGATTTGCGGCCAATCTTGCGCGTATCGTGCGTGCCGTGGATGCGATAATACGTCCAGCTGAGGTGCAGTGAACGCGTGCCCAGCGGGTTCTGCGGACCGGGACCGATATAGTCAGGCCACTCCGGATTGCGCTTCTTCATCGATGGTGTCGGACGCCAATCTGGCTCGGGATCTTTCAGAATAACTTGGGTACGCCCACGTCGGGTCAGGTCATCGGTCAGCGGAACGCTGGACGGATACAACTTGTAGATAGTCTGATCTTCGTTCCAGTAATGGACCGCGCGGCTGTCGATATCGACCAGAATGGCGCCTTTGCGCAGGTTGTCGAAATATGGCTGCCAGTCCAGCGTGCGGAAGCTTGAAATGTTGCGACGTACGGACTGGGTCGGGTCGCGCTCGGCCTGACCGGCGGCAGTTTGCGCGATGGCAGGGGCGCCCAAAAAGGCGGCCGAGCCAGCCAGAAAAGCCCGGCGGCTGGTCGAATTGAATGTTGGTTTAGACATGGAATGCCTCTCCTAAGGATGGTCTTGCCAATTTGGGCGCAACATATTGCGGGAATGTCGCAGTCGCAAATCAAAGGACTGTCATCTCGCAGGATCACGCCGATGTGCGTTTGTAATGCAACGCGCGAGCCGCTATCGAAGTTCCTGAACACAATAAATGATGTGCAGGATCAATGCGTACACTCTCTTTCGTTCTGGTTGCTCTTCTTACGCTCGCTGCATGTGCGGTCCCCCCGTCTGCGCCCGCTGTCGGGGCAGATGGCCGGCCCTTGCCCAAGCTCTACAAGATTCGCGCCGGAGACACTGCGAAATTGCAGTTCCGCATGCTCGATTCGGTCAACGCTCTACGCTCGGCCCGGGGTGCTCCAAATGTTGAGCTGAACCCGCAACTGAACGCCGCCGCAGCGACCCATGCCAAGGATATGTCCCTGCAAAACCGCCCCTGGCACTTTGGTTCAGACGGCTCGTCGCCCATCGACCGGCTGGCCCGCGTTGGCTATCAGGGCAGCCTTGTGGGCGAGAACATCTCCGAATCCTACGAAACCGAGTTGGAAACTCTCGCCGCATGGATGGAGCAGAACGACACCCGTCGCACCATCTTGTCGCCGCAAGCGCGCGAAATGGGCTTTGCGTGGTTTCAGGAACCCAATGGCAAGATCTGGTGGACCATGGTGATGGGCAATCCGAACAATGCGCCGCTGATCCCGCGGGCCAACCCATCAGCAACCCGGCTTGTCCCGGATGCTGTGGACAATCCTGATGCCAGTGCAATCGACGAAACGGACGCGGACACCGTGGTGATCACATCGACCCCGGCGACCTGATCGTCAGGCGTTGATCTGGATCGGCGTCCCGTTGCGCACCATCGCGTAGACATCTTCCATCTCGCGATCTGTCACAGCGATACAGCCCCACGTCCAATCATCCGTGCCTTTGCGGAACGGCTTTGAATTGCCGTGGATAAAGATGTCGCCGCCCGGTGGTTTGCCCAGCGCGGCAGCCTCGGCGCGATCCTTGGCGTTAGGATAAGAGATGCCCAGAGACAGGTGGAACCGGCTGTTCGGGTTACGCCGGTCGATCAGGTACGTGCCTTCCGGCGTGCGGCCATCGCCTTCGAAAAACTTGTCACCAATCGGCTCAAAGCCCAGATCGATGTCGTAGTCCTTGAGCACCTTGTTGTTGTTAAACAGGTACATACGACGGGCTTCCTTGTTGACCACGATATAGGTCACCTCGGGCCCGCTATAGGTTTTGAACTTGCTTTGGGTGCATGCTCCGAGGCCCAAGGCCGCTGCACCCCCCATCATCAGATGTCTGCGCTTCATCGAAATCCTGTCCCAATTCGGTTTTTCTTTTATTTCCCGGCAAATACCACTTTTCCACACAATTCGCATAGTCGAAATTGAAAATGCGTCGATCACCAGCCCGTGATCAGCCCTCAAGTATCGCGTTTGTCCAGCTTGGCTTCGATGTCATCAAGGCGCTTCATCACCAGATCACGATACTCATCCGTCGCCGCATTGGACTCTTCGGAATGGGCATCCTGCATCGAGTTCACGATCAGACCCACCAGCAGGTTCACGACGGCAAATGTGGTGACCATGATGAACGGGACAAAGAACGCCCATGCATAGGGAAATTCCTTCATCACCGGGCGCACGATGCCCATGGACCAGGATTCAAGGGTCATGATCTGGAACAGGGAATAGCCGCTTAAGCCCAAGGTGCCGAACCATTCGGGAAAGGTCGGGCCAAACAGTTTGGTCGCCATCACGGCCCCGATGTAAAAGATCATCGCCATCAGGACAAACACGCTGCCCATACCGGGCAGAGCGGTGACAAAGCCTTCGACCACACGGCGCAGACTGGGGGCAACGGAAATCACCCGCAGCACCCGCAGGATGCGCAATGCACGCAAGACCGACAGGCCTTCGGTGCCCGGGGCCAGCGCGATGCCGACAATGATAAAGTCAAAGATGTTCCAGCCGCTGCGGAAGAATTTGAACCGGAACGCAAATAGCTTGGCCAAAAGTTCGATGACAAAGATCGCAAGGCAGATGTTGTCGATCAGATTGATCAGCCCACCGCCTATCGAAACGGCCGTCTCCGATGTTTCCAGGCCCAACGTGATCGCGTTCACGATGATCACGCCCATGATAAAGTTACTGAATTTGGGCCCTTCGAGAAATGCGGCCAAGCGTGCGCGATCAAACATACGGCGTCTCCTTCGTCCTATCGCGTATGCGACAGACGGAACGCTCCGACAAGTTCTACGTGCGCTGCCCAGCGAAACTGATCCACAGGCTGCACCCATTCGAGCACATAACCGGCACTGATCAGGGTCGCCGCATCCCGCGCAAATGTCTGCGGATTGCAGGACACATGAGCGATGATCGGCGTCTGTGCCGCCGCAAGCTCGGCAATCTGCGCGGCTGCACCAGCGCGAGGCGGGTCAATGACGGCGGCCTCGTATGGTGCCAATTCATCCGGCAACAAGGGTCTGCGAAACAGATCACGGGCCACGCTTTCGATCCGCTTAAGCCCCTGTGCCTGCCGCCATCCCGCATCAAGCGCGGCCACCATCTCGGGCGCACCTTCGACAGCCAGCACTTCGGCCCGCTGTGCCAGTGGCAAGGCAAATGTGCCGCAGCCCGCAAACAGATCGACAACCGATTTCGCCTTGCCCACGATCTCTTGCACCAATCGTGTCAGGGTGTCCTGACCATGCTCTGTCGCTTGCAGAAACGCACCCGGCGGCGGCACAACGCGGGCGGCACCGATGCTTTGTGCCGGAGGCACGCGCATCCCGATCAGTTCATCCTCCCAGGTGAGGCGCGCCAGTCGGTGGGTTTCACACAAAGCGGCCAGCACAATGCGCAGCGGCCCATCCAGCGGCTTGCCCCCGGTGACCGAGATATCCAGCCCTTCGCGGCTGTCCGTTGCGGTGACAGCCAGCGCACCTTTGCGGCTGGCCCCGGCCATGGCCAACGCCTCGGCCAACGGGCCAATACTCGACAGCGTAGGTGTGACCAGAATGCAGTTCGGCACCGGAATGATGGCGTCGGATTTGCGGGCATGGAATCCGACCATCGCGCCCTTTTTCGTGCGGCGTGCGGCGAAGGTGGCCCGCCTGCGGGAGCGGTCAGGAGACGTCAGTGTCGGGCGCACGTCCGTCTCTAACCCGTGAACAGAAAGGGCTGTGACCACCAGTTCACGCTTCCAGCTGGCCACCAGATCATCGCTGGCATGTTGCAGTTGGCACCCACCGCAAGATCGGAAATGCGGACAAGGCGCAGATACCCGTTCAGGCGAAGGCGTGTCGATGGTCACGTCGGTCAGGGCATCGCCATCAACCGTCCCGCTCACCACTTCACCCGGCAGGGCCAGGGGCACAAATAGCGGGCCACGCGCGACGCCGTCGCCTTGCTGGCCCAATCGATCAATGGTCACTGTTGTCATGGGCCCAAGGCCTACCGGGCGAACGCGTCCGGCAAAAGCCCTATTCGGCCGCCTGCGTGCGGATGAATCCACCGGACTGGCGTTGCCAATAGCGGGCGTAAAGGCCACCTTTTGCCAGCAGCGCATCATGGGTGCCCTCCTCGACGATGCGCCCATCATCCATCACCAGAATGCGATCCATCTCGGTCAGGGTGGACAGACGGTGGGCGATGGCCAGCACGGTCTTGCCCTCCATCACGCGGGTGAGGGCCGATTGGATCGCGGCCTCGACCTCGCTGTCGAGCGCGCTTGTCGCCTCGTCCAGCACCAGAATCGGCGCGTCCTTGAGGATGGCACGGGCCAGCGCGATGCGCTGACGTTGCCCGCCGGACAGCTTTACGCCCCGTTCGCCCAAATGCGCGTCATAGCCGCGGCGTCCCTTGTGATCCTGTAGATCCAGGATGAAATCATGGGCTTCGGCCTTGCCCGCCGCCTCGATCATCGCCGCCTCATCCGCATCGGGATTGCCATAGAGGATATTGTCACTTGCAGCGCGATTGAACATCGCGGTTTCCTGCGTGACCATCCCGATATTGCGGCGCAGGCTTTCCTGCGTCACGGCGCGGGTGTCCTGCCCGTCGATCAGAATGTGACCCTGTTCCGGCTCATAAAGGCGCAACAACAGCGATACGAGCGTGGATTTCCCCGCACCAGACGCGCCCACAAGACCCACTTTTTCCCCCGGTTTGATCGTCAGCGACACATCCTGAATGCCGCCCGTATCCCGCCCATAGGCAAAGCCAAGACTGTCAAAAGTGATCTCTCCTTTCGACACGTCCAGACGCGCAGCACCCGGCGCATCATCGACGCGGGACCGGGGGGTCAGGGTGCGCATCCCGTCCTCGACCTCGCCCACGTTCGAATAGATCGCCATCAGGGTGAAACTGACCCAGCCGGTCATCTGCGCAATGCGGATGGCAACGGCGCCCGAGGCGACGATATCCCCGGGCGAGGCCAGCCCGCGCTGCCACATCAGGATGGTGCCGCCCAGCAACAGCACAGGCAGCAACCCCGCCAGTGTCATCAGGGCAAGGCGGAATCCGGCGGCTAGAATGCCGAACTGCACAGAATTGGCACGGAAGGTCGCCATCGCGCCAAGGGCGGCCTGATCTTCATGATCATCATGGGCAAACAGCTTGACCGTCTTGATATTGGTAATCGTGTCGACCACCTGCCCCGACACCATTGCACGGGACGCAGCCCGCGCGGCCGAGCGTTTGCGGATGCGCGGCAGGTACCAGCGGATCAGTGCGAAATAGAAGATCAACCAGACGCCAAAACCCAACGCGACGCGCCAATCAATGGCCAAAAGCAGCAGAACAGAACCAACCAATGAGGCCAGCGCAAAGGCCACCACGTTGATGAATTCCGACACGACATCCGTGACGGCACGCGCCGCCTGCATCTGCTTTTGTGCAATGCGACCGGCGAAATCGTCGTCAAAGAACCCGACCGACTGGCCCAAAGTCCAGCGATGCAGACGCGACAGCACCAGCGGGTTCACATTGGGTTGCACGATGATGGCGTTGGTCGCCGCGCTCAGCCCGAACAGCACCGGGCGCGCGATCAGAAAGAACACCAGCGAACCGATGACCAGCCCAAGGTTGCTGACGTCAAAGAACCCGTCTGGGCCCAGCGTGACCGTGGCATCAATCACCCAGCCAAGGATCAGCGCGGTGCCCGCCTCAAGCGCGCCCGCCGCCGCCGAACAAAACCCGGCCAGCCACAGCGCAGGCCAGGCACCCGACAGACACCAGCGCATGAAGGGCCACAGCTCTTGCGGTGGTGGCCCTTCGGCACGGCGAAACGAATCGATCCAGTTCGAAATCTTCACTCGGCTGCCTCGGTTGCGATGAACCCGCCCGACTGGCGCGCCCAGAACTCTGAATATAGGCCACCTTTTTTCAAAAGCGCGTCATGGGGGCCGTCTTCGACAATATTGCCGTCATCAAGCACAAGGATGCGATCCATTTCGGCAATGGTGGACAGGCGGTGCGCAATTGCGATCACCGTCTTGCCCTCCATCATCTTGTAAAGCGTGTCCTGAATCGCCGCCTCAACCTCACTGTCGAGCGCGCTTGTTGCCTCGTCCAGCACAAGGATCGGCGCGTTTTTCAGGATGACACGGGCAAGAGTCACACGCTGACGCTGTCCGCCGGACAATTTCACGCCGCGTTCCCCAACTTGCGCCTCGTAACCGGGACGTCCCTCAGGATCGGACAGATCAAGAATGAAATCATGGGCTTGCGCCTGCCTTGCCGCCTCGATCATCTCTTCCTCGCTCGCGTCGGGACGGCCATAAAAGATGTTCTCACGCACTGAACGGTGCAGCAGCGAACTGTCCTGTTGGACCATGCCGATGTTCAGACGCAGACTGTCTTGGGTCACCTGCGTGATGTCCTGACCGTCGATCAGGATCTGACCGGATTCAGGGTCGTAAAAGCGCAAAAGCAGCTTGACCAAGGTCGACTTGCCCGCACCCGAGCGGCCAACCACACCGACCTTTTCGCCGGCGCGGATGGTAAAGCTGACAGAGGACAAACCGCCACTGCCGCGCCCGTAATGGTGCGTCAGGTTCTTCACCTCGATCTGGCCGCGCTGCATGAGAAGCGGCTTGGCATTGGCGGCATCGACCAGCGTGATCGGTTGGGCAATGGTCTCCATACCCTCGGCCACCACACCCAGTTCCTGAAAGAATGAGGTCAGCGCCCACATGATCCAGCCCGTCATGGCGTTCAGACGCAATGTCAGCGCCGTGGCCGCAGCAACCACACCCACGCTGGCCGCACCTTGAGTCCACAAGGCAATGGCCCAGCCGACCACACCCACGATCAGCAACCCGTTCAACACCATCAGTACGACATCCATGATGGTGAACAGGCGCATCTCGCGCATGAAAGTGGTGCGCGTGTTTTCGATGGCGGACTTGGCATAGTCCAGCTCGCGTTCGTGGTGGGCGAACATCTTGACCGAATGGATGTTGGTATAGGCGTCAACCAGCTTGCCAGTCAGTTGCGAGCGCGCGTCTGATGCCGCCTTGGACGCAGGGCCGATGCGTTTGACCGTCCACACCACCAGCGCAGCATAAAGCACAAACCACACCAACAGTGGCAGCAGCAGTCTCATATCGGCCACCATCAGCAACACCGCCGCACCAAGCAGGTAGGCCAGCGAAAACGAAATCGCGTCAAAGACCTGAAAAATCACCTCGCCTGCCGACCGCGGGGTCTGCATGAGGCGGTTGGCAATGCGCCCGGCAAAGTCGTTCTCGAACCAGCCAACGGATTGACGCAACACGTGTTTATGCGCCCGCCAGCGGATCAAACTGCCAAAGTTCGGCAAAATCGTGTTGTTGAGCAACAGCACATCCAGCATCTGCAACAAGGGCCGGGCCACCAGCACGAACACGGCGACCAGAATCACCTCGGTTCCGTAGGTATCCCAGAACGCGTCCGGTGATGTGCCAAGCAGATCGACGACGCGGCCCATATAGTAGATCAGGCCAACCTCGATCGAGGCCACGACAAGTGACATGATGGCGGCCAGCACAAAGACGCCTTTGAACGGTTCGGAATACCCGCGCAGAAATGGCCAGATTTTTGTGGGGGGCGTGTCGGTTTCAGTATAGCTGACATACGGATCGACAAGCGATTCAAAGTATTTGAACATGGGGAAATCTCGGAGATTGGTGGTGCAACATGGGTGTGACGCAGGCCAAAGCCCGTTTCGTCACATCAGACGATCGGCGACAATATCAGGTGTCGTTCCAGATCCCGCGAACCATGTGGTATCCTCCGTGTTCGCGATACTCTTAGCGCTGGTCGCTCAAAAAGTCACGCGCCCAAAAGCGCGTTTTTCGACTTTTCGAGATTTGAGGCCAACCACTCCGACTTGAGTGCCGCCAGCCTGTCGCCCAGCGCCTTGCCTTGGAGGTCAGGCAAGTCACTGGCTTTGATCGGAAATTCGGCCTGTGCCCCTTCGGCAACTTCGCTGATTTCTGACACATCCAGAACGGTATTGGCCATCACCGCACGCAGCAAGATCGCGCCGAACCCTGCCCCTTTTCCTGCCATATGCCCGATGGCTTTTGCCCCCAGCGCGCTTGTGCTGTGATCCCGGATCGACGCCAGACGCTTTTGATCTGCCCGCGACAAACGCAGCCGGTCCGCCACATCCTCCCCGCCCAGCGCAGCAAGCCGGGTCACGGGATCTGCAGCGGCCCCGACACCCTGTTCCAGATGGACAAGTGGGGCCACCAGTGTTGGGTCAGCCCCCGGCAGGATTGCACTCAACACTCCGGTCTGCGCCATTACGGCCAGCGCTGGCGCGGGATCAGGCGCAGACAGCAGTTTGACCATCTCGGCACCCACACGTTCGGCAGATAACGTCTCTAACTCGTCAAGATTTGTGGCAATGCCGTCCAGCGCCTCGGCATCCCAACCCTGATCGGGGGCCGCATACCACGCATGAAAGCGAAAGAACCGCAGCGTGCGCAGGTAATCCTCGCGAATGCGCTGCCCGGCATCTTCGATAAACCGGATGCGTCCCACCTGCAGGTCCGGCAGACCGTGCAGCGGATCAACGACTGTGCCCCTGCGATCCGCATAGATGGCGTTCATCGTGAAATCGCGGCGGCGGGCATCATCCTCGATATGCGTTGAAAAGGCGACAACCGCGCGGCGACCATCCGTCGCCACATCGCGCCGGAACGTGGTGACCTCAAAGGCGTCTCCCCTCGCCACCACCGTAACCGTGCCGTGATCGACACCGGTGGGAATGGCGCGGAAGCCAGCGGCCTTCACGATCCGCATTACCTGATCAGGCGTGGCATCCGTGGAAATATCAATGTCGCTCGCCGCCAATCCCAGCAGTGCATTGCGCACACAGCCCCCGACGAACAGAGCAACATGACCTGCGTCTTCGAGGACTTGGCACAGTTTTTGCGCCGCCGGATCGGTCAGAAACGGCGTCTTCGGGTCTAGATCTTGGGCAATGCGTCGGTCCATCCCCGCAATATACGCGCGGTCGCGCCCCAGATGTAATAGGGCCCGTAAGGCACCGCGTAATAAGACCGACGATGGCCGCGCCAGCGCCGCGATTCCACGACATAGTTGGAAGGATCGAGGACATGGGCCAGGGGTACGCGGAACACTTCGGCAACTTCGCCCGCCTCCGGCACGGCCTGAAACTCCTGCGTAATCAGTGCGATGACCGGCGTCACAGTGAACGCCGTGACGGTTTCATGGGGCGCGAATGTGCCAAGCACCTCGGCATGGTCCAGCGGCAGGCCGATTTCCTCATGCGCCTCGCGCAGCGCGGTGGCGATCAGGTTTTCATCGCCTTCGTCCTGTTTGCCGCCGGGAAAGGCGATCTGACCCGGATGGTGTTTCAGAGCCGAAGACCGCTTGGTCAGGATCAGATCATATCCGTCGCGCCCCGCAATGATGGGTGCAAGCACAGCGGCCGGACGTAGGCGACGCCCCGCCACCAGGCTCACATCCGGGTTCAGATCAAAATCAGACGAGGCATCACCGCCCCGCGCCAGCGCGGCGCAGGTGCGGGAGATGAGATCACTCACCGGTCTGGGCGTCGGCCTCGAACCCGACCGAGGCCGGATCAAGGTCGTAATGCGCCCCGCAGAACTGGCAATCGGCAGTCACACGCCCATCGTCCGTAGTCATCTTTTCGATGTCACGGGCTGAATAGATCGACAGGCTTTGACGCACGCGATCTTCGGAACAGGTACAGCCAAAGCGCACCGGTTGCGTGTCAAACACGCGCGGCGTTTCCTCATGAAACAGACGCAGCAACAGGTCATTGGGTGGGACCTGCGGGCCGATCAGCTCCATCTCTTCGACTGTGTCGAGCAAGATGTTCACACGGTTCCAGTTCTCGGACGCATCGCCGTCAAGCAGATCGGTTGCGGCCAGCAACTCGCCCGTTCCCTCACCCTTGGCCATCAACGGAGACGCCTTCGGCATGTGCTGGAGCATCACGCCCCCGGCGCGCCAATGCTCGGCGACACCCGGTTCGGACGACTTGCCAAAGCTGAGCTGAAAGCGGGTCGGCAACTGCTCGGACTGGGCAAAATAGGCCTCGGCACAAGCGGCCAGCGACCCACCTTCAAGCGGGGTGATGCCCTGGTACGGGGTCATGCCCTTGCCCTGATCGATCATGATGGCAAAGTATCCCTCGCCCACCTGATCAAAGGGGGCGGCATCGGTCAGCCGATCCGCATCATAGCTGGCATAGGCACGAATGCGCGCCGGGTCCCCCTCTTTCTCGGGGCCATAGTAATCCGTAGAGATCATGCGCACCGCACCCTTGGACTGCACCTGCAATTGCAGCTTCCAGCGCAGCTTGATCGTCTGGCCGATCAGCGCGGTCAGCAATGCCATTTCCGCCACCAACGCCTCGACCTGGGGGGGATAATTGTGCTGCTTGAGGATACCACCCAGCACCCCGTCCAGACGCGCGACGCGTCCGCGGATGTCAGCGGCATCAAGTTGGAATGGCAGGACGGTGTCGTCCCACACGAGTTGCGAACCAAGAGTCATGGGGTTTCCTTTGGCGCCACGTATTGGCATATCGAAGCCCTATATAGGATTGTGTGTCAAAACTGAAAGAGGGTGCCGATGAACCGCCGGATGGGACAGCCCCCCGAGGCCGGTCGGCGCTATATCGTGCGACAGGGCGCCTATGCGATCCTGCCACGTGATGGGGCGGTTTTGCTGACCTGCCAAAGCGATCCTGATCCGGATTTTCAATTGCCCGGCGGCGGTATCGATCCCGGGGAAAGCCCGTTGCAGGCCCTGCACCGTGAAGTGTTCGAGGAAACCGGCTGGCACATCGCGCGTCCGCGCAGGCTGGGTGCGTTCCGCCGATTTGTCTATATGCCGGAATATACGATGTGGGCGGAAAAACTGTGCCATGTCTATGTGGCCTGGCCCACCCTGCAGATCAGCGCGCCAACCGAAGACAATCACCTGGCCGTCTGGATGAGCCCGCAGGACGCTGCGCTCCAGCTGGGAAATGAAGGCGACCAGCATTTTTTGAGCCGTTACTTTTCCCGCTCGGTCCCGTGATATTCGAACAGAATGCCTGACACATCATCGGGAAAGGTCTGGATCACGGCAAACTCTTCGAGTTTCCATAACATCGCCTCAAAGAATGCGGGCCCAGACACGTCCCTGAGATCACGCATCATTTCCTCGACCCCTTCTTCTTCGAGCATTTCGCCCTGCGGATTCGGGCATTCGGTCACGCCGTCCGACAACAGCAGCAGCCGATCACCGGGATTCAGTTTCGTCTCGAACTGGGTGAACGAAATGCCCGACATCAGCCCCACCGGAAAACCCCCCGGACCTTCCTGTTCGATTGTACCGTCCTTGCGCTGGATTGCCGGGTGCGGATGGCCAGCCTGCGCCATGCGCACATGGCCCGTGACCAGATCCACGTCGGCAAGCAGCAGAGTAAAATAATGCTCCGTCTCCATCTCATCGAGAACGAGATCGTTGAGCGTTTCGATTACGATTTCAGGCGGCAGGAACGCATAACTGCCATCATCCAGCCGCTGCAGGGCAACGTTTTGGTCCGGCGCAGCCGCAGACAGATACCCGGCCAGACGGGCGGTCATCAGGGCCGAACTGATCCCGTGACCAGACACGTCGATGGAAAACAGCCCCAGATGGCCAGCGCCTGCCGGGAAAAAGCCGACAAGATCGCCGCCCACATGCCCGCTTGACCGCAGCATCAGCGACACGTCACCCGTTTCAAATGATTTGTTGCGTTCGCGGATCAGCGATTGCTGCAGCTTTTTCGCCTCAAGCAGGTCACTGTCGAGTGAGTTATAGACCCGCTGCAATTCATCCAGTGTCTCGGAAATGAGGTCATTCTTGCGGGTCAGTTCGCGCTGCATCAGCAGGATGCGCTCACCCGCTTTGATCCGGGCGCGCAACTCGTTTGCATCGACGGGCTTGGTGACAAAATCGTCGGCACCGGCCTCAAGGCCCATGGCAATTTCGTTCTTTTCGCTCTTGGAGGTCAGAAGGATGAAATAGCCATAGCGATCCCCCGAAAGCTGGCGAAACGCGTTGCAGAATTCCAGACCGTTCATGCCCGGCATCATCCAGTCGCTGAGCACCAGATCAGGCTGAACCTCCGCCGCGATCTGCAATGCCTCCTCGCCGGATGCCGCCTCGAACACCTCAAACCCCCAGCGTTTGACCGAACTGCACAGAATCTTGCGCTGCAGCTTGCTGTCATCGACCACCAGCACCTTTTGCGGTGCGGCCGCATCCGTCGGCGGGGACACAGGCACCTGTTCCACGTGTATATGCCTGGCCTTGGTATTCATCTCACCCTGTTATCCAATCTGTCTCGGTTTTGCCTACTCCAAAGCACTTAATGGCGGATGAAATTGCACCGCCGAGTATCTAAACCTTTAAAGGTAACCCGTTCTTAATTTGATCTGTGCTGACATGCTTTCGGGGCTCGGAGACGGACAATGATTGACTGGCAGCGCGTAATAAACCTCAAGGACGAGATCGGCGACGAAGACTTTGATGAGGTCGTTCCGCTCTTTATCGAGGAAGTATCGGAAATCACGAACCGGCTGCGCGCCGGGGTGGATTTAGATCGGTTGGAAGGGGATTTGCATTGCCTCAAAGGCAGCGCGCTGAACCTCGGCTTTTCCGAGTTTTCAGACCTGTGTCACGCGGGCGAATCGCTGTCTGCCAAGGGCAAGGCGGCAACGGTCGACGTCACCGCAATTCTCGATTGTTTCGAGGTGTCGAAGAACGCGTTCCTGTCAGGGCTACAGGACGGAATCGCCGCCTAGATCACAAACTGCGCCAGCATTTCGTCGTTGGTAATGTCGGTATAGGTGAACCCACCAGCATCGAGCGCGGCGCGCAAACGGTCAAAATTCTCTGGCGCGCGCGTTTCGATACCAATCAGGACAGAGCCGAAGTTGCGCGCGGATTTCTTCAGGTATTCGAACCGCGCAATGTCATCTTCCGGGCCAAGAATGCTCAGGAAATCCTTGAGCGCGCCGGGACGCTGCGGCATGCGCAGGATGAAGTACTTTTTGACGCCGGAATAGCGCTGGGCCCGTTCTTTCACTTCCGGCAGACGTTCGAAATCGAAATTGCCGCCAGAGGTGACGCAGACAACGGTCTCGCCCGCAATCCTGTCGCGAATGTCTTTCAACGCATCCACGGCTAGGGCGCCCGCTGGTTCCAGCACAAGTCCCTCGACGTTCAGCATCTCGATGATCGTGGTGCAAATGCGGTCCTCGGGAATGTTCATCACGTCGGCAGAATCAACATCCGCCAAACGCGCAAAGGTCCGCTGCCCGATCTTGGCAACCGCAGCGCCATCCACAAAGCTGTTGATGGGAGACACATCCACCGGCGCGCCAGCCTTCAACGCTTCGGCCAGTGACATGGCCCCATGCGGTTCGACAAAAGTATAGGCAACCCGGTCGACAAAATAGCTGCGCGTGCCCGCTGACAGGCCGCCACCACCGACAGGCAGGATGATGCGATCTGGCACACGACTCAATTGCGCCTCGATCTCAACCGCGACCGAGGCTTGGCCCTCAATCACGTCCTCATCGTCAAAGGGCGACAGAAAATGCCCACCTGAGTCGGTACAAAACGCCTGCGCAGAGGCCAGCGTTTCGTCGAAATAATCGCCCGTCAGCCGCACCTCGACATGATCACCGCCGAACATACGGGTTTTCTGGATTTTCTGCTGCGGCGTCGTCACCGGCATAAAGACCACACCGTGCACCCCGAAATGGCGACACATATAGGCAACGCCCTGCGCGTGATTGCCCGCGCTGGCGCACACAAACACCGCGTCCTTGCGCATGACCTTGCGCATCGCATTGAACGCACCACGCAGTTTGTAGGATCGCACCGGGCTCAAATCTTCGCGTTTCAGCCAGATCTCGGCGCCATACCGCGCTGACAGCAGATCATTGCGCAACAGGGGTGTCGGCGGAAACACCTCTCGCATCGCGGCTTCGGCGGCGCGCGCACTGTCCTGAAAACTCATGAATGGGTCCCTTTTCGCAATCATTCCGACCTACACGCCCCCGCCCCCGCGGGTCAATCTTGCCCCCATAGTGCAAAAACGGTATCGCCTGCCAAACCTCATGAGGAACGAAAGAAATGAGCGCCCCAAAGAAAGTTGTGCTGGCCTATTCCGGCGGCCTGGACACGTCGATCATCCTGAAATGGTTGCAGACCGAATATGGCTGCGAGGTTGTCACCTTCACCGCCGATCTCGGACAGGGTGAAGAACTCGAACCCGCGCGCGCCAAGGCCGAGATGATGGGTGCGTCGAGCATCTATATCGAGGATGTCCGCGAAGAATTCGTGCGCGATTTCGTCTTTCCGATGTTCCGCGCCAACGCGCTATACGAGGGTCTCTACCTGCTGGGCACCTCCATCGCGCGACCGCTGATTTCCAAACGTCTGGTCGAAATTGCCGCCATCGAAGGGGCAGATGCCGTCGCGCACGGGGCGACAGGCAAGGGCAACGATCAGGTCCGTTTCGAACTGGCCGCCTACGCGCTGAACCCGGATATCAAGGTCATCGCCCCGTGGCGCGAGTGGGATCTGTCCAGCCGGACCAAACTGATCGACTTTGCAGAAAAGAACCAGATTCCCATCGCCAAGGACAAGCGTGGCGAGGCCCCGTTTTCCGTCGATGCCAACCTGCTGCACACCTCGTCTGAAGGCAAAGTGCTCGAAGATCCGGCCGTGGATGCACCCGATTACGTCTACCAGCGCACGGTCGCACCCGAGGATGCACCGAACGAGCCCGAATATATCGAAGTGGGCTTCGAGAAGGGTGATGCGGTCTCTATCAACGGCGAATCGATGTCTCCGGCGACGATCCTGACCGAGCTGAACCGGCTGGGCGGCAAGCACGGCATTGGCCGGCTCGATCTGGTCGAGGGTCGGTTTGTCGGGATGAAGTCGCGCGGTATCTACGAAACCCCCGGTGGTACTGTTCTGCTCGAAGCACATCGCGGGATCGAACAGATCACGCTTGATCGCGGGGCCGCGCACCTCAAGGACGAGATGATGCCGCGCTATGCCGAGCTGATCTATAACGGCTTCTGGTTCTCGCCCGAGCGCGAAATGTTGCAGGCCCTGATCGACAAAAGTCAGGAACATGTGACCGGCACCGTTCGCCTGAAACTCTACAAGGGTCTGGCGCGCACTGTGGGCCGCTGGTCTGATCACAGCCTCTATTCCGAGGCGCATGTGACCTTTGAGGATGACGCGGGTGCCTACGATCAGAAAGACGCCGCAGGGTTCATCCAGTTGAACGCGTTGCGTCTGAAACTGCTGGCCGCACGCGACCGCCGCCTCAAATCCTGATCTTGCGCGCGGCGAGCGCCTCGTAATGAGGCATCGCCGCGTCTGCCAACCGGGCATAATCACCTTCCAGCTTCGGCAACGGCCCTTCGCCCGAGTCAAACCCGGTCGAATCATGCACCGCGCCATACCAGTGTGCCGCCCAGACGCCATCCTGCGGATGCCCGCCCTTGGGCCAGTGCAACATGTTCGACGTCCAGGGAATGCCGATCCGGCGACAAAGCGCCTGCAAGGCCGCCTCCGGGTCGGCTCGTATGTCACTTGAATCGATAACAATCGGATCGTTGGTCCGCACAAGCAATGCGGCCTGCTGCGCAAAACCCAAATCGTCCAACGTCGGCGCTTCGCGCTTTTTGGCATAGCTTGAGATCACCCGCGCAGGGTGGCGGATCAGCAGCACATGACACATGCCCGCCATCCAGTCCTCCGGCCAATCGGGCGACATGTGGTGCGCCATATGTTTTTGGTAAAAAAAAGGCTCTGACACAGGCGAAATCAACGATTTGGCGACCTCGCCAGGGTCATTGGGTTGACTGGCCAGAACAGCGCCGCGCATCGGATGATCCGCCCCGGTCTGCGCCAGAAAGGCGGCATAAAACGGTTCATCCACAACGCGGCAATCCCCCCGCGCGGCAAAGCTGTACATCATCGCCGTCGACAGATTGCGCGGCCCGGACCACATGGCAATACGTTTTGTCATGCAAATCAGGCTAAGGCGGTGGATCGTCGCGGTAAACGACCAATCACAGGACTGCGACCTCGCTCGCCTGTGAATTGTATGACAGCCCGGTTTGGCCCAGACTCCGACAAAAGGAGTAGTGACATGACCGCACGCCGTACTTTCAAAACCGTATCCTTGGCCTTCTCCATCGCCGTGGGCCTCATCGCGCAGGCCAAATCCAGCCAGGCGCAAGACCTCGAGACGCTGACTGTCGCAGGCGGCTGTTTCTGGTGCGTCGAGGCGGATTTCGAAAAAGTCAAAGGCGTGAAAGAGGCCGTGTCGGGATTTGCAGGGGGAACAGTCTCTAATCCGACCTACAAACAGGTGACCGGCGGCAATACCGGCCATTACGAGGCGGTTCAGATCACATTCGACCCTGCGCAGGTGCAGGTCGACACGCTGTTGTCGCTGTTTTTCCGCTCCATCGATCCGACGGATGCAGGCGGACAGTTCTGTGACCGGGGCGACAGCTATCGCACCGCGATATTTGCCAAACCATCCCAGACAAGTGCGGCACAGGCGGCCAAGGCGGCCGCTCAGGCCGAACTGGGTCAATCCGTGGTCACGCCCGTCTTGTCTGCTGGCGAGTTTTACCCGGCCGACAGCTACCATCAGGACTTCTACAAGGACAGCAAGGTCATCCTGACCCGCTTCGGTCCCAAGTCCAAAGCCAAGGCCTACAAAGCCTACCGTGACGCCTGCGGGCGTGATGCACGGGTCAAGGTCTTGTGGGGGTCGGACGCGCCGTTTGTCGGCGGTTAAGCCAACCGCGCATCCTCGATATCCTTTAGGTCGGGGATCACATCCGCCGTTCCCTTGCGCGTCACCATCAGCGCGCCAGCCTGCGTCGCAAGGCTGAGCGCCTGCAGCATCGGCATGCCCCGATCCAGACCCGCCACGAGATAACCGGTAAAGGTATCCCCGGCCCCGGTTGTATCCACGGGCGTGACCGGAATCGCAGGCATATGTGTCTCTGATCCCGCCAAAACGTCGAGCCAGCGGCACCCGTCAGCCCCCAGCGTCACAACGATGGAGGCAACACCGAGATCCGTCAGTTCGGATTTCATCGCCATCGATAGCTGCTGTGCCTCTACCGCATTCAGCACCAAAAGGTCGGTAAAGGGCAGCACCTCGGCCACGGCCTGCGCATCAAACGGGGCGGCGGCATAAACCACATGCAAGCCCAGTTGTTTCGCAATTTGGGCTGCATATTTTTGGCCGTTTGTTTCGTTTTGTATGACCAGATAATCGCCCGCCGCCGCATCCGACAGCGCCGCCCCGATCATGTCCTCCGTGATGGCGCGATTGGCACCGGGAAACACGACGATCTGGTTTTCTCCGTCCTCATCAACCGAGATATTCGCATGACCCGTCGGCTGGTCAGGCAGGGTCGCGATCCGGCTCGTGTCCACGCCATATTCCAGCAACCGCTCAACCGTCCACGCGCCTTCCTGACCCACAGCACCGATATGTGTCACACGGGCCGCCGCACGAGCCATCGCCACGGACATGTTTGCG
Source organism: uncultured Tateyamaria sp. (assembly GCF_947503045.1). Lineage (GTDB taxonomy): Bacteria > Pseudomonadota > Alphaproteobacteria > Rhodobacterales > Rhodobacteraceae > Tateyamaria. Next base: position 835,084 of record NZ_CANNCF010000002.1, read on the forward strand.
CCTTTTCCGCCCAGACCTTGCGTGTAACCCAGCGCACTCAGCGTCTCCCCCGGCGCGGGCAGATGCGACAGGCGATAAACGTTGTCGATATTGATCGAGCCCAGGTTCCAGACCGCCATCAGCCCACCTTGCAGGCTGCAAGCACCGCCATGTTGAGGATGTCATTCGCCGTCGACCCGGACGAACAGATCTGGATCGACCCATCGACTCCGGCCAGAATCGGGCCAATCACCGTCGCCCCGCCCATTTCCTGCATCAGTTTGACCGAAATGCTGGCCGAATGGCGCGCCGGAACCACGAGGATGTTCGCCGGACCGGTCAGGCGCGAGAACGGATACGCTGCCTGCGCCTGCGCATTCAGCGCCACATCCACGGTCATCTCGCCCTCATATTCAAAATCAACGCCACGGGCGTCCAGCACCCGCGGTGCCTGATGCATCTTTTCCGCACGTTCGGACACCGGATAGCCAAAGGTCGAAAAACTGACAAAGGCCACACGCGGCTCGAGCCCCATATTTCGCGCAACGGTGGCAGCCTGGGTGGCGATGTCCGCAAGGTCCTCTTCATCCGGCCATTCATGGACCAGCGTATCGGCAATAAAAATGATCCGACCCTTGTGAATAAGCGCCGTGATGCCCGCCGCCTTGCTGTTCACATCCGCATCAAACACGTGGTTGATCCGATCCAGAATGTGCGCGGATTTGCGAGTCGCGCCGGTGACAATCCCCTCACCATGGCCATGGGCCAGCATCAGCGCCGAAAACACATGACGGTCGCGCGCAGCAAGGCGGTGAATGTCCTGTCTGTCAAACCCGCGCCGTTTGAGCCGGTCATACAGGTGGGTTTTGTACTGCTCCAAATGCGTTGTGTTGGCCGCGTTGACCACTTCCAATTCACGGACCGCATCGCCAAGACCTGTCTCGGTCAGCTTGGCCTTCACGTCGTCGATCCGACCCACAACCAGCGCTTTGCCAAAGCCAGAGCGCTGATACATCACCGCCGCCCGCAACACGCGCGGATCGTCGCCTTCGGCAAAAATCATACGGGCCTGTGCCGCGCGCGCCCGCGCGTTGATACCGGTCAGAATGCTGGCCGTCGGGTCCATTCGCGATTTGAGGCTCAGCTCATAAGCCTCCATGTCGATGATGGGGCGACGGGCCACACCGGTGTCCATGCCCGCCTTGGCCACGGCTGTCGGAATGCGGTGGATCAGGCGTGGATCAAAGGGCGTGGGGATGATGTAATCGCGCCCAAAGGACAGCGATTTGCCATAGGCCAGCGCCACCTCGTCCGGCACATCCTCGCGCGCAAGATTGGCCAAAGCATGGGCACATGCGATTTTCATCTCGTCGTTGATCGCACGCGCATGAATATCGAGCGCGCCGCGGAACAGATAGGGGAAACCCAGTACGTTATTGACTTGGTTGGGATAATCGCTGCGCCCCGTGGCCACGATCGCGTCCATACGCACCTCGTGCGCCTCTTCGGGCGTGATCTCGGGATCGGGATTGGCCATGGCGAAAATCACCGGATTATCGGCCATGCTTTCAACCATCTCGGGCGTCACGGCCCCTTTGACAGAGACGCCCAGAAAAACGTCCGAATCCTTCATCGCATCCTCAAGGCTGCGCAGGTCGGTCTTGACAGCATGAGCTGACTTCCACTGGTTCATACCCTCGGTACGGCCCTGATAAATGACGCCCTTGGTGTCACAGACAATGCAGTTTTCATGGCGCGCACCCATGGCCTTGAGCAATTCGATACAGGCAATCCCGGCCGCACCCGCGCCATTCAGAACAATCTTCACATCCTCAATCTTCTTGCCCGAGATGTGCAGCGCGTTGATCAAACCGGCCGCACAGATCACCGCCGTGCCATGCTGGTCGTCATGAAAAACAGGGATGTCCATCTCTTCTTTCAGGCGCTGCTCGATGATGAAGCATTCAGGCGCCTTGATATCTTCGAGGTTGATGCCGCCAAAGGTCGGGCCCATCAGCCGCACGGCGTTGCAGAATTCATCCGGATCCTCTGTGTCCAGCTCGATATCGATGGAATTGACGTCGGCAAAACGCTTGAACAGAACCGCCTTGCCCTCCATCACCGGCTTTGATCCGAGCGCGCCAAGATTGCCCAGACCCAGCACCGCCGTCCCGTTTGAAATCACAGCAACCAGATTGCCCTTGTTCGTGTAATCATATGCAAGTTCAGGATTTTCCGCGATCGCCTCGCAAGGCACAGCAACCCCGGGCGAATAGGCAAGGCTCAGATCGCGCTGAGTCGTCATCGGCACCGTTGCGCTCACCTCGAACTTGCCCGGCGTGGGCTCCATATGAAACGCGAGCGCCTCTTCCGCGGTCACCTTGTTACTTGTCATGTGTTGCGTCCTCCCCTGACCCGACAGGTCTAGCCCAGCGCGAGCCATGCCTCAATCGACTTTGGGTTTCGCTTGGGCGCGGCTGTTTGTAAGGTCGCGCGACACTTGCCTTTGGGGGGCCACGTTCATGTCGACAACGCCAATGATGGCGCAATATCTCGAGATCAAAGCGGCTCACCCCGGTGCGCTGCTTTTTTATCGAATGGGCGATTTTTACGAGATGTTCTTTGAGGACGCGGTCAACGCCGCCGCCGCGCTCGACATTGCGCTGACCAAACGCGGCAAACATGACGGCGACGATATCCCGATGTGCGGTGTGCCGGTGCATTCAGCCGAAGGGTACCTGTTGACGCTCATCCGCAAAGGGTTCCGGGTTGCGGTCTGTGAACAGATGGAAAGCCCGGCAGAGGCGAAAAAGCGTGGATCAAAGTCTGTCGTCAAACGCGACGTGGTTCGGTTGGTCACGCCCGGCACCCTGATCGAGGAGTCTCTGCTGGAAACGCGGCGACACAATTTCCTGGCCGCCTTTGCCGATGTGCGCGGCAGTTCTGCACTGGCATGGGTCGATATCTCGACCGGTGCGTTTCACGTCATGGCGCTCGATACGACCTTGTTAGGGCCTGAATTGGCCCGCCTTGCCCCGTCTGAACTGGTTGTCGCCGACACACGCGAACAGGACCTGCGCCCCATCGGTGAAGATTTCGGGATTTCGATCACCACCCTTGGCCCTGCCGCCTTTGACAGCGCCGCTGGCCTTGCCCGCCTCACCGAGTTGTTCAAGGTCGCGACGCTGGATGCGTTTGGCACCTTCTCGCGGGCCGAGGTCGGGGCGATGGGTGCGCTGGTCGAATATCTCGAGATCACGCAAAAGGGCAATCTGCCACTGCTGCGCCCTCCCCAGCAAGAAGCACAGTCCAAAACCGTCCAGATCGACGCCGCGACACGGCGCAATCTGGAACTGACCGCTGGTCTGTCCGGGGGTCGCGCCGGATCACTGCTCGAAGCAGTCGACAAGACGGTCACCGCTGCCGGCGCACGCCTACTGGAACGGCGCATCGGGTCCCCCTCTCGCATTTTAGAGACCGTTTCGGAACGCACAGAGGCCGTGGATTTCCTCGTTTCGGATCAAGGCCTGTGCCAATCACTGCGCACTGAATTGCGCGGCGTGCCCGACATGGATCGCGCCCTGTCCCGCCTGTCGCTTGACCGGGGCGGCCCGCGCGACCTTGCCGCGCTGCGCGCTGGCCTCACTCATGCGCAGGACATCACCAAACTCTCGCAAACAGATTTTCCACCCCTTCTGTCTCGCGCCTTTGCCGACCTCACCGGGCATGCGAACCTGATCGACCAACTCGATGCAGACCTGATCGCTGAGCCCCCGCTTTTGGCCCGCGACGGCGGGTTCATCGCCTCTGGCTGCGACCCCGAACTCGACGAGGCACGCAAACTGCGCGACCAGGGCCGATCCATCATCGCGCAATTGCAGAAAGACTATGCAGGGGCCGCCCAAGTCCAGTCTCTCAAGATCAAGCACAACAACGTGCTCGGCTACTTCATCGAAGTCACCGCCACCCACGCAGACAAGATGATGTCCGCCCCATTAAACGAGACGTTCATCCACCGTCAGACCACCGCCAATCAGGTCCGCTTTACCACAGTCGATCTTTCCAGTCTCGAGACCCGCATTCTCAACGCCGGCTCCCAAGCCATCGAGATCGAAAAGCGTCACTATGAAAGGCTAAAGTCCCTCATTCTGGACGCCGCGCCCCAAATCAGCCAGACCGCCCGCGCATTGGCCGAAATCGATCTGAACACCGGTTTCGCCCATCTGGCCGTGACCGAAGACTGGTGCAAGCCAACCCTCGATACCTCACGTGCTTTCGAGATCACAGGCGGACGGCACCCCGTTGTCGAACGCGCGCTGCGCCAGCAAGGGGGCGATCCGTTCATCGCAAACGACTGCACGCTGAATGCCGAGGATCACGCTGCCATCTGGCTGCTCACCGGGCCAAACATGGCCGGTAAATCAACCTTTCTACGCCAGAACGCCCTGATCGCGATCCTCGCGCAATCGGGCAGCTTCGTCCCTGCGCAAAGCGCCCACATTGGACTGGTCAGCCAGATTTTCAGCCGCGTGGGCGCATCAGACGATCTGGCACGCGGACGGTCGACCTTCATGGTCGAGATGGTCGAAACCGCCGCGATCCTCAATCAGGCAGATGACCGCGCGCTGGTCATTCTGGATGAGATCGGGCGGGGTACGGCGACTTATGACGGATTGTCCATCGCTTGGGCAACGCTGGAACACCTGCATGATGTGAACCGATCGCGCGCATTGTTCGCAACGCATTACCACGAGATGACCGCGCTGGCGTCCAAGCTCGACGGCGTGGAAAATGCCACTGTCGCAGTCAAGGAATGGGAGGGCGAAGTTGTCTTCCTGCACGAAGTCCGGCGCGGCGCGGCGGATCGATCCTACGGTGTGCAGGTGGCGCAACTTGCCGGATTGCCCAGCGCGGTCATCGCCCGTGCACGCGTTGTGCTCGACGCTCTGGAAAGCGGAGAACGCGAAGGCGGCGCGACCCAGAAAACACTGATCGACGACCTGCCGCTATTCGCAGCTACACCCGCGCCGCCCCCGGCAAAACCCAAACGATCACCTGCGCTGGACTTGCTCGAAGCCGTTCATCCCGACGATCTCAGCCCACGCGACGCACTCGATCTGATCTATAAACTGAAAGACGCGGCCAGGGACTGACCGCGTCTTCATTGTTCTTCAAATATGCAAATCTGTCAGCTGGCAGGCATCGATGACACGCCAACCTGCGCGGGACGCAGCAACCGGTCATGCAGCATGAATCCTTCGGCGGCGACCTGAATAATCTCGCCCGCCTTGGTGCCGGGCACAGGGGCCTCGAACATCGCCTGATGGTGCTGCGGGTCGAACACGTCGCCGACCTCGGGCGCGATCACCTCGATCCCGTGTTTCTTGAACACGTTCAGCAACTCGCGCATCGTCAGCTCGACACCTTCCAGCACCGGGCCGGACACTTCACGTTGTTCATCCGTGACTGCCTCAAGCGCACGCTTCATGTTGTCGTAAACCGGCAGCATGTCGCGGGCCAGCTTGGACCCGCCATAGTTCTCGGCCTCGCGGCGATCTTTTTCCGACCGTTTGCGCGCGTTTTCGGCATCCGCCAGCGCCCGCATAAACCGGTCCTTCAGCTGATCGCGCTCGGCCCGCAACTGGTCCAGCTCCAGCGCTTCATCATCAATCTCCAACATCTCGTCGGCAAAGGTTTCCTCTTCTGCCTCTTCGATATCGTCCAGAAAATCATCGTTCTTTGGCTCAGCCATTTGTCACCTTTCACTGCGGTCCGACAGCATCCGCCCGACCAGCTGGGCTGTGTAATCCACAATCGGAACGATCCGGCCATAGTTCAGCCGTGTGGGCCCGATGACCCCAACCGCTCCGATAATCTTTCGATCCGCGTTCATATATGGGGAAACCACCAAAGAGGAACCCGAAAGTGAGAAAAGTTTGTTCTCTGAGCCGATAAAAATGCGCACACCATCGCCGGTCTGCGTAAGGTCAAGAAACTCTGCGATATCGCGCTTGCGTTCGAGGTCGTCAAACAGGCTGCGGATGCGATCCAGATCCCCCGCCTCGGCCGTTTCATCCAGCAGATTCGCCCGGCCCCGCACGATCAGCCGTTCCGGAGAATCGCCAGCACCCTCCCACGAGGCAAGTCCGCTTTGAACCAGCGCCTGAGACAGCGCATCGATCTCTTGTCTGCGCGTTTCAATCTCGCGCGTGACGATGCTTTTCACTTCGCTCAGCGTATGCCCTTCGATCATCGCGTTGAGGAAATTGGCCGCCTCGCGCATTGACGACTGCGTTTGACCGGGTGGCGGTTGAAACAGGCGGTTTTCCACGTGACCATCGGCAAACACGATGACAACCAGTGCCTGTTCAGGGCCCAGCGGCACAAAATCGAGATGCTTAATCGGTGCCTCGCGCTTGGGGGTCAGAACCAGCGACGCCCCATGGGTCACACCTGACAAAGCAGAGCCTACACGGTCCAATAGGCTCGCCACGTCCTTTTCGTTCGTGCCCAGCGTCGCATCAATTTTCTCGCGATCGGATTCGTCCGGCAGCCCGACCTCAAGCAGCCCATCCACGAACATCCGCAACCCCTGCTGAGTCGGCACACGGCCTGCGCTGATATGCGGACTGCCCAGCAAACCCATGAACTCGAGGTCCTGCATCACGTTGCGAATGGTCGCTGCACTGACCTTTTCGCTGAAATCGCGGGTCAGCGTGCGCGACCCGACGGGACCACCGGATTCCAGATACCCCTCGACCACGCGACGGAACACCTCGCGCGAGCGATCATTCATGTCATCAAGGATTTTCTGGGTCTCTGTCATCGACTGTTATTAAGGTCCACTCAATTCAAAGGTCAATCGGGGTTGCCACTGCACCGGGGCTAGCGTTATCCCCGATCAGCAACGAAAAGGACATCCCATGCGCCCCTCTGGACGAGAGTTAAGTGAAATGCGTGCCGTTTCAATCGAAACGGGCTTCACCAAACACGCCGAGGGGTCCGCCCTCATCAAGATGGGGGACACGCATGTCTTGTGCACCGCCACGATCGAAGAGCGCGTGCCGCCGTTTATCAAAGGGTCGGGGCTTGGCTGGGTGACAGCGGAATACGGGATGCTGCCCCGCGCCACCAACACCCGCATGCGACGCGAAGCGGCAAGTGGAAAACAAGGTGGGCGCACTGTTGAAATCCAGCGCCTGATTGGCCGGGCCCTGCGCGCCGGTGTGGACCGGGTTGCGCTGGGTGAGCGCCAGATCACCATCGACTGCGACGTGTTGCAGGCTGATGGCGGCACCCGCTGCGCCTCGATCACCGGCGGCTGGGTCGCGCTGCGTCTGGCCGTGGACAAGCTGATGAAGGCGGGCGATGTGATCAGCAATCCGCTGATCTCTCCGGTCGCCGCGGTCAGCTGCGGCATCTATGCAGGCCAGCCCGTGCTCGACCTCGATTACCCTGAAGACAGCGAGGCTGGCGTGGACGGCAACTTCATCATGATGGGCGACGGTCAACTGATCGAAATCCAGATGAGCGCCGAAGGCTCCACATTCTCGCGCGACCAGATGAACAACCTGATGGATCTCGCCGAAAAGGGTGTGGGCGAATTGGCCGCCGCACAACTGGCCGCCGTCGCATGACACGAGGCTTTGACGGCAAGCGCATTCTGATCGCGACCCACAACGCGGGCAAGCTCGAAGAGATGGAACGGCTCTTTGCCCCGTTTGGCGTCGAGGTGGTGGGCGCTGCGGCGCTCGACCTGCCGGAACCCGAAGAAACCGAAAACACTTTTGTTGGCAACGCCCGGATCAAAGCACATGCCGCGGTCAAGGCGACCGGCCTGCCTGCGCTGGCGGACGATTCCGGGATTGAAGTCGACGGCCTTGATGGCGAACCCGGTGTCTATACGGCCGATTGGGCGGAAACTCCGAACGGGCGCGATTTCATGATGGCCATGACGCGCACCCAGTCCGAACTGGTCAAACGCAACGCGCCCCAACCTTGGACAGCGCGGTTCTGCTCGACCCTCGTGCTTGCCTGGCCCGATGGGCATGACGAAGTTTTCGCTGGCACCGTCGATGGCACTCTCGTCTGGCCGGTGCGCGGCGCGCTCGGCCACGGCTATGATCCGATGTTCCAGCCTGTTGGGCACAGCCGCACCTTTGCGGAAATGCCAGCGGATGAGAAAAACGCCATCAGCCACCGCGCCGACAGTTTCGCCAAACTGATCGCAGGTTGTTTTGGCTGACGATTGGGAGGCAGGCGGATTCGGCCTGTACCTCCACTGGCCATTCTGCGCTGCCAAATGCCCCTATTGCGATTTCAACAGCCACGTCACAGCCTCGGTCGATCATGACGCATGGCGACGCGCCTTCGTGTCCGAAATCGAACGCGCAGGTCAGCGGACCCCGGGCCGCGTGTTGCACTCTGTCTTTTTCGGCGGGGGCACGCCCAGCTTGATGGAGCCCGCAACCGTCGGCGCCATCATGGAAACGGTCCATCGCACCTGGCCCGTGGCCAATGATCTCGAAGTGACGCTAGAGGCGAACCCCACTTCTGTTGAGGCAGGCAAATTCGCCGATTTCCGCGCCGCCGGGGTCAATCGTGTATCCATGGGTATTCAGGCGCTGAACGACCCTGACCTGCGCAAGCTCGGGCGGATGCACAGCGCGGCCGAGGGTTTGGCGGCCTTCGATATCGCCCGAAACACTTTCGACAGGGTCAGTTTCGATCTGATGTACGGCCGGCAAGATCAATCTCTCAGCGCATGGGAGGCGGAGTTGACCCAAGCGCTGAAATTGGGGCTCGACCACATCTCGCTTTATCAGCTGACCATTGAGGTTGGGACCGTGTTCGGCGACCTCTACAAGCTGGGCAAGCTGAATGGCCTGCCGGATGATGATCTGTCCGCCGACATGTACGCCCTTACCCAGGATATCTGCGCAGATCACAATATGCTGCGGTACGAAGTATCCAACCACGCGACATACGGCTCCGAATCGCGGCACAACAAGATCTATTGGCGCTATGGCGATTATGTCGGCATCGGCCCCGGTGCGCATGGGCGCATCACAATCGACGGCAACCGCATCGCGACCGAACAGGCGCGGATGCCGGCAGCGTGGTTGGACGGTACAAACCGCCAGAAGGAAGAGAGCCTGTCAGGCACCGATCAAGCCGTGGAATTCCTGATGATGGGCCTGCGCCTCAGCGAGGGTATCGACCCGGCGCGTTATGAAAACCTGTCAGGAAAGGCCTTGCAGCCCGCCCGTATCACCGAATTGGTGAATATGGGCCTACTTGAGGCGTCAAATGACAGTTTAATCGTTTCAAATCAAGGATTTAGCCTGCTAAACGGCGTGCTGCGAAAGCTGCTCGAAGATTAACCGCCGCTCAGTTTGCGGCACAGGTCATCCAACTGCTCCAGCGTGTCATATTGCAACGTTAATTGACCGGATTCTCCGTCCGGCTTGTGCGTCAACGTTACTTTGACGCCCGTGGCAGCAGACAGGTCCGCCTCAAGCGCGCGCGTATCTGCGTCCTTTTCCCCTGCACCGGGCTTCTTGCCAAACGACTCCGGATAGACAGCGACAGGTGCGTTGGCCTTCTTGACCAGCGCCTCAGTCGCACGCACGGACAAATCCCCGGCAATCACCTTCTTCGCCAACGCTTCAGGATCCCGCGCCGTGATCAATGCGCGCGCGTGACCCGCCGTCAGTGACCCATCCGAGATGTATTTCTGAATCGTCTCGGGCAGGTTCAACAAACGTAACAGGTTCGCGATGTGACTGCGGCTTTTGCCCAGGGCCTCGGCCATCTTTTCTTGCGTATGGCCAAACCGCTCCATCAATTGGCGATAGCCCGCCGCCTCTTCAATCGGGTTCAGATCGGCGCGCTGGATATTTTCAATGATCGCGACTTCAAGCACTTCGCTATCGTCAAAGTCGCGGACAAGCACCGGCAGACTATGCAGTTGCGCCTGCTGCGCCGCGCGCCAACGTCGCTCGCCCGCAACGATTTCGTACCCATCGCCAGAGGGGCGCACGATCAAGGGCTGTAGCACACCCTTTTCCTTGATCGACGCAACCAGATCGTCGAGCGGCGCGGAGTCAAACTGCTTACGTGGCTGATTTGGGTTCGGATGGATTTGCTCAATCGGGATTTGCTGATCACCGCGCCCTTGACCGGCATCGTCATCCACCGCCTCCGATACGTCCGCCATCAAGGCTGACAATCCGCGCCCAAGCCCTCGTTTTTTCTCACCCACCATGCCTTACGCCCCCACCTTCATATTATGTCCGACCAGCTCTTTCGCCAGGTCGCGATATGCAATCGCCCCTTTTGACGTCGTATCATATGACAAAACGGGCATGGCGAAAGACGGCGCCTCGCTGACCCGCACATTGCGCGGAATGCGCGTCTTGAACACCAGATCACCCAGATTGTCGCGCGCGTCCTGCTCGACCTGTTGCGACAGGTTGTTGCGCGCATCATGCATCGTCATCACCACCCCCTCGATGCGAAGATCGGGGTTTCCCGTGTGCCGCACCTCGCGAATGGTCAGCATAAGTTGCGACAATCCCTCAAGGGCAAAGAACTCGCTTTGCAGCGGCACAAGAACCGAGTGCGACGCGATCATGGCATTCACCGTCAGCAGGTTCAGCGACGGCGGGCAGTCGATCAGGATATAGTCGAATTGAAACCGCTCCATCTGCGGCTGGCGCAGGGCGTCATGCAGCAAAAAACTCCGCTTTTCATTGGAAATCAGCTCAATATCCGCCGAGCTGAGGTCTACGGTTGCGGGCACCACCATCAGGTTTTCAATATCCGTCGCAAGAATGACCTCGTCGAGGTCGACATCTTCGAGCAGCAACTCGTAGGTCGTGAACTCCCGATCTTCCAACTCGATCCCCAGGCCGGTGGACGCGTTACCCTGTGGGTCGAGGTCGATCACCAGAACACGATATTTCAACTCCACCAGCGCCGCAGCAAGGTTGATCGTGGTTGTCGTCTTGCCAACGCCGCCTTTCTGGTTGGCAACAGAAATAATCTTCGGCCGTGCTCCTTGAAACAGTTCAGACACGCTCGATTCCCTTTATCCGCAAAATTGCTGCCTCTGGATTTGTTCTACTGGGTGTGGCCTCACAAGAAAACCGCCAGTTTCGCTCTGCCTCGACAAGTTCGTCTGCCCACGCCGCACCTTTCATGAAAACGCACTGTCCTTCTGTGCTGAGATGTGGCTTGGCCAATCCCAAAAGCGTATCAAGGTTGGCCAAGGCCCGCGCCGAGACAACACTCGCGGATTGCGGCGTCAATTTTTCGATTCTTTCGGCAATCACGGTGAACGGAACATCCAATTCTCGCGTGCATGCCCTCAGAAACGTGGACTTGCGCTGATCACTTTCAACCATGGTCATGGGCAAATCATGTCCGTCACCTTGTGCCAGAATGGCAACCACAACGCCCGGCAACCCTCCTCCGCTACCCAGATCCAGCCAGCTTTCCGTCGTTTCAATGTATACTTGCGCTGAATCCCAGATATGGCGATTTTCGAGGTCGTCGACTGAAGCCTTTGAAATCAGATTGATTTTGGACGTCCATTTGCGCAGCAGCGCGGCATATCCGTCCAGCTTTTCCAATGTTTCACGTGAAACATCGCGGCTGTACCACTCGGGAACGCGCATCACGCTTGTTTCTTTTCCAGATAGCGGATGCGCCCCAGCAACAACGCCAGAGCCGCTGGGGTCATCCCATCAATCCGCGCAGCTTGCGCGAGGTCAGCTGGTCGTACACGCTCCAGCTTCGCTGTAAGCTCAGCCGAAAGCCCCGAGACGTCAGAATAGGAAAAATCCGCTGGAATCCCATAGGATTCGTCTTTGCGGAGCCTTTCCACGTCCTGCTTTTGCCGCTCAATGTAGTTGGCATAGAGTGCTTCCCGCGAAATCTGCAAACCAACCTCGGAGTCCAACTCAGCCAGCCCTGGCGCAAGGCGCACGACGTCCTCAAGCGCCACATCCGGGAACGCAAGCAACTGAAACGGCGTGCGTTTGGTCCCATCCTGGTTGATCTTGATACCGGCGGACGAAATTTGCTTGGGCGTAAAGCTCTCGGCCTTCATCAAGGTACGCCCGGCATCCAGTTTTTCCATCTTGTCTAGGAAATGCTTTGTCCGGTCCGCACCAACACACCCCACCTCAAGCCCCAAGGGTGTCAGGCGTTGATCTGCATTGTCCGCACGCAAAGACAGGCGATACTCTGCGCGCGACGTAAACATCCTGTAGGGCTCCGTCACCCCACGGGTCGTCAGATCGTCGATCATGACGCTGATATAGCTTTGATCACGTCTGAAATGCACCGGCGACGCGCCCTTGGCTGCCCGTGCTGCATTGAGCCCAGCAACCAGCCCTTGCGCCGCGGCCTCTTCATATCCCGTCGTGCCGTTGATCTGCCCTGCCAGAAATAGCCCGAGCACGGACCGCAGGGACAAACCTGCGTCCAAAACACACGGATCGACAAAGTCATATTCGATGGCATAGCCTGGCTGCAGGATCACCGCGTCTTCCAATCCCACAATGGACCGTATGTATGCGACCTGAACGTCCTCAGGCAGAGAGGTGGACACCCCGTTCGGATAGACCGTGTCGACATCCAGACCTTCTGGCTCGAGAAATATCTGATGCGAGTCCTTGTCCCCGAACCGTACAATCTTGTCTTCGATCGAGGGGCAGTAGCGCGGGCCTGTGCCATCAATGTGACCGCCGTACATCGCTGACTTTTCAAGGTTTTCGCGAATAATATCATGCGTTTGCGAATTCGTGTGGGTGATTCCGCACGCAACTTGCCTCAGCGGTGGTGACTTGGACAGAAACGAAAACAGCGTTGGGTCGTCGTCCCCATCCTGTCGCTCCAGTCGATCCCATGCTATAGTGCGGCCGTCAAGGCGTGGCGGTGTCCCCGTTTTTAAACGTCCGAGCGGTAAATCGAAGCTCTCGATGCGCTTGGCGAGCAGCGAGGATTCCTTGTCGCCCATCCGTCCACCAGCATAGGACACGTCGCCGATGTGAATGAGGCCCCTCAGGAATGTGCCGGACGTCAGAACGACAGTCTTCGAGCGTACTTCTGACCCATCCGCCAGAACGACACCCGAAGCCGCCTGTCCGTTCATGATGAAGTCCACCACCTCACCTTCGACAATCGACAGGCTTTCTGCGGTTTCCATCACGCGCAGCATTTCGCGCTGGTACACGCGCCGATCCGATTGTGCACGCGGGCCTTGTACGGCTGGCCCCTTTCGACGGTTCAGCAGGCGGAACTGAATCCCGGACGCGTCGGCAACTTTTGCCATAACGCCATCAAGTGCGTCGATTTCACGGACAAGGTGCCCTTTGCCCAGCCCACCAATGGCGGGATTGCAAGACATGATGCCAATATCCGACTTTTTCATTGTGACGAGCGCAGTTTGGGCACCGCAGCGCGCGGCAGCATGCGCCGCCTCACAACCTGCGTGCCCCCCACCGACAACAACCACATCAAATTGTTTCACGTGAAACACTCCAATCACTTCCCGAGGCAAAAGCTCGAAAAAATCTCATCCAGCAGATTCTCGACCCCTATGCGACCCACCAAGGACTCTAGGGATCGAATCGAGCTACGGATCTCTTCGGCAGCGATATCATAATGGTCCGGTCCATGGCCAATCCACTCGACCGCAGCATCCAACGCGGTCAATGACATCTGCATCGCGTCGCGGTGGCGCGCATGCGTGGCGAGGCCGGCGCTTTGTGTTTTGGAGGACAGCGCGCGGGAAACCAACGTGATCAGTTCTGGAATACCCTGCCCGGTCTTTCCTGACACTGCCGGTACATCATCCGTTCGCGCATCGGCTTTCGGCGCGACAAAGATGTCGTCGTCCTGCGAGGCAACCGGCACGATCTCGTCCGGCTCCATCAGAAAAATCCTCAGATCTGACGCGTTCGCGCGCGACACCGCGCGTTCGATACCAGTGGCCTCAATCTCGTCGGCGCCATCCCTCAAGCCTGCAGTATCCAGGAGTGTGACGGCGTATCCATCGAGATCCATGCGCACTTCGATCACATCACGGGTTGTTCCCGCCCTTTCGGACGTAATTGCCGCGTCTCTCTTGGCTAAGGCATTGAGAAGAGTAGACTTTCCGGCATTTGGCGGACCAATAATCGCAATTTCAAAGCCGGTGCGAATGCGTTCTGCGGCCGCAAAGCCATTCAGCTCATTTTCGACATCCGTGCGCACGGAGAGCAGGAGCGCTGACACCTCTTGAGTGACATCAACCGGCACGTCCTCATCCGCGAAATCGATGGTGACTTCAATCAGGGACGCCGCGCGGATCAAGTTGGTGCGCCACGCCTCGATCTTTTGGCCCAGCGCACCTTCAAAGATGCGTTGCGCCTGACGTCGCTGGCCTTCGGTTTCTGATGCGATTAGATCACCCAGCCCCTCGACTTGGGCGAGGTCCATCTTGTCGTTTTCCAGGGCACGTCGGGTGAATTCCCCCGGTTCGGCCAATCGCGCATCGCCTTCGCCCAACCGCCGCAGAACTGCGCTCACCACAGCGATGCTGCCATGGAGGTGGAGCTCAACCACGTCTTCGCCAGTAAAGCTGTTTGGCCCCTGGAAGGCCAAAACCAAGGCCTGGTCCAAAAGGCTTCCGTCACTGTCCAGCAGCGCCCGCACGCCAGCTTGCCGGGGGTTCGGCAGGCTCCCACAGAGGGCCGTCGCACAGACGAACGCCTGTGGCCCGGATATCCGGATCACAGCGACGCCAGCACGCCCCTGCGCCGTTGCCAGGGCAAAGATCGTATCCATTCGAAATGCCCTCCGCAGATGCGTTAGGTGTTCATGGAGTCAAAGAATTCTTCGTTGGTCTTGGTCTGCTTGAGTTTCGAGATCAGGAACTCGATCGCATCTGTGGTGCCCATCGGGTTCAGGATACGGCGCAGCACAAAGGTTTTGGCGAGATCGATCTTGTCGACCAGCAGCTCTTCTTTCCGGGTGCCGGATTTGAGAATGTCGATGGCCGGGAACACGCGCTTGTCCGCGATTTTGCGATCCAGCACGATTTCAGAGTTACCGGTGCCTTTGAATTCTTCAAAGATCACCTCGTCCATCCGGCTGCCCGTGTCAATCAGAGCCGTGGCGATGATGGTGAGCGAGCCACCTTCCTCGATGTTCCGTGCTGCACCAAAGAAGCGCTTGGGACGTTGCAAGGCGTTGGCGTCGACACCACCGGTCAGGACTTTACCCGAGGATGGCACCACTGTGTTGAATGCCCTACCAAGTCTTGTTATTGAATCCAGCAAGATCACAACATCTCGTTTATGCTCAACCAAACGCTTGGCTTTTTCGATCACCATTTCGGACACAGCTACGTGGCGTGTCGCAGGTTCATCAAAGGTCGAGCTTACCACCTCGCCCTTGACCGAGCGCTGCATGTCCGTGACCTCTTCGGGCCGTTCGTCGATCAGCAGGACGATCAGGTAGCATTCCGGATGGTTCTTTTCGATGCTGGAGGCGATGTTCTGCAGCAGCACGGTTTTACCGGTCCGTGGCGGCGCGACGATCAGCGACCGCTGGCCCTTGCCGATGGGCGAAACCAGATCGATGATCCGGGCCGAACGGTCCTTGGTCGCAGGCTCATCCGTTTCCATTGTCAGACGCTCATCCGGGTAAAGCGGCGTGAGGTTGTCAAAGGCGATCTTGTGCTTGGCCTTTTCCGGCTCTTCAAAGTTGATGCTGGTCACGCTGGTCAGCGCGAAATAGCGCTCGGTGTCGTCGGGGGCCTTGATCATGCCGTCGATCGTGTCACCGGTGCGCAGCGAATACTGGCGGATCATGTCGGGCGAGACATAGATGTCATCCGGGCCAGGCAGATAGTTCGCCTCGGGCGAGCGCAGAAACCCGAACCCGTCCTGAAGTACCTCAAGCACGCCGTCGCCGTAGACTTCCCACCCTTCATCCGCACGTTCGCGCAGAATCTGGAACATCATCTCGCCCTTACGCATGGTCGAGGCGTTTTCGATTTCCAGTTCTTCGGCCATTGCCAAAAGATCCTTGGGGCTTTGAGCCTTGAGATCGGCAAGTGCCAGAACTTCAGTGGTTTCTTCAGATGTCATGGGAATACTCATGGCCCGCCTGATCAAAGGCGTGGCGCGTCCGTAAGGGATGTAAAAGCTGGTGCGGTCCCCGAATGGGGTGCAGGCAAGCACATAGGCGCACATGCGGCGCGAGTCAACGGTGTCAGAATTTCACGACCACCGACAGAACGATCAGCACCATCAGCAATGTCGGCACTTCGTTCATCATCCGGTACTGCCGCCCGGTCTTGACCGGTCCCCCGGCCGCAAAGGCACGTCGCTGCGCGCTGAGCCATCCGTGAAAGCCGGACATCGCCAGAATGCCAATCAGCTTGGTCCAGGGCCAGACGGCACTCCATTCGACCACACCCGGGATCAGCGCAAGGCACAGGCCCAGCACCCATGTGGCAATCATCGCAGGTGTCATGATGACTTTGAGCAATTTGTATTCCATGGTCTGGAACAGCGCGTGCGTGTCGCCACTTAGTCCGACCTGTTCTGCGTGATAGACATAGAGGCGAGGCAGATAGAACAAGGCGGCCATCCAGGCGATGACAGACATGATATGAAATGCCTTGATCCAAGGATACAGACTGGCAAGCAGATCGATCATGTCACGTCCCTTCGTTCCGGGGCCCACCTATAAATAAATAAAGAAAGAATAAAAGAAGATGATGATGAAGTAGGGATCCGGAATCCTGTGGATTAACGAGATATGGTGCCAGTTATGCCCACTGTAGATATTCGGGCGAAGATTCATCCGAACATTCGAGTAAACACAATGATTCGTGAAATTTCAATATCTTATGGACATATTACCTATCACATCACCTGCGCTGTTTTGTGGATAAACATGTATAAGCGATGTTGCCCACAGAGAGGTGGTTTTCCTTGTCCTCTATGGGTTAATGAAAGGTTAACAGGGTCGGGCAGCCTCAACTTTTGGTCGGTCTCCAAATCTCGCGGAATCCCACACATGTCGTCCCGATCTTAAACGCATATTTCACACAAGGTTATCCACATGGACACATCTCTTATCCTTGCGTCCGGTTCGCAGATCAGGGCCCAGCTTTTGCGCAATGCCGGGCTGGACTTTGCTGTCGAAGTGGCCCGCATTGATGAGGATGCGGTCAAGGATGCCCTGCTGGCCGAAGACGCCCCGCCCCGCGATATTGCCGATACGCTGGCCGAGATGAAAGCCCGCAAGATCGCCGACAAGCACCCAGGTGCGATGGTGATTGGGTGTGATCAAGTGCTGGCATTTGGCAAATCCATCCTGTCCAAACCAACCAGCCCCGAGAATGCAACGGAACAACTGCGTGCCTTACGTGGGCAACAACACATCTTGTTGTCAGCCGCTGTTGTCTATGCCGATGGCAAACCGATCTGGCGCCATGTCGGGCAGGTTCGTTTGCGGATGCGGGATGTGTCGGATGAGTACCTTGCCGCGTATATTTCCAGAAACTGGGATGACATTCGCCACTCAGTTGGCGCATATCAGCTTGAGGGTGAGGGTGTTCGGCTCTTCCACAGTATCAGTGGCGATTATTTCCACGTTCTTGGTGTGCCGCTGTTGGAACTGTTGGCATTTCTCACATTGCGCGGCGTGATCGAAGGATAGTGGACGGAACCAAGATGGTGGGCAAAATTCCATTGGCCGGCGTTATCGGCTCTCCTATTTCGCATTCCAAGTCGCCGCAGCTGCATCGCCACTGGCTCAAGACCTATGGCATTCCGGGTGACTACATCCCGATGGATGTGGCGACCCACGACCTCAAGCAAGTTTTGCAGGCGTTGCCCAAGGCCGGGTTTGTGGGTGTGAACATCACCATCCCCCATAAGGAAGCCGTGCTGGAGATTGCCGACCTGGTGACCGACCGCGCCACGCTGATCGGGGCCGCAAATACGCTGATCTTTCGTAAGGACGGCAAGATACACGCTGACAACACGGATGGGTACGGGTTCATCGAAAACCTGAAATCGGGCGCGCCGAATTGGAATCCGACCTCTGGCCCCGCAGCAGTGTTGGGCGCGGGTGGTGCGGCGCGGGCGGTAATCGCCTCGTTGCTGGATGCAGGCGTGCCCGAGATTTTGCTAACCAACCGCACTCGTGTGCGTGCGGAAAAGCTGGCAGATGATTTTGGTAAGCGCCTGACAATCGTGGACTGGGTGCAAGCGGGCAATATCCTTGAGGAATCCGCACTGGTCGTGAACACGACCTCGCTTGGCATGATTGGCAAGGCCGCGATGCGGGTGCCACTGGATGGCTTGCGCCGCGGATCGGTGGTGACGGACCTTGTCTACACACCGTTAAAAACTGACTTGCTCGCCGCTGCCGAGGCTGCGGGCTGCGTTACGGTGGATGGTCTGGGCATGTTGTTGCATCAGGCGGTTCCCGCGTTTGAGCGTTGGTTTGGTCAGCGCCCCGAGGTGGACAGCCTGACACGCGCGGCGGCCCTCAGATGACGTTTCGTCTTGGGCTGACCGGTTCCATCGGGATGGGGAAATCCACGACCGCCCAGATGTTTGTCGCGGCGGGATGCGCCCTATGGGATGCGGATGCGGCGGTGCATCGGCTGTATGGTTCCGGCGGTGCTGCGGTCGGTCCGATGGCAGATGCGTTTCCCGATGCGGTGGTGGATGGTAAAGTGTCGCGCGCCGTCTTGCGCGAGATCATCTCGGCCGACCCAACAGCGCTGAAGCGGATCGAGGCCATTGTCCACCCGCTGGTGGCTGCGGATCGGCAGGCGTTCATTGATGCCGCGCGCGCGGATATCATCGTATTCGATATTCCTCTGCTGTTCGAAACCGGCGGAGACAAAGGTATGGATGCGGTTGCTGTGGTGCATGTCGCGGACGACATACAAGAGGCCCGCGTGATGGAGCGCGGCACGATGACCAAAGAGCAATTTCAGGCGATCAAGGCCAAGCAGATGCCGAGCGCTGAGAAATGTGCCCGCGCGGATTTCGTGATCGAAACGGATACGGTTGAACATGCCCAAGCCCAGGTTCATCATGTGATCGAGCAGATCAGAAAGCGGATTGAGAATGCGTGAAATCGTCCTCGACACGGAAACCACAGGGTTCGACCCCGAAAGCGGAGATCGCATCGTCGAGATCGGCGCGATTGAGCTGATCCGGCATATGCCGACCGAAAACGTCTTTCACGAATATATCGACCCCGAACGGACCATGCCGGACGAGGCGTTTCAGGTGCATGGACTGGGCGACGATTTCCTGCGCGGCAAACCGAAATTTGCGGAGATTGGGCAAAAGTTTCTGGATTTTGTCGGGGACGCCAAGCTGGTGATCCACAACGCGGCCTTCGACATGAAGTTCCTGAATGCCGAGCTGAAATGGATGGGTCTGCCGTTGCTGCCCTATGACAGGGCTGTCGACACGCTCGACATTGCGCGTCGGAAATTCCCGGGTTCGCCTGCGTCTTTGGATGCGCTGTGCCGCCGCTTTGGCATCGACAATTCTGCGCGGACGCTGCACGGCGCGTTGCTGGACAGTGAAATTCTGGCCGAGGTCTATCTGGAACTGATCGGGGGGCGGCAACCGGATTTCGGGTTGTCGACCAGCGCGGGACAAAACGACAAATCGGGTGGAGTCACCAACTGGACACCGCCACCCCGACCGTCGCCCCTGCCATCGCGGTTGAGCGATGCGGAAAAAGAGGCCCATGCGAGTTTTGTCGCGGGCCTTGG
The DNA here is from genome assembly GCF_947503045.1 of uncultured Tateyamaria sp. GTDB lineage: Bacteria > Pseudomonadota > Alphaproteobacteria > Rhodobacterales > Rhodobacteraceae > Tateyamaria. The sequence goes on from NZ_CANNCF010000002.1 coordinate 854,879, forward strand.
CGAAAAAGCGATGTGGTCAAACTGAAACTCCCGACGCGGGGTGCGCCGGGCGTGACTTCAGGAGTGCAGATCGATCAGGCGTCGGCGGGCGCTGCCTGATTCTGACGACGCGCAATTTCATTGCGATAAAGCGAGATGAAATCGATGTTTTCGAGGTTCAGCGGCGGGAAGCCACCGTCGCGGGTGATGTCGCTGACCACGCGGCGCAGGAACGGGAAGATCATGCGCGGGCACTCGATCAGCAGGAATGGGTGCATCTGGTCTTCGGGCACGTTTTCGATGTGGAACAGGCCGACATAGTCAATCTCAAGCACGAACAGAACGGTGTCGCCCTCTTTGGCCTTGGATGTGATCTTGAGCTTGATTGCCACTTCGAACTGGTGATCCTGCGAGCGCTTTTTCGCGTCGAGGTTCACCTGGACCTGAACGTCTGGCTGCACATCGGGCGAGGCACCCTTTTGGGCGACGATATTCTCGAACGACATGTCACGTACGAACTGGCCCAGAACCCGCATTTGCGGCTGAACTGGCTGGGCTGGTTGTGCTTCTTTTTCTTCTTCGGCCATTGGTACTCTCCCGCGGGCAAATTGATTTGCGTGTCTGGTAGCAGCTTGGCCGCTTGGCCTCAATGCTTCGTCCAGCCCGAGGGGCGGCCCTGATCACCACTTTCTGGCTCAACCTCGGCATATTCGCCTTCGATGACATCAGATTGTGGTGGATGTTGCGGGTGTGTGCTGAACGTGGTGACGTTGATCCGGGCGCGGGCCCATTTGAAAACAGCCAGCCGAACGCCCGGCACCAGCAGTGCGAATCCAACCGCATCGGTGAAAAAACCCGGGGTCAGCAACAATGCGCCGGAAAACAGGATCATCGCGCCATGGGCCAATGCCTCGCTTGGGTCGCGCATTTCATTGAACGAGGATTTGACCTGCCCAAGGGCCTGAACCCCCTGCGCGCGCACCAAAACCGTGCCGATGACAGCAGTTATGATGACGATCAACAGCGTCCACCACAGTCCGATTGCGCCGCCGATTTGGATGAACAAACCGATTTCGATCAACGGGACGGTAAGAAATGCTATAAATAACCACATCTGCGACATCCTTTCACCAGCCCACTGGGGCCTTGCAGTGGACTTGGCTCCACTGGACCCCTACATAGTGACCAGACGTGGTGGTTGCCACCCGACCCCGCTTAACGAGGTATGAATGAACTCTCCGTTGATCCAGCTGCTTGTGCTTGCCGGCATAGCCGTCTTTTTGATCCTGCGTCTGAAAAACGTCCTGGGAACACGCGAAGGCTTTGAACAGCCCCCTGTTCCGAAACCCGTGAATGATCGTCTGGGGCGTCCCGATCTTGAAGTGATCGAAGGTGGCCCCGATCTGGATATCACCGACCATGTCGACGAAGACAGCGATGCAGCCAAGGCGCTCGCTGGTATGAAGAGGGTTGAGCCGTCGTTCAACGTCGCCGATTTCCTGCAAGGTGCGCGCGGCGCTTACGAGATGATCGTGATGGGGTACGAGACGGGCGAATTGTCCGATATTCAGCCCTTCCTGTCCGAAGAAGTTTACGAATCCTTTGTCGACGGTGTCGCCGCCCGCGAAGATCAGGGCCTGACCATCGAGGCCGAGTTTATCGGTGTGCGAGAGCTGAAACTGATGGACGCCACTTTCAACGAAGAAACCAATGAGGCCGAACTGAACATCCGCTTTGTGGCGGAGCTGACATCGACCGTCCGCGACGAAGGCGGCGACATCGTCGAAGGCAGCCCGACCGAGGTGAAACGGCAAAAAGACACATGGTCCTTTGCACGAACCATGGGGGCTGACGACCCAAATTGGCTGTTGGTCTCTACAGACGCGTAATCCGGCACTGTGTCGGATTTCTCTGTGCGGTTGCGTTCACGATGAGTGCGGCAGCCGCAGACATCCGATATACCGTTCTGGATTACACGGCCCTTGATGGCTGGGCCGAGGATGATCACGCCGCTGCTCTGAACGTGTTCCGCAGCACGTGTCGTGACATGAACGACCCCGACTGGCGGTCCTTGTGCGCAGTCGCCTCTGAGATTCCGGATGCAAAGGCCTTCTTTGAACTTTTCTTTCGCCCCGTTCTGATCGAGGACGGTGCGCCCGGCCTGTTCACCGGGTATTTCGAACCCGAGCTTGATGGCTCCAAACGTCGCAGTGGACGTTATCGGTTTCCTGTCTATGCGATGCCGCCCGAGGCCCGCGTGTCGCGGCCATGGCATACACGTCGCGAGATTTTGCAGGGCGGGGTCATGGCTGGTCGTGGTCTGGAAATTGCCTGGGTCGATGACTCGGTTGAATTGTTTTTCCTGCAGATCCAGGGCTCGGGCCGCATCAACCTAGACAATGGGCGGACCATCCGCGTCGGCTATTCCGGATCAAACGGGCATGAATACCGGTCTGTCGGCAAAGAGTTGGTGCGGCGTGGTACCTATGCCGCCCATCAGGTCAGCGCCGATGTGATCAAGAACTGGGTGAAACGGAACCCTGCCGCCGGGGCCGAACTGCTATTTCACAATCCCTCTTACGTGTTTTTTCGCGAAGTCAGTGAAGTGCCTGCGGAGCTTGGCCCGCTTGGTGCGATGAACCGGTCGATCACCACCATGCGCACCGTGGCGATTGACCCGGCCTTTGTCCCCCTGGGCGCGCCGGTCTGGATTGAAAAGGATGGTCGCAATCCGCTGCGTCGTTTGATGGTGGCGCAAGATACCGGGTCGGCGATCAAGGGCGCCCAGCGGGCTGACGTCTTCTTTGGCACCGGTGATCGCGCTGGGCGGGCCGCCGGGCAATTGCGCGATCCGGGCCGCCTGATGGTGCTGATGCCGATCCAGCGCGCCTATGCCCTGCTGCCCGAAAGCGCCATATGAAACGCCGCAAATTGCGCCCGGATGAGGAAGAGCTGTGGCGCAAGGTCGTGTCCAACGCGGAACGGCTGCACCCGGAAAAACCACTGCGCCCGCAGGATTTCGTGACAACTCCGCCTGTGCAGCCGCGCAAGAAGGCGACGTTTGAGGCGGTGCCAAAGTCTCTGACGATTCAGCCCGCGCGTCCGACAGCAACCGCGCATCTGTCCCCAACCATCGCCGAACAGGTGGGGGCGCAGCCCGTTCAGATGGATCGCAAGGCCTTTGACCAAATGAAGCGGGGCAAGTTGCGCCCCGAAGGCAAGCTGGACCTGCACGGCATGACGCTGGAACGCGCGCACCCTGCCCTGACACGATATATCCTGAGCGCGCAGGCACAGGGCAAACGGCTGGTTCTGGTTGTCACGGGCAAGGGCAAACAGCGCGATGATGGCGGGCCGATCCCGGTGCGCTTTGGCGTGTTGCGCCATCAGGTCCCGCAATGGTTGTCGATGCCGCCACTGTCTTCGGCTGTATTGCAGGTCACGCAGGCCCATCTGCGTCACGGTGGCGGTGGAGCGTATTACGTCTACTTACGCAAGTTGCGGTAGCGCACCGCGATAGCGCCGGATGCCAATCCACATGCACAGGCTGGAAAACAGGAAATAGACGGCCACACCGAGATATTGCGTGGTCAGATCAACCTGTAGATCGATCAAGAGCCCCGTGATCCCCGGCCCGATGGCAGACCCCAAAACCATCACCGCTGTGGCCATCGCCTTGATCGATCCGATGAACCGCGTGCCGTAGAATTCGGCCCAAAACGCGTTGGGTAGGGTCGAATTGGCGCCTGTCGTCAGCGCGAGAAAGACAAAGCCGATGGCGGCGTGCCCCAGAGAGGTGGCAAAGGCGAATACGCCAAAGGCGATGACCATGGGTAACTGATAAAGTGGGATCAGTCGTGCGGTTCCGAACCTGTCCAGCGCGATACCTGACACCACCATCGCCCCGATGGCGACGGATGTATAAAGCGGAAACAGAGTGACCAGCGACAGGTGCGTCCAGCCTTTCAGCTCGGCAAAGTACACCTGATGAAAAAAGAAGGCGGTGTTGAACGCGGAGGGCCCCAGAATGGCAGGCACCATGAACCAGAACAACGGATGGCGCAGCGCGGAGCGACGCGACCAGTGCACGTCGTCCATGCCAATGCTTTGGTTTTCATCCGCCATGGATTGCGGCGTGCGTTCGGTGCGCAGCTGCGTCATGAGGATAGGTATGCCCACAAGGGCGATGCAGGCGGCGACCACCCAAAGTGAGCGCCAGTGAAACACGCCAAGCAGGGCCACAAAGATCAGCGGCAAAAGCGCCTCACCGGCAGCGAATCCAAGCGATGCGATGGACAGCGCCCTCCCCCGCGTCGCCACGAACCAGCGGGCCATCGATACAACGGCGATATGGCTGCACATCCCCTGCCCCATCAGCCGCAGTGCAAAGATCACGACCGGCAGCAGCGCCACATACGGGTTCCACGCCATTGCCAGACATGCGAGCGCGAGACTGCCCAGCACAAGAACGCCCAAAGTGCGCGCGCGGAACATGTCTGTCAGGCTGCCCGCCCAGATCATCACCGCTGCCGAGGCCATTGTCCCCAGCGAATAGATACCGCCCCACCCACCGTGGCTGAGCCCAAAATCTGCCTGAATTTCAGCGGCAAAGAGCGAGATGAAATAGGTCTGCCCGAAAGAGGACAAAAGCGACAGCAGCGCCCCGGCGGACAGCCAATTCCGGTTTTCACTGATAAAGGAAAGCAGACCTGTCGGCAGCGCGCGCGCCGTCACAGCCCGGTGCTTTCTTCGGCAAGATCAATGGGTCGGCTGACTGGACCGGTGATGACCCGGCGCTGGCCCGGCAACAGGACAACGGCCCCGCTGCTGCCCCGCAAAAACTCGCGATCCAGGTCCGAGGACCGGCGCAGCAGTTGAATTAGGGCCGGCGAACTGCCAGCCACGAAATGGTTGCCGGACTTGCGGTCAGAAAACGCGGTCACGTCCACCACATTGATTGGCAGGTCGGCAACCTCTTCGGCATTGTCGATGTTGCCGAGCTGGGTTTTCTGACCACGCAAGCGCGAGGACAGACGCAGCACCGCATCCTTGCGCGACACGATCACGACAAACGGGTCAGGCACATCCCTGATCTGGCGGAACTGGCTGCGAAAGACATCGACGTTGATGTCCGGGGACATCAGGATCACACCGCGAATATTCGCGCCGACCCATCCGGGTTGCGCGATTTCAAGCTGGCGAAACGTTTCCATCACCAGTGCGCTGCCCATGGAATGCGCCACGACGATCACGTCCGGTTGCCCTGCGCTGCGCACAGTGCGCAACAGATCGGCCAGTCCATCGCGGGCAAACAGTGCGCTGTCCCGGTCATACTCATAGCCCAAAGGATTCGCGCGGCTTGGCCAGGCATAGCTGACATGGGCACCCGGAATTTCGAGGTCATGGCCCAGTTGCGCCATGCGGAACGCGGAATCGGCAAAGCTGTTGTTGAACCCGTGTACAAACACGGTGACTTCGCGCCGGTCCGTCGATCTGGCGTCAATCTCGGCGCGCAGGCTCCGGGTGAACCCGGCCGGTTCGTCAAATTGCTGCAGTTCCGCGATGGCGAAATCGCGGTCGGGTTTGGGGCGGTCATAGCCGTCCGACACGCTGCCCAATTCACGATTTGGCGGGATAGAGACCGTGGTTTTCAGTAGGCGCAATTTGGTCGCGCGTTCGATGCCAAACTCACCCGCATCGTTTGTCGCCCGCGTCGTCCCCATAAAGACGGGCACGTTCAGACCAAAATTCAGCGCATCGGGCACCACGGGCGCAGCGGTGCGGTCATTGCACGCGGCAAGAAGCATCATCAACGCAACTGTCACCCACCGCATGGTCTTTGTCCTGCCTGTCCCTGACCCGGTCTTAGCCCAGATCAGGCCGCACGACTACAGCACATAGCGACTTAGATCGGTCGAGCGCGACAGCTCGCCCAAATGCTGCTCCACAAAGGCGGAATTGACCACGATTTCCTCACCGCCCCGGTCCGGCGCGGTAAAGGACAACTCTTCGAACACCCGCTCCATCACGGTATAGAGCCGCCGCGCGCCGATATTTTCGACCGTCTGGTTCACCTCGGCTGCGATGCGCGCGAGGGCGCGGATGCCTTCGGGTTCGAAAGTCACCGTCACCTGTTCGGTCGCCATCAGGGCGGAATATTGCAGGGTCAGCGCGTTGTCGGTTTCCTCGAGAATGCGCACGAAATCGTCTTCGGTCAGGGGGCGCAGCTCAACCCGGATCGGCAGGCGGCCCTGCAGTTCGGGCAGCAGGTCAGACGGTTTGGCGATGTGGAACGCGCCGGATGCAATGAACAGGATATGGTCGGTTTTGACGGGGCCATGTTTGGTGCTGACGGTTGTCCCTTCGATCAGGGGCAGCAAATCGCGCTGTACACCTTCGCGGCTCACATCACCGCCGCGCGCGTCCGAGCGGGCACAGACCTTGTCGATCTCGTCAAGGAAAACGATCCCGTTTTCCTGCACCGCTTCCAGCGCGGATTTAGTGACAGTTTCGTCATCCAGCAGCTTGTCCGCCTCTTCGCCGATCAGCACATCATAGCTGGCCGCGACGGTCAGTTTCTTGCGTGTGGTGCGTCCGCCCATGGCTTTGCCAAACAGATCGCCAAGGTTCATCATGCCCGCCCCCGCGCCCGGCTGGCCGGGGATGTCCATCATGGGAAACGGGTTTGACGTGTCGGCGACATCCAGTTCGATGACCGTGCTGTCGAGCTCGCCCGAGCGCAGTTTCTTGCGAAACATCTCGCGCGTGCCGTCGCGCGCATCGGTGCCTGCGATGGCGGTGATCACCCGGTCTTCGGCGGCTTGCTTGGCCTTGGTCGCGACATCCTCGCGCATCAGATCACGGGTCTGGGCAATCGCGGCGTCGACCAGATCGCGAATGATCTGCTCCACATCCCGCCCGACATAGCCGACCTCGGTGAATTTGGTCGCCTCGACCTTGAGGAAGGGCGCGCGCGCGAGTTTGGCCAGACGGCGGCTGATCTCGGTCTTGCCGACGCCGGTGGGCCCGATCATCAGGATATTCTTGGGATAGACCTCGTCCCGCAGGTCGTCACCCAACTGCTTGCGCCGCCAACGGTTGCGCAGCGCCACGGCCACCGCCCGCTTGGCGTCCGCCTGCCCGATGATGAACCGATCCAGTTCCGAGACGATTTCGCGTGGGGTCAGGTCAGTCATTTGGGTGTTCCTTTGATCGTCTCGACGGTCAGGTTGCCGTTTGTGTAGACGCAGATGTCAGACGCAATCGCCATGGCATCGCGTGCCACGGTTTCGGCGTCGCGGTCGCTGTCGATCAGCCCGCGTGCGGCGGCCAGCGCATAGTTTCCGCCTGACCCGATCGCCGCGACGTTATGTTCGGGTTCCAGCACGTCGCCCGCCCCGGTGATGACAAACATGTCGGTGCCATCCGTCACGATCAGCATCGCCTCGAGTTTTTGCAGGTACTTGTCGGTGCGCCAGTCCTTGGCCAGCTCGACACTTGCGCGCGCCAACTGGCCCGGCGTCGCCTCGAGCTTGGTTTCAAGGCGCTCCAAAAGTGTAAAGGCATCCGCCGTCGATCCGGCAAAGCCAGCCACAACGTCAAACCCGCTTGGGCTGAGCCTGCGCACCTTGCGCGCGGTCCCCTTGATTACGGTCTGGCCAAGGGACACCTGCCCGTCGCCCGCAACCACAACCTCGCCACCCTTTTTCACGCCGATGATCGTGGTGCCGTGCCAGCCGGGGAATTCGGAATTGGCCATGTCGCGTCTCCTTGCCTGTTCGGGCCTATATGCGACCTAACTGCGACAGCTTCAATCCGTGCAGGCAATGTGGTTGTGTGTCGGGCATGAAACTGATGGGCACGGATCCACGTCTGAAACAGGCGCAGGCGGCATGGGCAGAGATTGCGCCCGACCTTGGGCTGGATACGGCGGCCTACCGGGCCAAGCTGATCTGGCAAAAGGATGAACCTGCGCGCAGCCACATCGTGGTGCGTTTGAAGGGTCCGCGACCGTTGATCCTGAAACAGGTGTTTGCCGCGCCGGATGATGCGGACCTGTCCGCGGCGATCGCCGCGCAACGAGATGCTTTTGAGCGGCTGGCTGGGAGCAATAGCTCACACGCCCCCGAGGTTCTGTTTGCGTCCGATGATGGCCGAATTGTTGTCATGGCCGAAGCGGCGGGAAAAACGCTGAACGATCATCTGCTCGCGGGAAAACCCCATGACAAGATGCTGCGCCGCGCCGGAGCATGGTTGGGCGCATTTCACGGGTCCGGCCCGCTTGAAGAGCGGACCTATCAGCCGAAATTTATGCTGCGCCATGCCGCGAGAATGCGCGACGCGGTGCGGGCCGGGACACTGCGCGTGGCCCTGCCGAAAATGTTTGTCGCGTGTTGTGAACAAATGCCGGACAAGGCTGCGGCCGCGATGGATCAGCAAACCACGTCCGCCGCAAAACACGGTGATTTCAACCTGCGCAACCTGCTGCTGGGCCCCGAAGGCGAAACAGGTCTTGATTTCAAGCCAGCTTCGACCGCGCCTGTTGGTTTCGATATCGCGCGTCTTCTGATGGACTATGCAGAGTTGTTTCAACCCGGCGAGGATGTGTCAGAGGGCAGGCTGCTGTCCGACGCGACCCTCGATGCGTTCTTTGACGGCTATCGGCTTGTCGAACGTGACGACCCGGCGGTGCGATTTCTGCCATTCGTCCAACTGCTCAACGATTGGCGCCTGATTCCGCCCAACAAGACGCGGCGCAGTTGGCGGCAAGCGGCCCGCATGGACAGGATCGAGGCGCTCGCGCGCACAGCCTTTGCCCTCAACTGAAAACGGCCCCCTGCAAACAGGAGGCCGTTTCGAATTCTGTAACCGCGTTTGGGTTTAGATGGATTCTTCGATCCAGCTTTGCAGGGCGGCCTTGGGTTTGGCGCCGGCCATGTTCGACACGACCTGACCGTCCTTGAAGATGAACAGCGCAGGAATGCCGCGCACACCCATCTGAGCCGGTGAATTCGGGTTGGAATCCACGTCGACCTTTACGATTTTGACTTTGCCTTCCATCTCGGTCGACAACTCTTCGAGCGCGGGACCGATCTGTTTACAGGGGCCGCACCATTCAGCCCAGAAATCCACCACGACGGGGACTTCGGAATTTTTGACTTCGGCGTCAAATGTTGCGTCAGTTACGGCGAGGGTGGCCATTCTATTTCTCCTGCATGGATCACGCGTAGGGCTGGAACCTATGTATCCGCCTTGTCATCGTCAAGATATGGCGTGCGTGCAAGGGCGCTCATCACTATATCGTGCGGCAAGGACATGAGAATTCCTGTCCGTGTCCAAAGGATGCTCAGGGTTTGGGCGCGTCCGGGATAGACCTGCGCAATGGCATGCGCATAGGCGCCCATCTGGCGCAAGACGCCGTCGGGACAGTCCGCCGGCGCGTCAGGCACCACGCGATTGCTTTTGAAATCAACGATGTGGACGTGATCGGGTGTGACGATCAGCCGGTCGATCGTGCCGTGAAGCCGGTCCTTGCCGAACGGCGCTGTGATCGCGACCTCGGCCAAGGTGGTTGCGGCAAATATCTCCGCGAGGTGCGTATCACGCAAAATCGCCTCGGCCTCGCGTTGTCCCTCATCCTGCAGCACATCGGTCAGTTCCGGGGGCGGTTTGGAGGTTTGGACGCCGCCCGTTTCCAACAAGTGGTGAACCCATGTTCCGTAGGCCTTGGCCGTCGCCTCATCCAACCCGTCGCCGGGCAGCGCCTTGACCCCGCCGAGATCAGAAGGCGACAGGGTTTGCGTTTGTGTGGGCAGTGCTGGGGCGGGCGCGGAAAAGTGATCCGGCAGCGGGGCGGGTTCGGAAAGGTGAGGCGGTTCGGGCATGTCTTCAGTAAAGTCCCACGACCCGTGCTCCATCCGCAAACCCGGACCAACCGGTGTGTCCAGATCAAACGCCCCACTTGCGCGCATCCCGGCCTCGACCCGTTGGTGCCAGTCGTCACCGTCCTTGTGCAATTCACCGGACGCCGCGACGATCAACCACTTTTCCGCCCGTGTCAGAGCCACATAGAGCAGGCGCAGCGACTCTTCGCGCTGGGCCGTTTTCATCTCGTCGATGCGCTCTGCCATCTGATCCGGCTGGCTGGCGCTTGGCATTTTCCAGACCGGAACGCCCTTCACCGCAATGACCTCATCCCGGATCACAACATCGCGTTTGCCGCATTCGGGCAGGATCACGATGGGCGACTCCAGTCCTTTTGATCCATGTACCGTCATCACCCTGATCTGGTTGGAGGCGCTGTCGATCTGGCGTTTGACCTCCAGCTCGTCCGTCTCCATCCACGCCAGAAAACCGGTGAGGCTGGGCACGGAGGCGCGTTCATAGGCCAATGCCTGAGATAGCAGCGCGTTGATTCCGTCTTCGGCCTCTGAGCCCAAACGCGCCAGCAGACGTTTGCGGCCGCCGTGCCGGGTCAGCATCCGTTCGATCAGATCGTAGGGGCGCAGGAAATCGATATTGTCGCGCAGATCAAACAGGACAGAGACTGTTTCGGGATGGACGTCACGTTTTTTGCGCAGATCAGACCAAAGGAATTCATCCTCCCGGTGGTGGGCCAGGGTGAACAGGTCCTGCTCGGACCAGCCGAACAGTGGTGAGCGTAGCGCAGTGGCCAGCGACAGGCTATCCTCGGGCGTGGCCAGAAAAGACAACAACGCCCCAAGGTCGCGCACCGCGATTTCCGCCCCGACCTTGAGACGATCGGCACCCGCAATGGGCAATCCGGCCTCTTTGCAGGCGCGGATAATGTCGGGAAAGATACCGCCGCGGCGTTGCACAAGGATCAGAAAATCGCGCGGCTGCGCGGGGCGGGCACCTTTGGCATCAGGTATGCGCACCTTGTCGTCGATCATCGTCTTGATCTGGCCCGCGATCTGACGCGCAAGAATGCGATACTGATGCTCGGGGCTGCGCCGGTCCAGCGGGTCAAACCAATCCTGATCAGGCTCTTTTTCGGGCTTGGGCACCAGCGGCCACAGATCCACCCGGCCGGGCAGATCAGTGTTGAAGGCGATATGCTGACCGCCATCGAACCCGGCTGAACCTGCGCCGCGAAACACTTCGTCCACCAATCGAAGGATCGCAGGCGATGATCGGAACGAATGATCAAGGGTGGAGTCACGCAGGACTTGCCCGGATTCGCTTAGTTTAGAGCCGAATTCACGCTGCATCCGATCAAACTCGCGCGGGTCGGCGCCTTGAAAGGAATAGATCGACTGTTTCTTGTCACCGACGACAAAAATGGTGCGCGTCACATCGGCGCGGGCGCCTTCCCCGCTTGAAAACTCCTCGGCCAGACGGCGGATCACATCCCATTGCGCCGGGCTGGTATCCTGGGCCTCGTCCACCAGAATATGGTCGATTCCGCCGTCCAACCGATAAAGCACCCACGCCGCCACGCGATCATCGCTGAGCAATTGGCGCGCCTTCTGGATCAGATCGTCAAAGTCGAGCCACCCGCGCCTTTGCTTGGCCGTTGCGTAGAGGTCTGAAAAGCGCCGCGCGAATTGATGCAGGATGACTGTTCGTTCGGCCACAGCAAGCGCAAGAAACGGCGCGCGCGCATCCGCCACCCGCCGCATCAGATCGTGGAGCGGCTCGATCAGATGGGGCACGGCCTTTTGCGTGTCCTTGGTTGGAAATCTGTCCGTTTTCGCCGCAAATGGCGCTTTGGTGTTGGCGCCATAAAGGAAGACGTCCATCAAATCCGGCAAAGTCGCACAGTTGAGTTCGTTCAGCGTACTCAGCTTTGCTGCAGCCTTGCCGTCATTGCCCCCACGCGCGACCAGTGCGGGGATCAGGTCTTGCAGGAGCTCCCAGTCGCTGGGTGCAAAAGTGGCGCTTTCGATGCTGGTGTGGGTGAGTGAGGCGAGCTGATCAAACAGCGCAAGCGCGTCGCCCATAGTCAGGTCAGTGAAATCGTCTGACATGCCGACCATCGTTTTGGTCAGCTTCAGAAAATCCTCGCCCGTATAATGGCGGGCCAGCGCGGCAAGGCAGTCTGCATCCGGCCCGTCGGCCATCTGATCGACCAGTTCCGCCCGCAACAGATCGGCGGCGCGATCTTCGATCTCGGTAAACTGCGGACTGACCCCCGCTTCGAGTGGAAACCTCCGTAACAGAGACGCACAGAACGAGTGGATCGTTTGAATTTTCAAACCACCGGGCGTTTCGATGGCGCGGGCAAACAAGGTGCGGGCGCGGCGCAGATCGTCGTCTTGGGGTGCGCGATCAAGGCCCAATTCAGCGAGCGAGCCGCGCAAATCTGCATCGTCCAGCATTGCCCACGCTCCAAGCCGCTGGAACAGCCGGTTTTGCATCTCCGAGGCGGCGGCCTTGGTGTAGGTCAGGCACAGGATGTGCTGCGGTTCGACCTCTTCCAACAACAAGCGGGCCACCCGATCAGTCAACACGCGGGTCTTGCCCGAGCCCGCATTGGCCGACAACCAGGTGGATGCCATCGGTTCCGCCGCGCTGTGCTGACGTCGCGTTGCTTCGTTCAGCGGGGTCATGTCAGCACCTCTGGGTGCGCGTCGGCGGACACATCCCATTCACCGAAGCGCGCAAGTTGGTCGTAGTCGCGCGCATCCGTATCCTTTTCCATGGCGCGGCGCGAGGTGTAGCCCTTGTCGCCTTCAAGATAGGCCGACAAAAGGCTGACCAGTTCGGCGAGGATCGTCCGGCTCGATTCGTCGTCGATTGGTGCGTCCTCGATCCTTGGATTCGACCCTAATCCTACAAATTGGGCTGCTTTGACGCTGCGAGGCCCCAGCTTTTCAAACGCACCTTCCTCGACCATCGCGGCCTCGATCAGCAGTTGCTTGTCAAAGTGTTTTTGCTTGTCCTTGCTGGGTGGAGCGCCGGATTTGTAATCGTAAAGAATGACATCACCGGCCGGGTCAATGTCGATTCGGTCCGCGCGCCCTTCCAGCGTCGTCGCGATGGAGGGGAGGATGAGGCGGCCCTTGGCCTCTTCTTCGAACAGTGTTGGCGTTGCGATGGATTGCCGCTGCGCCTCGGTTTCGACGATCCACGACGCGGCGCGTTCGAACCGCGCCAGCCATAGGGCGCGTGCGGCGGGCCAGGGCACATCGCTCTGCAATACTTCGCGAGCATGGTCCATCAATGCCTCAACCGTCATGACGCTGGGATCGTCCAGGGTTGCCCTGACAAAACCTTCCATCACGTCGTGCGACAGGATCCCACGCAGCAGGGCATCTGGAGTCTGCACCAGCGGTTTGAGCGCACGCAGCCGCAGGCAGTGTTTGGCATAAACGGCGAATGGGTCGCGGATTAGAGTCTGAATTTCGGTCACGGTCAAACGACGCGGACGTGCAGACACAGGAGGGCAGGGCGCGGGCCGCTTTGCCCTCTCGACCTCGGGCGCGGCGTCCAGTTGGCGCGCGCGATCCAGCCAGATCGACCCGCGATCCCCCATCTCCGCCCAGACATCCCGCCAGCCTTGCGCGGCCAGACCAACGCACAGGTTTTTCAGGCGGTTGATCCAGCGTGATGGTACGGTTTCCGCATCGTCCGAGCGGATGGATCGGGTCAGCCACACCTCGGGTGCGGCGATGGCCTGTTGGAAGTCATGCGCGGACAAGCCGATCCGCCGTTCCGGCAGCAAAAGCCCTGCATCGAGACGCATTTTTCGGTTCAACCACGGATCGGGTTTGGGCGCTTCGGGCCAGGTGCCATCGTTCAAACCCGCCAAAATGACGAGGTCGGCCCCTTGAACCCGCGCCTCGAGGGTGCCCCAGATCATGATCGTAGGGTGAGGTGAATCGCGATCCCGTACCTCGCCCTGACTGAGGATGCCGCCGATCAGATTCGCATAGTCCGCAGCCGTCAGGTCAACGCCAAACGCGGCCTCGTCCTGCACGGCGGCCATGGTCTTTTGCGCCTCTTGCCCGGCTTTTTTCAGCCACAGCTCGCCCGTATCAGTGCCCTCGGGTCCGTTGGCAATGGCCTCTGCCAATGCGATATGCCGCGCGACCCAATCGGAAAGCGGCAATTTGCCCGGAACGGTCTGGTCACAGGTCTGCCTTGCCACCCATGTCGCCCAATGCTCCATCGCGTCAGGCTCCGCTTTGTCCGCAAGCCGGGCGCAGTGCAGCAGGCCGGGCGCGTCGGGATAGGGCAGGCCTTGCCGGCGCATGCGCAATTCCAATTTCTGCGTTTTCAGCACGTGTTCGTTTCGGTCGTGGCTGGAATGGGTCAGCGGATGTTTGAGCAGCGTCAGCAGCGCCTCGGCATCCAGCGGTCGATCAAACAGGCTGGCCACATGGCGCAGGAATCGACCGGGCGGCGAAAGGTGCAGCGGCGTTCCCGCACTGTCATCGGGCAGGATGTTCCAGCGATCGAGGGCCGCCGTGACCTGTCGTGTCAGCATCCGGTCCGGCGTGATCAGCGCAGCGCGTTGTCCAACCTCGGCGGCCTCGCGCAAACGCATTGCGATGGCGATGGCCTCGGCACGGGGCGTGTCGGCCTCGACCAGGGTGATCGGTGCGGTGGCCATGTCCAGATCCTGCAGTTGCGGTCCTTCGATGCGCCAGGCGTCGGTCACCGGAGCAGGGCGCAGGGCCAGAGACACCAGCCGGTTGCGCGCCGTTGTTGGTGCGGCGTTATCGGACCAGTGTGCAATGTGAACCGGGTCGATCCCCACGGCCTGCGCCAGCCTTAGGAACCGGAACTGGGGATGATCCTCGTCCGCCTTGTTCTCTGCCATCCGTTCCCAGACATGGGGCATGTCGAAATCGAATCCGGGCAGGATCACGGCCCCCTGTGGCAACGCAGCGACCGCCTGCATCAACAGCTGTGTCGTGCCGCGCGATCCGGTGGAGCCGACAACCAAAACAGGGTCTGACACAGGGTATTCGGCCCAATGGGCGGCCAAACGCACGACAGTATCTCGTTGCCGTCCTTCGGCGTCTGGCGCATCACCGGATGCATCAATATAGGACTGCGCGATTGCGATGAACTCTTGCGCGCGCGCCCAGTGCCCGGATTGGTCGGATACATCCAGGGCAGCGATGTCTGCCGCGCTCACGCCTTCGCCCTGCATTTCATCCATGAGTGCGGCAAGGCTGTCCGCCATATCGAACCCGGCGGTGTCCGGGGCAAAGCCGGTCTGTTGCTCGATCAGTTTGTTGGTCAGGGCGACCAGCTGCAACCGACGCCGCAAACCTGAAGCGGGGTCAGGCATTGGGCCGTCAGGCAACAGGTCGTCGAGATCCGTGATCATCCGGATTCGCGGCAGCAAACGTGCAGGGCCTGCATCGAACAAATCACGCAGGCGGCGCGCCATGCGTCGCGTGTTGACCAACAGCGTGACTCGCGCCCAATCCTCGGGGGCGGCGTGTTGCAACCGTTGATCAAGCCCGCGAATGACAGCAGCCGGAAAATCCACTCCCAATGCGCATCCGTACACGCGAGGGGACGCGGAGGGGTCAAACATCGTGTCTGTCCAGCATCGCCTCGGCCTCCGCAATGCCGCCCGGATGGCCGACGTCACACCAGTGGCCGGGATATTCGAGGCCGAACAGCCGCTGTTCGTCAGCCATCATGTTCCAGACTACATTCAGTGAAAACGCCTGATCAGAGACTGTTTTCAGCAGATCAGTCTTCAATATCTGCGCGCCACCGTAGACAGTGTCGCCGCCGCGATGCAGGCGGCCAGCGGGGTCGATGTCAAAATCTGCCTTGCCTTCGCGCCCGTGAACACGCTGCAGCGGCACACAGATCAATAGTGCGTCCATAATCGATGGATTCCAAGCCTCGACCAGCAGTTTCAGCGGGTTTGACCCGGACCAAACGGCGTCAGAGTTCAGCGTCAGCACCGGGTTTGAACCCAAGTGCGGCAAGGCATTGCGCAGCCCACCGCCGGTTTCCAGTATCTCCGGTTCTTCGCGAATTGTGCGAACGCCAGTGCCCGCAAGGTGCCGTTCCAGCATGTCGGGCAGATAGTGCAGGTTGGCGACAATCGGGTCGGCCTGTGCGTCATGGGCCAGCGCAAGCGCGTGGTCGATCAGCGCCCGCCCCGCCACAGGGATCATGGGTTTGGGCTGGTGCGCCGTCAAATGCTTCATCCGTGTTCCAAACCCGGCGGCGAACAGCATCAGAGGGATGGAATCGTGGCGCATTGATCTTTGAGCTTTTGTAAAAGGGCAGGTGTCGGTTCGGGCAGGTCCGTGTCGATCAGCGGTTTGATGGTCGAGAGCGACGGGTGAGACAGATTGGTCTGAATGTGCCCCCACACACGTGGGATTAGGTCAACATAGAGCGGCTTGCCGAAATGCATGGACAGGCGGGCAAAGACGCCCAGAATCCGCATGTTGCGTTGCATGCCCAAAAGCGCGTAGGCCGCCATGAACGCGTCGCTCTGAACTCCGGAGCCATCAACATAGTGTTGGATCATCGCGTCAGCCGTTTTGGGACTGACATCGCGCCGGGCATCCTGCACAATCGACACCAGATCATAGGCGGGATGCCCCAGCATTGCGTCCTGATAGTCGAGCAAGCCAACCCGTTTCACACCGTCCCGTTCAGGCAACCAGATCAGATTTTCTGCGTGGTAGTCACGCTGGATCAGCACAGGGGTCATCGCATCCAGCGGGGCGAGGAGGGCGTGAAATGCGGTCTCGAATGTCGTTTTGGTTCCCGCATCGACGGTGCCCAGCGTACCGCGCTGATACCAGTCATAGGCCAGCGCCGCTTTGTCCGTCATCACGTCCGCATCATAGCGCGGCAACGCCGGGGCTTGAGATCGGTGCAGATGCAACAGCACGTCGACGCTTGCCTGATAAAGCGGCTGTTCCAGCGAAGAATCAGCTGTCATTACGCGGGCAAACAGATCATCGCCTAGGTCTTCGATCAGCAGCAGGCCGTTGACAGGGTCTTCGGCAATAATCTCGGGCGCGGACAGGCCGACGCGGCGCAGGTGGTTGGTGATTTCGACAAAGGGGCGCACATCCTCGCCCTTTTCCGCGGGCGCATCCATCAGGATCAGGCTGTCTTGGGCGGAGCGCTGCAACCGTTCGTATCGACGGTTCGAGGCATCGCCCGCAACAAGGGTGCGCGGCACGCCGCCCCAGCCCGCCTCGTCAAGAAAAGCGGATATGGTTTTGCCGCGCTCAGACATGTTGCACCACATCCGCCAGTCGATCCGACCATTTGGGATCGGACCAGGTCAACCGGGCCACCCGCCCGTCACCCACGGCGGCGATCTCAAGATGCAGCGCGTCAGGCGGCGTCAGCGGGCCCAACCGATCCGGCCACTCGACCAGACAGATGGCGTCTTCAAAGGCTTCGAGCAGCCCGAGTTCATCCACCTCGGTATCCATCGACACACGGTAGAGATCCGCGTGCCATAGCGTACCGGCCTGCGTGTCATAGGTCTGCACCAGCGTGAAAGTGGGCGAGGGGACGTCCTCGGGCGTGATCAGCAGCGATTGGATCAATGCGCGGGCAAAATGTGTTTTCCCCGCCCCCACCGGACCAGCCAGCAAGATCACGTCGCCGGGGTCCAAGGATGTGCCAAGTGCGACGGCACACCGGGCTGTCGCATCAGGGTCAGGCCAGTCGAGGGTCAGCGGGCTTGGCGTCATGTCGCCAAACTATCGGCATCGCGCGCCGCTGCAAGCAGAATGACCTAGGCTTTGACCTGAGTGGCGCGTGCGGGCAGGGGTATGTTTTGCGTGAAACGCACCACCGTCGCGCCGGATGCGATTGGTGACAGGCGCACGGTGAACGGCCCCTCGGTGTGATGAATGATGTCCGCTTCCCACGGGGCGCGTTCGCTCAGTTTCATCACGAATTCACGCATGTCGCCCCATGCCGGATTTGGCGCGGTCTGAGACTGCCATTCCTTGATTGAATCGACGATTGTGACATCGGCAAAGCTGCAATCTGGGTCCATCTTCCACATCTCGCGAAACGCGATGTTGCAGAACGTCAGCACTCCGGCCGAGGAAAACACCGCGAGCGCATCCTCGAACGTGTCCATTAGCGACTGACCCAGTTCCAGCTCTGCGCGGAAGTTGCGGGTCAGCGAGATTTCTGCCGTGATATCTTCGATCAGAAAGGCCACGGCCCCATCCGGATGGGGACGCCCGCTGACGCGGTAGGTGTGGCCGGTGTTAAGGGTCCACGTCTCTTGATAGCTGGCATGGGTGGCGGCGGCGATCATGTCGGAAATCTCTTGCCGCCACGAGCTGTAATTCTTGGGTTCCGGCATCACCCGGTTGTCGCGAAGCCGGTCGAAAAAGGCCAACAGATCGGGCCGTCCGCTGAGGAATTCAACTGGCAATGAGGTCAGATCGACCATCGCCGGGTTAAACAGGGCCAACTGCCCGTTGCGATCAAAGATGGCGAGGCCGATGGACAGATGGGCAAAGGTCTTGGCCAGCGTCTGGACAAAGTTGCGCTGCGCCACTTCGGCCTCGATCACCGCGTTGATGTCGATAGCGTGGTAGATGATGTTTCCGGTCACGCGGGTGGCCGTTACGTTGTACCACTCAGTCGTTCCGGTGCTGGCGATCTTGACCGGGACACGGATGGTCTGCTTTTCGTCCAGAAGGTCCTGATCCAGTTCGAACAGGGGTTTGTTCACACTGTCCTGTTCCGGTTGCGCCGCTTCGGACAGGGTGGCGTAGGCCGTGTTGTGCCATTGGATTGTCTCGTCCGCACCAACCAGCCAGATCGGATAGGGCGATGCGGCAGCTGCAAGTCGAAGCGTCCCCAATTCGGCCTCAATCGACTTGATTTCATGCACGGCAGTGGCGTCAGTGACGGATTCATCCTTGATGACCACGCGGGTCATTTCCCGTTCGCGGTCCAGATGCAGGATAGCAGTATCATCCAGCGCGGCGGAGTGGAGCGTCAGGGAATCCAGTGTGCGCAGGGCGTCGGCGTCGGGCAATCCGGGAAAGCGCGCCGTCAGCGCCGCACGCAGCGCATGCCAATCGGTTTCGCCACTTTCCTTGAACAGGACCGCGCGGGCCTGATCTGTTGCATGCTCAAGATCCAGATCGCAGAACAGGAAATGCATGCCTTGAGGGCCGGGCTGCGCCATCGCGATTTCGGATGTGCGCCGCGCACCCAAAAACACGAGCCCCATACCGACAGCGGTGGCCGCACAGACAAACGCAACAATGATCTCGACAACAGGCACGCTTCGTCACCTTTCAAACGCGAGGCTTTACCTATGCTTCACTTAGGTTAACACGCCGTTAACTTTGGCGTGCCGAACGCCGGATCATGCTTTTATTTTTTCGTTCTGGCCTTGGGGCACTGCGTTTTCGCCGCGGCGGGCGTCGATCTTGTGCCGAGGCCAGACAACGGCGACGATGGCACCCAGATGCTGGCCATCGACCGGAGTGCTGGCATAGGGGTCAGTGCCGTTGGCAAAGGTGAGTTCGGCACCGGACCGTTCCAGCAGCGTTTTCGCGATGAACAGGCCCAGGCCCATGCCTTCGTATTCGGGGCGCTCCACTCGTGCGCCACCCGCTTTGCGCCAACGGACAAACGGATCGCCAATGCGCCCCAACACCTGCGTCGGAAAGCCACGGCCATCGTCCATGATGCGCAAGGTGATCTTTTCGTCCGTCCAATGCGCTTCGATCCAGACGGTGGAGCGGGAAAAGTCGACTGCGTTCTGCACCAGATTGCGCAAGCCGTGGATGATCTCGGGTTGGCGCAGGATTGCGGGTTGGTCAATCTCGACACCGGCATCCGGATCGTGGGTGTATTTGACCTCTTTGCCGCGGTGAATATGCGGCTCGGCGGCCTCTTGCACCACGGCCATGAGTGGAGCCTGACGCAGGTGCAAATCGTCTTTGCCCGCCCGGCCCATGTCGCGCAGGATGTCGCGGCAGCGGTCGGCCTGTTCGCGGATCAGGGCAGCATCCTCGCGCAGTTCGGGCAGGTCCGACAACTCCTCCATCAACTCGCCACTGGCCAGTTTTATTGTCGCCAGGGGTGTGCCCAACTCATGCGCAGCCGCGGCGACCACGCCCCCTAGATCTGTCAGTTTCTGTTCGCGGGACAGGGCAAGCTGGGTGGCCGACAGCGCGTCGGACATCGAGTGGATTTCAAAGGTGACACGCCGGGAATAGAGGCCGATGAAACAGACCGCGATCACCAGCGCGATCCAGTTGCCAAAGACAAACAGGTCCGGAATGCTGAGCACGGCCCCGTCCTGCGTGCGCAGGGGCAGGTGATATTCCGACAGCAGCGTGACGATGATGATGGCGGTCGCCCCGATCAGGATCGTCGACCGGGTGGTCAGAACCGCCGCCGAAATCGTCACAGGGCCCAGCATCAGAAGGGCAAAGGGGTTGTTCAGCCCGCCCGTCAGCGCGAGTAGAAAGCCAAGCTGCAACAGGTCAAACAGCACCATCAAGAGGTTCTCGGATTCGGCGAGGCGCTTGTTCTCGGGAAACACGAAAATTGCCACAAGGTTGCCGACAACGGATATGCCAACCGCCAGATAACACAGGCCAATTTCCAGCTGCAGCCCAAACATGCGCTGCGCCACCGTCAGCGCGACAAGCTGGCCGACGATGGCAACCCAGCGCAGCAGGATCATGGTGCGCAGTCTTATCCAGTTGGAGCGTTGTTGCCCGGTCACCAGGCCAAATTCTGATTGCGCCATCATGTCACTACTTCGTTGGTTGCACTGGAGTGTAAGGTTGATAGCAAGGACATCAATACTGACGCCCCGAGGACAACCATGACCCGCATCATCGCACCCATCGCCGCACTTGTCGCCGCCGTATTTATTGCCGGAGCCTGGTGGATGACGACAGGGGGCGAGAAGACCGGTCTCGCGCAGTGTTCGGCCACGACAATTGCGGGTGACGGCAACCAGATTGGCGGACCGTTCGAACTGGTCAATGCCGAAGGTGCGACCGTGACGGACAAGGATGTGATTACCGAACCAAGCCTGATCTATTTCGGCTATACGTTCTGCCCCGACGTGTGCCCGCTGGACACGGCCCGCAATGCCGAGGCGGTCGATCTGCTGGAGGAGCGGGGGATGTCTGTCACGCCTGTGTTCATCACCATCGACCCCGAACGCGATACGCCGGAACTGGTGGGCGATTTCGCCTTTAACCTGCATGAAAAGATGATCGGCCTGACCGGGTCGCCCGCGCAGATCAAGGCCGCATCAGAGGCCTATCGCACCTATTACAAGGCCCATGACACCTCGGACGAGTTCTATCTGGTGGATCATTCGACCTTTACCTATCTTGTGCTGCCCGAATTGGGATTTGTTGAGTTTTATCGCAGAGATACCAGCGCCGAGGCGATGGCAGACAGTGTTTCGTGTTTCGTTGAAAACGCCTGAAAAGGCGGAAAAATTTGACGCCAGCCGCGGTGCGCTCCATATCTAACCGCAGCCGAACAGGTCGAAATACGGGAATTGGAGCACCACATGGCTGACGCCGCACTGCCGGAACTAGGCACTGACAAAACCCTTTTGCTGGTTGATGATGACGAACCCTTTCTGCGCCGCCTTGCCAAGGCGATGGAGAAACGCGGATTCGAGATCGAGACGGCGGACAGTGTTGCGGGTGGCAAGGCGATTGCGACGGCCCGCCCGCCCGCATATGCGGTGGTTGACCTGCGCCTTGAGGATGGCAATGGCCTCGATGTGGTCGAGGTTTTGCGGGACAAGCGCCCCGATGCCCGCGTGGTTGTGCTGACCGGATATGGTGCGATTGCGACGGCGGTGGCTGCCGTGAAAATCGGGGCAACGGATTACCTGTCCAAGCCCGCTGATGCCACCGATATCACCAACGCGTTGCTGGCCACGGGCGATGATTTGCCCCCACCTCCGGAGAACCCGATGAGCGCGGATCGCGTGCGTTGGGAGCACATCCAGCGGGTCTATGAATTGTGCGATCGCAACGTGTCGGAAACGGCCCGGCGGCTGAATATGCACCGTCGGACATTGCAGCGCATTCTGGCCAAACGCTCGCCACGCTGAGAGGGCGGGAGGGGGGCTGTCTGCCCCCCGGCTGCGCCTCCCCCCGAGGATTTTTTGAAATCAGAGAAGTGGGACGTGTTCGTGTTTCGGGGGCCGATTTTGGACGTACAGAGGCTGTGCACACCGCGTGCACACACTGTGCACCGCCTTGGTGCACAATTCTTGCCAAGTCGTTAACGGGCTAGAGGTCGTAGCGTTTGAGGATCTTGTCCACGCGCTGACCGTTGGCCATTTCGTAGCCTTCGATCCGCCCGTAGTCCTGAAATCCGCGGGACTGGTAGTAGATGAGCCCGCCCTCGTTGTCGGCGCGGATGTTGGCGTTGATCCAGGAATATCCAATGTCCCTGGCCGCCTTGCGGGTGGCGTCGAACAACTTTGATCCGATCCCCAGCCCGGTCTGCCCGATCTGCACGAATGTGGCGATTTCGGCGGCCTCGGGCGGCAAGTAGTCGGCCGCGTCGATCCATTGAAAACCGACCACTTCCTCGCTTGCATTGACGGCGACATGCCAAGCGGTGCGCCCGTCATTTGACCGCATCCAGCCGGACAGGTCGTCGGCGGAGACTTCGGTGGTGATTGCCGTTGTGCCCCCTTCGGCGATGATCGCGTTCAACAGGCGCGCCATGGAAGACGCATCAAGGGCGATGGCGGGGCGGACGTTGATCATGTGCATTGCTCCAGCAAGGCGGCGTGTCGCGCGGTGAAGGCGTGGCGGGTTTCAAGCGGCGGGCGCAGCAGGATCGTGAGGTCGGCGATCATGTCGCCGGGCGGTTTGCCGAAAAAGCGCGTCGCCTCGGCCTCGGTAAAGCCTGCGATCTGGGTTGCTTCCATCCATGCGCTGATCTTGTCGGCCTTCTTGATCTGTTTCTTGATCGCCACAGGCACCTTGGCGGGCAGGCCAAAGCGGATATGCACCGCCGCCTCGAGCCGTTCATCCAGCGCGCCGTAACCCGGACCCACCGCCGCCTTGACCGGGGAAATCATGTCGCCGATCACATATTCGGGCGCATCGTGCAGCAGCGCTGCGAGCCGCCATTTCGGCGGGGCCTTGGGAGCGATCCGGCCAAAAAGCGTCTCTACCAAAAGGGAATGTTCGGCCACGGAGTAGGCAAAGTCCCCCACGGTCTGCCCGTTCCAGCGCGCCACGAAGGCAAGGCCATGGGCGATGTCCTCGATCTCGATATCCATCGGCGTGGGGTCGAGCAGATCGAGACGCCGACCTGACAACATGCGCTGCCATGCACGGGGTTGTTTGGCCATGTTCGGGCGCCTCACCTTTTTCGCATCGGGAACCATTTTGATCCTTCGACGTTTTTTCCACGAAGGAGACCGTTATGAAACCCGCAATATGGATCGCCGCAACCCTCACCCTGTCCGCCACGTCGCTGGCGGCACAGGACGTGTGCATGTCCGCCCCCGAGATGGAGGCCAGTCTGGTTGATTGGTACGGCGAAACTCCGGTCGAAGAGTCCCGCACAGAATCCACCGCGATCTGGGCCTCGGAGGAAACCGGCACATGGACGCTTGTGCAATACCTTGCCGATGGCCAAAGCTGTGTGCTGGCGCAGGGCCATGATTGGGGCAGTGAGGTCAGTGAAGACCTGCTGGTGGCGGGTTTGGATACGGGTCGTTAAGTCTGACGCAAAGCCGCATTGAGCCTGATCGCATTGTCTGGTAGCGCATCCCCAACTTTCATAGGGATGACGCACATGGCGAATGACTACGTTGTAAAAGATATCGCGCTTGCCGGGTATGGCCGCAAGGAACTGGACATCGCGGAAACCGAAATGCCGGGCCTGATGGCCTGCCGCGCGGAATATGGCGAAAGCAAGCCGCTGTCCGGTGCCCGCATTGTCGGCTCGCTCCACATGACCATCCAGACGGCTGTTCTGATCGAGACGCTGGTGGCGCTGGGCGCGGATGTGCGCTGGGCCTCTTGCAACATCTTTTCGACGCAGGACCATGCGGCGGCTGTGATCGCCGAAAGCGGCGTACCGGTCTTTGCCATCAAGGGCCAGTCGCTGGAAGAGCATTGGGATTACCTCGACAAGTCGTTCCAGTTTGCCGATGGGCCAAACATGATCCTGGACGATGGTGGTGATGCCACCCTGTACATCCTGCTGGGTGCCCGCGCTGAAGCGGGCGAAGACATCATCCCCGTCCCCACATCCGAAGAAGAAGAGGTGATCAAGAAGCAGATCGCCAAGCGCATGGCCGAAACCCCCGGCTGGTTCACCAAGATCCGCGACCAGATCAAGGGCGTGTCCGAAGAGACCACCACAGGCGTGCACCGCCTTTACGAACTGGTCCGCGACGGGCAACTGCCTTTCCCTGCGATCAACGTGAACGATTCGGTGACCAAGTCGAAGTTCGACAACAAATATGGCTGCAAGGAATCGCTGGTGGACGGCATCCGCCGCGCCACGGACACCATGATGGCCGGTAAGGTCGCCGTCGTCATGGGCTATGGCGATGTGGGCAAAGGCTCCGCCGCCAGCCTGTCCGGTGCAGGCGCCCGCGTGAAGGTGACCGAGGTTGACCCGATCTGCGCGCTGCAGGCTGCCATGGACGGGTTCGAGGTTGTGCTGCTTGAGGATGTTGTCGACAGCGCCGACATCTTCATCACCACCACCGGCAACAAGGACGTGATCCGCATCGAGCATATGCGCCAGATGAAGGACATGGCCATCGTCGGCAATATAGGCCACTTCGACAACGAAATTCAGGTTGCGGCCCTCAAGAACCACAAGTGGACCAGCATCAAGGAACAGGTGGACATGATCGAGATGCCGAATGGCAATCGTCTGATCCTGCTGTCCGAAGGGCGTCTGCTGAACCTTGGCAACGCCACGGGCCACCCGTCTTTCGTGATGTCGGCCAGCTTTACCAACCAGGTGCTGGCGCAGATCGAACTGTGGCAGAACACGGACCAGTATAAGAACGACGTCTACATCCTGCCCAAGCATCTGGATGAAAAAGTGGCGCGTCTGCATCTGGATCGGATTGGCGTCAAGCTGACCCAGCTCGACAGCGTTCAGGCGGCCTATATTGGCGTCGCGCCTGAGGGTCCGTTCAAGCCCGAGCATTACCGGTATTGATGTGCGTGGTGGGGTGAAACCCCACCCTACGGACGAAAGAAGAGGCCCCGCGCAGTTGCGTTGGGGCCTTTTTCTGTTCGCTTAGTCCGAAACCGCGTTACTGACACCGACGATGGACCCGACCAGTCCGAACACGGTGCGCACCGATCCCACCGGGCTTTCCGTGGCCATCACCAGGTCGTTTGGATTGATCTGGAATTTGCGCGCGGCAAAAATGTCCTCGGCCGAGGTCAGGTCGATGGTGAACACCACTTGGGCCTTTGGCGGGCCAGAACCGTCACTACGCAAGGCTTTTTGCGGGTAATCGCGCAGGATCAGGATGCCCTTGGGATTGGCCCGTGTGTCGTTGAGCCCACCGAGCAGCGCCAGCGCCTCGATTGCGGTGATGTGTTCCTGCCCGAACGGCACAACCGCCTCTGATCCGGTGGCACCGAGGGCGACGAAATAGCGGTCGTCTTCTTCGACGATGACGCTGTCGCCACCGCGCAGCACCACATTGGCCGATGGGCGCGAGAACAGCGTGTCCGCCCTGATCTCGTACGACCGGTCGTCGCGGATCACCCGGACCAGCGGGTTTTCGAGGCTGTCATTGATCCCCCCGGCGGTCGAGATCAGGTTGAGGATGGAAAAGTCGCGGTTGGGCATAGGATAGGTACCCGGCGCGCCGAACCCGCGCACCGCGCTGACCGAATTGTCGGGGCCCGACTGCAGGGTGAGTTGGACCTGCGCTGCAGGCACGACGGCCTCAAGCTGGTCCTCGATCCTGGCGCGAGCAGCTTCGGGGGTGGACCCGCCGATCGCCACCTCGTCGATATAGGGCACAAAGATCGTGCCCGTCGGGGATACCCGCAGACCCGACAGCGTGACATTGTTGTTGCCCGGCGACGTCAGCAGAGAGCCGTCCTGATTGTCCCAGATCACGAGGTCAATCACGTCGCCGGGCCGGATAAGGTTGGACTTGGGGCCGCGCGTGCCGCTGAACCAGTGATAATGGCCCACCCAGCCCGTCACCGGCCATGTGCGCAACTGGCCGATATTGGCCGGGGTCACGGGAACGACGGAAAAGCTGGCGGCGGCGTCATCCTGACTGCGCACCACTTCGCTTTGGATGGCAGCGCCGCGCGGCAGGGTGCAGGCCCCAAGGGCAAGGATGAGGCCAATTGCCAGACATCTGTTCAGAAATAGCCGCACCACACATGTTCCCCCGGGCCTTGTGGGTGGCGGTCTGTCCGGGATGATCCGGCGCCGCGCCCAGTAAGACGACATAAAACACGTATAACGCGAGGATCAGGGCCTGCAAGGGCTGCGCGGCCCCGGCAGGATGTTCAGCGTGTCAGGCGCTCTTTTTCGGAGGATTGCCCAGATCTTCGGCCTCGATCACCTCGGCGTCGGTGCTGGTGCTGTCGACCACCGCGATGGCGTTGGCGGCGGGATCCGCGCTTTGTGCGCCCAGGAGCGGCAGCATTTCCGTGCCCCCCGGCATCGCGATTTCGGCGCTGGGCGGGCGTTTCCACGACAGCGTGTCAAAGGCGGCGCAGTTGGTGCAGATCGGGGTCCATTCGGCGTGGATGTTCTGGCAATTGTCGCAGACCCATTGCGGCCCGCGCGGCGCGGACAAGGCGCGGGTCAACCAGCCCTGCACAACCGCATCACTTGCGCCCTGACCCCGTTCGATGGCCGCCATCAGCGTGGCCGAGCGCGTGGTTGGGTCGGTTTCAAACAAATCGCCAAGGGCGCGGCGTGCGGCCGGGAAATCTTCGGCCGCGATGTTGAGTTCGCACATCAGCATCCGCGTTTCCGGATCGTTCGGGTGGCTGCGTGACAGTTGGGCAAAGCGCTTGAGCCGCGCTGCCGGCGTCTCGTTTGGCTCGATCGCGGCAAAGGCGGCGGCGAGGTCTGGATGGGGCCGGGCCTCCCACGCTTTTTTCAGCACGCGGGTGGCGTATTTCTTTTGGCCCTGTTCGATATAGCCTTCGGCGGCCATGACGGCGGCGGGGATCAGATCGGGAGACTGTTTGTTGGCGGCAATCGCGGCCTCGCGCGCCTCGATGGTCTCGTCCTTGTCCAGCACCTTCTTGGCCTCGCTCAGCGCCAGCACGGCGTCGCGGCGTTTGTGCAGATCGCGCGGCAGGTTGCCGTATTTCAGCTTGGCCGACAGGGTCTGGCGGGCGCCTGCCCAATCCTCGTGTCCGGCCTGCAATTTCAGCAGAACGTCCTGCGTGTCCTCGTGTTTGGGTTTTAGCGCAAAGGCCTTTTGCGCCAGTTTCAGGGCGGTGTCGGTGTCCCCATCCGCCAGCTTTTGTTTCATAATGCCCCGAACGCCGACAAAGCGCGTGGAGTCGTTTTGCACCAGCTTGCGATAGGTTTCTTCTGCCTTTTTGCGATCCCCGGCCATTTCGGCGGCCTGCGCGGTCAGCAGGTTGGTCAGTTCGGGGCGGTTCAGATAGCGGTCGGCCTTTTCCGCCTTGGCGAGCGCCACGCGCCCTTCGCCCGAGGCGAGCGCCATCATGCCTTCGGCCAGCGCGTCAAAGCCTTTGGCGGCCTTGTTGCGCGCGAAATAGCGCGACAGGGCCGTGTCGTCGCCGTTGAGGAATTTCCACACGGCCACCAGCAGGCCAAGAATCTTGAGGCCGATCCAGATCGCCAGCACCAGAACGATAAGCCCGACCACGGATTCCAGTGGGCCCAGCGTGAATTCCTGACCGGCCACGATGATGCGCACCCCGCCTTCGGCCTCCAGCAGATAGCCAGCCCCGAGGGCGAGTGCGGCCACAGCCACAATGAAGACGACAATTTTAACCAATGACCAGATCATGAATAGAGGCCCCTTCAGAGTGCAGACAGGCGTTCTGCCAATGCGTTTGCCGCTGTGACGGCGTCTTGGCGCGATTGCGCCTGTTCCAGCCATGATCCCATGGCGTTCCGTGCGGGTTCGGGCAATGCTTCGGCCTCGGCCAGGGCGTCGCCCAGCCGTCCGGCCCGGACAGCCGCCTCGACCCGGGACAGAACTGAATTCGGGTCTGATCCCTCGCGCGGTTCAACAGCGCGGGCGCCAAGCTGGCGTTGCAGGAACCCGCCAAGGCCGGTGCTGTCCTCGGCGGCACCGCGCGCGGCGGCGAGGGCTGCGCGGGCGGCATCGGGGATGTTGTCCTGCAAGGTGGCAAGGGGTGTGACCCCATCAGCGGCGACTGAGTGCAGCACGTCGGGGATGTCGGTCGCCCCGGCCTGTTCCAGATCACCCAGCGCCGTGGCAAAGGGCGCGCCGGTGTCGATGGCGGCCGTGATCCGCGTCATGGCGGCGCGCATCAATGTGGCTGTCGCCTCGGCTGTGGCGTCGTTCTGGATCGATTGGGCATTGGCCAGAAGTTGGTCGATCTCGGCCTGTTGTGCTGCGGCGACCGCGCGCAGTTCGGCCATGGCGGCATCAAGCGCTTCGTCCGGCACTTCGACCATTTTGCTGGGTTGTGCGACCAGCGCATCGACCCGCGCACTGAGCACCTCGATTTGTTCGTTCAGGAGGCCAAGCTCGGCCACTTGCGCAGAGACGTCAGCCAGTTGCGCGGTGAGCGGGCTGAGATCAATGGCGCCATCTGTCACCGGCAGCGGTTCGGGCAGGTTGGCAAAGGCGGTTTCAAGATTGGCAAGACGGTCGTTTGCATCCGCGATTCCTTGCGCAATGGCCGGGTCAGCGGGTGGTGCTGGTGGCGGCCCCCCCGGCAGCAGGTCACTGCGTCCGGCGATAAAGCCGAGGAGGGCGGTGAGGATGCCCGCAAAAATCATCGGAACGACCGAGGCGCGCTCGGGTTCCGGCTGGACAGGTGTGGGTGCGGGCAGGAGTGTGCTCTCAGGCTCAGGCTCAGGCTCAGGCTCAGGCTCAGGCTCAGGCTCAGGCGTTTCGCTTGTGTCTTTTGTGGACGCGTCGGTGTCGGTCACAACGTCCGATTCAGGCGCGGCCTCAGCCATTTCGGGTTCGGATGGGGTCTCGTCGGCCTTTGGCGCATCCTCGGGCGTTTCATCGACAACGGTACCTTCGATGATCGTTTCATCTGTGGCGGAGGATTCGGCAGGTGACTCGCCCTTGGTGGCCTTGATTGGGCGTTTGCGTTTAGCCAAGGTCGTCTCCCCCTTCCGATTCTGTTGGCGCGCAGCGCGCCGTCTCAAACTCTACTCTGCGTGCTCTTGCCCCTCAACCCGCTGGATTACAATCGGTTCCGCGTAACCGCCTCTGACAGCGCATCGCCCATTGCCTGTGCATTTGGGCGTTTTGCGACGGTGAGACTGGCGAAGTGGGTCGGGGTCAGCTCCTGTGCAATCGTAGGGCTCAGCGCGATGATGTGTACCGTTTCGCTGGCCGGTGTCAGCTTGGCAAATTGCGCGGCGGTGCGCGGTGAAAACAGCGGGACGATGACGCATGGTGCGGAGGCGATGATCTGCGTCGCCTCGTCGGTCAAAGTGCCCAACACTTGGTCATATAGTGCAACATGGCGGATCGTCATGCCCGCGCGGGACAAGCGGCCGGCGATGTTGCCGCGTGTGTGCACCCCGGCGAGGTGCAACAGGGTGTTGTCGGGGCGGATGGTCTGCATGGCGGCGACGAGGCTGTCGGCGTCCTGTCCGGCCTGGGTCGCCTCCCAGCCCCGGGCCAGAGCGGCCTTGGTGGTGGCAGGGCCGATGCAATACGCAGCGCGGCCCAGCCCGTCAGGTGCCGCCGCGACGCCGTTGGCCGAGGAAAAGACGGCGCTGTCTTTGGGCCCCATATCGAGTTGCGGCGACAGCTGTTCGATGCGGATCAGCGGGCTGAAGATTGGTGAGAGGTGGACCATCAAAGTGGCGGGCAGGTCGGCCAAAAACGTCTTTGACGCGGCGCGGGGGCGCGTCATGATCAGGGGGACAGGTGCATTGTTTGCCACAGTTCAAAGTGTTACCTCGCGCAGAGATCAGGTGCAACGGAACTTGGCCCATGACCCGCGCCCACACTTTTCTGGGAATCGAAAGCAGCTGCGATGACACCGCTGCCGCCGTGGTGCGTGGCGTGCCGGGGGATATGGTGGTGCTGTCCTCGGTTGTTTACGGGCAAACCGACTTGCACGCAGCCTATGGCGGGGTTGTGCCGGAAATCGCGGCGCGCGCCCATGCCGAGCGGTTGGATGTGAGCATCGTTGCCGCGCTGGAACAGGCTGAAATGACACTGTCGGACTTGGACGCCATCGCAGTGACCTGCGGCCCCGGCCTGATTGGCGGGGTGGTATCGGGGGTGATGACGGCCAAGGGGTTGGCGATGGCGACGGGCAAGCCGCTTTACGGGGTGAACCACCTTGCCGGTCATGCGCTGACGCCGCGCCTGTCGGATGGGGTCCAGTTTCCCTACCTCATGCTGCTGGTGTCGGGCGGGCATTGTCAGTTCCTGATCGCCCATGGCCCGGACCGGTTCGAGCGGTTGGGCGGCACCATCGACGACGCGCCGGGCGAAGCCTTTGACAAGGTCGCGCGCCTGATTGGACTGGGACAACCGGGCGGGCCTGCGGTCGAAGAGGCGGCGCGCGACGGTGATGCGGCGCGGTTTGCTTTCCCGAGGCCGCTGGCGAACAAGCCGGGATGTGATCTGAGCTTTTCCGGGTTGAAAACCGCGGTGTTGCGGGCGCGGGACGATCTGGTGGCCGAGGCCGGTGGGTTGCACGAGCAGGATCAGGCGGACCTAGCTGCGTCGTTTCAGGCGGCGGTTGCCGATAGTCTGGCGGGCAAGAGCGCGCGTGCGCTGGCGGCCTATCTGGCACTTTCGCCGTCGAACCCGACCTTTTGTGTGGCCGGTGGGGTTGCGGCGAATATGACCATACGTGGGGCGTTAGAGACGGTTTCTGTTGAATATGGCGCGGCGTTCCTTGCCCCGCCACTGGCGCTGTGCACGGACAATGCCGCGATGATTGCCGCGGCGGGGATCGAGCAGATGCAGGTGCGTGCGCCCGATGGCATGGACCTGTCGGCGCGGCCCCGCATGCCGCTTGATACGCAAAGCGCGGCGATGTTGGGATCGGGCAAGAAGGGGGCCAAGGCATGAGCGTGTCCGTGATCGGGGCAGGCGCATTTGGCACGGCGCTGGCCGTTACACTGGCACAGAATGGTCCGGTGAGGTTGTGGGCGCGGGATGTTGGGGAGATGGATGTGGAGCGGGAGAATGCGCGTCGTCTGCCGGGGGTTCCGTTTCCTGAAGGTTTGTCTGTTTCCGCCAATTTAGAGACTGCTTTGTCGGCCCAGACTGTGCTGATGGCCGTGCCGATGCAGGCGCTGGGCGCTTTTGTGGCGGCCCATGATCTGAGCGGTAAGACTGTGGTGGCCTGCTGCAAGGGCATTGACCTGAACAGCGGTGCAGGCCCGTCCGCCATTCTTGGCGCGGCGCGGCATGTGGCGGTTCTGACCGGGCCCAGCTTTGCCGCTGATATCGCGCGCGGCTTGCCGACGGCGCTCACGCTGGCTTGCGCTGATGAGGGCGTTGGACGGGCGTTGCAGGCGCAACTCTCCACCCCCACCTTGCGCCTATATCGCAGCACGGATGTGATCGGGGCAGAGCTGGGTGGGGCGTTGAAAAACGTGATCGCGATTGGCTGTGGCGCAGTGATGGGCGCGGGTCTGGGTGACAGTGCGCGTGCGGCGCTGATGACGCGGGGGTTTTCCGAAATGCAGCGCCTCGCCGCCGCCTTTGGTGCGCAGGCCGAGACGCTGATGGGGCTGAGTGGGCTGGGCGATCTGACGCTCACCTGTACTTCGGATCAGTCGCGCAATTACCGGCTGGGCCTTGCCCTTGGGGCGGGAACGGACTTTGATACGGGTCTGACGGTCGAGGGTGCTAGCACGGCGCGGGCATTGCGCAATGTGATGGCGGATCGGGACCTTGATCTGCCCCTGTGCCGGACGGTGGCTGATCTGGTGGACGGCAACATAGACATGAAAGCGGCGATTGGCACATTGCTCGCCCGTCCGCTGAAGGAGGAATAAGATGTTTTTTGCGCTGATGGCCTGGGACAAGGACGGCGCGCTGGATGTGCGCATGGACAACCGGCCCGATCATCTGGCCTATCTGGATAGCACAGGGGTTGTGCGGCAGGCCGGGCCGTTTCTGAACGGCGATGGTCAACCCAGCGGGTCGCTGATCGTGCTGGACGTTGCGGATATGGATGCCGCCCAGGCGTGGGCCGACAATGACCCTTACGCCAAGGCCGGACTTTTTCGCGAGGTCACAATCAGCGCTTGGAAACAGGTGATCGGGGCATGAAATACTGGCTGTTCAAATCCGAACCGAGCACCTGGAGCTGGGACCAGCAGGTGGCCAAGGGTGATGCGGGCGAAGAATGGGATGGCGTGCGCAACTATCAGGCGCGCAATTTCATGCGCGACATGGCGGTCGGGGATCGCGGGTTCTTTTACCATTCGCAGACCGAAAAGGCCGTCGTCGGGATTGTCGAAGTCATTGCTGAGGCGCACCCGGACAGCACCACAGACGATGATCGCTGGGAATGCGTGGACATCAAGGCGATTGCGCCGGTCAAGACGCCGGTGACGCTTGAGATGGTCAAGGCGGATGACCGCCTGTCCGAGATGGTCCTGATC
Organism: uncultured Tateyamaria sp.; assembly: GCF_947503045.1. Taxonomy (GTDB): domain Bacteria; phylum Pseudomonadota; class Alphaproteobacteria; order Rhodobacterales; family Rhodobacteraceae; genus Tateyamaria. Next base: position 887,609 of record NZ_CANNCF010000002.1, read on the forward strand.
CGCAATTCGCGCCTGTCGGTGCAGCCGGTGAGCGCCGAGGAATGGCGCATTGTCTGCGCCATGGCAGGGGTGCCCACATAAACATTTGGCGTTCCGGTCCTTGTCTGGCAAATTGCACTAAAGTGCAGAGACGGAGGGACAAATGGGATTTCTGGCAGTTGTGGTCGCGGGCATCGCGGGATTCATGTTCGGGGCGGTTTGGTACACGATCATGGCCAAAGCGTGGATGGCCGCATCGGGAGTGCCGCTGAACGAGGCGGGGGACGCGCCCGCCAACCGGGCCGATCCGATCCCCTATATCACCAGCCTTTTGGGCGGCATTCTGGTGGCGGGCATGATGCGCCACGTCTTTGTGTTGAGCGGGATTGATACGCTGGGCGAAGGGCTGGTGTCCGGATTTGGTGTCGGTCTGTTTCTGGTCAGCCCGTGGATTGCGACCTTTTACGCCTTTGGCGCGCGGCCCTTTCGCCTGACACTGATCGACGGGGGCTATGCCACATTCGGATGCACGGTCATCGGCACGGTTCTGATGCTGTTTTGACGGAAAAAAGGGTCCTGACCCGAAATGATCAGAACCCCTTCACCCTCGGCACGCACTCCCAAGAGCCACCGCACGTGTACTGAAAACAGGGTCTGACCTTTCTGGTCTGACCAATCAGACTTAGGAAAAAACGTGTCTCAACGCAAATCCAAAGTCCTTAGGATTGGAGTCAAAACAGAAACACCCGCTGGTTCAGCGGGTGCTCTGGTGTTCGGGTTTTGAGGCAGATCAGCTGTAGGCCGATTCCTTGCCGAAATGCTTGGTCAGCATGTAGTAGACCACGGCGCGGTACTTGTTGCGCTCGGATTTGCCGTAGGTTTCGATGGCCTTGTCGATCGCTTCCATCAACTCGGGGCCATCCTTGAGGCCGAGTTTCTTCATCAGAAAGTTCTCTTTCACGGTTTCCAATTCGGATTTCTGGCTGCCCGCAACGGTGGATGCATCCGCGTTGTAAATCGACGGACCGCAGCCAATCGTCACCTTTGTCAGCAGATCCATGTCTGGTGTCATGCCGCACTTGTTCTTGAGGTCGTCCGCATACTGCGCGATCAGGTCGTCGCGTTTGCCCATCTTCAATTCTCCCACCGGTGTTTTGCGCCCCGATGTTTCGGCGACGCGTGTCATTACAATTGTGTGAGCGCAGGTTAGCGGGAAACTTTCCCTGCACAAAGAGATTTTCAGGGGGAATGTCCGGTGGGATTTCCCTGTGAGCCTCAATGGCGGTTGATCTTGATCTCTTTTCCGGCCGGGGCAGGCCCATCTTGGGGGGTGGTGGCGTCTTTTGCGCCACCGATCTCAAAGCTCATGCCGGAGATGTAAAAGGACCGGGGTTTGGTCATTTCGGTGGTCCGTTCGACCCATTCGGGCGAAAAGGTAGTGGCCCAGATCGCCGGATAGGCGTGCACCGCGTTGTGCATGCAGGTCAGCGCGATCCAGATGCCCGCCGCCTTGCAGGCGAGGTGTTCCTTGGAGGTCATGTTGAGCGCGCTGCGGATCACGAAGGCCAGCGCGGCGGCAAGGCCCCCGTCGATCAGCATCGTCATGTCGGCGTCGGCCTCAGGGTCGGGCACGCCGTTGAGGTGAAACATCACGTAGCGCGACAGCAGCACCGTCAGAACGCCGATGAGGCAGGCCGCCACCAAAGAGCCGGGATAGCCGATATTGCGCACCCATTCTGGCATCGGTCCGCGCTGGGCCTGCGCCTCGGCCTTGATGCTTTGGGCGTGCTGTGCGTGCTTGCCGTTCAGCCGTTCCAATCGTGCTGCAAAGACGTCCTGTGACATGCCTCGCCTCGTTTCCAGTTGCCTTGTTCAGCACAACTGGCCCGGAAACACGGGCGAAACTGGGGCAGAAATGGTGAAAAATGGTGCCGTCGGCAGGATTTTTCCTGCGCGACCGGCGACTTATGCGTTGTGTCGAGGTGTTTTAGAAGTCGAGGTTTTCGACGCTCAGCGCGTTTTGCTGGATGAATTCGCGGCGCGGCTCGACCACATCACCCATCAGCTTGGTGAACAGATCGTCCGCCTCGGCCATATCCTCGACCCGCACCTGCAGCAGTGTGCGCGCATCCGGGTCCAGCGTGGTTTCCCACAGCTGATCCGGGTTCATTTCGCCCAGACCCTTGTAGCGTTGCAGCGACAGACCCTTTTCGCCCTCGGCAAGGATCGCATCCAACAGGTCCATTGGCCCCATGATTTCGACGCTTTTGTCCTTGCGGTGCAAGCTGGCAGGCGTGCCGTAGACGTCCTGCAGGCTTTGGGTAAAGGTGCCGGTCTTGCGCGCCTCGCCAGAGCGCAACATGCGCCCATCGAGCGTGCGTACCTCTTCGACGCCGCGCAGGATGCGGGCCAGTCGCACGCCTTTGTCCTGCGTGATCCGGCCTGCCCAGCCGCGTTCCCATTCCAGCGCGATCAGGTTCAGCCGTTCGGCCACCTTGTCGGCCACGCCTTGCAGGTCGCCGTCGACGGCACCGGGCACAAAGGCCCCGGCAATCGCCGCCTGTTCGAGGATATGGCGCGGGTAATGTGTCGGGAAGGCCTGCAGCACACGACGCAACTGTCGCGCCTCATCGACCACGCGCACGAGGTCTTGCCCGGCGATTTCCTCGCCATTGCCCTGGCGCAGCATGGCACCGTCGATGCCCTGCTGGATCAGGTAGTCCTGCATCTCGGCTTCGTCCTTGAGATAGACCTCGGATTTGCCGCGCGCCACTTTGTACAAGGGCGGTTGCGCGATATAGAGGTACCCGCCCTCGATCAGTTCGGGCATCTGGCGGTAGAAGAAGGTCAGCAAGAGCGTGCGGATATGCGCCCCGTCCACATCGGCGTCCGTCATGATGACGATCTTGTGGTAGCGCAGTTTTTCGATGTTGAACTCGTCCCGCCCGATCCCGGTGCCGAGCGCCATGACCATGTTGCCGATTTCCTGAGAGCCCAGCATCCGGTCAAACCGCGCCCGTTCCACGTTCAGGATCTTGCCCTTGAGCGGCAGAATGGCTTGGGTTTTCCGATCGCGCCCCGTCTGGGCAGAGCCGCCGGCGCTGTCACCTTCGACAAGGAAAATCTCGGTATTGGCGGGGTTCTTGTCTGAACAGTCCTTGAGCTTGGAGGACAGGAAGTTCATGTCCATCGGGTTCTTGCGCCGCGTCAGATCACGGGCCTTGCGCGCCGCCTCGCGCGCCAACGCCGCCTCGATGATCTTGCCAACGATGATCTTGGCCTCGTTCGGGTTCTCCTCGAACCACTCGGACAGCTTTTCGTTGACCAGACCCTCAACCGCGGGGCGGACCTCGGAACTGACCAGCTTGTCCTTGGTCTGGCTGCTGAACTTGGGGTCAGGCACCTTGACGGACAGCACGCAAGTTAGCCCCTCGCGGGCGTCGTCACCGGTAAAGCTGACCTTTTCGCGTTTCGCGATGCCGGTCGCCTGTGCGTAGTTGTTGATCGTGCGCGTCAGCGCCCCGCGAAAGCCCGCCATGTGGGTGCCACCATCGCGCTGCGGGATGTTGTTGGTAAAGGGCAGGACATTTTCGTGATAGCTGTCATTCCACCACATCGCGACCTCGACGCCGATGTCGTCCTTTTCGCCGTGGATAAAGATCGGCTCAGGCATGACCGAGGATTTGGAGCGGTCGAGATACTTCACGAACTCGCGCACGCCGCCCTCGTAGAACAGTTCGGATTTGAGCGTCTCAACATGGCGTTCGTCGGTCAGGATGATCCGCACGCCGGAGTTCAGGAACGCCAGTTCGCGCAGCCGCTTTTCCAGCGTCTCGAACGAGTATTCGAGGTTGGAGAAGGTGGAGGTGGCCGCGAGAAAGCGCACCTCGGTTCCGGTGCGCCCGCCCGCGTCACCGACAACCTCGAGATGCTTGGCGGTAAAGCCGCCCTCAAAGCGCGCCACATGTTCCTTGCCGTCGCGCCAGATGCGCAGTTCCAGCCAGTCGGAAAGCGCGTTGACCACCGAAACACCCACGCCGTGCAGACCGCCCGACACTTTGTAAGAGTTGCTGTCGAACTTCCCGCCCGCGTGCAGCTGGGTCATGATGACCTCGGCGGCTGACACCCCTTCTTCTTCGTGAATGCCGACCGGAATGCCGCGGCCGTTGTCGCTGACAGACACACTGGAATCCGCGTGGATCGTGACTGTGACCGCGTCTGCGTGACCGGCCAGCGCCTCGTCGATGCCGTTGTCGACGACCTCGTAGACCATGTGGTGCAGACCGCTGCCATCGTCGGTGTCACCGATATACATGCCCGGACGTTTGCGCACGGCCTCCAAGCCCTTGAGAACCTTGATGGAATCCGCGCCGTATTCTTCTGGGGCTTGCTCGTTTTCTGCCATGATCCGGCCTCTTGTTCTGTTCCGCTAAATATACGGTTTTTCAGGGGGATTGTCACGCCACTGACACAAGATTTTGCGTTTCAGGTCAGGGGGATGACAAGACCGACGCAGATCAGCAAAACGCCTGCGATGATGTTCATCCGCCGCAGGGCTTCGGGGCGCTGCAACAGGCGCCGTGCGCGGTCGATGAACAGCGCCATGGTGAGGTTGCCAAGCAGTGGGATAACCATCGACAGGGCGACGATGGTGGCGATGTCGAGGCCCGTGAGCCGGGTCAGGTCAAAGAAGCCCGGCAGCATGCCCGCATAGAACAGGATCGCCTTGGGATTACCGAGGATCACAACCAGCCCCGCCATGAACCCCGCCCACATGCCGGGGCGCGTCAGGCGGCTGTCGGTGTCGATCTTGTCCCCGGCGTGCCGGATCACCAGCGCCCCCATCACCACAAACATCGCTGCTGCGACCCATTTCAGCGCCTCAAGAAAGCCGCCATAGACCGACAGGACCCAGGTGACGCCAAAGATGGCCAGAAGCGACCACAGCACGTCCCCCACCACCACGCCCAGCGCCAGCGGCCAAGCGGCGTGAAAGCCACCAGACAGGCTGCGCGCAATCAGGCCAACCCAAACCGGCCCCGGCGTCAGAAACAGCACCAGCAGCGCGCCCGCATAAAGCGCGATGTCCCATGGGCCGAGTGTCATGGCCCGGTCACGGTGCTTTCACCGTCTGTGTCGGTCACTTCAACATATTGCGCGCGCGCACCGAGGCTTTCGAACAGCTGCGTTTCGGTGCCGGTCATCCACGCTTGTGCTCCAAGCGCGCAAATCTCGTCATAAAGGGCCGCGCGCCGGTCTGCATCAAGATGGGCGGCGACCTCGTCCAGCAGCAGCAGGGGAGGCGCGCCAAAGTCGCGCGCGAGGGCGCGGGCATTGGCGAGGATCAGGGACACCAGCAGCGCCTTCTGCTCGCCGGTGGAACAGTCCTTGGCGGGCACGTCCTTGGCCGCGTAGACCCCGAACAGATCGGCGCGGTGCGGCCCGATCAGGGTGCGCCCGGCAGCCAGATCGCGCTTGCGCCCGTCGGCAAGGGCGGCGCGCAGGTCTTCGGCCGTTTCTGGTAGGCCCAGCTCGCCCGGTTGCAGGGTCAGCGTTGCGGCTGGAAAGGAGGTTTGTGCATCGCCTTGCGCCTCGGCCAGTGCGGCCAGCGCGCTCAACCGATTGGCATGGATGGCAGCCCCCGTTTCGGCCATGCGTTGTTCCAGCGCGCTGTACCAATGCGCATCACGCACCATGTCCTTGAGCAGGCGGTTCCGCTCGCGCATGGCCTTGTCATAGTCCAGCGACACCTGCGCGTGATCGGGCAGAAAGCTGAGGGTCATGCGATCCAGAAACCGCCGCCGCCCCTCCGCCCCTTCGATCCACAGCCGGTCCATCGACGGGATCAGCCAAAGGACGCGGGCAATGCGGCCCAGCGCAGTCTGTGCGGCAGTCTTGCCATCAATGCGCACCTGCCGGGCAGACCCGTTTTCCGACCAGGTCTCGATCTCGTGCACCTGATGGAGGGAGTGCAAAACGCCGGTCAGCTTCCAGCCCACAGCCTCGGGGCGGCGGGTCATATCCTCGGCAGAGGCGCGCCGCAGCCCGCGTCCAGGGGACAAGAGCGACACCGCCTCAAGAATGTTGGTCTTGCCCGCGCCGTTGGGTCCGTAAATCGCGACCGGCCGGGCATCAAGCGTCAGCCGCGCCACCTTGTGTGAGCGGAAATGGGACAGCAGCAACGATGTCAGATGCAGCGCCATCGCGTCCCTTCATTGTTCTTAAAATATGCCCGCCGGAGGCAAGAAATCAAACGCGCATCGGCATGACGACATAGACCGCGCTCAGATCATTGCCCTCGCGCATCAGGGTCGGATCGCCGGAGGAGTTGAACAGGAACACCGCGTTCTCGCGATCCACCTGGCTCGCGATTTCCAGCAAGTATTTGGCGTTAAACCCAATTTCCAGCTTTTCGTCAGCATAGGCCACGGCCAGTTCTTCTTCCGCAGCGCCGGAATCCGGAGCGTTCACGGACAGGATCAGGCGGTCTTCGTCCAGTTGCAGTTTCACCGCGCGTGAGCGTTCGGAACTGACGGTGGCAACCCGGTCCACGGCCTTGGCAAAGTCCGAGGCGTCCACTTCCATCTTGCGGGTGTTGCCCGCCGGGATGACGCGGGTGTAGTCAGGAAAGGTGCCGTCGATGACCTTGGAGGTCAGCGTGATGTCGGGCGTGGCAAAGCGGACCTTGGTCTCGGACACGCTGACGGCGATTTTCATGTCGTCATCATCCAGCAGCTTGCGCAGCTCACCAACGGTCTTGCGGGGCACGATCACGCCCGCCATGTCGGCGGCACCCTCGGGCAGATCGCTGTCGATGCGGGCCAGACGGTGGCCGTCGGTGGCCACGCAGCGCAACGCGCGCCCTTCATCGCCATCGGCGATATGCATGTAGACGCCGTTCAGATAGTACCGCGTCTCTTCGGTCGAGATCGCGAATTTGGACTTGTCGAAAAGGCGACGCAGCTTGGGCGCCTCAATGGAAAAGTTCGAGGCATATTCGGAACTTGCCATGACCGGGAAGTCTTCTTTCGGCAGCGTGGCAAGCGAGAAGTTCGAGCGCCCCGCCTCAACCGTCAGGCGGCCAGCGGCGCTGTCGGCGGTCAGCGAGACCAGCGCGCCATCGGGCAGTTTGCGCACGATTTCGTGCAGGGTCGTGGCGGATACGGTGGTTGCCCCGGCCCGCTCGACCTGTGCGGGGGCCCTGTCGACCACTTCGATATCCAGATCAGTGGCGCGGAACGTCACATCCGAGCCCTCGGCCTCGATCAGCACGTTGGCGAGGATCGGGATCGTGTTGCGCCGCTCGACCACCGATTGGGCCTGGCTTACGGCCTTGAGCAGTACGCCGCGTTCGACACTGATTTTCATGATCCCTCTCCCATCGATCCCCATCCGCTGTGCAGGGAGGGGCACCCTAGCCCAACCACGCGGCATCACAAGTATTTTATTGTTTTCTCCGCTGGATCGCGGGGGGCGTCAAGTCAAGGTAGACGGCCTTGCGGGCAAAATATCGCAGGTGGCGCAAAGACGAGCGCACCACCTCGGGGGGAAAATCAGCGGTAAATGACCATTGACGCACAAATCACCTTGTCCGACTCTGCCCGGAACATACATCGGATGCGTTGTTTCAAAGGGCGATTTCATGATTTTTGTGTTTCAGAGTAACGTGCCGCGATGATCCGGTTTCTTGATGCCACGCTGGGACGGTGGCTGCGCCATTTCCTGTTTGTGCTGGTGCGTACGTATTACGCGCTGTTTTTCAACATCAGTTGTGCGGGCAAACACCTGTTGCAGGATCAGCCCGGCACGCTGATCCTTGCCACCCATGTCAGCCGCCATGACGGGCCGCTGATCGCCGCGATCCTCTATGCGACCAAGCGCATCCGCCCGACCGTGCATTATAACGAGTATTACAACTGGTCCCAGTTCGTTCCGATGTTCATCGCCTCGGCCATTCCGATGAGTTCGCCGAAATCCTGGCCGGATGAACGGCGCAAGGCGCGCAAGGACACCGTCCTCAAGATCGTGCACAAGGTGCTGGCCAAGGGCAATTCGGTGCTGCTGTTTCCGGCTGGCCGCGTGCGCCGCGAAGAACAGGAACGCGTGCCGGCCTATCTGACGGGCGTCCACGACATCCTGCGGGCCGAGCCGGACACACCCGTCATGCTGCTGAGGATTGATGGGTTGGGACGGTTTCAGACCGCGTCCTATGACAGTTTCTGGACATTTCTGGGCATCAAGAAGGGGCGGCGCCATGTCACGATGGATCTGCGCCCGCTGAACGATCTTGATCCGTCGATGGAGGTTGAGGCCTTCAACGCCCGGCTCGAAGAGCTGTTGAACACGCCGATCACACACGAGTTGTAATCATCGCCTGCCCCAAATGAAAAAAACGGCGCCCGAGAGCGCCGCTTTGGTTCTGGTGTTTGTGGTCGCTTACGCTTCCAGCGCGCGCCGCAGCAATTCGAGGTCTTCGGCGATCTGGCCGTCCTGTTGGCGCAATTCGTCGATCCGCTTGACCCCATGCATGACCGTGGTGTGATCGCGCCCGCCAAAGCGGCGGCCAATCTCGGGCAGGCTGCGCGAGGTCAGGTGCTTGCACAGATACATCGCCACCTGCCGCGGACGGGCATAGCTGCGCAACCGCTTGGGCCCGATCATGTCGGACAAGCGGATGTTGTAGTGTTCGGACACTTTGCGCTGGATTTCTTCGACGGTGATCTTGCGCTCCGAAGCGCGCAGCACGTCAGCCAGACAATCCTGCGTCAGATCCAGATCGATCTTGCGTCCGACAAGAGACGCAAAGGCGAACAGCCGGGTCAGCGCTCCTTCGAGGACACGCACGTTATTGGAAATGCGCAGCGCGAGGAATTCCAGCACGCCGTCTTCGACCCGCAGATCGGGATAGACCAGCTGCTGCTGTTCGACCTTGGACTGCAGGATGCCCAGACGCAGTTCGTAATCGGTGGGGTGCAAATCGACGATCAGGCCGCATTGCAGGCGCGATTTCACGCGCTCTTCGAGGTCCTTGATCTCGCCAGGGGCGCGATCGGCAGAAATGATGATCTGTTTGTTCTGATCGACCAGCGCGTTGAACGTGTGAAAGAACTCTTCCTGCGTGCTGTCCTTGCCTGCGATGAACTGCACGTCATCGACCATCAGTACATCGACAGAGCGGAACAGTTCTTTGAAGTCCATCATCTTGCGGTCGCGCAGAGCCTGCACAAAGCGGTACATGAACTGTTCAGCCGACAGGTAAAGCACGTTCATGCCGGGCTGGCGGGCGCGCAATTCCCAGGCGATGGCGTGCATCAGGTGGGTTTTGCCGAGGCCAACGCCACCATAGAGAAACAGTGGATTGAAGGTGACCGGCTCGCCCTCAGCCACGCGGCGCGCGGCGGCATGGGCCAGTTCGTTGGGTTTGCCCACGACAAAGCTGTCAAAGGTGAACCGTTTGTCGAGTGCGGCTGCGGACAGCGCTGATGAGGCGCTTTGTGCAGCGGGTGCCGTCGCGGCCGGTGTCGGCGCATCCAGAGCAGACGGGCGCGCCTGCGAGTTGGCAGCCACTGAAAAGCTGAGACGGCGCACGCTGTCATATTCAGATTTCAGCTCATGCAGAATCAGATCAGAAAAGTTCTGGCTGACATAATTCCCCATAAAATTTGTCGGTACATCAAAGGTGACGATCCCATCCGTCAGCCCCCGAAACTCGAGTGGTTCGATCCACGTCGTGTAGTTATTCTGGCCTACAGTCTTAAGCAGCCGTTTTCTCAGCTGTCCCCATTCTTGTTGTGTCATGTGCGCACTATCATCCTTTCCGCCACCTCTTACCGGCGATCATCGGCTCGCCGTAATTGCCCATCCCGTACACAAGGGGCAGACCATCATCCCTGCGCTGTCTTGCGACAGCGCATCCGGTCCAGTTGGAAATCACAGATCACACACGTGGTAGTACCCTTTGACGGGCATCTTTCACGCGTCTTCCGCTCACCAATCTATTTTGACAGGTTCAGCAGCAGCACCATAGTGTGCACTAAAACACGGGCAATACTCGCAGTAGCATGTCCCGAACCAGTCGCAGATACATTGCAGCATGCACCCTCTCCCGGCCTGTCCCCCCAAGGCGATTCCTGATCGCATACCGGTGGTATCAAGTTCGTTCGCAGGCCGTCTACTTATCTTGCGACTTGACTCGGTCTTTCTTAAAAAAGAATCTCTCCGAGCCTTGTTTTTATAAGGAAAACGCAAAAAGCGCCGCAAAATTGCGACGCTTTGGTTTTGCATGTTTGGGTTGTGTCAGCCCAGCGCTTTCACGCGTGCCGATAGGCGCGACATTTTGCGCGATACGGTGTTCTTGTGATAGACACCCTTGGTCACGCCGCGCATCAGTTCGGGCTGAGCCGCCTTGAGTGCGGCGCCTGCTTCATCCTTGTCACCCGAGGCAATCGCCTCTTCGACGCGGCGCAGATAGGTGCGGATGCGCGACCGGCGCGCTTTGTTCACTTGAAAGCGTTTTTCGTTTTGACGGGCCCGCTTTTTGGCCTGAGGCGAATTTGCCATTTTATCTCGTCCCAATATTGGTGCGGTAGTTTCAGAAGTCCCGGTCTTTAGGCGCGACTCACCCGCCTGTCAAGCAGATGGAGGGTGCGGAGGGGGCGCTGCCCCCGCTGACGCTCCCCCGTGGTATTTCCGGTCAGAAGAAACAAACTGGTCCCCGCATCTTCTTCTGACTGAAAATACCATGGGGGAGGCCCGCAGGGCCGGGGGCAAAGCCCCTATCTGTCGCGGAACTGCGCCGTGCGTTTTTCAAGGAAGGCTTCCATGCCCTCTTTCTGGTCTTCTGTCGCGAACAGCGAATGAAACACGCGCCGCTCGAACAGCAATCCGTCGCGCAGGGGCACTTCAAAGGATTTGTTCACCGCTTCCTTGATCGCCATCGTCGAAATCATCGATTTCTCGGCGATCTTGTGGGCGGCGGCCATCACTTCTTCCATTAGCTTCTTGGGCGAGACCACGCGGCTGACCAGCCCGGAACGCTCCGCCTCGACCGCATCCATGAAGCGGCCCGTGAGGTTCATGTCCATCGCCTTGGCCTTGCCCACGGCGCGGGTCAGGCGCTGCGTGCCGCCGATTCCGGCCATCACGCCGAGGTTCACCTCGGGCTGGCCGAATTTCGCGGTTTCGGATGCAATGATGAAATCGCACATCATCGCCAATTCGCACCCTCCGCCCAGCGCATAGCCGGACACGGCGGCAATGATTGGTTTGCGCACGCGGCCAATGGCGTCGGTTTCCGGGCCAAACAGGTCTTCGGTAAAGGCCTCGACATAGGTCTTGTCCTTCATCATGGCGATGTCGGCCCCGGCGGCGAACGCCTTCTCCGAGCCGGTCAGAACAATGCAGCGCACTTTGCTGTCTGCCTGTGCGGCGGCCATGGCATCCGCGAGTTCACTCATCAACTGGTCGTTCAGCGCGTTGAGCGCGTCCGGCCGGTTCAGGGTCACCTTCGCAATGTGATCTTCAACTTCGACGATGATCGTCTCATAGGCCATAAGGATCTATCCAATAGTTGCCGTTGAGGGCCGAGCATTACCATGGCCCGAGCCTGTTTCAAGCTAAGTTTGGCACGACCTGCAGTAGAAAGACGACCGGCCCGACTGCACCACACGCGCAATCGGGGTGCCGCAGTCGGGGGTGCGGCAGGGGTCACCCTCGCGCCCGTAAACGTCAAAGCTGTGCTGAAAATATCCAAGCTCCCCATCGGCTTGGCGGAAATCGCGCAAAGACGAACCACCGGCCTCGATGGCCTCGGACAAGACCTCGCGGATGATCGGAACGAGCGCCGCAACGCGGGGTTTGGCAATCCGCCCGGCTTTGCGCAGCGGCGAAATTCGGGCGCGATAGAGTGCCTCACAGACATAGATATTGCCCAATCCCGCGACGATTCTCTGATCCAGCAGCGCGGATTTGACCGGTGTGTTCCTGCCCGCAAACGCTTGTATCAGGTGTCCCTCGTGGAAATCATTGCCCAAGGGTTCCGGGCCAAGGACCGCCAGCAGCTTGTGCTGGTCTGCCCCATCGGTTGCCATCAAATCCATCGCGCCAAAGCGGCGCGGGTCGTTGAAGGTGATGCGCGCGCCATTGTCCATGTGCAGCACCACATGGTCGTGTTTCTCGGCCGCAGGGTGGTCCCGCACGAACTGCCCAAGCGGGTCGCCTGACACCAGCATCCGCCCCGACATGCCCAGATGGATCAACAATGTCTCGCCCGAGGACAGATCGGCCAGGATGTATTTCGACCGCCGCCGCAGCCCCAGAACCTGTTGCCCGCTCAGCCGCTCGGCCATCTGCGGCGGAAACGGCCAGCGCAGATCGGGCCGGTTCACATCCGCGCGCGCGATCACGGCACCCGTCATCGCAGGGCTCAGCCCACGGCGGACGGTTTCGACTTCGGGCAGTTCGGGCATCGCTTGGGTCCTGCGTCAAAAGGGCTACGTTGTGTATGACCGCATGCGCTCTATAACAAGGCCTGAAGAAACGGAAAGACCAAGGCCATGAGCGACGAAAAGACCACCCATTTCGGATATCAGACGGTGCCCGAAGGGGAAAAGGCAGGCCGCGTGCAGGGCGTGTTCAACTCCGTTGCCTCCAAGTATGACATCATGAACGACGTGATGAGCGTCGGCATCCACCGCATCTGGAAAGAGGCGATGATGGATTGGCTGGCGCCACGTGCCGGGCAAACCCTGCTGGATGTCGCTGGTGGCACAGGCGATATCTCGTTCAAGTTCCTCAAACGTGCGGGCCACGGCCATGCCACCGTGCTGGATCTGACCGAACCGATGCTGATCGAGGGACGCAAACGCGCCGAAGCCGACAAAATGGCCGACAGTCTTGATTGGGTGGTGGGTGACGCGATGGCCTTGCCCTTCGAGGACAACACATTCGATGTCTACACGATCAGTTTTGGCATTCGCAACGTGACCCGGCCCGCCGATGCGCTGGCCGAGGCCTACCGCGTCCTCAAGCCCGGTGGCCGCCTGATGGTGCTGGAATTCAGCCAGTTGCCCAATGACGGGATGCAAAAGCTTTATGATCTATACAGCTTCAACGTCATTCCGCGCATGGGCCAGATGATCGCCGGGGATCGCGACAGCTATCAGTATCTGGTCGAATCGATCCGCAAGTTTCCTGATCAGGAAACCTTTCTGGCCATGATCCGCGACGCCGGATTCGAACAGGCCAAGTACCGCAATCTGACCATGGGCGTCGCCTGCCTGCATTCGGGTTGGAAGCTGTAACGTGCGTGGCCCCCACAACATCATCCGGCTGATCCGCACAGGCGCGACGCTGGAACGGACCGGCGCGATGAACGTCGTTCTGGACGCGTTCGAGGCCCCGCCCGCCCTGCGATTCGTCGCCAAGGCGCTGGGCAAGCCGTTTCGCTGGCTGGGCTACAAGGGCGATCCATCCATGCCGCCCGCCACCCGCGCGCTGACCGCCCTTGGCCCGGCCTACATCAAGTTCGGTCAGGTCCTGTCCACCCGTCCTGATGTGGTGGGCGATGAATTGGCCGTGCAATTGCGCGTCCTGCAAGACAAGCTGCCGCCCTTTTCAACGGAAGAGGCCAAGGCAGAGGTCGAACGCGCCTTGGGTCAGCCCGCCGACACGATCTTTTCCGAGTTCAGCGAATCCGTGGCCGCCGCGTCCATCGCGCAGGTGCACAAGGCCCGGCTCGCGGATGGCGGCGACGAAGTGGCCGTCAAGGTGCTGCGCCCCAACATCGAACGCGCCTTCAAGCGGGATGTCGATGCGTTCTACTTGGCCGCGCGCATTGTCGAAATCTTTGCCCCCGGCGCGCGTCGTTTGCGCCCAATGGAAGTGATCGAGCATTTCGATGGCGTCGTGCAGGGCGAGCTGGATTTGCGCCTTGAATCCTCTGCCGCCGGAGAATTTGCCGCCAACACCAAGGACGACGCAGGCTTTGACCTGCCCAAGATCAGGTGGGAGCATTCCGCCCGCCGCGTCATGACGCTGGAATGGGCAGACGGTGTGCCGATGGGCGACAATGCCGCGATTGATGCGGCCGGTCACAACCGTGTCGATCTGTCCGAACGGGTGCTGAAACTGTTCCTGCTTCACGCGCTGCGCGACGGTTATTTCCACGCCGACATGCATCAGGGCAACCTCAAGGTCGCGGCCAATGGTGACATCATCGCCTATGATTTCGGGATCATGGGCCACATCGATGAATACACGCGCCGGGTCTATGCCGAGATCCTGTTTGGCTTTATCCGCAAGGACTACAAGCGCGTGGCCGAGGTGCATTTCGAGGCGGGATATGTGCCCGCGGACAAGGACGTGGACGAATTCGCCCGTGCCCTGCGTGCTGTGGGCGAGCCGATCTTTGGCATGGATGCGTCCAAAATCTCGATGGGCCGTTTGCTGAGCTACCTGTTTGAAGTTACGGAACGCTTCGGCATGGAGACACGCACCGAACTGATCCTGCTGCAGCGCACCATGGTCGTGGTCGAAGGGGTGGCGCGTTCGCTTAACCCCAATATGAACATCTGGCAGGTCGCATCGCCCATCGTCACCGACTACATCCAGAAATCCATTGGGCCCAAGGCCATCGTGACCGATCTATACAAGACCGCGCGTGTGCTGACCCGTTTCGGCCCGCGCCTGCCCGGGCTGGTCGAGGCGGCGCTGATCAATCAGGCGAACCCAGCCCAGAAACAACGGCGCGGTTTCTGGCGCTGGATTGTGCTGGCAGGTCTTGCAGGTACGGCGCTGGGCGCAGGTATTTTGGCGCTGATCGAAGCGATGCTCTGACCTTCAGCGCATCGAATCATGCTAGGCTGCCGCCCATTGGATCAAATCAATTGGAGAGCGGGGCATGCATACGCCCAATCGCCCGGCAAAATCCGCCTTGCCTGTCTTTCTGTGGATCATCTGCGCCTTTGTGGTCGGGATTGCACTTTGGGCGGCCGTATATTGGCTCACAAATGGGGGCGAGGACGGGCCGCGGCTGCTGGTTGCGGTCGGGTCTGCTGGCCTTGCCCTTGCTTTTGGCGGGGTTCTGGGCGGCATCGTCAAAAAGCTGTTTGATGCTTGGGATGACCGCAAAACTGCGATCGAGGCGCAGAACGCCTACTACACGCAACTGCCCGAAGATTTCAAAACCGTCTACAACACGGTTGAGCGGAGCCGGTTCCTGATCACCGCCCACAAGTCGGCCAAGACCTATGGCGAACGGATGCGGTGATCCTGCTTCACAACATTAAACGGGCGACGCAACAGGGATTTCCTGATCTGTATGAGGGGCTCGAAGGGCCGATTTTCTTTTGCACGCGGTTCCTCAAGGGTCTGATCGAGGAATACCGCGATCACTACCTAGATGTGTCGCGGCTGCAATCGCAGGACGAGGCCGACAACAAGCTGACGCGGGAATTGATTGCGGAACGGCACCCCGATGAGGATGAACGCGACATATCACACAGCGCCTGGGACAGATTGCTGGAGTTGCCGCATCTGGGGCTTTTGATCGATGCAACGGATCGGCCAGTCGAAGGCACGGGCAACGCCGCGTTTGAATCCTATGAACAGGCCTTTGTGCAATATATCGACCTTGCCAGTTATTGCCTGATGTTGCGGATGCCGGGCAGTGACGACTCTCTGCGAAATCTCAAACTGGATGCGCAGCTTGCGGCATGCAGAACAGAGGCGTTGGCGATCAAGGCGAAATATGCGCGCCCTGGCGACAGTGCGGCTTAGACTACTCTTTCAATGGCCAATGCGATCCCTTGCCCGCCGCCGATGCACATCGTGATCAGCGCCTTGGACCCGCCGATCCGTTCCAGTTCATACAGCGCCTTCACCGTGATGATTGCACCTGTTGCCCCGACGGGATGACCCAATGCGATTGCGCCGCCGTTCGGGTTCACACGCGCAGGATCAAAGCCGAGGTCGTTTGAGACGGCCAGCGCCTGTGCGGCAAAGGCCTCATTTGATTCAACCACGTCAAAGTCGTTCGCGGACAAACCTGTGCGATCAAGCAGGTTGCGCACGGCAGGGATCGGGCCGATGCCCATCACTTCGGGGCGCACTCCGGCATGGGCGTAACCCAGAATGCGGGCCTTTGGTTTCAGCCCCGACTTTTCCGCGGCCTCCGCCGTTGCCAGCACAACCGCGCCGGCACCGTCGTTGATGCCCGAGGCGTTGCCAGCCGTCACCGATCCGTCCTTTTGAAACACCGGCCGCAGACCGCCAAGCGCGTCGAGGCTGGTCGCCTTGGGATGTTCATCGACTTCGAAATTCACGGTATCGCGCTTCACGCGCACCTCGACCGGGGTGATCTGGCTGGCGAACCGCCCGTCCGCAATGGCGGCTGCGGCGCGTTCCTGACTTTGCATCGCAAAGGCATCTTGAGCGGCGCGGGTGATGCCGTGTTCGGCGGCGACGTTTTCTGCGGTCACACCCATATGGCCGGTGCCAAAGGGGCAGTTGAGCGCGCCCAGCATCATGTCGAGCGTGCGCACATCCCCCATCTTGGCGCCCCAGCGCTGGCTGGGAATGACAAAGGGCGAGCGCGACATATTCTCGGCCCCACCGGCAAGGCCAAAGTCGCAATCCCCCAGCATCAGAGACTGTATGACAGATACAATCGCCTGCACGCCGGACCCACACAGGCGGTTTACGTTCATCGCCGGGGTCGTGTCCGGCACGCCCGCCTGCATCGCCGCGACGCGGCTGAGATACATATCGCGCGGTTCGGTGTTGATCACGTGGCCAAAGGCGACATGGCCGATCTGCCCACCCTCGACGCCTGACCGCTCAAGCGCTGCCTTGGCCGCCACGGTGCCCAGTTCGATCGGCGGTGTTCCGGCAAGCGCGCCGCCGAAGGTACCAATGGCCGTGCGTGCGCCGCCCAGAATTACGATGTCTTGGGTCATGATGATGCTCTCCCTCTTTCGATGCATGATGGCGGTGCGGGGTGGGCAATGAAAGCCCGGACCTTGACAGCGACGCAACGGCACGGGCAACTGTCCGTCATGACGGATGAAACGGACGCTATCTTATCGCTCTTGCCTGCACGCCTGAAAGAGGCGCGGCGGGTGCAGGGCCTGTCGCTGGACGCTGTGGCCAAACTGTCAGGTGTCAGCCGGTCGATGGTCAGCCAGATTGAACGAGGCGAATCCTCGCCCACTATCGCGACCCTGTGGAACCTCACACGGGCGCTGCAGGTCGACTTTGCCGGACTGCTTGAGGACGGACCTGCCAGCAACATCGAAGTGCTGCGCACCGCGGATGTGCCAAGCATCGAAAATCGCGGGGCCGGGTGCACGATCCGTATCCTTTCGGCGCCAGAGGAGGCCGGGCGGCACGAGGTTTATGAATTGCGCTTTGTCGAGGGTGGCGTGCTGGACAGTCAGGCGCATCGACGGGGTGCGCGCGAGCATCTGACGGTGATCGACGGTCGCCTGTCCGTCACCAGCGGCGGGGCGACGGAACGGATTGGGCAGGGCGACACGGCGCGTTATGCCGCCGATGTGCCCCACCGGATCGAGGCGCTGCACCCGTCTCGCGCCTTTTTGGTGGTGCAGGACGCCTGAGGTTTCCGTTTTCACGGATTTTTGTCCGATATTATGAAATCCCGTATTTCGGAATCACATCCGGTATGTTAGATGCGCCCGCAAAGGAGCCCTGACATGACCCAAGCGTTTCTCTCTCATATCACGGATACACTGGCGCAGATCGACGCGGATGGCATGACCAAGCGCGAGCGCATGATCACCTCCCCCCAGGGCGGGCGGATCGCAGTTGGGGATCGCGAGGTTCTGAACCTGTGCGCGAACAACTACCTTGGTCTGGCCGATCACCCCGACCTGATCGCCGCCGCAAAGGGCGCGATGGACAGTCACGGGTTTGGCATGGCCTCGGTCCGCTTCATCTGCGGTACGCAGGATCTGCACCGGCAATTGGAACAGCGGCTTGCGGCCTTTCTGAACAAGGACGACGCCATCCTGTTCGCCGCCTGTTTTGACGCCAACGGCGGCCTGTTCGAGCCGCTTTTGGGACCTGAAGATGCGATCATTTCGGACGCGCTCAACCATGCGTCGATCATTGATGGTATCCGGCTGTGCAAAGCGCAGCGCTACCGCTACGCAAACAGCGATATGACCGATTTAGAGACACAATTGCAGGCGGCCCGTACCGCTGGAGCGCGGCACATCATGATCGCGACCGACGGTGTATTTTCGATGGACGGGTATCTGGCCAAACTGCCCGAGATTAACGAACTGGCGTCGCGCTATGATGCGCTGGTGATGGTGGATGATTGCCACGCGACCGGGTTCATGGGGCCGAAAGGGGCGGGCACGCCTGCCCATGCCGGGGTCGATGTGGACATCCTGACGGGGACACTGGGCAAGGCGCTGGGCGGCTCCATCGGTGGTTATATCGCGGGGCCGCAACCTGTGATCGACCTGCTGCGCCAGCGCGCACGGCCTTATTTGTTTTCCAACTCCCTGCCTCCGGCCATTGTCGCCGCCGGGATCGAGGCCATCCGGCTGGTCGAAGAAGGCGACGCCCTGCGCGCCCAATTGTTCGACAACGCGGCCTATTGGCGGGCGGGTCTGAGCGATCTGGGATTCGAGCTGTTGCCCGGCGAGCATCCGATCATTCCCGTTATGCTGGGCGAGGCGCAGGTCGCGCAGGACATGGCCGCGCGATTGTTCGAGGAAGGTGTCTATGTCTCGGGCTTTTTCTTTCCCGTGGTGCCGCGCGGGCAGGCGCGCATCCGTACACAGATGAACGCGAGCCTGACGCGGGATGATCTGGACCGGGGCCTCGCCGCGTTCGAGGCTGCGGGCAAGGCCGTAGGCGTGTTGTCATGACCAACGAAATGATCGCGCTGGAAAAGACGCATCCCCGCGAAGGGTTGTGGCAGGTGACTGCCCCCGTGCCGCAAATCGGCCCGGACGACGTACTGATCCGCATCAACAAGACCGGGATTTGCGGCACCGACATCCACATCTGGAATTGGGATGACTGGGCGGCGCAGACTGTACCGACGCCGATGATCACGGGCCATGAATTTGCGGGCGAGATCGTTGAAATCGGCTCTAACGTGCAGGATTTGGCTCTTGGACAACGCTGTTCCGGCGAGGGGCACCTGATTGGTAAGACCTCGCGCCAGAGCCGGGCGGGCAAGTTTCATCTGGACCCGGCAACGCGCGGAATCGGGGTGAATGAACAGGGCGCCTTTGCCGAATACCTGCGCCTGCCTGCCTTTAACGTGGTACCGCTGCCGGATGAGATCAGTGACGATATCGGGGCGATCCTCGACCCACTGGGCAATGCCGTGCATACCGCGCTCAGCTTTGATCTGGTGGGCGAGGATGTGCTGGTCACTGGTGCGGGACCCATCGGAATCATGGCCGCCGCCGTCGCGCGCCATGTGGGCGCGCGCAACGTGGTGATCACGGATGTGAACCCCGACCGTCTGGCGCTCGCGGCGCGCGTGGCTGACGTGGTGCCCGTCAATGTGCTGGAACAGGATCTGGCCAGCATCATGCCGGGGCTGAAGATGAAGCAGGGCTTTGACGTCGGCCTTGAAATGTCCGGCAATCAGGCGGCGCTTGATCAGATGGTCGAGGCGATGACCATGGGCGGGCGCATCGCGATGCTGGGCATCCCGCCGGGCAAAAGCCCCGTGGATTGGAGCCGTATCGTGTTCAAGGCCCTCACCATAAAGGGTGTCTATGGGCGCGAGATTTTTGAGACCTGGTACAAGATGATTGCGATGTTGCAGAACGGGTTGGATGTGTCGGGCGTCATCACCCACCGCTTTCATGCGCGCGACTTTGCGCAAGGCTTTGCGGCAATGAAGTCTGGCTCGTCAGGCAAGGTGGTTCTGGACTGGACCTGAGCGCGGCTCAGGCCGCCACAACCTCGCGGTGCAGCGGTTTGCGCCCGGTCTCGGTCAGCAACCAGCCCTCGGTCCCTTCGAAAACGGCGGCGGTCAGCGGCTCGCCATAGCCTGCGGCTGTGTCGAGGTTCACGCGGTTGCCGTAATGCGTGGCGGTGCGGATCGGCGTGTGGCCGTGCACGATCACCTTGGGGTGCGGCGCGGTGACATCGTGGAACTCGTTCCTGATCCACAACAGGTCTTCTTCGTCCTGCTGGTCAAGTGGCACGCCGGGGCGAATCCCGGCATGGACGAACATCAGATCACCCACCGTGTGTGACAGTTTCAGCCCTTCGAGGAAGGTCACGTGCGATTTCGGAACCGCGGCGCGCGCATCGGCCTGCACGTCCTTTTCGCGGCGGCGCGGACCTGCATCGACACCGTAAGAGGCCAGCGTCGTGTCGCCGCCAAGGCGCGGGTGCAGCCAGTATAGTTCGACCATCATGTAAGGGTCATGCAGGATCGGGCGCTGCATGAACCATTCGAACATGCGGTCGTGATTGCCCTTGAGGAAGGTCCAATTGCGCTGCGCTTGCTGGCCTGCGACCAGCGTGTCCAGCACGGCGCGGCTGTCCGGCCCGCGATCGGTATAGTCGCCCAGAAACACCACGGGCGCATCCACCCCGCCATCCGCCTCGATCAATGCAAGGACTCGGTCCAGTTCAGCCTGTTGGCCGTGAATATCTCCGATGGCGTAAATGGGGTCTGACATGATCTACCGGGCAACGAACGTGTAATGTCTGTCGCGTATCCGGATTCGGTGGCAGATGTAAGGCGTGGGATGCCACAGTTTTTAAATGCCGCCCCTGTTGCCGTTGAATTGGGCAATCCACGCGTCACTGGTTGCGTCCGCCAGTTTGCCCATGGACAATGCGACCGGCGGAAGGGCTGCCACATCAATCTGCAGAAAATGCAGGATTTTCAGCAGTGTATTCTGTGGATCTTGCACCAAGTCCGCGTAGGTGAGGTGCAGTGGTTCAATACCCTCTCGCACGAACCAATCCCGCCATGCAGCATCGTAACCGGTTAGGGTGTCCAGCTCCGCCGCAATCGCGTCCGCATCATAGTGCAAAGGTTCACCGGGATCGGTCCGTTCGTGTTCGGTGCCATCCGCATTGCGGTGCCACAATCCGCTTTGCTGTGCGCGCACCAGGGACACGGCTTGCGCCACCTTGTCATCGCGCGTGAGGTATATGTATCGCGTGAGACCGAATGCTGTGGTGACGCGCTCTGCGTCGGTGTGCTTGCCCGGATGAAGTTGGGACAGCTGACTGAAGAAGAAATCGGCACTATGGCGTTGCAGTCGAAGTCCGAAGATGTCCGTGCCCCGCCGCCCGGCCTGCTGTGCCGCTGCCAGAATGTCAGAGAGAGCTGCGTTTTTGTCCAGGTCGAGATCCGCACGCCATGTCGCAACATCGGGCCGGTGGAAATAGGATTGCGGGTTTCCCGCCACGCCGCTGTCGCGCAGCAAGCCACAGAGCAGTGTGCTGCCGCTGCGCGGTGTGGTGCACAGGATATAGGCATCGGGTCCAGGCATGGCGGGCAGTCTTGTCCGCGAAGATGCCGAACGCAAGGCAGGGCGTTACCCCGCCTTGCGCAGTCACTGTCAGGCGACGTCGAAGGCCAGTGGTTTCACTTGCGTGAACATGCCGGTGCCATCCAGCGTTTTCAGCACATCGCCAGGGATCGGATTGTCGACGTAAAGCAGGGCAATCGCCTCACCGCCGACCGCGTTCCGCCCAAGGGTAAAGTTCGCGATGTTTACGCCGTTCTTGCCCATCGTGTTGCCCAAGAGGCCGATGATGCCCGGCACGTCCTCGTTCGTGGTGTAAAGCATGTGCGCCCCGATCTCGGCGTCGATGTTGATGCCCTTGATCTGGATAAAGCGCGGTTTGCCGTCGCTGAACACGGTTCCGGCGACAGAGCGTTCGCGTTTGCTGGTGACCACGGTGACCTTGATATAGCCGTCAAAGGTGCCCGATTTGTCCTGATTGGTGGTCGAGATCTTGATCCCGCGTTCCTTGGCGACAACAGGCGCGCTGACCATGTTCACGTCCGGGTTGGCGCGTTTCATGATGCCTGCGATCACGCCGCAATTGAGTGCTTCGAGGTTCATGTCAGACACGACACCGTCATATAGGATGTTGATCGCTCGGATCGGTTCGTCTGTCATCTGGCCCACAAAGCTGCCCAAGTGGCCGGCCAGCTTGACCCAAGGGCCCATCACCTTGGCCTCTTCAGCCGTGACGGATGGCATGTTGAGCGCGTTTTCGACCGCCCCCGTCAGCAGGTAGTTCGCCATCTGGTCTGCGACCTGAAGGGCGACGTTTTCCTGTGCTTCGGTTGTGGCGGCCCCGAGGTGGGGGGTGACCACCACGTTGGGCAGGTTGAACAGCGGGTTGTCCTTGGCCGGTTCCTCGGCAAAGACGTCAAAGGCGGCCCCGGCCACGTGGCCGGATTTGAGCGCCTCGGCCAGCGCGACCTCGTCCACGAGGCCCCCACGCGCGCAGTTGATGAGACGCACACCCGGTTTCATCATCGCGATACGTTCGGCGGTGATCATGTTGGCGGTCTGTTCGGTTTTGGGCACGTGGAGGGTGATAAAATCCGCCCGGCTGATCAGGTCGTCCAGCTCAACCTTTTCTACGCCCATCTTGTTGGCTTTGTCGGTGCTGAGGAAGGGATCGAATGCCAGCACCTTCATTTTGAGCCCACGTGCACGGTCACACACGATCCCGCCGATGTTGCCCGCGCCGATCACGCCCAGCGTCTTGCCGGTCAGTTCGGTGCCCATGAACTTGGACTTTTCCCATTTGCCCGCGTGGGTCGAGGCCGACGCTTCGGGGATTTGCCGCGCCACGGCGAACATCATCGCGATGGCGTGCTCGGCCGTGGTGATCATGTTGCCGAAGGGCGTGTTCATGACGATCACCCCTTTTTTGGAGGCCGCTTCCTTGTCGATATTGTCGGTGCCGATCCCGGCGCGCCCGATGACCTTGAGGTTCTTGGCGTTGTTGAGGATCGTCGGGGTCACCCGCGTGGCCGAGCGGATGGCGAGGCCGTCATAGTCGCCAATGATCGCGGCCAGTTTGTCCTTGTCCTTGCCGAGATCGGGTTCGAAGTCGACCTCGATCCCGCGGTCGCGGAAGATCTGAATGGCGGCTTCGGAGAGTTTGTCGGAGATGAGTACTTTGGGGGCCATTATGGTGGTCCTTTTGCGGGTCGGCGGTGGGCAATCTGCCCACCAATGATCATGCGTTGATTTCGGCCTCGAACGCCCAGGCAAGCCAGGGCAACATCGCTTCGATATCGGAGGTTTCGACTGTGCCGCCGCACCAGATGCGCAGGCCCGGAGGGGCGTCGCGATAGGCCCCGATGTCGAGGGCGACGTTTTCATCGGCCAGCCGTTTTGCAACAGCCTTGGCGAATGCAGCACCGTCAGTGATCCGATCATCGGTGAACTTGAGGCAGACCGACGTTGTGGACTGCGTCGCCGGATCGGCAGCGAGGTTTTCAATCCAGTCATGCGTCTCTACAAAGGCGGAAATCGCGTTTGCGTTGGCATTTGCCCGCGCGATCAATCCTTGCAACCCGCCAACCGAACGTGCCCAGTCGAGGGCAAACAGGTAATCCTCGACCGCCAGCATGGACGGCGTGTTGATGGTTTCGCCGACAAAGATCCCTTCGATCAGTTTACCACCTTTGGTCAGGCGGAAAATCTTGGGCATGGGCCACGGCGGCGTGTAGTTTTCCAGCCGCTCGACGGCGCGGGGTGACAGGATCAGCATGCCGTGCGCCGCTTCGCCGCCCAGCACCTTTTGCCAGCTGAATGTTGTTACATCGAGCTTGTCCCAGGGCAGGTCCATCGCGAAGGCGGCAGAGGTCGCATCGCACAGCGTCAGACCGGCGCGGTTGGCGGGAATGGCATCGCCATTTGGCATCCGTACGCCCGATGTCGTGCCGTTCCAGGTAAAACAGACGTCGTTGTCATAGTTCAGCGCGGCCATATCCACGATCTGCCCGTATTCGGCGGTGTGAACGGTGTGGTCGATCTTGAGTTGTTTGGCCACGTCGGTGACCCAGCCTGCGCCAAAACTCTCCCATGCGACCATCTCTGCGGGCCGTTCGCCCAGCAGGGACCACATGGCCATTTCATAGGCGCCGGTGTCCGAGGCGGGCACGATACCGATGCGGTAATCGTCTGGCACGCCGAGGATGTCGCGGGTGTCGTCGATGGCCTGCTTGAGCTTGGCCTTGCCAACGGCGGCGCGGTGCGAACGGCCCAAAGGCGCGTCGGACAGGGCGGTCAGATCATGTGTGGGGGGCTTGGCACAGGGGCCAGAGGAAAAACGCGGATTCGCCGGCCGCGTTGCCGGTATTTGAGTAGCCATTGCTGCTATCCTTACAGATAATCGCCCTTCGTTGGGGAAGGGTGTCCCGCGGATGGAGGTATGCGGATGCCGCTGCGGGCGC
This sequence comes from uncultured Tateyamaria sp., assembly GCF_947503045.1. Classification (GTDB taxonomy): domain Bacteria; phylum Pseudomonadota; class Alphaproteobacteria; order Rhodobacterales; family Rhodobacteraceae; genus Tateyamaria. Next base: position 912,033 of record NZ_CANNCF010000002.1, read on the forward strand.
AACTGGCAATTGATCCGAAACCGACGATGTGCCGAGAATTTTCGACAGGTTCGGTGCCTATCGGAAACCTTTGCCTGTAACCCAAGGTCGCAATTCGTGAGGTGACAGGGGCCGTATGCCTGCGGCAGGTTGATGGAACGCTGTGTAAAACTGGGGGCTGTCATGTTCAGGCAAATCGTATTGGCCATTGCGTTGGTGTTGGGGTGTTCGCTGAGTGCAGAGGCCTTTTGCGGCTTTTACGTCGCAAAGGCGGACGGGTCGCTTTACAATCAGTCCTCCAAGGTTGTGTTCGTGCGCGATGGTCGCAAATCGACGATCACCATGTCGTCGGATTATCGCGGTGCGGCGTCTGATTTCGCGATGATCGTGCCGACCCCGCGCGTGTTGCGCCGTGAACAGGTTGATACGGTGGACGCGGATATCGTGGCCCACCTGGACAGTTATACTGCGCCACGTCTGGTGGAGTATTTTGACCATGACCCGTGCGACGGGCCCATTATCGAGCCAGGAGGCGTTGTCGCAGAGTTTAATTCCGGTTTGTTAACGCGCAGATCAGCACCATCGCGGCGCGCTGGCGCTGCCGCACTTGGCGTCAGGATCGCTGCCGAATATGCCGTTGGCAATTATGACATCCTGATCCTGAAGGCCAAGCAATCCGATGGTCTGTCCATCTTTCTGAAGCAGGAAGGATACAAATTACCCGATGGGGCCGAGGCGGTGCTGGGCGACTATATCAAGGCGGGCATGAAGTTCTTTGTCGCCCGCGTGAACCTTGGCCGTCATTCGGCGTCACAGACGAAGGAGTTGCCGCCGCTCCAGATCAGCTTTCGCGCAGACAAGTTCATGCTGCCGATCCAGTTGGGCAAGCTGAACGCGGACAAGGCGCAGGATGCACTGTTTTTCATGCTGGCGCGCGAAGGCCGGGTCGAGGTGGCCAATTACAAGGCCAAGGCCCTGCCCACGGACGAAAACGTGCCGCCACTGGTCGAGAATTACTTTCCCCAGTTCTACAAGGCTGCGTTCAACCGCACCGTCGGGTCACGTGGCGGGATTGCGATGGAATACGCCTGGGACATGTCGTGGTGCGATCCTTGCGCGGCTGATCCCTTGCCCAATGACGATTTGCGCGCCCTTGGGGTATCGTGGATCAAGGGGGACAATACGGCCCAGCAGGACGTTTATGTGACGCGCTATCATGCGCAATACACCAAGAATCAGATGCCCAAGGATGTGGTGTTCAAGGTGACCGACAATCGGAACAACTTTCAGGGCCGGTACGTGATGAACCAGCCCTTTGATGGCGAGATCACATGCGCCGAAGGCCAGCGATATGTGCGCGACAAGAAGGCACGGATGCGCAAGGAAGAGGCGCGCTTGCGCAAGCTGACCGGGTGGAGCGCGGGTTTCGTGACCAAGGCGGTTTTGCAAAGCGTGCCGCGCATCTATTGGTGACGGTCGCGGTCTGAAAGTGGCTCTAACGCGTGCGATCTGAGCGTGTTTTGACCTAGCGCTTCTCGGCAACGTGCTGTGCGATCAATTCTTTGTACAATGTGCGGATGCGCTGCGTCACCGGGCGCTCACCATTGCCGATCTCTTTGCCGTCGATCTCGGCCACGGGTGTTTGCGCGCCGAACGTGCCGGTCAGAAACGCCTCATCCGCGCCGTAGGCTTCGTAAAGCGAATAGTTTTTTTCCAGCACCGGGATGTCATTGGCGCGGCAGAGGTCGATCACTTTTTGGCGGGTGACGCCGTTCATGCAGTAATCGCCCGTTGAAGTCCAAACCGCTCCCTTGCGCACGATGAAGAAGTTGCAGGCGTTGGTGGTGTTCACGAACCCATACGGATCGAGCATCAGCGCCTCGTCCGCCCCTGCCTGTTCGGCCTGCAGGCAGGCAATCACGCAGTTCAGTTTCGAATGGCTGTTGTATTTGGCGTCCTGACTGGTTGGCAGGCCGCGCACCTGAGGGACAGTGGCCAGCCGGATGCCCTTGGATTGCAAAGCCTCGGTTGGTTTGGAATGTTCCATGATGATCACGAGCGTCGGGCCCGACTGGCTGAGCGAGGGGTGCTGGAACGGTTTGACCTTGATCCCGCGTGTCAGCATCAAGCGGCAATGCACGTCCGTTGTCATGTTGTTGGCAACCGCGGTGCGGGTCAGTGCGTCGAGGATACCTGCGCGGTCCATTCCGACGTCCAATGACACCGATTTGCAGGAGTCAAAGAACCGGTCCATGTGCTCGTCAAAGAACGCCCAAACCCCTTCATAGAGCCGCATTCCTTCCCACATTCCATCACCCAGCATGAAGCCGCTGTCATAAACCGACACCTTGGCGTCGTCGCGGTGCACGATATCGCCGTTCACATAGATCTTGATGTCGCGGTTGCGCGCATCCTCGTCCGCGGTGTGGGTGGTGTGTTTTGCGTCGGTCATGGTGGCTTGGTGTCCGTTAGGGCCCGTGTTGGTGCCACTGTTTCTGAAAAGGCGGACCATGTCAGCCCGGGTTCTGGTCATTGCGCGCCCCCGCGCGGGCTGGTGCAGGGTGGAATTGGCGGCTATAGCGCCGCTCGGGCACCCCTTTTGCGATGGCCCGTCGCCTTTCGGACAGTTCAGAGATGTATGTTTGCACGCTTTTGACCGACCCTGCCAAGCCGACGCTGGACCCCGCGCTGGTCGATAGCTTGCGCAATGCCTGGGGCGGGGGGGATGCGCAGTGGCTGGCGCCGGACGAGGCGGCGGCTTTTTCTCTCGCCACTGTGCCGGACAATCGCTGGGACGTCTGGGGTGATTTGCAAACGCTGGGGGTCGATCTGGTGATCCTGCCGTTCGAAGGGCGGCGCAAGAAGATGCTGCTGGCCGATATGGACAGCACCATGATCCAGCAGGAATGCATCGACGAGCTGGCGGATGTGGCCGGGGTCGGGGACCGGGTCAAGGACATCACCGCCCGCGCCATGAACGGTGAGCTGGATTTCGAAGCAGCCATTCGCGAGCGCGTTGGCTTGCTGCAAGGGCTGCCGGAAACGGTGATCAGCGAGGTACTGGCCAGCCGCATCACCTACATGCCCGGTGGTGCGACCTTGCTTGCCACGATGAAGGCCAACGGGGCTTATGCCGCCCTCGTGTCTGGCGGGTTCACCGCGTTCACGGCCGCCGTCGCTCGGACTTTGGGCTTTGATGAGAACCGCGCCAACACCTTGATGGTCGAAGACGGCGTGCTGACCGGGCAGGTGGGCATGCCCATTCTGGGCCAGCAGGCCAAGGTCGACGCGCTGGCGCAGATCACCGGCCGTTTGGGACTGGCGGACGCGGAAGTTCTAGCGGTCGGCGACGGGGCCAATGATCTGGGCATGCTGCATCGCGCAGGTATGGGTGTGGCCCTGCATGCCAAGCCGAGCGTTGCTGCCCAATGCGACGTGCGGGTGAACTTTGGTGATCTGACCGCACTTTTGTACCTGCAGGGCTATGCGCGGTCCGAATTTGTGAGCGCCTGAAGGGGGCTCTGCCCCCGTCCTGCGAACTCCCCCGGGATTTTTTGAAAACAGAGAAGTGGCAAGGGCCGTGCTGTGGCTTCGGCATGATGTGTGATATACTGCACAAAACTTACCAGGGAAGGGAGCCTGAACATGCCGAAATTCATATTTGCCTATCACGGTGGTGGGATGCCGGAAACGCCGGAAGAGGGCGCGCGCGTCATGGCGGCGTGGAATGACTGGTATGCCGAGATGGGCGATGCCGTTGTGGATGGTGGCGCACCTGTAGGCCAGTCGATGACCGTTTCGACACATGGTGTGGCGGGTGACGGCGGTGCGAACCCCTTGTCCGGTTACACGGTGGTCGAGACAGCCTCGATGGAGGTGGCCTGTGAAATGGCCAAGGGCTGTCCAATGGTCGCGGATGGATCGGGGTCGGTCGAAGTCGCGCCCCTAATCGACATGTAGCCCGCATGCGACCCTACAGCAAAGCGGGCGCTGCGCGCAGATAGCCTGTGTGCAGGCCGTCCCAGTTCTGGATCGGGCCGTTTGTATAGGCCAGCGCCTCGGGGTGGTTGGGGTCAAGTGCGCCGAATTTGACAAGGATCTGTGCCATGGCGCATTCGCTGGCGCGGGTGCCGCCATCGGTGATCTTGAGCGCGATACCCAGTCTCTGTTCAGGGAGAATGGCGATGTTGTAGCCTTCGGCGCCTGTCTTGATCGCAACACCCCCACCTGCTGCGCGCATCTGCCGGGTGCAGGCGCGCCCTTCGCCCGCGACAAGCTCGGGGTGCAGCGCCATGGCGGCGCGCAACTGGCCCTGTGGGCTGTCATCGGGCGCGGCTGCGAAACGCGCCATCGCGCGGGCCATGCCGTGCAAGGTGCAGGCAAAGTTCGGGGCAGAGCAGCCGTCGATCCCATGCCCGGGCGAGGTTTCTTCTGTCATCCGCTCAAACGCCTCGAGGCAGGCCTTTTGCACCGGGTGATCCATAGCGACATAGGTCGGATCGCCGCCCAGATGCTTGGTCAGGGTCAGAAAGCCCGCGTGTTTGCCCGAACAGTTGTTGTGGATGCGGCGCGGCACCTCGTGGGCGCGGGTCATGGCATCGCGGACCTCGTGATCGCGCGACACCTGCGGGCCGCAGCAAAAATCGTCATCGCAGCAGCCGATATGATCAAGCCATGCGCCAACCTTTTCGGTGTGGATCGCGGCGCCCTGATGCGAGGCACAGGCCAGCGCCAGATGCTCGGTGTTCAGCTCATGAGCCGCCGCCGCGCCGCTTTCGATCAGGGGCAGCGCCTGCAGCATCTTGGACGAGGATCGCGGCAGCACTACGGCCTCTGGTACACCCCAAGCCTGCACGATTTGCCCAGTCTCGTCACAGACAACGGCATGGCCCTGATGGGCGCTTTCCAGAAAGGGGCCGCGCCAGACTTCGGCCAGTGTGACGGCGCCATGGGCCGGATGTGTCATATTTTCCCTCACATCTGCGCGAAAACCTGCCAATTGGCCATTCCCGCGTCGCGCGTTTCGCGCTAATGTGCCACTTGTCGAGAAGATTTGCCGCCCATGCAAGAGAATGCACCGAAAATGGTGTGCCACATGCGCGGTTCCGTTGTTGAGGTTAGGACAGCTTGGAGGCTGTAAAAATGGGATTCATTTCAAAGATCGCACTTGGGTTGGGCGCGCTGTCGCTTATGACCTGCGTCGCCGCCGCGCAGGAGCAGAGCACCAATCGTGTCGCTGCAAAAACGGATTGGAGCGTGTTTGTCGAGGACAACCCGACAGAATGCTGGGGCGTCGCCACGCCCAAGGAAACGGTCAACACCCGCGAGGGCCGCGTTGTTGCGGCCACCCGTGGGCAGATCCTGCTCATGGTGTTTTACCGACCCTCCGCGCAGGCCAACGGACAGGTTGCCTTTACCGGCGGCTATCCGTTCCGGTCGGGATCGACCGTCAACGTCAACATCAGCGGCAACGAGTTCGAGCTGTTCACGGACGGTGAGTGGGCTTGGCCTGCGACCCCTGCGGATGACTCCAAAATCGTGACCGCGATGAAACGTGGCGCGGATGCCATCGTGACCGGCGTTTCCAGCCGCGGCACCACCACCAAGGACACGTTTTCGCTGCTTGGCTTTACAGCGGCGGTCGAGGATGCCGAGTCCCGCTGCGGCGGCTGACACCTCTGACATATCAGATGCGTGAGCGGTCGTGCGGACATGTGTGGTCGCTTTTGCAGTCTGGGCGCGCGCCGACCTGTGGCGCTGTTGTCCGCGAAGTGTTGTCGGCGAATCCTTTTGATCGTCCGCTGAATTCCTATATAGGGGCGCATCACCTTACCCGTTTGGACCTTTGCCATGGCTGACGCGCCGATCACTCAGGATGTTTTGACGATCCCCCGGAAACTGCCGGATGGGCCCGTGAACCTAGTCGGTCTCACACGTGCTGCGATGCGCGATGCGCTGATCGCCCATGGTACGCCGGAAAAGCAGGCCAAGATGCGGGTCGGGCAGATCTGGCAATGGATCTATCAGTGGGGTGTGCGCGACTTTGCCGTGATGACCAACCTGTCCAAGGCCTATCGCGCCGAACTGGCAGAGAAGTTCGTCATCGAAATCCCCGAGGTCGTGTCCAAGCAGGTGAGCGAGGACGGCACGCGCAAATGGCTGGTCCGTATCGCAGGCGGGCATGAGGTTGAAGTCGTCTATATCCCCGAAGAAGGGCGCGGCACGTTGTGCATTTCCAGCCAAGTGGGCTGCACCCTGACCTGTTCGTTTTGCCATACCGGCACCCAAAAGCTGGTGCGCAACCTGACGGCGGGCGAGATCATTGGGCAGGTCATGATGGCCCGTGATGATCTGAACGAATGGCCCGTGCCGGGCGCGCCCAAGGATGAAACCCGGTTGCTGTCCAACATCGTTTTGATGGGCATGGGCGAGCCGCTTTATAACTTTGAGAACGTGCGCGACGCGATGAAGATCGCGATGGACGAAGAGGGCATCCAGCTCAGCCGTCGTCGCATCACCCTGTCGACCAGCGGCGTCGTGCCCGAAATCGAGCGCACGGCAAACGAGATCGGATGCCAGTTGGCGGTGTCCTTTCATGCAACCACGGACGAAGTCCGCAACACGCTGGTGCCCATCAACAAACGCTGGAATATCGAGGTGCTGCTGGAGGCCCTGCGTGCCTATCCACGCGGGCGCAATTCCGAGCGGATCACTTTCGAATACGTGATGCTGCACGGTGTAAATGACAGCGACGAAGATGCGCGCCGTCTGGTCAAGCTGATCGACGGCATTCCGGCCAAGATCAACCTGATTCCGTTCAACGAATGGCCCGGTGCGCCCTATACTCGGAGTTCAAACAACCGCATCCGCGCCTTTGCCGACATCATCTACAAGGCCGGTTATGCCAGCCCGATCCGCACGCCACGGGGCGAGGACATCATGGCCGCCTGTGGTCAGTTGAAATCCGCGACCGAACGCGCCCGCAAAAGCCGGGCGCAAATTGCGGCGGATGCAGGCCTGGGTTGAAATTCTTCCCGATCCGGACACAATTGGTCCCAACAATTTCCAGAACGTGAACGATTGTCGCCATGCTGCGCGGCAAAAGTGCCTTCACGCATTTTGCGTATCTGGAGAAGAACCATGTCGATCATTTCGAACCAAGACGAATTTGCACAGGCGCAAGTCCTTGAATTTGTCATCACCGAGCGCAGCAAGACCCTGTCGCGTCGTGAGTGGAAACACCGCCTGGCCGGTTTTGGCTATGCTATCCGCGAAACGGACGCGGGCGACGTTGTGCAATCCCTGATCGGGGCCAAGGACATTTGCGTCCTGCCCGCCGCACTGTCTGCCTGAACACCTGAATTGGGCGTCAGCGGCCCGGCACTTCGCCGCGTTTTGCCGTCGGGCCCCAATTGTCGATGATGTCGATGGCTTCGGCTGCGCTGTCGACAAATCGGAACAGGTCCAGATCGTCGGCTGAAATCGTGCCTGCATCGGCCAGCGCGCCCCAGTTCACGATCTTTTCCCAGAATTCACGACCAAAGAGCAGGAAGGGCACACGCTCCATCCGGCCGGTCTGGATCAGGGTCAGCGATTCAAACAATTCGTCCAGCGTTCCAAAGCCGCCCGGAAAGACGCAGATCGCCCGGGCGCGCATCAGAAAGTGCATCTTGCGGATCGCGAAATAGTGGAAGTTGAAGGCCAGATCGGGAGTCACAAAGGAATTCGGCGCCTGTTCGAACGGCAACACGATGTTCAGTCCGATAGACCGCCCGCCCGCATCATAGGCGCCGCGGTTGCCCGCCTCCATCACGCCGGGGCCGCCGCCCGTGACCACGACGTTTTCGGTGCCGCCAGACTCCATCGACTTTTCCGTCATCAGCCGGGCAAAGCTGCGCGCCTCGTCATAGAAATGCGACAGGTCCGCCAGTGTCTTGGTGCGTGCCTTGTCCTTGTCCACGGGGTCGGGGATGCGCGCGCCGCCGAACATGACGATGGTGGATTCGATGCCCGCCTCGTTCATCAGCATTTCCGGCTTGAGCAATTCCAGCTGCAACCGGACGGGGCGCAATTCGTCCCGGCACATGAATTCGTCATCAGCAAACGCCAACGGATAGGACGGCGACCGGGTCTGTGGCGTGTCGGGCACCCCTTCGGCCGCCTTGCGGTCGGTATGGGCGTCTCGAAACGGGCTGTGGCGGTCGTCTTTCATGCGGCGATGCTCCTTTGGCTGTCCCAAGGGGTAGCGCGCGCAGGCAGGCTTGCCCAGATGTGATTGCACCGGGCCACGGATTGTTGTCTAAGCGCCGCGATCAATTGGGGAGATTGCCGATGTCCAACGCACAGCTTGAAACCGCCGTCGAAGCCGCCTGGGAGGCCCGTGACGCCATCACGTCCGCCACCACCGGCGAAACCCGCGACGCCATCGAAGAGACGCTGCACGCGCTCGACAGTGGCTCGCTGCGCGTGGCGGAAAAGCGGGACAGCGGCGACTGGCATGTGAACCAGTGGGCGAAAAAGGCTGTGTTGCTGGGTTTTCGCATCAAGGACATGGAACATCAGCAGGGTGGCCCACAGGGTGGCGGCTGGTGGGACAAGGTCGATTCCAAGTTCAAAGGCTGGGGCGACAGCCAGTGGCAGGATGCCGGGTTCCGCGCTGTGCCCAACTGTGTGGTGCGCAAGTCGGCCTACATTGCCCCCGGCGTGGTTTTGATGCCGTCCTTTGTAAACCTCGGCGCTTATGTGGATTCCGGCACCATGGTCGACACGTGGGCGACTGTCGGCTCCTGCGCGCAAATCGGCAAGAACGTGCACCTGTCCGGCGGCGTCGGGATCGGCGGCGTGCTTGAGCCCATGCAGGCGGGGCCCACTATCATCGAAGATGACTGTTTCATCGGGGCGCGGTCCGAAGTGGTCGAAGGCTGCATCGTCCGCGAAGGGTCCGTTCTGGGCATGGGCGTGTTCATCGGTCAGTCGACCAAGATCGTGGATCGCGAAACGGGCGAGTTCACCTATGGCGAAGTGCCCGCCGGTTCGGTTGTGGTTGCCGGGTCGATGCCGTCCAAGAACGGGGTGAACCTCTATTGCGCTGTGATCGTGAAAAAGGTCGATGCACGGACACGGTCCAAGACATCGATCAACGAGCTGTTGCGTGACTGATACGGGCAAAAAGCCAAAGAAACCGTCGCGGCAACAGGTCTTTACCCTTGTGGTGCAGATTGGCCGCAAGACGGGTGATGGGCTGCCCATGGATGCAACCGGTGCGGCACTGATGTGCTATGCCAGCGGTGTGGACGAGGCCGAGGCGGTGCGCGAAACCGTCGCCTTGCTGAAACAGGCGGACACGGCCCCATTGGATGTGACGGGCTATGGCACTGTTGCCGATCGCGAGGCTGAAGGGCACGAGATTGGCGATGATGAACGCGAACTGATGCAGCGGGCGCTTGATGAAAACTCGGTGATTGTTGCCCAGATGACCCCGTTCTTTGGTGACGAAGACGAGGCAGACGACGCCTAGGCGGCGCGCTGGTCCAGCAGGGTGATCGCCTCGAACGGGCGCAGCACCTGATGAAAGGGTTTGGCGTGTTCGGGCAGCAGGCGGCTGGGCACATCCGACAGGACACTGGCGGCCAACCGAACCTCATCACGGCGAATCCGACCGATATAGAGACTTTCCACCGCGCATCCGGCAGCAATTAGAACTTCGTGACCGGGCAAGACCACCTGCACATATTCGACCGTCGCGCAGGACGCGGCCCACGTGGCAGCCGCGCCATTCACCACGTGGCGGGCGGGCACCAGTACGGCCTCTTGACCAAAGTTGTATTCCACCTCGGACCCCTGTAGCACCAGCCGCTGCTCCGGGGCGACGATGATGTCCCGGGTGAGGCCGAAATAGGGGGCGCGCAGACGCACGGGGGCAAAGCTGCCGCGGGCCGGCACGCGCGTGCGCACCACGTTCAGGACTGGAACAATGGTGTCGCAATCGGTCAGCACCGTGTCTCCGCGCTGTAAATCACCTGCGTTGCGATAGCCGTCGGGCGTCGCGATGGGAGTGGCGGGATGCAGGGTTGGCATCGGGCCCACGGGGGCAATGTCAGTGGACAGTGCGCCAAACAGCACGTCCTTGGACAGCGACCGGCATTCGCTCCCCAGCATCAGGTCGCGCATGTCATTGGCAATCAGTGGGCGCGGCGCATCGACCATCGCGGTCAGGGTTTGCCCGCCCTCGGGCTGCTCAAGCGCCAGACGCGCCCAGCCGGTCGGGATGTCCCAGGCATAGGTGACCCGCAGCGAGTGCGCGCGCCCGTCGCCGGACCATTGCCGGGCTGTATGAATGACGTCTTCGTTGTGGCGGTGCACCATGGCAATGCCACCGCCGGGAATGGCGCGAAACACAAGGTCGCGTGGCCACGGAAACTGGTGCGATATGCCCAAAAGGTCATGCGGACGGATCTGCCCCGGAACACGTGTTTCAAGCATCACCGTACCGCGGTGGAGCAGTTTGGGCAGCGGCATCTTGGTGCGATCACCGTTCAGCCCGGACGGGGCAAAGCGCCCTTCCTGATGGTCCGTCAGTCCAATCCAGCTCATGCAGCGGCCCGTGCCGTCCGCCATAAGGTCGCTTCGTACCCTTTGAGCATGCGACGCGCAGCCGGGCTGTAGCCTTTACCCGTTTGCGGGTCTAATTCAGGGAAAATGGCGCAAATCTCGTCGACCACCTGCGATTCGAGGCTGTTGACGATTTGTGGTCCGGGCAAGAAGCTTTCGGTGGCCAGCCCTTCCGAAAACACCACCTGATGTCTGTCGAACAGAAGGTGGACATAGGTGACCGCGCCGCCCGTGACGCGCGTAACGGAGTGGTCGTTGACCAGATCCTTGGCGGCGACAAGAACCTCGGCCTCGCCAAACAAAAGCTCGGCGAGACTGTCGCGGATCAGCACGCGATGGAGCGGCGAGACCTGAACGTCGTGGCGCGCACCAAACGTGCCTGCGCGAATGAGAATCGGGGCAAATGCGCCTTCGGCCGCAACCTCGCGGGTGCCCACCCAGCGCAGTTCCTGCGGTCCGTCATCTTGCGTCAGAACCAGATCACCGGGGGCGAGGTTCTGCACCTCGATATCCCCGTTGGGTGTCGCAATCTTTGTCCCGGCGACAAAACACGGAATGGAGGTGGCATTCACGAAACCAGTGTCAGTGTTGACCCCGTCGGTGATGGCGTAAGTAAAGTTGAAGTCTTCTTCGTCGCCGTCCCCGGTCACGGTGAACTCGCCACCGGCGCCCAGTGTCACGGTCTGCCCGGTAGGTAGGGTGATCGTGCTGCCGACAGTCACAGCCTGACCGTTGATATGGGTCACAGTCAGCGTCGAATTGGACGGGCTGACATCGTTGTCGAGGACGTTGACTGTCTCGGACCCGTTCGGGTTCACGATGATATTGTCCGTGATCGCGATAAGCTCGGTCTGGACCGAATTGGCGGCGATCATCAGGTTGGAATCAAAGGTACTGTCGCTGACATCCGCAATCCCGATGCGGATCGAGCTCACTTCATTGGGATTCACCTTCATCGTCAGGGTCAACGTCACAGTGAACCCGTCCATCTCGGTGTTGAAATCGTCGCCGGTGTTGTCGACGAACAGGTTGGTGTTGTTGGTCTCGTTGACGTTGCCCGGATCGATATCGCCGTTGCCGACTTCCATCTCGACCAGCTGACCATTGACCCAAACGCCGACAAAGTCCTGAAAGATCGAGTTCTGGAATTCCGGGTATTCTTCGGAACTGAACACGAATTGCATCGTCATCAGGTCGTTGTCGGGGATGAAATCGACATCCAGATAGGACGCATCAAAGGTGCGCGTTCCCGCGGCTTCGTTGAAGTCGCTGTTGTTGTTTTCGCCAAGTGTGTTGGTCGAGGTGCTGGTGGATTGGTTCGCCTCGCCGGACGAGTTGGTGTAGTCCTCGGCCTCGCCCGTGGAGAGGATGACCCCGCGTTTGCCGGGCGTCGATCCGAGTGACGAGTTCCTGTCGACTTCAAAGATGCCGGCGCTGTCGATATCGCCCGTGTACGATGCCGAGACGACCTCGACTCCATTGCCGAAAATGGTGCTTGCCATTTCTGTGGCGTCGGTGCCTTCGCGCACCGTTTTGATCGGAATTTCCGACGCTGTAACCATGTTCTGCCCACCTCAGGGCCGACGACAGAACAGGCGCAGCGCACGCGGTTTGATCGCGTGTCAGATCGTGCTGATTTTCGCACATATGTGGTCACACGTTGGCGACCGGACTGCTGATGCCCTGCCTCGGGCTGTATTATTATCCGTTAACTCTAGCACAAAAATTAACCTCCTGTTAACTCTCTTGTTGTGCCAACGTGCCGAAATCGCGACCTTTTCGCCACAACTTGCAGTAGGAACTTCCATGACTCCCATTGATCCCGTTGCGTTGACTGCAGACTTGGTCCGTTGCGAATCCGTGACGCCGGCTGATGGTGGTGCCCTGGATGTTCTGCACGATCTGTTGTCGGGCGAAGGGTTTGATTGCGCTTGGGCGGACCGTGGCGGGGTCCGCAATCTGTTCGCCCGCTGGGGCCCCAAGGGCCATGCGCGCAGCTTTGGCTTTAACGGTCATACTGATGTCGTTCCGGTCGGGGATGCGGCGGCGTGGTCGATGCCCCCGTTTGGCGCAGAGGTGAGCGATGGCATCATGTACGGGCGCGGAACGACGGACATGAAATCCGGTGTCGCAGCCTTTGCTGCCGCCGCCGTGGATTTCGTGCGCGCCACGCCCCCCGACGGGGCCGTGATCCTCGCGATCACCGGCGATGAGGAAGGCGACGCAGCCGACGGCACCACGGCGCTGCTGGATCATATGAAGAAGACAGGCGAAGCGATGAGCGTCTGTCTGGTGGGCGAGCCGACCTGCCCCGAGACCATGGGCGAGATGATGAAGATTGGGCGGCGTGGGTCGATGACGGCGTGGTTCACCGTGACCGGCACTCAGGGCCATTCGGCCTATCCCCACCGCGCCAACAACCCTTTGCCGCCGTTGATGCGGCTGATGGATCAGTTGGCGACACACGAGTTGGACAAGGGGACCGACCACTTTGATGCCTCCACCCTAGCGATCGTGACCGTGGATTCGGGCAACCCGGCCACAAATGTGATCCCCGCGCAGGCGCGTGGCACCGTCAACATCCGGTTCAATGACATCCATAGTGGTGGCAGCCTGTCGGCTTGGTTGCGTGCGCAGGCCGACGCGGTTGCGACGACTTACGGAGTTGAGATTGATGTGCGGATCAAAATCTCGGGCGAGAGTTTTCTCACCCCGCCCGGCCCGCTGTCCGACCTCGTGGCCAAGGCTGTTAAGGCCGAAACTGGCGTGACCCCGGTGCTGAGCACCAGTGGCGGCACGTCCGATGCCCGCTTTGTCAAAGATCACTGCCCGGTTGTCGAATTCGGTCTTGTCGGGCAGTCAATGCACAAGGTGGATGAACACGTACGCGTCGACCATATCCACCAACTCAAAGCGATCTATGGCCGCATTTTGCGAGACTATTTCGAATGAATTGGGTGATTTCGCAAACTGAGGACCTGACCACATGTCACGCCCTGCGCCGCACCGTGTTCATCGAGGAACAAGGGGTGAGCGAAGCGGACGAAGTTGATGGGCGCGACGGAGATGCGCTGCATGTGTTGGCAATATTGGACGGCAAAGCGCTGGGCTGTGCACGGATTCTGGTGTCGGGCGATACGGCCAAGATTGGCCGGGTTTGCGTGCTTAAGGAAGCGCGCGGCACCGGGTTGGGGGCGGCCATCATCGTCGGATGTCTGGACGTCGCGCGAGCGCAACCCGGTGTGACGCGCGCCAAACTGGGGGCCCAAACGCACGCGCTGTCCTTTTATGAAAAACTGGGCTTCGCGGCGTTTGGCCCGATCTATGACGACGCAGGCATTCCACACCGCGATATGGAACGGGCTCTTTGAGGCCGACCCTCGTGATCATGCTGAAGGTGCCGCGTGCGGGACGGGTCAAAACGCGGCTGGGCCGGGATATCGGAATGGTGCCCGCCGCATGGTGGTTTCGCCATCAGGTGCGGCGATTGCTGCGCCAGATCCGTGATCCGCGATGGGACGTTGTCCTTGCCGTTGCACCTGACATCGAGGGTATGATGAGCCGCTGTTGGGATGCCGAATTTGCGCGTTGGCCACAAGGCGGTGGCGATCTGGGGGATCGGATGGTCCGTATGATGCGCCGCGCGCGTGGGCCTGTCTGTGTGATTGGAGCGGATATTCCCGGCATCACCCGTGCGCATATCGCCGAAGGGTTTGCCACACTGGGCCGCAACGACGTGGTGTTCGGCCCCGCGCCTGATGGGGGATATTGGCTGATTGGTGCCAGGTTAGGGTCTGTTTTGCGCCAAAACGTGCTGGACAATGTACGCTGGTCTTCGGTCCATGCACTGGCGGACAGCCGCGCGGCCTTTGCCGGGAAACGCATCGCTTTGATCCGCACTCTGGCCGATGTGGATCGGGCTGACGATTTGCCATGACGCCATATGGTGTGCGTGCTACCTGATGCGGCATGAGCCGTATTCCCACCAAGGCTGAAATCCTCGATTGGATTGCCGCCAACCCGACCCTCACCGCCAAACGTGACATCGCCAAAGCCTTTGGGATCAAAGGGGCTGCGCGGATCGACCTCAAACGCCTGCTCAAGGAGCTGGCCGAAGAAGGGCATATCGAAAAGCGCAAAAAGACCTATCAGGACCCGGATCGCCTGCCGCCGGTGAGCGTGCTGCTGGTCTCGGCGCCTGATGATGACGGGGATCTGTTTGCACGGCCGATGGAGTGGCATGGCACCGGGGTTGAACCCAAGGTGCTGGTGATTCCGCGCGCCTCTGACCCGGCCTTGGGCGAAGGCGACCGCATTCTGGCGCGACTGACACTGGTTCAGGCCGATGATTACCATTACGAGGCCCGTCTGATCCGGCGGATCGGCACCAACCCGGCCCGCGTGCTGGGCGTTTTTCGCAAAGGTGCCGAAGGCGGGCGCATCGTGCCGGTCAACAAGGGCAGCAGCAATGAATGGTCTGTTGCGGCCGACGCGACAGGGGGTGCCAAGGATGGCGAATTGGTCGAGGCCGAGCAGGCCGGGCCAAAGTCGCGGATTGGTTTACAGCGCGCGCGTGTTGTGGAACGGCTGGGCGACCCAAGCGCGCCCAAGGCGGTGTCGTTGATCGCGATTCATGAACATGGAATCCCCGACTCGTTCCCCGATGAGGTCGTGGCTGAGGCGGATGCGCAAAAGCCCAAGGGACTGAAAGGCCGCACCGATCTGCGTGACATGCCCCTGATCACCATCGATCCGTGGGATGCGCGGGATCATGACGATGCCTGCTATGCGCATGCCGATGATGACCCCAAGAATGAAGGCGGCCATGTCATCTGGGTCGCGATTGCGGATGTGGCGGCCTATGTCACGCCCGCCTCTGCACTGGATCGAGAGGCCCGAAAGCGGGGCAACTCAACCTATTTCCCCGACCGCGTCGTTCCGATGTTGCCGGACCGGTTGTCAGGCGATCTGTGTTCCCTGCACGAAGGGGTGCCTCGCGCTTGTATCGCTGTCCGTATGCAAATTGACGCGCAGGGCGAAAAGATCGGGCACGAGTTTGTCCGTGGGTTGATGCGCTCACCTGCTTCGCTGAACTACGAGGAAGTTCAGGCGGCCATTGATGGTGCTCCGAATGAGCGTGTTTTGACTTTGTTAGAGCCTGTTTTACGTCCACTCTACGCTGCCTACGATGCGCTGCTGAAGGCCCGACACCGGCGCCAACCGTTGGAACTCGATCTGCCTGAACGCCAGATTGTATTGGAAGACGACGGCACTGTGTCGTCGGTCAATTTCAAAGACCGGCTGGACGCACACCGGCTGATCGAAGAATTCATGGTGCTGGCCAATGTTGCCGCCGCCGAAACACTCAACGCCAAAAAATCTGCACTGCTGTTCCGCAATCACGAAGAACCGGCACCGGAAAAACTGGAGGCCCTGCGTGAGACGGCGCAGGCCGCCGGGCTCAACCTGGCAAAGGGGCAGGTGCTGCAAACCGCGCATCTGAATCGTCTGCTCAATCAGGCGCGCGACACGGATGATGCTGAGTTGATCAACCTGTCCACTTTGCGGTCCATGACGCAAGCCTATTACGGGCCGGTGAATTTCGGGCATTTTGGCTTGGCGCTCAAGAACTATGCCCATTTCACGTCGCCCATCCGGCGCTACGCTGATCTGATCGTGCACCGCGCGCTGATTTCGGCGCATGGCTGGGGTGACGACGGATTGCGCCCCGAGGATGTCGAAGGTTTGGAAAAGACCGGCACTCATATCTCTGACACCGAGCGTCGGTCGATGGCTGCAGAGCGCGACACCACCGATCGGTATCTCGCCGCTTATCTGAGTGAGCGCGTCGGGGACGAGATGGAGGGCCGCGTAGCCGGGATCGCCAAGTTCGGCATTTTCGTCAAGCTGGATGAGAGTGGGGCGGATGGGCTGGTGCCAATGCGGGCCATTGGTGCGGAGTATTTCCACTTTGATCGTGACGCAGGCACGCTGATGGGATCGGACACCGGACTTGTGATCAGCGTTGGGCAGCGCGCGACGGTCAGGCTGGCCGAAGCCGTGCCTGTGACCGGTGGGATCGCGCTTGATCTGTTGGCGCTGGATGGGAAATCCCTGCCCAAGGGCCGTTCGAGCCCGGCTGGTCGCAGCCCACGCCGCAAGCCCGTGAAATCCAAGCGACGCGGTGACAAGGTCAAGCGCAAGGTGAGCCGCAAGCGCTAGCCCAAAGCCTCGGCCACGCGTTGTACATAGTTCGTGAGAATTTCATCGCTGCGCATGCGCATGGACAGTGCCGTGTCGCAAGGTGTGGCGGCCATCGCGGCCAGCATCGGAGCAACGCTGGCATCTGCGGCTGTCGGCTGGTTTCCGAACAGGAACGGACCCTGCCAAAGCCGATCGGTGATGGCCTGCAAGTCAGGCTCGACCCGGTCCAATCGTTCTGCTTCCGTCAACCGCCCAAGGCCCTGACTGTGCATGCCGTGCAGGACCGCGCGGCGCATCGGGCGCGTGATGATCTTGCGGAGGAGTGTGGGTATTGCGGCGAAATATGTGTCTCTAACAATAGACCAAACCCGATCATCACCCCACCTGTCCAGTAGAATATGGAAGTACAGATGCTCTTCGGCCATGCGGATAAAGGCGCGGGATGCGGCGCGGTCGAGATCGCTCAGACCCTTGTCAAATTCTGCGCCGTTCCGTTCCAGCCACGCCCGGATATTTTCGCTGTCACCAATGATTTCATCCTTGACCCACAAGGCGGGCAGCTTGCCTTTGGGCCAGTTCCGGGGGTCAGGCGTATCGTCGCGTTGCCATGACATGCCCGACAGGTTCAGCAGGTACATCGCCTTGACGCAAAACGGGCTGGCGCTGAGTTGGTCAAAGGCCGGGGGATAGGTGATCAGGGTCAGCATGGTGTCCTCACGAATTTTGCCATGAGATGCGATCTAAGGCGCGATGCTGACAGAAACTGGCAGGATGTGTGATAGGGTAGGGTCATGACCCGCACACACCGCCTTTTCCAATTGATGCAGACCTTGCGCCGCATGACACCGCCGATCACGGCGCAGTCGCTGGCCTACGAGATGGACGTGTCGCTGCGCACGATCTACCGCGACATCGATGAATTGCGCGGGCTGGGCGCCGTGATCGATGGCGAGGCCGGGTTTGGCTTTACCCTGATCGAAGACGCGACCCTGCCGCCGCTCGGGTTCGAGGATGACGAGCTGGAAGCCCTCGTTCTGGGTCTGCGCGATGTGGCAGCGATTGCCGATCCCGCCCTTGTTCAGGCCGCGACCTCTGCGCTTGCCAAGATTCAGGCGCGGGTGCCGCCGAAACAAGCGCACCGTCTGAAACACGCTGTTCTGGATGCACGGAGGTTCCGCAAGCGATTGCCGATCCGCATAGATGTCGCCGCCCTGCGACAGGCCGCATGGGACGAGGTCAGCGTGCGCTTTGCCTATCGTGATGCCAATGATGTGCCGACAACCCGCGCAGTCAAACCGCTGGGCATCGTCTATTTCGACGACACCAACATGCTGATGGCGTGGTGCCATTTGCGGCAGGATTTCCGTGTTTTCCGTCTGGATCGCATGGACGAGTTGCAGGTGACCGATGACAGTTTCCGCCCGCATCGCGTGTCCCTGCTGCGCGATCACTTGGCGCGTTTACGCTCAGAAGATGCCCACCGGGCCAAGGTTTCCACTTCCGGTGATCAAAGTCTTTCGTGATTGCGCCATTTTCGGTAGGCTTGGGTCAACGCGAAACAAGCGAGCATGAGGCAAAAAATGCGGTGGGCAGTCACCTTTGGGGCCGTTGGCGGCGCCCTGTTCTTTGGTCATATGGCAATGGGTCAGACAATCGCGGGGTCGCTGAGGCCCGAGATGCGACCCGTCAGCGACGTGGTATCCCGCGCCGAAGCGGCGCCGATATTGGTGGTAACGGGGTCTTCGGTGGCCCGCCCGAAACTGCGCCCCGGGCCAGCAGCGCAACCTACTCCACCACCTGTTGAGGCATCCGCCAAGGATGCGGGATTTCAAGAGTGGCTGGGTGGGCTGAAGGCGCGCGCTGTAGGCCAAGGTATCGACGCTGCCACCTTTGATCGCGCCTTTCGTGGAGTGCGTTACGATCCGGATGTGATCAAGCGCGACCGCAATCAGTCCGAATTCACCAAGACGATTTGGGACTATCTCGACAGTGCCGCTTCGGACACACGGGTTGAGAATGGACGAGCCGCCTTGACCAAACATCGCCGCACGCTCGAGGCGATCGAGGCGCGCTATGGTGTCGAGAAAGAGGTTGTGGTGGCCGTTTGGGGGCTGGAAAGCAACTATGGTACCTTTCGCGGCAAGAGCGATGTGGTCCAGAGTCTCGCCACCCTTGCCTATGACGGGCGGCGTGGCGCGTTCTTTGAACAGCAGCTGATGGCCGCGCTGAAGATCCTGCACAGCGGGGATACTGATCCGCGTAGTATGACCGGGTCCTGGGCCGGGGCGATGGGGCACACGCAGTTCATTCCGACCTCGTATCTCGACTATGCGGTGGATTTCACGGGCGACGGCAAGCGCGATATCTGGTCGGACGACCCAACGGATGCGCTGGCTTCGACCGCGGCCTATCTGGCGAAATTTGGCTGGGTGAAGGGTCAGCCCTGGGGCGTTGAAGTGACCTTGCCCCGCAATTTCGACTACGCGTCGGCCAGTCGCAAGGTGACGCGAACCCCTGCCGAATGGGCGCGCCTTGGCGTCAAGGGTGTCAATGGCAAGACGGTGCCGAACCATGGTGCCGCGTCGATCCTGTTGCCGGCGGGCAGTCAGGGTGTGGCGTTTATGGTGTTCAAGAATTTCAGCGTGATCGAGCGGTATAATGCCGCGGACGCCTATGTGATTGGTGTCGGGCATTTGAGTGACCGGATTGGCGACGGTCCCAAATTCGCGGCCAGCTGGCCCCGTGGCGACCGCGCGCTGACCTTTGACGAACGCCAGGAGATGCAGCGCCTGCTGACGGCGGCGGGGTTCAACACGCAAGGGGTCGATGGCAAGATCGGGCCCAAGACGCTGGAGGCCGTGCGTGGATTCCAGCGCGCCCGCGGGCTAACACCGGACGGGTATGCGTCACTTGGTCTGCTCAAGGCGTTGCAGTGATCCAAACGAGGCTGCGCCACGACATGTTTTAGGGGGGCTTTGCCCCCCGGCTTTGCGGCCGCCCCCCATGGTATTTGAGGTCAGAAGAAGGGTTAGCCCGGCGACATGCCGCGCAACCGTTCAGAGCGACGGCGCAGCAACTCGACGGTGGTCAGCAGGCAGATTGAGATCACAACGAGGATTGTAGCTACGGCGAGGATTGTCGGGCTGATCTGTTCGCGCAGGCCGATGAACATTTGCCAGGGTAGGGTTTTCTGGCTGGCCGATCCGACGAACAGAACCACGACCACCTCATCGAATGACGTGATGAAGGCGAACAGGCCGCCCGAGATTACACCTGGCAGGATCAGCGGCATCTGCACGCGAAAGAAAGTGGTGACCGGCCCCGCGCCCATGTTGGCTGCGGCCCGGGTGAGGGAGCGATCAAAGCCTACAAGTGTGGCTGTCACCGTGATGATCACGAAGGGGATGCCGAGGACGGCGTGGGCGAGGATGACCTTGACGTAGCCTACGAACCCCTTGTCGAGGCCCAGCGTGCCTTCCATCCAGTTGCCCAGGGACGAGTAGAAGAAAAACATGCCCGTGGCCGAGATGATCAACGGGACGATCATCGGCGAGATGAGGATGGCCATGATCGTTCCCTTGAACGGCACGTGGCTTTGGGACAGGCCAATGGCGGCGAGTGTGCCAAGCGACACCGAGATGATCGTCGCAATCGGCGCGATGATCAGCGAATTTTTCATCGCCAATTGCCATTGTGGGTTGGTAAAGAAGTCTTCGTAGTGTTTGAGCGAGTAGCCTGCGGGATCGAGCCGCAGCATTTCCGGTGTGAAGGTAAAGAAATCCTGCGCGTTGAAACTGAGCGGCATGACCACAACGATGGGCGCGATCAGGAAGAAGAAGATCAGCCCGCAGATCACCCGAAAGCTGTAATACCAGATCCGCTGACCCAGCGTGGCGTATGGTGGAAGTCCCATGTTCTTTACCCCAGCTTCACGTTGTCGATGCCCACGATCTTGTCATAGGCCCAGTAGAGGATCAGCACCGCCGCCAGCAGGATCGTCCCCAACGCTGCCGCAAGGCCCCAGTTGAGCGATGACGAGATGTGATAGGCGATCCGGTTCGAGATGAAGACGCCCTTGGTCCCGCCGACGATTTCCGGCGTGATGTAGTAGCCGATGGCGAGGATGAAGACGAGGATGCTGCCCGCCCCGATGCCCGGAATCGATTGCGGGAAATAGACACGCCAGAAGGCTGTCCAGTTTGTCGCCCCAAGCGATTTTGCCGCCCGCAGATAACTGGGCTGGATCGTCTGCATCACAGAATACATAGGCAGGATCATGAACGGCAGCAGGATGTGCGTCATCGACACGATGGTGCCGAACTGGTTGTTGATGATGATCAGACGGTTGTCATCGGCCACCAGACCGATCCAGACCAGCACGTCGTTGATCACACCTTGCTGTTGTAACATCACTTTCCACGCCGATGTGCGCACCAGAAGCGATGTCCAGAATGGCAGCAAAACGAGTATCAGCAGCAGGTTGGCCTGTCGCATCGGCAGATTGGCAAGCAGCCATGCGATGGGATAGCCCAGCAGGATGCAGGAACACATGATCAGCACGGACATCCAGATGGTCCGGCCAAACAGGGTGATGAGGATCTGCTTGTTTTCGGGCTGCCATGCCATGCCATCCGCCGTCTTTTGGGCATCTACAGCGTTCAGGAAATAGCCCCCAGTATATTTGCCAGAATGGGTCTGGATGGTCGCCCAAGGTTCGGGATTGCCCCAATCCTTGTCCACGTCTGCAAATGCGTCTGTAAAGTTCGGAACAGGCAGGTTCGCAGCCTGTGCAGCGCGCAACAGGTCGGCATGCGGGCCATCATACCCGCCGAGGTCGGCCGATTGCAGGTCAATCAGGAGGGCCGGAGCGACAGCCTCCCACGGGTCGCGGGTCGCTGGATCACGACCGTCTTGAGTGGCCACAAAAATGGCCCACGCAGTGTATTCCCGCGCGGCCAGTGGCAACAGTGCGGCCACTTCGGCGTCCGGGGCAAAGTTCACGACGCCATTGGTTTCGGTGTCGGTCAGTCTGGCGATACGGGCGCGCTGTGTCGCCATGAGGGCAGTATCAGCGCCGTCGCGCGCATTCATCAGCGCGTACCACGTTTCGCCTTCGTCCCAGGCACCGTCCAGATCTTCGAGCGGTTTGTAAGAGATGTCGGCGATGTCATCGAGCTTGCGCCCGGACTGGCGGAACAGGGATGACAGGCCAGTGGTCTCGTAGTTCAACCGCGTGCCAAGGCGCGTATGCCGCTTGGCCTCGGCTGCGACGAACATGTCAAAGAACATCGCTTGATACGTGTCTTCGGACGGAAGCGTGTCTTGATCTGCGTCCCAGCTCGCCAGCGATTCAACCGTGTAGGGCAGGGTGTTGCTGACAATCTCGTTCTCGACCGAGCGAAACAGCATTGAGGCGATGGGCACGATGAAGGTGATCAGCACGAACAGCAACAGCGGCGCGATCAGCCCGAGGGCGCGCAGTTTCTGGCGGCGCAAGGCACGGGCGAGGCTGCGTTTGAGAGGGGTGCCGTCGGCGGCCAGCATCGCTTCGGCCATGGCTCAGACTCCTTCGACCACAATGATGGTGCTGGTTGCGGAACGGTGCCGGATCTTGGCCACTTCCTGATATTCGGGATCGTTGAAGGCCGTCAAAGCAGCCTCGTATGATGGAAATTCAAAGACGACGTGCCGGTTCTGGGTTTCTCCTTCCATCACCTGCGCTTGTCCGCCGCGCACGATGGGTATGGCGCCCAAGGCCAGCAGGATCGGCGTGTCCTTTTCGATGTACTCTTTGTACGCCTCAGGATCATTCACTGTGATGTGGCCTATGATGTAACCTTTGGGCATCGACGTCTCCGCAGAGTTGGGGTGGCAAGGCGACGGTTGTGCCGCCTTGCCCGTTTTGTTGTGTTGTAAGGCGGGGTTAAACCCGCCCTACGGGCTTACTGTGCCAGCCACGCCTGGAATTTGGCGTCGATGTCGTCACGGTAATCAGCCCAGAACTCGTAGTTGTAGAGGAACGTGTTCTTGGCGTTCTCTGGATCGGTTGGCATATGTGGCGCCATATCGATGCCCAGTTCCGCGTGCTGACCGACCAGTGGCGCCGAAGAGGCACGTGCGGGGCCGTAGCTGATGTACTTGGCTTGATCCGCAAGACGCTGCGTGTCCGTGGCGAACTTGATGAAGTCCAGTGCACGGGCTTCACGCTCGGGGCTCAGACCGGTTGGGATGATCCAACCGTCAAGGTCGAACACCTGCGCGTCCCAGAGCATGCCGATGGGTTGGTTCTGCTCTTCGATTGCTGCGAACAGACGACCGTTATAGGTGGAACCCATGACGATTTCGCCATCGGCGAGCAATTGGGGCGTATCCGCACCGGCAGACCACCAGATCACATCGTCCTTGATGGTGCCCAGTTTGGCCAATGCCTGATCCTGACCTTCGGATGTGGCCAGAACGTCATAGACGTCATCCTTGGCCACGCCGTCACACAGCAGTGCCCATTCCATGTTGTTGATGGGACGCTTTTCCAGCGAACGCTTGCCGGGATAGGCGTCTGTGTCGAACACGGCGCAGACGGATGTTGGAGGTGTGTCGCCAACGAGATCGGTGCGATAGCCAAAGGTCGTCGAATAAACGATCTGAGGGATAAAGCAGTCGCTGACCAGCAAGTCACCAAAGTCGTCCGACGCGGATGTGCCATCGGGGGCCGCCGCAAGTTGTTCGTCGGCATCGATTTCCAGCGCAAGGCCTTCGTCGCACAGACGGATCGCGTCTGCGGCCACAACGTCAACGACGTCCCATGTGACGTTGCCCGCCTCGTTCATGGCGCGCAGCTTGGCCACAGCTTCGGCCGAGCTTTCGTCCCAGACGGCAGAGACGCCGGGATTGTTTTCGATGTATGGCGCGACATAGGCGTTTTGCTGGCTGGACTGGTAGGCACCGCCCCAGCTGACAAGTGTCATTTCGCTGGCCATGTGGCCATCCGCGAATGCAGTTCCCGAGGCGACGGTGAGTGCCGTCGTTGCCATAAGGGTTTTTGCGAGTTTCATTATATTACTCCCACTGTTTAAGCCCGAATTTGAGTGTGGAAGACCGAGCGTCGGGCAGCGTCCACGGTCCTCTTGTCGTGCTCAGGCGTCGAGCGCCCGGCAATCCTGTGGCATCCACCCGATGTCGATTTGTGCGCCTGGGGTCAGGCGGATCTGGTCGGGTGCGTTGCGTGTCTTGATGACGAAATCATCGCTGCCTGCCACGCGCAGCCGTGTGCGAAAGATATCTCCCATGTAGATAAATTCCAGCACTTCGGCTTTTAGCGTGTGCGCGTCCGGGTTCAGGCGGCCCTTGTCTATCTCGACCCGTTCCGGGCGGATCGACACACGGGTGCGTTGGCCCTTTTCCGTTACATTGATTGGCTTGGCGTCAATCAGGCTGCCGTCATCAAGGCGGACAAGGCAGGTGTCGCCTTTGATTTCCTCGATGCTGCCCATCAGCGTGTTATTCTCGCCGATGAACTGCGCCACAAAGCTGTTTTGCGGCTCTTCATACAAGGTGTCCGGCGGGGCGAGTTGCTGGATGCGCCCGTCGTCGAACACGGCAACTCGGTCGGACATCGTCAACGCTTCGGTCTGGTCGTGCGTGACATAGACCGTGGTGATCCCCAAATCATGGGCCAGACGCGTGATTTCGAATTGCAGCGTTTCGCGCAATTGTTTGTCGAGGGCGCCAAGGGGTTCGTCCATCAGAACAAGCTCCGGTTCGAACACAAGCGCGCGGGACAGGGCGATCCGCTGTTGCTGCCCCCCCGAAAGCTGCGCAGGGCGACGACCGGCAAAATCCTGCATCTGCACCATGCCCAGCGCGCGCATCACTTTTTCCTCGCGCTCGGATTTGCCGATCTTGCGCACCTCAAGTGGAAAGCTGAGGTTTTCGGCAACGGTCATGTGCGGAAAGAGGGCATAGTTCTGGAACACCATGCCGATCCCGCGCTTGTGCGGCGGGATGTTGTTGATCGACACACCATCAAGGCGGATGTCCCCGTGAGTGGCCGTTTCGAACCCGGCCAGCATCATCAGGCACGTTGTCTTGCCAGAGCCGGATGGCCCGAGCATCGTCAGAAACTCACCCTTTGGCATCGACAGGTTCAGATCTTTGACGACGAGGTTTTCGCCATCATAACTCTTCTGCACGCGTTCAAATTCAACAAACGCCTGGTCGGTTGCAGTATCGGCCAAGTCCGGCTCCCCGTTATGTGTCGGCGTTGTCCGCCTTTTGTCACATGTAAAACTGGACCTTTGTCTTGTTGCAACCATCAAGGTGGCAAAATGAGACGTTCGCGCGGAATCTGGTCGATTTAACTGCAATACCGGGCTCTTTTGGGCAATTGTACCGTCAGATTGAGCGGAGGACGTCATGGGAATCAGAGATTCGGCATTTGAAGTGTCGGAGTATCGCCAGCGTTTGGCGCACGTGCGGGTGGCCATGAACAAGGCGGACCTGACCTGCCTACTGATCACCGACCCGTCCAATATGTGCTGGCTCACTGGCTATGACGGGTGGTCCTTTTATGTCCATCAGGGGGTGATCGTGACCCATGACGCGGACCCGTTGTGGTGGGGTCGGGCCCAGGATGTAGCAGGCGCTGTGCGCACGGCTTGGATGGGGCCAGACCGCGCGGTCGGCTACGAAGAACACTATATCCAGACGCCGGATCGTCACCCGATGGAGGATTTGATCCATCATCTATCGGGCCGCGTTGGCGTCGAAATGGACAATTACTACTATTCGGCCAAGGCCCATGCTGTGCTGGGGCAGGCTGGGTTTGATCTGGTCGATGCAACCGGCCTTGTGAACTGGTGTCGTGCCGTCAAATCCGAGGCTGAGATTGGATTGATGCGCAAGGCGGCGCGGATATCCGAGGCGGTGGTCGACGGAATGGCTGCCCGGATTGAACCGGGTGTGCCCAAGAACATAGTGATCGCCGAAGCCTTTCGCGACGCGATCAACGGAGTGGGCGAAGCCTGGGGCGATTATCCGGCCATTGTCCCGCTTGTCCCGTCAGGTGCGGATGCGGCCGCGCCGCACCTGACATGGGATGGCCGCCCGTTTGAGCGCGGCGAGGCGACAACCATCGAAATCGCTGGATGTCACCGGCGCTATCACGTCCCTCTCTGCCGCTCGGTCTTTTTGGGCGATCCGCCGGACGAGATGAAGCGGGCCGAGGCCGCCTTGATCGAAGGGTTGGAGGACGGGCTTGACGTGGCACGCGCAGGCAACCAGACCCGCGACGTGGCCGCTGCATTGAACCGCTCCCTGAACAAGGTCGGGATCGAGCGCACGGCGCGCTGTGGGTACCCCATCGGCCTCAGCTATCCACCCGATTGGGGTGAGCGGACCATGTCATTCCGTGCAGAGGACGACACTGTCCTGCAACCCAACATGACATTCCATTTCATGCCCGGCCTTTGGATGGACGGTTGGGGCCTTGCGATCACCGAAAGCATCCGGATCACCGAAAATGGCCCGGCGGAGTGTTTCTGCGACCGCCCGCGTGAGATGATCGTCAAGCCGTGAAACTCGCGTGCCTTAAGCGGCAGGTTTCAGCATGTCCTGTTCTTTCAGTTGCGCATAGCATTCGTCGAGCGCCTTGCGCGCGCGACGCCCGAACTCTGCCACCTCTTCAGGGGTGATGATGAGGGGTGGCGAAATCACCATGCGGTCATAGACGTGGCGCATCACCAGGTTGTTGGCAAAACAGCGTTCGCGGCACATGAACCCTGCGGTCCCGGCCTCCATCGCGAATTTGGCGCGGTTTTCCTTGTCCGGCGTCAGCGCGAGGGATCCCATCATGCCCACAATGGTTGTCTCGCCCACAAGCGGATGATCGGACAGGCCATGCCACATCTCGTGCAGAGCGGGGCCAGCCACATCGCGGACATGGCCCAGCACGTCTTCTTCTTCGAGAATGCGCAGATTTTCCAGCGCGACAGCACTTGCCACCGGGTGGCCGGAATAGGTGTAGCCGTGGTTGAACTCGCCTGACCCGATAACCTCTGCCACCTCGTCACACACAACTGAACCGCCAATGGGCTGGTAGCCAGAACTGAGCCCCTTGGCGATGGTCATGATATGCGGTTTGATGCCCAACGTCTGGCTGCCAAACCAGTTGCCCGTGCGACCAAAGCCGCAGATAACCTCGTCGGCGATCAGCAAAATCTCGTACTTGTCGCAGATCCGCTGGATTTCGGGCCAATAGGTGTCGGGCGGAATGATCACGCCGCCTGCCCCCTGGATCGGTTCGGCGATAAAGGCGGCAATGCGGTCCTCGCCATGGTCCAGAATCGCCTGTTCCAGTTCTTGCGCGCGGGCCAGACCAAAGGCGTCGCGATCCATACCCGCACCTTCGGCCCACCAGTTGGGTTGGTTGATGTGATGGACGTCCGGGATCGGCAGACCGCCCTGTTCGTGCATCGGGGTCATGCCGCCCAGACTGCCCGACCCGACAGATGAGCCGTGATAGGCGTTCTTGCGGCTGATGATAATGGTTTTGGTCGGCTTGCCCTTCATCGCCCAATAGGTGCGGACCATGCGAATGTTGGTGTCATTGGCTTCGGACCCGGAGCTGGCAAAGAATACGTGATTGAGGTCACCGGGCGCCAGTTCCGCGATCTTGGAGGCCAGCGCGATCGCTGGCACATGGGTCGTCATGAAAAACGTGTTGTAGAAAGGCAATTCGCGCATTTGACGGGCTGCGACCTCTGCCATTTCCTCGCGACCGTAGCCGATGTTGACGCACCACAGACCTGCCATGCCGTCCAGAATCTCGTTCCCGTCGCTGTCGTGCAGGTACACGCCCTTGGCGCGGGTGATGATGCGCGCGCCCTTTTCGGCAAGGTCCTTGTTGGTCGTGAAGGGGTGCATGTGATGGGCTGCATCCAGCGCCTGCAGTTCGGCGGTGGGCAGGTGATTGGTGATGGCGGGCATGATTACCTCTGAGGTCAGGAACGTGCGGAGAATATGGGCATTGCGCGCGCCGTCAATGTGGCATGTGCAATCAAGCTGGACGAGTCCTGCAAAAGTTGGTTTCATGAACTTCGACCCGGCAAACGGGCGATTTAGGGGAGTTAACCATGAAGAATATGATGCTGAGCACGGCTGCTGTCGTCGCCCTGGCAGGGGCCGCGTGGGCCGAAGAAGTCCGCGTATACAACTGGTCAGACTATATCGACGAAGAATTGCTGACCAAGTTCGAGGAAGAAACCGGGCTCGAATTGATCTACGACGTGTTTGACAGCAACGAGGTTCTGGAAACCAAGATGCTGGCCGGATCGTCGGGCTACGATGTTGTGGTGCCGTCGGGGACCTTCTTGCAGCGCCAGATTGCGGCGGGTGCGTTCCAGAAGCTGGACACGTCCAAACTGCCCAACTCGGCAAATCTGTGGGACGTGGTCGAAGCGCGCACCGCGCAATACGATCCCGACAACGCTTACTCGATCAACTACATGTGGGGCACCACCGGTATCGGTGTGAACGTCGGAAAAGTACAGGAAATCCTGGGCGAAGACGCTCCGATAGGCTCGCTTGAGCTGCTGTTCAATCCTGCAAACATGGAGAAACTACAGGCCTGCGGTGTGCATTTCCTGGATGCGCCAGCCGAGATGATTCCCGCGGCCTTGAAGTTCATCGGCGAAGATCCGGACAGCCATGACCCGGACGTGATTGCCAAAGCGGAACCGGTTCTGATGGGCGTGCGACCCTATATCCAGAAGTTCCACAGCTCTGAATATATCAATGCGCTTGCCAATGGTGACATCTGTGTCGCATTCGGCTGGTCCGGCGACATTCTGCAAGCGCGCGACCGGGCGGCCGAGGCGGATAACGGTGTTGAGATCGCGTACAACGCGCCAAGCGAAGGGGCGTTGATGTGGTTCGACCAAATGGCGATTCCTGCGGATGCGCCGAACCCTGAAGGTGCGCACAAATTCCTGAACTTCATCATGGATGCGCAGAACATGGCGCAGGCGTCGAACTATGTGTACTACGCCAACGGCAACGCCGCCTCCAAGGAGTTCCTGATCGAGGATGTGATCGGTGATCCGGCGATCTACCCGGACGAGGCAACGCTGGAAAACCTCTATACCACCACGCCCTATCCTGCCCGCGTGCAGCGGACGGTGACACGGCTGTGGACCAAGGTGAAATCGGGCACCTGAGCCTGAGTGCACGGGCGCGGGGATTGCTTCCGCGCCCATATCTTTTTTGATCGGAATTCCCTTGGCAGAGACAGTTTTCGCCCCCTGGGACGACCCGGATGAGAAGCCGCTGATCCGGTTTCGCAATGTCACCAAGCGCTTTGGCGATTTCACGGCCATCGACGATCTGACTCTCGACATTTTCGCGCAGGAATTCTTTGCGCTGCTGGGCCCTTCGGGCTGTGGCAAGACGACGATGATGCGGATGCTGGCCGGATTTGAACACCCGACCTCGGGCTCCATCGAACTGGCAGGCAGCGACATTGCATCGGTGCCGCCCAACAAGCGGGCGGTGAACATGATGTTCCAGTCCTATGCGCTGTTCCCGCACCTGTCTGTATGGGACAACATCGCCTTTGGCCTGCGGCGCGAAAGCAGTGACAAGGACGCGATTGCCAAACGCGTCGAAGAGATGCTGAAGCTGACCCGGCTGGAAAAATTCGCCCGGCGCAAACCGCACCAGATTTCCGGCGGTCAACGCCAGCGGGTGGCCCTGGCCCGCTCACTGGCCAAAGCGCCGAAACTATTGCTGCTGGATGAACCGCTGGGGGCGCTCGATGCAAAGCTGCGTGAGGCCACGCAGTTCGAGTTGATGGATATTCAGGAAAAGACCGGCACGACCTTTGTCATCGTCACCCACGATCAGGAAGAGGCGATGACCGTCGCCAGCCGCATCGCCGTGATGGACGAGGGGCGGATCATGCAGGTGGCCACGCCCGACCGGATCTACGAGGCACCGGAGTCGGTCTACGTGGCCGACTTTATCGGTGACGTGAATATCATAGAAGGTCAGGTCAAAGCCGCGAGTGACGGCCTGTTCCAACTGAGTTTTGCGGACGGGCAACCACCTGTGCTTGCCGCATCCGAGACGCCCTTTTACGACGGTCAAAACGCTCATCTCGCTGTCCGGCCGGAAAAGGTTTCCATCCATACGGAACAACCGGACGCCTCTGACAACCTGTTGCAGGGCAAGGTGCTGGACATCGCCTATCTGGGCAATCTGTCGACCTATCATGTCGAACTGCCAGGCGGGCAGGTGATCAAAGCGCAAACCGCCAACACACGCCGATTGTCGCGCCGGTCGATCACATGGGAAGACCCGGTGTGGATCAGCTGGACCAAAACCGCCGGGGTGCTTTTGGACAGATGAGACGCGTCATTCTCATAGCGGTGCCCTATCTGTGGCTTTTGGCACTGTTCCTGATCCCCTTTGCCGTCGTGTTCAAGATTTCCCTGTCCGATATCGCGCTGGCGATTCCGCCTTACACGCCAACAGCCAAGGACGGCCTCTGGACGATGCTGAGCGGGTTGGATTTCGAGAACTTCGTCTTTCTGACCGAGGATGATCTCTATTGGAAAGCCTACCTCAGCTCGCTCCAGATCGCTTTTTTCTCGACCTTTCTAACGTTATGCGTCGGATACCCGATGGCCTATGCGATGGCGCGCGCGCCCGAGCAGTGGCGCGCCACATTGCTGATGCTGGTGATCCTGCCGTTCTGGACCTCGTTCCTGATCCGCGTCTATGCGTGGGTCGGCATCCTGTCGGGCGAAGGGTTTTTGAACCAATTCCTGCTGTGGATCGGTGTGATCTCAGCGCCGCTGACGATCCTCAACACGAACACTGCCGTCTATATCGGCATCGTCTACACCTATCTGCCATTCATGATCCTGCCGATCTATTCGGCCCTTGATCGCCTTGACGGCTCGCTGATCGAGGCAGCCGAAGACCTAGGCTGTTCGCGGCTGAAAGCGTTCTGGCTGGTCACGATTCCGCTGTCCAAAAACGGCATCATCGCGGGCTGTTTCCTTGTGTTCATCCCAGCCTTGGGTGAATTTGTGATTCCCTCGTTGCTCGGAGGGTCCGGCACGCTGATGATCGGTAAGGTATTGTTTGAAGAGTTCTTTTCCAACCGCGACTGGCCGGTGGCGTCCGCGGTGGCGGTCATTCTGCTGCTGATCCTGATCATCCCGATTGTGCTGTTCCAGCGTAACGAACAGCGACAGGCTGAGGCAGGCAAATGACGCGGCTTAGTCCCTTCAACGTTGTGTCGCTGACCTTTGGGTTCGTGTTCCTGTATCTGCCGATGCTGATCCTCGTGATCTACAGTTTCAACGCCTCAAAGCTGGTGACTGTCTGGGCCGGATTCTCAACCAAATGGTACGGAGAATTGCTGTCCAATGACGCGTTTCTGGACGCGGCCTGGGTGACGCTCCGTGTCGCCGTCATCTCGTCGACCTTCGCCACCGTTCTGGGCACGATGGCCGCTTATGTGCTGGTGCGGGGTGGGCGATTCTACGGGCGCACACTGTTTTCCGGTATGATATATGCACCGCTTGTCATGCCCGAAGTGATCACTGGCCTGTCGCTGCTTTTGCTGTTTATCGGCATCGGCATGGATCGGGGTGTGCTGACCATCGTTCTGGCTCACACGACCTTTTCGATGTGTTTCGTATCTGTTGTCGTATCGTCCCGTTTGATGACTTTTGATCAGTCATTGGAAGAGGCGGCACTCGATCTTGGCGCGTCTCCTTTCGAGGCATTCCGCTTGATCACATTGCCGATTATCGCACCGGCGGTGATCTCGGGGTGGTTACTTGCTTTCACGCTCAGCCTCGATGATCTGGTGATCGCGTCCTTCACTTCGGGCCCGTCCGCAACGACCTTGCCGATGAAGATCTGGTCTTCTGTGCGCCTCGGGGTCAGCCCCGAAATCAATGCGCTCAGCACGATCCTGATCGGTCTGGTGACCATTGGGGTTATTGCGGCGTCCATCGCCAGCAAGCAATCCGCATTGCGGGCCAAGCGTGACGAGCAGGCCGCAGCGCGAGCGCAATGACCCGCATCTTTTCGGACTATGCCTATGGCGACGGACCGCGGTCCGGATGCTGGTGGGACAATACGGTCGAAATTGCGCAAAACCCGGTGCTGCAGGGGGACATATCTTGCGACGTTGTGATCATCGGCGCCGGGTTCACGGGCCTGTCCGCGGCGTACCATCTGGCCCGTGCCGGTGCCTCGGTTGTTGTGGTCGACGCAAACTCAGTTGGCTGGGGCGCGTCAGGGCGCAACGGTGGTTTTTGCTGTTTGGGTGGGGGCAAGGCGTCGGATGCAGCACTGGATCGCCGGGTTGGTCGCGATGCGCGTCTGGAATGGCGAGCTGCTGAAAAAGCAGCCGTCGAACTGGTGGAGTCGCTGGTGTCCGAACTGGATTTGGATGTCGATCGTCATTCTGCGGGCGAAACCTGTCTGGCGCATCGGCCAAGGGACGCGCGAGGGTTTGCTGCTGAGGCGGAGAGCATAGTTGAGAATTATGGCGTCGCGCCGGAAGTTCTAACCCGCGCGCAGCTGTCATCCGCTGGTATGTCCGGGCCCTTTCACGGCGCCATGACCGTTCCGGTCGGTTTTGGGCTCAATCCGCGGAAACTTTTGGCGGGTCTTTACGCAGCGGCACGGTCGGGTGGGGCCAGGTTCTTTGATCAGAGCTCGGTTACTGAATTAGACAAACGGGGTGTTTCGACAGCTATGGGTCGCGTCGCGGCCGAGCGCGTGATTCTCGCCACCAATGGTTATTCCAGCGAAGATGTCCCGTCGTGGATGGCCGGGCGCTACATGCCCGCGCAGTCTACGGTGATCGTGACCCGGCCACTGAGCGATAAGGAAATGTCCGCACAAGGATGGACGAGCGATCAAATGGCCTATGACAGCCGGCATCTGCTCCATTACTTTCGGCTGATGCCGGATCGCCGGTTTTTATTTGGCATGCGCGGGGGCGTTTTGTCATCAGCCCGGGCCGAGGCACGGTCTCGCGCGCGTGTCACAAAGGACTTCCGCAAGATGTTTCCAGCGTGGGCGCAGGTTGATATTCCCTATTCATGGTCGGGCATGGTGTGCCTTGCGCGCGGAATGGCGCCTTTTGCTGGACCAATTGCGGATGCGCCTGGCGTTCTTGCCGGTTTTGCCTATCACGGCAATGGGGTCGCCATGGGGACCTATACCGGCAAGCTCTTGGCGACGTTGGCACTGGGTGATACGCCAGATCTTTACCCACGGGTCATGCAGGATCCGGCCTGTCCCTTCCCGTTTGGAGCACTGCGTCGCGCGATCATGCCGCCGCTCTACGCCGCATATCAAATCGATGACCTGAGACCCTAGGCCGGTTCACGCAAGCCAAGTACATTAGCGGCGTCGATCAGGTATCCGCTGCCCAAAACCAGCAATGTCGATCCATTGTCCACGCGGGCCTCGGTCACACGGGTGTAGGCCAAGGCAGGTTCTGTCAGGAGAACCTCACCGTTGGACTTGCTTTCGATCTGAAAGCTATATTCGCCGTGCGCAAAGGATGATCCATCCGCTTTGCGCCCATCCCAGAGATAAGGTTCGGCCCCCAAAGGCATCGCTTGCCTTTGCACCTCGGTGCCTTGTGCGTTTGTCACAATCAGCGTCACTTCGTCTGCGGTGATCGGCGGGTTGGGCGCAATTGTGACAGGCGTTCCCTCAAACTTGGCGGGCCCCTGCACCAACGCCTCCATCCCGATCCAGTTGGCGGCGCTGGCCATGTCGTTTGCACCAAGGGCCGACAAAATCTGTTCCATCAGATCGTTGGTTGTGACCTGTTGTTCGACCATCGAGAACTGTGCGAGTTGCGAGGCATATTCCGAAGAATCAATGGGTTCCAGCGGGTCCTGATACTCGGCCTGGGCCGTCAGCATTTGCAGAAAAACTTCGAAATCTGAACTTAACACTGCGCTGCTGGGCGCAATGGCGGCTGTAGCGGTGGCCGCTGCGGCGGGCGTGGGAAGAATATCCATATCTGTCAAAGCCTCATGTCTATGCCGTCAGGCGCAATCGCCAGATGGGGCGTTGTTTCAGTCGCACTCAGGGGTGCATCGGGCACTATAGTCTGAACTGCGCTGTGTTCGTTCTGATCTTGTTGATGATGTGCTGAACCGTCGCTTGCCTGATCGCTGTGACCAAAGGAAAAGGAGATGTTTTCGTAGCCCAGCTCCGCGAGGGACTTGGTGAGGTCATCGATATTGCGGCGCATCAGTTCGAGCGTATCAGGCCGATCTGCAAGGATATTCATCGTGACCCCCGCATCTGATGGGCTAAGGATCATCCGCACGCGGCCCAGTTCGACCGGATTGAGCGCGATCTCAACCGATTTATCGGTACTTTTTCGCATCGCATCGACGATTTGCTGTGACACGCTTGCTGCCAGTTCAGTGCGTGGTGCCGCCGCTGCAGCGGCGGTACCTGGTGTGGTTGCACTTGAACGAACATCCCAAACAGCTTCGTGCGGAACGTCACCTTGATGTAGTTGCGGGGTGAATTCGGTTGTAATGAATGACGGTGAAACTGCGCGAGCATCTTTCGATGGTACAGTATTGGCCAGACCGTGTGTGAGTTGCCGACCAAGACCCGGGATGACCGGGGTTGGCGGCGATGTCATCATATTCGCAGTGGTAGTGCGCATGTCCGCCTCAGACCAAACGGCGGCCCTGATGTCCTTGTGCGCAACCGATGCGTCGGCGTGTTGAGGCACCAGCCGCACAGCGTGGCCACCCAAATGACGCTCGACCAATGTCATTGATGGATGAATTGACGTATTCGGCGTTGCCGTCACTTCCTGGGTGATTTTCGCCAGACCGCTGGCAGGTGTCGGAATCACTTTTGTCTCGTGACACGTCACGAGCGCCGAATTTGGGGCCTGCGAAATCGATACGGCCATGCCGGTCGAAGGAATGGATTGAGAACGGACACCAGACAACGTCTCAGCCACTGGCGGGGTTATTTTGTCGCCGGACTGTTGCACAGCTTTGATGCTTTTTTCCACGGCTTGCAGAACCGGGGCTTTGTCACTGTTGGCGCCTCCAGGATTTCGCACTGTTTCAGTTCCCTGATGGGTGTTGTGCTGCAGGCTATTCGCCGTGCGCATCGTGTGCCCTGGAATGGTGCCGGATTGGTCACCCATATGATGGCCTGTGCTGCTATCCGAGACTGACCGACGCGCATCAATTGCAGTGCTGACGTTGCTTGCCCCGCTGCTCCGATCGGCCAACACGCCAGCAGGAGGCGCCAGCTCCGAAAGCGACCCCGCTCGAACCGGTGTCTCGACTCTTGAAGCGTTGGTCCCCTTCTCAAAGTTTGTTGCTTGGCGCTCGTTCTCAAATCCTTTTGCCGCGGCGTTGGTGATTAATTCAGGCTTGGCAGCAGTACCTTGACCCTTCGCAGGCGCTGGTGTTGCAGCATCACCCGTTACAATGGTGTCAGCGTTTTGGACAGAATGTGTTTGCGTCTCGGCCTGCTCAGCCTCGGTCAGGACACTATGGTTCGCCTTCGATTCGGCAGATACCGTTGGGGGCTCAGTTGGATCTGACGCCTTGAATACGACTGCAAACCCTTCATCTGGCGAAGTCTGTTCAGACGGGGTCTGACCTATGTCTGTCTTGGAGGACAGTTTCGACAAGACATTCATGTCCATGGGCGTCTCCGGGATTTCTTCCACTTGGGTCGTACTATGCGCAGTGATGGTTACCGGTTCTTTACCGCTTGCTGGGCATGCTGGAAAAAATCGATCCAATTGAAAGGAAGTCGACATGCAGTTGACCCCGATAGATACCAGTGCACCGGCCAAAACCGATCAGCGTGACATGGCACTGCGCGCGGCCGCGCAAAAACTGGAGGCTACGTTTCTGGCAGAAATGCTGAAATCCGCGGGCATGGGGGAAACCCGCGATGCTTTTGGCGGAGGAACGGAGGAGGATCAGTTTTCTTCATTTCTGGTTCAGGCACAGGCTGAAAAGATGGTCGAAGCGGGCGGACTTGGTCTGGCCGAAGCTCTTTTTGAGGCATTGAAGGAGCGCCAGGTCGATGGATGAAGAGATACAGGCCGCCATGGATGCTCTCGAAGATCTGCTGGATGCGGAAAGGGCGGCCTTGCTGGTGGGCAAGCTGGATGACGTGTCGCGCTTGCATGCTCAAAAAGAAGGTTTGATTGCGGCCCTGACCGATCATGCGAGTGAGAACCGGGCTGCGTTCGAAACCCTTTATCACAAGGTTGAGCGCAATCAGGCGCTTCTGGACAGTGCCCTGCATGGCATTCGATCAGTCGCGCGGCGCTTGTCGGCGATCCGGCAGGTGCGCAAGTCGCTGGACACCTACGATTCTCTGGGTCGGAAGAAAACGGTCGATGTGCGTCCGGGCGGATCGCTGGAAAAGCGTGCTTGAACGAGATTGAGTCAAATCCGAGTCATTTGGCGCGGTCTGGTTAGGGTTACATTAGCTAAATCGACGGCATGGTCCCGGAGCACTCGAAGCGGGTGGCGCACTACCCCGAGTGGGGGGCTGCACTTGTCAGAACGGCATTTGGATCGACCCAGGCGGGTCCGATTATAACCCTAGGCGCAAAGCGCCGTGACAAAAGGACATATACATGTCGAGCATTCTTACAAACAACGGCGCAATGGTTGCGCTGCAAACACTGAAGTCGATCAACAAAAACCTCGCAATGACACAAAGCGAGATTTCGACGGGTAAATCTGTTGCAAGCGCCAAGGACAACTCTGCCGTCTGGGCCATTTCGAAGGTCATGGAATCGGACGTCAAAGGCTTTAAGGCAGTTTCCGAGAGCCTCGCACTGGGCAACAGTACTGTTGCTGTGGCTGCCAACGCGTCGGAAACTATCACTGACCTGCTGAATGACGTCAAAGGCCGCATCGTTGCGGCTCAGGAAGAAAACGTCGACCGCGACTCTATCCAACAGGACATCACGGCCCTCACCGAACAGATTGGTTCGGTTGTTGCCGCTGCACAGTTCAACGGTTTGAACCTGATTGACGGCACCAGCACCGACAACGTGCAAATTCTGTCATCGCTTAACCGCGACAGCAGTGGTGGTGTGACCGCAGGTCAGATTGACGTCGTGCGTCAAAACCTGTCCACAACCACTCCGGTCACCGCGCAAGCCTTTGGCGCTGGTGTGTCCACACAGCCGCTCGCCAACGAAGCGGTTCAGGTGGGCGCTGCCAACACAGGTTTTGCCGCGGCAGCCACTGATCCCGTTTCTTCTGTCACGGTAACCGGTGGTGGCAGCACCACGGTTTCCTTTGGTGCCGTTTCGGCTGGCAACAGCTACCAACTGACACTGGATGGCCTGTCGATCAACACCGCGGATGGTAGCTCGGCCGTTGGTCGTCGCGACTTTCAGTTTGTGGCAAGTGCCGAAGATGGCCAAGCCGATGTCATCAATGGACTGGCCAATCAGTTGAGCGCCTTCTTTGGGGCGGCAACCAACTCGGCGGATGGTTATGCAGTCTCCGTTGATATCTCTGCCGGTACGCTGACATTCACGACGGGTGCAACAGCGGGCGACGTGGACGTTGGTGCTGTCTTCCAAAATGGTGGTACGCCGGGATCCACTGCGTCCTCCGGCGGTCTGGGCGCATTGGCGAACATTGATGTGACCACCGATGCGACGTCGGCATTGACGGCGATCGACGCTCTGATCGGGCAATCGATCAGCGCGGCTGCGGCCTTTGGTACCGTGCAAAACCGGATCGAAACACAGTCCGAGTTTGTCAGCAATCTGACCGACTCGTTCAAATCCGGCATCGGTTCGTTGGTGGATGCGAACATGGAAGAAGTCTCGGCGCGACTGCAGGCATTGCAAACGCAGCAGCAGCTTGGTGTGCAGTCCCTTTCGATTGCGAACCAGGCGCCGCAGGCCATCTTGTCGCTGTTCCGTTAAGACAAATAGACGAGGCGCTGACAATCGGCGCCTCGTCACCTACCAACCTCAATACATTTAGGTGATAGTGTGAGTGCGACTACCCAAGCATTGCGTGGCTACGCAAATAATGCTGCGTCAACGCGCAGTGATCGTCGCGCTGAATACGAGGTCATCGCGCGTGTGACTCATGAATTGCGTGACCGTGCCGTCAAGAAAAAATCTCATTTTCCGGCTTTTGTCCAAGCGTTGCATAACAACCAGCGGCTTTGGACTGCGTTGGTTGTGGATGTTGTCGATCCCGAAAATCCGCTTCCAAAGGAATTGAAGGCGCGTATCGTCTATCTCGCCGAATTTACCGATCACCACACGCGGCAAGTTCTGCAAAAGAAAGCGTCCATTTTGCCACTCTTGGAAATCAACATGGCGGTCTTGCGGGGCCTCAAAAAAGAAGGGCCAGTATCATGAGCGGTCTCATCCTCAAGCTTAGCCCAAAAGAGAGAATCCTAATAAACGGAGCCGTTATTGAAAACGGTGATCGTCGCAGTCGACTGGCGGTCATGACCCCTGATGTACATATTCTGCGCCTCCGCGACGCCATACATCCCGAAGATGCAAAGACGCCTGTGCGCCGCGTTTGTTATGCTGTGCAATTGGTGTTGTCGGGCGATACCGACAAGGACAGCGCGCGCAAACAATTGTTGCGTGGAGTAGAGGAGCTCAGTCAGGTATTTGTCGACGATGATAGTCGAAAGCATCTCGACATAGCATCCTCCGCCCTTGTTGCAGATGACCACTATCGTTGTCTCAAGGCATTGCGTGCGCTGTTGCCGCGCGAAGAGCGTCTACTCGCAGCCGGAAGCTAAGCGCCATGTATCAACCAGTCATCGTTTCATCCGGCCTGGTCGGATGGCAGTTTCTCCAACGGACATACGATCAACAGTTTTCCGCGTTCAGTCAATCAGCAGAATTGAAGCGCGACACGGATTACTTCGCCGAGAACATCGGTAATGTGCGCTCCGCTGAAGAGTTGGTGTCTGATCGACGTTTGTTGACGGTTGCGCTGGGCGCATTTGGGCTGCAGGACGACATCAACAATCGGTTTTTCATTGAAAAAATGCTGAGTGACGGCACAACGGCCAATGATGCGCTCGCCAATCGGTTTACCGACTCCAGATACCGCGATTTCTCGGCTGCTTTTGGCCTTGGGCCGGGCGAAATTCCAGGCGCTTTGCGGTCCGGATTTGCCGACGAGATCATCGCAAAATTCCAAGCGAGCAGTTTCGAAATCGCAACCGGAAACCAAGACGATACAATGAGGGTTGCTCTCTACGCTGAACGTGTTTTGGCGGACGTTGTCAGTGGCGACGGAAGCAGCGCTTCGAAGTGGTTCTCAATAATGGGTCAACCGCCATTGAGAAACCTGTTCGAAACCGCATTTGGTCTCCCCGATGCATTTGGTCAGGCCGACATCGATTTTCAGTTGGGGGTTTTCCAGGATCGGGCGTCCCGTCTGTTTGGCATAACCGATCCTTCCCAGATTGCTGAGCCAGAAATACTGGATCGAGTGGTGAGCTCATTCTTGGCAAGATCCCAACTCGAAGCTGGTGGCGCCGGTTCGTCATCTGCAGCGATTGCACTGACGTTGCTGCAGTCATGAGCTAGGCCGTCGACCGAATCCCTTTAGGAAATATGGTCCCCAATAAGAAACGGTCCGAGTGCGTTATCGAATGATCGCGGAAACAGCGGAGCGGTGTGCGTTTCGTGTCCGACAACCGTGGGTAGTTTGGAATCTGTCTTCAGAAACTTTCGGGAAATGGGAAGCGACCCGCTGATTGTTTTGGTCGACCAATTTTCTTCTTTTTTGGCCGTTGACGTATAATTGACGCCACTATCTTCCCGCCCGACGCAGCACCAATTTCAGTTGATCGAAACTGTGCTCTTGTCCCTGACTGTGCTGCAGCGCCATGCTTTCATCAAGAGACGACCAAACTTGCATTGCTGCATCGATTTCCGGGTCCGTGCCTTGTGTGTAGAGGCCGGCAGTGATCATCATCTGATTCTGCGCGTAGACGCTGAAGTGCTTTCTCACCTGGCGAATGACGTCGTTTTCCTCTGGTGTTGCTGCGTCTGGCAGGCTTCGAGAAACGGATCTCAACACGTCGACGGCCGGAAATCTCCCACGTTCCGCGATCATCCTATCCAGAACGATGTGACCATCCAGTACGCCGCGTAGAATGTCCGCAATGGGCTCATCCATGTCAGATCCTGCCACCAGAACGCTGAAGACGGCAGTGATGTCGCCCTGATCCTCCGCCCCTGGTCCGGCACGTTCGCACAAGGACATGATCAAGTGCGAGGTAGACGGCGGAAATCCACGAAGCACCGGAGCCTCTCCGGCGGCGACCGCAACTTCGCGATGGGCTTCGGCAAAGCGTGTTATGGAATCGGAGATCAACAAGACAGACAAGCCAAGATCCCGAAAATGCTCAGCCACGGTCATGGCGGTCCACGCGCATCTGCGCCGCACCAATGCTGCCTGGTCAGATGTGGCTGCGATCACGATGGTCCGCGCCCTGCCTTCTTCGCCTAGAACAGTATCGAAGAAGTGCAGTACTTCGCGTCCACGTTCACCAATCAGGGCGATGACGACAATATCTGCCGACATCACTTTCGCCAATTGTCCCATCATGCTGGATTTTCCGACGCCGGATCCGGCGAACAGCCCGACTCTCTGACCCCTCACAATCGGCAACATCGTATCTAGAACAAGATATCCGGTGTCCAACCTTGGGCCCAAGGGGCGCCGGGTCGCGGCAGCTGGTGGGCTGGCATGCAGTGGCCGCGGCGTTAGTCCCGGAACCAATGGTTGTCCATCAAGCGGGTTGCCATCCGGGTCGATGATTCGACCGATCCAGGAGGTGTCTGGCGCTATTCTGCTGCTGCGATCCAGCACAACAGTGTCGGCCTGCGCCACGCCACTGACAGAACCATCCGGCAGCAAAACAACGCCTTCCGAGGCCAATTGCACAACTTCGCCGCGCAGAATGGTGCCATCGCGGCGTCTCACTTCGACCCGGTCGCCGATTCGCGCGTCTCCGTCCAACCCGCTGGCGGTGATCATTCCGGCTTTGACGCCGGTGACACGACCGAGGGTGCGTGCGGTTTTGATTTGCGAAAGATGTGCGTGGAAAGACTTCAACCGAGCTGCTTGCTGCATTGGACCCTCATGGTGGCTGCAAACAGTTTTTAAAGGAATCACAGTTAAGCCTTGGTTGAAATTACACGAGGGAGAAGCCCCGATGTTCCAGAACCTGACCGTTTTCGAAACGGCACACGCGATGGCAGTCCACGCTGGACAGCGTCAGGCTGTGATTGCCCAGAATGTGGCAAATGCCGATACGCCGGGATTTGTTGGTCGTGATTTGCCATCGTTCCAAGACATCTATTCTCCGCATCAAAACACTATGACGACACAGCGTGCGACGCGGGCGGGGCATCTGAATGGTTCAACCACACCCGACATGACCGGACTGATGCGAGAGGACCGGTCCTTCGCCTCTCCGGATGGCAACACAATTTCGCTGGAGACAGAGATGTTGCGCGCAACGGATGCGAAACGGCAGCACGATCGTTCCCTGGCCATCTACAAATCTGCCCTGAATATTCTGCGATCCAGTCTTGGGCGCCAATAAGGAGGACCTGCGATGAGCGAATTTTCCAAAGCGTTGGGTGTTTCGGCAAGTGGCCTACAGGCACAGGCGGCCCGTCTGCGCCACCTGTCCGAGAACATTTCCAACGCTGACACACCCGGTTACCGGCGCAAGACGGTTCCCTTCCGCACAGAATTTGATGGTGGGAACGGTGTGGCCAAGGTCGAAGTGGGTCGCGTGTCACTTGATGACCGTGAGTTGGAACGGATTTTCGATCCGTCGCATCCGATGGCCGATGAATCAGGGCATTTCGACGGTTCAAATGTCGATCTTCTGATCGAGCTCGCCGATGCGCGCGAGGCGCAACGCAGTTACGAGGCAAACCTCAAGATGTTCGAACAGGCCCGGCAAATGTCGTCTGGCCTGATGCAACTGCTGCGCCGTTAAACGACGCAGACAACAATGGAGATCCAGAATGGATTCAGCAGCACTTTCCGCAGTTCAAAACTACTCGGCGTCGCGGGCAGCAACGCAACCCGGCAAGGCCTCTGGCGAGAGCATGTTTGGCCGAATGGCCATGGATTTCGCCCAGACGCTAGCGCAGGGCGAACAGGTGGCGCAGCAGGCCATGACAGGAGATGCAGACCCGCATTCTCTTGTTCAGGCGCTGGCGCAGACTGAACTTGCCGTCGAAACGGCAGTCACCGTCCGCAACAAGGTGGTCGAAGCCTATCAGGAAATTCTACGGATGCCCGTCTAAGATGCTCAACGAGGTCATCTTTTTCGACACGATGCGCCAAGGATTATGGATCGCTGTCATCGTTTCGGTCCCGATTTTGACGGTGGCGCTGGTCGCTGGCGTTTCTATCGGATTGGTTCAGGCTCTGACATCTATCCAGGAAATGACGCTGACCTTTGTGCCGAAACTGGCCGCAATCATGATCGTATTCTGGATGTCCATGGGCTTCATGACGGAGACGATGGTGTCGTTTTTTCAAGGCTGGATCATTCCCTTGATCATTGGAGGTTAACATGGACAGCACCGGTTATATCACGTTGACACGACAGTCCGGCCTGATGCGAGAGATGCAGGTCGTTGCCAACAACATCGCGAACGCGGCAACCACCGGATTCCGCCAGGAAGGTATGGTGTTTTCCGAATACGTCCGCGGGATTCAAGGCGGGGCCTCCCTGTCGATGGGGCACGGAAACGGGCGTCACAGTTCGTTTGTGCAGGGCAACCTCACACAGACGGGTGGGACATTTGATTTTGCCGTCGAGGGCGACGGCTATTTCCTGATCCAGACACCCAATGGTGAACGTTTGACGCGTGCCGGTAGTTTTACGCCGAACGGCGCCGGCGACCTTGTCACGCATGACGGGCATCCCGTTCTGGATGCCGGCGGGGCACCAGTTTTTGTCCCGCCTGACGCACGCACGATCGCCGTTTCACCTGATGGAACAATCAGTGCTGATGGGACGCTCGTGGGCCAGATCGGTTTGGTTACACCAACCAACCCGGGGGGAATGATCCGCGAGAGCGGTGTACTGTTCAGCGCAGATGAAGGCTTTGAACCTTCGGAAAACGCGCGAATGATGCAGGGGTTTGTCGAGGAATCCAACGTCGACCCAATCAGCCAGTTGGCGCGGATGATCGAGGTTCAGCGCGCTTACGAGATGGGTCAGAGTTTTCTCGATTCCGAAGATGAACGCGTCCGCCGAGCGATGGACGCAATGATGAAATCCAACTGAGGAGACGCAGATGCGCGCCCTGAAAATTGCTGCGACAGGCATGCTGGCCCAACAGATGCGGGTCGAAACGATTTCGAACAACCTCGCCAATATGAGCACGACCGGCTACAACGCCCGTCGCGCAGAATTTGCGGACCTGCACTATCAGCAAATGACGCGGCCAGGATCGATCAATGCGTCGGACGGAACGGTCGTGCCAACTGGCGTACAGCTCGGTCTTGGTGTGCGACCGGCGGCTGTTTCAATGCAACTCGCGCAAGGATCGCTGGCCGCGACGGGCGGCGATCTGGACGTCGCCATCGAAGGAAAAGGGTTCCTCGAAGTCACGCTTCCATCCGGCCAGACGGCGTACACGCGTGATGGCGGATTGAAACGCACGGGCGAGGGGGTCATCGTCACCTCGGACGGTTACCCGGTGGCGCCAGAAGTCGTGATACCGGCCGATGCCCGCAGCATATCGATCAACGGAGATGGCGAAGTGTACGCCTATTTCGTCGACACCGCTGAAGGGCAGTTGATCGGCCAATTCAACCTGACAGGGTTCACCAATGCCAAGGGGCTTGAGGCCCTGGGAAGCAACCTCTTTGCCGAGACGGAAGCCTCCGGTCCACCCATCACAACGACACCGGGTCTGGATGGTTTGGGCACGCTCCGCCAAGGATACCTCGAGGAAAGCTCGGTGGACGCGGTGCGAGAAATAACCGAATTGATCGCTGCACAGCGAGGCTACGAGATGAATTCAAAGGTCATTTCTGCGGCTGACCAGATGATGGGCGCAATGACGCAAATCCGATGATACGTTTTTTGATCGTCTTTCTCCTTGCTGCTTCGTCCAGCGCCTCCGATGTGGTGACACCCACGCGGACACTGCGGCCTGGTACGCTGATCACGCATGCCGATCTGACCGTTCAAGACGTTGATCGCACGGGCATGTTTGACAGGATCGAAGATGTCGCTGGCCAGGAGGCGCGCATTGCACTTTACGCTGGGCGCCCCATTCCTTTCGAAGCGATTGGTCCACCGGCTTTGATCAACCGGAACGAGATCGTCGTGCTGCACTTTCGAGCAGGTGGCCTGTCGATCAGCACGGAAGGGCGGGCGCTGGAACGCGGCGGAGTTGGCGATCGCGTCCGCATCATGAATCTGAGTTCGCGGGCAACCCTCTTCGGCTTTGTGCA
This sequence comes from uncultured Tateyamaria sp., assembly GCF_947503045.1. Lineage (GTDB taxonomy): Bacteria > Pseudomonadota > Alphaproteobacteria > Rhodobacterales > Rhodobacteraceae > Tateyamaria. The sequence continues at coordinate 956,387 of NZ_CANNCF010000002.1, forward strand.
GCCAGACGGATCAATAAAGGTAACACAATGATGTTTGTATCGGGCCAAGGAAAACCCACGCGCTGGTTGGTTGGAGTTGCGATTTTGGCCGTTGCAGCCTGTGGGCGCGGAGATCATTTGGGCAAGGAGCCGTCTTTTTCAAATCCGCTCGCGACCCAGGAACATTCCGCGATGATCACTGCCAGCCTGCCCAAGGTGATCGAGGAGACGACGGCATTGGATCAGGCGTCCCTTTGGAGCCGCCAGCGCGGGTCGCTCTTGGGAGATCGACGCGCAGTACAGCGCGGTGACATCATGACTGTTGTCATTGAAATTGACGAACGCGCTGAGATATCAAACGAAACCGAGCGTTCCCGCAGCGGATCGGAAAGCCTGGGGATTCCGCAACTTGGTGGCCTTCCTCAACGCCTTGATCAAAGCCTGCCTGAAGGAGCCTCCAGCTCGGAATTGGTTTCGATCAATTCCAACAGCAATTCCAGCGGCGACGGCTCTGTCAAACGGAATGAGAAACTGACGCTCAGGGTCGCCGCAACCGTAGTCGATGTCTTACCCAACGGCGTGCTGTCCATCGCGGGGTCTCAAGAGCTGCGGGTCAACTTCGAATTGCGCGAATTGCTTGTGTCTGGATACGTCCGCCCCGAAGACATTTCCCGCCAAAACGAGATTACATACGACAAGATCGCGTCGGCGCGTGTTTCTTACGGAGGACGGGGCCAAATTACCGACGTCCAACAACCACGTGTGGGTCAGCAAGTCCTCGACGCTGTCTTGCCATTCTAGGAAATCCCATGCTCAGCAAGATCCTTCCAATTGTACTGCTACTTATCGGTGTTGGCGCTGGTGTCGGTGCGGGCGTCTTTCTCAGGCCCGAGGAAAAGCCTGAACCTATGGAAGAGAGTTCTGAAAAGATTTCAATTCAATCCAAGGAACCGGACGTGGCACCGGAGTTGGTGCGTGAATACGTAAAGATGAATAATCAGTTTGTTGTGCCCGTAGTCAAGGGGGATAGTGTGCAGGCGCTGGTTGTTATGTCACTCAGTCTCGAAGTCCCTGCGGGCCAAAAAGATGCAATCTATTCCCGCGAACCGAAATTGCGCGATTCATTTTTGCAAGTGATGTTTGACCACTCCAATGTTGGCGGATTTGACGGCGCATTCACCAATGCGAACAATCTGGATGTTTTGCGCAATGCACTCCGCGAGGCTGCCCAAAAGGTTATGGGTGAACAGATTTCGGATGTGCTCATCGTGGAGATTGCGCGCCAGGACTATTAGTCCGCGCTGCCAAACACCGTTGAGTCTATTGCGGACTGCATGCGGACGGCTGCTTTCGATTTTCGAACCGCGCTCGCCTCTTGGTCAGCAAGTTTTTCGGCAACGATTTTGCGACCATTCGCGCGACGGTGCTGCGCCATCAACGCTTCTTTCTGGGCCAGTACATTTGCCAATGCGATGTTCAGTTCTCGCTGCGCCTTGCCCACCCAACCAAGCCAGATCACATCCGCACCAATGGCCCGCATCTGCGCATGCTCGGGCTCTTGCGCTTGGGTCGTTCTGGCAAATGCGCGCATCCGTTCCAATTCTGCCCGCAATTCATTTTCGCGCTTTATCAGGCCGGAGAGGGCTTGCTGACTGTGCTGATACTTCAACGCGGAAAGGGTCTTGAGTTGCTCTAGGTCCATCGTCAAATGCCTTTTCGTGCTCGTACACGCATTTCGTCGGCGAACCTTATTGCTGCAGCGACGGCCTGGTAATGCTCGGGTGCAACTTCGTCTCCAACCTTGGTCACAGCATGCAGTGCGCGCGCTGTCGGCGGATTGCTATGGATCGGGACAGCGGCTTCCATGGCGACCTCGCGGATGCGCAAGGCAATTTCGTCCACGCCTTTTGCGACACAAATGGGGGCTGTCCCCGGAGCCCGTGTCCATTTAAGCGCGACAGCATAGTGGGTTGGGTTCACGATGATGACGTCGGCGGTCGGGACATCTGCGATCATTTGCTGGCCAGCGATCACCTGCGCGCGCGCGCGTCTTTCCTGCTTGAGATGCGGGTCACCTTCTGAGTTCTTCGTCTCATCCATGATTTCCTTGCGGGACATTCGGTTTTTGCGGATGTGCTCATGATGCTGCCATATCGCGTCGATCGCACCGAGGGCGGCAGAGATGAGGACAACGATCAACAAAAACGCGACGCATAGCTCAGCCAGCATGATCACGACAACACCCGGGGCGCTGTGCACAACGGCAATCATCTCGGGCAGTCTCGTATTCAGAAAAACTGCGAGGCACGCCGAGTATATGGTCAATTTGACAAAGCTCTTGCCGAATTCAAAGAACCCGTTCCGTCCAAATTTCTGTTTGGCATTCTGCAGCAGCGAGATGCGCGACATCTTCGGTTGCAGCTTGGTGGGTGCCACGACAAACGCACGTTGCGCCAATATTGCTCCGAGAACAGCCAGAGCGGGCAGCAGGAAAATGGGGACAATGATCACGGTGACGTTCCACAAAATGCCACCCATCAGAGCTGTTGGACCGCCAGCGAATATGACTTCAGACATCTCGGCCGCCTGATCCAAAAGAACTTGCATTTGACCGCCAAACCCGATGACGGTTTGCGCGCCGAGAGCCAAGAATGCCAATGTGAGCCCGGCGTAACCTGCAGCAGTCTGCAGCTCTACGGACTTCGCAATTTCCCCCTTTTTTCGCGCATCCAGCAGTTTTTGCGGGGTTGGATCAAAAGACTTGTCACTGTCATCTTCCTGACCGCTCATGACCTGGCTCCGAATGGATTGGCCATGAAATGATCAAGCGCTGAGAGCCAGACACCCAGAATTGTCGGCGCAGCAAGAAAGAGCAGAAACAGCCCGCCCAGCGTGATGACCGGGGCCCCGACGAAAGCGACCATAAGTTGGGGCATCGCCTTGTTGATCACCCCAAGAGCCAAATTGTAGAGGACGGACATTAAAACAAACGGAGCGGCCAATACGAAGGCCAACTCAAAGGCGCGCGCAACCTGCGCGAGACCCCAATCGGCCACATCGCTGCCGCCGGAAAACAAGCCCATTGGCAGCAAAACGTAAGAGTGGATCAGCAGTTGAGCTGCCTTGATGTGCAATCCTGCCATGACGGCGAGGGCAATTGCTCCGACCGTAAGTACGTATCCCATAGCGGGGAGTGGTTCGATCGCTGCGCCCCCGAGGATCTGGGACAGAGATGTGGATTGTGCTGCGATCGCGCCAGCTGTCTGTAGCGCCAGGATGAACAGCCGAACACCAAGGCCGATCATCACGCCGGCGAGCGTTTCTGTCGCGGCAAGCACAGCCAGTGATCCGACCGAAAAGATCGGCGGCGACACGGACAAGGATGCAGCCACGATCACGGTAAATGCCACCGCGATGGCGAGTTTGATGCGCATTGGTACGGATTGCTCTCCGAACCCCGGAAGCAATGAAACGGTTGCCGCGACCCTTAGAAATACCACAAACCCGAGCCAGAGTTGAGACTGCGTTATCGAGAGAAAATCCTGGATGACAGTCATGCCGCAACAACACCGACAAGGGCTGGTTGGGCGTCGACGCCAATTTCTTCGAACGACAATACCGGGTTTGAGATGCCCTTGGCACGCATCAGAGTTTTTACAAATCGGCGCCGCCGCGTATTTGTGACGACTGCAGCGGCAATGCCTTGTTCGCTGATGTCCTGCAGTTTTTCCGTCATGTTTGCGGCCAACCTGTTGAACAGGTCCGGAGGCAATGCCACGTCCAATCCCCGTTCGGCATCCACCTGATAGTTTGCGAATGTGTCCTCCCATTCCGGTGCAAGCTGCACGAGGGGAAGGCTGCCATCCGCACGCCGCAACTCGGCAACAAGTTGAAAACCAAGACGCTGGCGGACCAGTTCGCATATCGCCTCCGGCTGAGCATTTCGCCCGCGCGCTTCGGCTGTGGCTTCGAGGATCAGAGGCAGATTTCGGATCGAGACCTGCTCGTCCAGCAGCAGGCGCAATACTGTGTGCAGGACATCGATCGGAACTTTGTCGGGTATCATTTCATCCAGCAATTTTCGATTGGCTTCTGCCCTTGCCGGGTCTGAAATATTGGTCATTTCTGTGAGCAACCGACGCAAAGACTTGAGGGTAAGCAAGCGGCTGAAGTTGTTCTTGACCACTTCCAAAAGATGCGTGGCGAGGATTTCTGTCGGGGTGACAATGGTGACGCCGGCGAGGACCGCATTCTCTTGGTCTTTTTGCGAAATCCATCGGGCAGGTGCACCATAAACCGGTTCTGTCGTATCCCGCCCGCCAGGCAATTTGCTGGTGTCGTCAGGCGTCAATGCCAGAATGTCATTTGAGTGCAGCATCCCTCGTGCCTGTTCGACACCCTGGATGCGCAGGACATACACGCCGCTTTTCAGGCCAGGATCATCGGTCAGTCTGATCTCTGGAAGAATCAGACCAAAGTGCGAAGCGACGTGGGTCCGCATATTGGCAATGCGCGCATCCAGACCGGTGCCAGGATCCAGCACCATGTTGACCAGATCCGTTGCGAATTCCACATGGATGTCATCCAATTCCAGGACGTCTCCCAATGATTTTTCGGGCGATGCGACCGGTGTTTCCTCTTGCTCGATGTCTCCCTCAATCCGCTCTCGCAACTGTTTGCTTATGAAAAACGACGCCGCGGCAAGGCCGATTGCGCCCATCATGAAAGGTGCGAGGGGCAAGCCGGGTACAAGGCCAAACATGGCCATGAGTACGGCCACGGTGGTCAAAGCGGCCGGGTGTTTGCCGAGTTGACTGAAAACGGCAAGGTCCGTTGCCCCCTTCGCGCCGCCGCGTGCCAACAGCAACGCGGACGCTATCGAAATCACGACGGCAGGGATTTGCGATACGAGCCCGTCGCCTACGGTCAAAATTGCGTATGTTTCAAAGGCACTGCCCAATGGCATGCCGTGAACCACCACGCCCATGATCAGGCCAGCCACCAGATTCAGAAGTGTGATCAATAGCCCCGCGACTGCGTCTCCTTTGACGAACTTGGACGCGCCATCCAGCGATCCGAAAAAAGTAGTTTCAGCTTGTTCCTGTTCCCGCCGCGCCTTGGCTTCCTGATGTGTGATCGCTCCGGCAGACATATCACTGTCGATCGCAAGTTGCTTTCCGGGCATTCCGTCCAAAGCGAAACGCGCGCCAACTTCCGCCATGCGTGTCGCACCCTTGGTGATCACCATGAAATTCACGATCAATAGGACGCAAAACACGACGAGACCCAGGAAGACGCTGCCGCCCATGACAAATTGCGCAAAACCCTGGATCACTTCGCCTGCGGCCTGGGTGCCGGTGTGGCCCTGTCCGATGATCAACTTGGTGGATGAAACGTTCAGCGAAAGGCGCAGCATCAGTGAGGCCAGCAGTATCGTGGGGAATGCTGAAAAATCGAGTGGTCGTTCAATGAACAGGGTGATAGTAAAAATCAGAATGGCGAGCGCAAAGGAAGCTGCAAGACCAACGTCAAGCACCCATGCTGGCATGGGTAAGATCATCATGACAATGACTGCCATGAGCGCTACGGCAAGCATCACGGTCGGATTGAATAACGTGATTGAGGAGAGGTTGAAGCCAGGTTTATCCAAGATGTACTCCCTGGTTCGGTGGCACCGAGGATTGCATTGGCTGTGGGGCCATTATTTGAAAAGGCCTGAGTGGATTCAGGATCGATTTTGTTTCGATACTTTTCCGGACATTGCAAACGGTCACCCGCATCACAGGCATCATCAAAAAGATGCTTTTTCGAATGCTGAGAAAGGTAGCCACTGAAAAAGCATCTGGTGCCATGACCGCACGGACAAGAACCGCTAGGTCTATTATTCCGATTTGGGATCGGCCCAAAGCATCCCGGAGGCTGGAAAGAACAGGTCGGATGATCGCGAGACTTGAGCCGCTTTGCCAAATTGCGTTGGCACACGCATTCCCGTGTTTGACCATACTATCGGCCGTGTTGCCTGCCAGAAGAAATCTGCCAAGCCTCTGCTGCATCGACTGGGACAAGGTCACGTGTTCCTTATTCGCGTTCTGCGATGGAACAACGATACGATCGAGACGATTTAGATTTGGTAACCAAGATTGCGATCCCGGTTTTATTCGCCGACGGGAACACGCAATTCGTCTGCCGTAAGCAAGTCTTCTATCGCGAGCCGAGCATTTTGGCTCTCTGAAATGGCCGCTGCTGCACGTTCGAGCATACCGTCCTTTTGCGGCTCATCCTCGATGGTACTCTGAGCGACCGAGACCATGGGACCGAACACCGGAGTGGCGTCTTCGACCAGAACGGACCAGTCTTCCGACAGCCAGGCAGTCTGTTGCGCGCTTTGCGTGTCTTCCAATGCGGAGTAAATTGAGTGCGCTCCAGAGAAGTCACCGGCAAGTGATTCAGCACGTGCACGCAGCAGAGTTGCTGCGTCGGACTCTTGTCCGAAAAGATGCGCCAAAGCTTCGTAAGGGCGGTTCAAAGCCATTGATATCTCTGCTTTGAGAAGAGCAACCTTTCCGCTGTTCTTGTATCCCTGACCGGCATTCAGAACGGTTTCGGCCTGCTTGGCAAATCCAAGTTGGGTCAAGCGGTCAGCAAGCTGTAACCGAGCCTGAGGAGTCAGTGTTTCCGGATCAACCCCAATTTGGACAAAGGTATGCTCCAAAAACTCAACGTCGTCTGCATTGCGCGCCAACAAATCCAGAACTGAAGATCTCAGAACATCTTCTCCGGACTCGGAATTTCGCGCACGAATGCGAGAAAGTGCATCAAATGCTTTCGTGAACTGACCAGATTTTCCTAAGGCCAACACATGCGTCCGCCGCAAGTCCGTTTCGATGGGATCGTCCCGCATTTCCAGCGCATAGGCTTCGACCAGCGTGGCAACATTTTCATCAATCTCAGCGTCCTCCGCCAGATGTGAGTCGACGAACTTAATGAGTGCCTCGGCGGATTGTTCCGTGTTTGACGTCACAACTTCGGCAAGTCGCTCTTGCGCTTGCTCAACGTCTTTCTGCGCTAACTCAAGATCGGCCTTTGCAAGGTTGGCATTCGGGTTTAATGGTTGCCCCGTCCGTTCCAGGCTGCGCAAGGCAGCTGCGGCCGAACTTGAGTCGCCATAAGCCAGCAATCGCCTGCTGAGTTTCGGCGCAAGGAATATCCGCAAATGCATGGGTAGGGCACTTACCGCGCGTAGGGCTGCATTGGCGTTTACGGAAACCGTCGGTCTAATACTTTCCGTAGCTAGAATTGCCCACAGCGCGATTTCGCTATCGCATTCCATGTAGCCAGAGAGGTAGTCGGAATCGCGGCTGTGCCCATACTCCAGAATGTCCGCCATGATGACGAGCTCTGGATGTTGAGTGAAGACGTCCTCGTGCAAAAACAGCGTCTGACGAGCTTCAGCTCCAAAACCAAAGTGCAGGTATGTTTTGGCGAGCTCTACCGCGATTTTCTGGTTGAGCTGATCAAATTCACCATACAGTTGGCTGCGCAGATCAGCAATCTGCACGGACGGATCCATGTCGGTTGCCCAGTTTTGAATGGCCACACGCTTGGGTTCGATGCAAGAAAGGCCATTCGCCAGCGACGCAAAACTTTCCTGATCAACAGAGGACTGAACGTCACTGCTGCTCGTTATTCTCAGGTTGGTGTTTGTTCCTCTTGCCAGTGATGGATCAGGTTCAAAAGTCGCAGAGGAATCGAAAATGCCTGTGTCAATCTGTGGTTTGGCTGGAGCAGCCAACAAGTCAATTTCCGGTCCGACAGGGGACAGAATACCGCGTGTCGCAGCGCTCCCGATCTGTCGAGCAATTTTGTTCCTTGTTTGCTCCAGTCGCGCGGCATTCGGAATGGAGTTTTGTTCAACAGGTAAGAGATCTTCTAGAGCGCGAACTTGAGTGTTGCTGCGCCGCTCAGAGATTCCATTTGGGAAGGGCCGAACTGTCTGTTGCCGATTTATGGGTGTCTCGCTTTGGTGTCCATCGAACCTCAGCGGACGTGTTCCGACGAAATCAAGCGGTGGCCTGATGGCCAAGTCAGTTGATTGGGGAGTAGAAGCCTCCGCAACGTCCACCACGATCATGCTGGAACCTTCGTTGAAGACCGTTGCGCTGCACTCGCACGCAAAATCGATACGGATACTTGAGCCGTCGGAACTTACGTCGGAGATAAAGGTGCGTCTGATGCGATCAAAAACAGACGACGTATCAAAGCCGTCGTCGTGGCCATCAAGGGCCAATAGAGCGCCGCGCTCGTCTTGTTCTATGCTCCACGTCATTCTTTGGGGGACATTGAGCACCAGACGCGCAAAATCTTCATGCGCGCCTGAACGTACCGTCACTTGTTGCGCCACCGCTGGGCCGATCACAACCAAGTAAAGCAAAAGAATGCACCTGATCATGCCGCGTTCTGCTTGGCAGCCTTCAGAGCCTCTTCCAGGTCAGAAAACGAAGGGCGGCAATGTGATGGGGTATTCTGCCGTCCGACCTCGATGCAGATATTTGTTGCGTGTTCGTGAAGGTTTGCCACGAGCACCTCGCGGATGAGTTGATAAAAGTGCGCATCCTGTTCGACGACGGCTTTGACTTTTGCTGCGAACGGACCGACGAGGCCGTAGGCAAGAAACACTCCAAGGAATGTGCCAACAAGCGCGCCGCCGATCAGCTTTCCCAACACCTCTGGCGGTTGATCGATCGACGCCATCGTTTTGATCACGCCGAGAACAGCAGCCACAATTCCCAACGCAGGAAGACCATCCGCAACGGTCTGCAGTGCATGACTGGAGTGCATCGCATGGTGCATGTTTGCTTCCATGCGTTTCTCGAGTACCTCTTCAACCTGGTGTGGGTCGTCGTAGTTCATCGAAGCGGAACGCATCGTATCACAGATCAAGGCAGTCGTTTCCTTGTCTGCCTGGATTTTGGGGTAGCGCGAAAAGATGGTGGAGTTATCGGGATCTTCAATATGCTCTTCGATGGCAACGGGATTTTGGCGCGCCAGTCGAATCAATTCAAACAGCATGCACAACAAGTCTTTGTAGTCTTCGTCGGACCATTTTGGCCCCTTGAAGACCTTGCCGAGATCCTTGACGGTGTGTTTGATTTCGGCGACGGAATTGCTGATCAGAAACGCGCCGACGGCAGCGCCCATGATCATTGTCATTTCGAATGGCAGAGCTTTGAGGATGATCCCCATCTTGCCGCCCGCGGCAAGATATCCGCCAAAAACCATCACAAAGATGGTAATGATCCCGATGATGCCGACCATCAAAACAACTCCCTAAACAGCGTCGACGTCACATTCGCAGATAGCGGTTAACAAAGACTGTTTGCGGTTCAGCTTTTTGGCGCCAACGCATTCCGGCCAGCAAAAATAGCACTGATTGAATAGGCAACCTGTGGATCGAGACCGGACATGATTTTGGCTGCGACGTCAGGGCGCATCCGCGCAAGGAAACCTGCCGCAAACTCTGGCTCCATGGTCTCAAAAAGTGCTGCGGCATCCTTCGGCTTCATGTTCTCGTAGACGGTGGTCAGCCGCGCCAAATCGTCTTCTGCAGCGGTTTCTGCGCGTGCCAAAGTGGCGCCAAGGCGCTCTTCGGCCTGTTTCAATGCATCCAATCGACGTTCTATCTCGACCTGGGCAACATCCAATGCTTTAGCCCGCACTTTCAATTTCTTTTCTTTCTCAGCAATACGGTTTTCCCGCGCGATCAAGGCATCAAGAAGGGATCCCACTTCGACCTTTTGTGCGGGCTGAGGTGCATCTTCGGTCTCACTCATCGCTTTGGGAAGGAGAAGCTGGTTGGCAAGGTCACCTTCTGCAACGGCGGTGCCTGCACCCACCCCAAGACGCAGCGCGGCGGATCCGACCAGAAGAGAAGAGATCAGAAGGATTGAACCTTTGCCAGTGGAACTCCGCTTTTTCTTTCGACTTCCTGCCATCATTTCGCTCCTGCAGCGCGGCGGGTGAACATTGGCTCCCCGGGGCTTTGCGATGCCGATTTTGGTGTTGATTTTTCGGCCACAGGGGCCTCTGGAATATCGTGAATTGAGGCGATCTGAAGTTCGATTCGTCGCGACGTTTGTTCGGCGCGTTCCGTCAGCTCTGTGAGGGTCTCGGTCGAGATCGCCGCTGTTTTCTGAGCAGCGGCCAGAGTTTTTGTCAGATCATCAACCTGCGCGGATAACACAGCAACTGCTCCGCCGACTCCCTTTTCGAGGTTGTTGAATCGATTTAGCCGCCGCCCGAGAATGAAGCAGTAAAAACCAGCACCCAGTGCGCCGGCGGCCAAGAGAATATCAGCAATCAAGTCCATTTATGGCCCTCAGTTCAGCACAAATTCCATAATCAGCAGATCATTGACCCGATCGGGTCCCGCAACAATCTGCACACGGCGAAGAAGTTGAGCGCGCAAGCGGGTCAACGCGGCTGCGCTTTCAATGTCACGAACTTCAACGGCCCGAAGATATCCGTTCATGACATCCACCACGCGGGGCAGAAGGCTCCGCACGTCGGCCGCGTGTTGAGATGGCACTTCCAACTGAGCGCGGAACCTGAGGTGACGGCCCTGCGACGCCGGGCTGATGGAAATGGTCATTGGTTCGACTTCCACAAAGGCGATGTCCGGCATCGCGCCTGGCTGTGTCTCTGCCTCAGTATTATGTTCTGCAGTTTCCGGTGCCAGAATCAGGCCGGAGAACGTCGCATAGAATCCACCGCCACCGCCCAAAAGTGCGGCAACCATGCCAAAGATTAACGGCAGCTTTGACGATTTCTTTGCTTCTGGCGGGGCTTCTGCCGCGGCGTCTGTCATTTCATCCATCCATTGGTGTCAAAGTGACTATTGCCACAGATCAACTAACCGATTGTTAAGGCTGATCGGTCATTGCTTGCACAACGCCGGGCAGAACGCGCGGCAGGACGGAGGCGATTGTGCAGCAGTTGGTGAATGTCTGGATGGGTTTGGATATCCGGCGGCAAGTAACGGTCGTTGTGGCGACGGTCGCCGTCTTTTTGGCGGTTTTGGCGATGTCCAGGATCGCGACGTCTCCGTCGATGACGCTCTTGTATGCAGGTCTGGAAAACGGCGCTGCCGGGGATGTCGTGCGTGCTCTGGAACAACGTGGCGTGCCCTATGAGGTGCGCGGTGGGTCCATCTTTGTCGATAACAACAGCCGTGATGAGCTGCGGTTGACTTTGGCAAGTGAGGGACTGCCGGCAAATAGCAACAGCGGCTACGAGCTGTTGGATACCCTGTCCGGATTTGGAACAACGTCGCAGATGTTCGATGCCGCGTATTGGCGTGCGAAAGAAGGTGAACTTGCGCGCACAATTGTGTCCAGCCCACACGTTGGAACGGCACGCGTTCATATTGCATCGACTGGGTCCAATCCGTTTCAACGCAGTGTCACGCCGACGGCGTCCGTCATGGTGACGCCGATTGGCGGAGAATTGTCCGCGCAACAGGGCAAAGCAATCCGCTTCCTTGTTGCATCGGCAGTGGCGGGTCTGTCCGCAGACGACGTGGCGGTGATTGGTGCCAACGGTGCGATGATCGCCATGGCCGAAGAGGCGGTACCTACGGCCGGAGCGGAAGACAAAGCACAAATTCTGCGCAAGCGCGTGGAGCGATTGCTCGAAGCGCGAGTCGGAGTTGGAAACGCAATCGTGGAGGTGAGCGTCGATACGGAGACTGAAACCGAAGAGATTCGCGAACGTCGTTTTGATCCTGAAGCGCGCGTCGTAATCAGCACTGACACCGAAGAGCGCAGCAGCAACTCAAACGAAGCAGGCAATGGCGACGTGACGGTCGCGTCAAATCTTCCGGATGGCGACGGCGCAGCAGGAGACACCGCATCATCGCAAAACTCCGAAACACGCGAACGCATTAACTATGAAGTATCGGAGACAGAGCGCGCGGTGACGCGGGTTGCAGGGGCTGTCAAAAGACTATCTGTGGCCGTCCTTGTTAACCAGGATACCAACCCAACGGCGCAAGCGTCGGGTGAGCCCGCGGAGCGACCCCAGGAGGAGTTGGATGCGCTGCGCGAGCTTGTGGCGTCGGCCGTAGGGTTTGACAAAAATCGCGGCGACATCATCACCATCAAGTCGATGGCGCTCCAATCCATTGCGCCGCAGGGAACAGAAGCTCAGACGTCACTGCTCGATATGTTCAAAGTCGACGTAATGTCTGCGATCCAGATGGTGATTCTCGCCATTGTCGCTCTCGTCCTCGGTCTTTTTGTGGTACGCCCTATCTTGTCGCGCCAAAGTGCGTCGGCAGCCTTGCCCGCAAGCGCACCAGCTATCGAATCCTCTGCACAATCCGCGTCATCGACCGCAGCACTTACCGGCGAGGTAAGCGATTTGCCGGACGATTTTCCTGACATCCAATTGAATGATGATGGCGGAGGGTTCGACAACCTGCCAGCGATGAATTTCGCCTCGGCATCTGATAGTGTCGCAGCCGCTCCGTCTGATCCGGTTGATCGTTTGCGGGCCATGATCGGCGACAGGCAGGAAGAAACCGTAGAGATTTTGAGAACCTGGCTTGAAGACAGCGAAGAGAGGGCCTGATGTCACTGAGCCATCTTTTCCAGGACTTCGGAACGTTAAAACCGGCAAGTGTCGGTAAGAAATCGTTGAATGCGGAGGAAATCGAAGACCTCAAGCTTCAAGCGTTTGAAGGCGGGTTTCAGGCCGGTTGGGATGAGGCGGTCAAGGCGCAGTCGGAAACGATGACGCATGTGTCTTCGGGGCTGGCGGCCAGTCTCCAAAATGCGTCCTTCGAGTATCATGAATTGCGCAGGACATTGCACGAATCTGTTCAGAGCATTCTGAGCGAAGTCGTCGAAACGATTTTGCCACTGGCTGCTCATGCGAGCCTCGGCAGGCACATCTGTGACCTTATCGGATCCACATCATTGGACGCACTGGATCGGACGATCGAAATTGCTGTGGCACCCGGTCGCGACGAGGCTGTGCGCCAGGTCCTGTCGGCCGAATTGCCAGAACCATTCGAAGTGGTCGTCGATCAGATGATGTCCCCAAATCAAGCCATTTTGCGTGTTGGCGCGAAAGAGGCGGAACTAAACCTGGACAAGACGGTGGCCGAAATCGCAACGGCGGTGACCAACTTTTTCGAAACCCGGAAATCAGAGGTGAAAGATGGCTGAATTGCCTGACACACAGACCTTAGCGTCTGACACACACAACCCGTTTACTGCGGTTCCCATAGAAATCACGGTCTCAGTTGGGCGCGCACGTCCATTGGTGCGCGATTTGGTCATGCTGGGGTCCAATGCGGTGCTGACGCTGGACAAGCGCGTTGACGACCCTGTGGATCTGTTCGTTGGCGACAAGCTAATTGCCCGCGGCATGCTCGAAGAGGCTGAAGACAGCGAGGACGGTCAGTTGGTTGTCCGATTGACCGAGATTATCGACCTCGGGCCTGGCATCTGAATCCGTGCCCATCCGGCTCCTCTTTCTGTTCTTGATATGCTGCGCGCCCTTTCCGGCGCTGGCACAGGACATTGCCATCTCTTTTGGCGATGAAGGTTCGCTGAGCGCACGCACATTTCAATTGATTGCACTTGTTACTGTCCTCAGCCTCGCGCCCGGGCTTGCAATCATGGTGACCTGTTTTCCGTTTTTGGTGACCGTGCTCTCGATATTGCGCCAAGCGATTGGTTTGCAGCAGTCTCCGCCCAACATGCTGATCGTGAGTCTTGCTCTTTTCTTGACGTATTTCGTGATGGAGCCCGTGTTCACCGAGGCCTGGACTCAAGGCCTGCAGCCGCTCACCAATGACCTGATTGACGCAGAGACGGCATTCATCCGAACGCTTGAACCGTTTCGGGTGTTCATGGCCGCTCGGCTGGATGCGGATACGTTTGGTGCCATGGCTGATCTGCGTCCAGACACACAAGGTCTGGAGTTGAGTGAGGACGCGCCCCTTTCGGTTCTCATCCCAAGCTTTCTGTTGTCGGAAATCTCGCGCGCATTTCAGATTGGCTTTTTGATTTTCCTGCCATTCCTCATCATCGATTTGGTTGCTGCGGCAGTTCTGATGAGCATGGGGATGATGATGGTGCCACCAGCCATCGTGTCGCTTCCCTTCAAACTGGCCTTCTTTGTTGTCGCAGATGGTTGGAGTCTGATCGCCGGAAGCCTCGTGAGAAGCTACTTTTAAAACCGGTCGTAGATAAAAAACTGCGAAACCGATGGGCCGACGCTCCGTTGCATGCATTTTTTACACAACGCAGAAAGCGGATCGGTGATCGTTCCGAATTCATGTTCCGGTCGCTTCTCGCCGATGATGCATTGACACCACGATAGTGTGCAGTCGCAGACGTATGTTCCGCGCTCTTTATCGGCTATTCACTTCCCCAATTTCTCAATTCATGTATCCATCCAAGCGTGAGAGGTTCAATCGATAAGCCCGGGAGAGCGTCATGAGGACTCAGGTTGCGATTATTGGAGGCGGGCCATCGGGGCTTTTGCTGGCGCAGCTTTTGTTTGCCCGCGGGATCGAAAGCGTCGTGCTGGAACGCAAAACAAAAGAATATGTGTTGGGTCGCATACGCGCGGGCGTTCTCGAACAGGGATTTGTCAGTCTGATGGAAGAAGCGGGATGTGCCGACCGTCTGCATGCCGAAGGGATCCCTCACAACGGCACTTTGATATCATATGGGGAAGAGATATTTCGCGTGGATTTCACGCGCCACACCGGCTCGCCAGTGATGGTCTATGGGCAGACTGAGGTGACGCGTGACTTGTATCAAGCCCGCGAAGAGGTTGGCGGGCACATTGAATTTACGGTCGAAAATGTTGTCATCCACGGTGCGGACGGTGACGCCCCACATGTCACATACACCGTGGATGGTGTCGCGCGTCGCATTGATTGCGATTTCGTCGTGGGCTGTGATGGTTTTCATGGGGTCAGCCGCCAAACGATCCCGGCGGACGTACGCAAAGAGTATGAAAAACTGTACCCTTTCGGTTGGTTGGGCATCCTTTCCGAAACTCCACCCGTCAATCGTGAACTGATCTACGCCAATTCGCCACGTGGATTTGCGTTGTGTTCGATGCGCAACGAAAACCTGAGCCGATACTATATTCAGTGCTCCCTCGACGACACACCCGAAGACTGGTCGGACGAGGCGTTTTGGGACGAACTCAAATGCCGGATTCCGGCAGAAGTTGCAGCAAAATTGGTCACAGGCCCAAGTATCGAGAAATCCATTGCGCCACTGCGGTCTTTTGTGACCGAACCGATGCGCTGGGGTCGGTTGTTCTTGTGTGGCGACGCGGCCCACATTGTGCCCCCGACCGGGGCCAAGGGGTTGAACACGGCCGCCTCGGATGTCCACTACCTCTACAATGGCCTGCGCGACTTCTATGAGAATGACAGCACTGCCGGGATCGACAGCTATTCGGAAAAAGCCCTGGCCCGCGTTTGGAAAGCAGAACGGTTCAGCTGGTGGTTCTCGTCCTTGATGCACACATATCCGGACCAGTCAGGATTTGATTTGAAAATGCAGCAGGCTGAAATTGATTTCCTCCGAACCAACACCGCAGCGCAGCAGGCGATGGCGGAAAACTATGTGGGCCTGCCTTATTGATGGTTAACATCCTCTTACATCCATACGGTGGCGGCTTTTCCGGCCAATCAAAATCTCTGTCAGAAGGACAATGCCATGTCTGATCGTTTCAAGGTGGGCCAGGCCACGCGTCGTTCTGTTCTGGGCGACATGCATGTCGACCGGGCCGAGGCCGACCAGTCATCCTTTGACGTCCCGTTTCAGACGCTGATCACCGAGGGCGCTTGGGGCACGTTGTGGTCGGATGATACCATCAGCAAACGGGAACGTTCGATGCTGACGCTTTCCCTGTTGGCGGCGACAGGGAATTTCGAGGAAATCCCAATGCATATCCGGGCAACCGCCAACACGGGCGCCAGCCCCGAGGATGTTATGCAAGCATTTTTGCACGTGGCCGTTTATGCGGGGGTGCCCAAGGCGAACCATGCGATCAAACTGGCCAAACAGACTTATGCCGAGATGGGAGTCACTTTATGAGCGCCCAAAACACACCGACAAGGCAGGGTGGTTTTTTTCCGCGTGACCGGACCTGGCAACCCGATGCGCTGACACCATCATACAAGACGAGCGTCAAACGAAGCCCTCAGGCTGCTTTGCTGTCTTTCCCGACCACCCTCAGCGAGGAAACGGCGCCCCTGTTTGGGCATGGCCTGCTTGGCAAGCTGGACAACGACCTGATCCACAACTTTGCAAAGGCTGGTGAAAGCGCGATAGGTCCGCGTATCATCGTGCATGGACGCGTTCTGGATGAGAACGGTCGCGGTGTCCCAGATGCCCTGCTGGAGGTTTGGCAGGCCAATGCCGGGGGGCGTTATCGCCACAAGAAGGAGAGTTATCTGGCGCCTCTGGACCCGAATTTTGGTGGTTGCGGACGCGCGATCACAGGTGAGGACGGCAGCTATGAGCTCGCCACCATTCAGCCCGGTCCATATCCTTGGCCCAATGGCCCGAACGATTGGCGACCTGCGCACATTCACTTTTCCATATTTGGCCACAGCTTTGCGCAGCGTTTGATCACCCAGATGTATTTCGAGGGTGATCCGCATATCAAACTGTGTCCCATCGTCGGCGTCCTGAAATCCCAGGATGCAGTCGATGCGTTGACAGCACCACTGGACATGAACCGCACGGTCCCGATGGACAGCCGTGCGTTTAAGTTTGATATCGTGCTGCGCGGACGACGCCAGTCCTACTTTGAAAATCGCCCGGAAGGTCTTTGATCATGGCGCAAAAATTGAATTACTTGCGTGAAAGTCCAAGCCAGACTGGCGGGCCTTATGTGCATATTGGCTGCACTCCCAATTTCACAGGGATCGGCATGTATGGCGGAGACCTTGGCACGTCGATGAAAACAGGGCCGGTTCAAGGCACGGAAATTAGCATCAAGGGCACAGTCTTTGATGGGACCGGAACCCCGTTGCGCGACGCAATGATCGAAATCTGGCAACCAGACGCGGCAGGTCTGTTTCCCTCTGCCAATGAAACGCGCGGAACGGCAGACCCCCACTTTACCGGTTGGGGGCGGTCTCCGGGCGATATGGAAACCGGTGAATTCACGTTCGAAACTGTCAAGCCGGGTGCCGTCCCTTTCCCGGACGGACGCATGCAGGCCCCTCATATTAACGCATGGATCGTAGCGCGCGGCATCAATGTCGGTTTGCACACCCGCATCTATTTCGAGGATGAAGCGGAGGCCAATGTAACCGATCCAATCCTGACCCGAATCGAGCATCAAAACCGTATTCCGACCCTGCTGGCCAAACCGGAAGGTGTTGGGAGCTACCGGTTCGACATTCATCTGCAAGGTCCGCTCGAGACCATCTTTTTCGATATGTGAGAACCCGACATTCGCACCCGTATGTACGAGCTGGACTTACCAAATACGTGACAGAAAAACGTGAGCGTGCAGGTTGATCTCTGCGCTCCGGGCAGTTCAAATCTCGGGTTCATTCGGCATGCGGTCAATAATGCAACCGGTTGCAAAATAAATCAATGACGATAAGGTGGGCGCATTCCGAGTGGAGAATCGTCGCCCCTTATGCAGCCGATTGGCATAAATCATATGACTACGCCGAACCGTTCGGTGGACGCGCTGCTGGACCTTGCCGCCAGGCTTGGCGCGTTTGGCGTTGAGCTGCGAAACGATCTAGGCCGCGACATTTTTGGCGGCCACTCACCTCAGGATGTCGGTCAGCAGGCGTCAGAACGTGGTTTGAAAATTCTGGCCGTCGCAGAGATCAAGGCGTTCAACAGCCCCGATGTGGACATGCAAAAAGCAAAGGCGCTGATCCGTCAGGCACAGGCCTGTGGCGCGTTGGGCGTCGCCCTGATCCCTGCCGTGCTGACCCATGAAACCGCGCGCGACGTGCAAAGAGAAATGTTGAGAACCAGCCTGACACGCCTGCGCCCGTTGCTTGAAGAACATCAGCAGGTTGGGCTGATCGAGCCGATTGGCTTTGGCACCAGCACCCTGCGTTTCAAACAAGATGTGGCCGATGTGCTGCACGCTATAGGCCGCCCCGCATGCTTTGGGATCATCCACGACACTTTCCATCACTGCCTTGCGGAATCGGACACGCTGCAGGCTGACCTGACGATGCTGATGCATATCTCCGGTGTCGATGATCCAGCGCCACAAGTGGACGAATTGGAGGACAAACACCGGGTTCTGGTCGGTCCCCGAGACCGTCTCGGATCAGTGGCGCAAATCAAGGCGCTTGCTGACAATGGCTATGACGGTCCGATCTCGTTCGAGGCCTTTGCACCCGACATTCACAACCTCACCGACCCGTCCGCCGCATTGGCCGGGTCCATTGATCATATTGCGCACAGCCTTGCCGAAAATGCAGGGCGGGTGCGCGCAACCGAAACGCTCTGAAAATGAGCCAACCCGGCTTAATCAATCGTGTGCCGGGCACGAACCTAGGGAGAAGAACATGAACAAATTTCTATTGGCCGCCGGTATAACGGCACTGATGGCGACAACCGCGATGGCTGAAACCATCGGCGTGTCTGTTGCACGTTTTGACGACAACGGCCTGACCATCATGCGCAACGGCATGACATCGCACGCCGATACGCTGGACGGCGTGGACCTGCAGGTCGAAGATGCACAGGACGATGTGGCACGCCAGCTTGACCAGATCAACAACTTCATCGCGTCCGGCGTTGACGCCATCATCGTGAACGCGGTTGATAC
The DNA here is from genome assembly GCF_947503045.1 of uncultured Tateyamaria sp. Taxonomy (GTDB): domain Bacteria; phylum Pseudomonadota; class Alphaproteobacteria; order Rhodobacterales; family Rhodobacteraceae; genus Tateyamaria. Next base: position 975,218 of record NZ_CANNCF010000002.1, read on the forward strand.
AAACGCGACCGAAGCGATGTCGAACGCCGCCGCCTCTGCCGGTGTTCCGCTGGTCTACGTAAACCGCCAGCCGATCAACATGGACACGTTGCCAGAAGGTCAGGCGTTCGTGGCCTCCAACGAAATCGAATCCGGCACACTCGCAGCATTCCGCATGTGCCAGGATCTGCGCGCGCAGGGTAAGTCCGGCGGCGCCAAGGCGTATATGCTGATGGGTCAGCTATCCAACCAGGCCGCAGTCCAACGTTCCAAGGACTTCCACGACGTGATCGGCATGGACATGTGCAACTTCATCGAGCTGATCGACGAGCAGACGGCCAACTGGTCCCGTGACGAAGCGCAGGATTTGATGACCAACTGGATTTCTTCGGGCGAGCCGTTTGACGCAGTCTTCGGCAACAACGACGAAATGGCCATCGGCGCCATTCAGGCGATGAAGTCCGCAGGCATGTCCATGGACGATGTGGTTGTGGGCGGTGTGGACGCCACACCGGACGCACTGGTTGCGATGGCCGCAGGCGACATGGACGTGACCGTGTTCCAGGACCTTGCAGGTCAAGGTGCCGGTTCCATCGACACAGCGCTCAAGCTGGCACGTGGCGAGGATGTCGACAAGACAGTCTTCATCCCCTTCAAGCTGGTGACGCCTGAAAACCTGGCTGACTTCCAGTAGACTAAAATAACGTGGGCGGCGCTTGCAGTGCCGCCCATATTTCTAACGCCCATCAGGGCAGCCCGAATTGGGCCAAAGAGGGAATAGGATGTCCGATACATCACAAGGAACCGGTGGGCTCGCCTTCGATTCCAAAAAGAGATCTTGGCCCAATGAGCTGAATATCTTTTTCGCACTGATCATCATCGTGGTGATCTTTGAAATTCTCGGGCAGACGCTGCCTTACATGAACGATCAGAGCTTTCTGTTCGACACGCGTGATCGCTTCGACACCATCTTTAACGAAGCCCGGCTGCGCATCATCATTCTGCAGGTTTCGATCATCGGGATCATCGCGCTGGGCGTGACGCAGGTCATCATCACTGCAGGCATCGATCTGTCATCGGGCCCTTTGGTGGGTGCGACGGCGATGATCGTGATGTCCTTTGCACAGACCGAACTGGTCAACGGAAACCTGAACCCCAACCCGGTTCTGGGAACATGGGCTTTTGATTTGCCGGTGTTGATACCGGTCATTGTCGGGCTCGCCTTTGGGGCCTTCATAGGGGCGATCAACGGATCGCTCATCGCATACACGCGCATCCCGCCCTTCATCGCGACACTGGGCATGTTCCTGATCTGCCGCGGCATCGCGCAGGCCTGGACGCGGGGCAAGCCCGTGTCCTTCCCGACCGAGGGCTACGCCGCTCTCGGCAAAGGGATGATGCCGGTCTTCTGGTTTCTGGCTCTGGCGATCTTGTGTCACGTTTTGCTGCGCTACACGCTTTACGGCAAGCACACCTACGCCATCGGCTCCAACGAGGATGCCGCGCGCATGTCCGGCATCAACGTGCAACGCCACAAGGTGCTGGTCTACATGATCGCCTCGATGCTGGCGGCTTTTGCGGCTGTGATCCTGAGTTCGAAAAACCTCACGGCCCAATCCGGCATGGGGATCTTTTACGAACTTTACGCAATTGCGATGGCCGTGATCGGTGGCGTCAGCCTCACAGGTGGGCGCGGATCGATCGTCGGGACCGTGCTGGGGGCCATGGTCTTTGGTGTTATCCAATCCGGTTTCACCTACATCAAGCTCGACGCGTTCTATCAGTTGATGGCGATGGGCGGAATTATCATCAGTGCGGTGGTCTTGGACAAAATGCGCCAAGAACGCGCGTTGTTACGCAGCTAGGGGGCACGTCATGAGCGACATTATTCTACAAACCGAAGGCCTCACCAAACACTACGGTGGCGTGCACGCGCTGAACGACGCCGACTTTACCCTAAAAAAGGGAGAGCACGTGGCGATCATGGGTGACAACGGCGCGGGCAAATCCACATTTGTGCGCCAGATCACCGGGGTCGAACAGCGCACGAGCGGCAAGATCACATTCGATGGGAATGAGGTCCACTTTTCTGGCCCCATCGATGCACGTGAGGCGGGCATTGAAACCGTGTTCCAGACACTTGCACTGGCCGATGATCTGGACGTGCCCGACAACCTGTTTCTGGGCCGTGAAAAGACCAAGCTGAACTGGCTCGGCCCATTCCGCTTTCTCGACTACAAGGCCATGCGGCGCGAAACCATCGAAGGGCTCGAGCGAACGGGGGTGAAAATCCCTAACATCCGCAACACGATCGCCAACATGTCAGGCGGTCAGCGCCAATGTGTGGCCATCGCCCGCACGGCAACCTTTGCCTCAAAATTGACCATCATGGACGAACCCACGGCAGCTTTGGGCGTTCAGGAAACGGCGCAGGTTGAAAACATCATCCGCACGTTGAAAGAACAGGGTGAACCACTCATTCTGGTCAGCCACAACATGCGGCAGGTGTTCGATCTGGTAGATCGTATCATTGTCTTCCGGCGCGGTCGGATCGTGGCGAACCTGAACAAAGAAGACACGGACGGCAACGATGTGGTGTCCTACATTACCGGTGCAAAAACCGGTGCGGAGTATGAAGGCGCAGCGTGAAATTCTTCGACTTTACAGACCCGTTCTTTGCACCTGTCTGGATCAGGGTTTGTGTCGTGGCTGTCTGCGTCCTTTGGGGCCTGTTTGAATTGGCCACCGGACAGGTCGTCTGGGCAGTTGTCTTTTTCGGGATGGGCGCGTTGTCGGGCTGGCGGTTCTGCGTCAACGACTATGACCGCGATACGGACGGGTAGGGCGCGCATTGGCCGTAACTCTTAAAGATGTGGCGGAACTGGCGGGTGTGTCACGCTCTGCCGTGTCGCGCACCTATACCGAAGGTGCGTCGGTCTCCGCCAAGACCCGCGAAAAGGTCCGCAAGGCCGCAGAAGATCTGGGCTATAGCCCCAATGCTCTTGCCTCGTCGCTGACCACCGGCCGCACCAAGATGATTGGGTTGGTGTCGAACAACTTTCACAACCCGATCTTTCTCGAAGTCTTTGATCTGTTCACCAAGGGCTTGCAGGACCGGGGTCTACGTCCGCTTTTGGTCAATCTCACCAACGAAACCGACGCCGCGCAATCCGTCAGGATGCTGCGCCAGTATTCGGTGGATGGCGTGATCGTGGCCTCGTCGACCCTGCCGCCCAGTTTCGCCGACGCTTTTCGTGTTGCAGGTGTGCCGGTGGTGCAGTCCTTTGGCCGTCTGATGGACAATCCCGATGTCAGTGTGCTTGGCATTGACAATATCGCGGCGGGACGGCTGGCAGCGCAAACGCTGATCGCCCATGGATACACCCGGATCGGATTCCTCGGCGGGCCGCGCGGTGCGACCTCAACCCAGGACCGGCAATCCGGATTTCTGGGCGAAGTCGCGCGCCACAAGCACGTCGAGGCAACCACCAGTTTTGCGGCGGAATACTCGTTCGAAGCAGGGCGCGCCGAAATGCAGCGCCTGCTTGAGGCCCCCCTCGCGCAGGCCTACTTCTGCGGCGATGACGTGCTGTCCATCGGGGTGCTGTCCGCGCTGCAATCTGCTGGTCTCGGCGTGCCGAATGACGTTGGGATCATCGGCCTCAACGACATGCAGATGGCGGGGTGGGAAAACATCAACCTGACCACGATCCGCAACCCGATCAAGGATATCATTGCCGCGTCGATCGACATGATTTGCGCACGGGTCGAAGACAACAGCTGCCCGCCCGAGGCGCGTCTGTTCGAATGCTGCGTGGTCGAGCGCGGGACGCTCAGCCACCTAACCTAGCGGAACATCGGTGGCCGCGCGTCCAGCCACGCCCCGTCTTGCTTGCCTGATTGCGCGACAGCAACAACTGCCGCCATCGACCGCAATCCGTCCTCGGCGCGGGGATAGAGGTTTGCCGCCGGATCCATGGTTCGACCGTCCTTGCGCGCATTGATGGCTTCGGCGAGGTCCTTGTAGATGTTGGCAAAGGCAAGCGGCATCCCCTCGGCATGGCCGATGGTGACACGGGTGGTGCGATCCGCCTCAGGTGACAGATTTGCTTCGCCACGTTCAATTATTTGCAACCGTTCGCCCAGAGGCATGTAGTATAGCTGGTTGGGTTGTTCCTGGCTCCAACGCAGACCGCCGGTTTCGCCAAAGACCTGAATGCCCAGCCCGTGTTGACGACCGATGGCGATGGACGAGGTCCACAGCCGCCCGACGGCACCGCCATTCATGCGAAAATTCACCATCGCGTCATCTTCGAGCGTGCGCACCTCAATGCAGGACACGCAATCGGCGGATAGCTTGGTCACTTCCTGCCCGGTCACAAAGGACGCCATGTGCATCGCGTGAATACCGCAATCCGCAAACTGCGCCGACACACCCGCCTGTGCAGGATTATAGCGCCAGCGCACGCGCGGATTGTCCGCATCTGCCGCATCGGCGTGGTGGCCATGGGCGAATTCGGCGTTGACGACACGTACCTTGCCGATGTCGCCGCGCGCGATCATGGCCTTCATGTGCCGCACCAACGAATAGCCCGAATAGCCGTAGTTCACTGCGCATATCCGGTCCGTTGCCCTGGCCGTGTTGACGATATCTTCGCCTTCATCAACGGTCATGGTCATCGGCTTTTCACACAGCACGTGAAACCCGGCCTCGAGGAACGCCTTGGTGATCTCGTAATGGGTCGAATTTGGCGTGGCCACCGTTACCAGATCGACGCGGTCATCGCGGTTGCTCTCGCCTTCCAGCATGTCTTGCCACGACCCATAGGCCCTGTCGCCCAGACCAAGTCGGTGGCCATAGTCGATGCCCTCATCAGCCCGGTGATCAAGCGCACCGGCGCTGAATTCGAACAACCCGTCAAGCCCGGCTCCAAGACGGTGGGCTGGTCCAATCTGGCTGCCTTCGCCGCCGCCGATCATGCCCCATTTGAGTTTCGTCATATCAGGCTCCTTCAAAACCGATGGATTGCAGGTAGGCCCGGTTCAGCTTGGCATCGTCGATGGGAGAGGTGTCGCCCTGCGGGTCGCAATCCTGCTCGACCGTGCACCAACCCTCAAAGCCGTTCTCTTCCAGCACACGGCGCACGGCCGGAAAATCCACATCACCGTCGCCGAGATTGCAAAAGATGCCCTGGGCACAGGCGTCATAGAACCCGGTACGCTTGGCGACGACGTCTTCCTTCACCTTGGGATCAATGTCCTTGAAGTGCATATAGCTGATGCGCGAAATGTGCTTTTTCATGAAGGCCACGGGATCAAAACCGGCATAGGAATGATGGCCGGTGTCAAAGCAGATCTTGAGGATGCTTTCGTCCACTTCGCTCAGCAGGCGCTCAAGCTCGGGTTCAAAGTCCATGAAGCCAGCCGCGTGGGCATGGATGCCCACGGTCAAGCCGTACTCTTCGGTGCCCATCTTGGCCACGGTCGCGATCTTGTCGCGGTATGCGGCCCATTCGGCCTTGTCCATCTGTTCGGCCTCGTCGGCACGACCCGCAGTGGGCGCACGACGGGGCGAGATGCTGTCGATCAAAACCAGATGCTGCGCGCCATGCGCCTTGAGCGCCTTGCAGGTGCGCACCGCGCCGTCCATCACGTCGTCCCAGGCCTCAGGGTCGTGGAACGGGCGAAAGACCACGCCGCCAACCAGTTCTTGATTGAACTCTTCCAGAGCGTCCCCAAGGATCGCCGGGTATTCGGGCATGAAACCGACAGGGCCCAGCTCGATCCCAGTATAGCCGGCTTCGGCGTTTTCGTGCAGCACCTTGCGCCAGCCGGGGTTGCGCGGATCATCTGCGAACTCCACGCCCCATGAACAGGGCGCATTTCCGATTTTGATCATCTTTGTATTCCTTTAGTAATCTGCAAGGTCGACCCAGGCCCGCTTGGCGCTGGAATCGATAGCTGCTTTGACAACGCGGTTGACCTCCATGCCCTCGGCAAAGGTCGGCCAGATGTTGGTCTTGGTCTCGATGGCGGTCAGGAAATCCTTGGCCTCGATGATGATTTGATCCTGATAGCCGGTGCCATGCCCCGGCCCCTGACAGAAGGCCGCATAGTCGGGATGCGCAGGGCCAGTCAGGATCTTGCGAAAGCCCTGTTCCGCCTCGGACCCTTCGCGCAGGTACAGGTTCAGGGCGTTCTGGTCCTCGCCATCAAAAATGATCATGCCCTTGGTCCCGTGGATCTCATAGCTGTAACCCATCTTGCGCCCGGTCGCGACGCGGCTGACATGGATGTGGCCCTGCACACCGCTTTCAAATTCAACCATCATCTGGGCCTGATCGTCGTTGGTCACAGGTTTGCCGTCGCGGGTCTTGTGTACGGTCTCGACAACCGCACTCAACCGCGCAATCGGACCCATGAGGCGACGCGCGCCGTTGATCATGTGGGGGGCCAGATCACCCATGCAGCCGTTTGCCATCCCTTCACAGCGCCATGTGTAGGGCGCGTCGGGATCGGCTGAGAAATCCTCGGTATGCTCGCCGCGGAAATAGGTGAGATCACCGATGCGCCCCTGCTGGACCAGTTGATAGGCATATTGCGATGCAGGCGTGCGGATGTAGTTGAACCCGCTCATGTGGATGGCGCCGCCTGCTTCAGCTGCGTCCAGCATGGCACGACTGTCTTCGAGCGTAGCCCCCAGCGGTTTTTCGCAGAACACCGGCAGACCCCGCGCAAATGCGGCCTCCGCAATGGCACGGTGCGTGCCTTGCGGCGAGGCAATGACAACCGCGTCGATGGCCGGGTCGTTGACCAAGTCGTGCCAATCCGTGGTGCATCGGTTGAACCCGAATTTCTGTTTGTAGCGCTGTGCGGATGGCTCGGACGTGGCGCAAACCATCTCGAGCACCGGGCGCAGGTTTGTCTCAAACACTGTGCCGACAGCCGCATATGCTGCCGCGTGGGCCTTGCCCATGTAGCCACCACCGACAATTCCAATTCTGATCTCGGTCATCGCTGACATGCCTTCCAGAAACTCGTTGCAACCGGTTGCAAAATGCGTATCCTTGTTTGTAGCCGCTGGTCAACACCAATGTTATCCGGCAAGAAATAGTTACCAGACCGGAGGTACGTCATGGGACAGGGCAGCGACACCATTACCCTGACAACTGCGCAGGCCATCATTCGCTACCTTGCGGCGCAATATATCGAGATCGACGGCGTGAAAACCCGTGTTTGCGGTGGCGGGTTCGGCATTTTCGGGCATGGCAACGTCACCTGTCTGGGCGAGGCGCTTTATGCTCATCGCGACGAACTGCCGCTCTATCGGGGACAAAACGAACAAGGGATGGGATTCGCGGCTGCCGCCTATGCCAAGCACAAGCTGCGTCGTCGCTTCATGTTCTGCACCGCGTCGGCCGGGCCGGGCACGGCCAACCTGCTGACTTCAGCCGCATTGGCCCATGCCAACCGCCTGCCCATGCTGTTGTTGTGCGGGGACGCGTTCCTGACGCGGTTGCCCGACCCGGTGCTGCAACAGTTGGAACACTTCAACAATCCAACCTTTGGCGTGAACGACGCGTTCAAGGCTGTCTCGCGCTATTGGGATCGCATCACGCACCCCGCGCAGATCATCCAGTCGCTGCCTGCGGCCCTCAACACGATGCTGGATCCGGCTGATTGCGGTCCGGCTTTTTTGGGTCTGCCGCAGGATGTGCAGGGGTGGACTTACGACTATCCGGTCTCCTTCTTCGAAGAGCGGGTGCACCGCATCCGGAGCCAGCCTGCAGATGACGCCGAAATCGCAGAGGCCGCGGCACTGCTGACATCCGCAAAGCGCCCCATGATCATCGCAGGGGGCGGCGTGCAATATGCAGGCGCGGTGACCGAACTGACCGCCTTCGCCGAGGCCCGTAGCATTCCCGTGGTCGAAACGATTGCAGGACGGGCGAACCTGAAAAACGACCATCCGTTGAACATCGGCCCGATCGGTGTCACGGGCTCGGAGTCCGCCAACACCATCGCCGAAGAGGCCGATGTGATCCTCGCCATCGGCACAAGGTTGCAGGATTTCACCACCGGCTCATGGACTGCCTTTGCCAAGAATGCGCGGATCATCGGAATGAATGTGGGTCGCCATGACGCGGCCAAGCACATGTCAATGACCGTGGTGGGCGACGCCAAGCTGACGGTACCCGCTCTGGACGACGCCCTGGCCGACTACACCACGCCACAAGACTGGACGCAGAAAGCGCAAAGCGAACGCGCCAAATGGACGGCCTATGTCGTCGAAAACACCCGGGTCGGAAACGGGCCCGCCTCGTACGCTCAGGCCATCGGGACTGTCAACGATCTGTGCAGCCCGCGCGACCGTGTTGTGGCGGCTGCAGGCGGCTTGCCTGCCGAAGTCACCGCCAATTGGAAAACGCTGGACATCGGCACGGTCGACGTCGAGTTCGGCTTTTCCTGCATGGGTTATGAAATCGCCGGTGGCTGGGGTGCGCGCATTGCGCAGTCCGAGGATGAACCCGACAGCGACACCATCGTCTTCACCGGCGACGGATCTTATTTGCTGATGAATTCGGACATCTACTCTTCAGTCCTGACCCGCAAGAAACTGATCGTTGTCGTGCTGGACAATGGTGGTTTTGCGGTGATCAACAAATTGCAGAACAACACCGGGCACGAAAGTTTCAACAACCTGATCACTGACACACCCACCGTGCCCGAACCCTTCGCTGTCGATTTCGAGGCGCACGCGCGCGCCATGGGGGCCAAGGCCGAAACCGTCGAGATGGCCAATCTGGGTGCCGCGTTCGAGCGGGCCAAGGCCAGCGACAAGACCTATGTGATCTGCGCCAAGGTTGACGCCTATAACGGCTGGACGACCGAAGGACACACGTGGTGGGAGGTCGGCACGCCACACATTTCGAACAGCGCCAGCGTGACTGCGGCCCACAAAGACGTTGAAAGCGCGCGCGCACGCCAGCGCAAGGGCGTCTGATATGGACCTGATCGAAGGGATCAAGGCGAACAATTTTGTCGTGGTTGGCCGCGCAGGGATGGATTTCTTTACTCCCGCAGGCGGCGCGACCGAAGAGGCGGACGTGATGACCGCAGGCCTTGGCGGCTCGTCGGCCAACATCGCGGCAGGTATCTGCAAACTTGGAGGGGCCGCCGCCCTCGTCACGCGAGTCTCGGATGACAGCATCGGGCGCTACTGCGTGAACCAGTTGAAACGCTACGGCGTGGACGCCACCCATGTGACTCCGATTGGCGGCGAGTTCCGCAACTCGCTCGCCGTCTACGAATCCCGCGTCGAAGGGCACCAATCGGTAATCTATCGCAATGGGGCCGCCGATTTCCAAATGGACAAGGCAGATGTCGACGCGGTCGATTACGCCAAATACGGCGCACTCATCACCGCCGGAACAGTCTTTGCCGCCGAGCCTTCACGCAGCGCCTCGTTCCATGCCTTTGCGCTGGCCAAAAAGGCAGGCGTGCCGATCATATTTGACGTCGATTACCGCCCCTATTCATGGCCTTCGCCGCAGGTCGCCTCTGACGTGCTCAGCCGGGCGGCGGCCGAATCCGACATGATCGTGGGAAATGACGAAGAGTTCGGCTTCATGGCAGGCTCCATCGACAAGGGGTTGGCCAAGGCGCGCGCACTGTCTGAAACCTCAGCCGCCATCGTAATCTACAAGATGGGGCAGGACGGCGCGATCACGTTTGCAAATGGCGAGGAAATCCGTACCGGAATCTACCCGGTTGAGGCGCTGAAACCCACAGGGGCGGGCGACAGTTTCATGGCGGGCATGCTGACGTCGATTGCCGGTGGGCATGACCTCAAAACCGCGATCCTGCGCGGGTCAGCCTGCGCCTCGGTCACCGTCTCGCGTCCGGGCTGTGCGCCTGCTATGGCAGATAGCGAAACACTGGAAACATTTCTGGCCGACCATTCCGGCCCGACATCCGCATAAAGGAACCCGTCCATGCATATCGCGCCCTTCGACAACCAGAACAAACCGATCGTCGACCTCGATGACAGCACGGTTCCGCTGAACTACTTCAACGTCGTGAAGCTCAAGAAAGGCGAGGCGTTCGAATATGCCACGCCCGGCTACGAGACCTGCATCGTGCCTGCCACCGGCACGGTCGATGTGAATGTCGAAGGGTTCAAGGCCGACGCCGTGGGCGGTCGCGTCGAAGATGTCTGGGACGGCGAACCCGAGGGGGTCTATGTGCCCACCGCGGCCAAGGCCGAGATGGTGTGTATCTCTGACGAGGCCGAAATCTTTGTCGCCGGGGCGCGCTATGACGAGGTGCTCGAGGCCTTTGCAGTGCGCAATGACGAGTTGGACATGGTGCAATACGGCTCGGACGAGACGAAAACGCACCGCAAGATCAAGCACATCCTCGGCACCAAATACCACGACAAAGTGGGCCGTCTTCTGGTGTCTGAACTGTTCACCGTGGGCGAGGGCGGTTGGTCCGGCTTTCCCTCGCACAAGCATGACACCGACCGTCTGCCCATCGAAACGCGCCACGACGAGACCTACAATTTCCGCTTCAAGCCCAAGCACGGATCGGGCGTGCAAATGCTGCAGCGCGAAGATGGCAAGCCGGGGGATGCCTATCACCTCGTCGACGGTTCAACCATTTGCCTCGACAACGGATACCACCCCTGCTGCGTGCTGCCTGGCTACCAGATGTACTATTTCACCATTCTGGGCGGCTTGTCTCAGCGATCACTCGTGCAATACTTTCAACCCTCACATGCCTACCAGATCGAAACGATCCCGGGCATCAAAGACATGATTGCCAAGTTCAAATGACACTTGCGACCCTGTCAGAGGTGCTGCAACCCGCCCTTCAGGACGGCTATGCAGTGGCGGGTGTGGTGACGCTCGGCTGGGAAGACATGCGCGCCTTTGTTGCGGCAGCCGAGGCTGAAAACTGCCCCCTCATTCTGCAGGCCGGGCCCGGATGTCGCGCGCATACGCCGCTGCCGATCCTGGGCAAGATGTTCCGGCACCTGGCAGAGGGCGCATCTGTACCGGTCGTGGCCCATCTGGATCACGGCTATACCTATGATGAATGCGCCGAGGCGCTTGATTGTGGTTTCACTTCACTGATGTTCGACGGATCGCGCAAACCGCTCAAGGACAACGTTGCCGAAACCCGGGCCATCGTCGAAATGGCGCACGCTGCGGGTGTTTCCTGCGAAGGTGAGATCGGTTTTGTCGGCTATGCAAATGGCGAGAATTCGGCAGGCACGGACCCGGACGAGGCCGCGCTGTTCGCGGAAGAGACTGGCGTAGATGCCATGGCAATCTCGTGTGGGAATGTCCACTTGCAGCAAGATCAAGAGGGCGGTCTGGATGAGGCGCGCATCACTGCCATTCAGGCCGTGACTGGTGTGCCGTTGGTGATCCACGGCGGCTCTGGCGTGCCGGTGGCGCAGCGCACATCGCTCGCCCGCGCCTCCAACATCTGCAAGTTCAACATCGGGACGGAATTACGTATGGCTTTTGGCGCCGCCATGCGCGCGGCGGTGAATGCCGACCCCGCGCGTTTTGACCGGGTGGAGATCCTGAAAGAAACGCATGATCCGATGGTTGTGGCAACACGCCGCGTGCTGGCGGCCTTGAAAGGATAGAGCATGCTGAACATCGGAATTCTGGGCAGCGGACGGATCGGTCAGGTTCACAGCGCGACACTCGCCGTCATGAGCGAAGCACAAGCAGTGGCGGTATCGGATTTCCTGCCCGAAGCCGCCGAGGCGCTGGCCACAAAAATCGACGCCAAGGCGATGAGCACCGAAGAGATCATCGCAGACCCGTCAATTGACGCCGTCATCATCGGCACGCCGACCACGACCCATTACGATCTGATTCATCAGGCAGCGGCGGCGGGCAAAGCAATATTTTGCGAAAAGCCGGTGGACCTGTCGGTCGAGCGCATCCGAGAATGCCTTGCCGTGGTCGAAAAAGCGGGCGTGCCATTCATGACGGCTTTCAACCGCCGCTTCGATCCCAGCTTTGCACTTCTGCAAAAACAGATTGCGGATCAAGTGATCGGCAATGTCGAAATCGTCACTATCCTGTCGCGCGATCCGTCACCGCCGCCGATCGGCTACATCAAGACGTCGGGCGGGATCTTCCGTGACATGATGATCCACGATCTGGACATGGCCCGCTTTTTGTTGGGCGAAGATCCGGTTGAGATCTCGGCCGCAGGATCGTGCCTCGTGGATCCGGAGATTGGCGAGGCAGGCGATTTTGATACGGCTGCCGTTACCTTGAAAACTGCAAAAGGGCGTATCTGCCAGATTTCCAACTCGCGGCGGGCCACTTATGGCTATGACCAGCGGATCGAAGTGCACGGCAGCAAAGGGATGTTGCGCGCAGACAATGTTCTGGAAAACACGGTCGAAGTGTCAAATGAGCGCGGCTTTCGCAAGGCGGCAACACAACCCTTTTTTCTGGAGCGCTATGCTGCGGCCTATCGGGCAGAGATGCAGCATTTCGTTGACGTGATCGCGAATGGCAAGCAAATGACTCCATCAGGCATGGACGGTCTGAAGGCACAAATTCTGGCGGACGCCGCAGACGCCTGCGCGCGAGACGGGAAGATCAGAACCTTGTCCCTTTGATGGCAATGTCGACGGTCTAGTAGCCGGTTTTTTTAGCCTCTCGTTCGGTGTGCGAGACGGTGAGACGAACATGGTTTCATCCTCCACCGAAAAACATGGAACACGCGCCTGATATTGCTACATTTCAGGAAAGGAGGATCCACGGACAACCACTGGCCTCCGGATCACAAATCGCCGCTAAAAGAATCGGGATACGCCGTTCTCGAACCAGCTTCTTTCAGGCGAATGGCAAGATGTGCAGTTCCAGATGCCAGCACTCGCCTTCGTGCGTTTCATATGTCTACATACCTGTCTTGAGACTGTCGAACCGCGATCAAACTAGCGCACTACGAATTCGGCATGCAGCGCACCCGCCGCCTTGATGCTCTTCAGAATGTCGATCATGTCGCGAGGGGCCACTCCCAAGGCGTTCAAGCCCGCAATGACTTCGGACAGGGATGCGCCTTCGGGAATCTCAGCAAGCCCGATCCCTTCATCATCCTGAATGTCTGCGGTCGTGCGCGGTACGACAACGGTTGCGCCTTCCGAAAACGGATTGGGTTGCACGGCCAATGGCTGTTCCTGAATGCGCAAGGTCAGGTTGCCCTGCGAGACAGCGACGCGCGAAATGCGTACGTCATCGCCCATCACAATGGTTCCGGATCTTTGATCGACCACCACTCTGGCTTTGCGTTCCGGTTCAACCGTGATGTTCTCGACCCTTCCGATGGCATGGGCAACAGAACGCATGCGCGATGCCGCGACATTCATGCTGACAGTGCCAGAATCGAGCATCGTTGCGATGGGGCGGCCAAAATCGGCATTGATCGCCTCTTCAATACGTGTCGCTGTTGTAAAATCGGCATTGCGCAACGCGAGGCGTACATCCGTCAAGCTGCTGAGTTCGAAATCGATTTCGCGCTCTACCCGAGCACCCGAAGGAATCACGCCGGCCGTTGGCACACCCTGTGTGACCCGCGCTCCGTCACCTTCTGCGACGGCCCCGCCAGCAATAATGGTGCCCTGCGCAACAGCGTAGATTTGGCCGTCAGCCGCATTCATTGGGGTCATTATCAACGTCCCACCCAAAAGGCTTTTGGCATCACCGATCGCAGAAACGGTCACATCAATCTGCGATCCGCTGCGCGCAAACTGTGGCAGAGTCGCGGTGACAAACACCGCGGCGACGTTCTTGGGGCGGAACTGTTCGCCGGTCACATTCACTCCAAGCCGTTCCAGGATATTGGTCATGATGTCTTCGGTGAAGGGCGCGTTGCGCAAGCCGTCCCCGGTTCCGTCCAGACCAACGACAAGACCATATCCAACCAGATCGTTGCCACGCACGCCGTCGAACTCGACCAGATCCTTGATCCGAACCGGTCCAGCGACCGCTGCCTGGATCCAGATTGCGATCAGAGAAATGACAATCAACCACCTCATCGGATGTAGTTCACAAATGACATGTCGGACATGCGCGCGGTGATGGTGTACAGGCTTTGCAGTTGAAATTGAACGGCCTCCAATTCTGTTGCAGCTTCATATGGATCGACCTGAAGCAACGCGCTTTTTGCACTCAGGAGCGAAAACTCCTCAGCAGAATTTCGTGCCGCAACGACTTCGATTTGGGCTTGGGATGACCCAACGGATGCGCGTGTCGACGTCAGTGCGGATTGCGCCTGAAACAAGGTCTGCCCGGTTTCCTGCAACAAGGCCTGCCTATTGTCCGAACTGAGGCCGTAACTGATGTCGCCGCTGATCGCGGCAATGGACACATGCATCAGAACATCGCGAAGTGCCTGGCTGTTCGCCGTCAGGTTCAGTCCGACGGTTTCGTCGCCTCCCAATCGAAAAGGGGCCAGTGTTTCGTCCGTACCGTTGTAGACAAGTGCGGCGAAACCGCTGGGATCGTTGAACCAGGTTTCAGCAGCCAGTTTTAGATCTGTAGTGCTTGTCGCGCCCACGGTCGCAGCGCGCAATTCGGCGAGCAGGGTTTCCATCCCCTGCAATGCCGGTTGATCCGTGGCCCGTCCCGAAAAAAGACTGCGCCCGCCAGACGACGTGTTCAGAGCATCGACAATCGTCGCCAACTCCGCCTCTGCCTCGGCCGTGAATTGATCCAGAACCGGGCCGTTGGCGTGGGGGGACATTGCAAGGTATTTGGCGCTCAGGCTTTCGACACTTGCATTCACACGCTCGAGCGCCGATTGCGTTGCGTCGGCAAATTGCCCGGCTTCCACCGTCGCAACGCGATAACCAGCCAGCGTTTGCAAATCGCTTTCGAGGTCGGAGAGATAGCTGGTATTTCCTGCCAGGACAGATTTCACGTCACTGACCTGACCCGTGGACAGCTCTTCTGTAATGCGGCCCAAATCAGCTTTCAGAGCCGCGCCGCGTCTTTGAAGCATGAAGGTTTGTGCGAGATCGCCAAGAGAAAAGCTGTTCATCCTCAGATCCTCAGAAGTTCGTCGAACATTTGGTCGACGGTTTCAATGACGCGTGCGTTCGCCGCATAGGCCTGCTCGATGACCATCAGGTTCTGCAGTTCGACATCGGTGTCTACACCATTGGCCAGTTCCAGTTCGGTCAGTTCATAAAACTGGGCAGAGGCAAAACTCAGCTGTTGGTCTTCTCTCAGTCTCGTTGCCCCGATTTGCGATGCAAATCCGGCCATGACGCCAGTTGCCGAAAGTGCGGCGGACCCAAACGAACCGGACGACGTTATGCGTGCGTCGGTCAGTGCTTCTGACAGGGCGTTCAAGAGTGTGGCGTCGCCGGATAGGCCGGGTGCAACAGCGCCCAGCCCATCGCGCATACGCCACGTCTGACCGCCTTGCGCGGGATCCACCAATTCATTCAGCGCAATTCGGTTTGCGAGGCCAAGCTCGAATGCGGGATCCAGAGCTGCCCCGGAATCTGTGAAAAGGCCCGCCTGTCCGACCGCAAGGGTCGGATCAACCGCGCTGGATTCGAACCGCTCGATCATGTCGCGGGCCACCGCATCGATCTGCACCTGTGCTTGCGGTGCCAGTTCGTCGCGAATCTCGAATTGCGCGCCGAGAGTGCCGCCATGCAAGCGACCCGTGGTGGAGGTCGTGTTGACCGCGTATCCGTTGATGGTCAAACCCGAGAGCGTGCCGTCGGTGATCGACATGAACGGCGTGACGACATTTGACGGTTCAAACCCGATTTCGGCGGCCCGCCCGTCCAGCAAGATTGCACCGCCAGTTGAATACAGCGCCACCGCCCCATGATCGCGGTCCAACATCCGAACGGGAACCATTTCGCTGATCTGGTCGATCAGAACCTGCCGCTGATCCTGCAGACCTGATGTGTCGTTCTGACGGCCGCTGGCTGCGGTGATGCGTGCGTTGAGTTTTTGCACACCCTGCAACGCATCATTGAGCCGTGTGACCTGATCAGCAATGCTACGGTCAGCATTGGTCCGGGCCGACTGGATGCCATCGGCGATCGAATTGATCGACCGCGCGAGGTCACGCGCGCCAAGTGCGGCACTATCCAGACGTTCAGTTGCGTCGGGTCTGCTGCTCGCCAGAATAAGGTTGTTTTCAAAACTGGCGAGGCGACCGGAAAGTGAATCCAGTTGGTCCGGGGTGCCGATCAGATTCTCGATACGGTTCAGGTAGTCAGAGGTTGCTGCACGATACCCGAACTCGGACCCGGCGAGGCGACGGTCCGCGATGACCTGAAGGTCGATCTGGCGGTTTATGCCATTGATCTGAACGCCGCCGGTGTTGCCGATGGATGCAGAACTGATCGAAAGCGTCCTGCGCGCATAGCCCGGGGTCAAAGCATTTGCGATGTTGCTCGACACCAGCCCTGAAGCGCGACTGGCGGCATGCAGGCCGGACATGGCAGAATTGAGAGCGCTTGATATGGTCATGTGCCGGCCTTTCGACGGAGGCCCGGGCCTTGGCCCGGGTCAGGTTTATCGTTTGATATTGGTGGTTTCCTGCAACATTTCGTCGACGGTCTGAATGACCTTGGCATTGGACGAATACGCGCGCTGGGTCTGGATCATCGCCGTCAGTTCGCCCGCCACATCAACCGCGGATTCCTCACGTGCGTAAGACACGATGTCGCCAGTCGGGCCATCACCCGCGTCCCAAAGAAAGAAGCTGCCGCTTTCCGGGGAGGGTAGGTATGTTTGCTGGTCCAGCGCCACCATGCCGTTGGGGTTCGGCAGGTCGACGAGGGGAATCTGGTAGATCGTGCGGTTGATGCCGGTGTCAAAGAACGCCGTCACAAAGCCATTCGCGTCCACTTCGACATTGGTCATGTTGCCGACGGGTGATCCGTCCTTGGAAATGGAGACGGGGGCAAAGCTGTCAGACAACTGCGTGATTCCGTCATTGTCCCCAAGCGTGCCGATGTTGATTTCCAGCGGCCCCCCTTCGGCTGCGATGATCAGGTTGCCGGTGACAGGATCATAGGCGCCGCCACTCACCGTCGCGACGCTTGCCAAGGTGCCGCCGGAAGTACGGCTGTTGTCGAATGTCAGCACGTACTCCCCGACGACGGCGTTGTTCAGCGCCGAATCCGTCATCTGGATGGTCCACTCGTTCGAGGACCCTGTCGCGGGGACGGTGGGGGTAAAGCTGATATTGATGTTTTCGGATGTGCCGAGGTTGTCGAAATATTCGACTGATAGATACTGGATCTCACCGGCGGACCCTGCATCGGTATCCGTCGCAGGCAGGTTCACACCCAGCGCCAGTTTTGTCGTGGGCTCACCCGAGAACTGGTTGACGTTGATCTGCACAGGCTCGAGCCCGTCGGACGTATCGCGCGGGAAGGTCGGAACCGTACCGTCCGGAAGGGCGGGCCAGCCAAGGAGCACAAGACCGGAATCGGACCGCAGGAACCCTTCGGCATCGGTGCGGAAGGACCCGGTTGTCGTCAAATGCATCAGCGGGTCGCCATTGGAGACTCCAATTTCGCTTTCCTTTGCGACGGGCAGCATGCCGCGACCGCGCACGGCAAGGTCTGTTGCATTGGAAGTCGAAACCAGCGATCCGCTCTGATCGATCAGGCGCGAGGTTGTGGCCCGCACGCCACCGGCGGAATAGGTGCCGCCGTTGGACGAGATCACCAGTGAATGGAAATCGGTCTGCACCCGTTTATAGCCAAACGTGGACGAGTTCGCGATGTTGTCCGAAATGGACGCAAGTCGCGTTGCGTTCGATTGGAGGCCCGCAACACCTGCGTTAAGCGACGAAGAGATGGTCATGAGACACGCCTTTCTGCTGTATCAACCTGAGTTGACTCACAGATAGGGAACGTCACTTAACGTCAGGCTAACAGATACAATTCAATCTATTCGCCTTGCGTTTGCCACTATCTCAGCAAAATGATCTCAAGCCGGTTGTTGCGGATAGCCATTGGATTCCGCTCTGCCGCGGGTTGGCGATCAGCATGGCCCGTGACGCGTTTGATGCGGGCCGATGAGACGCCGGACTCTTCGAGCATCACGCGCATGATACTGGCCTGTTCTGCAGAGCGATCCCACGTGAGATTGTTCGCCAGAACAATCGGTTCCGCGGCCACATGTCCCTCGACTGCGATGCCGTTGGACACTGTCCGGGACGTGTCGGCAATCAGACCGGCGAGGCTGCGCAACAGCGCTGTTGGCGTGTTGGTGCCCGGATGGAACAAACGCGCATCTTCGGTGGCGAATACTTCGATCACCAACCCTTCGTCGGTCAGCCTCGTGTTGATGTGGCGCAGTTCGTTTTCCATCACTGTGGATTCGCCGCCATGACCGACCAGCAAAGCCTCAAGCGATTCAAACACTTCGTCCTGTGCTGCACCGGCGCCTTCGTCCGACATGCCGGATTCGCCGCGGGCCTGCTGGGATTCTGTGGTGTGCTGAGCCGAGGCCCCGATGCCGTTTTGCGGCAAGGTTTCTTCGGAAAACACCGAGCTGCCGCCAAAATTGCCGTCACCGCCGCCAGACGTCCGGCTGATCGGAATCGACGGCGAAAAGTAGTCAGACAGACCCTTGCGCTGTTGTTCTGTCGTTGCATTCAGCAGCCACATCAACATGAAGAATGCCATCATCGCGGTTACGAAATCCGCATAGGCCACTTTCCAAGCTCCGCCGTGGTGGCCACCGCCGCCCACGACCTTTTTCCGCTTGATAATGATTGGCCGCGCATTGGCTTGCACGCTCATATCCCACACCTCTTGGTCACCCGCAGAAGGGTATACCCGCCGGGCGTTTCATCACCCTTAACAGATACAATTTTCAGGATTTACGCTTGCCCCTTGCGCTGGCTGCGGGAACGCGCGCAGATGAGCGCATGACCTCAACCGCGCATGACAGTGCCTATTCCTGGCTTCGGCTGGGGCTGACCCTTGGGATCGCTATGGTTGCCAATGTCGGCATGTGGGCGATCATCGTGATCATGCCTGCGGTCGAAGCCGAGTTCGGCGTGAGCCGCGCCGAGGCCAGCCTGCCCTATACCCTGACGATGATCGGCTTTGCGGTGGGCAACTTTGCCGTCGGGCGCGCGGTCGATGTCTGGGGGGTCACGCGGGTGCTGCTTCTCTGCGCCTTTGGCATCGCTGCCGGGTACGGGTTGGCGATGGCGAGCGGGTCGATCCTTGCCCTGTCGATGGCGCAGCTGATCGTCGGATTTGGCACCTCTGTAGGCTTTGGTCCGCTGATCGCGGATATCTCGCATTGGTTCATGAAGCGGCGCGGGATTGCGGTCGCGATTGTGGCCAGCGGCAACTACCTGTCCGGCGCGATATGGCCGATCCTGCTGGCAGGCATTCTGGCCGAAAGCGGCTGGCGCACGGCCTATGCGGTGCTGGCCATTGCAACCCTTGTCATCGTGATCCCGCTCGCCTTTGCGCTGCGCCGCCAAGTGCCTGAAAGTGCACATGAAGTGGCCGAGGCGGCCTCGGTCGCGAATGCCCATTCCTCGGGTCTGTCGCCGCGCGCACTGGCGTGGTTGCTGGGCCTTGCGGGGGTGGGGTGTTGCGTGGCGATGTCGATGCCGCAGGTCCATATTGTGAGTTACTGTGTCGACCTTGGCTATGGACCTGCGGTGGGGGCGGAGATGCTGTCGCTGATGCTGCTGGGCGGTGTCGGCTCGCGCCTTGTGTCGGGGCTGCTGGCGGACCGTCTGGGCGGGGTGCGCACGCTGCTGCTGGGCTCGGTTCTGCAGGCGTTTGCGCTGGTGCTCTACCTGCCGTCAGACGCGCTGATATCGCTCTATGTGGTCAGCCTGATCTTTGGTCTCAGCCAGGGTGGGATCGTGCCGAGCTATGCGTTGATCGTGCGGGAATACATGCCTGCCCGCGAAGCCGGGGCGCGGGTCGGTTTCGTTCTGATGGCGACCATCATGGGCATGGCGCTGGGCGGGTGGATGTCGGGGTGGATCTATGACGTGACCGGCAGCTATCAGGCGGCGTTCTGGAACGGCATTGCGTGGAACGGGATGAACATCGCGATCATGGTCTGGCTGCTGAGCCGGAGCCGTCCGCGCCGGGTGCTGCAACCGGCCTGAGAGCAGCGTGCGCGCAACGGGTGGTTGGCGCATCAATGCATTTGCGCGAATCAAATCGTTAAGGCCAGGAAAACAAGGGGTTTGCGCGAGTCACAACCCGTGCACAGGGCGTGCACACCCTGTGCACCGTTTGGCATACGATTTGGCTAAATGGGCGGGTTAACGCGGCGCACGGTGCTGAGTGTTGAGGAAGGGTTAATGCCGGGTGGGCGGAGGACACCTCCTCCTTACGGGTTAAGCAATCGGACCGGAATCAAGGCCGCAAGGCCGCCGGGCCAGCGGCTGCCCGCCCACCGGGGCGGCCGCTATGTCGATGATGTCGCGATATCAGGTCCGCAAAGGCGAACGATCACCATAAATCAATGTGCAGAGAGGTCGGAGCGGCCCCCCGCGGAACGGCGCTGGACCGGCGTGTTCTCAGCCTTTGTCGGGCACCATCTTGCCCGTGAGGTGATCCGTCCCGCGCGCCTTGGCCAAGGCGACCTGTTTTTGCCGTTCGCGGAACCGGGCCTTGTCATCGTCCGAGGTTTCATGCGCGCAGTGATGGCAGGCCACGCCCTGTTCATATTCGGGGCGGTCTCGATCCTCGGGCAGCACCGGGCGACGGCAGGCGTGGCAGAGCAGGTGCGGGCCGATTTCGAGGCCGTGCCCAACGCTGACACGCCCGTCAAAGACAAAGCACTCGCCCTGCCATGTGCTGTCGTCCTGGGGCACCTCCTCAAGGTATTTCAGGATGCCGCCCTTGAGGTGATAGACGTCCTCGACCCCCTGGCCGAGAAGGTAGTTGGTGGATTTTTCGCAGCGAATGCCGCCGGTGCAGAACATCGCGATTTTCTTGTTGTGAAACTGGTGCTTGTTGGCCTCCCACCATGCGGGGAACTCACCGAAACTGGCGGTTTTGGGGTCCACCGCGCCGTCAAAAGTGCCGATGGCGACCTCGTAGTCGTTGCGGGTGTCGATCACGGCGACGTCCGGCTGGGTGATCAGATCGTTCCAGTCGGCGGCCTCGACATAGTGGCCGGTGCGCGCGACCGGGTCCACGTCCGGCTGACCCATGGTGACGATCTCGCGCTTGAGCCGCACCTTCATCTTGCCGAAGGGCGGCGTGGGGCTGTGGCTTTCCTTATGTTCAAGTGCGGCGCATCCGGGCAGGGCGCGGATATGGGCGAGCACGGCGTCGATGCCGGCGCGCGGGCCAGCGATGGTGCCGTTGATCCCCTCAGGTGCCAGCAAGAGCGAGCCGGTCACGTCCTGCGCCTGACACAACGCAAGCAGCGGCGGTTTCAGCGCGGCTGGATCGGAAAAGCGCGTGAAGTGATAGAGGGCGGCGATGGTGAACATGCGCGCTCAGATACGCCTGCGGGCACTGTCCTGCAAGCCTTGGCCGTGCGCCCCGATCCCGGACCCCGCCTGTTTGCACAGTGGATGGCGCGACCCGCCGCCGTCTGCCGCAAAGGACGGGTATTCCAGACTATGTTTACTTTGCCGGACCTGTGATCGTCGGATCATTCAAGGAAGGCATATATAAGTGATTGATTCAAAAACCCTACTTCTTCTCGCGGCCATCGGCTTGCCCCTGGGCGCCTGTGCGCCGTCCCCGGATGACACCCAGATTGTTCCCCCACCTTCGCTGCTGCCAGCGGAGTCGACGGAACCAGAGCCGAAAAGCACGAAAGTGTTTGATATGAACGAGGACGGCACTGCGAGCGCAGGCGAGGTCGCGGGCGGTGTCTTGGGCGTTGCGGTCATCATCGCCGTATGTCCGTTCTGCGTTTTGGGGATGTGAATGGCCGCTGATCCGGAAGCTGACGTGTTATCGGCATTTCGTTTGGCATAAAGCGGGTCTAGTCTGGGGTAACAGTCTGAAACGGAGCCCCACATGACCCATGCGCTGATCGTGATCGACGTCCAGAACGATTTTTGCCCCGGCGGCGCGCTGGCGGTGCCAGAGGGGGACGTGATTTTGCCCGGCATCAATGCGCTGATGAATGAGGCCGAGGCGGTGATCCTGACGCAGGACTGGCATCCGGGCGGGCATTCATCCTTTGCCAGCAGTCATGCGGGGGCCAGCCCCTACGAGATGATCGACATGCCTTATGGGCCGCAGGTGCTGTGGCCGGATCACTGTATTCAGGGCACAGATGGCGCGGCCTTTCATAAGGATTTGAACGTGGACCGCGCCGACATGATCGTGCGCAAAGGGTACCGTCCGGCCATCGACAGCTATTCGGCACTGTTCGAGAATGATCACACGACGCCCACGGGGCTTGAGGGCTATCTGCGCACGCGCGGCATCGAGAGCTTGACGCTGGTGGGGCTGGCCACGGATTTCTGCGTGAACTTTTCCGCCGTGGATGCGGCCAGGCTGGGCTTTGATGTCACCGTGCGCACCGATTTGTGCCGCGCCATTGATCTGGACGGATCGCTGGCGGCGGCGATGGACGGGATGACGGGCGCGGGTGTGAGCGTGACCTGATCAGGCGGGCTTGAGCTTGTTGGCGTCCTTGACCATCTCGGTCACCTGCTTGGCCTCGGCCTTGAGCATTTTGACGGACTTCTTGATCAGCGACTTGGCCTTTTTCACGCCGGAGGTGATGGATCCGACCTGCGTGATCCAGCCAAACACGAGCTGCAGCATCATCTTCATCGTGTCGATGACCTTGAGCACGATTTCAATCGGGTTGATGACAACCATGACCTCCATCACTTTGGACAGGATGGTGCGGAACATCTTGGCCAGACGGGCGACCATCGCCTTGACCACCTTGAACGCCTTTTGCGGTACCTTGGCGGCCTTGCGGATCACGGCGAGGATCTTGGAGGCGAACTTGATCCCCTCGATGACCAGCTTTTCGACAGAGGCCACCACCTGAACCAGTCTGGTGCCCATCTTGATGACGCTTTCAACGGCGGATTTGCCAACTGTCTTTGCAATCTCCTTGGCCGCCTTTTTGACGTTCACCAGAAACCCCTGCAACGACACGATCATCGGTTTCATCTTGACCAGAACGTTGCGGAAGAATTCGAGGAGCCGTGAGTGAATCCGGACAACTTTGTCCTGAATGGGGATGAGGGGATTGTCGGGTTGTGCCTGTGCCATGAGAATTTCGTCCAAAATTGTTTTGTCAAAATACACGCGAACCAATGTACGCAGGGCCACGGTGCCGCAAATCGGGTTTTTTTGCAAGTTTCGCCGATGGGTGGGCCTGCCCTTGCCCCGGCGCGCGCGACTTGGCACAACGGGTGCGCCTGCATCTGGAAAGTGCCCCCATGGTCGACATTGCCACCCGCGTCTGGAACCACAAGTGGAAGATCGATCCCATCGTGCGGTCGCTGATCGACACGGACTTCTACAAGCTGCTCATGTGCCAGTCGGTGTTCCGCAACAAGCCGGACACGCAGGTCCGGTTCAGCCTGATCAACCGGTCGACCCATGTGCCGCTGGCCCATCTGATCGACGAGGGCGAGTTGCGCGAGCAGCTGGATCACATCCGCTCGCTGTCCCTCAGCCGCGGCGAAAGCACGTGGATGCGCGGCAACACGTTTTACGGCAAGCGGCAAATGTTCACGCCCGAGTTCATGGACTGGTTCGAGGCGCTGCGCCTGCCGCCCTACCATCTGGAGCGCCGTGGCGATCAGTACGAGCTGACCTTTGAAGGGTCCTGGCCCGAGGTGATGCTGTGGGAAATCCCCGCCCTGGCTGTGCTGATGGAACTGCGCGGCCGCGCGGTGCTGAACAGCATGGGCCGGTTCGAATTGCAGGTCCTTTATGCCCGCGCGATGACCAAGCTGTGGGAAAAGATCGAACGGCTGCGCGAGCTGGATGATCTGCGGGTGGCTGATTTCGGCACGCGGCGGCGGCACAGTTTCCTGTGGCAGGACTGGTGCGTGCAGGCGATGGGCGAGGGGCTGGCGGGGGCCTTTGCAGGCACGTCGAACTGCCTGATCGCCAAGAACCGCGATCTGGAAGCCATCGGCACCAATGCCCATGAGTTGCCCATGGTCTATTCCGCGCTGGCCACGGATGATGCGGCCCTTGCCAAGGCCCCGTACGAGGTGCTGAGCGACTGGCACGACGAACATGACGGCAACCTGCGCATCATTCTGCCCGACACCTACGGCACCAAGGGCTTCCTTGATAACGCGCCGGACTGGCTGGCGGGCTGGACCGGTATCCGCATCGACAGCGGCGACCCGGCCACGGGGGCCGAAACGGCGATCAACTGGTGGAAGCAGCGCGGCGAAGATCCGCGCGATAAGTTGGTGATTTTTTCAGACGGGTTGGATGTGGACAAGATCATTGAACTGCAGGCCCAATTTGTGGATCGGGTCCGGGTGTCCTTTGGGTGGGGTACGATGTTGACAAATGATTTCAAAGGCTTGACCAAGGATGACCGTCTCGCGCCGTTTTCATTGGTGTGCAAGGCCGTGTCGGCCAACGGGCAGCCCACCGTCAAACTGTCGGACAATCCCAACAAGGCGATGGGCCCGGCGACCGAAATCGAACGCTACAAACGCGTGTTCAAGGTTGGCGCGCAAGACCCGCAGGCTGTGGTCGTTTGAACACACTTTTCTGAAACAAGGCAATTGTGGCGAAATCTGGGCCATTTGCCTCAAAGTGGTCACAATTGCTTTTTACCTCCCTCGGTAAACAAAACAAAAAAACATCTGAGGCAGGCAAAATGAAGCGAATTTCCATACTCCTTTCGTCGCTATCCGTCGTTGCTGTGGTGGGCGCGTGCGGTCCGGCCAACGAGATTACAACCCGTGCCGCGCAGGATCCGCTGAGCTTTCGCCAAGGGCCATCGATGAGCGTGGTCGAAGTGCAGGCGGATGCGCTGAACCACATGGCCGATCAGCTGGTGCTGGATTCCAAGGTGCGCGGATCGTTCAACAGCGCGCTTGTCGATTGCGGCCTTGCCATCCTGACGCCGGGCAAGCGCCCCGTTTGCGGTCGCAACAGCGGCTCGGTCGAACTGGTCCCTGCGGTTGCCCTTGTCGACAACATTCAGGACATGCACGGCCAGATGGACACGCTTGAGGTTGGCCTGCCGGACATGATCGCAGCCCAGGATGCCCGCCTTGCCGACCTTGAGGCGCGTCGCATCGCCGGGGCCGTGTCCGAGGCCCAGTACGACGAAGAAGTGGCCGCCATCAATCGCACCCGCACCCGCATCGCCGAGTCGCTGGCATTGACCGCCGCGCAGGCTGAACGCGCCCAGTCCAACATGCAGACGGCCAGTGCGCGCGGTCAGGTCGGGTTGGGTTGGCACCTGAACGCCACGGCGCAACTGGCCCGCGACGTCAACGGCGCCCGCGCCCAACTGGGGCTGCTGGATGCGCCTGTGCCGGTCTCGGGCGATTATGTGGCCTCAAACGTGCCGGTGTTCGCCGCCGCAAGCCCGATCACACATCGGCCCCGGTCGGGCGAGTTGCGCTGACCCTACCCCGCTGTCTTTCGCGCCAGATGATCAACAGCCCCCCGGCGGCAATCAGCAGCGCGCCGGGAAACAGCGCGTCCCATGGTGCTTCGTCAAAGAACAGCCAGCCCATCACAAAGGCGAGCGGGATGCCGAAATAGCTGAACGGGGCGAGGTTGCTTTGTTCGGTCATGCGGTAGCTGACCACGAGGAAGAGGACCGCCGTGCCGCCAAAGCCCCCCATTGCGACGATCCATGCCAGATCGGTGGCGCTTTGGATCGGAGTGAAGCCGCCAAAGGACATCGCGATCAGAAAGGCGCCGACCAGTGCGGCCACGGAGGAATAGAGATTGACCAGCGGGCTGGGCACATCGTCATCCATCATCCGCGCGGTGACCCCGACCAGCGCGTAAAACGCCGCCGCGCCCAGCGGCAGCAGCGCAATGGGCGTGAACGTGTCGGAGCCCGGTTGCATCACCAGCACAACGCCGACAAAGCCGATCAGAACCGCGCCCCAGCGCACCCATCCAACCTTTTCCCCCAGCAGGGGCACGGCGAGTGCGGTCATGAACAGCGCATTGGCGTAGGTGATGGTCGAAGCGGTGGCAAAGGCCATCTGCCCCAGCGCGATATAGAAGAAAAGCTGGGCAAAGGTGACAATCCCGCCGCGCGCCAGCGCCAGTTTCCACTGGCGGATGCGCAATCGCCGCCCGTCCTTGTGCCATTGCCGCGACAGGCCAAGCGCGACAACGCCCGGAATGATCCCGAACAGATTGCGCCATGCGGAGAGTTCGGCGGCCGTGTAGGTCCCCGACAAATGCTTGATCACCAGCCCCATCGCGTCAAACAGGGTCAGGGCCACAAGGCTGAGAAAAATGGCCAGGCCAGTGCGGTCGGTGGGGCGCAAGGGAGAACTCGGTCTGATTGAGGGTGGTTGAGGGCGACGTTACGCGCTTTGCGCGCCATGTCACGTCAGGAAATCGGAACTTTTTGGGGTGTCAGGAAATAAGATACCCGCATAGCGTGTATTTGCCCAATCTGTGCCACATTTGGGGGGTAAACTGGAACCAATAATGAAGAAGCAGACATATTGGACAGAAAAGTGAAACGTATCATTGCTTTCGCCACGCTTGCTGCGCTGATGGGCGTTGCCGGTTGCGGCACAACGACAGATGAGGTCACCCGATCCGAGGCGGCCCCCCTCGGTATCTTCGGGATCAAACCCGATCACAGCGGTGCCACGTCGACCCGATCCTCGATCGATCTGTTGTCCCTGACCTAATCCGTCGGATTCACGCGACCGCGCATAGCCTTGACCTCTCCGCGCACCTTTTTGGCCTTGAGCCTGCGTTTCTTGGACCCCAGCGTGGGCCGGGTCGCAATGCGCCGCTTGGGCGCCACCAACGCTTTTTCGATCAGTTCCGCCAGACGTTTGCGTGCGATGTCGCGATTGCGCGCCTGACTGCGGGTTTCATCACATTGGATGATCAGCGCGCCCTCTTGTGTCCAGCGGCGTCCTGCCAGCCGCTTGAGACGGGTCTTGACCGGACCGGGCAGGTTCGGGGAGCGCGCCGCCTCAAAGCGCAACTCGACCGCCGTGGCGACCTTGTTCACGTTCTGACCACCCGGGCCTGAGGCGCGCACGAATTGCTCGCTCAATTCCCAGTCTTCGATTGTGATGGTGTCGTTGATCCGCAGCATGGCAATCGGGGTTCTTCAGTTCAGGCTAGTCTGCCGGACACGCTGACCGAATTGCCGGCGGGATCCTTGGCGTTGGCAAACACATAGCCATCTGCCGTGTGCAGGGGGCCGAACTCAAGCCCTTTGGCACGTGCCATATCGCAAAACGCGGCGACATGCTGAATGGCGAACACCAGTTTGACCAGCGTCTGGCCCTGTTTGCGCCCCTTGCCCATCTGGCGCAACAGCAGGGTCACGCCCGGGCCGGGTGGACGCAATTCGACGATCCGGTCCCCTTCTTCAATGTGCACTGCGTAGCCGAAATGGTGGGTGTAGAACGCGGCCATCTCGTCGATGCGTGATGTGTAAAGAACGAGGCTGCTGAGTGGCGGAGAAATCTCGTGGTCTCCTTGATCGAAAAAGGGCCACCCATTCAGGCGGCCCTTCTCGAAATGTTTCGGAGGTTGTGTCGGTTAGGTCAACCGACCAACTTGGCGGTCCTCACCGCGCGGGGCTGCCCTAGCAGGCGACCTCCCAAGTTGTTCCGACACCTCTCTCCAATACCTTTCTTGACACTGGATCACCTCCTTTACATTTGTTGAACTCATCCCCAGCTTTGCACAGCCGAGTCAAAAGTCAACGAATTTCGGCAGGTGTGGCCATGCGTGCCGTGATCGCGCGAAATGGTGCCAAAGCAATGAGCGCAAGCGTCAGTTTGACCGCCCAGTCGGCGATGGCCAGCGACACCCAGAGCGGAGCCAGCGGGCCAACCCCGAGGATCGGCAGGATTTCACCGGCCCAGGCCACGTCATTGGCAGGCTCGATAAAAGTCAGGCTGGCCGAGAAGGCGATGGTAAAGAACAGGGCGGTGTCCACGGTGCTGCCGATCAGGGTCGAGACCAGCGGCGCCTTCCACCACACCCCTTTGCGCAGGGCGGCAAAGATCCCAACGTCTAGCAGCTGTGCGGTGAGGAACGCGAGGCCCGAGCCGATGGCGATGCGCAGCGTGACCAGCGGGCCAAATTCGCCCATGATCTGCGTGCCGATGAGCGAGCAGATGACCCCCACGACAAAGCCTGCAAAGACCACCGTGCGCGCCGGACCTGCGCCATAGACCCGGTTCATGATATCCGTCACCAGAAAGGCGAGCGGATAGGTGAACGCCCCCCATGTCAGCCAGTTGCCGAACAGGTATTGGACGAGAATGTTGGAGGCCACCACGATGGCGGCCATGGCGATGATGCCGGGAAGATGTGCGCGTGTCATAATATATGCCCGTTTTTGCAAGGTAGCGGCGACTTGGTTCGAAGGTGAACTCGGGCCTCTTAGTCGCAGCGTGCCCCGCCCGCAAGCGTTTCCGTCAGGGCGTATTCTATCAGTTCGCTGGCCTGCACGGAGAGAAAGTTGTTGTCCGACACCATGCTCAGGCAGGTCGCACCGCTATTCGAGCGCCAGACGGAGATCCCCTCGAGGTTGTCGTGGGTGCCGAGGGAGGTTTTGAGCAACGTCTCTGCGACCGGCGGGTCTGCCTGCAGATCGATGCGCCGGATGCGGGTACGAAAGCCGAGCGGAGAAAAGCTGCGCTCCAGCACATAGAGCAGGCCGTCGGGCCCGAAATCCGCGCCTGTGGGTCGGAACCCCTCCGCGCGGGGCAGGGCGGCGGCGACGCTCCACCTGTCACCAGCAAAGCGGTAGATCGGGATAGGCCCGCCCCTGGTGCGGGGGTTTTCTGGGATCGTGTAGATCACCCCATCTGGCGTCGCGGCCAGTGCCTCAAGCGCGCCGTTTCGGGGCAGGGCGTTGAATTCACGCGGGCTGGGCAGGATGTCACCGTTCAGCGTCGAGATATTGCCGGGATCTTCGTAGCTGATGAATACATCCGCGCCGCTGATCGCCAGCCCTTCGGTGTCGCGGTCGGGGAAAGGCAGGCGGATAGCACGGATATCGCTGATCCGCCCTGACGACTCGTTGCGCGAAATGGCAAAGCGGTGCCCCGTGCCCCGATCCGACAGGACGAGGGCCGCTGCGCCATCCGCCTCAACCTCGATCGCCGAAATGCCGCCCAGACCCGTCAGCGGAATGTTCCGCAGGTGGGTCAGGGGGTCAGCCGGTGAGGCAGTGGCGGAGGCGATCAGCGCGAGGCTAAGACGCCAGCGCATTGTTGGGGCAGGTCACCGACGCGCAATTCGCGGCGTGGCTTGGCGGCCGGTGCATTGGGATCGCGCGGCTTGGGCGGGGGCGGATTGAGGATGTCGTTCACCCATTGCTGCGCATCCGCGCATCCGTCTCCGGGTGGGGGCGGGGCCTGATTTGTGCAACCCCTCGCGCCCTTGGGGCAGGTTAGCCGCACGTGGAAATGATAGTGATGCCCGTACCAGGGGCGCACCTTGTTCAGCCACGCTCGGTCGCCTTTTTCGTCCTTGCACATCTGCACCTTGGCGCCGGGAAAGACGAAAATCCGCGCCGTGCGCTTGTCGCTGGCAGCGGCCTTGATGATCTCGTGATGAGCGCGGGTCCAGCTTGAGTTGGTAAAGGCACCCTTGGCCCGACGGGTCGAGATCGAGCTGATGTTCTCGCGATCCGTCACCGAAAGGTTGAGGTTGCTGGCGGGCAGCATCCAGATGTCGGCATCAAGCCCGATCTGGTGGCTGCGATGCCCGGTCAGCATTGGCCCGCCGCGCGGCTGGCTCATGTCGCCCACATAAAGGCCGTTCCAGCCGGGTTGCTGTGCGGCGGTGCGAGAGAGTTTCTGTACAAAGTCCACAAGCTCGGGATGGCCCCAGTTGCGGTTGCGGCTGAGCCGCATGGCCTGCCATGTCGGCCCTGTTTCGGCCAGTTGCTGCGCCCCGGCCAGACATCCGCGGGCATAGCCGCCAAAGGGTGCCGGGTTCTGCACGGAGGCGCGGCGTTTGCCGCCGAATTGCCCCTTGGCGATGTTTTGCAGGGTGGCGGGGTCAACGTCTGGCCGCACTGTGCCGTCGATGTCGACCTCGGCGGTGCTGGCGCAGGCGACAATGAAGAGGGCGGCAACAAAGCCAGCGATCAGGGCTGTGGACCTACGGATTTGCATCATGGGGCAAGCTCACCTTTAGGATGCACCCAGCGTAACATGATCAGCCCCAAAAGGAAGAGACCCAATAGCGGAGAAACGCCCAATTGCGTGCTGCCCGTCACCGCCGTCGCCACCCCGATCAGGAACGGCGCGATAAAGGCGGTGGCCCGCCCGGTCAGCCCATAGAGCCCAAAGCTTTCGGTTGGGGCGGCGGGATCGCAGTGGCGCACCATCAACGTGCGGCTGGCCGATTGCATGACGCCGCCCATGCCACCGATCAACACGCCACAGATGTAAAAGATGATGTCCGGCGCCATTGACCCCTCGGCCAGTGGAATGCCGAACATGGCGTCGCGCGACAGGTTCACCAGCATGAAGCAGACCCCCATCAGGACGAGGATGGTGGTGATGACCACCGGTTTGGGGCCAAAGCGTTTGTCCGCGTGCCCGCCGAGATAGCTGAACACTGACGCCCCGATGGCCGCGATGATCCCGAATACGCCCACCTGCACGACGCTGAAATCCAGCACCAGCAGCGCGAATGTGCCGCCAAAGCTGTAAAGCCCGTTCAGCGCGTCGCGATAGAGCATGGACGATCCGAGATAGGCGAACAGGCTGCGTTTGGCTGGCAGCGCGCGCACCGTGGACCACAGGCGCGAGAGTGCAGCCCCGACAGAAGTGCGTGTTCCGGTCGGGCGCACCTCGCGCACCCAGAGGAAGTAGGGGATCATGAAGATCATGAACCACAGTGCCACAAATGGCCCCGTGAACCGCGTGCCCTGCCGTGTTTCCGCGTCGAGCAGGCCAAACCCCGGATCAAGCCCAAGTAGCGTTTTGCCGTTGGGCTGTTCGGCAAAGAGCAGCAGGATCAGGAACAGCGACAGCACCCCGCCCGCATAGCCAAAGCTGAAGGCGGAGCCGGAGATTTGCCCGATCTCTTCTTCGGTCCCAAGCGAGGGGAGCTGCGCATTGATGAAAATCAGCGCGTATTCGGCCCCGATGAAGCCAAAGGCAAAGGCCATGAGCATCCACATCAGGTTGCCGCCATCCGGTGCGGTGAACCACAGCCCACCGGCCCCCGCGACCAGCATCAGGGAAAACCCGATGATCCACGGAATGCGCCGCCCGCCCGTGTCGGCCATCGCCCCGAGCAGCGGCGCGCCAAAGCCGATGATCAGTCCGGTGATGGTCAGCGTGAACGACCACATCGCCTGCGCATTGGCCTTGGCCAGTTCGGTTTCCACCCCCTGGGACAGAAAGTTCTCGCTGGCCAGCGAGACAAAGAACGGACCAAAGATGAAGGTCAGCAGGACAGTATGGTACGGCTGGCTGGCCCAGTCGAAAAAGAACCAGCCCCAGATACGCTTTTTCAGACTGATTTCGGCCATGCCCGTCCCCACATTCTTTTTGTTGCAGGGACAAAAGCAGGCTGCAGGCGGCGTGGCAAGAAAAGCTTTGACGGCTCAGCCTTGGGGCAGGTGGGCGAGGACAAAGGCAACGCGCTCTGCCACCGGTGCTTTGGGCAGTGGGATGGCGTCATAGCCAAGGGTGTCGAGGGCGTGGGCGAGGCGGGTGTATTCCTCGGTCGCGGCGCTCAGGTCGTGGCGGCGGCCTGCGTCCTGTTGATAGATTTCGGGCCAGGGCGGGGCGAGGAAAACCGCTTTGTCATAGTGCCGCGTGTCGCCGAGCGTCTGGTCCAGCGCTGGGCCGCCATGATGGGCGAGGGCCACGGCGGCGTCGATCAGCCCGCGGTCGAAAAAGGTGGGGGAAGTTCTGGTCGCTGCCAGATCGGCGCGGGACAGTTCGACCGCGCGCCGTGCAAAACCAGCGGGATCGACCCAGGGCAGCGCACGCCCCTCGGCGACGATACGACGACCGGGTTCGGACACGGTAGCATAGCCGCGCGCAGCAAGTGCATCGAGCAGCGTGGATTTGCCGCCGCCCGAACATCCGGTGATGAGGTAGCGGCCTGTCATGCCGTTGGGTTACGCGACGGATTTCAGGATTGGCGCTGGGGCCTCGTCCTGCATGGGTGGCCATGGGCGCTGGGCCTCGGCCTTGATCCATGCGGCAATCCAGTCGGGTGTTTCCGGCGAGGTCGCCGTCTGCCCCATCTCGCGCAGGACACGGTCGGGTGGCACGATGCCGTTCTGATCGGTCACGGCGGCGCGATAGAGAACGTGACTGGCGCATTCCCCGTTCGTCTGCCACATCGACTGTTCAATGTAGACGAACTTGTCATCCCAGCACACCGCGCGGCTGCGCATCTCGAAGCGTTCAAAGGCATGCAGACGACGGCGATAGCGCACCGACGAACCCGCCATGGTCAGCCCCCAACGCTGCGCCCTGAGCGTCCCCATCAACCCGGCGCGCAGGCCCATGCCGAGACGGCCGAGATCATAGAGTGTCAGCGCGCGGCCATTGTTCAGCTCGAGAATACCATCCAGATCCCATGGCCACACCCGGTGCCGGGACACGTGCATATCCGTCAACCCCAGCGCTGGCTGGCGGCTGGCGATCAGCATGTCTTTGACAAGTCGAATGAAAGGAAACATCGCGTCCAACTCCTTTGTTTCATACATGCGTTTGGGCGGCGAAACTTCAATGGGTGGGGTGATGTGACCTTGCGCCGCATCGCGCTGCGCCCTAGGTCTGGTGAAATCGAAAAGGGACGCCGCGATGTTCGCCATATACGAATTGCTTCAACTGATCCTGGGCGTGGTCTACATGATCATGATCGTCCACATCATCATGAGCTGGCTGATCAGCTTTCAGGTGCTGAACCTGCATCAGCCGATTGTCGGGCAGATCTGGATGGGCCTGAACAAGCTTCTGGAGCCGATCTATCGCCCGATCCGACGTATCCTGCCCGACACCCATCCGCTTGATCTGGCACCGCTGGTGGCCTTTGTCGGGCTGATCGCAGTGCGCTCGATCATTCTGCCCGCCGTGTTTGGTTTACGCTGATCTGAGGTCTTGTTCACCGCCTGTTAAAATGTGAGTCTGTACCCAAAGAGCAGACTGCATAAAAATTGACAGGGTTTTGAGACATGATCAGCGCTGCCACGCTGTTGCGGGACGTATTCGGGTTTGACGATTTCCGCCCCGGTCAGGAAGAGATCGTGGACGCCGTGGTGGCGGGTGAAAACACCCTGGCCATCATGCCGACGGGTGGCGGTAAGTCCCTTTGTTTTCAATTGCCTGCGCTGATGCGCGATGGGGTGACGGTGGTGATTTCGCCGCTGATCGCCCTGATGCGCGACCAGGTGCGCGCGCTGCAGGAGGCGGGCGTGAACGCAGGCGCACTGACCTCCGGCAACACGCCTGAAGAGACGGATGCAGTCTGGACGGCGCTGGAACGGGGCGAGTTGAAACTGCTCTACATGGCGCCCGAACGCCTTGGCGCGGGGTCGGCCATTGGCATGCTGCGCCGCATCGGCGTGAATCTGATTGCCGTGGACGAGGCCCATTGCGTGAGCCAATGGGGCCATGATTTCCGCCCCGACTACCTGCGGATCGGCGAATTGCGCCGCGCGTTGGATGTGCCGCTGGCCGCCTTTACCGCGACGGCAGATGCGGAAACGCAAGTCGAGATCATCCAAAAGCTGTTTGATGGGGTGGCGCCGCGCAGCTTTCTGCGTGGCTTTGACCGGCCCAACATCCACCTTGCCTTTGCCGCCAAGAACGGGCCACGGGCGCAGGTTTTGAACTTTGCCGCCGCGCGCAAGGGACAGTCGGGCATCGTCTATTGCGGCACGCGGGCCAAGACCGAAACGCTGGCCCATGCGCTGCGCGAGGCGGGGCACAGCGCGATCCACTATCACGGTGGCATGGAGGCCGAGGACCGGCGCATCGCAGAGCGCCGGTTCCAGCAGGAAGACGGGCTGATCGTCGCCGCCACCGTCGCCTTTGGTATGGGCGTGGACAAGCCCGACATCCGCTGGGTGGCCCATGCGGACCTGCCCAAAAGCATTGAGGCCTATTACCAGGAGATCGGGCGTGCGGGCCGCGACGGGGCCCCTGCCGAAACGCTGACCCTGTTCGGCCCCGAAGACATCAAGCTACGGCGTAGCCAGATCGACGAAGGGCTGGCACCGCCCGAACGGCGCATGGCCGATCACGCGCGTCTGAACGCGCTGCTTGGTCTGGCCGAGGCGCTGGAATGTCGGCGCAAGACGCTGCTGGGCTATTTCGGTGAGACCGAAGTGAGTTGCGGCACCTGCGATCTGTGTGATGCGCCCGCCGAGGTGTTTGACGGCACAACGGCGGTGCGCAAGGCGCTGTCGGCGATGCTGCGCACGGATGAGTGGTTTGGCGCAGGCCACCTGATCGACATTCTGCTGGGGGCCAAAACCGACAAGATCAAACAGCGCGGGCATGACCGATTGCCGACCTATGGGGTGGGCAAGGAGTATTCCAAGGGTCAGTGGCAGGCGGTGTTTCGTCAGATGATGGGGCATGATCTGGTGCGCCCGGACCCGGACCGGCATGGCGCGCTGCGCATGACGGACGCGGCCCTGCCGATCCTGCGGGACGAGGCGCGGATCACGCTGCGCCGGGACACCATCGCTGCCGCTGTTGAGCGTCGCCCGGCGGTCAAGGAAATGGTGTCGGAGGAAAACGCGCCGCTGCTCTCTGCGCTCAAGGCCAAGCGGCGCGGGCTGGCCGAGGCGGCGCGGGTGCCGGCCTATGTGATTTTCCCGGACCGGACGCTGATCGAAATGGCCGAGAAACGGCCCAACAACCTGGATCAGATGGCGCAGATCAGCGGCGTCGGTGCCAAGAAACTGGACAAGTTCGGGGATGCGTTCCTTGAGGTGATCAATGGCGAGGCCGCCGCCCTGCACCCGACCCGGCGCAGGCTGGCAGGCAAGGATGCGGGCGCGATCTATGACCAGTTGTTGGCGGTGCAGGCGGAATTGGCGCGCGGATCGGACGGCACGGACAAGCCGCTGAGCTGTTCGGCCACGCAATTGGCCAAGGTGGCGCAACTGCGCGGCGGGGATGATGCCGCGCTGGAACGGCTGCTTGGGGATCGCAAGGCGGAACGATTTGGCCCGGCCTTTCTGGACGTGCTGCGCGACGCGGGCTAGATCAGGCTCAATCAGATGGGGTGAGCGGATGTTGGTGGTGATTTCTCCGGCCAAACGGCTGGACTGGGCGGAACGGGATGTGGCGACGACCGCGCCTGCGATGCAGGCGGATGCGATGCGGCTGGCGCGGACGGCGCGCAACCTCACATTGGGCAAGCTCAAGGGGCTGATGGACCTGAGCGACGATCTGGCGCGCCTGAACCGCGACCGGTTTCAGGCGTTCGAGGATGCGCCGAAGGCCGAGGTGACGCGCCCTGCGATGCTGGCCTTTGCCGGGGACACCTATCAGGGGCTGGAGGCGGCAAGCCTCACGAGCGAAGAGACGGCTTATGCCCAAGATCACCTGCGCATTTTGTCCGGCCTGTATGGTCTGTTGCGCCCTTTGGACGCGATCCAGCCCTACCGGCTGGAGATGGGCAGCCGGTTGAAAACACGGCGGGGCGCGACGCTGTATGAGTATTGGCGCAATGACATTGCCAAGGCGCTGAACGCGCAGGCCGAGGCGGTGGGCGCGGACATGGTGGTGAACTGCGCCAGCCAGGAATACTTCGGCGCAGTGCCGCTGAAGCCGCTGAAACCACGCGTGATCACTCCGGTCTTTATGGAAGAAAAAGGGACCGGACCCAAGATCGTCAGCTTTTTCGCCAAGCGGGCGCGGGGGGCGATGGCGCGGCATATGGTGCAGAACCGGGTGCGTGATCTGGATGGGCTGCGCGCCTTTGACAGCGACGGTTACCGGTATCAGCCCGACGCCTCGGATGATCAGAAGCTGGTCTTTGTCCGGCCCTATCCGGCCTGAAGGGCAGCGTCATCGTCGTCAGGAAGCGGTGGCGGCGCGTCGGGTGGACACAGATCGCGCAGCATGCCGTGAATTTCGGGTTTGCGCAGGGGTTTGGTGAGGTAGTGATCGATGCCGCTGGCCAGAATGCCCTGATCGTCACCATCCATCGCGTGCGCGGTGAGGGCGACGATGGGAATGTGGCCGCCGCTGCCTTCTTCGATCTCGCGAATTTTCATGGTCGCCTCTTTGCCGTCCATCTTGGGCATCGAAATATCCATAAAGATCATGTCGGGTACAAAGCTTTGGAACAACTCGACCGCCTCAATCCCGTTGGCGGCGAATTTGAGGTCGATATCGGCGTCCTTCACCATCTTGCGAAAGACCAGTTGATTGGTCTTGTTGTCCTCTGCCGCCAGCACGCGCAT
Source organism: uncultured Tateyamaria sp. (assembly GCF_947503045.1). Taxonomy (GTDB): domain Bacteria; phylum Pseudomonadota; class Alphaproteobacteria; order Rhodobacterales; family Rhodobacteraceae; genus Tateyamaria. The sequence continues at coordinate 1,011,820 of NZ_CANNCF010000002.1, forward strand.
TTTGCGCACCTTTGGCGGCTCAGGCTCTTCCTTGCGGGTGATCAGGGGACCAACAGACTGCAACTGTTTGAACAGATCGGCGCGCGGCAAGGGCTTTTGCAGGATCGCGTGCAGGTGTGACGCGCCGGGATCGTTGGCCGCAAAGCTGGTGTTTGAGCTCAGCAGGATGATGGGGGTCTCGCAGCCCTCGTTTCGAATGGCTTCGGCCAATTCAAGACCATCCATGCCCGGCATGTTGTGATCGGTGAGGACGAGGTCGATATTGTCGAGCTTTTTCAACGCCTCAGCCCCGCTGGCGCAAGTCACGACGCCCATGCCGATCTGCTCCAGCTGGCGGCGCAGGATGGTGCGGTTGGCTTCGACATCATCGACCACCAGAACGCGGCGCAACCCGGCGGGCACGGGCGGATGGGCCGGCAATTCGGCATTGCCCAGTTCCAGCGGAATCTTGAAGCCAAAGCACGAGCCCACGCCATCCTCGCTTGTGACCCACATCTCGCCCTGCATCAGTTCGACCAGACGCTGCGAAATCGCCAGCCCCAGCCCGGTGCCGTCGAATTGGCGGTTGCGTTCGTTTTCAACCTGATTGAACTCGCCAAAGATGTGTTGGATCTTGTCCTCGGGGATGCCGATGCCGGTGTCCTCGATGGCGATATTGACGGTGGCCTGCCCGCTTTCAATATCCGGCACACCGGTGACACGCACCAGCACGTGCCCCTCAGAGGTGAATTTGACCGCGTTGCCCATCAGGTTGGTCAGGACCTGCCGCACGCGCCCGGGGTCGCCGACATAGACGGTGGGCAGGAACAGGTCGTAATCCACCAGCAAGGTCAGGCCCTTGTCCCGTGCGGAGGGCTGCAACAGCATGATCACCTCGTGAATGCAGCGTTCCAGATCGAACGGTTCGGGGTGCAACTGCAGCTTTTTCGCCTCGATCTTGGAATAGTCGAGCACGTCGTTGATGATGACCAGCAGCGCCTCGCCCGAGTTCTTGATGGTGTCGACATAAAGCCGCTGTTCTTCGGTCAGGGCGGTGTCGCCCAGCAGTTCGGCCATGCCCACAACGCCATTCATCGGGGTCCTGATCTCGTGGCTCATGTTGGCGAGAAAGGCGGATTTGGCGCGGCTGGCGGCCTCGGCCTCGGCGCGGGCGGTTTTGAGTTGTTTTTCATACTCGACGGATTCAGTGATGTTCAGCCCGAGCGAGACGATGTCTCCGCCCTGACCCCGCCGGTCGACCAGCTTGATGTACTGACCATTCCAAAGCCGGATCGTGATCGGTTCGGGCTGGGGCTGCATCCAGCGGTCCGTCATCATCTCGCGCCAGTCTTGTGCCGCGAGTTTGCCGGTGTTGACGATCCCCTCGTCGGTCAGCACCTGCAGAATGGTGACGTAATGCACACCGGGGCGGATGATTTCGAGTTTGTCGAAAATGGCCAGATAACTGCTGTTTGCGGCAATCATCCGGTTGTCCGAGTTGAAAAAGGCAAAGCCGTCGGTGATTGTCTGGACCGAGTGCCACAGCCGTCGCTCTGCGATTTCGACCTTCTGGTTGGCTTGCCCCAGTTCGGTCTTGACCCGTTCGTTTTCGGTTTTGACGTTGGCCACTTCGGCGCGTGTTTCCACGATTTCGCCCTGAAGTGCCGCGGCATGGCGCCCAAGCTTGCGATTGGCGGCCGACAATTCGGCCTGCTTGAGCTCCAACAGCCGTTCGGCTGCCAGCCGCCCGCGCCGTTCTAGCGCCAGCTTATTCGCCAGGCTCATCTCAGTGCTCCGCCAACATCTTTGTGCCTGCGCTTATGTCACCATGATGGTGAAGATCGACTTAACCGCGCCTGTCGAAACATTTGCAGGCCCCCGCCGCGCATGGCAGGCTGCCACCATAGCTGTTCATGTTGTCCGGAGTGCCGCCATGCGTCGATTTTTCGTCATTTTCCTTGCCCTTTTTTGGGCTGGCGTGGCCTCTGCACAAGAGATTGTGCCCGATCATCGCTATGTTCTGACGCAGGATGTCGATTTCTTTGGGGCGGATCGCACGGCGTTGTTTGACACCAGTTTCGAGGCCTGCCAGCGGGCGTGCAGTGCGGATGGGCAATGTGTTGCCTTTACCTATAACAGCCGCTCGAACGCGTGTTTTCCGAAATCGGCGATCACCGATCAGCAATCCTATGTCGGTGCGATTTCGGCGCAGCGGCTGGCGGTTGATCCCGCGGTGCAGCGCCGTGCCGCTGACCGGGCGGCTGCCCTTGATGTGGCTGAGGCGGACGCCGCGGCGGCGCGCGCGTTGGCCCAGGTCGTCGGATCGCGCCATGCGGTAAATGGCCAGCCGGTCGATGCCCTTTTGGCCGCATCGCGCGCGGCCTGGGATCGCGGTGACCGGGCGGCGGCGCTCAATTGGACCGGGGCTGCGGTGGCCCTCAGCGATGCACCTGACCTGTGGTCGCGTTATGCCTATATCGCGCTGCGTCTGGGGGACAATGTCGGATCAAACCTGCGCAATCGCGCGCGCCGGGACGCGGTGCCTGCTGCCCTCAACGCTTATCTGCGCAGCGCCAGCTCCGGCGCGCAGGCCAGCGCCCTTCAGGGCCTCGCCGAAGCGCTCGAGGCCAACAGGCGGGGCCGCGACATGGTGCCTGCGCTGCGCCTGGCCCAATCACTGCAACCCCGCGACGACATTGCGGCTGCCCTCGAAGATGCGGTGGCCAAATACGGGTTTCGCGTGGTCGACACCCGCGTTGACAGCGACTCGGCCCAGCCGCGCATCTGCGCCACCTTCTCTGAGCCATTGGTACAGGCCGGGGTCGATTACGACCCCTTTGTGCGCAGCGAGGCAGAGGGTTTGGTGGTGCAGGTCAGTGACCGTGATCTGTGTCTGGATGGTGTCGAGCACGGTGCGCGATACCGCCTGACCCTGCGCTCTGGCCTGCCGGGGGCGAGCGGAGAAGTGCTGCACAAGGACGTAGCGCTGACCCTATATGTGCGCGACCGCGCGCCGCTGGTCCGCTTTCCGGGCCGCGCCTATGTGTTGCCACGCAATGCCGGCGCGAGCATCCCGGTCGAGACGGTGAACCTAGACACCGTCGATCTGGTGCTGAGCCGGGTGAGTGATCGCAATCTGGTGCAATCGCTCAAGGGCGGTTTCTTTGGTCGGCCATTGTCGAGCTGGCAACAGGATCAGTTCAACGAAGAGATCGCGCAAGAGGTGTGGCGGGGCACGGGTGATGTGCAGTCGACGCTGAATGCCGAAGTGGTCACGCGCCTGCCGCTGGGTGATGTGCTGAAGGATCAACCCACCGGCATCTATGTCCTCAGCGCGCGGGAGCCGGGCAGTGACCGATATCAGGTGCTGACCGCTTCGCAATGGTTTGTGCTGTCCGATCTGGGTGTCAGCACGTGGCAGGGCACCGACGGGCTGACCGCAGCCGTGCGGGCGTTAAGCGATGCGGGTGCCGTAGCGGGTGCCGAGGTGCGCCTGATTTCGAACGCCAATGCGGTGCTCGGCACTGCACTGACCGACGCCGAGGGGTTTGTCCGTTTCGATGCCGGTCTGACACGTGGGCGTGGCGCCGCCGCCCCGGCATTGGTGCAGGTGGCGGCGGGCGATGATTTCGTGTTCCTGCCGCTGACTGACCCGGCCTTTGATCTGTCCGATCGCGGGGTCGAGGGACGGCCTGCGGCCCCACCGATTGACGTCTTTCTGACCACGGATCGCGGCGCCTACCGCCCCGGTGCAACCATCTATGCCACCGCGCTGGCCCGCGATGCGCGCACCCGCGCGGTGGAGGGCCTGCCCCTCACAGCGATCCTGAGCCGCCCGGACGGCGTCGAGTACAGCCGCATCATCAGCACGCAGGACAAAGCCGGCGGTCACGTTCTGGCAATGCCCCTTGCCAGCAGCGCTCCGCGCGGCACCTGGCGGATCGCCGTGATGGGCGATCTGGAGGCGCCACCGCTTGCCACAACCACCGTGCTGGTCGAGGATTTCATCCCGGACCGGATTGCGGTCACTCTGGAGATGGATGAGGCCCCACTGTCACCCAATGCAACCGCCTTTGTGGAGGTGGATGCGCAATATCTCTTTGGCGCGCCTGGCGCTGATCTGGTGGTTGAGGGCGACGTGCGCCTGCAGCGCCGCAACAGTGTCGCGGGCTGGGATGGCTATCGCTTTGGTCGCCATGACGCGTTGTTTTCTGCGCAGCGACGCTATTTCGATGGTGGACGTACGGATGCGGATGGCAAGATGCGCGTGCCACTCACCCTGCCCGAAGTCGACGCCGAGGGTGTGCTGCTGGAGGCGGTGGCCACCCTGCGCGTGTCCGACAGCGGCGGTCGCCCGGTGGAGCGGTCTGTTACGAGGCCCGTGGCCCCCGAAGGTGCTGTCATCGGGATCAAGGCAGGTTTTGACGAAGTGCTGCCCGAAGGCGGCACCGCAACCTTCGATCTGGTGGCTGTGGGGGCTGCCTCTTTGCCTGCGCAGTGGACCGTGAACCGGGTCGAGACCCGCTATCAATGGTATCAGTTGCAGGGCAACTGGAATTGGGAGCCGGTGACGCGGCGCATCCGCATTGCCCGCGGCGAGGTGGTGCTCGGCGAGGCCCCGCAACCGCTGGAGGTCGCGACCGAATGGGGAGATTACGAGTTGGTGGTTGAGACGCAGAGCGGGGCCTACACGGCGAGCTCGGTTGGCTTTTCTGCCGGTTGGTATGGCGGCGTGGACAGCAGTGCGACGCCGGACCGTCTGGCCGTGTCGCTGGATGCAGAAAGCTACAACATAGGCGATGCCGCGCAATTGCGCCTTGTCTCGCCTCATGATGGCGTTGCCCTCGTGTCGGTGCTGTCGAGCGGTGTGATTGCCCGGCAGGTCGTGCCCGTTGTCGAAGGTGAAAACGTTGTGCCTTTGCGGGTTGATGAGGCGTGGGGTACGGATGCGTATGTTGTCGCTTCCGTTCTGCGTAGCGGTGAAGCGGACAGAGGGCCCTCGCGCGTTCTGGGTCTGGCTCATGCCAGTGTCGATCCCGGCAACAAAGCCCTGCAGGTCAGCATCGACGCGCCCGGGGCCGTAGACGGGCAAGCCGGTAGCACGGACGTCACCGTGCGCGTGGACGGTCTGGGTGATAGCCCGGGCTTTGTGACACTTGCCGCAGTCGATGTCGGCATCCTGAACCTGACCCGGTTCGCGGCCCCTGACCCGCAAGTGCACTACTTTGGCCAGCGCCGTCTTGGCGTGGAAATGCGTGACATGTACGGGCGACTGATCGATGTCAGCAATGGGGCGATGGGCATCGTGCGTTCGGGCGGGGACGCCGCGCGCGGGATGGAGCGGGCAGGCCCGCCGCCGACCGAAGCGGTGATGGCCGCCTTTTCCGGCCCGGTTGAGGTCGGTCCCGACGGGGCGGCGACATTGACTATTCCACGTCCAAACTTCAACGGGTCGATCCGGTTGATGGCAGTGGCGTGGTCCGACAGGGGCGTTGGGCAAGCCACACAAGACATGCTGGCGCGCGATCCGGTGGTGATCTCAGCCGCAGTGCCGCGATTTCTCGCCCCCGGTGACAATAGCCGCGTGATGCTGGAATTCGTCCATGCCGCCGGGTCTGCCGGGTCGATGGACCTGTCCGTCAGTGCGAATGGCGTGGATGTCGATGCGGCTCCTGCACAACTCGATATCGGCGATGGGGCAACCGTTCGCGTCTCCCTTCCGATCCGCGCCAACACCGTCGGGGATCATCGCATCGACGTGGCGCTGACCACGCCAGACGGGACCGCGCTGCGCAAGACGCTGACCCTTGGGGTACGCGCGAACGATCCGGTCACCGCCACCACACGCCGCTTTGAACTGGGCGCAGGTGAGGTGCTGACCTTTGATGACAATGTCTTTGCCGATCTGCGCCCGGACACCGCCCGCGCAACGCTGGCCGCCGGGCCACTGGCGCGTTTTGATATGCCGGGCCTGTTGCGCCAGCTTGATCGATATCCCTATGGCTGTACCGAGCAGATCACCTCTGCCGCGCTGCCCCTGCTCTATGTGCCGCAAACTGCGTCCGCTGCTGGCATCGACAGCGTCAAGACGCGGATCGAGGCGGCGATCACGCAGGTTCTGACACGGCAAACCAGCAACGGCGCATTTGGTCTTTGGCGGGCGCAATCGGGTGATTTCTGGCTGGACGCCTATGTCACAGACTTCCTCACGCGGGCGCGGACCGAAGGCTATGACATTCCGGAGGCGGCAATCCGCTCGGCCTTGGACAACCTGCGCAACCGGATCAACTATGCGCCCGATTTCGACAGCGGGGGCGAGGATATCGCCTATGCGCTGATGGTGCTGGCCCGAAACGGTGCGGCTTCGATTGGCGATCTGCGATACTACGCCGACACCAAGGCCGACGCCTTTGCGACGCCCCTGGCGCGCGCGCAATTGGGAGCGGCCCTGGCGAGTTACGGAGAGCAGACGCGCGCAGACCGGATGTTCGGGCTGGCACAGGATTTGATATTGCGCAGTGCGGGTGCGACCTCCGGCTGGCGCGATGACTACGGCACGCCATTGCGCGACGCGGCGGGTCTGCTGCATCTGGCCGTTGAGGCAGGCAGCCGGGCGGTCGATCAGGCGCAACTGGCCGCAGGCATCACCTCGCAAGGAGGGCGTTATTCGACGCAAGAGGCCGCGCAACTGTTGATGGCGGCACAGGCCTTGCGCAGTGAAGCAGGCCCCGCGGTGATGAGTGTAAATGATGTCCCCGTGTCCGGTCCGCTTGTCCAGACGCGTGCGTCGGGTGAGGCCCCATCGACCATCCGCAATATCTCGGGCGTGGCGCAGGACGTGACGCTGACCACCTATGGCGTGCCGCTAACCCCGGTTGCGGCGGGTGGCTATGGCTACAGCATCACCCGCAGCACCTATGATCTGGAGGGCACGCTGGTTGATGGCCCGTGGCGCGTTGGCGAGCGGCGCGTGGTTGTGCTGCGCGTAGTGCCGTTCGAAGAGGTTGGTGCGCGCCTCATGATCGACGACCCGCTGCCTGCGGGGATCGAGATCGACAATCCGAACCTGCTCCGTTCAGGAGATGTGCGTGGTCTTGACTGGCTGACCCCTGCCAATCCGGAACATGCCGAATTCCGCAGTGACCGCTTCCTTGCCGCCGTTGATCATCGCGGGGGCGAGGCGTTTGAGCTTGCCTATATCGCACGGGCCGTGAGCCCGGGAGAATTTCACCACCCCGCAGCCTTGGTCGAGGACATGTACCGTGCCGAATATCGCGCTGTGACTGACACCCGGCGCACGGTGGTGACCGAATGAAAGCCGTACACCGCCCTCTGTTTCTGCTGGCCGGTGTGCTGAGCGCGGTGGGGCTGATGCACGATATGTGGGACGGCTGGGTCGCGCGTACGGATGTGCCATCGGTCCTCAGCGTGACTTCGGTCGAAATGCAGGACAGGGACGGCGCGCTGATGCGGGCCTTTGCGGTCGAGGACGGGCGGGTCCGTCTGGCCCTCGCGCCGGGGTCCGTCGATCCGTCGCTGACCGACATGCTGATCCGTTATGAAGACAAGCGGTTTTTCCGCCATAACGGCGTGGATGCGCGCGCGATGTTGCGCGCTGTGGCGCAGGCGGTGGCCTCGGGGCGGATTGTGTCGGGTGGGTCGACCCTGACCATGCAGGTGGCGCGGTTGCTGGAAAACTCGGGCACCGGGTCGGTGCAGGGCAAGCTGCGCCAGATGCGGCTGGCCTGGGCGCTTGAGCGGACATTGACCAAGGACGAGATCCTGCATCTGTACCTGCAACACGCCCCCTATGGCGGGCGCATCGAAGGGGTACGCAGCGCGACTTATGTCTGGTTCGGCAAGGAACCCACGCGCTTGTCCCCGTCCGAGGCTGCGTTGCTTGTTGCCTTGCCGCAATCGCCCGAAACACGCCGTCCGGATCGCCATCCTGAGGCTGCGCGCGCAGCCCGCGACATGGTTCTTGCGCGCGTGGGTGCACCACCTTCTGCAGCGGATGTACCCCTCACCATGCGCGCCATGCCCCGGCTCGCGCCGCATTTGGCGGATGCGCTCATGGGGCAAGACCCGTCAGCCACGCGGTTTGTCACGACCCTGCGCGCGCCGGTTCAGAGGAAGATGGAGACGCTTGTCAGAACCCATGCGGCAGGGCAGGCGGCAGGTGTTTCCATCGCACTCATCGCGGTGGACCATCACAGCGGAGCAGTTGTCGCACGGGTTGGCGCGCCGGAGTATACGGATGCGGATGGGAGCCTTGGCTTTGTCGATATGACACGGGCGAAACGCTCGCCCGGTTCGACGCTCAAGCCTTTGATTTATGCGCTTGCCTTTGACCGTGGCCTTGCCCATCCCGAGACTGTGTTTGCCGACCGGCCCACCCGGTTTGGGCGCTATGCACCACAGAACTTTGACGGCCAGTTTCGCGGCGATGTCACCGCGCGCTCGGCGCTGTCGCTGTCGCTGAACATCCCCCCGGTCGCTTTGACCGACGCCCTTGGGCCGCAGCGCTTGATGGCCGCTTTGCGGTCCTTCGGAGCCGATCCTGTGCTGCCGGGCGGGCAGGCCGGGCTGGCCGTCGCGCTGGGTGGAGTAGGTCTGAGCCTTGAGGACCTTGCGCGTGTCTATGCGGGGCTGGCACAGCTTGGCAGTGTGGTGCCGGTCAGCGATCAGAGGATGAACTCCGTGCCGGGCAGCCACGTGATAGCGCCTCGCGCGGCGTGGCAGGTTGGCGATATCCTGCGCGGCATTGCCCCGCCTGCAGGGGCGCCCTCAGGCTTGGCCTACAAGACCGGCACGTCCTACGGGCACCGCGATGCGTGGGCCTTTGGCTATGACGGGCGGCATGTGATTGGCGTGTGGATCGGGCGGCCCGACGGGACGCCTGTGCCCGGGGCCTTTGGCGGCGATCACGCGGCACCTTTGCTGTTCGAGGCGTTTGGTCGACTGAAACCTGCCTTTGATCCGGCCCCGGCGCCACCGCCGGATACCCTGATCCTGACCACAGCGGAATTGCCCGCCCCCTTGCGCCGTTTTGGGCCTGCCACGCCCAAGGCTTCCGGACCAACGGTGGCCTTCCCACCGGACGGTGCTGTTCTGGAAACTGCGGATACGATGATCAAGGTGGAGGATGGCGTGCTGCCCCTGACCGTGTTGCTGAACGGAGCCCCCGTTGCCTCGGGTCTGCGGGCGCGGCATGTCACCGTTGGGCTGCCTTCGGTCGGGTTTTCCGACATCACGGTTATCGACGGCGCGGGCCGTTCGGCGCGGGTGGCGGTTGAGTTGCGCCCCTAGCGACGCCCCTCGCGCAGCCACGCACCGGTGATCAGACCCGCGGCCATCAGCAGCACCACCCACGGCGGCAGCAGCGCCATCTGGCGCACGTCCTGCGTCTCGTAAGCGCCACGTGGGGTGATCCCGATCCAGCCGCGACCGGCGGCGGGACGCCCCTCGCGCACCGTGCGGATACGGGGTGTGCCGTCTTCGATCCGCAGCACACCGCCACGCGTTGCGGCCACTCGGTCGCCCAGAATATCTGCGGTCGCGATGGTGGCCTCGAATTCCTTGGGGGCGGCGGGGCCAAGGCCGATCACCGCGCTCTGCTCACCATTTTCAAGACGGTAAAGCCCGATCTCGGGGCCATCAAAACGGGTTTCGAATTGGCCCGGCGCGACTTCTTCAAGCGTCAGTTCCGTGGTTGTGCCGCTGGGGTCGGTGATCGTCACAGGGGGCACGCTGTCGGACAGGGTGCGGCGCTGGATGCGCATGGATTGGCCGGTGGCAAAGGCGGTCAGGGCCTCTTCTTCCAGTTCGGGTTCTTTCATCATCCAGTGCGCAAGACGGCGCAGCAATTCGAGTTGCGGCCCGCCCCCTTCATAGCCGCGATTCCACAACCATGCGTGATCCGAGGCGAGCAGGGCGACGCGCCCTTCCTCGACCCGTTCGAGCACCAGCAGTGGGCGTTCGTCGACGCCCTCCATCACCACAACGCTGTTTTCGCGCGCGGCCACGTCGATCTGGCGCAGCCAGCGGCCCCAGTCGCCTGCGCCGGGCAGGGCGGTTGTGACTGGATGGCGATTGCCGATGTCGGACACGACCGGGCGATAGGAATCTTCGATCACCCGCGCCGAGGGCTCGGCAGGCATCACGGTGCCAAGGGGCGAGCGATAAAGGCTGTCCGCCCCGGCAAAGTCCGGGCCAGCCGCGACCAGCACCGCGCCACCATCACGGATATAACGCGCCACGTTGTCGAGATAGAGCGCGGGCAGGATGCCGCGCCGCTTGTAGCGGTCAAAGATAATCAGGTCGAAATCGTCGATCTTTTCCAGAAACAGCTCGCGCGTCGGAAACGCGATGAGGCTGAGTTCGCCCACGGGCACGCCGTCCTGTTTTTCCGGGGGGCGCAGGATAGTGAAGTGAACCAGATCAACCGAACTGTCCGATTTCAGCAGGTTGCGCCATGTGCGCCCGCCTGCATGCGGTTCGCCGGATACCAGCAGCACGCGCAGCCGGTCCCGCACGCCGTTCATCTGGATCAGGGCGGTGTTGTTGCGGTCGGTCAACTCGCCATCCGCTTCGGGAACCGAAAACTGGATCACGTTGCGCCCGCCATGAGGCAGGGTCACGGGCAGGTCGATATCCTCGCCGATGCGCACGTTAAAGCGCTGCGGCTCGGACCCGTCCACCGAGATGTCGAGCGGCGCTGTGCCTGCATCCAGCGGGGCCGCGCCGCTGTCCTCGATGCGCAGGGTCAGTGTCACAGGCTCGCCGATGATGGCGAAGGCAGGCGCATTCTTGACCAGCAGGCGGCGGTCCCAATCGGCTTCCTTGCCCGTCAGCAACAGGTGCAGGGGTGCTGGCAGATCAAAGGGGAGATCGGCGTCATGCACTTGCCCGTCGCTGATGGCGATCAGTCCGGCGATGCGTGCACGCGGTTCTTCGGCCAGCGCATCGGACAGGGCGGTCATCAGCCGCGTGCCGGTGTCTTCGTCGCCATCAGGGACGGTGATGCGGCGGACTTCGGTGCCTTCGCGGGCATTCAGCGTCGCCTCGATGGCGTCGGCGACGCTGTCCGTCTGGTCGGGGCGGTCGCGCAGGCGTTGGCTGGCGCTTTGGTCTTCGGCGAGGATGACGATATCGCTCAGCGGCGCGCGGTCTTCTTCCTGCAGCGAGGGGCCGGACAGGGCGGCGACGATCACAAGGCCAGCCGCCCCGCGCAGGGCCCAGCCACCAAGTCCGCGCATCGCGGCGAGGATGACTCCACCCAGAACAAGGGCGCCAAGAATGGCCAGAACGGGCCACGGCAGAAGCGGGTCAAACAGAACAGTTCCGGTCATTGGCCAAGCCGATCCAACAGGGCAGGTACATGGACCTGATCGCTTTTGTAGTTGCCGGTCAGCACATGCATCACGAGGTTCACGCCAAAGCGGTAGGCAAGCTCGCGCTGCCGCTCCCCGCCAAATCCGCGTCCCACGGGCAGCATGGCCTGACCATTCGGTGTCACGGCCCAGGCGGCAGCCCAGTCGTTGCCGCCGATCACCACCGGCGTCACGCCGTCATTGAGGTTGCGGAACGGCATCCCCTCGACTTGCTCGGCGCCCGGTGGGGCGGCCTCGACCCAGACCTCACCGTTGAGGTGACGGCCCGGGAAGTCCTGCAACAGGTAAAAGGTGCGGGTCAGCACGTGGTCGCGCGGGATGGGTTCAAGCGCGGGAATGTCGAGTGGGGCTGCCAGATCCTGCAGCTTGCGCCCGTTCGGGCTGGCGGTGCCAAAGCCCGCGATATCGCCGTCGCGCGTATCAAACAGGATCAGACCGCCCGAGCGCAGGTAGTCGTTCAGCTTGGCATAGGCCTCGCGTGAGGGGCGGGGCTGATCTGGCGTCACCGGCCAGTAAAGGACGGGGAAGAACGCCAGCTCGTCCGTTTCGAGGTTCACGCCGATGGGCGGCGCGGGTTCCACCGAGGTGCGGAAGAACAGCGTGTCGGACAGGCCGCGCAGGCCCGCCTCGGCCACTTCGTCCACCTGCGGGTTGCCGGTGATGACATGGGCCAGCACCACTTCGGAGGCGGCGGCGATTGCATCTTCGGGGCTTTGCTGGGCGTCGGATGGGCTGCCTGATAGGCCGACAAGCATCACGGCCCCGACAAGGGCAGCACTGCTGGCGCGCACGCCGCCGGTCAGGCGACCTGACAGGGCCAGCGAGGCGATGATATCGGCCAGTAGCAATCCGATGGCCGCGGCCAGAAGGATGCCGCCAAGTGGTTGTTCGGGGATGATGGCAAGGCCCGACACTTCAATCCGCGCGGGCCATTCCGTGGGTTCCAGCGTCGCATCGGCGGTCAGCACATTGCGCGCAAGGCTGCGTTCACCCGAGATATAGACCCCCGGCAACAGGTTCGGACCGGCCGGATCGGTGACCAGCTTGGGCCCCGGTACACCGGGCATCGCGCCCGCATCGCGCAAGGCGCCGAAACCGTCCATGACCACCTGCGGTGTCCAGATTGTACCCTCAAGATCGTCGGCACTTGGGGCGGTGCTGGTCGAGGACACGGCCAATCGTTCGAGCATCTCGACAAACAGGCCCGACAAAGGCAGCGACGACCATTCGGCATTTGCAGTGACGTGGAACAGCACGATCTGCCCCTGACCGGCCCGCTTGCGGGTGACCAGTGGCGTGCCATCCGACAGTTCTGCAATCACCCGTTCTGCCAGCGTGGGATCGGGTTGAGCCATGACCTGCGCGGTGATGGCCACGTCTTCGGGCACCGGCAGGCCAAAGAAGGGCGAGCCCTCTTTGAATGGCGCAAGTGTCTTGGGGGAACCCCAGCTCATCGCGCCACCGACGCTGCGTCCACCCGAGCGCAGGCGCACAGGCATCAGCGGGTCCTCATCGATGCGGGAAACGTCGCTGGCCGCAACGCGCGGCCCGGCAAAGCGCAGCAGCAGACCCCCGGCTTCGACCCAGTCCGAGATCGCCTCGGCCTCGCCCTCAGACAGGGTGGCCACGTCGGCCAGCACGATCACATCCGGATTGGCGGGCAACACATCGCTGAGCGCGCCGCGCAACAGGTCCGCTGTCGGTTCAAGCGCACGTTCGAGGTAATGCAGCGGCGAAAGCAGTTCGAGGCCCTCGCGCCCCTCACGCCCTGCAATCAGCGCGATTTCTCGGCGGCGCAGGCTGTCATCGACCAGCGTGACCGCGCCGGAGGATTTCGCGCCCTGCACTTCGAAACGGGTTACGCGTGCGCGCAACTCGGCAGGCAGGGACAGCGCCGTTTCCGCAACTGTGTCACCGGGGGCGAAGACGGCGTTGGCCGAGGCGAGAGTCGCTGCATTGCCCGCCGGATCGCGCCCTTGGGCCAGCACGGTCACGCCCCGTTCAGAGCCCGGAGAGACGCGCAGGGCCTGCAATTCGATCAACCCATCCTTGTAGGTGGCAGGCGTCAGCGCGATCACAACGGTGACCGCTTGGGTCACGCGGACCGGGCCACGGGCCTCGAGCAGTTCCAGCAGATCGGCATGCCCGGAATAGGTCACGCCATCGCTGAACCAGACGGTTTCAAAGTCACCTTCGGGCAGGCGCGTGGCCAGTCCCGCCATATCACCCGGTTGCCAGGGTGCGGGCACGATGCCGGGCAGGCGCGTCGTGACGGTGTTGGCCGCTTGAAACACGGCCGGTTCGGGGTCGGACAGGTGCAGCAGCGCGACCTGACGGTCTGCGGCTCCGGCGCGGCGCAACTCGCTGGCGACCGCTTCGATCTGGCGGGGCCATTGAGCGGCCCCGGCCCAACTGCCGTCCATGACAATCAGCAACGGGCCATCGCCTGCCTGACCGTCATTTTCGGGGTTCAGCACCGGCCCGGCGAGGCCAATGATCATCGCCGCCACAGCCAGCATGCGCAGCAAGAGCAGCCACCACGGGGTCCGGTCCGACACGGATTCGTCGTCCTGCAACCCAAGCAACAGCGCCACGCCGGGAAAGCGTTGGCGGATCGGCGCAGGCGGGACGGCACGCAGGATCAGCCACAGGATCGGCAGGGCGATCAGCGCAACCAGCAGCCATGGGGCCAGAAATCCGATGGGGCCAAAGACGGTCATGTGCGGGCCCGCCCCCCATCCAGCGCTCGCCAAATCCACAACAGCCCGGATTGGGCAGACGTGTCTGTGTGGTGCAGGCCATATTGCCAGCCCGCAACGGAACAGAGGTGCTGCAGTTCGGCCTTGCGCGCGGCAAGGCGGTCCAGATAGCGGTCCTTGAGGTCCGAGGCCTTGAGGGTTTCGTGTTCAAGCGTGCCGCCCATGCTTTCGAACACGGTGCGTCCGCGAAAGGGAAACGCCTCTTCTGCCGGGTCGAGCACATGCAGCAACACGCCCCGCACGCCGCGGTCGGCGGCCTTGGTCAAAGCAGTGCGCACCGCCTCGATGTCGCCCATAAAGTCAGAGACGAACAGCGCGCGCGCATGGGGCACCATGGCCCGGTGTTCGGGCGGGGCATAGTCGTCCTCAGCGTCCTCGGAAAACATCTCGGCGAGCCGCAGGATCTGCATGTTGCCCCGGCGTGGGGGCAGTCGCGTGCCGGTCAGACCAACCCGTTCGCCGCCGCGCACCAGCAGAATGGCGCAGGCCAGACCCAGCACGCGGGCGCGTTCGGCCTTGGTGGTCAGGTCTTTGGTCGAGGCAAAGCGCATCGACGCCCCCTGATCGATCCAGAGCATCACGGATTGCGCGATTTGCCATTCGCGTTCACGCACGAACTGCACATCGCCCATCGCGCTGCGGCGGTGATCGATCAAGCGGCGGCTGTCCCCGATCTGAGCGGGGCGGTATTGCCAGAAATCATCCCCCATGCCTGCGCGGCGGCGCCCGTGATCACCCAGCAGGACGGCGCCTGCCAGATGTTCTGCCCGCGCCAGAAGGGCAGGCAGGCGGGCGGCTTGCGTTTCCGCCTTTTCGCGCAGGGCGAGGGGGATTGTCACGCCGCAGCCTCACGGGCCGACAGGGTCGCGGCAGTTTCCTCGATCAGGTCAGACAGGCTGTCGCCGCGCGCGCGGGCGGCAAAATTCAGCGCCATGCGGTGGGACAACACGGGCCGGGCCATGTCGATCACATCCTCAGCCGAGGGGGCAAGGCGCCCTTGCAGCAAGGCGCGCGCACGGACGGCCAGCATCAGCGCCTGCGCGGCGCGCGGGCCGGGACCCCAGGCAACCGTTTCGCGAACCTGGGCCGAGGCGTCTGCCTCGTCCGGGCGGAAGGCGCGGACCAGATCGAGGATCATCTCGACCACGCTGTCGCCTACGGGCATCCTGCGCAGCAATGTCTGGGCGGCCAGCAATTCACCATCGGAAAAGACCGGCTCGGATTGCGCATCCTCGGTGCCGGTGGTGGCAAGCAGAATGTCCCGCTCGGTCGCGCGGTCGGGATAGAGGACGTCGATCTGCACAAGGAAACGGTCCAGCTGCGCCTCGGGCAGCGGGTAGGTGCCCTCTTGTTCGATCGGGTTTTGTGTCGCCAGCACGTGGAAAGGCACGCCAAGCGGGCGGTCCTGCCCGGCGACGGTCACCGTCTTTTCCTGCATCGCCTGCAGCAGGGCGGATTGGGTACGGGGCGAGGCGCGGTTGATCTCATCCGCCATCAGCAACTGGCAAAACACCGGCCCCGGCACAAAGCGGAACGAGCGCGTGCCGTCATCATCGGTGTCGAGCACTTCGGAGCCCAGAATGTCGGCGGGCATCAGGTCGGGTGTGAACTGGATGCGGCTGCCATCCAGACCCATGACCGTGCTGAGTGTCTCCACAAGCCGCGTCTTGCCCAGACCCGGCAGACCGATCAGCAGACCATGCCCACCACACAGCAGGGCCGTGAGGGTCAGATCGACAACCCGTTCCTGCCCGATGAACCGCTTGGTGATCGAGGCCTTGGCAGCGGCCAGCTTGCCCCCCAAAGCTTCGATTTCGGCAACAAGGTCTTCGGGTGCGGTCATGACTTCTCTTTCATTCGGGATATACTCTATCAGATAACCTATTGCCTCGGGATGGAATGGCAAAAGATATGAGTGGACAAAAAACTGTGACACCTGACGCCGAAGGGCTGGTTGCGTCGATCTCCGCCGTAAAAACACGCGGTTTGCCGCCCGTTCACCTGTGGAATCCGCCATTTTGCGGTGATCTGGACATGCGGATCGCGCGGGACGGGACGTGGTTTTACCAGGGCACCCCCATCGGGCGGCCCGGTTTGGTCAAATTATTCTCATCGATTCTCAAGCGGGAAGACGGGAAATACTTCCTCGTGACCCCGGTCGAGAAGGTGGGGATCACCGTGGATGACGCCCCATTTGTGGCGATTGATTTCGAACCTGATGGGACGGGCAAGGATCAGGTGCTGACCTTTACCACCCATGTGGGCGACACAGCTGTTGCCGGCGCAGACCACCCCATACGGGTCGAGCGGGACCCCGAAACCGGCGAGCCGTCTCCTTACATCCTGATCCGCGCCGATCTCGAGGCGTTGATCGACCGCAAGAGCTTTTTCCGGCTGGTGGATCTGTGCGTGCATGAGGGCGACTGGTTTGGGGTGTGGTCGGGTGGCCGGTTCTTTGGCGTGATCCCGTCAGCCGAACTGCCCTGAACCGGGCGCACGACACGTCCGCCTTACGGGCCATCGCACAGGGGGCTGTGCGGGAACACAGCTTGGCAAACCCGCATAGAGGCGCACAGTCTGACCGTGAGGCGGAGGTGTCCTCCGCCCTACAACGCATTGAACCGGAGGGCATGAGGTGGACAAGGGAACAGCATTGATCATTGGCGCGGGGTCTGGCCTGTCCGCATCCCTCGCGCGGCAACTGCATGCGCGCGGCAACCGCGTCGTTTTAGGCGCGCGCAACACGGACAAGCTGGCAGCGCTTGCCGCCGAGACAGAGGCGCGCACCGTCGCACTGGACGGCAGCAATCCGGATGCGATGGATGCCTTGTTTGACACGTTGGACGGTCGGTTGGATGTGGCGATCTACAACCCCTCGGCCCGCAGCCGTGGGCCGGTGGCCGAGCTGGACCCCGAAGAGGTCCGCCGCGCCATCGAAATCACGGCCTTCGGGGCCTTCCTGATGGGCCGTGCGGCGACGCGGGTGATGCAGGCGCAGACCGAACAGGACGGCAAACGCGGCACGATCCTGTTCACCGGCGCTTCTGCGGGGGTCAAAGGATTTGCGCAATCGGCCTCCTTTGCCATGGGCAAATTTGCGCAGCGGGGCCTTGCCCAATCCATGGCGCGCGAATTGCATCCCAAGGGTATCCATGTGGCCTGGGTCAATATCGACGGCGGGATTTCGAACGCGGCCCGCGCCGAGCGCACCGATGATGGCAGCGACAGAATGCTCGACCCGGACGCCATCGCGGCGGCCTATGTGCAACTAATCGACCAGCACCGGTCGGCCTGGTCGAACGAGTTGACGCTGCGCCCGTGGGTCGAGACCTTTTGATAGAACTCCGGTGCTGCGCACGCTAGCCTGACGCGGATGCCCAAATTCGCCGCCAACCTGACCCATCTCTGGGCCGAACTGCCCTATCTCGACCGCTTTGACGCGGCCGCCGAAGCGGGCTTTGAGGCGGTCGAAGTGCTGTTTCCCTACGACGCACCCGCGCCCGAAACGCAAAAAGCGCTGCAGCGCAACGGACTGGAGATGGTGCTGCTGAACGCGCCGGGGCCGAATTATACGGGCGGGGCGCGTGGTTTTGCGGCAATCCCCGGTGGCGAGGCGCGGTTTGATTACGACATGCGCCGCGCTGTGCGCTATGCACAGGCGCTGGGGGCCCGGTTCATCCACACGATGAGCGGCGTGGCCGACGGGCCAATGGCCAAGGAGACGATGATCGCCAACCTGAAACGGGCCGCAGACAACCTGCCTGACGGGTTATGCCTGACACTCGAACCTTTGAACGCACTGGCGCAACCCGGGTACTTTCTGTCCAGTTTTGACCTCGCCGCCGAGATCATCGCGGCCGTGGATGCCCCCAATGTAGCGCTGCAATATGACAGCTATCATGCGCAGGTCATCACCGGCGATGCGCTGGGCACGTTTGAGGCCATGCGCCCTCTGATCCGCCATATCCAGATCGGGGACGCGCCGGACCGGTCACCACCCGGCACCGGGCAGATCGATTTCAAGGCATTGTTCGCGGCCATAGATGCCAGCGGTTATGACGGATGGGTCAGCGCGGAATACACGCCGCAGGGCCGGACTGAGACTGGTCTGGACTGGATGAGAATATAGTGTGCGGTGACGCACTTTTCAGATTTTGGCACTATTGCTAGGTCTGCCGCAGTTCAGCACAAGGTCGCCCAGATGATCCCGACACGTTACGCCCATATCGCTTACAGCCTTTTTCTGAGCGGGATGATGTCCTTTATGGTGTCGGGGCTGTCGACCTTTCTGGCCGTTGGCATGGTCGATGGGTTCTTCTTTCGCTGGATAGGGGCCTGGTTGCCCAGTTGGTGCGTGGCCTTTCCCGTGGCGACACTTGCCGCCCCGATTGCCCGGCGCATGGTGGCCGCGATCACGATCAAGGATTAGCGGCGGAAGGGCGACGGGCGCTGGCCGTCTTGCGCAGATTTCACGACATCGGCGATCCGTTTGGCACGTGTGGGAGCGGTCTTGGCCGTCTTGATCCATTCGAGTGTGCCGCGCTTGACCGAACGCGGATAATCGACCCAGACCGTCTGCACCTGCGCGTCCGCCAGCGCGTCCGTCAGGTCAGGCGGTGCCTCAAGCCGTTCGACATCGTCGAGAAACTGCCACATGCCGTTGGCCTTGGCCGCGGCGATCAGCGCCTCGCCTGCCGGGGTCATCGCCCCGGAGGCGCGGGCTGCTTTGACTTTGGCCTTGTTGACGGCGGACCATGCAGAATTCGGGTTGCGCGGCGAAATACGATAGGACGAACGGACGTCATCGACGCGGCGGGTGACGCTGTCGATCCAGCCCCAGCACAGCAACTCTTCGATCGCGTCGCCCCAGGGCAGGTAATGCGGCGAGGACTTTTTGTAGACCACCAGCCAGACCGAGGTGGCGGTGGCGTGATTGTCCGCCAGCCACGCGCGCAATGCGGAGCGGGATTTCACTTCGACCTGTTCATCCGTCATTTTGGGATGCGTCCCATTCCTTCAGGAACCGCTTGGGCGCCATGCTGCGCCATGAGTTGCACAGGCGGGCCTCGGCCCAACCGGGGTCGATCCGCCCGGCGGCAACAAGAATGTTGCCAAATTTGGCATAGTGCGGATGCAGGATGAACGTGTCCGGGTCCGCAGCCATCAGCATCTCGCGTTCGTCGATGGAGCCTTTGAAGATGGCCGCATCGACATAAGGCGACCACCATGTCCACATCTTGCCATGGGCCTTGAGGATTTCGTTGCCCCAGCTTTCGGCGATCTCGACACGGGGCAAGCCCAGCGACAGGGCAAAGGCGCGCAATTCGGGCCAGTTGGCAATCATGTTACTGGCGGAATCGCTTGCAAATCCGGCGCGACAAAGGCGGCGCGCGCCGCGTCGGAAAAGAGCGTGTCCTTGCGGTAGTGCGTCAGCATGATCCGGGTATCAAGCAACCGGTCGTCCCGGCGCAGAAAACTGTCAAAGGACTGTGCATGCACCGCCTTGTCCATGAAGTAGCGCACGGCCAACAGCCACGACCGGGTAAGCGTTTCGTGATACTTGCCCGGGGGCACGCCGTTGCGTTTCAGGAACCCCATCAACGCGGTTCGCATCCGGTCCATCGCGATATCCACGCTGGCCTCGCTCAGATAGACATAGGCAAGGCGCAGGTGCGCACGGTGGTTGAACTCCTCCGGGGCAACCTCTCCGGCCTCAAAACGGGCTCGGAAATCCAGATCGTCAGGTGATGGCATCATTGTCATCGTCGGCCTCCTTGGCTTGGTCCTAATGCGCCTCCGCCCAGTTCTGCCCTTGTCCTGCATCCACCGTCAGATTGACGTCCAGATGCACCACCGGGTCGGCGGCACCTTCCATCACGGCGCGGGCAGCAGCGATCAGATCGTCCACAGCGCCGTCCTCCACTTCAAACAGTAATTCATCATGCACCTGCAACAACATGGCAGCAGGAATGTCCCTGATCGCATCCGGCATGCGGATCATGGCGCGGCGGATCACGTCGGCCGCAGTGCCCTGAATGGGCGCGTTGATCGCGGCCCGTGCGGCAAAGCCAGCATGCGGCCCCTTGGCCCCGATATTGGGCGTGTGGATGCGACGGCCAAACAGCGTCTGCACATAGCCATGTTCCTTCGCAAACGCCTTGGTGTCGTCCATATAGGTGCGGATGCCGGGGAAGCGTTCGAAATAGCGGTCGATAAATCCCTGCGCCTCCGCCCGCGGAATGCGCAGGTTGCGTGCAAGGCCAAAGCCGGAAATGCCGTAGATGACGCCAAAGTTGATCGCCTTGGCCTGACGGCGGATGTCGGGCGTCATGTCTTCCAGCGGGACGTCAAACATTTCCGACGCGGTCAGCGCGTGGATGTCGATGCCATCATCAAAGGCCTGCTTGAGCTCTGGAATCTTGGCGATATGGGCCAGAATGCGCAGTTCGATCTGTGAATAGTCGAGCGCCACCAGCGTCTTGCCCTCCTCCGCGACAAAGGCCTCGCGGATGCGCCGCCCTTCCTCGGTGCGGATCGGGATGTTCTGCAGGTTCGGATCGGTCGAGGCGAGGCGGCCTGTCGAAGCGCCGGCAATGGAATAGGAGGTATGCACCCGCCCCGTATCGGCGTTGATGTGATCCTGCAGCGCGTCCGTATAGGTCGATTTCAGCTTGCTGAGCTGTCGCCAGTCCAGGATGCGACGAGGCAGTTCGTGCTCGGTCGCGAGGTCTTCGAGTACGTCAGCACCGGTGGCATAGGCCCCGGTCTTGCCCTTCTTGCCGCCTTCGATCCCCATCTCGTCAAACAGGATTTCGCCCAACTGCTTGGGGGAGCCGACGTTGAACTTGCGCCCCACCAGCTCATAGATTTCATCCTCCAGCCCCGCCATCTTTTGCGCAAAGGCATTGGACATGCGCGACAGCGTATCGCGGTCGACCTTGATGCCCGACCGCTCCATCGTGGCCAACACGGGCACCATGGGCCGTTCGAGGGTTTCATAGACCTTTGTGACCTGCGCGCGGTGCAGTTGCGGCTTGAACTGCTGCCAGAGACGCAGGGTGATGTCCGCATCTTCTGATGCGTATTTCACCGCTTCCTCGATAGGCACCTGATCAAAGGTCTTGGCCGACTTGCCAGACCCAAGCAGCGGCTTGATCGGGATCGGTGTGTGGCCGAGATAACGTTCAGACAGGGTATCCATGCCGTGATTGTGCAGCCCGCCATGCATCGCATAGCTCATCAACATGGTGTCATCGATCGGGGCCACATTGATACCGATCTGGGCAAAGATCTTGGCATCGTATTTCATGTTTTGCCCGATCTTGAGGATGCTGTCGTCCTCAAGCACGGGTTTGAGCATCTCAAGCGCCTGTTCCAGCGGCATCTGCCCCTCGGACAGCGCGTCAGAGCCGAACAGATCATCCCCACCCTGCTTGTGGATCAGCGGAATGTAACAAGCGTGCCCAGCGTTCACGGCCAGCGAGATCCCGACCAGATCGGCCGTCATTTCATTCAGGCCCGTGGTTTCTGTGTCCACGGCCACATAGCCACGCTCGTAGATCAGGTCGATCCATGTTTGCAGCGCTGCGGCGTCCTGCACATGTTCATAGGTCGCATCGTCAAAACCAGGAGCTTCGGGCGCATCGCTGGCCTCCGGCGCGGTGGGTTCCTTGATCTCGGGCTCTTCCACGCCAAGCTGGTTGGCGATCCGCTTGGTCAGTGTGCGGAACTCCATCTCGGCAAGGAACGGCATCAGCTGGTCAGGATGCGGGTCGCGCACCTCAAGATCATCAATGGTAAAGTCGAGCGGCGTGTTCTCATCCAGCAAGACCAGCCTGCGCGACAGCCTGATCTGATCGGCATTCTCGATCAGGGTCTCGCGGCGCTTGGGCTGCTTGATCTCGCCTGCACGCTCCAGCAGCGCATCCAAATCGCCATATTCGTTGATGAGAAGGGCCGCAGTCTTGACCCCGATCCCCGGCGCGCCGGGCACGTTGTCCACGCTGTCACCTGCCAGCGCCTGCACGTCGACCACACGTTCGGGGTAGACCCCGAACTTTTCGAACACGCCCTCGCGGTCGATGGTCTTGTTCTTCATCGCATCCAGCATCTCGACCCCGTCGCCGACCAGTTGCATCAGGTCCTTGTCCGAAGAGATGATGGTGCAACGCCCACCGGCGGCACGGGCCTGCACGGCGAGGGTGGCGATGATGTCGTCGGCCTCGTAGCCCTCTTTTTCCTTGCAGGCGATGTTGAAGGCCTCCGTCGCCTGACGGGTCAGTGGGATCTGCGGGCGCAGGTCCTCGGGCATGGCCTCGCGGTTGGCCTTGTACAGGTCATACATGTCGTTGCGAAACGTGTGGCTGCCCTTATCAAAGATCACGGCCACATGGGTGGGGGCATCGGGGCCGGTGTTTCCCTCGACATATTTGTACAGCATGTTGCAGAACCCGCTGACCGCCCCGATGGGCAGCCCGTCGGACTTGCGGGTGAGCGGGGGCAATGCGTGATAGGCGCGAAAGATGAATGCCGATCCGTCGATCAGATGCAGGTGACATCCCTTGCCAAATTGAAGTGCCATATGCGCCGCTCCGAACTTTCTGTGCCCGGCTCTTTTGCCACGGCTCGGTGCGGGGGGCCAGACGTGATCCGATTGAGCGCCTTGCGGCGCGCACCATTTTTCATTTGGCGCAGGTTTCAGCAGTCAGCCACCATGGAACCGCCAGTATGACAGGCTGACCGCATAAGGCGTCGGCGTCCAAAAACCAAACTGCAGGCCTGCATCCCGCATCATCTGCCCCACCCACACGTTGCAGGTGTTGAACAGATGAAACCGCCCCGTCGCGGGAAAGAAGCGGTCGAATTCGGAAAAACCAGGGTGATCAAGGGGCCGGGTCGCGGCCCCTTGTGCAAAGCTGCCCGAGATGGCGGCGGTCAGGCGGGCCATCTGCGCCGGATCAAGGCCGACATGCCGCCACTCACTGCCCACCGCGCCGGCAACACTGATGCGCATCACCGCGCTGTCGCCGGTCAGCCCGCGCCAGATCGCGCGTGCAGACACGTCCGCATAGGTGCCGGTGGTCGTATAAAAGTCCCGCGCACCCCAACCGACCAGCAGCCAGTGCACATCAGGGTTGTCAAGGGCGACGCCATGTGCGGCAAGCCATCCCATGTCGCGGCGCGCAATATCGATGGGGATCAGAATGTCATAGTGGATCGGTCCGTTGACCAACACGATATCGCGGGTGTCGCCGGATGCCGTCAACGGATCAGTCCGGGCGATCAGACCCCCCAGGACGGCAGCGATGAGATAGGCGGCAACAAGACCGGCAAAAGCCAGACCACCGCGTTTGATCCAAAGGATCAGGCGGCACCTTCGTCGTCGCGCAGCACGTATTTGCAGTCGCAATAGGGGCACTCGACCCAACCGGTGTCTTCCGGAATCTGCAACCAGACGCGCGGGTGCCCCAGCGCCCCTTCACCGCCATCGCAGGCAATGCGGTGCGTGTCGACAGTCTTGGTCTCGGGGGCGTCGATGGTCATGGGCACGGTCCTTGGATGTGGCGCGTCTGCGCACTTGGTTATGGGCCAAGGCACTCAGGCAGGCAAGTCCCTAAGCGCTGCGATCCACCCGCGCCTGATAGCAGTTGTTGCGCGCGGACCGGACATGGATATAGGCGACGTCCGGGTTTGCGAAAATGGCATCCAGCCGGTCTTCCAGCTCTGGTGTCGGGCTGACGACGCCGGTGCCATAGACGATGCGATCTTCCGACGAATAGCCTTTGATCAGATAGTCGGGCGAGGTGGTCAGAATCTCGGGCAACACGTCACCGCCTCCGCGCGAACACGCATCCGCACATAGGAATATGGGCCCAACCTCGGCATAAGGGTGTGTGCCGGCAAAAGGCTTGTGGGCCAGCACCAGCATCTCGGCCCCTTCGGGAATGTCGCGCAGGCAATGACGGCAGGGGTTTGCACCACCATCGCTGATCTTGCGTTCGGGCGGGTTGCCAAAAGCGTCGAGGCCACCAGTGCGATAGGCGGTGGCGACCTCGGTGGACAGGGCAGAAAATACGGGCATGACAACTCTCCTCTTTCGCTCTTGGAATAGCTCTTTCAACCACACGCAGACGACCCGAAACCTGCGCAACCCTCCCCCTTCTCTGATTTCAAAAAATCCCGGGGGCGCGCACCGCGCGCGGGGCAGAGTCCCTCTGACACTTCAAATGAGAACAAAACGGGAATATAGTGACCCTCTGCCACAGCCGAATCTGCCACATATGTTCATCGAACTGTCCGCCACGTCCAATTTCACCTTCCTCACCGGGGCGTCCCACCCCGAGGAATACATGAGTCGCGCGGCGCTCCTGGGGATGGAGGCGTTGGCCATCGCCGATGACAATTCGGTGGCGGGTATCGTGCGGGCGCATACCCAAGCCAAGGCAATTGCGCGCAGCGTGCGCGAACGACAGGAGTTCGACGCGATCACCGGCCTGATCGGCCCGCCGCGACCCGATCACATCCCCGCACCGCCCTCCGTCCCCCTCACCACGGTGCCGCGCCTGATCCCAGCAGCGCGGCTGGTGTTCAGCGATGCCACCCCCATCACCGTGCTGCCGCGCAATCGGGCAGGCTGGCGCTCGCTCTGCCGGATCATCTCGCGCGGCAGGCTCAGGGCGGAAAAAGGGCAATGCGACATCCAGCTTGCCGATCTCGAGGCCTTTGCCGACGGGCTGTGCCTTCTGCTCTGGCCACAGGCGCAAACGGTGACGGGCGGCGCGGGCACGTGGGTGCAAACGGCGCAACGGCTGACGCGCCGCTTTGACGGAAACATCCATGTGCTGATGGTGCCGCAATATGACGGACGCGACACTGCCCGCTTTGATCAGATCGCGGATCAGGCGCGCGACCTCGGCCTGCCCACGCTGGCCTCGGCCGCACCGCGGATGCATCACGGCACCCGGCGCAAGCTGGCCGACGTGGTCACCGCCGTACGCCTGAAAACCCGCGTCGACCAGCTGGGGCGCAACGCGCTGGCCCATGGCGAGGGGCGGTTGCGCAGCGAAAGCGACATGTATCGCCTCTTTGCCGGGCACGAGGGCGCGGTGGAGCGCACAGGCGCTCTTGCCCAAAGCCTCGATTTCTCGCTCGATCAATTGCGCTACGAATACCCCTCCGAAATCAGCGAAAACGAAACGCCATCCCAACGGCTGGAACGGCTGGCCTATGAGGGGCTGAAATGGCGCTACCCCGCAGGGGCGCCGGAAAAGGCACAAACCCTGCTGCGCCACGAACTGACCCTGATCGGCAAGCTGAACTACGAACCCTACTTCCTGACCGTGCGCGACATCGTCCACTTCGCCCGGTCGCGCAACATCCTGTGCCAGGGGCGTGGATCGGCGGCCAATTCAGTGGTGTGCTACTGCCTCGGGGTCACCTCCGTCTCTCCCGAAATGGGCACGATGGTGTTTGAGCGTTTCGTCAGCGAGGCGCGCGACGAACCCCCAGATATCGACGTCGATTTCGAACATGAGCGGCGCGAGGAAGTGATCCAGCACATCTATGAAACCTATGGCCGCCACCGTGCGGGCCTGTGCGCCACGGTCGTCCACTACCGGGGCAAACGCGCGATCCGCGAGGTGGGCCGCGCCATGGGCCTCTCCGAAGACACGATTTCCGCCCTGTCCTCGCAGCTTTGGGGATTCTTCTCGACCAAGGGGCTGGAGGCGGCGCGCATGGCCGAAATCGGCCTCGATTTCCGCGACAAGCGCCTGCGCCAGACGATCGAACTGGTCTACGAGATCAACGGCTTTCCCCGGCACCTCTCCCAACACGTGGGCGGCTTTATCATCACCGAAGGGCGGCTGGACGAGCTTGTCCCCATCGAAAACGCCACGATGGAGGACCGCACGGTCATCTGCTGGGACAAGGACGATATCGACAGCCTTGGCATCCTCAAGATCGACGTGCTTTCGCTGGGGATGCTGACCTGCATCCGCAAGGCGTTCGATTTGCTGAAAATGCACCATCAGCGCGACTACACCCTCGCCACCCTGCCGCCCGAGGACCCCCGCGTTTACGATATGCTCTGCGCAGCCGACAGCATCGGCGTGTTTCAGGTGGAATCACGCGCACAGATGAACTTTCTGCCGCGCATGCGCCCGCGCTGTTTCTACGATCTGGTGATCGAGGTCGCGATCATCCGGCCCGGCCCCATTCAGGGCGACATGGTGCATCCCTACATCCGCCGCCGCAACGGAGAAGAGGAGGTGTCCTTTCCCTCAGACGAACTTGGCGCGGTGCTGGGCAAGACGCTGGGTGTGCCGCTGTTTCAGGAACAGGCGATGCAGATCGCCATCGTGGGCGCGAACTTTACCCCCGATCAGGCGGACCGGCTGCGCCGCTCACTGGCAACCTTCAAGAAACACGGCAGCGTCAGCGAATTCCGCGCCCTGTTCCTGCGTGGCATGCGGCAAAACGGTTATGAGGACGATTTCGCGATGCGCTGCTTTTCCCAGATCGAGGGGTTTGGATCTTACGGCTTTCCCGAAAGCCACGCGGCCAGCTTTGCCTTGCTGGTCTATGCCTCAAGCTGGATCAAATGCCACCATCCGGGCATCTTTGCCTGCGCGCTGCTCAACTCCCAGCCGATGGGGTTCTATGCCCCGGCCCAGATCGTGCGGGATGCGCGCGAACACGGGGTCACCGTGCGGCCCATCTGCATCAACGCCAGCTTCTGGGACAATGTGATGGAACCGGACGGGCAGGGCGGGCTGGCCCTGCGTCTCGGCTTTCGCCAGATCAAGGGGCTGAGCGAAGAGGACGCCACATGGATCACCGCCGCGCGCGGCAACGGCTACCAGTCGGTGCGCGACGTGTGGCGGCGCGCCGGGCTTGGCCCGCAGGTGCTGGTGCGGTTGGCCGAGGCTGATGCCTTTGGCAGCGTGGGGATCAGCCGCCGCGAGGCCCTATGGGAGGCCAAGGCACTGGCGCCGGGGCCTGCCCTGCCGCTCTTTGCACGCGACATTGATGGTGAGGTCGTGGATGAACCCACGGCCCTGCTGCCCGAGATGACTTTGGGCGAGGAGGTGGTGGAGGACTATGTCTCGACCCGCCTGACCTTACGCGCGCACCCCGTGGCCCTGCTGCGCCATGTCCTGACACCGGGGTCCGCAGAGGTGAAGGTTCTGACCACCAAAGCCCGCGCACCGGACCTGTCCCGGATCAGCTTTACCCGCAGCAATCCGGATTGAGGCGCAGGAACCGTTTATCGTCCGGTATTGCCGCGCTGGACGGGGGAGTTTTGCGAGTGTCGGGTGGCGCGGGATGAAGCAGCCGTTAGAACACCACACCACCCAGCCCGGACTCAAGCCGAAGGCGCCGGGCGATCCAATGCCCGGCAGGCGGTTTGGCTTTAGCCAAATCTGCCGGGAGGGACCAGCCCGTCCCGTCGCACTGCAGGTGCGCCAATAACAGGTCGGCATGCCTTTGGCATGACGGGATGGCGATATGGTTCCCGTCGCACAACGCTGATCAGGAAGATGAACTTGGCAGCCATAAAGCGCAGTAGCGGCCAAGTCGGATCGCCATCCCACGGGCTGCCGCTGGCCCGGTTCACGTTGGTGCGCGGGTCAAGGCGGTTTTGGGTTCCCAAAATGCATACAAAGGTCGGCTGAGCGGGACGAAGCTGCCATTTCGGAACACGCCATTGCGTTAAGAATGCGGACCGCAATAGAAGCCAGCCTTGGCTTCAGACAGGTGTTTGCAGGGCCCCTTGTCGCAAAGTGTTTGCGAATTGTACCATGGATGCGGAAAATCGCTCTCTGGAGGTGCCATGGCAGACGCAAGTGCATTGATCGGTTCATGGAAGATGGACGCCTGGACACGCACGTCGGTCGAGACAGGAGAAACTACCGACGCCTTGGGGCCAGCACCAATCGGCTACATTGCATATCATGCTGATGGGAGAATGATGGCAACGGTCTTTCGCCGAGATCGGTCCGCTCCGGGCAACGAAGACTGGTCTAAAGAACAGAAGGCGCAGATGTTCGATGACATGCTCGCTTACGTCGCGTCCTACACGCTCGAGGAGGATCGTGTGGTTCACCATGTAGACGGTGCGTGGAACCCAAAATGGGCTGGCGATGTATCACGTCCGTTCAAGTTAAGGGGGGATCGCCTTGTGATTAGCGGCGCTCCAGGCATCGACCCAGTGACAGGCGAGAAAGTGGTCTACCGAATGGAATTCACCAAGGTGTAGGCCCGTCTTTGGACGCTCGATAAGCAAGGCACCTTCAGGGTGGTACCCAGTCTTTGGTGCACGACGCAGCATCGGTAACTTCGGGCTCTTTGCTGACTTTAGCTATATCACCACTCAGCAAATGGATCTCAACACCGTTGCTCGACTCAACCGACGACCCACTCGCCGGGCCAAAAACGTACCGATTTCACACCTACACCGGCGCCCCAACCGCCGTACGGGGCGTAAACACCGCATCAGACGGACCGTCACGCCGCAATCGCGCGAGTCGATCCCATGCTTCCTCCAGCGACACCCGCGCACCCCGGGGCGCCCACCACAGCGCCAGCGTCGGTCCTTCTGACCGATCCACCCAGCCCTTGAGCTTGCGAATGCCCTCGGCATGCAGCGGCTCGCGATAGGCAAAACGCTGCATCGCGGCCAGATCGCGCCACCCGGCCATCGTCATGATATGCAGGTTCTCCTCGGTCGCTTGCGTCCGCTGCGCCAGGATATCCGTCATCTCCAGATACCGCCCGTCCACGCCGCGCGCACCGTGATTGTGCCAGAACATGTCGCCATCCAGCTTGGCCTGCGCAAACACCTTTGGCAGCTGGCCAAAGAAATACTGCGCATTCGGGTGATCCGCGGTAAACGGGCCGACCGGGCGCACCACGTTCAGGTGCACCAGCATGTGTTCGCTCATCTTCGGCCTCCTTGATACAGGCAAACTGTAAACACCTGCCTCATGTGGGCAAGCGTTCTTCCCAAGCCTGATTGCGCAGGTTAGAAGTCTGGCGAAAGAGCAATCAGAGGTCGTTGAGCATATGGCACCCCCCAAACCCGTCGTTCTGTGCATTCTGGATGGCTGGGGCCTGCGAGAAGAGACGACCGGCAATGCGCCTGCGCTTGCCAACACGCCGACCTATGATGACATCATGGCGGCCTGCCCGAACGCGACCCTGATCACCCACGGCCCGGATGTCGGTCTGCCCCGTGGCCAGATGGGCAATTCCGAAGTCGGCCACACCAATATCGGCGCAGGCCGGGTGGTGGCGATGGACCTCGGCCAGATTGATCTGGCGATCGAGGATGGCAGCTTTTTCCACAACGAACGGCTGACGGACTGGATCGCTGCCATCAAGGCGGCAGGCGGGCGGGCGCATCTGATGGGCGTGATCTCGGACGGCGGGGTGCACGGGCACCTCACCCACATGGTCGCGGCGGCCAAGGCCTGCACGGATGCGGGTCTGAACGTGCTGATCCACGCGATCACCGACGGGCGCGACGTGGCCCCGAAATCCGCGCTCGACTACCTCGCAACCCTCAATGACGCGCTGCCCAAGGGCGCGCGTATCGTCACCGTCACGGGCCGCTATTTCGCGATGGACCGGGACAACCGCTGGGACCGGGTCGAAACCGCCTTTGCCGCCATGGCCCGCGCCGACGGCACCATCAGGGAAAGCGCACAGGTCGCGATCGAGGCAGCCTATGCCAATGAAAAAACAGATGAATTCATCCCGGCCACGGTGATGGATGGCTACAAGGGGGCCAAGGACGGGGATGGCCTGTTCTGCCTCAACTTCCGCGCGGACCGGGCCCGCGAGATCATGGCGGCCCTTGGCGATCCGGGCTTTGACGCGTTTGACCCTGAGGGGCGCCCCGATTGGGCAGGCCTCCTGGGCATGGCCGATTATTCCGAAGCGCACAGCGTCTACATGACAACCGTCTATCCCAAGCCCGAGATCGTGAACACGCTGGGCGCATGGGTTGCCAAGGCCGGCCTGCGCCAGTTCCGGCTGGCCGAAACGGAAAAATACCCGCACGTCACCTTTTTCCTCAACGGCGGTGAAGAGAAACCCGAAACCGGCGAAGAGCGGGCCATGCCCAAATCCCCCAATGTGGCGACCTATGATCTGCAGCCCGAGATGTCCTCAGTCGAAGTCACCGACCGGTTCATCGAGGCCATCGAGGCGGGTTATGATCTGATCGTGGTGAACTACGCCAACCCCGACATGGTCGGGCATACCGGTGATCTGGACGCAGCCATCGCCGCCTGCGAGGCGGTGGATCAGGGGCTGGCCCGCGTCCTGCCCGTGCTCAAGGCGGCGGGCGGGGCGATGATCCTGACAGCGGATCACGGCAATTGCGAAGTGATGATCGACCCCGATACCGGTGCACCGCACACGGCCCACACAACCAACCTTGTCCCGGTGGCACTGATCGGGGCCGAGGGTGAGTTGAATGCCGGACGTCTGGCGGATCTGGCGCCAACGCTCTTGCAGCTAATGGGGCTGGATCAACCCGAAGAGATGACAGGACAAAGCCTGATTGCATGAGACGCCTCGCTGTTCTTGCCCTTTGCCTGCTGGCACATCCCGCATCCGCCCAGGACGATGCGGGCGATCTGGCACGCGCTGCCGGTCAACTGCTGGAAACCGCGTCCATCCAACTGGACGAGGCCAAAAGCGCCCGCGACCGGGTGCGCGCCCTGACCCAGACCGTTCAGGCCTACGAGGCCGGGTTGTCGGCGATGCGCGCAGGCCTGCGCAGGGCCTCGATCCGCGAGGCACAACTGCGCGGCCAACTCGAATCCCGCGACGCCGAAATCGCGCAATTGCTGGCCGTGCTGCAAACCCTGACCCCCGGAGAGGCGCCCACCGCTTTCCTGCATCCGGACGGGCCAAACGGAACTGCACGGGCCGGGATGCTGCTGGCCGAACTCACCCCGGCGCTGAACCAGCGGGCCGAACGGTTGCGCAGCGATCTCGGTGACGTCGAAGGCTTGCGCCTGCTGCAGGAACAGGCCGCGCAGCAACTGCAATTGGGCCTCAGCGAAGTGCAGTCCGCCCGGGCGGAACTCAATCAGGCGATGGCCAACCGCACCGACCTGCCGCAGCGCTTTACGCAGGACCCGGTGCGCACCGCGATCCTGATCGACTCGTCCGAGACGCTCGATGCGTTTTCCAGCGGGCTTGCCGAGATTGCAGCGGATGACGCGGGCTGGTCTCCGCCGGATATCGAGGATCAGATCGGATCCCTGCCGCTGCCGGTGCGCGGGCTTGTCCTGCGCCGCGCGGGTGAACCGGATGCCGCGGGCGTCACGCGCCCGGGCATTCTGCTGGCCACACGGCCCGGCGCCTTGGTCACCGCACCGACAGCGGCCACGTTGCGCTATGTGGGACCACTCCTTGATTTCGGATCGGTGACGATTCTCGAACCGCGCCCCAGCACGCTGCTTGTGCTGGCGGGCATGGGCGTCAGCTACGGCGAGGCGGGTCAAATCATCGCAGCAGGCACCCCTTTGGGCCTGATGAGCGGCCTTCCTGAGCAAGACGATGCAGATGCGTTGTCAACTCGTGGTGAAGGGGGTGGCGCTGACCGCTCGGAAACGCTCTATATAGAAGTTAGACAAGATGACGTGCCTTTGGACCCGCAAACATGGTTCAGCATTGACAAGGATGGGTAAACGGGAATGAAAAAATTCGTTATGGCCGCGCTGGGCGGTACATTGGCGGGGGCTATCGCTACGACGCAGATCGCTGGCCCTTTGCTGGCGCAAGAAAGCAAGTCCAACGCAAGCGTCTATGAACAGCTTGACCTGTTCGGTGACATCTTTGAGCGCATTCGCAGCCAATATGTCGAAGACGTCGAACCCGGCGAACTGATCGAGGCGGCCATTGACGGCATGCTCACCTCGCTCGATCCACATTCCAGCTATCTGTCCCCCGACGATGCGGCAGCGATGCAGGTCCAGACGCGCGGTGAATTCGGCGGTCTTGGCATCGAAGTGACCCAGGAAGAAGGGTTCATCAAGGTTGTGTCCCCCATCGACGGCACGCCAGCGGCCGAGGCCGGGATCGAGGCGGGCGACTTCATCACCCATGTGGATGGTGAATCGATGCTTGGCTTTTCCCTCGACGAGGCCGTCGACCGCATGCGCGGGCCGGTGGGTTCCGAAATCATCATCACCGTGGTGCGCGAGGGCGAGGTCGAACCGTTCGACGTGCCGATTGTGCGCGACACCATCGAGCTTCAAGCAGTGCGTGCCCGCACCCAGGGCGAGACCGTGGTGCTGCGCATCACGACTTTCAACGACAAGACGACGCCAAACCTGATCTCCAAACTCGAAGAAGAGGTCGAAAACCTCGGCGGAATGGACAATGTCGACGGCTTTGTCCTCGATCTGCGCAACAACCCCGGCGGTCTGTTGACACAAGCCATCCGCGTCTCCGACGCCTTCCTCGAAAAGGGCGAAATCGTATCCACCCGTGGCCGCAAGCCCGAAGATGGCGACCGCTTCAACGCCACGCCGGGTGATCTGGCGATGGGCAAACCGATTGTGGTGCTGATCAACGGTGGCTCTGCCTCGGCTTCTGAAATCGTCGCCGGTGCCCTGCAGGATCATCGCCGCGCGATTGTCGTCGGCACCAAAAGTTTTGGCAAAGGGTCCGTGCAGACCGTCATGCCGCTGCGCGGTGAAGGCGCGATGCGCCTGACCACAGCGCGCTATTACACGCCCTCGGGCCGCTCGATCCAGTCGCTGGGTGTCAGCCCGAACATCGTGGTGGAACAGCCGCGCCGCACGCCCAACACCGGCGAAGAGGACGAGCCCGCAAGTGCTGTCGGCCAACGCTCCGAAGCGGACCTGCGCGGCAGCCTGAACAACGACTCGCTCAGCGATGACGAGATCCGCCAGATCGAAGAGGACCGCGCCAAGGCCGAAGCCGCCGCCGCCCTGCGCGAAGAGGACTATCAGCTGGCCTATGCCATCGACATCCTCAAGGGGCTGAACGCCCTCGGTCCGGAAAACTAAGACAGATATCAGGGCGCGTTCCGTCGCCGGGACGCGCCCGATTTACAGCGTGACTTCGTGCGGGGTCAGTTGTCCCCAGTCAAATTCCACCCCGATCCCCGGCACATCCGGCGCAACCGCCATGTGGTCGCGGATGACCAGCGGTCGCTTGGTACAGCGATCAATGGGAAAGCTGTGCACTTCGAGCCATCCGCCGTGGGGTTGCGAAGACACCAGCGACACGTGCAGCTCCTGCATCCCATGGCTGCACACCGGCACGCCCGCCTCGGCGGCCATCTTGGCGACCTGCAACCAGCCCGTAATCCCGAGGCAGTTGGAGGCATCAGGCTGGATGAAATCCACATGCGGCATCGCACGAGCAAATTCGTGCATCGTGTGCAGGTTTTCGCCTTGGCTTACGGGCACACCCGTGGCCGCGCGGATCTTGGCATAGTCCTCAAACGCATCCGGCAGGATCGGTTCCTCGAACCACGTGATGTCATAGGGTTTGAAGGCGCGGGCCATGGCGATGGCCTGATCGACCGTCATGGAATAATTGGCATCCACCATAAACGTCACATCCGGGCCAATCAGCGCACGCACCGCCGCGATGCGCTCCACATCCTCGGCTTGGGTAGGTTGCCCGATTTTGATCTTGACCGCGTTATGGCCGCGCTCCAGATAGCCCCGCACGCTGTCCAGCAGCTTGGGCAGATCAAAGCCCAGATCGATCCCGCCCGCATAGGCGCGACAGCAGTCTGATGCAGCGCCCGCAGCGTGCAACAGCGACTGCCCAGCCCCTTTCAGCCGCGCATCCCACAGTGCGATATCGACCGCCGACAGGGCAAAGCTGAGGATGCCGCCCCGGCCCACATAATGCATATGCCAGTCCATCGCCTCGGTCAGGGCTTCGACGTTCTCGGCATCCTGCCCGATCAGGAACGGGGCCAGATCATGGGTGATCATCGCCGCCGTCGCATGCCCGCCGCGCCCACCATTATAGGTATAACCGGTGCCCGTGCGCCCATCCAACAGGGTCACAGTCGCCGTCACCAGATGAAAGTGAAAGTGGTCGCCATGCCTGGCGTCCACCAACACTTCATCCAGAGGCACCTCGAACAGGCGCGCCGTGACGGCCGTGATGTCAGCCATTCAGATGCGCCGTTTCCGGGACTGGCGTATGCACCTTGCCGGTCTGCAAATGAGCAATCAGGTTGTCCACCACCAGCGCGCCCATGGCGGCACGGGTTTCATGGGTGGCCGAGCCCACATGGGGCAACAGCACGACATTGGACATGGATTTGAGGGCCTCCGGTATCTTCGGCTCCGCCTCGAACACATCCAGCGCGGCATAACCCAACCGCCCATCCTGCAGGGCCTGCACCATGGCCGCTTCATCCACGACAGACCCGCGCGAGACGTTGATCAACGTGCCTTCAGGCCCCAGCGCATTCATCACCTCTGCATTGACGATCCGGTGGGTCGACGGGCCACCCGGCGTGATGCAGATCAGCACCTCCACCGCCGATGCCATCTCGGTCAGACTGGCATGGTAGGTGTAAGGCACATCCTTCTTGGTACGGGTGTGGTAGTGGATGTCGGCGTTGAACGCCTCCAGCTTGTCGGCAATCGCCTGCCCGATCCGCCCCAGCCCAAGGATGCCGACGCGGCGATTGTCCGCACTCCGCGACAGCGGCGCCCCACCCTGTTCCCAGCGACCCGAACGGGCATGGGCCTCGTCCGCGAGGAAATTGCGAAAGCTGGCGAGCATCAGCAGGATGGTGGTGCTGGCGACCTCGGCGTTCAGCACATCGGGGGTGTGGGTGACCAGAATACCGCGCTCGGCGGCCGCCTTGGTGTCGATGGCGTCATAGCCGACACCATAGCAACTGACCATTTTCAGGTTAGGACAGGCGGCCATCACATCAGCAGGCACACCATCATGGCCGTTGGTGGCGATATGGGTGATCGCTTCGGCGGGGTAAGCGCTTTCGCTCAGCTTGTGGATTGTGAAATGCTCGGCCAGACGGTCGCGCATGGTGTTCCCGTTAAGAGGACCGATTTGCAAAAGATCAGGCATCCATCTTCACTTCCTGGCGCTGGCGGCCCAACCCCTCGATTTCCACCTCCATCACATCGCCCACAGACAAATAAGTCGGCGGCTTCATCCCCATACCCACGCCAGGAGGCGTCCCGGTGGTGATGACGTCACCGGGATGCAGGGTCATCAGACCGCTCAGATGTTCGATGATTTCAGCGACGGTAAAGATCATGGTCGCGGTGGTGCCCGTCTGCATCCGATTGCCATTCACGTCCAGAGACATGGCGAGGTTTTGCGGGTCAGGCACCTCATCACGGGTCACAAGATACGGACCCGTAGGGCCAAAGGTGTCGCAGGATTTGCCCTTGGTCCACTGACCCGTCAGCTGGGTCTGGAAATGCCGCTCGGACACGTCATTGACCACGCAATAGCCCGCCACATAATCCAGCGCGTCTTCTTTGGGGACGTATTTGGCCGCTTTGCCGATAACGACGCCCAGCTCGACCTCCCAATCGGTGTGGGTCGATCCGCGCGGCATCACGACGTCATCAAACGCACCGACAACCGCCGAATTGGCCTTGAAAAACAGGATCGGGTGTTCGGGAATGGCCGCTCCGGTTTCGGCAGCATGATCCGAATAGTTCAGACCAATGCACAGAAATTTGCCGAAATGACCGACGCAAGGGCCAAGGCGCGGGTTGCCCTCGACCGCCGGAAGGGTCGTTGGATCAATGCTGCGCAGCCGGTCCAGCATGTCGTCATCCAATGTGTCGCCGGTCACGTCGTCGATCACGCCGGACAGGTCGCGCAGGGTCTCACCATCCATCAGGCCTGGCCGTTCACTGCCTGCCTCCCCAAATCTCACGAGCTTCATGTCTCTTGCCTTTCTAGTGATTGTCGCGCGGCATGTGGCGCCGCGAAATGTCCTGATATTCGGTCGACCCGCGCAGGGTCATGCCCTCGTCAAAGCGGCCGACACGGTCGCGGAAAATCTCCTGCCAGGGGCTTTGGTTCTCGGGCACAGGATATCCGCCTGCGGCCAAGATCGCCTCGGCGCGGGCCTTGAGAACCGTGTCCTCGACCAGCATGTCCGCCGTGCATTTGCGCAGATCAATGCGCACCATATCGCCGTTTTCCAGCAGCGCGAGGCCCCCGCCATCTGCCGCCTCGGGCGAGGCGTTCAGGATCGACGGGCTGCCGGAGGTGCCCGATTGCCGCCCGTCACCCACGCAAGGCAGCGCGTTGATCCCCTGTTTCAGCAGGTAAGACGGCGGGCGCATGTTCACCACTTCGGCGCCGCCGGGATAGCCCTTGGGCCCCGCACCGCGCATGAACAGGATGCAGCTGTCGTCGATATTTTCTGCCGGATCGTCGATGCGATGGTGGAAATCCTCGGGCCCGTCAAACACCACGGCGCGCCCTTCAAAGGCGTCCGGGTCATCCGGGTTGGACAGATAACGCGCGCGGAAGGCGTCGGAAATCACCGAGGTTTTCATGATCGCGCTGTCAAACAGGTTGCCGGTAAGGTTGATAAAGCCCGCGTGCTCTTTCAGCGGCTCCGAGACGGGACGGATGACCTTGGTGTCCGCACTGCGCACATCACCACAGTTCTCGCGCATCGTCTTGCCATTGGCGGTGATCGCGTCCGGATGGGGCAGCAGGTCAGCGGCGATCAGCTCGCCGATGACGGCAGGCACGCCGCCCGCATGCTGGTAATCCTCGCCCAGATATTCGCCCGCGGGCTGCAGATTGACCAGCAGCGGCACATGGTGGCCAACCTGTTGCCAGTCATCATTGCTCAGCGGCACGCCAAGGTGCTTGGCCACG
The DNA here is from genome assembly GCF_947503045.1 of uncultured Tateyamaria sp. GTDB lineage: Bacteria > Pseudomonadota > Alphaproteobacteria > Rhodobacterales > Rhodobacteraceae > Tateyamaria. Next base: position 1,048,853 of record NZ_CANNCF010000002.1, read on the forward strand.
CCATTCAGGTGGATCGGCGCATTGGTCGACCCGCCAATGGCAGAGTTGATGACAATCGTGTTTTCAAAGGCTTCGCGGGTCATGATGTCGGATGGACGCAGGTCTTCCCACACCATATCGACAATGCGGCGCCCGGTTTCATAGGCCATCTGGCCCCGCTCGCGATAGGGCGCCGGGATCGCGGCGGCCCCCGGCATCTGCATGCCCAAGGCCTCGGCCAGCGAGTTCATCGTGGTTGCCGTGCCCATCGTGTTGCAATACCCAACGGAGGGGGCGGAGGACGCGACAAGCTCCATGAACCCGTCATCGTCAATCTCGCCCGCGGCCAGCATCTCGCGCGCTTTCCACACGATGGTGCCCGACCCGGTGCGCTCGCCGCGGAACCAGCCGTTCAGCATCGGACCAACCGACAGGGCGACAGCGGGGATGTTCACAGTGGCGGCGGCCATCAAAAGGGCAGGCGTGGTCTTGTCACAGCCGATGTTCAGCACCACGCCGTCCAGCGGATAGCCAAACAGCGTCTCGACCAGCGACAGATAGGCCAGATTGCGGTCCAGCATGGCGGTCGGGCGCTTGCCCGTCTCCTGAATCGGATGCACCGGCACTTCGATGCACGTCCCGCCAGCGGCGATGATCCCATCGCGCACCCGCTTGGACAGCTCAAGGTGGTGGCGGTTGCAGGGCGACAGGTCGCTGCCCGTCTGCGCAATCCCGATGATCGGCTTGCCCGACTGCAATTCCGCCCGCGTCAGCCCGTAATTCAGATACCGCTCAAGGTAGAGGGCCGTCATTTCCGGATTGTCCGGGTTCATGAACCATTTGCGCGACCGTAAGTCTTCGATACCGATTTTCTTTGTCATTGGCCTGACCAGCCTCCGTCGATGATATGGGGATGTCCTGTGGTGAACCCGCTGTCGTCGCTGGCAAGATAGACCACCAGCGCGGCGATCTCCTCTGCCGTGGCGACCCGGCCCATGGGCTGGCGGGATACAAATTGGGTGAGGGCCGCGTCATAGCTGCCCAGCTCTTCACCCAGGGCCTTGACGCGATCATGCCAGCTGGGGCTTTCGACCGTGCCGGGGCAGATGCAATTGCAGCGGATGCCCTGCTTGATGAAATCGAGCGCGACGGATTTGGTCATGCCGATCACCGCCGCCTTGGTGGTGCCATAGATGAACCGGTTGGGCGCGCCGATCACGGACGAACAGGCCGATGACATGTTGATGATCGACCCATTGCCGCGCTCGACCATACCCGGCAGGGCGGCCCGGATCGTGCGCAGCATCGAGCGGACATTGAGATCAAAGGCAAAGTCCCATTCGGCATCCGTCGCATCCAGCACCGTGCCGTGATGGACAAAGCCCGCGCAGTTGAACAAAACATCGGGCTGCGCACGGGCCACGCCCTCGGCCACACTGGCGTCATCCAGTGCATTGAGCACAAAGGTTTCGACACCATCCGGCATGCCCGCCAACAGGTCTGCATTCACGTCCGTGGCAAAGACCTGCGCGCCCTCTGCGGCCATCGCAAGGGCGCTTGCGCGACCAATGCCCTGGCCTGCTGCTGTCACAAGTGCACGCTTTCCGTCCAAACGGCCCATAGTCTCCCCCCATTCTCATCAGGTGTTGCGCATCGCCAAAGGCTGCGTTTTGGTGGGACCGTAGGATAAGCCGTTCGCGTTGACCAGACGTCACGGCAAAATGGGGAGTATGAGGGATGGCAACGCAAAAGGTGGCCCTGCTGGGCACCGGGCTGATGGGCTTTCCGATGGCGCGAAATCTGGCACAGGCGGGCATGGATGTGACGGTCTGGAACCGGACACGGGCCAAGGCCGAACCGCTGGCCGCGTACGGCGCGCGGGTGGTCGACACAACAACCGAGGCGGTCACCGGGGCGGATGTCATCATCACGATGATGAGCGACGGACCAACGGTTCTGGCCGTCATCGACGACGTCAAACCGGCGCTGAGCGAAGGCGCGCTCTGGATCGACATGTCCTCGGCCAAGCCGGGCGAGGCACGGGCGCAACGCGATGACCTCGCATCCTTCGGCGTGGCCCATATCGACGCCCCTGTATCGGGCGGAACCAAAGGGGCCGAGGCTGCGGCCCTTGCCATTATGGTGGGCGGAGCGGCGGATGACGTGGCCCGCGCAGAACCCGTGCTCAAGGCGATGGGCCGCCCTGTGCATGTGGGTCCCTCCGGCACCGGCCAGCTCTCTAAGCTGTGCAACCAGACCATCGTGGCCGTCACCATCGGCGCCGTGGCCGAGGCGATGCTGCTCGCTCAGGAAGGGGGGGCCGACCCCGCCGCCCTGCGCGCCGCCCTCAAGGGGGGCTTTGCCGACAGCACCATCCTGCAACAACACGGCGAACGCATGACGACCGGAAATTTCGAACCTGGCGGACTCTCGAAATTCCAGCTCAAGGATCTCGACAATGTGCTGGTCGAGGCCGAATCAGTGAACCTGCAATTGCCGATGACCCAAGGGGTGCGCGACCGTTTTGCCCATTTCGTTGAAAACATGGACGGGGCGGACCGCGATCATTCCGGCCTCTACCTCGAACTGCGCGCGCGCAACGGGATGGACACATGATGCGGGTTCTGATCCTTGGCGGCGGCGGCATGGTGGGCCAGAAACTGGCACACAAGCTTGAGGCCGAAGGGCTCGATGGCACCCCCGTCCAACTCACCCTGCATGACATGGCCTTTCCCGAAGGCGGGGCCGGAACGGACCGGCGCGTCGGCAACCTGTCAAACGCGTCCGAAGGGGCCGCACTGGCCGCTGAACGCTTCGATGTGATCTATTTCCTCGCCTCCATCGTGTCGGGCGAGGCTGAAACCAACTTCGACCTCGGCTGGCAGGTCAACCTCTGGCCCATGTGGCATTTCCTTGAGGCCCTGCGCGCCCAGCACCGCGCCACCGTCGGCGCCTATGTGCCCCGCGTGGTCTTTACCTCTTCCATCGCCGTCTTTGGCGGGCCTTACCCGGACAAGATCGGCGACGAATTCCTGACCTCGCCGCAAACCAGCTATGGCGCGCAAAAGGCGGCGTGCGAATTGCTGGTGCAGGATTTCTCGCGCAAGGGATTCATCGACGGCATGTCCCTGCGCCTGCCCACAATTTGCGTGCGGCCGGGCAAGGCGAACCTCGCCGCGTCCTCCTTCTTTTCCGGCATCATCCGCGAACCGCTGAACGGGCAAGAGGCCATCCTGCCCGTCCCCGACACCGTGCGCCACTGGCACGCCTCGCCGCGCTCGGCGGCGGGCTTTCTGGCGCATGCCGGCACGCTCGATACTGCCCGCCTCGAAAACCGCCGCGCCTTGAACCTGCCGGGCCTGTCCTGCACGGTCGCCGAACAGATCGAGGCCCTGCGGGACGTGGCAGGCAACAACGTGGTGGCCCTGATCAAACCCCAACCAGACGCGGCGATTGCCAAAATCGTCGACGGCTGGCCCCGCAACTTCGCCCCCGTCCGGGCCAAAGCGCTGGGCTTCGTGGCCGAAAGCACCTTCCGCGAGATAATCGACGTCTATGTGGCCGAGGATTTGCCGGAGCGGTGAGGGAGGGAATGATGGTTTTGCGGGACGAAGCACCCGTTCGAACGACACACCGCCCAGCCCGGAATCAAGCCGCAGGCGCCGGGCAATCGCCAGCCCGTCCGGCGGGATGGCGATATGACGCCCTTGGCGAACAGCTGATCGGGAAGATGTACTTGGCAGCCATAAAGCGCACCAGCGGCCCAGTCGGATCGCCCTCCCACGGGCTGCCGATGGCACGGCTTGCGTTGGTGCGAGGGTCTAGGCGGGGTGGCCGCAGTTCCAAGGCACAGGTTAAGGGCTGCGTTGCGGGACAAAGCGGACCTTCACAATGACCCAGCGAACAGCTGCTTGCGGGAATTCACAACAGCAGGACAAGCACGCTCTGTGACGCTCGAGAAAGCGTCGCAGAAACGCAGGTTCCAAGGGGTTCTACCGCACCGGCACTGAATACAACACATACCCGTCGCGGCGCCCGACTTCGACTGCGCCTGTATCAATTTCAAAGACACCTAAATTCTCCGCATCTTCGGGGCAGGCAACCAAATCGGCCGCGTCGTCCAGGAACTGATTTGTGAAGGCGTCTTCGCCCACACGGCGGCAGATATCTCCCTTGAAACGGTATCCATCTCCGAAAATCGGCAGCGTTGTTCCGCTGACCGGTTCGGGGGTGGGGGTGCATGCAGCAGACAAGAACAAGAGAGCAAGTAAGAAACGAGACATGGCAACAATCCATCAGTTGGAAATCCGTACGGCGAGCATATCACAGTCCAACAGCGTATAGGCGGCAGACCGCCACATTGGACGGCGGGGCATACTTGATGAGGACTGTCAGATTGGGCTCAAAACCGCTCTTCGCAGTGCAGGTCTTAACTTCCGCGTCCCGTTTTTCCCTCTCGGTGAGCCAAGTAAAATGACAGCAGGTGGCGCGATCTGATACGTGCAAAGTATGTTGATCGCCTGGCTCGAAAAAATTGAAAGTTCAAAATACACGCGGGTGCTAGTTCTCGTCGCCTTCGTTCTGCTGATTGTTATGGTCCTTCTCAAAGGAAGCTTAGGCAATACGCTTGCTGCTCTTGTGCTTGTCGTGGTGTGGTTCGGGAGCGCATGCGCAGGCATTGTAATGGGCGGTATGCTTGCGCGGCTACTCAACACTCAGGTCCTGAAAAAACCAGCGAAATTTGCCAAGCGGCTGGCCGCAAGTTTTTCCTGCTTCGGGTTTTTGTTTTTGCCAGCACTCGTCGGTTTCGCGGCAAACCTAACTCTGAACGCCGACATCGCTATGTACGCGCTTGGAACGCACTTTCTTTGGGCTATCGTGGGTGGCGGTCTGTTTTTCGCAATTGGTGGGTCTGTGTCGACGAACTGACCGACCAAGAAACGTTAACACTTGGTAAATCGACCTCTGTAACCCATTGAAATTGTTAGCGCGTCAAGCTGTCCCGGCGTGGGACACGCTCTAGGCTGTCAGATGCCGCGCCAGATGGTCGTGGATTTTCTGGCGGGTCAGCGCCTCGTCCCCGGACAGGGCGGCATCCAGAATCTGCTGGTGGTGCTGGATATTGCCCGAGATGAAATCGAAGGCCCGGTCCTCGACCATCAATTGCTGGCGAAACCGGCAATAAACCTGATGGTGCGTGTCGCGCAGGGACTCCGATCCGCAGGCCGAAATCAGGGTCTGGTGAAACTGCCGCTCGGCATCGAACCACAGATCAACAAAGGGGTCCCGATCGGTCGCCGTTTGCAGGCGCATCTCAAGATGGCTGAGTTGGTGATGGGCGGCCGTCAGGCGAGCCTCCCACGCAACGCCACCCAGACGGATCGACATGACGGTGCCCTCGGCCTCAAGCAGGACACGCAGATGGGTCAGCTCGTTCAGAACCTGCGGCGACTTTTCCGGCACCCGAAACCCGCGCTGCTCACGAAATTCGACCAGACCCACGGTCGCGAGGCGAAACAGGACCTCGCGGATGGTGCTGGCTGAACAGCCGAACTCCTGGCGCAAATGCTCGGCGCGCACCTTTTGACCGTGCTGGAACCCGTTCATCATCAGCCGGTGCATGAGGGTTTGGTAGATGTCGGCGTTGTGGATCAAGCGGCACCAAAGTCGTGGACGTCTGCACGTATTCCTAAATCACAAAATCACGAAATTCCAATAAAATCTCAAAAATATCCCATATTTTTCGTTTTTTGTTGTCGTGTGCCAAATCTCCCCTTAGCCTCTTTCGTACAGAGCGTAAAAACGGGCTCAAGACCCATCCGTGCGCAATGGAAAATTTGTCTGGGAGGAAATTATGACATTCATGAAGAAGGCGGCATCTGTCGCCGTCGCTGCCACGCTTGCAGCAACAGGAGCGATGGCAGACGGCCACGCTGTCACCAAGCTTCGCATTCAGACGCACTATGCGCCTGAAACCGTGTCGGGCAAACTGGCCGCACAATATATGGACGACATTCAGACAATGTCTGGCGGCGGCATCGAAGTCGAAATGTTTTACAGCTCGTCCGTTGTGAAATCGGTCGAAACATTTGACGCGGCTGCCACAGGCATTCTGGACTGCGACATGACGGGTGGCGGCTATCAGACCGGCAAGAACTCGGCGTTCCAGTTCGTGGGCGACATCATGGGTGGCTATGAAACGCCCTATCAACAGCTCAGCTGGCTCTATTTCGGCGGTGGTCGCGAAGCGGCGGCGCCTCTGTACAACAAGTACGGCATGGAGCTGATCGGCTGGTGGGTCTATGGTCAGGAGAGCTTTGCCTCGTCCAAGCCGATCGAAAAGGTTGCCGACTTCAAAGACTGGAAATTCCGGTCGCCCCCCGGCATGGAAACCAAGATCTTTGAGAAACTCGGCGCCTCGCCCATCGTGATGGATTTCACCGAGATTTTTACCGCTCTGGAAACAGGCATCATCGACGGTGCGGACGCATCTGGCCTCGCCAACAATGTTGGCCTCGGTCTCTATGACATCGTGAAATATGCCAACTTCCCCGGCTTCCACTCGATGCCTTCGGATCACCTGGCGTGCAACAAGGCCGTGTTCGACGCGATGCCCGAAGCGCACCAGACCATCATGAAGGTCGCCATGGAAGCACTGGCACTGCGCACCGCCCTGACGTTCGAGAAGAAGAACGCCGAAGCGGCTGCTCAACTGCGTGCGCAAGGCGTGACACTGAGCCAGTGGGCACCTGAAGAGCTGCAGAAGTTCCGCGACGCAGCACAGGCCACATGGCCCGAGTTCGCCGACACACCAGAAGCCAAGGCACTGGTTGAAGCGCACCTGAGCTATCTGACTCAGCTGGGCCTCGTGTCCAAGTAAGCGATGACGCTGACCCGGGGTTCCGCTACGGCGGGACCCCATCCACCCAAAGGCGCACGGCAAGACGCGCCAGGGATTTTCTGAACAGGGGGATAGTGAGATGCAGGTGCGCTCAGGCACTCTGGTTGAATGGCTTGTGCCAATGGCGTTCATTTTTGTCACTGGCTGGGTGGTCTGGCATATGCCCGCCTTCACCCTCGACTTTTACCCACCCACTGATCCTTCCGAATTCGACAAACTGTCTGCCTTGTTTGGCCGCGTCGATGTAACCCCCGATACGGGCGGACTGTTTGGCGGCACTGCGGACATATTTGACTGGCTGGCCCTGCTATGCATCCCCGTCCTGATCTATTTCGGCGTGCGCACCGTACGCCGCGCCGGAATGGAATTCGAAAGCTGGAAGCCGGCAGACCGTTTGGCCGTCTTCATCGGTCGCGTCACCATGATGCTGATCGTGTGCCTCACCTCGGTGATGCTGTATGAGGTGCTGCTGCGCTATGTGTTCGAGGCGCCAACGCTCTGGGCCAATGAGCTGTCGCTGTGGCTGGCCGGGTTCGTGTTCCTGTGCGCCGGGCTTTATGCCATGCAGCAGCGCAGCCATATCCGGATTGTCCTGCTTTACGATGCCGTGCCACGCTGGCTGCAACGCGTCTTTGACAGCATTTCCACCATCCTGATCGTCACCTTTGCCTTCTTCCTGATCTATGGCGGCTATGGTGAGGCGTTCGACAAGTTCTACCGTTGGGAGACCTTCGGCACTGCCTTTGACCCACCCATTCCTGCCACGCTGAAACCCATGGTTCTGCTGATTGTCGGGTTGGTCGCCATTCAGGCGGTCGTGAACCTGATCTCTGACTGGAACAAGGAAGAGGTCCACTACGGTGGCGAGGACCTTGACGAAGAAGAGATCGCGCGCATCAAAGCCCAAGTGGCAGGGGACTGATCCATGGATATCGGTACAATCTCTCTGGTCCTGATGCTGGGCCTGATCCTGCTGCTGGCCATCGGCATGCCGCTGGGCCTTGCGTCCGCCGTGCTGGCTGTGCTCGTGCTGGTGATGAAATTCGAACCCGACCTGCTGCTGGCCCCCTGGACCTTTGGCGAAGGTATTCTGACCGGCAGGCCCGGATCGGGGCCGCTCAATATCCTTGCGCAAAAGATATATGGGCTCTTAACGGACTATGTCCTCATATCCATTCCGCTGTTCATTTTTATGGCGGCTCTGCTGGAACGCTCCGGCATCGCCAAGGAAATGTATTCGTCCCTGAACGTCTGGCTGAACCGCACCCGCGGCGGCATTGCCATCGTGACCTCAATCATGGCTGTGATCATGGCCGCGATGTCGGGCATCATCGGGGGTGAGGTCGTTCTGCTGGGTCTGATCGCGCTGCCGCAGATGCTGCGACTGGGCTACAATCAGAACCTCGCCATCGGTGTGATTTGTGCCTCTGGCTCCCTCGGGACCATGATCCCGCCCTCCATCGTGCTGATCATCTACGGGCTGATCACCGAAACCTCGATCAAGGCGCTGTTCACCGCGTCGTTCATCCCGGGCTTCATGCTGGCCTCGTTCATCATCATCTACATCATCATCCGCACCCAGCTGAAACCCGAAGACGCCCCGCTGCCCGAACCGGTTGAGGGTGACCCTGCGGGGAGTGAAAAGGCCGGGCTGTTCTTTGCCTTCCTCAATGTGCTGGTCGCGGGGTTTGGCACCGCCCTGTTCCTGCGCGCCTGCTTCTTTGAGTTTTCCGGCTCCAACGCGGCCAATACAGGCGATGCGGCATTCTGGGGCACGTCTGAATTCATCTACATCTTCGGCGCAATGGTCGCGGTCAGCCTTGGTCTGGCCTTCTTTGTCTTTGGCAAGGACCGTACTGCCACAGGCTGGTCCATGGGCAAGGGGCTTGTGCCGCCCATCGTCGTGATCGGCGTCGTCATGGGGTCGATCTATGGCGGCATCACCGGGATTACCGAGGCGGCTGGCATGGGCGCGGCGGCTGTCTTTGTCATCGCGCTGTTGCGGGGCGAGGCGTCGACCGAACTGGTCTGGGACGCGCTGATGCGCACGCTCAAATCCACGGGCACCATCATCTGGGTGACGATCGGGGCGGCAACGCTTGCGGGGGCCTATACCATCGCTGGCGGGCCGACCTATGTGGCCGACTTCATCGTCGGTTCGGAACTGCCCACAATGCTGGTTATCCTGCTGATGATGCTGATCCTGCTGTTCATGGGGGCGTTCATGGACTGGGTCGGGATCGTGCTGCTGATCATCCCGGTGTTCCTGCCCATCGTACTGCGCCTGCCGCTGGACGAGATCGGCCTGTTCGGCGAGCTTAACCCCCGCCATGTCGCGATCTGGTTCGGGGTGGTGTTCTGTATGAACATGCAGGTGTCGTTCCTGTCGCCCCCGTTTGGCCCGGCGGCCTTCTACCTCAAATCCGTGGCCCCGCCGCACATCACGCTGACTGACATCTTCAAAGGCTTCCTGCCATTTATCGGAATCCAGCTGATCGCCCTGTCCGTGCTGCTGATCTATCCGCCCATCATATCCATCCTGTTATAGGAGAGGTGCGATGCTGACCGACGCCCAAGTCAGGCAATTCAACACAGACGGGTATCTGGTCATCGAAGACGTGCTGCCCGCCTCTGTGTTGGCAGCGGTACGGGCCGAGTATAGCGACCTTCTGGATGGGCTTTATGCCGGTTGGCAGGCCGAGGGGCGCGTGCCCGATGGCGCGGGTCTCGATTTCTGGGGCAAGTTGAGTGCGGCCTACGGTTCGGGATGCGACTGGTTCCAGCCGATGGACATCAGCCTGCCGGGCGACGACATCGCGCCGGATTGCCCGATGCACTTTGGCTCGGCAATCTTTGATCTGGTCATGCATGAACGCATCCTCGATCTGGCCGAGGCGCTGATTGGCCCCGAACTGACGCTGAACCCGATCCAGCACGTGCGGATCAAACCGCCAAGTCCCCAGCTGGCGGCGGATGAAACCCGCGCACATATCACGAAAACTGACTGGCATCAGGACCGCGCCGTCGGGCTGGAAGAGGCAGACCAGACCGACATGGTCACCGTCTGGGTCGCAATCACGGATGCGACGCAGGAAAACGGCTGCCTGCAGGTGGTGCCCGGGATCGGGGCGGGCATGCTGCCGCACTGCCCGCAGGTGCAGACGGCCATTGCGCCCAAATATCTCGACACCGACCGCGCGGTGCCTTTGCCCGTGCGCGCCGGGGGCGTGGTGCTGTTCCACCCGCTTGTACCACACGCCTCGTTGCCGAACCTGTCGGACGAGTTCCGCTGGTCCTTCGATCTACGCTTCAGCAAGACCGGACAGAACACGGGGCGCGAACACTTCCCCAGCTTTGTCGCCCGCAGCGCAACCGCGCCGGACAAGGAACTGCGGGACTGGACGGTCTGGCGCGATGCGTGGTTTGATGCACGTGATCGTCTTGCCACGACGCCTCATATCCCGATCCACCGCTGGGCCTCTGACGCGCCCTATTGCGCCTGAGAGGGCCCCATGGACTTCATCCGCCTCGACCCCGCAGACACCGTGGTCACCGCCGCCCGCGCCCTCGAAGTGGGCGTGCCGATTGAGGACGCAACCACCCGTGCCCTGATCCCGTCGGGGCACAAGATCGCCACCCGCGATCTGGCCCGGGGCGACGCCATCCGCAAATACGCGCAGGTGATCGGCTACGCGGCCGGGGACATTGCCGCAGGGGATCACTTGCACACCCATAATGTCGAATTCCGCGCGACGGACGTGGAATACGAATTCGGCACCAACCTGCGCCCCGCCACACCGGCCACGGGCGATACATTTATGGGCTATCGGCGCGAGAACGGGCAGGTCGGCACGCGCAACTACATCGCCATTGTGACGTCGGTGAACTGTTCGGCCACAGCCGCGCGCATGATCGCTGCCCATTTCACACCCGAAGTGCTTGCCGACTATCCCAACGTCGATGGCGTTGTTGCCTTTGTCCACGGCACCGGCTGCGGCATGGCCGATTCCGGGGACGGGTTCGAGGCGCTGCAACGGGTCATGTGGGGTTATGCCCGCCACCCCAACCACGCCGCCGTGCTGATGGTAGGGCTGGGGTGCGAGATCAATCAGATCGACTGGCTGCTCGAGGCGTGGGGGCTGAAACAGGGGCCGACCTTCAAGACCATGAACATCCAGTCCGTCGCCGGGTTGCGGCGCACGGTCGAGACGGGGATCGAAAAAGTCAGCGCGATGCTGCCCATCGCCAATCAATCCACGCGCACGGAATGCCCGGCCTCGGCGCTCAAGGTGGCGCTGCAATGCGGCGGCTCGGATGCGTGGTCCGGCATCACGGCCAACCCCGCCCTTGGCTATGCCACCGACTTGCTGGTGGCCCAGGGCGGCACCGGGGTGCTGGCCGAAACGCCCGAAATCTACGGCGCCGAGCACCTTCTGACCGCGCGCGCTGCTGATCAGGCCACGGGCGAACGGCTGCTCGGCCTCATCAAGTGGTGGGAAGACTATACTCTGCGCAACAAGGGCAACATGGACAACAACCCCTCGCCGGGCAACAAGGCGGGCGGGCTGACCACGATCCTCGAAAAGTCGCTCGGGGCTGCGGCCAAGGGTGGAACAACCCCGCTGACCGGCGTCTACAAATACGCCGAGATCGTAAAGGCAACCGGCTTCACCTTCATGGACAGCCCCGGCTATGATCCGGCGAGTGTCACCGGGCAGATCGCCGGGGGGTGCAACCTTGTGTGCTTTACCACCGGGCGCGGCTCTGCCTTTGGGTCCAAACCGGCCCCGACGATCAAAGTCGCGACGAACACGGACATGTACAATCGCATGACCGAAGACATGGATGTGAACGCAGGCGCAATGCTGAGCGACGGTGTGTCGCTCGAGCAAAAAGGGCGCGAGATCTACGAGCTGTTCCTGCGCATCGCGTCCGGAGAGAAAAGCAAATCCGAGGCCCAGGGTCTTGGAGATTATGAATTTGTCCCCTGGCAGATTGGCGCGGTGATGTGATGGAATGTCTGACCCCTGAGCAAAAGTCCCACTTTGAAACGCATGGCTATCTTCTGGTCGAAAACCAGATCCCGCCGGATTGGCTGCAAAAGATACGGGACGAGATCACCCGGTTCGAGGCCGAAGCGGCCACGATGACGGCCAGCAACGACCGGCTCGACCTCGAAGACAGCCACACGGCAGAGGATCCCCGGCTGCGCCGGATCAAGCTGCCGCACACGATATCCGACGTGATGCGCGAGCTGATGTATTCCGATTATGTGCTGGCCCCTGCACGCGACCTGATCGGTCCGAACCTGCGGCTGCACACCACCAAACTGAACATGAAATCGGCAGGCTATGGCGCGGCGGTGGAATGGCATCAGGACTATGCGTTTTACCCCCACACCAATGACGACATTCTGGCGATTGGCATCTGCATCGACGACATGGCGGCGGAAAACGGACCGCTGATGGTCTATCCCGGCTCGCACAAGGGGCCGGTCTATGATCATCACGTTGACGGAGTCTTTGCCGGGGCGATGCTGCCGCAGGAAAATGGGCTGAACCCCGACGATGCAGTGCAATTGACCGGCCCGGCAGGGTCGATCAGCATCCATCACGGGCGGATCGTGCATGGCTCGGCGCTCAACACATCGGACCGTGCCCGGCGCATTCTTTTTTACGAGATGATGGCGGCAGATGCTTTTCCGATCATGGGCAGCATGACCAAGTGGGACGGGATCGCCGATTACAACACCCGCATGCTCTGTGGCGAGCCGACGCTGACACCGCGCCTCAAGGACATCCCGATCCGCATCCCGCAACCGCAGCCCGATGTGCCGATCTCGATCTACGAAATCCAGAAGGGGCTGAAAACACGGGCCTTTGACACCATTCCTCAACCGGAGAAACAGACATGAGCAAACCAACAATCGGATTTATCGGACTGGGCCTGATGGGTGGCGCCATGGTGGGCCGGTTGCAGGATCAGGGATACGCGCTGACGGTGCTCGCCAACCGCACTCGGACCTATGTCGATCGGGCCGTGGCACGCGGCGCAAGCGAGGTCACAACCGCCAAGGCCCTCGCCGAAGCCTCGGACATCGTCATGCTGTGCATGGACACATCCGCCAATGTCGAAGGCCGGATGCGCGGCGACGAGGGTGTGATCGCGGGGCTGAAACCGGGGGCCGTGGTGATCGACTTTGGCACCTCGCTGCCTGCTTCGACAAAGGCGCTGGGGACCGAGGTCGCCACCGCCGGCGGGCAATACCTTGATGCCCCGCTGGGTCGCACGCCGTCTCATGCCAAGGACGGGCTGCTGAACATCATGGGCGCGGGCGACAAGGCCGCCTATGACAAGGTCAAACCCGTACTCGACGATCTTGGGGAAAACGTCTTTCACCTCGGCGCGCTGGGCTCGGGGCATACGATCAAGCTGATCAACAACTTTTTTGGGATGACCGTGGCCAACGCGATGTGCGAAGCCTTCGCCATGGCGGACAAGGCAGGTGTGCCGCGTCAGGACCTCTACGATGTGGTCTCGGCCGGGCCGCTCAAATCCGGCATGATGGATTTCGTCAAAGGCTATGCAGTTGATGGCGATCCCAATCACCTCGCCTTCGCGATCAAGAACGCGGCCAAGGATGTCGGATATTACGCGCAGATGGCGTCGGATGCAGGGGTGGAATCGATCATGTCCAAATGTGCGCTCAGCGCGCTGAGCGACGCGCGCGACAGCGGACGGGGCGAAGACATGGTCAGCCAGATGGTCGACTTCTACGCCGACCGGTTCAAGGGGTAACACCTTGGCCATAACAGCCCGCGCACAGCAGGACCGCGCGGCCCTTGGCATCGCAATGACGCTGGGGGCCTACGCGTTCTTTGCCTTGATCGACACGTCGGTCAAATGGCTGGTGCTGGCCGGGCTGCCGGCATTCCAACTGGCGTTCATGCGCTACCTGCCGCATTTCATCATCTCGACCCTGCTGGTGCTGCGGCAGGGGGCAAGCTGGTCGAATTTCCAGACCGACCATCTGGGACTGGTGATGCTCAGGGCGTTTCTGCTGGCCTCGGCCACGCTCTTCAACTTCATCACGCTGAAATACCTGTCGCTGACAGTCACCGGGTCGATCATGTTTTCGGCCCCCATCATCGTCTGCGCGTTGTCATGGCCGCTGCTGGGGGAACGGGTTGGTCCGTGGCGGTGGGGCGCGATCATGCTAGGCTTTGTCGGGGTGCTGGTGGTGATCCGCCCCTTTGATGCGGCGTTCCACTGGATTGCACTGCTCAACGTCTACAATGCGATCTCGCTTGCACTCTATTCCATCATCACCCGCAAGATATCAGGTGTTGTGGCGGCCGAAACCATGCAGTTCTACATGGGTGCGTTCGGCGCGATCCTGCTCGCCCCCTTCGCCCTCAACGTCTGGGTCATGCCGGACACCCCGTTCCAATGGGCGGTGATGATCGGGCTGGGCATCTGGGGCTGGGCGGGTCACGAGATTTTCTCGCGGGCGCACTCCTATGCTCCGGCCAATACGCTGATGCCCTACACCTACAGTTTCCTGCTGTATCTGGCCATTGCCAGCTATGTCGTGTTCAGTGAAGTTCCGGATGGCTGGACCATTCTGGGGGCCACAATCATCGTCTGTTCTGGATTTATCGTGTGGTGGCGCACGAGCCGAAAGGAAATCACATGAAGATCGCAGCAATTGGCGAAGCGATGATTGAACTGTCGATGGCGGGGAACACCGCCGGGGTTGGGGTTGCGGGCGATACGCTCAACACCGCGATCTACCTCAAGCGCAGTGCGCCGACCTTCGAGGTTGACTATATCACCCGGGTCGGCACCGATCCGTTTTCCGACCGCATCGTCGATTTCATCGCGTCCGAAGGGATCGGCACCCAGTACATTCACCGCGACCCGCACGGCACACCGGGGCTTTATGCGATCACCACCGACGACGCGGGCGAGCGGTCCTTTACCTATTGGCGCGACAGTGCTGCGGCGCGGCTGACCTTTGTGACCGACAAGGGGCCGGATTTCGTCGCTCTGGCGCAATATGACGTGATTTACCTCTCTGGCATCACCATGGCGATCCTGTCTCCGTCGACGCGCACGGCGCTGATGCGTTTCCTTCAGGCCTTCAGAAAATCAGGCGGGCGGGTCTGTTATGACAGCAACTATCGCCCCCGCCTGTGGCTTGATCCCGACACGGCGCAGATGGCCAATGACGCGATGTGGGCGCTCACGGATATCGCCTTGCCGTCAATTGATGATGAAGGTGAAATCACCGGAGAAAGCCCCAAGGATATCGCCCGCCGCTTTCTCGACATGGGACGCACAGGTGCGCTGAAACGCGGCGCGCTTGGCCCGCAATGCCTGAAAACAGGGGCGACCTACGACTTTCCAACGGCCGAAACGGTGGTCGATACCACCGCGGCGGGGGACAGTTTCAACGGGGGCTACCTTGCGGCGTCGTTGCTCGGGGCCTCGCAGGCCAACGCCCTGCGCGCAGGCCATGACCTTGCCATGCAGGTTGTGGGCCACAAGGGGGCTATCCTGCCGAAATAACGGCAGCGCGGCGAGGGGATCAGGATGGATGTTGTTTTGATCGGTGCGGGCATGGTGGCCCAGACTCACGTGCTGGCATTGCGCGACAACGACGCAGGGCTGCGGCTGGCAGGCGTTCTGGGGCGTGATGCGGTGCGAACGCAGGCCTTTTGCACGCAAGCCAGCGCCACGGTTGGCCACGACGTCACTGCCTTTACCGACATCGAACACGCGCTGGCCGCACGCCCGGACATGGCGATCCTGATCACCCCGCCCAATGCACGTGCAGACTACGCAACGGCACTGGCCGGGGCAGGCATCCCGACGCTTATGGAAAAACCACTGGAACGGACGCTGCATGCGGCAAAGGATATCGTGGGCACCTATGCTGACGCCAAGGTCCCCGCCGCCGTCTGCTTCCAACACCGCACCCGCGCCGCCTCCCGCGCCCTCAAGGCACAGCTTGAGGCAGGTGCATTGGGCGAGGTCATCCACGCAGAGATCCGCGTGCCGTGGTGGCGCGATCAGACCTATTACGATGCCGAAGGGCGGGGCAGCTACGACCGCGACGGCGGCGGCGTGATGATCAATCAGGCGATCCACACCCTCGACCTCGCGCTTTGGCTCGCAGGCCCCATCGCGCAGGTGCAGGCGCAGATGCGCACCAGCCCGCTGCACCGGATGGAGGCCGAAGACATTGCCGCCGCCCTGCTCACCTTTCGCAGCGGGGCCAGCGGCATCCTCAGCGCCAGCACCGCCGCCTATCCCGGTGGTGCCGAAAGCATCGCGCTGACCACAAGCCGCGCGCAGGTGCTGCTGCAAGGCGATATGCTGCAGATCGGCTGGCATGACGGGCGCATTGACGTGATGACACCAGATGCGGACACGGGCACTGGTGGCGGCGCCGACCCGATGGCCTTTTCCCACGGCTGGCACCAGTCCTTGATCGAAGATTTCGCGCGCTGCGCCCAAGACGGCTCCGCCCCGCTGGCCCCGCTGAACGAGGCGCTGCATGTCCACGCGGTCATCCACGCTATGGAACAGGCTGCGCGCACCCAAACCCTGACGGATGTCCCCACATGACACTCAGCTTTGTCGCCCTCGGCCTGGATCACCGCCACATCTACGGCATGACCGAAAACATGCAGCGGATCGGCGCACGCTGCCTCGGCTTCTGGACCGACGGCACCCCGCAACCGCTTGAGGGTTACGTCAAACGCTTTCCCGATCTGCACCGCTTTGCCACGCTGGACGAGGCCCTTGGCGCGGGCGCCGATCTTGCGCTGGTGTCGGCCATTCCCGCCGACCGCGCCGCCCTGTCGATCCGCGCCATGCAGACCGGTCACGACGTGATGACGGACAAACCCGGCTGCACCACACTTGCTCAACTTGCTCAGATCAAGGCAGCCGTCGCCGAAACCGGGCGCATCTGGTCGATCAACTTTTCCGAACGATTCGAGGTGCCCTGCGTCACCCTCGCCGATCAACTGGTGCAAGAGGGGGCCATCGGGCGGGTCGTGCACACCACCGGCCTCGGCCCGCACCGCCTGAACCGCGACACGCGGCCCGACTGGTTTTTTCAACGTGAAAGATACGGTGGCGTATTGAGCGATATCGCCTCGCACCAGATCGACCAATTCCTGCACTTCACCGGTTCGGACAGCGCGACTGTCACGATGGCCCATGTCGCCAATCATGCCAACCCAAACGATCCCGGCCTGCAGGATTTCGGAGAGGTGTCGCTGCGCTCAGATCACGCCTCGGGCTATATCCGCGTGGACTGGTACACGCCCGACGCCCTGCCCAATTGGGGTGACGGACGGCTGACCCTGCTGGGCACCGAGGGCTATATCGAGCTGCGCAAATACGTCGATGTCGGCGGACGCGCTGGCACGGACAGCCTGATCCTCGCCAATGGTAGCCGTTGCGAAACCATCGACGCGTGCGAGGCGGGGTTGCCCTATTTCGAACGCCTCGCCCACGATATCGCCCACCGCACGGAAACGGCGATGACGCAGGCCCATTGCTTTACTGTGATGGACCTCGCATTGCAGGCCCAACAGATGGCCGAAGAGGGCAGCGCATGATCCGCGTCGCGATCCTTGGGGGTGGTATCGGCGCGCAACATCTGTACGCCTATCAGACGCTCGAGGCATTCACCGTCACCCACCTCGCCGATCAGGATGACGACAGGCGCGCGACCCTGTGCGGGGACACCATCATCGGCCTCACCGATATCGACGCAGCACTTGAGGCCGACGTCGACCTGATCGACATCTGCCTGCCGCCGCACCTGCATGCCCCGGTGGCGATCAAGGCGCTGGAAGCGGGCAAACACGTGATCTGTGAAAAGCCGCTGGCCACCTCGCTTGCACAGGTCGATGCCATCGCAGCGGCGGCACAGGCCGCAGGCAAACAGGTATTCCCCGTGTTTCAATACCGCTTTGGCCCGGCCTTTGCCCAATTGTCCGCCCTGCGCACTGCCGGTCTGACAGGCGCGCCTCGCGCCGCCGCGCTGGAAACGCACTGGAACCGGGGCGCGGACTATTACGCCATCCCGTGGCGTGGCACATGGGCCGGGGAACAGGGCGGCGCGGTGCTCGGCCACGCCATCCACGCCCACGATCTGCTGTCCCATTTCATGGCACCGATCACCAGCGTGACCGCACGTCTCGCCACCCTCGTCAACCCGATTGAGACTGAAGACACCGCCGCCTTGCTGTTCGATCTCGAAGGCGGCGCATTGGCCGCCAGTTCAATCACATTGGGCAACGCGCGTGACGAAACACGCCTGCGCTTCGTTTACGAGCACCTAACCGCAACGTCACATACGAATCCGTACGCTCCGGGCGAGGGCGCGTGGACCTTTACAGCAAGAGACCCAGACCAGCAGGGGCAAGTGGATCAGGTCGTGCGGGACACGCCCCTCGGCGCATCGGGTTTCGCAGGTTTCCTGACCGAAGTCGCCAAGGCCCTGCAGGACCAGCCAAACGCGGCAGTGACGCTTGCGGATGGTGTCGCCTCCATCGCGCTGGTCACGGCGATTTACGCATCGCACCGCAACGGCGCGCCCGTCACCCTGCCGCTGCCGCCTGACCATCCGCTCTATCACGGATGGCAACCATGACGCGGATCGGCGTGGCAGGCGCCGGGCTGATCGGCCGCCAGCATATCGCCGCGATCACGCGCACGCCCGGGGTAACGCTCTCGGCGGTTCTGGACCCCGAAGTCCCCGAAATGGACTGGCCGCGCGCCCACGACCTTTCGGACCTCGCCGCACAGTCCGACGGCATCATCCTCGCCGTGCCCAACGCCCTGCACGCCCCTATGGCCGAGGCGTTGATCAGTGCCAACTGCCCGATCCTGATCGAAAAACCCCTGACCGGCAGCGCTGCCGAAGGCGTGGCGCTGGTGGCCAAGGCAAGCGCAGCAAGTGTTCCCATCCTCGTCGGTCACCACCGCCGCTACAACCCGCTGATCACCAAGGCGAAAGAGATCATCGATGCAGGCACTTTGGGCACGCTCACCACGGTCCACGGCCAATGCTGGCTGCCCAAGCCGGATCACTATTACGACGCCGACTGGCGGCAGGGGGCAGGGGCCGGGCCGCTTTTCATCAACCTGATCCACGATGTGGATGTGCTGATGTATCTCTGCGGACCGATCGCGCAAGTGCAGGCGCTGGAAAGCAACCGCATCCGCGGCACCGCCGCCGAAGAGGTCAGCGTCGCCATCCTGCGCTTTGCCAGTGGCACGCTGGGCACGCTGAACCTGTCCGATACCGCCCTTGGACCGTGGAGCTGGGAGCTGACCGCCGGGGAAAACCCGGCCTATCCCAAGACCGATCAGTCAAGCTATCTGATTGGTGGGACACACGGTTCTCTCGCTCTGCCAAACCTGTCCGTATGGAGCCAGAAGGACGGCCCGGACTGGTGGGCGCCCATCGACCAGACCCGCATTCCAGTGCCCACAAGCGACCCGCTTTCGGCGCAACTGCTGCACTTTGCCGAAGTGATTGCAGGGCGCGCCGCACCTCTGGTCAGTGCCGAGGACGGGTTGCGCGCCGTGCAGGTGATCGAGGCGATCAAGCAGGCCGCCCAAACCGGCACAGCGGTCGATATCCCTTAGAAAATTCGCGGCTGTTTTTGGCGCAAGCTGTGCTACTCTTTCCCTCGCGCGCATCTGCGCGCCGCGATAGGGCAGGGGGTGTCTTCTGGACCTGCCCGGCGTCCGCGCCTGACGTGAAACCCCACCTGACATTGTGACCAAGAGGGGAGGCATCTGATGCCATCAGTAGGTGTGATCGGATTGGGGGACATGGGCAGCGGGCTGGCCAAAAACCTGATCGCAAACGGGTTCGAAACATGGGGGCGCGATCTGATCGAAGCCCGCCACTGCGCCTTTGGCGACATGGGCGGGCAAATGGCCGCCACGACCGCCGAGGTGGGGGCAAACGCGCAATATGTATTCGTCATGGTGATGAAAGGGGCCGAAGCGCATGAGGTAATCCTGGGCGAGGGTGGGCTCGCCAGTGCGATGGCGCCAGGCGGGACAATCCTGCTGACCTCGACCATCAAACCGGCCGAGGCGCGCGCCATTGGCGAGGGCTTGAAAGACACCGGGCTCATGTTGATCGACAGCCCCGTGTCGGGTGGTTACCCGGGGGCACAGGGCGGCACGCTGACCCTGATGGCGGCAGCACCAGACAATGTGCTGGGCGACGCAAGGCCGGTGCTCGAGGCGGTGTCGGCCTCCATCCACCACGTAGGCACGGCGCCGGGTGAAGGGCAGGTGGTCAAGGCCTGCCTGCAATCGCTGATCGGGTCGATCTTTTCGGCAACCTTCGAGGCCGCCGCACTGGCTGCCAAGGCGGGCGTGCCGGGCCAGGTGATCCTCGACGTGTTCTCGACCTCATCGGCAGGCTCCGGCATCACCAACAACGCGCTGGAAAAGATCATCGACCGCCAGTTTGTCGGCACAGGCAGCCACATCAACACCATGCACAAGGACCTGACGATCTCGATGGCGCTGGGTGAGGAACTGGGCGTCCCCCTCCACACCGCCGCCGCCGCGATGCAGGTTTTCCACGCCGGGCGCACGCGCCACCCCACCGGCGACAACTGGGTCGCCACCCGCGTGATCGAAGAGATCGTGGGCGCCGAATTGCATCGCGACGCGGCCAAGGTCACACGATGAAGCTGGGGGTGATCACTGACGGGATCAGCCGAGATTTGTCCCATGCCGTTGATGTGATGGACGAATTTGACCTCACCTATGCAGAGCTGCAATTCGTCGGTGACGCAGAGGTGGGCGACCACAGTCCAGAGCAGATCAAGGACATCGACACCCTGCTGCGCGACCGGGGCAAGCCGGTCAGCTGCCTCAGCCGCCACATCTTTGCGGGCATGACCTCTCAAAACCGCCCCGGGGATGCGCTGCACACACAGCACATGGACGCCCTCAAACGGGTGATCGACATGGCGCATATCGTCGGCAGCCCGCTGGTGCGGATCATGACCCAGAAAAAGGAACAGATCCTCTGGGGCTCGGGCGGGGCCGAGAAATGGAACGTGGCACATGACGCATGGGACGCAACCGCGCCGCTGATCGCCCCTGCCGTTGACCTCGCACGCGCGGCGGGTCTCACGCTGGTGATCGAAACCGGCAACGGGACCATGGTCAATTCCAACTACACCGCCCGCCGCCTGATTGACGAGCTGAACGCCAAGGACACGCTCAAAGTGCTATGGGACCCGGCCAACAACTGCTGGTGCCACGAACTTGCCTATCCGGACGGGTATAAAGAGGTCAGGGACGGCTATCTTGGCCACATCCACATCAAGGATGTGCAGGTCGACACCCCGCGCGCCACGCTTGAAGTGCGAGAATTCGGGCAAGGGCAACTCGGCCCACTGTTCCAGCCCATGGCCGACGCATTACGGGCTGATGGCTATGACGGCGTCATTTCCTTCGAAAGCGTCTATCACCCCGGTAACGGTGAATTCGAGGCCGGGTTCCGAGCCTCGATCGACAGATTCAAAGCGGTCTTCGGCCCCTGAGCGTTCAGGCCACGAGGGCCGCAGCCGCCTCATGCGCTGCCCGCGTTCCGGTTTCGACCGCGCCTTCGATCAACCCGCCATTGCGCGCGGATACTTCAGCCCCGGCAAAGAACAACCGCCCCTCAACAGGGCGGGACAAGGCGGGCACGCCATAAGGTGGATGCCCGTGCGGTGGCACGCGATCCGCCGGAGTCGCAGTGAACGGCTCATCCGCCCAATCCATCAGGTGCAGCGCCGCAGGCGCACCTGCCTGCGTCCCAAACAGACGCACCAATTGCTCCAGCGCCGCCGCCTTCAACGCCCCCGCATCAGCGCGATGCTCAAACGGCACCCCGACAAAACCAAACAGACCAAAGGCACCCGCCTCCGGATCGCTCTGATCCGCGATTTCGACCAGCGGACCAAGCTGGCTGACCGCGCCACCCGACAACCCGGCCTCGCGCCAAAAGGGGCGATCATAGATCGCTACCAATTTGGCATGGGCGGCCATCCACGTGGGCCACTGGTGAAAGGCCGCACGCAGATCGCGCGACCAGACCGGAGTCACCGTCCACGTGTCCGCAATCGGACCGGGCACCGCGCAAATCACCACATCCGCATCCCATACGGTGCCGCCTGTCGCAGTCACCCGCGGCGTGCCCGACAGATCAACCTCCTCCACAACCTGCCCCAGCTTGATCGCACCCTCTGGCAGCGCAGCCGCCAAGGCGTCCGCCAGCGCCTGAACCCCGCCGCGCACACGGGCGGCGTCACTGTAACGGTGCGCGAACACACCCCGCCGGGTCTGGCCATGCAGCTCATGGAGAAAATCACCGTCCTCGAACTGAGGCAGCATTTGCAGCCCCAATTCGGCCAGCAGGGACACCACCATCGGCTGATAATCCGGCCAGATCCACGAGGGCCCCAGATCAATCCCGCCTGAGCCCACAGGCACACTCAACGCTCGGCCACCCACGCGGTGCCGCGCCTCAAGCACGGTGACCGCATGGCCCGCCTGATGCAGACGCAGCGCGGCCGTCAACCCGGCGAGACCGGCGCCCAGAACAAGGGCCCGTTTCACTTCTCGGCAATCTGACGCAAATGGCCCGTCTTGACCCACAGGCGCGCCCCTTCGGCACCCGCGGTCAGGTCCGATTGTGACCCGGGCGCTAGACGCAGCCAATCGCGCGGTCCCATCTGATCGTCCCCGCTGCGCAACGCGCCCTCCAGCACCAGGATTTCCGCGCCGTCCTCTGCGGCAAACACATGCTGTGTGCCACCCGCCCAGACTTCGAGGCGGACATGCTCGCGCGCGTCCTCGAACAGGGTCGCAGTCTCAACACCGGTGCGCGACACATCAGCCGAAGTGTCCACGGCGTTGGTATCGATGCGCACATGGGTGCGGTCCTCGGGATCGAACTGCCACAGTTTGACGAAAATCGTGGCACCCGGCTCTGACCCGGGTGTGTGGCGCGAGGTTGGCGGGTTGCGCACATAGGTGCCAACCGGAAAATCGCCGTCCTCGTCCTGAAACACACCCTCAAGCACGATATATTCCTCGCCCCCGTCATGGGTGTGCGGGGCAAAGGCGCTGCCGGGGGCAAAGCGCACGATGGTCGTGGCACGCGCCACCTCGTCGCCGATCCGATCCAGCATCTTGCGTTCCACTCCGGCACCGGGCGACGCCCGCCACGGATTGTCGTCATAGGCGATGCGCACATCTTTGGTAAAATCGGCGTTCAGTTCCATCATGGGCCTCCGGTGGGGTTGCCTACCAAAAGGTAGAGGAATATACAAATCTTGCAAGATACAGGGTAGATTTCTTTTTCAACGCTCAAGAAAAATGAGAACAACTCAGTATACCAAGTAGTAGGCAAATACCGTGAACACCAAGACAACCTTGCTCAACAGCGCCGAAGATCTCGTGCGCAGCCGTGGTTTTGACGGGTTCAGCTACAGCGATCTTGCCACGCAGGTCGGTATCCGCAAGGCCTCCATCCACCATCACTACAAGACCAAGGCCGATCTGTCGCTGGCCCTCATCACCCGCTATCGCGGCGTGTTCATGGAGCGCCTGGCCGAGATTTCGGCGCAGGAACCACGCGCCTCTGGGCGCCTGCTTAGCTTTCTGGACCTCTACCGCGACGCCATGCGCGGCGGGCGGTCTTTATGCCTGTGCGTGGCGTTCAGCGTGACGCAAACCGCCTTGCCCAAGGACAGCACCGCCCAGCTCGAAGGCTTTCACGCGGATGTCGCGCAATGGCTCGAAACCGTGTTTCGGCTGGCCCTGCACGATGGCACGCTGCGCGGTGTCACCACGCCAAGGGCCGAGGCGCATGCCGCCCTCGCCACGGTCGAGGGCGCGCAAATCATGGCGCGCGCCGCCGAGGATGCCACCCGATTTGAGGCCGCCATAGACACGTTGCGCGCGCGGGCCATCTGATCGGTCTGTCAGAATAGAAGGGTTAAGAAAAGTGATATGCTTTGCCCCCTGACCTGTGCAACCTTGTTCCAATGACCAAATGTGGGACGACAGAATGAAAAAAGAAATTGTGGCGCAGCTGTCCACGCTCGAGGATCGCAGCCCGGCCTATGCCATCGTGGGTGAAGTCGATCTGGTTGTGGTGCGCTTTGATGATGAGATTTCGGTGTTTTATGGCCGCTGCCTGCATCGCGGCGCGTTGATGTCGGATGGTTTCGTGCGCGGCAATAACCTGATCTGCGGATTGCACGACTGGGACTACCGGCTGGACAGCGGCGTATCCGAATACGCCAATGACGAGGCGCTGCCCAAGTTCAAAAGCTGGCTCGAAGGGGACAGCATCTGCGTCGATGCGGATGAAATCACGGCCTGGGCCCACGACAACCCGCAACCCTTCAACCGCGACTCTTATCTGGGCCTCTATGCCGACACGTCCCACGGAACCGAGGAAGAACCCCATACCGGCCTGATCCAGCAATATGCGCGCGACGGCCTGTCCAAGACCGGCCACCACGGCAAGGTCGATGCCATGGGCGTGCCGCGCCATACTCTGCCGGACTGGGACGACATCCAGATCCTCACAGCGCAGCTTCACAAACCGCCGTTGCTCGACGATCAAGCGGTCAGCACAGAGGTCGTGATCGGCCCCAACGCACAAAAACCCCTGCGCCTCGACATCCCGCTCTTTGTTTCTGACATGTCCTATGGCGCGCTGTCCGAACCGGCCAAGGTCGCTCTGGCGCGCGGCGCGGAACTCGCAGGCACCGGCATCTGCTCGGGCGAGGGCGGCATGCTGCCCGAAGAACAAGAGGCCAATTCCAAATACTTCTACGAACTCGCCTCGGCGCGCTTCGGCTTTTCCTGGGACAAGCTCGACAAGGTGCAGGCGTTCCATTTCAAGGGCGGGCAAGGGGCCAAGACCGGTACTGGCGGGCACCTGCCCGGCAACAAGGTTCACGGCAAGATCGCCGAAGTGCGCGGGCTGGACGAAGGTCAGGACGCGATCTCCCCCGCTCGCTTTCCTGACTGGACGGACCCGTCCCAGATCAAGGATTTCGCCGACGAGGTCCGCGACCGCACCGGCGGCATTCCCATCGGCTACAAACTCAGCGCCCAGCACATCGAAAAGGACATCGACGCGGCCCTCAGGGTCGGCGTGGACTATATCATCCTCGACGGGCGCGGTGGCGGAACGGGGGCGGCCCCCATCATCTTCCGCGACAATATCTCGGTGCCGACCATCCCTGCACTGGCCCGTGCCCGCGCGCATCTGGACCGGCTCGAACGGGGGGACGTCACGCTGGTCATCACCGGCGGCCTGCGCAAACCGGCCGATTTCGTCAAGGCGCTCGCCCTCGGGGCCGACGCCATCGCGCTGTCGAACTCGGCCATGCAGGCCATCGGCTGCATCGCCATGCGCGCCTGTCACACCAACAACTGCCCCGTCGGGATCGCCTCGCAAAAACCGCATCTGGTCAGCCGCCTGATCGTCGAAAAATCCGCCCGGCAACTGGCCAACTTCTTCGAGGCCAGTACCGAGCTGATGCAGGTCATGGCCCGCGCCTGCGGCCACGACCATCTGAACAAGTTCAACGCAGGCGACCTGACCACATGGAAAAAGGACATGTCCGACATCTCGGGCGTGCCATTCGGAGGACTGACATGACCGACACTCTGGACTGGATCAGCGTCGGGCACACCGGCGACCTGCCCGAAGGACGGGTCAAGACCGTCACCGCCCGCACCACATCGATTTGCCTCTCGCATTTCGACGGCCAATGGGCGGCGATGAACAACCACTGCCCACACCAGCGCGGACCCTTGGGTGAGGGTTCGATCGAGCGCGGCGAGGGTGGCAAATGCTGGATCCGCTGCCCGTGGCACGGCTGGGATTTCGACCCGCTGACCGGCAAACCGCCGGGCGGGCACGAGGACACCGGCCAGACGATCTACCCGGTCAAAATTGAAGATGACGAGATTTTTGTGGGGCTCGAGGCCGAGCCGCCGCACCAGCGCACCGTGTCCGACCAGATGGCCGAAAGCATGGTCAACTGGGGTGTCAAACATGTGTTCGGCATGGTTGGGCACTCGAACCTCGGTCTGGCTGACGCCATACGGATGCGTGTCGAGGCGGGCGAGATGAAATTCGTCGGTATCCGCCACGAAGGGGCGGCGGCCTTTGCTGCATCGGCCTATGGCAAGCTGACGGGCCATCCGGCGGCCTGCCTGACCATCGCAGGACCCGGCGCCACGAACCTGCTGACCGGGCTTTGGGATGCCAAGGTCGACCGCGCGCCGGTTCTGGCGCTCACCGGGCAGGTGCAAACGCAGGTCTTTGGTCCCGGCGCGTTTCAGGACATCGATCTGGCCTCGGCCTTTGCCGCCGTCAGCCGGTTCAGCCAGACGGTTCTGTCGACCTCGAACCACTCCGAACTGGTCTCGCTTGCGATGAAAAACGCGCTGGTGGAACAGGACGTCGCGCACCTGATCTTTCCTGACGACATGCAGACCAACCCGTCAGACAAGCCCGCCAGCACGCCCGACGGGCGCATGGGGCGGGCCGTGATCAAACCGGCAGATACAGACGTCAAGGACGCGCTCGACCTGCTCAACAGCTCCAAGCGCCCGATCCTCGTGGCCGGTCACGGCGCCTGGGATCATATGGAGGCGATCACAAAACTGGCGAGCGATCTCGGCGCGCCGGTGCTCACCACGTTCAAGGGCAAGGGCCTGATCGCGGACGATCACCCCAACGCTGCGGGTGTGCTGGGTCGCTCCGGCACGCCCATCGCCAGCTGGTTCATGAACGAGGCTGACCTGATCCTGACCCTCGGCACCTCCTTTTCCAACCACACCGGGATCGAGAAATCCAAATCGATCATCCAGGTCGATTTCGAGCGGATGCAACTGGGCAAGTTCCACCCCGTGACCCTGCCCATCTGGGCCGAAATCGGCGCCTTTTGCGAAGCGGTTGGGCCAAACATTAAGCGGCCTGCGGGCGCCCCGGACCAGATCAGCGAACTGGCCGAACGCTGGGCCATCTGGCGAGACGAGAAACAGACCCGGCTGGGCGAGGAAACCGCCAAGGGCATCCACTCCGCCGCCATCTTTGCCGCCCTGTCGCGTATCGCACCGGCGGACGCCGTCATTGCCGTAGACGTGGGCAACAACACCTACTCCTTCGGGCGGTACTTTGAGACCAAGGGCCAGCGCGTGCTGATGTCAGGTTATCTCGGCTCCATCGGCTTTGGCTTTCCCGCCGCAATGGGGGCCTGGGCTGCGACACAGGATTTCGACTGGCTCAAAGGGCGCAAGGTGATCTCGATTTCCGGCGACGGCGGCTTTGGCCAATACCCGATGGAACTGACCACGGCCGTCAAATACGGCATGGACATCACCCATGTGCTTTTGCACAACGGCGAGCTTGGCAAGATTTCCAAGGAACAGCGCTCAGGCGAATGGCCAGTCTGGGAGACCAACCTGCACAACCCGTCCTTTGCGGCCTTTGCCAAGATCTGCGGCGCGCATGGGGAAAAGGTGGTGTCTTCGGACGCCATTGAGGCGGCCTTGCAAAAGGCGCTGGATGTGGACGGCCCGGCGCTGGTCGAGATCATGACAGACGCCGATCTGGTCTGACCCGGGCGCGCCACAGGTACGCCTTACGGACGTAAGGCGCAGGTGTCCTGCGCCTTTTACCTTTGATTAAGAAACGGCAGCGCGCGCTGCGTTAACCACGCGTGGCGTGCATTTACGGTGCACAGGGTGTGTACGCCCTGTGCACGCGCCGTGCATGCCGGATTCGCCTGTTTTTTATGGCGTTAACGCCTCGATTCGCGTCGTACCTGTTGCGGCACCGGAAACCTGTTGCGCGTGCGCTATCCCGTGCGGCCCTCAAACGTCTTCACCGCGATCCCCGCATCCTCAAGCATGCGCCGCACACTGGCCGCAATCTCCACAGCCTCGGGCGTGTCGCCATGACAGCAAATGCTGTCGATGGGCGTCTCGATCCGGGTGCCGTCCTCGGTGATGATGGCCTGCGCCTTGACCATCTCGACCATGCGTTTGCCTGCAAGATCAGCATCATGGATGATCGCACCGGGTTTGCGTCGGTCAACGAGCGTGGCATCGGCGTTATACGCCCGGTCGGCGAAAATCTCGCAGGCAAATCGCGCCCCCAGCGACCGCGCTGCGCGTTCCTGCGCCGTGGCGGCCAGCACCATGACAATGGCATCGGGATGGGCCGACAGGGCGGCCTCGTAACAGCCCCGCGCCATCTCCTCGTTCTCGGAGGTCATGTTCCCCAACGCACCATGCAGCTTGATATGGCGCACCTCGGCCCCAAGGCTGCGGGCCATTCCAAGGCTTGCGCCCACCTGACAGCGGATCGAATTCTGCAGCGATTTCAGCGGCATATCAATGCGGCGACGGCCAAAGCCCTGAATGTCGGCAAAGCCCGGATGCGACCCGATCCCGACGCCGCGCTCCAGTGCGATGCCCATGGTGGTCGCCATTACATCCGGATCGCCCGCATGGGCGCCACAGGCGATATTGGCCGAGGTCACCGTGTGCAAAAGGGCCGCATCATCGCCCATGGTCCAGGGGCCAAAGCTTTCGCCCATATCCGCGTTCAGATCGACTTGCATGTCGCTATTCTCCTTCGTCGAGGTCCGAGTGCATGGCCGAGACCACACCACCAACCAATTGATAACTCAACAGATCCTGCATCGTGGCAGGATCGCGCACCAAAGGGGTCACCGTGCCGGGCAACTTGGCCTGCTCCGCATTGGCGCGGGCCTGAATGGCGGCCCCATCCTCCAGTGTGACAAAGGCAAAGCGCACATCCGCCCCCGCAGGCGCCTGCGCCACACGCGGCAGATCGCAGGGCAACACGGTGCCGATCCGGGGATAGCCGCCCGTGGTCTGGGATTCAGCCATCAACACAAAGGGCGTGCCGTCCCCGGTGATCTGAATGTCGCCGGGCACAATGACTTCGCTCACGATGCTGAGCGCCTTGGGGTTCGAAAACCCCTCACCGTCGCTGTCCATCCGGATGCCTTGCCGATTGGCGCGGGGGTCGCGGCGAAATTCCGTGTTTTCAAAGCGTTGGCGGATCGCGGCATCAAAATCCTCGGTCTGGACACTGGGCACTACGCGCACCGTCCCGCCACTCAGCCGCGCCTCGGGGGTCAGGGTCATGCCAACGTCGCCTGGTTTGTCAGGGCCGACGGGCAGTACATCCCCCTGCATCACCAGAACGCCAAGGCCGCAGGACAGATGCGTGGCGCGGGATCCCAGCACGGGTTCACCGGCAAATCCGCCGCCCACATGCAGGTAGCCATAGGTGCCGGACCGGGTCGGGCCGATGGTCAGCTTCGCGCCCTTGGGCAGGGCATGGCTGGCGTTCCACGCCACCGCGCTGCCGTCGATCTGTGCCGTCATGACGGCCCCAGTCAGGGCGATGCGCATGTCTTGCGTGGCCTCGAATGTGCCGCCGGTACCCACCATTTCGACAACGGCCAATGTCGGGCTTTGCCGCAGCAGGGCCGCCCCTTCGTGCACCGCGCGCACATCCGCAGCCCCACCGCAGGTCAGTCCCACGGCCAAAAACCCAGGCCTGCCAAGGTCTTGCAGCGCCATCGCGGGCCCGGCCTGTTGAACAACCAGCCCCCTCATTCCAGCACCTCACTCAGCGCACCACCACCGCCGTCCGCGTTGTGGGCTTCAATGCGCGCAAGCTCCTGCGCCGTGATGGCAGTGAACTGCACCTCGTCACCGGGGGCGAGCGGAAAGGGCGTGTCGCTCAAGGGGCGAAAACAGGCAAAGGCAGATTGCCCCACATGGCGCCAGCCAGTGGGCGTGTCCTTGGTAAACAGGCAGACCTGCCGCACCGCGGCCACCAGAGCGCCCGCCGGAACATTCGGGGTCAGCCCGACCTGACGCGGAATGCTCCACGCCTCGCCCAGCGTGCCAAGATAGGGTTGGCCGGGCGCAAATCCCAACGTCAGAACGCGCAGCCGGGCCGAGGTCAGGTCCGCTTCGGCCTGTGCTGCGCTCAGGCCTGCGGCCTCCGCCGCCTCGGCCAGTTGCGGGGCGCGGGGGCCCCCAAAGACGGCTGGAATGGTCCACAAAGTGCGCCCGGCGGGCAGGGACACCGATGTCCAGTCTTGCCCGTCCAAAATGCCACTTAACCGGTCCCGCAAGCCGTCAAACCCGTGTTCTGAAAGGTCCACGCGGAAAAAGGCCGACACCAGCGTGCTGCTGCTTTCGGTGATTTCCGGCCAGGCCTGCGCATCCACAGCACTGCGAAACGCAATGGCCGCCCGGTTTGCCGCATCCGTTGCCGTGTCGCCAAACGTGACCAGCAGGCCGTTCAGGCCAACGGATCGTATGGTCGGAATGATCTGAGCGGTTTGCATAAGGCGAACGTAACGTCTCTGTCCCGACGCGCAATTGCTTAAAGCGGGTCGCGCAGCCAATTGTCGTCATAGACCAGCTGTTCGACACCAGCCAGTCGCAGCACGCGGTCCAGTTCTGCCTCCAGCGCGCGCTGACGCCCCTTGCCCCAGCGCACGCCCCTCTCGGGCCACACGGCGCGCACCCGCAACGTGTCTTCGGCCCGAAACGCCTTCATATCAATGCGCCCGACGACCCGGTCGCCTTCCAGAAGGGGAAAGACGTAATAGCCGTATTTGCGCTTTGGTTCGGGCACGAAAATCTCGATCCGGTAGTCAAAACCAAACAGCCGCTCGGCACGTTTGCGATCGCGCAAGGCCGGATCAAACGGGCTTAGAACCCGCAGGCGCGACGTCGGATCAATGGTTTGGGTTGGGCAGTCCGGCAGGTCGGGCCAGGCATAGGCCGGGCGCTCGGACCCATCCACACCAGTGACGAGGACCTGAATGATGCGGCCCGCCGCCAGCGCTTCAGCGCACCACGCTTTTGCCTCTGCGGGCGTGATATGAGCCCAGAACGCGGCCAGTTCCCCATGGGTGGCAAAGCCCAGACGGCTCAGCGCCTCGCGGCAGCACCAATCGATGGTTTCGGCCTCGTCCGGGGCATTTCCGGCGGTGGTCTGGTCGATCACCCGTTCGGTCAGGTCATAGTATTTCTGAAAGCCCTGCCGCTTGACCACGCTCAACGCGCCACTGCGCCACAGATATTCCAGAGCTGTCTTGGACGGGTGCCAATCCCACCAGCCGCCTGACCCGCGCTTTTCCCCTTCACCCACATCCGCCGAACAGACCGGACCACGCTCGGCAATCATGTCGAGGACGGCTTGAAACTGCGACTCGAACCCGTCCCGCCGCCAGTTCTTCCAGCGGTTGCGCAGCAGGGCAGCGTCGCGCTGGCGGCGCATGTGCCAGTAGGGGTAAAACGCAATCGGAACGATGGCGGCGTCATGGGTCCAGTGTTCAAACAGGGCCCGGTCGCGCTCGTATAAAAGCTTTAACGCTTTTGGCCGATACCGTGGCCTGCGCGAAAACAGGATCAGATCATGGGCGCGTGCAACGGTGTTGATGCTGTCAAGCTGCACAAAGCCAAGCCGCTCGATCAGGCCAAGCAGATCGTCACCCTTGGCCACGCCTACCGGCGTTTCCGACAACGCATGGCGATCCAGAAAAACGCGCCGCGCCGCGCTGTTGCTTAGGGTAAACGGGGTCAAGTCCGCCGTTGGCGACGCAAGGTGTCACCATAGGCAATCTTGGGCGTTAGCGTGATATGCTGCGGCTCGGTTGATCCGGCCAGACGCTCGACAATGATGTTGGCGGCTGCCCGCCCGATGTCCAGGCGGCAGGCGTCCATGGTGGCAAGGCGACGGGGCAGCCCGTCCAGCAATTCGACCCCGTTGAACCCGGCAAGCCCGATTTGCCCGGGCACATCCACACCCTGCTCCAGCAGGTACAGCAATCCGCCCGCACCGATCATGTCATTGGAATAATAGAGAAAATCGAGGTCCGGATTCTCGTCCAGCATCGCCTTGGTCATCTCGCGGCCCTTGGCCAGCGCCGACCCGCCCGAATAGAAATCCCGTGCCTCGATCTCGATCCCGGCCTTGGCCAGCACCTCTGTCAGCCCCTCAAAGCGTTTGCGCGCACGGTGATCGCGCGGCATCGACGTGCCCATGAACCCGATCCGCGAATAGCCTTGTTTCAGGATCGCGCGGGCCATGTCCTGCCCGGCGGCGCGGTGCGAAATCCCGACCATGTTGTCGACAGGATTTCCGTCTGTATCCATGATCTCGACCACTGGAATGGCAGCGTTTTGCAACATCGCGCGGGTGGCATCCGAATGCTCGAGCCCGGCAATGATGATGCCCGAAGGACGCCATGACAGCATCTCGTAAAGCACCCGCTCCTCCTTGTCGCGCATGTAGTCAGTCACGCCGAACACAGGTTGCAGCGGCGTGTCTTCCAGCACCTGATTGATGCCCGTCAGCACTTCGGGAAAGACCATGTTGCCAAGCGAGGGGATGATGACGGCCACGAGATTCACCTGCTGAGAGGCCAGCGAACCCGCGATCTGGTTGGGCACGTAGCCCAGCGATTTGGCGGCAGCCAGCACCTTGGCACGTGTCGCCTCGCTGACATCGCCCCGGTTGCGCAGCACCCGGCTGACGGTCATTTCGGACACACCGGATGCAGCAGAAACATCGCGCAGGGTCAGCGGGCGTGGGGCGCGATCGGTCAACGTCAATCCTTCGAATTTGTGACCCTTTGAGTTATCGCCAAATGCCAAGGGATTTCAAGAGTCTCAACGCGTATTGGCCGCTGGTCACGGGTGACAAGCGGTCTGAGACGCAGTAATGGAATGGCGCGCGGCCCCGTGGCTCAACTGGATAGAGCAGCCCCCTCCTAAGGGGCAGGTTGCAGGTTCGAATCCTGCCGGGGTCACCAAAAACACCTGAAAAATATGGCTTATTTACAGGGCTTTGTGCAGAAGCGTGCAGAAAGTCCCGCGAGCTTTCGGGCCGAATTCTGCTGAAACGGCGGAAATCTCGTACAAAACCTGTACAAAATTCGCACGTCTTTGCGCACTTTGGGGCGATCCAATGAGCTGGCGGGTTGCGAACACATGCGCGGAACGGAAGTTCGGCAGCGCAACACGCAAGCAGATCATCATGTTTCTGGCAGATAAGGCGAGCGACGATGGCTCAGGCATCTGGTGTTCGAAGGGAACGATCCAGCGGCACACCGAGCTTGGAGAGACCACCGTCAAACGAACCGTGCGCGAATTCCTCAAAGAAGGCATTCTGGTCGAGACCGGCGCACGCACCTGCAAAAACGGTTTTACCGTCGTTTACCGGATCGACCTGGCCAAGGTCGAGGCGCTGGAACCTACGTTGGAGCCAGAGATTCAGACGGGGTCCACAGTGGCCCCCGTCCAGTCTGGCCCCGGTACGGGGGCCACTGTGGCCGGGGTACCGGGGCCACCACGGCCCCCAAACCATCCTGAAACCATCCATAAACCACCTACGCGCAAGCGCGAGACGGTGAGGGATGAAGAGGCCGAGAAGATTCTGGCGCCTTATCCACCCGACCGATTACGCGGCAAAGCGGCCTGTCTTGCCCAGATCGAAGAGGCCATCAAGGAAGGGATTGCACGGGAAGACTTGCTGCAAGCGGTCCAAGCCTACGCCACCGACAGTGCAGGGTTCACCCGATCCAAGGTCTGCTTTTCCGACAACTGGTTTCAGTCGCGGCGCTGGCAGGCCTATGTCGAGAGGCAAGCGAAAGACCGAGAGAAGGCGAAGGTGATACAAGCCGATCACCATGCGCGGTTGGCTTGCTGGATCAGGGACCGCAGCCCGATGTGCAAGCACATCACGGCAAAGCAGATCGACGGATTGCAGGCGTCGAAGCTTGTTACGCTGGCCCAAATCCAAGCCGCTGGCCTCAGATCATGACCGCTTCCGATCCGACCGAAGAGCAAACAGCAAGGCGACCCATGTCATACGCTGGCGCTGCTGACACGGGACCTTGCGAGGGGCGGCAAGCCTCCCCTTCGAACCCCACCGGCGCAGGCAAAGCCCGCTCCAAAGAGCCGCTGACCGAGACATTCGTCTTCCGGTGCACCGCCGCAGAGAAGGCCCAGTTGCGCGCCAAGGCCGAGGCTGCTGGACTGCCCGCTGCGACCCTGCTGCGCGAGGCGCTTGGCCTGACCGAGGCTCGCCGTCGCAAGCCGATCCCCCGCGTTGATCCGGCGCTGGTGCTGGCCGTCGGGCGTATCGGCGGGAACCTCAACCAGATCGCCCGCTGGCTGAACCGCGCGATGCTGGCGGGTCGCGTTGACCTCGACGCGCTGACCGTTGCTCGCCGCCTGCTGACCATCGAGCGTCAGCTGGCCCAGATCGTCGAGGCTGCGCGCCGATGCTGATCAAGTTCTTCCGCAACGGCAAAGGCGCGGGCGCTGGTCCGGTTGGCTACCTCGTCGCGGACAAGGTGCTGGCTTACGACGGCAACCGTGACCTGATCCGCGATGCAGACGGCCAGCCGATCACGGTCACCCGCGAGCCTTTGCCCGAGGTCCTGCGCGGCAACCCCGAGCGCACCGAAGCGCTGATCGACGCCAGTCGCCACCAATGGACCTACCGAGCGGGGGTGATCAGCTTTGCCGCCACCGACGCCCCGACCGAGGAACAGCAGGCCGAGGTCATGGATCAGTTCGAGCGTCTGGCCTTCGCGGGGCTGGACCCGACGCAATATGAGGTCCTCTGGGTCCGACATACCCACGAAGACCGTGTCGAGCTTCACTTCTGCACGCCGCGCTTGGAGCTGACCTCTGGCCGGAGCCTGAACATCGCGCCGCCGGGCTATGAGAAAGCCTTCGACAGTTTGCGCGATGTGATGAACCAGCGCCACGGCTGGGCCGATCCGATGGAGTTGGAGCGCACCCAAGCAGTCCGTGACGCCATCGAGACCCCAACCCGAGCGCACGGGCGCGACGAGCTGCACGCGTGGCTGCAAGACCAGATCAGCGTCGGCCTCATCACCGACCGCGCCACGATGATCGATGCTCTCACAGACGCGGGCTACGACCTACCGCGCGTCGGCAAAGCATACCTAACCGCCCGCGATCCGGACACGGACGAACGCTGGCGTCTAAAAGGAGAGATTTTCCATGAAAACTGGCAAGCCGACACGGCTGAGCGAGAAGTTGAACGCGGAGCTGGACACGATACGCCAGGACTACGCCGCCTCGATGGCATCCCAGCTGGAGAACTTCAGGACCGATTTGAACAGCATTGCGATCAACGCGCAGCGTACAATCGAGATCGATACCCGCACCTTTCTGCGACAGAACAAGAGCTGGCTGACCATCTCGCCCTGGCTGATCACGGGGATGTTCTTGGCGGGGATCGCCTCGATGATGGCCGCGAGCTTGCTTTGGACGCTGATGCTGGCCAGCTCAGAGATGACGGACTTGGGCTTGACGCGGATCGACAGGGAGGATGGGACCTGGCTGGTGCTGGATCCGACCAAGACGCGGCTGAGGACCTGCACACTGGGCGGCAGATCAGTGACCTGCATCAAGATCGAGGAGGATTAGATGACGACACCCCTGACAGCCTTGGAACGCGACTTGCTCGCCTGCGTCGAGCGGTTGGTAACGGCCTGCGAGGTCTCAGCAAAGGAATTGAGCGGGTTAGAGGCACGCTCGACGACCAGGATGCAGAACCAGATGGATGGATTGGCCGCCTGCGTGTCAGTGCTCATTCAATCGCAAACGGCGTCCGTGGCTGCGTTGCACGGCTTGTTGAGCGAGGGCTCGAACTACGCGAGGCTGCGCACGCAACTCGAGACCAGCTTGAAATTAGTGAAGGCCGCCGAAGAGAGGTTGAGACAGAGCTAGAGGAGCGTGAGGTCAAGATGGATCGGGGGCTGACGCACTAGGGGGCATTTCACCTGGCGCATAGACGCAAGATTTCACCCCTTGCTCTTGTCCGCTCCATCAGCCTCTTCTTTGTCGAACTTTGTCGTGCAGTCATCTGGCTGGTCGGCACGATCTTTGTTTTTGCCCTGCAAGTAAATGATCAGGCCGAGAACAAAGCTACCTATGGCAGCCGCCGAATTTGCAATTTCAGGGATCAGTTGCATCCATTCCATGTCATATCTCCTTCTGTTGCTAAGGATTTAGGGATGCAGCCGACTGCTCTCTACGACCAAAATTTGAGACAATAAATCGTCTGAAGCAGCGGTAGCGACCAACTGATACGACAGTGTGATCCCACAGATTGTGGGGTGGACGGGGCTGCGTTTATGCGCAAATTGATGTTGTATTATCTGGGGAACAGAGTGCGCGAGACAAAGATTCCAGAAGGACAATTCGTAGTGTCGGAGTTGGAGCCCAGTGATTGGGTGGCTTCTCCAAAAGCTGTGGAAGATGCTTCCCTCGTTGGAACCCACGATCTTTTCCATAGTTCCCAGCGCATTTACAGAACTACCTTTGATGATGCGTTGTCGAGATTTGAGCTGACGGAGCGCGGGCTTATTGCGCTCGACGCGGGTATCAATAGGGGTCACTTTAGCAGCCGAGGAGCGGCACAGGAAAAGCTAGCCCAGCCATTGGCGCAAGACACCATGATGATCCTTTTGAAGGAGTCGTCATTCTTGTCGGACGAAGGCTTAGAACTTGCGGGCCATGGACGCGGTTTTGAAGAACAGTGCATGAGCATGAACAAGAATTCTCTTTGCAATCGTATCTGCGATGACCTTGGTATGACATCGGCCTCAGAGGTAAAGCGCGTCGCCACACAGCTGACGCGCTATTTGTCTGCGATGGAGGTCTTTGACTTGGTTGAAGTGACAACCGTCAGAGCAAATCTGTGCAAAATCGTGGTGAAAGAAAACCTAGACCATGTCATACGAACTTCGTTGAACGCTGTTGCGGACCTCTACGATAAGCAGATCGGCGAGGATGAGGTCAGTGATGACTAAACTCAAACACATCCTTAAGCAGCGTCGAAAACTGGCGCACAATGTTTTTAGTGGCCGTGATGGTGATACGCTCGGTGAAAGAGTTCTTTCGGGTGCGATTATGCGTGGGACGACTGAACCAACAGCTATCGATCGTGGTGAATGGAATTCTCTGAGAAGAGCTAGGATGACGAGTATTGAGACATCGGCGCGTGAGATGGCGCAGGATGTTGTTGATGCGGCACGTCAGACGGAAAACAAGCGATTGGTGCGGTTCTACGGTGGAGAAAGCTTGGCGTCTGCGGAACCTCATTGGTGGACTAAACCTCTCAATTCACGGAATCGATCTCTTTGCTTGCCGTTGGATGTGGTTTGCAATGCGGCCTCTGGCCAACAACGAATTGACAGCCTTAGATTGTTTAGGGGTTTTCTTCCTGAACAGATCGCCAGCGGCTGCCAGTATGGCTTAGAACTTTCAGGTAACAGCTCTTACAATGCTTGGGTTGGCGCAGATCATGTCGAAAGATATGCTACTCTGGTTGACCGTCCAAGTTTGGTTTTCATTGGGAATAGAGTGATTTCAGGGCCAGTGAAAATGGGAGTGCCGGGAATGTTGTCATGGGCGACGCTTGCGACCAATTCGGTTGAGAAAGCCTTGTGTGACATGCCCGAATTAGAAGAATGGGCACACCTTCAGGACTTCATGGGATGGTTACATCAAATAGTTCGGGTGACGCCAGAATTTGCTAACATTGTCTTTATTGAAGGTGGCATCCGTCATCGTCATCAGGATGAGCACGTCGATTTGGGAACTGCCAATATTTGGCAGTGCATGCAGTGGTTTGATAGGCAACATACCACGGAGTCTGGGATGAGCGATCCTTTGACGGTGCCACCAGTGCGGCACTCAAAGCGGGAATCTCAGAGCTAGAGATGCATTTCCCAAGACAGTGGCCAGCAGCTTCGGAGGCTTGGCAATATCCGTCTGCGGGGCTTGAACCATTTTCCAGACTGGCCACTCTTGCAGCAATGTCTTTGGCTATGCGGCAATGAGTGGTTCAATGTCGGACACATCAATTTCCTTCGTGGCCAGCGCCATGTCGTAATTCGTCTGCAGGTTCACCCAGTAGGCCGGGGTCGTATTGAACACGCGGGCGAGGCGCAGAGCCGTGTCAGGAGTGATCCCAGTTGTGCCCTTGATCAACCGCTCGATCCGCGTCCGAGGCACACCCAGACGCCGCGCAAACGCGATGGCCCCCATGTCGAGCGGATCGAGGTAAAGCTCTTTCAGGACTTCACCAGGGTGCATTGGTTCTTCAAGCAGGCTCATCAGCATATCCTCTCAATGGTAATCGACAATCTCGACATCGGCAGGGCCGTTTGGCGTCCAGACAAAGCAGATGCGCCATTGCCCATTGATCCGCACGGAGTGTTGTCCAGCCCGATCACCTTTCAGTTCTTCCAAGTGGTTGCCGGGCGGAAACCGTAAATCTTCCACAACAACCGCAGCATTCAGCGCCGTGAGCATCGCCCGCGTGCGCCTCACCAAGTCACCGGGGAAGCCTTTGCCGTACTTGCCTTTAACGGCATTGCTGGCGAGTTTGCCCTTGGTGCTTTGGATCATATTTGATATGTATCAATATTTGATACATGTGTCAAGACATGATACTTTTTACGGTTGATGTATGCAGAACAGCAGGGGTCGCTGGAAACAAACGATGACATGAAATCTCTTGATCAATTCTGTAGCTCAGCATGACTTGGCCTCAGAAACAACTCGGCTATTCGATGTCCGCTTGCTTCAGCCAATGATCTGGCAATCGGTGGCATTTCAACTACTGCTCGACCAACATCATCCATCGCGATGCGTTGCCCTACTTCGGGAGCATCCAGCCTAACCATGTTATCACGACCAACCATCAATCCAGCTTGGCCAATCGCATTATGGGACTGGGCGCGCATCACGGAAGATGCGAAATGGCTACGCCAATGCCAAAGCCCGCCAACCCGCTGCCACCAAGTCATCTTGTGCATATCTTGGCCACAACCAAGACTCAGGATACGAACTTGTCGCCGATCAATATCGAAACAGGTCAATGCGTCCACCAACCCGACCATCGTCGGATTATTCGCCCAGATGCCACCATCCACAAAGGTATATCCTCCCTCTTTTAGAGAAGCGAAATTGCTAGGCGCTGCTGCGGTAGCCAGACCGACCGTAACCAGCGGCTTGTGCTGGTCCTTTTGATAATCGGGGTGATGTGGAGTTTTGAAAACATATGGCTCACCGTAACGACCCTCAAATGATGGTATGCACAGCGGGGTCTGGCTTGAGCCGAACAACGCATCTCCAAACTCACGACGAAGTTCATTTTCCAGATTGTCCCGATTGTAGGTATGCATCAGATATTGAAGGTGCTTCTTGATCCATTTCTGAAGCCGGTTGCCAGGAAAGATGAGCTCTCCTCGCTCCAAATAAATCTTAGAAACTTCACGAGCAGATTTTCCTTGTGCAAGACCCATGGCGATAATTCCACCGGTGCTTGTACCTGTTATCATATCAAAGTGATTTCCGATTGCTTCGCCATCCAAAAACCGACTTTCAAGCTCGGCCAGCACCAAGCAAGGCAACAGTCCCAGTATCCCTCCACCATCAATGCTGAGCAGCCGAAATGGTTTGCCTTCGGGCCATGGTTGAACCGGCCTTAAGGTTTGTCGTGTTCCATCTGAACGGCGTGGAACCGTGTGGTCATACATTTCATCACGCGGCATACTCTGCCTCCTTTGTTTCATCTGGGCCATCATGACGCCCGCCACCAACCCACCTACCGGTTGCCTCCCAATACTCATATGACGCCAACCAACGAGCGGCCCAGCCGATGGTCGTTCTGCTGATCAACATTGATCCAGACCATTGTTTGGCCTTTGGGTCGAACAGGCAAAGTGGCGACAACCGAATGTCTGGGCCTTCAAAATACATATGAGGTAGAGGTGCTTCATCAGGAGCCTCAAAATTTGGCACCAACGAAGGCCGCAGCACGCGAACAACCGGCATTAATCTGCATAGGTCTCGCCGTCCGCGAAGGGGCAAACCGTATTCAACGCTGACATGAAAGGGGCGATCCAGGCCAGTTAGGTTACCGAACCACACTACTGAAGCAGGTCCAAGACCGAGCGTAGGCTGGAACTGAGGCCAATCGCGTCGCATGGTTCTAACTTGTTCTTGTAGCGTCTTCATGGCTTGGACCAACGTGTGCCATAAAAGGTAGAAGGCGGGATTGATGGCTTCGCATTCGCTGCCGCAGGTGCTGCAAGTACGGCACCCGTCGGGCCAAACTTGTGAAGACCGCTTTGGATCATGCCACCCAAGTCGTCGCCAAGATCATCAACGACTGACTGGCCGACATTCTCGCCGAACATTTCTTTCAACACTTGGGCCTTCTTAGACAAAGCAAATTCACTACTCAGGAGCAGTTCGAGTTGCTGGAGAAAGAGCCGCAAGTCCGTGATCAATAGGTCCTGTGCAGATTGGTTTTCCGGCCAGCGATCTGTGAAAATGTCACCAGGGCAACATGGGTTTTCGACATGAATTAGAGCCCCCTGCCGCTTCGCCGCTTGAAGGCGATCCAGCATATAGGTTGCAATAACCCGCAGGTTTTCCCCAATTGTTCGCCCAGGGGCAGCGACCTCCAAACTCAGGCAGCTATACATTACTGAAGCAGGCATACGCCGGTCACGTGTAGACCAACGGATATTTCTATTTCGCTTAAGCAACTGGAGGGCGACAGTTACTGCTGATTTGCCCCCGACTTCCGTAGAATGGGCGGGGACCGGCACCGTATCTGCGTCTGCCAAGACGCGGTCCCAACCACGATCCGAGGCTGTGACCAATTTTGAGTACTCTCGCTGAAAGTCTTCGTCGACTGGGCAGCGGGTGTTGTAGTCGTTCACAAACGCGAAGCTGTTGGTGAGTACCGTTTTGTCGTTGCTACGCGGTTCCTCCAACTTCGAATGGAAGATATGGCTTTGCCGGGGGTCATACTCATCGAGCAAAACCGATGGTGAAAGATCGATATGCATATCGTCAGCGTATGTGATCGTAACGCAGCGGGACTGACGAGTGGTCATATCATAATAGCGCGACCCCTTTTCACCGCGA
Organism: uncultured Tateyamaria sp.; assembly: GCF_947503045.1. GTDB lineage: Bacteria > Pseudomonadota > Alphaproteobacteria > Rhodobacterales > Rhodobacteraceae > Tateyamaria. The sequence continues at coordinate 1,089,876 of NZ_CANNCF010000002.1, forward strand.
ACCGCCACGTAGAGCATGTCCAATATCTCACAGGGCGTCATACCACTGACCATCAACTCTACGATGATATCGATATCGAAACCCTCGAAGCGGAACTTGGCACGAATGGTTGCGCCGATAGCGACTGATCCTTGTTGATAGAACAGACGAATGAGCCCCTTTAATGGGCTATCGTCCCGTTCCAGGTGCTTTTCGATGGCTGATTTGCGCTCTGCTAACAGTGCATGATGGCTTGGCGGTAATTCGATTTTGACAGCGGCTGCTGCCAGCAGTCGCTCTCCAGTATTGCCCCAAGGTGTAGTCGCTTTTCCAAACGGGTTGCTCATAATGTGCCTCATCGCGTCGCTACGGCACAATTGACCTGCGCCCTGTTGTCTGATTCAAGTGGTTCATCAACTGGTATAGCTAAGCGTCACAGTTAAAGAAACACTAATATCAGCCTGTGACCCACAATCTGGGAGAACGCATGAATATCAAAGATTTAGCGCCACTAGTCTTGAGGCGAAGAGGGAACATGGGCGTCAGAGCGGCTGCAAAAGAGATCGGAATCAGCCCAACAACACTTACACGAATCGAAAAAGGTCACGTACCTGATGTGGGGACGTTAGATAAGTTGAGCGAGTGGCTCGGGGAAGAATCCGCAAAGTTTACGGGCATCGGCGATCTACAAATAGCTTTCAAAAATAGGAAGGCCGTACCTCAGGCCACAGCACAAGCATTGGCGGAACTGATTACCCAGGCAGCACGACAGTTCGAAGAAGATGTCGAAGCCAGAGGTCACTAGTGAAATTTAGACATGGTTTCAAATCACAGTGCGAACGGCGTTCGGTTGAGTTCCGAAAGCGGTTTGGTTTGGCTGACCATGAAGCATTATCTGCGGATCGGCTTGCCCAAGAACTAAGGGTGACGATTTGGACCACGACTGACGTATTCGGTTTGAGGCCTGAAATACTAAGCGTACTAAATGACAGCACTGATCAGTCTTGGTCGGCACTCACCATGCGCCTTGGCCCAAATCACCTTGTATTGCATAAACCTGTGGCTTCCGCTGGACGTCGGAACAATGTCATAATGCATGAACTAGCTCACATCATTTTGGGTCATGAATTGGCTGAAGCATGCCTGCTAGAAGATGGGTCTCTCGTTCCTGGGAATTTTGACCAGCTCCAAGAAAACGAAGCCGATTGGTTGGCTGGAGCATTGCTACTTCCAAGACCGGCGCTCATGTCTATTCGTAGGAGGAAGCTCAGTGATAGCGCTGCTGCTGACGAGCATCTTGTAAGCCATGAGATGCTGAAATGGCGGTTTCGAATGACAGGGGTAGATTACCAACTATCCCGGCGCAGAGCATAAAGGCATTGAATAAATGGCTAATCCCAAAAGAAGCGGATTTCATCTTGTTTCGTTCACAACACCAGAATTCACGCTTCCACTGTTCGATCAAGAAGACTTTGAGCCGGGTCCGAAAGCTTCGGTACTAATAGGTCCTAACGGCTCTAACAAGAGTCGGGTCCTTGCTGCTCTTGTAGAAGAACTCGTAAATATCGAAGGCCTTAGGCGAGAACTTACAGATGCGCCAAAGCCGGATGATGAGAAGACCAGACCGTTCAAAGTTCAGGAACACTCACTTTTCCATGATCGCTCGTTGCTTGAGAAGGCTCGAAAAAAGGCTTCTCGTGAATCAGGTGAGCCCCAAGCACGAGTAGAGTATTGGCTGGACAACAGCTACTGGAGCGTCGAGCGCCAAGATCGAGACCTAGCAGTCTTGAAGAACGGTAAGAAGATCAGCATCCATTCTCTTCAATTTCCTGATCGCGCGATAGCAGTTGCTCACCTACCCACCGATCGTTTCAAGTTTACTCGAGGCGAAGATGAAGACTTTTATGTCTACCTCGGACTCCGACAGGCGACCAACATGACGACTACTGGTGCCCTAGAAAACAAAGTTCTAATCGGCTTCGTGGACGCTATTGGACGAACTCGGGCATTGAGCATTTTCAGGAACTGGACCTGTCGCGCTTTCGTGCCGCCCCAAGTGCTCGTTTAAGCCACTTTTCTTTCGAATGCGACGGGGCTTTTCCA
>NZ_CANNCF010000003.1 GCF_947503045.1 uncultured Tateyamaria sp.
CCGGACAGACGACAGTACTGACGAAACGACCGCGAAAATCGCTAAAAAACTCTTGCAATGCAGGAGCCACCCACAGATGCCGTCCGATACTTCACCAAAACGCTGCGCCTGCAGCCCATTTTGCCGACATTCGCCCCGCGCGCAAAATTCAGTGAACTGCAAATGCACGGTTTGCGGAACACAGGCACTATTTTGCGGTAGATGCGCAAACGGCTACTGCCTGGTCAGCCAGTCATCTAAAGTGGCTCGCGACTGCCAACAACTACTTAACTGTTGTATTTTCCGCCTTTTGCGCTGTCTCGCGAGCTAATCGGCTAGTTTGGGATTGCGAGTGGTCGTTTAACCAGAGCCAAAGGAGGAGGAGTGCGCCTCGAGAATCAAAATGCTGGACGCGGACCATTGAAAAACACAAATGCTTGAAACGACCGTCTGAGAATTGCGGCCTGCCCTATTTCAAGCAGTACCAAACAAGTTGGCAATGCCCTTTGGGACGTCGAGTCCCAACTGAAAAGCGATCAGGTTGCCATCAACTCGCGAACGAGATTTTCCGGAAGGTCAATGGGAAAGCGCTCCTTGTCCACCGACCTGAAAAGCTGGGCAACGTCAGACCCGGTATTTGCATCGGTCAAATCCGGCGCCATGCCGTCCTTCTCGTCAAGAATGTGTTTCGGTCCATCGACCTCAATCTTGGGCTCGGATGATACGAGGGACGCCTTTAGCCAGAGCAGCAGGTCCTCGGGGATAGCTTCGTCCTCAAGTTGTTTGACAGCCCTTTTCAATTGGGTGGAAAGGGCGATGCTGTAACGCACGAGGTTTTGAGTAAGGTCTGAGGGCGCGATTTGGAAATACGTCGTCAACTCGTGCAGCACGGCAACGGTCTTTTCCCAAAAGTAGAGCTCGCCTTCGACATCAAGCTCACGCCTGAAGGCCTCCAAGGCAAAGTCATGCGACACCGGAAAGGCAATGAAAAGCCCGGCACGGATGGCGCGTATCCGCGCAAGTTGCTGTTCGGTGAATCTCGTCTGCCGTATCGGCATGCGGTAGGCCAAAGCTTCATCATCGAAATCAGAGTGACACATCAAAAGGCGTCGTAACACGCCTTCCGATTTGTGTGGCAAGTGCTCTGCCACGATCTTGTCTGCCAGTTTGGCGGGATCCAGCCCGGTGCTGTCATAGGCCATGAGATTGAACAGCACTGGCGAAAAGGCTTCGGCTTCGTCCGGAGCAATTCCGTGCCAGACCGGCAGCAGCAGGTGGCTTGAGCCCGAGCGACCTTGCATCGCCTTGAAATGCTTCCGCGCGACCGGGTTCAGTAAAAGCTCCGGCGACAGAATGACCAACGTATGACTTTGACTGATAGTATCAGCGAGGTCTTTTTCGCTTATTATCTCTGAAATCGGAACAATACTGACCTCGAGGTCGTAGGTTTCAAGCGTATCGCGCAGGCCAACAAGTACCTTGCGATCGTCTTCCTCCGCAGCGATGATAGAGACGCGATCCCATGCACCAGGTTCGGCAGCACAAGGGAAGTTCGGAAAGCGGAGCCCTTCTGTCACGTCCTGTGCCACCGGAAACCGCGTTTCAATGTCGATAGCCGGTTCGTTCGCCTGCAAACCTGTCGCAACCAACATTGCGCCATCTTTTCGCGGTAGAGCTTTTTCGATTTCTTGGAGTTCTTCGATCGGAATGGTGCCGAGTCCGAGTAAGATTTTCGTAATGGCTTCGATCTGTTCCGCGTCGAGTATTCCCATATAAACATTCGTTTCACGAAATACAGCGGCCATCATGAGCCATTCGCGGACATTCTTCGAAGGATTTGCATCCCTCTGGAACCCGTCCAGCCAAAAGGCGTAGGTTTGTGTGTACACACCGAGAAGCAACGCCCGGACAAGCCGAATCTGCCCTGTGAGCGTGGCTGGGAGTTCGGTATGCCGGATTGGCGCCGGAAGCACGTCCTTCGCCGCTGTTTCCTTGGTTTCGGCATGGTCTACTGCATCGAGTTGGGACATCCGCATGACGATGTTTTCGACCATATCCGGGCGGGAATGCTCGATGATCAACGAAGCAAGTTGCACCGATGAGTAGCCCTGCGCGTCGAAATGCGGCAAGCTTGCCAAGGCCGGTGCGTGTCGCCGCATCTGCCTCCGGCCCATCTTGTGCAAGACCGTCAGTAGAGGAGCGCCGCAGTTGATATGCCTTTCTGACAGGGCGTTCAGCTCATACTCCGTCCATCTTTTGTCAAGGAAACTCTCGGACAAAACGATCACCCCGAGACCCGTACGCGCCAGCCCGTCGTCAATCGTGTCGATCAAACTAACACCCGGGGTCAGTGTGAATTCGTCATACCACACGCGAAGCCCGAAGGCGTTCAACGCCGACGCAAGCGGACGGACGATCTCTTCCTTGTCCTCCGACGCGTGGGAAATAAAGACATCCCAACTGCCAACCTGTTCCTGGAGCGGTGCCTCGGAAGGGCGCCTGGCCGACTTGTCCGAACCAAGTCCTACGGCCTTCAAGATGGATCGGAACATGCTCCCATACCTCCTGACAAAAAAGGTAGCGGACACCAGCGGATGAGGCGAGCACAAGTTGCGCGAGATAGCTTTCGCTGCGTGTCGTTAGCATCGCAAGCCCGGAAAACCGGTCACGTCAGGATGCGCGGAACCAAGAATTTGCCTGTTGGCTGAGCTCCGGCAAGTCGCAGTCTCTTACGGGACAGTTTAGAAGATGCGTTCTTAACCGTTGCCGCCCCGGGCAAGAACTTCAGCCATCGAAACGCGCATGACCAACTGGTTCCGTCGCAAAGTTCGCTCTCGGCCAAAAAGAGACTACCTTGATCGACATTCAATCTGCAAAGCTAGCGTAGATCGCGAAAGAGCAACCGCTGCCCAGTTGCCCCTTCCTGATCTTATGTGCCGTCTCGATCTCGTCCAAAATCGCTTTTTACTGATGCGACGGCTTTGAAACCCAACATTGGCTGTGCGCGTCTGGTCACTCCTCGATGATCTAGTTTGATCAAATAGTGGAGTTGCTTCGATCGATAGATCCTGATCCTGCGGTTAACCGCAATGTGTTACCCCAGCGATCGTCTAAAGCCTTCGCAGCATTCTTTGAAATGCGTTCTCAACTGACCGTGCAGCTTGCGCGTCATCCCAGTGTCGAGCGCGACCAATACCAATGAAGCGGCCCTCTCAGGACCTTCAGCATAGTTATTGAATGCTGCAGTGGCAGCCCGCATTGCAGCCATTCACGCGCGAGCTCGATCTGTGGAGTGTTGGAGGCTGGACTTTGGAAATTGCTATCCTTGAGTCTTTGGCGTTGAACGTTCACGTCCTAGGCAAGACTGCCTCTTAAATGAGAACCCATTCCCGCTTCCTGATTTGTGCTCAGACACTCCGCTATGAGGTCAAACACCAATCGTATTCTGAGATTGGTCTTTAGCTCTCGATGCGCGACGATCCAGGTTTCGATCTCTATTGGTTCGAACTCTGGATAAGGATCCTCAAGTTCAGGATAGGCTTTGCCCACGTCGATCGGCAAAATTCCAATCCCAAGCCCTGCTCGCATCAGCTCCAGAGCCATGGTCACACTTGCGGTAGAGTAGTTGAAATTGGCTACGGTCAGATTGAGACCTCGCGTGGCCATCATCCCCAGCATGCGCTCGGGGTATTCGGCCCCCACAAAATGCAGCTTTGAAAAATCAGCCTGATCGGAAGGACGACCTACTGCATCGAGGTATTCCGACGACGCAAAAAGATGTGCGGTTGCGTCCCTCAGGCGTTTGGCGAAAAGGTTTTCGTCTTTTGGGCGGGCATGCCGGATTGCGATGTCCGCCTCTCGCCGTCGGAGGTCGCTGATCTCGTTTGACGCGATGACCTCGATCTGAAGGTCCGGTGCTTTAGTCCGAAGCTTCTTGAGAATCTCCGGAAGATAAAATGTGGCCATTCCATTCGTGCAGGCGACAACCACATGCCCCGTCACCGCCTCGGACTGGCCCGTCGCTGCAATTGCGACGCGGTTTGCGGCCTCGCCCATGCTTCGAAAATGCTCAAGCAGCTGTGTACCCGATTGGGTCAGCAGCAGCGCACGTGATGTCCGTTCGAACAACGTTACACCCAACTTGTCTTCCAGCGCAGCGACCTGTCGGCTGAGTGTGGGTTGCGTAAGCCCAAGTGCCCGCGCGGCCGCAGACAGCGAACCTTCTTCGGCGGTGGCAAGGAATGCCCGAGCCTGGTTCCAGTCAAAGGCTGATCGCTGCCACTCCATGATATGCGCATACCAGAACTACAAATATATGCAATTTTGTTATGCCTCGGTGCCACTTAGACGGGTGCGAGAAAGACGCTCAGCTCAAGGAAGTTCGTCCCATGTTTATCCGCAGGCGATCAGTCGACGCATCGATTGATCCATCCGGTCAGCACACAATTCCGATGACCGACTATCGGTTTGGCTCGTGGCAGGTTGCCATCAGTCGACGGCCTCGGGCCAAAGAGGACTTGGCCAGACGCTACGATGCAGCGTCTCGCAAGTGGCACCACATTACACGACGGTACGGGCTTGCCGCAGCATACCGTAAGTCGCTGATCGCATCCGGCGTCGCTGCCGCTCTTGAAGAAGTGGGACCGCAGTCGGAGGTCTTGGATTGCGGGATCGGAAGCGGAGCGCTTTCAATTGCTCTGAACAGCATTATTGCCGACACCCCAAACATCCATGGCATCGACCTGTCATCCAAGATGCTGGCCCGCGCAGCTTCTGAGATGCAACTGACCGGTCTGATGCCGGATCTGCGGCAGGCCGATATTCTCTCGATGCCGTTTGCCGACGCCTCCTTTGATGTGGTGATGGCCGCTCACGTGATTGAACACCTGCCCGACCCTCAGCTTGCGCTAAAAGAGATGGTCCGCGTGCTGAAGCCGGGCGGCATGCTCCTTCTTTGCACCGTGCGGCGATCCGCCTTTGGCGTATTGATACAGATGCGGTGGCAGACCTGGGCCATCTCAGAATCGCAGGGCATTGCTTGGCTACGAGAATGTCATCTGGACGATATCGGGTTCCAGCCTGTCAACCTAGGAGCTTTCGCGGGCCAAGCCAGCACCGCCTTCTGGGCGCGACGCCCCGGGGAATCAACGCACATTCCTGAGATCGACGCTGCTACAAAAACCCGGGGGATCGACCCTTGAGAATTCTGCGAAAATCTGAGTGGGCGATCCTTATCTTCATCATCGCTTTTTCATTCTTACCCACCTTTGGTGCCCTGTTCCGCGTGCTCGAAATGGCGGGCGGACCCGCCATCATGCCCACAAACCCGCGGGCGTCAGCCATGCCCGTCCCAATCGTCCTGCACATCCTCAGCAGTTTTCTGTTCCTTATCCTCGGCGCACTCCAATTCCCGCCAAGCATCAGGCAAAGGCGTCCCGCAGCCCACCGAACACTGGGCCGCGTTGTTGCGGCGGCAGGTTGTCTTTCAGCGGGAAGTGGTTTGTGGATGACGCATGTCTACAGCTTTCCGATCAGCCTTCAGGGGAGCTTGCTGTATTGGGTGCGGATCACCCTTGGCCTGCTTATGATTGGTTTCATCGTTTGGGCTGTTCTTGCCATCCGCTCACGCAATGCCTTTCAGCACAGCGCTTTGATGTTGCGCGCCTATGCGATCGGCCAGGGAGCATCAACGCAGGCGTTCATTGGCATTGGTTGGATGATCCTAGTCGGAACGGAGGCGACAGGGCCATTGCGGGACGTGCTAATGGTGTCTTCCTGGGCAATCAATTTGCTCATCGCCGAGGCTTTGATTTGGACAGTTCTGGCACCGAGGCGCCGATCGGCGGCACGCGCCATTCAAAAGAATCCACTCAGAGTAGAACATTAGAATGATGGTTACACAACAATTGACACCAATGACTTGGACCACGCGATCGCCTTCTATGACGCTGTCTTGGCATCGATAGGAATGCAGAGGCTTTGGCACCGCGGAGACATGGCAGCGTGCGGGCCGTCGCGGGCCGAAACCGCCCTATGCCTGGCGCGCGCCTTTGACGGGCTTAATGCGGGCACCGGAAGCGGTGTCATGGTCGCACTCAAGGTCGACAGCGCCAAGCAGGTCGATGCAATTCATACAAAAGGCATCGCACTTGGTGGCAAGAGCGAAGGCGACCCGGGACCACGCGGCGAACACGGCGTCTACGCCGGCTACTTTCGTGATCTGGACGGGAACAAGTTGAACGCCTACGTCCCTGCATCGGATCAACCATGATGAGCGACTTTGAATTGAAAGAACGATCTGCAATCGATTTTGTTCGGTTAACCGATGTCTCACTAGAAGACATTGTCTCGCACATGAATGATCCCCGTGTTGCGAAACACATGCCGCTCCTCACGTCAAAATGGACACACGAAGACGCCAAAGACTTCGTGACTAAGAAAGAAGGAACCTGGCGACGCGACGGTCTGGGGCATTGGGCCATCCTAATTGATGGAGTTTATGTCGGCTGGGGAGGTTTCCAGAAAGAAGGCGAGGATTGGGATTTTGGCCTCGTTCTAAAGCCGGGCAATTTTGGTTTAGGGATGCGAATATTTCGAAAGGCGATTGAGTTCGCGAGGGCAGACAAGCGCATCGATTTCATCACTTTTCTACTACCTCTTTCTCGCAAGAGTTTGGGCGTGATGTCTCGTGTTGGAGCCGAATTTGTTGGCAATACCGAACAAGAAGGTGAAATTTTTAAGAGGTATGAACTTGAAACGAAGTGACGACCCAGTTCGGTTAAGTACTCTGTGCAGAAGCCCCGGCTGACTTTGGCCGTTGTGTAAGAATTACTGCAAAAAAGAGCTCCAACTGATATCGGGCAACTGCAGGACCACTCCGGAATGCCCGCCCCGTTTAGCCGAGGGGGCCCCGTCCCGGGCTTTCGCGCTGCTGTCAAGAATCTGCAGGCGCTGTTCGCTTTCTGGACATACACTGCAGGCGCGAAGTTTGGAAGAGAATGACAACACGGATACAGGGCAAAACGGACCAGCATGATCTAAGTTGATGTGCCTTACTCAGAATGATTTTAGCCCGTTTCTGAACGGATACCTTTGGTAACTCTGATATTAGGTAACCAAGAGTTTCCACCGCGTGCGCAATGCGGAGAACCATCACATCGCGCTCGGCGGCGCTGTCGCTGGGCGCTAAAAAGTCTGTCCGGAAGAAAGAACAGCGCTTTCAGAACTCAATACCTGCGACAAGCCCTGGTACATGCCGAAGCTGGTTGGCATGTACCAAACATCACCACCTGAAAGCTATTTCAAGTAGTTCAATTTACACTGCCCGGCTACTGCACCACGCGAAAACTCCAAGAAATCCAATCAGGCTCCCGAACAATGCAAGCGACGCTGGAAGGGGTACCGATGGCACAGCAGGCACACCCACATTGTTGGATGTTACAACGGTAAAGCCATTCGCGGTTTGATCGCAAAAAGCACTGCCCGTCCCGGATGTCGCCTGAACCGTGCCAAGGTTGGAAAACGAGCCGGCTGTGTTGTACAGCATTTGAATGCGGCCCGCGCCACCACACCCACCTTGATTGCCAATGGCGCCGAAACTGCCACCATTGCCGCCATTTGCCGTGACACTCGAATTCCCGGCAATGCTGATATCAAAGGCGTGAAAAAACAGCCCGCCGCCGCTGCCACCACCACCACCGGCAAAGCTGGTTGCACCGGTTCCGCCATTTGCGACAATCGAAGCTCCATCAAGAAGGAGAGCGTTGAGCGCGCCAATTTCCAAAGCTCCGCCACCCGCACCACCACTTCCACCGCTACGAAAGGGGCCAAATCCGCCGCCGCCGCCGCCGCTTCCGGCCTGAAGTGCATCGCTGAGCGGATCTCCGTAGGCAATACCGCCTGAGCGGAACGTCGGTCCTGCCCCACCGGACTCGCCAGCGCTGCCAAACCCTCCGCCGGAACCCGAGCCGATACCGGACACGCTTCCGCTTGAGCTCCCGCCAAGTCCGGCACCAGGACCTTCGCCATCTGCCGCTGATTGACCACCAAGCCCGCCGTTACCGCCTCCGGCGACCCCAATTCTGCCGCTTGCACTGATATCGATCTGACCGGTTATCGACGCCGATCCCCGAAAGAGAATGGCCACCGGATTGGAGCCGGAAATACTCACATCACCAAGCGTCGATCCACCGTCGAAAGTGAACACTGCGATGTCAGGAAGCCCGACGCCTTGCGACACAAGAACACCGCCTGAGCCTCCGTTGAAGGTCAGTGACGATGAATTTAGCGCAATCGACGCGCCGCCCAAAAAGCCCAACGAAGAGAATTGGTTGGGATCCAGCGTCGCCGCCAGGGTTGACGTTGCCGCGAAAAAACCCGCGCCTGCGATGAGAGGTATTGAAAATTTGCGAAACGAAGAAGTGTTTGTGAATCTACGGGCCATTTTGCACATCCCTATGTTCGAATGCACTATATTACCACAAATCGACCGATTTTGCGAATATGAGGGTCGGCTGAGCACTGTCGGCCGATATGGGTGATCTCACAGTTTCAGTATTGTCGTGTCTTTCCCGAAAAATCGAAGGTTTTTCTGCCGTGCCACAGGTCGGTGCCGTGCGAGCGTATGCAATGGGCTTCCAATACGTCCGCAGGAAGCTCAGAGTGGGCTTTGGAGGCAGCACAACGTCTCGACCGAGGAACCGCCGGCCCCTATGTAGCGGACATCCGACACTACGGCTTGATGCTGCAGCTGCAGCCCGCATAGCGGACAATGAGCTATGAGCGCAGCACTTCATCACTTTGGAAGACTGCAGTCGGGACTTTCCCGACATTGCCGTTCGTGTCGCCAAAGATCGCTTTTCAAATATTACACGAGCAGCGAAAGGTACGAAAACCGGACACAGTCAGGCGCCGTGGGGCAATGTTGTGGGGACGCAGTTGAAACGCCGTCATTCGATGTCGGGCGAATAGGCCTTCGCACAATTATCAGCCCTTCGAATCCGCCCAGTTAGAATTGGTCCATCTGGATGCCAAGCGACTTTGCTTTTGAATAGGCGGTCGTGGGGGCAAGCCCGAGGATCGCTGCCGCGCCGGATTTTCCTGAAATCTTGCCCTTGGCGCGGCGCAGCGCGGCCTCAAAATTCTTGATTTCAAACTGGCGCAGTTCTCTTTGGGTCAGGACTAGGTTTGTTTCGGTTGGGACATCTGACTGACCGCTTTGGATGTCGAACTGCAGGCGGCCGCCCTGCGCCAGTATCGCGGTGCGTTCGATCACATTTTCCATTTCCCGCACATTTCCCGGCCAGTCATAGGATTGCAGCGTTTCGATATTGGCTTTGGTCAGCGTCATCTTTGGCAGGCGCAGACGCCGCATCGTGCGGTCGAGGAAATGCCGCGCAAGGTAGGGGATGTCATCGGGCCGGTTCTTGACGGGTTCGGTCATGATCGGCAGCACGTTCAGGGCAAAATAGAGGTCTTGTCGGAACCGTCCGGCGCGCACCTCGCCCAGCAAGTCATAGCTTGTTGTGGCGATGACCTTGGCCGCCACGGGAATATCGACGCTGTCGCCCAGACGCCGGAAGTGGCCCGCTTGCAGAACGTCGTGCAGGCTGGCTTGCACCTTGGCCGGTAGGGTCGCGACCTCGTCCAGGTGCAGGGTGCCGTTGTGTGCCATGAGCAGTTTACCCGTCACATCCCGCGCCGCGCCCGCAAAGGCGCCGCGGCGATAGCCAAACAGCTCGGCCTCCAGATCCGCGGCCTTCTTCTGATCGCAGTTGATGCGTACCAGGGGACGGTGGTGACGCTCACTTGCTTCGTGGATCGCTGAGGCTGTCATGCTCTTGCCTGATCCGGACGGGCCAGACACCAGAACATGGGCACCGCTGCGCGCGGCGAGGTCAATCTTGGCGTTCAGCGATTTGATGGCCGGTGACACACCGACCACACCCGTGTGGGACCGCGCCGACCGGATTTCGGTCAGAAGATATTCGTTTTCCTGTTGCAACTTCACCTTCAGGTCTTCGACCTGTGCCAAAGCATCGCGCAGCTTGCGTTCGTTTTCCTTGCGCTCGGTCACGTCGCGAAAGATTACCACGGCCCCTGCCAGAACGTCGTGATCGTAAATCGGGGTTGAGACATATTCCACCAAGATCGGCTTGCAGTCCTTGCGCCAGAACACGTCATCCTCCACGCGCATGGTCTCGTCCCGACGAAAGGATTTGTAGATCGGGCATTCGTGGGCGGGGAAGTGTTCGCCGTTGATGTGTTTATGATGAATGATCGAATGAAGCTCACGCCCGATCAGATCGTCAGAGGACCAGCCCAGCATCTCTTGTGCAGCGCGGTTCACAAACGTGGCCTGTCCTTTGGCGTTGATGCCATAGATGCCTTCGCCCGCGGCCTCAAGGATCAGGTGGTTCTGGGCCTCGACCTCTCGAAAGAAGCCATAGATGTTTTGCCATTGGGACAGGCCCGCATTCTGGTGTGCCTCCCGTTCCGCTTGTTGATTGCGGCGGTCGTGTTCGTCGAGGTCGAGAAAGCTCAGCAGAACCAAGCCGGGCTTGAGTTGCGCCCCATAGGTCTGAAGCCGCAAAGCAGCACCCTTCGCGCCCATAAGCGAAAGGCTGCGGTCCACGTAGGTTCCAAAATGTGCAACCGCATCGAAAAAAACCGCAGCAGCGGCGACATCATTTTTCATGGCTTTTGAAAGTGGCGCAGACAGCGTCGCCTCCCCCAGCATGGCACGGCCCGCATCATTGGCCGCAATAACGCTGTCGGCACGGGTGTCGACCATGATCGTTGGCATAGGGTGATGGGCGATCAGATGTGCGGATTCGGTTTCGTCAAGCATGGGGCTTAGGATGGGGGTCCGAAGGGGCTTCGCAAATTACGAAATCCCGTAACTTACGAAAATTCGTAATGCCCGCCCAGAAATTAACCAATAAATTCAATCGAAAGTCACTTTGAAGGCATCTGGCGGAATGTCTTCTGCACTGCGGCATGCCGTGGAACCATGTCCTCAACCAACGACAGGAGACGGACATGACGATCAAGAGCCTTGGAAATCCATATTCCGACAAGACCGACCTGAGACATGGCGCTGATTGCGGGTGTGACACCTGCCTGACGGGCCACGGGCACGATCATGACCACGCAGAACCCGCGGCAATGTCATCGGAGCAGATGATGGAACGCGCTGTTGAAAGCGCTGTGGTGCGATCAATGTTTGGTCAGAACGACATCGCGCGGCGCTCCTTCATGGGGATGCTGGGCGGCACGACCTTTGCGGCGGCCCTTGCCTCTGTCTTTCCTGTTAAACAGGCGGTGGCGAACATTTTGGATGACCTTGGACCACCGGAAAAGACGGATTTGAACATCGGCTTCGTTCCGATTACCTGCGCCACACCGATCATCATGGCGCAGCCCTTGGGCTTTTACGAACGCTACGGTTTGAACGCGCAGGTCATCAAGACGGCAGGCTGGGCCGTGGCCCGCGACAAGTCGCTTTCGGGTGAATATGATGCCTCCCACATGCTGACGCCGATGCCTTTGGCGATGACAATGGGCGCTGGATCTGTGGCTGAACCCTACATTATGCCCGCCGTGGAAAACATCAACGGGCAGGCGATTGTGCTGTCCAACGAACACCTCGACAAACGTGACCCGAGCCAGTGGAAGGGCTTCACCTTTGGTGTGCCGTTCGAATATTCCATGCACAACTTCCTGCTGCGCTACTACGTGGCCGAGTTTGGTCTGGACCCTGACGTCGATATCCAGATCCGCGTCGTGCCCCCGCCAGAGATGGTCGCCAACCTGCGGGCCGGGAACCTTGATGGTTACCTGTCACCCGATCCGTTCAACCAGCGCGCGGTCTACGAAGGCATCGGCTTTATTCACATCCTCACCAAGGAAATCTGGGAAGGCCATCCATGCTGTGCCTTCGCGGCCCCCCAGTCCTTTGCGACGGAACTGCCCAACACCTATGGCGCATTGCTCAAGTCGATCATCGACGCCACGCAATACGCGTCAAACCCCGACAACAGGTCTGAGATTTCAGAAGCCATCGCGCCGACAAACTACCTCAACCAACCGGTCACCGTCATCGAACAGGTGCTGACCGGCACCTATGCCGATGGTCTGGGGGCGGTACAACGGGTGCCGGACCGGATCGATTTCGACCCCTTCCCGTGGCAATCCATGGGCGTGTGGATCCTGACGCAGATGAAGCGCTGGGGCTATGTCGAAGGCGAAGTGGATTACAAAGGCATCGCAGAGCAGGTCTATCTTGCGGCCGACGCGCGCAAGGTCATGACCGATCTGGGCTACGATGCGCCTGCGGAAAACTACCGCTCACACACGATCATGGGCAAGACCTTCGACCCGGATCAGCCAGAGGCCTATGTCGACAGCTTTGCGATCAAAGCAGGTGACTGATGGACCTATTGTCGGAAAACAAGCGCGCGGCGATCTGGTCGATTGCACTGCTGATTGTTGGGTTGCTTGTGTGGGAAATGTCGATCTCCGCACAAGCGATCAACACAGGCGAGCTGACGGAATACGAATTGCTGACAGGGGCGGACACAGCAAAAGCAGGCGTGCCGCCCCCCAGCGAAGTTGCGGTCAAGGCGTGGCAGGAACTGTCCAACCCGTTCTATGATGCAGGGCCCAACGACAAGGGCATCGGCATCCAGATCGGCTATTCGATCTACCGCGTCCTGACGGGCTATTTTCTGGCTGCGATCATCGCGATCCCGCTTGGGTTCCTGATCGGCATGTCGTCGGTGGCCTACAAGGCGCTCAACCCGTTCATTCAGGTTCTGCGCCCAATTTCGCCCCTTGCGTGGATGCCGCTGGCGCTGTTCATCATCCAAGATTCCGAGGCTTCGGCCATTTTCGTCATCTTCATCTGCTCGATCTGGCCGATGTTGCTCAACACCGCCTTTGGTGTGGCGGGCGTGCGCGAAGATTGGGTGAATGTGGCACGCACCCATGAACTCGGCGCGTTCAAAACAGCCTTCACGGTCGTCTTGCCCGCCGCAGCCCCCACCATCGTAACGGGTATGCGGATATCCATCGGGATCGCGTGGCTGGTGATCGTCGCGGCTGAGATGCTCGTCGGGGGAACCGGGATTGGGTATTATGTCTGGAACGAGTGGAACAACCTCGACCTGACCTCCGTCATCTTCTCAATTCTCATGATCGGCGTTGTCGGCATGTTGCTGGACGCGGCCTTTGGCCTACTCCAGCGGCGCGTCGCCTACGTCGAATAAGGTAGACCCATGGCCAATTCATTTCTAAGCATCGAAAAGCTGACCCAGCGCTATCCCGACGGCAAAGGTGGCGAATTCACGGTTTTCGAGAACGCCAGCTTTGGCATCGAAAAGGGCGAGTTTGTTTGTATCTTGGGCCATTCGGGCTGCGGCAAATCTACAATCATGAACATCCTTGCAGGCCTTTCAGAGCCGACCAAAGGCGTTGTGAAGATGGACGGGTTTGCCGTCTCTGGCCCCAGCCTTGATCGTGGCGTGGTGTTTCAGAACTATTCGCTGCTGCCATGGCTGACGGCCCTGAAGAACGTGACGTTCGGTGTGGCCGCGCGCTTCCCCGATTGGACCAAGCAGCAGGTCGAAGATCGTTCGATCGCCTTCCTGGACAAGGTCGGATTGTCGGGCGACGCGATCCACCGTAAGCCCAGCCAGTTGTCTGGCGGCATGCGTCAGCGTGTGTCCATCGCCCGCGCGTTCGCGAATGAACCCAAGCTGTTGTTGCTGGATGAACCGTTTGGCGCGCTGGACGCGCTGACCCGCGGCACGATCCAGGAAGAGCTGCTGAAAGTCTGGAGCGGGACCGACCAAACAGTCTTTATGATCACCCATGACATCGACGAGGCGATCCTGCTCGCGGATCGCATCTTGTTGATGACAAACGGACCGCTGGCCCGTGTCGCCGAAAGCGTCGAGATCACGATCCCGCGCCCTCGTGTGCGCACTGATATTGTGGAACATCCCAATTACTACGCCATCCGCAATCATCTGGTGCAGTTCCTTGGAAAGCGCTCGGCGGAACTGGCCGGTCAAGTCAGTGCGGAAGGCGAGACCCATTCGCCGCAAACTGTTCGCATCGACAAAACGCGAGGCGCGGCAGACGAGCAGCCCTTGTTGCAGGCGGTCAAGACGTGACCGAACGACAGCCGCGCGCGCCCGTTCCCCCTTTCAGCTACGATGACGCTGTTCAGAAGGTGCGGATGGCCGAGAACGCGTGGAACGGGCGTGACCCTGCCAAAGTCGCGCTGGCATATACGCCTGACACCAAATGGCGCAACCGATCCGAGTTTCTGAGCGGACGGGCTGAGGTTGAGGCCTTTCTGACCCGCAAATGGGCGACCGAGGATGGCTATCGCCTGATCAAGGAAATCTGGGCCCATAGCGATGACAAAATCGCCGTGCGCTTTTGTTATGAATACCACGAAGCCGACGGCCAGTGGTATCGCGCCCATGGCAATGAAAACTGGGCATTTGATGCGCTTGGTTACATGGCGCAGCGCCACGCCTCAATCAACGATGTGCCCATCACCGAAGCCGAACGCCTGCTTCATTGGGCCGAGGGCACGCCCCGCCCCGACGATCACCCCGGACTAACTGAACTAGGACTGTGAATAGAAGGACCAATCCCAATGACTGAGATGACCAAAGAAGACGTCACCGCAATGATCCTGTCGGCCAAGAAACAGGCCGGTCTGACGTGGGAAGAGATTGCGGAAAAGATCGACATGTCCCCGATCTGGACCCATTCGGCGGCCATGGGCATGAACGCCTTTCCCGCCGACAAAGCCGCGTTGATGGTCAAGGTCATGGGCCTGCCGCAAGAGGCCGAAAGCGTGCTGGCAGAAAGCCCCACCAAGATTTGGGAACAGGCGGTGCCAACCGATCCGTGCATCTATCGTTTCTATGAGATCGTTGGCGTCTATGGCCCGACGCTTAAGGCCATCATCCAGGAAAAATTCGGCGATGGCATCATGTCGGCGATTGATTTCGACATGTCGGTGACGCGGGTCGAACATCCCAAAGGGGACCGTGTGAAAGTTGAAATGTCAGGCAAGTTTTTGGGCTATAATAGCTGGTAGAGTTTTGGCGGGGCCGCCGTCACTGGCGGCCCTAGCAGCTCAGGTTTTGATCACCCGTTGGACAGACAGGCTTCAAAACATGGCTGCCAAATGCACAGCGGCATGAACACCGTCGATCAGTTTAATCGGCACGTCATCATTGTCGCCGATGATGTACCCCATACCGGCGCAGCCCAAAACAACACTGTCGACGTTATCATCCCGTAGCGCGGCGCGGATTTCAGCCTTAACCTGCCGCGTCGCAATTTCGCGATCCTCTTCAAGGGCCAGAACCGGCACACCGCTTGCCCTGACGCGGCTTAGGTTCTGCGCCAACCCGTAGCTTTCGATATTCGCGGCCAGAATGGGCACGGACACGTCCAGCGTGGTGACAACCGAAAACCGCGCCCCATAGAGCGATGCGAGGTGGTAGGCGGCTTGCCCAATGCCGATAACGGGGCAAGACGCCAATTCACGCGCGGCGGTAAGCCCCGTGTCATCAAAGCACCCGATAATGATCGCTTTCGCTCCGGCCTCATCGGCTTTTTTTATGAGGTCTAACAGCGGAGGAATTGCGGCCTCCCCGTCTTTCTCCCCTTGAATAGCGGCGGGTCCCTTTGTGGAGGTCCAGCCGACGACGTTAACGCCGCGCACCACTTTGTGCGCCGTGTCTACCATCGCGTCCGTCATCGAAACCGTTGAATTGGGATTAATAATGACGATCATACCTCGCCTTTTCCGGCGTCGGAGTCTTGTCGCGCACGGCGTCGGTTGGTGGTCAATGCGATGCATAAGAAGATGCCGATAATGAAGAGAGAGAAGACCGTCGTCAGCGTCCCCAAGGCGTAAAGAACGGGCGACGTCACATTCGTCGTCATCCCGTAGATTTCAAGCGGCAGCGTGTTGTAGCTGCCCGCCGTCAAAAGGGTACGCGCGAATTCGTCATAGCTGAGCGTGAAGCCGAAAAGCGCCACGCCAATTAGCGAGGGCGCGATGATTGGCAGCACCACATGGCGCAGGGTTTGCCACGGGGTCGCGCCCAGATCGCGTGCGGCCTCTTCATAGCTTTTGTCGAAGCGGTTGAAGACGGCGAACATGATCAACAGACCAAAGGGCAGCGTCCATGTCAGTTGCGCCCCAAAGCCAGAGGTGGACCAATGCACGTTCAACCCCGATTGGGAAAACAGCAATCCGACGCCAAGCGAGATCAGGATCGACGGGATCACCAGCGATGTGATGATCAGATAAAACAGGATGTTTGATCCCGGGAACTTGCGCCGAAACGCCAGCCCGCCCATCACCGACACCACAACAGTCACCACCATGACCATCAGCCCAAGCACAAAGCTGCGCCGGAAACTGCCCCAGATATCGCCCACGGCCTGTTGTTCAAACAGGTCATAAAACCAATACAAAGACACGCCCCGCATCGGGAAAGTCAGGCCTCCGCCTTCGCCTTGAAACGACAGGATGCCGATGGTGATGGTCGGCCCGTAAAGGAACAGGATGAACAACGCGAAAAAGGCGCTGAGAATGTAGAAGGATCTGGGGCGCGGTTCCATGCCTCAAAGCTCCTTTCGGATGTCGACGAAGCGCAGCAGGGTACCGATAGTGATCAGCACCGTCAGGAGCAGCACAATCGCGGTGGCCGAGGCGCTTGGATATTGCAGCAAGGCGATATCATTCGAAATCAGGCGCCCGACATTGGCTGACTGCGACCCAGACATGAACCGCACGGTGATGAAATCACCCATCACCAGCGTGACGACAAAGATCGTCCCAATCATGATGCCTGGCTTGGTCAGGGGGATAATCACGTTCCAGAGAATTTGCGCCCCATTGGCACCAGCGTCACGGGCGGCCTCGATCAGGGATTTGTCGATGCGCATCATCGTGTTGAAGATCGGGACGACCATGAACAGCGTATAGAGGTGGACGAAGGCCAGAATGACCGCGAAGTCTGAGAACAGCAGCCATTCAATCGGCACATCAATCGCGCCCCAAGACATCAATGTCGAATTGGCGATCCCTTTGCGCCCCAGAAACGGGATCCATGAGATCATGCGGATGATATTGCTGGTCCAAAACGGGATCGTGCACAGCAGGAACAGCGCGATCTGCCATGTCAGGGTGCGGATATGGAACGCCAGATAATAAGCGACGGTGAAGCCGATCAGCAATGTACAGGCCCAGGTGATCAGCGCGTATTTGAAGGTATTGAAGAAGACGGTGTAGGTCACCGAAGACCCGAACAGGAATTCATAATTGTCGAATTCAAACGCGGGGACGATCGAAAATTCCGTGGCCCGCCAAAAGCTGACGATCACAATCAGGACAATGGGAAGCACCAGAAAAATCAGCAATATGGCGGCCAATGGCGATACCATCAGCAGGCTGGATATGGCTGGATTATTGCGCAGCTTCATTCGGGGAACTTCTTGAATATTGGGATGGGTGCGCCACATGGGCGGCGCACCCCATATTGGCTTAAGCGGCGATAAATTCGTTCCACTTGCGAACCATGTATTGGTTCTCGTCCATGACAGAGTTCCAGCACACAACAGACCCCATCCGATCAAGGAAGGACCCGCCATCGCGGACTTCGCCTGCGCCTGCCAGCTTGTCGCCGGTTGGGGACAGGATATCGCCCTCGGCGGCTTTGCCTTCGTACCAGAAGCCCCATTCGTCTGCGGACATGAACTCTTTGGACGTCTCAGGCACCGCAGAGTAATAGCCCTGACGCATCAGATAACCGCCGACCCAACCGGACAGATACCAGTTGATGTATTCATAGGCGGCTTCCAACTCGATCCCCGAAAGTGCCGCCGAGATACCAAGCCCGCCACCCCAAGACCGATAGCCTTCTTCCAGCGGCTGGTAGACACATGGAATGCCTTGGGATTTGACCGCCGTAATGGCAGGCGACCACATGGACTGGATCACAACCTCGCCCGAGGTCATCAGGTTCACGCTTTCATCAAACGACTTCCAGAAGGCGCGGAACTGGCCGTTTTTCTTAGCCTCTGTAAAGATGCCGATGGTTAGATCGATCTCTTCGCGGGTCATATTGCCTTTGTCGGGGTAGGTGTATTCACCCATGGACTCCACGACCATCGCCATGTCCATGATCCCGATGGATGAAATATCGAGGATCGAGGCTTTGCCTTTGAATTCAGGGTTCAACAGTTCGGACCAGTTGGAAATCGGACGCCCGATCAGGTCAGGACGAATGCCCAGCGTGTCGGCGTTGTAGATGGTTGGGATCAGGGTCATCCACCCGGATTCTTCCTGCACAAAATCCGTGCCGTTTGGACCGGAGGTAAAGCCAACTGTGTGCGGTGCGGTACCCTGTGCGATGGTGCTTTCAGGGGTCAAGAGACCACTCCGAAAAGTGCCGGCAATCTTGTCGTAATTGGCAATTTTCGTGGTGTCCATCGCCTGCAGGTTGCCTGCGCCCCAGACCTTTTTGGCGATGAAGTATTCGATGTCGGCAATGTCAAAGCTGTTGGGTTGGGTCGCGGCGCGCTGTGTGACGCTGTCGGTATCCAGCGCGGTCATTTCCAGCGTAAAGCCAAGGTCTTCTTTAACCTTGTTGGCCACGTCATTGAGGTTGGACACCCCTGTGCCGAACTGGCGCAGTGTCACATCCTTGATGTTTTGCGCCCAGAGCATTGGCGCGCCAAGCGTCGTAGAGCCCGCGGCGATGGCGGCCGACGCTGCGCCTTTCAGCAAGGTCCGGCGGCTAAGGCCGTTTCGTTCGGTGAATTTCGTCATTATTCAGTCTCCTTGTCGGTCGTGTCTTGGTTTGAAATGAATGCGCCGCAGTTCATGCGATCAGTTTGTGTTGATTAGAGGCGTCCCAGTGCAGACCGATGCGATCGCCGGGGTTATGCGGATTGGCAAAGAATGTGGTGTCGGGGATCAGGGCGAGAACGTCTTGGTCGCCCGTAATCCGCGCCGACACAGACACATGCGTGCCCTGATATTCGACAGCCGTCACATTGCCCTCGACCGCGCCCTTGGTGGGGGCGGTTACCGCAACGGCGTCGGCGCGGATTGCGAAATGTCCGTCCGGCAGTGCGATGACGTTGTGGCCGCCCATGAACTGCGCGACGAATTTCGTTTGCGGCGCGTTGAACACATCGCGGGCTGGTCCTGCCTGTTCAATCACCGCGTTGTTCATCACGATAATGTCGTCCGCCAAGGCGAGCGCCTCGTCTTGGCCATGCGTGACGTGGATAAAGCTTATCCCCAGCTCTTTTTGCAGCTTGCGCAGTTCCCCCCGCATGCGGATGCGCAAAAACGGATCAAGGGCGGACAGAGGTTCGTCCAGCAGCAAAACCTGCGGCCGGGTGATCAAGGCGCGGGCAAGGGCAACACGCTGCTGTTGCCCGCCCGAGAGTTGATCCGGCAAACGATCCGCAAAGTCTGTGAGGTCAACCAGGGCCAGCATGTCGCGCGCTTCACCGTGACGTTTGGCCGTGTCGACGCCCTTCATTTTCAGGCTGAAGGCGACGTTGTCGAGGACACTCAGATGGGGGAACAAGGCGTAATTCTGAAACATCATCGCTGTGCCGCGCTGCGCGGGCGGCAAAACCGAAATATCGCGGCCATCCAGAACAATTGACCCGTCGCTGACACTTTCATGGCCAGCGATCATGCGCAGGGTCGAGGATTTCCCGCAGCCGGATGGGCCCAGAAGGCAGGTGTAGCTGTCAGATTTGAAACGGTAGTTGATGGCGTCCACAGCAACTGTCTCGCCGTAGCGCTTGGTGACTGATACCAATTCGAGATCCTGATTGCTCACATCGCCCCCACTCAAAGATGGGGCAAGCAGCGCGGCCAAGCGCAATTATCACAATGATTTTGAGTCTCGGTGGCAGCCGATTCAAAGCGACAGCCCTGTATTTAGGCGTAATCGACCCAAAGTGGTGAAATACTGCGCACATTATTGTATACAATGCTTGCCCACATTGTCGGCGCCCTGATTGGGTTGTGTCTCAAACTTGGCTCTGGCATTTCACTGAGCAGGAGACCGCCATGACGCTGACCACTTCTCATTCCTCTTCGGCCCCTGTCACTGCCGACACAGTGTCCAGTGCCGTATCGCAAGCCATACACCAACATCGTTTGGCCCCCGGCACCAAATTGGGCGAGGATGAATTGTCGGATATTTACGGGGTGTCGCGTACCATCGTGCGCACGGCGCTCCAGTCGCTTGCGCATCAGCATATCATAGAGATCAAGCGCAACCGAGGGGCTTTTGTGGCTCAACCCAGTCTGACTGAAGCGCAAGAAGTCTTTGAAGTCCGTGAATTGTTAGAGCCGCGCACAGCCCGTAGTGCTGCACAGAAGGCCACCGCGAACGATGTCGCGCTGCTCCAAGATCACATCACGCAAGAACACACTGCTATCGATGCCGGCGATCGTGGGCGTGCCTTATATCTGTCCGGCAAATTCCACGTCGAAATCGCGCGGATTGCGCAACACCAAACCATCGCAGATATGATCAACGTCTTGGTTGCGCGCTCTTCGCTGATCATTGCGCTTTACTGGCGACGCGAAAGCGCCATATGCGAAAGCCAAGCGCACCATGCTTTGATCAACGCAATCGGAGACAATGATGCGGCGCGTGCGGAAGAGTTAATGCAAAGCCATCTTGTCGATCTGCATTCCGCGCTAAACCTCAAAGAATTGCCAGCGGTGGAACAGGATCTAAGAACCATGCTTTTGGGCAATCAAGGGCGTTGAATCCAGTTTTCGAATTCTGATCCAGCCAAATTTTTCCCTTTGCCGGTTTGTCGTGAACATCGGCAATGCGGGCTAAAACTGAAGCATGGCAAAGGCATGCCAAATGACTAATTTGGGCCGTGATTTTAGCCGCCATTTTGCCTGCTTCCCGAAGCCGGACTTTGGCTGCAATGCGGAAATTCGGTAGTATGGGCTCAATGCTACCTTTTGCTGCCTTACAACCAGACATCCAGATCGAAACAAACTGAAAGAACCGAACAATCGGCAGTCCGCCTGACCGAGCTGGCGATATGGCTCAGCTTGGCGCGGCTGGGCAGCGAGGCGATATCCTTCCTCCATAAACCGCCCGGGAAACAGCGACACGTCGCCATCCCGCGGACTTGAAATGGATCGGCGCGGCATCGTCACTCTGGATTTTCTGCGGCCATTGATAGGGCCCGCATTTTGAACTCAAGTGCGACCGACGCCCTTCAGATCGCAGAAAAACACACCTCGATCACGTAGCAACACAATGAACAAAGGGTTAAACCGCCCCTGTAACCCATTGAAATTCCTGACCCCACGCGATGTCCCAGCCTGGGACATCCCTCAGGCCTCTTCATCCGCCTGCTGGCGCTGCCACAGTTGGGCATAGCGCCCCTGAGCCGCCAGTAACGCTTCATGGGTGCCCGTCTCGACCACCTCGCCGTCCTCCAGCACCACGATCCGATCGGCCTCGGCCACGGTCGAGAGCCGGTGCGCGATGGTCAGCACGGTGCGCCCTTCCCCGGCGGCGTTGAGCGCGTCCTTGATCTCCTGCTCGGTCTCGGTATCGAGCGCGCTGGTCGCCTCGTCCAGCAGCAGGATCGGTGGGTTTTTGAGCAGGGTGCGGGCAATCCCGACCCGCTGCTTCTCGCCGCCTGACAGCTTCAGCCCCCGCTCGCCCACGGTGGTCTCGTAGCCGTCCGGAAGGCGCTGGATAAAGTCATGGATCTGTGCGGCCTTGGCGGCTTCGACGATATCCTCTTCGCTCGCATTGTCGCGCCCATAGGCGATGTTGTAGTGGATCGTGTCATTGAACAGCACCGTATCCTGCGGCACCACCCCAATGGCCGCATGCAGGCTGTCCTGGGTCACGTCGCGCACGTCCTGACCGTCGATGCGCAAGGCACCGCCCCCCACATCATAGAACCGAAAGAGCAGCCGCCCGATGGTGGATTTGCCCGACCCGGTCGAGCCGACAATGGCAACTTGTTGCCCCGGTTCAGCCACCAGCGACACCCCCTTGAGGATCGCGCGCGCCGGGTCATAGCCGAACTGCACATCGTCCAGTTCCACACACCCACCCGTGACCACCAGCGGCTTGGCGTCCGGTGCATCACGCACCTCGGCCGGTTGTTCGAGCAGGTCAAACATCTCGCCCATGTCGACCAGCGCCTGCCGGATTTCACGGTAGACCGTGCCAAGGAAGTTCAGCGGCATGGTGATCTGGATCATGTAGGCGTTGACCATCACGAAATCGCCCACGGTGAGGTCGCCACTTTGCACACCGACGGCCGCCATCACCATCACGCCCACAAGCCCTGCGGTGATGATCACCGATTGGCCAAAGTTGAGAAAGGCGAGCGAATAGCTGGTCTTGAGCGCGGCAACCTCATAGCCCGCCATGGCGCTGTCATAGCGATCCGCCTCGCGCCGTTCGGCGCCGAAATATTTGACCGTTTCATAGTTGAGCAGGCTGTCGATCGCCTTTTGATTGGCGTCCGTATCCTGATCGTTCATCACCTTGCGCAGCTTCACCCGCCATTCGGTCACCGCAAAGGTAAACCAGACATAAAGGCCGATGGTGACGGCCACAATCAGCAGGTACCAGGCATCAAAGAGGATGGTCAGCACCACCCCGATCATCAAGAGCTCGAGCACCAGCGGCCCGATGGAAAAGAGCAAAAAGCGCAAGAGGAATTCGACCCCCTTGACCCCACGTTCGATGATACGGGACAGCCCCCCGGTCTTGCGGGTGATGTGATAGCGCATCGACAGCCGGTGGATATGTTCAAAGGTCTGCAGCGCCAGCATGCGCAGCGCGCGCTGCGCCACACGGGCAAAGATCGCATCCCTAAGCTGCTGAAATCCCACATTCATCAGCCGGGCCACACCGTAGGCGATGGTGAGGCCGATGGCCCCCAGCGCCAGCGTCGACACGCCCTCACCGGCCAGTGCATCGACCGCGTCGCGGTAGATGATGGGGGTGTAGACCGACACGACCTTGGACAGGATCAGTGCCAGCATCGCCAGCACAACCCGCTTTTTGACCCAAGGCATATCCGCGGGCCACAGATACGGGGCCACCTTGCGGATCGTGCGCCAGCCAGAGGCGCGCTCGGCCTCTTCGACCCGTGTACCGGGGTCCGGCTGGGGCGATGCCGGGCGCGCCGTGTTTGGCGTGGTGGTGGTGTCAGATGGCATGGGGTGCGCGTCCTTGGTGTCTCAGACGCTCTTACCTAATCCAGCCATCGGGGATGTGCCAGTGCCCCGCCCTATTTTGGCAGTTCAAAAACCTGCCCGGGAAAGATCAGATCGGGGTTGCGGATGCGGTCCCGGTTGGCCTCGAACAGCTGCACATAAAGCCGCCCCTCGCCGTAGCGATCCCGCGCAATGGCCCACAACGAGTTGCCAGCCTGCACGGTGATCTGGGTGGCGGGCGATTCAACATCGTCGCTTTGGGCAAGCACAGCCGGATCCTCGCGCCGGAACGGCGTTTCGATACGGCTGGTGACGGTGCCTGCCTCGTTCAGCTCGTCCACCCGCAGCGTATACACACCGGTGTCGATCTGGGGCAGCGCGCCGCTCCAGTCGCCGTTTTCGTCCACGTCCAGATCAGTGATGGGGCGATTGTTGACATAGACACGGACCACTTCCGCCTCGCTTTGCGCGCGCCCGGTCAGTTGGACGTCGCCGGATTGCGAATAGCTGATCGTGTCGAGTTCGATATTTTCAAGCGCCTCGGGCGGCACGTTGCTAAGCACTTCGACACCTTCGGGCGTGGATTTGAGCACGGTGACCGGGGCGGCGGGCGCCACATCAGCAGAGGCGACATCGCTGGTCTCAGGTGCCTTTGGCTCAGGCGTTGTTTCAGCGGTTTGCGCGGGCGCGGCGGCTGGTGCGGGCTGCGGATCAGCCTCTGGCAAGGCGGCGATTTGGGCGGGCGCGTCATCCTCGGGCACAGCGGCGGGTGGTTCCTGTGCCGGGGTCTCGGTGACGGCGGCCACAACGGGTGCGGGGGTTTCGGTCTCTTCCGTTGGCGTGGGCGTTTCTGCAACTGCCTCGTCTTCCGGAGTGGGGGTTTTTGGCTCAGCCGTCGCAATGGCTTCCGGGGCGGTGGACACCTCGGGTGCCGCAGCCACTTCCGGCGCTGCGGGCACTTCGGGTGCCGAGGGCGCTTCGGGTGCCGTCGGCACTTCGGGTGTCGACGCCACCTCTGGCGCGGGCTGTCCGGTTTGCGTCTGTGCTGTCGCAACCTCTTCGGCCTCAGTGGCGTCTTCGGTGTCGGCGACGGCTGTTGGCGCAGCGGGTGCGACGATTACTTCATCCACCGACGAAATCTCATCTTCGCCCAATCGCTGCACGACGGTCAGAACCTGTGCCTTTTGGCTCGGGGGCAGCATCGTGATCGCGGCAAAGCTGCCACCGGGGTCAGTCGTGACCGACGCGCTTTTGGTGCCGTCCAGCAGAACCGAAACCTCGCTGCCTGGCGCGGCGCGCCCCGCGATGATGGTCAACCCATCCGGCTCCAGACGGACCTCGTCGATCGAGGGCGGCGCGATCTCTTGCTTTTCGGGCTTCGCTGCGGGGGCGTCCGGTGTGGGGGCCGCTGCCGCCTCGGGCGTGACCGCCGCCTCGACGATTTCGGAGGGTTCAGGGGCCGCCGCATCCGGCGCATTGCGCGCGTTTATCCAAAACGCAGCCCCAACGGCTGCAACAGCCACAACCCCGGCAGCGCCGACCATCGCGCCATTTGTCCCGGCAAAGCCCGAGAGTTTCGACATTTTTTCGCACTCCTGCGCCCGCAGCGGGCCAGTTTCGTTGCGCCTGCATACCAGCGCGGATTAGAACGGTCAAAACACAGCTGAGACATCTGATCACTTTCACGATTCATTGCAGGAACTGTTGCCATGGCCCCACTGTCTGTTTGCGTCTTTTGCGGATCGCGCGACGGCGTTGATCCCGCCTATGCCGATGACGCCACGCGGCTGGGCGCCGGCATCGCCGCCAAGGGGTGGCGTCTGGTCTATGGCGCGGGGGATGTCGGATTGATGGGAGCCGTGGCACGCGCGGCCCAAAGCGGCGGGGGCGACACGTTTGGCGTGATCCCCAAACACCTCGTCGACTGGGAAGTCGGCAAGACGGACCTCACCCGCTATGTCGTCACCGAAACCATGCATGAACGCAAGAAGGTGATGTTCATGAATTGCGATGGGGTCGTGGTGCTGCCCGGCGGCGCCGGATCGCTGGACGAGATGTTCGAGGTGCTGACTTGGCGCCAGTTGGGTCTGCACGAAAAGCCGGTCGTTCTGGTCAATACGAACGGGTATTGGGACCCGCTGATCGCGCTGATTGCCCATGTGGTGGATCAGGGCTTTGCCGATGCGAGCATTCAGGATTATTTCACGGTTGTGCCTGATGCCGATGCGGCATGCGCCGCTCTCAGCTCAGTTCAATCACGGTGATTTCCGGCGTCACGCCAAAGCGCACGGGCAGGATTGAACATCCGATCCCACCCGAGACAACAAGATGGCGCCCGTTTTCCTGAACATGGCCATAGGCGAAACGGTTGCCATAGCGCGACGGCACAACCGGCGACCAACCAAACAGCCTGATCTGACCGCCATGTGTGTGCCCCGACAGCGTCAGCATCACCCTGCCCGGCACATCGGGAAAGATGTCCGGCTCGTGCGCGAGCAGCACCACCGGGGCCTCATCGTCGATCTGATCGAGCGTGCCGGGCAGATCATCGAGGCCCACCCATCCACCTGACGGCCCCCGTACGGCAATCTGATCTTCAAGACCCGCGATCCAGAACCCGTCACGGCGGAGCGCCTCGTTGGACAGAACCGTGATCCCTTCGGCCTTGAGCGCTGTAGCATAAAGGTTTGGCCCGCCCCCACGGCGTTGCGCGGCCAGGTCGTCCCACCAGTCATGGTTGCCGAGAATGGCAAACACCCCTTGCGGCGCGTCAAGCTCGGCCAGAATGGGGGCGACATCGGCGATTTTGACGGGGGCGGTGATGAAACGGTGCCCGGCGGCGTAATCCCCAAGCAGCACGATCATATCTGCACCCACCGCATTGGCGCGGCGCACGATCTGCCGCACACGGCGCAGGCCCACATGGGGTTCCCCCACATGAAGGTCCGAAATCGCGACGATTTTCAGAACCTTGCCCCGCGGCCAGCCCTGCGGCTGCAGCCTCCATGTCTTGATCCGCAACCGCAGCGCGGGTTCGATAAAGAACGCATAGAGAGATGCAAAAAGGCCTGCGAGGACAAATCCCAGCAGGCCGTTCAGAAAACCGCGACGGGTCATCAAGTCGTTTGTCCGCTTACATGCGGGACGCGACGTTTTCCCAGTTCACCAGATTGTCGAGGAAATTGGTGAGGTAGACAGGCCGCTTGTTGCGGAAATCGATGTAGTAGGAATGTTCCCACACATCGCAGCCCAAGAGTGCGGTCTGGCCAAAGCACAGCGGGTTCACCCCGTTTTCGGTCTTGGTGACCTTGAGGCTGCCATCGCTGTCCTTGACCAGCCAGCACCAGCCCGAGCCGAACTGACCGGCACCGGCAGCGGAGAACTGCGACTTGAATTCATCAACCGAGCCAAAGCTTTCGGTTATCGCCCTTTCCAGCTCGCCCGGCATTGCGCTGTCGCCCGGACCCATCATTTCCCAGAACTGGTTGTGGTTCCACAACTGGCTGATGTTGTTGAAGATTCCGTTCTGCGCCACCGCGTTCGCGTCATAGGTGCCGGTGATGATCTCTTCGAGCGACTTGCCCGCCCATTCGGTGCCCTCGATCGCCTTGTTGCCGTTAGTGACATAGGCGTTGTGGTGCAGGTCGTGGTGGAATTCCAGCGTCTCGGCAGACATGCCTTTGGACGCCAGCGCGTCATGCGCATAAGGAAGGTCGGGAAGTTCAAAAGCCATGTGTGGGCCTCCTTCGGTTCGTATTACATGCGTGTGACTGACAGATTGTGCGGTTCACGGCAAGATCAAGCACGAACTGCGCGGAACGCAGCCCAGATACGGCTATCCTTACGGCAGGATGCCTTCCTGACAGGTTCCCTTGCCGTTGAACGAATTGGTCACCCCCGGCATCGAGCCCCGCACGATCACCGTATTTCTCTTGGTGTCCAGTTCAACCCGGTAGCCGATCCGCGCGGGGCTGGGGCGCGCGGGGATGTTGTTGACGCGGTAGGTAAACCGGTACTTGCCATTGCCGCGATCCTTTATCTTGGCCTGTATCGGTGCTCCGTGAACGACGTCGATGTAGACGTCGTAGACAGCACCTGTCGCGGCACCGGGTTCAAACTGCAAGGCCAGCACGGGCGAAATGAAGCCGTTGCCGGTGTCCCGCACCTGACAGACATAGTCGAGTGCGACCGCAGGGGTTGCCAGTCCAGCCAATGCCGCCAGCGTTACAGTCGTCTTTTTCATGGGGTCCCCTTGGTGAGCGCACGTGACTCTATTTAGCATCAAAGGCCCGAAACCCAAGATCACCCCGATGCATTTCGTCAAAAAATTGAGACTTCGCTGCCTTTTTGGCCAGCCGCTTTCAGCAGATCAAACACGTATTGCGCCTGCGAGCGGAAACAGACCACGTGAAAGGCGTCGTCCTCTTGCATCCAGAACGCGGCGGGCACCTGAGCCAGCCGCGAGCGTCTGAACATGCCGTGCCCAAAGGCCGAGGGGCGAAAATCGACGGGTGCGAGCTTGGCCATCACCTCGAGTGCGCCTTTGCCTGCCACCCGGAACAATGCCCGCGCGTCCGAGACATCCACCGCCAGCCCGTGCTGATCGCCAAGGGCTGCGCGCATGCCATCGAGCACCTGCGCCACATCACCGTACGCACACAGCACCAGCAACTCGTCCGGCGACATCCAGCACAGGCCTTTTGTGCCGTTACAATTGGCCGTGCCTTGCGCGGGCATCTGCATGCCCGTGGCCCCGGTTGCCGCCTTGATCACCCCTTTGGAGGTCAGATCGCCGCGCACGGTGATCATGCCTTGCAAGGGGGCCTCGTGCACAGTGGCAATGCCGTCCGTCCATGTCACCCCGCCAAGGGCGCTCACTGCTTTAGACATTCTGCTTGTCCCCCTCAGGATCGTAGAACACCGGGTTCACGATGCGCGCGGCATAGATCTTGCCATCGGTGCCCGGGAACTCGAGCATCTCGCCCATCCGGTCCGGGCCGTTCAGCACCAGACCCATGGCAATCCCCTTGTTCAGGTTGGGCGAGTGATAGGTCGAGGTTACCCGCCCCTGCACATTGCGTTGCCCATTGTCGTTGTGCCCCTCGGCGACGGCATAGGCCCCGTCAGGCAGGGTCGAACCGTCCGTTGTCTCAAGCCCCACCAGCTGCCAGCGGGTCGGGTCGGCCATGTGGCTGCGCAGGTGGGCGCGCTTGCCCAGATAGTCCTCTTTCTTTTTCGACAGGGCCCAGTGCAGGCCCAGATCCTGCGGGATCACCGTGCCATCGGTCTCGTCCCCGATCATGATAAAGCCTTTTTCGGCGCGCAGAATATGCAGTGCCTCGGTGCCGTAGGGCATCACGCCAAGCGTCTCGCCCACCACCAGTAACGCATCCCAGAATGCCTGCCCTTCAGAGGCCTTCACCGCGATCTCATAACTCAACTCGCCCGAGAAAGAGATGCGATAGACACGGGCATCGAACCCGCCAAGGGTGCCGTCCGCCCATTCCATGAACCCAAGCGCCTCTTTCGAGACATCCATGCCCCCCAGCGCCTCGAGGGCGGCGCGGGCATTTGGGCCGACCACGGCGATCTGGGCATATTGCTCGGTCACGTTGGCCACGTAGACCTTCCAGTCCCACCATTCGGTCTGCAGCCATTCCTCCATGTGCCCATGGATGTTTTCGGCCCCGCCGGTGGTGGTGTGGCACAGGAACGTATCTTCATCGATGCGCGCCACAACGCCGTCATCAATCAGAAACCCGTTTTCGCCGCACATCAGCCCATATCGGCATTTCCCCGGTTTCAGCGTGCTCATCATGTTGGTGTAAAGCATGTCGAGGAAACGGCCCGCATCCGGGCCTTTGACCACGATCTTGCCCAGGGTCGAGGCATCAAGCAGGCCGAGGTTGTCGCGCACATTCTTTGTTTCGCGCATCACCGCGTCATGCACGCTCTCTCCACTGCGGACATATGCGTACGGACGCTGCCACTGGCCGACGGGTTCGAAATCAGCGCCGTTTGCTGTGTGCCAGTCGTGCAGCGGCGTGCGCCGGATCGGTTGGAACAATTCGCGACTTGCCTCGCCTGCAATCGCGCCCATGGAGATGGGGGTATAGGGCGGGCGGAACGTGGTGGTGCCGGTCTGCGGAATGGGTTGATCCAGCGCATCAGAAAGGATCGCAAGGCCGTTGATATTGCTCAACTTTCCCTGATCGGTTGCCATGCCCAACGTTGTGTAGCGCTTGGCGTGCTCGACGCTTTCGAACCCCTCTTGCGCGGCCAGTTGTACGTCCGAAACCTTGACGTCGTTCTGATAGTCCAGCCACGCCTTGGAGCGCAGGGCAATACCCGCACCCTGAGGCATCAGCCAGACCGGGGCCATTGGCGCTTCGGTAACGCTTTCGCCATCCGGCGCGTTGCGCTTGGATGATGCAAACCCGGCAGCTTGCGCAGCAGAACGCCCCTTGGCATGGGCATCACCGATGATTTCGGCCAGACCAAAGTGGCCATTGGCCGATCCTGCGGGGCTGACAAAGGGACTGCCATCCGCGCCCGTCGGCGCTTTATCCACATCCGGGCGGAACATGGCAAAATCGTTGTCCCAATGCAGTTTGCCGCCGCAATGGGACCAGAGGTGCACGACCGGCGACCAGCCACCCGACATGGCCACCGCATCACATGCGATCTCTTCGAGTACCGCGCCCTCGCCTGCTTGGGCACAGACCGCAACGCCGGTGACCCGCTTGCCACCCAATACCTTGGCCACGCCGTGGCCCATCAGGATGCGAATGCCAGCGGCTTTGGCCTGCTCGATCAGCGGGCTGTCAAAGGCCGGCACACGTGCATCAAGGATCACAGGCACGTCCAAACCGGCTTGTTTCAAGGCCAATGCGCTGCGGTAGGCGTCGTCATTGTTGGTCACCACAACCGTGCGATCCCCGACGCTGACGCCGTAATCCACCACGTAATCGCGCACCGCAGAGGCCAGCATGACGCCAGGAATGTCATTGCCCGCAAAGCTGAGAGGGCGTTCAAGCGCGCCTGTGGCGGTGATCGTGTGGCGGGCGCGAATGCGCCACAAGCGGTGGCGCGGACCATCCTGGGCGGGTGCGTGATCGCGCAAACGCTCGTATCCCAGCACGTAACCGTGGTCATAAACCCCCGCCCCCATGGTGCGCAGGCGCAATGTCACGTTGGACATGTCAGAAAGCTCTGACACCAGTTCATCCACCACCTTATCCACAGGCGCGCCATCCACATGGCCCCCGTCAACCGGCGCGCGCCCACCCCAATGGGCGGTTTGTTCCAGCAGGATCACCTCGGCACCGCTGGCGGCCGCGGCCTTGGCGGCCGTCAGACCGGCGATGCCGCCGCCCACAACCAGCACGTCGCAGAACGCATAAAAGTGCTCGTACCTGTCCGCATCGCGCGCCTTGGGCGCCTGCCCAAGACCGGCGGCCTGCCGGATGAAGGGTTCATAGACGTGCTTCCACAGCGGGCGCGGATGGATGAACATCTTGTAGTAAAAGCCTGCGGGCATGAAACGCGACAGCTTGGCATTGATCGCGCCCACATCGAATTCGAGGCTCGGCCAATGGTTCTGGCTGGTGGCGCGCAGCCCATCGAACAGCTCGGTTGTGGTGGCGCGCTGGTTGGGCTCGAACGTGCCCTCGGTACCAAGGTTGACCAGCGCATTGGGTTCTTCGACGCCGCTGGCCACAATCCCGCGCGGGCGGTGGTATTTGAACGAGCGCCCGACCAGCATCTGGTCATTGGCCAGGAGGGCCGAGGCGAGTGTGTCGCCTGCGTAGCCCTTGAGGGTCTTGCCGTTGAAGGTGAAACTCACCGGAATATCGGTGTTCAGCAGGCGTCCGCCTGTGGCCAGTCTCGTGCTCATGCGCGGGCCTCGACGCTGCGAGAGGCGTGGGAGCCTCCGGCGGTGGTATTTTTGGTCAGAAGAAACATCATGCGAAATCCCTCCACGACCAGCCGGGGCGCTTTTCGCTGATCTTGTCACGGAGCTCTTGCGGTGGGCTCAGGGTCTGGGCGGGGTATGTGCCGAACACTTCGAGCGTCATCGTGCAGCGCGCCGCATGGAACCACTTGCCGCAGCCATAGACATGCCGCCAGCGCTCAAAATGCACGCCCTTGGGGTTTTCGCGCATGAACATGTAGCCTTCGAATTCGATATCGCTTGATCCGGGACCATAGCGTTTCAGATGCGCCTCGCCACCGGCGTGAAACTCGGTCTCTTCGCCGGTCTGGCCGCAGCAGGGACATGTCAGGATCAGCATTTGTGCGCTCCTTTACAGGGGGACAACGCAAAAAAGGCGGGCGCCAAGAGACGCCCGCCAGAAGCGGTTCGAGGTATTTGGGGTGCCTTATTCGGTTGGCACCGGTGCGGGTTGTTCAAGCGCGGGTGCGACGATGCCTTCGCCCGCAGGCGTGATCGCGCTGTCGCCCGCCGTGCCGTCCCCGCCGCCCGCAAAGGATCCGACCAGCGCAAGGATGACGACAACCGCCACGATAAGCGCAAACGCGATAAGCAGGCCCTTTCCGCTGGCGGCGTCGCCGCGGTGAATGTTCGAGTTTGTGTGGTCTGACATGATGGTGACTCCTGTCTGTGGGCCTCCATCACAACAGGTTTGCACCCCGGCACAACGCATGCCCCCAAAACAAAGCCGTTCCGGCCACGATTGGCCGAAACGGCATCTGCGACCCGGCTGCGTCCCGCCGGATCAGGGTTTGTGCAGCACCGATCAGCTGCCGCTGAGGGTTTCGGCGGCTTGTTCCACGGCCGAATCCGCGCCTTCGATGGAAATGGTGAGGTCTTGCGACCCTGATCCATCGGTGAAAACGGCGTAGGCGATGACGCCGACAACAACCACAAGTGCACCGACGATAAAGCCAAGGCCCGTGTTGCCGGACGAGGTGTGTGTATTGTTTTGGTCAGCCATGTGTCTTCTCCGTTTTTTGTGTCGTGTGGAGAATGAACACAGTTGCCCGCCCTTTGGTTCCACCCGCGCCCTTGGCAGATGGGCTGCGGGTGCGCTAGGCTTGTGTCAGTCAAAGTTGACAGGAGCGGATCATGAGCAAGGAAGTGGGGGCCATTCTGGTCTTTGGAGCGATCATCGTGGGCGCCATCATCATGTTTGTTCTGGAACAGCGCGGTGTGGCGCGCCGCAAGGCCGCCCGTGGCGGGCGCGAGATCGACGTCAGCAACCTGATCGCCTTTGGCAGTGCCGCAGGTGAGGGGAAGAAGACGCACGACTAGCCGCTGGCGTCGTTGGGTGGTCTCGTTGCGGCCATGCCAGCGTTGGCCATCCGCGAGCGCCGCATAGCTGTACTCCAGACCGAAGCGGACCGCAATGCGATCCGGGTCCGTGACGCAACGGTCGATCGAAGCTTTGGTCCCATCTGCCACTAGTGTGCCACCCCTGCCGCAACGCTTTCGTCGATGAATTTCCCCGCCTGGAACCGGTCGAGCGAGAATTCGTCCGTCAGCGGTGAACGCCCCTTGGCCATCAACTCGGCCATGGCCCAGCCAGAGCCCGGGATCGCCTTGAACCCGCCTGTCCCCCAACCGCAGTTAATGAACACCCCCTCGACCGGGGTCTTGGACAGGATGGGCGAACGGTCACCCGTCACATCCACGATCCCGCCCCATTGGCGCAGCATCTTGAGCCGCGAGATCATCGGGAAGGTCTCGACCAGCGCCCGCACGGTTTCCTCGACATGGTGGAACGACCCGCGCTGGGTATAGTTGTTGTAGCCGTCCGTGCCGCCGCCGATGACCATCTCGCCCTTGTCGGATTGCGACATATAGCCGTGCACAGTGTTGGCCATCACCACCACGTCCATGCAGGGCTTGATCGGCTCGGACACAAGCGCCTGCAGCGCCACGGACTCGATGGGCAGCCGGAAACCGGCCATGCCCGCCACATCGCCCGAATGGCCCGCCACCACGATGCCCAGCTTGGCGCAGTCGATGGGCCCTTTGGAGGTGTCAACGCCGACGACCTTGTCACCCTCGCGGCGGATCGCGGTGACTTCGCATTTCTGGATCACGTCCATGCCCATGTCCGAACACGCCCGCGCATAGCCCCAGGCCACCGCATCGTGCCGTGCTGTGCCGCCGCGCGCCTGCCAGAGCCCACCCAGAACCGGATAGCGGGGGCCGTGGATATTGATGATCGGCACCAGCTCCTTGACCTTTTCGGGGCCTATGAATTCGGTTGTCACGCCTTGCAGCGCATTGGCATGGGCCGTGCGCTGATAGCCGCGGATTTCGTGCTGGGTCTGGGCCAGCATGATTACGCCGCGGGGGGAGAACATGACGTTATAGTTCAGATCCTGAGACATCGTCTCGTAAAGGCTACGCGCCTTTTCGTAGATCGCCGCCGACGGGTCCTGCAGATAGTTCGAGCGGATGATCGTGGTGTTGCGCCCCGTATTGCCGCCGCCGAGCCAGCCCTTTTCAAGGATAGCCACGTTGGTGATGCCGTGGTTTTTGCCAAGGTGATAGGCGGTGGCCAGACCATGCCCCCCTGCCCCGATGATGATCACATCGTATTTGGCCTTGGGTTCCGGCGCGCGCCATGCCCGCTCCCAGCCTGTGTGATACCGTGCAGCTTCGCGCGCGATGGCAAAGGCGGAATATCGTTTCATGGGGTGGCACGCTCCGGCGCTGGAATCGATGAGGGGACAGTGGACTTGTTTTGACCGCTTGGTGAAAGGAAAAGGATTGTGGCCGCGGCACTTTTTGGCAGTTTTACGACACCGGCGCACGTCGCGATGCCGCAACTGTGTTGCGCGGGGATGTCGCCGCGCTGCTTTGCCTCTTTTGCTTGGGCGGGCCAGTGGTTACATGGGCCGGGATTGCGCGGGGAAAGGGCATTATGCTGTTCTGGATCATTACTGGCGGTTTGACCCTTGTGGTGGTGGCGACACTGGTGCTTGCACTGGTGCGTGGCGGCCAAGAAGCGCGCCCGGCCGCAGCCTATGATCTGGATGTGTACCGCGACCAGTTGAAAGAGGTCGAGCGTGATCTGGAGCGCGGTGTCGTCTCACCCGCCGATGCCGAACGGACGGTGACCGAAGTGTCGCGCCGCATTCTGGCCGCCGATGCCGCCCTGCAACGTGCCCAGGCCAGTACAACCGGTGGGCGCAGCGGGCCCATCATCGCCGCCCTTACGGCCATGGTTCTGATCGGCGGGACATTTGCGATTTACCTGCAGCTTGGCGCGCCCGGTTATGGCGATCTCGCGTTGTCGGACCGGATCGAAGCCGCCCAGATCCTACGCGCCGAACGCCCCGACCAGCAGACCGCCGAGGCCAGCGTGCCAGCCAGCCCGCCTGTGGATGAGGCTCCGGATTATGTGGCGTTGGTCGAGCGGCTGCGCCAGGCCGTGCAGTCTCGCCCCGACGATCTGCAAGGCCTTACCCTGCTCAGCCAGTCCGAGGCGCGCCTTGGCAATTTCGCGGCGGCTCATGTAGCCAAAGCGCGGCTTATTGAGTTGAAAGGGGACGCGGCCACCGCGCAGGATTTCTCGGAATATGCCGATATGCTGGTGCTTGCCGCCGGGGGCTATGTGTCGCCCGAGGCCGAACAGGTTCTGGAGCGGACACTGGCCATGGATCCGCGTGACGGGGCGGCGCGCTATTATTTCGGGCTGATGATGGCCCAGACCGGGCGTCCGGACACGGCCCTGCGCATCTGGGATCAGTTGCTGCGCGAGGGTCCCGCGGATGCGCCATGGATCGTGCCCATCGACGCGCAGATGGAAGACGTCGCGATGCGCGCGGGTGTGGATTATGCCCGCCCTGCCATCGGCACCGGGCGCGGCCCCTCACAGGAACAGATCGAGGCCGCAGCCGAGATGAGTCCGGCCGAGCAGATGGGGATGATCCGCGGCATGGTGGCAGGCCTCAGCGACCGGCTGGCCACCGATGGCGGCCCGGTCGAAGACTGGGCGCAGCTGATCTCGGCCCTCGGGGTTCTGGGCGAGCGGGACCGCGCCGCAGCGATCTTTGAAAACGCGATGCAGGTCTTTGGCAGCGACCCTACAGCCGTCGATATGCTGAACCGCGTGGCGGACCGGGTGGGTCTGCAATGATCACCGACGACATCCACGACTTTGTCGCCGCGCTGCCGCCGATGCGCGCGTTGATGGGCCTTGATCTGGGCGACAAAACCATCGGTGTGGCGGTGTCAGACACGTTCGGGTCCGTCGCTACGCCGCTTGAGACGGTGCGACGCAAGAAGTTCGGGGTGGATGCCGCGCGCCTGCTGGAGTTGCTGGCCGAACGCAATGTGGGCGGTCTGGTGCTGGGCCTGCCGCGCAACATGGATGGCTCCGAAGGGCCGCGGTGTCAGTCCACCCGTGCTTTTGCCCGCAACTTCGCGCAGCTTTGGGATGGGCCTGTCACCTTCTGGGACGAACGGCTGAGCACTGTGGCCGCAGAAAAGGCGCTGCTTGAGGCGGATACGACACGCAAACGTCGCGCCGAGGTCATTGATCACGTGGCGGCAGGCTATATCCTGCAAGGGCTGTTGGACCGGTTGGCCGTGATAAAGAGGCAGGCATGAGCATCGACGATCAAGGCGCGCCTACGGCGCGCGACATCCCCGTATGGGCACGCAACGAGATCGAAAGCCCCTGCGTGCAGATCTGCGTGATCCATCCTGAAACGCGGCTGTGTACAGGCTGTGCGCGGTCCATCGACGAGATCGGCGCGTGGAGCCGGATGAGCGCCGAGGTCCGCAGCGCGATCATGGCCGAACTGCCGACCCGTCAGGCCGCCCCGACAACCCGCCGCGGCGGGCGCGCCGCGCGGCTAAAGCGCTAAGGCAGAAACCAACGCGGAGAACGTCGCACAGGGGCGTGGACATCGCGTCGATGTCCGCCCCTGTCTTTGCGTCAAAGACCGGTTAGCTGACAGAGGCCTCGTGGATCATCGCGATATTGCGCCCGAGTGACGCCTCGAATTCCGCGTCCGTCATACCGCGCTGCAACCCTTCGGTCAGGGCGCGGGAAAAGCTTGCGATCATCTTGTGGTTCTTGGCCAGCCGCGCAGAGGCATCGACCGTCGAATAGCCCCCAGACAGCGCCACAACTCGCACCACGCGCGGATGATCGGCAAGCGCATCATAAAGCCCCGGCTGCTCCGGCAGGGTCAGTTTCAGCATGATGTCCTGCCCGTCGGCAAGGGTTTCGACCTGCGCCATCAGCGCGTCAGCCAGCATCGCTTCGGCTTCGGCCTTGGTGGCGGAATGGATATTCACCTCAGGCTCGATGATCGGGACCATGCCTGCGGCGATGACCTCGTGGGCGACCTCCATCTGGTTGGCGACAATGGCCTTGATTCCGGCGTCATTGGCTGCATTCACCACCGAGCGTTCCTTGGTGCCATAGACCCCCATATCCTTGGCCTCGGCCAGCGTGGCCGCAAGACCCGGAATGGGTTTCAGCAATTGGACGTCATCCGCCTCGTCCTGCAAGCCTTTGTCGATCTTGAGAAAGGGCACCACGCCGCGTTTGTCCCAGAGGTAGGAGGGCACCGATTGCCCGCCCACGTGCTCGCCCAGAGTCTTTTCAAACAGGATCGCGCCGATCACCTTGGCGCTAGTGAAATCCGGGGCCGACATGATCCGCGCGCGCATCTTTTGGATCTCGGCAAACATCGCCTCTTCGCCGTCGTAGTCGTTGGCATCCACCCCATAAAGCGCCAGCGCCTTGGGGGTCGACCCGCCCGACTGGTCAAGGGCTGCGATAAATCCCGCCCCGTGTTCCATCTGGTCGCGCATCTTGGCAAAATCGGGCATCTGTCTCTCCGGGATCAAAATTCAATTGGGCCCACCCCTAACCCATACTGGTGCATCGGTTAATCCTGTTTGGGCTATGTTAGCGCTGCCGTTTGCGCAAATTCAGCCATATCCCGTCGCGCGCCCGCACTGTGAGGTGTGCCACGGGCACCGGATCGCGGCCCGGGACGGTTTCAACCTCGAAATCGCGCAGCAGGCGCGCCAGAATCAGAACCCCCTCCACCATGGCAAAACCGGCCCCTGTACACACGCGCGCGCCGGTCGAAAACGGGATGAACGCATCGCGCTGGCAGGATTTGCCGTTTTCCGTGTGCCAACGGGCCGGGTCAAATTCGTCGGGACGCTCCCACAGCCGTTCATGGCGGTGCAGGTGCCAGGGGCTGATGACCAACTGGCTGCCCCGCGGCGCCGTGCGGTCGCGAAAAGTCTCGTCCGTCGTGGCCTCGCGCACCATCATCGGCACGGGCGGGTACAGGCGCAGCGTTTCGCGAAACACATCGCGGGTGGTGGAAAGTTTCGAGATGACCGAGAAATCGCAGGTCTCAAGCGCCTGCGCCTCAGCAGCGACTTTGTCCTGCCAGTCCGGGTAGAGCGCCATCAGGTACAGCGCCCAGGCCAGCGCAGAAGCACTGGTTTCGTGGCCCGCAAGGAAGAAAATCGCCACCTGATCCACCATCTCTTCGGGTGAAAACGTCTCGCCCGTGACCGGGTCGATAGTGGTCATGATCTTGGTTGCGAGATCGTCGGGGGCGGTGCCTGCGGTGATCTCTCGGGCCCGATTGGCGACCAACTGCCCGATCAGGTCGCGGATGCGCGCGGCACTGGCGCGGGTGTCGGCGCGAAACAGGCGCGGCATCCAGCGTGGCAGCGGCACAAAGGCGGCAATGTTCAGGATCGGCTGGCTGCGCTGATAGGTGCGGAATTCCTCGAACACGGCGGCGGCCAGTTCGTTTTCAATCGGGATCGAGAACAGCGTGCGAAAGATCACATCCGCCGCCGCATGGCTGGTCTGGGCCTCGATTTCGCTGACCCCTTCAACCAGACGGCCCGTCGCGGCCTCGGAGGCGTCCCACATGGCCGGAAACGTCTCGCGCAGACGTCCACCCTCGAAGGCGGGATCGATGATGCGGCGCTGGCGTTTCCACGTCTCGCCATTGGTCAGGAACACAGAATTGCCGAGCAGCGGGCGCAGCCCCTCGCCAATCCGGTCGGATTTGGGGAAGTCGTCGGGCCGCTCTTTCAATACGGTTTTGACCAGTTCAGGCTGGTTCATCAGGAAACTGCGAAAAAACGGCGTGCGAAACTCGGCCATCCAGGCGCGATAAAGGCGCGCAGGCTGGGCCGACAGGATATCGCTGCGAAACAGCTTCATGTAGCGCCACAGCGACACCCGATCCGGGCGGCTTGGGGGTTTGGGTGGGATCATGCGGCGATCGAGGTGTATTTGGACACCGGCACATCAATGCGCGATTTCGACGGCGGGCGGTCGGCATAACGGTCACCTAGGCTCACCGGCCCTGCAGTGATCTGGAAATAGTCATAGTCCAGCGGGCGATCAAAGGCGCAAAGGTATTGAAAATGCAGGCGGAAAAACCGCCAGCGCAGCTCGGCCCAGCGTTCAGGCGACAAGCTTTTGGTGAATTGCGCGGAAAAGACCAGCGGCCAGCGTTTGGGTTCTGGAGCGACGCCCGACACCGCAACCGGATCGCACAGCGCAAAGGCGCAGCCATCTCCAGGTGCCGTCACATCGACCCACGTGATCTCTTCGCGGTTTGAGAGGTAGCGCAGATCGGCGCGCAGCCGGTGCGCATCTGGCAAAAAAGATACCATCGGCACCACCTGCCCCAGCGACAGAAAGGACAGCGCGGGCCCATCATCAGGCACTTGGCCTGCGCGGATCAGATCGGCGAGGATCGACACCGCCAAATGCGCGCCCGAGGAATGGCCAACCACGAGAACCTCGTCCACATCCCCTTGCAAGGCACCCGCGATACTGGCGCGAAATTCGGCCATCCGCGCCTCAAGCGGGGCGGGATTGGCCCCGTTGGATGCGGCCGAATAGGCGTAGTCATGCATGAGATAATAAGCAAAGAACTTGCCGTCCTTGGCCTTGAACCAGCGCAGCAGGGCAACGAATCCAACCGCCCCAATGGCCGACCCAAGCAACCCGCCGATCACACCCAGTACCCCTGCCCCGATGCGCCACAGCGCGTACCACAGGACAGTCGCCAGCAGCAGTTGCACCAGCAACATGCCCACCGGATAAAGGGCTGCAATCACCGGCCCCTTGCGCAGACGCATCAACCGGCGCAGAGCACCGGAGGTGATGTAGGTCCACGCCGTGCGCACCAGTTGCGCATAGGTCGCCGGAATCGAAGACGCCATGCTGTCGCGCACAATGTCGGACCAGACCAGCACATCGATATCGGCATGCACATCCGCCGCGTCGATGCGCGCATCGACCTGCCAGCCGTAATGCGGCTTGCTTGGTCCCGGCGACAGCGTGATGTCATAGCCGGAGATGGCCGCCTGGGCGGTGCTTTCCTTGCGGTAGAGCTCTCGATAGCGGCGGGGATGAATCGGGTCATAGCCGGGGATGTAGAACACCCGGCGTCGGCTGACGGCGTTTGGATGCGATCTGCTCATGTGCTGCACCTCTGGTTGGGCGCAGTCTAGCGCCATTCTTGGGCCAAAGTAAGGCGCAGGTGCGCGGCACCCGGATCAGCCTTGCAGCCAGTCCAGCGGGTCAGGGAATTCGGGGCGAAAAAACGCGATCATGCGCCCCGGACCCACCGCCCCCTGCCAGGGTGCCGTGCCATGCAGCGCAAAGCGGTGGATGAGGAAGGACTGACCGGGGGTTGCGTGCACGGGCACCGGATCGCAACTGTCAAAGACGGTGCGGCGAGCGGCGTGATAGGCCTCGGTCAGGTCTACATCTTCGACGGGATTCTTGCCGATTGCCTCTGCAATCGCGCTTTGCATGATCTTTTGACTGCCCGGCCAGACAACGGTGGGTGCCGCACCGACCGCATTCAGCGGCAGACCCAGAACATAAGCGTGAAACTCGCGCGCATAGCGGTGCCGCTCTGGCCCCTCGGGCAGCAATCCGTCCACATGGGCCGCAGCACGGGTGATGCGGTATCGGTGATTGGCCGCGCTCTGGTCCGGGTCACGCTGGGGATAGCCG
This sequence comes from uncultured Tateyamaria sp., assembly GCF_947503045.1. Classification (GTDB taxonomy): domain Bacteria; phylum Pseudomonadota; class Alphaproteobacteria; order Rhodobacterales; family Rhodobacteraceae; genus Tateyamaria. Next base: position 40,285 of record NZ_CANNCF010000003.1, read on the forward strand.
GGGTAGATGATCGACACCTGCCCCTTGTGCATTGGCACATCCGGCACTTGATCCTGCCACGGCCCGGCCAGTGGCACCCCGTCCACGGCACCGTCCGGGTCGTTGGACAGGACGTCGACGCCCACAAACCATGTCTGCCCGTGGCGCAGGTTTTGCGCGCGGACCACCGGATCGTTGGCAACCCGACTGGCGGCCCTGTGCGCTGCCCGCGCCCACGCTGCAACGCGAGGGTCGCTGTCAAAGACGACAAATCCATCCCGCGACAGGCTCACCCCAGCACGGCCTTGCGCAGCATGTTGAGCGCCACCAGGACCAGAAACACCGCGAACACCCGTTTGAGCGGGCCGGGGTCCATCGCATGGGCCAGCTTGACCCCCCAAGGGGCTGTGATCAGGGTCATGGCGATGATCACCACAAAGGCGATCAGGTTGACCGCACCAATGGTGAATGGCGGCACCGGGTCCGAGACGGAGACCAGCAGAAACCCGATCACTGCAGGCACCGCGATCAGCACACCAAAGCCAGCAGCGGTGGCTACGGCCCGGTGAATGGGCACACCAAAAAGGCTCATCAACGGCACGCCAAAGCTGCCCCCGCCAATGCCCATCAGGACCGAGAGGAACCCCATCGCAGGCGACAATGCGGCGCGGCCCGCGCCGGTCGGCATCGTCTGCCCCAGCCGCCAGTCCTTGCGCCCGAACCCCATGTAAAGGCCCACGATCAGCGCCAGAATACCGAAAATCGCCTGCAAGGTGGTCGAGCGCAGTTGCGCCACCACCAGCATCCCCAACACCGCGCCGATCACAATGCCGGGCGCCCATGTGCGCAGGATGTCCCAATCGACCGCACCCTTCTTGTTATGGCTCATCACAGACCGGACCGAAGTAACGATGATCGTTGCCAGAGACGTCGCCAGACACATCTGCATCAGGTCCGGTCCGTCATAGCCAAGGGTTTGAAACGCATAGAAAAACGCAGGCACCAGCACGATTCCGCCGCCCACACCCAGAAGGCCCGCAAGGACCCCGGCAAAGGCACCGATCACCGCCAGCAGGGCCAGCATCTGAAGGACGAGGGACAGTTCGGGCATGGGCACTACTCTTGGACGCGGTGCGCGCCTGCTACACCGCTTTGGCCTGCGGGACCAGAGGGGGCACAAGGGTCAGCGCCGCCTCGACCAGTTCCGGCCCTGCGCCGGGCTGCGTCGCCCCTTCGCTCAAGGTGCGGCGCCACGCCCGCGCCCCGGGGCGTCCCGCAAACAGGCCCAGCATGTGGCGGCTGATCTGGTGCAGGCGCCCGCCTGCGCTCAGATGCGCTTCAATATAAGGCAGCATGGCCGCCACGGCAGCTTCGGCGCTGCTGTCGAGGCCACGACCGAAGACACGCCTGTCGGCCTGCGCCAGAATGTCCGCGGGCTGGTGGTAGGCCGCGCGCCCGATCATCACGCCATCCAGCCCGCGATCCAGCAGATCAAGCGCCTGATCGAGGCTGTCGATGCCGCCATTGATCGAGATATGCAGGTTGGGAAACAGCCCTTTCATCCGCATCACCAGATCATAATCGAGCGGCGGGATATCACGGTTTTCCTTGGGGCTGAGGCCCTGCAGCCAGGCTTTGCGCGCATGGATCGCGACCCGCTCGCAGCCCGCCGCGACGATGCGCGCGAGAAATTCGGGCAGCACGGTCTCGGGGTCCTGTTCATCCACACCGATGCGACATTTGACGGTGACAGGCACGTCAGCGGCCGCCCGCATTTCGGCCACACACGCCGCCACCAGTGCAGCATCGCGCATCAGCACTGCGCCGAACGTACCCGATTGGACCCGATCCGATGGGCAACCGCAATTGAGGTTGATCTCATCATAGCCCGCCTGCGCCCCAAGCCGTGCGGCCAGCGCCAACTCGCGCGGGTCCGAGCCACCGAGTTGCAGCGCTACGGGATGCTCGCTCGGGTCGTGATCGAGCAGATGCAGCGCCCCACCCCGCACCAGCGCAGGCGCCGTCACCATTTCGGTGTAAAGCAACGCCCCGCGACTCAATTGACGGTGCAGAAAACGGCAATGCCGGTCGGTCCAATCCATCATAGGCGCGACGGATAATCGCGCGGCCTGATTGACGGCAATGTTGGGCATTCTTGGTTCTCCTGCGGTCCACGATCCGGTTTTCGGGGACATGTTGCCCACATACTGCACAGGAAACAGGGCAGTCTAGTCCCCCGAAGGTGAAGACAGGCGTACGGCGGTGATTGGGTAGATTTGAATAAAGGACAGATTGCTCTGATCGTTTCTGGTACAAGCATCAGCTTTCACCGCCCCTAGAATCCTGAACAATCCTGTGTACGAATTACGTGCACACTCCCTCTAACATATTTGTCATAGGTTAGATTCGTTCCACTCCTCCATCGATCGAGCCCCGACTATGCCGGCTAAACTGCCTGGAGGTCGTGATCTGCCTATTGCAAACAACGTTAGACGCTTCTGGTGAACTGCGCCGTCCAAAACCATCCGCACGGCGCGCTCGCGCACTTCTGGTGAATACTTGTTCGTTGTCTTCGTCATGATGCTCCATCCTACTCACGAGTTGGAGCCTCCGGCAAACCCGGCGCGGTTCAACGCGACGATCCACAACGTCAGAATGAAAAGGTGATGCGTAAGTGGGCAAAAACCAGCGCGTTTGCACAGCCTGGAGGCGAATTGACACTGCGGTCCTGCGGGAATTTAAGCATTCGTGCACTATTACTAAGTACCATTTGACACCAATTGCCTGGAATGGGGACAACCGACATGGGACCAATCAAGGCGACCGGAGACATGGAACGTGCGTTGGACCATTGTGCGTCCGAGCCGGTTCACATTCCAGGCTCAATCCAAGGTCACGGCGCCTTGCTTGCGTTTGACAATGAAAGCATGCGCTTGACACATGCGAGCACCAATCTTGAAGCTGTGACCGGCTTTGCGGTGGACAAGGTTCTGGGTGAGAACATCAATGATGTTTTCCCGACCGGTGTGCGGCACGATATGGTCAACAATTTGCTTCCAAGCTTTTTGAAGCAAGACACCCGGATGCTTGACCCTGTCGAGTTGAACCAGAAGGTGTTGCGCGCCACTGCGTCGGCCGCAGGTGCTGCAACGATTTTTGAGTTCGAACAGGCCAAAGATCGGGCATCGATGACCAGCGACATTATCAAACAACTCGCGTTTTCGACACAGCGCCTTCAGTCCGTTGAAAGCTGTGAGGCGCTGTTCAAGCTGACCGTTCAACTGATGCAAGTGCTCACCGGGTATCAGCGCGTGATGGTCTATGAGTTCGACGCTGAAGACAACGGTACCGTCCGGGCGGAGGCGCTTTCTGGCAATGCGGAACCCTTTCTGGGGCTGAGTTTCCCGGCTTGGGACATTCCCCCGCAGGCCCGGGCCATTATGAAACGCACTCCGTTTCGCTATATCGGCGATGTGAACGCGGCCAACGTGCCGGTGTTGGCTGCAGATACGGACATACCGCCATTGGATATGACGCAGTCCCATCTTCGCGGCGTGTCCGAAGTGCATCTGGAATACCTCAGAAACATGGGAACTCAGTCGTCGTTGACGTTGAATGTGGTTGTGGACGACCGGTTGTGGGGCATGATTTCGTTACATCACCCGCAACCTGGCGTCCCTGATCCATCCATACGTGAGTTTTGCCGGAATTTCGTTCGGTTTTTTGGGCTGAAGCTCGCCACAATGCTGCAAAAGGACCGGCTGAACCATCTGCGGCGGGCAAATACGCTGCGCACAGAAATGACGGAGGTCGCGGCCTCTGGCGATGCCGATATTCGGTTCAGCACGCGGTTGCTGGAACAGCTCACAGACGCAATGCAGGCCGATGGCGCGCTGCTTGCCAAAGACGGGTTTGTACAAGCCTGCGGCGTTGTCCCGAAACATGCAGCGAGCGCGTTGATTGAGTTTGCCAACACGCAAGACGCGCCCGTCAAAACCTCGACACTGCGCACGGACTATCCAGACCTGGCCTCGGCACTTGGGAAAAACATTGCGGGCATGCATCTGACCCCAATTCGAGACGACAATATGGTCGCCTTTTTCCGGCGCGACAGGGAACAGATGACGACGTGGGCTGGGGCACCTCAAAAGACGATAACCGGAACGGGTTCTGACGCTCGGTTGCGCCCCCGGGGATCGTTTGCCGCATATAAAGAGACTGTGCGCGGCACGTCCAACCCGTGGACGCAGGAACAAGACGAATTTGCCAGTGATGTCTGGGCGATCCTGATCAATTCGGAGCACAAAGCGCTGATCGAAAAGACCTCGCGCCAGCAGAAAATGCTCATCGGCGAGCTGAACCACCGCGTGCGAAACCTTCTGGCACTGATCCGGTCCTTGTCGAGACAATCGCGGGTTACGTCCAGTTCGATCGATCACTACGTCGATACGCTCGAAGCGCGGATCGAAGCTGTGGCGAATGCGCATTCCATGGCGGTCGAGCAACCCCAGGCGATTGTCAGTGTTCAGAGTATTTTGCGCCAAGAAGCGGAAGCCCATAACAGTGAACGGAACCGTGTCCGGATTTCTGGGCCAGAGATTGGACTGCACTCTGAAGTGACCCCGATCTTTGCCTTGGTTATTCATGAACTTATGACGAACGCGGCCAAATATGGCGCCTTGTCCGGTCCTGACGGTGTGGTCGAAATCAAGATAGAGATGCAGGGTAGCGGTTTGAAACTGCAATGGACGGAGAGTGGCGGGCCGAAAGTCACGGCCCCCGAGCACGAAGGGTTTGGCACGACCTTGTTGGACAATGCGGTTCCGAAGGATTTGCGCGGGACCATTGCACGTGACTTTGCCGAAGACGGGTTGCGGTGCGTTCTGGAACTGCCAAACGCGTTGATCAGCGTCGTCCCCAGCCCATCTGAAACACCACAGGAGTCTGACCCCAATAACTTGTCGTCGACCTCTACTCGTTTGGATCGGGCCCACGGGGTATGTCTGCTGGTTGAAGACAACTTCGTTGTGTCCATGGATACGATGGATGTCCTGACGAGCTTGGGATTTGAGAATGTGCAAACCGCGAGCTCCAGCCGGGATGCGCTGCAGGCCATCACGCATAACGTCCCTGAATTTGCCGTGCTGGACGTTAACCTGTCTGGCGGGGATACGTCTTTTTCGGTGGCCGAACGGTTGAAGGATCTGGGCGTGCCGTTCATTTTTGTGACGGGATATGGCGTTGACGGCGTTCAGGATGGTCCGTTTTCAGAGGCGCGCGTGCTCAAGAAACCCCTGCGAAAACCGGCTTTGAGCGAGGTTTTGGACGACCTGTGACGATACTTCGAACAGATCTCGAAACGATGCGCACTGAGCTGATGCGCGCCACGCAGGACATCCACTATGCACTGCACAGCGACCCCGTGTTTGCGTGCCTGATGGACCCGCAGTTGACGGCGCATCAATACGCCCGCGCATTGTCTGTTTTTGCTGAGTTTTATGGCGCAATAGAGTGCGCGCGCGACTCACAATCCCATTTTCAGGAGTTGAGCCTGACATCGGAATGCAACGCCTTGTCTCGCGACGTTGGGCCGCGGAGTGGTCAGGCATCTCAATTTGATGTTCGGGGACGCGAAGAGCTGTTGGGCGCCCTGTATGTCGCTCACGGCGCCGCCTTCGGACGCAACAGCATGCGGGCCAATGTCGCTTCTCAGCTCCCGGAATTGCCCCACCATTTTCTGAACCTCCCGACGCAGTCGAACCGCTGGCGCAGCCTGAAAGAGAACCTAGAAAGGACCGGCACAGATGTGTTGACCCGCCAGCGCATCATTTGCGGGGCCAACACGGCTTTCTCGTTTATTGCGCGTGTGAGCAAACTCAAACAGCTTGACGGTGTCAGCGCGTTATCCTGAACATTTGGCAACCGGCTGTGCGTTTTGGCGAACGTGGCCGCAGGGCAAAAATAAACGCCGCCGCCCGCGAATGCTGCGTGAACGATCCAAGAACATCAAACGGCGGCATCCTCCCGCGTCGTTCTGGTCAATCCGCTTAACAGGAAAGAAGTGGTTTTGGAACAGTACCGAGCGGACGGATAAAACGTTGGCTCTGAGGAAACAGCTGCGCTAGCTGATTTTTAGCGTCAGGTTTTGCCAGGCAAGCGTTTTGTCCGGTTAGTCCCGCGTTGCGTGAGTTCATACGCTGTGCAGTGAACGGCTCGATTTCCCAAATCGGCCAATGGTGCGAAACGCAGAGATTGTCTCCTGTTGCAGGCCACACTGCAACCTTAAGGTTCGTCGGCAAACGGCAGCTTGGGGCCGTCCTTGATCAAGCCCGATTGTCTACATTGAGCCCGCCTCTCATGTCAGTTGCGAACCCCAATTCCCCAATGCTGCGTTCCGTGTGACTATCCGCTTCTAACAGCATCCTACGCAGGCACCTCATTTTGCGGGCGAGCTGCGGCAGGCAAGATCGATGGTTCGTTCCCCCCGCTTTACGACCATGAGCGGCGTTAGAAACAAGCATAGGTCTGCCAGCATTGTAATTCAGGTGCCAAGCGACTACCTAAGGGGCACAAAGCTGTGGTCTTTTTCGGCAGAGGCGCATCGCCTGCCTGAGCGGACTACGGTCTTCTATCATCAAAATTCAATTGTCACGTGCCCTGGCAGGCATCTGATGCTTGGGAAGGTCGCCGATGTTATCGCGCATGACCGCGTCGCCCTTGCGTCAGGTTCATCTGTTTTGGCGGCCAAAACGCCCATGAACGGCGACCGGGCATGTGCTGCGCCATGTCGACCGATGCACCTAAGAAACGGCCCTGACACAATGACTTGTCAGCGAAAAAACAGTGAGGCGGCGCTTTCTCCGTCACAAGGATCAAATAATGACTTTTCCTGAATGGACGAAACCCTGCATTTACGGTGCTTTGGGTGGCGCGATTGCAGTTACTATCATCGGTTTTTCGTGGGGTGGCTGGACGACCAATGGCACCGCTCAAACCATGGCACAGGACTTGGCATCTGACGAAGTGACTTTGGCGATGGTGCCGGTGTGTCTCAACATTTCGACAGCTGATCCAGAACGCACAGAGAAGCTCTCAATTCTTCAGGATCTCTCGGGATTTGGCCGTCGCAATGCAATGATGGAAACAGGTTGGGCAATCCGCCCTGGCTCAGATGCACCGGACCGTGACCTTGCAGATGCCTGCCTCGCGGGGCTTGAGCTGGATGGGTCATAATCCAAAAGCGACGCTGCAATCGTCACAAGCAGATTGCAGGACACCCTTGTTGGCGGACGCCCGAATATTTTGGGTCTTTTTTATGGGGCCAGTCCTTGCTCTGCTTCTGTTGGCAATCCCCGTGCTGGCCCAAACCATGCCGGAAAATGCAAGCGCAAGGAGCTATGGTGACGGTTGGGGATGCAATGTCGGATATCGGCTGACAGCTGATAACTGTGCAGCGGTCGTGGCGCCGGAAAATGCATATGAAACCAACCGCACCTACGGTTCCGGATGGGAATGTCATCACGGGTTTCGCAAGGTCAATGAAACGGCCTGTGTTGCTGTGTTGGTCCCCGATGGCGGGTTTCTGGCCCCTTCGGGCGAACGTTGGCACTGCCTGCGCGGATTTCTCAAGGTTGACGATACCTGCCAAGAGGTCGTCGTGCCTGAGAACGGCTATCTGGTGGAAGCGTCCTATGGATCTGCGTGGGAATGCAGACGCGGGTTTGAGCAGGTGGATGACAGTTGCACCGCAATTGTGGTTCCGATCAACGGATATCTGAATGGATCTGGGTACGGACAGCCCTGGACCTGCGAACGTGGGTTCGTTGAGCAGGACGGTCTGTGCGCGACCGTCGTCATCCCGGAATTCGCATATTTCGACGATGCATCTTACGGAGAGGGATGGAAATGCCAGAGGGGATATAAAGCCTCCGGTGCAGGTTGCGAAGCGATCGATATCCCCGCGAACGCCCATCTCGACAGGTCAGGGAACCGTTGGAAATGCAACCGGAATTTCCAGAAGTCCAAGGGGCAGTGCGTTTTCAATAATTGAGCGCATCGCACGGGGACGCACACTTCAATATCCCGTCCGGTGAACGCCTTGCCATCAAAAGGAAAATACGATGAAAACCGATATCCAGACGGTAGATACCGTTCGCCGCCCCGTCAGAGGCGCTCAGGCGCCCCCGGTGATCGAAATCACACCGACACGCTCATATGCGCTCACCAAAGTCGCCGCACAGCCGACAGCGGTTGTCTATTGCGAAGGCAACTTTGCCAGAATTGATGGCAAGACAGCCAATGGCCTTGTGCGTCATTCAGAGGCGTACAGGATCGTATCGGTCATCGACAGTATCCACAGCGGCGGGAACGCCGGGCAGGTCCTTGACGACGTGACCAACGGCATACCAATTCACAAAGACCTGGATGCCGCTGTCGCTCACGAAACCATCGTCCCCGATACTTTCATCTATGGAATGGCCCCCTCAACCGGGCGCCTTTCGACAACTGATCGCGGCGTCGTACTGGATGCGATCGCGCGCGGGATGAACATCGTCAGTGGCCTGCATGAATATCTGAGCGATGACATGGAAATTGCGCAAGCCGCATTGGCCAGACAGGTCACCATCCGCGATATCCGCAAACCAAAGCTGAGCAAAGACATGCGCCTATTCGACGGCAGTGTCGCGCGTGTTGATGCACTGCGTATCGCCGTTCTCGGGACCGATTGCGCCATCGGAAAGCGGACGACCGCGACGGTGTTGGCCCGTGCCTTGAATGCCAAGGGCATCAAGACCGTGCTGGTTGGCACAGGCCAGACGGGTCTGATGCAGGGCGCAAAATATGGTGTGGCCATGGACGCTGTTCCGCCCCAATTCTGCTGTGGCGAACTTGAGGGAGCGATTGTTGCGGCCTCTGAGGCGGAGCGACCGGATGTCATTTTGATCGAAGGCCAGGGCGCGCTTAGCCATCCTGCGTTCTGTACATCGGCCTTTATCCTGCGCGGCAGCCAGCCGAACGCCGTCATCCTTCAGCACGCACCTAAACGGGCCCACCGCTGTGATTTTCCCAACATGCCGATGCCCACACCAGCGAGCGAGATTGCATTGATCGAGGCGTTTTCTGACACCAAGGTCATCGGAGTCACGCTCAATCACGAGGGGATGTCCGAAACCGAGATCACAAACACGATCATTGGACAAACCAAGAAACTCGGTCTGCCTGTGACCGACGCGCTTGGCCGACCAGAAGCGCATTTATTGGCGATGGTTGTTGCGGCCTATCCCGGCCTACAGCAAGAAACTGTCGGAGTCGCAATGTGAGTTTCCCGCGGATAGATGTTGATCTGAGCAAGATACGCCACAACACGCGGACCATTGTCGCGCGATTGAGGGGACGTGGCATCCACGTAACCACAGTCACCAAAGCTGTTTGTGGGCATCCGGCCATCGCGCGCGCGATGCTCGATGGTGGCGCTGAGGGTCTGGCCGAAACCCGTTTGAGCAATGTGAAGCGGCTACGTCAAGCAGGAGTAACTTGTCCGGTCACATTGATCCGAACACCAATGCTGAGCCAAGTTGATGACGTCGTTCAACTCTGTGAGGCAAGCTATAACACCGAGATAACCGTGGTTGCGGCCTTGGCCGCTGCTGCCGTCCGGCAAAACAAGGTGCACGGCATTATCCTGATGGTCGAAATGGGTGATCTGCGCGAGGGGATCATGCCACACGACCTTGGTGACATGGCACAGCGGGTCATCGACATGCCCGGTGTGGCGCTGAAGGGCATAGGAGCCAACTTCGCTTGTCTCAGCGGGATTGCCCCCACATCAGCGAAGATGCGGGCATTGTCTGCACTTGCGGATAACGTCGAGGGTCAATGTGGCTCGTTCCTGCAAACGGTATCTGGTGGCAATTCTGCAAACCTGCCATGGGCGTTTGGCGTGCGCACGACTGGCCGGATCAACGATCTGCGCCTTGGCGAGGCCATACTGCTTGGCGTCGATCCGATCACGGGTGAGCAGATTGGTGGTCTGTTTAGAGATGCCTTTACGCTGGTCGCCGAAGTGATCGAGACGGGCGCCAAATCTGTACGCCCACACGTAAGCCGTGCGGACGGTACTTTGGCCAAGATCTGGCTTGTCCCTGACACCTCAGGATCCACGCGAGTCGTTCTTGGCATTGGGAACCAAGATACAGATGCGGCGGGGCTTTCGATGCCGTCTGGACATACGCTGATCGGTGCAACAAGCGATCATCTTGTCATTGGAACGAATGATGCGTCGCTTTGCGTTGGATCGGAAATGCGGTTTCAGATGAACTATAGCGCTTTGATGCGCGCCATGGCCGCCCCGGACATTCAGACAAATCTACGCAATGACCGACCCGTGCCAAACACACGTGATGCGGATGGCCCGAGCAAACACCTGGCATTGGTTTGAACAGCCTTGTTCAGACACGCCTGAATGAATTCAAAGAGGAGACTGCCACTTGGCAAAACTGACAAAAACAAGCGTCTTCAAGGCGCAAGGCCCCAAGTCGGAGACACCGTTGGACAAGACAACCCGCATCGTTCGAAAGATGGTCGAAGAAGAGGCCGAGCAACGGCAAGCCAAGAACGACCGTCTCCGCAACGCGCGCCTCGAACGAGAAGCCAAAACTCCGAAAAAGTCCTCGCGCTAGTGCATAAGCCAAGCCCGCCACCTAGCGACAACACAATCTTCGCCCATGTGTTTCAATCTGCAGGGGCGACAGGACACAGCTCAAGGAATACCCCATGACACGCGAAGGCGAGAGCACAACAAAAGTTCACTATATCTGCCAGACATACGTGGAACAGAAGCCCGGGCGTGACGGGCAAGCACACCTCAAGATTGGCAAGCAATTTCAATATTCAACCGCAGCAGAAGCGCAGAACAGGGCAGAACGGGAAGCCCAGTCCGAGGATTGCGCCGGAGCTGATGCCTATATGATCAGTGAGGACCCGGACAGTGGCGAAGTCGGATCACCTAGCTTCCTCGTCAGGCTAGGAAATGTCCCGGAAACTGATGATTTTTAGAGCTCGGCAATTGGCTAAGAATCCGCCCGCAAAACTGCGCCACGACAGTGGGCCGAGTTTACTAGAAAAGCGGCCTTGGCGCACCCGCAGCGAAAGATCACTTTGTCCGCATCTATGACATTGGCCTTTAGCGCAGCGAAGGTTGGCTTCTACTGGTTGCCTGATCAGTCTCTGGTCAAAACGCCCTCTGATACCAATGAGAAGTGGCCACCATTGCCCCCTAACCAACGTTCAACTCACTGGGTTTTGAGGCAGCGTGTCGCGGGGGAAATGACTACGTCCCGTTGCCGGGTTGGCGAAAGCCTTAGTTTACTCCGGTTCGAACGCGCTTCAACCCAACAAACTCTGCGCCACACTCAACCGCGCGCTGCGTTCGACCTCCATATGCGTTCTGGCGTGATGTTTCATCTGGGCGGGTCCGGCCTTGATCTTTCAAACGACCGATTAGACCAGTCCCGCCATTTTCGCAAACGGATCCCAGTTTGGATCGTCATGCCATTCATATTCAGATTCGTCCGCCATCTCCTGTGCCTTTTCCAGGCCAAACAGATCCGCCCCAACTGCGAGCGCCATGTCCATCCCCGCAGACACGCCCGAAGAGGTATAGAACTTTCCATCCCTCACCCAGCGGGCCTGCTTGACCCAGGTGACATTGGGCGCGAGGGGGACGGTTGCCGTGAAATCCAGCTTGTTCGTCGTGGCCCGCTTGCCGTCTAGCAACCCGGTCATGCCCAACAGGATCGTGCCTGTGCAGACCGCCAACACCCGCTCGGCCTTGGCGCCCGTGTCGCGCACCCATGTCATCAATTCCTCGTCTTTCGCGGCCTCTAGCGCGGAATCTCCGCCCGGGACGAACAGCAGGTCGTAGTCAGTGCTGTCGGACAGGACGCGATCCACGACGATGTGCTGGCGATGACGGCTTTCGACGGGCTCGGGGCTTTTGGCGACGGTGATGACCTCGATATCGTTGCGAAACCCGCCCAGCAGCTCGATGGGGCCAAAGAAATCGAGTGTCTGAAATCCGGGAAAGACCAGTGCCGCCATTTTCCTCATCATCTGCTCCAGTTTTGGTGGCCATATCAACCGTTCCCTGCACTTAGGGCGGCGCACGATCAGTGCGAGAGGTTTTGGAGTGGCGGTCGCAATGAACCGGCCAAAGGGGCATCGCCCTCCTCCTCAGACTGACAGCTTGGCCAGATCCTGAGACAGGGCGCGCGCGTCTGCGATGCTTTGCTGCAGTGCGGCCAGACGCGCCGCATCCGTGTTGCCCGTCGGTTGAGCGACCAGCACCGCATTGATGCGATTGGAGGTCGCCGTGTCCGTGCGGCCCAGCGCATTGCGTTGGTTCACGATCTGCACCTTCAGACGGGCCAGTTCGGATTCCGAGCTTTGGATTTGCGCGGCCAGATTGGCGTTGCGCACGCGCGAGGCTTCGATCTGCGCCTCATCGGCGTCGATCTGGGACTGGTAAGTGCCGGTTGTGATCCCCGACACCCCGTTGAAGAATCCGCCATCCGCCGGGTCCGTGCTGGTGGTCATGCAGGCGGACAGCCCGCCAAACGCCACGAGGACTGTCCACTTCATGCCCATGTCACGCCCCTCACAGTGAGCCTGCCAGATCGTTGGCGACGGCCTTCATTTCGGCGATGCTGTTGGCCATGGCCTGCAGTTGCGGATCAATCGGGGCGACCTCGTCGTTGCGGCGTTTGGTCAGATCACGGGCGGCGGTGAATTCCTCTTGCCGCTTGGTGGCGCCATCAATGGCCAGCATCATCTGGGACAGGTTGTTGTTGGCCTCGGCGGTTTCACGGGCAAGCTCAGCCGGGGTTGCGGCCCCTTGGGTGGCTTTCAGGCGCACGGCGGTCAATTCCTGTTTCTGCACGGCAAGGGCCGCATTCATGGCCGCAAGGGTTGCCTCCATTTCCTGCGCGTGCCGGTCCAGATCGGTCTGCACCTGTTTCAGGCGACGCGCACGCCGGGTGAACTTGCGCTGCACAAAGGCGACATAGGTGCCCGCCGCAGCCCCTGCCCCGGCACCAATGCTGATACCGATCCCGATGTCGTCGCTCCCCCCAAGTGTCAGACCGGCCAGACCGCCCGCAGCACCGCCCGCGGCGGCGCCTTCCAGAATGGTCCTTTGCATGGCCTTGGCCGCACGGCGCAATTCCACTTCCTGCGGCGTGTCACCCTGGGCCACGGTGGCGCTGACCTGTTCGGTTGCCGTGCCGCTGTCACAGGCAGCCAGCGCCATGCTGCCGATCAGCAAAGCGGCCGTTATCCTTGAGAAATGAGATCTGCCAGCCATTTGTAGCTTCCTTTTGTGTCTTCGTCTGTTTGCGCAAGATGGCGCAGAAAAATCGAGGCGTTTTCGTTCAGCCGTTGCCCCGTGGCCCCCAGATCGCGGCTGCGATCCGCGCTGCCCAGCAGGGACAGGGTCGCATCATCCGGGAAAAAGGCCGATGAGGCGTCCAGAATGTCGTCGTAATAGGTCCGCGTCTCATCCAGCCGCCGCAGCACGACGCCTTGGGCCCGCAGGATGTCGTTGATGTCACGGCGCGCCTGATCGACCAGTGGCAGGGCGTCTGCGTTGGTCTTGGCGATCTCCTCCATCTGGGCCAGCGCGTCCTGCGAGATTTTCAGAGTGCGTCTGATGCCGCGCAGGGCCACCAGATCGGTGCGCAGTTGCTGCAAGGTGGTAGCGGCCAGAAAGATCGACATACGTGCGGCATCTGCATAGACCTGTTCGGCGCTCATGGCGGACGGATCAGGCAGGCGCTGTTGATAGATGCGCAATCCCCGGCTGAGGTTTTCACCGGTTTCAAGGCCAAGGATGCTCAACGCCGCCGTCAGCTTGTTCGTGTCGGCAGAGGCGATCAGGACCTCGGGCGTGTCTGCCTGGGCAAGGCGGGCAGAGGATTTAAGCGCGACGATGCGGTCCTGCGCAAAGCGTTCAAACAGACCGTTCGGATAGTCCGCGAGGTAGCGCTCAAAGGCCTCGACATCGAGGCTGGCCGAGATTTGCCGCCAGCGGCTCAGCTCATCCACCTGCGCGTCGGCAATCACGGGCGAGGACGTGGCGGGGTTGAAACTGTGCTCGCCCAGCACCGCCTCTTCGACCCATGGAATCTGGCGCCCACCCGTTTCCAGCACCACCTCTTGGCGCACCCGACCCAGCATCAGGCGCGCATCAAGCGCCGGGGTGTCGAGATGTTTCAGAAGCGCCGAGGTATAGACCGAATTCTCGCCCAGCCCGTCATAGGCCACGTTGCCCGGATCGGTGGCATAGGCGATCAACAGCCCTGCCCCGCCGCTGTCGCGCACAAGACCCGGGCGCACAAGACCGTTGGTCGAGAACGGGTTGTTGCGGCAGGCATCAAGGATGACGATGCCGATGGCGGGGGCGGCGATGGTCATGGTCTGGCGCACGTCACTCATCGACAGCGAGGTGCGGCGCATCGCGCCCAGTTCTCCCCCCGCAAAATCGGTGCCAACCAGATAGTTTTCACCTCCGATCTGCACGCCGTGGCCGGCATAGAAAAACACCGCCATCTCGGCGCCTGTCGCGGCGACCTGAAAGTCCTGCAAGGCCTGTTTCATTCCCGCCGCATCCGTGTCCGCCACCTCGATCACCTCAAAGGACAAATCACGCAGTGCTTCGCCAAGGGCGGACACATCGTTGACCGGGTTGCGCAATTCCATGTCAGGCACGGAATAGCCCGAGTTCCCGATCAAGAGGGCAACCCGTTCGGCCCATGCCGCGGGGGCCGTCCCCAACAACAGGCATGCAACGACAAGCACATGGAGCGTTCTGTAGATCATGCGCCAACTCTAACACTGTTTTTCGATGTCGGCGAAGGGCTTTGACGCCAGTACCGCGATTTTCCACCACCCACACGGGAACGCCGGTCGAGGCGCGCATACCGCGTTTGATCAGTCCGGCAAAACCATGCCTGAACCTTTGGCGCGCCGCGAAAAGGTTGGCATCATTACAGGGTTGCGATAGGGTTTTGAGGCATTACCCGCATATTTTTTTTGTGAAGGAACTGCCACGATGACACGTTTCAATACACTGCTGGCCACGCTTGCAGCTGCAACGATCAGTTTCGCTGTTCCGGCCATGGCGCAGGACGATTCAACGCCCTCCGTCGAAGAAATGGCGGAAAATTTCAAAAAGCAGAAGACCCGGGGGCTCGTGCTTTCCAAGCCCGCCACAGAGTCTGCCGCGGCCCAACCTGCGACTGTTCCCGAAGATGTCGCCACGATCATTCCCAAGGACGAGCAGGTGAATATCAGCGTCTCCTTTGACTTTGACTCCGCTGCCCTGCGCGAGGATGAAAAGCCCAAGCTGGTCGCGCTGTGCAATGCGCTGAAATCCGCCGATGTTCAGATGGTGCGCATTCTGGGCCACACGGATTCGTCGGGCTCAGCCGACTACAACAAGCGTCTGTCCAAACTGCGCGCCGAAGAGGTCAAACGGTTTCTCGTCTCTGACTGCGGCTATCCGGATGACCGGATGGAGGCCCTGGGCGTGGGCGAGGAATTCCCCTATGACGCCGAAAACCCTCGCGCGGATGTCAACCGGCGCGTCGAGTTCCAGGCGCTGAGCTAGCCCGCCCCCGTACGGCGCAACATTACTGATCCCAAACGGGGCGAGGACCACACGTGACTGCAGGCGACAACCCCGGCATCTTCCAAATCGGGGATGTGTTGAACAACACCTACCGGATCGACAAGGTTCTTGGCCTTGGCGGCACCTCCGAAGTCTACCGCGCGGTCAGCGAGATTTCCGGTCGTGTGGTCGCGGTCAAGGCGCTGCGAGCCGAGTTTTCCCGCAACGAGGATTTCCTTGCGCTGATGACGCGCGAGGAGGCCATGCGCGAGATCCGCCATGACGCCATTGTGCGCTATTACGACAACCAGCGCACCGATGACGGGCATGTCTATCTGGTTATGGACTATGTCGATGGGCCCGGTCTTGATCAAAAGATCAAGGATGGCGGCATGTCCGCCGAAGATGTGATCACCATTTGTCGCCGGGTGGCAGAGGGGCTGCGCGCCGCCCATGCCAAGAACATCGTCCACCGCGATCTGTCCCCTGACAATATCATCCTGCGAAATGGCGACCCCAATGATGCAGTAATCATCGACTTCGGCATCGCAAAAGACACTAATCCGGGCGCCGAAACCATTGTCGGCAACGAATTTGCAGGCAAATACGCCTATGCCGCGCCTGAACAGCTGAGCGGGCAGACAGACGAGCGCGCAGATATCTACGCGCTTGGCGCGCTGTTGTTGTCTACCTTTCGAGGCAAGCGTCCCAATATCGGCAGCAACCTGATGAATGTCGTCAACATCAAGTCCCTGCCGCTGGACACCGAGGGCGTGCCCGAACCGCTCAAGACCCTGATTGATCGCATGACCCGGCCCGATCGCGATCACCGCCTGCAAGCGGCCCAGGAGGTGCTGGACGAGATTGACGGGCGCAATCCCGCGCCCGAGGCCACTGATGACGACCGCACCGTGGTTATGCCGCGTTCGAAACGGGACGAACCGGCCTTGTCCGAGGTGGCCACCATTGTTGAGCCGCAATCCCCCGCCCCGACGCCCACACCCGCACCGCCAGACGACCCGGAACCGCGCAAGTCACGCGGGCCGATGATGCTGGTGCTTGCAGTGCTTGTGGTCACCGCCACCGGATTGGTTGCGTATTTTTCAGGCGCCATCGACGGTTTGCTCGGGCCCCGCTATCCGGTAGTCGAACCCTATACCCTGCTGGTGTCCCGCGACGAAAACGAACAACCCGTGGCACAGGGTCACGTGCCCTCGGAGTCCGTGCACGACACACTTGGCGCACTGATCACCGAAACGGGCGGCACACCCGACCTGACCCTTGCCAGCGGCGCAATACCCGACAGTTGGGGCCCTGACGTCCTGCGCCTGATCGAGGCCGTGCGCCATCTGCCCGAATGGGAGGTGCGCGCCGATGAAACCACCGCTCGGATCACAGGCCTGACCTATGACCGGGCCGAGCGGGACAGGCTGATCTCCGCATTCGACCTCCCTGACATGCGGGGCGCGTTCGAGGTGAGTGCGGCGATTGATCTGGGCCCGCGCATTCTGAGTGCGCAGGCGTTGACGCCAATCCTTGCCACCTATCAGACCTGCGGCGATCTAAACGTTCTGGACGCCCCGCCGACCGGCTATCCGAATGGCGCGCAGGTGAGTGTTGTGGGCCGCGTCGACAGCACAGCGACCCGCGATGCGCTGGCCAACCGGCTGATTGATACGATCGGCGACCGCACCCTGCGCCTTGATATTCAGGTGCTGAACCCGACCCTGTGCCTGATCGACGGCGTCCTGCCCAACGTGCCCGAGGCGGGTGTGCGCCTCGATTTCAGAGAGGGCAGCAACCCGACCGCCAACCATGCCGGTACTTTCCTTGTCGGGGAAAACCCGATCATCGAGGTGGTGATCCCGCCTGAGATGACCGAAGGCTATCTCTATGTGTCGGCGCTGGATGTGTCGGGCAACGTGTTCCACCTGCTGCCCAACCTGCTGTTTGCGGACAATGACCTTGAAACGCTGCGCGATGGCCGTGACGGAGACATACGGATCCGCGTGGCCCACAGTATTGCCGACGGGCGGGACGGTGGCAAATTGGCCTTTGTGGTGGATGATACTTCGCTGGGCAAAACCAAGATCATCGCCATCCATTCGGATCAGCAGATTTTCGAAGGCCTGCGCCCGACCACGGAATCCGCAGGCGGCTATGCGAATGCGCTGGCCCAGCGCCTGGGCGCGATCAATTCACTGGACAGCCGCATCCTGACAACGGTCAATCGGTGAAGGGCAGATTGCCCAGTACCGCCTTGATCTGCCACAATCGGTGGCCCGCCTGACCGGCTATCCTTTTGCGCAGTATCTGCCCGCTTTTGACGTGGCCGTGGCCGCGCCGGGCTACAACACGTTTTGCGAACATATGGCGGCGGGCTTGCCGACGCTGTGGGTGCCCAATGAGAATGAACAGATGGACCGCCAGATTGACCGTGCACGCTATGCAGTGCAACGGGGATGCGGGCTGATGGTGCGCCGCACGGCACCCTTTGATGTGGCCCATGCCCTGTCCACACTTCTGGATCGGGATGCGCGTGGGGCCATGGCCGCTGCCGGGGCGCGTTTCGCCGCGCAGAACATGGGCCAGAACGGGGCTGCCGAGATTGCAGCGCTGGTTGGCGATCTGGCCACGTCCTCCATCGCACGTCTGCCGATGATCGCCGCGCGCGATGTGGAAGAGGCCGAGCCTGCCCCCGCACCCGAGCCGGTTTGAACGGGCGCACCTAGCGCCCGCGCCGCGCTGGAACCGATCAGCGGCGCTGTTTGTACTTGCGAAGATGCCCCACTCTGGCGGATGCTTGGAAGGACAAGGACACATACCGATGACGAGAAGGGACCGGCCCCGTGCGCTATGAAAGACCCCAGACACTCGAGGATGCTGCCGCCCTGCTGGCCGCTGCAGATGCGCCCGCCTTTGTGCTGGCAGGTGGCACCGACCTGCTGGTCAGGATGCAGAACGACAATTTCGAAGCGGACCTGATTGTCGACATCAAGTCCATCGCGGGCATGGGTGACATCGTGCAAAGCGATGCGGGCTTTGTCATCGGGGCCGCCGTGCCCTGCGCGGCCCTGTCCGAGGATGCAGCCCTCGTCGCCGCGTGGCCTGGCGTGGTCGAGGCGGCAAACCTGATCGGCTCAACCCAGATACAGGGGCGCTGCACGGTTGCGGGCAACCTCTGTAATGCCTCGCCTGCCGCTGACAGCGTGCCAGCGCTTGTGGCCGCCGATGCGCGGGTGCGGATTGCGGGGCCAAACGGCACCCGCGAGGCGGCAGTGATCGACATCCCCACGGGACCGGGCAAAACCTCACTCGCCAAGGGAGAAATCATCGAAGCGGTCCTACTGCCCAAGCGCGCGGCGCAGGCGGGCGATGCTTACTTGCGTTTTATCCCGCGCACCGAAATGGACATCGCCGTCGTCGGCGTCAGCGTGAACCTGACGCTGGATGCGGGTGGCACCGTCACATCGGCGCGCGTCGCCCTTGGGGCCGTCGGGCCGACCGTGATGTTGGTTGACGCCGCGGCAGAGGCGATCATCGGCACCAGCCTTGATGACGCAGCCCTTGATGCACTGGCCGCCGCCTGTTCAGCGGCCAGCACACCAATTGACGACAAACGCGGCACGGTCGCATTCCGCACCAAGGTCGCAGGCGTGCTCGCACGCCGCGCCGCACAGACCGCATATACACGCGCAGGAGGGAAATGATGGCCTCGATAGCAGTCAGCACGACGATCAACGACGATGATGTGGAATTCCTGTGCCAGCCGGACGAGACACTGCTGGATGTCCTACGCAACCGTTTGGGCCTGATGGGCGCCAAGGAAGGCTGCGGCACCGGCGATTGCGGGGCCTGCAGTGCGATCATGGACGGGCGTGTGGTTTGCTCTTGCCTTGTGCTCGGTGCCGAGGCGCAAGGGCGCACCATCGAGACCATCGAAGGCATGGCGGACGGAGGTGAACTGCACCCGCTCCAGCGCAAGTTCATCGAACATGCCGCCCTGCAATGCGGTATCTGCACACCGGGCTTTCTGATCGCGGCAAAGGCGCTTTTGGAAGTGAACCCGGACCCGAGCGAGACTGAAATCCGCTTTTGGCTTGCCGGAAACCTGTGCCGCTGCACCGGATACGACAAGATCGTGCGCGCCGTTCAGGACGCCGCACGTGAAATGAGGGGGGAAACCGCATGAGCTTTGATGCCGCCTATCAGTCCAAGACCTTCAACTCCGTGGGCACGCGGCCCTTGCGCCCCGACGGGGTAGACAAAGTCACCGGCCGCGCCCGCTATGGCGCGGATTTCAACATGCCGGGCCAACTGGTTGCGCGGGTATTGCGCAGTCCCCATGCCCATGCCCGGATCAGGGGCATCGACACCTCCAAGGCCGAAGCGGTCAAGGGCGTTAAGGCCATCGTCACTGCCGCGGACCTTCCCGATCTCACCAATGGCAACGCGGACCTGTTCGCGATCCTCGACAACTGCATGGCGCGCGACAAGGCGATGTATGACGGCCATGCCGTCGCTGCCGTGGCTGCCATTGATGAAAAGGCGGCCAAACAGGCGCTGAAGCTGATCGAAGTCGACTATGAGGTGCTGCCCCACGTGGTGGATGTCGATGCGGCCATGCAGACGGACGCGCCTGTGCTGAACGAAACTGTCTTCACCACCGGGATCGAACCGGCGCCCACAAGCCCGTCCAACGTCACCAACCGGGCCGAATTTGGCCACGGCGACGTAGATGCAGGCTTTGCCAAAGCCGACGTAATTGTCGAACGCAGCTACAAGACCGAGCAGACCCATCAGGGCTATATCGAACCCCATGCTTGCGTCGCCAATTGCAACACGGACGGCACTGCCGATCTTTGGGTCTGCACACAAGGGCATTTTGTCTATCGTCAGAACTGCGCCGATCTGCTGGGGCTTGAGGTATCCAAATTGCGGGTGACCTCATCCGAAATCGGTGGCGGCTTTGGCGGCAAGACCCACGTCTGGGCCGAACCAGTTGCGCTGGCGCTGTCACGCAAGGCAGGCCGCCCGGTCAAGCTGATCATGTCGCGCGAAGAGGTGTTCCGCGCCTCAGGCCCCACCAGTGCCACCTCGATCGACGTGAAAATCGGCGCCCGAAAGGATGGCCGCATCACCGCCGCCAGCGCCACGTTGCGCTATTCCAGCGGCCCCTACCCGGGCATGTGGGCCGAGCTGGGCGCGATGACCTCATTCGCCTGCTATGACCTCGACAATGTGCAGACCGTGGGTTTCGAGGTGCTGGTGAACCGTCCCAAAGTCGCCGCCTACCGCGCACCTTCGGCCCCCATGGCAGCCTTTGCGGTGGAAAGCGCTGTTGACGAACTGGCCCACACACTCGGCATTGATGCGGTCGATCTGCGCGTCAAGAACGCCGCCAAGGAAGGCACGAAATCGTCCTATGGGCCGGTCTATGGCCCCATCGGCATCGGCCCCACCCTGCAGGCGGCGAAATCGCACCCCCATATGAGCGCGCCCTTGGGCAAGAATCAGGGACGCGGCATGGCCTGCGGGTTCTGGTTCAACTTTGGTGGGCAGACCTGCACCGATCTCAACATCAACGCCGATGGCACGGTCACGCTGGCCGTGGGCACGGTGGATGTGGGCGGCTCGCGCGCCTCTTTGTCGCTGATCGCGGCCGAGGAACTGGGCATCGCTTATGATGACGTCAAGGCGGTCGTCGCCGACACCGCCACCCTTGGCTACAACGACATGACTGATGGCAGCCGCGGCACGTTTTCGTCCTCGATGGCGACGATTTCGGCGGCCCGCAATGCGATCAAGGTGATGTGCAAGCGTGCCGCGCTCACCTGGGACATCCCGCTGGAAGATGTCTATTGGGAGGACGGCCATGCCCACGCGGCAGGCACCAAGCACGGCAACCGCGCGCCCTTGTCGGTCAAGGAATTGGCCGCCGAGGCGGGCAACACGGGCGGCCCCATCGCCGGCCACAGCGAGCTGGTCGCGGATGGCGCGGGCGTGTCCTTTGCCACCCATATCTGCGATATCGAGGTCGATCCCGAGACCGGCTCAAGCCGCGTTGTGCGCTACACTGTCATTCAGGATGCGGGCAAGGCGGTGCATCCCTCGTATGTCGAAGGGCAGTATCAGGGCGGGGCCGCGCAAGGCATCGGCTGGGCGTTGAACGAGGAATATGTCTATGGCGCGGATGGGCGTCTGCAAAACCCCGGCTTCCTCGACTACCGCATTCCCGTGTGTTCGGATTTGCCGATGATCGACACGCAGATCCTCGAAATCCCCAACCCCAACCACCCTTACGGCGTGCGCGGTGTGGGCGAGACGTCGATTGTGCCGCCCTTGGCCGCCATCGCCAATGCGGTATCAAACGCGGTGGGCGTGCGCATGTCTCATATCCCGATCTCGCCGCCCCGCATTCTGGCGGCACTGGACGGGAATGGTTGATGTCACGCTTTGGGCCGGGCTACGGCCCCTTGCGGACGATCAAAAGACGCTGAGGATCGAGGCCACGACCATCCGCGAGCTGCTGCGCAAGCTGGAGGCGCAGTACCCCGCGCTGGCCGGTCCGATCCGAAATCAGATCGCGGTGGTTGTGGACGGTGTGATCTATCGCGACGACTGGTCAGCAACCATTCCCGAAGGGGCCGAAGTGTTTCTGATGCGGCGATTGGCGGGGGGATGAAGCAATGTACGGGCGTGGCGAAACCCGTTCAGAAATTACTTGAGGTCAGCACCTCAACCCATTGATCAAAAATGATTTCAGCGCTTTTGATGTCGTATGATCTTCATTCTTGAGCGACAGACTGCGCAACCCATGGCCCTCCAGAGCATCAAGGAACACGCAAGCCACCGCCCGCGTGTCATTGAATGAAGCAAACGCGCCTGACCGTGCACCCACCTCAAGGCAATGGGCTAGCGCGTCGATCAACCGGTCACGGTTCTCGGCAAACACATTAGCAATCGCCGGATTGCGTGTGGCTTCGGTCAGGATCTCGACCCCTAGCAAGGCGTTTTCGGGCAGTGACACGTAGGCCGCATAGCCCTCGATAAACTGCTCTATGGCTGCGCGCGGGTCGGCAGGGTCTGACAGCGCCGCGATAAATCCGGCCAGCTCCGCCCCTTCGATCTGCGCGATAAAGGCGAGGACCCCCTCCTTGCCTTTGAAGTGATTGTAGAGGTTGCCAAGGCTCACTCCGGCCTTGGCGGCGATGTCGCGTACCCCGGTCTGGTGGTATCCGTTCTCCAGAAAACAGGCCACGGCGGCCTCCACGATTTCAAGCTTGCGCGGATGGATAGGCTGTTCGGTGTCCGACACTGGGTTGACGCTCCTGTTTTTCATTCCTAAATAATGAACGATCGTTCGTTCATATCCGTTAACTCATCACATGGAAAGAGAAATTATGGCCACTCTCCTATCGGCACGCCATCCAAGATGCTTGCGGGATGCCCAATGCCTCGCACATACGCCCCACCCGGCCCGCACCAGACAAACCGGAGTATGACCATGTCACTCGACCACCTCGTTTCCCTTTTTGACCTGCACCAGATGATGCTGGTTGTCGCCGGTCTTTTCCTGATCAACATCAGCCTCACCGGGTTTGAGGTCATCCTCGACCTGACCACCAAAAAGGAACGGCGCTGGAAGGACACATTGGCAAATTGCGCCATTTTCATCGCCCATCAGGTGATCGAGCGGACCGCCATTGCGTCTTTGGGCTTTGTCGCGCTGCTGCCGTTATACTACCTCACGCCGCTCTCCATTCCGATGACCGCGTGGACCTGGGTGCTCGCCATTCTCGCGGCCGATTTCACCTATTACTGGATGCATCGGCTTGAACATGAACACCGAATCCTCTGGGCCAGCCACAGCGTCCATCACAGCTCGCAAGATTATAACCTGACCGTGGGTTTCCGGCTGAGCGTGATTGAGGGGTTTTACGAATGGGCCTTTCTCATCCCGATGATTCTGCTGGGTTTCAACCCGTTTCAAGCCATTGTCGGCCTGATCCTTGTGGCGCAATACCAGCACTGGATACACACCGAACGGGTGGGCAAACTGGGCTGGCTGGACGAAATCTTTAACACGCCCTCGGTGCACCGGGTCCATCACGGTTCAAACGCGCAATATCTCGACAAGAACTATGGCGGTATTCTGATGATCTGGGACAAGCTGTTTGGCACATTTGCGCGCGAAGAGGACAAGGTTGTCTATGGGCTGACGCGCAATATCCGCAGCAACAATCCGGTCACCATCACCTTTGTCGAGTTCGCGCATATCTGGGCGGATTTGAAAAAGTGCCGGACCTTCTCGGATCGGATGCGGATTATATTTGGCGGTCTATCTTGGCGCCCCGCCTATTTCTCCGACGGCGAAGCGACACCGGCCAAGCCCAAGCTGCAAGGGTCATCGACGAAACAGGGGCAGTAGATGGCACGTCTGATCAGGCCCGCTGTGGCCATCCTCGTTGTGGTCCTGATCGTCACGGGGGCTTGGGCGTGGCGCGGCCTGTCCGATTTTGATCTATCGGGCCACGTTGTGCACGAGGTGTCCTTTGAGGTCGGCGACACCGTGCTTTCGGGCAGTCTGATTGCCCCCGCGAGCGATGCGCCCTACCCCGTTGCGATCATTGTGCACGGCGACGGTCCGCAGGATCGGTTTGCCGGTGACAGCTACTTGCCGCAGATCAACACCCTGCTGGACGCGGGCATCGGCGTGTTTTCATGGGACAAGGCGGGGGTCGGGAAAAGCACGGGCCAATGGCTGCATCAGAGCATGGATGACCGCGCAGATGTTGCCATCGCGGCCCATAATGCCGTGTCCCGGATGCGGGATGTGGATCCGCGAGGCGTCGGGTTCCTCGGCTTTTCCCAAGCCGGTTGGGTCTTGCCCCGCGTGGCCAACCGGATGACGCCTGCATTCACGGTGCTGGTTGGGGCAGCGGTCTCATGGCGTGATCAGGGCCATTATTTTGCGCGCATGCGGATGGCGGCTGAAGGGTCCAGCACGGCCCAGATCGCCGCTAAACTTGCGGCACAAACCCAGCACAACGATGCCGTCTTTGGCACGCCGGACGTGCGCCCGGTGGATGTGGGCATGGATGCGGACCGGTTTCGTTTTGTCACGGCGTCCTATTTTGAGGACTCGACTGGCCTTTTGGCAGGAATGACGGGCCCGATCCTTGCCATCTGGGGTGCGGCGGACCTGAATGTTGATGCCCTCGCCGATGCAGCCACCTATCGGGCGCAACTGGCGCCGCTCTCGGAGCAGAGGCGCGTCGCGCTGGTGCCTGATGCCAGCCATGGGCTGTTGCGCGCGGACCTCTTCAACTATCAACTGACGTCCCAGTGGCCATGGCACCGTAAGCTGCTGTTCGCAGTCCTCGGACGGCGCGCCTATGCCGACAACTCCATGGACCTGATTCGCGATTGGATCGAGGCGATGGTTCGGCCGTGAGCCGACTCACACAGATGGTCCATGCGGCACGACACGCCTGCGCTGCAGCGCCCGGACAACCGTAAACGCGAGATACCCCGCCGGGCCAAACATGAACGTCACCGCAAGGCAGGGAATGACACCCCAGAACCGCAGGCCCTCTGCCCGCGCCGTGCGGCACATCCACGCGCCGATCCACAGATCGAAGGCGAGAAAGTGTATCCAGCCCAAGAGCACCCCTTCGGGACGGCTGAACAGCTGCAACACTCCGGCCAAATCGCCATAGCTTCCCTCGCCCATGCCCCAGACCAGCAATAGGGCAGAATAGCCGACAGACAGGAAGACAGGGATGGCAAGACCGGCAATGCGGTCTGACCAAACCGGGGCGAGCGGCGACAGCAACAGCGCCACCCAGCCAACCATGGCGAGGACCGAAGCCAGCGAAAAGATCGTGTCAGGTGTCATTGGGCGTATCCTTGCATGAGGGGATAAAATTGCAGCCTATATGCTTCCGATTCGCTTGCATATGCAAGTATATTGAACTATTAATCCGCCATGACAGATATCTTCACCCCCCCCGTCCTCCGCCTCCTGCAATCTGGCGACGCCATCAAAGCCCGGCTAGCGGGCGAGTTTTCCGCCGTGCACGGCCTGTCGGTCAACGAGATGTTCCTGCTGATGCAGTTGGAACGCGCCTCACTCCATCGCTTGTCGCGAGTCGAATTGGCGCGCAGGCTGCACATGAGCGCATCGACCGTCACGCGCATGACCGCCCCGATGGAAAAGATCGGGCTGGTGTCACGTCAGGCGGATGAGCGGGACGCGCGGCTGTCCTTTGTGGTCCTGACGGATGCCGGGCGCACCAAGGTCGAAGAGGCGCGCGCGACCTTTGCCAAACAGGCATCATACGTCTTTCGTGACCGCTGGACGGAGGACGAGGTCGCGATGTTGTCCGATCTGCTCGGGCGGCTTGTGGCGGACATGCCCGGGAGTCTGACCTGAGGCCTGAGCACGAACTGCGCCCTGCCCGAACGCATACGGCATTCAATGCGGCTCGCCCTGCGGTTCGCATTGGCTATAGTGATCCTGTCGAGGCCTCTTTCGGAGGCGCAGATGAAAGGCCCAAAACATGAAATCGCTGGTTCTTGAAAAGGTAGGCGCACTGTCGCTGCGCGACGTCCCGATTGAAAAATGCGAAGAGGTCCTTGGCCCCCGAGATGTGCGCATCAAATTGCACACGGTCGGGATTTGCGGATCGGACGTACATTACTACACCCATGGCCGCATCGGGCCGTTTGTCGTGAACGCGCCCATGATCCTTGGGCACGAGGCCTCGGGGACGGTGATCGAAACAGGTGCAGACGTGTCCACGCTGGCGATTGGCGACCGGGTCTGCATGGAACCGGGCATTCCCGACCCGCACTCCAAAGCGACTCGGTTGGGGATGTACAACGTTGATCCGGCTGTCAAATTCTGGGCCACGCCGCCCGTGCACGGCATCCTGCGCGCCGCTTGCGTACACCCCGAGGCATTCACCTTTAAACTGCCCGACACGGTCAGCTTTGCCGAAGCGGCGATGGTCGAACCGCTGGCCGTGGGCGTGCATGCGGCAACCAAGGCGCGGATCAGCCCTGGCGATATTGCCGTGGTGCTTGGAGCAGGCCCCATCGGGCTGGTCACCGCCCTTTCTGCCATCGCGGCGGGCTGCGCGCGGGTCTACGTGACCGACATCGTCGGGCGCAAACTGGAGATCGCACAGGGCCTGCACCCGTCCATCACAAGCGTGAATGTTGCTCAAGAGAGCATCGCAAAACGGATCGCCAGGGATACCGATGGCTGGGGTGCAAACGTGGTGTTTGAGGCCACGGGATCGCCGCGCGCCGCGCAGGGCATCTTTGAACCGCTGTGCCCGGGCGGGTGTGTGGTGATGATCGGCGGCCAGTCCGAGCCCATCTTGTACGATGCAGGTGCGGCCATGGTGCGCGAGGCGCGGGTCGAAAACATCTTTCGCTACGCCCATGTGTTCCCGCGCTGTGTCGCGATGCTGGCATCGGGCAGCATCGACGTGAAACCACTGATCACCCGCACCTTTGCCTTTGATCAGTCCATCGAGGCCTTTGAACTTGCCGCCACCGCGCCACCCGCAGATGTGAAAATGCAGATTGAACTGCCGCAATAGGCGGAAAGGGTTTCTCCCCTCTATATCCAACATTCAACTGTCGGTATTATCCCGATCAGACGCCGCGGAAAACGCCTCGAGCAAGTCCAGCAATTGTTCGTATTTCTCTGCACCGATACGGTCCTTGAATCCGTCGACAATCCGCAGCGCGTGCACATGGTTGTCGGCGATGATCCGTTGGCCCACCGGGGTGATCGCCAGCACCTGGCGGCGGCGGTCCTTCGGGTCGGACTGGCGTGTGATCAACCCCTTTTGGGACATGCTGCGGGCAATCCGCGTCAGGCTGGGCAACAACAGCCCCGCCCGGTCAGACAGTTTGGTGGCATCAATCGGCCCCGCCTCGGCCAGCACCCGCAACACCCGCCATTGCTGTTCGGTCAGGCCCGTCGCGGCCAGCATTTCACGGATCGGCTGCATCGCCTGTTCGCGCGCCCGGATCAGCGCGATGGGCAGCGAACGGCGGGTCGGAGGAAGCGACGAGTTCAATGCAATATCCTTGTTGGATTGCCCGCACAGGGATTTACTTGACATGTTAACAAATATCCTTGACCGAGCAAGGATCAACTACTTAACATAGCAAGCAATAGCCCGCACGCGAGGTCACATGCCGCATTTTCAGATCGACTATTCCGCCAATCTTGACGGCGTCGTGGACATGGGCGACCTGTGCGAACACATCCGCAGCGTCGCAGCCCAAATCGACACCTTTCCCATGGCCGGGATCCGCGTTCGGGCGGTGCGGGTCGATCACTATGCCATCGCAGACGGCAATTCCAAACATGGGTTCATCGACATCTCGGTCCGGCTGCGCGCTGGACGTCCGCAGGATGTAAAACGCGACGCCACTGCGCGCCTTTTCGAGGCGGCGCGCGACCACCTCGCCCCGGTGATGGAGACCCGATCCATCGCGCTCTCTCTTGAAATGCGGGAAATCGACGCGGACCTGTCGCCCAAGGCGGGCACCATTCGCGACCATCTGGAGGGGTGACATGGGCACAGTAGATCAAAACATCGAGAAACTGACCGGCTTTCTGACCCGCTTTCGCGAACAGGGCATCGCGAACCGTATTGCCGGGCAAGACGTGGCCGGATCGGGCGGCGTATTCCAGAGCGTCTCTCCGGTTGATGCCTCGGTCATCTGCGATGTGGCGCGCAGTACGGATGCGGACGTGGACAGCGCGGCACAGGCCGCATCAGACTCCTTTCCCGCATGGCGCGACATGCCCGCCACGCAGCGCCGCCGCATCCTTTTGAACATCGCCGACGCCATCGAGGCGCGGGCCGAGGAAATCGCCCTGTGCGAATGTTGGGACACGGGGCAGACGATCAAGTTCATGTCGAAGGCCGCCTTGCGCGGGGCCGAGAACTTTCGCTATTTCGCCGATCAGGTGGTGCAGGCGCGCGACGGGCAACACCTGAAATCGCCGACGCTGATGAATATCACGACGCGCAATCCAATCGGCCCCGTGGGGGTGATCACGCCTTGGAACACGCCCTTTATGCTGTCGACATGGAAAATCGCACCGGCGCTGGCTGCGGGCTGTACTGTGGTGCACAAACCGGCCGAAGATTCACCGCTGACCGCCCGCCTGCTGGTCGAAATCTGCGAAGAGGCGGGCCTGCCGCCCGCCGTGCTCAACACCGTGAACGGCTACGGCGAAGAGGCGGGCAAGCGGCTGACCGAACACCCGCTGATCCGCGCAATCGCCTTTGTCGGCGAAAGCCGCACGGGGTCGATCATCACGAAACAGGGTGCCGACACACTGAAACGCATGCACCTGGAACTGGGCGGCAAGAACCCGGTCATCGTCTTTGACGATGCCGATCTGGACCGTGCGCTCGATGCTGTGATCTTCATGATCTTTTCGATCAATGGCGAGCGGTGTACTTCGTCCAGTCGCCTGCTAGTACAGGACACGATCCGCGCCGAATTCGAGGAACGGCTTGTGGCACGCATCAATGCGATCAAGGTCGGCCATCCGCTTGACCCTGCGACCGAAATCGGCCCGTTGATCAGCCGCGATCACTTTGACAAGGTGACTTCCTATTTCGACATCGCAAAGGCAGACGGTGCCACCATCGCCGCCGGGGGCGAGACGGTCGGGAATAAGGGCTATTTCATCCGCCCCACCCTGTTCACCGGCGCCAACACCGCCATGCGTATCGCGCAGGAAGAAATCTTTGGCCCCGTGCTGACCTCAATCCCCTTCGCGAGCGAGGAGGAGGCGCTGGAAATCGCCAATGACACGCCCTACGGTCTGACGGGCTATGTCTGGACCAATGACCTCACCCGCGCGCTGCGCTTTACCGACCGGCTTGAGGCGGGGATGATCTGGGTGAATTCCGAAAACGTGCGCCACTTGCCCACCCCCTTTGGTGGGGTCAAGGCCAGCGGCATCGGGCGGGATGGCGGCGATTGGTCGTTTGAGTTCTACATGGAACAAAAGCACATCGGCTTTGCCACCGGTCAGCACAAGATCACCCAATTGGGGGCTCTCTGATGCCCGTGCCCGCGCCAAATCTCTATCCCGATTTCAACACCCTTCGCCTGTCCCATGCTTGCCTGAACGTCGCTGATCTGGCCGCCTCGCGGGCCTTCTATGTCGATACGCTGGGTCTGCAGGTCACGGATGAGAGTGACACCCATATCTACCTGCGCGCGATGGAGGAACGCGGGCATCACTGCCTGATCCTGCAAAAATCCGACCAACCGGGCACGGTCGAGGTACTGGGCTTCAAAACCTTTGACGAGGATGATCTGGACCGGGCCAAGAGCTGGTTTGAGGGCAAGGGCCGCCCGGCAGTTTGGGTCGAACGCCCCTATCAAGGCCGCACGTTGCTGACCTCGGACAACCTTGGGATACCGCTGGAATTTTATCACAGGATGGACCGTCTGCCGTCGGTCCATCAGAAATATGACCTCTATCGCGGGGTCAAGCCGTTACGCATCGATCACTTTAACTGTTTCTCCCATGACGTTGATGCATCAGTGGAATTCTACTCTGGCTTCGGCTTTCGCGTAACCGAATATACCGAAGATGACGATAGCAAGCGTCTGTGGGCGGCGTGGATGCACCGCAAGGGCGGCGTGCATGACATGGCCTTTACCAACGGCACCGGACCACGCCTGCATCACGTGGCATTCTGGGTGCCGACCCCTCTCAACATCATCGACCTGCTCGATCTGATGGCGACGACCGGTTATGTCAGCCATATCGAACGTGGCCCCGGTCGGCACGGAATTTCCAATGCCTTTTTCCTTTATGTGCTGGACCCCGACGGGCACCGGATCGAGATTTATTGCTCGGACTATCAAACTGTCGATCCTGATCTGGAGCCGATCAAATGGGACTTGCAGGACCCTCAGCGCCAAACGCTGTGGGGGGCACCTGCGCCGGAAAGCTGGTTCAAGAACGGATCGCATTTTGTCGGGGTGGAGACGCAAGACTCCACCATTGCCGCCAGCCCGATCATCGCGCCATGAGTGCCCCAACGGCAAAAGGCACGACCATGCGCTTTGCAACCTACTCGCATGCGGGCGAGACGTTTTATGGCGCCGCCACCGAGGCAGGCATGATCGCGCTCAACGACGTTTTTCCGCGGTGGCCAACCCTGTTTGATGTTGTGATCAACGGTGGGCTCAGCGCCCTCGAAGCAACGGCGCAAACCCGCAGCGTCACCCACACCGATGTTACCTATGAGATGGTCCTGCCAAATGCCCGCCGCATCCTCTGCGTCGGCGTCAATTTCCCGGACAGGAATGCGGAATACAAAGACGGCAGCGAACAGCCGAAATACATGTCTCTGTTCCCACGCTTTGCCAGCGGGTTCACAGGCCACGACCAACCCCTGATCCGGCCCCCGGAAAGCCATATGCTGGACTATGAGGGCGAAGTGGCCATCGTGATTGGCAAGGTCGGGCGGCGTATTGCCGAGGCTGACGCCTATGACCACATCGCCGCCCTCACCTTGTGCAACGAGGGGACGATCCGCGATTGGGTGCGCCATGCCAAATTCAATGTCACCCAGGGCAAGAACTGGGACAGGTCGGCGTCCATGGGGCCGTGGCTCGTGCCTTTCTCCGACGCCCGCCAACTGGACGAGGCGCGCATTCTCACACGGGTCAATGGCGAGCTGCGCCAGGACGACACGCTGAGCCGCATGATGCACCCGATCCGGCGCGAGATCGCCTATATCTCGACCTTCATGGCCCTTCAGCCCGGCGACATCATTGTGACCGGCACGCCCACAGGGTCCGGTGCGCGGCTGGATCCGCCGCAATTCCTCAAACCCGGCGACGTGGTCGAGGTCGAGGTCAACGGCATCGGCACCCTGCGCAACACGGTCGAGGACGAGGTGACATGACCCCCGACGAGCACGCACAGGCCGCCGCTGACCTGCTGGCCGCCGAGGCCCGTGGGCAGCAGATCGGCCTGCTGTCGCAGCGCTTTCCCGACATGGGGATGGATGACGCCTATGCCATCCAGAACGCGATCTACGCCCAAAAGCTGGATCAGGGGCGCCACGTGATCGGTTGGAAGATCGGGCTGACCTCGAAAGCGATGCAATATGCGCTCAACATCGACATCCCCGACAGCGGCATCCTGTTTGATGACATGGCGTTTCAGACCGGCAGCACAGTGCCACAGGGGCGCTTTATCCAGCCCCGGATCGAGGCCGAGATTGCATTCGTGATGAAAGCGCCCTTGAGCGGAGCAGACATCACCCGCGCCGACGTACTGGCGGCCACGGATTATGTCGCCCCCTCCCTCGAAATCCTCGACACCCGGATCGTGCGCAAGGACGCGCGGAGCGGCCAAACCCGCAGCGTCTTTGACACCATCGCGGACAATGCCGCCAATGCGGGGCTGGTTTTGGGCGCGCAGCGTCACGCACCCGACGCGTTTGATCTGCGCTGGGTCGGCGCAATCACAACACGCAACGGCGAGGTCGAGGAAACCGGCCTTGGCGCCGGCGTGCTGAACGACCCGGTCGAGAGCGTCGTCTGGCTCGCCCGGCGCATGGCGCAATACGGGCAAAGCATCGCGCCGGGTCAGATCATCCTGTCCGGCAGCTTTATCCGTCCCGTCGAATGCCCGCCCGGCAGCGTGATCCACGCGAATTTTGCTGATTTCGGATCGGTCGACATCCAATTCGCCTGACGCAGCGCACAGTACCGGTGCGCAGCCCTCGTTGGGCTTGAACTCTGCGCCCGTCGGCGTGACTGTGAGCCACATCGAGGAACCGCATCCCGTGCGGAGCCCTTGCCCGACCGATGGATCACTTTGAGGCCCCCATGAACGTGCGCTTATTTTCTGACAAGGACCGGCCTGTGCACATGGGGCCTTACCCGACCGAGCGGCTGGCGCGGCTGACCACCCTGCCCGATCTTGGCGATGTGCCACCCATGACGCAGTTGGCATTTGACCGCCCCGATGATCCCCGCTCCATCGTGAATGCGATGCGCGAGCATCAGGCGATGCTGGATGCGATCCGCGGCGGGTTGATCAACAAGGCTATGGCCGAGGCCCCCACCGACCCGCAAGAGCGCGCCAACCATCTGAAAGCGTTTGGGTATTTCGCCGATGCAGCCATCGTCGGAGTGTGCGCGCTGCCCAAAGCCGCCCTTTTGGACCAGCCGTTCGAGAACCCGGACATCGCCCGCCTCGCAGAGGACCTCAAGACACGCCAGACCAAGACACTTGCCTCGGGCATCGACACGATCATGGCCGATCTCAAGGAGTCGATGGAGGCCCCGCCCACCAGCATCGACCCCCACACCCATGCGCTGGTCTTTCTTTATGAAAACCCCCGAGAGGTGCGGCCCGGGGAGCCGGGAAGCGGCTGGATTCGCGACGCCCAAGATCACCGCGCCGGGCTGCTGGCCGCAGAAACGGCCGTTGTTCTTTCCAATTACCTGCGCCTTCTGGGCTATGACGCGCGCGCGCACACGGTGTCGAGTTCGGATGTCGATCTGGGCCGTCTGGCGGTCGCCGCGGGGCTCGCCCGGGTCGAAAACGGCGTGCTGTCCCATCCTTATGTCGGCACGCGCTTTGGGCTCGCCGCCGTCACGACCAGTTTTGAGCTCGCGCCCGACCAGCCTCTTGCTGCCATGGCCGAGCAGCCGAAATCCGCCTTTGGGGTGGCGTGGAAATTCGGCACCGGAACGCGCAAGAATGCCATGAACGCAGTGCCTTACGCCAAGCGACGCTTTGTCGATGGCGCGCATCCGTTTGAGCGGCTCAAACGTGTGGACACCCCCACAACCTATATCGACGAGCCCCACGTCGCCCGCGTGCCCAAACGCGCCGACATGTTCGCGCGCGCGCAGTTCGGCGACATGGGCAAAAAGATGCAAGAGGCCTCCAAGGGCGGACACTACGTGCGCAAGGCGGCCCCTTCGATGGCGCAGCGGCGCGCACTGGCTGCCTTTGTGCTGCTGCAGGACGGTGAACCGGACGCCGAAAAGACACAGCTTGACCCGCAGGAGGCTGCTGACCTCGTCAAGGCGACCAGCTATTGGCTGGGCGTTGATGCGGTGGGCATTTCGCGTTGCCCGGACTGGACGTGGTACAGCCACGATGCACGCGGCGAGGTGATCGATCCGCCCCACGATCAGGCGATCAGCATGATCATCGATCAGGGGTATGAGACTATGGAGGGCTCCTCTGGCGATGACTGGATCGCGGTGGCCCAATCCATGCGCGCCTATCTGCGCTTTTCCCTGCTGGGCGGGGTCATCGCGCGGCAAATCCGCAACTTGGGCTATTCGGCCAAGGCCCATACGGTGATGGACGGCGAGGTCTTGCAACCACCCCTGCTGCTGCTCTCGGGACTGGGCGAGGTCAGCCGCATCGGTGAGGTGATCCTGAACCCCTATCTTGGCCCGCGCCTCAAATCCGGGGCGGTCACCACCGACCTGCCCATGGCCCATGACAAGCCCATCGATTTCGGCCTGCAAACGTTTTGCGAGTCCTGCAACAAATGCGCGCGCGAATGCCCGTCAGGGGCCATCACCGCAGGGCCGAAGCTGATGTTCAACGGCTATGAAATCTGGAAATCCGACAGCCAGAAATGCGTTACTTACCGGGTCACGACCCCCGGCGGGGCCATGTGCGGGCGCTGCATGAAGACGTGCCCGTGGAACCTCGAAGGGATTTTTAAGGAAAAACCGTTCCGCTGGGCGGCGATGAACGTGCCCAAACTGGCACCTGCCCTCGCGCGGCTCGATGACGTGGTCGACAATGGCACGCTGAACCCGGTCAAAAAGTGGTGGTGGGATCTGGAGATCGACGAGGACGGCGGGTACCGCCCGACGCCGGCGCCGGTGAACGCCCGTGCGCTGCAAAAGGACCTTGATCTGAAATACGAGGATCAGACGCTCGCCGTCTATCCCGCCCCTCTGGCCCCGCATCCCGCCCCCTATCCTTTCGCGATGGACCGCGAGGCGGGGATCGAGGCCTATCAGGCGATGATTACGGCCGATGAGTACAAGGCCCGCCTTGCCCGGGACGACGACAGCGCGTTGCACCTATACACTGCTGACGGCGAAAGCCCGGTCATGCAGGTCGAGATCACCTGCGCCGAAGAAACTGCGCAAGGCGTGATGAAATACGAGTTTCGCCCCGTTTCGGTCGGCGATCTGCCCCCATGGACGGCTGGTGCGCATCTCGACATCGTCGTGGCACCGGAATTCCTGCGCCAGTATTCCATGTCTGGCGATCCGGCGGACCGCTCCAAATACCAGATCGCCGTGTTGCGCGAGGATGCGGGGCGCGGCGGGTCGGCGCTGATGCATCGCATTTTTACCAAAGGGCGGCGCATCTTTATCTCGCGCCCGATCAATCATTTTCCGCTGGCACCTGACGCAGCCCGCACGATCCTGATGGGCGGCGGTATCGGCATCACGCCGCTCATTGCCATGGCGCATACGTTGTATGCTGAAGGGCGCGATTTCGTGATGCACTATTCGGGCCGATCCGAGGACAGCATGGGGCTGCTCAAGGACATTCAGGGCTTTGACTGGGCCGACCGTATGCATCTGCATGTGAGCGACAAAGGCACGCGCGCCGATCTGGATGCGATCCTTGCGGGCTACCAACCGGGCTGGCATGTCTATACGTGCGGGGCAGAGCGCTACATGCAAAGCGTTCTGGAAGCCGCTGAAAAGGCGGGCTTTCCCGAAGAGGCGCGGCACCTCGAATACTTCTCTGTGCCCGAGCAACCCGACTATGTGAACCACGCCTTCACGCTGAAACTGGCGCGTTCGGGCAAGGAATTGCATGTGCCTGCCGACCGTTCGGCGACGGATGTGCTGCAAGAGAACGGGATCAGCATTGATGTGAAATGCAGCGACGGGTTGTGTGGCGTGTGCCAATGCGGGCTGGTCTCAGGCGACGTCGAACACCGGGATTTCGTCCTGTCCAAGGCGCAGCGGGACACAACCGTGATCCTGTGCCAATCGCGCGCCGCCGAGGCGGACGGGGTGATTGAGGTTGATCTTTAAGGCAGCGCGATGACGTCTCTAAAACTAGCTAAGCCAATGAGTTACACGGCATACCTCACTTAGATACCGCAAGCGCCGCACGTAACACCTCGCGGTCTCCGATCTGGTTGGCCAATGTCAGGATCAGTCGGGCATTGAGCGCTGCACTTTCTTCATCACTCAACCCTTCATGGGCGCGCAACAACTCGTCATAGAATCCGTCCGGGTCTGGGATATTTGGGGTCAGGATCAGGTTCATGACATCTTCTTTCCTATCGCGTTCTCAAGGGCTTGCGAGACAGCCTTCGCGTCATGCTCCGCCCAGCGCGCGACCACGTGTTGATCAGGGCGGATCAGGTACAGCGCCGATGGCGAACTGCCCAGGTAACGCTCCGCCAGCAAGGGCGAAGGGGCCTCGATATGCAGCACGTTCGCCGTCACATCCCCCTCCTGCACGGGCTCTGGCGCGTCGCACCCGATGGCCATCAAGACAAACCCATCCCCCAGCGCATCCAGCAAGAAGCCTGAGCCCAAAGGCGCGTCGGGACAGGTCGCGCCGGGTCGGCTGACCTGCGGCCCACCGTCCAGGGCATCCGGCCCGAACAGCGCAAAGCCGTCGTAGGAACAGGGAACCGACAAGCGCCCTGAATTGACGAAAGGCCGCGCAAAGGCATGACGCCCCGCCAGCTCCAGCACCGCATTGCGAAACAGCATGCTGTTGGCGCTTTTCGGCGTCATGAAATCCGTCGCTCGGGATGAGTTGAGGATGTTTTCATCTGCTGCGTGTTCCCGCTCGGTCGCGTAGGTGTCGAGCAACGCCGCACCCGCCGCGCCCTTCAAGACAAGGTCCAGCTTCCAGGCGAGATTTTCAGCATCCTGCACCCCCGAATTGGCCCCGCGCGCACCAAATGGCGACACCTGATGCGCGCTGTCCCCGGCAAAGAATACGCGACCATGGCGGAACTTTTCCATCCGACGGCACTGGAACGTATAAATTGACGTCCACTCCAGCTCATAATCGGGCACGTCGCCCGTTTGGCTTGATAGCATCGCGTCCACCCGCGTGCGGATGCGGTCGGGGTCCAGTTCCAGATCACGGTCGATGTCCCAGCCCAGTTGGAAATCGATACGCCAGATGTCGTCGGGCTGTTTGTGCAGCAAAGCCGACTGCCCGGCCCCCTCAAAAGGCGGATCAAACCAGAACCAGCGTTCGGTCGGAAAATCGGCCTTCATCCGCACATCGGCAATCAGGAAATTGTCCTCAAACACCCGCCCGTCAAAGCTGAGGCCCATCATGTCACGGGTGGGCGAACGCGCACCGTCACAGGCGATGAGCCAGTCGGCCTCAAGCGTGTAGCGACCATCCGGCGTGTCGATATCGACACTCACAAACTCCATGCCCAGACGGACCGAGGCCACCCGATTGCGTCCGCGTATTTCGATCGGGGCGCCCTCCTGTTGGGCGGCCTGAATGGCCTCGAACAGGAACTTTTCGAAATAGGGCTGCTGGAGGTTGATGAAGGCCGGGTTGCGATGCCCGTCTTCCGGCAACAGGTTGAAATCAAACAGCATCCCGTCCCGATGAAAGACCTTGCCGACGTTCCAGACCACGCCCTTGTCCAGCATCTGCGTACCCGCACCAAGGCGATGCGCGATGTCGAGCGTGCGTTTGGCAAAACAGATCGCCTTGGAGCCTAGCCCCGCCCCCTCGTGATCATCCAGCACCAGTGCAGGCGTGCCCCGTCGCCCCAGATCAAGTGCCAAGGCAAGGCCCACGGGCCCACCGCCCACGATCACCACCGGATGGCGCACGGGGGCGGCATCCTGCGCGGGCACGCGGACGTAGGGGTAAAGCTCAAATGCCGTCTGATAGCGCGTGGCAACCATGATCTGTCCTCCCCATTCGGCCTGCTAGCCTTGCAGCGCCTCCCACATTTCCAGATCGCGGGCGGCGGTCCAGATGCGGGGATGGGCGATGCCGCGCGCCTCATCATAGGCGCGCGCAACGTTGAAGGGCAGGCAGTGTTCGTAGATGGCGTAGTCCTTGAATTTCGGATCGCAGCTGTCGCGTACGGCGTCCCATGCCTCTTTCAGCGAACCACCGCGCGCGGCGACCCGCGCCGCAGGGCGATAGGTGCTGTCGACGAAATCGCGGGTGCTTTCAATCGCACGCTCGACCGCGTCCTTGCCGATCAACGCACCCCCCCGGCCCGGCGCGATAGCGTCCACGTCATAGGCATTGATCGCATCAAGCGTGCCACCCCAATCGCCGAAATAGCCATCTCCGCAATAGCAGGCCGAGTGATCTTCGACGATGTCGCCCGTGAACATGACGTTTTCATCCCGCACATGCACCACCGCATCCCCTGCCGTGTGGGCACGCCCGATATGTTTGATGTCGACGCGGCGCTGGCCAAGATAGACGGTCATGCTGTCACTGAAGGTGGTGGTGGGCCATGTCAGGCCCGGAATGCTCTCGTGCCCCTCGAAGAGGCGGGGAAAGCGTTGGACTTCGCTGTCCCAATCCTCTTGCCCGCGCTCGGCGACCATGCCACGCGCTGCCTCGGACATGATGATCTGATCAACGCCGTAGGCGCTGGCCCCCAGCACGCGCACGGCGTGGTAGTGGGTCAGCACCAGATGGCTGATCGGTTTGTCGGTGACGCTGCGCACCCGCTCAATCACCTTTTCGGCCAGACGCGGGGTGGCTTGCGCCTCGACCACCATGACGCTGTCGTCGCCGATAATGATGCCCGAATTCGGATCCCCCTCGGCGGTAAAGGCCCAGAGATCGCGGCCGACCTCGTCAAAGGTGATCGTCTTTTCGGTCAGGTCACCCTGTGAGGCGAATGCTTTTGCCATCGGTCTGGTCCTTGTCTTGCGGGAGTTGCGGGGGTCGCTTGGAGGTTCAAAACGCCGCCGTCGTCATGCGCCTTTCTGGTTTTCAGGCCGCGCCGCGTCAAAGGCCGGAAGGGCCAGACAGCGCGCCTCAATCTCGCTCAGACGGGCGAACGGGGCAAGGTCCATCTGCCAGCGGCGCGCGTTGAACAATTGCGGCACGAGGCAGATATCCGCAAGCGAGGGTGCGTCGCCAAATGCAAAGGGCGTATCGGGCCGGATCATCGTCTGAAAGGCCGCGAACCCGTCCTGCATCCAGTGGATCATCCAGTCCACCACCGCCTCTTGTTCATGGCCCATCGCCGCCAGCCGCTTGCGGATGCGCAGGTTGTTGACCGGGTGCACGTCGCAAGCCATCACCTGCGCTGCGGCCTCTACCCGCGCGCGCTCCAGCGGGTCGGCAGGCAGGATCGGCGGGTTGGGATAGGTGGCCTCAATCCATGCTAGGATCGCCATGGACTGGGTCAGTGTATCGCCTGCATCCGTGACCAGCGCTGGCACCGCGCGCGCCGGGTTTACGGCGGCAAAGGCCGGATCAAGCTGCGCACCCTGCGTGAGGTCCACAGGGATGATCCGGTGCGCCACCCGCTTGATGTTCAGCGCGATGCGCACCCGATACGCGGTGCTCGACTGGGAAAAGCTGTAAAGGTCCATGGGCTATTTCTTGCCCGGGGTGCCGTCGAACTTCTTCTCCAGATCGGCCCAGCAGTCGATGTAGTCGTCCTGCAGCGGTGCCTCATTGGCGGCAAAGCCGGTCAGGTGCTGGGGAAAGCGGGTTTCGAACATGAAGGACATCGTGTTGGCGAGGAACTCGGGTTCCAGATCGACATTGCTGGCCCCCTCGAACGCCGTCTTGTCCGGCCCGTGGGGCAGCATCATGTTGTGCAGAGACATGCCCCCGGGAATGAACCCTTCGGGCTTGGCGTCATAGATGCCGTGGATGTTGCCCATCAGTTCGGACATGACGTTCTTGTGGTACCAGGGCGGGCGGAACGTGTCCTCGGCCACCATCCAGCGGTCGCGGAACAGGACAAAGTCGATATTGGCCGTCCCTTCGACCCCGCTTGGGGCCGTGAGCACCGTAAAGATCGACGGATCGGGGTGGTCAAACAGGATCGCGCCCACCGGGCAATAGGTGCGCAGATCGTATTTGCAGGGCGCGTAGTTGCCATGCCATGCTACCACATCCAGCGGCGAATGCCCGATCCTGGTCTCGTGAAACTGCCCGGCCCATTTGACCGTCACGGTCGAGGGCGCATCGCGGTCCTCGAAGGCCGCAACAGGTGTTTTGAAATCGCGCCGGTTCGCCATGCAGTTGGCGCCAATGGGCCCCCTGCCCGGCAGTTCGAACTTCTGGCCATAATTCTCGCAGACAAAGCCGCGGCATGGGCCCTCAAGCACCTCGACGCGGTAGACCAGACCACGGGGGATCACCGCGATCTCCTGCGGCTCGATGTCGATCACCCCAAGCTCGGTGGCAAAGCGCAGGCGGCCCTCTTGGGGCACCACCAGCAACTCGGAATCAGCCGAAAAGAAGTAGGAATCCACCATGCTCTCGGTCACCAGATAGATATGGCTGGCCATGCCCACTTGCGTATTCACGTCGCCAGCCGTGGTCATGGTGCGCATGCCGGTCAGCCATGTCAGGTTTGCTTCACCATGGGGCACCGGATCCCAGCGGTATTGGCCAAGGCTGATCACGTCCGGATCGACATGGGGCGCGGATTTCCAATAGGGCAGATCGATTTTCTCAAAGCGGTGCGTGTGCTTGACCGAGGGGCGGATGCGGTAACACCACGTGCGCTCGTTCTGGTGGGACGGCGCGGTAAAGGCGGTGCCGCTCAGCTGTTCGCCATAAAGGCCATAGTTCACCTTTTGGGGCGAGTTCATGCCCTGCGGCAGCGCACCGGGCAGTGCTTCGGTTTCGAAATCATTGCCAAACCCGGGCATGTAACCGGGATGCGTCCCGGCCGGTGTGGGCGCGCTGCGCAATGTGGTGCTGGCGGTCACTTTGTTCATTTGATGGCTCCCCTCGAAAATCATTCTTGGTGGGTAGTAGTTGCTTTTGTAACTAACAAGGGATAATTCGGAGCCCATGACAAAAAAGAACGACTTCGATCTCAAGGACTTTATGCCCTACCTGCTCAACCAGGCGGCAGAGGTGATGAGCCGCGACTTTGAGGTGATCTATCGCAGCCGCTACGGCATGCTGCGCACCGAATGGCGGGTGGTGTTTCACCTTGGGCGATACGGCGCGATGACGGCCAAGGATATTTGCGACCGGGCCCGCATTCACAAGACCAAGGTCAGCCGCGCGGTACGTGCGCTGGAAACCAAGCGGTTCCTCAGGCGTGAGCAGCAGGTCAATGACCGCCGCCATGAAAGCCTGTCCCTGACCCCAACCGGGCAGCGTGTGTTCGAGGATCTGCTCAAAGAAGCGCGTACCTATGACAAAGAGGTCATGTCGCAATTCAGCGACGGTGACGCCGCGCAAATCCGCAAGGTCCTCATTCAGATTGCGCAACTCTGATCAACGGTCTGGAACAACGCCCATGGGCAGCAATCCGTTCGCATGGAACTATCCGCGCCGCGCGTCCTCGGCGTGAACACCCATCATAAGCTTGCGCACATCTCCGGACGTTTGTGCGATGAGGTAGATCAGATAGGGCGCGAAAAACAGCATGCCCAGCGGGGGCGCCAGAACCCCTAGTGCAATGCCACCCCGCGAGAACCCAGCGCGCCATGCCATCCAGATGCCAGAGAGAACAAGATAAAATGCGAAATCCGTGTTGAACTGCCCCTGCCAGGTCAGCGCGAAAATGGCGCTGAAATAGGGGGTCAGCAAATCCAGCCCCTCTTTGGCAATCGCCGCCACGGTGATCAGGGCAAGGATCGCGGTCATGGCGATCAGAACGGTGCGAAACAGGGTCATCAGGCGTCTCCTTGTGCAAGGGTTTCTGGGTCCGTAGGCCACCACATCGGGCCGATGACCAGCAGCAGAACAACGATATTGCACACCGCATTGGGCCAGTTCCCCGAGGTGATCGACCCAAAGCTGTCCAAGACAAACCAGCACAGCGCACTGACCACCAGTGCCTTGCGCACCTGCTCGGGCGCGTGGTCGTGAACCCAGATTGACAGGCACCAGACCATCACGCCCCACCCCACCAGAAACCCACCGGTCAGCGCCGACAGAAACCAGATTTCCGGGGCCGCGTAGGATGGAAACCCGTCCAGCGGCCACGTCAGCAGATCCAGCGTCCAGCGCGCCGGTTCGTTCAAGGCGGGCATCGTGGCCAGCGTCAACAACGGACCAAAGCCCGCAATCAAAACGGCAGAGACCTTGAGCCACATCTTGTGGGTCGCTTGTGTCGCCATTGTCCTCTCCTTGCTTTTGCGCAGGGCTTAGCGCGCGACAAAGCGGGCTGACAATTACGTCGCAGGTAAGTGAAAAGGGCAAAAAACGTGATAGACCGGGGGCATGAGTGATTTTGCACAGACCCTCAAAACATGGCGCGCGGTGCGCCGCTACAGCCAGTTGGACCTCGCCCTTGAGGCCGACATATCCGGTCGCCACCTGTCATTTCTGGAAACCGGGCGATCCCGGCCCAGCCGCGAGATGGTGACGCGGCTTGGTGATGCGCTGCAATTGCCGCTGGATGCCCGCAACCAGTTGCTGACCCATGCGGGCTTTGCCGCGCGCTACGCGGGGCGGAACTGGACCGATGCGGATATGGCCCCCATCCGCAGCGCAGTCGAGCGGATGCTGAGCAGTCACATGCCCTATCCCGGCATCGCCGTAGACCGGCTGTGGTGCATCCGCGAGGCAAATGCGGCGGCACTTGCGTTGTTTGGCATGCTGGGGGTCGGTGTGGGCGACAGCCTGATCGATCTGACGATGTCAGGCACACTCGAAGCGGTTGTCGAAAACTGGCCGGAGGTCGCACATCACACCGCCAAACGGCTGCGCGTCGAAAGCCTCGCACAAGGCGGCGTGCCCGAGCTGGATCGCGCCATCGCTTATCTCTCTAAGGTCGATGGCTATACCGAGCGAGGATCGAACCCGGTCATCCCGACCATTTTCCGCCAAGGCGATTTGCGCCTGTCGATGTTTTCCACCCTTGCCCAATTCGGCACGCCCGAGGATGTGACGCTGGATGACCTCAGGATCGAGCTCTTTTTCCCGATGGACGAGGTGACAGCGATCGCACTTGAGACCATGGCGGGCGCGTGAGGGGTGCGGACTGGCTTGAGTGGCTCCAGA
Source organism: uncultured Tateyamaria sp. (assembly GCF_947503045.1). Taxonomy (GTDB): domain Bacteria; phylum Pseudomonadota; class Alphaproteobacteria; order Rhodobacterales; family Rhodobacteraceae; genus Tateyamaria. Next base: position 83,190 of record NZ_CANNCF010000003.1, read on the forward strand.
AAGCGGACAATACATATCCCACCAAAGCGATGATGTGCGAAGAGGCCAGACATGCTGACAGACACCGACCGCAAATTCCTGCGCATCGCCTATGACGAGGCGCTAGCAGGGTTCAACGAAGGGGGCTGCCCCATCGGCTCGGTGCTTGCGCGCGGTGACGTGCTGGTCAGTCAGGGCCGCAATCAACGGGTGCAGCGCGGTGATCCCATCGCCCATGGCGAGATGGACGCCTTGCGCAAGGCGGGGCGGCAAAAGACCTATCGCGACACGACCCTCTACACGTCGCTCAGCCCCTGCATGATGTGCGCGGGCACCATCGTGCAATTCGCCATACCGCGTGTCGTCATCGCGGAAAATACCACATTTGGCGGCAACGAAGCCTTCCTGACAGAGCGCGGTGTCGAGGTGATCGTGGCCGATGATGCGGATTGCATCGCGCTGATGACCCGTTTCATCCAGGAAAAACCGGAGCTGTGGGCTGAGGATATTGCCGAGGACTGACGCAACCTGACTCGCGCAGGCTAAACGCCCCAGGCCCGCAAATACCCTTCGATGATCTCGTCCATACGGGCCTTGTCAAAGCTGGGGTCATGCCCGCCATGCACGCGGCGTATTGGCAAATCACGCAGGCGGCGCAGCGTGGCGGCATATTCCGCAATGCTGTCCGCTTCGCCGTCATGCAGCAGCGGTCCGTCATAAATCGCATCCGCCCCGAACAGCGTCCCCGTCTCGGCGTGGAACAGCCCCACCTGACCGGGCGAATGGCCCGGCAGATGCAGCACTTCGCCCTGCCAGTCGCCCAGATCGATCACATCGCCCTCTTGCACCATCCCGGTCGCGGGTGCCGGGCGCAGTTGATAAGCGTCCACATCGTAACCCGCGCTTGGCAGCGCATCGATCAGCAACGGCCAAAGCGGGGGATAGCCTGCGTCCAGAAACAGCGTACGGAAGGCCTCTGATATCCCGTCAGTGCGTAGAGAATATGGGGTGGGTGCGGCCAATTCATCCGCCTCGACCGGATGGACGAGGCGCGTCTCGAACTCGTGGGCCGACCCGATATGATCCACATGGGTGTGGGTCGAAAGACAGATCAACGGGCGTGCCGGGTCCGGTCGCAGCCCATCCACAACGGGGCGCAGAGGGGCCACGCCCATGCCTGAATCAATCAGCAAATCCGCATCGCGCCCCAGCACCAGATGCATGTTGGCGCAAAAGATTGGATGCACCCTTGGTTCGGTGATCAGCCAAAGACGCGGGTCAAGCTGCTGCGTGCGAAACCAGTGTGGATCAACGTCCATAAACGGCATGTCCTTGGGATGTGTGGCGTTGTTCGAACCTATGGCCCACAGCCACGCGGTGGCAACGCCTTTCTAGGCGGCCGACCAAAGGAGGCTCAGCCCTCAGGCGCTTTCCTGACAGGTCCCGAGATCGACCAGCGGCAGATAGATGCGCGCGCTCAGCCCCCCACGGCCCCGGTTTGACAACTCGAACCTGCCGCCGCATTGCTCGACCACACCTGTCACCATCGACAGCCCCAGACCTGAGCCTTCGCCCACCGCTTTGGTGGTGAAGAACGGCTCGGTCGCACGGGCCAGCGTTTCGTCATCCATGCCCGGCCCGGTATCGCGCACGGCGATTTCCACATCCCCCGCCCCGAACGGATCGATGGAAATGACAATCTCGCCGGGCGTCTCACCCATAGCGTCGCGGGCATTGATCACAAGGTTGATCAGGGCACTTTCCAGCATCGCCGGATCCGCCCGTACAAAAATATCGTTGCCGCAGGCATCAAGGGTCAGCTTGATATGGGCCGGAAGAACCCGCTGCAACAGACCCAAAAGACGGCTGAACATGTCGGTCAGATTGACGTCGCTCACCACGATCTTGGACTTGCGGGCAAAGGCCAAGAGTTGCTGGATCAGCACTGCACCCTTCAATCCAGCGGCATGCGCCTCTTCGAGATACTTGTGCGCCTCGATCCCTTCAGGATCGATCTTGGCCAGCTCGATATTGCCATTAACAACGGTCAACAAGTTATTGAAATCGTGTGCGACTCCGCTGGTGAACTGCCCAAGGGCGCGCATCTTTTCGTCCTGGGATTCCGCCAGCATGCTGCGTTTCATCTTTTGGCGTTCGGTGACGATATCGCGAAAACTGATGCCGAAATAGATCAGCACACAGATGCCCCCAACCAATGTGGCCAACGAAGTCCACATCGGCTCGATCCGCTGGGCCGCGGCGACCAGCACACCAAGGGCCGTGGCAAGCGTGGTGCAAAAATCGATCAGCGCGGCATAGCTCAACTCGTCATATCGCGACAGGCAATGCAGCCCCAGGCCCATAGCACCGCAACAGGACAAAAGGATGTACTCTCCCTCCCCCAGCGTCGCGATATAGATCACCATCGCCCCATACCACGCCCCCAGAAAGACGCTCGCCGCACTGGCGAGGACAATGTGCACGGGCCGGACCGGAAAGCTCTGCCGCCGCAGGTAGGTCACATAGGCCGCCCGTGCGATCACATAACCGATCCCCCAAACCAACGTGATCAGCAAATCGGTGGCGAGCCACAGCGCGACGCTGACGCACATAACGATGATCGGACGCCCCCACAGCTGGAGGCCATGGCCCGCATCGCCAATTTGAAACTGCTTGAACTCGTGGTCGCAATCCGCTGCAGATAGATTGGGAAGCCGCATATTGTCTCCAGCGATCAGACACGCATAGGTAGAAACTAAACCTCTATAAATACAGAATAATTCACTTACCGCCCCACTTCTAGTTGTACATGCGGAGATGTTCCAGATGGCAATGCACCTGAATGTCGCGCTCCGGGTCTTCGTGGCAACACACGCATGCGCATGTGCGTTGGCGGTCGGATTGCGGCCTCGGCAGCGAAGATGGCAGCCTGCAAAAGTTAGGGGGCGGTACCGCTTAAGCGGGGGAAATCGCTCACGTGTCCCAGATGATCAAACAGCCAGTCGCGAAACTGTTCTGCTGCCGGAACATGGGGGTTGGTGCGCAGATAGTACCCTTCGGTGGCAGGCAGGCTGGCCGGGTGGGCGGGCACCAACTGGCCCGATTGCAGCGCCGTCTGTGCCAGCAACGCCGACACCAGGGCGACCCCATTGCCATGCACGGCCATGTGCAGCGCGGCCCCGTAAGAGTCCACAAACAGATCGGGCTGGCCCACCTTGCTCACCTGTTTTTGCCACTTGGCCCAACCGTCCGAGGTGCCCACGGCCTCGATCAGCGGCAAGTTGTCCAACGGCCCTTCCAGCGTCGGGGCCCTGAGCGGAATCAATGCGCTCGGTTCCAGCAACACGCCCTCCTGCCCCACCTGCTTTTCCGAGCCAAAGGGGATTTCCACATCCGCGCGCAGGGCGTGAAACTCATCCGGCCAGATGGTGCCGACAAAGCGCAGGCGCACATCCGGTGCGCGGTCGCGAAAGCTGGCCAGATGCGGGGCGATGACCCATTGGGCGACGCTGACCGAACAGGCGATGGTCAGCAGGTTGTCGCCCTGCCCTGTCTCGTAGCGGCGCGTGGCCTGTGCCAATGTCTCAAGTGCTGTGCCCACCTGCGGTAGCAGTTTGCGCCCCTCATCCGTCAGCGACAGCCCCCGCGCGCGACGCACAAACAGGCTTACCCCCAACCGCAATTCCAGCGCCTTGACGTGCTGGCTGACGGCCGATTGCGTCATCCCGATCTCCTGCGCGGCGGCAGTGAAACTGAGACAGCGCGCCGCCGCCTCAAAGGCGCGGAACCATGTCAGGGGAGGGAGGGATTTTGCCATGCACAACGTAGCCATTAGTTCAGCTAATACCTTGACCTGCGAATCCTTCGTTTGTCAAACGGGGCCGTCCGCGCGGATAGTCAGCAGACACGTGCAGACGAGGACAGCCATGCAGCCCGAAATCCGAAAACTGGTCACCTATGACGAAGAGGTGCTGATCGAAGGGTTTCGCCCTGCCGACCGCCCCTGGCGGATGTTCGCTCTGGCGGCTGTGGTGCGCAACCCATGGGCCGGGCGCTACGTTGTTGATCTCAAACCCGAAATTCAGGCCTATGGGCCGATCCTGGGCGAGATGATGACCGCACGCATGATCGCCCTTGCCGGGTCGGGCGAGGCCATCGAGGCCTATGGCAAGGCCGCCGTGGTCGGCCTGGACGGAGAGATCGAGCATGCCTCGGGTCTTATTCACACGCTGCGCTTTGGCAATCATTACCGCGAGGCCGTGGGTGCGAAATCCTACCTCGCTTTCACCAACACGCGCGGCGGGGCCAATGCACCGATCATGGTGCCGCTGATGGACAAGAACGATGCGGGGCGGCGTTCGCATTACCTGACCATCCAATTCTCCATTCCCGACGCGCCACGCGATGACGAGATTGTCGTGGTGCTCGGGGCCGCCACTGGCGGGCGACCCCATCACCGCATCGGCGATCGCTATCAGGACCTCAAGGATCTGGGCCATGATGTGGACAACCCGGCCGCGGTCTGACGTCGGCCCCCTCGCCGCGATCACCGCGGGCGACGGGCCGACGATCCTTCTGATCCACGGGGTCGGGCTGCGGGCCGAGGCGTGGGGCGCGCAGATCGATGCGCTCGGATCGTCCGATCATGTCGTTGCGGTGGACGTGCCCGGCCACGGGTCAAGCGCAGGCCTGCGCGTCGCGCCCGACCTCTCCGCTTATACCGAGACCATCGCCAAGTGCCTGACCGGACCGACTGTCGTGATCGGCCATTCCTTTGGCGCGATGATCGCCCTCGATCTGGCCATGTCGCACACCGATCACGTCGCAGGGGTCGCAGCCCTCAACGCCATCTACCGGCGCCCCCCGGACGCACGCACCGCCGTGATGGCACGGGCGCGCAGCCTCGATGGTGTCACCATCGCGGACCCGACCGCGCCGCTGGATCGCTGGTTCGGGCCTGATCCCAGCCCCGAACGTGCCGCCTGCGAGAACTGGCTGCTGAATGTCGATCCGGCAGGCTACAAGGCCGCCTATTCCGTCTTTGCGCAAGAGGACGGGCCAGCGGATACGGCCCTGCGGTCCCTGCCCTGCCCGGCGCTCTTCATGACCGGGGCGGCGGAGCCGAACTCGACCCCCGAGATGTCCCGTGCCATGGCTGCGCTGGCGCCGAATGGTCGGGCTGTCGTCATCCCCGGCGCCGCCCACATGATGCCCATGACCCATGCCGAACAGGTCAATGCACAACTTGCCAGCTTCATACGGGAGTGTTTGCCATGACCATCCCCGACCCCAGCATTTTGCGCAGCGCTTTCGGCGCGTTCATGACGGGCGTGACGGTGGTGACTGCGCGGCAGGTTGACGGCACGCCCGTTGGCTTTACCGCCAATTCCTTTTCCTCCGTCTCGCTTGACCCGCCGCTGCTCTTGGTCTGTCCGGGTAAATTCCTGTCGAGTTATCAGACCTTTGCCACCTGCACCCATTTCGCGGTCAGCGTTCTGGCCGAAGGGCAAGAGGACATCGCATCCGTCTTTGCCCGCTCCAAATCCGACCGCTTCGCCGAAACCGCACACCACGACGACCTGCATGGCGTGCCGGTGATTGACGGGGCCATCGCCCAGTTTTCCTGCACGACCCATCAGGTTGTCGAGGCAGGCGATCATTGCGTGTTGCTGGGCCGGATCGTCGCGCTCGAACAAAGCGGTGCGCCGGGGCTCGGCTACGTCTCGGGGCGGTTCTTCAGCCTCGGGACCGAGCGGGCGGCGCTGGATCACGGCGCAGGTACCACCATCGCCGGGGCCATCGTGCAGGATGGCGACCACGTGTTGTTGCAACAAACCCCCGCCGGGCTTGCGCCGCTGCATTGTGCCCATGCCGATCGCGGCGCGCTGTTGGATCATTTGCGCGACGGGCTGCGCGCGATGGGCGTGCAGGCCACGCTCGGGCAGGCCTATTCGGTGTTTGACGACACGGGCGCACGCACCCATCACAGCTATTTTCTGGCCACAGGCGTGCAGAGCCATCCGCACCCGGATGTTGTAGCGCTGCCAATCATTGACTTGCCCACGCACAGCTATGCCAGCCCCGCGATCCGCACCATGATGCACCGCTTTGCCCGCGAGGCCAGCGCGCGCAGTTTTGGTCTTTACTTCGGCGATACCGAACACGGCGCCGTGCACGCCCCGATACAGAGGATGTAAGCCATGGAATTCTCGCTTTTTGCTCATATGGAACGGCTGACCCCCGGTCAGGACCACAAGGATCTGCGGCGCGAGCTGATCGATCTGGCCAAGATGGCCGATGACGGTGGCATGCGTGCGGTCTGGACAGGCGAGCATCACGGGATGGAATTCACCATTACCCCCAACCCTTTCCTGAGCCTTGTGGATCTGGCCCATCACACCAAGAACGTGCGCCTTGGCACCGGCACCATCGTCGCTCCTTTCTGGCATCCGATCAAGCTGGCGGGCGAAGCGGCGGCGGCCGATCTGATCACCGATGGACGGATCGAACTGGGCATCGCGCGCGGTGCGTACTCATACGAATACGAGCGCCTCATGCCCGGCATGGACGCGTGGGAGGCCGGGCAGCGCATGCGTGAAACCACTCCGCTGCTGCGCCAGCTCTGGACCGGGGATTGCGCCCATGAAGGGGAATTCTATGCGTTTCCGGCCACGACCACGGCCCCCAAGCCCGCACAAGCTGATGGCCCGCCCATCTGGATCGCTGCGCGCGATCCCAACAGCCATTCCTTTGGGGTCGAGAACGGGTTCAACATTCAGGTGACCCCGCTTTGGCAGGGCATTGAAGAGATCGAAAACCTCATGGCCAAGTTCAATGACGCCTGTGCGGCCTATGCAGGTCCGCGCCCCAAGATCATGCTGCTGCATCACACCTATGTCGGGTCGGACAGCGATGATGTGAGCCTTGCCGCACAACAATTGTCGCGGTTTTACTGCTATTTCGGCGCGTGGTTTCAGAACAAGCGGCCCGTGTCCCAAGGGCTGATCGAAACGTTAAGCGAGGAGGAACTGGCCGCAAACAAAATGATGTCCCCCGCCAATATGCATCGCGATCTGACCATCGGCACCGCGCAAGAGGTCATTGACCAGATCAAGCGCTACGAGGACCTTGGCTATGACGAATATTCGTTCTGGATCGACTCAGGTATGGACTTTGAGCGCAAACGCGCCTCCCTTGCCCGGTTCATCGACGACGTGATGCCCGCCTTTGCCTGAGGAGGCCCAAATGAACGATCTGCCCCATTTCCAACTGTTCATCGACGGCGCGTGGTGCGCGGGCGCGAGTGGGCAGGTCATGGCCTCGCAAAACCCCGCCACGGGCGCGGATTGGGCGACATTTGCCTGCGCGGATGCTTCGGATGTCGACCGGGCGGTGCGCGCCGCCCGCCGTGCACTGAACGATCCGGCCTGGCGCGACATGACGCAAACGGCGCGGGGGAAGTTGCTCTACCGTCTGGCCGATCTGATCGAGGAAAATGCAAAAAAACTGGGGGAGTTGGAGACTACGGACAGCGGCAAGTTGCTGGCCGAAACCTCCGCCCAGACGGCCTATGTGGGAGACTACTATCGCTACTATGCGGGGTTGGCCGACAAGATCGAAGGGGCCGTGCTGCCCATCGACAAACCCGACATGCACGTGTTCACCCGCCGCGAACCCATCGGCGTGGTGGTGGCCATCGTGCCGTGGAATGCGCAGATGTTCCTGACCGCAACCAAGCTGGGGCCCGCGTTGGCCGCCGGGTGCAGCGTGGTTCTCAAAGCCTCTGAAATCGCACCGGCCCCGATGCTGGAATTCGCACGGCTGATCGAAGCGGCAGGCTTTCCGCCCGGCGTCGTGTCGGTGATCACCGGGGATGCGGAAAACTGCGCCATCCCCCTCACGCGGCACGCAGATGTCGACCGCATCGCCTTTACCGGTGGGCCGGAGACGGCGCGGCACGTGGTGCGCAATTCGGCCGAAAACTTTGCAGTGATCTCGCTGGAACTCGGTGGCAAATCCCCGATCCTCGTCTTTGACGATGCCGACCTTGACGGGGCCGCCAACGGGCTGATCGCGGGCAATTTCGGCGCTTCGGGGCAAAGCTGTGTGGCCGGCTCGCGCGGGTTGGTGCATCGCCCGATTATGGACGACCTGATTGCCCGCATCCGCGACAAGGCCAAGGGCATCGTGGTCGGTGACCCGCTGGAGGCGGCCACCCATGTCGGCCCGCTCTGCACGCCTGCGCAAATCGCGCGGATCGAGGACACGCTTGCGAGGGCGCAAGAGCAAGACGCGACCCTCCACATGGGTGGCGCGCCCGTTGATCGGCCCGGCAACTACATGGCCCCCACCCTCGTCGAATGCGCTTCGCCCGACACCGCGACCCTGCATGTCGAGATGTTTGGCCCCGTCATGTCCCTGATCCCTTTCGACACCGAAGAAGAAGCCATCGCGCTCGCCAATGACACGCCCTTTGGGCTCGGCTCGGGCGTCTTCACCCAGAACCTTGCACGCGCCCATCGCGTTTCGGCCCGGTTGAAGGCGGGGATTTGCTGGGTGAACACCTACCGTGCTATTTCACCCATCGCGCCGTTCGGGGGCTATGGGCAGTCGGGCTATGGGCGCGAGGCGGGGCTCGATGCGATCCACGACTACACACGCACGAAAACCACGTGGATCAACACCTCTGACAGCCCGATGGCGAACCCGTTTGTGATGCGCTGAGCGCGGCCACAGCACTATTTTCTTGCGCCTTCGTGATTTTGTATACTTTATGTATGCAATCCATGAGGGCATGATGACACGATTCTCCAAAGACGATTGCCTGGCCGATCTGCGTCGCCGCATCCTGTCGACGGACCTGTCCCCGGGTCAGGATCTGGACGAGGTGGGCCTTGCGCAACACTACGGCATGTCGCGCACGCCGCTGCGCGAAGTGTTGCAACGGCTGCAGGGCGAAGGCTACGTGATGATGTCGCAAAACCGCGGCGCCAAAGTGGCGGCAATGGATATCGCGGTGTTGCGGACCTTCTTTCAGACCGCGCCCATGGTCTATGCCCACATCGCGCGGCTGGCCTGCGAGAACCGGACAGCAGGGCAACTTGAGACCCTCAAGGATGCCCAACGCACCTTCAAAACAGCGACCAGCGCGGACCGACCGGACGAGGCCGCCCTCGCCAATCACCGCTTTCACGCCACCATCGGTCACATGGCGCACAATGCCTATCTGGTGGCCTCGCTGGACCGTCTCTTGATCGATCACACGCGGCTCAGCCAGACCTTCTATCGCCCCGCATCACCGGCTGAATCCGCGCTGGTGGTCAAGGCCGCCGAGCAGCACGATGCGATGATCGCCGCTATCGAAGGGGGCGAAGGCGCGCTGGCCATCGACCTCACAATTCAGCACTGGGACCTCAGTCGCGACCGGATGGAGCGGTTTGTGCGCCCCACCCCGCTGCCCGTCGATCTGATCCCGCGCGAGGACCGCGAACATGCAGTTTGAAGGCATCTACACTCCGATCGTGACCCCCTATCACGACGATTTTTCGCTTAATGAGGCGGCGCTGGCCGAAACGGTGGAGTTGCTGATTGCGGCAGGCGTGAACGGCATCGTCGTGGCAGGCTCCACCGGCGAATATTATGCCCAGACGCCCGAAGAACGGCTTGAGATGATGACCCGCGCCGCGGGCCTGATTGCAGGTCGTGTGCCAATGATCGTCGGCACCGGCGCGATCCGCACCGAGGATTCGGTGATGTTTGCCAAAGCCGCCAAGGCCGCAGGCGCGGATGCCTTGCTGGTCGCCACGCCGCCTTACGCCTACCCGACGGGGCGCGAGATTGCCCTGCATGCGCTCGCCATCGACCGCGCCGCCAACCTGCCCGTGATGCTCTACAACTATCCGGGGCGCATGTCGGTCGACATGGATGAAGAGACGCTGGACCGCGTCGGCCGTTCGCCCAACTTCTGCGCCATCAAGGAAAGTTCGGGCGATATCAACCGCCTGCACATGCTGGCGCGGGATTATCCGCATATCGCGCTCAGTTGCGGGATGGACGACCAGGCCCTCGAATTCTTTGCATGGGGCGCGCGCAGTTGGGTCTGTGCGGGATCGAATTTTGCCCCCGAATCCCACATCGCCCTCTATCAGGCCTGCGCGGTCGAAGGCGACTTTACCAAGGGGCGCGCCATCATGTCCGCGATGCTGCCGTTGATGCGGGTGCTCGAACAGGGCGGCAAGTTCGTGCAATGCATCAAATACGGGCTGACCCTGCGCGGTATTGATGCAGGACCGCCCCGTAGGCCCCTGCAACCGCTCAACAAAGACGACAAGCGCGCGCTTGCTGAGGTGATTGCCACCATGAACACAACAATCCGCAGCATCACGGGGGCACACCCATGACCGACCTTTTGACCCATGGCGAATATCAAGCTTTGGCCGACGCGCTGGACCCACCCCGCAGCCCATTCATCGACGGCAAATACCAGCGTGGCAACGGACCGATGATGCCCACAACCAACCCGGCAACTGGGGCCGAAATCACGCAGATTTCGACGGCGGATGCGGCGGATGTCGATCTGGCCGTCACAAAGGCACGCGAGGCATTTGATCAGGGCCGCTGGTCAAAACTGGACCCCGAGGCACGCAAGGACGTGCTGATCCGGTTGTGCAAGCTGATGACGCGCAACATCCGCGAACTGGCGGTGATGGAGAGCGTGGAATCCGGCAAACCAATCCGTGATTGCGTGCAGATCGACCTGCCCGAAACGATCCATTGTCTCAAATGGCACGCCGAGGCGGTGGACAAGATCTATGACCAGACCGCCCCCACAGGCGACCGGGCTCTGGCGATGATCCTGCGCGAACCGGTCGGCGTTGTGGCCGCCGTGTTGCCCTGGAACTTTCCCTTGATGATGCTGGCCTGGAAGATCGGCCCGGCCCTTGCGGCGGGCTGTTCGGTCATCGTCAAGCCTGCCGAACAAACAAGCCTCACCGCCCTGCGCGTCGCTGAGCTGGCCCATGAGGCTGGCGTCCCGCGCGGCGTGTTGCAGGTGCTGCCCGGCGACGGGCCAAGCGTGGGCGAGCCACTTGGGCGGCATATGGATGTGGACATGGTCAGCTTTACCGGCTCGACCGAGACGGGGCGGCGGTTTTTGCATTATGCCGCCGACAGCAACCTCAAAAAGGTGGTGCTGGAATGCGGCGGCAAGAACCCGGCGGTCGTCTTTGACGAAGCCGAAAACCTCGATTCAGTGGCTGAACATGTGGTGAATGCGGCCTTCTGGAATGCGGGGCAGAACTGCTCAGCCGCCTCGCGCCTGATCGTGCACCGCGCGGTGAAACCGGCCCTGATGGAGCGGATAGAGGCCCGCCTGCGCGACTGGAAGGTGGGCGACCCGCTTGATCCGGCCACCCATATCGGCACACTGATCGATGCGGGCCATTGTGCCAAGGTCCGCGGATATCTCGATGACAAAGGCGACGGGCCATACATCGCACCCGCCATCCTTGAGGTATCTCGCAATGACCCAAAGGCGCGTGAAGAGATCTTTGGCCCCGTCCTGTCGGTGATCGAGGTCGCCAGCAACGCCGAAGCGGTCGAGGTGGCCAACGACAGCGCCTATGGGCTTGCGGCATCCGTCTTTTCCGCCAATGGCCGCGCCGCCATCCGCGCCGCACGCGACATCCGGGCAGGCACCGTGACGGTCAACTGCTATGGCGAGGGCAACATCGCCACCCCCTTTGGCGGCTACAAACAATCCGGCTTTGGCGGGCGCGACAACGGGCTGCACGCCCATGACCAATACACCGAGGTCAAGACCATCTGGGTCGACCTCACCGACCTTGCCGACGGGAACAACGTCACATGAGCGTGGACGCCGTCGGCACCGTCCGGCGCGGGCGTGGCGCGCGCAAGGCGATCCGCCAGACGCGCGACATCGCAATGCTGCCCGCCCTCAAGCGTCGCCTGCCCCTGACCGAGCCGATGAGCGGCGAACAGGTGGAAAAGATCGACGCCGCCTCAATGGATATCCTAGAAAATGTGGGAGTGGTCTTTCGTGACCCCATTGCACTGGCTGACTGGTCGCGCGCCGGGGCCAAGGTCGCTGGCGAACGGGTCTATCTGGACCGTGGCCTTGTGCGCGCGTTGATCGCAACCATTCCCGAAACCTTCACCTATCACGCGCGCAACCCGGCCAATAACCTGCCCTTTGGGTCCGATCACGCGATTTTCGTTCCCATGACCGGTGCGCCCTATCTGCGCGACCTCGATGACGTGCGGCGCAATCCGACGCTCGACGATCTGGCGAATTTCCACAAGCTCAGCCACATGCTGCCCGCGATGCACTCCTCCGCGCATCACATCGTGGAACCCTATGATCACCCGATCAGCCAACGGCATCTGCGCATCACATACAGTTCCATGAAACACTCCGACAAGACGTTCATGGGCATGACGACTTCGCCGAAAAACGCCGAGGATGTGCTCGACATGGCCGCGATCCTGTTCGGCGCAGAATTCATGGACAGCCATCCGGTGGTGACCGGCAATTGCAACGGAAACTCGCCGCTGGTCTGGGACGAAACGATGCTGGGGGCCATGCGCGCATTTTGTCGGCGCAACCAGCCGGTGCTGTGCTCGCCCTTCGTTTTGGGCGGGGCGAACACGCCCGCCTCGACCGCCGCCACCGTGGCGCAGCTCAACGCTGAAGCGCTGAGCGCACTGGCCTATACCCAAGTGATCCGCAAGGGCTGTCCTGCGATCTATGGCCACTACCTGTCGACCGTGTCGATGAAGTCCGGCGCGCCGATTGCAGGCACGCCCGAGATCAGTCTCATGAACTTCATGATCGGCCAGATGGCGCGGTTCTACGGCGTGCCATGGCGCACCTCGAACACGCTGGGCGGGGCCAAGACGTTTGATGCACAGGCGGGTTATGAATCGGCGATGACCCTCAACGCGGTGCTGATGGCCGGGGCGAACTATATCTGGCATTCGGCGGGCTGGAACGAGGCAGGCATGCATTGTTCCATGGCCAAATTCATCGTCGATGCCGAAATGTGTGCCATGGGCTATCGCATGGCCGAAGGGATCAACTGGGACGACTTTGACGCCGCCATCGCAACTGTGCCCGATGTCGGCCCCGGCGGGCACTATCTGGGCCATCCGCACACGCTCGAGCACTTTCAAAACGCCTTCTTCATGCCTGAAATGTTTGACAATAACTCAATCGAGCAGTGGCAGGCCGAAGGATCAGTCGAGATCACCGAACGCGCCCTGATCCGCGCACGCGATATGTTGAACGAGTACGAAGAACCGAAACTGGACGCGGGCGTGAACGAGGAACTGCTCGACTATATCGCGCGGCGCGAACGCGAAATCCCGCCCGCCGACGCGCTCAATCAGGACCTCTGAAATGCGCGTCACCCGCCTGCCCCGTGATCCCGGCCCTGCGGGCTGGAACCGGCTGTTGCCGGACCCGGACCCCGCTCTGCGGCTTGAGGACAAGATCACCGCCGATTGGCTGGTGATCGGCGCAGGCTTTGCCGGGTTGGCCGCCGCGCATCGTCTGTCGCAAAAGGTGGAGGGCGCGCGCATCGTGGTGCTGGATGCCCTGCGCGTCGGGGACGGGCCTGCGGGGCGGAATTCCGGTTTCATGATCGACCTGCCCCACGATTTGACATCGCATGATTATGGCGGCGCGCTCGATGCCGACATCGCACAAACGCAAGACAACCGGACCGGGATCGTCCACGCCGCCGCCATGGCCGAGGAATACGGACTGAGCCCCGAGGCGTTTTCGATGTCTGGCAAGATCAACGGGGCGGCAAGCGCGAAAGGCACCGCCCACAATCACACCTTTGCCCGCCACCTTGAGGCGATGAGCGAACCGCACGAGATGCTGGATGCGACGCAGATGCGCGACCTGACGGGGACCGAGTATTACGAAAGCGGTCTGTTCACCCCCGGCTCGGCAATGATCCAGCCTGCCCTGTTTGTACGCGGCGTGGCGCGGGGGTTGCGCTCAAACCGCGTGCATCTCTATGAAAACAGCCCCGTGATTGCGCTGGAGCGGCAGGGCGACTGGATCGCGCGCACGCCCAAGGGACAGGTCACCGCGCCCCGCGTGATCCTTGCCGTGAACGGGCATCTCAACAGCTTTGGCCACATGCAGGGGCGGCTGATGCATGTGTTCACCTATGCCTCGATGACGCGCGCGCTGAGCCCTGAAGAAGTCGCGTCTCAGGGTGGAAGGCCTATTTGGGGCCTGACCCCGGCTGACCCGATGGGCACGACCGTGCGCCGGATTTCGGGCATGGGCGGGGACCGGATCGTGATCCGCAACCGCTTTACTTTTGACCCCAAAATGGAGGTGAACGCCGCCCGTATTGCCCGCGTAGGGCGCGACCATGACCGTGCCTTTGCGCGCCGCTTTCCACAGCTTGCAGGGATCGAGATGGAGTACCGCTGGGGTGGACGGCTGTGCCTGTCGCGCAACAACGTGCAGGTGGTCGGCGAGCTTGATCAGGGCCTTTATTCGGCCTGTTGCCAGAACGGGCTGGGCACGGCCAAGGGCACGCTGGCCGGCGGGCTTGCGGCGGATATGTCCATGGGGCTGTCATCGCCCGCGCTGGAGCGCGCCCTTGCTGCCGAAGCCCCGACCCGCCTGCCCCCCGACCCCATCACGCGCCTCGGTGCCAATCTGCACATCCGCCTTGCGGAATTACGGGCTGGGAGAGAGCTGTGATCTGCGCCATCCTTGCGTAACACAGCGGGAAGACAGTATGCCCATCGACACCTCTAAGGAAGAAGACCAGCGCGACGCCGCCAGGCGCCGTGACGCGGGTGAATTTGTGCGGGGCGTCAGCGGGTTTCGCGATGTGATCGGGCAATCTGCAGCCTATCCGGCTGAACCCGGGCGCTATCATCTGCATGTGGCGCTGAACTGTCCGTGGTGTCATCGGGTGACGCTGGCGCGCAACGTGCTGGGCCTGCAAGACGCGATCACAATGGACATCGCCTTTCCCAACCGCACCGGCCCTGACGACCCCGAAGGACCGAACCCATGGGAATTCGCACCCAACCGCATTGCAACAGCCACAGGTGCGCCGCTGCCCGAGTGCACGACTGAGACGGCGACCGCGCAAGGTGTGCGCTTGGTACGCGATCTATACGCCGCCGAAGGGTCCGCCGAACGCTCGGTCCCTGTGCTGTTTGACAAGCAAAGCCAGACCATCGTGTCCAATGAAAGCGCCGAGATTGTGCGGATGCTGGGGCGCGAGGCGCGTGCCCTTGGAAGCACCCTAAGCGATGCGGACCTGCCCGCGCTCTACCCGGATGGGCTAGAGCACGCCGCCTTGCGTGCCGAGATCGACACGTTGAACGACGCGATCTATGTCGCCATCAACAACGGCTCTTACAAGGCCGGATTCTCCATCGATCAGGCGGTCTATGACAGCGCGTTCACGGCTTATTTCGACATGCTCGAACAGTTGGAAACCCGGCTGAGCGACGGGCGGAAATTCCTGACCGGTGCGATCTTCACCGAGGTGGATTTACGCTTGTTTCCAACGCTTTATCGCCATGATCCGATCTACTACGTCAGGATGAAGTTGAACGGCGCGCGCATCCTCGACTATCCCAACCTGTGGCGCTGGCTGTGCCGGGTGCATGCCTTGCCGGGAGTTGCCGAGAGCGGGTCGTTGCTGCACTGCCGCCAGGGCTATTTCGGGCGCTCATGGAACAACGTGGTGCCCAAGGGGCCGATCCGCCCAATGCCATATCCGAAGGCGTATGATCACCCTGAACTGGCCGAGGGCGACTAGGCAACGCCGCCAAAGTCCAGTCCCGCAACCTCGCGCATGTAGGCCTCGAAAAAGTCCGAGAATGTCGCGACCAGCGGCGGCAACGCCTCGTAGGGCGGATAAAACAGGGTCAGCCAGATTTGCGGCGGGGCCCAGCCCGGCAGGACCTCTTCGACCTCGCGGCGCGCAAGGCCGTCCTTGACGATGAAGTCGGGCAACAGCGCAATCCCGTCGCCCGCCTTGGCCAACGCATAAAGGAAATCGCCGTTGTTCGAGATCACCTGCGCACCGGCCCGCACTGTGCGTTTGGCTCCGCTGTCGTGCTGCAGCACCCAGGTCTCGGGCGTGCCGTCAGACGCGTAGGACAGGCACATCGCGGGTTCCAGATCGCTCGGGTCCGCCGGCCGTGGCGTGCGTGCAAAAAGGGCCGGTGCGGCGACCAGACGGCGCGGCACCTTGCAGATCTTGCGCCAGATCGTGGATTTGTCACTGGGCGGACCAGAAATGCGGATCGCGATATCACAAGGCGCATCCACGATGTCGACAAACGCATCCGTCAGGCTGATATCAAGCGCAATGTTGGGATAAGCCAGACGAAAACCACTGACGAGGTCCGGCAACAGCCGCACCCCCAGCGACAGCGGCGCGTTGAGCCTGAGCCGTCCGTGATCGGGGCGCACTGCCTGCCCGACCTCTTCTGCCACCCGATCAAAGTCCTGCACCACCGGCATAAAGCGTGCCGCCACCAGCGCCCCGGCACTGGTCAGCGCCACCTGCCGCGTGGTGCGCACAAAAAGTTGCTGGCCCAGATCTTGTTCCAGCCGCGCCACGATCCGCGTCACCGACGCGGGCGTGAGGGCAAGCGCACGCGCCGCTTCGGCAAAGCTGCGCAGCTCAGCCACCTTGAGAAAGACGCGGATGGATTTGATGTCCTGCATGGGTCCTCATTGCCGCGTGTGCAACAATGAAGGCAAGACTATTGTTGCAAGCGCAATGATCCTAGCGGGACGCGAGGGCCGTGTCGTAGGCCTCGGGCGTGATCCCCGAAATCTCCAGCACCAGCTTGCGCCGCACCGTCTCGGCAAAGCTGTCGCGCCCTTCGGCCGTCACCATGAACGCACCGGGGCCGCCGATGATGCGCTGTTCGTATTCCGCCTCAAGGTTGGCCCCGGCCCGCCGCCCGTCTTCGGGGCGCAGGATCGGCAGCGCGTTGATCGTGATGCCTGCCGCCAGCACTTCGGCGCGCGCGTCGGCGATCGCGGGGCCGGAGGAGTTGCGGATGCTGTCGCCGGAAAAGTCGATCACGGCGCGGGGTGCAAAGATGTCATTGCCCTCGATCAGCCGCTTGGCGTCGAGCAAGGCGGCACCAATCGCGTTGCTGCCAAAGGCCTGCCGGGGCGGGCCGGACAGGGCGTTCGCAAAACCCTCGGCCGTGTCCGGCCCATCGACGATCATCCACGGCACCACGACGCCTGTGTTGGTGGCCCATTCCACGTAAGTGACCGCCACATTGCCATAAATCGAATTCTGGATGGCCGAGATCACCGCCGGGTCGGTCATCGCCTGCGCATAACCCGCACGCTGAAATGCCAGCTCGTCCGCATCGATGGAGCCGGAGGCATCGGCCAGCAGCACCAGCTCCAACCCGGCCTCGCGCTGATTTTGCGCGGCAAGGGGCGTGGCGAGGGCAAGGCAGAGAAGAAGGCGCAGGATCATCGCATCAGTTTGTGAGGGATGGACCTGTCGCGCAAGAGTTTGGACGGCATAGCGCCACATCAAGGGACGCATCGTCTAATCCTCAAGCACGCTCAGCTCCGCTCTTGCCGCGCGACGGGCAGAATCGCATCCTCGATCAACCCCATCAGATCGCCGAAATACCCGCCACTGCGCGCAGGTCGTGTGGGATCAGACGTTATGGCGACCGTCAGCCCAAGGTCAGGCGCGATGCAGATCACCTGCCCGCCATAGCCCCGCGCCAGTGCGTAATCCGTCCCGCCCGCGCGGCCCAGAAACCATCCATAGCCATAGGCCAGCCCCGAAAAGGGCGAGCGTGTCACCGCGCGCTGTGACGCAGCGACCCAGGCCGCACTCAGCACCCGCTGCCCGTTCCACATCCCACCCTGCCGGTACATCTCGCCAAAGCGGACCATGGCAGGCAGGCTCAGCGCCATTTCATTGCCCCCCAGATAGCGCCCTTGCGGATCGCGGGTCCATGCGGGCACCTCGATGCCAAGGGGGCGGCCCAGACGGGTGCGGGCAAGGCTCAGCAAGCTGTCACCAGAAACCTCGGCCAACACTGCACCCAGCACGTGAAACGAGCCGGTGGAATAGAGCATGCGGGCGCCCGGTTCCGCCACAAAGGGGCGCGAAAGCGCATTTGCCACCCAGTTGCTGCTGCTGACCCACCCACCATAGTTGGGCCCCGAAGTCCGCTCCAAGCCCGCCTGCATGGTGATCAGATTCTCAACCGTGATTGCCGCAACGCGCGGATCGGCACCGCGCGGGATGAGGCGCGGGGCGATCTCGCCCAAAGTGGCCTGCAGCGACGGAATTTCACCGCGGTCCAGCGCCGCGCCGGTCAGGGCGGCAACGATGGTCTTGGACACGGATTTGATCGGAACAAATGCCCCAAGTGCTGGCCCGCGAAAGCGCTGTGAGACGACCGCCACACCGTTATGATGCACCCCGATGGCATGACACTGCTCCATGGCATTTGCGCGGGCCACGACCCCATCCCAAGACTGCACCTGCCCGCGCGCACGGGTGGCGACAATGGCGGCAGCACTTGCGGCAAACTGGCGGCGGGTGAACATCACGCGTCTCGAACTCCTTGCGATGCACCATAGGCGACCTCTCCCGCGCGGCCAGTCAGGTTCTCGTGACCACCGCCACGCCGATGTGCATCTTGTGCGCCGCCCCACTCCCTGTCACCTTCGCCGCAACCGCTCAAAGCGGACGCACGACCAAACGGGGGACACATGGCATTGTTGAACGAAGACCGGCTGTTTCCGCCTGATCCAGCCACACGCAGCATCGCCCGCGACCTTTATGCACAGATCAGACACCTGCCGATTATCAGCCCGCATGGTCACACCGACCCGCGCTGGTTTGCCGAAAACCAACCCTTTGCCAACCCGGCCGAACTGTTCGTGACGCCGGATCACTACGTGTTCCGCATGCTGCATTCGCAAGGCATCGCGCTTGAGGACCTTGGCGTGCCCCGGGCCGATGGCGGCGCTGTCGAGAGTGATCCGCGCAAAGTCTGGCGGCTCTTTGCCAAGCACTACCACCTGTTTCGCGCGACCCCGTCGCGGATGTGGATCGATCACGCCTTTCAGGAGGTGTTTGGCGTGACAGAACGGCTGGCCGAGCACAATGCCGATGCGATCTATGACCAGATCAACGCGCAACTGAGCGAGGCCGCGTTTCGCCCCCGCGCCCTGTTCAAGCAGTTCTATATCGAGGCGCTGTCGACCACCGAAAGTGCACTGGACGACCTGCGCTGGCACAAGATGATCCGCGACAGCGACTGGACGGGCCGCGTGATCACCACCTATCGCCCGGATGCGGTGGTGGACCCGGAATTTGACGGCTTTGCCGACAATGTCGCGCGGTTGGGGGAGTTGACGGGCGAGGATGCGACCACGTGGACCGGCTACCTCACCGCCCATCGCACCCGGCGCGCGTTCTTCAAGGACCACGGCGCAACGGCCAGCGATCATGGCCATGCCACCGCCCGGACCGAGGATTTGCCTGAGGCCGAGGCGGCGGCGCTTTTTGACAAGGCCTTGCAAGGCAGATGCAGCGCAGACGAGGCCGACCGCTTTCGCGGCCATATGCTGACCGAGATGGCGCGAATGAGCCTTGAGGACGGGCTGGTTTTGCAAATTCACCCCGGTTCGGCGCGCAATCATTCGGGCGACATCCTTGCCCGCTTCGGGCGGGACAAGGGATATGATATTCCGACGCGCACGGACTACGTTTCCGCCCTGCAACCGCTCTTGAATGCGGTGGGGGGGCGGCGCGATCTGACGATCATCGTCTTTACGCTCGATGAAAGCGCCTATGCCCGCGAACTCGCGCCCTTGGCCGGGGTCTATCCCGCGCTGAAACTGGGCCCGCCCTGGTGGTTCCACGACAGCTATGAGGGGATGCTGCGGTTTCGCGAGATGGCGACGGAGACGGCCGGGTTCTACAACACTGTCGGCTTTAACGACGACACCCGTGCCTTTTGCTCGATCCCCGCGCGCCATGACGTGGCACGCCGCGTGGACTGTTCCTTTTTGGCCGGCCTGGTGCAGACCGGGCGGCTGGAACAGGACGAGGCCGTCGAGGTCGCCCATGATCTGACCTATCGACTGGCCAAGACGGCGTACAAGCTGTGAGGAAGAGAATTGTTTCAGTTCAATGAAATACACGTCTTTCCTGATGTCCCATCAGATGATTAAGTCAAGACCAAATGACATCAAAGGTTCCCCACATGCCCACTGATCCCAAGCGCCCGGCCACGGGTATCGTCCATCTCGGCCTCGGCGCATTTTTCCGCGCATTTGGCTGCGTTTATGTCGCCGATGCCATGGCAGCCTCCGGCGGTGACTGGGGCATTGTCGGCGTGTCGCTGCGCAGCCCGTCCACGCGCGACGCACTGCGCCCGCACGGGTGGTCTTACGCTTCGGTGTCGCTTGCGCCTGAAGGTGAGAACATTCGGGATATCAGCGTGTTGAATGACGTTCTTGTCGCGCCTGAAGATCCCGCAGCCGTATTGAACGCCATGGCCGATCCGGGCGTGCGTATCGTCACCCTGACCGTCACGGAAAAGGGCTATTGCCACAATCCGGCCACGGGCGCGCTGAACCCCGATCACCCCGATATCCAGGCCGATCTGGCAAATCCGCTGCCCGCCTCCGCCGCCGGCTATCTGGTGCGCGCCCTGCAAATGCGGCGCGCGGCGGGGCACGCGCCGTTCACCGTCCTCAGCTGTGACAACCTGCCCGACAACGGCAAGCTGGTGCGCGGCGTGGTGCTGGATCTGGCGCACCGGATCGACCCGGAACTGGCCGGCTGGATCGCGGCGAAGGGCGCGTTTCCCTCCTGCATGGTGGACCGAATCACGCCTGCCACCACGCCCGAGGATGTTGCGCGCATCGCGGCCCTGACTGGGCGCGCGGGCGGCGCACCGGTGATGCACGAACCCTTTTCGCAGTGGGCCATCGATGACGTGTTTGTCGATGGCGCCCGCCCAGATTTCGCCGCCGCCGGGGCCGAAATGGTGAGCGATGTCAGCGCCCATGAACAGATGAAGCTGTGCATGCTCAACGGCACCCATTCCGCGCTGGCCTACACGGGCTATCTGGCCGGACATCAGACCATCGCCGCCACGGTGGCGGATCCGGTTTTTGCCGCCTATGTCCGCCGACTCTGGGGCGAGATCATGCCTGCCGTCACGCCGCCCGATGGCGTTGATCTTCGCGCCTACGCCGAAGCCCTGTTTGACCGTTATGCCAATCCCGCGATCCAGCACCGCACCTGGCAGATTGCCATGGATGGCAGTCAGAAACTGCCGCAACGCCTCTTGGGCACAATCGATGCCAATCTCGATGCGGGGCGGTCGGTGGAGGCGCTCTGCCTAGCCGTGGCGGCGTGGATGCGCTATGTCGGCGGAGTGGACGAGGCCGGGGCGTCGATTGATGTGCGCGACCCGCTGGCCGAGGGTTTGGCCGAGATTTCAGCGGCTTGCGACGGCCCCGAAGACACGGTGGCGGCTTTACTGGGTGTCCGCGAGGTCTTTCCCGCTGACTTGGCCGAGCGGCTGCGCCCCCCGCTCACCAAAGCAGCGCTCCGCCTGTGGAGCAAAGGCGCGCGCGCCGCAGTCACGGAGGATCACCAATGATCGAAAGCTGGCGCTGGTACGGCGATCTTGACCCCATCACCCTGTCCGAAATCGCCCAAACCGGCGCGCGCGGCATCGTCACCGCCTTGCACGAAATCCCCTACGGAGAGGTCTGGCCCAGCGACACAATTGCGGCGCGCAAGGCGCGTATTAACGAGGCCGGGTTCGACTGGGTCGTGGTCGAAAGTCTGCCCGTGCACGAACATATCAAACGCGGTACCGGCGATCTGACGGGCCTGTTTGCCAACTACCGCCAGTCGATGGCCAATCTGGCCGCGAATGGGGTACACACGATCTGCTACAACTTCATGCCGCTGCTCGACTGGACCCGCACGGACCTGACCGCTCCTGTACCGGGCGGGGCGACCTGTCTGCGGTTCGAGGCGGTGCGCATGGCCGCTTTCGAGGTGCACATGCTGGGGCGGCAGGCGGCCGAGGATGACTATCCACCCGAGGTGCTGGCCAAGGCCGCCGCATGGTTCCAGCAGGCGAGCGAGGCAGACCGTGAAGCACTGTTGGCCTCGATCATGGCCGGTATGCCGGGGGCTTTTGATCGATATGATATCAAAGGGTTGCGTAGCGCCCTTGAAGCGTATTCAGGCATTGACCGGGACGTATTGCGCGGCAACTACCAACGCTTTCTGGACGAGGTGGTACCCACCGCAGAAGAGCTGGGCATGCGCCTGTGCGTCCATCCCGATGACCCGCCGCGCGACATTCTCGGCCTACCGCGGATCGTGTCCAACGGCGATGACCTCGACTGGGTTCTCGGCGCATATGACAGCGAGGCCAACGGTATCACGCTGTGCTCCGGCTCGCTTGGGGCCAACCCGATCAACGATGTGCCTGCCATCGCCGCGCGCGTGGCGGAGCGCATCCATTTCGCCCATCTGCGCAACGTGGCCAAGGACCCGGACGGCTCGTTCGAGGAAGCGGCCCATCTGGAAGGTGACACCGATATGGTCGCCCTCACCCGCGTGTTGCTGAAGGAGGAAGCAAGGCGGCGCGACGCGGGGCGCAGTGACCACGCGATCCCGTTCCGACCCGATCACGGCCACCACATGCTGTCCGACCTCGACCGCGATCTGATCCCCGGTTACCCGTTGATCGGGCGCTTGCGCGGACTGGCAGAGTTGCGCGGTGTGATCAGCGCGCTGTCGCACGGATAGTGGCGCAAGCCCTCTTCAGGTGGCCGCGCGCCATCAGCGCGCTCAGACGTTGGTCTGTGGCTCTTTGACCGGGTCGAGGGGGGCGGGCGTGATCTCTGCCTCGGGCGAGTTCAGCGTCGACCACGTGTCATCGCGGGGCGGCGCGGGTGGCGTCTCGCAGGTGCGGCGGTGGATGTTCACCTTGGCGATGAAATTTGCGGATACGGGCGCTGTCACGAACAGGAACGACATGATCAGTAGCTCGTGCATCGAGGATGAGCCGATCGCAAAGGAGTGCAGCATCGAGGCCAAGAGCAACATGCCGATGCCGATGGTGCCAACCTTGGTCGGCGCATGCAGGCGCGTCATCGGATCGTTGAACTTGAGCAGGCCAATGACGCCCACGGTGATAAAGCCAGACCCGATCAGCAGGCTGAGGGCCGAGGCATAGGTGGCGAGGATCTGACCGCTCATTCGATGATGTCCCCCCGCAGCAGGAACCGCGCCAGCGCGACGGTCGACACGAAACCCAGCATGGCGATCAGCAGGGTCACTTCGAAGTAAATCTGCACGCCCTGATGGATACCCAGCACCACCACCAGACCCAACGCGTTGATCACCATGGTATCGAGCGCCAGAATGCGGTCGCCATAGCTGGGACCCAGCACAAGGCGGACCATCGACAGGATCTGGCCAATGGCAAGGGCTGCAAATGTGATCAGCAGCGCGATATCCAGAAGGCTCGTCGCAGAACTCATATGAAAATCTCCTTGAGGCGGGCCTCGTAGCGGGTCTTGATCTCGTCGCGCACGCCGTCCGGGTCGTCCGTGTGCAGCACATGCACCAGCAGGCTGTGCCCCTCGTTCGAGAGGTCCGCCGACACGGTGCCCGGCGTCAGCGTGATAGTGCCTGCCAGAACCGTGATCGCCTCGGGCTGCACCAGATCAAGCGGGATGACGATCCAGGCCGGTTTCAGCTTGGCATTGGGCACCGAAATCACGATCCATGCGACCTCGATATTGGCCTTGATGATGTCGTAGATCACCATCAGCGCATAGGTGAACATGCGGCCCAGATGAAAGCCCTTGGGCTGATCCGGCCACCAGATTGAGGTCCCCCACGGAATGATGATGCCGAGGATCAGGCCAAAGACAGCCATCCCGGCGGAAAACTCGTTTTGCAGCAGGACCCAGACCACCGCCAGCAGCAGGGTCAGGAACGGGTGCGGCAGCAGCCAGTAAAAGGCGCGGCGAACCATGTCAGTGGGCCTCCTCTGTCTTGGGTTTGCTGAGCTTGCCGGGCGTGTCCAGCACGGCCTCCATATACGCGGTCGGCGCAAACAGGTTCGCGGCGATCCGCGTCGTGTAGCCATGCACCTGCCCGGCAAAGATGGTGTGCAGCGCCAAGAGGCCAATCAGCCCGCCGACCGCAACATAGGACAGGTTGGCCGGGCGCGGCATCACCAACTCGTCCTCGCCATGTTCGACGCTATGCGATTTCCAGAACAGGATGCTGCCCGCGCGGGCAAAGCCAAGGATGCTGATCAGGCTGGAGGACAACACGATCACCCAGACCCACACCATCTTGTCCGTCCCGTAGGCGGCATCGAGCACCAGGAGCTTGCCAAGAAAACCCGAGAGCGGTGGCAGGCCCGCCATCGCTATGGCCCCGGAAAAGAACAGCGCCGCAGTGAGTGCGGCCCCGGCAGCGGGCGCCTGCGTGGTCAGATCCACATTGCCCCGGCCTGTGCGCACGAGGTCTGAGATCAGGAACAACGCCGCCCCTGCCAGCGTCGAATGCACGACATAGTAAAGTGCGGCCGCAATGCTGGTCGGCGTAAAGAGCGAGATCGACACCATGATCATTGCCATCGACCCGATCACCGAAAAGGCGACCAGACGGTCGAGTTTCTTGGCTGCAAGCACGCCGATCATCCCGATGGCCAGCGACACCAGTGCAGCAGGCAGCAGCCACAGATCGTGCAGGCCTGCCGTCACCTCGACCTCTGGCGGGAAGACAAGCGTGTAGACACGGATGATCGCATAGGCGCCGACCTTGGTCATGATCGCAAAGAGGGCCGCGACAGGTGCGGGCGCTTCGGCATAGCTGGAGGGCAGCCAGAAGTGCAGCGGCACAACGGCGGCCTTAATCGCAAAGACGAGAAGCAAAAGGACCGATGCGACGCGAATGCCCACCGTCTCTGCCGGATCGATCAGGGCCACGCGCGCCGCCAAATCGGCCATGTTCAGCGTCCCCGTCTCGGCATAGATCGAACCGAGCGCAAACAGGAACAGGGTCGAGCCGATCAGGTTGAACAGCACATATTGCACGCCCGCCTGCAGCCGCGCGGTGCCCCCTGCATGGATCATGAGGCCATAAGAGGCGATCAGCAGCACTTCGAAAAACACAAAGAGGTTAAAGAGGTCGCCGGTCAGGAAGGCCCCCATGATCCCCATCAACTGGAACTGGAACAGCGCGTGGAAATGCCGCCCCCGGTCGTCCCAGCCGGACCCGATGGCGTAAAGCAAAACACAGAGCGCCAGCACAGCCGTCAGCAGCACCATCAACGTCGACAGGCTGTCACCCACAAGGATGATCCCGAAGGGCGCGGCCCAGTCCCCAAGCTGATAGATCGCAACCGACCCGTCCGAGGCCTGCCAGGCGAGGCCAGCAGCGATTACGATCAGCGCCAGCACCCCGGCCACGGAAAACGCGCGCTGGATGCCGATGTGATAGCGCGCGGCCAGCACGATGAACGGGGCCAGCAGCGCCGGCAGTACAACGGGGGCAATCAACCAGTGGGTCATGGCTTGCCCTCTTCGGGTTGATCATCGACGTGATCATCGTTGCTGCCCAGAAAGGCGCCAAGGCCGATCATCACCACAACAGCTGTCATCCCGAACGAGATCACGATGGCCGTCAGCACCAGCGCCTGCGGCAGCGGGTCGGTATAGACGGTCACGTCATCGCGCAGCACCGGCGAAGCCCCGACAGTCAGGCGGCCCGAGGCAAACAGGAACACGTTCACCGCGTAAGTCAGCAGCGATATGCCAAGGATCACCGGAAAGGTGCGCAGACGCAGCACGAGATAGAGGCCCGCAGCAGTCATGATGCCAATGGCGGAGGCGACGAGAAGTTCCATGTTACACGGCCCCCTTTGCATTGTCGGGATCCCGTGAGGGGTCGATATCCATCGCATGTTCCGTCTCGGGCTCGTGCGCGCGACGTGCGAGGCGCGAGAAGCTTTCCAGCGACAGCATCACCGCCCCCACAACGGCGAGGAACACGCCCACATCGAACAGCGCCGCCGTGGCCAGCTCGAACTTTTCAAACGGCGGGATGCGCACATAGGTGAAATCCGACGTCAGGAAGGGTTTGCCCACAAACCACGACCCGATGCCGGTCAGACCCGCCACCAGCACCCCTGCCCCGATCACCCCATGATAAGGGTACTTGAGGCGTGCTGACGCCCAGGAGAAACCGGATGCCATGTACTGCATCACCACGCCAATCGACACGACAAGACCTGCGATGAAGCCACCGCCCGGCTCGTTGTGGCCGCGCAGGAAGATGTAGAACCCGACCATCATCACGACAGGCATGATCACCCTCGTCAGCACCACCATCATCATCGGATGCATGTCCCCCGCGCGCGCCTGATCGGGTTTGCGGTTCAGCAGCCGTGCGCGCACCGGCCCGCCCAGCAGGGTCTGGGTCAGCGCATAGATCAGCAGGGCCGCGATCCCCAGCACGATGATCTCGCCATAGGTGTCAAAGCCCCGGAAATCCACGAGGATCACGTTGACCACGTTCGTGCCCCCGCCGCCCTTATAGGAATTGGCCAGATGGAATTCAGAAATCGGCGTGGCCACCGCATCGCGCAGCAGGAAATGGTAGGACAGCGCAAAGGTTGCGATGCCGCCTGCCAGGGCCACTGCCCCGTCACGCACGCGCCGCAGGACCGAGCTTTCGACCGGCGTGTGCTTGGGCAGGAAGTTGAGGGCCAGCAGCAGCAGGATGATCGTCACCACCTCGACCGTGAACTGCGTCATCGCCAGATCCGGCGCGCTGAAAAAGACGAAGCCGATCGAGACCATTAGGCCCGCAATCCCGATCAGGATCAGCGACAACAGGCGGTTGCGGTGCAGGAAGACGAGGCCGCAGGTGGCGGCCACCAGCATGCCCCAGCCTGCGATGGCGACGGGGTCTGCGGCTTGCATCTCGCGCGTGGCTGGGCCGACGCTGCCCGTACTCCAGGCGTGGAACCCTGCACCGATGATCGCAACGGACCCGATGGCGGCATAGCGCGAGAACGCGCCATTGTGCAGCGGCTGGATCAGCTTTTGCGCAAGGCCTGCGGCGGTCTCGACGATGCCTTCGAATATCTCCTTGGCCTCTGGGCGTGGGGCCGCGTCCCAGGCGCGCAGGGCGGGGTTGAACAGCGCCAGCATGATCAGGCCACCCACAACGGCGGCCATGGACATGAACAGCGCAGGCACCAGACCGTGCCAGATCTTGAAATAGGCCTTGGGCACGTCGGCCGCCTCGCCCAGCACCGAGGCGGTGACCAGCTTGACGAAGGGCTCGGCAAGGAACGGGGCCACACCGATCACCACAACCAGCACCACGAGGAAGGCCGGCGGCAACCACAGGCCCGCAGGTGGATCATGCGGCTTGGCCGGGTAGTCGTCGCGCACCGGGCCAAAGAAGGTGTGCCCGATCAGGCGGAAACAATAGGCCGCCGAAAAGAGCGACCCGAACGTGGCAAGCGCAGGCACCAGCCAGGGGATGTTGAAGAGGACCGTGTGGTTGGCCTCTTCCAGCATCATCTCTTTGGACAGGAACCCGTTCAGCAGCGGAATCCCGGCCATAGACAGGGCCGCAAGTGTTGCGATCACAAAGGTCACCGGCATCAGCGTGCGCAATCCGCCAAGGCGGCGGATGTCGCGGGTGTGGGCCTCGTGATCGATGATCCCGGCGGACATGAAGAGAGCCGCCTTGAACGTCGCGTGGTTGAGGATGTGGAACATCGCGGCCATCGCGCCAAAGGCGGTGCCGGTCCCCAAAAGCATGGTGATCAGGCCCAGATGGCTGACCGTGGAAAAGGCGAGCAGCGCTTTGAGGTCATGTTTGAACAGCGCAATCACCGCGCCCAGACACATGGTCACAAGGCCTGCGGTGGTGACGATCACAAACCACTCCGGCGTGCCCGACAGGACCGGCCACATGCGCGCCATCAGGAAAATCCCTGCCTTCACCATGGTGGCCGAGTGCAGGTAGGCCGAGACCGGCGTGGGCGCGGCCATCGCGTGCGGCAGCCAGAAGTGGAACGGGAACTGCGCGGATTTGGTAAAACAGCCCAAGAGGATCAGGATGAGCGCCGGGACATACATCGGGTCGGCCTGGATGAGGTCGCGGTTCTGCAGGATGACGGACAGATCATAGCTGCCCACGATCTGGCCTAGGATCAGCATCCCCCCGATCATCGCAAGCCCCCCCATGCCGGTCACGGTCAGCGCCATGCGCGCGCCTTGCCGTCCTTCGGGCAGGTGTTTCCAATAGCCGATCAGCAAGAAAGAAGAGAGTGAGGTGAGTTCCCAGAAAATGAGCAAAAGCAGGATGTTATCGGACAGAACAATCCCAACCATCGCGCCCTGAAACAGCAGCAGATAGGTGAAAAACTGCCCCATATTGTCATCGCGGCTGAGGTAGTGGCGCGCATAGGCGATGATCAAAAGGCCAATGCCGAGGATCAACAGCGCAAAGAAGAACCCAAGCCCGTCCAGCATCAGGGTAAAGTTCAGCCCCAGCACCGGCATCCAGTCAACGCGGGCCATCACAACCTCGCCCGCCAGAACCGAAGGCAGATTGGTCAGCAAGCCGACAAATGCCGCAAGCGAGACGGTAAAGGTCACCCCGGCGGTGGCCGCACGGCCCGCCGCGTTCATCAGTCCGGGGAGCAGGGCACCAAGGAAGGGGAGTGCGACGATAAAGAAAAGTGACACGAGACCCCCTGCCCGACAGTTTCAACAGCCCTTAGATGGGCCGCATTTCGCGCAGATCAAACATAATCGACAGATTTTGTCGAGTAATGTTGATACCCTCTTCGGCCGCTGATGAATTTCAGACACCGATGCCCTGTGACGTGCTGTCCCCGCGCTTTGTTCCAAACAGTTGCCGATTGGCGCGGCAGCGTCAAGGCGATGTGCCTGCAAGACAATCCTGAATCCGGCAGGCTCGGCAGGCCGTCACAACCAACCCGTCGAAACCGCGCGCGCCCAGTTCGGGCGGTCGCCTTTTTGCGCCATCGCCGTCATGCGGGCCGTGTCATAGGGAACGGCGTGAAAACGCGCCCGCCAGTGCCTCGCATGTCTTTGCACAACCGCGAAGCGCGCGAATGGCGAACCGGAGGCCACCACATGCGGGACAGGTTGGTCGTCATCATAGGCAGGCAGACCGACGCTGCCCGGATTGACGATCATGCGCCCGTCCTCCAGATGCACCACACGCGCCAGATGGGTGTGCCCGCACAGGATCAGCGGGCAGTCGATCCCGTCCGCCGCAGCGGCGATGGCCGCATATGTGTTGGGCGCCACCGTGCCGTCAGGCAGCACCCGCTCAAGCCAGTAGGTGGTGTCGCTGTACGGGGTGCCATGGCACATGAACACCTGATCGCCGAGCCGGCGTGTTGCAGGCAAGCCGCGCAGCCAGTCAAGATCGGCCTCGCCCAACTGGTCATGGGCCGCCCTGTCCGAGATGCCCATATCCTCATAGGTCTGCGTGATCAGCCAGCGGTCATGGTTGCCGCTGATGCTGATCATGTCGCGATCGGCCAGCAATTGTGCCGTCTCAGCCGCGACAAGCGGGCCGCTGAAATGGTCCCCGAGGTTGAGGATCGTGGTGATCCCAAGCTGGTCGATATCCGCCAGCACGGCCCTCAACGCATCCGCGTTTCCGTGGACATCCGCAATCACCGCGATGGGGTCATCAAAGGACACTGTCATGGGTCTATGCTCCGAACGTGGCGACCAGTGGCTTCAGACCGCGGCGGCGTGCCGATCTTGCATCCACGCATCAAGGGTCGCGATCTCGTCCGCGCTCAGACGCAAGCCCAGCTTGTTGCGCCGCCAGACCACGTCCTGGGCGGTGCGGGCATATTCATGGGTCATCAGGTGGTCGATCTCGCGCGCGGTCAGGGTCGCGCCAAAGGCTTCGCCGAGATCGTCAGCACTGACCGCCTCGCCCAGAACGTCCCAGGCATCGGTGCCATAGGCCTTGACCAGACGCCGCGCCCAGAAATCATCGAGGAACGGGTAGTCGACATGCAGCTTGCGGATCAGGCTGGCCACCCCATTGACCGGAAAATCACCCCCGGGCAGCGGCACGCCCGCGCTCCAATGGCCCGAGGTGCCGGGAAAGAACGGCACGATCTTGTCCATCGCATCCTCGGCCAGCTTTCGGTAGGTGGTGATTTTGCCGCCAAAGATGTTCAGGATCGGCGCGCCGCCATTTGTATCCACCTTGAGCGTATAATCCCGCGTTGCTGCCGTGGCACTGCTGGCCCCGTCATCATAAAGCGGGCGCACCCCGGAATAGGTCCAGACGATGTCGTCCGCACTGATGGTCTGCTTGAAGTATTTGTTTGCGAAATCAATCAGGTAGTCCTGCTCGACATCGGTGCATTCGGGCCGCACATCGGGGTCGTGATGTTCGGCGTCCGTGGTGCCGATCAGAGTGAAATCCGTCTCGTAAGGAATGGCAAAAATGATGCGCCCATCTGTGCCCTGAAAGAAGTAGCACTTGTCGTGATCAAACAGCCGCTTGGTGATAATGTGGCTGCCACGTACCAGCCGCACACCCTCGTTTGACTTGAGCCCCAGCTTGCCGTGGATGATGTCACCGACCCACGGACCACCGGCATTGACCAGCATCCGCGCCTTGATCACTTCGGTGGTGTCCGTGGCCAGATCGCGCACGGTGATATCCCAATGATCGCCTGTCCGTTTGGCCCCTTCGACCTTGGTGCGCACCATGATCCGGGCGCCGCGCTGTTCGGCATCACGGGCGTTCAGGACCACAAGGCGCGAGTCCTCGATCCAGCAATCGGAATACTCATAAGCCTTTTCAAACTTGTCGATCAGAGGCGCGCCTTCGGGGGCGGTGCGCAGGTTCAGCGTAGAGGTGGCGGGCAGGATTTTGCGCCCCCCCAGATTGTCATACATAAACAGGCCCAGACGTATCATCCACGCAGGCCGCCGCCCCTTCATCCAGGGCATGACGCGGGCGAGTATTTTCGAGACCGGCGTTTCCCCCTCGAACCTCATATCGGCGCTGTAGGGCAGCACAAAGCGCATGGGCCAGCTGATATGGGGCATGGCACGCAGCAGGATTTCGCGTTCCTCCAGCGCGTGGCGTACGAGGTTGATCTCGAAATATTCAAGGTAGCGCAGCCCGCCGTGAAACAGCTTGGTCGAGGCCGAGGACGTGGCCGAGGCCAGATCATTCATCTCGGCCAGAGCCACGCTCATGTTGCGCCCCGCCGCATCCCGCGCGATGCCGCAGCCGTTGATCCCGCCGCCGATCACGAACAGGTCGTAGGTTTTTGTCTCTGTGTCAGCGGCCATGGGGCGGCTCTCCTCTGGGATGCGGGGCGAGGACATGAGTAGGCACCGACCCGGTCAAGTGCAAGTTTCGATTCGGTTTTTCGGATTTTGCGCGGGGTCTTGGCCGCGCCCTGCCAGATGCCAGTGCGGATTGCGCAAGCTGGTTTTCGAAAACGGGTGGTTCCCCGAACCAAACGGCTGTGCCACAGATGGGCGCACTTGATCTGCCCCTGCCTCGAAAGGTCACATGCGATGATCCCGTCCGCTTTCTCTGCCCCTGGTTCGTTCTGGCGCGGCAACCTGCACACCCATTCGGATCTGTCGGACGGGGCAATTCCCCCGGCCGAGGTTTGCCGTCGTTACAAGGCGGAAGGCTATGATTTCATTGCACTTACCGATCACTTCGTTGGCGAGTTTGACTATCCCATCGCCGATACGGTGCCGTTTCGGGATGACGCATTCACCACCATCCTCGGGGCCGAGTTGCATTCCGGCGCGATGGAGAATGGCGAGTTGTGGCACATCCTCGCGGTGGGACTTCCCGCAGATTTTGCACCCTCGAATTCGCCCCAATTCAACCCGATTCCCGATCAGGAGACCGGCCCCGAAATCGCGGCCCGCGCCCGTGCTGCCGGGGCCTTTGTTGCAATCGCCCATCCGCAATGGTCGGGCATGACGATGGACGATGCCCGCTCGATCACATCGGCCCATGCGGTCGAGATCTATAACCACGGCTGCGCGGTGGAGTGTGATCGCGCGGATGGGATGTTCTATGCCGATCTGCTGTTGTCCGAGGGGCGGGACGTCACGCTGATTGCCACGGATGATGCACATTTTGAGGCCCCCGACGCCTTTGGCGGCTGGGTCATGGTCAAGGCCGAGGCCAATGATCCGGACCTGCTGCTGGCCGCCCTGAAGCGCGGGGAATTCTATGCCTCGACTGGCCCGGATCTGCGCGGGATCGAGGTCACCGAGGACGAGGTGATTGTCACCTGTTCGACGGCATCCGTGGTCGTGGTGCAGGGGCACGGGTCGGTCGCCCCGGCAGTGTATGGCGCGTCGATGACCCGCGCCGTGATGCCAATAAAGCGGCTGCGCAACTCGCCCTGGATACGGGTCACGGTGATCGATGCGGCGGGCAAACGGGCGTGGTCGAACCCGATCCGGCTGGTTGGGTAAGCCACCGCGCGCAACGCACGGTGGGTGTTGTGCAGCTTAGGGTGACGAATCAGGGTTAACGGCTGTGAAACAAGGGATTTGGGGAATGCACCATGCGTGCACAACCTGTGCACAACCTGTACACCGCTTATGCACGCTTGGTCGGGTTAACAGAGCGTGCGGTGGGGTTTGTTAAGAGAGGGTTAAGGGGCGCCTTTGTGGGACCGGGCTGGCCCTGAAATACCGCGCCGTCCAACCCGGGCCCACGTCGTCAGGAACGCCAATGTAGAGGTTCGCGTGGCGCGCGGCGAAAACGCGTCCGCCAAATGGCAAACGATCGAGAGACGGAAAAGAGCAGCTTTTCAGGCATTCCGCCCTTTAACACCTGCGCGTTTTAGAGAACAATTGACCTGCGCCCTGCCTCCTGAAGTTACAATTACCCAGCTCGAGTCGAACCATTGCAAGACATCTCCCGCGACAAACGTCCTCTCAATTCGACACACCGTCATCTGGTGGAGCCGCGCGGCGCTGATTTCTGAAAACACTGCGGCGTCGCAGGCTGCACTCCCACCCCATCAAAATCCTCGCATCCGGATGAAAACGCTCACATGATTGTTGGAATAGACCTCGGCACGACCAATTCCCTGGTATCGGTTTTCACGCCAGATGGGCCCATTTTGATCCCGAATGCGCTAGGGTCCACGTTGACCCCTTCGGCTGTCTATATGGACGGCGAAGAGCGCATTCTTGTCGGCGCATCCGCCAAGGATCACCTGATCAACAATCCTCACACGGCGACTGCGCGTTTCAAGCGCCTGATGGGGACGGACAAGACCTCAACACTTCAGGGCAAGACCTATACACCCGAAGACCTGTCCAGTTTCGTGTTGCGCGCCTTGAAAGCCGACGCCGAGGCGTATCTTGGCGAAACCGTCACCGAAGCGGTCGTTTCGGTCCCTGCCTATTTCAACGAAATTCAGCGCAATGCGACCATCAATGCGGCCAAACTGGCGGGGTTGACCGTGCGCCGCCTGATCAATGAACCCACGGCGGCGGCCCTGGCCTATGGATTACAGGACAAGGAGGCCGAGAACACGTTTCTTGTCGTCGATCTGGGCGGTGGCACCTTTGATGTGTCGATCCTTGAGATGTTTTCAGGGGTGATGGAAGTGCGCTCTTCTGCGGGGGATGCGTTTCTGGGGGGTGAGGATTTCACCAACCGCATTCTGGATCATTTCCAAGAACAACTGGGGCGTAAGGCCACCGATCTGTCAGCCGCTGATCTGTCACGTCTGCGCAAGCTGGCAGATCAGGCCAAATGCCGTATCTCTGACGAACCGCGGGTGAGCGTGGACTATCGCGACGGAGAGCAGGCGCACACGCTGACCCTGAGCCGCGATACCTTTGCGACGCTCAGCGAGGACCTGATCAACCGAATGAAGGTTCCGTTGCAACGGGCCATTTCGGACGCCAACCTCAAGGCCTCAGAAATTGATCGGATCGTTCTTGTCGGGGGTGCCACCCGGATGCCGTCGGTGCGCAATCTGATTGCCAAACTGTTCAAACGGTTTCCCGAGCATTCGATTGATCCAGACACGGTTGTCGCGTTGGGCGCGGCTGTGCAGGCCGGGCTGGTTGCGCGTGACGCGGCACTTGATGATGTCGTGATGACAGATGTCTGTCCGTTCACTTTGGGCTTTGAGACGTCACACAGAACAGGCCCGGATGGTCAGGACGAACACGGCATTTTTTCACCCCTGATCGAGCGCAACACGACGATCCCGGCAAGTCGCAACACAATTGTGGAGGCCTCTCAGAAGGGTCAGACGCGGATCGATCTCAAGGTCTTTCAGGGCGAGGCGCCTTATGTGAAGGACAACATTCCGATCGGGTCTTATCAGTTTGCCCTGCCCTACAACCGGCACGACTACGAAAAAGTCGATGTCCGTTTCACCTATGACAGCTCCGGTGTGCTTGAAGTCATCTCGACCGTCGTGTCCACCGGGCAATCCAAAACGCTGATCATCGAAAACGCGCCCGGTGCGATGAGCGCGCAGATGATTGCAAAGCGGTTCAAGGAGTTGGAGAAGATCAAGGTGCATCCTCGCGATCTGGCCGTGAACGAGGCGTTGATTTCGCAAGCGTCGGCCGCCTATGCAAATGCGCTTGGCGTGCAGCGTCAGGAAATCGGTTTCCTGCTGAGCGAATTTGAGACGGTGCTGCGCACCTATGACAATCGCGCCATTGAACAGGGGCGGCGCAAGCTGGGCGAATACCTGAGCGCAATTGACGGGGCCGGTGTGTTTGACTGATCCGTTCAAATTGCTTGGTTTGAACCGGGCCACCGCGACAGAGGCAGAGGTCAAAACCGCCTATGCCGCTTTGCTCAAAACCACCCGCCCCGAAGACGATCGCGCGGCGTTTATGGCGCTGCGCGAAGCTTTTACCAATGCGCGCGCCATCGCGCGGGGCAATGACACCCGTCGCGCAGCGCAGCCCGCACCCGAGATCAGCGAAGATCGCCCAGAGCCCGCCCCAACGCCCGTCACGCCGGTCAAGTGGACGTTTCACAAGCACATCGGCTGGCGCACCGCTGATAACGCCTATGGGCTTCTGGTAAAGGACACGCTGGAATGGATGCTTGGCGGCGGCAAGGATGAAGACGTCTTTGTCGCGCAGGTTTCTGAACGCATGATTGCCAATGAAGACATCGAAGAGGCCCATTTCCGCGCAGAACTGATCAACTATATTCTGGCCAAGGGCGATACCGAGCATAAGGGCGATCATTTGCCGCAATGGGAACTGTTCGAGATCACCCGCCCGACGTGGCTGAACGACACCTTGATGGTTGTGTTGGCCAATGACCTGCGTCTCTTTGAAAGCAAACCCACCGACAGCTACAGCGCGCGCGCCTACAACGTCGTGCTGAACCTTTTCCAACCGGTGCTGGATCGCGCAAATCTTGCGGGTGATGTGCCCGATCCGGTCGATGCGGCAGGTCTGTTTGCAGAAGAACAGAACGCATACGGCAAGGACGACCACGGCTCCCACTTTGATCGCGCCGAGATGAAGTGGAAAGACATGTCCCCGGTGGGTACCGCCATGCAGGACATAGACGCGGCTATCCAGCGTGGGCTGTGGGACCTGCCCGATCAGATCAAGGCCATTCTGGCGCGCGACGAGTTGCAGGTCATTGACGAGTATCAGGACCTCGACAACCGGCTGCGCGCCAAAATCTGTGAGGCGACCGGTCAGCACAGCAGCGATGGTGAACTGGTCTATCCCAGTTGGCTGACCCGCAAATTGCTTGTGTTGCTGGACGACACCTTCGGCTGGAGCAGACATCACGGGCGCCACACTTGGGAGCGCCATCAGTTCAGTTGGCTGCACAGGGTCATCGCGCGTAACCGCAAAATTCAAGGCGATGCGCCCGCCTTTCGCGCCGCACCCGATGCTCGGTTTGCTTCACATGGCGCGCGGCACAGGCAACCATCGGAGTCCCGCGGGCTCTGGTCGATCATCTACAACAAACCGATGGTCCTTCTGGCCGGGTATCTGGGGTACCGCGTGCTTCAGATCGTTCTCAGGCTGGCCACGTGAGAGTGCCGTTCGCCAACTCGGCCCCATTGCGGAAATGGCGTGATGCGATCATTGCGCATGTCGCGCGGCACTCTGCTCAGCGGCCCCGATTGGCGCGGTTCGCCAAGTTTTCCGCTGTTATGGGCATTGTTGTGGGCATTGAAGCGGTGCTGCCGTCTTCTGTTTTGACGGGTCTGGATCACCCCGATCCTCCTGCGGTCGCGTGGTTTATGGATGACATTGCGATGCCTGCCGCGCCTTTGACCTATGGGGATGTTGCGGGCAGCGCGGACTGGTTGTGGGCGCTGGGGTCGATCACGCAAAGCGATATGCGGGAACGGTTGGACGCCGATATAGCCATAATGAGCAAGAAGATGACAGATGCCGAACGCGCGCGGCCGGTCTTGAATTCATGGCTCCGCAATTCAGACAACGCGACAAATCAGGTCATGCTTGAGGGGTTGAAGGCCGCGCATGACTCCCTTGGTGCGTTTTTCGATGTAAATGTCAAACCTGCGGATGCGGCCATCGACCATGTACTTTTGCATGTGCAAGCGACCGCTGACGCAGTGACAGCGGAGCGCAGGGAATTACTGGTAGCCGCAGAAAAAGCGTTTTTGGACTACCGCGCCACGATGGACGAAGGTGCCAATGTCTCTGAAGATCCTGTCGCCTCCGAGCTGAGGCTTGCATCCAGCAAAGCGAACACTGCATGGTTAAATGCAACCGGCATTGCACTTATCTATCGTGCAAAACACCGCAGGTATGCGTGGGTACCGGACGCATTGAACACAGATTACGCGTTTCCCCAATTCGAGCGCCCCATCGTAATATATGAAGACCGCCTCAGGTTCGTTACAGAGAGTGCGTCCGTTGAAACCGGACCTGGCGATAGCAACGGCGCCATCGGAGCTCTTCGGGCTGTGAAACGCGCCGTAACCGGTGCCCGGCGCGCGCCAGTCCGACACTTCGTACATTTTCGGTGTGGCCTGTCCTTTGTCTCGGACCAAAGCGGCACAACTGCAACACCGGTTTGCGAAATGGCGGCCCCGTTGGCGATCAACTATGACCTGACCGGGCAAGGTTGCGAGGCTGGCGACTTTGCCCGGGGTGAGATCACCGATCTGATCAAGGCCGGGACCCACATTGCGGGCGATTTATGCAAGGAAAGCTGGATTTTTCCCCATCTGAACGTCGTGTTCACACCGGACAGTTTTACGGTGCACCCCCCTGTGCCAACCGGGATCGCCCCAAATACCGGCGTCCGTGCCCCCCTCAGCCTTTGGTCGCTGACATGGAACGGGCAAGCGCATGTGCTGGACCAACCGCGCCGGTTTCCATGGGATGGGGGGCTGAAAGCGTTGCCAGAATTGACGCTGACCCACGGGGTCCGACCGGGTGTCGCCACGCCACGGATTTGGCGGGATTTTGATGCGGCGCGCCCCGGCACGGACATCCCGGCAGCGATCAGCGCCGACGCGGGTCCGGCGCACAGATTTATCGGTACCAGCTACGAAAGACAGGTGTCGCTCGCACGGTTCACCGAGCCCATGCGACTGATGAAACTGGGCACCGAACCCACGCCACTGCGCGATGCCGATGCATCTTTTGTCAAAAGACTGCGTCAACTGCAGGCTATGGTCAAACGCGTGGCTTTGGAAACGCGGCAAAGCGCAGCGGAAAATGGTGAAACCTATGCCGGTGGTGAATTCTGTGAATTGGGCCGCTCACAGTCAATCTTGGACACAAACACCCGGGACCCGTTCTACGAAGAACTCCAGGCGCTCGCGCGTTCGATGTCATCCCCGACCTGCGAAACATATTACGCCTACAACAGGATTTTGGAGCACGTGCTGCATACGCGCTCTGATGGATCATGGCTTTGGCTGCTGGAGAGGAACTGAGGACCCTGAAATTCAGGTAGTGGTTTGATGCGGGCTCAGGCCGTTTTGAGTAGCGAAGGCGCCTGATGAACATGCCCAAATCTGCGCACTTAGATGCCAATCGACAAGGGCGTGGCACAACATTGGCGATTTCTGCGACATCGACGACTGGCACCCCGACGTGAGCGGTTGCACATTGAAGGTTATGGACGGATCGCTTGTCCACGTTCTGACCACCCAAGACGGGGTCGCCGTCACGCAAAAGCGGATCGCCCACGAGGCCAGCCTGTCCTACACATACAAGACCGTCGGGGCATCAGTGCCAATCGAGAATTATACCGCGACCCTGTCGGTCGAGCCTTTGGGCACGTCTATGGTCGAGTGGTATGCACATTTCTCGTCTGATGATCCCGCAATGGAACAACGCGTTGTGGACGAGATCGAAGCGGGCCTTGCCGCGATAGAAGTGTTGCTGGCGTTGCGCTGAGGCGTTGCGGGGCCAGATGGACGGGCGCTTTTTTTTGTTCGTCTGGCTTGCGCACCGACTGGGCCGCTCAGGTTGTCGATGCGTTTTTCAGCGCCGAACACGCCGTCCGATGATGCTTTGGCGAAACATGCAAACGGCCCTGAGAGATGCACCACCACGCAGCGCTCGCATACGCATCGCGGATATGCGCGGCCTGTGCCAGGGACATACCTACCCGATTTTTCGCAGCACATGATCAAACAGGCACACGGCGCATAGTCCGTTTGCGACCACAGGTCGAAAACGGAACAGACGGTCATGTATGATTCTGGCCAACTGACCCTCGGGCCGCATTCTGGCCTATCACAAATTACGGACAGGAGATGACGGATGGCTTCGGTGCCACCCGAACAGACGATGGTGCCTCGCACCGTTGCGCGCAGCCATATTGTCTCTGGCAACGGGTTCGCCGTCGGTTCGATGCTGCTGTGGGCGGCGGGGTTTCCGGCCGCCGAGATCCTGCTTGACGCCTGGCATCCCATCACCCTGATGCTGCTGCGCCTGGCCATGGCGCTGGCTGTGTTGTTGCCCCTCTGGGCCCTTGTGGATGGTCCAATGGCCTTGGCCAAGGCGAATTGGGGACGTGCGCTTTGGATTGGTGCCATAGGGTTTGGTACGGGCACGAACCTTCTGCTTTTCGCCCAGTGGTATACCGATCCGATCACTGTGGCGCTCATTGCGACGACGACGCCTATTGCTGCAACCATCGTCGAGGTGGTGGGGCGCAAACGGCTTTTGAATATGCGATTCATCCTTGGACTGGCGGCGTCTGTCGCGGGCGGGGCCGTGGCGGTTGGCGGCAGCTATAGTGTGGATCTCGGCCTGGGATTGATGATGGCCATTGTGTCGGGGTTCTGCTTTGCCTGGGCGTCGAATGCGGCGGTGCGGGATTTCCCGGACCTGACGCC
The DNA here is from genome assembly GCF_947503045.1 of uncultured Tateyamaria sp. GTDB lineage: Bacteria > Pseudomonadota > Alphaproteobacteria > Rhodobacterales > Rhodobacteraceae > Tateyamaria. Next base: position 122,670 of record NZ_CANNCF010000003.1, read on the forward strand.
CATCGGTCGAAGCGCCATCACCTTTGTGGGTGCTGCCCTGTTTACAGCTCTCATCTTTGGCGTCGCCGCGATCACCGGAGATGTTGCCCTCCCGTCCAGTATCGATACCCGGCAACTGGGTCTGCTTGCGGTCTATTCAGTTGCTGCCATGGCTCTGTCGCAAATTCTATTCATCGCCTCCGTGGAACGACTGGGTGTGGCTCTGACCTCGTTTCACGTAAACATCGCACCGTTCTACGTGATGATGATGCTTATTGCTCTTGGCGGTGTCTGGGATTGGCGGGCCGCCTCAGGTGCCATGATCGTCGGGCTTGGCGTGTTGGTTGCGCAGAGTAAGCGCACAGGCTAGCGGCAGATGGACGACCGCGAAGTCCGGCACACCGCGTTCAAAACCGCCTTTCGCTATACCACCACCAAGCACCCGGATCAGACAAAAGCGTAAAGCGCGGCCCCTACCCCGCAAGTGACGGCAGCCACAGCACGATGCCCGGGAAGGCGACGAGCATGGCGATGGTGGCGGCATCGGCGATGAAGAAGGGGGTGACGCCCTTGAACACGTCCTGCACGGTCAGATCATCGCGCACGCCTGCCACCACGAAACAGTTGAGGCCGATGGGGGGCGTAATCAGGCAGAACTCGGCCATTTTCACCACCAATATCCCGAACCAGATCGCGCACATCGGGCCGGACATGCCAAAGGCGCTGTCAGCGGCGGCGACGGTTTCGCCTCCGTTCAGGGCCATGACGGCCGGATAGACAACCGGAAGGGTCAAAAGCAGCATGCCGATGGCGTCCATGAACATGCCCAGCACCGCATAGCCCAGCAGGATGCAGATCAGGATCAGCATCGGCGACATTTCAAGCGAGGTGATCCAGTCGGAAAAGGCCGCGGGCAGTTCGGCAAAGCCGAGGAACCGCACATAGATCAGCACGCCCCAGATGATCGAAAAGATCATCACGGTCAGCTTGGCGGTGTCCAGAAGCGCGCGTTTCAGCTCGCCCCAGCGCATGCCGCGATAGAGCGCCATCAAAAAGATGATGAAGGCCCCGATGGCGCCGCCTTCGGTGGGGGTGCCCCACGCATCTCCGAACGGGTTGTAGACAAAGAAGATGATGATGATCACGACCGCAAAGATCGGCATCGCAGGGGGCAGGGATTCAAACCGTTCGCGCCATGTAAAACCACCCACCGGCGGGCCGACCGTCTTGAACACCATGGCGATGCCAATGATCAGGCCCGCATAGACGAGGGCCGAAAACGCGCCGGGCACAAAGCCAGCAAGCAGCAGCTTGCCCACGTCCTGTTCGACGATGATGGCGTAGATCACGAGGATGGCCGAGGGCGGGATCAGCGAGGCCAGCGTGCCGCCCGCGGCGACGACCCCTGCGGCGAACTGCTTGTTATAGCCGATTTTAAGCATCTCAGGGATGGCGATGCGGGCAAACACCGCCGCCGTGGCCACGGACGCGCCGGACACGGCGGCGAACCCTGCGGTGGCAAAGACGGTGGACACCGCAAGGCCCCCCGGCACCCATGCAATCCAGCGCTTGGCCGCGGTGAACAGGGCCGTGGTGAGCTTGGCGTGATAGGCGAGATAGCCGATCAGGATGAAGACCGGGATGAGGCTCAGCACCTGTGCGGAGACCTTGGAATGCGGGGTGAGCCCTGCGACCTTGACGCTGATCTCGAGCGCTTTCCAGAACCGTTCGGGGTCGTAGTCAAACCCGTTCCAGCGCAGCCAGACCAGCCCGACAAAGCCCGCAAGCCCGGCGGCAAAGGCCACGCGCATGCCCAGAAGGACAAAGACCAGAAGCCCGGCGCTGACCCAGAGGCCGATATCAATGGGCTCCATCAATCTTGTCCTTCCAGCGCTTCGGCCTCGAGCCGGGCCTGTTCGGCCACGGTCAGGGTCAGCGGCACGGCCACCGGGTTTTCAAGGCCAAGCACCAGTGCCCGCCCATAGCCCCAGGCCTGCAAGAGCAGGCGCAGGGTGAGGATGCCAAAAGCGATAGGCACCACCAGTTTGGAGGGCCAGATCGGCAACCCGATGTCGATGGAGCTGTCGCGGCTGCACAGCGGGCGCGCGCAGTCAAAGGAGCGGTCGAAATGTTCCCACGCCCCCCATGTCAGCGCCACGATCAGCACGAGGATCAGCAGCACCGAGACAAGTTCGAAAAACCACAGGATCCGGCCCTTGAGCGCGCTGACCAGCATATCCATGCGCACATGGGTGCCGTCGCGCTGCACGTAAGAGACGCCCATGATGGCGATGATCGGCATCGCCGCCTCGATATAATCGACATAGCCCATCAGTGGCGAGGCAAAGAACTTGCGCCCCGTCACCGAATAGGCGGCCAGAAACATCAGGGAAAAGATCGCAAGGCCGGAGAGCAGCGCGCCGAACCTTTCGAGCGGTAACAATGCGCGGTCCAGCCGACTGAGCAGACTGGAATCCTCAAGCACCGCAGCAGAGCCTGCCATGACTTACCTCCCCCCATGTTTTGTTATTGGCTGGGGCCGCCCGATGTCCCGGACGGCCCCGCGTTGATCAGCTGCCGCCTTTGGCTTCAGCCAGTGTTTTGACGACCAGATCGTAAAGCTCCTGACCTGGCAGGCCCTGCGCTTCCATGTCGGCAATCCATGCGTCGTGGATCGGCTTGCCTGCGACCGACTGGAATTCGGCGATCACTTCGGGCGAGACTTCGACCTTTTTCACGCCCTTCTCTTCCAGCACGGAATCCCAGCGTTCGAGCAGTTCGGCGTAGTTGGCGAGATAGTGGTCGATCGCCTCGGGGATCGAGCTGTCGAGCGCCGCGCGATGTTCGTCGCTCAGCGAGTCATAGGCGTCGATGTTCACAACCACGGGGCAGTTCACGGTGCCGGGGTTCAGGTTGGCCGTCCACCAGTCGGCCTGATTGATTGTGCCAAAGGACAAATGCGCGTGCTGGGCAAAGGCCACTGTGTCCACAACGCCGCCTTCCATGGCCTGATAGGCTTCGGTTGCGGTCACGGATGTGGGCACACCGCCGACCGCCTCGAACGCCTTGCCAAGACCGCCCGTCGCGCGCACGCGCATGCCTTCGAACTCGGACAGCTCGTCACGCGGCTCGCCGGTGCCGACGAGGTTGTATTGCGGCATGGGGCTGGTCATCAGCAGCTTGGCGTTCCACTGCGCCATCTCTTCGGTGGCGGCGGGGTGGGCATAGACGGCGCGGGCCACGGCAACTTCCTGATCGAGGTTTTCAACCCCGAGGAAGGGCAGTTCCAGCACAGTCACAACCCGGTTCTTGTCAGCGTGGTAGCCGGCACAGAACTGCGCCATCTCGAAGGCTCCGATGGAGATCCCGTCGAGGTTCTCGCGGTTCTTGGACAGACCGCCGTAGCTGACGTTCATGGTGAATTCGCCGTTGGTCTTTTCGCTGACCAGTTCGGCAAGCTTTTCGACATGTTCGGTAAAGGCGCGGCGCTTGCCCCAGACAGAGACGTTCCATTCGGTGGCCGCAGCCTCGGTGACAAAGGCAAAACTGATCGCGCAGACCGCTGCGCCAGACAGGTATTTCGACATTTCATTCCTCCCGTTGCGGCACTTGCTGCACCGCGTTTTTTCGATTTTGGCCTGATCCTGATCGCGGGGGCATCCTGCATGCACATGCGCGCGGGGCGCGCCGATTGCATCCGTCAATGCCTCCCACAAAGCCAGACCCACACGGGTATGAAAGACGCATCCCGCGCGATCATGCAACGACAGATTCGAACGGTGTGGCCCTGGAGATGAAAAACTGTTTCCGATCAGCCTGTTAGATGAAATTGTGCGCGGCTGTAAGACCCGACGGCAAGGCGAACTGTGCGAGATATCGCACAATGCGGCCATCGCCATACCGGACCGTCCTGCGCGTTAGCGCTGCCATGCCCGCTTGCCAAAACTGTGCCCGTAACGTGCATTCGATATGGCCTCTCGCGGCGCTGTGTGCCTTGACAGCCAAGGCGCAGAAATGATGATGGAATTTACCGATCTAGTGCAAAAATTTACAAGCTCGCCCGGCACGGTCAAAAACTTTCACAACAAAATCGTTTCAATCCAGCCTTTTATTCCTTTCTTTTCAGCTTTGCGTATGATCACGACAAATGGAGGAGGCCGCATCGCATCTCACCCGCCAACGGCTCTGGCGGTGTGATCGCAACGCGAGTCCCCAAGGATCAGACTGACGACCGGAGGAACACCCATGTCCGATAGCAAAACCTATGCCCCCAGCGCCGATACCATCGCCCGCGCCCATGTGGACGCCGCGAAATATGATGCGATGTATGCCGCCTCGATCAGCGATCCGGAGGCGTTCTGGAACGAACAGGGCAAGCGAATCGACTGGATCAAGCCCTATACCCAGGTCAAGGACGTCAGCTATGACTTTGGCAATGTGAACATCAACTGGTACGCCGACGGGACGCTGAACGTCTCGGCCAACTGCATCGACCGCCATCTGGCCACGCGCGGCGATCAGACGGCCATCATCTGGGAGCCTGACAGCCCCGAAGATGAGGCCCAGCACATCACTTACAACCAGTTGCACGCCGAGACCTGCAAGATGGCCAATGTGCTGAAATCGCTGGGGGTGGGCAAAGGCGACCGGGTGGTTCTGTACCTGCCGATGATCCCCGAGGCGGCTTATGCCATGCTCGCCTGCACCCGGATCGGCGCGATCCATTCGATTGTTTTTGCAGGGTTTTCACCGGACGCTTTGGCCGCGCGCGTGTCGGGCTGTGACGCCAAGGTGGTGATCACCGCAGATGGAGCGCCGCGGGGCGGGCGTGTCACCAACCTCAAGGACAACGTCAATCAGGCGCTGATCAACGTGATGCACGACACCCATTGTCTGGTGGTCAAGCGCACTGGTCAGCAGATCGCGTGGCGCGATGGCCTTGATCACTGGCTGCACGAGGCCGCCGCCGGGGTCGATGCCGACTGCCCGCCCGAAGAGATGGGGGCCGAAGACCCGCTGTTCATTCTCTACACCTCAGGCTCCACCGGACAGCCCAAGGGCGTGGTGCACACGACGGGCGGTTACATCGTCTATGCCGCCCTCACCCATGAGGTCACGTTCGACTACCACGACGGGGACGTCTATTGGTGTACGGCGGATGTGGGCTGGGTCACGGGCCACAGCTATATCGTCTACGGCCCGCTCGCCAATGGCGGCATCACCCTGATGTTTGAGGGCGTGCCGACCTACCCCGATGCCTCGCGGTTCTGGCAGATTTGCGAGAAACACAAGGTGGCACAGTTCTACACCGCTCCCACCGCCTTGCGCGCGCTGATGGGTCAGGGTGACAGCTTTGTGGAAAAGGCCGATCTGTCCTCGCTCAAACTGCTGGGCACCGTGGGCGAACCGATCAACCCCGAGGCGTGGAACTGGTATCACAACGTCGTCGGCGGCGGGCGTTGCCCCATCGTCGATACGTGGTGGCAGACCGAGACCGGCGGCCACCTGATGACCCCCCTGCCCGGCGCCCATGCGACCAAGCCCGGATCAGCGATGAAACCGTTCTTTGGCATCAAACCAGTTGTGCTGGAACCGGCCACCGGCGACATCATCGACGGCAACGGCGTCGAGGGTGTCCTTTGCATCTCCGACAGTTGGCCGGGGCAGATGCGCACCGTGTGGGAAGATCACGAACGGTTCGAAAAGACGTATTTCTCCGACTACAAGGGCTATTACTTTACCGGGGACGGGTGCCGCCGGGACGAAGACGGCGATTACTGGATCACGGGCCGGGTTGATGATGTGATCAACGTCTCGGGCCACCGCATGGGCACGGCCGAAGTGGAAAGCGCGCTGGTCGCCCACGCCACTGTCGCCGAGGCGGCGGTTGTGGGCTACCCCCATGATATCAAAGGACAAGGCATCTATTGCTATGTCACGCTGATGAACGGACAGGAGCCGTCCGAAGATCTGCGCAAAGAGCTGCGCACATGGGTGCGCCAGGAGATTGGCCCCATCGCCTCACCCGATCTGATCCAATGGGCGCCGGGCCTGCCCAAGACCCGGTCCGGCAAGATCATGCGCCGCATCCTGCGCAAGATCGCCGAGGATGATTTCGGCGCACTTGGCGACACCTCGACCCTGGCCGATCCGTCCGTCGTCGAAGATCTGATCGAAAACCGGATGAACAAGTCCTGACACGAAAGGGGGGCAGCGCCAAACCACGTCCGTTGCCCCGCATTGATCGCCAAAGTTGTGCAGAACAGCAAATTCTGTCACGATCCGTCTATTGATCGTAACAGCATTGCCTGACACATGATTTCTGACCTGCTCACCCTGCGCAAGGAACTGATCAGCGCCGCTGATGATCAGGACGTGGCGGACAAGAAGGCCGAGTTCAACGCGCAGGTGACGCGCGAGATCGAAGCGCTGTTTGATGACCCCCAATACCCGCAACGCCGTCGCAGCTTTTCCGTGATCCGCAAGCGGTTGGGTGTGTTTGACGAAAACGACCCCGACCTCAAGGCGATCCTGTTTTCCATGGGGGCGCGGGTGCACAAGGGCGAAGGCGAAGGCGCCCTTTGGGAATTGATCTATCCCGATACGCCCACAACACGGCCCACCCGTCGCAAGCGCCCCCTTCTTGTGCGCCTTGGTCTGGCGGCACTCGTGTGCGCCGTGCTTCTGGTCGCGGGCAACACGCTGATGGTGACCCTTTTGGGGACCTCGTTGCGCGATCTTGCCGAAGGGCTGATCGCACCCCCGCCAACCCTGCAATCCTGCCTGACCGACGCCAATGGCACCATGACGGAGATTTTGAGATGCAACCAAACCCATGGCTGATACTGGGCGCTTTGGCGCTGTTGGCGTCTCCCGCGGCGGCGCAGGCCGTTCTCCATTGTGATGATCTGAAGGCGGACCAACCCCAGGAGGCGTTTCGCGCCTTTGCCTGCCTTGAGCGCGCGCAGGACGAGTTGGCGGACGCACAACGCCGCATAGATGCGTTGGAATCCCGGCTGGATGCACTGGACGGGTTGTCCTTGCGTATTGAAACCCTCGCGGCCGGTATGAACGGATCACAGGATGCAGCCGTACCGGCCGTCGGAAATCACCCCGACACCCGCGCCATCGTGGCCTACGTCTCGGCCAAAGGCGAAAAGACCTGTCCCAGCGGATGGGTCCCGTTTGAAGCGGCCAAGGACCGGTTCATTCTGGGCGCCGGTGCCGCCTATCCGGTTGTCGGCACGACGGGTGGTGAGGCTGAAGTCACGTTGAGCGAAGCGCAAATGCCAAGCCATTCGCATGATCTCGCCCGTGTCAGCGTCGCCAATGATCTGGGTTGGCGAGATGCGGGTACAAGCACCAACGTTCCATATTTCAACGTGTCGGCCTCGCAATCGGCGAGGGGGGTCAAGGTTGGACGGGCCAGCGCAGGGGTCTTTGAGGCAGGCGGAGGTCAGGCCCACACCAATATGCCGCCCTACATCGCCCTGTACTTCTGCCAGAAGGCGGAGTGAGGCACCGGCAGGCCGAGAAAATCTAACCGATCGCGCCAAATGCCTGTCTTTTTCCGCCAGGGCTCTGGTCAAATCCACGCGCCTGCCGCAGATTGCCTGCATGAGCGACACCACCGAGATGCGATACAAGATCGCCCGCACCCTTGAGCAGGTGTGCGGCCTGTTGCAGATCGACCCGCGCAATGTGTTGCGACGCATGCATTTCCCGGCCGACTTTCTGGAACATGAGGGGCGCGGTGTGACCCCTGCAGACTACTTTGCCGGCTGGCACGCGATGCTGGCCGAAGCCGCGCACGATGACACGCCCCTGATGCTGGGGCAGGCCTATGCGCGCGGGCCGTTCAACCCGGCCTTTTTCGCCTTCACCTGCAGCCCCACCGTCGCCATCGGGCTTGAGCGGTTGGCGCTGTTCAAGCCACTGACCGGGCCGCTGCATCTGGCCCTGCGCCGGGGCGACAGCGGCGCGCTGAGCATCACCAAATCCTCCAACGTCGCCGCCCACCCCCTGCCCGACAGCTTTGCCGCCACCGAATTGGTGTTCGTGATCGAGGCCATACGCACCTGTACAGGCCATCATATCGTGCCGCGCCACGCCACATTGCCAGGGCGTGTGGCGTGTCATGCGCGGATCGAGGAATATCTGGGCTGTGACATCGGCATCAGCGCAGGTGCATCCGCGACCCTGCGCATCGCCCAAGAAGATGCCGACCGCCCGCTGCTCTCTGCCGATCCCGACCAATGGGCGCAGCTTGAGCCGTCCTTTCAGCGCCAGATGCAGGCGCTGAATGCAGATCAGACGATGAGCGCGCGGGTCTGCAATATCCTGCCCGAGATGCTGCCCGGCGGAGAGGCCAGCGTGCAGGCCGCCGCCGCCCGCCTGCGCATGAGCGCGCGCAGCCTGCAGCGGCATTTGAAATCCGAGGGCACCGGCTTTCAGACCTTGCTGGATGCGACGCGGGCCGACCTGGCCCGCCACTACCTCGCGACGACCGATCTGACGGTGGAAGAGATCAGCTATTTGCTGGCCTATAGCGATCCGAACTCGTTTTACCGCGCGTTCCAGACCTGGACGGGCGAGACCCCTAAATCGGTGCGCATGAAACTGCGCGCCTAAGGGGCGGTGGCGTCAAATCCATAGACCCAGTCTTGGCGTGCGTGAAATGCATTGGGCGCCAGGCCTGCGGCCAGGCCCATGGGCCGGTAGAACGCCCAGCGCCCAAGTGCGTTTGCGTGGTGGAACAACCGCGCATTGGCGGCCGATCCTTTTTGCACCCGCGATGTGCGTGTAATCCGGGTGCTGAAATAGGCGGCAAACCCCGCCTCTGGCGTTGCGTGACGCTCAAGCATCTCTGCCAAAACCCACGCATCTTCAAGGGCTTGCACAGCGCCTTGCGCCATCGAAGGCAACATCGGGTGCGCCGCATCCCCGAGCAGAGCCACCCGCCCCTCGTGCCAGCGTCGCAGGGGCGCGCGATCAAACAGCGCCCAGCGGTGCAGCGCGTCCGCGTGATCGATCAGGGTGGAGATTTCGGGTGCCCAGTCTTTGAACGCGGCCTGCGCATCAGCGCGACTGCCGGTGGCGCGCCAGCTTTCAGGGGCGGGCTCGGGCGTTTCGACCATGCCGACGAAATTGGCGAGGGTTCCGCGCCTGAGCCGCGTGGTGACAGCATGGCGCTTGTGCCCGACCCAGACGCAGGCAGAGGGTGGCGGCGCATGATCGCCCAGCCGGTCGAGCGGCACCACAGCGCGCCACGCCACGTTGCCGGTATAGCGCGGATGATCCGGGCCCAGCAGCTGCGCGCGGATGACCGAATGCAGCCCATCCGCACCAATCACGATGTCGCCCGTTTGCGTGCTGCCGTCGCCCATGATCAGGCGGGCCTCAGTGTCGCTTTGGTCATAGCCGCTGACCACCTGCCCAGTGAGAATGGCATCCGCTTGCAGGTCCAGCAGCCGCTGTTCCAGCGCGGCCACCAGATCGGCGCGATGGATATGGATGTACGGTGCCCCCCAGCGCGCCTGCGCATAACCCCGCATCGGCAAGCGAAAGACGCGGCCCCCGCCCTGCCCCATACGCATCTCGATGGCCTCGGGTTCGAACAGGGTCTCTTTCAGCGCCTCCGCGACACCGAGGGCCGCCAGCACGCGCCAGCCATTGGGCGAGATTTGCAGGCCCGCGCCGATTTCGCTGAGCGCGGGGGCCTGTTCGCAGACCGCCACCTCCCACCCGCGCAGGCTGAGGGCGATGGCAGACGCAAGACCGCCGATCCCGCCGCCTGCAATCAGCGCCTTCATGTGAGCGCACCGCTGGCGCGCAAGGTGCGGATTGTCTGGTCGTCATAGCCCAGTTCGGCCAGCACCGTTTCGGTGTCGGCACCGGGGGCTGTCGGCGCTGTCGGCTGTGGCACGTCACTGGCGGAAAAGCGGGGCGCGGGCGCGGCTTGCCGTATGCCGCCCGGAGCTACATAGACCCCGCGCTGTGCCAGATGGGGGTCGCGCGCGGCCTCTTCCAGCGTCAGGACCGGGGCGACGCAGGCGTCCGTTCCGGCAAAGACCGCCGCCCAGTGATCGCGTGGCGCAGAGACAAAGATAGCCGCAAAGCGCGCCGTCAAATCCGGCCAACCCGCGCGGTCGTTCTGGTCCGGCAGATCGGCGTCGCCAAGGCCCAACCCATCGAGCAACAGCGCGTAGAACTGCGGCTCGAGCGCGCCCACGGCCACGTCCCGCCCATCGGCGCAACGGTAACAGCGGTAAAATGGCGCTCCTCCATCCAGCCAGTTGGTGCCGGGCTGGTCGGTCCACACCCCTTGCGCCATCATCCCGTGGATCAGGCCCATCATGGCAGGCACGCCGTCGATCATCGCCGCATCCACCACCTGCCCCTTGCCCGTCACCCCGCGCGAGATCACCGCCGCGAGCAGCCCGTAAAGCAGGAACATCGACCCGCCGCCGTAATCCGCCACGAGGTTCAGGGGCGGTTTGGGCGGGGCGTCGGCACTGCCCATCAGGCTGAGGGCTCCGGACGTGGCAAGATAGGTGATGTCGTGCCCCGCTGCTTTCGCCAGCGGGCCGGTTTGCCCCCAACCGGTCATGCGGCCATAGATCAGCGTGTCGGGGCAATCGGCGGGGCCAAGACCAAGGCGTTCCATCACACCGGGGCGGAACCCTTCGATCAGTATGTCGGACCACGCGATCAGGGCATGGGCCAGCGCGCGCCCGTCTTCGGATTTGAGGTTCAGCGCGAGTGAGCGTTTGCCACGCCGGTTCACATCTGTTGCGTCCACCTTGCCCGAGGCGCGGTCGATCACCGTGACCTGCGCGCCCAGATCAGCCAGCAATTGACCGGCCAGCGGTGCAGGGCCAAGCCCGGCAAATTCGACGACCTTCAGACTGTCCAGCGGCGCGGGCATGCGGCCTCCTGCTTGGCGATTGCGTTGCGCGCAATTGGATAGAAAGGGCGCGGCGGGTGCAAGGGCGGCGGTTCGCGCCACGGGGTCCGTCTGGCACCGCTATTTGTGCAAACTCAACGCGCCTGGCCCGGCCCATGCCTCCAAGTTCTGTGCAGAACGCAGGCACCTGCCACCCTAGCACACTGATTTAAGCCCTTTTGACTAGGCAAGCCTTCGAGAAAGATGCTTTTTTCAGTACATCGGAAATGGCCCCGGACGCGCGCATGCAGACCAGCAAGAACAGTTTCGGCCAGCGCCTCGGCAAGCTGGTCGCGCAGATCTATCCGGATCTCGATTCCGACATCCTATCGAGCAAGATTGTCGATGCGTTCTGGCCCGAAGGCACGCGCCCGCGCAAACGGGGCCGTCAGCCCAGCAACAACCTGTGGACGGAACGCGATGCGCTCTTAATCACCTATGGCAATTCAATCCTCGATGGCGTGCACAAACCGCTGGATTTGCTGCATGATTTCCTGCTGCGCCGGATGAAGGGGGTGGTGAACGGGGTGCATATCCTGCCGTTCTTTCCCTTTACCTCGGATGACGGCTTTGCCGTGTCCGATTTTCGCAGCGTGAACCCACAGTTGGGCGACTGGGCGGATATCAACCGGATCGCGAATGAGTTTCATCTGATGTCCGATCTGGTGCTGAACCATGTCAGCAGCCAGGGCGCGTGGTTCAACGCCTATCGGCAGGGGCAGGCGCCCTATGACCGCTTCTTTTTCGAGGCCTCTCCTACGGACGATCTCGACATGGTGGTGCGCCCGCGCACGACGCCCTTGCTGCAAAAGGTCGAGACCGCAAACGGGCCGCGCCATGTCTGGTGCACGTTCAGCCACGACCAGATTGATCTCGATTTCCGCAATCCCGAAGTGCTGCTGGAATTCCTGCGCATCATCCGCCTGCATGTGGACAACGGGGTGCAGATCATCCGCCTCGATGCGGTGGCATTCTTGTGGAAAGAGGTCGGCTCGCCCTCGATCCATCTGCCCCAGACCCATGCGGTGGTGAAACTGATGCGGCTGCTGTGCGATTACGCCGCCGAGACGGTCATTCTGCTCACCGAAACCAATGTGCCCAAGGCCGAGAACCTGAGCTATTTCGGGCGACGGGATGAGGCGCATGCGATCTACAACTTTCCCCTGCCCCCGCTGATCCTGCATGCGATGATGTCAGGCTCGGCCAGTTATTTGCGGCGCTGGCAAAAGGGCATGCCACCTGCGCAGCTGGGCTGTGCCTACCTCAACTTTACCGCCAGCCATGACGGTATCGGCATGCGCCCCGCCGAAGGGATTTTGCCCGCGGAAGAGCAGGACAAGATGATTGGCGTGATCCGCGATATCGGCGGCCTCGTGTCCATGCGCGCCCTGCCCGGCGGCGGCGAGGCGCCGTATGAGATCAACACAACCTTTTTCGAGGCGACGGGGCGGACGTTCGCCGGGGCGGATGACCATCACTTTGAGCGCTTCATCTGCTCGCAGACCATCGTGATGTCGCTCGAAGGCATCCCGGCCTTTTACATCCATTCGATGCTGGCCACCCCCAACGATCACGAACAGGTCGAGCGGCGCGGCATGAACCGCGCGATCAACCGACACAACTGGCACTACCCGACGCTGAACGCGCTGCTCGATGATTCCAGCAGCATTCATGCGCGCGTGCTGGCCGCCCTGTCCGAGCGGTTGCGGATCCGCGCAGCACAACCCGCCTTTCACCCCAATGCGACGCAATTCACCATGTCCCTGCGCGATGATGTGTTCGGCGTCTGGCGGCAAAGCCTTGATCGGCACCAGTCGATCTTTGCCCTGCACAATGTAAGCGGCGAGACGGTGGAGATGGCACGCGAGTCGATCAACCTGATTGATGATGAGGACTGGTTCGACCTGCTGAGCGGTGAGGCGATCACGGCGGATGATGACAGCATCACGCTCGCGCCCTATCAGTGCCGCTGGATCACCAACCGGGTGTGAAACGTATTGGTATCGCGGAAAGCCGTGTTGGTCAGCTTTGAGCCCATTGTTGCGGTCCAGCGCGGAGTCATTGCCAGTCCGCGGGGTGGCGAAGCAACGCCCATTCCCGGGCGGTTTATGGATCAAGAATATCGCGCCGCTGCCATGTCAAAGCAAGTTTCACCAAATCGCCAGCCCGGTCGGGCGGACTGGCGATGGATCGGCGCTTCGCTTGACTCCGATCCGGGTGCTGAGAGGACAAGTTGCAAATGGCGGCTTCGAGCCCATAGTTACCAATGCTCCGTGTCAAACTACGAAGGTCGTTTGGCGCCAAGAAATCGAGTATTCTCTGAGGCCAGAGGAAAATGTGAGGATTGACGAAGTGCCGATAGAACCTTTTCTTGACTGCCGGGACGTCGCTGTTTCTGTTGAATTCTACACGAGAGTTCTCGATTTTGATTTGGTGGTTGCCCCCGACCCTGACCCGCAGCAATTCGATTCAAGATATGCCGCGGTTTCGCGAGAGGGCGACATGCTCCATTTGAGCAGCCATAGAAGAGAAAACGGAGCTTTTGGTGCCTCCGTTTATGTCAGGGTGGATAATGTAGATGAGGTTTGCGAGCGCTTCATCAAAAACGGGATACGCCTTTCCGTACCAGACGGCGGCAAGACGCCAGTAAATCAGACCTGGGGAATGCGCGAAATTGGCTTCAGAGATCCGGACGGCAACAAACTGACCTTCGGTCAAACTATATCATGATCAAAAGCCGCAAACTCAAAGACGCGAACGGCAGCAAAGTCCCGCATTGCCGGTTTCCAAAGCGACTTCAACCCCGCGTCCCGAACCTCTAAACCAACCGCCCCCACAAATCATATTCCCCGGCCTCGTCCACCTCGACCGTCACGATGTCGCCCGCCTTCAACGCCTCAAACCCCTCATCAATGAACAGGTTGCCGTCGATTTCGGGGGCATCAGCCTTGGTGCGGCAGGTGGCGGCTTCTTCGTCGACCTCGTCCACGATCACTTGTAGAGTCTGACCGACTTTGGCCGCCAGCTTGGTCTCGGAAATGGCTTGGGCCTTTTCCATAAAGCGATCCCAGCGGTCCTGTTTGACCTCCGGAGCAACATGATCGGGCAGGGCGTTTGAACGTGCGCCTTCGACGTTTTCGTACTGAAAGCATCCCACACGATCCAGTTGCGCCTCGTCCAGCCAGTCGAGCAGGGTCTGGAACTCGGCCTCGGTCTCGCCCGGATAACCAACAATAAAAGTCGAGCGCAGGGTGATCTCGGGGCAGATCGACCGCCACTCGGCGATGCGGTCCAGCGTGCGTTCGGCCGCTGCGGGACGGGCCATGCGGCGCAGCGTGTCGGTGTGGGCATGTTGGAAGGGAATATCGAGATAGGGCAAGACCAGCCCTTCGGCCATCAACGGAATGAGCTCGCGCACATGTGGATACGGGTAGACATAGTGCAGGCGCACCCAGGCCCCGAGCGATCCCAGATCGCGGGCCAAATCGGTGATATGGGCGCGGTGGCCATGGGCGTCGGCGTGTTTGATATCAACACCGTAGGCCGAGGTGTCCTGGCTGATCACCAGCAACTCGCGCACACCAGCCTCGACCAGTTTTTCCGCTTCGCGCACAACCGCATGGGCCGGGCGAGAGGCGAGGCGTCCGCGCATGTCCGGAATGATGCAGAACTTGCACTTGTGATTGCAGCCCTCTGAAATCTTGAGGTAACTGAAATGGCGCGGGGTCAGGCTGACACCGCGGGCAGGCAGCAGATCGACAAACGGGTCTGGATCAGGCGGCACGGCGCTGTGGACGGCATCCAGCACTTGTTCGTATTGGTGCGGGCCGGTCACGGCGAGGACCTTGGGATGCGCGCCGGTGATATAGTCAGGCTCGGCGCCGAGACAGCCCGTCACAATCACGCGACCATTTTCGACCAGCGCCTCGCCGATGGCTTCTAGGCTTTCGGCCTTGGCGCTGTCGAGAAAGCCGCAGGTGTTCACGATGACCGCATCCGCCCCGGAGTAATCGGGCGAGATGCCGTAGCCCTCGGCGCGCAGGCGCGTCAGGATGCGTTCGCTGTCCACCAGCGCCTTGGGGCAGCCAAGGCTGACCATGCCGATGGTCGGCTGGCCGGGGCGGCGGTTGGGATCCATCCGCGCGCGCGGCGCGAGGTCGGGGCGAAGGTCTGGCGGATTTGTGCTCATACCCCGCCTCATATGCGATCACATCTGCGGCGAAAAGGGTTGGGGTGCGCGCCTGCCCTGCGCTAGGCTGATGTCAACACGTCATCAGAACGGAGCAGGCCCATGAAATGGATTGCGCGGATCATCGGATTCTTCCTTGTCCTCATCCTTGCGGCGGCGGTGTCGCTGTTCTTTCTGCCTGCGGACCGGATCGCGCGACTGGCGGCGGACCAGATGCGTAACGCGACGGGCCGCGATGTCAGCATCACAGGCGATGTGTCGATGACGCTGTGGCCGGTGCTGGGGGTCAGCGTTGGCGGGCTTGAGGTTGGCAATGCGGACTGGTCCGAGCAGGGGCCGATGCTTACGGCAGAGAATGCGGCCATCGGGGTGGACGCAATGGCGCTGCTGCGTCGCGAAATCCGGATCACGAATATCGAGGCGACACGGCCGACCATCCGTCTGGAAAGCCGCAAGGACGGGCGGGCCAGCTGGATATTCACCGATGCCAGCGGCGAGGCGCAGATCGAGACCGAGGTGGCACCCGCCACCCGCACTCCGCAATCGGTGTGGATCGAAAAGCTGACGGTGACGGATGCCACGCTGGTCTATGACGCGGAAGGGGCGGATCTTGTGTCCTATTCCGGCGTTGATCTGGCGCTCGACTGGCCCGAACGGCCGGGCGCGGCGGAGGTTGTGGCGCGCCTCAGCCCTGCCGGGACGGATGTGGACGTCAACGCCACGATCGGCGGCTTTGCCGGGTTTATCACCGGGCAGGTCCAGACCATTGGGGCCACGATCACCGCCGCACGCGGCACGCTCGTGCTGGATGGGCGCGGCAGCACGACCGGAGACGTCGCCGGGCGGCTGACACTGGACATCCCGGACACCGATGCCTTTCTGGCGGCCCTCGCACTGCCTGCGCCGGGACTGCCCGAGGGGCTGGGGCAATCGGTTGATCTGAGCACTGATCTTACGCTGACTGCGGACCGGCGCCTGTCTTTGCGCGATCTCAAGGTTGATCTGGGGGGCAATGCGCTGACCGGCGCTGCGGATATTGAACTGAACGGCAAGCCGCAGATCAACGCGCAGCTGAATGCAGGCGCTCTTGATCTGAAAGGGGCCACAGGTGGCGAAAGCGGCGGTGGCGGCGGCGGCCGCGCGCCTGCTTCGGCGGGCAGTGGCTGGCCCACGGACCGGATCGACGCCAGCGGCCTTGCCGGCTTTGACGGGCAGATCGCGCTCACGGCCAGTTCGATTGATTTGGGCCAGTTCAAGCTTGGTGAGACCCGCACGCTTTTGCGTAATGACAACAGCCGTATGGTCTTCGAGCTGCGCAGGGTGGCGGCCTATAACGGCACCCTCACGGGCGAGTTCGTGATGAACAACCGCTCCGGCCTATCGGTGGGGGGCAAACTCTTTGCCACCGCCATCGACATGCAGGCAGTGCTGCGCGATGCGGCGGGGATCGAGCGGCTGACGGGTGCTGCCAATGCCGAGATGTCCTTTCTCGGGGTGGGGCAGAGTGTGGATGCGATCATGAAATCCCTGTCCGGCAAGGGCGCGATCAGCTTTGGGCAAGGCACCATTCTGGGGATCGATCTGGACCGGCTGATGCGTTCGGGCGCGGTCGGGGGCGGGACAACCGTCTTTGACAGCCTTGGGGCCACATGGACCATCGACAAGGGCGTGATGCGCAACAATGACCTGCTGCTGAAACTGTCCAATTACGAGGCGCGTGGGGCGGGACAGGTTGGGCTGGGACAGCAAACCATCGACTACACCTTCACGCCCGTTGCCCTGCGCGCCAACGAGGGCAACGGCATCGCGATCCCTGTGCGCCTCGTGGGGCCGTGGTCTGATGTCAGCATCCGGCCCGACCTTGAGGCGGCAATCGATCTGAACCTGTCCGAGGAAAAAGAGCGGATCAAGCTGCAGGCCAAGAACGCGCTGCGTGCCAAGGCCGCCGAAGAGCTGAACGTGATCGATGAAGGGCAGGACCTCAAGGAGGCCGCCAAAGACAAGCTGGAAAACGAAGTGAAACGGGGCCTACTCAAGCTGTTTGACTGAGGGCGTCACAGACGTGGGCGGGATAAGGCCTTGCGACGTGTCCCACGCTGGGACAGCATGTCGGCCTAGACCTTTCAATGGCTTACTGAGGCGTATTTACCATTCGTTCAGAGCTTTCGCCCGAACACTGCGTGCTTGGTGAGCGCGTGGGGAGGGCGGTTTCGAACCCAAGGTGATATTCTGACCCTCGACACAAGCCGCGCATCGGTGGGCCGCGGGATGGCGATGGTACGCGCGTTCCGGGGCACTCTAGGGATCAAGAATATCGCTTCGCGCGCCTGTCAGACCAAGACCAACCACATCGCCGTGCCATTATATTGAAGGTATGCCAGTCTATCGTCGGCGCACCTTTGGTGCGACGGGCGGCTCAGCGAAATGCTACTGCGCGCGGCCTTGACTCCGCGCATGTGTCTGAGGTGATCTGCGGTGCTGGAAACGTCCGCGTGCCTTCTGCGCGGTTGGAGTGAAGGACGGCTTTGAGCCCTGAGCGGAAGTGGCCAGTTTTCGCTGCACGCGCTCGCAGCAGAAATGCTGCTTCATCGCTGCAAACGTCTGCGCCGCAGCGCAGCCAGAAGACCGGCCGTTCGTGCTTGTCCCAGCGAAATCCGAGCTAGCAACGACAGGAGTGCGGGCCGAATCGGACATCCACAGTTCATACTTGAACGTCTGGATTTCGCTAACGAGCGACAAAGGCGTTTGTCATGACCTCCGACAACTGCGCAACTATTTCAGCTCGGCCAGACGTGCTAGATCGCATCGCATGCATCTCCAAAAAGAAAAGCCCTCCGCCATAACATGGCGGAGGGCATCCATAACTTCATTTGCGTTCCATGCCCGGTCTTCAGGGCGCGAGACTAGGATACCTTCTTTGCAACCATAAAATAGCTAGATGCACCCATAAAAATTTCTTCAGTCTCGATAACCGGCAACCTTTCATCATCCATCAGTTCGTCCAAATCTGCACTCCTTAGTTGTCGAATGGGGACCGGGATAACCCCTACCTTTAACAACGCTCTGACCAGCAGAATTTGCAGTGAAACCAATGCTGACTTTTTGCCGCCCAAGCACGGTGTTACAGAAATAAACAACCCGCCAGGTTTCAGCAGTTCAACCGTTCTTTGCACGACACTTTCCGGATCAGGCACTGTGTGCAGCATGTTGAATGCTAACACCACATCGAATGAACCATTCTCGAAATCTTCATCGAAGATGTCAGCTTGTTCGAAATCAACGTTGACGACGCCACCTGTTGCGGCCTTTCCCTTTGCAATTTCGATCATCCCGGTTGAAATATCAATCGCGCGCACGCTCTTGACCAAGCCGGATATCTCGCAGGCCGTCGTGCCTGTTCCACATCCGTAGTCCAACACAATGTCGGTATCCTTCAGATATCTTTTTGTGTTTTCGCGGCTGCGACTATGAATGAACTCAAATTTCTTTTCTGTGTTGTCATAGTTGCTAGCGGATTGATCCCAAAACCTTTCCGATTTGCTCATTCTATCTTTCCTGTATTTTTAATGTGATCGCGCAGCGCTGCTATGAAGGTTTGGGAAAAGATGAAGATGTAGCACCGCGATCGCCAGTCGGCTCGGTCCCTCGGGCAAAACCACAAATCGGTGTGGAATGCCGCCATTCGCCGATTCTGCGACATTGGCCTCTTCGGGTTCGAACTGGATATCCGCAGCGTTCCAGCACGCCCGTTTCGCAGTCATGATTTTCAGCTACAGAAGCAGCATGCCGAAGCCAACGCTGATTGCGAGACAGAGGGGTGAGTAGTAGCGAACGTCAAGCGTCGCGAACGGCTCACCGCTCATAATTCGCCGCCAGACCGGGACGTATCCGGCAAGTCCCCGAACCGCGAAGGTCAACGCTGCGAGCGCTACTGCGATCGGTAACAACCGCGCGCCCAATGCTCCTTCCAGTAGTGGCAGCACGATGAGTTCCTGATGGAAGATCGGCAGGATGCCCGCAACACACAAGGCTACGCCGACCATCGTCGTAGGACCCGGAGGAATTCTACCCTTCGCGCCTTCGATGCCCAGGACGATCCGAAGGAGTGAGTTTCGGTCCCGACCGGGCCAGAGGCCGCCGCCGGCCCAGTAGAAATGAAGACCGCCAAGGGCGGACAGTACGAGCAACAGGACGATGGCGATGGACGAATGCACGGATGTCTCCTTCTTCCCGTGATGGGAGAACTGCGGTCATTCGGGACCTAAGTGAAAGTCGCGGTGGCTCCCTCACGGGGGTTCTACCGCTTCGCAAGTGGGCCACCTAACGAAGCTAGGTGATATGCTGGCCTGCAATCGGCATAGCTATCGAGATCGAGCTGAAACGTCAGGCAACTGATCTTCTGACCACCACCATGCGACGCGAGTGATGATGACCAGGGCAATCAGCTGGATGATCATGAAGAACAGGTTGTCGAGGTCCGGATCGAGGTTGCCCGCGATAATCATGGCCGCCGTGAGGAGGCTGGCACCGGCGTTGGTCCACCGGTTGATGTGTCGAGGAAGCACCAGGGCAAGGACAGCCATGAGGATGGGAATCTCGATCATTACACCGCCCAGAAGCATCAAGGCTTCGGTGATCTCGACCCCATCAATCACGCCTGACATCATTTGTTCCAGCATGCCTGGCCGGCCCAGTTCGTGAATGTCCCTGGCAAAGAAGTTCAGGACGACGAAGATCCAGAGCACCGTAAGGAGTACGCGTGGATCTCTTGTGGAGTTGTTCATCTCAAGTCCTTTCCTGAGTGTGTTCGATGGTAAGTCACTGCCGTCTTGGTGCAGCCGGCTGCGCCCTGGGCTTCGGCAAACGCCTAATCAGGACCTCGGCGACCGCCAGGTTGAAAACCCACGCTGACACCATGATGGCGTCGCGCGCCGGCCCACTCGCCTCTGATCCGGCAAGGACGATCCAGACGATCCCAATCATAGTCTGCGTCGATGCGCCCTGCGCGATCGCGTAGGCGCGCAGCATCGAAGCGGCGTGCCGGAAGATATTGCGAGACCGGATCGCGATCACCGCCCACACGATCAGACCCATCATCAACGATCCAAGCCCGATCCTAACCCAGTAGAGGAGGTTTCCCTGAAGGCTGGTCGGGAATGTGTAGATGTGCGTCATCCACAAACCGGTCGCCGCCGACACAAATCCCGCGATGGCGACGACGCGCCCGTTGATGCGATGGGATGCCGGGTTGTGGCGCCTGATGCTGGGCAGGAACTGAAGCGCTCCGGCGATGCAGAACACGAGACTGGTCAGGATATGCAGCGTGATCGGGAGCGGATCGGCCAGAGCGCGCGGGTTCGGGGGCAAGATGGCCGGACCGCCGGTCAGTTCGAACATGCGTACCAGTCCACCAACGGTGGGTCCAAGCGAGTAGATCAGTATGAACGCCAGCAACGCCCATTCGGATCGGCGCAGAGACGTCATCGCGCGGGCTCCCCACGGGGCGTGATACCTTCGGTCCGTGACAAGCGGACCGTCCCAACCGGCTTTCGCGCCCAGAAAGCCGTGCTGGCCTGGCCAGCCCCGAACCCCAGTCCGATCGGCTGGAACCCGATATCGTCCAGGCCAATTTCTCGTAGCCGTGCGATGCCCTGCCGTTCGCTGACCATCCAGGTGCGCCAGCGAAGCTGCACGAATGTCCCGAACACAAACCGTCGTGTCATGCAGGCGAACAAGATGCCGCCCGGTTTGAGCACGCGAACCATCTCGCGGAGCGCAACGTCGGGTTCGGCAAGGTGTTCGAGGACGTGCGCCGCCATCGCGACGTCGAACGTGCGATCGGGATAGGGAATGGTCCGGATGTCGGACTGCTGAAGCCGGGCTGCAATTCCCGCGCGGCGCAACTCGGCGTCCGCCGCTGCCAGCATTGCGCCGGACGTATCGATGCAGTGGTACTCAGGCGAGTCCGTGGTGATACTTGCGAGCGCCAGCGACAGGCTGCCGCTCGCTACTCCACAATCGAGAACCAGAGCTTCCTGTCCCACGAGCGCTTCCGCCACACCGCTTGCGAACAGCGGTTCACGATACGCCGTTTCGAGCCGGAAGCGACGCGACATACGTGCCCAGCTTTTGGACGCATCATCGTACAAGCCGGCGAGGTCTCCCGCGGTGCGCGTACGACGACGCAAAGCGATCTCCCAAGACCCGATGCAACCCCTTGCGATGGGGATGCTTGCCGATGCGGCTGGCAGGGAAGAAGTGGTCCACTTTTGTTCGTCTATGGTCATCGCACAGGTCCGTTCGGCCAGGATCGTTGTCGAGACCGTTCTGGACCGAATGCCTGCAATACGAAATTGTGCATTTCTCTGGGTCCGGTATACGCAGATAATGGAGTGGCAACGATCAGCTTTCGATTGGAACCAGGCGCGCGTTTCTCGCGACCGCCGAAGAAGGGTCGCTATCGGCTGCCGCCCGCGCACTTGGCTTGACGCAGCCGACCCTCAGCCGCCAGGTCGCGGGTCTTGAAGACGCGCTCGGTGTGACCCTGTTCGAGCGGACATCGCGAGCACTGCTTCTGACGCAGGCCGGCACGGAGTTGCTGGAGCATTTTCGCAGCATGGGAGATGCCGCCAACCGCATTTCCCTGACGGCGACCGGACAGTCCGAAGCCGTCACGGGCAAGGTGGTGATCTCTGCCACCAACGGCATGGCGACCTATTTCCTGCCGCGAGTGTTCAAGGACCTGCGGACCAGAGCGCCCGAACTTCAGATCGAGATCATCGCTTCGAATGAAAACAGCGACCTGCGACGGCGCGAAGCCGACATCGCGATCCGGCACAGGCGCCCGCAGGACGAAAATCTGTTCGCCAAACGGCTGCGCGACACGGCGGGGCAGCTCTACGCATCGAAGCAGTATCTGGACGAAGTCGGCCGTCCGTCGAGTGCCGCTGATCTCTCGAAGATGCACTTCGTCGGGTTTGATGCGCCCGAACAACGGCTGGCACTCATGGCATCGCGCGGGATCGAGCTCACGACGGCGAACTTCAACTTCCTCACGTCAAGCGTAACGCTTTCCGTTGCGCTCATCCGGCAAGGACTGGGGATCGGAATTCTGCCGGTCGATATCGGCGACGCCTATCCGGAGCTGGAAAACCCGTTCCCGGATTTCGAGCAAATCGAGATCGAAACCTGGCTGGTCGCTCACCGCGAACTGAAAACCAACCCGCGGATCAGGCTCGTGTTCGATCTGATCGCAGATCGTCTATGACGGTCCGAACCCGGGCTCTCCCGCTGTCCCCAGAGACTAGCGACAATGCTCGATATGATTGTCACGCTGCAACTCAAACATGATGTGAGCCGACGCACGGAACGTTCAAAGGAGTGTGCCCGGTTGAACGTGACCTTCGAACCTAGCGCGGCGAAATCCCGCTTCCTCCCGCATCGGCGCTGCTGAGACGGCGTGCAGCGCCCGGTCGGTATGGTTTCGCGCCCTCAGCGACAGCAAAGCTGAGTTGGAGCAGGGACTAGATGGGGCACTTGTCACGTCATTGATCTCGAACGAATTCCATACCTTCGACTAGATCGGTTCGCGAAGCTTTACGGATTGACCCAAGTAGAAACAGAGGTCTGTCGAGCGATTGCTGCCTTCCACAACATCGGCAGTGTTTTCTAAGCGATCTGGAGCAACCGCGCTTACGATAGCAAAAATCTCCTCAATATCTCTCACCTTGGTTTAGGCGCGCATCAGGTCCACCTAGGCCGCCGGAAAACCGATAACGCCTAAAGCGGCCGCCTTGCTGGCGCGCTCAACCTCGTCTGCGGCAGCGCCGGGCCCTATGGCACGCGCAAGTGTAAGCCCCCCAATAAGTGCCGAAAGAAAGGCCCATGCTTTTGCCTCGCGGTCCTGTGTGGGCCCATCACCGGGGAGATGTTTCGCAATCTCATTCACAATGCGCTCCATCAGGGTGACATACTCTGACCGCACCTCTGGATCAGCCCTGACAACGTCCGGTGTCAGACTGGTCATGGCACAGACGCCTTCAAGATCAAGCCGATGATCGTGCCCAAGGTAATACTCAGCAAAAGCAATGGGCCACTGGTCGCCGTGGGTCTCGCGATACGCGGTCAATGCAGACAGGACCTCTTCTAGGCCTGCGATCAGGGCCGCGCGGAACGCATCATTTTTAGATTTCATATGAGCGTAAAATGCACCGGACGTCACGCCAGCATCTTTCGCGATTGAGTCGACCCCGATCCCTGAATAGCCCTCTCTTCGAAACGCTCGGCCCGACGCCTCAAGCAGTCTCATCTTGGTCAGTTCTGATTTTTTCAATCTACGTCAGTCCTTTACCTCAAAAAATAACGATCACTATATTATTTGATTGACGGAGAGCGCCAATCAGAATAGCGATATATAGGGATCGTTATATTTCGACACCCACCCCAAGACAACCACCAAGGTAGGTGGCCCCAATCTTAAGGAGAAGACGACATGGCTTCACGTGTGCCCCGGCACGCGCCCGGTGGAACTGCGCCAATGTCACGGCGCAAAGTTACCGCAGGGCTGGCCGCCATTCCCCTCGCGGCAATAGGGCTGACCGCTCACGGGTCAGCTGCAACTGCGCAATCCAATCAAAAGGAACACCAAACCATGCCTGCCAACGCCTTCGTTTACACAGAATTGCAAGCGTCCGTACCCTTCACGGATGTCCCTTGGGAAAAGCTGAATGCTGCCATCGCGGCCCAACCCGGGTTTGTTGACAAAACGTGGCTTTCCGGGCTGGGCAATCACTCTATCGGTGGGTTTAATGGCTTTGCCAGCGTGGAAGATGCCCTGCTGTACTGCACGGATTTCTTTCCTGCTCTTGCCCGCGACTTTGGCGTGGCGCAGACAACCCGGGTTTTTGACAACAAGGCCACCGCAGAGGCCAGCGCGGCTATGGATGCGCCCCATTTTGGCGGACAGGTCACAGCCGAGCCGGGCGCATTTGTTTACACCGAAGTGCAGGTCGCTGTGCCCTTTGAAAACGCACCATGGCAGGACCGAAATCCGGTCTTACGCAGGCAAAAGGGATTGATGTCCAAGATCTGGCTAAGTGGGCTCAATACAAACACGCTGGGTGGGTTGGACGCTTTCGACACTGTCGAAAATGCGTTGGACTTTGCCATCAATGAATTCCCGAAAACGACAGCCGCGATGAACGCTGCCTTTTATACGCGCGTCTTCGATGCCCGCGTGACCGAGGCCGCAAGCCGCAGTCTCAACTCTCCCTACTACCTTTAACCTCTTCAACTGAACGGAAATGACATGAAACTGAACTCCTTTTCTGGTGCCATCATGGCGCTTGCGATGTCCTCAACTGCCGCAATGGCTGCCGATTGCTTTGAAATGGGCGGCGTCGCCATCCCTAACTTCTTTGGCGAAGGCGAAGGCCAGCCGATGATCATCTCGGCGGTTTTGACCGGTGCTGTTCAAAATGCGGCTGGTAAGATCACGGCCACCCGCGAGACTGAAACGGGTCTTGAGATGGATATGGAACACTACTTTGGCCGCGCAGATGGCGGTGCGTTCCAAACCAAAGATCTGGGCATTCTGACAGCCGTGCCGGGCAAGCCGGGGCGCTTTATGCTCGAGATCACCTACGACATTCAGCCAGACGTCACACGCGGCACGATGAAGGGCTACTCAGGCCAGTTCAACAGCTATGGCCTTGTGGACCTGCGCGACAACGACAACCTTGTCGGATTGGTGCGCTATCAGGGCGAAATCTGCCGTTAACGCAAATTTCTGGGGGCGGATACCGTCTGTCCCTAGTCCACAGCACAATTCGGGCGGTCAAAAATGAACACTGAAACGAAACCTAAAAACACCCCATACGCTATATTGTATACGATGCTGCGCGTCCGCGACCTTGATCGATCTTTGCGGTTCTATCGTGATGCACTTGGCATGCAAGAAGCGCGGCGTGAGACTTTTACAGATGCGGAATTTACGCTGGTGTTTGTCGGCTATGCCAACAGCGACGCGCTGATCGAGCTGACCTACAACTGGGGGGACAACAGCTATTCCCATGGCACGGGTTACGGTCATATCGCGGTGCAAGTGCACGACATTGTACAGGTGTGCAGGCACCTATCAGATTTAGGTATCGAAATTCTCCGTGCTCCCGGACCGATGAAGATGGCACCGGATGAAACGGGCGAACGCGAAACCATTGCTTTTATCGAAGATCCTGACGGCTACAGGATCGAACTGATCCAAGCGTCGTAGGTATCACATCACATGGAAAGGCGTCATCCGCCGTCGCGCATCTTCAGCCTGTGGCCTACCTCCACGATGGCCTCAAGTGCGGGCACAAGTTCTCCGCCCAGATCGGTCAGCATATATTCAACAGAAGGTGGCGAAGTTGGCTGTACGTTGCGCGACAGCACCCCGCGCTGTTCCAGCTCACTCAACCGGGTAGAGAGCACCTTGGCCGAAATCGGGGGGATGTCCGCCCGTAACTCGTTGAAACGGCGCGGACCGGCACGGAGCGACCAGATCACGTTGGCCGCCCATGCGCCTGAAATCACAGCCATACAGTGCGTCAGCATGCAGGGCTGCGGGGGATCTGGGCTTTGGTTCTTACGGACCTTAAGCGGCATGTTTGGGTAACCAGGTTTCCTTTTGGTAACTCGATAATCAAGTAACCAGAGGTAATCTAGTTGTCAACGGTTATCACATGCGCCATCTCTGAATTATCAACACAGCAAACAGGAGCTAAGACAAATGAAACTTCATTACAAACCCGGCGCGTGCTCATTGGCATCCCACATCATCCTGAACGAGCTCGGCATCCCGTTCGAGCTGGACAAGACAGACACCGATGCAAACAAAACCGAGGCTGGTGGTGATTTCCTAAAGATCAGTCCGAACGGCTATGTTCCGGCTCTGATCAACGACGACGGCGAGATCATCACCGAAAATCCAGCCGTGCTGCAATATTTGGCCGACCAATCACCAGACGCCGATCTTGCGCCACCGAACGGCACGCTGGCGCGCACCCGGCTTCAGGAAGCTCTGAACTTCATCTCGTCAGAACTGCACGTGTCTTTTGGCCCGTTTTTTTCGGGTCGGGAACTTGATGGTGATGCAAGAAAGAGGGTCGAGGCAGGTGTCGGGCGCCGCGCGGCGCATGTCGAGCAACGTCTCGCAGACGGTCGTCCCTTTCTGCTCGGCGACACCTTCACCGTCGCAGATGCCTATGCATTTGTGGTGCTGAACTGGGCAGGTTTTGTCGGCTTGAGCCTTGCCGCGTATCCGCGAACCCAAGCCTACGTGGCACGTATTGCGGCGCGTCCCGCCTCGATCAAAGCGATGGTTGCCGAAGGTCTCATGGAGCAGGCGGCATGACCGACTTCGCCGCAGTATCTGACGTGTTAGGGACCTATTTCGATGGTCTCTATTACGCAGACACCGACAGATTGGCCAGCGTGTTTCACCCAAAAGCGATCTATGCGACGGCGGATGAAACACCACTGCTTTATCGCACGATGGATGAGTACTTCGCGGTAGTGGCCAAGCGCGTGTCCTCAGCCTCGCGCAATGAACCCCGGCGTGATGTGATCGACGCCATAGAGTTTGCGGGGGAAAACACCGCTTTTGCCCGTGTGCGATGTTCCATCGGTACAAAGGATTTCATCGACTTTCTGACGCTTGTGCGAACCGACGGGGCATGGCGGATCATGGCCAAAATTTTCCAAATCACCGAACGCGATAGCTGAAAGGACGCGATATGCCCTATGTAAACATCAAGGTGACGCGTGAGGGTGTCACCCCTGATCAAAAGGCCGCGTTGATCAGCGGCGTGACCGACCTGCTGGTCCGAGTGCTCGACAAATCTCCGGCAACAACTTTTGTTGTTATTGACGAAGTGGCGCTTGAGGATTGGGGGATCGGAGGTCTACCGGTCGACCAGTATAGACGCGACGCGGCAGGCTGACCTGAATGGCCATCCGCACATCCCTTTGTGATCTGTTCGACATCGAACATCCTGTCCTGTTGGCACCCATGGCAGGTGTCAGCGGCGGGGCGCTCGCTGCGGCCGTAAGCAAGGTGGGTGGTTTGGGTCTGATCGGCGGCGGCTATGGCGACGCCGATTGGCAGATGCGCGAATTCAATGCAGCGGGGGATGCACGGATCGGGGTGGGCTTTATCACGTGGTCGCTGGCCCGCCAGCCACAATTGCTCGATCTTGCCCTCGCGCGAAACCCTGCTGCGCTCATGCTCTCGTTCGGTGATTTTAAACCGTTTCTCCATCACATTAAGGACGCGCAGACAAAGCTGATCGTTCAGGTGCAGACGCTCGAACAGGCGCGTGAAGCTGTCGATGCTGGCGTTGATGCCATCGTGGCGCAGGGCACAGAGGCAGGCGGGCACGGCGGCACCAGAGCGACGTTGCCCCTTGTCCCGGCGGTTGTGGATATCGCGCAAGGAATACCAGTCATAGCGGCAGGCGGCATCGCTGATGGACGTGGTCTGGCTGCGGCTCTGGCGCTTGACGCTTCGGGTGTCTTGTGTGGAACCGCCTTCTTTGCCAGCGATGAATCCCTCGCCAGTAAAAATGCCAAACAAGCTGCTCTGCGCGTTTCGGGAGACGATACGGAACGCAGTTCCGTATTTGACATAGCTCGTGGGCTTGACTGGCCTACGGATTGGAACCTGCGCACGATGCGCAATACCTTCACGCGGCAATGGAGCGCGGATATCGACGGTCTCACGCGAAACCTCGCTGCCGAGAAAGAGCGTTTCGAGGCGTCACAAACGGCTGACGACACAGACGTAACTGCCGTTATTGTCGGCGAGGCAGCTGATCTCATCCGGTCTCGCGAACCCGCGCAAGCCACGCTTCACAGAATGATCTCGCAGGCTGAGCACCGGTTGCGTCGCGTGGGCCACCTTGTCGACCCCATCACAAAGGATTGAACCGATGCAAAAACTTAAAAGGAGCTGGTCGTTGGGCGAAACCGTCGTGACAAGCGCTGGTTCGGTTGCCGCCGGAAGTGCAGGTGATGGACCGGACCTCGTTCTTGCGCATGGATGGCCGTGGTCTTCTTTTTCGTGGCATCGCGTCATCCCGGCACTGGCTGAAACTTACCGCGTCCACTGGTATGACATGCCAGGCTACGGGCAATCCGATAAGCGACCCGAGAAAGCCACAGCACTCGACGTACAGGGCAGCGTGTTCGCGGAGATGTTGGCACACTGGAAACTGGATCGCCCCCGCGTGTTAGCACATGATTTCGGCGGCGCGGCAACTTTGCGCGCGCATCTTCTGCATGGCTGTGATTTCGAGAAATATGTTCTGATGAACGTTGTCGCAATGCGCCCATGGGGTTCGGATTTTTTCGATCACGTCGGGCGGCATGTCGAGGCCTTCACCGGCCTGCCACCGCATATCCACAAGGCAGTTGTTGAAGCCTATATCCGGGGCGCTCTCGTCAACGAGATCGACAGTGAAGACTTCTCGAAACTTGTCGAACCGTGGCTCGATGAAGACGGTCGCGGGAGTTTTTATCGGCAATTCTCTCAAGCCGACGAGCGCTTCACCGCGGACGTCGAACCGATGTTCGGTCACATCCGATGCCCGGTGACCATTCTATGGGGAGCGGACGATCCGTGGATTCCGCTTGAACGGGGAAAGGCGCTTCATGAACGCATTCCGCAGTCATCGTTTCAATCGTTTCCCGGCGTGGGGCACCTGCCGCAGCTCGAAGCGCCGAGCCGGATTCTCGAAGCCCTTGCTGAGTTTCTGCGAGATGACACCGCACCCTAAGGCGGCCCGTTCACCAGTCAACGCCAGTTACAAAGGATCAGGACAATGCAGAAAATCAAAGGAAACTGCCTGTGCGGCGCGGTCTCGTTCGAGGTCGTCAACGCATTCGACACAATGTTCTTGTGTAGTTGCGATCAGTGCAGACAGATCACCGGATCGGCCTTCGCGTCAAATCTGTTCATAGCGGCCGAAAGGTTCGAGTGGCTGTCTGGTAGCAACGAAATTGTCGCCTACAAAATGCCTGGTCGGGATATATCTAAATCGTTCTGCCGCGTTTGCGGTTCTGGCGTTCCTTGGGCAAGCGGCGACGGATCAAGAATGGTCGTTCCGGCGGGTTCACTACGCGCAGAACCCACGGTGGCTGAAAAGTTTAGGACTTTCGTTTCTGAACAACCATCATGGTCCTCATGTCTTGATCAGGTTGAGGCGTGTGAGGGGCTTCCTCCATAACACTGTGTTCTTCTGTGTTGCGATCGGCCGGGAAACGGCCTGTTAGAACACCACCTTGCCACCAGCAAATACGAAGCCTTAGTCAGAAATACCATGTTAGGAAAAGTCGTTGATAACCTGTTATGTCCAATATGAACTGAACCCATCTAAAATACCTGAATTCGAAGAATATGCGCGTGTGTGGATCCCCTTGGTCGAGAGATTCGGAGGGGCGCATCATGGGTACTATTTGCCGCATGAAAGCCCGAACGACTT
The DNA here is from genome assembly GCF_947503045.1 of uncultured Tateyamaria sp. Lineage (GTDB taxonomy): Bacteria > Pseudomonadota > Alphaproteobacteria > Rhodobacterales > Rhodobacteraceae > Tateyamaria. The sequence continues at coordinate 152,302 of NZ_CANNCF010000003.1, forward strand.
GGCCGTCTGCCTGTTTTCGTTCCCCTCTCTGGCGGATTATGAGACCTATCGCATCAAGAGCCTGACAGACAGCGAATGCCAGAAAGCATATAAATTTGCCGAGGATACGGACTGTATCAGGCGCTATGACCGTCATTTTTTACGTCCATTGGAAATGTCCAGCTAGGTCGGCCCAATCCGCCACTTTTGGCGCAAACAAATTCATGAAATCTGTCTGGAGCTTCATTGTGAGCCGCCCGCCCTTTCCGCCTTTTTCCGAAACAACTGCCGCGCAAAAAGTGCGCGCTGCCGAGGATGGTTGGAACAGCCGAGACCCCCAGCGTGTGACGCAGGCCTATGCTGCGAAAAACGCGGTTTGGATCAGTCGTTCGAAACCTGTATGCAATGTCCGCTTTCGCGACATGGGCTGCAACGCAGCGAGAAGCCCGCCGCACGTGGCAAGCGATGCTGCGTCAGCGAAGAATAAAAATCCAAGGTCTGTTTTGTCCGCTAAGCCGACTTTGTTTGCGTTTTGGAGATCCAATTCCGCCCTGACCCTCGCACCAACGCAAGCCGAGCCTTCGGCAGCCCGTGGGGTGGCGATCAGACCTGTCTGCTACTGCGCTTTAAGGCTGCCAAGTTCACCTTCCCGATCAACGGTGTACGACAGAAACCATGTCGCCATCCCGCCGGGACGGGCTGGCGATCGCCCGGCGCCTTCGGCTTGAGTCCGGGCTGGGTGGTGTGGTGTTCGAACCTCCACTTCGGCCCGCAAAACCAACGGACACATGTCGCTAAAAACGCCACCCTTTCCGAAACTAAACCTGACACCGCCCCCCTAACCCGCGCCTTGAAACTCCCGATCATCCGCGCGCGCTGCGGCCAGCATGTCGGTCAGAAAGGCGGGATCGGCGGAATGCACCCGGTTCCACGTGGGGATGAACGGGGTTTCGTGCGGGTTCTCCACAAACACCTGCCCCGCGCGCATGATGTTCTCGGCAAACAGCTCGATCGAGCGTTCCTCGCTGTGCCGGTCAATAGCGAGACCGTTCATCTTGGCATCGTTGTAATAGGCCTCCAGCAGATCAAGGGCGCTGCGATAATAGGTGGCCTTGAGCGTGCGAAACACATTGGGGGTAAAGATGGTGCCATCGGCCGCCAGCTTGCGAAAGATGGCCTTGCAGATGTCGGTGGACATGCGCGACAGGCCCTGATCAGCGTCATCTGCGCTCAGGTTCTGGTGCTTGTGATCATAGGCATCTGAAATCTCGACCTGGCAGACCGCCTTGGGCGCGAGATTGCGCCAGGCCTCGGACAGCACGCCGATCTCGAGGCCCCAGTCCGAGGGGATACGCAAATCCGGCAGGATCGACGTGCGCATCGCGAACTCACCCGACAGCGGATAGCGAAAGCTGCGCAGATAATCGATGTAATCGCGATCCCCCACCACCCGTTTCAGCGCAATGAGCAGCGGGCTGACCAGCAGGCGCGTCACCCGGCCGTTCAGCTTGTTTTCCCCAACGCGCGGATAATACCCCTTGGCCACCTGATAGGGGAAATTGGGGTTTGTGACAGGATAGACCAGCCGCGCCAGCATCTCGCGGTCATAGGTCAGGATATCACAATCATGGATCGCCATCACCGCGCTGTCCGCACAGGCGATGAGGTAGCCCAGCGCCGACCACACGTTCTTGCCTTTGCCCTGCTCAGCCGGATAAAGCCCCATCGCCTCAAGCCGCGCGCCAAGTTGCAACATCCGCGGGCTATCGTTCCAGATCACGATGTGGTTCTGGTTGAGGCCCTTGAAAAAGCCCTTGGCGTGGCGGAACTGCGCCTCGTCCGCGCGGTCCAGACCGATGATGATGCGGTGCAGGTATTTGACCTGAGACAGCTCGGACAGGATGTGGGGCATCGCGTCCCCTTCCAGCTCTGAATAGAGACATGGCAGGATCAGGGAAATCTTGCGGGTCTGGGCATAGGCCGCCAACTCGTCCGCCAGTTCCGCCGAGGACCGCGTGCGCAGGTTGTGCAGGGTGGTAATGTTTCCGTTCTGGTGAAAATCGGCCAAAAATCAGTCCTCAGTTCAGGTTAAGGCGGGCGAGCGTCTCGAGCATGACGCTGTTCCACGCCGCCGGGCCTGGCTCTTGCGTGCGTGTGACCCGCCCCTCGGCCTCGCCTGCCAGTGGGGGCAGCGGTGGACGGGTCGGGTTGGCGATCACCACCCCCCAATCACATGCCTCAATCATCTTAATGTCGTTTGGCGCATCGCCAAGGGCGACCGTGGTTTTGGGCTGGAATTGCTGGGTCAGGGCTGCGACCTGATCGGCCTTGGTGGCCCCCAAGGACAGGGTGAGAAACCGCCCACCCTGCTGGGCAAAGATGCCTTTTGTTGCGAGTTCGGCAAGAAAGGCGGTCTTCTCGACTTCCGTGCCGTGCCACAGCCCCGGCTCGGAGAATGCACGGGTCTGGGCAAGCATCGCACCTTCGCGCGTGAGGCCCGTGGCGTCGCAGACGTCTTGGGGTGTCATGTCGCCAAAACCTGTGAAGTGCTGGCGCAAGGACGGCGACACGCGTGTCAGAGCCAGCCGCAGCGCGTCGTATTGCGCCGCCTCACCCTGAGGCGCAGCATGAGCCGCCAGCACCCCTGCCCCGTTCTCGACAATTGCAGGCCAATCCTGCAGCCCCATCTCGCGGCGCAGCAGGTCGATTTCCACGGCCGTCTTGCTGCTGGCCAGCACCACCCCGGCGCCGATGGACTTGAGTGCGGCCAGCGCGGGCGCAGCCGGGGACCAGTCATAGCTGTGGTGATCGATCAGCGTTCCGTCGAGGTCGGAGAACACCAAAAGGGGCAGTTGGGCAGTCATGGGCCTTTGATGGCAAGGGGTCGGATGGATCACAAGCGGGACCCATGTTGATCATGGCATGGCGGCGGAAAAATTGCGCAGGGCGCACAAACATAAGTCAAAACGGTGCGGTGCCGGGCTCTTGGCTTGCTTGATTTGGATTGGTGGCGAACTGTATGCGACATCGGTCGGAACAGAGCTATCTGCTCTGGTCGCTTTTGCGGATCGCCAGACGTTAGCCAGTGTTTGGAGGGTGTGGGCATCTTTGCGGAACAAAGAGCCAATGGTGCGGCCGGCGAGACTCGAACTCGCACGAGTGTTACCTCACAGCGACCTCAACGCTGCGCGTCTACCAATTCCGCCACGGCCGCATGCCTTGACTTGGTGAAGGGTCTTTAGCGGGCAACGTCCCCCTTGCCAAGAGGACTTTGCAAAGAAAAACCGGAACCCCGAAAGGCCCCGGTTCTTTGCGTGATTTCAAAGGAGACGGCTTAGTCGCTGGCAACGCCGAATGTGGGCAACGCCGCAGGCTGAACCAGCGGCTGCACCGGCGTCACGCTGGAGTTGGATGTGCCAAGGCTCAGCGAGGCCTTGCGCAGCAACTCGGTACGCTCGGGCTGGCCGGGGGCGAAGACCGCAGGCGCGCCATTGTCGACGGCCTTGAGTCCCTCGGCATACCACACACGGGCGGCATCGACGCGCTTGGACGTGCCGAACCCTTGCGCCAGATGGTGGCCCATCAACTCGCCATAGACGTGATCCCCCATGGCAAACAGCATCAGGGCCGAGCCCAATGCCACATCCATGTCATCGGTGCGATAACCCACGCCCATGCAGATCTGCGCGGTGCCCTTGAGCTGAGCGGGCGACATGCCGGTGGTCAGGATGAACCCGGCCACGTCCCGCACAACCTCGGCCTGGCTTTTGAGCGCGAGGGCCGAGACATGGGGCTGCATTGCGGGACCAAACTGTTTGCACTGTGCCGCGATCTGGTCGGGGGTAAAGCCCTGCACCCGTGAAATCATGTCTTCGCTGGTGGCGATGGCATAGGTGCGCGCGAGGCAGAACTGTTCGTTCAGCGCCACATGCGGGTCGGTCATGGCTGCAGCCGTGGTAAAGCCGCCATTGGTGTTGGTCAGCAGCGACACGGTGTTGCAATGCGAGGCCAGCGAGGGCGACGCACCATTGCCAAGGAAACTTGGCAGGGCCGCAGCCAAAGGTGCTGCGGGTGCCGCAGCAGGTGCCGGGTTGGCGGCCACAACGGTTGTCGTCGTGGTTGTCGTTGCAGGTGCGGCGGGCTGAGGGGCCACCACGATCGTGGTGCCCTGCACGGGGGCAACTGTCTGACCGGCAAGCTCTGCGCGGTAGGTCTTGAGCAAACCGCGGGTGCCGTCAGGGTTGGACGCGACCTGTTGGGTCACCGTATAGCCACCGGCCTGCGCGCGGTTGTAGGAACTGATCAGCAGGTTCTGTTCGAACGGCGACAGATAGCCTGTCGACGGATAGCCCAGATAGGCCTGATAGGCAGACACCGCATTGCGCGAGCGCTGGCCCAGCTGGCCATCGACCGTCCCGGCGTTGAACCCGAAATAGTTCAGCGATGCCTGAATTTCCCGTCCCTCTTGCGTGGATGGGATGCGCGAGGCGCGCGGCTTGTAGGTGCGCGTGGATGCCTTTTTGCGTTGGTGTTGCTTGGTGGCGGCGTGCCCGACGATCCCGCCGATGATGGCGCCAGCCACGAAATCGCCTGCATCGGCAGCGGCGCGCCCAGCCGGAACGATCGCGACGGACAATGCCAGGATCGAAGCTGTAATGGTCTTGGTGAACATGAAAACCCTCCGGATAATATGGCCGCAGGGTACCACCATGGGCGGATTCGCAAAGTCATTAATTCCCTACCCCGCCCGGAAACCGCCTCACTGCTTGAATTCCGCAGCATAGTGCATGATGTAAAAGGCACGCCTTGCCCCCACGCATCAGGACCCGCCCATGTCACAGCCAGACACCGCCCCCGTCATTCAGGTCGATATCGTCTCGGACGTGATGTGCCCGTGGTGCATCGTGGGGTTTCGCCAGCTCGAACAGGCCCTTGGCGCAACCGGCATGGGCGCGCGGGTGCGCTGGCAACCGTTCGAGCTGAACCCCGGCATGGGCCCCGAGGGGCAGAACCTGACCGAGCATATCGCCGAGAAATACGGGGCCAGCCCCGAGCAATCCGCCCAGAACCGCGCGCATCTGCAACAGATCGGCCAATCGTTGGGCATCGATTTCGCCTTTTCCCCCGACAGCCGCATCGTCAACAGCTTTGCGGCGCATCAACTGCTTGAATTTGCGCTGAGTCTCGGCCTGCAGCACCCGCTGAAGCTGGCCCTGTTCGAGGCCTATTTCACCGCACAACAGGACGTGTCGCAAATCGACGTGCTGCTGGATGTGGCCGACTCCGTCGGGATCGTGCGCGCCGATGCCGCCCAGGTGCTGGAATCGGGCGCTCTTGCCGCGTCGGTGCGCGAAAAACAGGCGGTCTGGACGTCGCGTGGCATCTCGGGTGTGCCGTCGATGATCTTTGCCGAAAAATACCTCGTGACCGGCGCGCAAGGCGCTGACACCTATGCACAAATCCTGCAACAGGTCGCCCAAGAGGAAAAGGCCGCCTGAGCGCGATGGTGGAGTGGATCACCTCGCCCGGTCTGACCGATTTCCGCACCGCCGAAGCCTGGATGGAGGCGCGCGCCACGGCCATTGCCGCGGGCGAGGCCGAGGAATGCATCTGGCTGCTTGAACATCCGCCGCTTTACACGGCCGGGACCTCGGCCAAGGCGGCAGACCTCACGGACCCGGACCGCTTTGACGTCTTCGAGACTCGCCGGGGCGGGCAATACACCTATCACGGCCCCGGCCAGCGGGTCGCCTATACCCTGCTTGATGTGGGCAAGCGCGGACGTGATGTGCGCGCCTTTGTTCAACAGCTCGAAGCCTGGGTGATTGCCACGCTCGATACGTTCAACGTGCGCGGCGAGATTCGCCCGGGCCGCGTTGGGGTCTGGGTACAGCGCCCCGAAAAGCCGCCCCTGCCGGACGGCACCTGCGCCGAAGACAAGATCGCCGCCATCGGCATCCGTCTGCGCAAATGGGTCAGCTTTCACGGACTGTCGATCAACGTGGAACCGGATCTGTCCCATTTCGACGGAATTGTGCCCTGCGGCATCCGCGATCACGGGGTCACCAGCCTTGTCGATCTTGGCCTGCCCGTGACCATCGACGATGTGGATGTGGCCCTGAAAACAACGTTCAATCAGGTATTTGAACGCTAATCCTCACGTTGAAAATCGCCCCAAAAGCACCGCCCGCGTGTCACATTTGCGCCCTCCTGCTCTGGTTAATCGTGCGTTAACTAAAAACGAAAAGCAGTACTCATGGCAGATCTCTTGAACGGTGTGTTCTTCAGCGAAATCCTCGCTGACAACGCAGGTGGACAGGCCATCGACACCGATGGTGACGGTAATACCAACAAGGCCGATGAATTCATCGAATTCGGCAACGTGTCCGGAGAGACAATTTCGCTCGCCGGCTATCAGGTCTGGTCTGAAAAGAACGGGCTGCTTTACACCTTTGGGGCCACCGCCACCTTGAACGACGGTGAAACGGCAACCGTGGTCGGCAACTACGAAGGTGGCGATTCCGGCGGGTTTTACGATGCCGGTATCGCGGAAAACGGCAACTTCATCCCCGATGGCGAGGGGCAGAAGTTCGACACGATCTTTCTCTACGATCCCAACACCAATACCTATATCAGCTTTTCCTATGGCCAGCCGCCGCGTACCCCCACCCTGCCCGACGGCTTTCCCACATCCGCCACGCAAGTCGGCGGCGGCGAAAGCATCAACAGCAGCGCGCCCAATGGCACTGCCTTTGCCCGCGACGCCAACGGCAATTTTGTCGAAACGACACCAACTCCCGGCACACCTGACATAGCCTGCTTTGCCGAGGACACGCTGATCCTGTCCCGCCACGGAGAAAAGCCGGTCTGCGAGTTGCGCCCCGGCGATATGGTGCCAACCTATGATCACGGCACGCAGCCCATTATCGGCATTTGTGCACTATATATCCCGGTCAAGGATCTGCTGCGCGTGCCCGCCCATCGCCCCCTGACGGTGGATGGCGCGCTGTTTGATGCCGTCCAAAGCGTGCGCCTGTCCCCGGCCCATTGCCTGCTTTATGCCTCGCCCTTTGCCGAGGCGCTGTTTGCGTCCTCGCAGGTGCTGCTGCCCGCCCGTCATCTGCAGACCGCCGGGCTCGCCCGCGGTGAGATGCCGCGACAGGGGGTCACCTATTACCACCTGCTGTTTGCCAATCATGCGATGGTCCTGGCCAACGGGTTGTGGAGCGAAAGCTATCTGAACGTGGCAGACGCGCCCCGTGATGCCCATGCGGATGGCTGGCAGTTTGTCCAAGGCGCGTCGCTCAATACCAGCCGCCACAGCCACGCCGCGCGCCCGATCCTGCGCCGCTACGAAACGCAGCTGCTGTTGAAGACGCATCAGCAGCGCGCGATCAAGCCTTACGGGATCGACAAGGCAACGCCGCTGATCGCGCAGCAAACTGCCTGACGCGCAGCACAACTGGCAGGATAACGCATCGCGCAGGCACTACCGACGCGCGAAATGGTCTTGCCGTGCACATGCGCGACAATTCATCCCGCTCCGAGCAACGATCTGTCATTGAAGCGGCACACGCAAATCTTTAGAAGACTCAACAACGCGTTGTGTGGACGGGAACCCTGCACGCGCTGAAAACACATATTTAGGAGGCACCGCATGGCAGACGCAGCCATCCACGGCCACGAACATCAAGACGAACGCGGGTTCTTTACCCGCTGGTTCATGTCCACCAACCACAAAGACATCGGCATTCTCTACCTGGTCGTGTCGGCCCTTGTGGGCTTTGTCTCGGTGGCCTTCACCGTCTACATGCGGATGGAACTGATGGACCCCGGTGTCCAGTACATGTGCATGGAGGGCGCGCGTCTGACGGCGGCGGCCGCTGGCGAATGTACCCCCAACGGGCACTTGTGGAACGTGTTGATCACTGGCCACGGCATCCTGATGATGTTCTTTGTCGTGATTCCGGCCCTGTTTGGCGGATTTGGCAACTATTTCATGCCTTTGCAGATCGGCGCGCCGGATATGGCGTTCCCGCGGATGAACAACCTGTCCTTCTGGCTTTACGTTGCGGGCACCACGCTTGCGATCTGCTCGGTGCTGGCACCGGGCGGCAATGGTCAGGCCGGGTCGGGCGTGGGCTGGGTGCTGTACCCGCCGCTCTCGACCAACGAGGCGGGCATGTCGATGGACCTTGCGATCTTTGCGGTCCACGTCTCGGGCGCGTCTTCGATCCTTGGTGCGATCAACATGATCACCACCTTCCTGAACATGCGTGCCCCCGGCATGACCCTGTTCAAGGTGCCGCTGTTCTCGTGGTCGATCTTTATCACAAGCTGGCTGATCCTGCTGTCCCTGCCCGTTCTGGCCGGTGCAATCACCATGCTGCTGATGGACCGCAACTTTGGCTTTGCCTTCTTTGATCCTGCCGGTGGCGGCGATCCGGTGCTCTACCAGCACATCCTGTGGTTCTTTGGCCACCCCGAGGTCTACATCATCATTCTGCCTGGCTTTGGCATCATCTCACATGTGATCGCCACGTTCAGCCGCAAGCCTGTCTTTGGTTACCTGCCCATGGTCTGGGCGCTGATCGCGATTGGTGTTCTGGGCTTTGTCGTCTGGGCGCACCACATGTACACGGTGGGCATGTCGCTGAACCAGCAGGCCTATTTCATGCTGGCCACGATGGTCATCGCGGTGCCGACGGGGGTCAAGATCTTCTCTTGGATCGCGACCATGTGGGGCGGCTCGATCGAGCTGAAAACGCCCATGCTCTGGGCGTTCGGCTTCCTGTTCCTGTTCACGCTTGGCGGCGTTACAGGCATCGTGCTCAGCCAGGCGGCGGTGGATCGCTACTATCATGACACCTACTACGTGGTGGCACACTTCCACTACGTGATGTCGCTCGGGGCCGTGTTCTGCATCTTTGCGGGTATCTACTTCTACTTCCCCAAAATGACGGGCCGCATGTACCCTGAATGGGCGGGCAAACTGCACTTCTGGACGATGTTCATCGGTGCCAACCTGACCTTCTTCCCACAGCACTTTCTGGGCCGTCAGGGCATGCCACGCCGCTACATCGACTACCCGGAGGCATTTGCCTACTGGAATGTGTGGTCGAGCTGGGGCGCCTTCCTGAGCTTTGCCTCGTTCCTGTTCTTCTTCGGAGTGATCCTCTATTCGCTGCGCTACGGCGCCAAGGTGACCGAGAATAACCCATGGAACGAATATGCGGACACGCTGGAATGGACCCTGCCCAGCCCACCGCCAGAGCACACGTTCGAAATCCTGCCCAAGCAGGAGGAGTGGGACAAGTCGCACCGCTACCCCGATACGTTTGACGAGTGGGTGGACACCGATCATCCCCACGACGCTCAAAACGAGACGGCCAAGCCCTGACGAGCCGACCCTGACATGACATTCTCAAAAGGCCCCTGTTTGCGCAGGGGCCTTTTTTCCGTCCCAAGGAGGCATCTGTGATCCCCGGTTCCGGCCTGAGCGCATTGATCATCATCTTGCCCTTGGCGCTCGCCACATGGCGCGGTTGGGCGGCACATCGCCTGTTGCTCGTGGCCACGCTCAGCCTCGCGGTGGTGGCTTTGGCGGCTTATCTGATGACACAGACCCTCGTTTTGCGCAGTCCGACAGAGGGCACCTTTCACGACACCTATTACGTCGTTGCCCACGGCCCTCGGATACTTGGAACCGCCCTCATGTTCGCACTGCCCATCCCTTTGCTATGGGCCGCGCAGCGCTATGCGCGGCCGATTGCGCCGAGGGTCCTGATTGCATCGGTGTGGGGGTTGGTTATTGGGACACTTGGCCCAAGCCTCCTGCAGTTGTTCCTGCTGTCGCCACCGCGCCGCTATGTCGAATATGAGGCGTGGGCGCACAACATCTCTGTGTTGACCCTGAGCGGTGCGGTGATCTCGACCCTTGCGCTGTGCCTGCTGGTGAGCATCCCCCTTTATGCGCTGGCCCTGCGCCGCGCACCCCGCAGCGGGGCAGAGTGAACCAACTGCGCCCCGATCTTGCCTCTGTTATGCAATAACAACCCCGCCATTCGGGCAGTGCTCCGCCGGTATCCCCTGCCCAATGGGCATCCCGCCGCCCAGAACCGGCCCCATGGGCGGCCACCCCTTTCGCGGGCGTGGGGCCCGCCCATATCCTTTCGCAACTGCTGCCCGCCAGATCATGGTGCCCGAACACCCCGGCCCGGCCTGTCGCAGGACCAAGAGACAAAGGACAATGACATGCTGTCGACAAAACTCACTGCCGCCGTTGTGGCGGCCTCTATCGCCCTGATCCCCGCCACCCGTGTGGCCGCTGACGGGCGCGATTTTCTGGCCGGGGCCGTTCTGGGCGGTATCGCCGGCGCGGTCATCCAGAAAGAGGTGCGCAAGCAACGCGTTCAGCGCGCCCAGATCCAGCGACAACGCGCCCGCACGCCGCAGACCTATGCCGCCCAACCCCGCTATGTGGCGCCCAAGAAATCCTATCGTCCCAGCATCCCTGCCACCACCGAAGGGCGCGAGATCCAGTCCTCGCTCAACTATTTCGGCTTTGATGCAGGATCGGTTGATGGACGGGTCGGCCCTTCGACGCGGCGGGCCATCTCGGACTACCAGCGCTACATGGGTTACGATTCCACCGGCACGCTGACCACCTTTCAGCAACGCCTGCTGACCAGCTCCTACCTGCGCGCCGAGGCCGCAGGGGACAGCACCCTGGGCACGATTGCGGGCCTGCCAGATGGCACCAAGGGGCTGCTGAAACTCTACCGCGAGGAACTGGCCTCGGGTGCTGCCCAACAGCGCGGCTTGCGACCTGATCCAACCTCGGCACCGGTGATTGGCGCAATCGACCTCTGAGGCGGCGGTACCGCGTGAACAGCGCGCGCCTGCCTGACGGGCGCGCGACTTTGTGTTGAGTAAGGGAAGACCAGCCCCCATGTGCGCTGGACAAGCGGTCGAATGCCCCGTCATATCGCGCGCCCCCTTCCTCAACCGGACATCCACGTGACCTCGCCTGCCACCTTGGACACCCCTTCTGCGCTTATCCTCGCCGCTTTGATCGCGTTGAGCGTGTTCATGTGGTCGCGCAAGGCCCCGACCTATGGCCATGCCGCGAGCCTCGGCGCTGCGCTGCTGATCTGCGGATTCGTGCTCGGGTTTTTGAATGTCTCTGGCCTGTCCGGTACGGGCGAATGCAGCGTGGACGCACTGGCCGCCGCCACCCCTGCGCTTTTGCAGGACCTCGCCATTCCCGCGTTCGTTTTGCTGTTTGCGGCACCTTGGCTGTGGGTCACACGCAGGTGGCCGCCACAGATGCCCCCTGTTGCCGGATACGTACTGCACTGGGTCATAGTATTGGCCTGGGGTGGTTTGGTGCTTTTGCAACCCGTCGGCTTTTTGGACATGTCCGCACTGCTGGAGGGCGCAACCGCTGAGGAAAGAAACAGCTTTGTGCAGGAATATGCCGCCCGGTCCCGTGCCCATGACATCGCAACGCTTTCCTATTTTGCACTGTTGGCAGCACTTTGGGTGACGCCTCTGATCGGCCTGATTTTCTCTTCCCTGCGCAAACGGTCGGTGTGACCGCGAACGCGCGACGCCGAGCACGAATGGCGGCACCGTTCCGCACACCGCGACAACCTGCCCTTCGACTTGGGCCACGACGCAGCTATACTGACACCCATGCCCTACCAGTGGACCACACCGCCCGACAGCCCGACGCAGGAGTTGCAGCTTTGGCCGCACAACTCGCTGCCGCAAACGGGCATGGCGGCCTTTGTGCTGTCCACCTTCACCCTCATTCTCATCCCTGCCCTGCCTCTGCTGGGCAGTGTCGTGCTGTGGGGGCTGTTGCCGTTTCTAATGCTGGCGGTCTGGGGCATCTTCTATGCGCTCAGGCGCAACCGTCGCGCGCGCCAGATCCTTGAGGTGCTGACGCTGAATGGCGAACAGGCGCATCTGATCCGCACCAACCCCAAGGGCGAGACCCAGGAATGGGACTGCAATCGCTACTGGACACAGGTGCTGAAATACGAACGCGAGGGGCCGGTGCCACAATATGTGACACTCAAGGGCATGGGGCGTGAGGTCGAAATCGGGGCCTTCCTCAGCGAGGAAGAGCGTGTCGCGCTTTATGATGATCTGATCCGGGCGCTGAAACGCTGATCACAAAAAAGGCGCAGCAACAGCTACGCCTTGCATCCCCGCATCCCCGTAAGGCGGAGGTGTCTTCCGCCAAAGGCCCATCACCCGCAGAGGCGGTCCTTGACCATCGGGCCGACGGCGCCAAAGTCCATCTGGCCCATATACTTGGCCTTGAGCACGCCCATGACCTTGCCCATGTCGCGAATGCCGCCCGCACCCACTTCGGCAATAGCCTCCTCAACGGCCTTGGCCGCGGCCACGTCGTCCAGTTGCTGGGGCAGGAATTCCTCGATGACTTTGATCTCGCTCAGCTCCCGCTCGGCCAGATCGAGGCGGCCACCTTCTTCGTAGGTGCGGGCGCTCTCGACGCGCTGCTTGGACATTTTTCCAAGGATCGCAAGCACTTCGCTGTCGGCGACACCGTCGTCCTGACCGGCGGCACGGGCATCGATGTCCTTGTCCTTGATGGCGGCATTGATCAACCGCAAGGTCGACAAACGGTCCGCTTCCTTGTCTTTCATGGCCTGCTTGAGCGCGGCCGAAATCTTCGTGCGCAAATCCATATTCGATGTCCATCCCCATGGCCACGTGTTAAGCGCTTAGTCATAGGCCAAGTCGGACAATGCCGCAAGCGATGCGACGCCACGTAACATGTTGAAAACGCTCAATAGTCCAAAATTCTAATCCGGCTTGACCCGACCCGGCCCTGCCATTAGTTTCCGCGCAATTTGCCGCTTTTGCCCTGATTTGCCTCCTTGCTGCCAAAGGTTACCCCATGAACACGACTGCCTCCACCGCGCCGACTGCTTGCCTTGCCCTGGCCGATGGGACGCTGTTTTACGGGGTCGGGTTCGGCGCCACTGGCGAGGTCGTCGCAGAGCTGTGTTTCAACACCGCCATGACCGGCTACCAGGAAATCATGACCGACCCGTCCTATGCAGGTCAGGTCGTCACATTCACCTTCCCGCATATCGGCAACACCGGCGTCACCCCCGAAGATGACGAGACGGGCGATCCGGTCGCAAGCGGCATGGTAGTCAAGTGGATGCCGACCGCGCCGTCGAACTGGCGCGCGGTCGAAGGGCTGTCAGGCTGGCTGGCCGCACGCGGGCGCATTGCCATCGGCGGCGTCGACACCCGCCGCCTGACCCGCGCCATCCGGCAGGCCGGTGCGCCCCATGTCGCACTCGCCCATGACCCGGACGGCAATTTCGACACCGACGCGCTGGTCGCCGCCGCGCGCGGCTTTGCCGGGCTTGAGGGCATGGATCTGGCGCGGGATGTCACCTGCGCCCAATCCTACCGCTGGAACGAGATGCGGTGGGCGTGGCCGGAAGGCTATGCGCCCCAGACCGATCCCAAATACAAGGTTGTCGCCATCGACTACGGCGCCAAGCGCAACATCCTGCGCTGTCTGGCAAGCGCGGGATGCGATGTAACCGTCCTGCCCGCGACCGCCACCGCCGAAGAGGTGATGGCCCACAATCCCGACGGCGTGTTCCTGTCCAACGGCCCCGGCGATCCGGCAGCCACGGGCGCATATGCCGTGCCGATGATCCGCGACGTGCTGACCCACGATTTGCCCGTCTTTGGCATCTGTTTGGGCCACCAGATGCTGGCGCTGGCCCTTGGGGCCAAGACGATCAAGATGAACCACGGCCATCACGGTGCCAACCACCCGGTCAAGGACCTCGAAACCGGCAAGGTCGAGATCACCTCGATGAACCATGGCTTTGCCGTGGACGCCCAAAGCCTGCCCGACGGGGTCGAGGAAACCCACACGTCGCTCTTTGACGGATCGAACTGCGGCATCCGCGTCAGCGGCAAGCCGGTCTATTCGGTGCAATACCACCCCGAGGCCAGCCCCGGCCCGCAAGACAGCTATTATCTGTTCGAACGGTTCGCTGCCGCGATGGAGGCACAGCGGGCCTGACACAAATCCGGTCAACCTGACCAGATCTGCGTCAGATTTAACGCATCATTAACCATGCGTGCGCACAGTGGGCCCGACCCAGAGGTTCGGACCCCACCATGAGTGATCCCTTACTGCGTTTGTCCGCGCCACGCCCTGTTGCGCGGCACGATCGACCCGCCCTGCCGGTGGGGCGGCAACTGGTCAACGATGGATTGATCACCCAGACCACATTGCTGCACGCGCTGGCCATCCAGCGCCGCATCGATGCACCCATCGGCGAAATCCTCGTGGCCGAAGGGCATGTGGCGCGCGAGGATGTGCTCTCTGCCCTTGCCATCCAGCATGATACCGACCGGGTCGATTTGTCGATTGACCCGCCAAGCCCGGGGATGGCGCGCGCCCTGCCCGCCCATCTGTGCCAGCGTTTTGGCGTGGTGCCGTGGCGCTGGATCGGGCGGACGCTGCTGATTGCCACCACCCGGCCTGACCAGCTAAAGGACCTTGCCGCCGCCCTGCCTGATGGCGCGCCGATGCTGTTGCCTGTGATCGCCGATCAGGATCAGATCATCACCCAGACCAGCCGCCTGTTTCAGGGTTATCTCGCCCGGCACGCCGTCACCCGCCTGTCCAAAGAACACAGTTGCCGCACGTGGTGTCTTGGCGCGATGACGGGGCGGGTGCAGGCCGGGGTGCTGATCGCTCTGGCCCTTGGGCTGGCCGTTGCATTCCCCGCCTGGGCGTTCACGCTGCTGATCGGCTTTGCGGTTGTGACATTGGCGATGACAACCACGCTCAAGGCCCTTGCCCTCGCCGCACAAATCACCCACCGGGTGCCTGCGGATGTGCAGCCATTGCCGCGCGTGCAAGGGCCACGGATGGCGCGCATTTCGGTGATGGTGCCCTTGTTCAACGAGGAACGGATCGCCGAGGCGCTGATCCAGCGCCTTTCAAAACTCAGCTATCCCAAGGCCTTGCTTGACGTTGTTCTTGTGCTCGAAGCCAAGGATGCGGTTACCCGCGCCACGCTTGCGCGCACCGATCTGCCCAGTTGGATGCGGGTGATCGAGGTGCCGGATGACGGCACCATCACCACCAAACCCCGCGCGCTGAATTATGCGCTCGATTTCTGCAACGGCGACATCATCGGGGTCTGGGACGCCGAAGATGCGCCCGAGACCGACCAACTGGAAAAGGTCGCCGCCCATTTCGAAGATGCCGCCCCGAACGTGGCCTGTCTGCAGGGTATTCTGGACTACTACAACCCGCGCCAGAACTGGCTATCACGTTGTTTTACCATCGAATATGCCAGTTGGTGGCGGCTGGTGCTGCCCGGTGTCTCGCGCCTTGGACTGGTCCTGCCGCTGGGCGGGACCACGCTGTTTTTCCGCCGCTCGATCCTGGACGAATTGGGCGGCTGGGATGCCCACAATGTGACCGAGGATGCCGATCTGGGCCTGCGGCTGGCGCGGCGCGGCTACACCACCGAACTCATCCCCACCGCCACATACGAAGAGGCCAATTGCCGGGCCTGGCCCTGGGTCAAGCAACGCTCGCGCTGGATCAAAGGCTACCTGATCACCTATTTCGTCCACATGCGGCGGCCCCGCGCACTGCTGCGCGATCTCGGCTGGATGCGGTTTCTTGGCGTTCAGGCGATGTTTATGGCCACCGTGGCGCAATTTGCCTCGCTGCCGCTGCTCTGGAGCTTTTGGCTGCCCATCTTCGGCCTGCCCCATCCGGTGATGAACACGCTGGGGGCGGGCATCTTCTGGATGCTGGCGGTGTTCTTTATCGCAACAGAACTGCTCAACATCACCATCGGCCTGCTGGCGGTGTCGGATCGCAACCACCGCCACCTTCTCAAATGGGTGCCGACGCTGGTGTTCTATTTTCCGCTGGGCTCGCTCGCCAGTTACAAGGCGCTTTACGAGTTGGTGGCCAAGCCGTTCTATTGGGACAAGACCCAGCACGGCCATGGCCAAAGCGAAGACACTCAGCCCTCGTCCTGACGGGCATCGGCGTCCTGTTTCAGGCGGGTCATGAAGGCGACCGAGATATGTTCGCGCAAGGCCGCCCCCGCGCCCGCCTCGTCCTTGGCCTCGATCGCGGCGACGATCTTGTCATGCTCGCTCTGGGCGATTTCGGTGCGGCCCACGGCGGCAAGCGAGGTGGTCGCCATCAGCGCCATGGTGCGATGCACCAGATCCAGTTGCTGCACCAGATAGCGGTTGTGCGAGGCCAGATGGATTTGCTTGTGAAAGCGCCGGTTGGCGCGGGCCAGCGCGGCGGGGTCCCCAATCAACGCATTGTCGTCCTCGACCATCCCGCGCAGGATGCGGACCTCTTCTGATGTGGCATGGCGCGCGGCAAGGGATGCGGCCAGCCCTTCCAGCTCGCGGCGCACCACGTAGAGCTCGGACATCTGGTTGTGATCCAGCGAGGCGACAATCAGGCTGCGCCCGTCGCGCGCCAGCAGCGATTGGGTTTCAAGCCGCTGCAACGCCTCGCGCACAGGCGTGCGCGACACGCCGAACCGTTCGGCCAGCTCGCTTTCCACCAGCCGGTCGCCGGGGCGATAGGTGCCGATGTCAATCGCTTCGAGGATCAGGGAATAGGCATCGGTGCTGGACGCGCGCGCTGAGGGCATGAAAAGGCCTGACAAGTCGTTGATTTGCTTCACACTAGGGCCCAGCCCACGGCCTGCGCAACCCTATTGCGGTTGCGCGCGCGCCTGATCGCGCCTAATGCTCGGCCCATGCCAGCTGCCGATTTTGCCCATGTGCGGGCCTGGGTCTTTGACCTCGACAACACGCTCTATCACCCGTCCGTCCGCCTGTTCGACCAGATCGAGGCGCGCATGGTGGCTTACGTGATGACCGCCCTTGGCGTCGACCGGGCCGAGGCGGACCGGCTGCGCGTGCACTACTGGCGCACCCACGGCACCACGCTGGCCGGGCTGATGCGCGAGCATGACATTGATCCCGACCCCTACCTCGTGGACGTGCATGACATCTCCTTTGACGCGCTCACCCCCGATCCCGCTCTGGCCGCCCGCATCCGCGCCCTGCCGGGGCGGCGCATCGTCTACACCAACGGCTCGGCCCCGTATGCCGAGCGGGTTCTGGCCGCGCGGGGCCTCTCGGGTCTGTTTGACGCCGTCTACGGGGTCGAACATGCAGGGTACCGGCCCAAGCCGGAAAAAAGCGCGTTTGATCAGGTCTTTGCCCGCGACGCGCTGGACCCGCACGTGGGTGCGATGTTCGAAGACGAGGCGCGCAACCTCGCCGCCCCGCATGCGATGGGGATGAAGACGGTGCATGTGGCCCCCGACCCCGCTCCACAGGACCACATCCACCATCATACCGATGATCTGAGCGATTTTCTGGCCCGGCTGGTGGGGTAGGACAGGATGCCACCTTGGCCCCGCCCGCGGATGGCATACATCTGGGGCAACGGAGGCCCGTCATGAGCGACATCACCCAGTGCGACATCCTGATTTCCGGCGGCGGCATTGCCGGGCTGACCGCCGCGGCCGCCTTTGGCACGGCCGGGTTCCACGTGATCTGCGTCGACCCAGCCCCGCCGGTGACCGAGCGCGAGGCCGAAGGGTCGGACATGCGCACCACGGCCATGCTGCAACCGGCCCGAGACCTGCTGGAACAGGCCGGGCTCTGGGCCGCGTTTGAGCCCCATGCCACCGCCCTAGAGGTCATGCAGATCGTCGATGCGGGCGGCACGGATGGGTCCGCGCGCGAGGTCAAAGCGTTCCGCGCCAGCGATGTCTCCGATCTGCCCTTTGGCTGGAACCTTCCAAACTGGCGGCTGCGGCGCGAAATGGTGGCGCGGCTCGCCGCCCTCGACACCGTCGACTTTCGCCCCGGCGTTGGCACGCGCAGCCTGCTTGGGCGCACCGCCGAGGCGCGCGTGGGCCTGAGCGATGGCAGCCGCATCTCGGCCCGGCTGGTGATTGCCGCCGATGGGCGCGGCTCGCCCATGCGCACTGCGGCGGGCATCGGCGTGACCACGCGGCGCTATGGGCAAAAGGCGCTCGCCTTTGCCGTCACCCACCCGATCCCGCACGAAAACGTCTCGACCGAAGTGCACCAGACCGGCGGGCCTTTCACCCTTGTGCCGCTGCCCGATCACGAAGGGATGCCGTCCTCCGCCGTTGTCTGGATGGATGACGGGGCGGTCAGCATGGCGCGGATGAATCTGGATGTGCCCGATTTCGAGGCCGAAATGACGGCGCGCAGTTGCCAGATCCTCGGGCCTCTGACTCTGGCCTCGCGCCGCTCGATCTGGCCGATCATCAGCCAATACGCCGAACGCCTGTCGGCCACTCGCCTGGCCCTGATCGCAGAGGCCGCGCATGTGGTGCCCCCCATCGGTGCACAGGGGCTGAACATGAGTCTGGCTGACACCGCCACGCTGCTGGAGTTGGCGCAAAAACGCCCCGAAGGTCTGGGGGACGGCGAAATGCTCACCGCCTATCACAAGGCCCGATTTGGGGATATTCGCCTGCGGGTGACGGGGATCGACCTGCTCAACCGCGCCAGTCAGGCCACCGCCCCATGGGCCCGCGACGCGCGCGCCTTCGGGCTCAAAGCGCTGCACGAGGTTGGACCCGTGCGCAAAACCCTCATGCAACTCGGCCTCGGAACCCGCAGCTCTTCAGGCGGCGCATAGGCCGGGCGAAGGTCAGGGCGCAGGCCAGGCTTCAGCCCGGCAAACCCCCGAAAACCCTTACAAAACCTGATCAACCACCCGCGCCAACCGGGCCACGGTCGCGTCCACATCATAGAGCTTGTCGAGCCCGAACAACCCGATGCGAAAGGTGCGGAAATCTGCAGGCTCATCGCATTGCAGCGGCACACCGGCGGCAATCTGCATGCCTTGCGCGGCAAAGCGTTTGCCGGTCTGGATGTCGGGATCAGCGGTATAGCTGACCACCACACCCGGCGCGCCGAACCCATCGGCCGCGACCGAGGTGATGCCCTTTTCGGCCATCATCGCGCGCACCGCATTGCCCAGCTCCCATTGCGCCGCCTTGAGCTTGTCAAAGCCGTACTCTTGCGTTTCTTTCATCGTGTCGCGGAAGTCGCGCAAGGCATCCGTGGGCATCGTGGCGTGATAGGCGTGACCGCCATTCTCATAGGCCATCATGATCTGGTGCCATTTCTTGAGATCAATTGCGAAACTGTCCGACGTGGTCTCTTCCATCCGCGCCACGGCACGATCCGACAGCATCACAAGACCCGCACAGGGCGAGGCACTCCAGCCCTTTTGCGGGGCAGAGATCAGCACATCGACGCCAAGGGCGCGCATATCGATCCAGGCACAGCCCGACGCAATGCAATCCAGCACCATGAGCGCACCAACCTCGTGGGCGGCCTCGGCCATGGCGGCCACATACTCATCCGGCAGGATCACACCGGCGCTGGTTTCCACATGCGGGGCAAAGACCACACCGGGTTTCTGGGTGCGGATCGTGTCCACCACCTCTTCGATCGGGGCCGGAGCAAAGGGGGACGGGCTGGCATTGCCGGTCTGGCGGGCCTTCAACACGGTGGTCGCGGCGGTGAGGTCGCCCAACTCAAAGATTTGCGACCAGCGATAGGAAAACCACCCGTTGCGCACGACCAAAACGTCCGCACCGCGTCCGAACTGGCGGGCCACCGCCTCCATCCCGAAGGTGCCGCCACCGGGCACAACCACCACTGCGTCAGCGGCATAGACCTCTTTCAGCATGGACGAGATGTCGTTCATCACCCCCTGAAACGCAGCACTCATATGGTTGAGCGAGCGGTCGGTGAAAACGACCGAGAATTCTTCGAGGCCCTGTGGGTCCACGGTGTCGAGCAATGCGGGCATCGGCCCCTCCTCTCCTCATTCCAGATACACATAGCGGAGCAGGCAGGGGACGGCAAAGTCTACTTGAGTATACCACGGCAGGGTTCAGCTGGTTTCGCCCACAGCCACCGGGCGCGGGTTTCCGATGGGGTGCATATGCACCTGATTGCGCCCCCCGTTTTTGGCCCGATAGAGCGCATCATCTGCGCGCTGGATCGCGGTTTCGATATGATCGGTCGCTTCTTTGAGCGAGCCGCCGATGGACACCGTCACGCTCAGCGTTGTGCCAGCCTCGTCAATCGGGCTCTCGGCGACCAGCGCGCGCAGCCGTTCGGCCATGGCCGCCCCGCCGGTGTGATCCGCATCGGCCAGAAAGACCACAAATTCTTCGCCGCCAAAGCGGCAGACGATATCACCGGGCCGAACCGCCCCGCGCAGCAGCGACGCCACATGCGTGATCACCCGGTCACCGGTCAGATGCCCGTAGGTGTCATTGACCCGCTTGAAAAAGTCGATATCGACCATCAGTGAAATGCCGTAGGCATCAGGCACTTTGGCCATGCGGTTAAAGAAGAAATCGCGGGTGGCCACATCCGTCAGCCTGTCACGCTCGACCAGACGGCGCAGCTCTTGTGACAGGTGTACATTCTCGCGGATTTTCGAACCCACAAACAGGCAGGTCGGTATCGTCACCAGCGTGACGATCACCATCGTGCCGGGCACCGTGCGCGACAGGTATTCGGCGGGAAAGATCAGATAGTTGAGGGTCACGGCACAAACCATACTGGTGACGGTCACCACCAGTGAAAACAGGACGACATCCCATTTGCTTTCGATTTTCAACGTGCCTCCCCCTGCTCTGCCTGCGTATACCTAACGCAAGGGCAACACCAAAGTGTTAACGACAACGGCCCAGCGGGCCCGGCCTGCGTTCCTCGCTCAGCAGCACATTTGCCTCGACCTCGCCCGCACCCGGCAGCGTCATGATGCGGCGGCGCAGGACCCGTTCAAAATCCGGCAGATCGCGCGCCACAACCCGCAGGCGGTAGTCATACAGACCCAGCACATGCTCGACCGTCTGCACTTCGGGGATTGCGCCCACGGCCCGCTCGAAATCCTCAAGGCTCACGCGACCCTTGGTGGCGAGCTTCACCCCCAAAAACACGGTGACCCCAAACCCCAACGCCTCGGCATCCAGAACCAGACGCTGACCGCGCACGATCCCTGCATCGCGCAGCCGCTTGATGCGGCGCCACGCGGCAGGCTGGGACAGACCGCAGGCGCGACCGATGGCCCCCGCCCCCTGCCCCGCATCCTCCGCCAGCAGGCGCAGGATCGCAAAATCGATATCATCCAGCGCACTCACAGCGGCAGCGCCGGATCGCTCTTGATGCGCGCCACATGCATCAGCGCCTCGATATCGGCAATATGCGGCAAGGTCAGGATGCGGCTGCGATAGAGATGCTGATAATGAGACATATCGCGGGCAATCACCGACAGGCGGACATCCACACGGCCCAGAAAGGTCTGGATTTCAATGACTTCCGGCACATTGCGGGCCTCAACAATAAAATCGTCAAAGGCATTGCCCTGCGTCTTGTCGAGCGTCACGCGCAGGGACACTTCAACCGCATATCCCAGCGCCGCCCAATCAATGACCGCAGCCACCCCCTTGACCACCCCCGCCGCGCGCAACCGCGCCTGACGACGGGCCAGCTGGCCCACGCTCACACGGGCACGCGCGGCCAGTTCCGCCGGGGCGAGGCTGGGATCGGCCTGCCATTGACGCAGGATACGGCCGTCGAGATCATCAAGCATGATTTCACCGCATATCTGTAAAACTACGCATGATCCACCCTTCACTTGGCAAAATAAACTCAAATACCAACGCTGACGCCCCTCACCTCCGCCCGTATAACGCCCCCAGCACATCAACCCGAAAGGACCCAGACATGCGCGTGTATTACGACCGCGATTGCGACATCAACCTGATCAAGGACATGAACGTGGCCATTCTCGGCTATGGCTCCCAGGGCCACGCCCACGCGCTGAACCTGCGCGATTCCGGCGCCAAGAACGTCGTCGTCGCCCTGCGCGAAGGCTCGGCATCGATCGCCAAGGCCGAAGGCGAAGGCCTGAAGACCATGGGCATCGCCGAAGCAGCAGCCTGGGCCGACCTGATCATGTTCACCATGCCCGACGAACTGCAGGCCGAAACCTACAAGAAATACGTGCATGAAAACATTCGTGAAGGGGCAGCAATTGCCTTCGCCCACGGCCTGAACGTGCACTTCGGCCTGATCGAACCCAAAGCGGGCGTGGACGTTGTGATGATGGCGCCCAAGGGCCCCGGCCACACCGTGCGCGGCGAATATGTCAAAGGCGGCGGCGTGCCCTGCCTCGTGGCGGTCGACAACGACGCGAGCGGCCGCGCGCTGGAAATCGGGCTGTCCTACTGCTCCGCCATCGGCGGTGGCCGTTCGGGTATCATCGAGACGAACTTCCGCGAAGAATGCGAAACCGACCTCTTCGGCGAACAGGCCGTGCTTTGTGGTGGTCTGGTCGAGCTGATCCGCATGGGGTTCGAGACTCTGGTCGAGGCGGGCTACGCCCCTGAGATGGCCTATTTCGAGTGCCTGCACGAAGTGAAGCTGATCGTCGACCTGATCTACGAAGGCGGCATCGCCAACATGAACTACTCGATCTCGAACACAGCCGAGTACGGCGAATATGTCTCTGGCCCACGCGTGTTGCCCTATGACGAAACCAAGGCGCGGATGAAGGACATCCTGACCGACATCCAGACCGGCAAATTCGTGCGTGACTTCATGGGTGAAAACCAGGTCGGCCAGCCTTTCTTCAAAGGCACACGCCGCATCAACGACGCCCACCAGATCGAAGAAACAGGTGAAAAACTGCGCGCCATGATGCCATGGATTTCCGCAGGCAAGATGGTCGACAAGGCCAAGAACTGAGTCCACCTTCTGAACAAAGAAAAGGAGCGCCCGCAAGAGCGCTCCTTTTTGATTCGGTGTCCGATTTGCGGACGAAGCAGCCGTTCGAACAACGTACTCCTCCGCCCGGAGTCAAGCCGCAGGCGCCGGGCCATTGCCAGCCCGTCCCGGCGGGATGGCGATATGACACCCTTCGCAAACAGCTGATCGGCAAGATGAACTTGGCAGCCATAAAGCGCACCAGCGGCCAAGTCGGCTCGCCATCCCACGGGCTGTCGCTGGCCCGGCTCACGTTGAGCCAGGGTCAGGACAGGTTTGGAATTCTAAAACGCATACAAAGTCGGCTCTGCGGGACGAAGCGGACGGAACAATCTTTCCGCTGAACGGCGGTTTCTCGTACGTACTTGGTCAAAATCGGGTATTACTCAGATGTTCGGAATTCGGGAGGTCGCCTTGGCTAAGGAAGAAATCGCTGACCTCATTGAAACGTACCTCCTTGCGTGGAACGCTCGCGACTTTGAAAAGATGGCATCGCTCTTCTCTGAGCCTGCCACTTACATCGTTCCAAGCGGC
The DNA here is from genome assembly GCF_947503045.1 of uncultured Tateyamaria sp. Lineage (GTDB taxonomy): Bacteria > Pseudomonadota > Alphaproteobacteria > Rhodobacterales > Rhodobacteraceae > Tateyamaria. Next base: position 175,732 of record NZ_CANNCF010000003.1, read on the forward strand.
AATCTTCACATTCCGGACAAGGACGCGCTTGTTTCGAAGCTGCGGCAGCAGTTTTTCACGCTCGAAGCTGAAGGTTTCGACCACACCGAGATTGAGGAAGTCGTCGTCACTATGTGCAACGATTATGCTGCATTGGCCGAACTCAGGAACCTGCGACGCCTGAAATCTGATGGGTCGGAAATTGCCGCAATCGACGCCCTTTACATTTGTGTGCTGGAGGAAGGGCGTTGGCAGCTCAGTGTTGGAATGGCTGGCGAATGCGGCTGGAATGATAAAGATGGATCGACAATCTAAGCGCGCATCTCTTTCCGAAGATGCCCCAAAGACCGCAGCTTCAGCCGCACCCATGACATTCACTGAAGTGAATGCGTTATCCTGCGCCACGAAGCCCTAGAAAAACTCAGTTTGGGTGTGGCACGGTTCGAGCTTGAAAAAAGTAATCAGACATTCGTATCGGCCGCAACAACGGTCACAGTGGGCTCACTCCCGCCCTTCGCCAACCCCCATCCACCGCTTTGCGTAGGATGGGCAATCTGCCCATCACCCCCCAAAAACCTCGTTAAACCCCCGCTCCCCCCTGGCCGTCACCCGGATCACTCGATGCCCCGGGACGCGCCGGATCCAGCCCGTCTCCTCCATACGCGCCAGCATGGCGCGTCCAAGGCTGCCAGCAAGGTGATTGCGCCGCTCGCTCCAGTCCAGACAGGACCGGCACAGCGGCGCGCGCGCGTCTCTTAACGCGGCGATGTCGATGCCAAACCCGGTGGCAAAAACAACACCCGTATCCGTCAGCGACACCTCGTCGTCCTGCTCCGCCAGTGCGCCACGCGCCAGCAGCGCACGGTACATCTGCACCCCCATGCGCCCTGCAAGGTGGTTGTAACAGACCCGCGCCTGCTGCATCTGCGCATCGCGCGGCCCGGTACGCACCCGTGTGGCTCCACGCCGCGCCGCCAGCCCCATCAGCGCCTCAAGCACGCCCGCCACATCATCATCGGCCAGCTGAAAATACTTGTGTCGCCCCTGTTTGCGTGGGCGGATCAGCTGTCCGTCGGTCAGTTTTGACAAATGCCCGCTGGCCGTAGACAGCCCCACCCCGGCCTCACCTGCGAGTTCAGACGCCGTCAACGCCCGCCCGTCCATGAGGGCCGTCAGGATATTGGCCCGCGCCGGATCGCCGATCAGCGCGGCCACCTGAGAGATATCTGGGCCTTCTTTCATAGTTCGACCGTAACCGAAGCATTCACGTCACGCAATACGCTATCCCGGACCCATACCAAAACGGAGAGAGACCCCATGCTGACCTGCATCATCCAATACCAGATCGATCCGACCCAGCGCGCCGCCTTTGCCGAATATGGCGCGCGCTGGGGCGAGGCCATTCCGCGCTGCGGCGCCGACCTTGTGGGCTATTTCGCCCCGCACGAAGGGTCCTCGACCCTGGCATACGGCATCTATCACATCGAAAGCCTTGCCGCCTACGAGGCCTACCGCGCGCGCCTCGCCGATGATCCCTTGGGACGCGAGAATTACGCCCTTGCCCAGTCCAAAAAATTCATCCTCAAGGAGGACCGCACATGGCTGAAATCCGTGCATCGGTAGGGTGGGGATTCACCCCACCATGCCCCCACAACGCGCCACCAAATCCTAACGATTGGTAAATTCACCTCTGTAACCCATTGATATCTAGTGCCTCGGCGGATGTCCCTGCATGGGACACCGGTGGACAACCCCGCCTCGATCCGCCAAGACACCCCAAATCCAAAGGAAGGCAAACATGATCGCCGTCATCTTCGAAGTCTGGCCCAAGGACGGCCACCGCGCCGCCTATATGGAGCGTGCCGCCGCCCTCAAACACCACCTCGCCGACATCCCCGGCTTTATCTCGGTCGAGCGGTTCGAGTCGCTGATGGAGCCGGGCAAGCTGCTCTCCCTCTCCTTCTGGGAGGACGAGGCGGCGCTGGAACACTGGCGCCGCCTGCCCGAGCACCGCGCGGCCCAATCGTCGGGGCGCGACATCCACTTTGCCGATTACCGCCTGCGCGTGGCCGGGGTCATGCGGGATTACGGCATGACCGAACGGGATCAGGCCCCCGCCGACAGCAAAGCCTTACATGACCGATAGCCCCAACATCACCTGGGTCAGCTGGGCCATGGTCGCAACGCTGGGCCTGACATGGGGGGCCACCTTTCTGGTGACCGAGGTGGCGCTGGAGGGAATCACGCCTTTCTGGCTCGCCGCATACCGCATCGTCTTTGCCACGGCGGTGATGGTGCCGATCTGGCAATGGCGAGGTCAGGCGCTGTTTGCAGCACCCCCATCTTCCGCCACCAAGGTCGCCGTTCTGGCCATTGGCGGGTTCAGCACCGCCATCCCCTTCATGCTGCTCGCCTGGGGTCAGCAATATGTGACCGGTGGCTTTGCGGGCGTGTCGATGGCGTCCGTCGCGCTGATCGTGCTGCCGCTGGCCCATTTCCTAGTGCCGGGCGAGCGGCTGACATGGCGCAGATCGCTCGGGTTCGGAATCGGATTTGTCGGGGTTTGCGTACTGATCGGCGGGCAGGCCTTTGAAAGCTCAGGCGCCACACTTGAAACAGCGGGGCGGATTGCCTGCGTTTCGGCCGCCTGCTGTTATGGGATCAGCTCGGTGATGATGCGTCGTCTTCCCACGATTGATCCCATTGGGCTGTCCACCATTCTGTTGCTGATCGCTGCGGCAATCACCGTGCCGCTCGCGCTGATCAACGAAGGGTTGCCGCCCCTCCCCAACACCAAGACCTTGCTGGTCATCGGCTTTCTCGGCCTTGTGCCGACGGCGGCGGCCAACCTGTTGCGGGTCATGGTGATCCGCAGCGCGGGGCCTGTGTTCATGTCACTGACGAATTATCAGGTGCCGGTGTGGTCGGTGTTGATGGGCGCGTTGATCCTGAGCGAGCCGCTGCCCGCCAGCCTGCTTTTGGCGATGGTGCTGATCCTGATCGGCGTTGGCCTCAGCCAGTAAGGGGCGCTGCGCCGCTTGTTCCGGGCGGCGGGGTGAAACCCCGCCCTACGGCGTTGTCCCGACCGCGTCTTGAACGGCGGCGACCACCTGATCGACGCTTTGGTTCAGGATGCCTTCGTCTTCGCTTTCCGCCATCACGCGGATCAGCGGCTCGGTCCCAGACTTGCGGATCAGCAACCGCCCGTTGCCGTCAAGGCGCGCTTCGGCCTCGGCAATTGCGGCCTGAACCGAAGGAATGTCGAGCGGCGTCTGCCCGGATGCATAGCGGACGTTCTTGAGCAGTTGCGGCACCGGGTCGAACACATGCATGACCTCGCTTGCGGGGTTGCCCGTCTCGATCATTGCCGCGAGAAACTGCAGCGCAGCCATCAGCCCGTCGCCCGTGGTGGCGTAATCCGTCATCACGATATGGCCCGACTGCTCTCCGCCCAGGTTGAACCCGCCTGAGCGCATGCGTTCAACCACATAGCGGTCCCCAACGGCGGTGCGTTCAAGGCCCACACCCTTGCCTTGCAAAAACCGTTCGAGCCCGAGATTGGACATGACAGTGGCGACCAGCGCGCCGCCCTTCAGGCGACCTTCGGCGGCCCAGCGTGCGGCCATCAGCCCCATGAACTGATCCCCGTCGCCCACGCGCCCCTCTTCGTCCAGCAAGATCACGCGGTCCGCGTCGCCATCGAGGCAAATGCCCACATCCGCACCGTGCGCCACCACGGCCTCGGCCGCGGTCTGCGGGTGCATCGACCCACATCCGTCATTGATATTGTACCCGTTTGGCGCGGTGCCCACGGGGATCACGGTCGCCCCCAATTCCCACAGGGCCTCGGGCGCGACGCGGTAGGCGGCCCCATTGGCGCAGTCCACCACCACCTTGAGCCCGTCCAGCCGCATCTGGCGCGGGAAGGAAGATTTCACCCGCTCGACATAGCGGAACCGGCCATCATCGATCCGCTTGGCCCGTCCGATATCGGTGGCAGCGACCGGCTCAACCCCCGAGGCGACGAGCGCCTCGATCTCGGCCTCGGCGGCGTCCGACAATTTATAGCCATCGGGGCCGAAGAACTTGATCCCGTTGTCCGCAGCCGGGTTGTGACTGGCCGAGATCATCACGCCAAGGTCCGCCCGCATCGAGCGTGTGAGCAGCCCCACAGCCGGTGTCGGCACAGGCCCCAACAGCAGCACGTTCATGCCTGTACTGGTCAGCCCCGCGGTCAGTGCGTTTTCAAACATATAGCCCGACAGGCGCGTGTCCTTGCCGATGACGACGCGGTGAACGGAATCCCCATCGCGGCGGAAATACCGCCCAACGGCGGCCCCGATGCGCAGTGCCATTTCCGCAGTCATGGGGGATGTATTGGCGGTGCCGCGCACGCCGTCTGTACCGAAAAGTTTGCTCATGTCAGGGATGTGCCACAGCAGCGCGCCACAGCGCAATGGCCTGCGCGTGTTCGGCGACGTCATGAGCCCGGATGATCTGCACGCCCTGGGCGATGGCGGCCAGCGCCACGGCGATGGAGCCGGGCGCGCGGTCGCGGGCCTCCGGTGCGTTGCCGATCGTGCCGATAAACCGTTTGCGCGATGCCCCCAGCAGGATCGGCACGCCCAGCCCATGAAACAGGCTGATCCGGTTGAGGATGGCGAGGTTATGGTCAAGCGTTTTGCCAAAGCCGATGCCCGGATCGGCGGTGATCTCGCTACGTGGGATGCCGGTGGCCACAAGACCTTCGATCCGCGCGGCCAGCGCGTCATAGACGTCCAGCAGCACGTCGTCATAAGTGGGATTGGCCTGCATGGTCTGCGGCTCACCTTGCGCATGCATCACGCAGACCGGTACGCCGCGCGCGGCACAGAGGGGTGCGAGGTCCGCATCAAAGGTAAATCCCGAGACGTCGTTGACGATGCTGGCCCCTGCATCGAGCGCTGCAACGGCGACGTCAGTCTTGCGCGTGTCAATCGAGATTGGTGTGTTTATCCCGGCGGCGCGCAGGCCTGCGATCACCGGTGCTGTGCGCGCAATTTCAGTCTCGGCAGGCACAAGTTCAGCGCCGGGGCGCGTGGATTCGCCCCCGATATCAAGGATATCCGCCCCTGCCGCGACCAGCGTCTGGCCATGGGCGATCCCCGCCTCCAGCGTGTCAAAGGCGCCCCCATCGGAAAAACTGTCCGGCGTGGTGTTGAGGATACCCATGAGGTGCGGGGCATCGCCGTGGCTGACAAAGCGGGCCCGTTCGCCGTCGCTTAATTCACTGGCCGGGATTACCTGCGGGGCATCCTGGCGGGACAGCACCTCGACATGGGTGAACCAGCACCAGCCCACGCGCACGGCCTCCGGCGGCATCATTGGGCCCACCTGCATAAGCGGTCTGAGGTAACGCATCGCTTAGATTGCGGCCTGGGTGGCGGCGATCACGCGCAAAGCGACGGACGTATCTGCGGGCGCATCATCCCCGATCACCAGCATCTCGCGCGCCTCAAACGTGGCAGCAAACCAAGAGGCGAGCGCCACCGCATCCGCACCCTTGGCAGAGGGGCCATCGACCGCATCCAGCACGATCTTGGAGGGTGCCCAGACGCAGATCTGGCCGTTGCGCATGGCCCAATCAAGCTCGGTGCGGGTCTCGACCACCTTGCAGCGGGCATCGCGGGCGGCCAGCACCCATGCGTTCTGCTCAATCGCGAGCAGGTCGATGCGGCGTTGCGCCAATGGGTGGCTCGCGGCGGGTGCGGCGTTATCCGAGGGGCCGACGCAAAAGATCAGCGGGCGGCCCATGGCCTCAAGCTGGTCGATCCATGCGCCAAGATGCGGTGCCGCAATGGCTGCGTTGGACAGGTACACCAGTTCGGGGTGCAGCACGTCGCCATCTGTCTGCGCCGTGACCGGGTGCACCGTGCCGCGACTGCGCACAATCTCGACCCCCAGCGCGCCAGGGCCGCGATCCAGCTTTTCGATGCGGACAAAGACACGCATCGCCTGGGGTTCCAGCAGAATACGGTCGGCCACCCGTTCGGCGAGGGTTTCAAGCAGGTTCAGACGTTCGTCCGACAACTCATAGGCAATCGCCTCAGTCACCTTGTCATAGCTGAGGATGCGGTCGACATCATCGTCGATGGGCCCGGTCAGCGGGCGGACTTCGACCACCACATTGCAGCAAATGCGCTGCGTGACGCCGCGTTCAGCCTGAAAGGCGCCGATTTCAACATCCACGATGTGATCGCGCACCGAAATGCGATCCAGCGGTGCACCGGTGGCCGTGGCCTCGGACCGTTCAGACGGATGAGAGAAGGCGAGGCGGATTTCAGAGGCCATGTAAGGCGCCTTTGCAAAAGGATCAGCGTGGCCGTTCTAGCGCCCGCCTTATGGCATGGACAGGGGCAAACGCGCCGCCCCCGCACCTGAAAGCGTCACACGGGAGCCTAGTTCGTGGCCGTCCGGTATGTGTGGCGGTAAAAGACGTGCACACCGATGGCAGCCGTCTTGCTGTACACACGCGACCATTTGGGGCGCACAGCGGTGGTGTGATAGTGCGTGGCACCACTTGTCAGCGCGGGCGCGCGGCCATCCATCACGGCGCGGGCCACTTTGCCAACATTGCGATAGGCGCCCTTTTCGCGGATCGTGTCGGGGTTGCCATCGCAGGTATAGGTGAACTGGCACTGGTATTTGCGCCCGGTGCCCTGATTGATCACGGCACAGATATTGTCGGGAAAGCGCGAGCTTTTGACCCGGTTCATGATCACCTCGGCCACGGCAAACTGACCCTTCAGGGTCTCGCCGCGGGCCTCGAAGTACAGGGCCTCTGTCAGGCAGGCCCAATTGGCATTGCCGCTCGGGGTCGGCTGCGTGTCCAGCCAGCTGCGCGAGAACGACACTTCGGTGACGCCTTCGGGCGCGGTCAGCAGACCGGTAAAGCGCGACGTTGGCACAGTGCTGAGCCCGCGGGCTTCGGCCTTGCGCACGGCGCTGCTTGCATCATGGCTTGGTGCTTCGGCAGACAGGCTTGTCGCCAAAGCAAAAATTGCCGCCAGCGTGGCGGCGGGCTTGAATGTAAAACGCATGTAATGACCCCCAGGATCTTTAGATCAAAGCGCCGTCTAGACAAAAAAAACGCGTACGTCCAGTTTTCTGCACTGCAGCAAGCGGGATGGTGCCTTGCACTCAGGCGCGCATTGGGCGTCTCAGACGAACCAGCGGGCGGTTAACCAATTGTTAAGACTTGGTTATCTGACTGGAGATGGCCAATTGTGCCGCGGCAAGGCGGGCCACGGGCACGCGGAAGGACGAACAGGACACATAGTCAAAACCCGCCGCACGACAGAATGCAATTGATTCGGGGTTGCCGCCATGCTCGCCGCAGATCGAAAGGGTGATGTCGGGGCGTGCCGCCCGCCCCCGTTCTGACCCGAGTTTGAGCAATTCGCCCACGCCATCAATGTCGAGCGTATGGAACGGATCTTCGACAAAGACCTCCTGACGCACGTAGTCGGACATGAACCGGCCTGCATCATCACGGCTGAGCCCATAGGTCATTTGCGTCAGGTCATTGGTCCCAAAGCTGAGAAAGCTGCAATGCTGGGCGATGTCTCCGGCGCGCAAGGCGGCGCGGGGCGTTTCGACCATCACACCAAGGCGGTAGGTGAACTCGGCCCCTTTTTCGGTCGCCACGGCTGCCGCGATCCCGTCGACATTGGTTTTCACCAGTTCGACTTCACGCTTGGCGCTGACCAGCGGGATCATGATCTCGGGCACAACCGGGTCGCCGTCGCGGCTGGCCTCAATCGTGGCCTCGAAAATGGCGCGGGCCTGCATTTCGTAGATTTCAGGCATCGTCACCCCAAGGCGCACGCCACGCAGACCCAGCATGGGATTGTATTCCATCATCGCCTCGATCCGTCGGGTCACCACGGACAGAGGCAGATCAAGCGCCTCGGCCAGTTCGCGCTGGCCGTTGCGGTCGGTGGGCAGGAATTCGTGCAAGGGCGGGTCAAACAGGCGGATGCAGACCGGCTGGCCCTGCATGATGTTGAACAGCTGAATGAAATCCGCGCGCTGCATCGGCAAGAGCCGTTCGAGCACGGCGCGGCGGTCATCGCTGGTCTCGGCAAAAATCATCTCGCGCATGACGGTGAGGCGGCCGGGATCGAAAAACATGTGCTCGGTCCGGCACAGACCGATGCCCTGGGCGGCAAAGTTGCGCGCGGTCTGGGCGTCAGCAGGGGTGTCGGCATTGGCGCGGATGTCGATGTCGCGCATCTCGTCGGCCCAGTCCATCAGGTCCTGAAAGGCGTCATCGAGAGACGCCTCCTGCATGGCCGGGGCGCCCAGCAGAATGGTGCCGTTGGTGCCGTCCACGGTGACGACCTCTCCCGCAGGGATCACGCGCCCGTCCTTGGTGAGCAGTTGTCCCTTTTGGGTCTGAAAGCGGATGTCGCAGACCCCCACGACGCATGGCAGACCGATGCCGCGCCCGATCACCGCGGCGTGGCTGGTGATGCCGCCGCGTTCGGTGATGACGGCCTTGGCCGCGTGCATGCCACGGATGTCCTCGGGCGAGGTTTCGCGGCGCACAAGGATGCAATCCTCGTCCCGCGCGGCACTGGCCTGCGCTTCGGCGGCGGAAAAGACCAGCTTGCCGGTGGCCGCGCCGGGGCTGGCGGCAATGCCGCTGCCCAGCAGGTCCCGCTTGGCATGGCGGTCGATCTGGCGGTGTAGCAATTCATTGAGCGCATTGGGCTCGATCCGCATCAGCGCCTCCTGGCGCGGGATGATGCCGTCGCGGGCCAGTTGTACGGCGATGCGCACCGTCGCGCGGGACGATCGGGCCACTCGCACCCCGTCCAGAATGCGCAATTGTCCGTTTTCCACAGCGAATTCCAGCTGCATTTCCTCGCGCAGCTTGGCGCGCATCAGCTTGGCGTGATCAACGAGCTGGGCAAAGCAGTCTGGCACGGTATCTTCCAGCGAGGGGCCGCGCGGGTCGCGGCAGATGTAAAGACTGTCGGCATCCTGTGCCAGCGCGTCGCGCCCCTGCGACTGGCGCAGATAACGCCCGGTGATCTGCGGCATGCCGGTCTTGGACGAGACCAGTTGCAGCACGCCCGACCCGCTTTCGCCCTGCCCCACGCCAAAGGCCATCTGCTGGATGACAAGGCCGAGCCCTGCATCGAGCGGCGCGCCCTTGGCCTGTCGCAGCAGGCGGGCTGACGTGCCCTCCCACGCGCGGGCCATGGATTTGAGCACCCCGGCCAGTTGTTCGGCCCGGGTGGCGGGAAAGGGCATTTCGGTCTCGCCCTCATAGGCGCTGAGGACTTCGGCAAGCGCGGCAGGTCCCTCGCCCGTGATCTCGTCGAACATGTCCGGGTCCAGCCGGTCGACATGGATCGCATAGCTTTGCACAAAGCGGGTGAAGATGGCCGCCGCCGCATCCGGTCCCAGCGTGCCACAGAGCACCTCGTAGCGCGCATCGTTGGTGCCGATATTCAGAATGGCGGAAGGGCCGCCCCAGTCGGGGTCTTCGGACGAGGGCCGCACGCAGAGCAGCGCGTCTTGCGGGAACTGGCGCAGGATGGCGTCGATATCGGGCAGATGGCCGCTCGCAATCCGGTGCACCGCGTCAAAGGACAGCGCCACCGTGGTCGGAACCGGCAGCTCCAGCCGCGCCAGTCTTTGCAGGCATTTCGCCCGTCCCCCATGGGTTTCGGTGGCGATGGGCGCGTCGGGTGTGACGAGGGTTGTGTTCGGGTTATTCTGCACTGCGGCGTTCCTCTTCGCGCGCAGCATAGAGTTTAACGCTTATGTGACAAGAGGGCTGATGTGCATGCGCCTGCGGCGGGCCGGATGGGGGCTCTGCCCCCCGGCGCTATGCGCCTCCCCCCGTGGTATTTTTGGTCAGAAGAAGCCTTAGCCTTCGATTTTGGTGAGGTCCGCGACCGACAGGCACAGGGTGCGTATACGGCTGAGCAGGTTCAGCCGGTTGCGTCGGACGGTCTGGTTGTCGGTGTTGATTTGCGTGGCTTCAAAGAACGCATCAATGGGTGCGCGCAAGGTCGCCATGGCGGACATGGCGGGGGTGAAGTCCTGCGCGGCCATGGCCGGGGTGATTTGCGCCTCGGCGGCGTCGAGGGCGGTGAACAGCGCGCGTTCCTCATCGGTTTCGGCGAATTTGGGGTCCGCACCATAGGAGTATTCGACGCCGTCCGCCTCTTCGGCCTGGGTGAGGATGTTGTTGGCGCGTTTGAAGCCCTGGATGAGGTTTTGGCCATCGTCCGTTGCGAGGGTTTCGGAGAGGGCTTTGGCGCGTTTGACCAGAAGTGTGAGGTCGTCGTTGCCCTCCATCGCGATGCAGGCGTCGATGATGTCGTGGCGGATGCCTTGGTCCTTGAGGTACACTTTCAGGCGGTCGTGGAAAAAGGACAGCAGGTTGTTTGCGGCATGTGGAGCCGCAGCGATCGCTTCTTCTTGAATATCTTGGTCCATATCTGGAGCTACTTCCAGGAAGGCCTTCCAGAAATCATCGGCAACGAAGTCCAAGCCGGCATCGTCAGCTTGGCGAATGTACTTCATGTATGCTTCACGAGTTACTTCGACTTGGCTGTTGCCAAGCATCAAAGCCAGTTGTGTGACTAATACAGAGTTCAAACGTAAATTTGTGCCACTCTCCAACACCAACCGAATAACCCCCAACGCCGCTCGACGTAGCGCAAAAGGGTCCTTACTCCCCGTGGGTTTCTCATTTATCGCCCAGAAGCCTGTCAGCGTGTCGAGTTTGTCCGCGAGCGCGACGGCCACGGAAACAGGCGCTGTGGGCACATCGTCGGACGGACCCAATGGCGAGTAATGTTCCTGCGCGGCGGCGGCGACGGCTGCATTGCGACCGGCAGATTCGATGTAATACCGCCCCATAAGCCCTTGAAGTTCCGGGAATTCATAGACCATTTCGCTGCTGAGATCGGCCTTGGCCAGACGCGCGGCCTCTTCGGCCATGTCAGGGTCTGCGCCGACGACGGGCGCGAGTTCGCGGGCCAGGGCAGCGATGCGGTTGATGCGGTCGGCCTGTGATCCAAGTTCGTTGTGGAACGTCACGTTTTCAAGCGCTTGCGTCCACACACTCATGTCGGATTTGGCGACGCGCAGGTCATTCTCCCAAAAGAATTTTGCATCCGACAGGCGTGCGCTCAGCACCTTTTCGTTGCCGGCGAGGATCGTAGCCCCATTGTCCGCGGTTTCGCGGTTGGCGACGGTGATGAAGCGTTCGATTCGACCCGTCTTCGGATTGCGGACCGAGAAGAACTTTTGGTGCTCTTTCATGGAGGTCTGCAGCACTTCGGGCGGCAGGTCGAGGAAGTCGTCCCCGATCCGGCCCATCAGCACCACAGGCCATTCGACCAGGCCCGCGACCTCGGCCAACAGGCCCGCATCCTCGACCACCTCAAGCCCGCTTGCAAAGGCCGTGTTGGTCGCTGCATGCCAGATCGCGTCAGCCCGTTCGGCGGCATCCAGCACCACATTGGCGCGCTTGAGCTTTGCACTGTAATCCTCAAAGGACGTTACAGAAATCTGTGCAGGTGCCATGAAGCGGTGGCCTTGGGTTGTCGCCCCGGAGGTGATCCCGTCCACATCCAGCGGCACCACGTCGCAGCCTGCCTCATCCGTGAGGATGCACAGGATCGAATGCAGCGGGCGCACCCATTTCAGCGCACCACTGCCCCAGCGCATCGACTTGGGCCAAGGGAAATTCCGGATGGTGCTTTCCAACACTTCGGCAATGATCTCTGCCGCCGGGCAACCCGGTTTCTCGATCACGGCAAACAGCACGGCACCTTTGGGCGTCTCGCGCGTTTCGATCTGATCGCGGGAGAGGCCCGCGCCACGCAGGAACCCCTCGATCGCCTTTTCCGGGGCGTCGGCCTTGGGGCCTTTGCGCTCTTCGCGGGTGGTGGGCGAGCTGGCAAGCAACCCCTCGACTGTCAGGGTGAGGCGGCGCGGTGTGGAAAAGGCCGCCGCCGAGGCATAGGTCAGCCCCGCCTCGACCAGCCCATTGGTCACCAGCTTTTGCAGATCCTGCGCAGCACGGCTTTGCATGCGCGCGGGGATTTCCTCGGAAAAGAGTTCGATCAGAAGATCAGGCATTATTCACTGTCCCGTTTTGGGCATTCTTCGCCCACGATGGTCCCGTCATAGGCTTTTTCGCCACAATCATTGAGTTCGTGCCAGACATAGCCCCGCCCGTCCTCGGTGATGGCGACAATCCGGTCGACGCCGAATTCCACGTTCTTCTGGCCCAGAAACGGCAGCGCCGTGCCTGCGTAGAGTTCGGCGGCGATCGCGTCGGCGTCAAAGCAGTCAAACCAGTGCGGCGCATTGCGCGGCGTTGCATCTTCGAGCCCGACAAAGGTTTCGGTGAGCAGCGACAGCGACATATCCGTGGTGAAACAGGCGCGGTAGCGGATGGGCGAGCTGTCCGCGTCAATCGCCTCGAAGGCGTCGATGGTGATCGGCTCGGGCGCGTCTGACACCACTGACACAAGCTGCACCTGGGCCTCGGCCACCGGTTCGTAAAACCCGTAGACCTGCAGATAATACAGGGCGGCACCGCCAAGGACGGCCGAAACAAGGATGCTGCTCACAATGATTTTCCCGTTCACGCCGCGTCCTCGGGCTGCCAGCCGCCCGCGCGGGTCTGCACAAACGCATCCGCACATTGCTTGGCGAGCGCGCGCACCCGTCCGATATAGGCCTGCCGTTCGGTGACCGAGATTACGCCGCGCGCGTCCAGCAGGTTAAACATATGGGAGGCCTTGATGCACTGGTCATAGGCCGGGTGCGCCATGATGATCCGCTTGCCGGTCTTGGGGTCCACATGTTCCTGAGCAAGGATCTTTTCGCATTCGGCCTCGGCCTCCTTGAACTGATCCAGCAGCACGTCCGTATTGGCCACGTCGAAATTCCAGCGTGCGTATTCCTCTTCGGTCTGTTTGAAGATGTCGCCGTAGGTCAGCGGGATGGGGGTTTGCGGATTGTTGAACGGCATGTCCATCACGTGATCGACGCCAAGGATGTACATCGCGAGCCGCTCGAGCCCATAGGTCAGCTCTCCCGAGACGGGATGGCAGTCATGCCCGCCAACCTGTTGGAAATACGTGAATTGCGACACTTCCATGCCGTCACACCAGACTTCCCAGCCCAGACCCCATGCGCCCAGCGTCGGGCTTTCCCAGTCATCCTCGACAAAGCGGATGTCGTGCAGGGCCATGTCCACGCCAATGGCCTCAAGCGAGCCGAGATACAGTTCCTGCAGATCGGGCGGGCTGGGTTTGATCAGCACCTGGTATTGGTAATAGTGCTGCAGCCGGTTCGGGTTCTCGCCATAGCGCCCGTCCGTGGGGCGGCGCGAGGGCTGCACATAGGCTGCGGCCCAGGCCTGCGTGCCAAGGCTGCGCAATGTTGTCGCAGGGTGGAACGTCCCTGCTCCGACTTCCATGTCGTAGGGTTGCAGAATCGCACAGCCTTTGGAGGCCCAGTAGGACTGCAATCTCAGGATGATGTCCTGAAAGGAACGCGGTGTTTCGGGCAGGTTGGACATGGCGCATGGCCCCTTGATGGATGCGCGCCTTTCCTACGGCCCGCCCATGGGGAGGTCAATTGCACGTGCGGTGTCTTTTTTGCGGGTATTCCCCCATTTTCTTTGCGCGGTTTCCTGCTTAGTCTGCGCATCAGGAAAAACGGCACAAAGACCTTTAAAGGGGATATCGGGTGATTTTCAGACGGGTAGCGTTTGCGTGGGCGGTGATCCTCGTGTGGTGCGGCGCGGGGTTTGCGCAGGACAATGTGGTGTGGGTGCAGATCGAAGCCCAACCCAGCCTCAGCGAGGCGACAGATCGCGCCCGGGCCTATGCCGCCGATGTGCCGGATGTGAACGGCTTTTCCCTTGGCGGTGGCTGGTACGGGATCGCCCTTGGGCCCTACACTCGCCCTGACGCCGAACAGGTGCTGCGCGTCTACCGCAACGAAGGGGTCATTCCCCGGGACAGCTACATCGCCCTTGGCACGACCTTCCGACAGCAATTCTGGCCCGTGGGCGCCAATGTGCTGGATCGCGGCGCGGTTGAGGCACCTGTGGACACGCCTGCAGCCTCCCCCCCGGTGGAGCCGACACCTGCCGCAGAACCCGTGGCCGCTCCGCCTGCCCCGGATGAAACCCGCGCCGAGGCCCAGCGCAGCGAACGCTTGCTGACCCGCGCCGGACGCGAGCAGTTGCAGATCATGTTGAAATGGGCCGGGGTCTATCCCGGTGCCATCGACGGCGCCTTTGGCCGTGGCACGCGCGCCGCCATGTCCGCATGGCAGGACCAGAAAGGGTTTGAGGCCACGGGCATTCTGACCACCGGCCAACGCGCGGCCCTTTTGCGGGACTACAATGCCGTGCTGAACGATCTGGGCCTCGCCTCCGTCCGTGACGAGACCGCCGGAATCGAAATCATCCTGCCCATGGACGTGGTTGCCTTCCAGAAATACGAATACCCCTTTGCCCATTACACGTCGTCGGGCGAGATTGATGCGACCGTGCTGCTGATCAGTCAGGCGGGCGATCAATCGACCCTGTTTGGCCTCTATGACATCATGCAGACCCTCGACATCGTGCCGCTGGACGGGCCGCGCGAACGGCGGGACCTGTCATTCACGTTGGTGGGCGAGGATGCGACCCGCATTTCCGAAACCCGCGTGTCGCTGCAGGACGGGCAGATCAAAGGCTTTACCCTGATCTGGCCTGCGGGCGATGAGGAACGGCGTTCGCGCCTGATTGCCGAGATGAGCAACAGCCTTGAACGGTTGGCCGGGGTTATCCCGCCCAGCGCCACCACCGAGGAACAGGCCATCGATCTCGTCTCTGGCCTCGAGGTGCGCAAACCGCGCCTGTCGCGCTCGGGCTTTTTCGTGGATCGGCGGGGGACCGTGATCACCACCTCCGAAGTGGTGGGATCCTGCGGACGCGTGACGCTCGACAGCGAGACCGAAGCAGATGTGGCCCTTGTGGATGCTGCGCGCGGCGTGGCCGTGCTGACGCCCACCACCGATCTGGCCCCGCTGGCCGTGGCCCGGTTCAGCGACATCACCCCGCGTCTGCAGTCCGAGGTCGCAACGTCGGGGTACAGTTTCGAGGGCGTGCTGGGCGCGCCATCCATGACCTTTGGCACGCTCAGCGATGTGCGGGGTCTTGGCGGAGAGCCTGACGTGCTACGCATGGACATGGGCACCCTGCCCGGCGATGCGGGCGGGCCAGTGCTGGATGCAGGCGGCGGTGTTCTGGGCATGTTGCTGCCCGAGGCGCAATCAGGCCGCGCCCTGCCGCAAGGCGTGCGCTTCGCGCTCGACCGGGGTGCCTTGCAGGGTGTGCTGGAACAGGCGGGCATGGCCGCTGCCGGGACGGACAGTGCGACACCCATCGACCCGGTGGATCTTACCGGTGAGGCAACGGGCATGACCGTGTTGGTCAGCTGCTGGGACTAGGCGCGCGGGGGATTGAGTGGGGGCTTTGCCCCCGGCGCGTGCCGCGCCTCCCCAATGGTATTTTTGGTCAGAAGAAACTTACGGGCTGATTGCCGGAGTGAGGTAGATCAGGGTGGGGCCGTCTGCGGTGAAAGCGCCTTTCACGGCCTCTTGCATCTCGGTCAGCGTTTGCGGGGCAACTGCATTGGCTCCGAAGGCTTCGGCCAGTTTGCAGAAATCCGGATTGCGCGCGATCACGGCATTGGGCGCGATCTGGGCGGATACCATGGAAGCCTCGATCTCGCCCAGCTTGGCATTGTCCCACAGGATGATGGGGAGCGGCAGGCCCAGCTCAACCGCCACGCCCAGTTCGCCCATGGTGTAGTGAAAACCGTAATCCCCGATGATCGCCATGGTCGGCTTACCTTTACGCGCCACGGCGCCCCCAATGGCCGCAGGGGTCGCGTAGCCCAACGTGCCGAACCCCGTGGGGTGGTGCCAGTGCCCGGGGCGGTCCATGTCCCAGACCTCCTTGGCGGCGTACGCCAGTTGGGTCATGTCGGAATAGATCATGGTGTCGGGTGGGACGGCGTCGCGCAGGGCGTCGCAGATGGGGACAATGCCCGGGCGTTCGGCGTCGAGTTCTGCCCGCCAACGAGCACGATATCCGGCAACGATATCTGGCGACCATCCCGATTTGGGAGGTTTTGAGACGTTTTCCCTGTGCTTGGACAAGGCCACATCCAGCTTGACCATCACATCCAACGCCTCCTGTTGAAGACACCAATCAGACGGATGGGCGCGCGCCAACACTTCGGAATCGGTATTGATGTGATAGGCGCCGGGACGGTGACCGGCATTGTCGCGCCACGTATCGACCTGAGCCATATCCGTGCCCACAAATACAACACAATCGCTGGCATCAAGCACCGCTGCGCTATCGGGACGGGCCAGGGTGGAGCCAAATGACAATTCCCAATCCGACGGAACGATGCCGCGCCCCGCGTAGCTGGTAAAGGCCGCAGCATTACATTGACTGAGGACCGAACGGACCGAGCTGCCTTGCACGCCAAGCATCACGGCGCCGCCGCCGAACACAAAAAGCGGACGTTCCGAATGCAACAGCTTCATCGCCAACATATCGACCACATCCAACGGCGCAGTGGATGTGATCGCACCAGGCAGGCGGGTAACGGAAAACTTGCCGTCGCTTGGACCTGCGGTCTCGGGCCGCCATCGCTGAAATGGGCCTGCTCGCCCTTCCAGAACGGAAATCGGCACCTGAATGTGTTTGGTGCGCGCACGCTTGGTTTCGAACTCGATCAATGCGCGATCCACCAGCGCATAGGCGGCCTCTGCCGTGCGCGCCTCTTCTGACCAGTCACAGACTGTCTCTGCCGCGCCGCGCTGATCCTTCATCTGGTGCAGCTGACCACGCTTGGCCGCTGTCTCGTCCAGACAACTCGATATCACCAGTAACGGCACCGAATCCGAATAGGCCTGCCCCATCGGCGTCATGATGTTGCACAGCCCCGGCCCGGTGATCACATAAGCCACTCCCGGCTTGCCCGTTGCGCGCGCATAGCCATCAGCCATGAACCCCGCCCCCTGTTCGTGGCGCGCCAGCACATGGGTGATCCCGGCCTCTTCGATGCCGCGATACATTTCCTGATTGTGCACGCCCGGAATGCCAAAGATCACATCGACCCCGCGATCCTTGAGCATGTGCGAGATTTGGGCACCAAGGGGTCGTTCCATTCAGGCTCTCCAGAAACCAACGGTAAAGATCACGTAGACGGCCATCAGCTCCAACCGCCCGATCAGCATCGCGGCGGCCAGCAGCCATTTGGCCGTGTCGTTGAGCGTCGAAAAGTTGCCCGCAGGCCCGATCTGGTCGCCAAATCCGGGGCCCACATTGGCCAGCGCCGTGGCCGCGCCAGACAGCGACGTGACAAAATCGAGGCCCGTCATCGCCAGCGCCACCGACAACAGGCCCAGCGTGACGGTAAAGAACATCAGGAATGACATGACCGAGTTCAACACGTCCTCGCCCACCGGGCGGCCCGCATAGCGCGGGGTAAAGATGCCATGCGGGGTGCGCGTTTTTTGCAGCTGAGATTTGATCGAGGCAAACAGCAGCTGATAGCGGAACACCTTGATCGAGCAGGCGGTCGAACCCGCACAGCCCCCGATCAGCCCGGTGAAGAACAGGACCGCAATCGCGAAACTGCCCCATTGGCCGTAATCGGCATTGGCATAGCCCGTGCCCGTCATCAGCGACACCGAGTTGAACAGGGCAAAGCGCAGCGCTTCCTCGCCGCTCGCATTGGCATTGGTCAGGTTCCAGCCGGTGATCAGGGCCGCGATGATGAATGCGGTGACGAGAAAGACATGGATCTGCGTGTCTTGCAGCAACGGCCGGGCGGTGCCTGCGCTTAGCTGAACAAAGCGGACAAATGGCAAGGCCGCCATGATCATGAACAGGCAGGCCACGTAAGACACCGGCGCGTCGAAGGCGGCAAAAGAGGCATCGTAATTGGCAAAACCGCCCGTTGCGATGGTTGTCATGGCATGCACCACGGCATCAAACGGGCCCATGCCCGCGCTGATATACGCAAGCGCACAGATCAGCGACAGGCCCACATAGATGACCGAAATGCGGCTGGCGATTTCCGTGGCTCGAGGCAGGATTTTACCAAAGGTATCAAAGCCTTCGGTGCGGAAAATCTGCATGCCGCCCACCCGCAGTTCGGGCAGGAACACCATGGCCACAACAATGATCCCGATGCCACCGAGCCATTGCAGGATGCCCCGCCACAACAGCAGACCGCGCGGCAACGCCTCAAGCCCGGAAAACACGGTGGAGCCAGTGGTGGTCAGCCCCGACATCGCCTCGAAAAACGCATCGACAAAGCGGGCCTCGGTCGCGCCGAGATAAAACGGCAAGGCCCCAAAGACGGGCAAGGCCAGCCAGACCCCGGTGGTCAGCAAAAAGGTCTGCTGGATCGTCAGCCCTTCGCGCACGCTGTTGGAACAGCTCATCGCGATGGCGCTGCCCACAAGCAGGGTGACAACGCCGCTTTCGGCAAACACCGCCCAGTGGCCGTTGCCGTCCGCAAGGTCCATGACCATCGGCACCACCATCGCGGCGCCAAGCATCGCGACAAGCAAACCGATCACGTATCCAACAGGGCGCAGGTCAAACATCGCGCCCAGCGTTGAAGGGCTGCGGGCGGGGTGTCAAGCGGTGCAGCGGCGCAGAGAGCGGGGCCAAGCAAAAAGCCCAAGGGTTGCCCGGGCTTTTGCGCCTTGTTCAGATGTGCATCAGGTCGCGGAACACAAAGGCCGGAATGTCTTCGCGGCGCAGGTTCAGAGCGGCCAGTTCTTCATCGGATTTCGCGTTCAAAAACTCGACCTTGCGCAAACGCGCCTCAGCCGAGGACGACACGATCATCGCGCGGCCGACATTTGCAAAGAAGCCGGAGATGCCGGCCCAGATGCTGGAAAATGGGGTGGAAAGGGACTGTGTTACATAAGCCATCGGTTACCTCGTATGGGTTTGATTTCTCGTCCTCCCGATGGTTCAGACTTAGGATGCCGCAGCGCAGAATACCATTGCCAATCCTGCATAGCCGGGTTGCGGGCAGCGGGTAAGGTATTTGAATTGCAGTGAAATCAGAGGGCTGGATGTCAGCTATTGCCCTTGCTTGAACAGCAGGTCCTTGCCTTTCTGGTCATGCTGGGTCTTGCGCTTGTCAGCATGCAGGGCACGGCCTGCCTGCACGGCAGGACGTGCGCCCACCGCATCAAGCCAGCGCGCCAGATGCGGTTTGTCCTCAAGGCTTTGCTCTTGCCCTTCCCATAGGGAGGCCCAGGGCCAGATCGCCATGTCGGCGATGGAATAGGCGCCGGCCACGAACTCATGTTCCGCCAGTTGCCGGTCAAGAACACCGTATAGGCGCCCTGTCTCGCCCCGGTAGCGGTCTTTGGCATAGGGAATGTCGTGGCCCATTTGCGGCGCGTATTTCAGGAAATGGTGGGTCTGCCCGGCCATCGGCCCGACCCCTCCCATTTGCCACATCAGCCATTGATCAACCGCGATCCGCTCACGCTCGGTCGCGCCACAAAACTTGCCCGTTTTGCGCGCCAAATATTGCAGGATCGCCCCGGATTCAAAGATCGAGATCGGCGCGCCGTCCGGCCCGTCAGGGTCGACGATTGCGGGCATGCGGTTGTTCGGAGATATCTTGAGAAACTCGGGCTTGAACTGATCGCCGTTGCCAATGTCCACCAGATGTGTGGTGTAGGGCAGTTCGAATTCTTCAAGCGCGATAGAGGCTTTCCAGCCGTTTGGCGTGGGCCAGAAATACAGGTCGATCATCCGCTACTCCCCCGTGATGTACGGGGATCATGATGCGGGTTTCTCCGCCATGGGCAAGCTCAGCATGACGCGCGGGCGTGCAAACATGCGTGACCAGCGGGGGGCGGCGGCCTCGGGCAGCGTTTGCTGGATCTCGCGCAAGGTGACGACCTTGGGGGCGCGCAGCACATGGGCATAGAAGCGCAACACGCCAGGACGGGTATAGCCCGACCAGTGACACATGCGGCGGCGCGGCGATGCGATATGCCCGCCAAAGCGGGTCAGCGCGGCCAGCGTACGCGGGCAATCAAGCTGGATGTTGACCGCATTGGGCAACACAATGCCGTTGCCCAACGCCCAGTCGCCGCGCACGGGTGGTGCGATCAGACGCTCGAACATGAAATCGAACACATCGTTTTCCCGGCTGGTCACGTTGAAAAGCTCAGCACTCCGCCCCGCAAGGCTTTGCATCGCCGCAGTGGCGCGGCTGGCATAGCTGGCCCCTGACAGCGCAATGATGCGCTGCACCGCATTTGGGGGCAGATTGGTCAGCGCCTCAAAGATCACCTCGGACCCCATCGAATGGCTGATCACGTGAATGGGGCGGTTGGGCGCGCGGAGGCGCAGCAGCGCAATCACATCCGCCAGATGCCGCCCCGCCACCCGGGCCGCACGCTGCGCACGCCAAAGCGTACCCCGCGCGGGCCAGGCAAAAGCGATGGCCAACCCCTCGTCCACATCCCCGGTGCAAAAGCCCAGATGGCGCAGCCATTTCACATGACCCACCTTGTGGTGATGCGGTTCGGTGCCGAAAATCGAGGTGTGGGGTGAGTGGCTCGTGTCTGTGGGGTCGTATTTGCAGCCATGGATCAGAACCATCACCGGCCCGGTGCCTTTGGCGGCAGTGCGGATCGCAGGAATGGCCGCGGCCGGAGAGCCGTGAAGTGACAAGCCGTCGGGGCCTGCATTCAGTCTCAGGATGGGCATCAAAGCACCTCCTACCACATCTAGTGGGGCTGCTATGATCCAGACATACGACGCAGACATGAATTTAAAGTTTCAGGACCGTGACGGTGTTGACCTGCCCCCGATCTGCGCCTATTGGATGCGCCGTGGCGATTTGTTACCGGATTGCGGGCCACCCCGACGCTTTCACCCGAAGGTCAGGTCGGAAAACTCCGCTAAAAGGTCAGGATGAAAGCCCCCCTTTCGCTTGACCGCGCTTGGGGGTTTTTTGTGGCCTGACCCCGATTTCAGGCCCGCCGAAGTTGGAGCAACACACATGAGCGACACATGGAATCCGCGCACCCGCGCCGTGCATGGCGGCACCCGCCGCAGTCAGTACGGCGAGGTGAGCGAGGCGATCTTTCTCACCCAGGGCTTTGTCTATGACAGCGCCGAAGCCGCCGCCCAGCGCTTTGAATCCGCAGGCGAAGACGAGTTCATCTATGCCCGTTACGGCAATCCGACCGTGGCCATGTTCGAAGACCGCATTGCAATGCTCGAGGGGGCTGAGGACGGTTTTGCCACGGCCTCTGGCATGGCGGCCGTGTCCGGAGCGCTGACCTCGATGCTCAAGGCGGGCGACCGGGTTGTGTCATCGCGTGCGCTGTTTGGATCGTGCCTTTACGTGCTCGAGGACATCCTGACCCGCTACGGGGTCGAAGTGGAGTTCGTAGACGGCACCGATCTTGATCAGTGGCGCGCAGCGATCACACCGGGCACGCGGGCCGTCTTTTTCGAGGCACTTTCCAACCCGACGCTCGAAGTCGTTGATATTGCGGCCGTCTCCGCGCTTGCCCACGCGGTTGGTGCAACGGTTCTGGTCGACAATGTCTTTGCCACACCGGTGTTTTCGAACGCGATCGAGCAAGGCGCGGATGTGGTGATCTATTCGGCGACCAAGCATATTGACGGGCAAGGGCGCGCGCTGGGTGGGATCATCCTTGGCACGCGCGAATTCATCCGCAAAACGGTTGAGCCCTACATGAAGCACACAGGCGGTTCGATGTCGCCTTTCACGGCCTGGGTGATGCTCAAGGGTCTGGAAACACTGGATTTACGGGTGCGCGCGCAAGCCGCTTCGGCTCTTGCCATTGCCGACGCTTTGCAAGGACACGGCGCCTTGTCGCGCGTCATCTATCCGGGCCATCACAGCCATGCCCAGAACGCGCTGGTGCAGCGCCAGATGGAGGGCAACGGGGGTACGGTTCTGTCGCTCGACCTTGCGGGCGGACAGGCGGCGGCGTTCAAATTCCTCAACGCGCTGAGCATCCCGGTGATCTCGAACAATCTGGGGGACGCCAAGTCGATTCTGACCCACCCGGCCACCACCACGCACCAGCGCCTGCCGCAGGATCAAAAGGATCATCTTGGCATCACGCCGGGTCTTGTGCGCATGTCTGTCGGCCTCGAAGACGCTCAGGACCTGATTGGAGACATCCTGCAGGCCCTTGATCAGGCACAATAATGCAGGTTGGTCGCATTCGGGCGGCCAACTGCCAGAAATTGACGACACCCCCGCCTATTTGTCATCCATGTTGCATCCGCGCACGTATGCGTTAGCACTATTGGACAAGACGCCTGAACGGCTTACATGCTGTTCAACGCAAGACAGAAAGGGGGGCTACTTCTATGAACATTCATACGCCCGACATCACTGCAATACCCGAACGCGACGAAGCCGAAGCGGCACTGGATGTGCTGCGCCGCTGGGCGAAATCCGCCACAACCACCGAAATGCTTGAACTTGACCCTTCAGTCGCCCGCCTTGTGCCGGGCTCGGATGCAGTAGATTACCCCGCGTTCGAGCGTGATTACCCTTCTGATTTTGCCGTCAACGATCACTACAAGGCGACCCTGCCTGACCTGCAAAACGGTCCATCGAGTTTGATCCGCGGTGCCAACCAGCAGATCCAGCACGTGGGCATCTCGAATTTCCGCCTGCCTCTGCGCGTGCAAACCCGCGATGGCGACGCGCTGACACTGGAAACCTCCGTGACCGGCACGGTCAGCCTTGAGGCCGACAAGAAGGGCATCAACATGTCCCGGATCATGCGGTCGTTTTACAAATACGCCGAGGAAACCTTTAGTTTTGAGGTGATCGAGGCGGCGTTGGACGACTACAAATCCGATCTGGAGTCTTTTGATGCGCGCATCCAGATGCGCTTTTCCTTCCCGATGAAGGTGGACTCCTTGCGCTCGGGCCTGTCGGGCTATCAGTATTACGACATTGCGCTGGAACTGGTGGAACAGGCTGGCGTGCGCAAAAAGATCATGCATCTGGACTATGTCTACTCCTCAACCTGCCCCTGCTCGCTGGAGCTGTCAGAACACGCCCGCGCGACCCGTGGGCAATTGGCGACGCCGCATTCGCAGCGATCCGTCGCACGGATTTCGGTTGTGCTGGACGCAGAGGCGCAATGCCTGTGGTTCGAAGACCTGATCGAGGCTTGCCGTCGCGCCGTGCCAACCGAGACGCAGGTGATGGTCAAGCGTGAAGACGAACAGGCTTTTGCCGAGTTGAACGCGGCCAACCCGATCTTTGTCGAGGACGCGGCACGTCTGTTCTGTGAACAGTTGCTGGCGGATGTCCGTGTCGGCGATTTCCGCGTGGTGGCCAGCCATCAGGAAAGCCTGCACAGCCATGACGCGGTGTCCGTGCTGACCGAAGGCGTGACATTTGCCAATGACAGCATCGACCCGCGCATGTTCTCGACCCTGTTCCACGTCGGCTGATGTCGGGCGGAGGACACCTCGGCCTTACACACCCTTTTGCCCTGTAAGGCGTAGCTACTGCTGCGCCTCCGGCGGGTCGCCTTCTTCGATCAGATAGGATTGCAGCGCGTTGATTTGCCAGAATAAAAACCCAATCAGCGCAATGGGAAAGCCGAAGGTTTCGATCTTGACCCAGGCGTCCGTCGACATGGTGCGCCAGATAACCTCGTTGGCGACTGCGAGGCTCGCAAACATTGCACACAGCCGCCGGGTCAGGATCATCCAACCCTCATGGCGCATTGGCATCGCATCATTGAGCACATAAGCCAGCCAGCTTTGCCCGCGCAGCAACCCGATGCCCAAAAGCAGCGCAAATATGCCGTAGACAATCGATGTCTTCATCTTGAAGAACCGCTCGTCATTGAACCACGCTGTCAGCCCGCCAAAGAAGATCACCATGAAGGCGGTGAATATCTGCATACGCGACAGCTTGCCCGTCATCGCCCAGAGCACACCCATCGCCACCAGAAGGATTGGCACAAAGATCAGCGTAGCCACGATGAAACCGGAATAGTCGGTCCCGCCCCACGTATAGGTTTCGTCCCTGATCCGCAGGTAGATCAGGAAAAAGACGATCGGAGGCCCGAGTTCGAGAACCTGTTTCAGGATCGGGTTGATGTCGCGTGCTTCACTCATTCTCTGCCCTCGTTATCCGCCCATTTCCACGATCACCGCACCCAGCGCGATCAGCGCCATCAGGGCAATTCTGCGTGGTCCTACCGTTTCTTTCAGCACCAGCCAACCGATAATGGCCGCAAAGACAGTGGATGTTTCGCGCAGCACCGCCGCCTCACCGACCTTGTCGAGCCGCGTGGCCATCATGACCGAGCCAAAGCTGAAAAACGCCACCACCCCGCCGATCACACCGCGCAACGCCAGAGGCGGCAATGAGGGCGGGTTTTGCATACGCTTCCAGCGCATATAGGCAATGGGCGGCATGAAGAGACCGTCGATCATGAAAAACCACGCTAGAAACGTGAACGGGTTTTCCGTCGCGCGGATGCCGTAGGCGTCATAGGTCGTGTAAAGCGCCACAAACAGTCCCGTGACCACCGCCAGCCCAAGGGCCGCGTTCAGCGTGTCCCGCTCGGAGGTGAGGTAGAGCATGTTGTACAGCGCGAGCCCAAAGATGCCTGCCAACAGCACCGCAACCCCCAGCCACTGGGTGAGGGTAAAGACCTCTCCGAACAGGTAATAGGCCCCGATCACCGTAAACAGCGGCCCGGTGCCGCGCACCACGGGGTAGACAACCGTATAGGCCCCCTTGGTATAGGCCCAGGCCTGCAGCAGCTTGTAGATGGCGTGGATCACAAAGACGGTGGCAAAGATCGGCCACATATGCGCCTCGGGCCAGGGCACCACAAGCAGCGCAAAGGGGGCGGCCATCAGCCCGTAGGAGGCATCAATCGCCCCGCGCGTCAGCCACGGATCGTGTCGCCCCTTTTGCAACGCGCCGAACACTGCATGCAGAAAGGCCGCCAGCAGGGCAAGGACAAGGGCCATCCGATGGCCTGTTTCAGTCCCCTCGATGCTGATCAGCCAGTCCGTCATGGCATCCGGCGAGGGGGCTGTCTGCCCCCGCCCTTCGGGCCCCCCGAGGATTTTTTCAAAACAGAGAAGGTGGACCCTGTCACGCGATGTCGAGACCTGTGAGCGCGGCGGCGAAGTCTTCGGGATCAAAGGGTTGCAAATCATCGATCTGTTCACCCACCCCGATGGCGTGGATCGGCAGACCGAACTTGTCGGCCAAAGCAACCAATACGCCGCCCTTGGCTGTGCCATCGAGCTTGGTCATCACAAGGCCGGAGACATCCGAGACTTCCTGGAATACTTTGACCTGATTGAGTGCATTCTGCCCGGTCGTGGCATCCAGCACGAGAAGCGTGTTATGCGGCGCGCTTGGGTCTTTCTTGCGGATCACGCGCACGATCTTGGCCAGTTCCTCCATCAGATCGCCCCGGTTCTGCAGGCGGCCTGCGGTGTCGATCATGAGCAGATCCGCACCGGAATCCTGCGCCTTGGTCATCGCCTCAAAGGCGAGGCTGGCGGGGTCGGATCCTTCGGGGGCGGTCAGCACGGGCACCCCTGCCCGGTCACCCCAGACCTGCAATTGTTCGACGGCGGCTGCGCGGAAGGTGTCGCCTGCTGCGATTACGACGGATTTGCCGGCGGCGCGGAATTGGCTGGCAAGTTTGCCGATGGTCGTGGTCTTGCCCGACCCGTTCACACCCACCACCAGCACCACTTGCGGGGTCTGGGGGTAGAGCGGCAACGGCTTGGCCACGGGCTCCATGATCCGCGCGATTTCACCCGCCATGAGTTCCTTGATTTCCTGCACCGAGAGTTTGCGCCCCATACGCCCCTCGGCCATATTGGCGGTGACGCGCAGCGCCGTATCGACACCCATGTCGGCGGCGATCAGCAATTCCTCGAGCTGTTCGAGCATGTCGTCGTCCAGCGTGCGGCGGACGACCGTCTTGGCCTCGGTGCGCCCCATGAGGCGGCCCAGAAGGCCGGGTTTCTTTGAGGGCTCTGATGGGGTCGGTTCGGTCAGCGCGGCGGCTGCGGCGCGACGTTCGGCTTCTTTTGCTTCAGCTTCGGCGCGACGGGCGGCGGCCTCTTGGGCGACGCGTTCTTCTTCGGCGCGGCGAGCGGCTTCGGCCTGTTCGGCTTCGGCGCGGGCGCGTTCTTCCGCTGCCCGAGCCGCTTCGGCGGCGGCATTGGCCGCTTCTTCGGCGGCAACACGGGCCGCTTCTTCGGCGGCGGCGCGAGCTGCGGCGGCCTCTTCTTCGCTGGCCAGTGCTTCGGCGGCAGCAAGGGCGGCTTTGCGTTCTTCCTCTGCCGCCGCGGCTTCGGCACGGGCACGAGCCTCGGCGGCGGCTTGTTCGGCTGCGGCGCGTTGTGCCTCTTCGGTGGCGCGGGCGGCGTCCGCCTGACGGGCTGCTTCCGCCTGGCGGACCTCTTCTGCTAAACGGACCTCCTCAGCAGCGCGGGCTTCTTCGGCTAGACGGGCTGCGTCGGCAGAGCGCGCTTCTTCTGCGGCCCGCTCCTCCTCCGGATCAACCTGCGTAACCTCGACCTGCTCCTCGACGCCACCATCGTCGACAATCGCCTCAAGCCCCTCATCAATCTTGGAGGAGGATTTGAACAAGCGATCCTTGAGTTTCTTGAAAAATGCCACTCAATCACTCGCGAATACTGTGGGGACAAGCGTCGCCAAATTCATGCATATTTCACCATTGCGCTATGCCACAAGCTACCCACCTCTGGATGAAGTGCATCCTCTGTCTTTTTGTGAATATGAAGCCCAATGTGTTTTGGGTCGTCGTAAAAGAATGACCAAGGCACCGCTTTGTACACATCTTCGCATTGCGAACCAGTCCAATGATAAAAGGTATATTTTGGTCGAGCCTGACCAAAAACGCCATGACGACGAGCCAGTGAACGGAAAGCCTCATTCCCATATATTGTGATCCCCAGATCGGAAGGTGAGAAAGCAGTTCGCGTGAGCTTGTAAAATGCCGGTCGCACGACGCGTCGCTTGAATTCAAGCCAATCTGGAGTCAGATCATCCTGTTCCAGCAGCCTTTCATATTCCGCAATGATTGGATGCTTTGGAGGCAAATAAAAAACTGAAGCGCCGATCCCGACTTTGCTTTCGCGAGCGAAGTAGACTTGCGAAAGATCAAATTCGAAAGGCTGGAATAACAACACATCTGTATCCAGCCAAATTTTCTCTTCCCCTGCTTTTTGTAGAAACACGCGAAAAAAATCGCTGAACTGCACAGTTGGCAACCATGCGGCTTGAGCCTTCTTTGCAATTGGTACGAGACGTTTGACGAGACTGCGATCGAGAATTTCGTTACCGTCCCGAACAGTAATGCCCGTCGGAACGTTTGTCACATCGCCATAGGTAAAGAGAGTAACATCCATCCCAGATGCCGCCATAGAGCGCAAACACACTTGATCCACAAACCGCAGCGGGCCGTCAAACCACATACTCGCAATGTGTTGCACCACGCCGATCTCCACCAAGCAACAAACGTCGACGTACCAGAAGTCTTAGGAGTTGGAAACCGGCAAGCGCTATCACACCTCATCCGGGAAATGCTGCATCACCAGCTTGATCGGGTTGGGGGCCGCCTGCCCCAGTCCACAGATCGACGCATCCGTCATCGCGGTGCACAACTCGCCCAGCAGGCCCTTATCCCATGTGTCGGCCTGCATCAGCTTAACCGCTTTTTCACAACCCACGCGGCAAGGCGTGCATTGGCCACAGCTTTCATCCTCAAAGAACCGCAGCATGTTCAGGGCGGCATCCCGCGCCCGGTCCTGATCAGACAGGACCACAACCGCCGCCGAGCCGATGAAGGTGCCATGGGGCTGCAACGTGTCGAAATCGAGCGGGATGTCGTCCATTGTGGCGGGCAACAGGCCCGAGGACGGCCCGCCGGGTTGGTAGGCCTTGAAAACATGACCGTCGGCCATGCCGCCTGCCTCGGCGATGATGTCGGTGATGGTTGACCCCGCAGGCAAAAGGTACACCCCCGGCTTGGCCACGCGTCCCGAAACGGAGTAGCTGCGCAAGCCGGTGCGCCCATTCTTTTCCGTGGCGTTCAGCACCTCTGGCCCCTCGCGGCAGATCCGCGCGATCCAGTGCAGGGTTTCGACATTATGCACCAGCGTCGGCTGTCCAAAGATACCCACGGCCGCCACGTAAGGCGGGCGATGGCGGGGCATGCCGCGCTTGCCTTCGATGCTTTCGATCATCGCGGATTCTTCGCCACAGATATAGGCACCGGCCCCGCGGCGCAGGTCGATATAGCCCGGCGCGACGACGCCCGCGGCCTCCAGCGCCTTGATTTCGCGGGCCAGAATCTCCAGCACGGCGGGGTATTCGTCGCGCATGTAGATGAATGCGGTTTCAGCCTCGACCGCCCATGCGGCGATCAACATGCCTTCGAGAAACAGGTGAGGAACACGCTCCAAGTAGTAGCGATCCTTGAAGGTTCCGGGCTCGCCCTCGTCCCCGTTTACAGCCAGATAGCGTGGTCCTTCATTGCCGCGCACAAAGCCCCATTTGGTACCCGACGGAAATCCTGCACCACCCAGGCCGCGCAGGCCGCTTTCCTTGATCCGGGCTTGAACGTCCTGCCAGTCTCCGTTCGCACGCAGGGTGCGCAACGTCTCGTAACCACCTGATCCTATGTAGGTTTCAAAGGTCTCATACTCCGGCACATGGGCGTGCGTATCGCCTGCTGCAATCGCCGCTTGCACTTTTTCCGGGGTCGCGTTGTCGATATGGTTGTGCCCCAGTTCGAGCACCGGGGCCGTATCGCAGCGGCCCATGCAGGGCGCGCGCAAGACGCGGACCTCGGCGGGGTCAAGCCCGTCCTCAAGGGCCGATTTCAACGCTTGAGCTCCGGCCAGTTCGCAACTGAGCGAGTCGCACACGCGGATGGTCAACGCGGGCGGTGGGGCCTCACCCTCTTTGACCACATCGAAATGGGCGTAAAAGGTCGCGACTTCGTAGACCTCGGCCATGCTCATGCGCATTTCCTCTGCGAGCGCGCGCAGATGGGCTGCGCCGAGATGGCCGTGCGCATCCTGAATGAGGTGCAGGAATTCGATCAGCAGATCGGCGCGGCGCGGACGGTCTCCGAGCAGGGCGCGGACCTCGTCCCAGGCCTGATCCTCAAGCGCGCGGCCCTTGGGACGCACCCGGCCCCGGCCCTTGCCGGATTTCCAGACACCTTTGCCTTTTTCTGACTGATCCAGCGCCATGCCGCACTCCCTTGGCCCGATTTGCCCCGACTCTATCAGCGCCGTGCCCGTGCAATCAGCCCAAAAGCGACCGGTCGCGGCGTAAATACCGCGCCGATGCACCACACTGTGGCGCGCATGGGACACGGGGGGGACCTGCGGCATTGCGGTTAAGGCGTGCGCAGGCCTGCCGTGATAGGCTGCGCGCAACCAAATGTCGGAGTGATTCTGGTAGATGTTACGCTTGTTGCCCTTTGTTGTTGCAACGTTTTTGCCCGCTACGCTGTTGTTGGCGGCCTGCCTTTGGGGGGGCATCTCGGCGATCAGTGCTATTCTGGCAATCACCGTGCTGACCTTTGGTCTGGACAAGATCGGGCGGGTGGCACCGGTCAGCGATGCGGACGGGCATCGCCTGTCTGTCGCCCTTGGTCTTGTGCATTTCGTGGTTCTTGGGGGCGCTGTCTGGGCGATGAACGAAAGCCTGCCGCTGCTCGACAAGGTGCTGCTGTTAATTGGCTGCGGTCTTTACTTCGGGCAAATCTCGAACTCCAACGCGCATGAGTTGATCCACCGCTCGGACCGATGGGCGTTCCGGCTGGGCGCGGCGAATTATGCGAGCCTTCTGTTCGGGCATCACACCAGCGCGCACCGGCTGGTGCATCACGTGCATGCGGCCACGCCCAAGGATCCGGCCACCGCGCGGCGCGGCGAGGGATTCTGGGCATATCTGCCACGCACATGGGTGGGCAGTTTCCGCGCCGGTCTGCGGGCCGAACGACAGCGCCATGGCGGCGCGCGCTGGCCCGCCCCCTACCTTGCTTATGTGGGCGGCGCGATTGCGAGCCTTGCGGCTGCCTATGCCATTGGCGACACCGCAGGTTTGATCGGGCTGGTCGCCATCGCGATTTATGCGCAGATCCAGTTGATGCTGTCGGACTATGTCCAGCACTACGGGCTGGAACGGCGCGTGATGGGCGATGGGCGGCGCGAACCGATGGGGCCGCAGCATTCGTGGAACGCGCCGCATTGGTATTCCTCGGCGATGATGCTGAATGCGCCGCGCCACTCGGCGCACCATACTCGCCCCGCAAAGGCCTTTCCCCAGCTTGAACTGGATGCACAGACCATGCCGATGCTGCCCCAGTCCCTGCCCGTCATGGCGGTGATCGCGCTGGTCCCGCCACTTTGGCGGCGGCTGATGGATCGCCGGGTTGCAGCATGGCGCGGGCGTGCGGACCAGAGCGGCGACTTGATGCCGCAGACCAGTTGATCACGTCCTTGCGACTGGCTCTCGCCGCCAGGCTCTGCCAAGATGCGCCCATGCGTTATCTGTTGCCTGTGCTTGTCCTGTTCTCTCTTGCCACGCCCGTTGTGGCCGACCCGATGTCAGCGGCTGAATTTGAGGCCTATGTGACCGGAAAGACCCTTTACTATGGTCAGTCTGGCGCGCCTTATGGTGCTGAAATATATCACGAAAACCGGCGTGTCACCTGGTCGTTCCTCGACGGGGAATGCAAGGAAGGGTACTGGTACGCCGAAGGCTCCAACATCTGCTTTGTCTACGAAGACCGTCCCGACCCGCAATGCTGGACATTCGAGCGCGGCGCAGGCGGATTGATCGCGAGTTTCGAGAACAACCCTGAAAGCGAGGCGCTCTACGAGGCGCAGGACGTGGGCGAAGAGATGATCTGCTACGGGCCCAAGATCGGCGTCTGAAACCGCGTCTTCCCCCGTAAGGCGTAGCTGCGCTGCGCCCTAGAACAGTGACCCCTGTTCGGGCGGTTTGGCCTTGGCTTTGCGCACGCTCTGCCCGCCCCCAAGCTTGAGCCGCCCATCGCTGAATTCGATCTCCAGTGCGGGTGCCGCCTCTGCCGCAGCCTTGGTTGTCACGATCTGACCCGCGCCACGCACCACCGCATAGCCCCGCGCCAGCGTCGCCTTGTAGCTGAGCGTTTCGCGCAACCTGTCCATTCCGTCCAGACGCTGGCGCAGCCGCTCGATCTGGCGGGTTCCGGTGGCTTGCAGGCGGGCACAGATCGTTTCGAACCGGACCTTGGCCTGATCGACGTCCTGCGCGAGCAGGCGGGGGGTAAAGCGGCTCACCCGCGCCTCCAATTGCTCGCGCCGCCGGGCTGCAATGCGGGACAAGGCCGGGGCGAGTCGGTCCGACATCGCTGTCAGGCGCTGGCGTTCAGTACGCATCTGGCGCGTAAGAACCGCCGGGCGCAGGCTGCCCGATACATCGGACAGGCGCACGCGACGGCGCTGCACACCCGCGATCAGGGCCGGGCCCAACCGGTCACCCAACACATCAAGTCGCTGGCGCGGCCCTTCGACCAACGCGTCTGGGCGTGGCAAGGCACGGGCCAGATCGCGCAGGCGCTGGCGGCGGGCCAACATCCCACCGCTCACGCTTGTCGACATCCGGGCCCCCGCCTGTTCCACCCAAGCGGCGAGTTCGTGGCGCACAGGCACCGCCATCTCGGCCGCCGCTGTCGGCGCGGGTGCGCGCTGGTCAGAGGCGAAATCGATCAGCGTCGTGTCCGTTTCGTGCCCAACCGCAGAAATCAGCGGAATGTCGGAGGCTGCCGCCGCACGGGCCACCGCCTCTTCGTTAAAGCCCCACAGATCCTCGACCGATCCACCGCCCCGGGCCACGATGATCAGATCGGGGCGCGGCATGCTGCCACCGGGGCTTAGCGCGTTGAACCCCGCAATTGCGCGGGCCACTTCGGGTGCGCAGGCCGCGCCTTGCACTGCCACCGGCCAGATCAGCACCTTGCGCGGAAACCGATCCCGCAGGCGGTGCAGGATGTCGCGGATCACTGCCCCTTGCAGCGAGGTGACCACCCCGATCACTTCGGGCAGATAGGGCAACGGCTTTTTGCGCGCCTCATCAAACAGCCCCTCGGCCGCCAGTGCCTTCTTGCGCTTTTCCAGCAGCGCCATCAGCGCGCCCTCGCCTGCAATCGCGATCCGCTGGGCGTTGAGCGAGAACTTGGACTGGAAGCCGGAAGCCGTCATGCGCCCTTCGGCCACCACCTCCATCCCTTCCTCGGGCATGGTGCCCAGATCGCTGACCTGCCCTTTCCACGTCATGCAGGACAGCACGTTGCGGTCGTCCTTGAGGTCGAAATAAAGATGCCCCGAGCGCGCCAGAACCACGCGCCCGACCTCGCCCTTGATGCGCACCCAGCCCAATTCGCCCTCGATCAGTTTCTTGACCCGGCCCGCAATTTCCGAGACCGAGAATTCGGGCGTGTTGGATCCGGGAACGGGGTCATCCAAAAGGTCCATGGGCTGTCCTTGTACGCGAGGTCCGCGCAGCTTAGAACGCGGGGCAACAAAGGCCAAGGAGTGCTAGCCCATGAACATCCTCATCCTCGGCGGCGGGGGTCGCGAACATGCCCTGGCCTGGGCCGTGTTGCAGAACCCAAAGTGTGACCGGCTGGTGGTGGCCCCGGGCAATGCGGGCATTGCGGCCATCGCCGATTGCGCGGCTCTCGACATCAATGATGGCGGCACGGTTGCGGGGTTTGTCGAGGAAGAGGCCATCGATTTCGTGATTGTCGGCCCCGAGGCCCCGCTGGCCGCCGGGGTGGCCGACCGTTTGCGCGATGCAGGCGTTTTGGTCTTTGGCCCCAGTCAGGCCGCGGCCCAGCTCGAAGCCTCCAAGGCCTTCACCAAGGAAATCTGCGACGCCGCCAACGCCCCCACCGCCGCTTATGGCCATTTCACCGATGCCGCAGCGGCCAAGGCCCATGTGAGCGCTGAAGGTGCGCCCATCGTGGTCAAGGCCGATGGTCTGGCCGCAGGCAAAGGCGTGATCATCGCCGAAACGGTTGAAGACGCGCATGCCGCCATCGATGACATGTTCGGCGGCGCCTTTGGCGGTGCGGGCGCCGAAGTGGTGATCGAAGAGTTCATGACCGGCGAAGAAGCCTCGTTCTTTGTGCTTTGCGACGGCAGTGACGTGCTGCCCATCGGTACAGCCCAAGATCACAAGCGCGTCGGCGAAGGCGACACCGGCCCCAACACCGGCGGCATGGGCGCTTACTCCCCCGCGCCCGTGCTGACGGATGCCATCGCCGAACGCGCGCTGGCCGAAATCATTCGCCCCACCATGGCCGAGATGGCGGCGCGCGGCATGCCCTATCAGGGGGTGCTTTATGCCGGGTTGATGATCGAGGATGGCGCACCGCGTCTGGTGGAATACAACGTCCGCTTTGGTGATCCGGAATGTCAGGTACTGATGATGCGCCTCGGTGCGCAGGCCTTTGATCTGATGCATGCCGCTGCCGAAGGGCGGCTGGCCGAGGCGCAGGTAAACTGGGCCGACGATCACGCGATGACGGTGGTGATGGCGGCCAATGGGTACCCCGATGCTTACGACAAGGGGGCTGTGATCGGCGGGCTCGACGCCCTGCCCGAGACCAGCAGCCAGATGGTGTTTCACGCAGGTACGACGTCAGTGAATGGCGCGGTTACCGCTTCTGGCGGGCGCGTTCTGAACGTCACAGCGCGCGGGGACACACTGCAAGACGCGGCCAAACAGGCCTATGCCATGGTCGATGCCATCGACTTCCCGGGCGGCTTTTGCAGACGTGACATCGGCTGGCGGGCGCTGGATCAGGACGGCTAGGGTATCGCGGCTGCGCTATGGCGAGCCTCGGTTTATGCCGCAATAAACCCTGGCGGAGCCTTCGATAGCTCGGCCTCAAGGAAGGATGCGTCGCGTCAGGAAATCGGCGCCTCCGTACACGCGACCGGATCATCGGTGATCTGCACGACCTCCTGCACCTCGCCCAGATCACTGGTCGAGGCCACAAAAAGCCGTGCATCGCGCAAAAACGGAACCCAGCAATGGCGCGCGCCGGGCAGGTCGTCGTCATAGTTAAAACACACCTGCCCCTCCTCTGCGCTGACCGTGCCATATGCGCAGGTGCCGTTGGCGCGGGCCCAGACAGTTCGGGTGCGCGACAGGAACTGTTCGGTCCCCACGGGCTGGCGGTTGGGGAATGTGGAAAAGGACGCGGTGCGCTGGTCCAGCAGATCAAGGAATTCGTCGGGTGTCAGACGCTCTTGCGCCATGACCGGCAGGGCAAAGAGACACAGCAGTGCCGCGCGTCGTGCTAGTTGCATGCCATCGCCTTGGCAAAGGCCGGACGGGTTGTATCGCGCCCCAACGTGGTGCTGGAAAACTGCGCCCCGTCCCATTTGATCGCCACCAGCTGCGACCAGTTGCCCGTGGCGAGGATCATCTCTGGCCCACGGCCGCAATCGCGGACACCACCGGCAATGTCGGCCTCGCCGATGCGGTGATTGGTAAGCCCGTCAAGGGCTGCGACCTGCACCAGAGCATCGCCGCGCACCTGCGCCACGCGCAGCACTTTGGCCAAATGGGGCCGGTCGATCCACATCACCTCGACAATGCCATCCCCGTCCAGATCAGCCGCCCCCAGCGGAGCAAACCATCGGTTCTGCTGGCCGATGAACGGGCCGGTGATGGCGCGCACGCCATCCGCCTGCGTATCGAGGATCAGGATGCGCGCACCCCGCCCCGGCTCGCTGTTGACCACCAAAACCTCGGGCAGCGGATCGTTGTCCAACGCGATGATGCGCGGCGCGACGTCTTCGAAAATGCCGCGCTCAAGGCGCATGACCAGCGATGGCGCACCGCCGGTATAGGCTGCATCGGCACCCGCGCCCCAATCGAGGGTCAGGTTGGCCCATTCCGGCGTGTCGCCAAGAATGTCGTGGCCATAGCGTTGTGCGGGGGGTGGATCGCCCAGAAAACAGGTCTGGGCGAGGATCGCGCCGTCGCCGGGCGTACAGGCATCGCGGGCCTGCGCACCGCTTGCCACCAGCGCCGTGGACGCCAGCCACAGGCCCAAGGCCAGCCGCGCGCCGCGGGCGCAACCGGGCCACATGCGCAACAGTCGACGCGGCGCCCTGCCCGGCATCCTCAGATCTGTTTTTCGGGCATCTGTACGACCAACCCGTCCAGTGCATCCGTCACTTTCAGCTGGCAGGTCAGGCGCGAGCGGGTCTCGTCCGGCTCGTAGGCGAAATCGAGCATATCGGTTTCCATATCGTCCTTGGCGGGCAGCTTTTCCACCCAGTCAGGGGCTATGTAGACATGGCAGGTCGAACAGGCACAGGCACCGCCGCAATCGGCTTCGATGCCGGGGATGTTGTTGTCTCGCGCGCCTTCCATGACCGTCAGGCCATTGGCCACGTCCACCACATGCTCGGTGCCGCCGTGTTCGATATAGGTAATCTTGGCCATCAAATGCGCCCCTTCGGTTTTGTCGCTCCGAAGGGTTTTAACGGTCCCTTTTTCGCCCCGCCAGCCCCTTTTGTGTCACACGTCTTTTCCCCTTGCGGCGTGGCGGGTTTGTTCTATCTTTGTTCACATGCGTGTCGCTCAAAATTCCAGCCCCTCATCACAAGGGACAGGCCCCCGATCCTGGCCGCGCCCGCCGTCCTGCCTGCGCGCCTGCGATCTGGACATGCCGCCCGTCAATGCGCGGGTGGCGGTGGCGGGCCTTGTGATCCTGCGCCAGCGCCCGGGCACCGCCAAAGGGGTCATTTTCGTCACGCTCGAGGATGAGACGGGCGTGGTCAACATCATCGTCTGGCGCCACATCTACGAACGGTTCCGCAGGGCGGTGGTGGCGGGGCGCATGTTGCGGGTGACCGGGCGGATGCAGCGCGCCCACAGCGTCACCCACGTGCTGGCCGAAGAGATCGAGGATATCTCGCCCCTGCTTGATCAGTTGCTGGCCGAGGACACAGGCCGCCAGATGGCCGCCGAGACGCGTACCGAAACATGGGACGGGCGCAAATAGCGGGGACTATGCAGATCGCCCGCCCCGCGCTATGCTTACAAAAAAGCCCAATCAGAGGCCCGAGCATGCGATCCATATCCCTAATCCCTGCCCTTGCGGCAGCGCTTCTTGTCACAGCCTGCGCTGAAAACGCGGTTGTCACCTCCTCCAACATTGACCCCGTGTCGCTGGCCACCTCGCCACCCGGCGCGGCCCCCGGCACCTGCTGGGGCAAGACGGTCAGCCCGGCGGTGGTCGAAACGGTCACCCGTAAGGTCCTGTTGCAGCCCGCCCAGATCAGCAGCGATGGTCGGGTCCAGGCGGCCCCGATTTACAAGGATGAAACCCACCAAGAGGTGGTCAGACCCCGCCGCGACACATGGTACGAAGTGCCCTGCGCCGCCGATCTGACACCCGAATTCGTCTCGTCCCTGCAACGCGCGCTCGCCGCGCGCGGCTATTACCGTGGCGCTGTCACGGGCGAGATCGACAATGCCACGCAAGCCGCCGTGCAACGCTATCAGCGTGACGAAGGGCTCGACAGCAAGACACTGTCCGTGGCCGCCGCCCGCAAGCTGGGTCTGATCGCAGTGGTCCAGCCAGCGGCAGGCTGACAGACCCCGATCCTCTCCAAACAAAAAAGGCGCCCCAAAGGGCGCCTTTTCGATTCTTTCGGTGCAGAGGCCTACTCGGCCAGGCTCAGCGCCACAAAGCGTGGATCACCACCCCGGCGCACAAGCAGCAGCAGGGATTTGCGCCCGGCGTCCTTGACCTCTTCCAGACGCGTTTCGAAATCGGCAATGGACGTCACCTTTTGCTGGCCCGCTTCGGTGATCACATCACCGGCGCGCAGACCTTTTTCAAAAGCCTCGGACGTTTCATCGACCGCTGTCACAGCCAGACCATCCTGATCTTCGCCCAGACCAAGCTCGGTCCGCATCTCGTCCGTGAGGGTGCTGAGAGTCAGGCCCAGAACATCCTTGGTCACGGGATCGGCGGGCGTGTCCTCGGGGCCCTCGACCACCGCAGGCACAGCGCCTTCGGCCTCTTCACGACGGCCCAGCGTCACGCGCAGCGTCACGGTTTCCCCGTCGCGGAACACCACGACGCGCACCGTTTCGCCCACCGGGCTGTTGCCAACCTGACGGACAAGGCCACGGGTGTCTTCGACATCGACACCTGCAAAGCTGAGGATGACGTCACCGTCTTTCATGCCCGCTTCCAGGGCCGGACCTTCGGGCACGGATGTCACCAGCGCCCCTGCGGCAGGCTCAAGGCCAATCGCTTCGGCGATGTCGTCGGTCACGTCCTGAATGCGCACGCCCAGCCAGCCGCGGCGGGTTTCGCCAAACTCCTGCAACTGGTCGACCACGCGGGTCACGACGTTGGACGCCATCGAAAAGCCGATGCCGATCGAGCCGCCATTGGGCGACAGGATCGCCGTATTCACGCCGATCACCTCGCCATCCATGTTGAACAGCGGACCACCCGAGTTGCCCCGGTTGATGGCCGCGTCTGTCTGGATGTAGTCGTCATAGGTACCCGACAGTGCACGATTGCGCGCCGACACGATGCCAGCCGAGACGGAAAAGCCCTGGCCCAGCGGGTTGCCCATCGCAACCACCCAGTCACCCACGCGGGCGCCGTCGCTGTCGCCGAAGGGCACGAAAGGCAGCGCACCGCTGGCTTCGACCTTGAGCAGGGCGATATCGGTATTCGGGTCGGTGCCGATCAATTCGGCCTCCAACTCGGTACCATTGAAGAATTCGATCAGGATCTCGTCGGCCCCTTCGATCACGTGGTTGTTCGTGACGATGTAGCCGTCTTCGGAAATCACAAAGCCCGAGCCAAGCGCGGACGAGCGGCGGGGCCGGTTGCCCTGCCCGTTGCGATCCTGAAACTCACGGAAAAAGTCTTCGAAGGGCGAGCCTTCGGGCACGATGCCCTGTGGACCGGTGCGGCCCTCGACCACGGTCGAGGTGGTGATGTTCACCACCGAGGGGCTGATCTGCTCGGCCAGGGGCGCGAGGCTTTCGGGTCGGGCGTGGGCCATCACGGCCTGCACAAGCACAAAGGCCAGTGCAAGGACCCCAAGCCAAAGGGCCCGCATTATGTTTGGGTTTGGAATCTGCTTTGATACAGCGATTGCCTGTGTTTGCATCAGGTCTCTCCTGGAACGTCACTGGGCCGGATATGGCCATTCTGCACATACATTTGCGCGATTGCGCACAGGGTGCATGTAGGGTTGCATCCATGCAACATTAAAGATGGGTTACGCGTTCACGGTTTCAACACCGTGTTACCAACGCGTGAAGATTGCGCGATTAGAGGCCAAGGAAAAAGGCGAGCCACAGGCAGATCAGGCCGCTGACCGCCACCAAAAGCCCGAATTGCCGCCGCGCCGGGATCGGCAGGCTGCGCAACGCCTCAAGCACCCGTTCGATAAGCGAAGGGGCCAGCGCATAGGCCAGCCCCTCTACGACCATTACCAGCCCAAGGGCCAGAAACACCCAGGCCATCAGTCGCCTTCGGCGCTGCGGGTGCCCTGATCCGAGCGCAGGTAGTTAAAGAACTCGCTGTCCGGTGACATCACCATGGTCGAGTTACTGCCCTTCAGCGCGCGTTCGTAAGCTGTCAGAGAGCGATAGAATTCAAAGAATTCCGGGTCCGCGCCAAAGGCTTCGGCAAAGATCGCGTTGCGCCGGGCATCAGCCTCACCACGAATGATCTCGGCCTGACGTTCGCTGTCGGACACCAGTTCAACCACCGTCCGGTCGGCCTGGGCACGTACGCGTTGGGCCGCTTCGTTACCGCGGGCGCGTTCGTCCGTCGCCTCACGCTCACGTTCCGCACGCATCCGCTCAAAGGTCGCGTCGAGGTTTTCCGAGGGCAAGTCGGTGCGTTTCAGACGCACGTCGATGATCTCGACACCCAGCGCGCGGGCCTCCGCGATGGCCGAGTTGCGGATGCGCAGCATCAATGCCGCCCGGTCCGAACTCAGGATGTCGTTGGACGACACCGAACCCAGCACTTCGCGTGTTTCGGCCCGCAGGATCGAATCAAGGCGATCTTCGGCAAAGGCGATACCGCCTGCACCCACAGCCTGACGGAACTGATTGACGTCCACGATCCGGTAGCGGGCAAAGGCGTCCACAACGAGACGACGATCATCCAGCGGTGTGACCTCAAGCGGGTCGATGTCACGGCTGAGGATCCGGTCGTCGTAGCGCACGACTTCTTGGATCAGCGGGATCTTGAAGGCGAGACCGGGATCTTCCTTGACGGCGACGACACGACCGAATTGCAGAACCAGCGCTTTCTCACGCTCGTCCACGATATAGATCGACGACAGGCCAACGGCGGCAAGGATCACGATGATCGGCAGCAGATATGTAGTACGACGCATCAGTTCGACCCTCCGGTGTTGCTGCGGCGCAGCTCGTTCAGCGGCAGATAGGGCACAACGCCCTGCCCCCCGCCACCGGCGGATTCATCCAGAATGATCTTGTCCATCTGGCCCAGCACAGTTTCCATCGTCTCAAGATAGAGACGCTTACGGGTTACGTCGGGCGCCTTGGCATATTCCTCCAGAACAGCGGAGAAGCGGGACGCCTCACCTTCGGCCTGGTTGACCTGCTGGGCGCGATACCCTTCGGCTTCTTCCAAGAGCTGCGCGGATTGACCACGGGCTTCGGCCAACACACGGTTGGCGTAGGCATCAGCCACGTTTTGCAGACGGTCACGTTCCTGCTCGGCGGCCTGAACGTCGCGGAAGGCGTCGATCACCTCAACGGGCGGGTCGGCCTTGTCAAAGTTGACACGAATGACGTTCACGCCACTGCCATAGCTGTCCAGCGTGGACTGGATCAGGTCCTGCAACCGGTCGCCAATCACACCACGGTCGCGGTTGAGGATCGGGGCCAGTTCGGACTGCGCGATAATCTCGCGCATCGCCGATTCAGACACGGCCCGGATTGTTGGACGCGGATCACGCAGGTTGAACAGGAAAGCGCTTGGATCGTTGATGTTCCATTGCACCTGGAAGTCGATGTCGACGATGTTCTCGTCACCGGTCAGCATCAGGCCCGCTTCGGAACCGGCGCGACCCACACCAATCTCTTCGGTGCGTTCGGTTGTGACCGCGATCACTTCGGCGGTGATCACCGGCCATGGGGCAAAGTTCAGGCCCGGCTCGCCGATGGCCGAAAATTCGCCAAGGAACAGCTCCACTGACTTTTCTTCGGGGCGGACGGTGTAAAAGCTCGCCATCCCCCAAAGCACAATCGCCGCCACAATGGCGATCCCAACGGTGCCACGGGTAAG
Source organism: uncultured Tateyamaria sp. (assembly GCF_947503045.1). GTDB lineage: Bacteria > Pseudomonadota > Alphaproteobacteria > Rhodobacterales > Rhodobacteraceae > Tateyamaria. Next base: position 216,271 of record NZ_CANNCF010000003.1, read on the forward strand.
GAAGGGACCAGCCCCGCCACCGCCACCGCGACCACCACCTGTGCCTCCGCCACCGCGACCGCCCATCAGGACGCGCAGTTGCTCCTGGCCCTTTTTGACCAACTCGTCGATTTCAGGGATCTGCGGTCCGTCATTGTTCGGGCGTTGCCCGCCATTGCCGCGATCGGGGCGACGTGGACCGTCGTCATCTCCACCGCCCGATTTTCCGCCACCCCCCCAGGGGCCGCCCGTATTGCCAGCCATATGGTGTAGTTCTCCTCTTGCCGTGCAGTCGTGCTGCACCTTGTCCCTGTACCTGTGCTTTTTTATCAGAAATTCAAGCAGTCCGCATGGGTGTCTTCATCGTTACGATCTCTTCGGACATTGTGGGGTGAACCGCAACCGTGCGATCGAAATCTTCCTTTGTTGCACCCATTTTTATGGCGATTCCGGCCAATTGGATCATTTCACCCGCGTCCGGTGCGACGATGTGACAGCCCAGCACGGTGCGGTTGGCCTTGCTCACGACCAGCTTCATCAGCACGCGATCGGGTTTGCCGGCAAAGGCCGTGCGCATCGGGCGAAAGGAAGTGCAATAGACTTCAACCTCTTCGCGCTCGCGCGCATCCTCTTCGCTCAGACCCACGGTGCCCATCTCGGGCTGGGTAAAAACGGCCGACGGGATCAGATCGTGATCGACGGCTGTGGGGTTGTTCTTGAACACCGTTTCGACAAAGGCCATGCCCTCGCGAATGGCGACCGGTGTCAGGTTCACGCGGTTGGTAACGTCGCCGATGGCATAGATGCTGTCACTGGCGGTTTTGGAGAATTCGTCCACCACGATCTCGCCGCGACGTCCGATTTCGACACCAACCTCTTCGAGGCCCATATCGCGGGTGTTGGGGTCACGCCCGGTGGCAAAAAGCACGGAGTCAAAAACCCGCTCGTGCCCGTTGGTGGCCTTGATCCAGACAGGGCCACCCCGGTTTGCGCCTGTGTCACCTTCACCCGCCATCACCGAGCCTTGCTGAGCGCTGGCGCCCATGGCCGCATCCGATGCGGTGGGGACGGCGGTCATCGAATGGTCCGCACTGGCGGGCGCCATCTCGACGATGTTGGTGCCGGTGTGCAGCTCGATCCCGCGTTCGCGCATCGATTCCGCGATCAGTCCGCGCGCCTCGTCATCAAAGCCACGCAGGATCTGCGCGCCGCGATAATACTGTGTCACTTCAACGCCCAACCCGTGCAGGATGCAGGCGAACTCGCAGGCGATATAACCGCCGCCGATGATCAGAATGGACTTGGGCAGGGTTTCGAGGTGAAAGATGTCGTCGCTAACAATGCCCAGATCGGCATTGGGCATGTCGGGACGCACGGGACGGCCACCGGTGGCGACCAGAATGGTCTTGGCGGTCCGCGTCTCGCCGTTGGACATCTCGACGGTGTGCGCATCCTTGAGGCGCGCGCGGGCATCGAACGTGTCCACACCAGAGTTTTTCAGCAGCGTGCGATAGACCCCTTCAAGGCGATCCAGTTCCTTTTCCAGATGGCCGCGAAAGCTGCTCCAGTCAAAGCTGCCTGACGACATGTTCCAGCCATAGGCGTTGGCGACACTTGCGGTTTCGGCAAACTCGCTGGCAAAGACCATCAGCTTTTTCGGCACGCAGCCCCGGATCACGCAAGTCCCGCCATAGCGGTCCTCTTCGGCCAGGGCGACGCGGGCCCCCGCATCTCCGGCAGCCACGCGGGCGGCGCGCACGCCGCCTGATCCACCGCCAATGACAAACAGGTCATAATCATAGTCCGCCATCGGATTGGTCCTTATTCTGCAAGATCCGTGAACAGGTTGTCCGTCTCGAGGAAATCAAGGCGGTCCTGCTCAACTGTGCCTTCGTTGATGTCACGTATTTCGACGCGCCCGTCTCCGTAGCCGACCACGACGACGTCACAGATATCTATGAACAACCCGTTTTCAACCACGCCCGGCATCTGGTTGATGACCAAAGCCAACTGGCGCGGGTTGCCGATGCGTTGCAGGTGCAGATCGAGGATGTAATTGCCCTCATCCGTGATGAACGGACGCTCGCCATTCATCCGCAAAGACGACTGGCGACCCAGCACGTCCATGGAAATAAGTGTTTCTTCTACAAGGGCTTGCGTGGTCTGCCAGCCAAAAGGGATCACTTCGATCGGCAGCGGGAAGGCGCCCAGATGCTCGACCTCTTTGCCGATATCGGCGATCACCACCATTTGATCAGAGGCGGTCGCCACGATCTTTTCCTGCAAGAGCGCCCCGCCCCCGCCCTTGATCAGGTTCAGATCACCATCAAATTCGTCCGCCCCGTCGATGGTGATGTCGAGCCACTTGGCCTCATCAAGGCTGATCACTTCGATCCCCACTTCGCGGGCCAGATCGGCGGTGCGGGTCGAGGTTGGCACACCCTTGAAGCGTAAACCACCCTCGCGCACCTGCTCGCCCAGACAGCGCACCAGCCATGCGGCCGTGCTGCCGGTGCCAAGCCCGACGCGCATCCCGTCCTCCACATAATCAGCCGCCCGCTTGGCGGCGACGAATTTGGCCTTGTCGATGGGGGACAATTCTCCGGACATGATATGCGACTCCTCGGCGTGGTCTGGGCGTTATAGAGGCAGGCCCGCAGTGTTGCGACCCCAAAGGCGCGCGCATATGGCGCAAGGTGAGTGACAATTGGCTCAATCTGCGAAACAGATAACACCAACACTTTGAATCAAGAGCATTTGCGACGTGGCCGACCTGTTTGACAATATCATTGACTGGCTGATGCAAGAAGCGCTGGATGAAAACCCGCTCACCAGTATTGTCGAGACCTTCGGCAGACGCCTCGTCGAAGGGGGGGTGCCGGTGGCACGGATCAGCATAGGCCGCTCGATCCTGCATCCCACGATCGGATTGCTGGATGTGCAATGGGAACAGGAGACCGGGCAAGTCAGCACCCAGACGGTGCCGCGTCAGGTCGTACGCAATAGTCTGGAGTTATTCGATTCACCCTTTGGCGAACTGTCCAGAGGCAAGATGGATCGCCTTTTTGCCGATCTGCGTGACCCGGATGAGATTGCCCGCTTTCCCTTGTTTGAGCAACTCGCCGCTCGCGGCATGACGTACTACGCCGCATACAGCAGAAGTTTTGGGCGCACACATCATCTGTATGAGCGTATTTCCGACCAGTTTCGCGGCGCCTCAATTGCATTCGCAACCAAGCGATTTTCAGGTTTCACCCAAGCGGACCTGGAGGGGTTGGAACGTGTCCTGCCTGCATTGTGTGTCTGCCTGCGTGCGGACATCGACCGTTTTGTCGCCAGAGAAATCCTCGAAACATATCTTGGCAAAATCAGCGGCCAGCAGGTGCTGGACGGACAGGTCGAGCGCGGCGACGGGCAAATGATCGACTGCGCCATCCTCTATTCTGACCTGCGCGGGTCGGTCACCCTGTCACAAACGCTGGACAGTGCGGCCTACCTCGACACGGTGAACGCCTATTTCGACTGCGTGGCCACGGCTATCGACGAACATGGCGGCGAAGTGCTGAAATTTATAGGCGACGGGGTGCTGGCTATCTTTCCGTTTGACGACACCAAACGCCCCCGCGCCAACATGTGCGCCGCCGCCCTTGCCAGCGCACAAGAGGCGTTCGCGCGCGCAGATCACGCCAACCGGGCCCGCAGCAGCGACGGCCTGCCCGCCTTGCAGTTTGGCATCGGGCTGCACGTGGGCACGGTGATCTATGGCAATGTCGGCACCGCCCGGCGCCTTGATTTCACCGCAACCGGCCCCGCCGTCGGTCTGGCCAGCCGCTGCGAGGGCATGACGCGCACGCTCGGCACGCCGTTGATCGCCACGGCAAACTTCGCCGCAATCTGCCCTGCCCCGTCAACCAATCTGGGTCAGCACAGCCTGCGCGGTTTTGGTGCCCCTATGACCCTTGCGTCCTATCCCCTGACATGATGGCCGCTTGATCCAGCAGCAGATCCCCTGCCAGCGCCATGCGCCAGGGCATGAGACAGGCACAGACGGATAGAAAGATTATCAGCAGTCGCATTTGGCAGCTCCTCCTGCCGCCATTGAAGCGTCCGTTTGGTTAAGACCGCGTTAAGCATGCTCAAAATTCATCGCAATGGGTCGTATATCGACCATGGCTACCGGCGTGGCTGCGCTATTTCTGGCCCATGAGTTACGTGCTGCATTACGCCCCCGACAATGCCTCTCTGGTGATCCGGCTTGCGCTGGAACATCAGGGGGTCCCGTATCGAACGAGGCTGGTCGATCGCAGCAAACAGGCCCAATCCAGCCCCGCCTATCTTGCCCTGAACCCCAATGGTCTGATCCCCGCGCTGGAAACGCCCGACGGTGCGATGTTCGAAACAACGGCCATCTTGCTTTACCTCTCGGAACAGCACGGGAAACTAATGCCCAAGGCAGGGTCGGAGCGTGCCGCCGCCCTCAAATGGCTGGTTTGGCTCGGCAACACGCTGCACCCAATGCTGCGGATCATGTTCTATCCACACATCTATACCAAAGGTGACATCGAAGATATCCGCACCCCTGCGCGCGCGCAGATCACCCATATGCTGGGCCTGCTCGAACAGGCGCAGGACGTCGCTTGGCTTGAAGGGCCGATCAGTGCCATGTCCTGCTATCTCGCCCCGATGCTGCGTTGGTGTGCGATCTATGGCGGTCCTGCGTGGTTCGATCTGTCCGATCACCCGCGGCTGATGGACTTTGCACTCCTGATGGAGCAGACAGAGCCCGTTCACCGCGCCATCGCCGCCGAAGGGTTGGGGGCCACCCCCTTCTCTGCCCCCCGGCCCGCGACCCCGCCAGAAGGATCCGCCACCTAAATGTTCCTTTCCGTATTCGACATGTTCAAGGTGGGCATTGGCCCGTCCTCGTCCCACACGATGGGGCCGATGATGGCGGCTGCGCGGTTTCTCGATATGATGCGCGCCTCGCCGTTCAAATTCGCCGGTGTCCGCGCCTCGTTGCACGGCTCGCTGGCCTTTACCGGCGTGGGCCATGCAACCGACCGCGCCACCATTCTGGGCCTCGCCGGGTTCAAGCCCGACACCTATGATCACGACCGCGCCGAAGAGACTCTGGCCGCGCTGGCCAAGGACCACACCCTCCACCCCGAGGGCCTGCCCCCGCTGCGCTTTGATCCCAAGGTTGACCTCGCTTTTGACTACGACACGCAACTGACCGGGCACGCCAACGGCATGATCCTGATGGCAACGGACGCGCAGGGCGACGTGATCCTGCGGCAGGTGTTTTATTCCATCGGCGGCGGCTTTGTGATGACCGAAGAGGAACTCGCCGCAGGCAAGGACACCGACGAGGGCGCGCCCGTCCCCTTCCCCTTCAAGTCCGCCGCCGAAATGCTCGACATGGCCAGGGCGTCCGGCAAATCCATCGCCGCCATGAAACGCGCCAACGAAGTGTCGCGCGGCACGCCGGAATCCCTTAGCGCGGGCACGCAGCGCCTTTGGCAGGTGATGAACAACTGCGTCGAACGCGGCCTGACCACGGACGGCGTCCTGCCCGGCGGTCTGAACGTGCGCCGCCGCGCCAAGGACATCCACGACAAGCTGCAGGCCGAGCGCGGCATGAACCTGAACGCGCCGCACACGATCAACGACTGGATGGCGGTCTATGCCATGGCCGTGAACGAGGAAAACGCAGCCGGGGGGCAGGTCGTCACCGCCCCCACAAACGGAGCGGCAGGCGTGCTGCCCGCGACCTTGCGCTACTATCTCGATCATGTCCCCGGCGCGAGTGAGGCCCATATCGAGGACTTTTTGCTGACGGCCGCCGCCATTGGCGGGTTGGTCAAGTTCAACGCCTCGATCTCCGGAGCCGAAGCAGGTTGTCAGGCCGAGGTCGGCAGTGCCGCTGCCATGGCCGCCGCGGGCCTCTGCGCCGTGATGGGCGGCAGCCCCGAGCAGATCGAGAACGCCGCCGAAATCGCGCTGGAACACCACCTCGGCATGACCTGTGATCCGGTCAAGGGCCTCGTGCAGGTCCCTTGCATCGAACGCAACGGTCTTGGCGCGATCAAGGCGGTCAGCGCCGCCAGCCTTGCCTTGCGCGGCGACGGCACGCATCTGGTTCCGCTCGACGCCTGCATCGAAACCATGCGTCAGACCGGTGCGGATATGAGCGAGAAATACAAAGAGACAAGCCTTGGCGGTTTGGCGGTGAACATACCAAATTGCTAAGGTTGCTTTGCACCGCAACACAACCAGCCACACCGTTGATCCATAATACGCCAAAGCTGCCCAAGGGTCGGCGGGTGGGCGCCTTTCGCGCAGCGAAACAGAGCCACTCACCGACCAACTGACGCCAATACGCGTCACGAACGCTGCAATTGCAGCATTGCCACGCCCGAAGCCGCTGTTAGGGTGCCGCGCATGAGCCAGGACCGTCCCCTTCTCGGCATCCTTCTGATGCTGGGATTTTGCATTGTGGCCCCGATGGGGGACGCCGTGGCCAAACTGCTGGGCCAGTCCGTGCCACTGGGCGAGTTGCTGTTCGTGCGCTTTGCCATTCAGGCCCTGATCCTGATTCCGCTGGTCTGGTTCGGACGGCGCGCGTGGAAAATGAGCGGGCGGGTGCTGCGGCTGACCGCCTTTCGCACGGTGCTGCACATCGTCGGGATTGGCGGTATGTTCACCGCCCTGCAATACCTGCCCCTGGCGGATGCGGTCGCCATCGCCTTCATCATGCCATTCCTGATGCTGCTGCTCGGCAAATATGTGCTGGGCGAAGAGGTGGGCAGCCGTCGCCTGATTGCCTGTATCGTCGGTTTTGTCGGCACGCTTCTGGTGGTGCAGCCCAGCTTTGTCGAAGTCGGCTGGCCTGCCCTGCTGCCCCTTTTGGTTGCGGTGAACTTTGCCATCTTCATGCTGGTCACACGGCAAATTGCCAAGGACACCGACCCGATCGGGCTTCAGGCTGTGAGCGGTGTGATGGCGGTCGCGATCCTCGGACCCATTCTTTGGCTGGCGCGTGATGCAGGGATCGCCCCTCTGAACTTTATTGCCGTGAACGGAAACGAGGCCTCGCTCTTGATGGCCATCGGCATCCTTGGGACAATGGCACATCTGCTGATGACATGGTCACTGCGCTTTGCGCCCTCGGCCACGCTGGCGCCGATGCAGTACCTCGAAATTCCGGTCGCCACGATCATCGGCTTCCTCGTGTTTTCCGACCTGCCAAACGGGCTGGCGGCGGTCGGCATCTGCATCACGATTGCGTCTGGTCTCTATATCGTTCTGCGCGAGCGGGCCATCGCGCGTCTTGCGGCGCGCGCGCCAGCGCCTGCGTGATCTCACCCAGATAGGCGCGCGGCAGCATCACGATCATCGCCGGTCGATCCATGGTTAATGCGATCGGTCCTTCGGCAGCGTTCAGCGTACTGGTCTGATGCAAAGGATGAAACTTCAAACCGTCAATAGACCAACGCAGACCGGTGGACGTACCCGCGCAATCCCCCAGTGGAAACAATGACACGATGTCATCGCGCGCGGTGTCGACCTGCAACTGGGGCGGGCACAAAAACGCGATCTCGCTCTCTCCCAACAGAACGCACGCCCGATCAGGGCGTCCTACCAGCACATTGAGCGCACCCAACTGATGATCCAGCCGCTTGCCCAGAAACCCAACGCAAACAACGACCGGCGCCTCGATATGGCGCAGCGCCTTGTCGAAATCCGTGCTGTCCTGCTCGGTGATATGGTGACGCCGCTCGGGCGGGGTCAGGGCCAGCGTATCGGCAGCCACGCTGTCAAAATCCCCGATCAGCGCCTCAAGCGGGACACCCGCCACGCGCGCAAGCTCCGCCCCGCCATCCGCTGCAACACAGGTCGGAGCCAGGGCCAGCGCCTCGGCGACATCCTTGGTTAATGCAGCCCCGCCGCCAAGAAGGGTCACCGGGTCAGAACTGTAAACAATTGTCCGTTTCATCGCTTTTTAATGCAATTTCTGGAAACAGATCACAATGTCGCCACGAAATGATACCCTCCTCGGCACAGATTCGGGCCGCTTTGGTCCGGTATTGCAGCCTATGACACCTCCGCAGACAGGCAGAGGACGAGCATCCTATGACAATGAATAACAAAATTCTGACGGTCTCCTACGGTACATTTTCCTGTACGTTGGAAGGTTTTGAAGACAATTTCGGTACGATGAAGGCAATTGCGGAATATTTCCGCGATCTGGCCGCTGATGACCGCTATTTCGGGGCCGAACCGCCCCAACCGGACGCAGAAATGCTGACCCGCATCGCTGAACGCGAGATTTCGCGCCGCGTGCAAGCCCGTGAACATGAGGGCCGCATCGTGCTGAGCGCGTCGGACCCGCAACCCAGCGACGCCCTTGCCGCCGCAGCCCCAGCCGCCGTTGTGGCCGCAGCCCAGTTGGCCGAGGTCACTGCCGCGCCCGAAGAGGTCGCGGAAGAGGACTTGGTTGCAGAGGATGTTGCCGCAGCCGAGGCTGAGGACGCACCCGTGGCCGAGCCCACCGAAAGCGAAGCTGCGGCAGAGGTCACCGACGAGACGCACGCTGAAGACACCACAGAGGACGTCGCAGCCGAAGACGCTGCAGAAGACGCCCCCGTCGAGGTCATTGCCGAAGACGTTGCCGTCGAAGAGGTCGTCGCCGAAGACGAGGCAATCGAAGACGAAGACGTCATCGAAGCCAGCAATGAGGACACATCCGCTGACGCCGAAGACGAAACCGCGGAGGCTGAAGCCGAAGACGAAGCTGTCGAGGCAGAAGCTGAAGCTGAAGTGGACGTAGAGGAAGAGGACACCCCGTCCGAAGCCGAAGCCTTCTTTGCCGCCAGCCAGGACGACATGGACGCCATGGCGAACCACAGCGAAGAAGATGCCATCGCCGAGGATGCCGTCGCCGAAGACGTGGCCCCCACTGCCCGAGTCACACCTGCTGACAGTATTGCCGCCAAATTGCAGCGCATCCGCGCCGTTGTTTCGCAAGGCCAGAAAGACGCCGCCGAGGACGAACTGTTCGAAGACGAGCACGCCGAAGACATGGCGCCCAGTGTCTCTGCCACTTCGATCACCGACGACGCAGAAGCTGAAGACGCGTCCGAGGACGTTGTGGCCGACGCCGCACGCGACATCGAAGAGGCGTTCAAGATCGACGACGAAGCAAGCGCAGAAGACGGCGCAGCCGAAGGCGAAGACGACGATGTCGCCGCCATCCTTGCCCGTTTCGACGCCGATGCGGCCGCAGAGGCGGCAAGCCAGTCCGAGGCAGAAAGCGACGACGCAAATGCGTCCGACGTTGCCGAGGACGACATGGGTCCGGATACCCTTGCCGAGTTCATGGCCGCCGATGAAGGCGACGCCGAAATGGCTGATACGGGCGAAAACCTCTTTGACGACGCCGAGGCCGAAGATGACGCCGAAGTTGAGGCAGAGGCCGCACCCGAAGCACCCCGCCGTGCCCGCGTGATCAAGGTCAAACGCGCGGACATCGACGCCGCCCTTGCCAGCGGTCAGCTGGAAGAGGTCGACACCGACGATCAGGACGACGCAGGCCCAACCTCGCTGTCTGATCAGGAAGAAGCCGAGTTGCTGGCCGAACTGGCACAGGTCGAGGCCGAGTTCCCGGGCGAAGAGGACGCACAGTCCGAACCGGTCGAAATGGACGGTGAAGCCGAGCAAGTGGCCGACAGCGATGCGGACGACGTGATGGCTGACAGTGATGAGGACGACACCGACGCGGCACAAGACGCCGAAGAGGTCGCCGCAGAAGCCGAAGAAGCGCCAGCCGACGAGGAAGAAGAGATCGCAGCAGAAGCGGAGGCACCAGCCGAAGCAACTGACGAGATCGAAGCGGACGATGACACCTCCGAAGAGGCCGTTGAAGACGTCGCAGCCTTTGAAGCTCAGCCCAAGGCACAAGAGCTGAAGGACGATGACGTGTCGCGCCTGATGGCCGAGGCCGAAAACCAGATGGAAGAGCCCGAAGGGTCAAACCGTCGCGACGCTTTTGCCCATCTCAAGGCCGCCGTCAAAGCCAAAAAGGCAGATGCCGACATCGGCAACGACTCGATCAAAGACGAGGGCGCATTCCGCTCGGATCTGGCCGAGGTGGTCAAGCCACGTCGCCCCGAAGTGAGCGGAAGCCGCGGCGACCGTCCCGAAAACGCACGCCCCGCACCGCTCAAGCTGGTGGCCGAACAGCGCGTTGACGTTGACTCAGCCCCCAAAGGCCCCGTGCGCCCCCGCCGTGTCGAAACCCCGCAAGAGGCCACGACACAGGACACCAAGGGCGACGAGAGCTTTGCCGACTATGTCGCTGAACTCGGCGCGCATGACCTGCCCGCCCTGCTCGAAGCGGCGGCAAGCTATCTCAGCTTTGTCGAGGGTCGCGACCAGTTCTCGCGCCCCCAGCTGATGAAGAAAGTGCGCCAGGTCGAAAAAGAGGACTTCAGCCGCGAAGACGGCCTGCGCTCCTTTGGCCAGCTGCTGCGCGCGGGCAAGATCGAAAAGATCTCCGGTGGTCGCTTTGCTGTGACCGGCGACATCGGCTACCGCCCAGAGCAACGCGAAGCGGGCTGAACCGACCCACCATATTGAACAACAAAGAGGCGCCCTTGTCGGGGCGCCTTTTTTCATGAATGTAACTGCCATGAGCTTTCCCGACCAACCCACACTGACGGGACCGACGCTGCACCTGCGCCCGCTGCAGCGCGATGACGCTGCTGCCCTTGGGGATGCGGCCAGCGACCCGGGCATCTGGGCGGGGCACCCTTCCAGTGATCGCCACAAAGCCGAAGTCTTCGCGCCCTATTTCGAGATGTTGCTGAACGCGGGCGGCACATTGATTGTCGCCGAGCGGTCCAGCGGCAAGGTCATCGGCTGCTCGCGCTACTACCCAACCCCCGAGGCGCCGGGCGCCTATGGCATCGGTTTCACCTTTCTCACCCGCGCCTTTTGGGGCGGCACCACGAATCGCGAGATGAAAACGCTGATGCTCGATCACGCCTTTGATCACATGGATCAGGTCTGGCTGCACGTCGACCCGACCAACATCCGCTCGCAAAAAGCGACCCTCAAGATCGGTGCGCGCTTTGTCGAGGAAGCGGCGCGCGATATCGGCGACAAGACCGGGATCTGGCGCTGCTACGTGGTTGAACGCGACGTCTGGCGCGCCCGTCAGTCCTGACGATCCGTGCAAAAGATCAACTTATTCCCGAACGGATCAGAAATCGACATATCGTCCATCCCCCACGGTTGCTCCTGCACACCGGGACGCGCGTGGCGATAGGATTTGGCGTTCAGCGCAGCACATAGCGCATGCACATCCTCGACCCCGATCCGCATCGACCCGCCGGGGCTGGCATCGCCAAAATGCTCTGACAGGTGCAATTCGCAGTTGCCCAGCCGCACGCCCATATAAAGCGGCGCGTCAGGTCCAAACCTGTGTTCGAACACGACCTCGAAGCCAAGAAAATCAATATAGAATTCGCGCGCCTTGGCCTCGTCAAAGCTGCGCCAGATCGGGATGGGTGGGTCCACCTGCATGCTGTTCTCCTTGCGTTGTCAGCGCAAGGATAGCATGAGAATCAGGCGTCCGGGTCCGGCTGTCCGATGCCCTTGAACACGAATTTCAGCGGAATGGCCCAGATGATGCCGAGCCCGACATAGATCAGCAATTCGACCAGGATCGAGGGGCGTTCCAGCAGCGCCACAAGGTTCACCGCCACGATGATATATAGCGGCAGGCCCACGATCAGGATCAGCAGGGCCAGCCATTTCCGGGTCTTGTAGCGCAGGGCCATCAGGCCTCCTCAGTCGGCAAAGGGGTCGCGGACAAGGATCGTGTCTTCCCGCTCGGGTGAGGTGGAAAGTAGGGCAACGGGGCAGTCGATCAACTCTTCGACCCGGCGGACATATTTGATCGCATTGGCGGGCAATTCCGCCCAGCTGCGCGCGCCTTCGGTCGATTCCGGCCAGCCGGGCATTTCCTCGTAGATCGGTGTGCAGCGCGATTGCTGGTCCGCCGCGGTGGGCAGGTAATCCAGCTGTTTGCCATCGAGTTCATAGCCCACGCAGATTTTCAACGTCTCGAATCCGTCCAGCACATCCAGCTTGGTCAGTGAAATGCCATTCACACCGCTGGTCGCGCAGGTCTGACGCACAAGACAGGCATCAAACCATCCGCAGCGCCGCTTGCGCCCGGTGGTGGTCCCGAATTCATGGCCGCGCTCGCCCAGCCGGTCGCCGTCTGCATCAAACAACTCGCTCGGGAACGGGCCCTCGCCCACGCGGGTGGTATAGGCCTTGACGATGCCAAGCACGAAATCGATGGCGCCGGGGCCGACACCGACACCCGTGGCCGCTTGCCCGGCGATTACGTTGGATGAGGTCACAAAGGGATAGGTGCCAAAATCAATGTCGAGCAGTGCGCCTTGCGCCCCTTCAAACAGGATACGCTTGCCCGATTTGCGCGCCTCGTTCATCACCTTCCAGACAGGGGCTGCATAGGCGAGGATCGCGGGTGCAACTTCGTTCAGTGCCGCCAGCAACGCATCGCGGTCCACAGGTTCCAGACCCAGGCCCCGGCGCAGCGCGTCGTGATGCACCAGCGCGCGATCCACCCGCAGTTCCAGCGTCGCCGGATCCGCCAGATCGGCCACGCGCACCACGCGGCGGCCCACCTTGTCCTCATAAGCCGGTCCGATGCCGCGCCCGGTGGTGCCGATCTTGGCCACAGAATTCTGCGCCTCGCGTGCGCGGTCCAACTCGCCGTGGATCGGCAGGATCAGCGGCGTGTTTTCGGCAATCATCAGCGTTTCGGGCGTGATCTCGATGCCCTGGGCGCGGATCGTCCCGATCTCCTTGATCAGGTGCCAGGGGTCCAGCACCACGCCGTTGCCGATCACGGACAGCTTGCCGCCGCGCACCACACCCGAAGGCAGCGCATGCAGCTTGTAGACTTCGCCGTCGATGACCAGCGTGTGGCCCGCATTGTGCCCGCCCTGAAAGCGCGCGATCACATCCGCCCGCTCGCTCAGCCAGTCAACGATCTTGCCCTTGCCCTCGTCGCCCCATTGCGCGCCGACAACCACCACATTGGCCATGAACCTGCCCCTTTTAATCCAAATCCGCGCACCTGCCGGGGTGCGACCAAACCCGCGCACCTATAGCGATGCACCCGCGCAAGGCAAACCGCTATCTGCGCCGCGCAGGCGAAAAAACCGCGGCCCACGCCTTCGCCCGGTTGAGATTTCACCCAATTCACGGCATCACGCAGCAAAACGGGACGAAGGACGCATATCATGACGGGTTTTTTCTGGCGCTGGCTCTTTGCCTTTGTCCTTCTGGCCGCAACCTATAACCCGACCGAGTTCAACTATGTCCGCTGGGTGCTGGATCACGGGGCGGCAAACCTGTCCATCGCGGTACTGGTGGGGCTGCTGATGACGGTGGGCTACATCATCTACCTGCGCGCCACGCTGCGCTCGATCGGGCCGTTCGGGATGCTGTTGGTGCTGGCGCTGGTGGGCGCGATCCTGTGGGTGCTTTACGATCTGGGTATTGTCGATCTGGACAATCCCGGGTTCAACACGTGGCTCGGTTTGATTGCCCTGTCCATCGTGCTGGGCGTCGGCCTCAGTTGGAGCCATGTGCGCCGCTATCTGTCCGGTCAGGCCGACATGGATGACGTGGACGAATAGTTCCTCGTACACACCTGTTGTCAGGACCCGACGATCAGAGGCACATCGCCGCCTGCGTAATGCATGTGTGTGGTATTGGTTTTCGACCATTCGGTAGGATTTAGAAACGAATGTTGGTCGTAAAGGTTCAGAGTTTCGGAAGTCCGTACAACTAGATGAAGCACGGGGCGCTGGCCTCTTGCTATCTTGTCGCCTCACGCCTTGATCGTCACCGGTTGACCATGTGGCGTGCGCAGATAGGCCGCCTTCCAAGCCGCCCGCATCTCGGCGAGGGCCGCAGCTTCGGTGGCCCCCGTCTCAGTCAGCAACGCCTCGAGCGTTTCAAGCCACGCCTCGAAATAATCGTCGCCGCCATTGAGGTCCTTTTCCAGCCCGCGCCGTTTCAGCGTCGCGCCGAACCGCGTCGCCCAGTCCGGCCAGGCAAAAACCCCCGTCTCGTTCAGATGGACGGTCAAAGCAAAGAGTTGTGCGTGCCACGGGGCCTCGAATGCAGGTTCCGGCCTCATAGCGCGTCCAGATAGCTGTCCCACAGATCGAGGATCACCTCGTCATTCGGATGTTCGGGATGCGCCCAAAGGTCAACGGCGCGAATGCCCACCGCATAAAGCGGCTCGGGCGCTTCACCCAGCCGGTGCGCATTGCTGTCGGGCAACACATGGGTGCCGTGCATCCGCACGATCCGGCCTGTAGCACCTGCAGCGTAGGCGGGCAGACGCGTGTGACCGCCGTCAACAATCGTGTTTTCCGGCAAGGACCGCAGGCGCACCGCATCTCCGACCGCAAAACGCGGGGTGATATTGCTGGACCGGTCCGCAGGCCCGCCCTTGGCCAGCACGCCCGCCACCGCATCCGCCGCCAACCGCTTGGCCGCCAGCGGGCTTTCCCCGCTCCCCTCCCCCTTGGCCAGTTCATCCGCGCTCAGCGCGCCGGTCTCGACCAGCAGATCGGCAAGGGCCGCGATCCATTTCTCGTAATAGACAAAACGGGCGTAATCCTTGGGGGCCAACCGCTCGCGTGCATGGCGCGAGACGTCGATGTTCCACAGACCCAGCGACCCGCAGGCCAGCGTCAGCGCCAAGGCGCGCGGATGCCAGTCAGCGTGAAACTTGACGTCCTCGGGTTCAGGCACGACCGCTCCGTCGCCAAACCGCCCGCCCATATCATGCACCCGGGTCATTGAGGACCCGCCAATCCGCAGCCGATCATCGAATCGCGGCTGACGAGGTCCATCAGCGCTGCCTCGTCCAATCCTTCCGTTCCCACGGGGCGTTGCGGCAGCACGAGATAGCGCACCTCGGCTGTCGAATCCCAAACGCGCACAGCGCAGTCTGCGGGCAGGGTCACGCCAAAGTCGGCCAGCACCTTGCGTGGCTCACGCACGGCGCGGGCGCGGTAGGCGTCCGATTTATACCAGCCCGGCGGAATGCCAAGCAGCGGCCACGGATAGCAGGAACACAAGGTGCAGACGACCATGTTGTGCACCGCATCGGTGTTTTCGACGACAACCATGTGTTCGCCCTGACGGCCATAAAAGCCCAGCTCGGCCAGCACCGGGTCGGCGTCGGCGAGCAATGCAGCCTTGAATTCGGGATCAGCCCACGCCCGCGCCACCACCTGCGCGCCGTTGCGCGGGCCGATACGGTTTTCATAGGTGTCGATGATCTCATCAAGGGCGGCGGCGTCCACCAGCCCTTTCTGCGTCAGGATCGTCTCGAGCGCTTTGACCCGCAGGGCGGGGTCCGGTGGCAAAAGACTGTGAGGATGGTCGTGATCGGAATGGTCATGGGGCATGGCGCAACTTTGCGGGACCTGCACCCGGAAATCCACCCCCCAGATCACCCCGTGATGCCAGCGATGTCACAGCTGTTCCAAATTGCCACGAAAGGCGGCTTGCGGGTCAAAGCGTTTCTGCATACATACCGCCCATCGCGCAGCAAAGGTCTCATCCCCGTCCATGGAAAATGTCGTTCTCATCGTCCACCTGTTCCTCGCCCTCGGCCTGATCGCCGTGGTGCTGATGCAGCGCTCTGAAGGGGGCGGTCTGGGCATGGGCGGCGGCGGCGGCGCAACGGCCGGACGGCCCGCGGCCACCGCATTGGGCAAGGTGACCTGGGTTCTGGCGATCTGCTTTATAATCACATCGATCACGTTGACGATCATCGCCGCGCAAAAAGCGGCCGGCACGTCCGTCATCGACCAGCTGGGCATCACTCCGCCTGCGCAGAACACACCCGCCGACGATCTGGTGCCACCCGGAGGCGACCTGCTGCCCCCGTCCGCAGATGACAACGCACCGCTGGTCCCAAGCGCGGATTAAGCACATACCAACGAAATCTTGAGGCTTTGCGCGCACTTGCAACATCATGTTGCGCGCGCCTTGCCCCTGCAAAACGAATCCTGTTATACTGAGGTCCCGTGGGGAATGCTTTTTCGAGCCTCCCGCAAATGGCCTTTTGCCAAAGACGAACCACGGGGGGACTCCACTATATGGCGCGCTATATTTTCATCACCGGCGGCGTTGTGTCATCGCTTGGCAAGGGGTTGGCGTCGGCGGCCCTCGGCGCCTTGCTGCAGGCGCGTGGGTTCTCGGTGCGGCTGCGCAAACTTGACCCCTATCTGAACGTCGATCCCGGCACGATGTCGCCCTTTGAACATGGCGAAGTGTTCGTCACCGACGATGGCGCAGAAACCGACCTTGATCTGGGGCATTACGAACGTTTTACCGGCGTGGCTGCGCGCAAGACCGACTCTGTCTCGTCGGGTCGCATCTATTCCAACGTGCTCGAAAAGGAACGGCGCGGCGACTACCTCGGCAAGACCATCCAGGTGATCCCGCATGTGACCAATGAAATCAAAGAGTTCATCGAGATCGGCGATGACGAGGTCGATTTCATGCTCTGCGAGATTGGCGGCACCGTCGGCGACATTGAAGGCCTGCCATTTTTCGAAGCCATTCGTCAGTTTTCGCAGGACAAGCCGCGCGGCCAATGCATCTTTATGCATCTGACGCTGCTGCCGTTCATCAAGGCAAGCGGAGAGTTGAAAACCAAGCCCACCCAGCACTCGGTCAAGGAGCTGCGCTCCATCGGCATCGCGCCCGACATTCTCGTCTGCCGCTCCGAAGGGCCAATTCCGGTCAAGGAACGCGAAAAACTCGCCCTGTTCTGCAACGTGCGCCCCGAATCCGTGATCGCAGCGCAGGACCTCGGCACAATCTATGACGCCCCGCTGGCCTATCACCGCGAGGGCATGGATCAGGCCGTGCTCGACGCGTTCCAGATCAGCCCTGCCCCCAAGCCGGACCTCACCAAATGGGAAGACGTCAGCGACCGCATTCACAACGCCGAAGGGGTCGTGAATGTCGCTATCGTCGGCAAGTACACACAACTTGAGGATGCCTATAAATCCATTGCCGAGGCGCTGACCCATGGCGGCATGGCCAACCGCGTGCGGGTCAAGGTCGAGTGGGTCGACGCCGAACTTTTCGACACCGAAGACCCCGCCCCCCATCTTGGCGGCTTCCATGCCATTCTTGTCCCCGGCGGATTTGGCGAGCGCGGCACAGAAGGCAAGATCAAGGCCGCCGAGTTCGCGCGCACCCGCAAAGTGCCCTATCTTGGCATCTGCCTCGGCATGCAGATGGCGGTGATCGAAGCGGCGCGCAATGTCGCGGGCCTCAAGGCGGCAGGGTCCGAAGAATTTGACCATGAGGCCGGGAAAAAGCGATTTGAACCTGTGGTCTATCACCTCAAAGAGTGGGTGCAGGGCAATCACAAGGTCGAACGCAAGGTCGGTGACGACAAGGGCGGTACCATGCGTCTGGGCGCATACGATGCCGTACTGAGCGCCGACAGCCGCGTGGCGACCGCTTATGGCACCACCAATATCGACGAACGCCACCGCCACCGCTACGAGGTGGACATCAAATACCGTGAGCAACTGGAAAAGGCGGGCCTCAAATTCTCCGGCATGTCGCCCGATGGCCGCCTGCCCGAGATCGTGGAATGGCCCGATCATCCGTGGTTCATCGGAGTGCAGTTCCACCCCGAACTGAAATCCAAACCTTTCGCGCCGCACCCCTTGTTCGAGGACTTCGTACGCGCAGCGAAAGAAGTGTCGCGGTTGGTCTGAGGCGCGGTACAGTCGAATCCGACTGAACCGTAAGCCTTTGAGAACGCAATACTAATAGAGATTTTCGGCGCTTTGATCGCGCCGCTTCGTCTGCATCCTGACCGCCAAAATCACCTTCCCATGTCGCAATCTGTTTCGGCCAAAATTAGCCGATGCAACCCCACGTAGTGGCATTATTGTGCAAACTGACCTAACGTAAACCTCAGCGGTAGAATTTTTATGCCGCGGTTTGGGGGGAAGTATGGCCAGACGAACGCTGCGGCGTCGGCCCGGGTCCACGAATTTGACGAGGACGATAACAAACACCATTTTGAGGCCGGGCATTTTGATCCCAGTTCCGGTTGATCACGTGTTCAACATCTTTGAGTCCAGTCGCTCGGGCACGCCGGTTGTGCGCGCTTTGGACCTGCTGGCATTGCGCATCGAGTTGCGCAGCCTGACCATCGAACCCGGCAATCCACCGATGCTGAAAAAGACCGGTCGCGGCACCGGTTACCTGATCCTGCACTTTCCGCCGCAATCGATCACCGAACAGGCGTTTTATCAGGCGGCGCCGCCCGGCTTTGTCGATGCCAATGCGCTCAGCGCCAGTGAGACGCCTGACGCCCCGCCCGTGCGGGCGCGTATTGCGGATGAATCTCGTCTGGTCTTTCGCGTGCCATCGGGCACCACCATCCCCTGGACCCTCGAAGGGGTGCTCGATGCGGTCCAGACCCTGACGATGAAAGTGTCCTCGGCCGCCAAGCCGCGCCAGACCCGCTTCCGCCCCGCGCTCGAGTTGGGGCAACTGTTTGACCGGCGCGAGATTGGCCGGATGACACCGGCCCAGCGGGCGGCCCTGTCGGGTTTTGCCGCGCGCAGCCTTGTTCTGGGCGCGGATGAGGCCACCTTGCGCCTGCGCCAGATCGGGGCGGGCACCGGGCTCGTGGCAAGCGAACAACTTCCGCCCCGCTTTACGATCTCGCCCACGCGGGTCCTGACCCGTCCGACGCGCCCCTCGAACCCCAATTCCACAACCACATCCATCGAGATGCCATGGCGGCTGATCGTCTCGCCCCACACAGGCGAGCGGTGGCGCCATGCGAGCACGCCGCAAACGTCGCCCGCAGGCACAACCGAGCTGTGGCATTCGCGGCTGGTCGCCCCCAAGGGCAATGGCGACGTGATCGAACCGCCCAACCGGGACACAAACCGCACCATCCGCGCAGTCTGGGCCAAGACCGGCGAGGGATCGGCCTCGACCATGCGGCCGACCTACAATTCCATGGACATCGTGCCTGAAACCGAACCGCCAACCGCACCATTTCGCAATGCGATGTCGGATTTCGCGCGGCTGCAGATCGCGCATCTGTCCTCCAACTGGAGCATCACCGGCTACCGCCCCGAACCCATCGACACCAACCAGATGATGCTGTCGTCGCTGGGCGGCTGGCTTGACAGCCGGGGCGCGTGGGAGGTGCCGCAAGGCCTTTCGGTCGAGGAATGGGTGCACCGCGCCTCGATGGCACGCGACCACTATGTGCGTGTGGTGTTCAAGGGTGGCGCCTTTCCTTTCGGGCACCGTATGGCGCTGATCGAGGTCACGGAGCGCAAGTTCCACAATGGCCTCGGCGGCACCAACAGCGATCTTCAAGCGCCACAAAACCGCGCCTACCTGCGCAAACAGTATTTCATCGCCCGGCGCGAGCGGGAACGGGTCTATGACAATGCGGCCCTCAAGGATGGCGACAGCAGCCTTGCCCTGCAGTTCCCGTTTTCCCGCGTGGAGCTTTTGACCGATCTCACCCCGCCGCTCGATCCCCCCGCCGGTTCCGAGGCACAACCCGGGCGGGGTCAGACGATGTTCTGGCCCATGGTGGCGAACGAGCCGTTCCGCTTTCAATGGGTCGCAACCGATCTGGACGGGCGGCGCATCGCCTTTGATCTGCCGATCATTTTCATGGACAACACGGTCGCTGCACCCGGCAACCCGGATGACGACCCGATCCACTACATCACCGCCGCGCAAAACGCCGCCAGCGCCGCGCAAGCTTATGACGCACAGCCTGCGCGCAACACCGCCGCGCTGAAACTGCAGCAGGTCGCGCTCGCCACCAGCAAAAAGACCGGCGATACGTCAGTGCAGGTCGAACAGATGCGCTTTGGCGGCTTTGCCGATCCGGGCAATGCGCCGCTCGAGGCGGCCAGTGAAAAGCTGTTGCAACCGATCTGGACCCCAGTTGTGACCTCGGTGGACGCGCGGATCGGGGCCGTGTCGCACCTGACCGGCTCAAATGAGCCAAGCAAGCTGACCTGGAACCAAACCTATCTCAAGGTCGGGCTGGCCCAGAAGGGCGAGGTGTTTGTCGATATCGATCAAAGCGCGAGTCCCGCCCAGATGGATTTCTCGGCCCAAGGGGATCGCTCGGGCGGGTTCGTGCAGCCCAATATGGTGCCCAAGGCCCTCTCGCGGATCGGCGGGCCAATCACGTCGGATGTGCCGCTATATATCAACGGCACTGTGCCCGAGGCCGCCGGATTTCCCAAGACCGACAGCATCGGTGCCCTGCCCTTGCCGCTGATCTTTGGCTGCATCCCGCTGGGTGCGATCATCGATCTGGTGTCCGACCTGGATGACAATCAGGAAAAGATACCGAAATTCCAACAGGAATCCGGCAACGAGATCGAGAATTTCATCAACACGCTGATCCGGGCCTATGGCATCATATCCAACATCGCCTCGGGTCCGGCAGGCATTGCCGATGCGGCCATCGTCGTGTTCCGTGCCGGGCTCACGGATGCGATTGCGCAGGCGGCGGCCCTGACACCGGCCCAGCAGGCCGACATCGTCAGCAAGGCGCAGGATCTGGTCAGTGGCATTGATGCCGTCGCGAGCGAACTGCAGAGCGCCATCGGCACCGTGCTGGACGCGGGCCTGCCTGCCCCGTCTCTGCCCGGCCTGCCCACCACGATCGCGCAGGCACAAAGCGCGCTTGCAGAAGTACGCACCGCCCTCAACGCCCAGATTGGCGGGCAGTCGCTGCCCGCAGGCTTCCGCCAGCAAGGTCTGACGATCTGCCAAAAGCTCGAGGCAGTGCTGAACGACATTGCCGATCTGCCAACGCTGATCTCTCAGGGCCAGACCCTGTTTGACGCGCTCAGCGCCATTGTCGGCGACCCTGCCGCCCTTGGCAGCCTGTTTGAGGATGCCACCGTCTTTCAAAGCAAGGTCGATGACGTCAACAACGCCCTTGGGCCCTTCACCGACACGATCAACGGGCTTGACCTGCTGGACGGGGCCGCGCGGCAACAGATCGTGGATGTGCTTGAGGCCACACAAGAGGTGCTTGGCTTTGTCTCGACCATCGCGGGGCTCTTTGGCGATGAATTGACGATCCGCTTTGACTGGAACCCCGAAATCTCGTCCTGGCCCAGTACCGACCCGATCTTCCGTGTGAATGACAAGCGCGGCTTTTCGGTCGCGGTCGAGGCCAAGGTAAAAAAGAACGGGTCAAGTGCGCCGAAAATCTCGGTCATCTGCGGGCTCAAGAATTTCGATCTGGTGTTGATCGGTGAGGCGGGATTCCTCGAATTGATGTTCGAGAAGATCGAATTCTCCATCGACAGCAAGGCCAAGACGGACGTCGATGTGCTGTTCAACGACATCAAATTTGTCGGCCCATTGTCTTTTGTCGAAACCCTGCGTGACCTGATCCCGCTGGACGGGTTTTCGGACCCACCCTACCTCGACATCACGCCGCAAGGCATCGATGCAGGGTTTGACATCGCCCTGCCCGGCATCACCTGCGGTGTTCTCAACATCCAGAACATCTCTCTCGGCGCCGGGTTCACCGTGCCGTTCATCGGCCAGCCCCTATCCGTCCGCTTCAACTTCTGCACCCGCGAACAGCCGTTCCTGCTGACGGTCTACATGTTTGGCGGCGGCGGCTTCTTTGGCATCACCATCGACCCGTCTGGCGTTCAGATCCTCGAGGCGTCACTGGAATTCGGCGCGAGCCTCTCGATTGATCTGGGCGTGGCCTCGGGCGGCGTCGAGGTGATGGCGGGTTTCTATTTTCGGATGGAGCAGGACGATGCCTCGCTCACCGGCTATTTCCGGCTGGGCGGGCATGTGGATGTGCTGGGCATCATCTCGGCCTCGATCGAGCTCTATCTGGAACTGCGCTATGAGTTCCAGTCCGGCAAATGCGTGGGCAAGGCGCAGCTCACCATCGAAATCACCGTGTTCATCTTTTCCGGCTCGGTCACGATCACCTGCGAGCGCAAGTTTGCCGGGTCAAATGGCGACCCGAACCTGCGCGAGATGATGGGGTTCAAGCCCGAAGTGCCGCTGGCCGATGAACTCGCCGCCATTGATGCAAACACCGACTACGCGTGGCGCGATCACTGCGAAGCGTTCGCGTAAGGGAGGGCGAGACCATGGCTGATCAAAGGTTGATGTGGACGGTCCTGCCCGATGGGCGCAACGAGAATGGCGCGCTGCGGGTCTCGGCCGTCGTTTCACCACGGCTTACGCCGCAGGCCCCGAACGAACAGGTGCTCGAGGCCTTCCCCGAATTTCTCGACTGGCCCGCGACCTTGCAAGGCGCAAGTTTCGTGCTGGCCACCGGGGGGCAGGACTTCGAACTTGAACTGACCTCGAAACCCGACAGCACCCTTTGGGCCAAGCTGTTTCACAAGGCAACGCCAGTGGCAGGCTTTGTCTATCCCGATTTCAGCAAGGCCAATTGGCGATCATACTCCGTGCGCAACGTGCTCGGGGCTGTGCGGCGCCACTATGCCCAGATTGCCGCCACCGGAGGCGGGGATCATCCCACGCTTTTGCCGTGGAAAGAGGCCGATCTGGCCCTCAAGGACATGCTCGAGGATCTCGGCACGCGCACCCAAGTGATCAACCTTGGGGATCGGCAAATCGAAATCCCGCTGCCCGGATTTGACCGGTTTCTGGGTGAGGAAAACCCGGTTGATCCGGTCCTGAACCGCATCGTGTTTGGGCGCAAATCCGTCTACACCACCGACGTGCCCGGCCCTGTCACAGGCTCGACACCCGGCGGCGCGCCCGAACGGATCAGCGTCGAAAACCGCTCCCTTCCCCCCGATTGGTACAACCCGCGCCCCGGCGGGCCGGGCACGCCGCTGGTCAACCGCCCCGACGCGGTCCTGATGGACCAGTTCGCCAGCGCCGAGGAATACAGCCTTTATCAGGCTGACCGGTTCTACCGGCGCACGCGCGCCACGCGGGACGAGAAAAAGATGCGCGTCCCGTCCTACCAGAACATTCCCGAACCGCCCAAAGTGCCCGACTTCGACTTTCACCGCATCATCGCCTCTTACGGCGATTACGGGCACCTTTTGCGCGCGCTTGGGCTGGTGCTCGATTTTACCGTGAACACGCGCGGCGCGCCTGCCGGGTTGTTTTCGACCGCTCCGGGCGGGTCCACAGGCGTCATGTCGCTGCAAGTCAAGTGGAGCAATGGCCACGACGACAGCAATGACAGCGCACCGCGCACCGCATGGACCCATGACAAGCAACGCTTTGCTGCGCGCCCGGCTGGCGACACGATGGAACGCGGCGTGTTGCGCCTGCGCCATGCCGATGACAATTGGGGCGAAAAGAACAAGGAAAGCGGACCCTTTGACGTCTATCAGGTCGATGCCGATGGCGCCGCCCTCAAGACAGCCGGGTTCACCCTGTCCGCCCAACGGCTGGTGGCAAAGCACCTGAACCCCGCCCGCATCGACGGCGCTGTGACCTACACCACCGGTGACGAACAGCCCGTTGCGGCCCTGCGCGCACGCGGGTTCGGCATTTCGCACCACGGACGCGCTACATCGCTGGCCGGGGCCACACAGGCGGCGGATTTCAAGAACACCGAACTCACCTCGGGCAATGGCAGTGCGATCACCTATTTCGCCGAGGACATCACCAAGGGCCACCGCATCGACGTCTGGCCCGAACCGCCCGCCCATGCCGAAGACCCGACACCCGGCCCATGGCGTTCCTTGCACGCGCGTGAAGGCGACTACCGGCTGATCAAACAGGGCGAACCGCTTGATTTCCCCGGCGATGAGGGCCACGTCTCGGGCGCGTCCACCTCTTCGGACGAGGCCAAGCCTGACGACCATTACGTGCACGAATCCCTGTTCCGCTGGGCGGGGTGGAGCCTGTCTGCCCCGCGCCCGGGGCGCAACATCCGCTCGCGCGAGATCGAAGGCACGCAACTGCAGGCCGAGGAACCCACCGACAAATTGCCCGAGGCCGTGGACGGCAACAACGTCGCTGTCGATTGGCGCGCCCAGAAGGGCACCCTGCCCCGGCTGCGTTTTGGCTGGAGCTATCGGTTCCGCGCTCGGCTGGTGGACATCGCGGGCAACAGCCTGCGCTTTGACGACCCGACGTTGGAAAAAGAGGCGCAAGTGACCGACTCCGTCGGCTATTGGCGGTTCGAGCCGGTCGATCCGCCTGCCATGGTGGGCCGCACACGCCTGTCCGAAGGCGAAAGCCTCGAACGCATGGTGATCCGCTCGAATTTCGATGTGTCGGCGGATAATTATCTTTCGACCCCCGACATCTCGGTCGCCATCGGCCTGCCCGCCAGCGCCGATTTCGACTATGCCCCGATGAACGAACGCCACCTCGTGCCGCCCAAATCCTCGCAACAGCAATGCGAAACCCATGGCGCGTTCGATCCCTATTTCAGCGACTGGCAGCGGATCAAGACGGGTTACGAAATCGCCGCCCGCGAGGACGGCACCCTTTATGACGACACGCCCGGCGCGCAAGTCACGTTGGTTACGCCAACCGTTCTGAACAGTATCGCCAAGACAACCGACCTGCCCCCCGATCTGCCGACCCCGGAAAACCCCGTGGGCGAACGGATCGTGGGCGGCCAATACGTGATCCACGGCGAACCCAAGGTGCAGACGCCCTATCTGCCGGACGTGGCCGCTGCCGGCATCGCGATCCGCGCAGCCCCCGGTCATACCCTCCCCGGGGTCGGTGCTGATCGGATTCTTGGCGATCATTGCGCCATCACCACCTTGCAGGATGGGGGCCAGTCGGAATCCGTGCTGCTCGTCTTTTACTCCAAACCCTGGCCGGACAAGGACGGCTTTCGCATTCTGCTGGCCGAGCGGCCCGCCAATATCACCGACCTGCCCTGCCACGAGGCATTTGCCGATGACGGTGCGCCCGAATGGAACGAAGAAGACCGCACGCTCACCCTGTTCCTGCCCAAGGGGCGGATCGCGCGGATGCGCTATTCCTCCTTCGTTGATCCCGACCATCTGGGGTCCTTCGGGATCCTGCGCTGGGCCGGTGAAGCGCCGCAAAATCAAGGCAGTGTCTGGAGCCGCTCTGCGCTTGGCGCACACTGGATGATCACCCCGTGGCGCGATCTGACCATGGTGCACGCGACGCAAGCCCCGGTCTGCCAGCCCGAACTGATCAAGATGTCGGCCCAGCGCGAAGAAGGCGGGCATTCAGCACGCATCCAGTGCCGGGCGGTCCGCCTGCACGGCCCCTCCACCGGCAAGTTCGAGATCGAGGCGGATTGGCACGAATGGATCGACGATCTGAATGCGGACGGCCCCGAGCGGGTGCACCGCAAGGGTCAGTTGGGCGAGATCCTGCTTTCGGAAAACCATGACAATGACTTTGTCTTGTCCAACGCGGTCAACGCGCAGATGCATGATGCAAACCGCCCCCGCGCGCGCGGCGATGTGCACGAGATCGGCGACGCCCGGTTCCGGCTGATCCGCTACCGGGTGCGGGCCTCGACCCGGTTTCGCGAATACCTGCCGCCAGCGATCTACGACCAGCCTGACCTTGTGACCCGTCTTGGGCCCGTGGCCGAGGGCCCGGGGGTCGTGACCGGGGCCGTGGATGATCCCGGCGCGCCAGTGCTGCGCAACCCCTTGGGCGATACGGCCAACACCATCGTGCCCGCCACTGCCCCGCCGGATGACCCGCGCGTCCTTTACGTGGTGCCGACTTTCCGCTGGCAGGACTCCGACATTCCCTATGGCGCGGACAGCACGCGCTATGGCAACGGGCTGCGGGTCTGGCTGGACCGACCATGGTTCTCGTCTGGGGACGGCGAATTGCTGGGCGTTGTGATTCAGGGCGACGCCGCGCCCTTCACACAGATCCCCGAAGACCGGCAGGCGCTGGTCACACAATGGGGCGCGGACCCGCTCTGGGTCTCTGGCGCGCCACGGGATCGCACACGGATCAGCGATTTCCCGGCGGCGGTCACGGACGAATCTGTGCGCCTGCAGGAACAACCCAACGCACAAGCAGTCCGGGTGATCGGCCACCGCGTGCATTGGGACCCGACGCGCAGGCTCTGGTATTGCGATGTCGCACTGAACCCGGGTGCGGCCTACATGCCCTTCGTGCGGCTTGCGCTGGTGCGCTACCAGCCCAACGCCCTGCCCAGCGCGCGGATTTCCAAGGTGGTCCTGGCAGAGTTCGCTCAAGTCCTGCCCCGCCGCCGTGCGCGGTTGACCGCACAGGACGGATCGGTGCAACTGACCCTGCGCGGACCTGCACCGCAACTGGGCCCCGTGGCCTTTGACGCCGACGTGCCGTGGTTCTCGACAAGCCCGGTGACCGGCGTCCCCTTCTACCCGCCCGAAGACCGCGACACCGGGCGCAACCGGTTTGAACTGGTGGTGCAGACCCGACCGGAAAACATGGACAGCGATCTGGCCTGGACCGACTTTGCCATCCTGCAAAGCGCCATCGTGGGCGGCGGCAGTGGGTCGCTGAGCATCACGCCCGGACGCACGGGTGGCATTTTCAACGAGGCCGCCATCGCCGCCGAAACCGAGCGCGTGATCTCAACCCGCGCAGGTGCCGATGTACGCCTGTCCGCGACAGCGGCGCGGACCCTGATGGCGGCGCAAATTGCCACGCCGATGATTGACCCGCCCCTGTGGTCCATCACGGCAGACCTTCCCGACACAGGCGGGCGACCCACCCGTCTGATGGTGCGCGAATTCGAACGCTACTACGCGGATCGCTTCGTGCGTGACGGCGTCCGGTTGCGCCGTGTGATCGAAGAACGGCTGGTCTACGCCAGCACTCTCGATCTGTAACGTGCGGTCGCGCCGCCCCCGATTCGCGCGACCCGCCCGAAACCGGGCACTTGTGCGTTGCGCGCGCGCACCAGTGCGCTACACCCGGGGCCATGCTCAGCTATCAACATATCTATCATGCCGGGAACCTTGCGGATGTGCACAAGCACAGCTTGCTGGCCTGGATGCTCGACTATCTCACCCGCAAGGACAAACCGCTCAGCTATATCGAAACTCATGCGGGCCGTGCGCTTTATGATCTGAGCGCGGATGAGGCGGTAAAAACCGGGGAGGCAAAACAAGGCATTGCGCGGGTCAAAGACTGGTTTGAAGCCAGCCATCCCTACATGCGCTGCCTCGCGCAAACCACTGAAACTCATGGGCAAAGCGCCTATCCCGGCTCGCCGTTCATCGCGGTGCAGACCCTGCGCGATACGGATCGGATTACGCTGGCCGAACTGCATCCCGGCGAGCATCTGAACCTCGAACTGGCGCTGCCCACAGCCAAGTGTCGCCGCACGGACGGCTTTGCCATGGCCCATGCGATGCTGCCTCCGGACCCGCGCCGGGGTCTTTTGCTGATCGACCCGAGTTTCGAGATCAAGGACGACTATGCCACCATTCCGGGCCATATCAAAAAATACGTCCGCGCATGGAATGTGGGCATCATCGTGCTGTGGTATCCGATCCTGACCTCAGGATCACATCACAGCATGCTGAAAACGCTTGAAAAAGATCACCACGACGCCTTGCGCCACGAAGTTCGCTTTCCACCTGCGCGACCGGGACACGGGATGATCGGATCGGGCCTGTTCGTGATCCGCCCGCCCTTTGGACTTGCCCAAGAGGCCGCAAAATTGAAAACTCGCTTCGATACACTCAGCTAGGGGCAACCCGATGTTCGAACGCCTGTTTCCAAAACGGCCCAAGGAAACGCCAAAACTGCCCGAACCGACGCCGCAATTGGCACTGGGCGCGCTTTTGGTGCGCATCGCCATGGCCGATCGCGACTACCGCGCCGCCGAAGTGGGCGCGATTGACCGGGTCCTGTCGCGCACCTTTGACCTCAAACCGATTGAGGCCGCCAAGCTGCGCGCCACCTGCGAGGCCCTGGAACGGCACGCGCCCGGCACGCCGGAATTCGGCGAAATCCTCAGAGAAACAGTGCCTTACGACGACCGCTTCAACCTTGCGTTGTCGATGTGGCAGGTGCTGCTGGCCGATGGCGATCACGCCGAAATCGAAGAGGCCACCTTGCATCAGATTGAGGCAACCATGGGCATCACCCCCGAAGACAGTGCAAACATAAAGTCGCGCGCGCTTGGCTAATGCCGGGCGCACACGTATATGCATGTCATGTTCAAGGACCTCCTCAACAGATTGATCCAGCCTGACCCCGCCCCGATAACGGACGGTGACGCACGGCTGGCGCTGACAGCACTGCTGGTGCGTGTGGCCCGGTCGGACAATGACTACAGCGGTGACGAGCAGCGCTTGATCGATCAGATCACCCAGGACCGTTATGGCCTGCCCGCGGCAGAGGTCACCGCCCTGCGCACCGAGGCCGAAGCGATGGAGGCCGAAGCCCCTGACACCGTGCGCTTTACCCGCGCCATCAAGGATGCGGTGGCATACGAGGATCGGCTGGCCGTGATCGAGGCCCTCTGGAAGGTTGTCCTTGCTGACGGCCAGCGCGCACAGGAAGAAGACGCGCTTTTGCGCCTTGTCACCAACCTTTTGGGCATTTCCGACCCAGACAGCGCCCTCGCCCGACAGCGCGTGTCGAAGTGATCACCTTTTTGGGCATGTATGACATGCCGCACGCTGCTTCCGCATATGACCGGCTTTGGCACGCCATCCGCACCGAACTTGGCCATGGCCCTGATGCGTTGAGCCGCGACATCGACCCGTGGGAGGCATGGCAATCGGACGACCTGCTGCTGGCCCAGACCTGCGGGCTGCCTTTTCGCGCGCGGCTCTATGGGCAGGTCAATCTGGTCGGCACCCCGGATTACGGGCTGCGCGACTGTCCACAGGGTTACTACTACAGCTATATCGTGCGCCGCCGGGGTGATTCCCGCTCCTTGCGCGATCTCGCGCGCGGCGGCACCATCGCCTTTAACGACCCGCTGTCGCAATCGGGCTGGGCCGCACCTGTGGCGCTTTTGGCCGACAAGGGGCTGCGACCGGCGGCAACGATGCAGACCGGCGCGCATCTTGCTTCTGCCAATGCGGTGCTGGATGGACGCGCCGACTACGCGGCCATTGATGCCATCAGCTACATGATGTGGGACCGGGCCGAACCGCAGGTCTTTGCCGGGCTCGAGGCCTTCATGCGCACCAAACCAACCCCGGGCCTGCCCCTGATCACGGCCCAATCGCGGGATCCCAAACCGATTGCGCAGGCCGT
This sequence comes from uncultured Tateyamaria sp., assembly GCF_947503045.1. Lineage (GTDB taxonomy): Bacteria > Pseudomonadota > Alphaproteobacteria > Rhodobacterales > Rhodobacteraceae > Tateyamaria. The sequence continues at coordinate 245,614 of NZ_CANNCF010000003.1, forward strand.
GACACGGTCCATTCACACCATGGACGCCGCCGATCGCGACATCCTGCTGCTCAAAGGGCTGGTGCAAATCCCCGAGGCGATCTACCGCGCCATCCCTATCCCGCCCATGCCGTGACCAATTCGGCATCACCCGACGTCAAATTGGGCAATTGCCCTGCGATTGCGGCGAATTGGGCGTGGACATGACCCCGAATTTGCGCCCTTATACCGCCTGACTGCCCAACAAGAGCGCGCCCTTTGCAAGATCAGCCCGTCATCGAAATCCGCAATCTTCACAAGGCCTACGGGTCGCTTGAGGTTCTCAAGGGTGTGGATATCACCGCGCGCAAGGGTGATGTGGTCTCTCTGATCGGCTCTTCGGGCTCGGGCAAATCGACGCTTTTGCGCTGCTGCAACCTGCTTGAGGATTGCCAGCAGGGCGAGGTGATGTTCAAGGGCGAGCCCGTCGCCTGGGCCGGGCAGGCCCATGGCCGCCGCCCGTCTGATCCCAAACAGGTACTGCGCATCCGCACGAACCTGTCCATGGTGTTTCAGCAATTCAATCTCTGGGCCCATATGACCATCCTGCAAAACGTGATGGAGGCGCCGGTGACCGTGCTGCGCCGCGATCCAGCCGAGGTTGAACAGGCCGCACGCGGCTATCTCGACAAGGTGGGCATCGGCGACAAATGCGACGTCTTTCCCGCCCAATTGTCTGGCGGGCAACAGCAACGCGCCGCCATAGCGCGCGCACTCTGCATGGAGCCCGAGGCGCTGCTTTTTGACGAGCCAACCAGCGCGCTTGACCCCGAACTGGAACAGGAAGTCATCCGCGTGATCAAGGATCTGGCGGGCGAAGGGCGCACCATGCTGATCGTCACCCACGACATGAAACTGGCCGCCGATGTCTCGGATCACGTCGTGTTCCTGCATCAGGGCCTGATCGAAGAACAAGGGTCGCCAAAGGACCTCTTTGGCGCGCCCAAATCCGAACGTCTGCGCGGGTTCCTGTCTGCAACCCACGCTGCGTAAACAAAAAACCAAAAAACGGGAGTATCACTCATGAAATCCATTCTACTCAGCACTGTCGCTGTTGCCATGACAGCCACATTCGCTCTTGCCGACGGCCACTCGGTCGTGCGCATGGGCACCGAGGGCGCCTACCCTCCCTATAACTTCATCAACGACGCGGGCGAAGTCGACGGGTTCGAGCGCGAGCTGGGCGACGAGCTGTGCAAACGCGCCGAACTGACCTGCGAATGGGTCAAGAACGACTGGGACAGCATCATTCCAAACCTCGTGTCCTCGAACTACGACACGATCATGGCCGGAATGAGCATCACGGACGAACGTGACGAGGTCATCGACTTCACCCAGGATTACTTCCCCCCCACCGCCTCCGCCTATGTGGGTGCCGCTGACGGTGTCGATGTCGAGGGCGGCGTGATCGCAGCACAAACAGCGACCATTCAGGCAGGCTACATCGCCGAAAGCGGCGCGACACTGGTCGAATTCGCAACCCCCGAAGAAACCGTTGCCGCCGTGCGCAATGGCGAGGCGGACGCCGTCTTCGCCGACCGCGACTATCTCGCGCCACTGGTGGATGCCTCGGGCGGAGAGCTGGTCTTTGTCGGGCCAGAAGTGCCCCTTGGCGGCGGCATCGGCATGGGCCTGCGTGAATCCGACACCGAGCTGAAGGAAAAGTTCGACGCGATCATCACCGAGATGAAAGCCGACGGCTCGCTCAACGCGATTCTGGTCAAGTGGTTCGGCGAGGAAACAGCCCAGTACTAAACCCGATCACAGGCCCACGGGCCTTGATTCCTTAGACGCCTGTGTCGCCTGTTTTCGCCCGCTATTGGCGCAAACCACGCGATGCAGGCGTTTTTCATTTTGAAAAAATGAACCCTAGGGCATGCGCCGCTGCACCTTGAATAAAACGGGGTGCAGGCACGATTGCGCCCATTGCGGGTATTTCCACGTTTTCATTTCGGAAAAGTGGCCGTTTGCGATTTGACATCCCGCGACACCATCCTCTTTTTGTCTTTAGTTTTAATGACCTTGGAGTGTTTCCACATGAAAAATACATTTTTGGCCGCGCTGCTCGCAGGTGGCTTTATGGTCGGCGCAGCGCAAGCGACAACGACCATCGGCACAGTGTCCTTCAACGACAACGCATTTGCCGACTTCTCCGAAGTCGCAACGGGCGTCGGCGGGGCCGGAACACCTGCCAACGGTGCCGATGGCGACCTTGGTACGGAGTTCCAATTGAACTTCAACCTCAACGGCAACCCGCAGGCGACACTTGCCTTTGCATTCACTGACAACACGCTGTTCAACGGCGCCGGCATCGATCTTGTCGCGTTCGGCGACAACAACAATGGCGTGCTCGCGTTGGCCGACGAAACATTTTTTCCCGGTGGCTTGCAGGGGGCATTCCTCGGATCTTTCAACATCGGTGAAGGCGGCAGCAACTTTGGCGGGGGCATCTACGGCTGGGATCTCAGTGATTTCGGCTTTGCCGACGGAGAGGAGTATACAACCGGGTTGCGCATTGCTCCGAGTGGCATCTTCTCGCGGGTCTATGACATTGCAGCCCTCAACAGCCGCGACGTGGTGACAAACCCACCTGCCGTGCCGCTGCCAGCGGGTGCCTTGCTGCTGCTGACGGCCCTTGGCGGTCTGCGACTGGCGCGACGCAAAAGCTGAGCAACGACCAAACCTGATGCGCTCACGCCCCGCTGCCGTACTGGTGGCGGGGCGATGTGCGTTTTGGCTGGTACGGCGGCGACTTTTCGCTAGTCTCTGCAGAACTGCGCCGGAGCCACCCTTACATGTTCTCTTACTGCACCGACCCCGACACGCTGGCCACGCTCAGTTGGCTGACCTGCTATCTGACCACGGGTGTGCATTTTTCCTTTTACTACAGCTTTCTGAAGGTACTCGGGATTCTGGCCGTCACCGCCCCCGTGGCGCTGGCCTTCGGCTTTGGCGGAGCGATGGCGGCACGGTCCAGCATCCTGCCGCTGTCGTGGTTCGGCAAGGGATACATCGCCATCGTGCGCGGGGTGCCGGACATCGCGTTTTTCCTGTTCTTCGTCATCGCGCTGGATCAGGGGTTTGAGTGGATGCGCCATCAGGTGCTGTGCCCGGACTGGACCGATCCGATCCGTCAGGGCAACGATTTTCTGGTCTGCCCGCAGGCCAAGCTGCCGCTGGGCAGTGCCCCGCAGGTGGTCCACCAGACCTATGCCTTTGGCCTTGCGGTCATCACCTTTGCGCTCGTCTTCGGGGCCTTTGCGGCCAACGTGATCTTTGGGGCCATGCGGGCTGTGCCCAAGGCACAGCTTGAAACCGCCGAGGCCTACGGGATGAGCCCGCGCCAGACCTTCTGGCGGGTGCTGGTGCCGCAGATGTGGGTGTTTGCCCTGCCCGGGCTTTCGAACCTCTGGCAGGTGCTGATCAAGGCCACACCGCTGCTGTTCCTGCTGGGGATCGAGGATGTCGTCTATTGGGCACGCGAGTTGGGCGGGACCAAGACGGCACAATTCACCTCTTATCCGCATGGCGATTGGCGGATGTGGTATTTCTTTGCCCTTCTGGTGTTTTACCTCTTCATGACATGGGGGTCGGAAAAAATCCTGACCCGCATCATGGCGGGTCTCACCCGCGGCCAGGCCACCTCGGGTGGCGAAGCGCAGCGCAAAGGGGTGGCTGCGTAGTGTCGTGTCTTCAGACCATTCAGGATTACGGGTTGCGCGCCATCGGGATTGGCGAGCGGCTGCTGCCACGCTCTGATTTCACCCTGTGCGAACAATTCACGCTGATCGGGTCAGGCATGATCTGGAACGTCTATTTCGGGGTCATGGCGCTGTGCACCGGCTTTTTCCTTGCCACCGCCATCGCCGTGGCAAAGGGACTGGCGAACCCATGGCTGCGCAAGCCGGCCGAGTGGTTCATCTTTTTGTTCCGCGGCTCGCCGCTGTTCATCCAGTTCTTCTTTGCCTATTTCCTGTTTCTCAGCCTCAAGGGCGTCTATCCGTTCTTTTCACCCTTCACCGCCGCCTGGCTGGGCGCGCTGATCGTGCTGTTTCTCAACACCGCCGCCTATTCGGCGCAGATTTTCTATGGCGCGCTGCAATCCATCCCCAAGGGCGAGGTCGAGGCGGCAGATGCCTACGGCCTGTCTGGCTGGCTGCGGTTCCGCCGGGTGGTGTTTCCGACCATGCTGCGCCTCGCCTGGCCCGCGTACACGAACGAGGCCATCTTTCTGTTTCACGCCACCACGCTGGTCTATTTCTCGGGCTTTCCGGCCTGGCAGCAACGGGGTGATGCGCTTTATTATGCCAGCTATTTTGCGGACAAGACGTTTAACCCCTTTGTGCCCTATCCCATCCTCGCGATGTATTTCATCCTGCTCACGCTGGTGATTATTGCAGGCTTTGGACTGGTAAACACACACCTCAACCGCCACCTTCCCGCCAACGCGCGCCAAAAGCTGCGCTTGCGCCCCAATCTGATCCGCTAAGGCCAGTTGACCCCGGCCCTTCGGGGAGGATTTTTTTAAATCAGAGAAGAAAAAGACCAATGCATGAATGGCTGATCGAAAACCCCAACATCCGCACGATCCGGGTGGCGGCGTCGGACCTGAATGGCGTGGCGCGGGGCAAGCGGATGCCCGTGCGTTTTGCCGACAAGGTGGCCACCGACGGCACCCGGTTTCCCATGTCCGTGCTGAACCTCGACATCTGGGGGGAGGATATCGACGACAGCCCCTTTGTGATGGAATCGGGCGACCGGGACGGCGTTTTGAAACCAACCGAGCGGGGGTTCATGCCCATGCCGTGGCTCGAAAACGCATCCGGTCTTCTGCCGATCTGGATGTATCACGAGGATGGACGCCCCTTTATGGGCGATCCGCGCCATGCCCTCGCCGAAGTTGAAAAACGCTACAAAGCCAGAGGTTTGACGCCCGTTGTTGCCGTAGAACTTGAATTCTTCCTGATCGATGATGCAGGCAAGCGCCTGCGGGTGCCGATGTCCCCCCGCTCGGGCAAGCGCCGGGTCGCGGGCGAGATCCTGTCCTTGCGCGCGCTGGACCAGTTCGACGACTTCTTTTCCGAGCTTTATGACGCCTGCGAAGCGATGGACATCCCCGCCGACACCTCGATTTCCGAGGCAGGTCTGGGCCAGTTCGAGATCAACTTGATGCACCAGTCCGACGCGCTGAAGGCAGCGGATGACGCGTGGCTGTTCAAGATGCTGGTCAAGGGCATGGCACGCAAACACGGCTTTGCCGCCTCTTTCATGGCGAAACCCTACGAAGACTACGCAGGCAACGGGCTGCACATGCATTTTTCTGTGCTGGACGAGAGCGGCAAGAACGTCTTTGACGATGGCTCCTCCACCGGCAGTGACATGCTGCGTCATGCGGTGAACGGGTGCCTGAATGGCATGCCCGGCTCCACCCTGATCTTTGCGCCGCACGCCAATTCCTATGCCCGTTTCGTGCCCGGCGCCCATGCCCCGACCGGCATCGCCTGGGCCTACGAGAACCGCACGGCGGCCATCCGTATCCCCTCGGGCCCGCCTGCCGCGCGACGTATCGAGCACCGTCTGGCCGGGGGCGATGTGAACCCGTACCTGTCTATCGCCGCCGTTCTGGGGGCTGCGATCAACGGGATCGAAGACGGCGCCGAACCGCCCGCGCCCATCTCCGGCAACGCCTATGCCCAAGACCTGCCATCGGTGCCGATGACATGGAAAGACGCCATTGATGCGTTCGAGACCAACCCCGAAACCGCCCGTATCTTTGATGTTGAACTGATCCGCAATTTCGTCATGACCAAGCGGCAAGAGGCGCAGTATATGAGCGAACTCAGCGTCGAAGAGCAGACCGAAATCTACCTCGACACGGTCTAGGGCCTGCTTTATCTTTGCGCCGTAAACCTTAGGTGATCCATGAAAATCGGCATTTTGCAAACCGGTCACGCACCTGACGAAGTTCAGGGGCCGATCGGGGATTATGACGCGATGTTTGCCCGCCTGCTGGGCGGACACGGGTTCGCGTTTGAAACCTTCAATGTGGTGGATATGGAGTTTCCGTCCGGGCCCGAGGCCTGCGAGGGCTGGATCGTGACCGGCTCCAAACACGGGGCGTACGAGGACCACCCGTTCATCCCCCCGCTCGAAGAGCTGATCCGCGACATCCATGGCGCGGACCGGCCCATGCTGGGCATCTGCTTTGGCCACCAGATCATCGCGCAGGCGATGGGCGGCAAGGTCGAAAAATGGGATGGCGGCTGGGTCGTGGGACGGCAAAGCTATGACTACAAGGGCCAAGCGCTCGCCATCAACGCATGGCATCAGGATCAGGTGGTGGACGTGCCACCCACCGCCTCGGTGATCGCCAGCGCCGACACCTGCCAGAACGCCGCCCTCGTCTATGGGGACCGCATCTGGACCATCCAGCCTCACCCCGAATTCGGGGCCGAGATGGTCGACGCGCTCGCCACTTATCGCGGCCCCGGTGTCGTGCCGGACGGGCAGCTTGATGCCGCCCGCGCCGCCCTGCCCGAGCCCACCCACCAATCGACAATTGCTGCCGACATGGCCGCCTTCCTCAAACGCGAGACCTGACCCATGAGCGAGCCTATGCTAAGCGACCTGCCCGATGCGGCCCGCCTCTACCTCGAAGGCAGGCGGCTGGACGAGGTCGAATGCGTCATATCCGACCTGCCCGGCATCGCGCGGGGCAAGGCGGTGCCCGCCTCGAAATTCGCCAAGCAGGCCTATTTCCATCTGCCCGACAGCATCTTTTACCAGACCATCACCGGCGGCTGGGGCGAGGCGGCGGATGAGGACGGGTTCATCGAAAAGGACATGATCCTCAAGCCCGACATGACCACCGCGACCGCCGCCCCCTGGACCGGGGACTGGACTCTGCAGGTGATCCACGACGCCTATGACCGCAAGGACCGCCCCGTCCCCTTCAGCCCGCGCAATGTGCTGAAACGGGTGGTGCAGCTGTACGAGGATCAGGGCTGGAAACCGGTTGTTGCACCGGAAATGGAGTTCTTCCTGATTGCCCGCAATCTCGACCCGGCGCAGGAAATCAAGCCGATGACCGGCCGCTCGGGTCGCCCGGCCGCCGCGCGGCAGGCCTATTCGATGACGGCCGTGGACGAATTCGGCCCCGTCATCGACGACATCTATGACTTTGCCGAAGCCCAGGGGTTCGAGATCGACGGCATCACACAGGAAGGCGGCGCGGGTCAGTTGGAAATTAACCTGCTGCACGGCGATCCGGTCAAGCTGGCGGACGAGGTGTTCTACTTCAAACGCCTGATCCGCGAGGCGGCACTGCGCCACAACTGCTTTGCCACTTTCATGGCCAAACCCATCGCGGACGAGCCCGGAAGCGCGATGCACATCCACCACTCCATCCTCGACATCGACACCGGCAAGAATCTGTTTGTCGGCCCTCAGGGTGGTGACACGGATGCGTTTTTCCACTTCATCGCCGGATTGCAGAATTACATGCCCGCCGCCCTTGCGGTGATGGCGCCTTACGTCAACAGCTACCGGCGCTACGTCAAGGATCACGCAGCACCCATCAACCTCGCGTGGGGCCGCGACAACCGCACCACCGGCATCCGCGTCCCCCTGTCATCGCCGCAAGCCCGCCGCGTTGAAAACCGCATCGCGGGCATGGACTGCAACCCCTATCTCGGGATCGCGGCCTCGCTTGCCTGCGGCTATCTCGGCCTGATGGAGGAACGACGCCCCGGCGCGCAATTTAAGGGTGACGCCTATGAGGGCGAAGGCGACATCCCCCGCGTGCTCGGCGACGCGCTTGAGCTGTTCGAAGGCTGCGCGCCCCTGCACAAGGTGCTGGGCCCGGAATTTGCCCGCGTCTATGCCATCGTCAAACGCGCCGAATATGACGAATTCCTGCAAGTCATTTCCCCGTGGGAGCGCGAGCATTTGCTGACCAATGTCTAAGCGGCATCCCGGCCCTCCGGGGGGGATTTTTCTAAATCAGAGAAGTTGATGGACCTGCTTTACGCCAATGATCGTCCCGGCGCCTATCCGGACAGTTGGTATGCGGCCAGCGCCGACATACCCGCGCAGCGCGCGCCTTTGCAGGGCGAAGTACGCGCGGATGTGTGCGTGGTCGGCGCGGGCTATACCGGCCTGTCCGCCGCACTGCATCTGGCCCAGGCCGGGCACAGCGTGGTTGTGCTTGAGGCCCATCGCGCAGGCTTTGGCGCGTCGGGGCGCAATGGCGGGCAGCTTGGTTGGGGGCAGCGCCTTGAACAGCCGTCTCTGGAGAAACTGGTCGGCATGCAGGCCGCCCGCGATCTTTGGGCGCTGTCACAGGACGCGCTGGACCTTGTTCAATCCCTGATCCGCGATCACGACATCGATTGCCACCTGCGCCCCGGTCTTGCCCATGTCGGCGAGACCAAGGGCGAAGTCGACGACTTGCACGAGTACGCCGCCCACATGGCGCATCACTATGATCTGCAGATGGAGGTGCTGGACGCCGACGCCCTCTCTGCCCTGTGCCCCTCACCCGCCTATTGCGGCGGCATTCTGCACCGCACGGCAGGCCATCTGCACCCGCTGCGCTTTGCCCTTGGGCTGGCTCGCGCTGCCGAACGGGCGGGCGCGACTCTGTACGAGCGCAGCGCCGTTCAGTCCATCGACCACGGGTCACAGGTCACTTTGCGCACCGCCGACGGTGTGGTCCGGGCCGACCATCTGATCCTCGCCTGCAACGGTTATCTCGGTGATCTGAACATGCGCGTGGCGCGCAACGTCATGCCGATCAACAACTTTGTCGCCGCCACGACACCTTTGGGGGACGAGGCCGCGCGCGTGCTGGCACAGGACATCGCCGTCGCCGACAGCCGGTTCGTGGTGAACTATTTTCGCCTCAGCCATGACAAGCGCCTGCTGTTTGGCGGCGGGGAAAGCTATGGCTACCGCTTTCCCAGTGACATCGCGGGCGTGGTGCGCAAACAGATGGTACAGATATTTCCGCATCTGTCCGACATCCCCATCGACTATGCCTGGGGCGGCACGCTGGCCATCACGATGAGACGCCTGCCCTATCTCGCGCGCATCGCACCCAATGCGCTGTCGGCTTCGGGCTATTCCGGGCATGGCGTGGGCACTGCGACCCATGCAGGCAAGCTGATGGCGGACGCGATCCTCGGCCAATCGCGCGGCTTTGACACGATGGCCGCGATTCCCGCCCAGCCTTTTCCGGGCGGGCCGCGCCTGCGCACGCCGCTGCTGGCGCTGGCGATGACATGGTACGCCCTGCGCGACCGCCTCGGCCTCTAGGCGCTCTATACCAAACCAGCAACACACCGGCTGTGACCCGCCTGAACGTCACAAAACCGTTTCTTTTTCCTGCGAACAGTTTTACAAAACTGGAAACCATGCATAAGGAATCTGAAATATGGGCATCCCCGACATGCACAGCGCCGAAGCCATCCCCGAAGCCGCGCGCGCCGAGATCGACCGCCTGCTGAATTCAGGCGACCTGTTCCGCTACACCGCCGCTGCGGATGCACCCGTCTCACTGCTTGAGGCGGAATTCGCACAGATGATGGGCAGCAAATTCGCGCTCGCCGTATCGTCCTGCTCTGCGGCCCTGTTCCTGTCGCTCAAGGCGCTGGACCTGCCGCGCGATGCGCGCGTGCTGATCCCCGGATTTACCTTTGCCGCTGTGCCCTCTTCGGTCCTGCATGCCGACTGCCTGCCGGTGCTCTGCGAGGTGGGCGACAACTACCGCATCGACATCGACGATTTCGCCGCCAAGCTGCCGACCGTCAGCGCCGTGATCGTCAGCCACATGCGTGGGCACACCTCGGATATGGATGCGATCATGGCGCTGTGCGATGCCGCAGACATCCCGGTGATCGAGGATGCCGCCCACTCGCTTGGTACCACGTGGAACGGGGCCAAGATCGGCACGCTGGGCAAAGTGGGCTGCTTTTCCTTCCAGTCCTACAAGATGATCAACGCAGGCGAAGGCGGGATCATGATCACCGACGACGCCGATCTGGTTGCGCGCGCCATCATCATGTCCGGCGCTTACGAGCACAATTGGAAAAAACACCCCGTCCTGCAGGACGCCTTTGCCACGCATCAGAATCGCTTGCCGCTTTACAACCTGCGCCTGTCGAACCTGTCGGCTGCGGTGATCCGCCCGCAACTGCCCCATCTTGCCCGCCGGGTCGAGGATGGGCGGCGCAACCACGACCATGTGGCCGATCTGCTGGGCCAAAGCCCGCATATCCACGTCCCCGACCCGCTCAAGGGCGAGGTGCGCGCACCGGATTCCATCCAGTTCAACCTGATCAACATGACCGACGCGCAGGTCGCGGCCTTTGTCGCCGCCGCAGGGGCCGACGGGGTCAAGGTGCAGGTTTTTGGCGCCAGTGCGGACAATGCGCGCGCCTTCTGGAACTGGCAATTCATACCCGACCTGCCCGAACTACCCCAGACGCGCAAAATGCTGATGCGGGCCTGTGACGTGCGCCTGCCGGTGCACCTGCCCACGCACACGCTCAATGCGGTGGCCGATGTGCTGCTGCACGCGATCAGTGTCGCCACGGAATCCAGGGCCGCCTGACTTCTTCTGACCAAAAATACTACGGGGGAGGCGCAGCCGGGAGATCGCCATTGGAACGCCATTGGTCCGAGAGACAATGGCGATGCCCCCCTTCCCCCGCCCAACCCCAGGCGCTAGCGTCACGCTCATGACAGACCTGAACCAAGGAGCCGCCTGGATGGGCGGCCAGATCATCCCCATCACCGACGCCGCCATTCCCGTCACCGACTGGGGCTTGACCCATAGCGACATCGCCTATGACGTGGTGCCGGTCTGGCGGGGCGCGTTCTTCCGGCTCGACGACTACGTCACCCGCTTCATCGCCTCACTCACCGCCGGGCGCTACGACATTGGCATGGACCACGCCGCCATCTGCGCGGCCCTGCAGGACATGGTGGCCGCGAGCCGCTTGCAGGACGCCTACGTCGCCATGGTCGCCGCACGGGGGCGCAACCCCATCGCAGGCAGCCGCGACCCGCGCGACTGCGCCAACCACTTTTATGCGTGGTGCGTGCCTTACGTGCACATCGTCAAACCCGACGCGGCAGCCCAGGGCACCTCGGTCTGGATCGCCAAATCCGTGCGGCGCATCCCGGCGGACAGCGTGAACCCGAGGGTCAAGAACTACCACTGGGGCGATTTCACCTCCGGCCTGTTCGAGGCCAAGGATCGGGGATTTGAAACGACGCTATTGCTCGATCATCAGGGCAACGTGACCGAGGGGCCGGGATTCAACGTCTTTGCGGTGTTTGGAGACAAGGTGGTCACGCCGGATGCAGGTGTGTTGCACGGGATCACACGCCAGACGGTGCTCGACATGTGCGCCGAGGCGGGGTTGACCAGCGCGGTCCGGCCCCTGCCGCTTGAAGAATTCTGGGGCGCGGACGAGGTGTTCCTGTCTTCCTCCGGCGGCGGGGTCATCCCGGTCGCGCGGGTCGATGACCGGCACTTTTCAAACGGCGCCGCAGGGCCGGTGGCCACCGGGCTGCGGCAGCGCTATTTCGACTGGATTGCGCGAGACACACACCGCACGGACGTGCTCTACCCGTAAGGCGCACCTGTAGGTGCGCCCGCCATTGTCAGGACAGTTTGGACAGCTTGGCCTGTAACTCGGCCAGTTGCTTCTTGATGGTGGCCAGATCCTCGGCCTCTTCCTCGGGCTCCCCCTCGGACGGGGCGGCTCCACCGGTCCAACCGGGGGTCAAACCACCGGTCATCGCTTTCATGAACGCCTCCTGCTGGGCCTGCATCAACTCGAACCCGGGCATCTTGGTCATCGGGTTCAGGGCCGTGACATTCTCCATCACCTTGCTCTGCCCGTCGCGCAGCATCTCGAACGAGGCCTGCAGGAACTGTGGCACCACCGACGCCCCGCCCCCCATGTAACTGCGCACAAGATCGTTCAGAACATCGACGGGCAGCACGTTGTCCCCGCGGCTTTCATGTTCGGCAATGATCTGCAACAGGTATTGGCGCGTCAGATCATCCCCGGTCTTGAGGTCCACAATCTGCACCTCGCGCCCGTCACGGATGAAGCCCGAGATATCCTCAAGAGTCACATAATCGCTGGTCTCGGTGTTGTAGAGACGGCGGCTGGCATAGCGTTTGATCAAGAGCGGTGCTGGTTTATCCGTCACGATGCTGTTCTCCCCGAGCGTGCGTGCTGCATTGCAGCTTAGGCGCACTCCCGGGAAAAAGAAAGGTGGCGCGTGGGTCGGCTCAGGCGGGGGTCGGGATGCCTTCGCGATGGGGCAAATCTGCACCGGTTGCCGCGCGCAAGGCGACCTCGACCGGGGTCGGCACAAAGCCTGGAAGAGCCGCGCGCAACTTGCGGCCGTCCATACTGTGGGCACGGTTCCAGAGATAGCGCATCTCAAGCACCTCGCGCATCAAGGGCGACCAAAGTGCTGTAGTGCGCACCGCCCACCATGGAAAACGGGTAAAGCGCATCTCGCGGTCCATGATCTGCCCGATCAGCGCGCCCAGCTCATCGCCCGTCAGCGTATAGCCCTCAAACCCGAATTCCTCAAATATATCAAAGCGCTCACGCTGCTCCGCAAGGCCCACAAGGGCACGGGCCATATCCGGCAGATAGGCCCAGGCATGGGGCAGATCGCGCGGGCCGGGATAGCTCAACTTGCCCTGCGCGGCCTTGGGGGCAATGTGATCTTCGAACCAGTTTCCGGTCTTTGCGCCCTCAAAGTAATCCCCGCTGCGCAACACGATGGTGCGGATACCTGCATCGCGGTACGCCTGCTCCATACGAATGCGAATGGCACCCTTGCCCGTATTGCCGACCCAAGGGGTTGTTTCGGACAGTACCGGCGGCAGGTCCGCGCCGTAATTGTAGATGTTGCCCGGTATCATCACCGTGGCACCCGAACTTTGCGCCGCAGCGATGACCGCAGCCGTGATCCGCGGCACCGCTGTTGGCCAGTGGTGATACGGCGGGTGGACCGCGTTGACGATCACGTCCTGCCCGGCGCAGGCCTGTTTCAGCGCGGCGACATCCGTCACATCCAGTAACACGCGTGTCGGCCCCGCCCCGGCGGGCCAGGACCGCGCCAGTGCGGTCACGTTCCATCCCGCCGCCTCAAAAGCCGCCACTGCGGCGCGGCCAAACCGACCCTTTGCGCCCAAAACAATCACATGACCCATCTGATATCCTTTCGCCGATTGATCCTCTGACATCTGGATAAAGCATTTGATTTCCGATATCATTTGGCTAAATGTGATAGTTTCCATTCATAATTGGATAATAGATGCTTACCCCCGACTGGACCCAAATGCAATCCTTCGCCGCCGTGGCCGAACACGGATCGCTCTCGGCCGCCGCCCGTGCACTTGGCAGCAGCCAACCCACGCTCAGCCGTCACATCGCCCTTCTGGAAAGCGACCTTGGCACACGGCTGTTCGACCGCAGCCGGGGCGGCATGGCGCTGACCGCAAAAGGCAAAGACCTTGTCGCACATGCGGGCCAGATGGCGGATGCCGCCGCCCGCTTTGCAATGACCGCCACGGGGCGCGGCAGCGATCTGGCCGGCACCGTGCGCATCACGGCCAGCCAGGTTGTGGCCACCTATGTGCTGCCCGCGCAATTGAAATCTCTGCGCGACACTTACCCGGAAATCGCGATCGAGGTTGTCGCCTCGGACAGCACCGACAATCTGCTCAGGCGCGAGGCCGATATCGCGCTGCGGATGTACCGACCCACGCAGCAGGACGTGATCGCGCAGCACGTGGCCGACGTGCCCGTGGCGGCCTATGCCGCCCACGCCTATATCGCGCAACATGGGCAACCGGATAGCCTTGCGGATATCCGCAACCATGTCCTGATTGGCTATGACCGCAGCACTTTGCTGATCGACGGGTTTGCGCGCGCAGGTTTTGAGGTGACGCGCGACAGTTTTGCACTGCGCTGCGACGATCAGGTGGCGTGTTGGGAAATGGTTGTGGCCGGATGCGGCATCGGCTTTGGCCAGATGTCCGTGGGCGATGCGGACCCGCGGGTGGTCCGGGTGTCCGGCGACAATGCGGTGGCGACCCTGCCGATGTGGCTGACTGCACATGGTGAGGTGCGCACCAGCCCGCGGGTGCGTCGCGTCTATGACTGGCTCGCCCGGTCGCTCAGGGCCTGAGGCAAAGAAAAAGGCGGGCCCCGCAGGACCCGCCAAAGTCATCGCACCCGTTCAGGGAGGAAGGTGGGCGCGATATCTCTTGTGCGCTTACTTTGCAGCAGCGGCTTTCTTGGCAGCAGCTGTCATGTCGCCTGTGGCTTTTTTCACGGCGGCAGAAGCGTCTTCGCTCATGTCTTTGCCAGCGGCCATCATCAGCTCGACGGTGTCCATTTGGACTTTTTTCGCAACTTCAGCGAAAGCGGCCATGTGCTCGGCTGTCACTTCGGCGTAGGACGATGCGAAATCGGTCATTGCCTTGGCGTAGTCGGCTGGCTCGGCTTTGGCTTTCGACATGTCCGCCAGTTTGGCCAGAGTCTCTTTTGTCCATTTGGACGAGATTTCTGTCGATTTTTCAGCCGCGTCGATTGCGACGGTGCTCAGCTTTTCGTTCAGCGATGTCGCTGTTTTGAAAGCGTCTTCCATGGATGCTGTGTCGACGGGGAAAGAACCCATAACGTCTTTGAACATCGCGCTCATGTCTTGTGTCTTAGCCATTGTATCAGTCCTTTGTGTTCAGGTGTGGGGGGAGGACCCACGGTTTAATTCCTGAACCAGAACATAGATGCTGCGCCGCAGCATTTCAAGTATTTTCGCTGCGCTGCAGCAAAAAAGTTAACCCTACGAAAAGCAACGACAAAATGGCAGTTTTTCTAGGGTTTCGCCTTGACGGTAACGTATGTTCCGGGCGCATCACACAGAATCGGGTGCGCAGAATCACCCGGATCGCGTGCATTGACCTGCGCCCCTGCCCGCTTCTTCAGCCACTCACCCCAACGCGGCCACCACGACCCTTCGTGGAACTCCGCACTTTCGGCCCAGTCCTGATAATCAAGGTTCAGGTCCGTGTTGGTATAATGCCCGTACTTGTTCTTGGTCGGCGGATTGACGATGCCCGCGATGTGACCCGACTGGGTCATGATGAATGTCTTGTCCTTGGACCCCATCGCCTGAATGCCGCGATAGCTGTCCTTCCACGGCGCGATGTGATCGGTCTCGCAGGCAATGGCACACAGCGGGACGTCAATATCATCCAGCGTCAGGTGATGGCCCATCAGATCAAAGCCGGTGGTGGCCAGCTCATTGCGCTGACACAGCCCCCGCAAATACTGCATCGCCATCTTGGCCGGCAGGTTGGCCCCGTCCCCGTTCCAGTAAAGCAGATCAAAGGCCGGTGGCGTCTGCCCCATCATGTAGCTCTTGATCGCAGGCTGATAGACCAGATCGTTGGAGCGCAGGAACGTAAAGGTGCGCGCCATGATGACGGACGGCAAAATGCCCTTGTCGGCACATTCCGCCTCGATCCCATCGATAAAGTCATCCGTGAGGAACGGCGCGAATTCGCCCTGATCGCCAAAATCGGTGAGGGCGGTAAAGAAGGTGGCGGATTTGACGGACTTATCGCCGCGCTGTTTCAGCAGGCTCAGCGTCAGCGACAGCGTGGTGCCCGCAATGCAATAGCCGATGGCGTTGACCTGTTTCTGACCGGTGATCGCCTTAGCCTCGTTGATCGCGGTCAGGTATCCGTCCTGCACATAGTCCTCAAGGCCGACGCCCGCATAGGCCGCATCCGGGTTGACCCAGGACACCACGAACAGCGTGTGACCCTGATCGACCAGCCATTTGACCATCGAGTTCTGCGCCTTGAGGTCGAGGATGTAGAATTTGTTGATCCACGGCGGAAACAGCACCAGCGGGATCTTGTGCACCTTCTCGGTGGTGGGCGTGTACTGGATCAGCTCCATCATCTTGTTGCGGAAAATCACCTTGCCGGGCGTTGTGGCGATGTTGCCGCCCAGCTCGAACGCCTTGTCATCGGCCAGCTTGACGATCAGCTCGCCATTGTTGGCCTCAAGATCGGAAATCAGATTCTCCAGCCCCTGCACAAGGGATTGGCCCTCGGTCTCGACCGCCTTTTCCAGCGCGTCGGGGTTGGTGGCCAGAAAGTTGGTCGGTGCCATCATGTCGAGGATCTGGCGGCCGAAATAGGCAAGGCGCTGCTTTTCCTTGCTGTCCATGTCGCTGACATCATCAATGGCCTGTTCGACGGCGGCGGCATTGATCAGGTATTGCTGCTTGACGAAGTTGAAATAGGGATGCGTGTCCCAGAGCCGATTGGCAAAGCGGCGGTCCTTGGGACCGGGATCGGCGGGGGCCTGCAGCTTGCCACTGGACAGCGCCTGCTGAGCCTCAACGAAATGGGTCACGGACTTGGACCAGAACTGCAACTGGTGCTCCAGCACCTTGGCCGGGTCGCGCAAGGCCTCAGACCAATAGGCGGTGGCGGCCTTGGTGAACAACTCCTGATTCGGGCCGTCCAAAGCGGCGTTGTGCATGCTGCGATGCGACATAACCTGGGTCAGACGCTGCGTCAGTTCTTCGACTTTCTTAAGATTTGTGTTCAATTTGTCGAGGTTTTCGCCCGAGACTGCACCAATTGTGGTGTTTTCTGTCGTCTTGGTTGTCATGTTAACATCTTCCCCGTAGTCTTCGCACATGCAGCATTTGGGCCTGCCCAATTGGTGCCCCTATATCGTCGCATGTTTCAGGGGGCAAAGCGACACCAAGTCCCACGCGGGCAGTGCGCGCCCGCCCCCGTTTGTATGAGGAGTGCACGATGCGCTACATGGCCAGTTACGATTTGATGGAAACGATGCGGAACACCAACCAATGGCTGGGCGCATCCGCGCAAGCCTTGGGCAGTTATCCGGCATTTGCAATGATCCCGAACCCGGCCATGGAATGGATGCGTGCCTGGGGCGAAGTCACCGAACGGACCTTCCAGCGCATGGTGGTCAAACCCGATTGGGGCATCCCGTCGGTCACCTGCGAAGACGGCAAGGACCACCCCATCAGCATCGACATCGTTGTGCCGAACGCCTTTGGCGATCTGATCCATTTCAACGTACCGGGCCGCAAGAAACGCAGCCGCAAGGTGCTGCTGGTCGCGCCAATGTCGGGCCACTACGCCACGCTGCTGCGCTCGACCGTGATGTCGCTGCTGCCCGATTGCGAAGTTTACGTCACCGACTGGCACAATGCGCGCGACATTCCCGTCAGCGCCGGCAAGTTCGATATCGAGGATTACACGCTTTATCTGGTGGACTACATGCGCCACCTCGGCCCCGACACCCATGTGATCGCTGTCTGCCAGCCCGCGCCGCTGACGCTGGCCGCCACCGCCTATCTGGCTGAAGAAGACCCCAAGGCCCAGCCCCGCTCGCTCACCCTGATCGGCGGGCCGATTGATCCGGATGCCAACGCGACGGACGTGACCGACTTTGGCCGCCGCGTCACCATGGGCCAGCTTGAGGAAACCATGATCCAGCGCGTCGGGTTCAAATATCCGGGCGTGGGGCGCATGGTCTATCCGGGCCTTCTGCAACTGGCCTCGTTCATCTCGATGAACGGTGAAAAACACGCCAAGGCGTTTCAGGACCAGATTGGCGCCGTGGCGCGCGGCGACGCCAGCGATCACGACAAGCACAACAAGTTCTACGACGAATATCTCTCTGTCATGGACATGACGGCCGAATTCTACCTCTCCACCGTGGACCGCATTTTCAAGAACGGCGAAATCGCCAAGAACGCGTTCACCGTGGGCGGCAAAGCGGTCGATATCGGCAAGATCACCACCGTGGCCGTGAAAACGGTCGAGGGCACCAATGATGACATCTCGGCCCCCGGCCAGTGCATCGCCGCGCTTGATCTGTGCACGGGCCTGCCGGACGAGAAAAAGGCAAGCCACGTCGAAGAAGGCGCAGGCCATTACGGGATCTTTGCGGGCAAAAGCTGGCGCAACAACATCCGCCCGCTGGTGCTCGAATTCATCGACGCCAATTCGCCCGGTACCGCGAAGAAGAAACCGGCCAACAAGAACAAAGCGGCCTGAGCGGGATGGCAGGCGTCGATCTGCCCTTTTCCTGCACCTGCGGCACTGTGCGGGGCACCCTGCGCGGCGTCAGCCCCGGCAATGGCAACCGGGTCGACTGCTATTGCGGCGACTGTCGCGCGGCGATCGTTTTTGCCGACCCCGACAACAGCGCGCCCGATGGTCCGGTGCAGCTTTACCAGACCACGCCCAACCGCATCCACTTCGAGGCAGGCGCGGACCAGTTGGCGGTGTTCTCGCTCTCGCCCAAGGGCATTCTGCGCTGGCATGCGCGCTGCTGCGGGGCGATGCTGTTCAACACGCTGCGCTCGCCCAAGGTCGCCTTTGCCGCCTTCTTTACCGACCGCACGCCGGATGCCAGTCCCCTGGGCCCGGTCAAGACCCGCGCCAACGTCCAGAAAGGCGACGGCACCTCCTATCACGACGGGCTGCGTCACGCGGTGCTGACGCTCGCGCGCAACGCGATCCCGGCGCGCCTGACGGGGGGCTGGAAGGCGACCCCGTTCTTTGATCCCGCCACGCTGGAACCGGTCGCGGAAATCTACGTGCTGAGCAAAGACGAACGCGCCGCTGCCACCGCTCCACAAGGCTGAGTTCTGACCCGCACGGGGCGTTAATCCATCGCCAAATGCATCCGCCCGGTGCACAGGTGGTGCACAGTGTGTGCACGCCCGGTGCACAACCACTTTGCGCCGTAAACCTTTCTGAACAATCAGTAAAACACCGATATAGCGCCGAATGCGCCCTCTAGCGCAAAATCAGCGGTTGCCGCATCCAGTCGCGCAGTGCTTGCGTGACTTCAGCGGGCCTTTCGAGGGTCGGAATATGGCCCGCTCCCTCCATCACGCGCAGCTCTGCGCCGGGGATCAACTCGGCCATGAAACTGTGCCGTTTGACCGGGCACAGCGCGTCATGTTCACCGCACAGGACAAGCGTCGGCACCTTGCATTTGCGCAGGGTACCCTGCTGGTCGCGACGGCGCTGCAGGGCGCGGGACTGGCGCACAAACACCTCCGGCCCAAGGGCGTCGGCCATGTCCAGCATCAGCTCGGTGATCTCGGCGCGAAACGGGCCCGGGCCCAGATATTCCGGCAGCACATCGTCGCGCATCAGCTCTTGCAATTGCCCCGTGCGCACCTTGACGATTTGAGGTTCGCGCGCGGTCGAGGCCTGCGGCGTTTCGGCCAGCGGGCTGGTGTCCATCAGGCACAGACGGGTGACCCGGTCCGGCGCGCGGCGCAAAAGCTCCATCGCCACGATCCCGCCCATGGACAGGCCCGCAAGGGCAAAGCGGGCGGGCAATTCGTCCAGCAATCCACTGGCGATCTCTTCGACCCGCTCGCCTCGTGTGATGGGCGAGACCATGATCGAGAATTCGGCGGACAACTCAGCGATTTGCGGACCAAACAGGCGCGCATCGCACATCATTCCCGGTAGCAAAACCAACGGCTCAGCCATGCCACAGCCTCATTTCGTCAACCATCCCCTGTTGGTCCCTGACGCCACAATGGCTTGCCCGAAGCGGCGCGGCAAGCCCAAGATGTTGCTGCGGATCAAGGATATGCAATTCCGCGAAACGGCGGGAAGTCAGCATAGCGTTTGCGCCGTTCCTCCAGTGGCTCATCCGGGACCTGCACGCTGCGCAACAACAGCCCCTTGGGCGCGATATAGCTGCCGATCATGCGCCGCGGCGTGGGGCGCCAATCAAGGTTGAAGGCGCAAAGCTTGGGGAAAAACCACATTGCAGAATAGGGCAGATGATCATGTATCCACCACGCCAGATCGCGCCAGTCACGCCCCGCCTCATAGCGATTCGTGAACCACGGAATCGCCAGCGACGTGCCTGCAATCGCAGCCTCGCCCGTGCCCCAGTCCCAAATGTGACACTCGAGCGGATTGTCGTTGCGCGCGCAGTTCAGCTTGTTCTCGTTGCCGTACTGGTTCAACTCGGGCGAGCGATAGCCCGAGCGGATCGCGAGCCGCCCAAAGGTCTCTTCCAACGGGTCCAACAGCTCTGTGCACAGCATCCGCCCGTTGGCGATGGCCAGATCAGGATCGCGCGGCAGGTTCCTGATTTCGTGAAAGTTTCCGATCTCCGAATACAGGAAATCGCGCATGAAAAAGTGCTTGGACAGGCGCACGCGACCCAGGGTCTCAAGGCTCCACATGCTGGCCGGTCGCCGCATCAGCCAACCCCGTTCCACTGAAAGGCGCCGTCCGGGCCAAGCGGGGAAAACGGGTTGAACGCCACTTCCCAGATGTGTCCTTCGGGGTCTGCGAAATAGCCGTGATGCCCGCCCCAGAACACGTCCGCGGCCGGTTTCAGCACCCGTGCCCCCGCCGCCTCGGCCTGCGCGAGCAGCGCGGCTACATCGCCCTTTTCACGCACGTTGTGGGCCAGCGCCATCGCGCCGTGCCCCAGCGTGTCTACGGATACGCCAATCTCGTCCGCCAGCCCCGCTAGCGGATACAATCCCAGCGTCTGCCCGATCAGATCAAAGGCAATCACGCCGTCCGGACTGTCCACCCGCGCCCAGCCCAACGCCTCGTAAAACGCGGCCAGCGCGTCCACGTCCCGTGCCCCCAATGTGATCAGTGAAACCCGTTGCTCCATCATTGCCCCTCCAGCTTGCGCACCCAGTCCAGCATACCTGAAACCGCTGCATCATTCTGCCCCGGCGACAGGATATCGCCGGCAATAACATGGGCGAACGGGGCATCCCCGGGACCCAGATCGGGGTTCACCACCGTGGCCCCTCCGCCCCAGACCGCGGCCACCTCGGCCGTCCGTTCAGGCTCAACCACCTGATCCTCCAGCGAGAACCAGAACAGCGCCGGGATGGTTTGGCCTGTGTGATCCTGCGCGTTGGCCGCATCGATCAGGGCGGCCATCGGCATCACCGACACGCTGGGATATTCCGTGGTCCAATAGGTGCCATGGGCGTCGTTTTGCGGGGCGAAACTGCGCTCCGCCCCTGCCAGCGGCGGCAGCCAATAGCGCGCCGCAGGCCAGCTGAGCAGCCGCCCAACCGGATTCTTGATGCCGAAATTGGGCGAGACAAAGATCAGCCCCGCAACCCCCTCCATCATCTCGGCATTCTGGCCAAGTGCGACCACCAAAGTGCCGCCGGTCGAGGCCGACATGATCAGGATCTTGCGCCCGGCAATCCGCGCGGCCTGCAGCCCTTCGTCCAGATCAGTGGCCCAACCCTGCACCGTGCCGGTGGCCAGCGCTGCGCCATCGCGCCCATGGCCTTGCAGGCGGGTAAAGATCAGATTGGCCCCAAGCTCTGCCGCAAGGCGGTCCGGCACTGGCCGCGTTTCTTCAGACGTCGCCGAAAACCCATGTACATAAAGGATCACCCACTCGGTCTGCGCGCCCGCATCGCCCGCCCAGATCACCCGCTTTTCCACGCCGGGGGTGATGTCATCAAACCCCGCCTCGACGCCCGCGAAATAGGAGTCCAAGTCCGCATCGACCGTCACGGGGCGCGGCGTCAGCGTCGCATCCTCATAGGGGCCAAACAGCCACAGCGCCACGACAACGACGACAATCCCGACCAGCACATAGCCCAACACCCGCCTCATGCGCCCGTGTCCAGAATTTCCGTGATCGCCGCCTCGATCACGCCCAGACAGGGACCGTCCGAAAACCGGTGATCAGCGTCCTTTACCAGCAACAGGCGCATGTCGGGACACTCGGCATGGTTCAGCAGCCGCACCGCCGTTTCGGTGCTGACGGCGGTGTCGGCAGTGCCCTGCAGGCAGCGCACCGGAAAGGGCAGCGGCAAGGGCGCGCGCAGCACCAACTGGTCGCGGCCATCCTCGATCAGACGGCGGGTGATGATGTAGGGCTCCATATAGTCCGAGGGCATCTCGACCTGCCCGTCCCTCTCAAGCGTGGCCCACTGGTCCTTGGTGAAGGACGCGGCATAACCGTCTTCGGTGAAATCGGGCGCTGCGGCGATGGTGACCAAACCCGCGATCCGGTCGGGATGCGCGCGGGCGAAAAGCAGCGCCTGCCAGCCCCCCATCGAACTGCCCACTACGATCAGTGCGTCGCTGGTAAGGTATGTTAACACATGTGCCGTATCTTCTGCCCAGTCGCCGATGCAGCCTTCTTCGAACGTGCCCGAGCTTTCGCCATGGCCGGAATAGTCGAATCGCAGGAATGCGCGGCCATGTGCGGCACACCACGCCTCGAGGTGGATCGCCTTGGTCCCCTCCATGTCGGATTTGAGGCCGCCCAGGAACACAACCGTCGGCCCGTCCCCGGGCGTCAGATGATAGGCCAGCCGCCGTCCTTGCGCTGTTTCCAGATATTCAGGCGCTGCCATGCTTGCCCCTCTCCCCTTTGGTTTTGCAGGGATCATGCGCAGGGTGCTGCGCACTGTCCATCCTGACGCTGGGAGAATTCCTTGCGGATTTATTTAGGTGACCATATTGTCACGTGACTAAAGAATCACATATAGACATACCATGGATGCCCTGTTCAAAGCCCTCTCCGACCCCGCGCGCCGCACATTGCTCGACAGCCTGCGCACCCGTGATGGACAGAGCCTGCAACAATTGCAGGCGCATCTGGACATGACGCGGTTCGGGGTGATGAAGCACCTTGGCGTGCTGGAAACGGCCGGGCTGATCACCACGAAAAAGGTGGGGCGCTTCAAGCATCACTACCTCAACGCCTTGCCTCTGCAGCAGGCCATTGACCGCTGGATCGAGCCCTTGCTCGTCAAACCGGCGGCCCGAGCGGTACTTGACCTCAAATCTCAGCTCGAAGGAAAAGACCCCATGCAAAAGCCTGATTTCGTTATGCAAACCTATATCAAGACCAGCCAAGACCGGCTGTGGGATGCACTGTCGGATGAAAAGAACGTGGCCCATTATCATTTTATGGCCAGCCACGCGACGCGGGATGGTGCGCGCACCACCTTGTTGCTGCCCGATGACACGCCGCTGATGTCACAATCCGTTCTCAAGACTGACCCCAAGTCCCGCATCGAATCCACCTTCGAACCGCATTGGGAGGGCGGCGGCGCGCCCAGTCGCGTAATCTACCTGCTGGAACCCGAAGGCGATTTCATCAAGCTCACCGTCGAACATTACGACCTGACCTTTCCAGTGGTCGCAGGCGAAGGGGTGGCAGATGGCTGGGCCCGCTGGGCGGCCGGGCTCAAGACCTGGCTCGAAACCGGACAGGACGCGCATTTCGGCTCCCGCGGCGCGGCGGAGGCATAATTCATGCCCATCGAACTGACGATCCTCGCTGGCCTCGCGGTCATGGCCGCCTCGCTTTGGATGCCCTATATCATCGGCGCAGCCACCGCCCCGCCCGGCTCTCTTCCCGCGGACGCGCCTGACGGGTTCATCCTGCCACCGGACCCCAATGTGCACCGCCCCTGGGTGCGGCGCGCCTATCGCGCGCATCTCAACCTTCTGGAACAGTCCGTGCCCTTTGCGATTCTGGTGTTGCTGGTGGACCGGGCGGACGGGTTCAGCGCCCTGACCCTGTGGGCCAGCGTTGCATTTCTGATCCTGCGCATCGCCCATGCGATCGGCTATATCACTGGCACGACACGGTTTCCCGCCCGCCCGCTGATCTTTACCGGTGGCTGGATCTGTTGCCTTGTGATGGCGTGGGCCCTTTTTACCGCCTGAAGTGATCCCGTGCCCTTGACGGGCGCGGGCCATCCGGCTTGAGTGCGGGCATGAGCATTCGCATCGCACACCGCTATTACTCTGGCACGCATCCCTTGCGTGCTTTTGGTGTGCCTGCGTAACACCCAAATAGCCGCGTTCGAGCGGCTATATCCCTGCCTTCCCGAACGCGGCCCGTTCGAGAAAAGGAGGCAGAGATGCCCATCACCATAGAGAAGATAACCGCAGCCGATGTGCCGCAGGTTGTCACCATGATCAGCGCGCTGGCCGCGCATCACGACGATGTGCCGGACATAGATGCCGCACGGCTGATGCGCGATGCACTGGGGCCCAATCCATGGGTCCACGTTCTGGTGGCGCGCGGTGGGTCACAGGCGATCGGCTATGCCGCGCTCATGCCGATGGCGCAGTTGGCGTTCGGGGTGCGGGGGATGGATATGCACCACCTCTTCGTGCACCGCGACGCGCGCGGGCATGGGGTGGGTGCGGCACTTGTGCGCGCCTGTCAGGACACGGCGCGAGCGCTGGACTGCAGCTTTATCACCGTGGGCACGCATCCCGACAATCATGTGGCCGGGCGGTTCTACGAACGCTGCGGGTTCCTGCGGCGCAGCACCAGCGGGCCGCGATTTGGCATGCGGCTGGATCAGCCGCCCACATAGGTGCCCTTGGCGGGGCGATAGAATGTCTTTTGATTGTGCAGCTTGCCCAGCAGCTCGTGGATCTGACGCGCACCATCGCCGGATTTGCCAGCTTTCAGGTCCGCTTGTGTCTGGGCCAGCTTCCGGCGCCGCAACGCGTCTTCGATCAGGTCGAGTTCTTCGATGCTCAGTTCGAATGTCGTGTTGTATTTGGGCACTGCGCGTTCCTCTTGCGATCAGAAGTTTCCGATAGTGAACTGCCATCCAAAGTAGGTGTTCCCGCGCAAAGGTCCAGCCCAAAACGTCGCAAAAAGACCGCCAAAAGTCGCTTTTTCGGCACACGATCGTATACCGTGACCTGACGTATCCGGGCCGCACTGCGCGTCTTTTCCCGGT
The DNA here is from genome assembly GCF_947503045.1 of uncultured Tateyamaria sp. GTDB lineage: Bacteria > Pseudomonadota > Alphaproteobacteria > Rhodobacterales > Rhodobacteraceae > Tateyamaria. The sequence goes on from NZ_CANNCF010000003.1 coordinate 270,487, forward strand.
TTGGGACAGCGCGGATGCTTGACGAAACGCGCGCCCCCTGCCACATGCCGCAACACACATAACCCGCAACCGGGCGTTCCGTGGGCGCCAAACTGACGAGGAGTGCCGATATGGCCCCAATCTCTCTGACTTTCCCCGATGGCAATGCGCGCGATTATGAGGCCGGAGTAACCCCTGCCGCCGTCGCCGAAAGCATCTCGAAATCCCTGTCCAAAAAGGCGATCAGCGCGACTGTGAACGGTCAGCACTGGGATCTGGCATGGCCGATTGACGGCGACGCACAGATTGCCATCCACACCATGGCCGACGAGGAACAGGCCAATGAATTGGTGCGCCACGACCTGGCCCACATCATGGCCCGCGCCGTGCAGGAGCTTTGGCCCGACACCCAAGTCACCATCGGCCCCGTCATCAAGGACGGCTGGTATTACGACTTTGACCGGGCCGAGCCGTTCACTCCGGAAGACCTCGGCGTGATCGAGAAAAAGATGCGCGAGATCATCAACAAGCGCGACCCCGTCCGCACCGAAGTGTGGGAGCGTGATGTCGCGATCCAGTATTACAAGGACCGTGGTGAGCCTTACAAAGTCGAGCTGATCGACGCCATTCCGGGGGACGAGCCCTTGCGCATGTATTGGCACGGCGACTGGCAGGACCTGTGCCGCGGCCCGCATCTGCAACACACCGGGCAGGTGCCGGGTGATGCGTTCAAGCTGATGTCCATCGCGGGCGCCTATTGGCGCGGGGATTCGGATCGCGCGATGCTGCAACGCATCTACGGCGTCGCCTTCACCGGCAAGGAAAAGCTGCGCGCGCATCTCAACATGCTCGAAGAGGCGGCCAAGCGCGACCACCGCAAGCTGGGCCGCGAGATGGACCTGTTCCACATGCAGGAAGAGGCCCCCGGTCAGGTGTTCTGGCACCCCAACGGCTGGTCGATCTACACCGAGTTGCAGGACTACATGCGCCGCAAACAGCGTGCAGCGGGTTACGTCGAGGTCAACACGCCACAAGTCGTGGACCGCAAGCTGTGGGAAGCGTCCGGGCACTGGGACAAGTATCAGGAACACATGTTCATCGTCGAAGTGGACGAGGAACACGCCCGCGAAAAGGCGATCAACGCGCTCAAACCGATGAACTGCCCGTGCCATGTGCAAATCTTCAATCAGGGTCTGAAATCCTATCGCGACCTGCCCCTGCGCATGGCCGAATTCGGATCTTGCAACCGTTACGAGCCCTCGGGCGCGTTGCACGGCATTATGCGGGTGCGCGGGTTCACGCAGGACGATGGGCACATCTTTTGCCGCGAGGACCAGATCGAGGCGGAATGCGCCTCATTCATCACCTACCTGTCGTCGGTCTATGCCGACCTCGGGTTTGAAAGTTTTGAAATCATGTTCGCCACTCGCCCGGAAAAGCGGGTCGGGTCCGAAGAAAGCTGGGATCATGTCGAGGCCGCGCTTGAAAACGCAATCAAGGCCACCGGGCATCCCTACACTCTGGACGCGGGCGAAGGGGCGTTTTACGGGCCCAAGCTCGACTTCAAACTGACCGATGCGATTGGTCGGGTCTGGCAGTGCGGCACCTTCCAGGTGGACCCGAACCTGCCCGAACGGTTGGGCGCGACTTACATCGCACCCGATGGATCAAAACAGCGGCCTTATATGCTGCACCGCGCCTGCCTTGGCTCGTTCGAGCGGTTCATCGGCATCCTGATCGAGAACTCCGCTGGCAAGCTGCCCTTTTGGCTGGCACCGCGTCAGGTGGTTGTGGCCTCGATCATCTCGGATGCGGATGAGTATGTGCACGAAGTTGTCGAAACCCTGCGCCGTCAGGGCGTCCGGGCCGAGGCCGACATCCGCAACGAAAAGATCAACTACAAGGTGCGCGAACACTCGGTTGGCAAGGTGCCTGTGATCCTTGCCGTGGGCGCGCGCGAAGTCGAGGAACGGACCGTCACGGTGCGCCGTCTTGGCGAAAAACAGACCAGCGTTCAGCCGCTCGACACCGTCAGCGCGGAATTGTCAAAAGAGGCCACGCCGCCCGACCTGCGCTAGGCGAAAATCTGCAACATTTGAGCCCGTTTGTGCGCAAATCGGGCTCAAATTCTAACATCCTGTAACGGCTCTGTGACTCACGGCGCTGTGAGTGGTAATCTGCCCGGAGAGTACCTTAGTTCAGGGCACACACAGTTATGCCACGAACATCCATAGGGAGTTTGAAAATGTCGAACACAATGAAATCTGTTGCCATCGCCGGTGCCGTCGCCGCCGCCCTGGCCGCACAGTCAACAACACCAGCGCAAGCCGCTGGCAAAGAGAAATGCTATGGCGTTTCGCTTGCTGGTGAAAACGACTGCGCCGCCGGTCCCGGCACCACATGCGCGGGCACATCCGTCACCGATTATCAGGGCAACGCATGGACACTGGTCGATGCAGGCACCTGCGCCGAAATCGAATTGCCCGCGATGGCAGACGGCACAGCGCGCACAGGCTCGCTCGAAGAGCTGAACCGCGACCTGCCTGCCTAAGCGCACGGCAAAAGACCGACGGCTGCGCTCCCTTCTCCTGCCGGGGCGCAGCAAACCTGATCCCGTTTCGGAAAGGCCACACCATGCTGGATGCGACATCCCCTGCGCACCGCCTGCCCGCCGCCCCCGGAGTCGGATACAAAGCCCAGCACTTCACCGACCTGCGCGCCGATCCCGGACCGGTGAAGTGGCTGGAAATCCATGCTGAAAACTACATGGGTGACGGCGGACGCCCACACGCACAACTGCGCGCCCTGCGCCCCGATTTTGCAATGTCGGTGCACGGGGTCGGTCTGTCCATCGGTGGCCAAGACCCGCTGGACGCCGGCCACCTGGCCCGTCTCAAGACGCTGGTCGATTGGCTGGAACCGGCCAGCTTTTCCGAACATCTGGCCTGGTCGACCCACGGCGCCGAATTCCTCGATGACCTGCTGCCCCTGCCCTATACCGAGGCCACGTTCGCCTGCGTTGCCGATCACATTGATCAGGTCCAGGACGTTCTGGGCCGTCAGATGCTGCTGGAAAACCCGTCCAGCTACCTCGCCTTCGAGCAAAGCACGATGAGCGAGACCGAATTCCTGAGCGCGCTGGTGCGCCGCACGGGCTGCGGCTTGTTGCTGGATGTGAACAACGTGTTCATCTCGGCGACCAATCTGGGCTACACGCCCCGCGGTTACCTCGACGCCTACCCCCTCACTTCCGTTGGGGAAATCCATGTGGGTGGTCACGCCGAGGACGCCGATGACCACGGCGCACCTTTGCTGATTGACAGCCATGGCAGCGCCACGGCCGATCCCGTCTGGGCGCTGCTGGATCACGCGCTTGCGGGCATCGGCCCGGCCCCCGTTCTGGTCGAATGGGACAATGACGTGCCCGACTGGCCAACCCTGCGCGCCGAAGCGGAGCGCGCGGCGCTGACGCTCTCCGCCCATGTGTCTGGCTAGGCGCAGATGACCAAGCTGCACTCCCAGTTCCGAGCCGCGCTGCTCGACCCCGAGGCCCCAACACCGACGGGCCTGCGCGACGGTCAGGGGCGCCCCGCGGCCAAGCGGTTCGACGTCTACCGCAACAACGTGACCGTCGCCCTGATCGAGGCGCTGCGCACCGCATTCCCGGTACTGCACAAGCTGCTCGGCACGCAGAACTTTGACCAGCTGGCACGGCTCTTTGTCCGGGCGCACCCGCCCGAAACGCCGCTGATGATGCATTATGGCGGCGCGATGCCCGCCTTTCTCGAGGGCTTTGCACCGCTGTCCCACATCGCCTACCTGCCGGACGTGTCTCGGTTGGAACTGGCGCTGCGCCGCTCCTACCACGCCGCCGACGCGCCCGCTTTTGATCCGGCCCGGCTGGGCGTGGTGACCACGGATGTCCTGATGGCCTCGACCCTGACCCTCGCCCCGGCGGTTGAGCTTGTGCGCTCGCCCTGGCCGCTGGTCGAAATCTGGCGCTACAACACCGCCAAAGGGGCGGACAAGCCGCGCAGCGTCCCGCAATCGGCCCTCATCACCCGCACCGAATTTGACCCCGTACCGCATGCGCTGGACGCAGCACAAGTCGCATGGATCACCCAAATCCGCGCCGGGGCCACGCTGGCCGCAGCCCAGGACGCAGCCAGCGCGCATGATCCGGACTTTGATCTCACGCCGCTGCTGAGCCTCTTGATCCAGACCAACGCCATCGCCGACCTCACGACCCCAAAGGAATAGCCCATGACCGCCCTGAGACGCCTGCACACCGCATTGTTCGCCCCGCTTGAGCGCGCCGACTGGATCCTGCCCACGCTGGCGCGGTTCCTCTTTGCGGCCATCCTTGCGGCCTATTTCTGGGTGTCGGGTCTGACCAAGGTTGGCGAAGGGCTGTTCGGCGTGTTCCAACCCTCGCTCGGGGCCTATGCGCAGGTCTTTCCAAAGGTGATGGAAAGCGTCGGCTATGACATCACGCAACTGGGCGTGTACCACTGGGCCGTGGTGACGGCTGGAACACTCGCCGAATTCATCCTGCCCGTGCTGATCATCATCGGTCTGATGACGCGGCTGGCGTCGCTGGGCATGATCGCCTTCATCGTGGTGCAGTCGCTGACCGATCTCAACGGCCATGACAAATGGGGCGACGGGCTGGTGTTGGGGGCGTGGTTCGACGCGCCGTCCAACAGCCTGATCATGGACCAGCGCGCGTTGTGGATGTTCTTGCTGCTGCTTTTGGTGATCAAGGGCGCCGGGCCGCTGTCCTTTGACCGGGCGCTGAAACCGCGCGCGGTCGAAGCCTAAGCCACACCCAGCGCCGCCTGCACATCCTTGCTCCAGCCAAGGTGCAGCACGTCGCCATCCGCGATCAGCGGGCGCTTCATCAGGACCGGATGGGCGGACAACAGCGCCTCTGGCGGTTCGGCCCGTTCCGCCTCTGACAGGCCCCGCCACGTGGTCGAACGGGTGTTGAGCATGGCCGCACCAAACTGCGCGCGCGCCTGCGTCATCACCGCGTCCGGTACGCCATCTGCGCGCACATCGACAAAGCGGGCCTGCGGCAGCGCCCTGATCGCCTTGCGGCAGGTGTCGCAGGTTTTCAAACCGTATATTTCCATACCAACCTTCACTTTTTCGTAGAATTAAGCGGCAACTGGCCCGGTTTGCACCCCTGCCGACTTGATTTTCAAGCCCAAAGAGCAATCTGATGAACCATGCGTCACCCGGATCCGGGAGCAACGGCGCATTGGAAGAACCCCGCATCTGCGGGACAGACTGCAAGGCAAAAGGAGGCACGGACCATGCCAACTGGCACCGTGAAGTGGTTCAACACCACAAAAGGCTACGGATTTATCGCCCCTGACGACGGCGGAAAAGATGTTTTTGTACATATTTCAGCTGTGGAACGGTCGGGGCTGACAGGGCTGGCTGACAACCAGAAGGTCGGCTTTGAAATGCGCGAAGGGCGCGACGGACGTGAAATGGCAGACGATCTGAAACTGCTCTGAGCGACTGGGTTGACGACGGTACATGCCATCGCAGCATGCACCACATGATTGCCCGGGCGGCCGCGTTTGAGCGCAGGCGCCGCCCGCTTTGCCCACGGAACCGTTCAGCGTTGTGCGGTGCGTGGGCCATGTTTCTTCTTGCTTGCAGCGACGGTCCGCGCGGATGCGCCGCCCCGTCGGTTAACGCCGAATTTACTCAAATATGCTTCATTCCCGGCTAATCTGAAAACAGTCCCTTCCCACCATTCGGAGGAGAAATGTCAGAATTCCTGCGCCTGCTGGCCTTGTACTATGCCTGCGAAATCGCCGCCGAAACGCAATTCCCCGCGCCCGACGAATGGACGCGGTGCATGGGGCACTACCACGCGGTCAAGGTTCGCTTTGCCCAAGACCTCACCGGCCCCGCCGCCCAGATCGAAGGGTACAGGCGATGGAAAGAGTGGGAGGCGATGAACCCGGACGTGGTGGAGTCCCTGCGAGACCGGGCGCGACGACGGGGGTGAGCACCGGCCCGCAAAGCGGCAAACCCTCCGGGGGAGGGTTTGAGGTGCGAACGGGCGGAGCCCCGGGGTCGGCGCTGGCACGGCAGCCTGCGGCCTTGATTCCGCGCTTACCCTCAAAAGCGTACCGACCTGAGCAATTAGAAGGGGATCTCGTCAAATGTAGTTTGTACAGGCAACTCATAGGTCAGAGTTCCCTCCGACGTTACAACTTCAAGCGTAACGATGCCTTTTGACTGGTATGTCCTTTTTTCCTCGTCGCCACTCCACTTTGTCCAAAATTCACGAGAGAACTTGGTTTTAATTTGGGTGAACGCATCAGGTGACAATCGGTTTATGTCTGGTCTAATCAGGTGTTTTCTCAGTTCTAGGCCATTTTGTCCCTCAAAGTCATCTTGCGGACAGTCTTTTCCATCAACGCTCAAATTCCAATGTCTAGTGGTCACAAAGTAATATGCTTCAATCTCGGGACTGCGATGTTTGGATTCGTTTCTCAGAGTAACTTCCAAGTCCATGCTACCGGAGTGCCTGAACTCACTTTTCTCTAAAAATCCGGGGTCTGAACTATGGCTTACCTGAATACGTTGCTCGCGCCTCCTCAATGTTTCCGCTTTCAACCATTCTATTTTTGGACCCAATTTCTCTGTTAAGTCAGCTATGCTACCATCATAAATTACATGAGTATGGTGTTTCAGATCGAAAGGAATATCCGTCGCGCTCTGCGTTACCAGGGCGCACAGCTTTCCCTTTGCGTGAGCATACCCAACTTCGTAAAACACATTTGGGTTTTTTCCAGTCATTTCAGCAATGACAAAGTCCGAATTTTCGATCTGTCGGTAAACTCGTTCAAGAATTGACTCTGAAAAGTGTTGTTCATCTACACGTTCTGCAACGACATCAAAGCTCTCTGCCAATTTCTTGATACCGAACTTGTAGATGTCATCAAATTCATGAGAAAATGGCATTAAGACAAAAGCGAATGGTTTTACTGTCGACATTATCTCACCTGCTTTGGCCGCGTCTTGCGCCGCGCCCGTTTTGAACTTGAAACGCTCCCCCGGAGCGTTTCATCCCCGCTAAGCGGGGTCGTTCACAACCCCCATAAACTCCCGCCATTCCCCCTTGCTCATCCCCGACGTCTCCTGCGTCACCTCTTCGCCCTTGATCATGCGGCGCACGCAGTCCAGCGCCTTACCGGACATGGTCGCCCCGCCCAGCCGGTAATCCTCGAACGCGCCATAGGCGGCCGGAACCCAATCCTTGACCATCTCACAGATCGCTTCGGCATAGACCCTGATCTCGTACTGGGCATGGGCATCCGCGCGCAGGCGCAGAAAGTGGAAGAGGTTGTGCAGGTCCACCTTCCAGTACCATTGGGTGTAGATGTTGGCGGGTAGGTTCATGCGGGCCAGTTCGCGGGCGAGGCCGGATTGGCCTTCATCCGAGATCATCGCCTCGTAATTGTCATAGGCCCGGTTGCTGTCGGTTTTCAGGATTTCGAGGACCCGTGCGGCCTCGGCCCCTTCCAGCGTCGCCCCCCGCCCCTGGTTGTTGATCACGGATTGGGCGGCCAGCGCGTCAGGCTCGGGAATATAAAACTCGCGATCCAGGATCGAATAGCGGGCCGAGTATTCGTTGACGTTGGCCGTGCGGTGGCGAATCCACTGGCGGGCGACAAAGACGGGCAGTTTGACGTGCAGCTTGATCTCGCACATCTCGAACGGGGTCGAGTGCCAGTGACGCATGAGATAGCGGATCAGCCCTTCGTCATTCTGCACGGATTTTGTGCCCTTGCCATAGCTCACGCGCGCCGCCTGACAGATGGCTGAATCGTCGCCCATATAGTCGATGACCCGGACAAAGCCGTGATCCAGCACGGGGCGGGCATGATAAAGATGCGCCTCCATCGCCGGAACTGTGGCGCGCAAAGTCGGCTGGGGATTGGCGCGCAGGTCTTCGATTTCGGCAAGCTGGTCCGGTTCAAGCGGCATGGGTCCCATCCTTTATCCACAGAATCTGTCAGGCGTTCACTCTATATGGTGGAAGTTGATACGTGAACCACCATATGAGGGTGCGCTTTTGGCAACGGTTCTGGTTGAGGTCTGTGCCATAGCCTCAAGATTTCGTTGACTTTTGAACGATTGGCGCAGAGTCTCGCCCCAAAGAGGCAGAAAAATTAAACCGCAAAAGGTTTGGCAGGTATGAAACGGACAGCAGCAATGTGTGCGCTCGCCCTCGGGGTAGTGGCGTGCGGGGATGGCAATCCATTCACAGACGGGACGACAACAACGACCCCTCCCAGTACGGGGACGCCGGTGTCAGGTGTGCCTGCGGCCATCCTGAACGATCTGGAACGGATCGACTTTAACGCAGCGACGAACACGCTGACGGTCACCGGCCTCACGCAGGACGGGGTGCCACTGGTCAATGAATACAGGGCCATCGCCAGCACATTCGCGCCCGGCTATGTCACCTTTACCGGTCAGAACGACCCGCTGGGCCGCCATGCGACAGCGTTTGTGGCCAGCCGCGAAGGATTGCAGGCCGGGGTTGTGATGACAGGTCCGCAGTTCAACAAGTTCTTTGGCGGGTCGTTCTTTGAACGCTCGGGCACCTATTCGGCGCCCACCGCACCGGAGAGCCGGTTCGACGTCACCTATTACGGAAACTACGCGGGCGGCATCAACAGCTCCGGCCCCATCACCGACCTGTTTCCCGTCGTTGGCGTTGATCCGGATGTGAATACCCCGTCGCAAACCGCCTATGTGCGCGGTTTGATGTTTGTGAACGTCGACCTCAACGATATGTCGGTCGAAGGCGAGATTTACGACCGGACAGGTGTGTTTTCCGGTGGTTTCGCCGATCTGCCCGACCTCGTTTTGGTCGAAGGTACGCTGGCTGGCGACGGTACGTTCAGCGGCAACGTGGAATTTGACGCAACCGACACCAACTCTGGTACGCCGTCCAATCCTGTCGGAAACGACATCGGTGACTTCGCTGGTGTCATTGGTGGGCCCGGTGGCAACGCGATGGCGGGTGGCATTACCCTGAGCGAATTCTCGGACGATCTGGAAAACGAATTGGAGTATGGCGTGTTCGTGCTCGACCTCTGTGAGACGGGCAACACTGATCCAATCTGCGTCAACGCCCTGCAACCCTGATCGCTATGAAACGCGCACTTGTTGCGGGGGTCGTTGCACTTTGGGCGACGGTCGCCGCACCGCAAAACGCAGGGACTGACGACAGCGCGACATTCAGTCTGGATGAAGCGCGGCTGGTGGCCCGGCAGGCGTTGCACAACGGGCAATTCGAACTGGCGCGCCAGATTGCCATGGGTCTGCTTCAGGCAGATGCCAAAGATCCCTTTGCCTACGGCGTGTTGGCAGCAGCCCATTCGCGGCTGGATGATCCACGCCTTGCCCGCGCTGCAGCGCGCCTGTCCTACCGCTATTCCGAGACGGACGTGCAGAAATTTGGTGCCGCGCGCACCGCCGCCAGCGTGGCCGCCCAACAGGAACGGCCCACGGCGTCTCAGGCATGGTTGCGCATCGCGGCGACCCACGCGGACACGCCGCAGCAGGACACACTGGTGGCGCGCGAATATGCCCGCGCCCGGGCGGCCAACCCCCTGCGTTTCAACATCAACCTCTCTGTTGCCCCGTCCGACAACGTCAACAACGGCACGGACAACGTGCTTGAGGTCATCAATGGCGTGCCGACGCTGGGCCAGTTCCAGGGCAGCTCGCGCGCGCTTTCGGGCACGGTCGGAGTGCTGGATGTGCAGTTGCGCTATCGCCTGCGCGCGGATCAGTCGTCGCGCACCACGGCAAATGCGCGCCTCTACACCCGCCGGGTGGACCTGTCGAGCGAGGCGCGCACCATCGCGCCCAACGTTACCAACAGCGATTTTGCCTCGACCTATGCAGAACTGGGCGTCAATCATCAATTCGCATTGGGCGCGGCTGGCAACGCGATGACCCTCGGGGCGGCCTTCGGGGCCAGTTGGTCGGGCGGCAATCGGTCCTATGATTTTGCCAAGGTACTGGTGCAGCGCGACGTGCGCCTGTCCCCCAACAACCGCCTGTCGCTGAGCGGCGTGGTCGAGCAGCGGCTGTCCGCCGTCTCGTCCTTGCGCGATGCGAATGTGCTGACGCTGGGGGCAAACCTTGGGCACAAACTGGCGGGCGGGGACCGGCTGAGCATTGGGGTCACGGTGCAGGACGTGTCGGGCGACAACATCAACGCCGATTTCCAGACGGCAAGCCTGCGGGCGCGCTATACTTTTGCCAAACAAGTCGGGCCTGTGCAGGTCACCACCGGCCTCACCTACGGATATACCGACTACGATTCTTATGTGCTGGTCCGCCCTGTTGATGGCGGGCGGCAAGATACGTCGCTTTATGGCGACGTGTCGCTGTTCTTTGCCGATTACGATTTCGCGGGATTTGCACCCACAGTGCAGGTGCGCACCGGGCGGCGATCCTCCAACGTGAACCGGTTCGAAATCAGCGAAACGACCATCAGCCTCGGCATTCAATCAAAGTTCTGAGAGGCGCTGGCCCTGCCCGCGCGACGTGATAGATTAGCGCATATATTTGCCTAACAAGGAAAGTCGCAACGATGCCAACCAAATACCTGCACACGATGGTCCGGGTCAAAGATCTGGACGCCTCGATGGCGTTCTACAAACTTCTGGGGCTGGAAGAGACCCGGCGCGTTGACGTCGAAAGCGGGCGCTTTTCGTTGGTTTTCATGGCACCGCCTGATCAGCCGGATTGCCCGGTCGAGCTGACTTATAACTGGGACGGTGATGACGCCCTGCCCGATGACAGCCGCCATTTCGGGCATCTCGCCTATAGTGTCGAGAATATTTACGATATGTGTCAGCACCTTATGGACAATGGCGTCACCATCAACCGCCCGCCACGTGACGGGCGCATGGCCTTTGTGCGCTCGCCCGACAACGTCTCGGTCGAGTTGCTGCAGGACGGCGACAACCTGCCCGCGGCAGAGCCTTGGGCCAGCATGGAAAACACGGGCCATTGGTAAGAACTGCGGCCATTCTGGTCGCCTGTCTTGCGGCCTCGCCAGCGGCTGCGTGCCGTCTGGCGCTGCTGTTGGCGCTGGATGTGTCGTCATCTGTGGATGCAACCGAAGATCAGTTGCAGCGTGGTGGCCTTGTCGCCGCGCTTACCTCGCCTGAGGTCCGGGCTGCCTTCTTTGCCGTTGATGCCCCGGTGGCTTTGGCGGTGTTTGAATGGTCGGGTCGCTACAATCAGGAGGTTGTGCTGGACTGGATCCTGATCGACAGCCCAGCGGCCCTTTTGACCGCGGCGGAAACGATTGCGGCCAGCAAACGCAGCCACAATGAATTTCCCACGGCCATGGGCTATGCCCTTGGCTACGGGTCGGAAATGCTGCGCCGCGCACCGAATTGCCTCTATCAGACCATCGACATGGCCGGGGACGGACAGAACAACGAAGGGTTCGGACCTCAGCTTGCCTATCGCGAGTTCGATTTTGCCGATATCACGGTGAACGGGCTGGTGGTGAATGCGGCCGAGTTTGCCTCGGAGACCCAACTGATCGAATTTTATCAGAACGAAGTGTTGTGGGGGCCCGGGGCGTTCATGGAAGTGGCACAGGGGTTCGAGGATTACGAACGCGCGATGCGGCGCAAGCTGGAACGCGAGCTGACGCCGCCTGTGATCGGCGGTCTGATCGACAAGCGGCAAGCCGGATGAGAGCGCTGCTGGCCGCACTTGCGCTTGGCGCACTTGGCGGCACCGCAGAGGCCGCCTGTCGGCAGGCGCTGGCGCTGGGGCTCGATGTGTCGGGATCGGTCGATGCGCGCGAATACCGTTTGCAGATGGATGGCTTGGCGGCGGCTTTTGATGACCCCAAGGTTCGTCAGGCGTTGCTCATTATGCCCGGCACGCCCGTGCATCTGTTGGTCTATGAGTGGAGCGGCCCCGAAGATCCGACCGTTGTCCTGCCATGGACAGCCGTCACCGGGCCTCAGGTTCTGAACGGTATCATCGGGGAGTTGCGCAGCGTGCAGCGGCGCAATGCGACGCCCGGCACCGCCCTTGGACTGGCAATGCGCGAAGGTCTGGGGCATCTCGATCAGCGCACCGAGTGCTGGAAACGAACACTGGATTTGTCCGGTGATGGCAAGTCTAACCTTGGTCCCCGCCCCGTCGACATCAAACGCGAGATCGAACCGACAGGCATCACCATCAATGCGCTGGTCATTGGTGCCGATGCCCCGTCGCTGGGCGATATCAGGCAGGCCGAGATTTCGGGGCTGTCGGCTTATTTTCAGGCCAATGTCATCGTCGGCTCGGACAGTTTCGTGGAAACCGCGCTTGGGTTTGAAGATTATGCAAATGCCATGGCCCGCAAGCTGGAGCGGGAACTGGAGACGCTGATCCTCGGGGATATACCGCGGGTGTCGCACCCGCGCCTGCCTGGTCAGTAGATATAGCGGATCTGATCTGTCCAGTAGCGTTCCATCCGCTTGAGCGACGCGGTGATATCCACGATACCTTCTGGTCCCAGCACGCCCTTGGCCTGAAGGCCATCGGCGTGGCGCAGGAACAGTTCTGACACCACATCGCGAATCTTGCTGCCCTTGTCGGTCAGCTTGACCCGGACCGAGCGGCGATCAATCTCGCAACGCTGATGGTGCATGTACCCCATTTCGACCAGTTTCTTGAGATTGTAGCTGACGTTTGAGCCCTGATAGTAACCGCGGCTTTTTAATTCGCCCGCCGTCACCTCGTTGTCGCCGATGTTGAACAACAGCAGTGCCTGAACCGCGTTGATTTCCAGCACGCCGACTCGCTCGAATTCGTCCTTGATCACGTCCAGCAGCAACCGGTGCAGCCGTTCGACCAGCGACAGCGCCTCGAGATAGCCGATCATGAAACCCGCGTTATTGCGCGGCGTGGTGTCTTCCTGCCCGGTGGGTTGGGCGATGGGGTCCTGAATGCTCATCCGCGTTCTCCGACTCAGTGTCTGCTCGGGGTCAGAAAATGGACATGATTCGCAAATATTCAGTTAAGCGTCGAAATCGCTTGGCTTTTTCCCCTGAAAGGTCTGTGAAATATCGGAAATCAGCTCCGCAAACGGCTCTGGCGCCGGTTCCTGCCCGGTCACCCAGCGGATCAGATCCTGATCGTTCTCGTTCAGCAGCGCGTCATATGTGCCCAGTTGGGCCGCGTCCATGTCTGCCAGATGAGCCCCTGCATAGGCCGACAGGATCAGGTCCATTTCCTTGATCCCGCGCCGCATCGAGCGCATGTGCAGCCGTTTCAGGCGGTGGTCGCGCGGCTCGTCACTCATCGCCGGACATGTCCAGCGTCGCGCGCAGGCGCTTTTCCAACCGCGCCACCTGTTCGGCGCGCGCCAGCATATCGGCGCGCAAATCGCGCAATTCAGTCAGGATGCTGCGGGTTTCATCGGTCACGGGCCGTGTGTCCAAAGGGCCAACCAGCCCTTCGCCCTCGCCGTTGATCAGCCACATCATCGACACGTTGAGCAAACCGGCCATGATCGACAGACGATTTGCGCGCGGCTCGCTCAGGTCATCTTCCCAACCGCGCAGGGTTGTCAGCCGCACACCCAGCCGCTTGGCCAGTTGTTTTTGCGACATGCCAGCGGCCTCGCGCGCGGCGGCGACGCGATCTCCGAAAGTTGCTGTCGCTGCACTGTACCAGTCCACTGCATCTTCCATGACCATTCTCCTTGTGTTTGCGCGCGCGGCGCTTGCCCGCACCGGACGGCAGGCCTATGACGGGGTCAACCCCTTACTAACGAGGCTCGGACCGACATGACATTCCTTTCCGCGACGCTCGACCGCGTCAAACCGTCCCCCACCATCGCTGTGACCACAAAAGCGGCCGAGTTGAAGGCGGCGGGGCGGGATGTGATCGGACTTGGCGCGGGCGAGCCGGACTTTGATACACCTCAATCGATCAAGGATGCCGCTGTCGTCGCCATTGCCTTGGGTAAGACAAAATACACCGCTGTGGACGGCATTCCAGAGCTGAAACAGGCGATCTGCGCCAAGTTCAAGCGGGACAACAGCCTTGACTACACCCCCGCGCAGGTCACCGTGGGCACAGGTGGCAAGCAGGTGCTTTACAATGCGCTGATGGCAACGCTGAACCCTGGCGACGAGGTGATTGTGCCCGCCCCCTACTGGGTCAGCTATCCGGACATGGTGCTGCTGGCCGGTGGCACGCCCGTGACCGTGGCCTGCGGCATCGAATCCGCCTTCAAGATGACACCTGAACAGCTTGAGGCGGCAATCACCCCCAAGACCAAGTGGCTGATTTTCAACTCGCCCTCGAACCCTACGGGTGCTGGCTACAGCCATGACGAATTAAAAGGCCTCACGGACGTTCTGATGCGCCATCCCCATGTCTGGGTGATGACGGATGATATGTATGAGCACCTCGCCTATGACGGGTTCAAATTCTGCACCCCTGCCGAGGTTGAACCGGGCCTTTATGAACGCACGCTGACGGTCAACGGGGTCTCCAAGGCCTATGCGATGACAGGCTGGCGCATCGGTTATGCAGCAGGCCCGGAGCCGCTTATCAAGGCGATGCGCAAGGTGCAGTCGCAATCGACCTCGAACCCCTGCTCGATCAGCCAATGGGCGGCGGTCGAGGCGTTGAACGGGCCGCAGGATTTCCTTGCCCCCAACAACGACAAGTTCGTGCGGCGCCGCAATCTGGTGGTCGAGATGCTGAATGCCATCGAGGGCATGGAGTGCCCGGTGCCCGAAGGCGCGTTCTACGTCTATCCCTCGATCAAGGGTCTGATCGGCAAAACCAGTGCCGCAGGCAGCGTGATTGTCGATGACGAAGCCTTTGCCACGGCGCTGCTCGAGGAATCCGGAGTTGCCGTGGTGTTCGGCGCGGCATTCGGGGTATCGCCCAACTTTCGGGTCAGCTACGCTACGTCCGACGAGGCGCTGAAAGAGGCGTGCAGCCGCATTCAGACCTTCTGTGCGGGACTGACCTGAGGCGGGGGCGATGGGCACCGAACTACCTGACTACTATTTCCGCGTGCGCGAAAACGGGGCGGCGGTGTTCCGGGTGGACACCGAAAACCGCCAGCGTCGGATCGAGATGGACCAGATCGCCGTGGTCAACATTCGCAATGGCGAGATCAAGCCGCAGGGCGACCGTGTCCTGTCCGAGGATGATCTGGCGCGGATCAAGGCGTGGATGGACGAGCGGGCCAATGTGCTGGCCCATCGCGACATCGACGACATCCACAGGGCCGTGGATTACCTCAACCTCACCACCCAATGGGCGCAATCGCGCGCCAGCGATGAACAGCTCGAGGATGTGACCGACGCGCTGCTTTTGGCGATGCACGATCTGCGTTCAGTCCTTGTGCGCAAGAAGGCCGACAGGCTGACATCGGGCAATTAAGGGCGCTGTTTGCGCACCACGGGTGCGCCGTCCAAGGGCACATCATCGCCTCCGTCCGGCGCGTC
Source organism: uncultured Tateyamaria sp. (assembly GCF_947503045.1). Classification (GTDB taxonomy): domain Bacteria; phylum Pseudomonadota; class Alphaproteobacteria; order Rhodobacterales; family Rhodobacteraceae; genus Tateyamaria. The sequence continues at coordinate 286,008 of NZ_CANNCF010000003.1, forward strand.
GCCGCGTCCCAGTCGCGGCACCATGACCCACCAAAACCGCACCATCAGCGCCACCCCGGCAAAGGCCAGCCCCACTGTCAGCCCCAGCCAGACACCGACGCCTTCCCAGCCGACAACAAAGCCCAGTACGTAAGACACAGGCATGCCCACAACCCAATAGGACACTGCCGCCAGCACCATCGGCACCTTGGCATCCTGCACCCCGCGCAAGAGCCCAAGTGCCACAACCTGCGCCCCATCCACCAGCTGGAACAGGGCGGCCAGCGCCAGCAGCACGACACCGATGGCGACCACTTCGTTGCGGGCCTCCTGCCCGGCATCCACAAAAATGCTGATCAGCGGCACGGGCATCGCGACAAACAGCACAATGGTTGCAAGCGCCATGCCAACGCTCATGCCGATCACCATGCGCGCACCGCGTTTCATGTGATCCAGATCGCGCCGCCCATAGGCGTTGCCTGCCCGGATTGTGGCCACGTTGCCAAGCCCGAGATGGACCATGAAGGTGATCGAGGCCAGTTGCAGCGCGATCCCGTGCGCGGCCAGCGGAATTGTCCCGATCCAGCCCATCATGAAGGCGGAGGCCGCAAAGAGGCCCACTTCGCTCAAGGAGGTCAGCCCAATCGGCCAGCCAAGCTGAAACACCCGGCCCAGCATCTCGAAATCAGGCCGCCAGAGGCGCACGAGGATGGCGTGTTGCGGCAAGGCCCAGAGCGCATAAGCAATCACCCCCGCCAGCGACACCAGTTGCGTGGCCACCGAGGCGATAGCCGCCCCTTCGATCCCCATTTCGGGCGCACCCCAGTTGCCGAAGATAAAGGCATAGTTCGCCAGGCCATTGACCAACGCCGCCACCAGCGTGATCCACAACACGATCTGCGTGCGTTCAAGGGCGGCCAGGTAGCTTTTGAAGGTCATCACAATGAGCGCAGGGATGATCCCCCAGCCCGCAATACGCAGATAATCGGCCCCGTCGCGGGCCACCTGTTCGGATTGCCCAAGGCCCAGCAGGATCGCCTCTGACCAGATCATCAGCGGCATTACCGCCACCGCAAATCCGGTGCTCAGCCACAGACCCATGCGGGTGGCGCGGCGCAGCGCAACCTCGTCATTCTCGGCGTGATAGGACGCCACCATGGGCATCACCGCCCAGGCAAAGCCCGACCCCATCAGAAACAGCACGAAAAAGAACGACCCCGCCGCGGTCATCGCGGCCAGTTCCTCGACCCCGTAGCGACCCAGCATGATCGTGTCGGTGATCCCGATGGCCGTCTGGCCAAGGTGCCCGCCGATCAGCGGCAGACCAAGGACCAGCACCGCGCGGGCGTGACCGGAATATGACATATGCGAGAGGGCCATCGGACTGTCTTACGCCTGCTTTTTGGGCAATGAAAGCCCTGCAGTGTTCGGCAATCACAAAGGTGCCTGTGCGGCCCTGTCTCAGAGCAGCGGCAGGGCCAAAGCGGTGGCGACAAGTGCGATCAAACCGCCTGCAACAACCTCGACGAGGGCCATGGCACGCACGGCCCCGGCCCCGCTGAACCCGGCCAGCGCCGAGCGGCGCGTGCCCACGGCCGCCAGCGCGACCAGAACCGTGACACCGGCAGTGCCAAGCCCCATGACAATGGCCCCGGCAATACCGGCCCATGGGATGCCAAGGGCAAAACACAGGATCAGCAGGAACACGGCCCCGGTGCAGGGGCGGATGGCGATCGAGGCGATGATGGCTGCAGCGTCCTTCCATGAGGTGACCGCCTCGGCCTGATCGATGCTGGGGCCATGGGCGTGCCCGCAGGTGTGGCAGTGCCCGTCGGCGTCCACCGGATGGGCGGCGGCCGACCACGCCCGGCGCGCGCCGCGGATCACCAGCCACGTGCCCACCAGTGCGATAGCAATGAAACTGGCCGGGGCGAGAACCTTGTCAGCAGCGTCGGTCATCTGAGTGCGGCTCCACCCGAGCACGAGTGCCCCGGCACCCACCAGCAGGATCGCTGCCAGCGCCTGCGCCAGAGATGAAGCGACGGCAAGGGCCGACAAACGCACCGCCGTCACACGGGCCGCCGCACCATAGCCCCCAATCACCAGTTTGCCATGGCCCGGCCCCGCCGCGTGGAAAAAGCCGTAAGCGGCGCACAGGCCCATAAGAGTGGCCCAGGCCCCGGCCTCGCCCGCGCGGACGGCCCGCAACCCTTGGGCCAGCGCATTCTGGGTTTCGCGTTGCTGGGCATTGGCCCATTGGGACAGATCCGACATCCCGCCAAAGCCGAACAGCCACAGCAAGACGGCAGCAGCGACCAGCAAAACGCCAATCCTCAGGGCGCGCATGACAGCATCACCGTATCGGCAAAAGACTCACCCACTTCTGGGTAGTAATCGGTCGCCTCGGATTCCGGCGTGGCGTAAAGCAGCTCTTCCAGCTTGGTATAGGCCGCGTCCAGATCGGCTGCTTCGATGCGGGCGGTACAGGGGCCGTCGACCTCGACCTGCCCGGCCAGTTCGTAAGCGGTATAAAAGGTCGGATCATAGGCCTTGATCTGCAGCCCCGCTGCCGGAGCGTTTGCGGGGCGGAAATGGGTGGTGATGATGCGCCCGCCCTCAACCCTGGTGCCGCGCGACTGCGGCGCCCCAAGGGCCACCGGTCGACCATTGAGGCTGGCATAGCTGTCGCCCTCATAGCCATCGACCCATTGCAGATCGAACCCCTCCAGACGCTTCACCTCGTCCGGGCGCAGGCGGCCATCGCCATCGGAATCCAACTCCAGATCGGCAAAGATCAGCAGGGAATAGAAATCGTCATAGGCCCATTGCACTTCGAGCCCCTTGAACATGCCATCGGCATCGACCACAGCGCGCAAGGACGCATCGATGAACACATGCGGATGCGCCTGCCCAAGGGTCGGGACAAAAAACAGGCACAAGGCCAGCAGGGGCGCGCGCAAATTGGACATGGAATGCATGTAGCGACGCCGCCGATGGGCCTCAACCCTGTGGGCAATAAAACTGGGCAGAGAGACGCCGGTCTGACGTGCTGGTGATAGGTCTTGATCGACAGCCCCGCTCTGTCACAATGATTCCCGTAAATGGGGAATAACTCCGGCGCGCCTCACCGCCGGAACACCTGCAAAGGAAGACTGACATGACACTGCGCCCGATCCCGGCCATGGCCACCCTTGCCGCCGCTGCCCTGACGGGAGCGGCCCTTGCCAATCCCATCGACCGCATTCGACCCGACGCGCCGGAACTGGCAGGCTTTGGTCTGTTTCCTGTGGGTGTCCAAACGCTCAGCGCCACGATCCCCGACAGTATCGACGTGCTGAACGTCTCGGGCGGCGAAGTGCCGCGCTATGACCGACCCCTCACGCTCGAGGTCTGGTATCCGGCGGAACTGGGCACGGTCGAGGGCGGCAGCTACACCGCCATTCTGCGCGACGGCGTGACGGAGGTGACACTGACGGGCCGGGCGGCGCGCGATGCGGTGCCCGCCTCGGGGGCACAGTTTCCGCTGATCGTGATCAGCCACGGTTATCCCGGCAACCGCTACCTGATGAGCCATCTGGGCGAAAACCTCGCCTCCAAAGGATACGTGGCAGTGTCCGTCGATCACACCGACAGTACCTATTCCGATCAGGATGCCTTTGGCTCGACCCTGCTGAACCGCCCGCTTGATCAGGCCTTTGTTGTGGATCACATGGCGGCACTGGACGGGCCACTGGGTGCCATCATCGACGCGGCCAACACTGGCGTCATTGGCTATTCCATGGGCGGATACGGCGCGCTGATCTTTGGCGGGGCGGGGGTCACACAGGCCTCGACCGAATTCAGTTGGGGCACGCCAAACGGGCTGCTGGAACAGCACCTTGCCGGGTCCGAAAGCCATGAGGCGCTGATGGACCCGCGGATCAAGGCCATCATCGCCATCGGGCCATGGGGCAACAATGCGGGGTTCTGGGATCTCGAAGGGCTCGCAGGACTGCGTGTGCCGCTGATGCTGATGGCGGGCAGCGATGACGATGTGTCCGTATACGAGGCCATGCGCGGGGTGTTCGACGGCGCGGTCGGAACCGAGCGGCACCTGCTGACCTTTGACCACGCCAACCACAACGCAGCCGCCCCGATGCCCGCCCCGGCAGAGGCGTGGCTGCCCTCGGACACGCTCGATTTCGCACCCTTTGAACACTACGCCGACGCCGTCTGGGACACGACGCGGATGAACAACATCGCCCAGCATTTCGCCACGGCCTTCATGGGGCTGCACCTGCAAGGCGAGTCTGACATGGCCGCCTATCTCGACCTGATCCCCAAATCGAACGACGGGCTGCACGCGCTCGATGATGCAGGCAAACCGAGCGAGGATCACACCTATTGGGCCGGGTTTGCTGCCCGCACCGCCAAGGGGCTGCGGTTCGAAACGAAAGGTCGCGGCGAATGATGCGGGTCTCAGAGCGTGAGTTGAACGGCAACATTTTCACTGTGCGTGAATGGGGGGTCGAAGGGCTGCCCAAGCTGCTGATGCTGCACGGCTTTCCCGAATATGGCGGGGCGTGGAACACATTGGCCCTGCAATTGTCGGACCGGTTTCACTGCATCGCGCCAGATCAGCGCGGCTATGGTGGCAGCTATGCTCCGGACGCGGTCGAGGACTATGCGATGGAGGCGCTGGTGGGGGATATGGCGGCCCTGATTGGCCCTGAGCCGGTGATCGTGATGGGCCATGATTGGGGATCAGCGGTGGCTTATGGGCTGGCGATGTTCATGCCTCAACTCGTCAGCCACCTGATTGTGGCCAACGGCGTACACCCAATCGTCTTTCAACGCGCCATCGCCGCCGGAGGCGCACAATCGGAAGCTTCGCAATACATCAACGCGCTGCGCAATGAAGGGTCCGATGCGGCGCTGGCAAAGGACGACTTTGCCCGGCTGATGCAGTTGTTTTCCTCGCAGATGAATACCGAATGGCTGCAAGGCGACGTGCTTGAGGCGCAAAAGGCCGCGTGGCGGCAATCGGGGCTGCGGGGCATGATCAACTGGTACCGTGCCTCGCCGTTGGTGGTGGCTGACCACCGCAAGCCGGTCGAATTGCCCGATCTGCCGACCGACAGGTTCATGGTGCATTGCCCGCATCTGCTGATCTGGGGCGAAGGGGACACCGCCTTGCTGCCCGAGGCCACAGAAGGCTTGGAGGATTTCGTGCCTGACCTCACCCGCGTCTCGATTGCGGACGGTGATCACTGGGTCCTGCACCAGCACCCCGACCGGATTGCCAGCATCATCCGGGACTGGCTGGCTTGATCCACGCTTTGCTTGCGCGCATTTTCGCGTCATAGTGGCAGCATTCAACGAAGGTATTTGTCATGTCACATAGCTATGAAATCAAATTGGCCGCCCAGATGGCCGAAGCCTCTTATGCGGGGCGCGGACACGGATCACTGGCCACTGCCCTGCGCAAGGAACTGGATGAGGATGACGTGCAGGCGCTGTTCCTCAAAGGGGATATCCTGCTGATCCCGGGGTCGAACTCGGTCGCCGATTACCTCAAGTTCAACCTGCGCATCCTCAATATCGGCGGCAAACGGTTCCGCCTGAACGATGACGACACCGAGGCCGGAGCCTCGGGCACGATCTGGCACCAAGGGTTCTTGCGGCACGCGCAGATGATCTATGCGTGGCTCGAACGCGAACGGCTGCGGCCCAAATTCATCATAGGACATTCACTGGGGGCAGCGGCGACGCAGATCCTCGTGCGGACCTACGGCGTGCCCGGCATCGGCTTTGCTGCCCCACGCCCACGCCGCAGCCGGGGGGCGATCAAGCACTCGCATCTGTGCCTTTGCATCAACCGCGATGATGACGCGGTGTGCGACCTGCCCGGCTCGTTCCACCATATGGGCCGTGTACACAAGGCGCGCGCGCGACGCTCGGTTTTTGGCCCCGATCACAGCATGAAACACTACCGCCGTGTGATCGACGAACAGCAGGTTGCAGGCATTCTGGGCGCACGCTGGCCGGGATGAAAATGGCAGCGACTTTGAGGATCGGGGCGATAATACACCCCGATTCGCGCATTGTGTGCGGAATTGGCGCGTCGGCGGGACCTACCAACTACAGGTAGCACTCAGAAACGATTCCGTGGATTTACGGGATGTTGTTCCGAAATTGGTGGGTAATACCGCGAGAATCTTTTTACCCAGAAAAGCGGCGTAAGGATTTGTTAAGAAACGATTAATGCAAGATTTTCTCGCGAAAGTAGTATTTCCAGTCTCAGAAATCAATCGCTCCCTTCTGTGAATATGGCGTAACTTGGGCGGAGTTAGTTTAATTTTTGGGCGAGGACGTGTTTTGAGAAAATTAATGATGACGTTCGCTGTTATGGCGACATCGCTTGTTGGCGCGACGATCGCCCAGGCAGCGACCTACACTTACAATCTGGCCGATCACCCGGATGGAAACCAGCGCGGCAACTTTGACTATGGCATCCGCCTTGACGGCGCACAGCCAAGCGCGCGTTTCTTCACCTTCGGGAATGGCTCTGCTGCGCAGCTGACCTATAACGACACAACCTTCGAAGCGACGCTGAGCGGGTCGGTGTTTGAAAGCACAGGCGTCGGGACCGTGGGCAACGCCTACACCCTGTCCTACACGCTGTCCGGCCTGACCGACCTTGGCGGCGGGTTCTTTGTGCAGGAGACAGCCAATTCAAGCGGCACACTCACACTTGGTACCGAGGTGATCTCGCTGGGCACATCGTCCAACGGCAGCTATTACTTCAAGTTTGCCAATGACGGGCACCGTCTGGGTTCGTCGACCGGTATCGCCGGACGCGGCTGGATCGCAAGCAGCCCCGGCTCGAACGACTTTCTGTTCACCGCATCCTTGTCGGACACATCACCCGTTCCGCTGCCTGCGGCAGGCTGGTTGATGATCGCGGCATTGGGCGGCCTTGGCGCCATGCGCCGTCGCAAGACGCGCGACTGACGCAACACAACAGTTAACGACTTTGCAGGCGGGCCTTGGGTCCGCCTGTTTCGTATGGGCCTGCCCGGTCAGGACACGCGCAAACCCCTTCCCCCGCAAATCGCGGTCTGCCATACTCAGCGCCAAACAAACAATAAAGAGCAGCTGCCATGACCGACCTGCTGAGCGGGGCCGCCAAGGCCTCGGATTACGACGCCTCTTCCATTCAGGTGCTGGAGGATATGGAACACGTCCGGCTGCGCCCGGGCATGTATATTGGCGGCAAGGATGACCGCGCCCTGCACCACATGGTGGCCGAGATCATCGATAACTCCATGGACGAGGCCGTCGCGGGCCACGCCACCTGGATCGAGGTGGAATTGCACGAAAACGGCCATGTGTCCGTGCGCGACAACGGGCGGGGCATCCCCACCGATCCGCACCCCAAGGACCCGACCAAATCCGCGCTCGAGATCATCTTTTGCACGCTGAATGCGGGTGGCAAGTTTTCCGGCGACTCTTACGAGACGTCAGGCGGCCTGCACGGCGTCGGCTCTTCCGTCGTGAACGCCCTGTCCGATCATCTGCGGGTCGAGGTGGCGCGCAATCGCGAGCTTTACGCCATGGAATTCTCGCGCGGCCTGCCGCAGGGCAAGCTGGAAAAGATCGGTGCTGCCCCCAACCGGCGTGGAACGGCTGTCACCTTTCATCCGGACCCCGAGATTTTCGGCTCGCTCAAGCTCAAACCTGCGCGGCTGTTCAAGATGGCGCGCTCCAAGGCCTATCTGTTTTCGGGCGTCGAAATCCGCTGGAAGACGGCGATTCAGGACGGCGATACCCCGACCGAGGCCACGTTCCACTTTCCCGGGGGTCTCGCCGATTACCTGAACGAAGTCATGGCCGGCGCCACCACCTATGCCGAGGCCCCGTTCTCAGGCAATGTCAGCTTTGAAAAGTTCAAGGTGCCGGGCAAGGTCGAATGGGCAATCAACTGGACGCCCGCGCGCGACGGCTTCATCCAGTCCTATTGCAATACAGTGCCCACGCCGGAAGGCGGCACACACGAGGCCGGGTTCTGGGCCGCGATCCTCAAGGGGATCAAGGCCTATGGCGAGTTGGTGAACAACCGCAAGGCCTCGACCATTACCCGCGAGGATCTGGTCACCGGGGCGGGCGCGCTGGTGTCCTGTTTCATTCGCGAGCCGGAATTTGTCGGCCAGACCAAGGATCGCCTCGCCACGGTCGACGCCCAACGCATGGTCGAAAACTCGGTCCGCGACCACTTTGACAACTGGCTGGCGGCGGACACGAAATCCGCAGGCGCGATCCTCGATTTTCTGGTGCTGCGGGCCGAGGAACGGCTGCGCCGCCGTCAGGAAAAGGAAACCGCGCGCAAGACCGCTACGCAAAAGCTGCGCCTGCCCGGCAAACTGACCGACTGCTCCAACAAGGCGCGCGAAGGGACCGAGCTGTTCATCGTCGAAGGCGATTCTGCGGGTGGGTCGGCCAAGATGGCGCGGGACCGCAAGACCCAGGCGCTCTTGCCTCTGCGCGGCAAGATCCTGAACGTACTTGGCGCGGCAAGCTCGAAGCTGGGGTCCAATGCCGAGATTTCCGATTTGTCCCAAGCCCTTGGGGTCGGTCTTGGGGCCAAGTTCAACGTTGACGACCTGCGTTATGACAAGGTCATCATCATGACCGACGCGGACGTGGACGGCGCCCATATCGCAGCGCTGTTAATGACGTTTTTTTACACCCAGATGCGCCCCATGATTGACGCTGGCCACCTCTACCTCGCCTGCCCGCCGCTGTTTCGCCTGACGCAAGGGGCCAAACGGGTCTATTGCCTCGATGAGGCCGAAAAGAACGCGCTGATGGAGCAAGGTCTGGGCGGCAAGGGCAAAATCGACGTCTCCCGCTTTAAGGGTCTGGGCGAAATGGACGCGAAGGACCTCAAAGACACCACGATGAACCCCGCGACCCGCAAACTGATCCGAGTGAGCATAGACGATGATGAGCCCGGAGAGACAGGTGATCTGGTGGAACGGTTGATGGGCAAAAAGCCGGAGATGCGGTTTCAGTACATTCAGGAGAACGCGCGGTTTGTGGAGGAGTTGGATGTTTGAGTTAGGCGTTGATTTCTTTAAACTAAATAGATCAGTGGCAATTTCGTAAGTTACAGCAGATTTGCCGTGCATTGCTGGCAGTGGCTTGCTTATGCGATGGTTTTCTATGTGTCATAGGGGAACCGATGAATGGCCAACCAATCCATGATGAACTATTTTTGCGAACTCTGCATGACCAATGCAGGAGCAGCCAACAGTATCTTGTATTTTGCGGAAGCGGAAATCTGGGCGTGTGCGGTATGTACGCAATGTCGTCTGGGGTATTCAATTGCCTATCCTGACGAGGAAAAGTTTGAACACTTATGCATCAATAAACGCATCGGATTACCGGGAATAAATAAAGACGGACTGTACAGTCTTGGAGCTCCATCCAGAATTCATTTTAACTTCAAATCCTTCGATCTTAGTCAACCTTACCATACGATTCCGTTGTAGCCCCCGACCGCGGGTCGGAGGCCGTCTTGCATCGGCTCCAGTGGAGCCTTTGAGGCCGCAGAGGGTCGAAAGACCCCGGGGGTGACGCAGTCGCCCCCGCCCATGGGGGCGGTCGGGGGCGGCGAAAACGCGGGGCGTTTTCGCGGCGCGTTCTTCGAGACCGAACCAAGCCGCCCCATCGTTGGGCGGCGGCCTGCGGCCTTGATTCCGCCTTGTGAGCACAGCGATGCCCCGACTCTTCTCGCGTGCTGCAAGGCGGCACGTTGGGATAGGGCGCGTGCGGTCCGCAACCGCCCGTCCGCCCAGCCAATCAGGGCAATCAAGCACCCAAAAAAGCACAAAAAGGAACGGGGGCTCTCGCCCCCGCTCCATACTCGTTACCAAACCAACGGACCACAACTCGGACCGTGGCTCCCCCTCTTTTGCCCTCAAAAGGTGAACACGTGTTTACCAAAGCAAGGCATCTTCAAGGCATTTTAGAGAACTGGTTTTGACCACATCGCGCACACCGGCTTGAATCCGCCGATGGGCTGGCGCAGGCTGGCGCCATGATTACAAACGCAGACGCTCAGGCCTTTCTCGACCAGAATTTCGCCGCTTGGGTGCTGGCGCTGTCCCCGCGCGTCACGGCCTGCAGCACATCCGGCCTCACCCTCGACATCCCGATCACCGACGACATCGCGCGGGTGGGCGGGATTGTGTCGGGCCAAGCGCTTGCCACACTCGCCGACACGGCCATGGTTCTGGCCGCCGGAGCGCATCTGGGGCGGATGATGCCGGTGGCGACGGTTACGCTCGACACCCAGTTCCTGCGGCCCGGAAGTGGTGAGTCTGTCAGGGCCGAGGCCGAAATCATCCGCGCTGGACGCTCCATGATCTTTGCACGCTGCACCCTCTCCGCCCTGCCCGCAGCCAAGCCCATTGCCCATGCCACCGCCACATTCGCGCTGCCGGGTTAATGCTCGCCCGAATCTCACTCAATCGCGTCTTGAACCTTTTCCCGATCTGTCCCCTACTGCGCCCATGATCCTGCGTGCCCTTTTGATCCTGACCCTGCTTGCAAGCTGCGGTCGGCCTCTGACCCCCGCCGAAATCGCCTTTTCCGCGACCATCCACGGTGACGCTCTGAACACGGATCGGGTGCGGCTGGTCAAAGGCTCCCCGACACGGGCCGTGACATTCCGGCGCAAGGCCCGGCCCCGCACCACATGTCGCGAGTTGATCCTGCCGCCGCCCACGGACGCAATCATCACCGCCAAACCTGCCGCCGTCGCCCTCTGGCACAGCGTGCTGTTCGACAAGGACTGGTATCTGGACGACTACGTTCCGGACTACCCGGACGAGATCAACCTGATCGCCGCCATGCTGCTCGCACATGAGTTGACCCATGTCTGGCAATGGCAAAACCGGGCCGTGACGGGCTATTCCCCCCTGCGCGCCGCGCGCGAACATCAGGTGAGCGACGACCCCTATCTCTTTGATATCGAGGCAGAACGTCAGTTTTCCGAATTCGGCTACGAACAACAAGGCTCCATCGTCGAAGAGTTTGTCTGCTGCCGCGCCCTCGCCCCGCAAGCGCCCCGCACCAAGCGGTTGCATGCCCTGATTTCCAAGGCCATGCCCGTGGCCGACCTGCCTCAATCGCGCGAACACGATGTGCGCCTGCCCTGGGACGGGGTCGAGCTGAACGGAATCTGCGGCTGATGCAAAAGGAGACCTCGCCCATGGCCCATTATGCCCTGATCATGTTGTTGGCCGGGATCGGCATCCCGATTCTTGCCGCGCTCAATGCTGCCCTTGGCACACGGTTGGGCAATCCGGCGGCAGCGGCAGTTGTGCTGTTCATGGTGGCACTGCTGGCGGCGTCGATTGTGTTTGCCTTCACCGGGGCGCACGGGCTGAACAAGGTGGCGGCAGCCCCCAAACACCTGTTTCTCGCCGGGGCGCTGATTGCGTTTTATGTGCTGTCCATCACCTTCATCGCCCCGCATTTCGGCATCGGCAACGCGGTGTTCTTTGTGCTGATCGGGCAGTTGATCTCGGCCGCGGCCATCGATCACTTTGGTCTGTTCGGCGCGCAAGCCACGGCGCTCAGCCCGGCGCGGATTGGCGGGATTGCCCTGATGGCAACCGGAGTGTGGCTGACGCAGGTGGCGTAAGGCGGGCGTTCCCTATTCGGTTGCCGCCAGTTCCTGCGCCTGCGCCCAAGCGGCGGCGTCCACATCAGCCGGGTCGGCGATGATGCGATGCTGACCGGGCAGCCGCCCGCCTTCGTCCTGCCCGACCATCTCGGCGAGGCTGGCAAGGCGGTCACGAAACACATCCGACGCGCTGGGATCGATCAGAATGTAGTACTGCCCAAGGTCGTGAGGCGGTCCCTCGGGCGCTTTGAGGGGTTTGACATCGCGGCTGAGCACGCCGCCGGTCATGCCAGCCACCAACAGTTCGGCCATCAGGCCAAAGCCCCAGCCCTTATAGCCCCCCATCGACACGAGTGACCCGGCCAGAGCGGCCTCCGGGTCGGTCGTGGGCTTGCCTTCGGCATCCAGCGCCCAGCCCAGCGGGATTTTCTCGCCCGCTGCCTTGGCCATGGTGATCTTGCCCAGGGCAACTGTAGTGGTGGACTGATCGAACTGCATGGCCAACCCTCCGTCCCCATCTGGCACCGAAAAGGCGATGGGGTTGGTGCCGATCATTCGGGTCTTGCCCCCGGGAGGGGCCACGATGGGCGAGGCATTGGTCATCCCCAGACCGATCAGCCCGGCCTGTGCGATCTGTTCGGTGAAATATCCCAGCGACGTGCAGGTATGGGCATGGCCCACCGCCAATGTCGCCACGCCGTATTGGCGCGCCGCGTCCAGTGCGGGGGCCAGCCCGTAGGCAAAGGCAGGCTGGGCAAAGCCCATCAGCGCATCCACGTGGATGACCGCCGGGCGCATCGCGGTCACCGCAGGCACCACGTCACCCTGCACCCGGCCCGTTTTTAGCTGCGCACAATAGCTTTCCAGATAGTACAGACCGCAAATTCGGTTGCCCGTCGCCTCGGCTCGCGCCACCGCACGCGCCACTTCGGCCGCGGCAAAAGCACCGGCCCCATGCCGCATCAGTGCAGCCTGAACGATACGTTCTATGTCAGCCAATGAGACGGATGGCATGGTCAGGTCCCTCACGGCACAGGCCGCGACGCTCAGTCTGAGCAAACCGCGCAAGCTTCGTCAAGCGTGACAGTGAAGCGCGGGCCTTTGTGCGCCACTCATGGCGCGGTCAAACGGCCCGCATCCAACCGCAGCGTGCGATCCATCCGCGCGGCGAGATCAAGGTTGTGAGTCGCGATCAGCGCAGACAGACCCGTATCGCGCACCAGCGCCATCAGAGCGTCAAACACCTGATCCGACGTGCCGGGATCAAGGTTGCCTGTCGGTTCATCCGCCAGCAAAAGGCGCGGCGCATTGGCAAGTGCGCGGCAAAAGGCGACGCGCTGCTGTTCGCCTCCCGACAACTCGGCCGGGCGATGCGCAGCGCGCGGTGCCACACCCACCTTGTCCAGCAGCATCAGCGCTCTTTCGGCGGCGGCGGGTTTGGATGTGCCGTTGCTCAGCTGTGGCAGCACGATGTTCTCAAGGGCAGAGAATTCGGGCAGCAGGTGGTGGAACTGATAGATAAATCCGACATCCGCCCGGCGCGCCAGCGTGCGGCGACGGTCGGATTGCCCGGTCAGATTCTGGCCCGCAAGGGTCACGGTGCCCGTGTCGGGCGTATCGAGCAGACCTGCGATGTGCAGCAGCGTCGACTTGCCCGCACCTGAAGGCGCGACAAGGGCCACAACTTCGCCCGGCGCCACGCTGAGGTCTACACCGCGCAGCACCTGCACTTCGCTGGGTAACCCGGCATTGTAGGTCTTGGCGATACCCTCCAGCGTCAGCACAGGATCACTCATAGCGCAGCGCCTCGACCGGGTTCATCCGCGCCGCCCGGCGGGCCGGAAAAATCGTGACCACAAAGGCCAGGCCCAGCGACAGAGCCACAGCACTCAGCACATCCGGCAGGTTCAACTGCGCAGGCAGTGCATAGATGCCGCGAATGGACGGGTCCCACACACCGCCGCCCATCACGTAGTTCACAAATGAAAACAGCGGATCGATATAGAGCGCGAACAGGCAGCCCAGCACCACACCCATCGCCGTGCCGATCAGCCCCGTGAACGCGCCACAGATGAAAAAGACCCGCAACACCGAGCCCTCGGTCAGCCCCATGGTCCTCAGGATACCGATGTCGCGCCCCTTGTTCTTGACCAGCATGATCAGGCCCGAAACGATGTTCATCGCCGCGATCAGCACAAGGATGGACAGGATGATGAACATCACGTTGTCCTCGACCTCAAGCGCGCGCAGAAAGCCGCCCGAGGCATCGCGCCATGTCCACAGCTGCGCCCGGCCTCCGGCAGACTCGAGCAGGGCGGTGGCATAGCTTTCGACCGCTTCGGGGCTGTCCACCATCACTTCGATCTCGTCCGCGACGCCCTCGCGGTTGAAAAATGTCTGCGCCTCGGCCAGCGGCAGATAGACCCGCACCCGGTCGATGTCATAGCGCCCGGCGGAAAAGATATAGGTGACCTCGTAGGCGTTGATGCGCGGGCTGGTGCCAAAGGCGGTCTTGACCCCGTTGGGCGAGATCAGCTTGATCCGGTCACCCACCTGCGCGCCCAGTTCCAGTGCCACGCCCGACCCGATGGCGATGCCCTGATCATAGCGGGCGATATCGCCTTGGGCCGTTTCAGGGTCTGCAATGCGCGGCAGACTGGCGAGGTTTTCGGCAGACATTCCATAGACTTGCACGCCTGCATTGCTTTGGCGAAGGTTGGCCATGACCTGCCCGCGCACGATGGGGGCCGCTCGGGTGACACCGGGCACGCCGCGCAGGGCCTCGGCCATCTCGTCATAGTCGGAGATGGTGCGATCCACTGCACCGGTCGGGGTGACCTCGCCGATCTGGTAGACGGTCACATGGGCATTGGCGCCAAGGATCGTGTCGACAAATTCTGCGCGAAAGCCTGAGCGCACGGACAGGGTCGCAATCAGAGCAAACACAGCCAGCGTGATCCCGATCAGGCTGATCCACGTCATGGTCGACACCCCACCCGTGGCACGCCGCGCGCGCAGATAGCGCCAGGCGATCAGCCACTCGAACGGGGCAAAGGGGACGGGTTGGGTGGCCATTTACGGCTCCTGCTCGGGCGTTTTGTCACAAGTGGCCGGGGCGCGCCCCAAGGTCAAGCCCCCGGCGCAACTGCCCGCCTGCGCGTGATCGGCCAAAGAAGAGTGCGCAGCACAGCCCAGACCGCGATCATGCCCGCCAGAAATCCGGTCCCGGCAAAGATCACGCCTGGCAATGTCAGGGGCACTGCGGGCTCGAACGTCGCCATCGCCGCACGCGCCACATCGCGGTCGGTCATCCGTGCGGCGTGATAGGCCCGCATGAACGGACCAGCCCGTTCCAGCATACGCAAGTCTTCGCGCAACCTGTCATAGCGCTGAAATGTGCGGGTCATATCGCGGCGGCGCGCCTCCAGAAACGCGCTGCCCTGCAATTCGGCAAGCGCTGCATCACGGCTCAGCCCGGCATCCGCGGCAGAGGCGTCAAAATCGGCGACCACTTCGCCAAGTGCGTCGACCGCCCCGCCCAGACGCTGGGTGTACTGCTGCGCATATTCTGGAAATTGCGATCCCGCCGCCCCACCCAGCAGCCCAGCCGCCAGCGCCACCACGCGCACGATCATTTGAGCGGCCCATAGGCGGCCTTGCCCATCACCGAATCCAGCGCGCGGCGATCGTCATCGCTGACGCACGCGTCATAGCCCGCCATAACCGTCCACTCTGCCCCCCAGGTCACCGCATAGGTCCCGATGGTCAGCAGGCCCGGCATGCAAAGCGATCCGAAATGCCAGAAATTATAGGTCCCGTCCCCGGTGTGGTTGGCGCGAAAAGCGGTGCCAAGCCCGTAGTATAACCCGCTATCACCGCGTGCCAAGTGGGGGTAATCCAGCGGCGAACGCCCCGTCGGGGTTGCCGCGCCAAACCAGTGGCTGTGCAGGCGCGCGTAATCCAGCGGCGACATCATCCAGCCACCCCAGCTGAGGAACGCACCGCTCTTGGGCGACGGTCCTCCGTCTGCCCCGGCAGGCACCAGAACAAGACGGCGGCAAATATCCTCATAGGACCCCTCGGTGCTGGCCTCGATCACCAACGCAAGCAGCGCGTAATTCACGTTGTTGTAGACAAACTCGCCCGGTGCGCCGACAGGGTCCTTCATCAGGTTCAGCACAAATTCGGCCCGATGTTCGTCCGAGTTCAGCCACAACGCCATCAACGGCTGCGTGATATCCATGACGATGCCGCTGGTATGGGTGACAAGCGAGGCAACGCTCACATCTGGGCCTCGCCCCAGCACGTCACGCACGCTGGCGGCAAAGTCGAGCTGCCCGGCATCCGACAGAGCCGCCGCACACAACGCGGTGATGGATTTGCTGACGCTGGCCAGCTCAATCGGGGCCGTGGCATCGCCAATCGCCATCTTTGGCGTGCCGCGATAAGCGATGGCACCTGTGCCTCTGATCTCGCGCCGCACCAGCCAGTCGGCATAGGCCTGGCGAAAGGCGTTCATGCGATCCGCATCCTGCGCGGCCCCCGCATGGGGCAACACCATCAAGATCAACAGTATAAGAACACGCGCCTGCATTGCGCTCAGCCTAGCACAATCCCCGCTCAGGACCTCGCGTAAATCTCCGCCACGCGCTTGATGGCCTCTTCGGGTGGCAATTCTTCGCTAACGCCTGTGCGACGCGAGGTCAGTTCGACCACCCCATTCTTGAGACCGCGTGGGCCGACGGTGATGCGCCAGGGCAGGCCAATCAGGTCCATGGTGGCAAACTTGCCCCCTGCCCGTTCATTGCGGTCGTCATAAAGTGGCTCGAGCCCCAGCAAACCAAGGCTGGAATAGAGCGCCTCACAGGCGGCATCCGCCTCCGCGTCGCCCTGTTTCAGGTTCACGATACCGCAATGATAGGGCGTGACGCCTTCGGGCCAGATGATGCCCTTGTCGTCATGGCTCGCCTCGATGATCGCGCCCATCAGGCGGCTGACGCCGATGCCATGGCTGCCCATATGGACCGGCACCTGTTTGCCGTCAGGGCCCTGCACCACAGCGCCCAAAGGTTCGGAATACTTGGTGCCAAAGTAGAAAATCTGCCCCACCTCGATACCGCGCGCCACGCGACGGCGTCCTTCGGGGATGGCGTTGAACAAGGCCTCGTCGTGGGTCTCGTCGGTGCGGGCGTAAAGGTTGGTGAATTCCTCCATCACGCCAGCGCATTGGGCCACGTCATCATAGTCGATGTCGCGATCGCCAAAGGTCAGATCGGTGACTGCACTGTCATAAAACACCTCGGATTCACCGGTTTCGGCCAGTACGAGGAACTCATGCGTGTCGTCCCCGCCAATGGGTCCGGAATCCGCACGCATCGGGATCGCCTGCAGGCCCATGCGCTCATAGGTGCGCAGATAGGTGACCAGATGGCGGTTGTAGGCGTGCAGCGCATCCTCTTTGGTCAGATCAAAATTATAGCCGTCCTTCATCAGGAACTCGCGGCCACGCATCACGCCAAAGCGGGGGCGGATTTCGTCGCGGAATTTCCACTGGATCTGATACATGGTCAGCGGCAGATCCTTGTAGCTGCCCACATGCGCGCGGAAGATGTCGGTGATCAACTCTTCGGCGGTGGGAGTGAACAGCATGTCGCGCCCGCCCCGGTCCTTAATGCGCAGCATCTCGTCGCCATAAGCATCATAACGACCACTCTCGCGCCAAAGGTCCGCAGACTGGATGGTGGGCATCAGCATCGCCATATGGCCTGCGCGCGCCTGCTCTTCGTGCACGATGTTTTCCAGCTTGCGCAACACCTTGAAGCCCATCGGCAGCCAGGAATAGATGCCCGCGCTCGCCTGCTTGATCATGCCGGCACGCAACATCAGACGGTGGCTGACGATCTGCGCCTCGCTGGGGTTTTCCTTCAGAACGGGCAGAAAATAACGGCTCAGACGCACGAGGACCTCTCCTTTTCAATTCGCTCCTGATTAGGACAAAGGACAAAGACCCGCAACGTCCCTTCTCTGATTGAGAAATATCCCGGGGAGGTGCGCCAGCGCCGGGGCAGAGCCCCTCATGAAAAAGCGTGCGCGCAAGCGCTCCGTTTGACAGCAGCCAATCACGGCAAAGCACTTGCAGCATCCGTCAAAACCCCGCATTTGTAAGCCATCACCAATCGCTCGGAGACCAGCATGGCCCTGCCAGTGCGCGAACAGCTGAAATATTGGGGGGCCGCGGCGGTGGTCTTTTTCGTGCTGCTCTACGCGCTTGGGGACCAGTTGCTGCCGTTCTTTCTGGGCGCGGCCATTGCCTATTTCCTGGACCCCGTCGCGGACTGGCTCGAGGCCCATGGATGCAGCCGGGGGCTTGCAACAGCCATAATCACCATCAGCGCCATCATCGTGTTTGTTCTGCTCGTCCTTCTGGTGATCCCGAACCTCGTCCAACAAGCGGTCGCTCTATTCAACGCCGCCCCCGAAATCGCCCGCAACATCGGCACCTTCCTTGCCGAACGCTTTCCCAGCCTGCTGGATGAAGGCTCCACCGTGCGCAAATCGCTCGACGGATTGGGCCAGACCATTTCCGAACGGGGTGGCGCGCTGCTCAACTCCGCGCTCACCTCTGCGGCAAGCCTGATCAACGTTATCGTCCTGTTCGTGATCGTGCCGGTCGTGGCCGTCTACATGCTGCTTGACTGGGACCGGATGGTGGCCCGCGTCGACCAGCTTTTGCCGCGCGACCATGCCCCGGTGATCCGCCGTCTCGCGTCAGAGATCGACGCAACTCTCGCAGGCTTCATCCGCGGCATGGGCACCGTCTGCCTCTTGCTTGGCACCTATTATGCCGTCGCGCTCATGCTGGTGGGGCTGCAATTCGGGCTGGTTGTGGGCTTTGTCGCGGGCCTTCTCACCTTCATCCCTTACGTGGGCGCCCTTGTGGGTGGCGCGCTGGCCCTTGGGCTGGCGCTGTTCCAGTTCTGGGGGGAATGGGGCTGGATCGCGGCCGTGGGCATCATCTTCATGATCGGTCAAGTGGCCGAGGGCAACGTGTTGACTCCGAAACTGGTGGGCGAAAGCGTCGGGTTGCACCCTGTCTGGCTGATCCTTGCCCTGACCGTGTTTGGTGCGCTCTTTGGCTTTGTCGGCATGTTGGTCGCGGTGCCACTGGCCGCCTCACTGGGTGTCTTTGTGCGCTTCCTGATCGAACGCTATCAGGACAGCCGCCTCTATCAGGGCCTCGAAGCGGTGGACCGCAACGGGGTCGACGACTGATCATGGCCACGCAACTGGGATTGGACCTGCCTGCCCGCGCAGCGCTCGGGCGCGACGACTTCATGGTCGCCCCCTCCAACGCACTTGCGCTGGCGATGATCGACAACTGGACCAGTTGGCCCCTGAACAAACTGGTGCTCAGCGGACCGGACGGGTCAGGAAAGACCCACCTCACCCATGTCTGGGCCGCCGCAAGTGGCGCGCAGATCATCGCGGCGCGCGATCTGAACCCCCACATGATCGAGGCCAGCGGCCCCGTTGCCATCGAGGATGTGCCGGATATCGCAGGCGACATGGCTGCACAAACCGCCCTTTTCCACCTGCACAACCTGCAACATGCGGCAAACCAGCCCCTGCTGATGACCGGCACGCTGCCCCCGTCGCTTTGGCGCATGTCCCTGCCCGACCTGCAAAGCCGCATTGACGCCGCAGGCCACGCCGCGCTCGATGCTCCCGACGACAAGCTGCTGGCCGCCGTGCTGGCCAAACTGTTCAACGACCGCCAACTGACGCCGCGCCCGGACGTGATCCCTTATCTCGTCACCCATATGGAGCGCAGCTTTGACGCAGCAGGGCGCATCGTGACGGCGCTTGATGCCACCAGCCTTGCGCGCAAGAAACCCGTCACCCGGGCGCTGGCGGCAGAGCTGCTGGACAAGGGCACCGCGCCTGGGGGATAACCGTCATCTAACCTTCACATGTGAGCGCCATATCCCTGCCATGACAGATGCAGATTTCCTTGCCTCGCCATTCCCGGTCGCCACTGACCTGCCCGAGCTGGACACCAGCGGGCCGGGTCGGTTCTTCAACCGTGAACTCAGCTGGCTGGGGTTCAACTGGCGGGTGCTGGAAGAGGCCGAGAACCCGCGCGTGCCGCTGCTCGAACGGCTGCGGTTCCTGTCGATCTCGGCCCAGAACCTTGACGAATTCTACACCGTGCGCGTCGCGGGCCTGCGCGAACTGGCCATTGCAGGCAACACCACGCCCGCCGCTGACGGGCTGTCCCCTGCCGAACAGCTGGTGCTGATCAACGAAAACGCCCGCAACCTGTTGACCCAGCAACAGAGGGTCCTTGTGGACCTGCACGAACAAATGGACGCCGAAGGCATCAACGTCCTCACCCCGGAGGAGCTGACCAAAGAGGACATCGCCCATCTCGAAGAGGTGTTTCTCGCCGAGGTCTTTGCGGTTCTGTCCCCGCTGGCCATCGACCCAGCACACCCGTTCCCCTTCATCCCCAACACAGGCTACGCACTGGCCCTGCAGATGGAGCGCAAGGCCGACAAGCGCACCTTGCAGGCTCTGTTGCCGATCCCGGCGCAGATCGACCGCTTTATCGCCTTGCCCGGGCCCGGCCAGCGATTCCTGCCGCTTGAGGAATTGCTGATCCTGCACATCCCCAACCTGTTTCCCGGCTACAAACTCAAGGCGCATTTCGAATTCCGCGTGCTGCGCGACAGTGACCTGGAAGTCGAGGAAGAGGCCGAAGACCTCGTGCGCGAATTCGAAGTGGCGCTGAAACGCCGCCGTCGCGGCGAAGTGGTGCGCCTGACCCATTCTGCAGGCGCCCCCGAGGCGCTCAAGGCCGTGATCATGGAAGAGCTGGGCGTGCGCGAATCCGAAGTGGTCGAAGTCGATGGCATGCTGGGTCTCTCCGACCTCGGCGCGCTGGTGCTCGACAACCGCCCCGACCTGCTCTGGCCCAGCTTTACGCCCCGCGTGCCCGAACGGGTCAGCGATTTTGAAGGCGATATGCTGGCCGCGATCCGCCAAAAGGACATGCTGCTGCATCACCCTTACGAAACCTTCGACATGGTGGTCCGCTTTCTGCAGCAGGCAGCGCGCGACCCAGATGTCGTAGCGATCAAGCAGACGCTTTATCGCACCTCGAAAAACTCGCCCATCGTCGAAGCCCTGTGCGAAGCAGCCGAGGACGGCAAGTCCGTCACCGCGCTGGTCGAACTCAAGGCCCGCTTTGACGAGGCCGCCAACATCCGCCAATCCCGCCGTCTGGAACGGGCAGGCGCGCATGTGGTCTACGGGTTCATCGATCTGAAAACCCACGCAAAAATCAGCACCGTGGTACGGCGTGAGGGCAAGAAACTGGTGACCTACACCCATTACGGCACCGGCAATTATCACCCGATCACCGCCCGCATCTACACGGATGTGTCCCTGTTCACCTGCGATCCGGTGCTGGGGCGGGATGCCACCAAAGTGTTCAACTACCTGTCGGGATACGCCCCGCCCGAAGGCCTCGCCAATCTCGCCATTTCGCCGACGACGCTGAAGCCGCGCCTGCTGGAAATGATCGCTGCCGAGGCCGAGCATGCGGCCAAGGGCAAGCCTGCGGAAATCTGGGCCAAGATGAATTCGCTGATCGATGACGAGGTGATCGACGCGCTTTATGCCGCCGGGCAAGCCGGGGTCAAGATCAGCCTCGTGATCCGGGGCATCTGCGGATTGCGCCCCGGAATCAAAGGCTTCTCCGAGAATATTCGTGTGAAATCCATCGTCGGCCGCTTCCTTGAACACTCGCGCATCGTCTGTTTCGGCAATGGCCACGGGCTGCCGTCGAAAAAGGCGCGCGTGTTCATCTCAAGCGCGGACTGGATGGGGCGCAACCTCAACCGGCGGGTCGAAACCCTGGTCGAAATCGAAAACGCAACCGTCAAGGCCCAGATCGTGAGCCAGGTAATGGCCGCCAACCTCGCCGATGTGGCCCAAAGCTGGGTGATGGCGCCTGACGGCTCATTCACCAGACCCGAATTGCCCGAAGGCACATTCGCTTTCAACTGCCACCGCTTTTTCATGGAAAACCCGTCACTGTCGGGTCGCGGTTCGGCGGGAGCGTCGGACGTGCCCAAACTGACCCACACCGAAGACTGAAAGCGCATCAGCCGGGGTCGGCGGGCGGGCGTCTTTCGGCGCAGCCGAAACAGAGCCGCCCACCGACGCACGCGCATTGACCCGAAGGGCGCGCTGGTCCATCACTGACCAAGGCACGGCACCACGGGGGCTTCCATGAACGCTTTGGTCGAACCGCATCACGACGGGGGCCTCTTTGGCCGTCCGCTGTTCGAAGACCCATCCGCCCGCGCGCTGGCGCGTGTCGGGGTTGTGGATGTGGGGTCGAACTCGGTCCGTCTGGTGGTCTTTGACGGTGCCGCGCGCAGCCCGGCCTATTTCTACAATGAAAAGATCATGTGTGCCCTGGGGGCGGGTATGTCCGACACCGGGCATCTGAACCCCACGGGCCGTGTCCGCGCGCTTGGGGCGTTGCGCCGGTTCAAGCATCTCGCCATGGGCATGGGCCTGTCTGATCTGACGGTTGTGGCCACCGCCGCGGTGCGCGACTCCAGCGACGGGCCGGATTTTTGTGCGGACGTGGAACGCGAAACAGGCCTGTATGTGCGGATCATCGACGGGCGGGAAGAGGCGCGCCTGTCCGCCCAAGGGGTCCTCTTGGGCTGGCCCGGGTCTTACGGGCTGGTCTGCGACATTGGTGGATCGTCCATGGAACTGGCCGAAATTTCGGGCGGTATCGTGGGGCGGCGTGAAACCTCGGACCTTGGCCCGCTCAAGCTGCAGACGGTCAAGGGCGGCAAAAAGGGGCGCACCGCCCATATCAAAGCCACGATGGAGCGGCTGGAGGCCGCCATGGGTGCGCAGCGCGACCGCCTGTTTCTGGTGGGCGGGTCGTGGCGGGCCATCTGCAAGGTCGACATGCACCGACGCGGCTATCCGCTGCAGGTGCTGCACGAATACCGCATGACCCCAAAAGCTGTGCGCCAGACCGCCAAATTTATCGCCAAGCACGAAGATCACGAGGCCCTGCGCGCCGCCTGCGGCATCTCTTCCACCCGGATGGCGCTGGTGCCGCTCGCCGCCGAAGTGCTGATGCGGCTGGTCAAGACGTTCAAACCCAAGGACATCGCCATTTCCAGCTATGGCATCCGCGAAGGCATGCTGTACGAACAGATGCCTCAGCGCCTGCGCGACCGCGACCCGCTGGTCGAGGCCTGCCGCTTTGCCGAGGCCAAGGACGCGCGCATGCCGGGCTTTGGTAAGCTGCTCTATGCCTTCATCGAGCCAATCTTCAAATCCGCCCCACCGGCGCGCAAACGACTGATCAAGGCCGCATGCCTGTTGCATGATGTCAGTTGGCGCGCCCATCCCGACTATCGCGCAGAGGTCTGTTTTGACAACGCCACCCGCGCGAACCTGGGTGGTCTCAAACACGCTGAGCGTATCTTTCTCGGCCTCGCCTTGCTACACCGCTACACCAACAAGCGCGAAGGCACCCATTTCGAGGGGCTCTACGAACTGGTTGACGACAAGACCAAGCTGGAAGCCGAAGTGCTCGGCAAGGCCATGCGCTTTGGCGCGATGCTGTGGATGGACAAGGATGCCAAGCTGGGCGAATTCCGCTGGTTCCCGAAAAAGCGTCAGCTGGAACTGCACCTTGCCCGGGATGCCATGCCGCTGTTCGGTGAAGTGGCAGAAGCGCGGCTGAACTCGCTGGCCGACTCGCTTCAGGCCGAGGTCACAGTCAAACAGCGCAAGCGCTAGGCGCAGGACACCTGCGCCTTACGGGCCCGGTGATCAAAGCTCGATCTGACCGTCGCTGTCCGGTTCCGGCAGCGGATCTTCTTGCGGGGGTTTGCGCCGAATGATGATGTCACCATTGTCCAGCATCTCGGGCGGCTCGTAGACGCTCCAGTCTTCGACCTCGTCCAGCAGGTCACGCAAGGCAGGGCCCATCTGGGCGGTAAAGTCGCGCAGGGCCGGGCCAAACTCTTCGGCGAGCCCCTGCAGGTCTTCCAGCGCCGGTTCCATCTCGCGCATCAGCCCTTCCATCAGCATCTGCGCGCCGCGTTCCATCAGCGACAGGCTGTCCTCTTCCCCTTGCGCATAGGCAGGGGGCGCGAGCCCGAGCGATACAATCAGGATCAGACGTTTCATGCCCTTAATATGGGCCTTCACAGCGCAATATCCAAGCTGACCGGAAAATGATCCGACGCAGTGACCAGCGCGTCGCGCAACATCGGTTGCGCCCAGCACTCCGGATCGTCAAGTGGATGCCAGATCCGCCACCTCCCGTCGCGCGCGGCCAAATCGGGCGAGACCATGATGTAATCCAGCAGCGCCTGCAAAAACCGTTTTTCCTGCCTGATCCAGAACCGGGCGGTGGTGGGCGCTGCCCCGAGGCGGCGTTGCAGGGCAGTGCGGGCATGGGGGTCAAACAGCGTGGTCGCCCCGTCCCCCAGAATGATCTCGACCGACGAGCGGCCAAAAAGGTGTTCGTATTCGTCCAGCCCCGGCCCATCATTCAGATCGCCCATCAGCATCAGCGGCGTGCCCTGATCCAGATGGGCCGCGATACGGGCGCGCAGCCAGATCGCCTGGGCCAGTTGCTTGCGCCGGTTGGCAATCGAGATGCGCAGCACCTCGTCCCGGTTTGTCGCGCCATGAGGCGCCTTGGATTTCAGGTGCGCTCCGATCATGCGGAATTGAAAGCCTGCCGCCGTCTCAATCGCCAGTTCAAGCGGCGGTTTGGAGAACACGACGCGGTCCTGCGTCGCATCAATGTCGAGATCAATGGCAAAGGCGTCGTCAAATGCTGGCGCGCCCGCATGGGTCTGCGGGTCATGGCGCGCGCGCATCACATCCGGATCGTAAAGTAGCGCAATTTCCTGCTGCGTGTCGTTGGCAAAGCCGATGATCGCCTTGCGCGCGCGCAGGCCGGCATGGCTGGCAAAGGTCTCAAGCGCGGGCACGGCACTGCGGCTGCGGCTGTCATCGGGGGCCTCGATCACCATCACCGCATCTGCATCCAAAGCGCGAAAGACGACCCCAAGTGCCGCGATCTGATCGGCCCGCGTCACGTCATGGCGCGACGACCACCCGCCATCATCCAGCAGGCTGCCATCATCGGCAAACAGGCTGTTCATCCACTCGATGTTATAGGTGGCGATGCGCATCAGGTGGCGCTGGCCCGGATGTCTTCCCAGGCGCGGTTGATGTCGATCATACGTTTTTCGGCCAGCCGGACCGCCTCTTCGGGCACACCGCGGGCCATCATTGCATCCGGGTGGTTTTCACGCACCAGCTTGCGCCAGATGGCGCGCATGTCCTCAAGATCCATATCCGGTGTGACCCCCAGAACCGAATAGGGATCAGGCACCGCGTCCGGCACAAAACGCGCGCGCAGGCCGCGAAACTCGACATCCGGAATCCCGAAAATCTGCGCCACCTGCTCCAGAAAGGCATCCTCGTTTGGGTGGTAGAACCCATCCGCCATGGCGATGTGGAACAACCCCTCCATCAGATCGGTCAGGGTTTCGGGCTGTTCAGAGAACATGGAATGGATGCGCGTTGCGTATTCCTCGAACCCCGCCACGTCCTGGCGGGCCAGGTTGAACACCCGCGCCGCCCCCGCCTCGTCCTGTGCCGCGATGTGAAAGACGTCGCGAAAGGCGGTGACCTCGTCGCGGGTCACGTGTCCGTCGGCCTTGGCCATCTTGGCCCCCAGCGCGATCACGGCGATGGCAAATGCGACGCTGCGCTCTGGTGGCGCGCGCAAACGGTCAAAGATCGCCGTCAGACCCTCGCCCGCGGACAGGGCGGCCAGCGCGTCGGATATACGGGTCCAAAGTGACATGAGCCAAGCTTATAGGCCAAGCCGGGGCCGCATGTTAGCCAAGATTGGGGTCTCAGAGCAGCTTTTGCATCAGGATCAGGTCGAGCCACTGCCCGCCCTTGCGGCCGACCTCGGGCATCTGCGCGACCGTGTCAAAGCCCATCGCGGCGTGAAAGGCGATGGCGTTGGGATTCGCGCTGCTGACGGCACCGATCATCGCGTGATGCCCTTCGCTGCGCCCATGATCGAGCAAGGCCTGCATCAGCCTGCGCCCGTCCCCCCGCCCTTGGGCAGAGGGATCAAGCAGGATCGAATGCTCCATCGTCGCCGCATATCCCGGGCCCGACCGGAACGGGCTGTAAGTGGCAAAGCCGCCCTTGTCCGGCAGCACCAGAAAGGGGCGCGTCGCGATCATTTTCGCTACGTCGTCCGGCGTTTTGGGCTCGGTCGTGAAGGTAAACAGAGTGTCGGTGATCATCGCCGTCCACAGGGCAGCAATCCAGCCTGCATCCGATGTCTCTGCCCTCCGGATCACAGCGTGCGCTGCCCATGTGGCGTGTCAAAGACGGCCTGCATCGCCACGGAGCCGGTCTCAAAAGCAACACGCGGGTCGTCCAGATGGCGGGTCAGCGCATCGGCAAGGCGTTCGGCCTCTGGATGCACCAGCGTCAGACGCCTGAGGCGTATGCCGGTCGGGGCAAGCCGCGTGGCGGGATGCACGATCCCGGCGGGCCACTGCAACAGCGCAGGCCAAAGGTTGTCAAAGGGCGTCGTTCCCTGATCCGAGACCGCCATGTGCCAATGCAATGCACCGCGCGTGACCTTGACCGGTGCGCCGCACCCGTCAGGCATTTTGGACAGTTCCTTGTCCAGATCATCGACCGCGCAGGCCCAGTTGGACAGGCGAGCAGGGCCTTCAAAGCGGTCCAGATCGTACCAGCACGGACGTGCAGGCGGTGGTGCGTCCGGGTCGGGCGCGATCGCTTCGAGATACAGGCCGTCTTCCAGCCCCATCAACGCGTTATGCGTGTGAAACACCGAATGCTGCCCGCCCGGTTGCATAGGCAGGCCCAAGGCATTTTCGATATGACCCTGTGCCTCGGCCAGCGTTATGGCGCCGACGACAAGATGGTCGAAGATCACCGCCTAAACCTTTGTCTTTTCGAGGATCGTCAGGATTTCCTGCGCCGCCGTCGGGATGTTCGTTCCCGGGCCAAAGATCGCCTTGACCCCTGCATCATAGAGGAATTGGTAGTCCTGTTGCGGGATCACCCCGCCGCAGATGACGATGATCTCTTCGGCCCCCGCGTCCTTGAGCGCCTGCACCAGTTGTGGCGCGAGCGTCTTGTGCCCGGCAGCCTGCGACGAGATGCCGACCACATGCACGTCATTGTCGACCGCATCCTGCGCCGCCTCTGCCGGGGTCTGGAACAGAGGGCCGACATCCACGTCAAAGCCAATATCGGCAAAGGCGGTCGCGATCACCTTGGCGCCGCGATCATGGCCGTCTTGCCCCATCTTGACGACCAGCATGCGCGGACGGCGCCCCTCGATCTCGGCAAAGGCCTCGACAGATTTCTGGATCGCGGCGAACCCTTCGTCGCCTTCATAGGCGGCACCATAGACGCCAGCGAGGGTTTTGACCTCGGCCCGATGACGGCCAAACGTTTTCTCCATTGCCATGCTGATCTCTCCGACTGTTGCGCGGGCGCGGGCGGCATTGACCGCCAATTCGAGCAGGTTGCCGCTGGCCTCTGCCCCTTGTGTGAGGGCATCAAGGGCGGCCTGACAGGCTGCCTCGTCCCGCTCGGCACGGATGCGGTTCAGGCGCTTGATCTGGGCGTCGCGCACCGCGGCGTTGTCGATGTCGAGGATGTCGATCGGGTCTTCTTTCTCGAGGCGGAATTTGTTCACGCCCACGATCACCTCGTCGCCCTTGTCGATCAGCGCCTGCCTTGTCGCGGCCGCCTCTTCGATCCGCAGCTTGGGCATGCCCGAGGCGACAGCCTTGGTCATACCGCCCATTTCCTCGACCTCTTCGATCAGCTTCCAGGCTTCTGTCGCAAGATCGTGGGTCAGCTTTTCGACGTAATAGCTGCCCGCGAGCGGGTCGACCACGTTGGTGACACCCGTCTCGTTCTGCAGGATCAGCTGCGTGTTGCGCGCGATGCGAGATGAAAATTGTGTAGGCAAAGCAATGGCTTCGTCAAAGGAGTTCGTGTGAAGGGATTGCGTCCCCCCAAGCACCGCCGCCATCGCCTCATAAGCGGTGCGCACCACGTTGTTGTAAGGGTCCTGTTCCTGCAAGCTGACGCCGGATGTCTGGCAATGGGTGCGCAGCATCGAGGATTTGGGGTTCTTGGGTTCGAACTCCGCCATGATCTTGTGCCACAGCAGACGGGCGGCGCGCAGCTTGGCCGCCTCCATGAAAAAGTTCATGCCGATGGCAAAAAAGAAGCTGAGGCGTCCGGCAAAGGCATCCACATCCATACCCCGCGCGATGGCCGCACGCACATATTCGCGCCCATCGGCAAGGGTAAAGGCCAACTCCTGCACAAGGTTCGCACCCGCCTCTTGCATGTGATAGCCCGAGATGCTGATCGAGTTGAACCGGGGCATCTCGGCAGAGGTATACTCGATGATATCCGCGATGATCCGCATGCTGGGTTCAGGCGGATAGATATAGGTGTTGCGCACCATGAATTCCTTGAGGATGTCGTTCTGGATGGTGCCAGACAGGGCGGCGCGGTCGACGCCCTGTTCCTCTCCGGTGACGATGAAATTCGCAAGGATTGGTATAACTGCGCCGTTCATCGTCATGGAAACGCTGACTTTTTCCAACGGGATACCGTCGAACAGGATCTTCATATCCTCAACGGAATCAATGGCGACACCCGCCTTGCCCACATCGCCCTGAACCCGGTCATGATCGCTGTCATAGCCACGGTGCGTCGCCAGATCGAAAGCGACAGAGACGCCCTGTTGGCCCGCGTCCAGCGCGCGGCGATAAAAGGCGTTGGATTCCTCGGCCGTGGAAAAGCCCGCATATTGGCGGATTGTCCAGGGGCGGCCGGCATACATCGTGGCCTTGACGCCGCGGGTGAACGGGGCTTCGCCGGGAATGGTGCCCAGATGGTCGACACCATCGAGGTCTTCTTCGGTATAGATCGGGGCGACGTCGATGCCCTCAAGTGTCTTCCACGTCAGATCGTCCGGGCTTTTACCGCGCAGTTCGCCTTCAGCGAGGCTGCGCCATGCGCCTTTCTTCGATGTCATGTCCTTGTCCTCTGTGATGCGGACCATGTGGCGGGGTTTTCCCCGCGCGTGTCTGGTCCAGTTCCTCTGTCAGTGTGGCCAACCCGTCTGCACCGGCCACCAGCCAGTGCATGTCGTCGGCATAAGATTCGCGCAGGGCGGCGCGCCCGGTTGCGTCAAATGGGCTCCAGCGGTCTGGTGTGTTCGGCACGTCGCGCGGATCCTCGCCACGTTCGGCCAGAAGAGCGCGCAACTGGCGGGCATTGGGCGAACGGTTGAGCCATTCGGGCGTTGCATCGCGTGGTGCGACATGGCCGGTGCAGGCGCTCAGCATCAGATCGGGGCGGCCTGCGGACACTTCGAACGGGATCACCTCGATCTGCGCCAGGGGGGCAGCGCAGGACACATCGGCAATCACGTCACGCCATGTGCGCATATGCTGCGATATGGCAGCACACCGGTCCGCATCCAGCAGGGGATGACCGCGCCCGACACCATAGGCGATGGCCGAAGCCCAGTAGTGATCAAGCCCGCGCACCGAGATGACCACCTTGTCCACCCGCTGGTCAAAGGCGCAGATATAGCGCGACATGCGTTCGCCCACATCCGGGTACAAACGCCCCTTGCGCAGATTCAGCCGCACTGAGCCGATCATGTTTTCCTCGCTGACCACCAGCGTCTTGACGCCGTTGTTCTGCGCCTTTTTCATCTGCAACAGGATGCGCCCACGGGCCCGGCGTGCCGCGGCAAGACCCAGACCGGGCGTGGGCTGAATACCCGCAAACAACCCCTTGCGGGTGCGTACAGGCCCCCAGAACCCGACGCCGTCACCGCGCAATTCAACCGCGTGGCGGCGAATATAGGATTGCAGGCTGGTTGTGGCGGTGCGATGCGCTCCGATGTGCAGAATGACTTTCATCTGTGCCCCTTTTGATGCCCTATGGGCCATGTGGCGCGCCGATAGGGTGCGCTCGCGGGGGAAGACTTGCATGCAGACACTTGCAGAGCGATTAAAGCTAAAAATGATGTGACAGGCAGTCGTAATCGGCGAAAAAACCGCTACATAACGAACATCAGGAGAGCACATGAAGTACGTACTACCCGTTGTTATTGCAGGGCTTTTGGGCGGATCACTGGCAGCCGCCGAGGATGGGGAGACCCCTGTTCCTTCGATCTTTATCGAGGGTGATGTGGAAGATTTGAGCCAATTTGTCTGGGAAAAACGCCCCATCATCGTCTTTGCGGACAGTCCGAACGACTCAAGCTTTGGTCTGCAGATGGAGTATCTGAAGGCCCGCGTCGAGGATCTCGAGCAGCGGGATGTGGTGGTTCTGACCGATACTGACCCGTCCGTGCAAAGTGCGCTGCGCACCAAATTGCGCCCGCGCGGGTTCATGATGGTGCTTATTGGCAAGGATGGCGGCGTGAAGCTGCGCAAGCCCTTTCCGTGGGATGTGCGCGAGATTTCCCGCACCATCGACAAAATGCCGATGCGGCAGCGCGAAATCCGCGAACGCCGGGTGAATGACGACAGTTGACCGGCGCGTTTACCCGCCCTTAGGTCTGATCGGCTAGGGGATTGAGACATCTTGTGAAACAGCGCCCGGCGCTCTATATTGATGCTGTGCAAGGGTGGCATCTGCCACCAGCATTTATGAGGGACGGATATGACTGAACCGACCAAACGCTCTACCCCTATCACTGGCCGGAACGGGCCGCGTCCGGGCTACTAAGCCTCGGATCTGCACCCATCTTGGCAAGCGCTGCCAGCGCAAATTTGCGCGCGCGCACCTTCATTCCCAGATATTCCTCATAGACCGCCTCGCGCCGTGCACGGCTGTCGGCATCCGTGCCCTCGACAAAGGCAGGCAGGCGGGAATCCTTGATCTGCATCTCGATCGCCTTGAGCTGTGAATAGTATTTCACCACCGGGTCGATCACCGTTTTCGGCAGAATGTGGATGTTGCCCAGCACCGACTGAAACACCATGTCGTTCGCCTCGCTCGGCAGAAACGGCACATAGCCATGCGCGATGCGGGGCTGCATCTCTGCCCATGCGGCATCGACATCCTCGGTTTCGAGCACTTCGAGATAGTGCTTGATCTCGGCCACCAGCGCGCGCTGCACATCGTCGCGTTGCTCGCGGCGCAGGCGGGTCGCCTCGCGCCGGTTCTGTGCGCCGTTGACCAGCCAGCCGATGGCCACGAACAGGCCCGCCAGCACCGCCTGCCAGACGCGCGGGTCGATGGCTGAAAGCCAGCCGCTTATGCCGCCTGCCCCGCTCACTCGAATTCGAGAATGACTTCGTCAACGGCGAGGCTGTCACCTTCGGCGCAGTTGACCTTGGACACCGTGCCCTTGCGTTCGGCGCGCAGGATGTTCTCCATTTTCATCGCCTCGATGGTGCACAGGGCTTGGCCCACCTGCACTTCTTGCCCTGCTTCGACATGCAGTTTCACCACCAGACCCGGCATCGGGCAGAGCAGCAGTTTCGACGTGTCCGGCGGCGTCTTGACGGGCATCATACGTGCCAGTTCGGCCTGACGTGGCGTGCGCACATGCACGATCATGTCCGCCCCTCGGGTGCGGATGCGAAAGCCCCCCGAAACCTTGCCGACCTTGAGCACCAGCGGCGCATTGTCGACCGTCATCAACGCCAGTTGATCACCGGGCGTCCACGGTCCTGACACCCGCAGTGCAGTGCCATCCTCAAAACTGACGGTGGCCCCGTCGTGGTCAGCATCAATGGTCACGTCAAAGGACGTACCCTGCAGCGTAACATTCCACTCAGTGCCCACCTTGCGCTCGTGATTGTCCATGCGGCCCGACACCCGCGCGCGGCGGATTTCGGCAACCCGGTGCATGGCCGCACAGGCCGCCGCCACACGGGCCAGATCGGCCTGCGGCAGTGTCACCCCTTCGAACCCGTCGGGGTATTCTTCGGCGATAAAGGCGGTGGTCATGTCGCCGCTGACGAAAATCGGGTGATCCATCACGGCACTCAGGAAGGGCAGGTTGTGGCCGATCCCTTCGACCTCAAAACTGTCCAGCGCCACGCGCATGGCCTCGATGGCCGTGGCGCGATCCGGGCCCCATGTGCAGAGTTTCGCGATCATTGGATCGTAATACATGCTGATCTCGCCGCCTTCGTAGACGCCGGTGTCATTGCGCACTGCCGTGGGGCCTGCGGGCGCATCGCCCTGCCATTTGTCGGTCTCAAGCAGCGGGCCCGCCGCGACCTCCATCGGAGGGCGGTAACGGGTCAAACGGCCGATGGACGGCAAAAAGCCGCGATATGGGTCTTCGGCATACAGGCGGTTTTCGATGGCCCAGCCGGTCAGTTTGACGTCATCCTGCGTGATCGAGAGTTGCTCGCCTGCCGCCACACGGATCATCTGTTCAACCAGATCGACGCCGGTGATCAGCTCGGTCACAGGGTGTTCGACCTGCAGGCGGGTGTTCATTTCGAGGAAGTAGAAGTTCTTGGATCCGTCCACGATGAATTCGACGGTGCCCGCGCTGGCATAGCCGACGGCCTTGGCCAGTGCGACAGCCTGCTCACCCATCGCCTTGCGGGTGGCCTCGTCCAGGAACGGGCTTGGGGCCTCTTCGACGACCTTCTGGTTGCGGCGCTGGATCGAACACTCACGCTCGCCCAGATAAATGCCGTTGCCATGGGCGTCACAGAGCACCTGAATTTCGATATGACGGGGTTGGGTCACGAATTTCTCGATGAAAATCCGGTCGTCTCCAAAGGAATTGGCCGCTTCGTTCTTGGAAGACTGGAACCCTTCGCGGGCCTCCTCATCATTCCAGGCGATGCGCATGCCCTTGCCCCCACCCCCGGCCGAAGCCTTGAGCATCACCGGGTAACCAACCTCGTTGGAGATCTTTACCGCCTCATCCGCATCCGCGATCAGACCCATATAGCCGGGCACGGTGCTGACCCCGGCCTCCTTGGCGATCTTTTTGGAGGTGATCTTGTCCCCCATCTTTTCAATCGCGCCTACGGGGGGACCCACAAAGGCGACGCCGGCGGCATCCAGCGCCTCGGCGAATTTCGAGTTTTCCGACAGGAAACCATAGCCCGGATGGACCGCTTGCGCGCCTGAGGATTTAATGGCCTCCATCACACGCTCAATGACGATATAGGACTGGTTGGCGGGCGGCGGGCCGATATGGACCGCCTCGTCCGCCATCTGCACATGCAGCGCCTGGGCGTCGGCGTCCGAATAGATCGCGACAGTGGAAATCCCCATCTTGCGCGCGGTCTTGATGACACGGCAGGCGATTTCGCCCCGGTTTGCGATCAGAAGCTTTTTGAACATGGGGCCTCACTTGAGTTGGATGTGATACGCAAAACGCCGCCACGCAGGGATGCGCGACGGCGTTCACAGAATGTCTGGTTGGATGACGCGTGTGGCGTCAGAGGGTCAGCAGTTGACGACGTCCAGCTCGCAGGCAAGCACGTTGCCCGCAGCACCGATTGCAGCACCGCCAACGACGCTGCCGCCTGTGACTGCACCGGCGCCTGCGCCGACTGCACCACCGATGACCGCGCGCTCTGCAACCGTGTCACCACAGGCGGCAAGGCCAAGTGCTGCAACAGTCGCGAGAATAACTGGTTTGAAAGCCATGATTTTTTTCCTTTGCTCGTGTGGGGTCTGGATACCTCAACTTCGCAAAGGGTCAATCGTTCCGAAACGGCCCGGCCAAAATGCGCGCGGTCCTGCCGAAATGAGCAAAGAACCGCCCGCCGCTGGCGCCGGACAGTGAAACTACGCCTTGGCATACCCGAAAAAAAGGTGGGCAGCAGGGTGTTGGGAAACACCTGCTGCCCACCAGGGGAAGGGGTACGGAAATGGTATTGGCCGACGGGGTTGTTCTGGGGAACCGCCGACACGATTCCACCGTTGCATGCGCCAGCCGAGCCCGCATAGCGGATTTTCCGGAACTGCGGCCGATCAGCCAAGTTTCGCCATATACGGGAATACTCTGGCGGTTTTGCGCCGATGACGGTCGTACTCATGGGCCCGCCTCCCCGTCAAATACATCTGGAAACGAGGCCCTTGCAACCGACTCGTCAATGACCAGAAGTGCTTCGTAATCAGCGACATCAAAGGGGTCCGTGGCCGGGACAACCTCGCGGCCAAACAGCCAGGACAGACGTCCCGCATCCAGATTGCCGCGCTCGAAAGGTTCGGGACCGAACTGTGCCCAAAGCGCTGCCATAAAGGCCGCGTCAGCCCGCTTGTCAGGGGGACGGCGGTCGGGAAATCTCTCGCGCCGGGTCAGCGGCGTGACCCCTTTGGGGTTCGGGCGTCGGATTGTGAATTGGAAATCAGTGCCGGACAGGCGTCCGGGGAATCCGCGATGTTTCAGCATGGGCTGCCCCCCGCGGAGAGGGGAATGAGGGCGGACGCAAAGGCCCGCCCTGCAAACTTACTTGAACTTGCCTGTGTGTACTGGCTCTTGGCTGATCGGCTCTGGGTCAACCACAACGAATTCTTCGTTGTTGTTGCGACCGCATGCAGCGGCCAGAACCATGAGGCCAACGAGGCCGAAAACTTTGATGCTCTTGGACATCTGTCTCTCCTGTATTCAAAATTCGGACGCGCGCTCGCACGCACGCCCTGCGAGGTAAGGCGATCTTGGGGACCCCTTAATCGCCATATACGGCAATTCCGGAGCAAAAGAAACGGTATCGCAACACGTTGCGCGGGTTGTGGCCACAAAGCCGCAGCGCCATCTTTGCCCCGGATGAGTGATCTGCGCATCAGAACGCCTCCCAGATGCAGCCATCGGCACCGATCCGGAACGCCTCGATAAACTGGGTGGCATCGGGGTCGGCTTGTCCGAACGGCACGGGCCGATCCATCAGGGCAACCACGATCAGATCGGGCGCAAGGTCGTATTCGGTGATATAGGGCAGACCCACGTTCTGGCAGAGCTGCTCGAAATCCGCTTCGGCCTGCACGTAAGACACACCGCCCCCGTCCTGCGCGATTTGCGGCGCAAGAAAGCGCAGGCGCAGCCAGCTTTCGCCGTTCACGGTGTCAATCAGCGCCTCGTGCAGGGTCACGGACTGCCCGGACGGCACATCCTGTGCCGCAGCCGAACCCGCCAGCATTATGAAAAAAGCGCAGCCCCGGACCCAGTTCCGTTTCCAGTCTCGGGCTCCTCCCTCCGGGGCTGCTGTGCGGGCGAAAATCTGCCTGCGCACTGTTCTGTTCGCCAACGTATGTGCGTGACGACAATTCATTTTGCACCTTCTTCCTGCGTTGTAAAGTCGGCAGGTGAGGTGATTTCGATCAGTTCCATATCGTCGGAATGACGCACTTCGCGGTGGATGATTCCGGGGGGCTGCAGCACGCTCGATCCGGCACGCAGGGTATGTTCGCCCTGCCCTTCGTATTCGAACACAACCCAACCCTTGGTGACATAGACCATCTGGAAATCCAGATCATGGCTGTGCCATGTGCCCGGGCTTTCCATGCCCGGCACCGCGCGGATGACGTGGGCACCGAATTTGCCTTCTGTCGCCTCTTTGATGCCGAGTTGGCGGTATTCAAAGAAGGGGCGCAACCCCGCCCCTTCAAAGGTGCCGCCGTCCGCATGAGAGATGACAAAGGCCTGATTTTTCCACGTACTCATGCGTTGAGCCTCGCACTTTTGACCCATCGCGCCCGTTTGGAGGCGTCGTTGAGCAGCGCATCATTCGTGGACTCAACGGACGGCGAGATGCGCCCCATCACGCGCCCGCCGGCGGTGACCCGCCAGCCAGTATCCGATGGCGCAAGGCGAACAACGGGCGAAAAGCCCCGCACATTGGCCAGCGCCCGCCACAGATCCTGCCGGATCTGATGTGCCAGCCGCGCAGGCCGCGCCGGGGGCAGATGCGCAGAGGCTGCCACATCAAAGCGGGGCGGCAATTGGCGACACAGGGTCATTTCGCCCGCCTCCTCCACGATATGCCAACGCACGCTCATGGCCTGCGGGCCACGCAGTCGATTTCGACCAACGCCCCCACGGCAAGCGCGGTGACCCCGATGGTGGTGCGCGCCGGGCGGCGGTCGGCGGGGAAGTAGGTCTGATAGGTCTCGTTGAACGCCGCATAGTCACGTTCAAACTCGGTCAGGTAGGCGCGGCATTGCACCACGTGAGACAGATCAAGGCCGAGACCATTGAGAATGATCTCAAGATTTTCCATCACGCGGGCGGTCTGCGCTTCGACCCCGTCAGGCAACGGCGCGTCCGGCGCATCCGGGTCGGTCGGCATCTGCCCGGTAAGGATCACCCAGCCATCGGCCTCCACCGCATGGGAAAACGGGGCGACGGGGCGCGGGCCCTGGCTGAGGAGGTGGAAGATGGGTTGATCTTGCGCATCTCGTTGCTTTGGAAGCCTGCGCCAATGCTCTTTGACCAACACACGGGCCACAACTTCATCAGCAGACAAATCACGTCGTTCAGCAACCAAATTTGGTTCTATATTGGCGCCTCGAAGCTTCCAGAACCCCTCCTCTATTTTCTCAAATAAATCAGTTTTGAGGTCGCCTCCCGCGTCGGACGAGTGCTCGTAGATTCGGCCACGGATGCCTTCTTGCCACGTCTTCGGAAGCGGTTCGTTGGCCGTTGCTTCAAAAAAGGCGTACACGTCTGGCAACCGTGCCGCTCCGCCAAGAGCGGTGAACACTTCTACAACTTGATCAATTCTCCGCATTGTCGAACACCGCTCACAAAGGGATGTTGTCGTGCTTTTTCCACGGCATCTGCACGTTTTTGGTGCGCAATGACGCAAAGGCGCGGGCCACGCGTTTGCGGGTCGAGCGGGGCTGGATCACCTCGTCGATGAACCCGCGCTCGGCAGCTACGAATGGATTGGCAAAGCGGTCCTCGTAATTCTTTGTGTGCTGTGCGGTTTTCTCTGCATCACCCAGGTCGGCGCGGTGGATGATCTCGGTCGCGCCCTTGGCGCCCATCACCGCAATCTCGGCCGTGGGCCAGGCATAGTTGAAATCACCGCGCAGGTGTTTTGACGACATCACCACATAGGCCCCGCCATAGGCCTTGCGCGTGATAACGGTCACCTTGGGCACCGTCGCCTCACCATAGGCAAACAACAGCTTGGCTCCGTGCTTGATCACGCCGCCATATTCCTGCGTTGTACCGGGCAAAAATCCGGGGACGTCGATCAGGGTCAGGATCGGGATATCGAAGCAGTCGCAGAACCGCACGAAGCGGGCGGCCTTGCGCGCACTGTCGATGTCCAGCACGCCCGCCAGCACCATGGGCTGGTTGGCAACCACACCGACGGTCTGCCCCTCAAGGCGGATAAAGCCGGTGATGATGTTCTTGGCGAACTCTGCCTGCAGCTCATAGAAATCGCCCTCGTCAGCGAGCTTTTCGATCAGCT
Source organism: uncultured Tateyamaria sp. (assembly GCF_947503045.1). Classification (GTDB taxonomy): domain Bacteria; phylum Pseudomonadota; class Alphaproteobacteria; order Rhodobacterales; family Rhodobacteraceae; genus Tateyamaria. The sequence continues at coordinate 323,244 of NZ_CANNCF010000003.1, forward strand.
CTTTCATGTCGTAGGGGGTATTGGGATTGGACGGCACCAACGTATCAAGGCTGGTCTCGCTGCGTGCGGGGTCGTCGAAAAACGGGCGCACGGGCGGCTTCTGACGGTTGTTGAGCGGCAGGAAGTCGAACAGGCGGCGGGCCTCGGCCAGCGCCTCTACATCGTTTTCAAAAGCGGCATCCGCCACGCTCGATTTGCGGGTGTGGGTGGTGGCCCCGCCCAGTTCCTCGGCCGTGACCTGTTCGTTGGTGACTGTTTTGACCACATCGGGGCCGGTCACGAACATGTAAGAGCTGTCCTTGACCATGAAAATGAAGTCGGTCATCGCCGGGGAATAAACCGCCCCGCCCGCGCAGGGGCCCATGATCAGGCTGATCTGCGGGACAACGCCGCTGGCTTTGATATTGCGCTGAAACACCTCGCCATAGCCTGCCAGACTGTCGACACCTTCCTGAATGCGCGCGCCACCGGAATCGTTGATCCCGATGACCGGCGCGCCGTTGTCCATCGCCATGTCCATGATCTTGCAGATTTTTGAGGCGTGGGTGGCCGAGACCGACCCGCCCAAAACGGTGAAATCCTGACTGAACACATAGACCATGCGCCCGTTGATCGTGCCCCATCCGGTCACGACGCCATCGCCTGCAGGCTTTTGCTGCTCCATCCCGAAATCGGTGCAGCGATGGGTGACAAACATGTCGAATTCCTCGAACGAGCCGTCATCCAGCAGCAGTTCAATCCGCTCGCGTGCGGTCAGCTTGCCGCGCGCGTGCTGCGCATCGACCCGCTTTTGCCCGCCGCCCAGACGCGCATCTGCGCGCCGCGATTCCAATTCGGTCAGGATATCGTTCATGCTGTCCCCGCTGGTGATTTTGCGGGATCATACAAGGGCAAACGCCTGACGTGAATGGGCTTTTGGAATATTTGCAAAGCCTTTCCCATGACTCTTTTGCAAATTGCTAATCTGCAAAGCACACCCACACGTGCAAAACTGCACTGGACAGTTCAGTTATCCCGTCCTAACTCAGGAGAAATGGACAACCACCCCAAGGTCCGCTTTCTGGACCGCTCCACCCCACCGCATATATCAACGCTCATCCTGATGGCCGGGGTGTCGGCCATGGTCATGAACATGTTCCTGCCCAGCCTGCCGAACATGAGCGCCTATTTCGAGACCGACTACAGCGTCATGCAGCTGTCCGTGGCGCTGTACCTGGCAGTCTCGGCGGTGATGCAGACGATCATCGGCCCAATCTCGGACAATCTGGGGCGCCGCCGTGTGCTGATGTGGGGCATCGCCCTGTTCATGCTGGCCACGCTGGGCTGCATCTTTGCGCCCAATGCAGAGGTCTTTTTGTTCTTTCGCATGAGCCAGGCGGTTGTCGCCGTGGCCATGGTGCTCAGCCGCGCGGTGATCCGGGATCTCTATGATCAGGACCATTCGGCATCGATGATCGGCTACGTGACCATGGGCATGGCGGTGGTGCCGATGATTTCGCCGTTTCTTGGCGGCCTGCTGGACGAAGCCTTTGGCTGGAAATCGGTGTTCTGGCTGTTTTTCGGCATCGGCGGCCTGATGCTGTGGCTGGTCTACTCGGACCTTGGCGAGACGGCGCAAAAATCCTCGAAAACCCTGATCGAGCAGTTCAAGGAATACCCCGAACTGCTGCGTTCGCCGCGCTTTTGGGGCTATTCGATGGCGGCGGCCTTTTGCTCGGGTTCGTTCTTTGCCTATCTGGGCGGCGCGCCATTTGTGGGCACGCAGGTCTTTGGTATGGGTCCGTCCGAGTTGGGCTTTTTCTTCGGCGCGCCGGCAGTGGGCTACTTCCTAGGAAACTTCCTGTCCGGGCGATATTCCACGACATTTGGCGTCAACAAACTGGTGCTGTTCGGCTGCATCGCAAACGCCTTTGGCACCTTCCTGTCGCTGATGATTTTCGTGGCAGGCCTTGGCACCCCGATCAGCTTTTTCGGGATGATGACGTTTGTGGGACTGGGCAACGGGCTGGTCATCCCCAACGCAACCGCAGGCATGCTGTCGGTGCGCCCACATTTGGCGGGCACGGCGTCGGGCCTTGGCGGGGCGATTATGATCGGCGGAGGTGCGGCCCTGTCGGCATTGGCCGGCTTCCTGCTGACCCCCGAAACCGGGGCCTTTCCACTGCTGGGCCTGATGTGCGGCACTGGCGTTTGTGCCTTGCTGGCGATCACAGCCGTCTACCGTCGCGAGCGGCGCCTCACCCTCGCCTAAGGGTTGCACCAGACGCTTTGCAAACCTAGCCTGCAGCAAATGCAAATCTGCAAAGACGGGATTCGGATGGCCAGCCCAAAACTCTATGCCGGTGCCAAGCTGCGCGAAGTGCGCACACGCGTCAGCCTCACCCAAAAGGACTTTGCCGCCAAGCTGGGCGTGTCCCTGCCCTATCTGAACCAGATGGAGAACAATAACAGGCCGGTCAGCACGTCGGTTGTGCTGAGTCTGGCCAAGGAATTCGGGCTGGATGTGACCGAGTTGAGCGCCGGGGATGGCGCGCGGGTCGTGTCGGACATGCGCGAGGCGCTGGCCGACCCGGTCTTTGTCGCCGACATGCCGCCCCTCGCCGATCTGCGTCTTGTCGCCTCAAATGCTCCGGCGCTCGCGCGCGCCTTTCTTGACCTGCACCGCGCCTACCGGCAAACCCACGAACGGCTTGCCTCGCTCGACGAGGCGCTGGGGCGCGAAGATGCCCGCCTGCGCCCGTCCCCGTGGGAAGAGGTGCGCGATTTCTTTCATTATTGCGACAACTATATCGACGCGGTCGACCGCGCTGCCGAGCATTTTGCCACCGCCAAGGGCGGGCACGGCAACATCCGCGTCGCCGCCGTCTCGGCACTGGCCAATGCAGGCGTAACTGTCAGTTTTGACGACAGCGACACGCTGCGCCAATTCGATCCGGAGGCGGGCACGCTCAGCATATCGACCCGCGCCACCCATCAAAGCCAGACGTTCCAACTGCTGTTGCAGGTCGCGCTTGTGCGTCAAGACCCGCTGCTGGAGGCGACGCTTGACCTCGCGCGTTTCCATTCCAACGAGGCGCGCGCCATCGCCAAGATTGGCCTCGCCAACTATTTCGCCGGGGCGGCGCTGATGCCCTACACAGCGTTCCTTGAGGCGGCTCAGGCCACGCGACACGATCTGGAACAACTCGCCACCGGGTTTGGCGCTTCCATCGAACAAGTCTGCCACCGTCTGTCCACGCTGCAGCGCCCCGGGGCCAAGGGTATCCCATTTTTCTTTGTGCGGGTCGATCAGGCCGGGACGATCACGAAACGCCATTCTGCGACCCGGCTGCAGTTCGCCCGTTTTGGCGGCGCCTGCCCGCTGTGGAACGTCCACCGTGCCTTTGAACAGCCCGGCCAGTTCCTGCGGCAACTGGCCGAAACTCCAGATGGCGCGCGCTATATCAGCCTTGCGCGTGACGTCTCAAAGGCTGGGGGGCGGTTCGGGGCACCTGTGCGCCGCTATGCCATCGCGCTTGGTTGCGAGGTCAAGCACGCGCCGCATCTGGTGTTTGCAGACGGGCTCGACATCAGTCGAGACGCGGCGTTTGAGCCTATCGGGATTTCCTGCCGCATCTGCGAGCGCAAGGAATGTCACCAGCGCTCTGTCCCACCGCTCGAGCGGCAATTGTCGGTCGATCCAGACACACGCGGGGTGCTGCCTTACGTGGTCAGCTAGCGCCGCGCAGGCCGCCAGCCCGCCGCCTGCGCCTCGGCGGTGGAACAAAACCAACGTTCGCCCTTACCGGTGTTGATCCCGGTGCGTTCATAGAATTCCTGTCCGGGCACGTGGAAAATCTGCCCGTTTTTCGAGATGTTGCCCTTGATCCGGCAATTGGGATCGAGAGGGATGCGCCCCTTGGCACGGGTGGCGCGGAACTGGGCGGGGGATTGGACGCGAAACCCGTGCAGGCCGCGATCGGCCACATAAGCCGCCTTTTCGTCCAGATCGTAATCCATCCCGTATTTGCGATAGGCAAAGGCCCAGCCATTGGCCACGATCTCTTGCCCCATGTCGACGCCGTCCACCCGGCAGGTGGCTACAACGCGCTGATAACGGTCGATGTCTGTCTGTGCGCAGGTGGCCACGCGGCCCTCGAAACGGGCAATTACCTGTTCGCTGACCCACGCCCCGCAGGCAAAGGCGAGCCCATGTTCGGTGAGGCACATCTGGTCCTGTTCGGGGGCGTCGATGGCGTGCAGGCGCACGCGGGTTGCACCCACATCAAACGTATCCGCATCGATGACACGCACGGGGCCCGCAACGTCCGCCCATGAGGGCAAGCTGGCGCAGACTAGAACAAGGGCAGAACAAATTCTTAACATCTCCTCTATGTGGGGCGATTGCGTTTACTTTTCAAACGCAATCGCGGGGAATCGTTAACGCTGTGTTGACTCCCACTCCGGGTGTATCCACGGGGCGTCATTGCTGCGCGCAAGTGGGTCGCGCCCCAAGATATGATCGCTCATCTTCTCACCGGTCATGATCGATGGCGCATTGAGGTTGCCATTGGTGATGCGAGGAAAGACTGAGCTGTCCACCACCCGCAACCCATCAACCCCGATGACACGACCCTGCGGGTCCACGACCGCCGTTTTGTCGTCCGCCCGCCCCATCCGGCAGGTACCGCAGGGGTGATAGGCGCTTTCAGCATGTTCGCGGATGACCGCGTCCAATTCGTCGTCGCTTTGCGCCGCCGCACCCGGCTGGATTTCATGTTTCACATAAGGTTCAAAGGCTTGCTGGGCAAAAATCTCGCGCGTGAGGCGGATGCAGCGGCGAAAATCCTCCCAGTCCTGATCCGTGCTCATGTAGTTGAAGCGGATCACCGGATCATCCTTCGGATCATTTGAGCGCAAAGTCACCGCGCCGCGCGAGGGCGAGCGCATCGGCCCGACATGGGCCTGAAATCCGTGCCCTTCCGCTGCCGCCTTGCCGTCATAGCGCACGGCGATGGGCAGGAAATGGTACTGTATGTCCGGGTACGGCACGCCCGCCTGAGAGCGGATAAAGGCGCAGCTTTCGAACTGGTTTGAGGCTCCAAGCCCCGTTCCCGTGAACAGCCATTGCGCCCCGATCATGGCCTTTGAGACGATGTTCCAGTGTTTGTAAAGTGTTATCGGCTGTTTGGACGCCATCTGGATATACATCTCGAGATGGTCCTGCAGATTTGCCCCGACACCGGGGCGGTCGGCGACCACATCAATCCCATGTTCAGCCAGATGGGCGGCGGGGCCGATACCCGACAGCATCAATATCTTGGGCGAGTTGATCGACGAGGCGGCCAGGATCACCTCGCGTCGGGCACGCACGATCCGCCCATCGGCCAAGACCACACCAGTGGCGCGACCGTCCGCCATCTCCACCCGCTCGACCAGCCCCCGGATCAGATCGCAATTGGGCCGTTTCAGCGCAGGTTTCAGATAGGCGTTGGCTGCGGACCAGCGTCGCCCTTTGTAAACGGTCTGCTCAAACGGGCCGAAGCCTTCCTGTTTCTGCCCGTTATAGTCGTCGGTCACCTCATAACCTGCCTGTTGCCCCGCCTCGACAAAGGCGTGGAACAGCGGGTTGGCGCGCGGCCCGCGCATCACGTGCAGTGGCCCATCACTGCCGCGCCAATGCGGATCGCCGCCATGGCCGCCGTCGTCCCATGTCTCCATCCTTTTGAAGTAGGGCAGCACGTCCGCATAAGCCCAACCGTCGGCCCCCGCCTCGGCCCAATGGTCAAAATCCATCGCGTGGCCGCGTACATAAACCATGCCGTTGATCGAGGACGAGCCGCCGACCACCTTGCCGCGCGGACAAACCAGACGCCGCCCGCCCAGATGCGGTTCGGGTTCGGACTGGTACCCCCAGTCATAGCGTTTCATGTTCATCGGATAGGACAGCGCCGCAGGCATCTGGATGAACGGGCCCGCATCGGTGCCGCCATGCTCAATCACCAGCACCGATTGCCCGGCCTCAGCCAGCCGATAGGCCACGGCGCAGCCTGCGCTGCCAGCCCCGACAATTACAAAATCTGCTTCCATCTTTCACCTCTTGGTGATTCCGCGAAGGATCAAGGATGCGAAGCACCGCGCGCAGCGCGGCCTGTCCTTGGGGCTTCGGGGAATCGCGTCTTATTCTCGATGAGGTCACTTGCGGCGCACACAGCGCCCTCAAGCACCTCTCAGCCAAAATCCTTCTGTTTCAACCGGCGCACCGCTCGCCCCCGATGCCGCCCTTTTTGGCGTGCGGGGTGGGCGGGTGGGCGCGCGCCAAAAAGGGCGTCCCGACTTCTCAAAACGGTGCCTCCAGATCGCCCATGCGCACATAGACCGACTTGAGCTGGCTGTAGTGTTCGATCGCCGCCTTGGAGTTTTCGCGCCCGACGCCCGACAATTTCGATCCGCCAAAGGGCGCCTCGACCGGGGCATCATTGTAGGAGTTGATGAAACAAGTGCCCGCCTGAAAGCCCGCCGCCACCCGGTGCGCGCGGGTCAGATCACGGGTAAAGACGCCTGCGGCGAGCCCGAATTCGGTATCATTGGCACGCGCCAGCACCTCAGCTTCGTCCTCGAAATCAAGGACGGCCATCACCGGGCCAAAAATCTCTTCGCGCGCAATGCTCATGTCATCGGTGACATCGGCAAAAACGGTGGGCTCGATAAAAAACCCCTCCCGCTCCAGTCGCTTACCTCCATAGACCAGCCGCGCGCCCTCGGACTGTCCCTTGGCGATGTAGCCCTCCACGATGCCCAATTGCCGTTCGCTAACCATCGGTCCGAAGGACGTCGCCGGATCCTGCGGATCGCCAATGACGGCGTCCGCAAGGCGCTGTGCGAGGCGGTCGAGAAATGCGTCCTTTATCCCCTTCTGCACAAAGACCCGCGTCCCGTTGGAGCAGACCTGCCCCGAGGAATAGAAGTTGCCGAGGATGGCACCGGACACGGCGTTTTCCACATCCGCATCGTCAAAGACGATCAGGGGGGATTTGCCGCCCAGTTCCATCGTCACATGCTTGATGCCCGCCGCCGCAGCGGCGTAGACCTTGCGCCCGGTGGGCACTGATCCGGTCAGTGACACCTTGTCGACGCGCGCGTCACTGACCAGCGCCGCGCCCACATCGCCAAGGCCCTGAATGACGTTGTAAACACCCGCAGGCACCCCTGCCTCGTATAAAATCTCTGCCACTTTCAGCGCACACAGCGGTGTGGTTTCGGACGGTTTGAACACCATCGTGTTGCCGCAGGCGAGCGCCGGTGCGCCTTTCCAGCTCGCGATCTGGGTGGGATAGTTCCACGCGCCGATGCCCACACAAACGCCGAGCGGTTCACGGCGGGTATAAACCCAGTCCTCGCCCAACTGGATATGCTCACCCGTCAGGGTCGCGGCCATGCCGCCGAAATATTCCAGCGCATCCGCGCCGCTGGTGGCGTCCGCAACGGAGGTTTCCTGATAGGGTTTGCCGGTGTCATAGGTTTCCAGCACCGACAAATCATGATTGCGTTCCCGCATGATGTCGGCGGCGCGGCGCAGGATGCGGCCCCGCTCGGTTCCGCTGAGCGCGGCCCATGTGCCTTGGGCGTCACGCGCCGCATTCAGCGCCTGATCGATGATCGCCGGGGTCGCGGAATGGACCCGCCCGATCACGGCCCCTGTGGCGGGATAGATCACGTCGATGGGCGCGCCGCCGTCATCCTCGACATATCGACCATTGATGAAATGGCTGGCGGTGGGTTGGGTTGGATAGGTCAATTTCGCCTCCGGCGGTGGTATTTCTGGTCAGAAGAAACAGGCTCATTCGCCGCGCGGGAAGCGCTGGTTTTCTTCGACGGTGTTGAGGTCCATGTGGTTGCGCATGTACTGCTCGGACGCCTTTTGCAGCGGCTGGTAGTCCCAAGGGTAGTAGCCCCCCTGCCGCAGCGCCTCATAAACCACCCAGCGCCGCGCCTGACTGGTCCGAACATCAGCGTCAAAGCGATCCAAATCCCACCGCGCCTCGGATTTGGCCCTGAGCTGGTCGCGTGTGCCCTGATGTGCGGCGACCTCGGCAAGGTTGGTCAGCTCATGCGGGTCGGCCTCAAGGTCAAAGAGTTGGTCTGGGTCCAGCGCGCATCGGTTGTATTTCCACTTGCCATAGCGCAGCGACACCATCGGGGCCTGGGTGCCTTCGGCGGCATATTCCATCGCCACCGGTTCGGTGCGCTCCACCCCTTGCCCTTGCGGGACCAGCGACTGGCCTGTCGTCCATGGCGCGACCTCGTCCATGCTGACCCCGGCCAGATCGCACAAGGTCGGGCAGACATCGATATTGCTGACCGGGTCGATGATCAGACCCGGGGTCATATCCGGCGCACTGATCATCATCGGCACGCGCGCAGAGCCCTCAAAGAAAGACATCTTGAACCACAGCCCCCGCTCGCCCAGCATGTCGCCGTGATCGGAAACAAAGAGGATGATCGCCTCTTGCCGGGTGGTTTCCAACGCTTCCATCACCTCACCGATTTTGTCGTCGAGATAGGAGATGTTAGCGAAATAGGCCCGGCGCGAGCGGCGCACGTCCTCGTCTGTGATGTCAAAGCTGCGCCAGTCATTGGCGTCAAAGATGCGCTGCGAATGCGGGTCCTGATCCTCGTAAGGGATCGGGCCGACGGTTGGCATGAGATGCTCGCAATCCTCGTAGAGATCCCAATATTTCTTGCGCGCCACGTATGGATCATGCGGGTGGGTAAAGCTGACTGTCAGGCACCAGGGCCGGGCGTCATGGCCGCGCGCCAGATCATAGACCTTGCGCGTCGCATGAAAGGCGACCGCGTCGTCATATTCCATCTGGTTGGAGATTTCCGCCACGCCCGCGCCGGTGACCGACCCCATGTTGTGATACCACCAGTCAATCCGCTCGCCGGGTTTGCGATAGTCCGGGGTCCAGCCGAAGTCGGCGGGGTAGATGTCGGTGGTCAGCCGTTCCTCGAACCCATGCATCTGATCGGGGCCGACAAAATGCATCTTGCCCGACAGGCACGTCTGATAGCCCGCGCGGCGCAGATGGTGGGCGTAGGTGGGGATGGACGAGGTGAACTCGGCCGCATTGTCATAGACGCCCGTCGCACTTGGCAACTGGCCCGACATGAACGCTGCACGCCCCGGCGCACAAAGTGGCGACGCGGTGTAGCAGTTCTTGAACCGGGTCGAGCAGGCGGCCAGTTTCTTGAGGTTCGGCGCGTGCAGCCAGTCCGCAGGACCGTCAGGAAACAGGGTGCCGTTCAGCTGGTCGACCATGAAGATGAGGATGTTGGGACGGGTCATGGCGCACCTGTGGTGAGGGTATCAAGGGCGCGCTCCGCCGTGGCCTTGGCCGTATCGACCGAGCCATCTGCCCCCAGCCCTGCGCGCAGGTAAAGCCCGTCAATCAGGGCACCCAGCAGTTCGGCATCCCGGCGGGGATCACGGCTGAGCGGGCGCAGGGCGTGGGTGAGGTTTGAACGCAGGCGGCGCTGGTAAAGCAACAGCAACCGGTGCGTTTCGGGATGGGTCGTGGCCTGCGCATAAAGCGTCATCCACGCGCTGACCGTAGCGGGCGCAAAGCAGGAGGGCGCAAAACTGGCGGCAATCAGCGCCTCCGCGCGGGCGCGCGGCGTGCGGGCGGAGCGCAGGCCAGCCACAACCTCGATCCCGAAATCACGCAGGATCTGGCGCATGGCCGCCAGAAATATCTGGTCTTTGCCGCCGAAATAATGGTGTGCGAGCGCCGTGGACATGCCGGCCCGCTTGGCGATCTGCCCCACCGTGACGTCCAGCGATCCCGCCGCCCCGATCTCGGCGATTGTGGCCTCGACCAATGCAGCGCGGCGGATCGGCTCCATCCCAAGTTTCGGCATATCTGACCCCCAGATTGACAGTGCGCGCCAACCTGCTGGTTTTTTATTGACTCGTCAATCAATAAAAAATCACATCTTGGTCGCAGGGGTCGGCGGCGTGATAGGCCGCCGCTTCAGCACCGCCTCGCGCCACGTGATGAAGGTGACCGAGGCCAGAATCAGTCCGCCGCCGATGATCACCCAGATGTCGACCGGCTCGGAAAAGACCAACGCGCCGAGCGCAACGGCCCAAACCAGTTGCAAAAACGTGATCGGCTGTGTGACCGTGACCGGTGCGGCGGCAAAAGCCATCGTCATCGTGTAGTGTCCGGCGGTCGCAAAACAGGCCACGGCAAAGAGCAGCCCCAGATCGCCCCAGCTTGGCGTGACCCAATCCGCCAGCGCAAACGGGGCCAGCCCAAGGGTCACGAAAACCGACAGCATGAAGACGACGACGGCCGGTTTTGCCTCATCCGCAAGAACCTTGGCGAGCAGGTAGGACCCCGCAAAGGTGACGGCGCAAAACATCATCGCGATATGACCCTGCTCAACCGTCCGGAAACCGGGGCGCAGGATGACCGCTGTGCCGATCAGGGCTACGGCGATTGCCGCGATCCGGCGCATGGCCAGCTTTTCGCCGAGAAACAGGGCTGCTCCGACGCTGACATAGACCGGGGCCAGGTAATTCATCGCTGTCACCTCGGCGATGGGAATGCGGGTCATGGCAAAAAACCACAGGATCACGCCGCCGGAATGAAACACTCCGCGCAAGGTAAACAGCCGCCACTGGCGCGGCGTCAGGTGGGCCGCACGTACCGCAGGCAACATCGGAATGAGAAAACCCAGTCCTAGGAGATAGCGCAGAAACGCGGCCTCGGCCGGGGGCACACGCGGGCCCATATATTTGACAATCGCCGTGACAGCGACAAAGCAAAGGCCCGTCACCAGCATCCAGAATATGCCCTTCAGGGGTTTGGGGTCGCCGTGTTGCATACCCTATCAATGCGGGCTTGGGTCGAGGCTTGCAAGCCCGTTACAGCCCTTTAAAGATAAAGCAGTTTCAATGCGATGGCCCACATGGTCAGCGCAATGATCGCATCCAGCACCCGCCACGCACGGGGCCGCGCAAAGAGTGGCGCCAGAAGCCGCGCGCCATATCCAAGGGCAAAGAAAAACGCGACGCTGCCCATCACCGCGCCGAGGCCAAAGATCCCCCGGTTGTCATAGTGCAACGACATCGAACCGATCAGCACACCCATGTCCAGATAGACGCGCGGATTGAGCCAGCTCAGCGCCAGCACCGCGAGAACCGCCTGTCGCACGCTTTGGCTGTCTGCCCCATCGACCGTCAGTGCGGCACCCCCACGCCAGACCGCGCGGGCATGGCGCCATCCATACCACAGCAGACCCGCAGCCCCACCAAAGCGCATCACCGGCTCAGCCCATGGAGCGGCCCGGGCAAGCGCCCCAAACCCGGCAATACCGGACGCGATCAACAGGGCATCAGACACCCCGCAGGCCAGACATACGCAGACCACGTGGGCGCGCCCCACCCCCTGACACAACACAAAGGCATTCCGCGCACCGATCACGAGGATCAGCGAGATCGACAGAAAAAAGCCGGGCAAGAAAGTTGTCATTCCAGCACACCTCGCGCCGTGAACTGAGCGGCACAAGTGGTGCAAGTTCCGGTCACAAGCATATCCAAGCTATACGTTTTTTGCACACCAGCCATGCACACAAACACAGAGCAATTGCGCGCAGCACACCCTATATCCTTGAGACCCGGATGGCGACCTCGTGCCAAAAGGTGTCACCAGTAGTGGTTATCACAGTGATCTGATCATAGATGATTAGCGTATCCCTGATGAAAACGTATGCTGGTCAAAGATAACAAGGACTGACTCCGATGCTGGATGAGACACATAGCGTTGACCTGACCCTTCAAGACCTCGAGTTGATCGAGGCCGCCCTGCAGACGCAGGAAAAGATCTTGTCGGTCCAAAGCCGCGCCGGCGGCAATGCTGCGCGCACCCGCCTCAACGACCTCAAAGGATTGATGCGTCGCCTGCGCCGTCAGACGCCTTCCTCGCAAGGGGCGCCCGCCGCCACGTGGAGCCAGGCCGCACGGCAGCTGTTCTTCTAGACCAAAAAACCACCACTCACGAAAAACGCCGCATCCGTGACCGGGGCGGCGTTTTTTAATGCCTGAACGGTGTGTTGCCCGATCGGGTTAGTCTTCGTCCAGCTGCGCCATGACCTCGTCGCTGGCTTCGAAATTGGTGGTCACCTGCTGGACGTCGTCATCATCTTCCAGCGCATCCATCAGCTTCATCAGCTTTTGCATGGCCTCAAGGTCCATCTCGGTTGTGGTGGTGGGGCGCCAGACCAGCTTGGTGGACTCGGATTCACCCAGTTCGGTCTCGAGCACGTTTGACACCTCGTTAAGGTCCGTGTCCGCACACCAGATCGTGTGGCCGCCTTCACCGGATTCGACATCTTCGGCCCCGGCCTCGATCGCCGCCATCATGACGGTGTCGGCATCCCCGACATCCGCCGGATAGCTGACCGTGCCCTTGCGCTCGAACATGAAGCCAACGCTGCCCGTCTCGCCGAGGTTGCCGCCGTTCTTGGTAAAGGTCGAGCGCACGTTCGAGGCGGTGCGATTGCGGTTGTCCGTCATCGCCTCGACAATCACCGCCACGCCATTGGGGCCATAGCCCTCATAGCGGATTTCCTCGTACTCATCCCCCTCACCGGCCTGCGATTTCTTGATCGCGCGGTCGATCACGTCCTTGGGGACCGAGTTCGACTTGGCCTCTTTCACCGCAAGACGCAGGCGCGGGTTCTTGTCCGGGTCCGGGTCGCCCATCTTGGCCGCCACTGTGATTTCCTTGGACATCTTGGAAAACAGCTTGGCCCGGATCTTGTCCTGACGCCCCTTGCGGTGCTGGATGTTTGCCCATTTGCTGTGGCCTGCCATGGCTGCCTCCTTCGCGCGTTCAAATCTCGGTATGCCTGCCGCGCCGATATAGGACAAGGCGGCAAGGCGGGGCAAGGCCTTGGGACGACACGATGCAGGCGCAACCTGCACCCTTCTCTGTTTCCAAAAAATCCCGGGGGTGAGGCCGCAGGCCGAGAGGGCTGGCCCCCTGACCCGGCCTGTGACAACGTGCAGCCACCCGCAATGACACATGTATCGGAAAGGCCGCATGAGCACCGATCAAATCATCCTTTTCTCGCTGTTCGGCGCCGTGTTCGGCCTGCTGCTCTGGGGGCGGTTCCGCTATGACATCGTGGCCTTCAGCGCGCTCATGATCGGCGTCGTTCTGGGCGTTGTCCCAAGCGCTGATGCGTTTTCGGGCTTTGGCCACCCGGCGACACTGGTGGTCGCACTTGTGCTGGTGGTCTCAGCCGGGCTTGTCCGCTCGGGGGCCGTGTTCCTGATCACGCGCACGCTGGTCGATGCCAGCCGCAGCCTTGGCAGCCATATCGCGCTGATGGGCGCCATCGGCGGGGTGTTGTCGGCCTTCATGAACAACGTGGCGGCCCTTGCCCTGCTGATGCCCGTCGACATCCAGACCGCGCGCAAGGCCGGGCGCAGTCCGGGGCTCAGCCTGATGCCGCTCAGCTTTGCCACGATCCTGGGTGGCATGGTCACGTTGATCGGCACCCCCCCCAACATCATCATCGCGGCAATCCGGCAGGACAGTCTGGGCGAACCGTTCCGCATGTTCGACTTTGCCCCCGTCGGCGGTGTGGCCGCCATTGCCGGGCTGTTGTTCGTCGCGCTGGTCGGCTGGCGGCTGATCCCGGCGCGGGAGGACGAAAAAAGCGTCAGCGAAGAGGTCTCGCAATATATCGCGGAACTGACGGTGCCTACGGAGTCCAAACTGATCGGACAGCGCTTGGGCGCACTGGAAGAGGACGCCGAAAAGGCGGATGTCGCCATCATCGGGCTGATCCGCGACGGCAGGCGGCGCTATGGGCGCGCACGCAACAGCGCGCTGCAGGCCGAGGACGCGCTGGTGCTTGAGGCCACCCCCGATGCGCTGGATGAATTCCGTGCCGCAAGCGGGCTCGCCGTGGCCGAGGCCAAGCGCGAAGACCAGTTGAAGGCCGCGGGCGAAGGTGTTGAAATCATTGAAGTCGTCGTGACCGACCAATCCCGTCTGATCGGGCGCACGGCGCAATCGGTTGGGCTCAGCTGGCGGCAATCGACGATCTTGATGGGGATATCGCGCGGCGGCCAGAAAATCACCAAACAGATCCGCAAGACGCCGATACGGGCGGGCGACATCCTGTTGCTGCTGGTGCCCCGCGACACCGGGGCGGATGTCACGCAATGGCTCGGCGCGCTCCCCCTGGCCGAACGCGGGCTGGCAGTTACGGCGGACGACAAGGTGTGGCTGGCCATCGGTCTTTTTGTCGGGGCGGTGGCGGCGGCCAGCGTCGGTCTGCTTTACCTGCCCGTGGCGCTAGGGCTTGTTGTGGTGGCCTTTGTCCTGTCGAAGATCGTGCCACTGTCCGAACTTTACACCCATATCGAGTGGCCCGTCATTGTTCTCTTGGGTTCGATGATCCCGCTGGGTGCGGCGCTCGAAAGCTCGGGCGGGACCGAGCTGATCGCGGGATGGCTGGTGACCCTCACAAACGGCATGCCCGCATGGGCGGTGCTGACCGTGCTGATGGTGGTCACGATGAGCCTGTCGGACGTGCTCAACAACACCGCGACCACCATCGTGGCCGCCCCGGTGGGCATCCAGATGGCGCAGACGCTGGGCGTCTCACCCGACCCGTTCCTGATGGCGGTGGCCGTCGCGGCCTCTTCCGCCTTCCTCACGCCCATCGGGCACAAGAACAACACGCTGATCCTTGGCCCGGGCGGCTACAGCTTTGGGGATTATTGGCGGATCGGTCTGCCGCTTGAGGTCATTGTCGTGGCCGTCTCAATCCCCGCGATCCTTGTCTTCTGGCCGCTCTGAGGACGGCACGACGATGGAAAACGACCTGACCAAGGGTAAACGTTGCACCTTGGCAGAACGCGGTTAACGTGAGCGCGGGAGGACGTCATGGACATACTTATCAACGTGGTTTTGCCACTGTCGCTGGCCATCATCATGTTCAGCCTCGGCATCGGGCTGACGGTGGGTGATTTCACCCGCGTGCTCAAGGCGCCACGCGCATTTGCCGCCGGGGCCATCGCACAGGTGATCATCCTGCCCGTCGTGGCCTTTGGCATCGTGCTTGCCTTTGATCTGCCGCCCGCCCTCTCCGCCGGTATCATGCTGCTGGCGTTCTGCCCCGGTGGCGTCACATCCAACGTCATTTCCAAATGGGCGCGCGCGGATGTGGCCCTGTCCGTTTCGCTCACAGCCGTGATCAGCCTGCTGAGCCTGCTGACCGTGCCCGCCCTGACCGCATGGGCGGTGACCTATTTCATGGCCGAAAATGCGCCGGACATCTCCATCGCCTCGCTTACCCTTGCCGTTTTTGCCATCACCACCGTCCCGGTCTGCCTTGGCGTCTTCATCCGCCATGTCGCGACAGGTTTCGCCATCCGGATCGACCCTGTCCTCAGCCTAATGTCGTCGGTTCTGTTCGTCATCATAGTGATCGCGGCCATCGCCAGCAACTGGGCGCTGTTTACCGAGAACCTGTCCACCCTCGGACCCAGCCTTGTCACGCTGAACCTCGTGCTGATCGGCATCGGCCTCGCCATTGCGCGCGGCCTCGCGCTTGACTGGTCGCAGACCAAGACTGTCGCCGTCGAAACCGGCATCCAGAACGGCACGCTGGGCATTGCACTTGGCACGCTGATCGCCAACCAGCCCGACGGCTTCCTGAGCCCGCTCACCCTGCCCTCGGCCATCTACGGCGTCACCATGTACCTCGTGGTGACCCCGTTTGTGCTGTGGTTTCGCCGCCCCAGAGGAGACAGTTGATGGACCGCGCTGATGCCATCATCGTGGGTGCAGGCCTTGCAGGTCTTGCCGCTGCCGCCGAACTCGGGGACCGAGGCAAACATGTGCTGATCGTCGATCAGGAACCGCGCAGTTTTCTCGGTGGTCAGGCCTTCTGGTCGCTGGGTGGGCTGTTCATGATCGACACACCCGAGCAGCGCCGCATGGGCATCAAGGACAGCCGCGATCTCGCCCTAAACGACTGGATGGGCAGTGCACAGTTCGACCGGGACGAGGACGCGATGCCGCGGAAATGGGCCGAGGCCTATATCGATTTTGCCGCAGGCGAGATGCGACCCTGGCTGCACGCCATGGGTCTGCGTTGGTTTCCCATCGTCGGCTGGGCCGAGCGCGGCGGCAGCTTTGCCGATGGGCATGGCAACTCGGTGCCGCGCTTTCATCTCACTTGGGGCACAGGCCCCGGCATCATCGAACATTTTGTGCGCCGCTGTCTGGAGCATGAAAAGGCCGGGCTGATCCAGTTCCACTTTCGCCATCAGGTCGACCGCATCGACATGGAAAACGGGGCCGCCAAAGGTGTCAGCGGCACAATTCTGGCCGAAGATCCCGCCGCGCGCGGGCAAAAGACTAACCGCGATGCAGTGGGCGATTTTGAACTGCGTGCGCCCTCGGTCATCGTGACCTCCGGCGGCATCGGCGGCAATTTCGACATGGTGCGCAAAGTCTGGCCGACCGAGCGCCTTGGCCCCGCGCCCAGGGACATGGTTGCGGGCGTGCCTGCTCATGTGGATGGACGCATGATCGCCATTTCCGAAAACGCGGGCGGCCATGTGATCAATGGCGACCGGATGTGGCACTACACCGAAGGGGTCAGGAACTGGGATCCGATCTGGCCCGCCCATGGCATCCGCATCCTGCCGGGACCGTCCTCGATGTGGTTTGATGCGCGTGGCAACCGCTTTGCCCCGCCCGCCCTGCCCGGCTTTGACAGCATGTCGACGCTGAAGATGATCCTTGAAACGGGATACGAATACAGCTGGTTCGTACTGACCCAGAAGGTGATCAAGAAGGAATTCGCGCTATCCGGATCGGAACAGAATCCCGATCTGACGTCAAAGAAATGGGCCGAAGTGATCAAACAGCGCGTTCTGTCCGGCGGCAATGCCACAGGACCCGTCGAGGCCTTCAAGGAAAAGGGCGAGGATTTCGTCGTTGCCAATGATCTCGACACATTGGTGAAAGGCATGAACCAGATCGGTGGCGACAACCTGATCGACGCCGCCCGCCTGCGTGCCCAGATCGAGGCGCGCGACGCCCAGATCGACAACCCGTTTTCCAAGGATGCGCAAATGATGGCGATCCACGCCGCGCGGAACTATCGTGGCGACCGGCTGCTGCGCACGGCCAAGCCACACAAGTTCCTCGACCCCGCCAATGGGCCCCTGATCGCGGTCAAGCTGCACGTGCTGACGCGCAAGACGCTGGGCGGGCTGCACACCAATCTGGACAGCCAGATGATCGGCGCGGATGGCAACACGGTGCCGGGCCTGTTCGCCGCCGGAGAGGTTGCCGGGTTCGGAGGCGGCGGTTACCACGGCTACAACGCGCTTGAGGGCACATTCCTGGGCGGCTGCATCTTTTCGGGGCGCAATGCGGGGCGGTCTAAGGCGATCGGGTGACGCGCGCCGCCCGACAGTTCAGTCGGCGCGAGAACGGCGGCGTGCGATACGTTTTTTGTTGGCCAAACGGATCGCCATTTTCAAACGCTGCACCACCGACAGCCCTGCGGCGAAGTTCAGATAAAATTCGGCCGTTGCCGCATTCCCGTACCGTTTGGCACCCTGCCTGACCGCCTGCTCGTCCCAGACGGCATGCAGCAAACGTGTGCGACGGGCCGGGTAGTCGTCCGCATCTGCACTCTTGTGGTCCTTGCGTTTGGTCAAGCGCACAAGGAATTCCACACCATTGGTGGGCGACACCTCGTCAATATTGAATGAAATAAGCCCCAAAGCCACGCAATCCTCGATCAGCAATTGAAAAGAGGCAGGCGTCATCACTGTGCAGTGGGAATCGATGTAGTCGCCCTTGCCCTTACGCTCTTGCCATTCGGACCATTTTTCAGCCAGGCTATTTCGGTTTTCAATCTCGGTCCTGAGCGTCGAAAAGCTAACGGCCGCCGCACCCCGGTCGGGCTTGCCTTTGGCATATGCAAGGTCCGTATGTCCGGCAAACAACTGACGCTCTGAAGGTTGCTTGCGATCCTCCACAAAGGCTTCGAGCCAATCGGCCGTTACTGTGTGGGGCCGGAAATAATCAAAACAGGCGCGTCCGTCCGGCAGGGCCATGACAAGGCTGCCACCCTCGGACAAGAGCGCCTCGCAACCTTGCAGAAACTTGATCGGGTTGGGCAGGTGTTCGAAATTGTGTGAGCTGACCACATAATCAAAGGTCCCATGTTGTTCGGCGGGCACCAGCGACAGTACTTCGGTTGCGCTGCCGACATAGTCGACCGCTTCCAGCTTGTCATAGCCGCGTGCGTCGATTTCCGGGTCGCCTTTCGCGCGCTCCATCAAGGTGTCGAAATCAAACACGTCAAGCGTGCGCACATTGTAGCCGTCGGCCTTGGCAACGATCGGATTGAACCAGGGGGCCACTTCCAGACCCAGCATGGATTTGTCGATGCCTTTCAGCAGAAATTGGTTTCTTTTCATGGATTCATCGCCCTGTTGTCCCCGAAGCGCAGTCTTGGCCTTGTGTCGGGCGATGTGCAAGCGCCAGAAATGCGGGCCAGATGACGTCTTTGCGTGCTGGGGCAGGTCCGGCTGCCCGCCTCACTCTACTCACAACGGCCAGATAAACGGAATGACCAGCGAGGCCACGACCGCAATGCTCAGGTTCAGCGGGATTCCCACCCGCATGAAGTCGCTGAACTTGTAGCCACCGGGGCCGTATACCAGCGTGTTGGTCTGGTAACCGATGGGCGTGGCAAAGGCGCACGAGGCCGCGATCATCACCGCCACCACCAAGGGGCGCGGGTCAAGGCCCAGTGCGGCCCCAAGGCTGATCGCAATCGGCGTCATGATGACGGCCACCGCGTTGTTGGACACGATCTCGGTCAGGGTCGAGGTCATCACGAACACCACGAAAACGATCAGTGCTGGCGGCAGCGTGGCCAGCGCGGGCGAGGCCCCGTCGACGATCAGCATGATCGCCCCCGAATTCTGCAAGCCCGCCCCCACGGCAAGCATGCCAAAGATCAGCGCGAGCAACTGCCCGTCGACAAAGGAAAACGCCTCATCCGCGTCGATGCAGCCGGTGACCAGTACCAGTGCCACGGCCAACACGGCCAAGAGCAGGATGGGCGCGATGTTCAATGCCGCGAGGATCACGATCCCGGCCAGCGCAACAATGGCGATGGGCGCATGGGCACGCCGATAGGCCCGCGCGGAAGGATGCGAAACATCGACCATCTCCTGATCGGCGGCCAGACGCTGGATGTCGGCAGGCGCGCCTTCCAGCAGCAGCGTGTCGCCCACCTTGACCACCAGCGCATCCAATTGCCGCCCGATGTTCTGGTTCCGGCGATGCACTGCGAGCGGATAGACCCCGTACCGCCGCCGCAGCCGCAACGAGCCCAACGAACGGCCCACCATCTTGCACCCTGGCGTGATCAACGCCTCGACAGTTGTAGTTTCCACCGCAGACACCTGATCGACACGGCGTAACTCCTTGTTTGCCTGCAGGCTCAGCAACTCGGTCATCTGCGTGCGCAACACCACCCGGTCGCCCACCTGCAACACCACATCCGCCAACTCGCGGCGCAGCGACACATCCCCGCGCACCACGTCGATCAGACGCACGCCCTCGCGTTTGAACAGTTGCACGCCAGTCACTTCGCGGCCAACAAGGTTGCTGTCGGGGGGGATCACGGCTTCGGTAAAGAATTTCATCTTGGAGCGGTCCGACAGCATACTCGCCATGCTGTCCCGATCCGGCAACAGTCGGGGGGCAAAGATCGACATGTAGATCAACCCCCAGACGCAGACGACCAGACCAATGGGCAGGATTTCAAAGATGCCAAAGGGCGCCAGCCCCTGATTGCGCGCCACCCCGTCCACCAGCAGGTTGGTCGAAGTCCCGATCAGCGTCAGCGAACCGCCCATGATCGCCGCATAACTGAGCGGGATCAGCAGTTTGGAGGCTTTGACCCCCAGCGTCTTGCTCAACTGCACCATGACCGGGATCATCACGACCACCACGGGTGTGTTGTTCATGATGGCTGACCCCGCCATGACGGCGAGGATGACGCCGACAACAGCCGTTTTGGGCCGCGTCTTGGCCAGCCGTTCGGCTTGTCGGGTCAACACATCCAGCGCGCCTGTGCGCACCAGCGCCCCCATCACGATGAACATCGCCGCAATGGTCCAGGGGGCCGGGTTGGACAGCACCGAAAGGGCCGCATCATAGGGCAGGATGCCCAGCGCCAGCATGCAGGCCGTGCCCGCAATGGCCACGACTTCGGTCGAATAGGTCTCGCGCACGAACAGCACAAACATGACCACGACCAGAAACAGCGCCAGAAGCGGGCTGATCAGGGGCGAGGCATTCAACAGCGACATGTGCGACAGCCTTTTGA
The DNA here is from genome assembly GCF_947503045.1 of uncultured Tateyamaria sp. Taxonomy (GTDB): domain Bacteria; phylum Pseudomonadota; class Alphaproteobacteria; order Rhodobacterales; family Rhodobacteraceae; genus Tateyamaria. The sequence continues at coordinate 343,683 of NZ_CANNCF010000003.1, forward strand.
AGGCACCCAAAAGACGGTGCACGAACCTTGGGCTCAAGTGTCGCGCATTGCCCGCCCCTCATCAAGCGCCGCTTTGCCGCGCGGCTGCACGAGGTACATGCCCAACATCATCAGCGCCAGCGCGCCCCAGATGACAGGCGGATAGGCCTCATCCAGCACCAGTTTGGCCCAGAGAATCCCGAACAATGTCACCAGATAGCTGATCTGCACGGCAAAGACCGGCCCCGCCCGCCCGACCAGCCAGACATAGCCCGTATAGGTCAGCACATGCAGAACCGCGCTGAGCATTTGCGCCAGATCGGCAGGTCCATAAGGCGGGCGCGGATCGATCCACTGCCCCGTGCTCAGCGCCAGCGGCAAGGCAATCAGGCTGCCGACAATCGACGCCCCCCAAAGCACTTGAATGGGGTCAAGCGCCGCAGTGCCCCAGCGCGCCACATAATTGCCCTCAAACGCGTAAAACAGCCCCGAGATCAGCCCGATCAGCACCCAGAACATCGGGATGGTCCCCGACATATCGGCCCCGGGCAGAACGATCAGCAGAACGGCACACAGGCCCGCAATCAACCCGAACAACCGGCGCAGCTCGAACCGGTCAAGCGCCAGCAGCAGCGCAATGGGAAAGGCCCAGATCGGGATCATCGACAACAGGATCGACATCACCCCCGAGGGCAAATGCACAGCCGCCTGATAGCTGGCCGTGTTCGGCAGGACCGAACCAATCAGCGCAATCAGCAGATAGACCCGCAACTGGGCCGCCCCCAAGGGCAGACGTGTGCCGCGCAGCAGCGCAATGGCCGACATCACCATCACACCAATACCCATCTGCCAGAACAAAAGCCCGAAATGCTTGTACCCGGTGCTGACCGCGATTTTGGTCAGCGGCATCGTCATGCCCCAGCCCGCGCCCAGCACAATCAGTGCAGCCACGCAGGTCAGTCTTTCAGAGCGGCTCATGGCCCGCTATTTGGCAAGGCCCCGCCCTGACGCACCATCTCGATGCGGGTGGCGCGACCGCTCGCATCGGTCTCGATATAGACACCTGACAGTGTGGCGGGACCCAGCGCCGGGGCAAAGCGCTCTTTCGGCATACCGGTAATGAAGCGGCGCAAAGGCTCGTCGCGCTGCATGCCAATGACCGAATTGTAGTCGCCGCACATGCCCGCATCGGTAAGGTACGCGCACCCTTTGGACAGAATCATCGCATCCGCCGTCGGCACATGGGTGTGGGTGCCGACCATCAGGCTGGCCCGGCCATCACACCAATGCCCCATCGCCATTTTCTCGGACGTCGCCTCGCAATGGAAATCCACGATGATCGCATCTGCTTCACCGCCCATCGGATGGGTGCGAAACACGGTCTCAAGGGCCGAAAACGGATCATCAAAGGGGCGCTTCATAAACACCTGACCCAGGGCTTGCGCCACCAACACCTTCTTGCCGCCCCGCGCGGTAAACAGCCGCGCGCCCTTGCCCGGCGCCGCCTTGGAAAAATTGAGCGGGCGGACAATGCGCGGCTCACTCTCGATGAACTGCAGCATGTCCTTCTGATCAAAGGCATGATCGCCCAGCGTCACGCAATCCGCCCCCGCATCCAGCAGTGCGCGGGCATGTGCCCCGGACAGGCCCATGCCAGAGGTGGCGTTTTCGCCATTCACCACGACGAAATCCAGATTCCAGTCGTCACGCAGACGGGGCAGATGTTCGGTGATTGCCTGACGGCCCGAGCGGCCCATCACATCACCCAGAAAGAGAATGTTCATACCGCCCCATATGCCCCATGGCCCGGGAACGGCAAGCAGTTCATGTTTCTTCTGACCAAAAATACCACGGGGGAGCGGCGCAGCCGCGGGGGCAGGGCCCCCTCAGATCTCGATCACCTCGGAGTCGGTGACGATCATGTCGAGCGGCTGATCCGTAGCCTCCAGCGGCAGTCCATCAGCCTCCTGCGCGCCATAGGCGAACCCAATGGCCAACGTCGGACGGGCCGTACGCAGCCCCGCTAGCGTGCGATCATAAAACCCGCCCCCATAGCCCAGTCGCCCGCCTGCGCGGGTAAAGGCGACCAGCGGCACAATCACGATCTCGGGGTCGAAAAAGTCATCCACCTCAGGCACCTGCGCCCCAAAAGGTCCGGCACGCAGCGCCCCGTCCGGGCTCCAGCGCGAAAAGCGCAGGGCCATGTCAGCGCCCATGATCACCGGAACGCCAACAGGGCCGTGGGCCGCGGCCTCGGCCATGGCAGCCAGTGGGTCAATCTCCGAACGGATCGGCATGTAACCGGCCAGCGGCACGCCGCGATACCCTGCCAGAACCGAAGACAACAGACCCGACGCCCCGCCCCGATCCAGATCAAACGCCGCCTTGCGACGGGCAAATGCCGCCTTGCGCGCCGCAGCCTTTTGATCGCTCACATCCATGCACAGACCCCATGGGACGGCGGGCGGGGCGATTTTGGCGCAGCCAAAGAGCGATCCGTAAGCGTCACAACAACACCGCCGCAGCCAGCCCCAAAAAGGCAAAGAAACCAACCACATCCGTCACCGTGGTCACAAAGGCGCCAGAGGCCAGTGCCGGGTCGATCCCCATCCGGTCCAGCACCACCGGAATGACCGTACCGGCAAATCCGGCCACCACAAGGTTCACCACCATGGCGGCCGCAATCACATAGCCCAGTGCGGGCGAGCCGAACCAGATCACACCGACGATGCCCATCACCACGGCAAAAACGAGCCCGTTGATCAGCCCGACAATCACTTCGCGGCGGATCACGCGCCAGACATTGGCGCCCGTAAGGTCTTTGGTGGCCAGCGCGCGCACAGCCACTGTGAGCGACTGCGTGCCCGCATTGCCCCCCATCGAGGCGACGATGGGCATCAACACGGCCAGCGCCACGATCTGCGCAATTGCCATCTCGAACTGGGCAATGACCAGAGAGGCGAGGATCGAGGTCACAAGGTTCACCGCCAACCAGGGCAGGCGCTGGCGGGTGGTTTCCACGACGTTGTCAGACAGCGCGGATTCGTCCCCCACCCCGGCCAGACGCAGGATGTCTTCCTCATGCTCGTCATCCAGCACGGCCATGGCGTCATCGATTGTGATCTGACCAATCAGGCGACCCTCTTCATCGACCACCGGGGCCGAAATCAGGTGATACTGGTTGAACGCATAGGCCACGTCACTTTCGGCCTGTGTGGCGGGAATGATGCGAAATGTCTCCTCCACCAGATCGGCCAGACGCACCTCGCGGCGCGAGCGCATCACCTTGCCCAGCGTCACATTGCCAATGGGATGCAGGCGCGGATCGACCAGCACCAGATGATAGAACTGGTCCGGCAAGTCGCGCTCATCCGCACTGCGCATGCGATCAATCGCCTCGCCCACGGTCCAGTGTTCGGGGGCCATGACCACCTCGCGCTGCATGAGGCGGCCCGCGGAATACTCCGGAAAGGCCAGCGACTGTTCGACCATCGCGCGATCGGACTCTTCAAGCGCATCAAGGATCGCTTCCTGCTGGGCGTCGTCCAGATCCTCGATCAGATCAACCACGTCGTCACTGTCGAGCTCGCGCACCGCGTCCGCCAGAACGGTCGGTTTGAGAACGCCAATCACCTCTTCGCGGATCGACTCGTCGAGTTCTGACAGGATGTCACCGTCAAATTCACGGTCATAGAGGCGGATCAGGCGCGCCCGGTCAAAGGCGTTGATCTGCTCCAGAAGGTCGGCGATATCGGCCGCGTGCAGCGGCTCCATCAGCGCGGTCAGCTGCGCGCGATCGTCGATATCCACGGCATATAGGATCGCCGATACGTCTTTGCGCTCAAGGACATAGCCCTTGTCTTCGCCGCCGGGCTCCATCACATCGGTGTCCTCTGACATGGTGTCCCCCACTGGCTGCGCTTGGTGTGAGGCCGACCATAGGGTGCACCCCGCAAACTGACAATGGGCGCGCGTTTTGGCTTTGCGCAGCCCCCCAAGATTGGGACATAAGACAGGGATGACACGCCACCTTCTCACCGGCCACGTGCTGCACTTTGCGGGCAATCCGTTCACCGGGCCGTGGCAGGACGCCGTTCGCATTGCGGAAAACAGCGCCCTTCTGATCGAAAACGGTCAGATTGCGGCCATCGGCGAGGATGCGCGCACAGCCGCCGGGCCCGAGGCGGTCCATCACGACTATGGCGGTCATCTGATCTTGCCCGGCTTTATCGACGCCCATGCCCATTACCCGCAGACCGCGATGATCGCGAGCTGGGGCAAGCGGCTGATCGACTGGCTCAACACCTACACCTTTCCCGAAGAAATCCGCCTGAGCGATCCGGACTACGCGACCCGGATCGCATCCCGCTATCTCGATCTGGTTCTGGATCACGGCACGACATCCGTGGCCAGCTTTTGCACCATCCACCCCCACAGCGCCGAGGCCCTGTTCGAGGCCGGGGCCGCACGCGGCATGGCCATTGTGGCGGGCAAGACCTGCATGGACCGCAACGCGCCCGATGCACTCTGCGATACCGCCCAAAGTGCGTATGACGACAGCAAGGCGCTGCTGACCCGCTGGCACGGCAAAGGCCGCGCAGTCTATGCGATCACCCCGCGCTTTTCGCCCACCTCGACACCCGAACAGCTGCATGCACTTGGCGCGCTCTGGGCCGAACATCCCGAGGCACTGATGCAGACCCATCTGAGCGAGCAGGTGGACGAGATCGCATGGGTGCGCGACCTCTTCCCACAGGCCCGCGACTATCTCGACACTTACGAGGCGACAGGGTTGCTGGGCGCACGCGGGCTTTACGGGCATTCGATCCATCTGGAACCGCGCGAGATCGACCGTCTGCGCGAGGTGGGCGCAGGCGTCGTGCATTGCCCGACATCGAACACCTTCATCGGCTCGGGCCTGTTTGATCTGATGGGCCTGGCGCGCGCAGGTCAGGGCGTGGGTCTGGCCACGGATACCGGCGGCGGGTCATCCTTTTCCATGCTGCGCACGATGGCGGCGGCCTACGAGGTGGCGCAACTGCGCGGAGAGGCGGTGCATGCTGCGCAATTGCTGTGGCTGGCCACCGCCGGGTCGGCGGCAGTTCTACATCGCGGGAACGAGATCGGCAGCCTTGCTCCCGGAATGGCTGCCGATATCTGCGTGCTTGATCTGGCCTCGACCCCGGCCATCGCCCAACGCGCTGCCGAGGCAGAGGATATCTGGGAGGCTGTCTTTCCCACCATCATGATGGGCGATGATCGCGCGGTCTCTGCCACCTGGGTCAACGGCTTGCCCCTGCGCGGCGGAAACTGAGACTGTTTCCGACCCGATTCCCGAGTTTCAAAAAATACTCCCTAGCAGGGTGCGGCCAACACCATCACCCAGCGGTTCCCTTTTGCCCGCGCCACACCAACCGCGCGCGCCTTGCGGTGCAGGATGTTCTTGCGATGCCCGCGCGAGCCCATCCATGACGCCATCACGTCGGACAAGTTCCGTTGTCCGGCGGCAATGTTTTCCGCCCCGAAACAGAACGCATAGCCTGCGCGGCGCAGCCGGTCGCCAATGTCAGAGCCGTCCGAGCCAGTGTGGCTGAAAAACCCGCGCGCGGCCATGTCCTGCCCGTGCGCGCGCGCCGCCGCCTCAAGGCGCGTGTCATAGACAAGCGCCGCCCGTCCCTGGCTTGCCCGTTCGGCATTGACCGCTGCCAGAATGGCGGGGTCCGCCTGCACAGCGGCAGCCATCAAAACCCATGCAAAAATCAGATATCGCATCATGCCTCCTCGCTCAGGTGCCGCGCTAACGTGTTCTGCCGCGCCACCGCCTTGCCAAGATCGAAGGTCACCATATGCCCGTCCCGCACGATCTGTCGCCCTTCGACAAACAGATCGCGCACCGTCGTCGGCCCCGCCAGCAGCAAGGCCGCCGGGTCCCAACTGCCCGCCGAGGCCACGCCGGAGACATCCCAGATCGCGATGTCACCGCGTGCGCCGACGTCAATGCGCCCGCAATCCGGGCGACCCAGCACGTCCGCCCCGCCGCGCGTTGCGATCTCGAGTGCCTCCATCGGCGACATCGCGTCCGCCCCGCGCATCACCCGCTGCAAGAGCATCGCCTGACGCGCCTCCGCCACCAGATTGCCCGCATCATTGCTGGCCGAACCATCAACCCCCAGACCCACCGGCACGCCCGCATCACGCATCGCGCGCACCGGGGCGATGCCCGAGCCAAGGCGGCAATTCGAACAGGGGCAATGCGCCACGCCCGTGCGGGTCTGGGCAAAGAGATCAATCTCCGACACATCCAGCTTGACGCAATGGGCGTGCCACACATCCGGACCGACCCAGCCGAGATCTTGGGCATATTGCCCGGGCCGGCAGCCGAAACTGGACAGGGAATAGGCGATATCTTCTTCGTTTTCGGCCAGATGGGTGTGCATCATCACACCCTTGTCGCGCGCCAACAGGGCCGCCTCGCGCATCAGATCGCGGCTGACAGAAAAGGGCGAACAGGGCGCCACGCCCACCCGGCACATCGACCCCGGCGCGGGGTCGTGAAAGGCGTCGATCACGCGCAGGGAATCCTCAAGGATCGCCCCCTCCCCTTCAACCAGCGCGTCCGGCGGCAGACCACCGTCGCTCACCCCGATGCTCATCGCGCCGCGTGTGGGATGAAAGCGCAAACCAACCTCGCGTGCTGCATCGATCGTGTCATCAAGCCGCGCGCCGTTTGGAAACAGATAAAGATGGTCGGAACTGAGCGTGCAGCCCGACAGCGCCAGTTCCGCCAGCCCCACCTGCGCCGAGACAAACATATGTTCAGGCCCAAACCGGGCCCAGATCGGATAAAGTGTGGTCAGCCAGCCAAACAGCAGCGCGTCCTGCGCGGCGGGCACCGCGCGGGTCAGCGTCTGATAGAGGTGGTGATGGGTGTTCACGAGCCCCGGCGTGACGACGCATCCCGTGGCGTTGACCGTTTCACCAAGCGTCGACAGCCCAGTGCCCACGGACACAATGGCCCCGTCGCGGATCAGGATATCGGCCCCGTTCAAAACCCGGCGCGCATCATCCATCGTGACGAGGTGGTCTGCGCCCCGGATCAGAACTTCGCTCATCTGGCCGCCTGCAAAATGTCGAGGGCGGCGCGGTGGATTTCGGGATTGGCCGCTGCGAGGGCGCGTCCGCCTGCATGGGCCGGGCCACCTTCCCAATTGGTGACAACGCCCCCTGCGGCCTCGATCAGCGCGATGGGGGCCTGAATGTCGTAGGCATTGAGCCCCGCCTCGATCACCAGATCGGCCTGCCCCGCGGCGACCAGCGCATAGGCGTAGCAATCCATGCCGTAGCGGACCAGTTGTACCTGGCGCGCCACAGCCTCGAACCCGGCGCGGTCGGCGGGTGTGCCCACTTCCGGAAAGGTGGTGAACAGGGTCGCCTCAGACAGATCACGGGGCGGGCGTGTGGTGATGGGACCACGCCCGTGCGGTCCAATCAATTCGGCGCGGCCTGCCGCACCAATGAACCGCTCCCCGATATAGGGCTGGTCGATCAGGCCAAGGATTGGGCCGCTTTCAGGGCCAACGGCGATCAGCACACCCCAGGTGGGCGTCCCGGAAACAAAGCCGCGGGTGCCGTCGATCGGGTCAAGCACCCAGGTCAGGCCCGAGGTGCCGGGCGTGTCGCCGAACTCTTCACCCAGGACCGCGTCATCCGGACGTCGCTGTGCCAACACAGCGCGCATCGCCTCTTCGGCGGCGCGGTCAGCAGCGGTGACGGGGTCATAGCCCCCCGCCAGCTTGTTGTCGGTCTGAAGATCGGTTGCGCGGAAATAGGGCAGGATCGCTGCACGGGCCGCATCGGCCAGCGCATGTGCCACCTCTGTCAGATCATGAAGGTCGTAAGCCATGACCTTCGGGTGCCAGACAGACCGCCCGGACGCAAGGCCCAGATGGGCCGAAGGCCATGCAATTGGGGTCAGGCGACGTCGCTGAGGACCCGTGCCAGTTCAAACAGGCGGCGACGCTGGTTTTCCGGGATTGCGTAGTAGGTGCGCACAAGGTCCATCGCTTCCTTGTCGCTCAGCATGTCGGGTGCGGCATCGGCCTGCCCGGCAGCGGGATGACCGTTTTCATCCTTGATGCCTTCGAAAAAGAAGGCGACCGGCACGCCCATCGCTTCGCCGATATCCCAGAGGCGGGAGGCGCTGACGCGGTTGGAGCCGGTTTCATACTTCTGAATTTGCTGGAACTTGATGCCCACCAGATCCGCCAGCGTTTGCTGGGTCATGCCGATCAGCCAGCGTCTTTGGCGAATACGCTTGCCGACATGGACGTCCACGCTGTGTGCCATTCGAAGTTCCACCCTGCTTTTTTCTATTTTCATGCTGCTCTAGTCACAGCGGCCGCTTCCCCGAAGATGCAATATCGTGCAGAAGCTTTCAGGTTGTGTAAGACAGTACCCCGCACGCATTTATAATTCAACGCTTTCCACCCGTCATGCGCGCATTACCCAGCGGGAGGGAGTGTTAACGGTCGTTAACCTTTTGGGATATGTTGTTAACGTTTTCAGCAAGTTGCCGCCACATCGGGATTCTGGCGTCGCTGTGATCACATGTTTGTGCGGGCGCTATCAATGCCTTAGGTTGCGCTTTGCTGCACACAACCCAAAGGCGAACGCGCGGCGGTTTGCGGTTAAGTGCTCCACCATTGATACCCACGCCGCGATGCAGCGGCAGACGGGCGAAATACCGCTCATAGAAGCGTTAATACGCCGCACATTCATGCGAATCACCTGCCTCAGACATTTGAGACGCTGCGCAAGTGCACAGCTTCGGGTGCCTTGAAGGCGCGGCGCAGCATCGACACCAGGGCTTCCTGCACCTCTCCGCCGCCACGTGACGCACCATATAGATTGATCCGATGGGCGGGCAGATTGGGCAGCGCGCCGCCATGATCAATCCGGTCCAGATGCGGCGGCTCGGTGCCCTCGATCATCGTATGTACCGCCAGATCGGCGCTGACCGTGGCCTCGATTGTGCGGTCGCTTTCGGTCTCGACCACGACGTCCCAGGGGATACCGGCCTCGTCCAGATGCTCAACGACACGCGGGCGGAAGGTACATTGCCGCCCAAAGGCCAGCTTGAGCGGGCGCTGCCGCCACGCCGACCCGCTCGGGGCGCCAACCCAGCACAAGGGCCGCACGGCCAGCTCTTCTCCGCCTGAGTCCAGCCCGGTTTCGGTCGTCAGGATGATGTCGAACGCCCCTTTGGCGAATTCGGACTTGAGGCGCAGCGTGAACGAACTGTCCAGCTGCACCTTGACCCGTGGAAAGGCTGCGTGGAACTGTTTTAGAACCTGCGGGATCGCCGGATAGACGATGTCATGGGGCACGCCCAGCCTGATCTCGCCCTCATAGGCCTGATCGGTCAGGCGCGTGATCACCTCGTCATTCAGCGCCACCATGCGGCGGGCATAGACCAGCAACTGCTCGCCCGAGGCCGTCAGCGCGATGGTACGTCCGGAGCGGTCAAACAGCGCAAGGCCCAGCAATTCCTCAAGGCGTTTGAGCTGCATCGATACGGCAGACTGCGTCAAATGCAGGAACCCTGCCGCCCGCGTGACCCCGCCGCTTTCCGCGACCGCCACGAAAGAGCGCAATGTGGTGACGTCCAGATTTCTCATATCAGCATCTTTGATGTATCCGCTCACAAACATTCGTTTTCAATATGTGCCACAGTCCGCCATATACATCAACAGAATTGATACAAACCCGACCAACCATCATCTTTACCAAGGAGAAACCAAAATGGCACTGACAGATTTTTCCACCCGGCACGCCCGCATCGACGCCCGCTCTGCCGCTCCACGTTTTTCCCTACTGACCATGCTGTCGGTCTGGCGGTCGCGTCGCGCCCTGGCGCAACTGGACAGCCGCGCGCTGGATGACATCGGGATCAGCGCCAAACGCGCCCAGACCGAAGCCAGCAAACCCATTTGGGACGTGCCTGCAACATGGCGAAAATGATACACAAACAGGCAGGCTGCGGCAGATTGACCCGATTTATGACAAAAACAGTCGGAATGTCGCCGCCTGCCCCGCTTTTCCCGTCGAAAAAGCCTTGAAACACTACGCCAACACCCCGATATTTGAGCCAATGCGGGCGGAAATCCGCGCTCCGGTGCAAATGCGCCGGCAACTGGTATCAATTGGAGGTCACTATGGCTGAGTTGAATACGATCCGGTCCGCGGCCGGCACACAGGCCGCCCAGATCGACGCAGGGCTTCGCGCCCACATGAACAAAGTCTACGGCACAATGTCCGTAGGCATGCTGATCACGGCTGCGGCGGCGTGGGCCATCGCAGGTCTCGCGGTCACATCCGATCCGACAAATGCAACCGTCGCGCTGCGCGAAGGGCAATACCTGACCGGTCTGGGTGAGGTGCTTTACACCACGCCGCTGCGCTGGGTTGTGATGTTCGCCCCGCTTGCCTTCATCCTGTTTGGCTGGGGATCGCTGATGCGCCGTGGCTCGGCTGCGGCTGTGCAACTGGGTTTCTTCATCTTCGCCGCCGTCATGGGCGTTTCGATGAGCTCTATCTTTTTGGTGTTCACCGCCTTCTCGATCACGCAGACCTTCCTGGTCACCGCGATCGCCTTCGCGGGCCTCAGCCTTTGGGGCTACACCACCAAGAAGAACCTGAGCGGCATGGGCACGTTCCTGATGATGGGTGTGATCGGCCTGATCGTTGCCATGGTCATCAACCTGTTCCTGCAGTCCCCTGCTATGATGTATGCGATTTCGATGATCGGCATCCTGATCTTTGCCGGCCTCACCGCCTATTACACGCAGGACATCAAGAACACCTATGTGGCGCACGCCGCACACGGTGATCAGGAATGGCTGGATAAGGCCGCCTCTGACGGCGCGCTGAGCCTCTACATTTCGTTCCTGAACATGTTCCAGTTCCTGCTGATGTTCATGGGCCAACAGGAATAACGCATCACCTGATGTGCAATTATCCGGGGCCGGTCATCGCGACCGGCCCTTTTTCGTGACAGGAGGTCCCCATGACCGTGATCAAAGCCGGAACTGCGCGTATCGAGGCTGCCGGTGAGGGCGACAGTCTTGGCCCCTACCGCGCCGAGTTGATCAGCGACAGCGCGGGGCTCAGCCAGTTTGGCGCCTTTGTCGAGGAATTGCCCCCCGGTTCGCGCAGCTCGCACACCCATTGGCATGAGACCGAAGATGAAATGGTGCTGATCCTGTCCGGCAGCATCACCCTAATCGAAGGTGACGTCGAAACCGAGCTGCATCCCGGCGACGCCGCCTGCTGGCGCGCGGGCGACCCGGTGGGCCACAGCATGCACAACCGCAGCAACGCACCAGCGCGCTACATGGTGATCGGCACCCGCGCCCCTGCGGATCGGGTGACCTACCCCAAGCTCCACCGCGTGCTGATCTATGATCGCACCACGGACACACGGATCTATGAAACGCTCGACGGACAACCGGCGACAAAGCCGGAATAGGCGCATTCGAAGACCGTGATCCTGCGTGCTGCGCGTGCCGCTGTCCCAAATCAAAAATGTCGTGCGCGCGGATGCGCGCGCCTTTGGATCAGACCAGCCGATCACAATTCGCGCATCATCCGAACCGAGGGAAACACGATCCCTTCCGCGAGCGGCACATCGATCAACCCGACCTGAACAAATCCGACCGCCTTGTAAAACGGCACCGCCGTGCGCGTGGCCCAGCACTCCATCTCGACCACCCCGGCACTGCGAGCCTCGTCAAAGCAGCGCTGCATCAACGAACGCCCCACCCCGCGCCGCAGGGCGCGGTTATCCGTCACCACATGGCGGATGTGACCCAGATCAGCGCGTTTGCGATCCCGCGTCCAACCGCCCGCACCAAGGATGCGACCCTCTTGCTCGGCCACGTAATAGGTCCCGCACACCAACAACTCGGGGCGCGCCCGCGAAATGATCGGCAAGGCCGTGATCAGCACCGATGGCGGGTAATCCGCCTTGAGCAGCTTGGGATAGGTGCGCGCCAGCAACGCGTCCACGGCCGCCAAATCAGCCTTGGTCGTCGGGCGGATCAGCATGGGCTTGCCTCCAGAAAACGGCGCACGGCGGACGTGGATGTCAAATGATGCACGCGCAGCTCGGGCGGGGCCGTGTCCAGCAGCTCGACAATCCGCGCGCGCCCGCTGTGTCGTGTATCCCAGATCCAGCGGTAAAAGGCCCAGGTTTCGCCGTGGATGCCTTCGACGCAGCCGGGTGCCATGTCGGGCCGGTTTTGTCCCCAATGGCGCAGCAACCGCTTGGTGACCCGCCACAGGCGCAAGCTCACGGGCAGGTCCAGCCAGATCAGTGTGTCCGCGCGCGACAGCCGGTGAGCATAGGTGGTCGAAAACCCGCCCTCAAAGACCCAGGCCGCGCCGTTCTCGACCTCCAGCGCCATGTCGCGGCGCAAATCGCGCGGGCGGGCCTGCCAGCCGGGCTGCCAGTGGATGTGGTCCATGTGATGCACAGGCAGGCCGGTGCGCGCGCCAAGGGCGCGGGCCAGCGTGCTTTTGCCCGATCCGGATCCGCCGACGATCATCACCCGTTGCATGCGTCTGTTCCTTCAAAACGAAAAAGGCCGCGTCCTTGCGGCGCGGCCCTTTGAAACAAATAGAGAGGCGATCTTACTTGATCTTGCCTTCCTTGTATTCCACGTGTTTGCGCACCACGGGGTCATATTTCTTGACGACCATCTTTTCGGTCATGGTGCGCGCGTTCTTTTTGGTCACATAGAAGTGGCCCGTGCCTGCGGTCGAGTTCAGGCGGATCTTGATCGTGGTTGGCTTGGCCATGTGATATCTCCTCGGGGCACGCGCTTGGTCGGCGTACAAAACTGTCAGACCCGGCTTCTATCCGCTCTGCTTTCGGAGTCAACGCGCTTTTTGCAGATTGGGAGCGGCAGGTGGCGAAAATTGCCACAAATCTCTTGAGTTTGAACGCCCGAACAGGATTCACTGATGGCCGAAGGTATTGTTCAGCGAGATTTCATAGATGAAGACATGCATTTTCAAAGCAACCGCATTGGCGGTCGCGCTTGCCTCAGGCACTCCGGCCCTAGCGGACGGATTCAAACCCATCCTGACCGAGGACGCCTTTCGCACGCAGGTCGTGGGCAAGCGGCTGTTGCACGGTGAGGACCATATGACGTTCCGCGCCAACGGTCAGTTGGCTGGCAATTTTGGCGGCAAGCGCCTGAAAGGTGGGTGGGCCTGGCGCGAGCGGTACTGGTGCCGCACCCTGACCACCCATTCCAAGAACACCGACTGCCAGACATGGGAAACCGACGGCAGGACATTCCGTGTCAAACGCGAATTCGGCAAGGGCGGCGGGTTTGAATATACCTTGAGATAAAAATGCGCGGAGGGGCTGTAAGCCGGATTCTGTCTAGGACGGTTGCCCGCCCCGAGATGACCATTCCTCTCGAGGTGCTGTTGCCAACACCCCTCTAGCTGCCAACCCGGACCTGCTGGGGCAGAAGCGGCCCCGGGCCTTGCGGCCCACGCGGTCCCTATTTGGCATTGCTCCCGGTGGGGCTTGCCATGCGGGGGCTGTTGCCAGCCCCCCGGTGGGCTCTTACCCCACCGTTTCACCCTGGCCGACCCGTGGGCCGGTGGTTTGTTTTCTGTGGCGCTGTCCGTCGGGTTGCCCCGCCCGGGTGTTACCCGGCACCGTATCTTCTGGGAGTCCGGACTTTCCTCTCAGGGTATTGGCATCAGCCAATGCCCGTAAGCGGCCATCCGCCCCTCCGCGCAAGGATCGCCTTACGTGTGGCGATGGGGGCGCGTCAATGGGGGCCGTGGTGCGGGTTGCGCCTGCGGGAGCCTCCGGCGGTGGTATTTTTGGTCAGAAGAAACACTTGGTGCTTTCACGTTCGGAGCGTTGATCGCTTGAAAGGCGCGAAGTCTTCGGGCTCAAGCGGGCCGGTCTTGAAGGGGCGATGGCGCAGGCGCACGGTGGCAAGAAGCGTGTCAGGATCGGCCTCGGCCGTGTAACCCGCCCGCCGCGCAATACGCGAAAAATTGTCCATGGTCGGATCGTCCTGTCCGGCTTCGACATCTCGCTTGCCCGCAAACCCCTGTGCTTCAAGCCGCGCCCAGTCAAACCACGGACCCGGATCAAACTTGCGCCCCGGTGCCATATCCGAGTGCCCAATCACGTTCTGTGCGGGCATGTCCCAGCCTACGAGGATGCGGCCCAGCAGCGCTTCAAGGCTTTGCATCAACGGCTCTGCAAACGGCCCCTGTCCGTCATTGTCGAGCTCGATCCCGATGGAGCGAGAATTGATATCCGAAAACCCCTGCCATTCGCCCACCCCGGCATGCCAGGCGCGCAGGCCTTCACCCACCAGTTGGCTCACACGGCCTGTCTTGCAGATCACGTAATGGGCCGACACCTCATGGGCCGGGTCACACAGGCGCGCGATGGCCGCGTCGGCGCTCTGCATGGCGGTGTAGTGCAGCACGACAAAGCGCGGGATAAGCCCATCCCGTCGGGGGCCGCAATTCGGGGACGGGTGCTGGTGGATCTCCACCGCCGGTTCAGCCGCCAGAGGCGCGCCGGAACGGGGCCGGATCCCAACCGCAGGCATAGCCGTCCCCATCCGGGTCCAGACCCTTGCGGTCGCGTTCGGGCCCGCCAAAGGCCAGAAAATCGATCTGCGCCTCATCCGAAGAGTTGTACTGCGCGCAATTGCGCTGCGTGCGGGCCGCAGAGGCAATGCTGACACGGCGGTGCACCTGCGTGCCGCGCGGATGGCTGGTCTGCAGCGCATATTGCACGACATTGGGCTGAGCGTTGCCGCTGCGCGATGGCAGGGCGGTGGGCTGGATCACCTCATATTGCTGCCGGTTGGCGGCGATCCGTGCCGCATCGCTTTCGATGGATTGGCGCGAGGCGACCGCGTCAAAATTGTTTTCGTCCGAAATGCCGGGATTGTTCAGCACCGGTGGTGCTGCGTTGGCGGGGCTGGCGTTGACCACGGTCTGCCCTGAATTGGCCCGCGCGGCGGCAGCATCGTTGGCCAACGCGATCTGTGCCAGTTCTGCATCCAGCCCCTGCGGATCCGTGACAGCCCGCGCCGATGAGGCAGGTTGCGGTGTGCCGGGCAGGGGCAAGGTCGACGTTCCGACGGCCGGGGCCGCCGGAACGGTCCCGTTGGCCAGTTGTGCGGCGCGCGCATCACGCGCTGCCAGTGTGCTTGGGTTGTCAAAGCCCACTCCGCGTCCGGGGTTCACTGCCCCGGCCCCGCTGTCTGGAATGGCAGGCTGACAGGCGGCCAGTGCGGCGCCTGCCATCAGGAAAAGAACGTGTCGGATCGTCATATCTGCTCAACCCTTTTTGGGTGCTGTTTGGCGGTTTCTACCACCATTTCGAAGGCTTGGCCACAAACCCGGCCCGTGCCTCCAGCGCATAAGCGGTGTTCAGCAAATCGCCCTCTTCCCAGGGCCGCCCGATCAGCTGAAGACCCAAGGGCAGACCTTGCGCGTCCTGACCGGCAGGTACGGCGATGCCGGGCAGGCCCGCCATGTTGACCGTCACCGTAAAGACGTCGTTGAGATACATCTCGACCGGGTCATCCGAGGCCTCGCCCAGACCAAAGGCCGCAGAGGGTGTCGCAGGCGTCAGGATCGCATCGACCCCTTGCGCAAACACATCCTCAAAGTCCCTTTTGATCAGCGTACGGACCTTGCGGGCGCGGTTGTAGTAGGCGTCATAGAACCCTGCAGACAGCACGTAGGTGCCGATCATCACGCGGCGCTGCACCTCGGCCCCGAACCCTTCGGCACGGGTCTTTTCATACATTTCTGTGATGCCGTCGCCCTGATCAAGCTTGGCGCGGTGGCCATAGCGCACTCCGTCATAGCGCGCGAGGTTGCTTGAGGCTTCAGCCGGAGCAATCACGTAATAAGCAGGCAGCGCGTATTTTGTGTGCGGCAGCGAGATATCGACGATCTCGGCACCTGCATCGCGCAGCATGGCGGTGCCTTCGGCCCACAGCGTCTCGATCTCGTCGGGCATGCCGTCCATGCGGTATTCCTTTGGAATCCCGATCTTTTTGCCCTTGATGTCGCCAGTCAGCATCGCCTCGAAATTCGGCACGGGCAGGTCGGCGGACGTGGAATCCTTGGGATCGTGGCTGCACATGGCCTCAAGCATGATTGCGCCATCGCGCACCGATTTGGTCATCGGCCCGGCCTGATCCAACGACGAAGCAAAGGCCACCACGCCCCAGCGCGAGCAGCGCCCATAGGTCGGCTTGATCCCCGTGATGCCAACAAAGGCAGCAGGCTGGCGGATCGAGCCGCCCGTGTCTGTGCCGGTCGCGGCCAGGCAGAGGTCAGCCGCCACAGCCGAGGCCGACCCGCCCGACGACCCACCGGGTGTCAGTGCCGTGTCGTCATTGCCACGCCTCCATGGGTTGACCGCGTTGCCGTAGACAGAGGTTTCGTTGGACGAGCCCATGGCGAATTCGTCCATGTTCAGCTTGCCCAGCATCACCGCCCCTGCATCGAACAGGTTCTGGGTGATCGTGCTTTCGTATTGCGGCAAAAATCCTTCGAGGATGCGCGATCCGGCCTGGGACGGCACGCCCTTGGTGCAGAACAGATCCTTGATCCCGATGGGCAGGCCACACATGGCGGGCGCGTCACCGGCCTTGATGCGCGCATCGGCGGCGGCGGCCTGATCGCGGGCGATCTCGGGCGTGTGGTGGACAAAGGCGTTCAGTGCGCCCGCAGCATCGATTTCGCTCAGGCAGGCATCTGTCAGTTCGACACTTGTCACATCGCCCTTGCGCAGCGCATCGCGCGCCTCGGCCAAAGTCAATTTATTCAATTCGCTCATGGGTTCTTCCCTGCATTCAACTTCGGGCTCCGCCTGTTCACGGCTGAAACGCTCCCCCGGAGCGTTTCCAAGACGCCGCTCACTCAACCACCTTCGGCACCGCAAAGAACCCCTCGCGCGCGTCTGGTGCGTTGGTCAGCACCGCCTCTTGCTGGCTGCCATCGGTGACCTCGTCCACGCGCCGTTTCAGACGCTGTGGCGTGACGGATGTCATCGGCTCGACGCCGTCCACGTCCACTTCACTCAACTGTTCGATAAAGCCGAGGATCGTGTTGAACTCCGCCGCCAGTGCAGGCAGGCGCTCGGGCGCGACCTGAATGCGGGCCAGTTTCGCCACGCGCTTGGCAGTGCTTTCGTCGATGGACATGTGCAACCCTTCGAAATACCAGTTGCGCAGGCTTTAGCGCGCGCGCGACAGGCCTTCAAGAGGATGCGCGGCGATATGGCGGACGTAGACCTCGATCATCCAGCCCAGCATCAGTGCATTGAGCAGATGCCAGGCAAAATGTGTGCCCGATGGCAGGCGGGCGCAAAGGGTCTCGTCAACCGAGCGCAGCGTCAGCGACAGCATCAGGATGGCGACCCCGATCATGAGACCCTTCGCAAATTCCGGATAGCGTGGCCACAAGAGCACCGCATAGATCGCGATCAGCACGGGCACGGGGACATAGCCCGCCGACACCCCTAACACCGGCAGCCCCTGCCAGATCGGTACGGTCAGCGCGGCGTAGGGAACAAACAGCGCGGTGCCCAACCCGGCCATCCACAATGGCATGCCCCAGACATCCCGGTTCACCGCAAAGATATAAAGCAGGATGTAGCCGAGGATCGGCAGCACATCGACAATAGCCGCCGGATCGGCAGCACATCGACAATAGCCGCCCAAACCTGCGCATGGGTGTGAAACAGGTAACTGCCCACCCCGATGACGCCCAGCACCGCCGCAAGTGCGCGGCCCAGCGGCAAGCCCGCGCTGCGCCGCCACATGATGAGTGCTGCCAGCACAAAGGCCGCATTGGTGACCGCGTTGATCGGTTCAGCCCAATAGTGCGGGCCCAGTCGCTCGCAATAGCCATCAATCTGGCGCCACAACCCGTCCACGGCACCTCGCTATGTTCATCCGAAAACCGTCCAGACCGCAGGTGATCCGCGCATCCGTCCAATCAAACCCCCGTTCCGTCTATGTTTTAAAAAAACCTCCGCCCACTGCCTGACAGGTGGCCTTGCCACCGAAAAGGGGGACTCCCGAAATCTCAAACCCGCGTTAAGGTGAGATCAAAAGCGGGGGACTTCGACATGAATATCATCTGGCTCGGCCATGGCAGCTTTCGCATCGAAATCGGCGATCAGGTGCTGCTGATTGACCCCTGGTTGACCGGCAACCCGATGCTGTCCGAAGACCAGCACGACGCAGCGGTCGAGGGTGCGACCCACATTCTGATCACCCACGGCCATTTCGATCACACTGCAGACGTTGTCGCGATCAGCAAGACAACCGGCGCGCCGGTCTCTGCGGTCTATGAGCTGGGCAAGCACCTGCATGGGCTGGGCGCGGTCGAAGGGCACGCCTATGGCAAGGGCGGCACCATCAGCCTCGGAGATGTCAGCGCCACGCTGGTGCCCGCCTCGCATTCCTCGTCGATCGAAGTGGACGGGCGCGGAGTCTACATGGGGGCCGAATGCGGGTTCATCCTGCGCGGTGAGGGCAAGACGGTCTACATCTCGGGCGACACCGACATCATGGCCGACATGGACTGGATCGGGGACTATTTCAAACCGGATATCGGCATTCTGTCGGCGGGGGGTTATTTCACCATGGATATGGCGGGCGCGGCCTATGCGGCCAAGCGCTATTTCAACTTCTCCACCGTGATCCCCTGCCACTACCGCACCTTCCCGCTGCTGGAACAAAGCGCTGCGGCGCTGGTCGCAGGCCTGCCCGGGGTCGATGTGATCGAACCACAAATGATGCAGGCGATTGCCCTGTGAGCACGGCAGGCGATCCCTTCACCCCCTCGCCCGAAATCGCTGCCATCGCGCGGCGCTGGTTGATCACATATGCCGGGCGCAACGCGGACGCGGTGGTCAAGCTGTTCTCATGTTCGGGCGCGGTAAGCTACATCGGCTCGGATGACGGCGAATTCTTTGAAGGGGCCGAGACAAGGCGCATGTTCGGTGCCTTCACCAACCATCAGGTGGTGCTGGAGCTTGAGGACATGCAGGCCAAAGGGTTCGAATCCGGGTCGGTCGCCTGGGCCTATGTCCACACCACCGTCCACTCGCCCGAGGCTGGCATGCGAGTACGCTTCCGCACCACAATGGTCCTGTCGCTGGAAGACGCGGTGTGGCGGGTGGTGCATGTTCACAACTCCAACCCCAAGCCCAACATGGAATCGATGGGCTACCAGTCCCCCAACCTCGAAGCGCTTGCCGCCGCTGCGCAAAGCAACGAGATCACGCTGGGCCATACCGGCATCGCCTCGGTCATGTTCACCGACATCGTGGACAGCACCGCATTGGCGGCCGCAACGGGCGATGCGAGGTGGAGCCGGATTGTCACGGACCATGTGGCCGCGATCACGGCCCAGGTCACGGCGGGTGGCGGTACGCTGGTCAAATCGCTGGGCGACGGGACCTTGTCGACGTTTGGCTCGGCTGCGACTGCAATGACGGCGGCCCGCGCGATCATGCAGGCCACGGCAGACAGCACTGCCGAACCCCGCCTGCGCCTGCGCGTCGGCATCCATACCGGTGATGTGGTCGAGGCACAGGGCGACTTCCTCGGCTCGGTCGTGAACAAGGCCGCCCGCGTCGCCGCCGCCGCAGCGCCGGACGAAATCCGTGTCTCGGACGCAACCCGCGCCATGATCGGCAGCAGCGCCGACTTCAGCTTTGCCGACGCCGTGTCCGTGCCCCTGAAAGGTCTCGACGGCGAACACATCCTCTTCCGACTGGACTGGCAGACATGAGCGGGCGCAGCGCGGAGGTGCAGTTGAAAGGACTTGAGAGCCGTCACGTGATATACAACCGCACATGGCAGACATGATCAAAACCTCCCCCGAATTGCTGGCCGTGGCGCGGCGCTGGTATGAGGCGGTCACGTCACGCCGTCCGTCCGAACTCGCGAATTTCATGTCCAAGGATGACGCCGTCGGCTTTGTGGGGTCGGCCCATGGCGAGATGTGGTTTGGCCCGGCCGTGCGGCAGGCCATCGGTGCCCATTTCAACGAAATCCCCAAGGTCGAGGAAAAGCGTGAAGTCTTTGCGCAGGCGTTTGAAAACGGGCAGACCGGCTGGACCTTTTTCGCCATGGAATTCAAGTTCGAAACACGACCCGAGCCGATCCTGTTTCACAGCACACTGGTCTTTGTGCTTGAGGAAGGGGCGTGGAAGATCGTGTTCCGCCACACTTCGGTGCCCACATCCAACATGGACAGCACCGGCCACGAGCATTCCGCCATTCAGGCGCTGGTCGAGGCGGCGCAAAAAGGGTTCTCGCTGGGCCAGCGCGAGGGGCTGGCCTCGGTCATGTTCACCGACATCGTGGGGTCCTCGACGCTGGGGGCGGCGCTGGGCGATCGGGTCTGGTCCGCGCTTGTGGGGGATCATTTTGCGGCGCTGCGCGAGATCATCGAAGATCACGGCGGACAGTTCGTCAAATCGCTGGGGGATGGGACGATGTCGTCCTTTGCCTCGGCGCGC
Source organism: uncultured Tateyamaria sp. (assembly GCF_947503045.1). Taxonomy (GTDB): domain Bacteria; phylum Pseudomonadota; class Alphaproteobacteria; order Rhodobacterales; family Rhodobacteraceae; genus Tateyamaria. Next base: position 364,273 of record NZ_CANNCF010000003.1, read on the forward strand.
CGTGCGCTGGCAGCAGCGCAGGCCATTCAGCGCCACATGGCAGAACAGGACCATGAGCCGCGCCTTGATCTGCGCATCGGGTTGCACACGGGCGATGTGGTTCAATCCGATGACGACTTTTTCGGTTCGGTCGTGAACAAGGCGGCCCGGATCACCGCCAGCGCGGGGGCCGGTGACATCTGTGTGTCGGATGTGACCAAGGTGATGGTGGGTTTGGGCGGCGATTTCACCTTTGACGCGGGCCGCGACATTGCTCTCAGAGGGTTCGAGGGCGCGCACAAGGTGTTCCGCCTCGGCTGGCAGCCATGATCCGCCCCTCGCCTGAAATAGAAAGCATTGTGCGCCGCTGGACGACGCTGATCCGCACCCATCAGGTCGCCGACCTGCCGCACTACCTGTCGAGCTCAGAGGCGCTGATCTATATCGGCACCGCCGACGGCGAAAGCTGGCGCGGACAACTGGTGCGCGACGGCATTTCCGATCACATGGCCGAAGTGCCCGATTTCACCGAAGACGGCGTTGAAATCGACGCATGGGAAAACGGCGATACCGGCTGGGCCAATTACAAAAGCACCTTCACCTTTCCCGGCACCGGATCGCAGGGCGTGCACCGGGCCACCTTTGTTTTTGTGCTGGAACGGGGTAGTTGGAAGATGATCCAGCATCACATCAGCCAACCGGATTCCAATTTCGACAAGATGGGCGTGGAACATAGCGCCTTTCGGTCCCTGATCGAAGCGGCGCAGGCTGAAGAGCATGATTTCGGCACCGAAGGGCTGGCCTCGATCATGTTCACCGACATTGCCAATTCGACCGAACTGGCGCAGGCGGTGGGGGACCGGGTCTGGATCAGGGCGCTTGGCGCGCATATGGAACTGGTGCGCCGCGGCATTTCCGATCATTGCGGCACGCTGGTCAAATCGCTGGGCGATGGCACCATGTCGGCCTTTACCTCGGCGCACGCGGCACTGTCGGCGGCCCGCCAGATTCAAGCCGATGTGACCGCCGCCCTGTCCGAGCCGCCACTGTCCGTGCGCATCGGCATCCACACCGGCGAGGTGATCCGCGCGCAGGACGACTTTTTCGGCAATGTCGTGAACAAGGCCGCGCGCATCGCCGACACCGCCCGCCCCGGCGAGGTGCGCGTGTCCGAGGCGACAAAACTGATGGTCGACACGGGCGATATGTTTACCTTTGCTGATCCGGTCACTGAAACGCTCAAGGGGATCAAGGACCCGCAACTGGTCTATTGCCTCGCCTATTGACCCGCAAAAACAGGCAGCGCACGCTGTCGGGGATTAAGCACAAGGCCATTTCATGATCACGCCCTCGCCCGAACTTGCCGCCATCACTGCCCGCTGGGTCAAATCGATGGTCAGTCAGGAAGGCGCGACCCTGTCCAACATGTTGTCCACGTCAGACCCGGTCCTGTTCTGCGGCACCGCCGAAAAAGAGGTCTATCGCAACGATTTCTTTCGCGCCAACTATGCCCGCCACATCGAGGAAATCCCCATCGGGCAATTGAGCAATGTTGAAATCGAGGCCTATGAAAACGGGCAGATGGGCTGGGCGTTCTGGCATGGTCATATCCAGTTCCCCAATTCCAACAGCGGCGGCATGGCCCGCATCACCCTGATCTTTCAACTCGATCAGGGGCTTTGGAAAATCCAGCACATCCACAACTCGTTTCCTGTCGCCAATGTCGAGGCCTGGGGCTACGAGCACAATGCGCTGGACGAACTGCTGGACGCCGCCGCAGCAATCGAACCGAATGTAGGCAAGACCGGCATTGCGGCCGTCATGTTCACCGATATCGCCGACAGTTCTGAACTCGCCGCCATTGTCGGGGACACGGCGTGGACCAAACGGGTCAGCCGGCACATGGGCGTGTTGAGATCACAAATCGAAGAGGCGGAGGGCAATCTGGTCAAGACACTCGGGGATGGCACCATGTCGATCTTTCCCTCGGCACGCGCGGCGATGACGGCCGCGCAGTGCATTCAGCGGCGCATGGCCGACGACACCACCGAACCGCGCCTGTCGCTGCGCATCGGCATTCATACCGGCGATGTGGTGCAGGCGGGCGACGACTTTTTCGGCACCGTGGTGAACAAGGCCGCGCGCGTTGCTGCGGTGGCCAAGCAGAACGAAATTCGCGTCTCGGACGCGACCCGGATCATGGTGGGTGCGACGCCGGATTTTGTCTTTGAGGACACAGCGCGTGTGCCCCTCAAGGGGTTCGAGGGCGAGCATGTGATCCACAGGCTGGACTGGTAGAGGCGGCGCGGCCGATCAAAGGCTACGAAACTACCGTTTGGCCGCAAAGAAATCGCGCAGCAGCGTTTCGGCCTCGGTTGCGGCGATCCCGTCATAGATTTGCGGGACATGGTGGCTTTGGGCATGGGCAAACACCCGCGCGCCCTGCGCCACGCCGCCGGATTTGGGATCTGATGCGCCGTAATACAGCCGCTCGATCCGCGCCGCCGCGATGGCCGCAGCACACATCGCGCAAGGTTCGAGTGTGACATATAGCGAATGCCCGCCGAGCCGTTCGGAGGCGATGGCCGCGCAGGCCACGCGGATGGCCAGCATCTCGGCATGGGCGGTCGGGTCCTGCAATTCGCGTGTCCGGTTGCCTGCGCGTGCGATCACCTCGCCACCGGGCGAGACGACAACTGCCCCCACCGGCACCTCGTCGCGCGCACCCGCCGCACGGGCCTCTTCCAGCGCGACATCCATGAATGATCGAAACTCCATGGCCTCTGGTTGCCACGTCCCTTGCCCCGACTGCAAGCCACAGCTATTGCCACCCCATGACCCAAGACACCCCCAAGGGCGATCGCATCGCCAAGGTTCTGGCCCGCGCAGGCATCGCCAGCCGTCGCGGCGCGGAAGCCATCATCGCCGCAGGGCGCGTCAGCGTGAACGGCAAGCAGATCGACAGCCCCGCGCTGAACGTGACCGAGGCCGACCAGATCACCGTCGATGGCAAGCCGCTGAAAGAGCCCGAGCCCGAGCGGATGTGGCTGTATCACAAGCCTGCGGGCCTTGTGACGTCGGATGCGGATGAAAAGGGACGGCGCACCATATATGACGCCCTGCCCGACGATATGCCGCGCGTGATGTCCATCGGGCGGCTCGACATCAACTCCGAAGGGTTACTGCTGTTGACCAATGACGGCGGGATCAAGCGCAAGCTGGAACTGCCCAGCACGGGCTGGATGCGCCGCTATCGGGTCCGGATCAACGGGCGGCCCACGGATGTCAGTCTTGAGCCCTTGCGCAAGGGGATCACCGTCGAGGGCGAGCGATTCCAGCCGATGCAGGTCACACTGGACCGCCAGCAAGGGGCGAATGCATGGCTGACGGTGGGCCTGCGCGAAGGTAAGAACCGCGAAATCCGCCGCGCCATGGAAAGCATCGGTCTGGTGGTGAACCGGCTGATCCGGATCAGCTATGGCCCCTTCCAACTGGGTGATCTGAAACCCGGCGCGGTCGAGGAAATCCGTCGCAAGATCGTGCGTGACCAGTTGGGGATCGAAACGGTCGAAACCACCGGCACGGCCAAGCCCAAACGCAAGATCCCCTATCGCGGTCCGCGCAAACCCAAATAAAACCAAACCACTGCCCAAATTCGGCCCGCATGTGGCGGGCAATTGGGGCAATGGTTTATTACTACTTGTTCATGTTCCCGCTGATCACCTTGGGCATTGTCGCCGGCATCGTGCTGCTGATTCTGCACTACAAGCAGTTCGTGCGCAGCGTCGGGTCCCTGCTGAGGGACAATCTGGTCGATGACGGACCAACAACGCGCCTCCTGCCCAATCTCGCCTTTCTTGGGCTGTTCCTGTTGCTTGTCAAACTGACGTGGTTCTAACGATATGATTTCTGAAGCGTTTTCTCTGGGGAAAACCCCCGCCAGCAAACCAGCGAAGTCTGCGCCCAAAGACCCGCGCAACCAGCAGGCGGTCGGCATCCTGTTTTTTGCAATCCTGCCGCTGGCCTTCAGCATGCTTGGCGATCCAAGTGCCGCCAATCTGGCGATCTGCGGCGGTCTGCTGGCCGTTTTTGGCATATCGCTGTTTGGCATCTCGCTGGGTCTGAAAGGCGCCGAGCGGTACAACAGTCAGGACATTGCGCGCAAAGCACGGTTTCCCGGACGTATCCTCGGATCGGTTGGAATGGGCATTGGCTGCGCACTGACCGCAGGTTTGCGTGGCAGCGATCTTGGCCAGATCGCTGTGCTTGCTGTCATCGCCACTGTCCTGTCGCTTCTCGCCTTCGGGATCGACCCGCTCAAAGACAAGGGCCTTGAGACGGTGAAGGATCGCCAGGTCTACAAAACCTCGAAACTGCGTCGCCGCGCAGAGGCACAGGTTGCCGTGATCGGCAAGGTCGTCAAACCGCTGGGTGACGCCGAGTTGCTGCCCGACCTGCGCCGGTTTGAAGACGCAGTGCAGCGCATGTTGCAAGCGGTCGAGGATGACCCCGAACGCGCGCGCAGTTTGCAAAAATACCTCGGCGTTTATCTCGATGGCGCCGCCGAGGCTGCGACCCGCTTTGTCGCTGTCTATCGCAGCACCGGCGACGTTGACGCCCATGCCCGATTTGGCACGCTGATCCGCGATCTTGGTGGTGCCTTCGACCGCAAGGCCACAGAATATGCCGCTCAGGGGCGCGACAAAATGAACGTCCAGATCGATGTTCTGAGCGAAAGCCTCGCGCGCGAAGCCGCCCGCGGCTAACCCCCTTTTCTGGTGCAAGGGGCCACAAATTCCCCTTGCCGGGTCGGGGCGTATTCCTATCTCTGGACCAGACGAATGCGACATGTGCGTGCCGCGCGCTTGACCCTAGTGCTGCGGGCGCAAAGTGCATATAGTTGCGCCACTGGATGGGGAACCCTGTATGCAACCAACTGTGTTTCAAAAGATCGCTTATGTGGTGCTGATTTCGCTGATGTTCGGCGTGACCACCGGCCTGATCGGGGGGCTTTAGGCGAGATGGCACAACGCTTTGGCGGAAAATACAGCCCCGATGGAAGTGCAGATGGGGACGAGCTGACCGAGCGCGGCGCCTTTCAGGGCGCGCGTGTGGATCCGGTTGGCGCACGGGCGAACCTGCTGTTTCTGCCCGCTGTCCCGATGGTGTTTCTGGCGCTCAATGATGGTGCGGTAAATCTCGCCATTGCACTGGTGGCCGCAGGTATTCTGACGCTGGCGGCATGGCTGCTGCGCGGCGGTTTGCAGGCCGAGGCAGCCTATGTCGCGCGCAAGGTCGCGCGCCGCCCTGCCATCCCGCGCAAACTGTTTGCGTCACTTCTGACCGGCATCGGCATCGCCCTGGCCGCCTACCGCTCTGAACCTGGACTGGTTGCACCGATCCTGTTCGGCATCGCCGCCGGCGGTCTGCATCTGGCCGCCTTCGGCCCTGATCCGCTGAAAGACAAGGGGATGGAGGGGATCGACACCTTCCAGCAGGACCGTGTTGCGCGGGTGGTCGATGAGGCAGAAACACACCTGACAGCCATGACCGATGCCATGGCGCGCGCCGAAGACCGGCAGATGGCGCTCAAGCTGGAAAAGTTTCAGGCCACCGCCCGCGATCTGATCCGCACGGTCGAGGAAGACCCGCGTGATCTGACCGCCGCGCGCAAATATCTGGGCGTCTACCTGATCGGCGCGCGCGATGCGACGATCAAGTTCGCCGACATCTATTCCCGTACCCGTGACACGCAGGCGCGGTCCGACTACAGCGACCTGCTGGACGACCTCAGCAACAACTTTGCCGCCCGCACCCGCAAACTGCTGGTCGAAGACCGCTCTGACCTCAACATCGAAATCGACGTGCTGCGCGACCGTTTGCAGCGCGAAGGGGTGCGCACCGCGCCCGAAGAGACAAAATAAGCAACAAGGTATCCCAATCATGTCAGAAACCATCCGCCAAAAGGCCGAAAACGCCCTCGCCGCCGTCGAAGAAGTGACCGCCGTTGTGCTGCCCGAACCCAAGGACGCCAACGCCATTGTCCCGCTTGCCGACGCTGATGCGCCCGTGGGGGCGGAAATCCGCGCGCGCATGGACGAGATCGACATGAGTGATACGAACTCGATCGTGTCCTTTGGGTCCGCCGCGCAATCCGAGTTGCAGGAAATCAGTCAGGCGATGCTGCAGGACGTGCGCAACAAGGATGTCGGGCCTGCAGGGGATTCCCTGCGCTCCATCGTGACGACGATCCGTGGCTTTTCGATCTCGGAACTCGATGTGCGCCGCGACCGGTCGTGGTGGGAAAAGCTGCTGGGCCGTGCCGCACCTTTTGCCAAGTTCACCGCCAAATTCGAAACCGTTCAGGGCCAGATCGACAAGATCACCGACAACCTGCTGGCGCATGAGCATACGCTCTTGAAGGACATCAAATCCCTCGACCTGCTGTATGAAAAAACGCTGCAATTCTACGACGAACTGGCGCTGTACATCGCTGCCGGCGAGGAAAAGATCAAGGACCTGGACGACACCGTCATTCCGGCCAAGGAAAAGGATGTCGAAGCCGCAGCAGAGAACGACAAGGTCATGGTCGCTCAGGAATTGCGCGACCTGCGCGCAGCGCGCGACGATCTGGAACGCCGGGTGCACGACCTGAAACTGACCCGTCAGGTGACCATGCAATCCCTGCCTTCGATCCGTCTGGTACAGGAAAACGACAAGAGCCTCGTGACCAAGATCAACTCGACCCTCGTCAACACTGTGCCCCTTTGGGAAACCCAGCTGGCCCAGGCCGTCACCATCCAGCGCAGCGCCGAAGCGGCAGCTGCCGTGCGTGATGCCAACGATCTGACGAACGAGCTTTTGACCTCGAACGCGGCCAACCTGCGCGAAAGCAACAAGGCGATCCGCACCGAAATGGAGCGCGGCGTGTTCGACATCGAAGCGGTCAAGAAGGCCAATGCCGACCTGATCGGCACCATCGAGGATTCGCTCAAGATTGCCGACGAGGGCAAGGCCAAGCGCGCCGCCGCCGAAGAGGACCTCAAGAAAATGGAGGCCGATCTGCGCGACACGCTGGCTTCGGCCAAGGCGCGCAAGGACGGGGTCGGCGACAACGCCGGCACCGCCGTGCCGGGCTGATCGACAGGGCATGAGTGCCGCGCGGGCCAAAATCAAAGCTGGAATGTGGGGCAGCCTTGCTGCCCTCGCCCTGCTTGCGGCCTGCGATCCGGCCACGCAGGTCGATCCTGTTCTGACCCCGCAGGCCCGCCCCGCAGCCGTGGCCCTGCCCGTACCTGCCCCGGCCGCTCCGACTTCCGAACGTAGTGCTGCCCTGCGCCGCTATCTCACTCAGGTCCAGTCCAGCCAATTGACCTCGGGCCTGTTGCGTCAGGACGGCGGCGGGCCGGACACGCCGTTCTCGGCAGAAATGCTGGCGCGCAATTTTGAACGGATCGTGTTTTACAACGAGTATTCGGCCACCGGGGCCACGCGCGGCGGGGCAAGCGACCTGCGCCGCTGGTCGGGTCCGGTGCGCATTTCGGTGGAATTCGGCCCCTCGGTGCCCCCCAGCCAGCGGATGCGGGACCGCGCCGATGTACGCGCCTACGCCACCCGGTTGGCGCGCAGCACAGGCCACCCGGTGTCGACCGCGGGCACCCCCAATTTCATGGTGTTTTTCGTCAGCGAAGATGATCGCGCCGCCACGCTGAACGCATTGGCCCCGCGCCTGCCCGGCGTGACCGAACGCAACCTTGCCGCCCTGCGCGACCTGCCGCAGGACGCCTATTGCGCCGTAGCCGCCTATGCGAGCGGCGCCGAGGCCAATACCTACACCGCCGCCGTCGCCGTGATCCGGGCCGAAAACCCCGATCTGCTGCGCCTGTCCTGCATCCATGAGGAACTGGCGCAAGGCCTTGGTCTTGCCAATGACAGCCCCGATGCGCGCCCGTCGATCTTTAACGATGACGACGAATTCGCCCTGCTGACCGATCATGACGAAGCGCTGCTGGGCATGCTTTATGACGCGCGTCTTACGCCCGGCATGACCGTTGAAACCGCGCGCCCCATCGTGCGCATTCTTGCCCGCGAGGCCGTCCAAGGCCCGCTCTGACACGACCAAAGGAGACCCCACATGGGTATTTTCGACTTCCTCTCCGGTGAATTCATCGACGTCATCCACTGGGTGGATGACACCCGCGATACCATGGTCTGGCGGTTCGAGCGTGAGGGGCACGAGATCAAGTACGGCGCCAAGCTGACCGTGCGCGAAGGCCAGGCGGCGGTGTTTGTGCACGAAGGGCAATTGGCCGATGTGTTCACCCCGGGTCTCTACATGCTCGAGACCAACAACATGCCGATCATGACGACGCTGCAGCACTGGGATCACGGGTTCAAAAGCCCGTTCAAATCCGAGATATACTACGTCAACACGACGCGCTTTAATGATCTGAAATGGGGCACCAAGAACCCGATCATCTGTCGCGATCCCGAATTCGGCCCCGTGCGCCTGCGCGCCTTTGGCACCTACAGCGTCAAGGTCGCCGATCCGGCCAGGTTCCTCGTCGAAATCGTCGGCACGGACGGCGAATTCACCATGGACGAAATCAGTTTCCAGATCCGCAACATCATCGTGCAGGAAATGTCCCGCTCACTGGCGAAATCCGGCATTCCCGTGCTTGATATGGCCGCCAACACGCGCGAGCTGGGCCAGATCGTTGCCAAGGAGATCAGCGCGCAGATTGCCGAATACGGGCTGATGATCCCCGAACTCTACATCGAAAACATCTCGTTGCCGCCTGCGGTCGAGGCGGTGATGGACAAGCGTTCATCCATGGGTGTGATCGGAAACCTCAACGAATACATGCAGTTCCAGGCCGCCGAGGCGCTGGGACGCGAGGGCGGCGGTGCCGGTGATGCGATGCAGGCGGGCCTTGGGGCCGCGATGGGTCTGCAGATGGGCAACTTGGCCGCCACCGGCCCATGGGGCGCACGCCCTGCGCAAGCCACAGCCCCCATGGCCCCGCCCCCACCGCCCGTCGAGCATGTCTGGCACATAGCCGAAGGCGGCAAGACAACGGGTCCATTTTCCAAGGCGCGCATGGCCCGCATGGCCGCAGACGGGGACCTCACGCGCGAGAGCTATGTCTGGACCGCCGGCCAGGACGGCTGGCTGCGGGCCGAGGATGTCACGGAACTGGCGCAGTTGTTCACTATCCTGCCGCCCCCGCCCCCCGGCGCCTGAGGGCGCAAACCTCGCAGATCAGGCGGGTCGAGTGGCGCACCACAAGTTCCGCCTGCAGTTGATCGCATGCGCCTACGGGGTTGGCACAATCTGCAACGCTTCGACCTGCTGCCGGGTCTCAACCGACACCGGACTGGTCCCGATCAGCACCCGCGAGACCGTCGCAACTGACACACCCGCATGACGCGCGACATCTCGCATATGGCTTCTCGGTTTTGGGCAACGATGCGGCATGACGCCACTTTCACGGCTAAGTGCGAAGAGACAAAGGAGTAATTCTTGACTTATGAAACCAGTTACACATGCTGAAAAATCAGTTTCATAAGAGATTCTTGGACAACCAGACCCGGTGTTGAAACAGACGATCATCCGTGAGTTTTCGAACATGGGGCACCGGACTCTCGGGCGCAATTTCGCGGGATTTCAGAACAATGACGCGCCTGCGCGCTATGTGTTGCAGCCCCGGGGATGCCTTCGGATCGCATTGCGCGAAGGCGATGTCCTGCAGGTTGGCAGCGGCGCCTTGCCCGATCCCATCGCCCTTGCGGTGTTTGGAAAGGGCGGCGTGCGGATCGAGGCGCAACTGGGCTTGCCGCCGGTCCGCCTGCTGGCATTTGCGGATTTCGATCATGCAGAGCTGACAGGCTGGTTGCAGGGCAATGGCGCGACGATCGGAACCGCCCTGCCCGTTACGTGGATCGAGGCGCTTGCCGAGCCGCTGATCCTGCGCGCCCCGCAAGCCTGCGACCTTGTTCTGGTGCTGCCCCTGTCACATGACCACCTCGTCAGCGGGAAAACCGTTGATGCCGTCGAAGTCAGCGTCAAACGCGCAGGGCCCGGGCACACTTTGCCCGACCCTTTGGGGGATGTGCGCGACGAGTTCACTGTTGATCGGGCAACGGCGCAGGCCTACGAGCTGCGCAAGGGCGAGACACTGCAGATCATCGACGTGATGGGGCAGCAGTGTTCGGATTTTCAGGCCTTCCGCATGGCGGGGCTGGACGCCGGGGTCGAGTCGATGATCGACGGCACCACAACCCGGTCGATGGTGCGCCGGGCGTTTCCGGGGCCTGGACTGTTTGACAAGTTCTTTGACGGGGCGATGGCACCCCTGTTGCAGGTCATGCAGGACACGTGCGGGCGGCATGACACCTTTGGTCTGGCCTGCACCGCGCGCGGCTATGAGGAACGCGGGTATCCGGGTCATGTGAACTGTTCGGACAACATCTCTCGCGCGCTTGCGCCCTACGGCGTGGTGGCGCGAGCGGGATGGCCTGCGATCAACTTTTTCTGGAACACGTGGATCGACGGGCATCATCACCTGCAAACAGCAGAATCCTGGTCGCGTCCCGGGGATTACATCGCGATGAAAGCGCTGGATGATCTGGTCTGCGTCACAACGGCCTGTCCCGATGACATCGACCCGATCAACGGCTGGAACCCGACGGACGTGCATGTGCGCATCTATCGACCAGAGACCAAAATCACGCGGGCGATTGCCTACCGCAAGAAAGAAAACGCACCGATGCAAATCTCGCAACCTTCGGCATTTCATCCGCGTCTGGCGCCGCTCACAGACCATTTTGCGCCTGCACGTGATCTTTGGGCTCCGGTGTCCTTTCCCAGCTTTGGCACCCAGGGCGAATACTGGGCCTGCCGCGAGGCCGCGACCCTGCAAGACATGAGCGGGCTGCGCAAATTCGACGTGATCGGTCCGGATGCCCAACGCCTGCTGCAACTGGCCATGACCCGCGACATCGCCAAGCTGGCCGTGTGGCGCGGCACCTATGCGCTGATGTGCGACGAAAGCGGCGAGGTGATCGACGATGGCACCCTGTTCCGACTGTCCGATCACCTGTTCCGCTGGTGTTGCGGCTCCGAAGAAAGCGGCACCTGGCTGACCGAACTGGCCGCAATGCACGGGTTGCAGGTGCGCATCCACGATCTGCAGGGGGCCTTACCGAACCTCGCACTGCAGGGGCCGAAATCACGCGACATCCTGAGCAAGGTTCTGTTCACGCAACCCCATGTGCCCAATCTGGATCAACTCAAGTGGTTTGGCGCGACCGTAGGGCGGCTTGGGGACCGAGACGGCGTGCCCTTCATGCTCACCCGCAGCGGCTATACCGGCGAATTGGGATACGAGCTGTTCTGCGCGCGCGACGGGGCGCTGCCCATTTGGGATGCACTGATGGACGCGGGCGCCGAACTTGGCCTCAAGCCCATGGGTTCTGCCGCGCTCGACATCATCCGGATCGAGGCGGGGTTGGCCGCGGCGGGCGCAGAATTTGTCGCCGGAGCGGATGCGTTTGAGGCCGGGCTCGGCTTTGCCGTTGACCTCAAGAAGGCCGAATTTGTGGGCCACGCGGCCCTGAGGCGCAATGCCGAAGCACAACGGCGCAAACTGGTGGGTCTTCATTTTCAGAGCAACGACGTGCCGCTGGCGGGCGCGCCCGTGTTCAAAGGGGAGCGCCAGATCGGCGAGGTCACCTCGGCCACCCTGTCCCCGATGCTGGGCCACGCCATCGCCATGGCTCGCCTGTCAGTCGAGCACGCCGACTCAGGCACCGAAGTTGAAGTAGGTCTGCTCGACGGTCGCATGAAACGACTGGATGCGACGGTCGCAACCCTGCCCTTCTTTGACCCAACGAGAGAAAGAGCGCGCGCGTGAGTTCCATAGAACAGGAAAACGCCCGGAAGGTGTTCTGAGAACGGTCACCATCGCCGCCATCCAGTCATATGTGCTTGGCAGGGCCGAGGTTCCGGAGAAATCCAGTGCAGTGATCGGCGTCAGGAATAGGTGCGCCAAAATGTCGGCCTTGCGCTCCAATTGCGCGGCATGGATGGCCATTCTCTTGCGCTTACGGCGGACGCCGAGACCTTGCATCACACCGGCTCCGCCTTGACACGGCGCCCGCCCGTTCCAAACTCTAAAGGGTGAGTTTGCTGCACCCTCTCCTTGCGCGCCTGCCCGCGCGCCGCACGGCCCTCAAGTGGCTGCACTGGGTCATGGTGCCCCTGTTCATCTGGTTCCTTCTGGTTCAGCCCAAGGACGTCACCCCCTTTGGGCCGGCCGCTTTTCAGGCCCATTCGATCCTCGCGCTGATCTTTGTGTCGCTGTCACTGGCCTGGTTTGCCGACCTCATGCGGCGCGGCCTTGCCAGCCGCCCGGGCCCCAAGCTGACCGGGCGTTTGCGCAACCTGCACCGCGCGATGCACCTGACGTTGATCTGGGGGCTGTTCTTTGTTGCTGTGACTGGTTTTCTGCTTGGTCTGACCTCGGCCGTATTGCTCAAGGCCGGAGGGTTCCTGCCCATCGCGCCGCCCATGGGATGGCGCGAGGCCAATGATATCGTCGGTCAGGTCCACATCATCGAATTCTATGCCCTCGGAGTTGTCGCAGGCGGGCACGCGCTGTTTCACATTTGGCGGCACTATCGCCTGCGCGATAATGCGCTGCGGATTATGGTGCCAAAACGGCTGCACAAGTATCTGTAACGCGCTCTGTTGGCCGGCACATCGCCCGATGCGCAATCCATATGGCAATACCGGGCGGGCAAGACTACAAATCAGGGGAACCGCCGCACTGCACGTGGCCAGACCACGATACAGGCAGGAAAAGGAACCGCGACAGATGCGCCGAAGCGCCACGATCCTCCTCCACTGGCTCAGCTTTGTGCTGCTGATCCTGCTGGTGGCCGCCGGGCCGTTGCCGGGCCTGACCTGGGCCTTTGGCCTCAGCGGGCTGGCGATGTGCGCTGTGGCGCTGGTACGCGGGTTGATGAACGGGCCGGGCCCGAAACTGGAAGGCACGCTGCGCCTTGCTCATCCATGGATGAGCCGGGGCATGTACGCCGGTCTGGGGTTGGTGGCCGCCGTCAGCCTGTGGTCGCAGATCGCCGAGACAGCACCAGTATCCAAACTCGGCGCGATCTATTTCTACCTGATGTCGGCCTCGGCCCTGCACGCGATCTTCCACCTCTGGCGGCACACATCCCTTGGTGATGGTGCCTTGCGGCGCATCACCCCAAATGTGGTGCATGGGATATTATGACTGACTTGCCTAACCTGTCGCGCGAGGCCGCGCCCGCCGATCACCGCTTTCCCTGCGACAATTGCGGGGCTGACTATCGGTTTGATCCGCAAGCTGGCACGCTGACCTGCGATCACTGCGGCAACACATCCAGCATCGAAGGCACGCGCGAGGCGGCACCCACCTCGATCACCGAACTCGATTACCGCGCCGCTCTGAACGCCACCCTGCCCGAGGCAGAGATCGAGGAAACCCGCGTTTCCAAATGCTCCAATTGCGCGGCCGCCGTCGAATTCGACGCCAATGTCCACGCCGCCGAATGCCCGTTCTGCGCCACACCAGTCGTGACGGACACAGGCGCGCACCGCCATATCAAACCGCGCGGCGTACTGCCCTTTGCCATGAGCGAAAGCGAGGCGCGCCGTGCCATGACCGACTGGCTGGGCAGCCTGTGGTTCGCGCCGGGCGGCCTGCAGGATTATGCCCGCAAGGGCCGCAGCCTGCAGGGCATTTATGTGCCTTACTGGACCTTTGATGCAGACACCCGCAGCGCCTATACGGGCGAACGCGGCACAGTCTACTACGAAACCCAAACCGTCATGCGCGACGGAAAACGCACGCAGGTGCGGGTGGCCAAGGTGCGCTGGCGGCGCACGCGGGGCAAGGTTGCGCGCTTCTTTGACGACGTGCTGGTGCTGGCCTCGACCTCACTGCCCAAGCGGTTCACCGACGCGCTCGAGCCGTGGGATCTGAGCGCGATGCAACCTTACACGCCCGAGTTCCTCGCCGGATTCCGGGCCGAGGGGTATTCGCTCGAGCTTGAACAGGGATTTGTCGAGGCGCGCACCCGCATGGACCGCGTGATCGCGCGCGATGTGCGGTTCGACATCGGTGGCGACCGGCAACGCATCCATTCCATCGACACGAAACTGGGGGCGGTCACCTTCAAACACGTGCTGCTGCCGGTGTGGCTTGCGGCTTACAAATACCGGGGTGAGACTTACCGCTTTGTCGTGAACGGACGCACGGGCCGCGTACAGGGCGAACGCCCCTACTCGACCGGCAAGATCGCGCTGGCCGTGCTGGCAGGATTGCTGCTGGCGGGTGCGGTCGGCTTCGTGGTGGCCTTGCAGGGATGAGCGGCTACGAGACACTGGCCGATTTGCTGCGCGCCCGCTATTCCTGTCGCGCCTTTCTGGATCGCCCCGTGCCAAAGGACGACATCACGCGCATCATCGCCGCCGCGCGCCATGTCCCAAGCTGGTGCAACGCGCAGCCATGGCAATTGATCATCACAGATGGCGCGGCCACGGGCCGCTTTCGCACCGCGCTGTTCGAGGCCGCATCGACCACGGCCCCCGCCCCCGACCTGCCATGGCCAGAAAGCTATCCCGGAATTTACGGTGATCGCCGTCGCGCCTGCGGCTTTCAGCTTTATGACACGGTGGGTATCGAAAAAGGCGACCGCGCCGCCTCGACCAAGCAGATGATGGAGAACTTCTCCCTGTTCGGCGCACCCCACGTCGCCATCGTAACGGCCCCGCGCGCGCTGGGACCCTATGGCGCGATGGACACCGGCGGGTTTGTCACCGCCTTTTGCCTTGCCGCACAGGCACTGGGTGTGGCCACCATCGCGCAGGCTTCCGTCGCAGCCCAAGGCCCCTTTATACGTGCCCATTTCGACATACCCGAAGACGCCATGATCCTGTGCGCGATTTCCTTTGGCTACGCCGATCCCGACCATCCAGCCAACAGCTTTCGCACCACTCGGGCCGAGGTGGACGACATTGTGGATTGGCGCACATGAGGGCGCTGCTGCAACGGGTGGCCGAGGCCCGCGTCGAGGTGGATGGCGCGGTCGTCGGGCAATGCGGGCCGGGCCTGCTGATCCTTGTCTGCGCGATGCCGGGAGATGATGCGGCGACGGCGGCGAACCTCGCGGCGAAGGTATCAAAACTGCGCCTGTTCAAGGACGAAGGCGGCAAGATGAACCTGTCTATCCTGCAATCAGAGGGGTCCGCGCTGGTCGTCAGCCAGTTCACGCTCGCCGCCGATACTTCACGCGGCAACCGACCCGGGTTTTCGGGTGCTGCGCGCCCGGATGAGGCAGAGGCACTGTATTTGCACTTTGCGCAATGCCTGCGCGATCTTGGGGTAGCGACAGAGACAGGCCAATTCGGCGCAGACATGGCGGTGTCGCTGGTGAATGACGGGCCGGTCACGATCTGGCTGGATACGGACACAAGCTAGGGATTGCGTGCGTGCTGCTGAGGGCGTCGCAACCGGCACGGGTATTGCGCTTCGGTTTCAGACCAATGCAGCGAGCTTCAGCCGTTGAATCTTGCCCGACGGCCCTTTGGGCAGTTCATCCAGAAAATGAATACAATCGGGCGATTTGAACTTGCCCAGACGTTGCTGGCACAGGTCAATCAGTGCCGCCTCTGACACTTGCGATCCTGGTCTGACGCTGACCGCAGCCTCGACCGTTTCACCATAGCTTTGGCAAGGACGCGCAAAGGCGGCGGCCTCGATGATGTCCGGTTCGGAATAGAGCACCTCATCAATTTCGCGCGGCGCAATATTCTCGCCCCCCTTGATGATCAACTCTTTCAGCCGCCCGGTGACAAACACATAGCCGTCCTCGTCAACATGGCCCAGATCGCCAGTGCGCAGCCAATCGCCCGCAAAGGTTTTCGCCGTGGCTTCGGGATTGTGCAGGTATTCGACCATGACATTGGGGCCGCGGATCGCGATTTCGCCTTCCTGATTGGCAGGTGCAGGGGTCAGGTCGGGGGTCAGAATGCAGACCTCGTTGCCATACCCTTTTCCGGGTGAGCCGATCTTGCGGACGCCGGGGGGCAATGGGTTTGACAAGATTTGCGCGGCGGTTTCGGTCAGTCCCATCGTCTCGATGATCGGCACGTTGAAACGTTGTTCAAAGGCCGATTGCGTCTCGACCGCGAGGGCGGATGACGCAGAACGCCCAAAGCGCAGGCGGTCGCGCACATCTGCGTCAGGGTTGGTATCGCTGTGTAGCAGATGGCTGATGATGGTTGGCACCACCGAGAACCATGTGACCTGTGTGGCCGCGGCCTGATCCCAGAACTTGCTGGCCGAGAAACGGGTCGTCATCGCAAGCGACCCACCCGAAACCAGCGCCCCCATCATCGTCACACACAGCCCGTTGATGTGATAGATCGGCAGCACGCAAAACCCCCGATCCGCCGGGGACAGGTCATGCGCGATGGCCGTCGTCCACCCCCCGGCAAGCAAGCTCGCATGGCTGTGCACAACCCCTTTGGGCTGCCCGGTGGTGCCGGAGGTGTACATAAGCAGCGCGTGTTGATCCGGCCCGAACTCGGGAATATCGTCCACGTCATGCAACGCGTCCGTATCGATGATGCGCAACCCCTCGGGCGCGACGTTTTGGATCGCATCGATCTGGCTGTCATGCACAAAGGCATAGCGCGCACCGCAGTGATCAAGAGCATAGGCGATGGCGTCCGGTCCGGCAGCGAGGTTGATCATCGTCGCACGGAAACCGCCATAGAGTGCGGCATAAAGCGACAGCACGCCTTCGCGGCCATTGGGGTGCACAATGGCGACACTTTCACCCGGCGCGATGCCCAGACCCACCAAGCCCCGCGCCATGTCACGCGCGCTGTCACGCAGCGCGCGCCATGTCAGGTCCTCGCCCGTTTCGGGAAAGACGATGGCGACATCCGCGCTGTCGGCGCGCGCATCCAGCCAGTCCCTTATCGTGCCTTTTGGCGGTGCGGCCTTGTCAAAGATCATTGACCGGCCTCTCTCCAATAATCGCCAAAAATGTCTTCGACCGCCGGTTCATTTGCCGGTATTTCACGGACGATCTTGGTGGTCTGCATGAAGTGGCGCCAATGCAGGTTGGTATCGATCGAGTTGCCGCCCCACGACCCGCACCCCATCGACAGCGAGAACGGCATGCCGTTGGTAAACGACCCGCCGGTCGCAAATGTGTGGGCCTGGTTCACAATGACCCGGCTGGTCGGGATCGCCTTGGCAAGGATGAGTGGCCGGTCTTCGGTCTGCGTATGCAGACCAACGGAGTGCCCTGCCCCCTGATGCATTTCGATCTGATGGGTGATGCGCACGGCATCCTCGAAATCCTTCGCGCGATAGACCGTCAGCACCCGGCTGAGCTTTTCACCCGAAAGCGGATGATCCGGCCCGATGCCCGTACTCTCGACGGCCAGATAGGACGTGTCGGCAGGCACCTCGTCTGTCAGTCCAAGGGCGGCGATCATCTTGTCGGCATCCTGCGCGATGGCTTGGGGGTTCAAATGCCCCTTCACCCACAGCGACGAGGTGACTTTCGTCTCATCCCTGATCAATGCGCCCCCGGTGCGCGCCATCTCGGCGGCGAAATCGTCATAGACCGCGTCGACAATCACGACAGCATTCTCGGATGAACAGGACGTTGCATTGTCGAACGTCTTGGAGGCCTTGATCTTTTCTGCGGCTGCGGCCAGATCGGCGGTTTCGTCAACGATGACGGCAACGTTTCCGGCACCAACGGCCAAGGCCGGGGTGCCGGACGTATAGGCGCGTTTGACGTTGTTCTGACTGCCGGTGACCACGATCAGATCGGCAATCTCGAGAAGGCGCTGGGTCTTTTCCTTGGATCCACGACCAGGAATCATCTGGACCAGATCGTGATCAATCCCGAGCTTGTCGAATTCGGCGTGGATATAGCCCAGCAGCGCCTCGCAGGTCGGCACGCCCTTTGGCGAAGGGGAGACGACAATCGCGTTGCCGCATTTGAGGGCGTTGATGATGTTGTTTGCCGGGGTCGCGCCGGGATTGGTCGACGGAACAACGGCGCCGATCACCCCGATGGGGCGGGCGATTTCAGTGATACCGGTGGCAGGATCATCGCTGATAATGCCGTAGGTTTGTGCATCGCGAATGTCGCGCATCAACCCGAGCGTCTTGCGATGGTTCTTGGTGATCTTGTCGGGCACGTTGCCCAGCCCGGTTGTCTCGACCGCAAGTTCCGCCAGATGGCGATTGCGCGCGGGTTCCATGATGGCCCAGGCTGCGGCCTGTGCGGCGCGGTCATAGGCCTTTTGTGATCCGTCACGCTCAAAGGCGCTTTGCGCGGTGCGCGCGCGCGCAACGATGGCTTCGACCTCTGCGATGGGATCAACGGTGTTCATCAGACCACTCCGGTTTGGGGATGCGCAGCACCCCATATGGGGTGCCACGCGATGGGTTTAGAGACCTGCCAGAAGCTCTTCGAGCGTTTCCTGACGTGCGGCCCACATTTCGAGCACTTCGTCACGTGTCATGATCTGCATGGGCGAACCACCGGCTGCCATCCGGCTTTGGACGCGCTTGTTTTCGAACATGGCAGGCACGGTCGCGGCCAGCTTGTCGATGATGACCTGCGGTGTCCCTTTGGGCACCATCACACCGCGAAAGTTCACCGAAGCGTTGTCGATGTCAAAGCCCTGCTCTATCATCGTTGGCACGTCTGGCAGAAACTCTGCATTGCGCTCCAGATCGAACACACCGAGGATTTTGACGTTGCCCGCCGCCTGCGCGCGGAACGCATCAGACAGGTTGTTGACGCCGCCCAGCACTTCGCCCGCGATCACGGCGCGCATGGCACCGGCCCCACCTGCGTTGTTGGGAATGTAGGCCAGTTTCACGCCGGCGGCCTTTTCAAGCTGAAGGGCCGCAATGTGGTGTCCGACAAACAGGCCCGCGCCCGAGAATGTCAGACCACCGGGGTTTTCCTTGGCGTAGTTCACAACGTCTTCCATGGAGTCAAAGTCGCTGTCGGCACCGACGACGAACACAGCCGGATCAGCGCCCCAGTTGGCGATGGGTTCAAAGCTGTCGGTCGAGTAGGACACGCCTCCTTCGATCGATTGGGCCACGAAATGCGGGATGTTGTAGGCCCCCAGCGTGTAACCATCGGCCTCGGCCTCGGTCGCAAACCAGTTCCAGCCGACGCGCCCCCCTGCACCGGGGCGGTTGACGATGGCGATGGGCATGCCCAGCGCATCTTCGTTCCCGGCCGTCATTGTGACGATGCGCGCCTGGAAATCGGTCGCCCCACCGGCGCCGTAGCTGACCATCATCATGATGGGCCGTTCAGGATAGTCCCCGTGACCGTCGGCAAATGCCAACCCTGTCGTTGAGGCCAAGGCCAGCGCGGCCCCTGCAATCCATTTTTTCATAGTATCCTCCCTTGGGTTAAGTCTGCCGCCCTTGCGGTTCAGAACAAGATCTCTCGCGGTGTGAAGACGTTCAGCAGTAGCGCGAAAAGACCGTACATGACCGCCATGAAGCCAGCGGTTATCAAGATGCGTTTGACCCAGCTTTTGACGTCCGAATGCGGAGCCGGGTCGTAAAGCGAAAGCAACACGAAGAACGCCACCGTGGTTGCCGTGTAAAAGCCAAGCCCCTTGGCGGCCCAGTAGATGTAGAAGATGGCGACAACCAAGCCGGGCAGCATTTTGCGCATCGCATCGCCGCTGATGCCGTTGCCCACCTTGGTGCGTCCCATGACCGCCTTTGCAAAGGTCCAAATGGCGAGAACCGCAAAGACGGACGAGATCAGGCGCGGAAAGATGAACGCATCCGCAGGTTCCTGCGTGAAACTGATATAGGCGATGCTGACGCCAACGGCGGCGATCAGCCCGGATGCGATGATATGCTGGCTGCGTGGCAGATCGGTCATGACAACGCCTCCTCTTTTGCGACGGCGTCGTCTTTGGTGGTGTAGCGGCGCGCCATCACCTCCATCCAGACCGAATAGCTGATCGAGGCCAGTACGATGAGGATCAGCAACCAGTTCAACCAGCCAGTGAAGAAATAGGTGCCGGTGCCGACCGTCGCATTCGCGATCATCGACCCTTGGATAAAGTTCGCCTCGGCGATGGGTCCAAGGATCAGGCCAAGGACCAGCGGTGCCGCCGAAAACCCGAACCGTTCGAGGAAGTACATCGCAAGCCCAAGTGTCGCCATGACATAGACGTCACCCATCGAGTTCTGCACCGAATAGCTGCCGAAGACGGCCAGCCCCAAAACAACAGCAGCCATAACGGCATGAGGAACCCGCGCCACGCTCGCCGCCAACCCGGCAATGTAGAGGCCAAAGATGCACATCAAAAGCTGCCCGATCAGCATCGAGTCGATGAACGTCCAGGCCACCTGCGGATAATTCATGAACAGATCAGGCCCCGGAAAGATACCGTGGATCAGCAGACCACCCAGCAACACGGCCGCGGTCGGAGAACCGGGAATGGACAGGGTCAGAAGCGGCACAAGCGACGGCCCGACCATCGCGTTGTTCGCACTTTCTGCGGCAATCACGCCTTCGCTGTGGCCGGTCCCGAACTTTTCACTTTCGCGGCTGAACTTCTTTGACTGGTCATAGGCAACAAGGCCCGCGATTTGCCCCCCGACACCCGGGATCAAACCGATGATCGACCCGGTGGTCGTACCAATCGCGAGGGCGGTTTTGCGTTTAAACACCTCGACAAAAGCAAGACGGATAGGGTGTTTCTGGACCGTGATGATTTCGGCATCGTCGCTGCGCCGGCCCTTGGTGAACATCGTGATCACCTGCGGGATCGCAAACAACCCGATCAGCGCCGGGATGACGTTGATGCCGCCGCTCACGGAAGAATGAAAGATAAAGCGCTGTGCGCCCATGATGTCGTCAAACCCGATGGTCGCAAGCCACAGACCGATACAGCCCGACAGCAGTCCCTTGACGACCGAGCTGGAATCCAGCGTGCCAATCACCGTCACACCAAGGATCGCCAGCCAGAACAGGTGCGACGGCCCAAAGGCCAGCGCCCATTGCGCCAGAACCGGCGTGAGAAAGATCAAAAGAAACACGCCGAACAGCCCGCCGATGGCCGAGGCGATAAAGGACAGTTGCAGCGCCTTCGCGCCCTCCCCCTTGGTCGCCATCGTGTGCCCATCCAGCGTGGTGGCGATATTGGCCGGAGCGCCGGGGATCTTCAGCAAGATCGCACTGACCGCCCCACCCGCAACAGTGGACGTATAGGCCGCACCCAACAGGATCAGACCCTGCTGCGGCTCCAGCTTGAAGGTGAATGGGATCAGCAACGCGACCGCCATCGTCGGCGAAAGCCCCGGCGTCGCCCCCAAAATCAGGCCGCCGATGGTCCCGAGCAACAGCAACCCGAAATTGATCGGGGTGAACACGTCGCCCATGTAAAACAGGAACTCCATCTGGCCCAACTCCTCCCAAACTTAGGCTTGACCAACTACGCTAAGCGATGAAAATAGTTTTGCAAATGTTTTCATAAATTCGCTGAACTGGTTGATTAAATGCCTGATAACAAATCTAAAAAGGCAGATATTTTCGCCGTGGCAAAGGCCGCGCGCGTCTCGCCATCGACCGTGTCACGCTATTTCAATCATCCCGAATTGCTCAAATCCGCAACACGCAAACGTATTGATTCCGCGGTCCGCCGCACCGGCTATATTCGCAATCGCGCCGCACAGACGATCCACGGAATCCGGTCTGGCACCATCGGCGTTCTGATCCCGACATTGGATCACGCCATCTTCGCCGAAGTTGTGCAGGCGTTCTCGGATACCGTCGCGGCACAAGGCTTTACGATCCTGCTCGCCTCTCACGGATACGACCTGCAGCGTGAATACGCCATTCTGCGCAAGTTTCTGGAACACCGCGTTGACGGCGTTGTGCTGACCGGGCTCGATCATGACGAAGCGGTCTTCCAACTGCTGGACAGCCAGGAAATACCCTGCATCCTGATGTGGAATTACGCGACGGCCTCGCGCTACCCGTCTATTGGTGCCGACAACGAACAGGCAGGCAAATTGATCGCCGAGCATGTCTTGTCCTTGGGTCACCGCCGCATTGCCTGCATGTTCCCGCCCACCCACGGAAATGACCGCGCATTGGCCAGACGCGAGATTGTTCTCGCCACGCTTCGATCCGCTGGCGTCACCGTGCCGGATGAGTGGATGCTCACTACACTCTACAGCATCTCGGACTCAAAGCAGGATGCCCAGCGGCTGTTTTCCCAATTTGAACGTCCTACCGCGTTAATCTGTGGCAATGATATTCTGGCAACCGGCGCGCTTTTTGGGGCGGCGGCCAGCGGGCTTGTCGTGCCGGATGATGTGAGCGTTGTGGGGATCGGTGATTTCAAAGGCTCCTCCGAAATCGAGCCATCCTTGTCGACGGTCCGGCTTCCAGCCCGGCGCATCGGCTATGAAACGGGCCAAGCGCTGGCAACAGCCATCATTGACCCGGCCTCGGCCCCGAACGTGAGCCTGCATTGCGCGCCCGAACTGATCGTCAGAAAATCGAGCGGTCCGCCGGGGCAAGCCGGTCATTTATGATATTCGCAGGATCAGCCCTCATAACCCCGTCCATTTCAGGTTTCGAAAATTCCCGTCGGTCGATCGTCCAGACTGACAAGGTTTTTCCGTCCCCAGAACTCTTCCACCTTCGCCGGACCCAAATCCGCGTACCACGGCTCCAGTTCCTCTTCTCCTCTACTGCGCACCAATGACATCTCTGGAACGCCCGTGCCGCAGGATGTCGTGACAAGATCGACATCGAGGACGAAGATGTTGCGTGCACCGGCAAAGTCCGGAAACAACGCATAGAGGTCGTTCCATTCGGCGTCACGCGGATGGACGACCGAAGCCGTGCCATAGGTGCGCAGGATCAGAGCATCCCCTTCAAATGCGCAGAACATCAGCGTCATGCGCGGGTCCTGCAACAGGTGCGCGGCTGTCTCGTTTCCGCTTCCTGTCAGGCTGAGCCAGACGATTTTCTGATCCGAGACAACCCGCAGCGAATCCATGCCTTTCGGAGAGAGATTGACGCGCCCATCCGCCGCCGCAGTCGCCACGAAAAACATGACTTGTTTCTCGATGAAGGCGGTGAACGCGCTGGTCAGTTTATGTGTCCGGATGCCCACTATTTCGCTCCTCCTCTTGTCACACAGATGTCGATTATCTCGTAAGACAGGTTGCTGCCCAATCCGGAAAAATCCCCATGCCCGAAGATGCTGGTTGATATGTTGTAGACAGCAGTGTTTGCCGCGGTTGCCATCGCCATCCCAAGCGAAATCCGCGCAACACCCGCACCTGCGAAATCCTGCAGGCTGACATGTTCCACCGTGCTGATCCCGACATTCACCGGGACCGAAACGCTGTTGCAGACCTTTGTGACCGTCTCCAGATCCTTCAAATAGGGGACATAGACGCAATCCGCGCCCGCCGCCTCAAAGGCCTGAATGCGCCTGATCGCCTCATCAAGGTCATATGCGCCGTGCATGAACCCATCCGCCCGAGCGACAAGCACAAAATCCTTTGGCAGCGCCTTGGCCGTAGCGCTGGCCGCCCGGATACGCTCGACCGCTAGGTCAAACCCGTAAGGCTGAGAGTCGGGCAGCGACATGTCCTCGATCGAGATACCCGCCAGTCCAATTTCTGCAGACAACCTGACCGTTTCTTCCATAATGTCAGGCGCATCGCCAAAGCCGTTTTCAAAGTCACCGGATACCGGAAGCGAGGTGGCCGACACGATCACCTCTGCATGGGCAAGCGCCTCGTCTCGCGTGACGGTCCCAAGGTCAGAACGACCCAATGTAAACGCATGCGCACCAGATGACGTAGCAAGGGCCTGTGCGCCCAGACCGGCAAACAGGCGGGCCGTCCCTATGTCCCAGGCATTTGCCAAAACGAATGGATTTCCGCGCGCGTGTAGTTCTCGAAAGCTCTGTGACATCTGGAATTGTCCTGACTTGACTGGATGAGTGCAACTCACCACTAGCATCTCTATGCTGACATGTATGTGTCAGCAGTCTTCAGCAGGGTGCCAAAAACACGAAAGCGGGAAGGAAGAATTCGATGGGTCGTTCAGTCCGGATGTTCGAAATAATCCAGTTGCTTCGCAATTCTGACCGGCCCTGCACGGCACAGAAGATCGCCGAGGATTTGGAAGTCACCAAGCGCACCGTTTACCGCGATATTGCCTCTCTTCAGGCGCTCAGGGTCCCAATCGAAGGCGAGGCCGGTGTCGGGTACATCATGCGCTCCGGCTTTGACCTTCCGCCAATCAACTTTGATGTGGAAGAGGCCGAGGCGATCACCGTCGGTTTGGCCATGATCACCAGAACCGGGGACAAGGGGCTGAAACGCGCGGCCCGCAGTGCTGCGCAAAAACTGGCGGATGCGACACCGCTCAGCAGCACGTTGTTCGCGTCAAGCTATGGGGCGGAAGAGCCCAAATCCATCGATCTGTCCGATGTGCGCAGAGCGATCCGCGAGGAGCAAAAGCTGCGGATCACCTATCGCAGGGCCGACGAGACCGAAAGCGAGCGCACAATTCTGCCAATTGCCATCGCCTACCACTCGGACGCTATCGTCCTTGCCGGGTGGTGCGAGTTGAGAAACGATTTCCGGCATTTTCGGCCCGACCGGATTTCATCCTATAGCGTATTGCCGGAAACGTTCCTGGGCGACGGAGATCGACTGCGCCAGGACTGGATCAAAAGCTATTCTGAATGGCTGTGAGCGTCGGCTGACCCCTGTTGGACAGCATGTCACCTCAGCGATGAGCTCTGGCAAAGCGGTGGCTTGCTCAGGGTTCGCGAAACGCCTCGCGCGACTTGTAAAGCGGCTTCAACAGGTACTGCAGCACCGTCTTCGACCCGGTATGCAGTTCCACCTCTGCCTGCATGCCCGGACGAATCGCGATGCTGCGTTGGCGCTCGGACAAATCAGACGTATCCACGCGCAGTGTCACCTTGTAATGCGGATCGCCATCCGCCTTGCGTTCGTCCTTGAACGTGTCTGCCGAGATCAGTCGGACCTCACCCTTGAGTGAGCCGTAGATCGTATAGTCATAGGCGCTCAGCTTGATCGTCGCCTCCTGCCCTGCCCGGACACCTGCGATGTCCTTGGGGGACACGCGGGCTTCGACGAACAATTCTTCGTCCAGCGGTATGATTTGCAGGATTTCTTCACCCGGACGCACGACGCCGCCGATGGTGGTCACCGACAGGTTGTTCACCACGCCGCGCATCGGGCTGACCAGCACGGTGCGGTTCAACTGGTCCTGCGCCGCCTTCTGGTTCTGGCGCAGTGTGTTCAACTCTTTGAGCGTATCGGAATAGGCCTGCGCGCGTTCAAGCTCGGTCTGGGTCATGATCTCGTCCAGCTTGATGCGTGCATCGGCGTGGGCCTTGCGGGCGCGGGTCACTTCGATCAGCGCCACGATGTTGCGCTCCAGCAGGTCCTCAAGCAGGGCACGTTCCTTGGCCGCCTGATCCAGCACCCGCTGCGCGCCCTCGCGGCGGGACAGGAAATCGGTCTGACGGGCATTGAGCAGCGCGCGTTCGCTGGCGAGCAGGCCTTGCATATTCGCGCCCAACCCTTCGGGAACGTTGAAATCGAATTGCCCGGCCAGTTCCGCCTCAAGCCGCAGTTGGCGCACGGTCAGCGCGGTGATCTGGTTATTCAGATCATCCGCTTGGCTTTGGAACTGAGTGCTTTGCAGCCGCGCCAGCACGTCGCCGCGGTTGACGATGTCGCCCTCACCCACGGACAGCTCGGCCAGAATGCCGCCTTCGAGGTTCTGGATGATCTGCGGACGCGACGAGGAAATCATTTCGCCCTGCCCGCGCACGATCTCGTCCACATGGGCAAAGGCGGCCCAGAGGACAAACACCACCACAGCCACGCCGCACAGGTAAATGATGCGGGCCGGGCCATGCATGTCGGCCTCAAGCTGCGCACCCAGACTGGTCGGGGCCATGGTCATGCGATCTTGCCCTTCAGCGGGACGGGCGTGCCCAGATGGGCCAGCACCTTGTCCTGGGGTCCGTCAATGGTCATCCGTCCGTTTTGCAGGATCAGCGTGCGGTTGGTCAGGCGCAGGATCGGCACACGGTGGGTGGCGATGATGGCGGTGCGCCCAGCCATCCAGGTTTCCAGTCGGCTGACCAATGTCGCCTCAAGCGTCTGATCCAGTGCCGCCGTCGGTTCATCCAGCAGGCAAATCCTGGGGTCCTGCAGCCACAGCCGCGCCCAGCCGATGGACTGGCGCTGGCCGATGGACAGGCCCTGCCCGCCGTCGAGAATTTCCAGATCGAGGCCCTTGTGGTGCTCCTTGACGAAGGGCCCAAGCCCCGCGAAATCGAGTGCGGCCATCAAACGGTTGTCGTCCCGTTCCAGCAGGGTGAGGTTCAGGTTGTCGCGCAGCGTGCCCGAAAACAGCCGCACGTCCTGTCCCAGATAGCCAATCAGGCGGCGCAGGTCGCGCGGCTCGATCTGGGCCATGTCGGTCCCGTCGATCAGCACGCGGCCCTTGGTGGGCGCATACACACCCGACAGCAGCTTGAGAAGCGAGGATTTGCCCGCCCCGTTTGCACCCATCACGGCGATCTTCTGGCCCGGCCTGATTTGGACGGCCCCAATATCCAGCGTCGGTGCGCCGTCGTCTTCGTATTGGAACTGCACATCGCGCAGCTCAAAATGCCCCTCAAGCGCGTCGCGGCGCAGGTAGGTGCGGCCCGGCAGTGCGTCTTGTGGAGCCTCTGCGATGGCCTCAAGCCCATCAAGTGCCGCCTTAACGTTGCCCCAGCGCGCCATGGTGCCTGCCAGTTGGGTGAGCGGCGCAAGAGTGCGCGAGGTGAGAATGCCCACCGCGATGATCGATCCGACCGTGAACTGCCCGGCAAAGACCAGATATGTGCCCGCAATCACGGCCGCCACATAGGTCATTTGCTGCACACCTTGCGACCAGAAGGTCAGGACCGAGGCAAGACGCCGCTGCTCGGACGATTTCATTGCGCTCAGCGTCGTCAGCTCCTGCCAAAGACGCATCACACGGTCCTCGGCGCGCTGGGTCTTGACCGTGTCGCGCTCAAATATCGCCTCGTGCAGCAGGCGAGAGGACTTGGCCGAGGCCCCTTGAGTGTCCTGCGTCAATTGCAGCATCCGTTTTTGCAGGAAGAAGCCGGGGATAACCATGAGTGCCCCACCAAGGATCAGCACCCAGACGACCGGACCTGCGATGGACGCGACAAGCAGAAGAAAGACAAAGATAAACGGGATGTCAGCGATGGTGCCGATGGTCGAGGCGGTAAAGAATTCGCGTACCGAGCCGAACTCGCGCATCGCCGAGAATGTCATCGACGGCGATTGCCCGCGCAGATCCGAGCGCATGCCCATCACCCTCTGCATCAGCAGGGTCAGCACGCTCAACTCGATCTGACGCCCTGCGCCATCCATCAACCGCGCACGTGCGATTTTCAAAAACGCCTCAAGCAACAGGGCAAGGCATGCGCCGACGGCCAGCACCCAAAGCGTCGCCTCGGACTGGTGCGGGATTACACGGTCATAGACCTGCAGCGAAAACAGCGCCACGGACACGGCCAGCAGGTTGGCGACAAAGGACCCCAGAGCAATCTCGCCCAAGGCTTTGCGAAAGCGGTGGAATTCACCCCAGAACCAGTGCGGCGCGGCCCCCTTGGCCTGATGGGTTTCGGCCACGCGCGACAGCGGCGCCTCGGCCCGCACCAGCAACCCGGCAAAGAAGGGGAGGAATTCCTTGACCGGCACATGGGCGCGGTTGTCGGT
This sequence comes from uncultured Tateyamaria sp., assembly GCF_947503045.1. Lineage (GTDB taxonomy): Bacteria > Pseudomonadota > Alphaproteobacteria > Rhodobacterales > Rhodobacteraceae > Tateyamaria. The sequence goes on from NZ_CANNCF010000003.1 coordinate 392,181, forward strand.
GCAAGTCTTGTCGTAGATGGTCAGCTCGCCGCGCGTGAGACCCAGCACCAGCACCACCTGCCCGCTGGTCATATAGGCGAGCGCAGGCCATTGATCCGTGCGCAGCCGGGTGACTTGCTGCACCTGCGCCACCAGCCCAGCGGCCTGCAATCCGGCGACAAGGGCCTGGGCCTCGACGTTGTCGCTGGCCCCGGGACGGGTCTGGGCGCGCAGGGTATCAAAGACGTCCCGCTGCGCAGTCGAGACCCCAAGCAACCCCGCATAGGCGACCGAAACATCCGCGCGCGCGCGCAGGCGGTCGTCAAAGTGGTTGGCATTGTCGGCTGGCTTGGTCTCGGGCGCCGTCACCGGGCCGGCACTGATCGTCGCGCCATTGCCGTTCTTGATCGTGAGGGTAAAGGGGCGCTTGGCGGTCAAATCTGATCTCCGTCCACAAGCACGCCCTGTACGCGCGCCAGTTCGATTTGCAGGCGCAGGGCCTCGTATTTGAGGGCCACCTCACTGGTTTGGCGGGCGGCAAAGGTCTCGTAAACGCCAACCACATCCATCACCGGGCGGCGTCCGGCCTCGTATTGGGCGCGGAACAGATCAAGGTTGGCCTTGGCCTGCGCGGTCAGTCCGCGGGCCTCACCGGCTTGGCGGGCTTTGGCGGCAACCTGTCCTTCGAGCTTGCGCAAGGTGCGGTTGGCATCTTCATTGGCTTGGGCCACACGGCGGCCGGCAGCCTCGCGCGCGGCCTCGATGGCACGCAGGCGCGCCGGTGTACCAACACCTAGGGCCGTGCCCCCTGCGGTAATCCCGGCACCACTGTTCTCACCCAACGCGCCCTGCGCGCTGATCCCCGGCAGCTGGCTGGCGCGGTCGATCTGGGCCTGCGCGATGTCGCGCTCTTTTTCCGCCTCGGCTCGTGTCACGGCAAGCGGTTGCGCGGCAGAGGCGCTGATGCTCAATCCTTCCAGCCCGCGCACATCGTTTTGTGGGGCGATGGACATCGCGTTCAACTCGGCCAATGCGGTCGCCGCCGCCTCGTCGCTTGCTGCAATCGAGGCGCGGATTTCAGACAGTTTCTGGCGGATCACGTTGAGGTCAGACATGTCGCTGACCCCACCCCGGACCCGCTCGGACATGATGTATTCGAAATGCTCCATCTCGCGCAGTGTGGCGCGGTGCAAATGGGCGGCCTCGCGCCCCTCGGCGGCGGTGAGATAGAGGTCGAGCCCGGTTGCCACGCGGTCATTGGTGTCCTCGGCCAATGCAACAGCGGCGACCTCGACATCGGCCTTGGCAAAGGCGCGCTCGCCCTTTTTGCGGCCATTGTCAAAGATCACCTGATCCACAACGATCTGGCTGATGATGTCACCCAGCGAGTTGAGGCTGACGCGCGGACCAATCGTGGGCAGCCAGTTTTTCGACGCGGCAGAGGCGCGCAGGCGGGCGGCGCGCAATTCGGTTTCCGCAGCGCGCGCGTTGGCGGCCAGAACGCCGGTTGTCACGCGCTCATAGGCACTGCCCGAGGGCAAAACAGAGGCGCGGTTCAACAGCCCCTGCAGCACCACGCTATCGCTGTTCAGCTTTTCGTCGTTCTTTGTCGGAGTCTGGAGCAGCGCGGCACTGGGCTGCGCGGTTGTCACATTCGCGCCCGTGTTCATTCGCGAAACGAATGGCACGCCGCCCGTGCTGCCCATGCACCCTGCCTGCAAGCTTGCCGCGACACACACTGTCGCCAACTTGATACCACCTTGCCTCATAGTCCGGTCCCGTTTCGGGTTTTTATCGTTGTGAGGGTGGGCGCGGTTGCGGAGATCCGGTCCGCGCCTCTTGTCTTTCTGGAATGCTCGATTTTTTGTTTTTGTTGGTCTTGCCCAGTGATAATTTCGTTTGTTTCTTAAGCGATAGCCGTGTTGACCGTGATATCATCGTCCAAGATGACAGTGCCTTCGGCGCCCAGCGAATAGACGTCATAGGTCTGTGCGTCGATGTTCACGCTGCCGGTGCGGCTGGCCCCGGCGATGGTCACCGTGTCGTCCGCCCCGCCATGGATAGTCAGCGTGTTGGTCGCATCCGACAGCCCCAAAAGCTGCGCCTCGGTGATGGTCAGGTTGGCCTCTTCCGCGAATTGCAGCTCGACCGCCTCGATCTGGTAGTTGCCGAGCGCCGGGTTGGACAAATCAATCGCGCTGTTGGCACTTTCGTCGTCCAGAACCACGTAGGTGCCATTGGTGTTTCCTGCTGCATCGGTCGAATTCACGATCAGATGCGATCCGTCGGGCACGTTGCTTGCGAACTGGAAGTTCGTCTCGTTCAGCACATCGATGTCGACTTGCGTGGCCGCCACATCGCTGATCGTGCCGTTGGAGTTGACCTGTGCCACGCTCAGATCGCCATCGCTTTGCTCGGTCGAAATGCCGCGGATGCCGTCCCCTGCGCGGGTGTAGCTGGCGATAACGGGGCCGTCGGGGGCCTCGGTGTCGATGGCCAGCGTGTCGCTGATCGTGTCGGTGTTGCCAACGGAATCCGTGGCCATGACCGTAATCGCCGCATCGTAGGTGCCCGCCGGAATGGCCGAGGGCGGAATGGCCAGCGACCAGTTGCCCTGCGCATCCACCACGGCTGCCAGCACGGTGCCATTGAAATCGACCATGACGGTCGATCCGGCCTCAACCTGACCACCGAGCGAGATGCCGCCGCGCGCTTCGGCGCCGCTGATCACGTCATCGGATGTCACGGTGTCCTGAATGCTCAACTCGTTGACCAGCGTGTCGACCCGCACGGTGTCACTGACCGAAGCCACGTTGCCCGCCAGATCCGTGGCCGTGACGCTGACATCGGTGGTGTATTCGCCCAAGGGCACTTGCGCCGGTGTGAAGGGTGCGTGCCAGTTGCCTTGCGCATCCACGATGGCCTGCACGGTATGCGCGCCCATGGTGACCAGAACGGTCGATCCGGGCTCGGTTGTGCCGGTCAGCACGACACCGTCGGATTGTTCGACCGCGTTGATGACGTTGTCGCCCTCGATAGCATCCGCAGAAAGGGACAGGTTGTCCACCCGCGTGTCCACCTGCACCGTGTCGCTGGCTGTGGCCGTGTTGCCAGCCGCATCCGTGGTGGTGGCCGAAATTTGCGCCTGATAGGTGCCTTCGGGGATTTCATTGGCGGCAAAGAAGGCCTGCCAGACGCCCGCCCCATTGGCCACGGCCTGATGGGTGACGCCGTTCATCGTGACGCTGACAAGCGCGCCGGGATCGGAGTTGCCGCTGAGCACAACACCATCGCTGGCTTCGACCCCGTTGACGACGTCATCGCCCTCGATCGGGCCTGCGATGGTCAGGATGCTCGCTTCGGTGTCGACATCCACGGCCTGATTGATGCTGCGCGTGTTGCCCGCGGCGTCCGTCGCAGTGGCTGTCACTTGCGTCGAATAGGTGCCCGGAGTGATCGCAGCGCTCGAGAAGGTCGCGGTCCAGGACCCGTTGGCGGCGACCACGGCAGTGGTGACCGCGTCGCCCATCGTGACCACAACGGTTGAGCCCGGCTCGGTGAGGCCTGTCACAACAAGGCCCGAGGCGGCCTCGGCGGCGTTGATCACACCGTCCGCTCCGCCCGAGGTCGAGGTGAATTGCAACGTGTTTACAAGGGTATCGACCGTCACGGTGCCGCTCGCGGACGAGCTGTTGCCCGCCGGATCGGTTGCAACGGCGGTGACCGTCACTTCGGTCTCGCCGGATGGAATGGCCGATGGCGGGAATGTCGCCGTCCAGCCGCCCGAGCCGTCCACTGTTGCGGGCTGTGTGACGCCGTTGAAGGTCACCTCAACCGTTGATCCGGGCTGTGCACTGCCGGTCAGGGTGACCCCGTCTGCAGCCTCTTCGGCGTTGATCACGCCGTCGCCTTCGACCGTGGCCGTTACAAGGGACAGTTCCGCGATGGTATCGACCACCAGAACATCCGTGACCGTAGTGGTGTTGCCAAAGGAATCCGTGGCGACAATGGTCACATCCGACGAATATTCGCCCTCGGCCAGTGTGCCGGACTGCCATGTGGCCGTCCAAGTGCCGGTTTCCGACACCGTCACATTGCGCGTGACACCTGCGATGGTGATGGCAAGCGCAGCTCCAGCCTCGCCCGTGCCGGTCAGCGTCACGCCGTCCGACAGCTCTGCCCCGTTCACCACGTGGCCCGTACTTTCCACGCCCGTGGTCACAGCGACATCAGGGCCGGTTGTGTCGATGACAAAGACAGGGCCGGCAAGGGTTGTTTCGCCGCCGCCACCATGGGTGAAGACCACGCTTGTTTCCGCTGTGCCATCCGCGGGGAAGGTCGACCCCTCGTATGTCACGGACCATGCGCCGTTTTCGTCGATGGTTGTGCTCTGAACGGACCCGCCTGCAGTGACCTCGACTGTATCGCCGGGTTCGCCCGTGCCCGAGACGACAAAGACATGGGTCGTCGTATCGTCACCGCCAATTTCGGTGGTTGTGCCCACATTGTCCACGGTCGGGGCTGCGGGTCCTGCAGGGGCGTCGCCGCCCTCGCCACCGCCGCCACCGCCGCCCAGCAGGGCCGCGCCGCCAACGGCTGCCGCAGCCGCGGCTGCCCCGCCGCCACCAAGGGCGCCAAGACCGCCCAGCAGGCCCGCCGCAAGGCTGCTCACCTCTTCCTCCTCGCCGACGCCGACAGCCGCAACTTCGGTCCGGCCCAGATAGATCAGATCGTCCGACGGGCTCCACTTGCCCCACTGCTCGGTTGGTCCGTATTGCGCGAACAATGCGCCATCGGATGTTTCGACAAACACAACCTCGTTCAGATAGCCATCCGCCGAGATGAACAGCCGGTTTGTCGGACCCGCATCGTTGAAATAGTTCTCAAGAGTGATCGTGCGGCCATCGACCAGAGTGATGATCAGGTCATCACCGTTGCGCTGCTGACCGGCTAGGTCGATCTGCCTCAGATTAAAGGAAACTTCCTGCCCACTTGTCAGCGCCACCGTTGTGTCCTGATCGACAGGAACATTTCCACGCTGCAAAGCGCCCGCACCATCGCGGACAACGAAATCAATCGCTTTCATACCAACACCACTCTCGCCTCTGGCCGCGTTTCGCGATCCAATGTTTTACGTGCGGCCAGCATTATTCGCCGTGCTCACACAATTTTCTTGGCTACTTCATAGCGGAATCGCGAATCAAGGGATAGAGTCTTTTTGACCTCGGGTCACAATTTAGCGCGTCTCCGGGTAGATGTTGTGGCGATTGAGACTCGTTTCGCCTTGTAGACCCGGACAAACAGAGGATTTGGCCATGGAAAAGACCGACGATATCCTGTCCCTCTGGCAGGCTGGTGTGCGGGCCGTGCGAGGTGATGTGGCTGTCGCCCGTGCGATTGCGGATGGTCTTGTGCCCAGACCGGACCGTATCGTCGCGGTGGGCAAGGCGGCCGTGGCCATGGCCCAACCTGCGTGCGAGGCGTGGCCGGATGTCCCGTGCCTTATTGTCACCAAATATGACCATGCCGAAGGCGCCCCATCCCACGCCCGGGTGCATGAGGCCGCCCACCCTGTGCCGGACGCCGCCTCGCTCACGGCAGGGTTGACCTTGCAGGCAGAGATCGCGGACTGCGCTGCGGACACCCATCTGCTGATGCTGGTCTCGGGTGGCGCCTCCGCCTTGGCCGAAGTGCCTGCAGACGGTCTGAGCCTGCAGGATGTGATGGGCAGCACCGACGCGCTGCTGGCCTCAGGTGCAACGATTGCCGCCATGAACCTGCACCGCGCGTCACGCTCGCAGATCAAGGGGGGCAAGCTGCTGGCCGGATTTGGCGGTGCGCGGGTCACGACGCTCGCCCTGTCGGACGTCGAAGGGGATGCGCTGGCCACCATTGGGTCGGGCATCGCGGATGCGCCCGCCGACTGCCCCTTTGACTTTCACCCGCATATCGTCGCCAGCAACACCATCGCGCGCGACGCGGTGGCAGCGGCCAGCACCCTGCCCGTCACCCAGAACGCCGAAACGCTCTATGGCGAGCTTTCTGAACTGATCCCCATACTACGCGCGCAACTGCTTTCAGCCCCTGCAGGCCTGATGGTGCTGGGCGGCGAGCCGGTGGTGATCCTGCCCCCCGACCCCGGCAAGGGCGGGCGCAATATGGCGCTGGCCCTGACCCTCGCGCGCGAGATCGCAGGAACGACAGGTCTGCGCATTCTGGTGGCAGGCACCGATGGCACCGACGGGCCCACGGATGCGGCGGGCGCGCTGATCGATGGCACAACATGGGACGACAGCGCCGCCGATGCTCTGGCCCGCGCGGACGCCTACCCATGGCTCAAGGCACGCGGTGCATTGGTCACAACCGGCCCGACGGGTACGAATGTCGCCGACCTGCTGATCGCGATCAAGGACTGAACCGGCGGGCTTGACTCCGGCGCAGTGCACAGCAAACCGTGGGCCGATGAAAAACACCCTGCGCGAGATCGAAGAGACCCCGGACCTAGGGATCATCATGTCTGACGGCACCCGCCTGTCCGCCCGCATGTGGCGGCCCGTGGATGCGGGGGATGATCCGGTCCCGGTGATCCTTGAACACCTGCCCTATCGCAAGCGCGACGGGACCTGCGCGCGCGACGCCCTCACCCATCCTTACTTCGCCGCACGCGGCTATGCCTGCCTGCGCGTGGACATGCGCGGCAATGGCGACAGCCACGGGTTGATGGAGGATGAGTATACCCAAACCGAACTGGACGACGCCGTCGAGGTGATCAATTGGGTGGCTGCGCAGGATTGGTGCAACGGCCATGTCGGCATGATGGGGATCAGCTGGGGTGGCTTCAATTCCCTGCAGGTCGCCGCCATGGCCCCCGCCCCGCTCAAGGCGATCATCACACTCTGTTCGACCGTGGACCGGTTCAACGACGACATCCACTACAAGGGCGGCTGCCTGCTCAATGAAAACCTCGGCTGGGGTGCAACGATGTGGAGTTATTCATCGCGCGCGCCCGACCCTGCCCTGCGCCCGGACTGGCGCGAGATGTGGTTGGAGCGGCTGGAGGCTGAGCCGTTCCTGCCTTCCGTCTGGCTGCGCCATCAAGCGCGCGATGCCTATTGGCAGCATGGGTCGGTCTGCGAAAGCTATGACACGATCAAGGCGCGTGTGCTGGCCGTCGGCGGCTGGGGGGATGCCTACAAGAACGCGGTGCCGCAGATCGTCGACAACATCCCCGGTGCTAAGGGGATCATCGGGCCATGGGTCCACAAATACCCCCATTTCGCCGTGCCCGAACCGCGCATCGGCTTCCTGCAAGAGGCGTTGCGCTGGTGGGACAAATGGCTGAAGGACGTCGAGACCGGGGTCGAGGATGACCCGGACCTGCGCACTTACCTGATGGACGGGGTACGCCCGGCGACGTGGTACACGGACCGGCCCGGACGTTGGCTGGCCGATGCGCAGACAGAGACCCAGCATTGGTATTTGACCGATGCAGGCCTCGGCCCTGTGCAGGACACGCTGCATCGCGTCGTCACGTCTCCGCAGGACACGGGTGCGAATGCAGGCGAATACTGCGCCATCTGGCTGGGCCCGGAGCTGCCGGGTGACCAGCGACGCGACGATGCATCGAGTGCGACGTTTGACAGCCCGGCGCTGGAGGCGGACCTGTCGGTCACCGACGCGCCCGTGATCCGCCTGACCGTCAGCGCCGACGCGCCAGTGGCGCAGATCGCGGTGCGGCTGAACCACGTGCATCCCGACGGGGCCTCGACCCGGATCACCTATGGCGTGCTGAACCTCGCCCGTCATTTGGGCCGCCCACTGGTGCCTGGCCAGCGCGAGGACATCACCCTGACGCTCGATCATGTCGCCTACACGGTGCCAGCAGGGCACCAGCTGCGCGTGGCCATCTCGACTGCCTACTGGCCGCTGATCTGGCCCGCCCCAACCCCGACGACCCTCGATTTGCATTCCGGGTCCCTGTCTGTTCAGAAACTGAAAGATGCAGGCGAGTGGACCTTTCCACCCCCTGATGCCGCGGCCCCTTGGCAAACCGAGGAATTGCGCGCGGAAAACCACATCCGCCGTCAGGAAACCGATATGGTCTCCGGCATCACCAGCCTGATCATCGAGGATGATTTCGGCAGAATCCGCGACCTCGACCACGGGCTGATGAGTGGATCAATCGCGCGCGAGCGCTGGTCGATCCATCCCGATGACCCCCTTTCGGCACGTGGAACATGCCATTGGAGCGACGAGCTTGAGCGGGGCGATATCCGGCTGCGCACCGAGACGGCCTGCGAAATGTGGTCGGATGCGACCCATTTTCACCTCAGCGCGACACTTGAAGCGTTCGAGAACGATATACGCATCTATCATCGCACCCTTGAGGACAAAATCGAGCGCGATCTGCTGTAACCGCAGCCCATGAGATGTCACGAAATCGTCGTGCCGGATTCCGGCATTAACTCTTGCGAGCAGGCGGCAAATGCTTAGGCTCTGGGCGATATCAAGAATACCGCGCACAAGACGCGGGTATGATCCAACCGGGAGACACCATATGTCGAAAGAACTAGAAAAGCTGTCCGCACGCGTGACAGCGGGCGCAATGACGCGCCGTGAATTCATGAGCCGCGCTGCGGCACTGGGTGTGAGCGCCGCCGTTGCGTCCACCCTTCTGGCCGATGCGGCCCGCGCCGACGGCCATGCAACGCCCGTTGCGGGAGGCACCTTCAAAATGGGTGTGCAGGGTGGCGAATCCACCAACAGCCAGGACCCCGCCACATGGGCCTCTGACGTGCCGATCGCCGGTGGTCAGCTTTGGGGCGAAGGCCTTGTCGAAGTCGAAGCCGACGGCTCGCTGACCGGTCTGGTCGCAGAAAGCTGGGAAGGCACGGCGGATGCCAAGACATGGCGCTTCAAGGTGCGTCAGGGGATTACATTCTCCAATGGTCAGGCTGTCACGGCCGAAGACGTCATGCAGACCATGGCGCGCCACTCCAACGAAGATTCCAAATCCGGCGCCCTCGGCATTGTGCAGGGCATCGAATCCATGCGCACTGATGGCGACGTGTTCGAAGTCACACTGGCCGTTGGCAACGCCGACCTGCCCTACCTGATGGCGGACTACCACCTGATGATCCAGCCCAATGGCGGCTTTGACGATCCAACCGCAGCCATCGGCACCGGCGCCTACACGCTGGAAAGCGACGAGCCCGGCGTGCGCATGATCGGCAAGCGGCGCGACGACTATTGGGGCGGCGACCAGACGGTCACGGCCCACTATGACACGGTCGAAGTCATCGTGCTGAACGACGCAACCGCCCGTACAGCGGCGCTGCAATCGGGTCAGGTCGACACGATCAACCGGGTCGAGCCCAAGATCGCCAAGTTGCTGGACCGCGCGCCCACAATCGACGTGCTGTCGACAGCCGGTCGTGGTCACTATGTGTTCATCGCCCATATCGACACCGCGCCCTTTGACAACCTGGACCTGCGTCTGGCCCTGAAATATGCGCTGAACCGTCAGGAAATGGTCGACAAGATCCTGCAGGGCTATGGCTCGGTCGGGAATGACATTCCGATCAACGCAGCCTACCCGCTGTTTGACGAAACCATCCCGCAGCGCGAATTCAGCCTCGAAAAAGCGGCCGAGCACTACAAGAAATCCGGCCATGATGGCTCGCCCATCATCCTGCGGACAGCGGATGGCGCCTTCCCCGGCGCGGTCGATGCTGCAGCCCTGTTCCAGCAATCGGCCCAAGCCGCCGGTATCCCGCTGGAAATCAAGCGTGAGCCCAATGATGGCTACTGGTCCGAAGTCTGGAACGTGCAGCCCTTCTGCTGTTCCTACTGGGGCGGTCGCCCGGTGCAGGACCAGATGTACACCACGGCCTACCTGTCCTCGGCAGACTGGAACGACACCCGCTGGAAACGTCCCGAATTCGACGCCATGCTGCTTGAGGCGCGCGCCGAACTCGACGAGGCCAAGCGCAAGGACATCTACTCCAAGATGGGTCGCATGCTGAACGAAGAAGGCGGGTTGATCGTGCCGATGTTCAACGACTTCGTTGACGCCGTTTCGACCAACGTCAAAGGCTGGGAAAGCGATCCCAACGGTCCGCAGATGAACTGGTACGCGTTCAAAAAGACCTGGAAGGCTTAAAAGCACAGAATCGGGCGGCCCCACATGGGGCCGCCCGATTGCTTTTAGACATGTATATGAATGCCTCGACAATCAGCGAGCGGATCGCGCAGCCTGCATACTGGCCCGCTGTTTACACGCATCGGCCGAGCACCCCTTTTGGCGGCAGCCCGCTGGCACTGACATCGCGCCAAAACATTTTTAGCAGAACAGGTTCATCCTCATGCACCCCATCCTGAAACTTGTGGCAGAACGCCTCGGCATCGGGCTATTGCTGCTGCTGGCTGCCTCTGCCCTGATCTTTGGCCTGACCGAAGTCCTGCCGGGAGATGCCGCGCAAGCCGTCCTCGGCCAGGGCGCGACCGAAGAAAACCTCGCCAACCTGCGCGCCGAAATGGGGCTGGATCGCCCGGCCTTCACACGGTACTTCGAATGGCTCGGCGGCATCTTTACCGGTGACATGGGCATCGCACTGACCAACAAGCTGCCCATCGGCGAACAGATCGCCCGCCGGATGAGCGCCACGCTGTTCCTCGCCTTCTGGGCCGCCATCATCTCGGTCCCGCTGGCCATCCTGCTAGGCCTGATCGCCGTGCGCTATCAGAACCGCTGGCCGGACAAGCTGATCTCCGGCATTACGCTGGCCTCGATCTCGCTGCCCGAATTCATGATCGCCTATATCCTCGTCTTCTTCTTCGCGGTGAAACTGTTCTGGGCGCCCTCTTTTGCTTCCGTCTCGCCCGGCATGCCGCTGCTTGATCAACTGCACGCCATTTCACTGCCCGTGGCCGTCCTCACGTTGGTGGTGCTGGCCCACATGATGCGCATGACGCGCGCCGCGATCCTCAACGTGATGCAATCGGCCTATATCGAAACGGCGGAACTCAAAGGCCTCAACACCTTCGCCGTCATCCGCAAACACGCGTTTCCCAATGCCATCGCGCCGATTGTGAACGTGGTGATGATCAACCTCGCCTATCTGGTGGTCGGGGTTGTCGTGGTTGAAGTGGTGTTCGCCTATCCCGGCATGGGCCAATATCTGGTTGACGCTGTGGTCAAACGAGACGTTCCGGTCGTGCTCGCCTGCGGCGTGATCTTTGCCGCCGTCTACATCATCCTCAACATTGTCGCTGACGTGGTGTCCATTCTGGCCAACCCACGCCTACGCCACCCCAAATAACTGGAGAGCACAGATGTTCAAAAACATACCCCTCTCCGCCGCCATCGGCCTCACGATCACCGCGACCTATTTCCTCGCGGCAATCTTTGCCGACCTGATCGCCCCCTACGGCATGGCCGAAGCGGTGGGTGATGTGTGGGAGCCCTCCTCAGCAGACCACTGGCTGGGCACCGACCAGATCGGACGGGATTTGCTGACGCGCATGATCTATGGCGGGCAAACCACAATCCTGATCGCCACGCTGGCCACAATGCTCAGCTTTACCACCGGGGCGGTGCTGGGCTTCATCGCCGCCGTGTCCGGGGGCTGGGTCGATCAGGTGATGAGCCGCCTTGTCGACCTGTTCATGTCCATCCCCTCCCTGATCCTCGCGCTCGTCATCCTGTCCTCGATCGAGGCCACGGTGGTGACACTGGTGGTGATCATGGGGCTGCTCGACAGCACACGGGTCTACCGCCTCTCGCGCGCCGTGGCCGTGGACATCTCGGTCATGGACTATGTCGAGGCCGCACGCCTGCGCGGCGAAAAACTCACATGGATCATCTTCCGCGAAATCCTGCCCAATGCGCTCTCGCCACTGGTGGCCGAAATGGGACTGCGCTTCATCTTCATGGTGCTGTTCATCTCGACACTCAGCTTCCTCGGAATCGGCGTACAGCCCCCGCTTGCAGACTGGGGCGGCATCGTGAAAGAGAACAAAGAAGGGATCAACTTCGGCATCGGCGCCGCCCTCTACCCGGCTGTCGCCATCGCCACACTGGCCATCAGCGTGAACCTGATCGCCGACTGGGTCCTCAACCGCACCACATCGCTCAAAGGGGGACGCGGATGACCTTCATTGTTCCAAAAATATGCACTCTTGCCAGGGTCGGCGGGTGGGCGCCTTTGGCGCAGCCAAACAGAGCACGCGCCGACGGAGGCCAGTCATGACCACACCTCTTTTGCAAGTGCGCGGCCTCAAGATCGGGGCGACCGTCTATCCCCCCGGTGAAAAACCCCATGATATCGAAATCGTGCACGGCGTCGACTTCGACGTCGAGGCGGGCAAGGTGCTGGGGCTGATCGGCGAATCCGGCGCCGGGAAATCCACCATTGGCCTCGCAGCCATGGCCTATGGGCGGGGCGGTGTGGAGCTCACCGGCGGAACGGTCATGGTCAACGGGCGCGACGTGCTGCAATCCTCCGTGCGCGACGTGCGCCGCCTGCGCGGGGCCGAGGTGACATACGTCTCGCAATCCGCCGCCGCCTCGTTCAACCCGGCCAAGCGGATCATGGAACAGGTGATCGAAGCTGCCGTGCTGCAGGGCAAGTTCTCCAAGTCCGACGCCGAACAGCGCGCCCGCGATCTCTTTGCCAAGCTCGGCCTGCCCGATCCCGACAACATCGGGTCGCGCTATCCCCACCAGGTCTCGGGTGGGCAATTGCAGCGCTGCATGACGGCCCTTGCGCTGTGTCCCGAACCGGACCTCGTCGTGTTTGACGAACCGACCACCGCGCTGGATGTAACCACCCAGATCGACGTGCTGAAGGCGATCAAGGACGCGATCCGCGACACTGGCGTGGCTGCCCTCTATATCACCCACGACCTTGCCGTGGTGGCGCAAGTCTCTGATCACATCATGGTGCTGCGCCAGGGCGAGATGGTCGAATACGGCACCACCGACGAGATCATCAACGCCCCGAAAGAGGAATACACCCAGGCCCTCGTTTCGGTCCGGTCCATCAAACATGTCGAAAAGGAACCGGTCGAACCGATCCTGAGTGTACAAGGGATCACCGCGCGCTACGCAGGCACCAATTTCGACGTGCTGCATGACGTCACCGTCGACATCAGCGCCGGTCAAACGCTGGCCGTTGTAGGCGAATCCGGGTCCGGAAAATCGACCCTCGCCCGTGTTATCACCGGCCTCTTACCCCCGCGGGAGGGCACGATCACGTTCGGCGATCGCACGCTCAGCCCCGATCAGCCCTCGCGTTCGCGCGAAGACCTGCGCGAATTGCAGATGATCTACCAGATGGCCGACACCGCGATGAACCCGCGCCAGACCGTGGGCACGATCATCGGACGTCCGCTTGAGTTCTACTTTGGCCTCAAGGGGGCCGAAAAACAGAAGCGTATTCAGGAACTTCTGGACGAAATCGAATTGGGCAGCGGCTTTCAGGATCGCTATCCGGCAGAGCTGTCCGGGGGGCAGAAACAACGGGTCTGCATCGCGCGTGCACTGGCGGCCAAGCCCAAGCTGATCATCTGTGACGAGGTCACATCGGCGCTTGATCCGCTGGTGGCCGACGGCATCCTCAAGCTGCTGTTGCAGCTGCAAAAAATCGAAGACGTCGCCTATCTGTTCATCACCCACGACCTCGCCACAGTGCGGGCCATCGCCGACAGTATCGCGGTGATGTATCAGGGTCGCGTCCAGCGCTACGGCACCAAGTCCGAGGTGCTGACACCGCCCTTTGACGACTATACCGACCTGCTTTTGAGTTCGGTGCCGGAGATGAAACTGGGCTGGCTCGAGGACGTGATTGCGCATCGCAAGATGGAGAGTGCGGGGAACTGACCGCGTCGCTATCTGGCGCCGTGGCCCTTGCCCGGGCCGCTTTTCCGGCGCGCTTTGACTAAAATCTATTGCTCTTTCTTGGTCATTGAACCTTGAAATCTGCCTTTGACAGGCTTGCGCCGGGTGGGCGGCAACCCTGCGTTAACGTCTGGAACCTAGTCAGGACATGAGCAACAAGAGGATAGGCTTATGGACAGACAGGTTTCGACACGGCAGGCACTGACTTTGATGGCTTTGCGCATCAGTCTTGGCATGTTGCTGGTCTGGTGGGGGCTCGCCAAGATCGTCAAACCCGGCATGGGTGTTCAGGTTCAGAAAAAGTTCTATTTCGGGCTCTTTCCCGGTGACGACCTGCAATACGCCTTTGGATATGTCGAACTTATCATCGGGCTTTTGGTGGTGTTTGGTCTCTTCCGCATCTACGCGGTGCTGGCCCAGCTTGCGGTCACCGGCTTTTCCGCGATGACCATTTGGTCCGCCCTGCTTGACCCGTTTGCCCTGTGGCTGCCCATGGACAAGATTGCCGGGATGCAGCACCTGTTTTACCCCACGGTGATTGCGCTCTGCGGATCGGCGGTGATGATTGCCTTCCGAAAAGAGGATCGCTTCTGTCTCGATGCGTTCTTCAAGTCCCGGCGCAACACCTACGCTGGCGAGACGTTCCCGGCGGAATAGGTCCCAAAACACGCAGGTTTCGCATCACTCACGGCGTGCGTCGGGCTTGCCCGGCGCCGCACCTTTTTATCTGTTCGTTGATCGGCCTCAGGCCACCGCAGCCTTGTGTGCGGCAAAGGCCTGCGCCAGCTGGCTGGCCTGTTGCATGCCCTGCAGCGTCTCTCGCAACTCCCCGGCGCCGTCAAACAGCAACAGCGTCACATGCGGCACGCGGTATTTGCGGGCAAAAGCGGCTCCCTCAGGCGTTTTGATATCCGCCACCAGATAGGTCATCCCGCAATCGTCAAAATCGCGCAGGGCCGCGCGGGTCTGTTTCTGCAGGGCGGTGCAGGTCGGACATTGCGGGTCATGGATCTGGACAATCGCGATGTTGCCCTGCCCGACACGGCTAAGGTCATGCTCAGCTGCATAGGCGCGAAAGGAACTGACACCCCACAGCCCGACGCCTCCGGCCCCGGCTGCGGCAAGTACACCGCCGCCTGCCAGTTTGAGCATGCTGCGCCGGGTCTGCGGGGCAGCGGCGGGCGCGGCACTTGTCTTGGATTTACGGGGTTTTGCGCGGGATTTGGGCATGTCGAACGGGTCCTTGTGTTGCGCCACACAGTAGCGGCAAACCCGCAATCACCGCAGTCACGTTCACGTCATCGCGGACAAAGGAAAAAGGCGCGCAAACCCGCTGGGTTGCACACCCCTCTTATGTCGTGATCATTCGGCGGCGATGGCGGCCTTGGCCAATTCCCAGGGGCGCACAAAGTCGCCCAGAACCGTCTGAACCGACGCCTGTGTGGCCCCGTTCAGCTCCACCTGTGCCACCAATCCACGCTTCTTGTCGTCGATAACGGACACGACGCGCGCCTCAAGTTCAGCCTTGTTCAGCGTCTCGTTATAGACCCGCGTGATCGCTTCCTTGCGCAGGTCGGGTTTGAACACTTTGCCCACGGCCGTCTTGGGCAACTCACCCATGATGGTCATGTGCTTGGGCTGTGCTGCGCGTTCAAGGACATGTTCCTTGCAGAACGCCATCAGCGCATCCGGTGTCACCGACGCCCCGGCAACCAGTTCCACATAGGCGCAAGGCACTTCGCCCGCATGCAGATCGGGCTGACCAATGGCCCCGGCAAAGGCCACCGCCTCGTGACCCAGCAGCGCCTCTTCGATCTCAGCCGGATCAATATTATGCCCACCCCGGATGATCAGGTCTTTGGCCCGGCCCGTGATCCACACATAGCCGTCGCTGTCGATGCGCCCCAGATCGCCGGTCCGCAGGAAAGTGTCGGCATAGTACAGATCGACGTTCTTGTCCGCCTCCGTATAGGTATTGCCTGCGTAAACGCCGGGGTTCGAGATACAGATTTCACCGACCTCATCCACATCCGCCTCGATCGGGCCATCAGGCGTGGTCTTGTAGATCCGCACTTGCGTATAGGGCAGCGCGATGCCGACCGAGCCGATTTTCTTCACGCCATCCAGCGGGTTGACCGAGACGGCACAGGTCGCCTCGGTCATTCCGTAGGCTTCGATCAGGTTCACGCCGGTGGCCTTTTCGAACCGTTTGAACAGCTCTTGCGGCAGTGGGGCAGAGCCGGAAAAGGCCGTCTTGATGGTCGAAATATCCGCATCGATGGGCCGCTGCATCTTGGCCGAAATCGCCGTAGGCACGGTGATGATAAACGTGACTTTCCAGCGCTCGATCAGCTTCCAGAAATTGTCAAACACGCCGTCCCCGCGATAGCCCTGCGGCGTGGGGAAGACCACATGCGCACCCGAGGCAAGGGCCCCCATCAGGATCGGATGGCAGGCAAAAACGTGGAACAGCGGCAGCGGGCACATCACCACGTCATCCGCAGTCAACAGCAGCCGCTGCACGCACCAGCCGTTGTAGACCAGGCCCGAATACTTGTGCTGGGCGACCTTGGGCATGCCCGTCGTGCCGCCGGTGTGGAAATAGCAGGCCACCCGATCTTCCTGCATGTCCTCGAATTGCAGCGTGGTGGGCTGTTTGGCCACTTCGGCGTTGAACGCCTTGTAGGTGACGCCGGGCGCCTGCTCCATCTTGGGCCGGATCAGCGGGATGATGAAGGATTTCAGGCCCGACACATGGGTCAGCAAATCAACCTCAAGCACGGTCTTGACGTTGGGGGCCAGCGCCACCGCCTCGGCCGTCTTTTGCGCCACATCCGTCTTTGGGAACGGGCGCAGGGTGATCACTACCTTGGCATTGGTTTCGCGCAGGATGGCGCCGATCTGTTCGGCATCCAGCAGCGGGTTGATCGGGTTGACGATGCCTGCCGTGGCCCCACCGAGCAATGCAATCACGGTCTCGGTCGCGTTTGGCAACACATAGGCCACCACGTCCGTCGGCCCGATCCCCAGGCTGCGCAGAAGGTTGGCGCATTGCGTGGTGCGATCCTTCAGCTGCGTCCAGGTCAGCGTCTCGGCCTTGGACTGCGGGTCAGAGAAGATCTGATAGCTGATCGCCTTGTGGCTGGGGAACTTGCCCGCCGTGTTGCTCAGCATGCCGTAGAGGGTGGTGGCAAAGCCGCGCTCGTCCCATGGCATTTCATTCTCGATGGCGTCGCGATCCGCGATCCCGGCAAAACTCATTGGCATCCTCCCTGGCGCGCCATTTTGTTTTGTGACGGCGCAAACTTCCCTGTCGTCAAGATGCGGTGCATCGCGAGATTGTTCAAGCTTTGCAAGATAGATTGGACGCTCGGGACGCGGCGTCAGAACACGTGACCGAGGGTCACATAGTGCCGGTCAGCCTACGATCACTCGGCCGCAATGCCATCGGTGAATTGCAGCCGGGCAAGCCGCGCATAAAGCCCGTCCTGCGAAACCAGCGTGTCATGCGGGCCTTGGGCCACGATACGGCCTTTATCCAGAACGATGATCCGGTCTGCCTTTTTCACGGTGGCAAGACGGTGTGCGACGATCAGCGTGGTGCGCCCCTGGCTGAGGCTGTCGACCGCGTCCTGCACGGCCCGTTCGCTTTCGGCATCCAGCGCACTTGTCGCCTCGTCGAGCAGCAGCACGGGCGCGTCCCGCAGAATGGCGCGCGCAATGGCGATGCGTTGTTTCTGCCCACCCGACAGCATCACACCCCGCTCGCCCAGCGGGCTGTCATACCCCTCGGGCAGGGCCGAGATAAAGTCGTGGGCCGCCGCCGCTTTGGCCGCGGCCTCAACCTCGTCCCGTGTCGCGCCCGGACGACCAAAGGCGATGTTTTCCGCAGCCGAAGCGGCAAAGATCATCGGGTCCTGCGGCACCAGCGCGATGTTCTGGCGAAAGACCTCCCGCGCCATGTCCGCCACATCGATCCCGTCGAGGCGAATGTGCCCCTCTTGCGGATCATAAAAGCGCAACAGCATCTGGATCACGGTCGTCTTGCCCGCACCGGAGGGACCGACAAAGGCGACGGTTTCACCGGGCCGAATATCAAAGCTGGCCCCATCCAGCGCGTTGATCTTGGGCCGCGCAGGGTAGGCAAAGCGCACATTGTCAAAAGTGATCTGCCCCTGCACGGGGCTGGGCACTGCCACCGGGTTTTCCTTGTCTGACACGTCATCGCGGGTCTGGAGCAACTCGACCAGCCGCTCGGTCGCCCCTGCCGCGCGCTGCAATTCACCGATGATTTCCGACAGGGCGGCCACGGCCCCCGCCACCATCACCGCGTAGATCACGAACTGGATCAGCGCGCCTTGCGACATGAGGCCTGCACGCACGTCATTGGCCCCGATCCACAGCACGCCGACAATGCCCGCAAAGGTCAGGAAAATCACGATCACCGTCATCGCCGCGCGGGTGGTGATGCGGCGCCGGGCCGAGCCGTAGCTCGCCTCGGTCACATCCGAAAACATCGCCCGACTTGCCGCCTCGTGGGTAAAGGCCTGCACTGTCTGCACGGCCGTCAGCTGTTCGGATGCCCGCCCCGAAGAGGCCGCGATCCAGTCCTGGTTTTCGCGGGCAAGCACCCGCAACCGCCGCCCCAATACAAGGATCGGGATCACGACCGCAGGAACGATCAGCAGCACAAGCCCCGTCAGCTTGGCCGAGGTCAGCAGCATCAGCGCCAGCCCCCCGACAAAGATCAGCGCATTGCGCAACGCGATGGACACGGACGAGCCAATGACGCTGAGGATCAGCGTGGTGTCGGTGGTGATCCGGCTGAGAACTTCGCCGGTCATGATGTTTTCATAAAACCGCGGCGACATGCCGATGACCCGGTCAAACACCGCCTTGCGGATGTCGGCCACAACCCGCTCGCCCAGCCGCGTCACCAGCGCATAGCGCACGCCGGTGCCAACCGCCAAAAGGGCCGCTATTCCGATGGCGGCCATGAAATAGAGATCGAGGATACGCGGGTCTTCGGTGCCGAAATTGTCGATCACCCGGCGCACCGCCAACGGCAAGGTCAGCGAGATGATCGCCGTGCTGACCAGCGCAAACGTCGCGGCGACCAGCAGCGGCCAATAGGGCAGAACAAACGGAAACAGCTCGCGCAATGCACCGATTTTCTTGGACTTCTCACGCTCTTCATTGCCCGAAACCGGGGGCGTGTGAGGGGTCGTGGTATCGGTCATGCGGTCTCCGGCGTTGAACTTGCACCGCAGATGGCCGCAATGGAAGTGTAAGGTCAAGTGGACCGGCGGCCGCAGGGGTCCGGTTCGGCGAAAATGTGAGGATGGAGCGGGCGGCGGGAATCGAACCCGCGTCATTAGCTTGGAAGGCTAAGGTCTTACCACTACACAACGCCCGCTCAACAGGTTCGGGTAGTATTTCATAGGTCTGGGGTCGTCAAGTTAGGTTACCAACAAGTCTCTCCGGTCGACCGCCAAGCGGCGTGCGGGCCAAAGCCCCCCTTCACGCTACTCTGCGTCGAGGATCGCCGTTATCAACTCAAGCGTCGCCCGCGCCCGCACCGGGTTCGGATAGTATCGGTTGGCCAGAACGACAACGCCAATCTCTTCTTCGGGCACCATGGCCACGTAGGCCCCAAACCCATTTGTTGCCCCGGTCTTGTTGAGGAACATCGGCCCCTCAAGCGGCGCATCGCGCTCTGTGATCGGCTGCGGAGCCAGCGCCATCTGGCGGCTGTTTCCTGCCGCAAGCTGTTCGGCCGTCACGGGCCACACGTATTCTTCCCAAACCATCGCCTGTGCGTAGTGCGCGGTGTCATAGCGCGCCGCGCGGGTCCGGGCGAGTGCGGCGGCAACCTCTGCCGATATGGGGTGCAGGCCAAGATGGGTCTCGAGGAACCGGATCATATCAGTCAGCGAAGATTTTAGCCCGTAGGCCTCCGCATCCAGTATGTTCAGACCGACCCGGACCGGGCTGTCGCCAAACCGGTCGTACCCGAAGGCGTAGTGCTGCATCGCGGCTTCAGGGACTGTCACATACGTGCTCTCAAGGCCAAGCGCGGGCAGCAGTTCCTTCTTCAGGGCGGTGTCATAATCGCTGCCGAAGGCTTCGCCGGTGATCTTCCCCAGCAATCCAATGCTCAGGTTGGAATAGGATCGAATGTGCCGTGGGTCCCCATCCGTCGTCCAATCCGCCAGCCATCGCGTCAGATCGGCGTCGGTCCTGATCTGGGCTGGAACCTGTAACGGCAAGCCGCCATTGGCATGGGCAGCCAGATCGTACAGCGTGATCGTATCAAAGGCGCTGCCCTTGATGTCAGGCATCCAGTCCGACACCGGGCGCTCCAACGACAGCACCCCGCGCGCATCGGCGAGGCCCGCCAAGGCGACGCTGAACAGCTTGCTGACCGACCCAAGCTCGAACAGGGTGTCCGGCGTCACCGGTTGCGCGGTTTCGCGGACAGCGACCCCATATGTGTAGATGTAGGTTTCGCCTCTGTAGGTCACCCCGATCGCCATACCGGGGATGTCAAAGGCGTCGATGACCGGGCCAAAGACGGTCTCGCTGATCTGCTGGAACGCGACATCGGTGAGTCGTTCTGACAGGGCGGGCGTTGCGCAAAACGCCAGTGCGAGTGAAAAGCCGAGGGCCGATTTCATTTCATATGCCTCTCAAGTTGGACTGCGCCTGCCACACGCCAGAAGCCACAGCACTCCTATGTATCAAGAGATTGCCGCGCTGCAATTGGCTTTGTTTCGGCAGGTCACAACCGTTCGTCACCAGCTGCCACAGAACCCTGTACGATTTGAACAGCGTCGCCTTGCACGCGATGTTCCTGAAAGACGGCTCACATTCGCGGATGAACGGTTTTCAGAACGAGATACATGCGCCGACGCCCTCACGGAGCTTGAACGAAGGACGCACATCCTCAAGACGAGGTTTGCAATACTTTTCAAGCCAGGGCCGCACCATAAGGTGGCCGCCTTATTCAATTCGGCATGCAAGGGATTCAATGCTGTGCCCCATCAGCTGCCCGAAGAACCTGACGATACCGAAGAGACCCTGCACATCCGCTCGCTTTCCCTGAATTCCTCTTCACACACGGGTTTTGCGTCAGAGCTTTTGAACGTAGGTTCCACCATTGTGGCCTGCGGGTCGGATGCATCCTTGCTTGCCGAGGCACCCGACACGCTACCGGCGCAAGTGAAAGGGGAAATACATTGAAATTCGCATCCAGCCGTCTCGATCCCGTCAAACCGTCTGCCTCGGCTTGGGTGAGTCAGGCGGCAAAAGAAGCCAAGGCGCGGGGCGAGGATGTCATCGACCTAGGGCTCGGCGAGCCCGATTTCGACACGCCCGCGCATATCGTCGAGGCCGCGCATCAGGCCGCCCTGCGGGGCGAGACCCGCTATCCACCGACAAACGGCACCGCAGAGATGCGTCTGGCCGTGATGGCAAAGCTTTTGCGCGAAAACAACCTGACTTATGGCCTGGACGAAGTCATCGTTTCGAACGGTGCAAAACAGGTCTTGTTCAATGCCATGATGGCCACGCTGGAACCGGGCGACGAGGTGCTGATGTGCGCGCCCTATTTCGGCCAGTACAAGGACATCGTCCTGATTTTGGGTGGGCAGGCCGTGGCGCTGAAATGCCCGGCCGACGTGGGCTTTCGGTTGACACCCGAGCAGCTCGAGGCCGCGGTCACGCCCAAAACGCGGTGGATCATGCTCAACCTGCCGTCCAACCCGGCCGGTGCGGTCTATTCCGACGACGATCTGAAGGCCCTTGGCGCAGTGTTGGAAAAGCACCCGCATGTGCTGATCCTGTCCGACGAAATCTACGAACACATCCTGTTTGACGGGCGCAGCTTTTCTTCCTTTGCCGCCGTGTGCCCGTCGCTGAAAGATCGGACACTGACCGTCAACGGCGTCTCCAAGGCCTATGCGATGACCGGGTGGCGGATCGGTTATGGCGCTGGCCCCAAGCCGCTGATCGCGGCAATGACCAAAGTGCAAAGCCAGGTTTGTTCCGGTGCCTGTGCCATCGCGCAAGCCGCGGCCGCCGCTGCATTGAACGGCCCTCAGGATGACGTGCGCGCATTCTGCAAGGCCTTTGAAGAACGGCGCGATCTGGTGGTGGCGCGGATCGCGGCAATTGACGGCCTCACGCTCGACCCTCCGGGTGGGGCATTTTATGGGCTGATCGGCTGCGCAGACCTGATTGGCGCGACAACCCCGGACGGCGACACCTTGAGCGATGATGCCGAGGTCACTGCCTATATCCTGAAGGATGCAGGGATCGCCGCCGTGCCGGGCAGCGCCTATGAACTTTCGCCATTTTTCCGCATCTCGACCGCGGCCTCCATGGACGTGCTTGGTCAGGCCATGGACCGGATCGCCGTTTCGGTGGCCAAACTCAAAAGAAAGACCTGACTGACGAAAAACCCGTCCCGACCGGCGCGGCGGGCCGTCTTGAAGCTGGCTTGCGCGAACCCTGGTCAAAGATGCGCGATGACCTCCAATCGATGGACATTGCCCACACACCCAACACGCGGCCTGTCGCGACAAGTTGCGCCGCGCCCGGGTTGACAATGCCAAGGCCGCCATCTTGGGTTGCGTCCAAAGGACAACGCGGAACAGTTCGCCGAATATGCCTGTATCGAAAATGGACCACCTGAACCTGAACACAGACGACGTCGCAAAAGAGTAAGGAACGACCCCATGACCAAAGTAGCACTGATCACCGCAGGCGGGTCCGGCATGGGCGCAGACAGCGCACGCGCCCTCGCCGCCGATGGCTTCAATGTTGGCATCCTGTCATCCTCCGGCAAAGGCGAGGCACTCGCCAAAGAACTTGGCGGGGTCGGCGTCACCGGCACCAACAAATCCGAGGCCGACCTGCAAAAGCTGGTTGATGCCGCGATGAGCCATTGGGGCCGCATTGACGTGCTGGTGAACTCGGCCGGCCACGGCCCACGTGCGCCAGTTCTGGAACTGACGGATGAGGATTGGCACGAAGGCATGGAGGTCTATTTCCTCAATGCCGTGCGCCCCACCCGGCTTGTCACACCGATCATGCAAAAACAAGGCGGCGGCGCGATCATCAACATCTCGACCTTTGCCGCGTTTGAGCCCAACCCGGTCTTTCCGACATCCGGCGTCATGCGCGCAGGTCTCGCCGCCTATTCCAAGCTGTTTGCCGACAAGTACGCGGCCGAAAACATCCGCATGAACAACGTGCTGCCCGGCTTCATCGACAGCCTTCCGGAAAAGGAAGAGTTTCGGTCCATGATCCCGATGGGCCGCTACGGATCGTCATTGGGTGAGATTGCAAGCGTCGTGGCGTTTCTCGCCAGCGACGGCGGCGCCTATATCACCGGGCAAAACATCCGGGTGGATGGCGGGATCACACGCTCGGTCTGATGGAAATGCTGCGCGCAGGTTGCTATCAAGAGCACAAGCGCGCAGCATCAAATACTCGGATAGGCCAGTGTCGCAGGTGCCGATAGCGATCAGTCCGCCGCGACAGCGTCATGGCGCGATTGCCAGTCTTCTTCCGGAATGAATTTCTCCCGCGCTTCTTCGAGAGTAAGCGCGCTGACCGGTTTCATGAACAGATTGTCCCAGTTCTGCGACACAGGGATATCGGCAAAATCCATCTCGAGATCCAGATCCCGATCCAGCGAGAGCGTGAAATGCGTAAACGGGCTGGCCTGAAACACCGGGGTCGCCAGTAGATCCTCGGCCAGCGACAGCATGTCCTTGATCAACGCCAAAGGCATCTCTGATCCGGGGCTGCCAAACACCTTCTCCTGGCCGTCCTTTTCAACCCAATAGGCCAAGCCTTCGTTGAATTCCGGATAGACTTTGCCACGGAAAATCAGCGCTTCCGCTGCCGGGTGCGCAAGCTGGCCCAGCAGATTTCCCATCTCTTGAACGATGTCCTGATCGGATGTCATGGCAATCCTATCCACTGCTCAGGTTTTTGATGACTTTGGCCGGTTGTGGCACACCGTCGATTGTGGTGACCACAGTAAAACTCTTGGGTGTCGCCTGCCGCGCCGCATTGCCGGACTTATAGTATTCGACGTCAATCTTGACCTGAACATCCTTGCCGCCCTTCACCATGTCACGCCAACTGCGTTCGATCTTGCGCCACTCACCATGCTGGTTGAGGTAACTCTGCATCGGCACGACATTCAGCTTGCCCGGCGCCCCCCCCAATTCACGCGGGATGAGATGCCCGCCATCATAGCTTTCGCCGGGATTTCCGGCCTTTCCGACCTGACCGATGGCGCGCTGGGTCGACTCGTCGCGGTCCCATGGATCATCGCGCAGTCTTGCGGTCAGGGATGATGTGCGCCCCTTGTCATCCGTGCTGTAGGTTGCGCCGTTTTCATATTCATATTTCGCATTTGGCTCTGGATTGTTGGCGTACCAGTTGAAATCCGTCTCGGTGTCCGACGTCCATCCGCGATTGATCTTGTAGACGAATTTGCCGTTTTCCAGGCGGCAGGGCGGCACATCATCATGCAGCGGGCGCAGATGGGGTTCGGGATTGCCCGCCACCCAAATGTAGTCGGCCTTGCCCCGGCCACTGGGCGTGGGCGGATCGGGGAATTTCAAAGCAGCGGCTTGCTGCGCGCCCGTCTGCGGGGCCGCCACAAGGCCACTTCCCGGCTCAGTGATCTTGTCCAACCGCGCACGCTGATTGATCAGTTCGACATTGATCTCGTCAATGCGCGCCTCCAGCATGATCCTGTCTTCCGGGGACAGGTCGGGGTTGTTCAGTTTTTTGATGATGCCTTGGGTCTCATCGGCAAATTTCTTCAATTCCTCCGTCGCTTCCCAGGCTGCCGAGCCTGCCGGTGCGGGCTTTTTGCCTTTGAAGGCGTTCAGCAGCTTGGTTTTCATGCTCAGGGACGCTTCCATACTGGCAGCGGCCCTGCCATGCAGCGCAATCATTTCGCGCGATGGCATCTTGTCGGAATTGTAGGCGAGGCGGATATTTGTCGGCTCGCCCGTGGTTGGATGCGGGTCCCACGTCGCTTTGACGCCGCCTTCCGGCAGGGTCGTGTCGCGTTCCAGATTGAACGGCGTGCCATGTTCCAATTGGTTGCGCGTGCGGGTGAAACTGAAATCATCCGCCAGCGTCCCGCCGCTTTTCTTACGCGCGGCGGTGCCCATTCCGGCCTGAAAGGACAGCGACAAAAGGGCCTGCGCCTTTTGGGCCTCTGTCATCTTGTCCCATTTAACCGACAGGGTCGAAATGGTGTTGGCCATCGCGGCGGCATCAACGAGGTTCCCGGCCACTTGCATGCCAGCCACAAGGTTTGCCGCACTGCGCCCCGCAATCACCCCTTTGGTCAGGGCAACCCCGCCACCAAGGGCGCCGATCGACAGCGCATTTGATCCGAGATCCAGCCACATGCCCCGCATCTCCGGATCGCCGGCATCCCAGATGTCGTGCCCCAATTCACTCTTGGTATCGAGTGCCGAGACGGACCGCGCGGTAGAATAGACCCCCGTGGCCCCCATCGCGACACTGGCCCCGACCACAAGCGGCGTCGCGGTCCCGCCCGAGGCTGCGATGGCCACAATGCCCGCCGTCACGCCGATGGCCACCGCCGCCTTGTCCGCGGCGTCCAGCACTTTTGCACCAGTGGTATTCTTGGGTGTCGGGCCTGTCTTGGGGGCGCCACCCAGCGCGAGACCGGCCGGATAGCACATCGTGCCCGGCGGCAATTCGTTCTTGGTGACCCATGTCGCGACATCCAGATAACGATTGCCCTTGTCGTCTATGAAATGAGGCCCCTTCTCCGTCTCGATCCGCAGCACGCGGAACATGGCCGCACCAAACTCGTTGCTGGTGACCGAAACCGGGATCGGCGTGACTTCGGCCGGGTCCTTGCCCGAGGCTGCCACATGACCCATGATTTTGCTCATCGGTGGCTTGCTCGCGTCGTAATAGGCGAAATCTTCCTCTTTCTTGAGCCGTGCGATAGTTTCTTCTTCGGTTTCGTTCTCGGGGATGACGACGTCGGCCTGCATGCCCAGCAAGGAACCCAGAGAATTGACCGTCGCTTCTTTTCTGGACAGGTCCAGCGCCTTGGGCTCTGGAAACTGCGTCTTTGCCAGCTCCAGCGTCTTTTTGCCGTAAGCCTCTGCAATGACGTTGCTTTCCCAACCGTTTTCCAACTGAATCGGGTTGGGAAAGGACTTGCCCGGAACGGCAGTCAACTCGGTCAGCGCCCAGTTGCGCAAGGCCGGGTTGATGGCGCGGTTGAACAGCAACTCCTGCCCGCCATCAGTCGCGATAACGTCGCGAATACGGTCCTTTGTCCTGGAAGCCGCCCTCCCCTTCATGCCCATGCTCTGCGACAATGTGCGGGTCAGCGCGTCGGCCATGGCGCGCTGGGATTCAAGGCTGTCGACATCGTCTTCGTCCGCGGCATCAAACATGTAGGATGTCACGGTGTTCGTGGTTTGCGGGTCATATTTGCCGCTGCCAATCTGCGTCAGCAGCGCGTTGCGGCGCTCTTCGGACAGGGCGTCAAAATTGCGTTCATGAATGTCCGGATTGTCGATATCCACCGTCAGGATCTGCTTTTGCGCGTCACCCATGGCCAGTTGGGCCACAGATTTGGGGCCATAGCGCATCATCATCATTTTGGTGGTGAGTTCGGGATCAAGATCCAGCGCCGTCAGCATGATTTCGTGCGAGATATCGCGCGCCGGTTCAATCACCTGATAGGTGCCCACAAAGGTTTCGCGCGATGCATGAGAGGCCCACAAGGCCCCCGCCACCAGACCGGACAGATCCGGGTCGCCCTTGACGGATGCGGTCAGTTCCTCAAGATTTTCGCCCACACGGCTTTCCACGGTCAAAAGTGGATTATCGGGGTCCGCTGGCGCCTCGATCCAGGAGTTTGCCGTCATCACCACGAGATATTGCTTTTCCTGATCACTCAGGGCGCCAAGGTCGGATTTGCCCTTGAGCGCTTCGGCAAGCTTTTCGCCGCCCACCTCGTCGCCAAGCACCCCTTCTTCGGCCATGGCCATGTCTTTTGCCCATTGCTGCAACTCAAGGGCCTTGTCTTCGGAAATTCCCAAAATCTCTTCTACGGATTTGCCCTTCATCCCCTGGAGCGCAGGCGCGGCATCATCCGCCCCGTTCCGCCACCGATCTTCAAACGTGCCGATATCTTCCGAAAGCACTTCGATCTGCGCCGTATCCGTCGCCCCGGTGATGCGGGCGTGCAGCGCCTTTTTCTCTTCATCGAACTCGGCGGACTGCGCTGCCGGGCTGACCGCATCCACGCGCCCGCGCAGCGATGTTTTTAAGGTTTCAAGAACCTGATCTTCGCTCATCGCCACGTCTTTGGGTGGCGTGACAACGGGGGTGCTCAGCGTATCCTTGAGACCTGCGGTCTGCTTGATCAGCGTCAGGATTTTTTGCGCCTTGCTGGCATCGCCCGCTTCCATCGCGGCGCGAAACATTGCCTTGAGGCCTTCCAGTTTCTTGGCAGGGCCCTTGTCAGCCGCCGCAATGATCTCATCAAGGGGGCCTTCGATCAGATTGTATTCGGCCATCAGAACGGCCGCGACGTCTTCTGCGCTGACCTCTTCGTCTTCCTCAGGTCCGGCCGAGGCCTCACCTTGCGGGCTGCGCACCAGCACCCCTTGGGTCGCGCCGCTGGATTTGAGGTGCTGCTTGGCCAATTGCACCATGTTGCCGGGGGGATCGTCCTCGCAATTCAGAACAACCCATTTGCCTTCAACGCTCAACTTGCCCCACGCCCCGCGCGCGCTTGCCCCTTCGGCTTTGGCTTGCTGAACCAACATGGCCGCAGGCTTGCGGCGATGGGCCTTCAGGATCATGCCTTCCTTGCCGACCAGCCATGCAAAGTTGAACGGTTTCTTGCGCGCCGCTGCGATGATCTCCTTCAGACCGCCCTCATGGGCGGCTACGTCTTCTGCGTCATCCGGGTCTTCAGGGTCTTCGGGATATTCCCCGGTCTCCGCATCTGGCGCGGCCTCATCCTCTGCCGCTTTTGGGCCTTTGGCCAAGCCACCGGGTTTCGCCTCCGCTTTCGCATCTTCAGCACCCGCACCATTGGCCTTGGCACCGGGCTTTGGTTTTTCCTCTTTCTCCTCAACCTCGTCGTCAGCAGAGGCATTGGGGTCCACGGCCTCGATCTGCACCTGCAGGCTCTGCCCCAGATCGGCAAAGTGTTTCTTGACGGTTTTGTCAAAAGCACCCGGCGCGCCGATTTCGGACTTTATCACCAGCACTTTGCCGTTGAGTTGCACTGTGCCCCAGACACCCTTGGCCGAGCCACCCGCCGCCTTGGCCGCCTTGCGCATTGCGGCCACCGGCCTGCGCCGGTCGGCTTCGATAATCAAACCGGATTTTGCAGTGAGCATCGCGCAGTTGAGAGGGCTTTTTCGCGCCCGCGCCATGAAATCCTTAGCATCAAAAGGCGCCTGATCCTTGCTACCCATTCAGACCTCAAAACAATAAGTTTAATTCTAATATGACGGGAACCGTACCACGACTCGGGCGATATTGCTACGCTTGAACTTGTGGCGATGCACTGGACCGGTGTTTGCGAGTGCTCCACAGGCCATCAGTCCTAGGACGCCGAGGCGTGACAGGGAACACAAAAACCGCATCAATCTTTAGAGTATTCAGATCGCAGATTTCGGTCGCGTTTTGCGCGATTCAAGCCGTTCAGACCCACGACACGGCAGGCTAAATCCCCACCACCGAACCAAACCCGTTCAAACGCCCTCGGGGCGCAATTGCTCGGCAAACTCGCTCATGTCTGCGGACGGCCCGCTTGGCCACCAGCGTTCGGGATTGTCGTATTCGTATTGAATGCGCAGCGCATAGTCCGGCTTGGTGACGTGGATCAGGCACTGAACAAATGTGCCTTCGCCGTTCTCAGCCATGTGCTCACGCAATTCCAGCAGCTTGTCGAGGAAATCACCAAAGTTGTTCATGCCGCCCGCCTCGAAACTGCCATCGGCGAAATACTGATAGCCCGAGCATTCCTCGGACCCCTCAAAAAAGGTCCCAACCAGTGCCAGGCCATGCCAACTGTCGTCGCGAACCTGGAAATTTTCCACGACCATTTCACCAACTTCGATGGTCAGATCGGCAGAGACTGCATCAGCCATGTATTATTCTCCGGTTTCATTCGCCATTTCGACGCGCGTTTCCATGTCATCCCGCGAAAGTCGTTTGTAGACCTGTTTGTCATCGTTGGAAAAGCGCTTTTGGCGGGAATAGACGACCTTGCCGGTCTTGGGGTCTTTCACGACATAGCTGACTTCGACCTTGGACGGGCGGTCGCCGTCGTATTTTGACGTCTTGATCGAGACATGCACGTCTTGACCAAGGTCAATCCAGTTCGCCATCTCGTTTTCCATGGTCTTGTAGGCGCCTTTGTTGAAATTGGCGTCCTGCGGGAACATGTTCTCCATCCCCTGATCAAGCCCGAAACGGTGCCCGATCACGTGGCCTCCTTCATCGCCGTCCTCACCCGATTTGCCGACCTTGGTCTGCGCGCTCGTTTCTTCGGCGCTGCGTTTGGCGTTCTTGTGGTATTTGCGCAAAACCGCGTGGGCCTCGGCGGTCTCGCCGCCGTCCCGCGTCAGGATGGTCATTTCGTTGTCACCATGGCCCACAACGGTCATCCCCACATCGGGGCGGTCGGCATAGGCGATAAACGTCTTGTTGCGCTCGTCAAAGAACATGCGTCCGCTGTCCGAGCCCTTGGTGCGCCGCACATAGGGTTTGCCATCCGCGCTCGCGACCCAGACGTTGCCCTTGGGCGGCTCCGGCCAGCCCAGCTTGATCCGCTGATCATCACCGGTGGTCGGCGAGGCGATAAAGCCAGCCCCCTTGGCATCCTGCAGGCGCAGCGCCTGTTGCTGCGTGGCCGCCGCCAGTTCCTGCTGGCGCAGTTTGATCTGCCCGATTTCATCCGGGGTGAGGGTCGCCCCTTCGGTTTCCAGCCGTTTGGCGAGCATCTGGCTTTCGCTGGCGATCTTGTCGATTTCCAGCTTGGCTTCCCAACCTGCCGTGCCCCGTTTGGGGGCCGGGGTGTCGCCCAACAGGTCTTTCAGCCGTGCCGTCAGCGCACCCGAGGCCTCGATCTGGCGGCCCACACCGGTGTGCAGGTCCAGCATGTCCTTGTTGACCGGCCCCGCCCCGGTTTCGATCCGCACATTGCCCAGCTTGCCGCCATCCATGTCATAGGCAACCCGGATTTCACCCGGCGCCATGTCAGGCAGCGTGTTGACCGGATAGGGCGATCCCGTTTCGGCCATGTTGGCCATCTTGTTGAAACTGGTGGCATCCTTCATCTGCGCGCCGCTGGCGCGGGTGCTGACGGCTGCCATGCCGCCCCAGAATGCCATGCTCAGCAACTGCGTCGCGCGATCACCGCCACTCATATTGTCCCAATGGGTGTAAAGCTGCAGCGCCTGATCGCCCATGGCCGTCGCGTCCATCGCATCCGCGCTCAACTGCAGCGCCGCTGTGCCCTTGGCGGCGGTCGAGGACACCTTGGCCCCCGAACTGACCAGCCGGGCCGAGCGCACAGCCGCGCCCATCGCCCCGATCGACAGCGCCCCTGCCCCGGCCTCCAGCCAGTTGCCACGCACGTTGGGATTGCTGAGATCGGTGATGTCCGTGCCCCGCTGGTGATCATCATACAGCCGCTCGCCCGCGCGCCCGACCTGCCAGAGGGCCGCACCGCCACCCGCAACAACCAGCGGCGTGGCCAGCCCGCCTGTGGTCGCGATGGCGACCACACCGACCGTGATGCCGACCCCAAGTGCGACACCGTCGCCGACCCACGCGATCCACTCCCAGATCGTGTCCTTCACACAGGGCGTGTTGACCGTCACCATCTTGGCGCCCAGCACCAGCCCGTCCGGATAGGTCATCTTGCCCGGCGGCAGTTCATTGAGGCTCAGCCACTTGTCCACGCCATCGTATTTCTTGCCGCTGGTGTCGACGAAACAAGGGCCACCATCGCGTTCAAGGCGGAACACCTTGGTGTTTATGACGCCGATTTCCTTGTTGGTCACAACCACCGGAATAACGGACATCTTGGCCGGATCGCCGCCCTGCGTCTTGACCATGCCTGCAATGGCATCAAGTGCGGGATTGGCCCCGTAATAGTCGTGGTTCAGCCCGGCCTCGCGGCGGGCCTCACGCTCGGCCTCCGTCTCGTTTTCGCCGGGCAGGTTGTCCGGTGACAGGCCCAACGCCTGCCCGATGGTGTTGCGCAGGGCGGCATCCTGACCGGGGCCGGTGGGCAGCTCCTTGGGCTCGGTCCCGCGCCCCTCGTATTGCGCCATGATCGGGCCCGCCGCCAATTGGCTCACGATCTCGCTTTCCCAGCCATCCGCCAGGGCCTCGACGGTGAAATTCGGATCGGCCGCCGCCTGCGCCAATATCCACATCTTGAGGTCCGGGCGGACCTTTTCGCCGCACATCATCTCTTGCACGGCATCGCTGTCCATGATCGCCTCAAGGCGCTTGGCCGTCGCCTCGGGATCATCGCCGCCATTGACCTGTGCCAGCGCCTTGGCCATCGAGGCGCGATAGGCGTCGTTGTCCAGATCATCGGGCGTGGTCGCCATGTAAAGCGCGCCAACCATCTTGTCGGCGGCCACCGGATCAACGCTGCCATCGCCCACGACATCAAGCAGTGCCTTTTGGCGATCACGCGACAGGCTGTCGCCGTCCACACCCGCCGCATAGCGGCCCAGATAGCCCTCAACCCCTTGAAAAGCCTCAACAGCTGCGGCCGGATCAAGATCAATGGCCTGCAACAACATGCCCGCCTCGGCGCGCGACGCATCCGGATCGCTCAGCAACGTCCCGCCGCGCGCGAAATGACGGGCATCGCCGGCCTCACCATTGGCAAAGGCCATGGCCAGCGCCTTGCGGGCTTGCGGATTGTCCTCGATCCCCGACACCGCTTCGGATACGTTTTCCTCGCTCCCGGCACGTTTCCACATCTGCGCCACGCGGTCAGACAGATAGACCATCTGCGCCTCACTGAGCGTGCCAAGGTCCGACTTCCCGTTCAGCGCCTCGGCCAGATATTCGCCGCCCTCATCATCCCACAACTGCCAGCCGTTTTCCGCATTGCCGAACTTTTCGGCCCATGCATCAATGCGCGCCTTGTCTGCGCTCGACACCTGATCGGCCATTTTTTCAACCAGCGTCGGGCCCTGATCAAACAGGCTGACGGGTTTGTAGACCTGTCTGGGCTTGGCGATCTTGACGTTGACCAGCCGGTCCTGCAGCAGCTTGAGGGTCTTGGCGGCCCGCTCATCATCCGTGCCGATGGCGCCGTCGATGGTGGCAAACAACTGTTCGAACATCGCCCGTTGCTTGTCGTTCAGCTTGTCCACGATCCCGCGATAGGCAGACCGGGCAGCGGCCAGTTCCTTTTCAAAACGGCTCGGCCCCTCGCCTTCGACCGGGGCGGGCTGCGCGGCCAGCACAACCGGGGCACCTGTGCGCTGCTCGACAGCACCCGCAGCACGCGCCAGATAGGTCTCGGCC
Source organism: uncultured Tateyamaria sp. (assembly GCF_947503045.1). Taxonomy (GTDB): domain Bacteria; phylum Pseudomonadota; class Alphaproteobacteria; order Rhodobacterales; family Rhodobacteraceae; genus Tateyamaria. Next base: position 424,672 of record NZ_CANNCF010000003.1, read on the forward strand.
AGGTCGCCCTTGCCTTGGGCCACCAGCGTGTCGATCTTGCCAAGGGCCTGATCCAGCTTGGCTTTTTGCTCGGGTGTCAGCGCCTCGGCATTGGCCTCGATCGAACCCTTGATTTCGCTCAGATCACCTTGCAATTGCGCTTTGTTCAGCCGGGATGGCGGCACCTCTTCGACATCGCCGTCTTGTGTCGTCCCATCCGGCAGCGCAATGCGCACCTTCATGGCAACCCCTTGGGCCATCAGGTCTTTCTGCGCCAGCTTGGCAAAGGTCTGGGGCGGTTTGTCCTCGCAGGTCAGCAGCAATATCTTGCCCTGTACCGTCAGAACGCCCACCGCACCCTTGGTGCCACCCCCGGCCTCCTTGGCCTTGCGACGCACCACATCGACAGGCATGCGCGGATGCGCACGCAACACCAGACCCTCTTTGCCGATCAGCCACGCGGCATTCATGGGACGTTTGCGCGCCTTGGCCACCAGTTCCTTAACGTCGATGCCAGAGACCGGCTCGTCGTCCTCCTCGGCCACAACAGGCGCCTCAACCTGCGTCTCGACCGGCGCGTCCTTGACCTTGGCCGGCGGCTCTACGCGCGTTTCCGCAACCTTTTTCGGGGCCGGTTCCGGATCGGGCGCAGGCGCGGGTTTGGGGGCCGGTGGTGCCTTTGCTTCGACTTCGGCTTCCGCAGCGTCGTCCGGCGCCGCCGCATCCTTGGGACCCAAGAAGTTGAATTTGATCTGCTGACCGCGTTCCTTGAGGTAGGTCTTGAAGGATTTGTCGAGGACCGGCGCCGGGTCGTCCTCGCAGGTCAGCGTCAGGCAGGAATTGGCAAAATGCATCGACCCGCACGCGCCTTTGCCACCGCCCTTTTTCTTGCCAGCGGTCCACAGCGCCTTTGAGGATTTGGTGACATCGGCTTCAAAAATGGGGCCGTCTTTTCCGATCAGGAAGGCAAAGTTGATCGGCTTGCTTTTCGCTTTTCCCAACAGTGCGCCAAGCGCCTTCTTTTCTTCCTTGATATCAATACCGGCCAATTGCCTACCCCCCAACGTCACAATACCGGCAAAGTAAACCATGACGGGAAATCGGCGACAATCCCCCTGATTTCCGGAGGGCTTGGCGTCAGCGCGCGATTTGTCTGTCCGGATGGCGGGCGCTAGTGACAGATGATCGCCCCTGCGGTTAGGGTCTTGGCATGACAGAGAAAAACACGCCCCGCTTTGCCGCCCGTCTCAATGCCTTCAAGATCGGGGCGGGCGCGTACTGGCCTGGCAAGAACACGATCACCACCGCCGATCTGCTGGCCCGCGCCGCCACCGCCGGGCTGAATGCGGCCGATCTGAACTATCCCGATCATTTCGAACAGGACCGTCCCGGCGACCTTGTGCGCGTACTTGATGACAACGGCATGGTGCTCAATGGCATGGCGATGCGCTATTACACCGATCCCGGCTATAAACTTGGCGCTTTCACCCATCCCGACGCCACGATCCGCCGCGCCGCCATTGACGAAACCAAGCGCGGCCTTGACGTGCTGGCCGAGATGGGCGGGAACCTCATGACCCTGTGGATGGGGCAGGACGGGTTCGATTATTCCTTCCAGATGGACTACGCCCGCGCCTGGGCCCACACGATCGAGGCGATGGCCGAGGTCGCCGATCACAACCCGGCCCTCGACATCGCGCTGGAATACAAACCGAATGAGCCCCGCGCCTTTGCCCTGATGCCCGATGCCGCCACCACTCTGCTCGCCATCAAAGAGGTGGGCCGCCCCAATACCGGCGTCACGCTCGACTTCGCCCATGTGCTCTATGCCGACGAAATGCCCGCCTTCGCCGCCGCCCTCGTCGCACGCCATTCCCGCATTCTCGGGGTCCATCTGAACGACGGCTACGGCAAGTGGGACAACGGGCTGATGGTGGGCGCGGTGCACCCGATCCAGACCGTCGAACTGCTCGTGGAACTGACCCGCATCGGCTATGACGGCGCGCTCTATTTCGACACATTCCCGGACCACTCCGGCCTTGACCCGGTAGAGGAGGCCCGCACCAATATCGAGGTGGTCACCCGCCTGCGCAGCATCGCTGATGGGCTTGTGGCCAACGCCGATCTGACCGCCGCCATCGCCCGTCAAGACGCCCCCATGGCCATGCGCATCGTGCAAGGCGCAATGCTGCGATGAGCGTTCTGGTCGTCGGATCGCTGCATCTCGATGTGGTGCTGCGCGCACCCCACCTGCCGCGCGTGGACGAAACGGTCACCGGCAGCGCCGTCACTTACGTCTTTGGCGGCAAGGGTGGCAATCAGGCGCTGGCGGCAGCGCGCATGGGGGGCCGCACCCACTTCGCTGGCCGCGCCGGGTCAGACCGTTTCGGCGACATGCTGCGCGAGACATTGCAGACCAGCGGCATCGACCTCAGCCAGTTGCAGCACGACACCGGCCCCAGCGGGATGAGCGCGGCGATCCTCAATGCCGACGGAGACTACGGCGCGGTGATCGTCTCAGCCGCGAACCTCAACATCGACGCAGAGCAGATCCACATCCCCACCGGCACCACGCTCGTCCTATTGCAAAATGAAATCCCCGAGGCCGTAAACCTCGCCATCGCACAAAAAGCCCGCGATGCAGGCGCGCAGGTCTGGCTGAACGCCGCCCCCGCACGACTCCTGCCCGATGACCTCATCGGACTGATCGATCTGCTGATCTTGAACCGGGTCGAGGCCGATTTCTATTCCAACGAAACCCGATTTGCGAAAATTCTCACCACGCTCGGCGCGCAAGGCGTGGTGTTCGAGGGCAACGACCACCCGGCCCCCAAGGTCAAAGCGCACTCAAGCCACGGCGCAGGCGACATGTTCGTCGGCGCGCTGGCCGCGCAGGTCGATGCAGGGAAAACACTCCCCGAGGCGATCGACTTTGCCCAAGCCGCCGCCGCGCTGCATGTCGCCTCAGACGATGTCGCGCGCGCAACGCTCAGCGCCAAAAAGGTCGCAACCTTCCTCAACGCTCAATCCAACCGGTAAAACCGCGCCGCCGCCCCGCCAAAAACCTCGACCCGTTCGGCCTCGGTCAAATGGCTGGTCAGCCTCTGCGCCAGCCCATGCCAATTGCCATATTCCGCTTGCAAACGGCACACCGGCCAGTCCGACCCCCACATGACACGCTCCGCCCCAAAAGCCTGCAAAACATGCGCAGCAAAGGGGCGCAGATCGTCCACATCCCACCCATCATCGGCCTCAGTCACAAGGCCGGAAAACTTGCAATATCCGCGCGTCTGCTCCGCCAGCGCCGACATGCCATCCGCCCACTCGGAAAACGCATCGCGCCCTGCGCGCTGGTCACGTATCTGCGGCTTCATGCAGTGATCATAGACCACGCGCATCTCGGGATAGCGCTGCACCAGCGTCAGGAAATTCCCCAGATGCCGAGGGAAACCAAGCGCGTCAAAGGTCAGGTCCAGATCGATCAGCGCCGCATAAGCCCATTGCACGTCATCGCGCAGCATCCAGTTCACATTCGCAATGTCCTGGATCATCGGACGCACACCAAGAAACTTGGGATGCGCAGCCAGACGCTTCAGATGCGCGAAATCGCCGGGATCCTCGAAATTTACCCAACCCACCACGCCCTTGATCATGGGCGCGGCATCGGCAAGGCCCAGCATATACTCGGTCTCATGCACGCTGGCAGCGGCCTGCACCAGCACCGTGCCCTCGATCCCATGTTCCGCCAGAACAGGTGCCAAATCCGCAGGGCCATAGGCCCGGTTCAGCACCGCATTGTCCTGCGGCATCCAGTCATAATCACCGCGCAAGGGCTGCCAGAAATGCTGATGGGCGTCGATTTTCACGTCGGCGCATCCTCTCGCAGCAGCCCCTTGGCCTTGAGGTCCGACCAGAGGGCCGCAGGAATCTCCGCCTGAGCAGCCTGCAAATTGCCTGCTATCTCACTCTGCCCCTGCCCGCCGGGAATGACCGTGACATGGGCCTGGTGCAGCAGCGGAAACTGAAAGGCCGCATCGACCAGCCGCACACCGTGATCGGCACAGGTGGCCTCGATTGCGGCGACCTTGTCCAGCACGTCTTGCGGTGCCAGATCATAGTTGTAATAGGCCCCCTGCCGCGCGCCCGTGGCCAAAATCCCAGAATTATAGGGCCCGCCGGTCACGATCCCGATGCCACGCGACTCACAAAGGGGCAGAAAGCTGTCCAGCGCGGTCTGTTCCAGCAGCGTATAGCGCCCGGCCAGCAGGAACAGGTCGAAATCGCCCCGCTCGGCCAGCGTCTGGCACACCTCCCATTCGTTGATGCCGCCGCCGATGGCCTTGATCACCCCCTGATCGCGCAGGGACACCATCGCATCATAACCGCGCCCGCCGAAAAACTCCTCGATCCGCATGTCGGACACTTCCTTGGAGCCATGGGAAAAGATGCACAGATCATGGACATAGAGGATATCGATCCGGTCCACCCCAAGGCGCGAAAACGAATGCTCGAACGAGCGCATGACCCCGTCGTAGGTATAATCATATTGCTCGCGGCGGCAGGGCACCTCGAACCATTTGCCGATCCCCGACCGATGCTCGGGCGCGCAGGCCTGCATCAGACGACCGACTTTTGAGGATAGCACATATTCATCGCGTGGCTTGCCGCGCAGGAACGGGTTCAGCCGCGTTTCCGACAGCCCCATCCCGTAAAGCGGCGCGGTGTCGTAATACCGCACGCCCCCGTCCCAGGCCGCATCCAGTGTGGCGCGCGCCTCTTCGTCCGTGATCGCCTTGTACAGATTACCCAGAGGCGCAGTGCCGAACCCCAGTTCGGTGAACGTCACCCCGCCATTGCCCAACCGATCCCAGTGCCGCGTTTTCAAAGCCATCTGTCTCTCCTTTGTGTTGTCGCGGACACTAACCCACATTTCCTTTGCGTGAACAGGGACCTGACCATAAAGTTGAACGGGGGGAGGCTGCGTCATGACAGCGAATTTCGAACGGGTGTTCGGGCAGAAAAAGCCTGTCATCGGGATGGTGCATCTGGGCGCACTGCCCGGCACACCGCTCTATGACCCGGCCCTAGACCTCGTGGCTACCGCCCGCGCCGACCTGCTTGCGCTGCAGGCCGCAGGCTTTGATGCCGTGATGTTCGGCAACGAAAATGACCGCCCTTACGAATTCAAGGTCGACACCGCCTCGACCGCGACCATGGCGGCGATCATCGGCGCGCTGAAATCCGAGACCACTGTGCCTTTTGGTGTGAACGTGCTGTGGGACCCGATGGCAAGTGTCGCCCTGGGCGCAGCCACCGGAGCCGCCTTCGTGCGCGAGATTTTCACCGGCACCTATGCCTCCGACATGGGGGCGTGGACCCCGGATGCGGGTGCGGCAATGCGCTATCGCAACCGCTTGGGGCGCGCGGATATGGCGATGCTGTTCAATGTCTCGGCTGAATTCGCCCACAGCCTCGATCAACGCCCCCTGCCCGACCGCGCGCGCAGTGCTGTGTTTTCCTCGGTCCCCGATGCCGTTCTGGTGTCCGGCCAGATCACCGGAGAGGCGGCGGCTTTGTCGGACCTCGAGGCGGTCAAGGCCGTCCTGCCCGACATCGCCGTGATGGCCAATACAGGGGTTAAGCACGATACGGTAGCGGATGTGCTCTCCATTGCCGATGGCTGCATCGTCGGCTCATCGCTCAAGGTGGACGGCGACACATGGAACGCCATCGACCCCGACCGGGCGCGCGATTTCATGGACCGGGTGCGGGCGGTGCGCGGATGAAGGAACGGATCAAAACCGACCTGCTCGATTTGATGCTGGTGCCGGGTCTGTCCGGCCACGAGGACCGCATACGCCGCGCCATACGCACGCGGCTGGAAGCCATGGGGATCACCACCCAAACAGACCGCCTCGGCAACCTCTGTGCCAGCTTCCCGGGGACAGGGCCCAGCGTGATGCTCTTCACCCACATGGACCAACTCGGCTTTGTCGTGCGCCGGATCGAAGCCGACGGCCTCATCCGCCTTGAACGGCTTGGCGGTGTGCCCGAACGCGCGCTCGCCGCCCAGGAAGTGCTGATTTGCGTCGGCGAAGGGCGCGATGTCCCCGGCGTCATCGCCAACAAAAGCCACCACGCCACCACCCCGGCCGAGAAATACACCGTCACGCCTTATGCCGACCTCTACGTCGACACCGGCCTCACCTCGGCTGCAGAAGTCGAGGCCGCAGGCATCCGCATCGGCGCGCCCGTCATCTACGCCCCACGCGCCACGGCGCTCGCAGGTGACCGCATCATGGGCACCAGCGTCGACGACCGCGCAGGCTGCGCCGTGCTGCTCGAACTCGCACGCCACCTGAAGGAGCGCAAAAGCGGCCCGCCCGTCCACCTCGCCTTCACCGTGCTCGAAGAGTTCAACCTGCGCGGCGCGCTGCCCCTCGCCCAATCCCTGCAACCCGATATCGCCATCCAGCTCGACCTGATGCTCGCCACTGACACGCCCGACATGGCCGCGCGCGGCGACATGGTGCTGGGGGGCGGGCCGGGCATCAGCCTTTATTCCTTCCACGGGCGCGGCACGCTCAACGGCGTGATCCCGCACCCGGCGATGGTCGCCCTGTTCGAACGCAGCGCAGAGGCACAAAACATCCCCCTGCAACGCAGCGCGCAAGTCGGCGTGCTGACGGATCTGTCCTACGTCCAACTGGTCGGCGGCGGGGTCGCCTCCATCGATGTGGGCTACCCGATGCGCTACTCCCACTCAGCGCGCGAAGTCTGCGATCTGAACGATCTGGTGGCGCTGACGCAGTTGCTCGACGCCGCCCTCACCGCCATCACCCCCGAATTCTCACTCGACAGGGATGACTACACCTGATGGCCTACACGCTTGGTATCGACATCGGCACCTATGAAACCAAGGGCGTTCTGGTCGATGAAACCGGCACCATCCACGCCCAGGCCGCACACGGGCACAAGATGCTGGTGCCGCACCCCGGCTGGGCCGAACACCGACCCGAAGAAGACTGGTGGGGCGATTTCGTACACGTCACACGCGCGCTCTTGGCCGACAGCGGCATCGACCCGACCGAGATCAAATGCGTCGCCTCCAGCGCCATCGGCCCCTGCATGCTGCCCGTGGACAGCGCCGGCAAACCGCTGATGAACGGGGTGCTTTACGGCGTCGATGGCCGGGCCGAGGCGGAAGTGCGCGAACTGACGGACCGCATCGGCGAGGACACGATCATCGCGCGCTGCGGCAACGCGCTCACCTCGCAATCGGTGGGCCCCAAAATCCTGTGGCTGAAACGTACCCGCCCCGAACTCTACGCCCAGACCGCTCATATTCTCACCTCCACCAGCTTCCTCGTGCAGCGCCTCACGGGCGAGGTCGTCATCGACCACTACACCGCAGCCAATTTCTCGCCGCTCTATGACGTGACAACGCAAACCTGGGTCGACGATCTGGCCGACGACATTATCGCCCTCGACAAGCTCCCGCGCCTCCTCTGGTCCAACGAGATCGCCGGGCAGATCACGCAACAGGCCGCCACCGAAACCGGCCTCGCAGCAGGCACACCCGTCACCGCAGGCACCATCGACGCGGCGGCCGAGGCGTTCTCGGTCGGCGTCGATGCCCCAGGCGACATGATGATGATGTACGGCTCGACCATCTTCATCATCCTGCGCGCCGCCACCCGCCTGGCCGATGCGCGCATCTGGTACGCGCCGTGGCTCTTTGAGGGCGAACATGCCTCGATGGCGGGGCTTGCGACCTCAGGCACCCTCACCCACTGGTTCCGCGACCAGATCGCACGCGATCTGGACCCAACCGACGCGTTCCCCGCCCTGGCACAAGAGGCCGCAGCCTCGCCCCCCGGCGCAAATGGCCTGCTGATGCTGCCCTATTTCTCGGGCGAGCGCACACCGATCCACGATGTCCACGCCAAGGGCGCCCTCTTCGGGCTGAACCTGACCCACACCCGCGGCGACCTCTACCGCGCCCTGATCGAAGGCATCGCCCACGGCACCCGCCACGTGACCGACACGTTTGCAGAACTGGGCCAACGACCCAGGCGCCTGCTGGCCGTGGGTGGCGGCACCAAGAACGCGCTGTGGCTGCAAGCCACCTCAGACATCACCGGCATCGACCAGATCGTCTGCGAAAAGACGACGGGGGCAAGCTACGGCGACGCGTTCCTCGCCGCCCTCGCGGTGGGCTTGGTGGAGCGCGACGACATAGCGAAATGGAACCCGGCGGTAGAGACAATCCGCGCAGAGCCAAGCGCAGTCTATGACGAAGCGCATGGATTGTTCCGCCGCCTCTATGCACAAACCAAGGATATCGCGGCAGAGTTAGGCTAGTCGCAGGCCCAACACATACCCGTAGGGCGGGTTTCCAACAACGCACCACCCAGCCCGGTCTCAAGCCGAAGGCGCCGGGCAATCCACTGCCAGGCAGGCGGTTTGGCTTTGGCCAAATCTGCCGAGAGGGATCAGCCCGTCCCGTCGCACCGCACGTGCGCCAAAAACAGGACGGCATACCGTTGGCATGACGGGATGGCGATATGGTTTCCGTCGCGAACGGCGGATCGGGAAGATGTACTTGGCAGCCATAAAGCGCTGTAGCGGCCAAGTCGGCTCGCCACCCCACGGGCTGCTGATGGCCCGGTTCACGTTGGCGCGCGGGTCAGGGCGGGTTTGGGTTTTCAAAATACTTACAAAGGTCAGCTTTGCGGGACTTTTCGGCCGTTCACACAGAACAGTTCAACGACCGCTTTCCGTCCCACAGCGGACCTTAGGCAAGCTGCAGCGAACGGCAGGAAAAACCAAAGGCCGCCAACTATCTTTTTTCAATCTTACCGAAAGGGAGGCTCTACCTGCTTCCGCGGACAATCAGAAAAATTTACTTGGTTTCCTAGACACCAAATTTTCGTCTTATCGAGGAAAACTTCGCGTTCTGCGGCCAACCTTTTGTTGGTTTGCCATATTGCCAATTACGTCGAGCCGCCCGGTTGCCTGTTCGATTAAACACCGAAACACTTCCATCCTCTTTGACGCTGGGCTCCCAACTGCAAGCAGCATTCGAACCTACTTTGTTTACGCGTGTGCGACTGATGTCCATCGCGTAGGTTGCTTGGTCGATACAAATGTTTCCCTGTGAGAGTGCGCTTTTTGAAGGTGCCCAAGTGCCCAGCAATAGCACCTCGTCTTTTCCTGAGACCACGAAACCTTGGTATTGACCATCGGCTCTAAAGTAGAGGGACATCTGCGCACCCGGAGCTTCTGGCAGTGAGAACGTGAAGGAGTTGCCAGCAAAAACATTTCTGGCAGACTCGATCGAAGACGTTCCGGTTGGTTGCGGTGAGGATTGCGATTGGGTTTCGGGTACCGTGCACGCAGCCAGTGTAAAACAAAGCAGCACAGTGCATCGTGAGATAAAAGTAGTCATAAAATAGTATTCCTAGCTTGAGGCAAAGAGCACGACACTAGAAGACTATTGTCTTTACGCAAGGCATAACTTTCGGGAACTGAGGGTCCAATCCGGCCGGAAGGCCCGGTGCGTCCTCAGTTCAGTTTTTTGTGCCCGGCGAAACGAATGGCCGGTTTGCCGACCTTTGAACCAAATGCAGTGCTCCAGATGATGTCAGCTTTGGGGCTCTTTGCTGACTTTAGCTATGTCACCACTCAGCACATAGATCGGACTCAAGCGCGAAGCGCGCCGATCCATTGCCAGTCTGCCCTGTCGCCCCAAAAGTGCGCCGATGATAGATCGGCATGCTTTTGGCATGACGGGCTGGCGATATGGCTCAGCTTGGCGCGACAGGGCAGCGACGCAATATCCTCGATCCATAAACCGCCCGGGAAACAGCGCACCTGCGCCATCCCGCGGACTGGCAATGGTTCGGCTCCCGTTCGCAAAGATGCGGGCGGTTAATCAAGATTTGATTGGAAAGGCCGCCACACGCACACGTCCAAATCCAGACATCTTGCCCGTTTCAACGGATCCTCAGTTCAGCGCCTCGGTGTCACCGAGGGTTACAGTCCCTGTATGGATCACCCCATCTGTGCGCGTCATCGACAGTGCGTCGCCCTCAAGAACAAACGTCTCATAGCAATGGGTTTCCCATCCGTCCCAGGCCCAACAGATCGTATTGCCGGCTATTTTCCATTCCCCTCCGGCGTCAAAGGCGGCTTTGGAGCGTTGCACAAACCGGGACTTAAACCGACCGTCGCCAGCGTGATAAAACCAGAATTCTGATCCGTCCGCATTCGTGCCGCTCCACGTAGCACCTATCAGCCGCTCCGAGGCCGCTTCCGGTCCGATCTCCTCAGCCGAGGCCGGTGTTCCGATCAGGATGGAAAGAACGATAGCCAAGCGGCCAATCTTCGACATTTATCTATGCTCCATCAGAAAAAAGACGTCTGTTCCGCGGTCGCTCCAACTGCCAAGAGGCCTTTCGCACCTCACCCAGCAGATGCCCGCATCACGCGACAGGAGTCGACGATGAAACGCGCTCCACGGCCTCCACAAACCTGAACAAACGGTTAAAACGCCTCTGTAACCCATTGAAATCCCTGACTCCGAAATATGTCCCAGCGTGGGACACCTCTTTCAGCCCCTACTTCACCGCCCCGGCTGCCATCCCCTTGATGATGTATTTCTCAAGGAAAATCGCCACGATCACCAGCGGCAGGATCGCCGCCGAAGAGAGCGCCGCCATCGACCACCAGTTGATCCCCTGAGACCCCGTCTGCGAGGCCACCATCACCGGCAAGGTCGTCGCATTGGTGGCCGTCAGAAGGGCCGCGAAAAAGTATTCGTTCCAGCACAGAACGAGGCTCAGAATAAACGCCGCCACCATCCCCGGCAGCGCGATGGGCAGCACGATCTGAAAGAACGATCCCCAGATGCCCAAGCCGTCCACAAGGGCCGCCTCCTCCAGTTCCACCGGGATCCCCTGAAACTGGTCCCGCATGATCCAGATCACGATGGGCAGCACCATCAGCGTGTAAAGCAGGATCAGCCCAATCCGGCTGTCCAGCAGGGCCAGCGATTTGTAGAGCACGAGGAACGGCAGGGCGAGGACCACGGGAGGCAGGATCATCTGGCTGAGGAAAAAGAACGAGATGTCCGAATTTCGCATGAACCCGAACCGGTAGTTGAACCGCGACAGCCCATAGGCCGCGAGAGAGCCGAGGATCACCGCGAGCAGTGAGGCCGAAATGGCCACGACGGTGCTGTTCCAGAAGCGCTTGAGGAATTCCTCGCGCACGGTCGACACCTCTCCGATCAGGCGGGGCGAGATGCCGATGGATTCCCAGCCCTTCCAGCGCGGCGAGAAATCCCACCACGGGATCAGGTTGCCCTTCATCACGTCCGGCGCCAGTTTGAACGAGGTGGTGATCGTCCAGAAGATCGGGAACAGGCAGATGATCGCCCAGGTGATGAGCGCGGCATAGATCGCGACCCGACTGGCCCACCATTTGGTGCGGATGCGGGCCTCGCCCTCGTGATCCTTCATGACCGCGCTCATGCCGGACGCTCCATCCAGCGGCTGACCAGTTTCAGCAGAAGGGTCACGAAGATCACGATCAGAACGAGGTAGACCATGGCAAGCAACGTGCCGTAGCCGACGTTCGATCGATCCCGGTATTCACGGAAAATGAAACTGGTCACCGAATCCGTCGCACCCCCGGGCCCGCCGGAGGTGACGTTGATGATCACATCGGCAAGCTTGAGTTTAAAGATGATGCGGATCACCACGGCTGTCACCGACACCGGCAGCATGAGGGGAAAGATCACCTCTTTGAAGCTTTGCCAGCCCGAGGCGCCATCCACCTTCGAGGCTTCGATGACCTCGGAAGGCAAGGCCTGCAACCCGGCCAGCAGCATGATCATCATAAAAGGGATGAAGGTCCATGCATCCATCGCCATGATCATGAACCGCGCAATCTCGGGCGAGCCGAAAAAGCTGGGCTCGAACCCCAGTTCGCGGATGACGCGGGAAATGGGACCAAAGCGGACCTCGAGCATCGACTTGCCGATCATCCAGCTGACGGCCACGGGGCTGAGCATGAGCGGCAACAGGAATACCACCCGAAAGAATTTGCGCGCCCGGATTTGCGCGTTGAGCAGCAGGGCCAGACCAAAGGCGATCACGTATTCCACGCTGACCGCCAACACGTAATAGACCATGTTTTTCAACGCGTTCCAGTAAAACCCATCGTTCCACATCTGCACCATATTGTCCCAACCGTTGGGTTGCGGTCCGTTGGGCGAGGCAAGGTTCCAGTCGGTGAACGAGATGTAGAGCGCGAAGAGCAGCGGGAAGACAACGAGGCTGATCACGAAAAGCGCGGCGGGCAGCACGAACAGCGTGCGCTTGCCCTTTTCTCCATTCACGATCACCTGAGCGGCACATAAGCAAAAAGCCCAGAGGACGTATGCGTAGAGCACGGGCCGCCATGTCTCGAAACCTGAGGCCACGCGTCCGGTTTCAAACATCATCTGCCAGATCGCCAACCCGGCGCACAGCGCTGCCGCACCCCACACCATCATCTTGCCCAGACGGCGGCGGCTGTCCGAGATATTGTCGGCCGTGACAGTGTGCAGAAGGTCGCCTTCGGTCGTGCTCATGATGTGACGTTAACGAGGGTCGGCTGAGCTGTTAAGGGGGCAAATTCAATGTTGGCGGTTGCCGTTCCAGTCACGCGGCCCAAGAAATGCACCCCGGACTGACGGGGCCATGCACGCACAAGTCCTCCCGAACGCGAAAAATCCGTGCTATACGGCAACCCATGGCTGAGATCATGACAGAGACGCCCGCCCGTCGGGTCGAACCGCACCTGTTTGCAATCGTTCTGGTGCCTGTTGCCATCTATGCGACCCATTCGCTGATCGGCGATCATCTGATGCCTGCCGACCTCGATGTGCCCGCTGATATTCTGCAAGAGGGACGCCACTGGGTGGAGGCGGCGGGCCGCTATCGCTTTCTGGCCACGACATGGTTTTTTGGGGCCGTTTCGGTGCTTGCTGCCGTGATGTTGGCCCGTACGCTGGTGCGGCCCATGGCGCAGAGCACGCGGGTTGCGGCACTCATTACCTTTGCCTTCATCCTTTTGCTGACCGCACTGCCCGCCCTGCGCGGGTTCGGCGATATCGACGGCGGTCAGGTCTATGACCGGTTGGGATCAGCCGTCTACGAGGGCGTCATGGCGCGCGGCACGCTGCGGGGCTGTGGTTCGGCAGATGATGTCTGGCTGCTTGGCACCTGTGGCGAGGCCCCGGTCATTGCCATGTTCAGCAGTGTCGTGGACGTGGTCAACATTTTCGCAGGGCTTGCCCTTGGGGCGATGATCGTCGGTATGATCCTGTGCCTGAACAGCCGCCCCTGCAGGACCATCGAAGAGCAGGCCGCGCTGCTTGCCGACAACCTCAAGCAGATGCGCCAGCAGTTGTACCTGTCCGGGCTCGTTCTGACCTTTGGCATGCTCTATGCGACCAGTTGGATTTACTGGCCGCTGCAACTTGTGCAAGAGGCTGAGCGCGAAGCTTATGGCGCGTTGTTGCTGTCCGCCGCGCTTTATACAGGCACCTATTTCAGTCTGCTGATCCTCAGCTTTTACCTGCCCGTCGCCTTTATTTTGGACTCGCGTGTGAAGTCACTGGCCGAACGGGCAACCAATGACGCCCCGACGGGCGAACCGCTGGACGTGGGGACCTGGCGCAAGGCCCGCGGGTTGACCGAGGGCGCGGGTGATTACCTGCGTGCAGGTCTTGCACTCACATCCCCGATCCTTGCGGCTTTTGCCGGGGGGATTTCTCCGCTCTCGCTGTAACATGAATGAAAAAGGCGCAGCCTCGCAGCCGCGCCTTTCCCTGGTTCTCAGACCGTCGTTACAGTCCCAACGACGCCTTATACACCGCAATCTGGCTGTCCCGCCCGATCTGGTCGGTGATCTTTTCCCACGCCGCTGCAATCGCATCCGCGGTTTCCTGAGCGGAGCCATATTGACCGGCATAGCCCTTGGCCAACTCGTCCTCGGCAACCGAATAGTATTGGAAAATTCCCGGAATCCGGGGCTCGATCGCCGCGTTCGGGTGGTTGTAGCTGTCCGCGTTGGAGCCGAGGTAGTCCTCGACGTAAGCGCGGTCATAGCCTGCCTCTTCCCACTCTTCGAACTGGAAGTGCGAGTTGCGGTAGGGTTGGAAGCCCGACGGATAGGCCGAAGCCCAGAGCGACAGGTCCTTGCCACCCAGATGGGCAGCGGCGGACCATGCTGCCTTCTTCTTCTTCTCGTCGCCTTCGACCGTGGCCATGACGTAAACGCCCCAGCCGATATAGGCCATGTTGGGGGCCTCGTTGCGGGTGTCCTCCCACGCGCCGGATTGGGCGTTGTAAACGCGGTCCGAGGCCGGGTTGACGCCAAAGCCGACGACATCGCCGACCACCGAAGTGTCGGACGTGCGTGCGGATGATCCCACATCACCCCACCACATCAGCATGGAGCCGGTGCCTGCGAGGAACTGCTGGAAGGCGGTTGTGCCTGGGTCTGCGTTGATCTGATCGGTGGGGTAGGCGCCCGCCTCGATCAGGTCCATCACGTCCTGAATCGCCTGCACCCAGGCCGGGTTGTTGACCATGGGCTTCATCGTGTCGGGTTCAAACAGCCATGCGGGTGAATTGGGGTGCTTGGCATAGGCCGAGGCGCGATTTTCGAGGAAGTAGAAGCCGAAACCACCCCAGCCTTTCAGTGGATCAAGATAACCATGGGCTGGCAGACCTGTGAGGGGGTCTTCCTTGCCGACGAGGTCCTTGGAGACTTGGTTGATTTCCTGCCACGTGGTCGGAACCTCTGCGCCACCGATGCCGTCGTCACCGAAGTAATCCTTACGATACGCAAACGTATGGCAGTCGCCGTCGATCGACACGCGATAGGTCTTGCCATCCCACGTACCGACGGGGGCCTTGAGGTAATCCACATAATCGTCCATGTCGATCTGCTCTTTGACCCAATCCGGCATCTCCGAGGCCAGGCCCTTGCCCAGCACGTCACCCTCGAACGGCGCGCCCATTTCGATGATGTCGAAATCGACCGTGCCGGTGGCAATGGATTGCTGCAGGCGCGCGTTATAGTCGGCCTGGGCGAGGTCGATCCAGTTGATCTTGGCGCCTGTATAGGCCTCCCACGGCTTCAGGAACCCGCGGAACAGGAAGTTGTGCAGGTTCTGGTTGTTGAGCCCCATGAAGGTCAACTCGACCCCCGCGAACTCGCCCTCGGCGACGTTTCCCTTGGTCGCACCAAGGCACATTTCGCCGACTTTCTGCCAGTCACTGTCGGTGGGCGATCCCGCACCCACGCCCGGAATTTTCAGGATCTCGGCGCGCACATTGCTGTGCCCATCGGCCAATGCCGTCTTTGGCATCATCGCCGCCGCACCAAGGGCCGCTGACCCTTTCAGCATCTGGCGGCGGTTCATTTTCTGCGCAGCGCGGATGTAATTATAGAGTTCGACTTTCACGTTTATCCTCCCAATAAAACATTTGATCGTTTTTGGCGCAGGCTGCGGATCAGGCCGGAAATTACTTTTATTTATGAACAGGCTGTGACTGGCCGCTCCCCCACGAGAATCCGAGTATGGTCGATCCTTACCCCAAGTCAACTGAACTGATGCAATGGGCGTGGACAGGGCAAACCGCATTGTCTAGCATCCAAAGTCGAGGTGGGGGACATCCGGGCATGGCAGGCGTCAAGATTGAATATATCCGCAAGTCCTATGGCGCGGTCGAGGTCATTCACGGGCTGAATGTCGACATTACCGATGGCGAATTCGTCGCCCTTGTCGGCCCCTCTGGATGCGGCAAATCCACCCTGTTGCGCATGATTGCGGGTCTTGAGCCCATCGACAGCGGCACCATCGCCATTGGCGAGCGCGTGGTGAACAACCTGCCGCCCTCGCAGCGCGACATCGCGATGGTGTTTCAGACCTACGCGCTCTATCCGCACAAATCGGTGGCCGAAAACATGGGCTTTGCCCTCAAGGTCTCTAAAACTCCACGTGCCGAGATTGACGCCCGCGTGCGCGAAGCCGCCGAGATCCTGAGCCTCACCGACTATCTGGACCGCAAGCCGCGCCATCTGTCCGGCGGGCAGCGCCAGCGCGTCGCGATGGGCCGCGCCATTGTCCGCGACCCGCAGGTGTTTCTGTTTGACGAACCACTCTCGAACCTTGATGCCAAGTTGCGCATACAGATGCGTACGGAGATCAAGGAACTGCATCAGCGCCTCAAGACGACTACGGTTTTCGTTACCCATGACCAGATCGAGGCGATGACGCTCGCCGACCGGATCGTAGTCATGCAAGGGGGCCGGATCGAGCAGATCGGCACGCCGCTCGAACTTTATGACAACCCGGTCAACGACTTTGTCGCGACATTTATCGGTGCACCTTCGATGAACCTGCTGCGCGCTGAGCGCAGCGATGGCACCATTACCCTTGGCCCACAACACCTGCCCGGCCCTGCAGGCAGTGGCGCGGTCAAGCTGGGCGTGCGCCCCGAACACCTGATCCTGGCCGAAGATGGCGTTCCCATGCAGGTCAAGGTGGTCGAACCGACAGGTGCCGAAACCATGGTCTTTCTGCGCTTTGAGGGGCAGGACGTCACGGCCGTATTTCGCGAACGCCACAGTTTTGCCCCCGGCGAGACGATCCACCTCAAACCCGATCCCGACCACATCCACGTCTTTGACGCCGACACCGGCCAGCGGCTGGATTAGGCAGGATGGCCCCGCGCACCATCCTGTGTTTTGGCGACAGCAACACCCATGGGACTCTGGCGATGCGCCATATGGGGGATCGCCGCCGCCTTGCGCGGGCTGAACGCTGGCCCTCGGTCATGGGTGCGGCTCTAGGCCCCGATTGGGAGGTGATCGCCGAAGGGCACCCGGGCCGCACCACCGTGTTTGAGGACCCGATCGAGGGCGAACACAAAAGCGGCCTGCGCACCCTGCCCGCCCTTTTGGAAACCCATCGCCCCATTGATCTCGTGCTGCTGATGCTGGGCACCAATGATCTCAAGGCGCGGTTCGGCCTTACGGCCTTTGACATCGCGCTTGGGGTGCAGCGGCTGGCGCTGGATGTGCGCCGCTCTGACAGCGGCCCGGACGGCGCGCCACCACAGGTGATGCTGGTCGCCCCGGTCAAGGCGGTCGAGGCCGGGTGCCTTGCCCCGATATTCACCGGATGCGCCGAGACCTCCGCTGCGCTGCCCGCCCATCTGTCGCAAATCGCAACGGCCCACGGGTTTGGCTTTGCCGATGCCAATGCGGTGGCTAGGGTCGATCCGGTCGACGGCATCCATCTGAGCGCCGAAAGCCACGCCGCAATTGGCGCGCATCTGGCGCAGGCCGTCACTGATTTCATGCCGTAACCAAACAGGGGAAGATACATGCTCAAGGGAATTGATCCGTTACTGAACGCCGATGTGCTTTATGCGCTGCGCGCGATGGGCCATGGGGATGATCTGATCATCTCGGATACCAACTTTCCCGCCGACAGCGTCGCACGCGAAACGGTGCTGGGCGAAGTGCTGCGCATCGACCGCCCGGCTGCCGAGGTGGTCCGGGCTGTTCTGTCGCTCTATCCCATCGACACTTTCGTTGATGATGCCGCCGCGCGGATGGAGGTCGTGGATGAACCGGATACACTCCTGCCTGTCATGGACGAGGTGCAGGCCGAGGTCACCGCCGCCGGAGGGCCGACCCTGATGGGCATCGAACGTTTCTCCTTTTACGACCGCGCCAAACAGGCCTATGCGGTGATCCAGACCGGCGAGCGGCGGTTTTACGGCTGCTTTGCCCTGCGCAAGGGTGTCATCCCGCCAGACGAGGGTTGAGCCATGGGAAGGGTCGTTATTCTTGGCGTTTTCGTGGCTGACACCGCTTACCGCGCCGCGCGCATGCCCCGGATGGGCGAGACGGTCATGGGCAACGCCTTTGCCCTCGGGCCCGGCGGCAAAGGGTCGAACCAGGCCGTGGCCTGCGCCCGGATCGGGGCGGACACGCATATGATTTCGCAGCTCGGGCAGGACGATTTCGCGCGGCTGGCATTGGACACATGGGCCGGGGCCGGTGTGACCGCCCATGTCAGGCAGCGCGCCAGCAGTTACACCGGGGCGGCCTTCATCTTTGTCGACGAGGCGACAGGGGATAACGCGATCATCGTCTCACCCGGTGCGGCGGCACTGATCACCGCCGCAGACATTGACGCGCATGCGGGCCTGATCGCGGGGGCAGATGTGTTTGTCACCCAGCTTGAACAACCGATGGAGGCGGCGATGCGGGGCCTTGAAATTGCCCGGGCCGCAGGCGTGACCACCATCCTCAACCCCGCCCCCGCAGCCCCCCTGCCCGAGGGCATGCTCGCCTTGTGCGACTACGTCACTCCGAACGAGACCGAGTGCGAGGCGCTGACCGGCATCGCCGTGCGGGACGCGGCAGATGCAGCACGCGCCTGCGCTGCTTTGCGCGATCTGGGGGTGAAGACCCCGATCATCACCATGGGCGAACAGGGTGCCTATCTGGATGGACACGGGCTGGTACCTGCAGTCAACGCAGGACCCGTTGTGGAAACCACGGGGGCCGGAGATGCCTTTAACGGTGCCTTTGCCGCGGCCTTGTCCGAGGGGCGCACGCCGGTTGAGGCCGTGCAATACGGCTGCGCGACGGCAGGCATTTCCGTGACCCGGGCAGGCACCGCTCCGTCAATGCCGGAGCGGGCCGAAGTGGACGCGCTGCTGGGCTAAGCAGTCTCAGCGCGCGCCGTTCACGTTCAGGAATACCGAGTACAGTGACGTTGTGCCGGTGATGAACAGCCGGTTCAGCTTGGGCCCGCCAAAACAGACGTTGGATACGATCTCGGGGATGTGGATCTTGCCGATCAGCGTGCCATCAGTGTCGATGCAATGCACCCCGTCCTCGGAGGAGGACCAGATGCGCCCGTCCCGATCAAAGCGGAACCCGTCAAACAGACCCGCCGTGCACTCGGCAAAGACCTCTCCGCCCGTCAGCGATGTGCCGTCCGCGCTGAGCGTGTGACGCCGGATGTGCTTGGGTCCGCCGGGCGTGTGCGTGGCTCCGGTGTCGGCGATGAACAGCTCGGATTCGTCGGGGGAAAAGGCGAGGCCATTGGGCTTGACGTAGTCGGTGGTGACCTGGGTCAGACCTTCGGTCTCAGGATCCCAGCGATAGACATGGCAGGCCCCGATCTCACTTTCGGCCCGCTCGCCCTCGTAATCCATCAGGATGCCATAGCTCGGATCGGTGAACCAGACGGAGCCATCCGACTTTACCACCACATCATTGGGCGAATTCAAACGCTTGCCTTCGAAACTGTCCGCCAACACCTTGATAGAGCCGTCAAATTCCGTGCGCGTCACGCGCCGGGTCAGATGCTCGCAGGACACAAGGCGGCCTTGGGTGTCTACCGTGTGCCCGTTGGTGTTGTTGGACGGTTCGCGGAACACCGACACCGATCCGTCGGTTTCGTCCCAGCGCATCATGCGATTGTTGGGAATGTCGGACCAGACAAGGTAGCGCCCGGCGGCGAAATAAGCTGGCCCCTCGACCCAGCGCCCGCCGGTCCAGAGCCGCTCGACCTTGACGTGACCGATGAAACAGGCCTCGAACCGCGGGTCGAGCACTTCGAAACCGGTGCCTTCAATGGTGCCAAACATGCATGCTCTCCTTGGGCGGGATCAGTTGACGGGTGTCAGCAATGGGGTTCCGGCAAAATAGGCCGCAAGATTGTCGCGTTGCAACTGCCCCATGACCTTGCGCGTCTCGACCGTGCCCGACGACTGGTGCGGCGACAAAAGCACGTTGTCGAGCGCAAGAAAGCGCGGGTCTAAGTCGGGCTCGTTCAGGAAGACATCAAGCGCGGCCCGGCCCAGACCGCCGCTTTCCAGCGCATCCAGCAGCGCGCCTTCGTCCAGCGTGGTGCCGCGCGAGGCGTTGACCAGAAATCCATCCGGACCAAGGGCGGCAATCGCTTCTGCGCCGACGATCCCGATGGTCTCCGGCCCGCCCGACACGCAGACGATCAGGCTGTCGACAGCGCCTGCAAGGCTCACGATGTCGCCGTGGTGGGTCCAGCCGGGCGTGTCCTTGGGCGACCGCGCAAAATAGTGGATATCGCAGCCAAAGGGCACCAAACGCTCAGCCACGGCCCGCCCGATCCGGCCCAGTCCGACAACGCCGACGCGGCTGCCCGACACCTTGCGCTGCAACCCGTAGGCACCGTTCTTGGCCCAGTTGCCCGACCTGATCCAGTCAGAGGCTCCGGTCATACCCCGCGCGCCAGCAATCAGCATGCCCACGGCCAGATCGGCCACATCTTCGGTCAGCACGTCCGGCGTGTTGCTGACCCTGATGCCGCGCGACGTGGCGTGGGCCACGTCAATCGTGTCATAGCCCACCCCGTAATTTGCGATCATGCCAAGCTTGGGAAAGGCATCCATGACGGCCGCCCCCAGATGGTCGTGCCCGCGAAAGGCAAATGCCTCGACCGTGTCGAACGCCTCTTGCGGCAGGCTGTCCAGCGATGCGCCATGGGGCAAGTTGTAGACCGTGTATTCGGCCTCCATCGGGACAACATCCCAGTCGTCATAGGTTTCAAATGTCAGGATCGAGCGTTTTGTCATGGATTTTCCGTTCTTTGGTTGCGCCATGGGGGAATATCGAACCGGTGAGGTCAATGATTCTGGGCGATTTTCCTGTGCCGTGGTCGGCGCCGCACATCCGCGCAAGAGATTGCAGGACCAGTCAAATCGCCACATTGTCCATATCTGCTGCGCGCGCAAGGGTGGTGGTCCGTGCCCTGTCAGCCTGCGGCTGTCGCCTTGCCTGTGGTTTACAGAGGAGAAATGGCCTTTGCTTGAGATCGGTTCTGTAAAGAAGTCCTATGGTGACGGTGCGGCCAGAGTTCCGGTTCTGCGCGGGGTCAGCCTTGAGCTTGGCGCCGGCCAAACACTTGCTCTGACAGGTGAATCCGGTAGTGGCAAAAGCACGTTGCTGCATATTGCGGCCGGGCTGGAAGCGCCGGACAGCGGCGCGGTGCGCGTCCTTGGGCAGGACCTGACGGCGATGGATGACAGCGCGCGCGCCACGTTTCGGCGCACTGAAATCGCGCTGGTCTTTCAGCAGTTCAACCTGATCCCATCGCTAAGCGTTGCGGCAAATATCTCGTTTCAGGCTGCCCTGTCGGGTCGCGTGGATCAGCCCTATATCGACCGGCTGGTGCAGGCCCTCGGCCTTGCCGATCACATGAAAAAGTACCCCGAGGCCCTGTCGGGCGGACAACAACAGCGTGTCGCAATCGCCCGTGCACTGGCCGCCAAGCCAAAGCTGATGCTGGCCGACGAACCCACAGGCAACCTTGACGAACAGACCGCAGATGCAGTGCTGGACCAAATGCTGGAACTGGTTTCCTTGAGCGATGCATCCCTGCTGGTCGTGACCCATTCGCCAAAAATCGCGGCGCGGATGGGGCGGACCCTGCATCTGGCCGGTGGGCAGGTGGTATGATCCGCACCTGTCTTGTGGCCCTCTTGTCCCATTGGCGGCGCAACCCGATCCAGCTGTTTGCCTATCTGGCAGGTCTGGCCATCGCGACGGGGTTGTGGTCGGGCGTGCAGGCCATCAACTCCGAAGCGCGCGCCAGCTATGATGCCGCCGCAGCCACATTGGGCGAGGGTCAATTCGATCGTCTGATCCCGCGACAGGGCGATGCCATTGCCCAAGAGACGTTTGTGGTCCTGAGACGCGCGGGCTGGCTGGTGTCCCCGGTTCTGGACGTGACCCTGAACGACGTGCGCGTGATCGGGGTTGACCCGGTGACGTCCCCCACAGGCCTTGGTGGTGTAACCCCGCCCGAGGGCACGAGCCTGTTTACGACCGGGCCGGACACACGCCTGTTTGCCAACCGAAACAGCGCGCGGGCTCTGGGGGATCTGGCGCAGGTTATCATCGACGACACCGTCGCACCCGGCATCGCTATCGGGGACATCGGCGCCGTCCAGCGCCTGTCAGGACGCAATGATCTTTCGACCCTTGTTCTATTGCCCGAACAGCCCCTCGTCCAACCCGATCTTGCCAGCATCGCCCCGGACCTCAGGTTGCAACCCTCGCAGCAGGTCGCGGATGTCGCGCAACTGACCGACAGCTTTCACCTCAACCTCACCGCCTTTGGGCTGCTCAGTTTTGCGGTCGGGTTGTTCATCGTGCACAGCACCATCGGCCTCGCCTTTGAACAGCGGCGCGGGATGATCCGCACCATCCGCTCGCTCGGGGTGCCGCTGCGGGTTCTGGTGGGGTTGATCGTGGTCGAGATGCTGGCGCTGGCGGCCATCGGGGCGGTGATCGGCATCCTTTTGGGCTATCTCATGGCGGCGTTGCTGTTGCCGGACGTGGCAGCGACCTTGCGCGGACTTTACGGCGCACAGGTGTCGGGCACCCTGACCCTGCGCCCCGAATGGTGGCTTTCAGGCTTTCTGCTTGCCATGCTGGGCACTGCATTCGCTTTGGCCGGGCGCATCTGGCAGGTGGCGAGTATGCCGCTTTTGGCCAGCGCGCGGCCGCGCGCGTGGGTGATGTCGGGCGCGGCGCGGTTCAGTGCGCAGGCTATCGTGGCCTGCGTCTTGCTGAGTGCGGCGGCCGTTCTGGTGATTGTCGCCGAAGGACTGATCCTCGCCTTTGCACTTTTGGGCTGCCTTCTGATCGGCGGCGCGCTCGCCCTGCCCGTCATTGCCGCCCGCGCGCTGGCGTGGATCGAGCGGGGTGCAACCCGCCCGATCTGGCAGTGGTTCTGGGCCGACACCCGCCAACAGCTGCCCGGTCTCAGCCTCGCGCTGATGGCCCTGTTGCTTGCGGTCGCGGCCAATGTGGGCGTGTCGACCATGGTGTCGAGTTTCCGGCTGACCTTTGTCGGGTTTCTGGATCAGCGCCTTGCGCCGGAACTGTTTGTACAGGCCGAAACGCCACAGGAAAGTGCCGCACTTGATGCATTCCTGACCCGCGAGGGGATCGAGGCCTTGCCCCTGCGCTCAACCCCGACACAGATCGAGGGCCAATCGGTGCGCCTGTTCGGCGTACGCGTCGGTTCGACCTATCGCGTAAGCTGGGTGTTTCTGGCTGAGCGCCCGCAGGTCTGGGACGACGTTGCCGATGGCGCGGCGGTGATCGTGAACGAACAACTGGCCCGGCGCGGCAATCTGTGGGTTGGTGACATGGTCGAAGTCGCTCCGACCGTCACCCTGCCCATTGCCGCCGTGGTGGGGGATTACGGCAATCCGCAAGGGCAGGTGGTGATGTCCGAGGCGCTGTTTGAAACCTTGCATCCCGACAGCTATCCCGGTCAGTACGGGATACGCACCGATGACGTGACAGCCTTGCGCCAGCGCATCGCGGACGAGGTCGGGATTGCCAAGAATGCCATGATCCATCAGGCCGCGATCAAGGCCGCGTCCCTTGAGGTGTTCGAGCGGACATTCACGGTTACCGCCGCGCTCAACGTTCTGACCCTCGGGGTCGCTGGATTTGCCATCCTGATGAGCCTTTTGACGCTGGCCGACTTGCGCGTCCCGCAGCTTGCGCCTGTTTGGGCGATGGGTGTGACGCGCCGCCGCCTTGGTGGTTTGGAGCTGTTGCGCGCCTTGGGTCTGGCGGGGTTGGTGTTCGTCTTTGCCATCCCGCTTGGCCTTGCGCTGGCTTGGGTGCTGTTGACCCTCGTCAATGTTGAGGCGTTTGGCTGGCAGCTGCCCATGTTCCTGTTTCCGCTGGAATATCTGCGCCTCGGGGCCTATGCACTTGGTGCCGTCACGCTGGCCGCTGCATGGCCCGCGCTGCGGCTGATCCGCACGCCGCCTGCTGCCCTCCTCAAGGTGTTTGCCAATGAACGCTAGGCTGTTTTTCTTGCTGTGTCTCTGGCCGCTCGCCGCCATGGCGCAGGGTTTTTCCGGTCTGGGTTCCGAGGCAGATGCGGAGTTCACCAACCCGGCCCCCGACCCGGCCTTTAACTTTCCCGCCGATCACGGCCCGCACCCGGAGTACCGGATCGAATGGTGGTATCTGACCGCCACGCTCGAGGATGCGGATGGCACGCCCTATGGGTTGCAATGGACACTGTTTCGCACCGCCCTTGCGCCTGGCGAGCGCGACGGTTGGGCCTCGCCCCAGATCTGGTTCGCCCATGCCGCTGTCACCACGCCCGACACCCATCTGGCCACCGAACGCTTTGCCCGCGGCGGCATTGGACAGGCGGGTGTCGAGGCCGCACCGTTCCGTGCATGGATCGACGAATGGGTGCTGAAGGGCCCCGATTTCGACACTCTGATCCTGACCGCCCAAGGCCCCGATTTCGCCTATGACATGGCGCTGACCGCGCAAGGTCCGCTGGTGTTTCACGGGCAAGATGGATACTCGGTCAAATCCGCCGAGGGGCAGGCAAGTTACTATTATTCCCAGCCTTTCTTTGACATCACCGGCACGCTGACCCTGCCGGATGGTGAGGTCGCGGTCAGCGGGCAGGCATGGCTGGATCGCGAATGGTCCTCGCAACCGCTGAGCGAGACGCAGACCGGCTGGGACTGGTTTTCGCTGTCCTTTGATGCGGGCACCAAGTTGATGGGGTTTCAGTTACGCCAGACGGATGGAACGACCTTCAGTTCGGCCACGTGGATCGCAGCGGATGGCACCACGACGCCTTATGCAGACGGCGCATTTACAGCCCGTCCACTGGGTGAAACGCAGGTCGCAGGGCGCAGCCTGCCCACACGCTGGCAGGTCACCTTGCCTGAACGCGGAGTAGATGTGACGGTGAATGCAATGAACCGCGACGCTTGGATGGACCTGTCGATCCACTATTGGGAAGGGCCGGTGGACATCACGGGCAGCCACACGGGCCGGGGATATCTGGAGATGACGGGATATGAGTGATCCAAACGATCTGGGCGCCTTTCTGGACGAGGCCTGGCAACATCTGGAGCGGGGCGTGGCGGATGCCAAATCGCCCGCACGCTTGCCGACCTTTGCCACCGTCTCACCCGGTGGCCGGCCCGAGGTGCGCACCGTGGCGCTGCGCCATGCCGCGCGCGCGCAAAGCGTGCTGGAGGTGCATACCGATATCGAAACACCCAAGATCGCAGCCTTGCGTGTTCTGCCCCGCGCGGGCCTGCATATCTGGCTGGCGGACGCGGATGTGCAAATCCGGATCAGTGCAGATGTCGAGGTGCTGACGGGGGCCGAGATCGACGATCAATGGGCCCGTGTACCACCTGCCTCGCGGGTGTCCTATGGCACGATGCCAGTGCCCGGCACGCCGATCCCGTCGGTCTATGCCTATGAAAAGCCCAGCGAACGGAGTCGCTTTGCCGTGTTGCGCTGCCACATGGTCGAGATGGATCTGGTGCATCTTGGCACGCAACACCGGCGCGCGATCTACACCGCAGCGACGGACTGGCAAGGCACGTGGGTCGCGCCATAGGAAAAGGCCCGGACAGCGATGCCCGGGCCTGTTTTTACTCAATGCTGGGCAGGATTATTCCCAGCCGACCGTGTTAAAGATGCGCTGCGCAGCAGGCACGTTCTTGGCCACGGCGCTCAGGTCCACATCGTCAGGTTTGAACAGCCCCAGCTGCGCCACAGACGGGCTGAGCGCGACGCCGGGCACGGCGGGGTATTCATCATTCCCGGCCGAGAAATACTGCTGCGCCTGATCGCTGGCGAGGTATTCGAGGAACTTCACCGCGTTGTCGCGGTTCGGCGCATGGGCGGCCACACCGCCCCCCGAGAGGTTCATATGCGCCCCTTCACCGTTCTGGGAGGGGAACACCCAGCCGATATTGGCGCGCGCGTCAGCCGGAAGGCCATCCACTTCGGTGCGGATGGCGCGGGCAAAGTAATAGGTGTTCGAGATCGAGATCGCGCACTCGCCCGACACCAGCCCCCGCAACTGGTCGGTGTCACCGCCCTGTGGCTTGCGGGCAAAATTGTTGACCACGCCTTGCGCCCAGTCGCGCGCGGCATCTTCGCCCGCATGTTCGATGACCGAGGCCAGCAGCGTCTGGGAATAGACATTGGTGGAGGAGCGGTGACAGACCATCCCCTCATAGGCCGGATCAGCAAGATCGGCATAGGTCTGTGGCGGGTTGGTCACTTCGGCCTTGTTGTAAAAGATGATGCGCGCGCGCTGGCTAAAGCCGAACCACTGGTTGTCGCTGTCCTGCAGGTAGGCGGGGATGCGGGTTTCCAGCGTGTCGCTGTCCACGCTTTGCAACACGCCCTCGCCCTTGGCCCGTTCAAGGCGCGAGGTGTCGACCGTCAGCAGCACGTCAGCGGGTGAATTCGCCCCTTCGGCCTGCATGCGCGCGATCAACTCGTCCGCCTTGCCCTCGATCCGGTTGATGGTGATACCCGTTGCCTCGGTGAAGTCGGAATAGAGGCGTTCGTCGGTGTCATAATGGCGCGAGGAATAAAGGTTCAACTGACCTTCGGCGGCGGCGGCAATGGGTCCAAGCGCCACTGTGGCGGCAGTGATCGCAGTGGTCAAAAGGCAGGAAGGGCGGGACATGACAGCTCCAGAGCAATTGGTTTACAAAAATACTCAGATACTATTTTTTTGCCGCATGCAAGTATCCTTAGTAAATTAGTCAGAATAAATTTCGCACCCTGCGCCGGTTTCCGCCCAAGGCATCAGCCGTCCGTGAAATCCACATGAATATGGTTGCCATCCGGGTCCCAGATGTTGAAGGCCACAAGGCCGAGCGCGTCGATCGTCGAGCGTTTGTAATCCTCCCCCCGCGCCGTCAGCCGCACCTCGAATCCGGCGGCATCCGTGGCGCGCATTGCAAAATGTTCCAGCTTGAGCGCCGCCTCTGAACCGGCACCGGCATCCCCGGATGCATCGACCAGATGAACGATGGCAAACTCACCCGCATAGAGCCATGCACCGGGAAACCCAAAGTCGGGGCGCGCGCCGTTTTCAAGGCCCAGCACGTCCTCATACCATGCAATCATTGCCTCAAGCTGCGATGTACGCAGGTTGACGTGGTCCAGTCTGGTGATCGGCATGTCTTATGTTCCCTTGTGCTGACGGCCCATCATTTCAGGCACGTCGAAAAGGGTCAATCACGTGTCGGAAATCGGATCGTGCAGCTGGGCCAGCAGATCGGCAAAGCGGGTGCCGGGCCGTAGCATCTGCGCCCGCATGTCCCATATTGCATCCCTGCGCGCTTTCGGGAGCGGTCCGGAGATGGCGTGAAACTTGGCTTCGACCTCTTCCAGAGACATCGGCGCTTCGGGTCCGCCGCGCGCATGCACATCGCCCGAGGCCAGAGTGCGCCCATCCCGCAGATGCAGCGTCACATCCGACCAGCGTCCAAGGGGAAACCGGGAAGAGTGGCGCGCGTCTTCGGTGATGGTGATCCTCGGCAGAACGTCTGCCACAGCCGCGTCTCGCAGCCCCGCGCCCGACACATGGCCCGGGCCGATCCACCCGTGCACGCTGCGCACCGCAAGGGCGAAGGCCAGCGAATACTGGGCCTGCGAGGTGGTGTCGGGAACGCCTGCGAACAGCGATGCAGCCTGCGCAAAGGTGTTCACGTCGATGCGTGCGATGTCGTCGACCGCCAGCCCATGCGTATCCATTAACCCGCCAAGTGCGTCGATGGCCGCATGGGCCCATCGGCAGATCGGATAGGGCTTGATATAGTTCTGCGTGACAATCCAGCTGTCGCCCAGATCGGCCCAATGCTCTGCTACTTCGGGCGCTTCGACGGTGATGGCGGGGGCACCTTCGAACCCGTCTTCGGCCAAGAGAACGGCCATGGCCCCGACCAGCGCGCCCATGCCCGATCCGTCATGCAGCATCGTGGGATTGGCAATCTCGCGCATCATCTGGCTGCGGGGACCATGGTATTCGGCAATGCCAAGCGCGTGGCGCAGGGCCCCCGCGTCCATCCCGCGCAAGCGTGCGCCCAGTGCGGCCACCCCAAGCGCATTCCACGCCCCGGAGGTGTGATAGTCACTGACCGTCGCATGCAGCGAGAGGGCCGCGCGGGCCGAGAGTTCATAGGACATGACAAGTGCGGCCAACGCGTCGCGCGCGCTCAAGTCCGGCATCGCTTCGCCAAAGGCGCAAAGTGCGGGCACCACCGCGCAGCCGATATGGCCCTTGGTCGGGTTGTAGCCGTCATGGGCATCCAGATTGTCGATCTGCGTGGCGAGCGCAAAGGCCGCCCCCGGCACCGAGGCCCGCCGCCCGTCAAAGAGCATCGTGGCCGCGTCCGCCTCGGTCCCTGCGGCCATGAAGCGTACGGCGTGATCGCGCGCGATGCGCCCGGAGTGTAGCCCCACCGCCCCGGCCCCGACCCCCAATGTGTCGATCAACAGCGTGGCGGCCATGTCCATCGCATCCTCGGGCACATCGAGTGGTTCGAGGGCAAACGCGGCGATATCTTCAAATCTCATGACCCCAGCGTCGCCTGCAGCCGAGGGCGGCGCTGTTCCCATCCCGACATCGGCGCGGTCCGTTCGCGACGCGGCTCATTCTGGCGGAATGTCATCCTCGAACAGAATGCGCGCCGCATCACCTGCAGGGTCGTCATACTGATCGTGGCGCAAGGTCCAGACAAAGGCGACAAGGGCGCCGAGCCCGAGGATGAGCGAACAGGGCACAAGGATCACAAGGATATTCATGGGGTGGCTCGCGTTCTGAGGGCGTTGAGGGTCACGGTGATCGAACTGGTCGACATGGCCAGTGCCGCCATCAGCGGCGTGGCAAATCCGGCCAGTGCAAGCGGGATGGCGATCATATTGTAAAGGGCCGCGAGGGCAAAGTTTTCGAGGATGCGCGCGCGGGCGCTGCGTGCGATCTGTACCACCATCACAATGCCGGAGAGTTGCTGGCCCAGCAGCACCACATCGGCCGCGTTCTGGCTGGCCTCAAGCGCTGTGCCCGGCGCGATGGAGGCCCAGGCCTGCGTCAATGCCAGCGTGTCATTGAGCCCGTCACCCACCATCAGCACCTTGCGCCCCTCGGCTTGCAACTCGTGGATCAGGTTCTGTTTCATCTCGGGCGAGACGCTGGCATGGACGTGATCAACACCAAGCGTGGCGGCCATGCGATCCGCGTTGGCCTGACTGTCGCCCGTCAGCATGTGTACGCCAAGGCCCATGGCGCGCAGCTTGCGCAGCGTTTCGCCAGCTTCGGGCACTGCCCGTTCGCGGCGTGCCATCGGCCAGACCTGCGCACCCACCCGCAGCACGGTGCCCTGCCCCTGCCCGATCCAGGCGCCATCGCCCAGGGCCACGGGCTTGCCCGCCCACACGGCTTTGATCCCCGCGCCTCGTTCCTCGCGGATGGCCGTGAGGTCCACCGCAGCGACATCGGCAAGCCCGGGCAGAACCGAGCGGCTGAGCGGGTGATTGGACGCCCCGGCCAGCGCTTTGAGGACGGCGCGGGCTTCTTCCGGTATCTCCGCACCCGGCACCAGCGCGCTGTCGCTGAGCGTGCCGGTCTTGTCAAAGACCACCGTGTCGATCTCGGCCAGCCGTTCCAGCGCGGTTTCGGATTTGACCAGCACCCCGGCGCGGAACAACCGGCCCGTGGCGACGGTGGACACCGCAGGCACCGCAAGGCCCAAAGCGCAGGGACAAGTGATGATCAGGGTCGCAATTGCGATGGTAAGAGCGTGATAAATGTCGCCGGTCGCAAAGGACCAGCCCAGAAAGGCTGCAAAGGACAGCCCGTGCACGAGCGGGGCATAGACGCCAGCGGCCCGGGTGGCGAGGCTGGTATATCGGCTGCGCGCGCCTTCGGCGACAGAGGCAAGCTGGATCAGACGACGCAGAGTTGACCCGCTGGCATCGACCGTGGTGCGTAACGTGACAGGGCCGCTCAGCATGACTTCGCCTGCGGTCAGAGTGTCGCCCTCGGCCACTGAAATTGGATCGCTTTCACCGCTGAGGGCGCTGCGGTCGACCTGTGCCGACAGGTCCAGCAGTACGCCGTCCACCGGCACGCGGCTGCCCGCAGCCAGCCAGAGCGTATCGCCTATTTTTACCTCGTCCACGGGCAGGCTGACGCGTGTGTCACCGGTCAGACGGGTCACGCGGTTGGGCTCCAAAGCGGCCAGATCCGCCGCTGCGGAGCGCGCCGCCCGGCGCATCCGGGTTTCCAGCACCCGCCCTCCCAGCAGAAAGAATGTCAGCGACAGCGCCGCATCAAAATAGGCATGCTCACCCCCGACCATCGTCTCGTACAGCGACAGGCCACAGGCCAGCAGGATCGCCAGTGAAATCGGCACATCCATGTTGAGCCGCGCCGTCCGCAACGCGCCCCAAGCGCTGGTAAAGAATGGTTGGGCGCAGAACAGGGCCGCTGGCAGTGCGATAGTGGCGGCAATCCAGTGTAGAAAGTCGCGGGTGCTGTCTGTGGCCCCGGACCAGACGGCGACCGACAACAGCATGACGTTCATCATCGCAAAGCCCGCGATGCCAAGGCGCAGGGTCAGCCCGTCATCGCCGCTTGGGGTCTGGGCGTTGCGGACCTCATGCGCCTCGAACCCGATGGCTGCCAGCGCGGTGACCCAAGGGGCCGGGTCAGCGTCCGGTGCGGCGCTGATCGCGACGCGCTTGCGCGAGAGATTCACGCGGGCCGAGGCGATGTCGGGGCGAGAGTTCAGCACCCCTTCGACCGCGCGGATACAGGCCGAACAGTGGATGGTGGGCAGGATCAGCTCGTGTGTGGGTATGCCGCCCCGGTCGGCGGTTGCCCGAGCCATGGGGCCTGCCGCAACGCAGCCGGGGCAGCTGGCCATGGTCATGGCGCAACCCGCACAATCACGCGCTGGCGAAAGGCGGTGCCATCAGGCGCTGCCGCCACCAGCCGCAGGTTCCAGTTGCCCGCACCAAGGGCCGGAATATCGGCGACAAACCGGGTGCCGTCATGGCGGAAGACCGGTGTGATATCCTCGCCCACATGGGTGGCGCGCCCCAGCGTGGCCGTTTTGATATGTGCCACGACAGGACCGATGGCATCGTCGATCAGCAGGTGCAGCTGGCCGTCCGTGACGTCCGCAGACACGGCCCAGCCCAGCGCCTCTTGCGCAGCACGGTCGGCTTCAAAGGCCTGGCTCACCACATAGGAATTGCGCGTCTCAAGGCCCGGAAAAGTGGCAACCGCCTGAAAAGCGAGCGTTAGGTTGACGCTGATGATGACGGCAAATGCACTGCCGAAAATGGCCAGCACGTGCCATCCGTTGATTTCCCGATTCAGCATGGTTCAGCCCTTTCCGTTGAAAATGGTGGCGACGCCCGCGCGAGAATCGGTTTCGAGGTCCTCGACCCACAGGCGCAAATCGGTGCTTTCGGTCTTTGCTGCCGCGTCCTGCGGGCGGGCGGTCACATAGACGCGCGCAGCCAGAGTTTCGTTGGCAGGCACGATCACATGGCCTTCGTTTGGCCCTTCGGTTTCGACAGTGATGCGCAGGATCTCGTCCGAGGTCAGCATGATCCGAAAGGTCTTGTCCTCGGCCCCGAGATTGCGGATGCGCACGGTATAGGTGTTGCGCACCGACCCGTCCGAGAGGGTGACAAATTGCGGGTTGCGCACAGGTTCAACCGTTAGGTCGATGTCCGAGCGGATGAACAATGCATAGATCAGCGCCACCCCGATCAGCGACCACATGCCGGTGTAAAGGATCGTGCGCGGGCGCAGCACATGGCTCAGGATCGGGCGGGGTACCGCCCCTGCGGTTTCGCGTTCCTCATCCGCCAGCGCGAGATAGTCGATCAGCCCGCGCGGTTTGCCGATCTTTTCCATCACCTCGTCACAGGCATCGATGCACAGCGCGCAGGTGATGCATTCCATCTGCTGCCCGTCGCGGATGTCGATGCCTGCGGGGCACACATTCACGCAAGCCATGCAATCGATGCAGTCGCCAAGGTTTTCCGCCCCCGCCGCCTTGCGGTGCTTGCCACGCGGCTCGCCCCGCCAATGGCGATAGGCGACCGTCAGCGTGTCATTGTCCATCATCGCCGCCTGAATCCGCGGCCAGGGGCACATGTAGTTGCAGACCTGCTCGCGCATGAAGCCGCCAAACACAAAGGTAGTCGCGGCAAGGATCAGGACCGTCGAATAGGCAATCAGCGGCGCGTTGAGCGTAATGAGATCGACCAGCAGCGTCGGCGCATCTGCAAAATAGAACACCCACGCGCCGCCCGTCGCCAGCGCAATCAGGAACCAGATGATCCATTTGGTGACCCGCAGGCGCAGCTTGCGCGCCGACCAGTCGGCATTCCACAGACGCACGCGGGCGTTGCGATCCCCTTCGATCCAGCGTTCTACAAGGATAAAAAGGTCGGTCCAGACGGTCTGCGGGCAGGCATAGCCGCACCAGACCCGGCCCAGCGCGGAGGTGAAGAGGAACAGGCCCAAGCCTGCCATGATCAAAAGGCCAGCGACGAAATAGAATTCATGGGGCCAGATCTCGATCCAGAAAAAGTAAAACCGCCGCCCCGCAAGGTCGATCAGCACGGCCTGATCAGGCAGGTTCGGGCCGCGATCCCAGCGCAGAAACGGGGTGAGGTAGTAGATGGCCAGCGTCACGCCCATGATCCACCACTTGAGCGTGCGGAAAGAGCCCTTGACCCGTCGGGGAAAGATCGGTTCGCGCGCCACATAGAGTGCGGGCGGTGTGTCCGGTGATTTTGTCATATATCGATGTCCTGTTCGCCCTCCTGTCTTGGACCAGGTCGGGCTGGCCCGCCTTGATCTGGATCAACGCCCCTCACAAATGACGTCCCGGCCCCCGCTGTTGCGAACAGGACAGGGGCCGGGGTGCTGCGCGTTTCCCATCCGGTGCGTCTCCGGACTCCTCGCGCAGCACGTTGGCGGACAGGCTTATTCGCCGCCGCCAAGCTGGTGCAGGTAGAGCGTGACCGCCTTGATCTCCGCTTCGTCCAGACGCTGGCCCCATGGGGGCATGACGCCAAAGCGGGAATAGGTGATCGTCTCGGTCAGTGCCTCGCGATCCCCGCCATAAAGCCAGATGGCATCCGAAAGGCGAGGTGCGCCCAGATCGCGCATGCCCTCACCCGCGTCACCGTGACAGGCGGTGCACTGTTCCTCAAACAGCGTGGCTCCCTGTTCGGCGAGGCTGGCGTCATGGTCCTGACCGGAGATCGACAACACGTATTCCACCGTTGCCGCGATTTCTTCATCTTCGAAGATTTCGCCAAAGGCCGGCATTTCGGACCAGCGTGCATCGGGGTCTACATCGTTGCGGATGCCGTGGCGGACGGTGTATTCGATCGCATCAAGCTCTCCGCCCCACAGCCAGTCATCATCCAGCAGGTTGGGATAGCCCAAGGCCCCTGCGGCGCCCGATCCGTGACATTGCGAACAATGGGCCAGAAAGACCGACGCCCCGCCTGCCACGCCGTAGCGGTGCGCGTCATCATCAGGTGCAAGGGTCGCCAGATCAGCCGAGGCCAGACGCGCCGACACCTCAGCATTCTGCGCATCCACAGCCGCGATCTGTTCGGCCACCTCGGCGCGGGTGGAATAGCCCAGCACCCCGGAAGTGGCCGCGTTGACCAAAGGCCACGCCGGATAGGCGATGGTGTAGGCGATGCCCCAGACGATGGTGCCGTAAAAGCACCACAGCCACCAGCGCGGCAAAGGGTTGTTCAGCTCTTTGATGCCGTCCCATTCGTGGCCGGTTGTGTCGATGCCGGTGACGTCATCTCTGTCTTTGTTGTCAGCCATCACTTGGGCTCCACTTCTTGGGATTGCACATCAGGCGTGCCGTCGTTGCGGAATGGGATCGTGGCCGCCTCGTCATTTGCGGCGCGCGCGCCGGGACGAAAGGCCCAGAGGCAGGCGATGACGTAAAAGACCATCATCGCCACAAGCACCCAGCTGTCTGCCAGCTCGCGCAAAAAGGAATAGGTATCCATGTTTCAAACCCTCCTTAGCGGCTTGCGTCTGGGGTGAAGGTCGAAAAGTCGACCAACGTGCCCAGCATTTGCAGATACGCGATCATCGCATCCATTTCGGTCAACTGTGGCTGGCCGTCAAAGTTGGAAACGACGGCACCCGGATAGCGTTCGACCAACCCGTCCCAATCGGAATCCGGATCACCCTGTGCCCTGAAATCCAGCACTGCGTTTTCGATCATCTCGTCCGTGTACGGGACGCCCACCATGCGGTGGGTGCGCAACAGGGCCTCAACATGCTCGCCCTCGATCGGGGTGCGCCCGAGAAAGGCGTATTGCGGCATGATTGATTCCGGCACGACCGATTGCGGATCGTTCAGGTGATCGACATGCCACGCATCCGAATAACGTCCACCCACGCGCGCCAGATCAGGCCCGGTCCGCTTGGACCCCCACTGGTGCGGGTGGTCATACATCGACTCTGCCGCCAGCGAGTAGTGGCCATAGCGTTCGACTTCGTCCCGCATGGGCCGGATCATCTGGCTGTGGCAAACATAGCAGCCCTCGCGGATGTAGACATCGCGACCCGCCAGCTCGAGCGGGCTGTAGGGGCGCATGCCGTCCACCTCTTCGATGGTATTTTCGAGGTAGAAAAGCGGCGCGATTTCCACGACGCCGCCAATGGTCACAACCAGAAGCGAAAAGATGAACAACAGCGTCGGGCTGCGTTCCAGCATCGCGTGCCGGGCGAGAAAACCTTTTTGGGGGCCCGCGTTTGCGTTTGGATCCTGATCAGGATCGGTGATGTTCGGGGTGTCAGCCATATCCGTGGCTCCTTATTCAGCAGGGACGCCGACCATGGCGTGCTTGGGAGCCGCGCCACGGATGGTCATCCACATGTTCCAGACCATGATGAGACCGCCCGCGAGGTAGAGAACCCCGCCCAGGCCGCGCACCACGTACATCGGAAATTTCGCACTCACGGTGTCGGCGAACGAGTTCACGAGGAACCCTTGTGCGTCGACTTCGCGCCACATCAGGCCTTCCATGATGCCGGTCACCCACATCGAGGCGGCGTAAAGAACGATGCCAATGGTCGCGAGCCAGAAGTGCCAGTCGATGGCCGACATGGAATACATCTGCTTGCGCCCCCACAGACGTGGCGTGAGGAAATAGAGCGCCCCGAAGGTGATCATGCCGTTCCAGCCAAGCGCGCCGGAATGCACGTGGCCGATGGTCCAGTCTGTGTAGTGCGACAGCGAGTTCACTGCGCGGATCGACATCATCGGACCCTCAAAAGTGGACATGCCGTAAAACGCCAGAGAGATCACCATCATCCGGATGATCGGATCGGTGCGCAACTTGTCCCACGCGCCCTGCAACGTCATCAGGCCGTTGATCATGCCGCCCCATGAGGGCATCCACAGGATGATCGAGAACACCATGCCAAGGGTTGAGGCCCAGTCCGGCAGAGCGGTGTAGTGCAAGTGGTGCGGACCGGCCCAGATATAGAGAAAGATCAGCGCCCAGAAGTGGATGATCGACAGTTTGTAGCTGAACACAGGGCGTTCAGCCTGTTTCGGCACGAAGTAGTACATCATGCCCAGGAACCCGGCGGTCAGGAAAAAGCCAACCGCGTTGTGGCCGTACCACCATTGCGTCATCGCATCCTGCACGCCCGAAAAGACCTGCACCGACTTGGACCCCAGGATCGAGACCGGGATGCTCAGGTTGTTGACGATGTGCAGCATCGCCACGGTGATGATGAAGGACAGCAGGAACCAGTTGGCCACATAGATGTGCTTTTCCCGCCGCTTGAAGATGGTGCCAAGGTAGACGGCGAGAAAGGCGACCCAGACGACGGTCAGCCAGATGTCCACATACCATTCAGGCTCGGCATATTCTTTGGATTGTGTGGCACCGAGCAGGTATCCTGTGGCGGCCAGCACGATGAATAGCTGGTAGCCCCAGAACACGAACCACGCGAGGTTGCCGCCCCAAAGGCGCGCACCGCAGGTCCGCTGCACAATATAGAACGACGACATGATCAGCGCGTTGCCGCCAAAGGCAAAAATCACCGCCGATGTGTGCAGCGGGCGCAGCCGTCCGAAATTGGTAAACGGTTGCCCCCACTCGAAATTGAGGCCCGGAAAGGCGAGTTGAAAGGCAATGAACACACCGGCAAGAAAGCCGACAACGCCCCAGAACCCTGTGGCGATCACCCCGGCCCGAACCACGCTGTCCAAGTAACCGCTTGTATCCGCAAGGACGGGGGAGTTCCCGATCTGGCGCACTTGCCAGATGAACATTACGCCCGCGATCACCATGATCAGCGCGGCGTGCACCTGATAGGCGAGGTCATATCCCCAATCCGCTGCAATCGCAGCAAGAATGGCGACAAGCCCAAGGGCCATCAGTTTCACATAATCCAACATCGCTTTTCCTTTGTCTTTTTGCGTTGCCCCAATACGGGCCGCGCACCTGTTCGCAATTTTCGGTGATAAGGCGGGCTGGCGGCCCTTGCGTTGATCTGGATCAAGCCCGCGCAATTTCGGGCCGGTCCGCGAATCATCCCTGCATCACGCAACACCCAACCCGCTGAAATCATTGACTTCAGATCCGATCGGGTGTCGGTCGAAAATGCGTGGAAGTTAGCGGATCACATGCACCGCGCAGTGGGCATGGCGTACAACCCAGGCCGCGGTCGAACCCAGCAGGATGTCCGATATGACCGGCTGGTGCGATGGAATCACGATGCAATCAACCTCAGTTTGCTCGGACCAGTTGGTGATGCTGCGCCCGGTGGGCCCGTCGATCACCACGGCGCGGCTATTGTCGACATCTCCAACCAGTTCGTTCAGCTTGGCCCGCGCGGCTTCGCGGGTTTCGGCCAGCACGTTGTCGGGGATGTAGTCGGTGACGTAGACCGGCACCTGCTCCATCACGTGCAAAAAGGTGATGGATGCGCCATCAGCCGCGATCCGTTTGGCGATGTCGATCGCTCCGGACAAGTCCTTTTCCGAGTCAAATGCCACTGGAATCAGAATGTTGCTATACATGACGTCCCTCCGTTCATTGCTTCGACACAAAGGGATAGAGGTTTCGCGCAGGCCACGCGTTGATGTGGATCAAGCAGGTGGGTCAGGCCTAGAAAAGAGTGCCGCCGTCGCTGTCATCGCCAGTCTCGACCAGCAACCCCTCAAGATCGGGGATGCGCACGATGCGGTTGCCGTCCAGTTCGATCACACCATCCTTGCGCAGGCCTGTGAACTGGCGGCTGACAGTTTCGATGGTGAGGCCAAGGAAATTCGCCATGGTCTCGCGGCTGATCGGCAGTTCCAGCCGGGTGGTGTCGCCCATCACCTTTCCGTCGGGATGTACGGTGCGCTTGGCGATCAGCATGAGCAGGCTTGCGATCTTTTCCCGCGCCGTCTTGCGCCCCAAAAGCAGCATCCAATCACGGGCCGCATCCAATTCGTCCAGCGCCATTTCCAGCAGCCGCTGCTGCAGGTGGGGTACATCGACAAGCAGTGCCTCGAACGGTTTGCGCTGAAAACAGCACAAGGTCACGTCCGACACCGCCGTCACATCATATTGCAGCGTCGCGCGACCCGGTCGCCCGATAAAGTCGGAAGGCAGCAAAAGGCCGACCATTTGCGTGCGCCCATCCTCGATCACCCGTTCGAGCGTTGCTGTACCGGCCACAACCGAGGCCACGATATTCAGGGCATCGCCGCGCATCGCGATGGTCTGACCGGCAGGATAGGTCTTGTAAAACTTGATGGCATTGAGTTTGGATAGCTCGTCCTCGTCACAGCGCGCGCAGACCGCGCGATGCCGGATCGGGCAAGAGGAACAATCCTGCGTGGCAACAAGTTCGCCCGCCATCAGGCAATCCCTTGATCTGGGTCAATGCACGGTCCTGAAACCGCGTCCAGTCTGGCGTCATGAAACATGTGTCCGACCTGTCCCGCTTTGGGCTATTTGACGCCAAAGTACCGCGATTTACAAGCTATCCGCCCGCCAACTGGTTCAGTGACAGCGTGGATGGGGACTGCGCGCGCGCATGGCAATCTTCTGCACCTAGGCAAGCAGAGATTTCACTTTATGTCCACATCCCGTTTTGCCGCAGACTGTGCTGGTTCTGTGCCTGCCGTACGCAAGGCATACGCAATGACGCCCCCCTTGCCCCTTATGTTGACCGGGTTCTGGCCGAGGCACGGGCCGTGCGCGCACAATTTGTGAACGGCGTGACCCCGCAGCGGCTGCACCTTGGCGGCGGTACACCGACCATCTTGCCCGCATCGCTGCTCGACACTTTGTTGAGCGGATTGAATGGTATCTGGGGCCTTGATGCGCTCGAAGAGTTCTCGGTCGAGGTTGACCCCACCGATGTCGGTCCCGCCCGTCTCGACGTGCTCAAGGCCCATGGCCTCAGCCGCGCAAGCCTTGGCATTCAGGACTTTGACCCACAGGTGCAGGACGCCATCGGGCGCAGCCAGTCGCGTGAGCTGACCCAAGGGGTGGTGGACGATCTGCGCGCCCGTGGCATTGAGGCGCTGAACTTTGATCTGCTGTATGGCCTGCCCTTTCAGACGGCACGCACATTGGCGGCCACGCTTGAGGCGGCCCTGTCGATGCGGCCCAGCCGGATTGCGCTTTTTGGCTATGCCCACGTGCCGTGGATGTCCAAACGGCAGGTGCTGATCCCCAGCGACGCCCTGCCCGATCCCAAGACCCGACTGGCCCTGTTCGATCAGGCCCGCCGCACGTTGCTGGGCCAGGGCTATGTCCAGATCGGGATCGATCATTTCGCCCTGCCCCACGATTCCCTTGCACAGGCCGGTTTCGACAAGCGGCTGAAGCGCTCGTTCCAAGGATACACCGACGACCGCGCGCCCTACCTCATCGGCCTTGGCGCCTCGGCGATTTCGACCTACCCGCAGGGCTTTGCCCAGAATATCCCGGTGACCGGGCAATATGCCGACCGGATCGACGCAGGTCAGCCCGCCACGTGGCGCGGTTATGTCCTGAGTGCGGCTGAGATGCGCAAGGCCGATCTGGTTGAACAATTGATGTGCTATCACGCCGCTGACCTGAGCGATGCCCAGCGCGCGGACGCGGATCTGATGGACGATATCGACCGGGTGGCCGCAGGCTTTGCCGGTGCGCTGACATGGGATGGGCAGCGGCTGGTCATTGACCGCTGGGCGCATCCGCTGGTGCGTCTGATCGCGGTGCAACTGGTCACACCGACAGACATAACGGCGGGCGAGCGGACCTATAGCGCCGCGATCTGACGCGACGCGGGATCGCCCTCAGGCAATCCCTTCGGCGTTCACCGCATCGGCCTGATCCAGCACCTCGGGATAGGGATAGTTAAGACCCAACAGCTGGCGCATCTCGGGGCTTGCGTTTTCGATAAAGGACGCAGGCAGGGCGCCGGGCATATCCTCCAGCGGTTTGACCCACTTGGGGATGTAGTTGATCAGCACCGCATTGCGGTCGTGATCTGCGTTGTTCGGCATCGCGCAATGCCACGCCGCCCCGAAAAATAGCACCGTATCGCCCGGCTCGCCAGTCATGCGCGCGCAGTTGTTATAGAAATGCGCGTGATCGTCCGGAGTGGGATAACGCAGCTCTTTCTGGGTGCCCGGCAGATAGGCGGTGGCACCGCTTTCGTCGGTAAACGGGTCCAGCACGACGGTGATCTGTGCGTTCATCGGGAATGAGGCATTCAGCCCCATGGGATGCGTTTCGACCCCGTGAAAATCCCAATAGGGAAAGTCGATATGCGGTTCCTGCCCCGGCCCGCCGGGCAGGATGCGGTTGGCCGCGATTGAGCCCATGATGAACTCGCTCCCCAACCATCGGCTGAGCGCGGCCATGATCACCGGATGACAGGCCATATCGGAAAACACAGCGCCTTTGGCCAGCAGGTTCCAGACCCGGCGCTGCAGGTTGGCGCGGCCCTCTTCCATCGCAGCGCCTTGAAAATGCGTAACCTTTTCGCCCTCATTGTCGGAATGGGCCATGATGATGGCGCGCGCATCGGCAATCTGGTCTGGGGTGAACAGTCCCTTGATCTTGACCGCCCCGCCGCCATTCAGCAGCTCATCGCAGATGGCAACCGGGTCGGCATGATCAGCGTCAAAGGTCAGCATGTTCAGGTGCTCCTGTTTTGGAGACGGGATCGGAGGCGAACCACCCCGCGCTTTTCGTGGACACGATAACAAGGCTGGAAGCCATTGCAATGGAG
Source organism: uncultured Tateyamaria sp. (assembly GCF_947503045.1). Classification (GTDB taxonomy): domain Bacteria; phylum Pseudomonadota; class Alphaproteobacteria; order Rhodobacterales; family Rhodobacteraceae; genus Tateyamaria. Next base: position 464,909 of record NZ_CANNCF010000003.1, read on the forward strand.
TTTCAGGCTCGCACAATCGCCGCCATACGGTGACGGTTGGAAGTACCTCGAAACAGATAACCGATTGCCCTTGCGACAAATTTCGCGCTTATTGCGCGTGGCCGGAACGGGGGAGGGCAAAATGCCGGAATGGATCACACTGGATTGCAACGGATCACCGCATTGCCGTCATGAGAATGGCTTTGCTTGCCTTGATGGCACATTCTACCTGTTTGGCGGGCGGCGCATCCAGCCCGTGGACATCTTTGATCCAGCGACCAACACCTGGACCCATGGCGCGCCGCCACCGCTCGAAATCCACCATTTCCAACCGGTGATCGTCGGGCGCCAAATCTGGCTGATTGGCACGATGACGGGTGTTTTTCCGCGTGAAACGCCGCTTGAGACGGTCTTTATCTACGAACCGGACGCCGACCGTTGGCTGGAAGGGCCAAGCATTCCGCCCGCACGGCGGCGCGGCGCATCGGGCTGCGCGCTGCACAGTGATGGCTGGATTTACGTGGTGGGCGGCATCGTCGACGGACACCATGCCGACACGCAAGCGTGGTTTGACCGCATCCATCCCGAAACAGGTGATTGGGAAATTCTGCCAGAAGCCCCGAACAAGCGTGACCATGCGCCCTGCGCCATCGTCGGCGACAATCTGTATTTCTTTGGCGGGCGCGAGACGGGGCGGCACAACGGCACCGACTATGACAAATTTTTCTATGACACCATCGGCGATGTGGACGTGTTCAATTTCACAACACAAACGTGGTCAGTGCACCCCGAACCCTTGCCGATCCAGACCGCCGCCGGGGGCACGGGCGTGCTGAGTGGCAAAATCCACTATGTCGGGGGCGAGGCGGGCCGGCAGGAGGCCTTTACCGAGATGCAGATCTTTGACCCCGCTGCCGGGCACTGGCACATGGGCGCGCCCCTGAACCGGGCGCGGCACGGTACCAATTGTTGCGTGCATGATGGCAAGTTATGGATCGCCGCAGGCAGCGGCGCGCGCGGCGGCGAACCTGAATTGACCAGCATCGAAGTGATTGCGATCGAGTAATGCGGCCCTAATGGCCGCCGTCATATTTCGACCAGTCGATCTGGCGGAACTGCCAAAGCGCAACCGCCCCAAGCCCGAGAAAGATCAGCGCCCAGATCAGGTTGCCCAACAGCACCTCGAACAGGCCCCACCCGAAACACGCACCTAGCGTCAGATGGCGCCGCCAGGCTTGGGCAAAGAACGCGTGATCAAGGTCGATCAGCCGACGCATGGTTTCTGCGCCCTTCCCGTCTGCTTTGTTGTCAAACACCGGGCACAACGGTCCCATCCGCAATCCAGCCATCCAGCACGCTTAATGCGGCCTCGGCAAAGGCCGCATCGTTGATGTGACAGTCAAGCATCGTCAGCTTGAACGGGTCACGCACAACGCGGCCCATCTCGTCCACCATCGCAGCCAGGGCGTCGGGATCGTAGGCCGCGCCGCCCTCCACATCCCAGGCCTCGACCCCGTGACGCGGCATCAGCACATGCACCGGCCCTTTGGCCCCCTCAAGGCGGCCCACCACGTCACGCACCAGAGCGCGCCGCTCATCGCCGCTGAGCCCCGAGGACTTGATCAGCCGGTTGTGGGCGTGAAACGGGCGGTCCGCATAAGCGTCGGGAATGTCTTGCCAGCCCGCAAAGTCGATCAGGTCGGCACAGCCCGGCGCCACGATCTGCGGGATGGCCATGGCCCCTGCCCCGGTCAGCCGGTCAGGGCCGGAATTGACCACAGACCCCACCATCAGGTTGCTGAGTTCGGGCAGGGCAAAGTCCATCACGGCCGCGAAATAGCCCTGCCGCGCCAACGCCTCGAACGCCATGCCGCCCATGCCTGTGGCGTGAAACACCGCGACCTCGAACCCACGCGCGTTCAAGGGGTCACGCAGCAGTTTCATGTAGGACAGGCACGACGACCCAAGGCTGGTCATACCGATCACGGGCCGCGCCGCACGGGGTGGTTCCACCGCGCGCGCCGCCCCCAGCACGGCCCCTGCCGCCTGTGACAGCGAGGATTTGCACACCGAATTCAGCCCATAAAGTCCCCCGGCCCAGAGGATCATCTGGATGTCTGGTGACAGCCGGTCCGGCGGGATCAGCGGAGAGAAGGACACTGTCGAGACGATATATTTCGGCACCCCCATCGGCAGCGCCTGCGCGCAATCCAGCGCCAGATCCGTACCCATCGTGCCGCCCAGGGCAATCATCCCATCGATCCGGCCCGCCCCATGCAATTGCGAACACAGCAGGGACGCGCCCCGTGCCATGATCTGCATGGCGGTGTTTTCATCATCGCTGTCGATGGCGTCCTGAATGGTGGCCCCACCGGCCGCCGCCACCTCGTGTTTGGAGATGTCGGTGGGCTTGGATGGATCGCCAAGTACGCTCACATCCATGCTCAGCACGGCGCCGCCTTGGTCACGGATTCGATCGGCGACATAGGACAATTCCTCGTCCTTGGTGTCATAGGTGCCGATCACGAGGATGGTTTTTTGATCACTCATTGCGGCCACCCTAATGGTGAGATCATGTCTGGATACCCCCTCAATCGGTTCATTATTCGAACCACTGGTGCGAGAATTTTGCCTTGCTCGCGTCGCCCCTGTCAACGGAGTCGCTGTGAAGCGAGAGGCCCAGAGATGGGCTGTCACACATAGACGGCTTGTCCCACCCATGCGTCCCGTGTCTAGTGTGGGTCAACCACCAAGAACAAAAAACAACTGTGCTCGAGCTGACAAGATGACCAAGCCCCCCAATGTCCTGTGGATCATGGCCGACCAGCTGCGGTTCGATTATCTGAGCTGCTATGGGCATCCGCACCTGCATACGCCCAACATCGACGCGCTGGCCGCGCGAGGCGTGAAATTCACCAACACCTATGTGCAATCCCCGGTCTGCGGACCGTCGCGCATGTCCGCCTATACGGGCCGGTACGTGCGCAGCCACGGCTCGACCTGGAACGGCATGCCACTACGGGTGGGCGATCCGACGCTGGGGGACCATCTGCACAGCGCAGGTGCGCGCGCGGTTCTGGTGGGCAAGACCCATATGGTCGCGGATCGCGCGGGCATGGATCGGCTTGGCATCGACCCGGCCAGCGCGGTCGGCCTACGCATCGCCCAATGCGGCTTTGAAGCCTTCGAACGCGACGACGGGTTGCACCCCAGCAGCCCGCGCCAGAACTGGTCGGCCTATGACGACTACCTGGTCGTGCAAGGGTTCAAATCCGACAACCCGTGGGAGCATTTCGCCAACTCGGGCTATGACAAGGACGGCAACCTCGCTTCAGGCTGGCTGCTGGAAAATTCGCGCCTGCCCGCCAACATCCCCGAAGAGCATTCCGAAACGGCCTATATGACCAACCGCGCCATGGATTTCATGCAATGCGCGATGGAGGACGAGGCCCCCTGGCTGTGCCATCTCAGCTATATCAAGCCCCACTGGCCCTATATCGTGCCCGCGCCCTATCACGACATGTATGGCCCCGAACACGTGATCGACCCGGTCCGTTCGCAGCCTGAACGAGACACAGATCATCCGCTGCACGCCGCCTACATGAACGCGCGAGTGGCGCGCACCTTTGCCCGCGATGAGGTCCGCCAACACGTCATCCCCGCCTATATGGGGCTGATCAAGCAACTGGACGACAATCTGGGGCGGTTGTTTCGCTGGATGGACGAAAAAGGCCTGAGCGAGAACACAATCATCGCCTTCACCTCAGATCACGGCGATTACATGGGCGATCACTGGCTGGGGGATAAGGATTTCTATCACGACTGTGCGGCCAAGGTGCCGCTGATCATAGCCGACCCGCGCCCCGAGGCTGACCGTACGCGCGGTACGGAAATGGCGGCACTGACCGAGATGATCGACCTCGCGCCGACCTTCATGACTGCGATGGGCTGCCCGCCCAAACCGCATGTGGTCGAAGGGCGTGACCTGACCCCGCTTTTGCACAAACGCGAAGGGTTTTACCGCCGCTACGCGATCAGCGAACACGACTATTCCAGTTTCGAGATGGCCGGCGCCCTTGGCATCCCTCAGCAAGATGCGTTCACCAAGATGATCTTTGACGGGCGCTGGAAATACATCCACTGCGAGGGGTTCGATCCCATTCTGTTTGATCTGGAAACCGACCCGGACGAGGTTGTGGATCATGGCCGTTCGGACAGTCCCGAACATATCGCGGTGCGTGCGCGGATGAAGGATGCGCTGAGTGCGTGGGCACTGCGCCACCACACACGGGTCACGGCGACACCAGAGGTGCTGGCGAGCCAAACCACAGCGACCGATACGGGCATATTGATCGGGTTCTGGGATGCTGACGACTACGAGGCCGCGGCAGGCAAGCCGTTTTCCAGCCTCGTTCCCGTAGGGCGACCGACCGCCTAAGACGCCGCTTCGACGCGCGCGGCGGTTGTGACTGCCACGCGGGCGGTCAACGCCCCGACCGAGCTGCGCTCAAGCACCATGGGCCCCTCCATGCTGGCGGGAGGAAAGATGATCCACGTCTCACCATCAGCACTGGTCATGGCGGTGATCGGCTCGACATCCTGCACCACATTGCCCGCGCAATAAGACACGCTCAGCACACCCGCCGCCGCAGGCTCCGCAAAGGTGCGGGTAGCGGAGGCGGCATCCACCTCGCTCAGGCCCAGCCCGACAAGGGCCGCGATGACGTCCTTGGGGCGGTTCCCGGCAGCGCCATGTAGCGTAGCGAGCGTCTTGTGATCCGTCTCGATCCGGGCCTCATGTTCAAGCCGGTCGAGGGTTGCGCCGACAAAGCCCGCGCATGCCCCGGCGGCAGCCGTGAAATCCGTGTAGCGGGTCATCTCGAACATGCCGTCCGGACGGCGCACCAATCCAATCAATTCGGCCCCGGCCACATGCACGGACAGGCACTGCGCCTGGTCACCCGCCTTGCGTTCGGCCAGCACCACGATGGACGGATTGATCAGCGCCATGATGGCGGATGTCATCTCGTCGGTGAAGTTCAGGCCCGTTTCCGGCTCGCCAATCAGATGACCCGCAGCACGCAGGCGCTCCTCGCCCTCGGCACCCCACCCGGCAAGGGCGGCCTCGTCTTCGGGCAGAAATGGTGCATCGCCCCAACCGATGACGCTCTGGATTTTGGCATAGGCAAAGGCATAGGCCAGTTCCGAGGGGTGAATGTCGATTGCGACCATGATCTACTTCCAAATGAAGCCCGACATCGCGTCGAGCTTGGTCTTTGCCGCATCCGGCACGTCGGGGCCAAGGGTGGTGCTTGCAGTATCATGGGCCTGCGTGGCGGCGTCGGCGGCCTTGCTGACCGCATCCTCGATGGCTTGCGCGGTGTCCAGCGCGTCCTCGTCTGTTTCCTTGGCGGTGTCGATGGCCTGATCCTTTTTGCTGCGGAACACGTCCAGCATGTTGTCGATGGTCGAAGCCACCGCATCGCGTACCGATTTGAGCGCCTTTTCCACGGCGACCACAGCGGCATCGACGCGGGTTGCGATGTATTCATCGCCAGCCTCGGAAATCCAGTACTTGATACCATCATATTGCCCGGCGAGCGGATTGTCGGTGCCGAAAATCTTCAGATCTGGATCGAGATAGTGATAGCCCGGCCCCTGATCGTGAAAATTGTTCATATACCCGGCGGCGTCATGCACGATCCCGTGCAGCGCAATCGGATTGTCTGGATCAAGATGCCCGGCCTCGATCGGGATCATCGGATGGATTAGGTGGTTGCCCGGCCCGACAAGGCCACCCGTGGGGTTCAAAAGCGCGCCAAACACCTCGTGAATACCAAACGCATCGCCAAGCATCTTGCCGCACATCAACTGCCCACGCGACCCCATGAAATCGGGATGCATTTCGTCATCGAGTTCTGTGGCCTTTTCCTCGCCGATCGCCTCTTGCTGCTTGCGAACGATCACAAAGCGGTCGTAATCGAGGTTCAGCTTTTTGACATCCGGGGGCGTGCCGACGACCTTTTCAAGGCCCAGCATCACCTCATCACGGGTCTGGCTGGGAAAGCCGTTGACGATCTGGTCCATCAGCTTCCTGAGGTCGGGCGTGCCCTCGCCCTTGAATTCGGCATCCCGCAGCGCATCCATATTGTCGGTACTGAACAGGGCAGTGACATCGGTTTTGGTCAGATCGACCTTGGCCAATTCCTGCGGCGTCAACTTGGCCAGCGCTTCGTTTTCCGCAGCACTTACCGGCGGACAACAGCCCAAATGCACCTTCAAAAACTCGGTTTGCCTTTCCGAAAGTTGGGGCAAAAATCTCTCCAAACGCAATATGCGACAATTCAATCCGAGAACCTAAGAACAACGCGAATGAAAGCGCAACTTGTTTCATTGGGCAAACCACTTAGCGGTGAGGACCGGTTGTCCAACAGAGCGTCGAGTTCGTTCATAGCAAAGATGCGCCGGTGGTTGTTAGCGACCCCGTACGGCAATGCATCTATTCTTACGCCCGAAAGGCCGCAGCCCCCCGCCCTGCGCGATATCCAAACACGGCTCCGGAAGTCAGACCTGACCCGCCCGGGTAGCCGTTGAAAAACACACCACCCACCAGTTCACCGCAGGCAAAAAGCCCCGGGATCGGACCACCACTTTGGGACTGCACAGCCCCCTGATCGTCCACTTTCAACCCGCCATAGGTGAATGTGATGCCGCCTGTCACCGGATAGGCGCGGAATGGCCCTTGGTCGATCGTCTGCGCCCAGTTTGACTTTGCCGGGGACAGACCGGACGTGCCCTTTTGATCCAGAATGGTCGGATCAAATGCCGTCTCCCGGTCAACCGCCTCATTGTAAGCCGCAAGGGTTGCGCGCGCTGCGTCCTTGTCCACGCCTTCCAACATCTCCACCAACGCATCGAGTGTATCCGCCTCGACATAATGCGCGTCATGGAAATGGTATTCGCCATAGAGCAGATCAAACACCTTTGAATCAAAGACTTGCCAGGCGAAATGGCCAGGCTGATCCATGATCGCCGCACCAAATTGGGCATAGGTGTAATTGCGGAAATTGATGCCTTCATCGACAAAGCGCCGCCCGTCTGCATTCAGCATCACGCCGAGGAAATAGCAGATTTTACGATAATTCTTGCGCTCACCCGGGGGCAGGTCGAGGTTGCCGAAATCGGCCATGTGCAGGTCCATGGGCGTCGCATGACAGCCCCCGAACAGTCCATAGGCCGCAGCACCCAGACGGTCTGCCATCACCAGCCCGTCGCCGGTGTTATGCGGCGTGCCGCGCACCTTGGCCTTGTCCCAATTGGGGCCGATATGCTGCTGGCGCAAAGCAGCACTTGCCTCGAACCCTCCGCAGGCGAGGATCACGGCGTCTGCCGCGATCGTCTCATCAGTGCTGGTTGTGACACCGCACACGCGCCCGTCTTTTGTGACCAGATCGGTCACCGCAGTCTCGTAGCGGATCGTACCGCCCAGCCGTTCAAAGGCGGCAAGTTCCTGATCGAACAGCCCGACGCCCTCGTTGTCCGCGGCCAAAGTCAGCCCGCCCCAAAACACGTGACGCCCGTCCTTTTCAAAGCTTTGGCGAGAATAGATCGGCTCGAATTTGACGTCGTGCGAACCAAGCCAGACCATGATGTCATAGCTTTGCGCAATCAGGGCCTGCTGCTCGACACTCAGGGGCCGTCCATCATTGAAGCCGAGCAGATCGGCGGCGAATTTTTCCTGCGTGTAGCTGCCGAAATCGGTGTCGGGCAGGCGCGGATCGTCCGGGGTCTTGAGCAGCGGCATCAGGTCCGAGCCCGAGCGGTAGGCAAAGCGCATCGCGCCTGCTGTGTACTTGGTGTTGCCCCCGGCCAGTGCGCCATCGGCCTTTTCAAGGATCAGCACTTCGGCCCCCTGTTCGAGGGCAGCGATACCAGCGCACAAGGCCGCATTGCCGGAGCCTGCGATAATTACCTTGGTCATTCTTGGCTCCAAACCTCGGGATTGATCATGTGGATCGGCGCGCCTTCGGAGTAGGCGTTGATCTGGTCAAAAATGTCTGAAAACTGCAGATCGAACTCGTCTTCGGTGACATAGCCGATATGCGGCGTAGCCAGCACATTTGGCGATGTCAGCAGCGGATGGGACGTGTCTTGCATGGGTTCGTCATCAAAGACATCGACAGCCGCAAATATTCGCCCCCGCGCGATCTCGGCCTCCAGCGCGCCAGGTGCGACAAGACCCGCGCGCGAGGTGTTCACAAAAAGGCTGCGCGGCTGCATCGCCGCAAGGTCGGCAGCCGTGATGATCCCGCGTGTAGCCGGTTTCAGGCGTACATGCAGGGTGACGATGTCAGAGGTTGCAAAGAAGGCCTCGCGCGACGCGGCCACGCTCTCCCCATCCGCGATGGCCCGCGCGCGCCCTGCTTCGGACGACCAAAACTGCACATGCATCCCGAGCGCTTTTGCATAATGCGACACGGCACCCGCAATCCGCCCATAGCCATAAAGCCCAAGGGTCCGCCCGCGCAAAGTTCTTCCGACCCCGGACTGCCAAGCACCTGATTTCAGGGATGAAATCTGCTCAGGAAGTTGCCGGTAGCTGGCAAGGATCAGCGCAAGCGTGTGTTCGGCGGCGGCATAAGACGGGGTGCCCGAATGCATGTTCGAACACAGCAGCACCGCGTTGCACGTACAGGCCTCAACATCGATATGGGGATAGACGCTGCGCTGCGAGATGAGCTTGAGATCGGGAAGTCGGTCCAGCAGATCAGCGGTGATCTTCGTGCGCTCGCGAAACAGGACGACCGCCTCGGCCCCGACGAGTCGAGTCGCCAGCGCAGCTGGATCAGGTTCGTGATCCGTCCACACGGTGACCTCGTGACCAGCAAGTTTTTCGTAGCAGGGCAATTGGCGCAGCGTGTCGAACCAGTCGTCCAGAATGTGAACCTTCATCGGCTCTCGACACCCGCTTGCGGTGTGGGTGAGCGCGGTGTGGGGACAAAGACGATCTCGTCGAGATCACTCAAGGCCGCCAGCACTTTCTGGCGCTCGGCGAGCAGGTGGTTGAACTGGGCATCACAGCCCGCAATCGGCGCCGGATAGCTGCTGATTTCATCCTGCAGCAACTGGCGCGCCACCTTGAGCTCGGCGCGCGCGGCAAGGATACAGTCTTCGAAACGATCAGTCATGACATACCTCTCTTCAATTGTATACCGTTGTATACAATTCTGGCAATCTGTCAATTCCCACCCCAGACCGACTGCGGAACAAAGACCTCTCCGGCGGCCAGTTTCCGGGCTGTGCGCACCAGACCAGCCGAGTTGATGACAAACCCGGTCGCCGAGGCCGCGTAGTCGACCAACACCTCGATTTGGCCGGAGGCATGTTCCAGAACGATCCGCGCGGGCACTTCGTTCGGGATCGCAATATCGGCCACCGTTCCGGGCGCCAATACACAAGAGGCGAGGCACTGCGCGCCTGTCACGGCCATGGTGGGGTGGGTTTTCCACGGCATGAAATACCGCGCAGCCACCGTGCCTCCGTCGCGCGGGGCGGCGACAAGGCCGAATTTCGGGACAACCGAGGACGACACATCCCCTAGCCCCATCAGCGCACCCGCCTTGATACGCACAGCCTCCATCCGGGCAAAGAACGCGGTGTTTTCGTCGAGCTCAGCCGCACTTTCGTAACCCGTCAGCCCAAAGCTGCCGGCCCGCGCGATCACCATGGGCATGGCGACATCCATGCAGGTGACGGGGATGCCATCCACCTCGTCCACCAGATTTCCAGTGGGTAAAAATGCCCCGGTTGCGCCGCCAACGGTTTCCATGAACTGCAGGGCCACCGGCGCCGCGGTTCCGGGTACGCCGTCAATGGCCGCATCACCGGCATAACTGACCTGTTTGTCGGGGGTCTGCACAAGGGCGGTGACCTTGGCCTCTGTGTTGACGGCGCGAATGTTGATGGATGTTTCACCCTCTTGCGCAGGGACCAGACCCATTTCAATCGCCGCAGGCCCAACGCCCGACAGGATGTTGCCGCAGGTGGGTTTGAAGTCGACCAGCCCGTCCTCGACACTGACCTGGGCAAAGAAATAATCGACATCGGCCCAAGGATCGTCCGAATGGGACAACATTGCCACCTTGGTTGTTACGGCCGCACCACCGCCAATCCCGTCAATGTTGAGCGCATGGCCTGAACCGATCATGGCGATCAGAACCTCGGCCAGCGTATCGAGGTCCTCGGGCAGGTCGGCACGGTTGATGTAGGGGCCTCGAGACGTCCCGCCACGCATCAGCAGGAATGGAATGGCGGTCTGCGTCATGTGAGTGGCCACGGCAGATCGACATAGCCCTGCAACAGTCCGGGCGGGAAATCGCGGTTCAACAGCCACGCCATGGTGCACATGAACAGGATCCCGGCCCCCGTGTAGATCGCTGCAAAGCTGGTGCTGGTCCCTGCCCTGATCTTGAGAAAGAAGAACAAGAACACTGCAAGCGCCAGAATAAAGCCCAGGAGCGAGGTCAGGATCAACAGCCCTGCAAACCACGCCAGTGTCGGCCACAGCCCAAAGGTGGCCTCGGCGTCTTCGCCGCTGGATTCGCGATCGGCGAAGATCGTGTGACCCTCGGGTTTCAGCATCATCTGCACAATCAATATCACGCAACCGACGATGCACACGCCCGCAACAAACATCGGAAAGACGCGGTCGCGGCTGAAATCAGGGATCGCGGCGGCGTTGACATAGGCCAGCACGATATAGGCTGTCACCACGAGCAGAAAGATCAGCGGTGCCCGTTTGCGCCCCGATGGCACTGCCCCTTCGGCCATGATCTTCTTGGCCTGCCGCAGCCCCAGAACAACGGAGACGACGGTGACAATCAGCAGCACAATGACGATGGGCGAGAAGATATAGTCGAGCCCTTCGTCAAACCCTTTGCGGAACCGCGATTGCGCGATCTGCAGGGCTTGGTTGGCATAGGTCTCGGCCGGGTTGGACAGCACAAACCCGATCAAAAAGGCCGGACGCGACCAGTCAAAGCGGCGCATGAGGATGCCAAGGAAGCCAATGGCAAACAGCGCCACCAGATCCATCAGGTTCTGCCCGGACTGGAAGGCCGCAAAGCTGATAATCATCAACAGGAACGGCGCCAGCAGCGCAAAACGGATCGACGTCAGCTTGGCAATGCCGCCGGATGAGGCGATGCAGATCAGGGTGCCGACCACGTTGGCAAGCGCCAGCAGCCAGACGATGGAATAGGTGATGTCGAGGTTGTTTTGCAGCATCGCTGGTCCAACCTCGATCTGGCCGGACCCCAGCAGCGCGATGGCCCCGATAAAGATCGCCATCGACCCTGAGCCCGGAATGCCAAACAGCAGGGTCGGCACAAGGCCCCCACCCTCTTTGGCGTTGTTCGAGCTTTCCGGCCCGATCACGCCACGCACTTCACCGCTGCCGAATTTCGACGTGTCCTTGGTGGTCTGGATGGCGTGGCCATAGGCGATCCAGTCCACGACCGAACCGCCAAGGCCGGGAATGACCCCGACGACAACACCGATGATCGAACAGCGCACCGACAGCCAGATATTCGCGAACCAGTCCTTGACCCCGTCAAGCCAGCCACCGCCCAAAGGTTGCTCTTTTGCGATGGCGCGGTCCTGACGCAGCAGCGAAATGATCTCGGGGATGGCAAAGATGCCAAGGCCGACAATCACCAGTTTCAACCCGTCCGTGAGGTATGGATAGTCATAAGAGGACATGCGCAAATCACCCGAGGATGCGCCCTCGCCGATTGTCCCGATCAACATGCCCAAGCCGGCAGCCACGATCCCCTTGATCGCGACGCGCCCGGCGAGAATGCCCACCATGGACAGGCCGAAAATCGTGATCATCAGCAATTCGGGCGTGCGGAATTCCAGCACGATGGGTCGGGCAATCAGGATAAAGACGGTCAGGAATGCCGCCCCAACCAGCCCCCCGAACAGGGACGAGGCAAAGGCCGCCGACAGCGCCCGCGCGGCCTGCCCGCGCTTGGCCATGGGAAAGCCGTCCAGCACCGTGGCCTGACTCGCCGAAGATCCCGGTATCCCCATCAGAACCGAGGCAAACGTGTCAGATGTCGGCACCACCGCCACCATGCCAACCATCAGCGCAAGGCCAAGGATGGGGTCCATGCCGAACATGAAAGGCAACAGCAGCGACAGGCCCGCAATCCCGCCAAGGCCGGGAAACACACCGATGCACAGGCCCATGACAACGCCAAGCACCAGATAGCCAAGGACCACGGGCTGCAGGATCAGAGCCCATGCATCGCCCAGTGCGGGCAACGCCTCCATAATGACATCCATGATGCATCCCTCGCCTTTTTGCTTTGATAGGCACCCCGAAAATCGGTTCGGGGTGCCCGCAAAGCAAAACGGGGGTCTAGTTCAGCGACACGCCGTATTTTTCCTGCAGCCAGTTCACCACAAAGGCCTTGGCCTCAGGGCTGACATTGGTGCCGCTTTCCAGCGCGTTCTGCGCCGCTTCACCGGTCATTTGCGGATATTTGCCAAGGCGCTTGCCCGAGATTTCCGCGAAATCGGCGCGGGCTTTCACCGCCTCAAAAGCTGCGGTGTAGGTCGCGATTGCATCGGCAGATGCGCCATTTGGCAGGAACACCATCTTCTGGGCCGGGAAACCGGCGATGAAGAAGGCTTTCCACGCATCCCACGCCTCGCCCGAGGTTTCGCACCCGTCGGTCGCTTCGCAGACTTCCTTGAAGGTCGGAATGTCGGGGAAGGTCGGATCGCGCACGATATTGCCCGCATCATCCAGCGCACCCCAGGTCATCATCGGCACGGCAGTGCCTGCTTCGACCAAAGGCGTGACGCCGGACAGGAAGGACGACGAGGTCTGGTAGTCGATATTGGCTTCGCCGCGCTCGAACATCAGACGGCCGTCACCGCGCCCCTTGATGCCCATGACGCTTTCGACGTTCAGGCCCAGCATCTCCCATGCCAGTGTCGGGACAAGGTCAAGGCGGGTTGCGCCCTGGTTGCCATAGATGAAATCCTCACCCTGCAAGGGCGCGGCGTTCATACCGTCCATCTTGGCAGCCAGCTCAGGCGGCAGATAGGCGACCCCACCGGTGCCCGAAGCCAGCACGACATTCCAGTCGCCATAGTTGTATTTCACCCGTGGATCGCCCAGCAGGAACGGGAATTGCGTCGAGCCGGAAGAGCCAAAGATCAGGGTGCCTTCGCTGTCTTCATACTTTTCGTTCTGGAAAAAGTTCGCGCCCTTGGTCGAACCCGCACCCGGCATGAATTTCACCACAACGGTGGGCTGACCTGGCAGCGCCTCGGAAAGCAGAGGGGCGTAGAAGTTTGCCCACTTGGCTGATCCACCGGTTTCCGAGAATGGAATGATCCACTCGACGGTCTTGCCGGTCAGGTCGATGCCGTGACCGCCCGCCTGCGCCTGGGTTGCAAATGTCGCGGCGGCTGCGGCCACGAAGCTATAGGCCACACGACGTGTGGCTTGGAAAATGGACATAGGTTCCTCCCTAGGATGCGCCACTCCCTCCCAGAAGCGGCTGAATACAAGAATCACCGAGCTGTCCCGCCCGGTTGATGTCTGCACTGTGACCTGCGAACCTTGCATGAAACTTTCGGATGCCAGAAAAGATGCGGATCACGCTCGTCGAAGACAATGTCGGCCTCGCCAAGGGGATCGCATACCGGCTGCAGGACGCAGGCCACGCGGTGGACATGCTGCACAATGGCAATGAGGCCGAGACGTTCCTCAAAGATGACGCGTCCGATCTGATCATTCTGGACATCAACCTGCCCGGTCAGGACGGGCTGAGCGTGCTCAAGGCGTTACGCGCCCGCGATGACCAGCGCCCCGTGATCCTGCTCACCGCCCGGGCCGAGACCGAGGATCGCGTCATCGGGCTGGATGCGGGGGCGGATGACTACTTGATCAAACCCTTTGAGATGGCCGAGCTTGAGGCGCGGGTGCGTGCGCTCGCCCGCAGGCGCACGACGCCGCAGCGCCAGATGCTCGAGATCGGCCCGCTGCGCTTTGACTCTGCGGCGCGGCAATTGCTGATCGGTGAGGCCGCCGTCGATGTGCCCCGGCGCGAGTTGTCCGTTCTTGAGGCGCTGCTCTCTGCCGAAGGGCGTCTTGTGTCCAAGGCGGCGTTGTTGGATTACGCCTATGGGGTCGGCGCGGATGTGGATGAAAAGGTGATCGAGGTCTATGTCTCGCGGCTGCGCGCACGGTTGAAATCTCATGGTGTGGCGATCAAATCCCAGCGGGGGTTGGGCTATCAGCTGCAAAGCGAGGGCGACGGATGAAGGCCCAATCGCTGCGCACGCGGCTGATCGTCATCATCCTGACACCGCTATTGCTGCTCTCGGTCCTTGCCGCCTCGTGGCAGTTCCGCAATGCCACCCACCGGGCCGAAGAAATCTTTGACCGCGATCTGCTGTCCGCCGCCCTTGCCATATCGCGGGACGTGGCCCTGTCGGGCGGCGACGCACTCAGCCCTCCAACCCGCCGGTTGATCAGCGACACCTCGGGCGGCGAGTTGTTCTATCACGTCTATGCCCCGGACGGCGTGTTTGTGACAGGCTACGCCACACCGCCCCCACCGCCGGACAGCGTCGCCTCGGACAGCCCCGATCCGCAATATTACGAAGCCATCTACCAGGGCAGCGACGTGCGGGTGCTGCGGTTTCGCGACGCCACCACCATCGACGGCGTGTCAGGCCTGTTCACAATCACCGTCTGGCAAAACCTGCAGGTCCGCGGCGCCTTTGTGCGCGATGTCGCCACGCGGGCGGTGTCTGTGATTGCGGCCCTTTTGGTGTCGCTCGCGCTTATCGTGTGGTTCGGGGTTGGGCTGGGCCTGCGCCCCTTGCTGGACCTGCAAGACGCCATCGCCAAACGCACGCCCAACGACCTCACTCCGATCCGACGCGATGTGCCGCTTGAGGCGCGTGGCATCGTGTCGACCCTGAATGCGCTGCTGGAGCGGATATCCCGGCGCATCAGCTCCAAGGACGAGTTTATCTCGAACGCCGCACACCAGTTGCGCAATCCGATTGCAGGGGTGCTGGCGCTGGCCGAGGCTGTGGAAAGTGCCCCCTCCCCCAAGGCGGCCAAGTCCCGCAGCGCGGAACTGGTCAAGGCCGCGCGCGCGGCAACCCATCTGACCAACCAGATGCTGTCCTTTGAACGGGCCAGAGGCGCGGACGTGGCGCAGACCGGGGCGCAGATCGACCTCTGCGCCCTTGTGTCGGGTGTGATCACCCGTTTTCACGACCTTGAAATTGCTGCATCCACCGACGTCACCGCAGACTTGCCAACCCAACCCGTCCTCGTGTGGGGCGATGAGGTCATGCTTCAGGAGGCCCTCCTGAACCTGCTCACCAATGCCGTGGTGCATGGCGGCCCGGACCTGTCGCGGATTGTCGTGTCGCTGGCCCCCGCAAACGCGCAGAATGAGTTGCGGATCGAGGACAATGGCAAGGGCATCAACCCGGACGAGCGCGAGCTTGTTCTGGGCCGCTTTGCCCAGGCTGACGCAGGCGCGGGCAGCGGGCTGGGCCTGCCCATCGCCGCAAGCGTCATCGACAATCACGGTGGTTCGCTGCGCATCGGTGACAAGCCAGACGGGGCGCAGATCGTGATCACCCTGCCCCGGCTTACGCAGCGCACGGGCTGAGTGTGCATCCCTCAAAGACAACCTGAAAGGGACATACAGCCAGTCTCACACTGACAAAATATCCAGCGTTGCCAGTGTGTTGACAAAGCTTCGCTCGGCCGGGGTAAAGGGCCGCTCGATGTCCAGAAGGCCAAAGATATCGACAAGCGGCGGGTCACAGTCCATCGGGATCTGCCACAGGTCCGGAGCGAATTGGCCCGCGTGTGCGGTCGTCATGCAGCCAATCGACTTGGAACTGCGGATCAGGTTGATCAGATCGACGATGCTGCTGGTGCTGGCCGTGGTCGCATCGCCAATGTCGTGCCTCGCCCGGTGGCGCGCGATCTGCGACAGCGGCCCGGCAAGGGCCTCGCCTTCAAAGCTGACCACATCAGATGCAGCAAGGATGGATGGATCATAGGCCTCCTGCTGGAACAGCGGATGCAGGGGGCCGCAGAAATAGCCAAACTCCTGCGAGGCAAGCTGGTGGCGCCGGACCTGCGGGGCCATGTCGGGGCGGGTGCAAAAACCAATTGAGGCCACCCGTTGACGGACCGAGCGGACCACGTCGGCGCATTGCGACGTGATGATCGAAAAGGTCACTGCCGGATGTTCGCTGCGAAATCGGTCAATTTCGGCACTCAGAAAGCTCAGATCGAGATGGCTGGAGCGATAGATGACGATATTGCCCGACAGCGCCTGTTCGTTCTGGTTGCCCAACTCGTTCAGGCGTACCACGCCGCCATAAATCTCCAACGCCTCGCGATAGACCTTTTCGCCGGAACTGGTGATGACAAAGGCACGGCCCGACCCGCGTTCGATCAACTGCACCTCAAGGCGTTCTTCAAGGCGGCGCAAGGCGGCACTGACCGAAGGCTGAGTGACATTAAGCCGCTGCGAAGCGCGCGTGATCGAACGTTCCTGCACAATCACCATGAAGGTGCGGAGCAGGTTCCAGTCGAGCTGGTTGGCAAGGCGGTTCAGCTCGAAACTCATGGCGTTTCACCAATCAAATGGCAGCGCGCCCAGGTCTCGCCGGTGTCCACGCGCGGCGGTGCCTTGGTGTCGCACAGGCCCTTGCGCGCAACCGGGCAGCGTGGGTGAAAGGCGCAGCCCTGCGCGCGGTCCACCGGGCTTGGCAGGTCGCCCTCAAGCTGGATGCGGCCCGCCCCACGTGTCGCTTCCGGCAGCGGAACCGCACTGAGCAGCGCCTTGGTATAGGGATGCTGCGGGTTGGAAAACACCTGCGCCACGGGACCTTCTTCGACGATTTTGCCAAGATACATCACCGCAACACGGTGGCACAAGAACCGCACCACGGCCAGATTGTGCGAGATGAACAGCGAGGTCATGCGGGGTCGCTCGGCGTGCAATTCCTTGAGAAATTCGAGGATCTGGGCCTGCACGGACACATCCAGCGCGCTGGTCGGTTCATCCAGGATCAGCAGGTCAGGATCCACGGCCAAGGCCCGCGCAATCGCCACGCGCTGCTTTTGGCCGCCAGAGAGTTCATGGGGAAAGCGGTGCAAAAACTGCGCAGGCAACCCCACCCGTTCCAGCAGCCGCGCGACGGTCTGGTCCAGCTCAGCCCCTCGGATCGCCGTGTGGATGATCAGCGGCTCGCCCACGATGCGCTTGATTGTCATGCGCGGGTTCATGGACGAGTGCGGATCCTGAAAGATCAGTTGCGCCTTGGTGCGCACGGGCTTGAGGTCGCGCAGGCGCGCGGTGGTGATGTCGGTGCCGTCAATCAGCACTTGACCACCTGTCGGATCGATCAGGCGCAAGGCGGCCTTGCCCACGGTGGATTTGCCCGAACCGCTTTCGCCGACCAGCCCCAAAATCTCGCCTTGTCGCAGGGACAGGCTGACTCCATCGACTGCGCGCACCACACCGCCTTTGGTCGGGAAATGGACCTCGAGATCCTGAAGGGTCAGCATCGCCTCAGACATGCGCAGCCTCGTCCTCAAACAGCGTGCAGGCCACGGCGTGGCCCGACGCGATGTGACGGAACCCGATATCCGCTGCCCGGCACTGTGCGGATGCATGCGCACAGCGGGCCGCGAAACGGCACCCCTGCGGTGGCTCGTAAAGGTTGGGCAGCGCACCCGCGATGCCGCTGAGCGTATCTGCCGGGCTGAACGGGTGCGGCACGGCCGCCAGCAACCCCTTGGTGTAGGGATGGGCCGGATGATCAAAGATGCGCGAGACTGGTGCGTCCTCGACAATCTGGCCGGCATACATCACCGCAATCCGGTCACAGACCTGCGCCACCACGCCCAGATCATGCGAGATCATGATCAGCGAAATCCCCATATCTTCGACCAAAGCCGCGATCAGATCGAGGATTTGCGCCTGAATGGTCACATCAAGGGCCGTCGTCGGCTCATCCGCGATCAACAGTTTGGGCTCAGCCGCCAACGCCATGGCGATCAGGATGCGCTGGCGCATGCCACCCGAAAGCTGGTGCGGATAGCTGTCCATCTGCCGCGCCGGGTTGGGCAGTTGCACCTTGTCGAGCATGTCCAACGCGATCTCGCGCGCCTCGCGCCGCCCCACGTGGCGCTGTGCACGGATCGAGTCGATCAGTTGAGTTCCGATCTTGAACACCGGGTTGATGAAGGTCATCGGGTCCTGAAAGATCATCGCCACATCCCGCCCCCGCATGGCACGCAATTCGTTTTGCGGCAGTCCAAGGATGTCGCGATCAAGGAAGGACACAGTCCCACCCGTGATCCGGGCCGGGGGCGTGGGCACGAGGCCAAAGGCGGCGCGGGTCAGCACCGATTTGCCGCAGCCTGTCTCGCCCACGATCCCGAGGGCCTCGCCCTGCGCCAGTTCGATCGAGACCCGGTCGATGGCCTTGTAGACCCCGTCAAAGGTGCGGAATTCCAGCGACAGGTCTTTGATGGACAGCACCGACATCAGCGTTGTTTCGGATCAAGCATGTCGCGCAAGCCGTCCCCCAAAAGGTTGAAACCCAGCACGGTCAGATAGATCGCAAGCCCGGGAAACAGCGAATACCACCACCAGTCGGGCAAATAGTTCTTGCCGATCGAGATCATCGCCCCCCATTCGGGATAGGGCGGCTGCGCCCCAAGGCCGAGAAACCCAAGCGAGGCCGCACCAAGGATCGCAAGGCCCATATCCATCGACGCCTTGACGATGATCGGCGAGGTGCAATTGGGCAGCACATGCAAAAATATGATCCGAGCCCGCGAGGCCCCGATGGAGCGGGCGGCCTCGACATAGGTCTCGTTGCGCACCGACAGAACCTTGGCCTGCACCAGCCGCACATAGCCTGGCCACCAGACAAGGGCGAGCGCGAACATCGCATTCAGAATACCCGGCCCAAGCGCGCCCACGATGGCGATGGCAAGGATCAGGCCGGGGATCGACAGGAACACATCCGTCACCCGCATGATGACCTCGCGCAGCACCCCGTCGGACATTCCCGCCAAAAGGCCAAGCGGCACGCCGATCAGCACGGCAATGCCAGTCACGGTCAGGCCAATCCAAAGTGTGGTGCGTGCGCCAATGATGACGCGGGTATAGATGTCGAGGCCAACCTCGTCCGTGCCAAACCAGTGCGTGGCATTGGGCGCCTGCAACTTGCGCTCAAAATGCACAGCACCATAGGCATCATCCGGAAAGGGGACAATCCACGGGCCAATGGCGGCAAGGATCAGAAAGGCGGACACGATGATCAGCCCGAGAATCGCGGAATGTGACCTGCGGAACGTTGCCCACATCCGGCGATATTCGCGCCAGCGATCCGGTGCATCGGGGCGTGCAATGTCTTCGATCACGCTCATATCTGCGCCCTCACCCGTGGATCAAGCGCGGCGTAGGCCAGATCAATCAGCAGGTTCACGATCATGAAACAGGCCCCAAGCACCAGCGTCACCGCGATAATCGGATCAAAGTCAGACGAGACAGCCGCGTTGGTCGCGTAAAGGCCAAGGCCGGGATAATCGAACACGCCCTCGACCAGCACTGTGCCCCCCAACATCCAGCCAAAGCGTAACCCGATCATGGCCAGCGTCGGCAGGATCGCGTTTTTCAGCGCGTAGGCCGCAACAATGCGCAAGGACCCGACCCCTTGGGCGCGCGCATTGAGGATATAATCCTTGTCCAGCGATTCGATCATCTCGGCCCGATTCACGCGGATGATCGAGGCAAGTGCGGGCAGGCTGAGCGCGATGGCAGGCAGCACCATGTGCCACAACGCCTCGCGCGCCACGTCCGGACGCCCGGCCAGCAGCGCATCCACCGTCATCAGCCCTGTCACCACGTCCGGGCGCGGCGTCATGATGCCAAGGCGCCCCCTAGCGGAAACAGATCAAGCTCGAGCGACAGATACCATTGCAGCATCAGGCCAAGCCAGAACATCGGCAGCGCCACACCTGAAATGGCCAAAAGGCGGATCGTCTGGTCCGGCAGCTTGTTGTGATAAACCGCGCCCAACATGCCCAGCGGCACACCCAAAAGAACGGCAAACCCGATGGACACGAGAACCAGTTCAAGTGTGGCCGGAAAGAAGCGCGCGATGTCCTCAAGCACAGGGCGGCGGGTCAACAGCGAAGTGCCCAGATCACCGGTGGCAAGGTTGGCGATGTAATAGCCGAACCGGATCACCAGCGGCTGGTCCAGGCCACGATCCGCGCGGATCGCCTCAACCATTTCGTTGCTTGCATCGGGGCCTGCGGCCAGTCGGGCCGGATCACCGGGCGCGATGTTGGCAATGACAAACACAATCGCCATCAGCCCGAACAGCATGAAAACCATGGTCACAAGACGACGGAAGATCAGACGACGCAAGACAGGTTTCCTTTGATCAGAAAACAGGGCGACCCAAACTGGCCGCCCCGAAGCTTAGCATATGATGCCGGATTTACGGCTCCAGATACGTTGAGTAGAAGTCGATCTCGCCTTCCATGCGGATCGGACTGTCGGCATAGCCCTTGACCCATGTGCGATGCACCGTGCCCCGGTTGCGCATCATGCCAAAGATTTCCGGCTGCAGATCAACGATCTTTTGCTGGATTTCGGCATATATCGGGGCGCGTTTTTCCCAATCGGTTTCGGCACGCGCGGTTTCGATCATCTCGATCAGCTCGGCGTCTTCCAGAAAGTGCGATCCATAATATTTGCCGTTGGATGCCGGGTGGTACTGGATCGCCACCGCGTCCGGGTCGGTCGAGACTGGCGTGGTGAAGATCGCCATGATGTTGGGCGATGTGTCAGGCGACGACCCACGGGCCACCATGTTGGGCCATGTGAGTGGCGTCAGCTTGACCTCGACATTGATGTCCCGGAAGGCGTCGATCATGGACAGCGCCATCTGGCGTTGCAGCTCGAACCCTTCGACATAGACAAACTCGACCTCGAACCCGCCATCAGGATACTCGGTCTTGGCGAGATATTCCTTGGCCTTGGCGATATCGCGGCGCGGCATATCCGCAATTGGCACATAGCCCTGAATGGCATCCGTGAAGGGGCTGGTTTGCAGCTTGCCCTCGCCGTTCAGGATTTGCAGGAAAGAGTCGTAGTTGTAGGCATAGGCCAGCGCCTTGCGGATGTTCACGTCAGCCGTAATGCCCTGCTGGGTATTCATCTTCAGACCGAAGGAGGTCAGCGACGGGATGGTCGACACCGACACATCACCATTGTCCGCCAGCGCCTGACGCTCTTCGACACCCAGACCGGTGACGAGGTCCGCCTCGCCCTTGATCAACGCCGCGCGTTGTGCCGAGCTTTCGCGTACAAGACGGTAGATGACGCCGCCCATGCGGTCGTTGTCATAAGTGAAACCCTTCCAGTAATCGTCATTGCGCTTGAGCACGTACGAGCTGCCTGCCTCGAAACGATCCAGGATGTAGGGGCCTGATCCGGCTGCGTTTTCCAGCAAGTAGGATTTGCCGAAATCGTCACCCTTGTTGGCCTCGACCACCGCCGGGTTCACCACATACCACCACGGCAAGAAGGACAGGAACGCCGAATAGGGCTTTTCCAGCTTGAATTCGACCGTGGTGGCATCCACCGCCTTGACGTTGTCGGGGGTCAGGAACCCTTCGAGCATCCATGCGGGGCCTTCGTTGATTTCCATCGTGCGCTGGAAAGAATAGACAACCGCATCCGCATTCACCGGGCTGCCATCATGGAACTTGGCATCCGGGTTCAGATTGAACGTCCATGTCAGCCCGTCCTCGGACGTCTCCCAGCTGTCCGCCAGCCACGGCTTGACCTCGGCGGGGTTGCCTTCGTATTTGACCAGCCCGTCATAAAGGGCCTGCATCATCATGCGGATGGCAAGATCGTATTTCTGGGCGGGATCAAGGTGGGACACTTCCTGGCGTCCGGCGATGACCATGTACAGCTTGTCGTCCACAAGCTCTGCCGCGCGGGCTGGCGAGACAGCCGCAGGCATCACGTTCATTGCGACGGCCACAGCCCCCGCGACAAACAGATTTGCTACTCTGCTGTGAATTTTCATTATTACCCCCTGTTCAGGATTAGCGGGGCAAGGCCGCGCATTTCCAAACGCGCCAACCCCTGACACCTGCATCAGAACAGGCCCACGCGACATTGAAAACTAATCATTATCAATGCGCGGCATTGGCTTGGCCTATGACACGCGCAGGTTTGGGCCGCGTCATAAGTGCCCTCTATCGCGCTCATGTCGGATGGTTATTTGCTATGCATTCATGCTTAGGTGATTGCTTAATGAACAAAGTTGAAACCTCCCGACAGGAGACCGCCCGATGACAGCTCATGCCCTGCGCACGCCAAATCAGTTGCAGCGCGTCCTTAGTGCGGATGATGTCGAGGCACTGGCCATCGGGGCGTGGATACTGGGCACCGGCGGCGGGGGTGATCCCTATCACAAGCTGCTCAATTTGCGCCGCCTCTACAAGGACGGGCACAAGATCACGCTGGTCGATCCAATGGCGCTGGCCGACGATGCGCGCGTCGCGGTGGTGTCCAACATGGGCGCACCAATCGTCGGGCAGGAACGTCTGGCCGACCCCGAATTTTCCGCCCGTCCCGTGCGCATGATGGAACAATATCTGGGCGAAAAGTTTGACGCGATCATGGCGCTGGAGATTGGCGGCGGCAACGGGTTGCAGCCTTTGCTGATCTCGGCGCTGACCGGCCTGCCGGTGGTGGATGCCGACACGATGGGGCGCGCCTATCCCGAGGCGCAGATGACCTCAGTCGCTGTGGCGGAACTGAAATGCTACCCGTTTGCGATGGCCGATATCCGCGACAACGAAGTGGTGATCCCACGCGCCGCATCCTGGCGCTGGATGGAGCGGATCAGCCGTAAGGTCTGCACCGAAATGGGGGCCTCTGCGGCGACCTGCAAGGCACCGCGCTCCGGCGCCGAAGTCAAGCAGCACGGCATTCTATACACCACCTCCAAGGCGATCCGGCTGGGCGAAACGGTGCTCGAGGCCAAGCGCACCCATTCCAATCCAATCGACGCGGTGCTGACGGCCTCGCATGGCAAGCGCATGTTCACTGGCAAGGTGATCGACGTGGACCGCATCGCAACCGAAGGCTTTCTGCGCGGCAAGGCCACGCTCGAAGGGCAGGACGGCGACCTTGGCCGCGAGATGATCGTGCATTTCCAGAACGAATTCTCGGTGGCCTTTCTGGACGGTGAGCCGGTGGTGATGACACCCGATCTGATCTGCCTGCTCGACAGCGTATCGGGCGAAGGAATCGGCACCGACATCATCCGCTTTGGCCAGAGGATTTCGGTTCTGGCCCTGCCGGGGCCCGAGTGTTTCCTGTCGGACAAGGGCCTTGAGGCCGTGGGGCCCGTGGCCTTCGGGTTCGACATCCCCTTCACCTCAGTATTCGGAGACGAGGTCGTAAGATGAAGCGGATCGGGATCGACGTTGGCGGCACCAATACGGATGCCGTGCTGATTGACAATGACCAGGTGATCGCCGCGATCAAAACGTTCACCACGCAGGACGTGACCACCGGTGTGCGCGTCGCCCTCAAGGAGGTGGTCGAGGCCGCCGGGCCTGCTGCCGATGCGGTCGAGGCGGTGATGATCGGCACCACCCACTACACCAACGCTGTGGTTCAGCGCCGACAGTTGGACCGGGTTGCGGGCATTCGCGTCTCGCTGCCCGCCTCGGCCAGCCTGCCCCCGTTTTGCGACTGGCCCGAGGATCTGGCCGAACAGGTCAACCACGGGGCCTATCTGGTGCATGGCGGGCATGAATATGACGGGCGCGACATGGTGCCGATGCAGGACATGGAAATCGCCGAAGTCGCCCGCAAAATCCGCAAGGATGGCGTGAACCGGGTGGCTATTTCGGCCAGCTTCTCGCCCCTGACCGCCGCCTGCGAGGAACACGCCGCAGACATCGTGCGCCAGGAACACCCCGACGCCCATATCACGCTCAGCTCGTCGCTGGGGCGCATCGGCCTGCTGGAGCGTGAGAATGTCGCGCTGATGAATGCCTCGCTGATCGGGCTTGCCTCGGACATCACGCAAGCCTTCAGCGATGCCGTGGCCGCAAGCGGTCTGAACGCGCGTCTCTATATCACGCAAAACGACGGGACCGTGGCCCATGCCGATGCCGCGCGCGACTTCCCGGTCTTTTCCTTTGCCTCCGGGCCCACCAATTCGATGCGCGGCGCCGCCCTGTTGACCGGGCGCAAGAACGCAATGGTCTGTGATGTGGGCGGGACCACGGCCGATGTGGGTTGCCTGATCAACGGCTTCCCGCGCGAGGCCAACAACGTGGTCGAAGTGGGCGGCGTGCGCACCTTGTTCCGGATGCCAGACCTGCTGTCGATTGCCATCGGTGGCGGCACCAAAGTGTCCAGCGACGCGCACGAGATCGGCCCGCACAGCGTAGGCTACAGGTTGGGGACGCAGGCGCTTGTCTTTGGCGGTCAAACTCTGACCTGTACCGACATTGCCGTCGCCGCCGGGCTTGCCGATGTGGGGGATCCCGCGCTGGTCAAGCATCTGGACAAGGGTTTGATCACCCGCGCCCTTGCCACTGTTCACGAGCGTATCTCTGAGGCCGTCGACCGGATGAAGACCGATGCAACCCCGGTGCCGCTGCTGGCGGTTGGCGGTGGCGCAATGCTGATCCCCGAAACGATGCCCGGGATCAACGAAGTCGTCCATGTGGAACACGAGGCGGTCGCAAATGCCGTGGGCGCAGCCATCGCGCAGATTTCAGGTGAAACGGACCGTATCTACCGCGATGTCAGCCGCGAAGAGGCCATCGAGAACGCCAAGACCGCCGCCATCGCCCAGGCGATCAAGGCCGGCGCTCAGGAAGACACCATCAAGGTGATCGAAGTCGAGGACCTGCCGCTCAGCTACCTGCCCGGTCAGGCATTGCGTGCCCGCGTCCGCGTCGTGGGTGAGGCCGCATCCTGACGGCCCGCCTGCGCGCTCATGTCGTCTGACCGCCCAGCAGCACATAGCCCATGTCGTGACAGGCAATGCCGCTGCGCCCGTTCAGGCGTCGGATGATCTCAGAAGCGGCCAACTGCCCGGTTTCAAAGCGTTTTGTCTGGATGGTGGTCAATCTCAACGGCATGTTCTGGCCCACCGCAAGGCCACTGAACCCGGCAATTGCCACGTCCCCCGGAATATCTATGCCGCTTTCGATGCAATGGATCATTCCGCCGATGGCCGTCGTGTCATTGGGAAAAAACACGGCATCCAGTTTCGGATTGTCCTGCAGCATGCCCTTTAGCCCTTCCTTGCCGCGCAGAAAGTTCGGCGGGCTGTCATAAGGGTCAGGGGGCAGAAATTCATGCCCATGTTGGTGGATGACGGACTGAATTTCGCTGAACCGTTCGGCAGCGGCGATATCGCGCTCGTTCCAGCCCAGAAATCCAAAGCGTCGGTAGCCTTTCGAAATCACATATTGCGCCAGATCATGCGCCGCCTTGCGATGGTTGATCCCGATGTTGATGTCGATGGGGGCCGCACTCAGGCTCATGATCTCCACCACAGGGATATCGGTGTTGCGCAGGATGTTGGTGGCACGCTCGGTATGGACCGCGTTTGACACAATTATGGCCGCCGGACGCCAGGACATCATCGACACGATCAGGGATTCTTCCTTGTTCAGATCGTAGTCACTGACGCCCACAACGGCATGATACTCCACCCGTTCCAGTTCAGAAGTGATGCCGGTCATCACCTCGGTGAAGATATTGTTGGTCAGCGACGGGATGATGACGGCGACCTGATTGGATCGGTTTTCAGCCAACGATCCGGCCAGCTTGTTTTGAACATATCCAATTCTTTCAATTACTTCCTGAACTTTTTGTTGGGTCCTTTTTGAAACAACCCCCTTGTCGCGCAAGACACGCGACACCGTCATTTCAGACACTTGGGCAACCTCGGCAACGTCGCTCAGGGTCATTCGTCGTTTCTGCGGCATAAAAGCTGACCTAATAGTTAGCGGCTGACAATCTAACAGTAGATTAGTCCCCGTCTTTGCGTATCGTAAAGGGTCAGAGGGGGGATCATGGGTCAGAAAATTGCGATCATTGGTGGATCAATTGCCGGGACGATGGCGGCAATCCTACTGTCGCGCGCCGGTCATTCGGTCGACGTCTTTGAGCGGTCGCGCAAGGGTCTTGTGGGTCGCGGCGGCGGGGTCACAACCTCGCGCCGGGTGCTCAATGAAATGAAGGCCGCCGATATCCTCGACGAGAATTTCCCGTCGATGCCCTATTCCGAACTGCAACTGTCCAAGGTCACGGATGCCACCCAACAATTCGGTCACTGCCCGCTCAGCGTGCCGCTGGACATGCGCTGCGTGCACTGGTCGGGGATGTGGGAAAACATGCGGCGACGCCTGCCCGACGACATTTATCACAACGACATGCAATTGCTCACCGCAGATCATGACGGCGACAGCGTCAGGATGACATTCGCCGACAGCGACGCGCGCCACGCGGATATCGTCCTGTTTGCCGACGGCTATCACTCGCTCGGGCGACGGATCATGTTCCCCGAGGTTGATCTGGAATATCGCGGCTATACCGTCTGGCGCGGCGTGGTGCCCGAATCTCAGATCGAACAGGTCGATCAGCTGGCCGTGCACCCTAGGTTTTCGCTCAGAAATCAAAAGGGCAGCTTTATTTCCTACATGATCCCCAGCCGCGAGGGATCAGAGCAGGTCGGGGACCGGCTGTTCAACTGGGCATGCTATTTCCCGCTGGCGCAAAGCGAGTTGGCGGATTTCATGGTCGACAAGGACGGCGTGTCGCGGGTCGGAACAATTCCGGCAGGCTACATGCGCGCCGAACAGGATGATGCGCTTAAATCGATGATCCGCGACAACCTGCCGAAGTATTACGCCGACATTGTCTGCAGTTCGACCGACAACCAGATCCAGCAGATCTATACCTCTGACCTCCCGGCCTATCGCAAGGGGCGGATGTGCCTGATGGGAGATGCGGGCATCATGGTGCCGCCACTGACGGGCGCGGGCGTGTTCAAGGGGTTCACCAATGCGCGCGATCTGACCCGTGGGCTGGCGACGGACGCACCACTTGACGACATCCTCAGCGACTGGTCCGCGCAACAAACCAAAGTTGCCGTGTCCATGCTCAACATGGGTCTGGACATGGAAGACGCATTCATCTGGAACACCATCGACCTTGCCACGCACAGCCCACAGGACTGCGCGGCATGGTTTGATAAATCAATCAACATCGCCAAGGAGTTTTCCTATTTTGCTGCCTAAGAAAAGAACCCTTTGATGGCCGGTGTCGTCCTTCGAAACGTGTCCAAGTCCTATGGGAATGTGACCGTCATTCCCGATTTGTCGCTGGACATCGAAGAGGGTGAGTTTGTCGTATTTGTAGGCCCCTCGGGCTGCGGAAAATCGACAACCCTGCGGATGATCGCCGGGCTGGAAAAGGTCAGTTCCGGTCAGATCGTCATTTCGGGCAGGGACGTGACATGGGCCAAGCCCAAGGAACGCGACATCGCGATGGTGTTCCAGTCCTACGCGCTTTACCCGCATATGAACGTGGCGCAAAACATGTCCTTTGCCCTGCGCCTTGACCGGCGCCCCAAGGCCGAGATCGAGGAACGCGTGCGCATCGCCGCCGACATGCTGGAACTGACGCCGTATCTTGATCGCAAACCCAAGGACCTGTCGGGCGGGCAACGCCAGCGGGTTGCGATGGGACGTTCGATCGTGCGCGACGCCTATGTGTTCCTGTTTGACGAACCGCTGTCCAATCTCGACGCCAAACTGCGCTCGACCATGCGCACGGAACTGGCGTTGCTGCATAAAAAGCTCGACCGCACAATGATTTACGTGACCCACGACCAGATCGAGGCCATGACCATGGCCGACCGGATCGTGATCATGAAAGACGGCCTGATCCAACAAGTCGGCACGCCCAAGGATGTCTACAACGCGCCGGTGAACACCTTTGTGGCGACCTTCATCGGCTCTCCGTCGATGACGCTGGTGCCTGCAGAACTCAGCGAGGACAACGGGCAACTGCATGTGCAGGGTGCAGGTTTCAAACTGCCGGTGCCGGATCGACTGAAAGACACCGCCAATCGCGCCACCGGACGGCAGGTCACGCTGGGCTTGCGCCCTGAACATTTTGCCGCCGAAGCCCGCAGCGACGCCTTTGCCCCCATCGATCTCAAGGTGAAAGTCGCCGAATACATCGGCTCCAGCCAGTTTCTGGCGGCGGATATGGGCGGGCAGGACATCACCGCCGCCGTCGAAGTCGGCCCCGAAGCCGACCGCATGTCGGACGGGCAGTACTTTTTCGACACGTCACGGCTTTACCTGTTCGACAGCAATTCCGGGGAGGCCCTCTAGCACCCCAACCGCATGCAACGTTTTGCATATCAACCAAAGTCAAAATCTAACGGGAGGATAAAGATGACTGGACTATTCAAGAAAGGGGTCGGTGCACTGGCCGCACTGACCATGAGCACGACGCTGGCGTTTGCCAATCCGTATGAGAAATACGAAGGCACGACGATTGTCGTGTCATGGCCCGCGCTCAGCCACTTCATCAAGGCCGAAGAGCTGATCGAGGAATTCACCGAGGAAACCGGCATCGAGGTCGAGGTGGACGCGCTGCAATACCTCAAACTGCGCGACCGGCAACTGCTGGAGATGTCCAAGGATGAAGGCGAATATGACGTCGTGTCCTGGGTCGTGATGTGGAAAGGCGAATATGTCTCCAAGGGTCTGCTGACCCCGCTGAGCCAGTTCTACACCAATGGCAGCCTTGTCGATCCCAACTATGACATCAACGACATCGCCGATGCCTACCTGCAGAATGGCGGCATTGTCGGTGGTCACAAAGGCTATATGCCGGGAAAATCGGGCGCCATGTATGGTGTGCCGTTCGGGGCAGAGACTTCCATCCTCGCCTATCGCAAGGACATCTTCGAAGAGCAGGGCCTTGAGGTTCCCGAAACCTATGACGAATTGCGCGACGTGATGGCGAAACTGCACGCCGCTGGCATCCCGGCACTGACCTCGCGCGGCAAGACAGGCCACCAGGTCACGGCGGGTTGGCTTTTGCATCTCGCACCTCTGGGCGGCAAGATCTTTGATGACAACTGGAACCCTGTGATCAACTCACCCGAGGCGGTTGAAGCAGCACAGGTAATGCGCGAAGTCGTCAAGACGGGCCCTGCAGGCATCCCCACCTTCGGCTTTGGCGAAGCGGCGGCTGCCTTCCTGCAAGGCGAGGCCGCGATGCACCTTGATACACTCAAGATCGCTGCGATGTCGCGCGATCCCAAGCTGTCCAAGATCGACGGCAAGGTCGGATATGCGCTGCACCCCGTCGGGTCGCGTTGCGGGTCGGAAACGGGTGGCTTTGCCGCCGGCATCCCGGCCAACAGCCAGAACAAAGAGGCGGCCTTCCTGTTCCTGCAATACATCACCTCCAAGGCAGGCGACCAGCGCATGGTTGAACTGGGCGGCGATCCGGTCCGGATTTCCACGCTGCAAAACAACACCGAAGGCTTTGACGAATATCCCGTCGTGGCCGAGCAGCTGCCCTGCGCCGACCCCGACTGGCGTCCTCTGATCCCCGAGTGGAACGAGCTGAACATCGACGTGCTGGGCCAGGCCCTGACGCAGGTCATCACAACAGATGATCCGATCCAGCCGATAATGGATGCCGCCAACGAAAAAGCCCGCGCCATCATGGAGCGCGAAGGCTACTACGTCTGGCAGTAATCTGAAAAACCCCGGCGGGGCCCTCGTGCGGGGCCTCGCCACCTTTCCTTTCCACACAATTCGGGACGCGGCGGAACAGAATGGCTCATGCTGACATGGATACGCAACGCTTGGACCTGCCCGAGCCGATGCCACAGCCGCGATTTCAAGCAGGCTTTATCACGCCCTACGCCTTTATCTTTCCAGCCCTGCTGGTGATGCTGGGCGGACTGCTCTACCCCGTTTTCATGGCGATGTATCTGTCGTTATATGACTGGCAGATCGGCCTTGACCTCGAAGACGCGCCCTTTGTCGGGCTGACAAATTTCTCGCGCATGCTGACTGACCCGCAAGTCTGGGAAGTGCTCTGGGTCACCATGCGCTTTGGCTTCTGGACCATCACCATCGAAATGACCCTCGGCGTCGCCCTTGCCCTGCTGCTGGAAAAACCGATCCGCGGCGCGTCGGTGTTTCGCACGATCTTTATCCTGCCGCTCATGGTCTCTCCGGTGGTTGTCGGCCTGATCTGGCGCTACCTGTTCGATGCGCGGGTGGGCTGGATCAACTACTATCTCGGCGCGTGGTTCGGGATCGAACCGCAGATTTGGCTCGGGGATGCGCAACTGGCCTTCTTTGCCATCGTGTTCACCGACATCTGGCAGTGGACGCCGTTCATCTTCATCATCGTGATTGCAGGCCTGCAGGCCCTGCCGTCCGAAGTGGTCGAAGCCTCGACCATCGACGGGGCCAACTGGTGGCAGCAGGTCTTTCTGGTCAAGCTGCCGATGATCAAATCGATCCTCGTGATTGCCCTGTTGATGCGTCTCATCGACGTGTTCCGCGGGATGGAGGTCATGCTGATCATGACCGGCGGTGGCCCGGGCCGAAGTACCGAGCTGTTGTCCCTGCACATCTACAACCGTGCCTTTGAGACCCAGCAACTAGGCTACGCGTCGGCCATTTCCGTACTTTTGATTGTCATAGTGTTCGCGATCTCGACCCTGATCCTGACGATGGCCAATCCCATGAAATCAAGATCGGACGTCTGAGAT
Organism: uncultured Tateyamaria sp.; assembly: GCF_947503045.1. GTDB lineage: Bacteria > Pseudomonadota > Alphaproteobacteria > Rhodobacterales > Rhodobacteraceae > Tateyamaria. Next base: position 495,854 of record NZ_CANNCF010000003.1, read on the forward strand.
GAATGACACTTTCTCGCGTCAGCTGTACCACTATTCCGCTCTGGTCGTTCTGGCCTTCATGGCGCTGGCCCCGATCTGGGTGATGCTGGCCACGTCTTTCAAGAACGACATCGACGTGCAATCTGCTGAACCGCTGTGGCTGTTTTTTGTGCCCACGCTGGAAAATTACGAATACATCATGACGCGGGGCAAGTTTGACCGCTATCTCACCAACTCGATCATCGTCGGTTGCGCCTCAACCGTGATGACGTTGTTGTTGGGTGGGTTTTGCGCCTACGCGCTGGCGCGGCTTGATTTCAAAGGGCGCACGCTGATGGCGAATTCGACGCTGATGGTGCGCATGGTGCCCCCGGCGGTGCTGGCGGTGCCTGCCTTTGCATTCGTGATGATCTCGGGCGTGGACAACGACCTTGCGGTGCTGACCTTTCTATACACCGCGCTGAACCTGCCTTTTGCGATCTGGCTGCTTTTCGGGTTTTACAAACAAATCCCGGTCGAGCTGGAAGAGGCGGCGGTCGTCGATGGTGCATCGCCCTTGCAGGTGTTCTTCCGGGTGCTGTTGCCGCTGATGAAGTCAGGCTATGCGGTCGCGGGCATCTTTACCTTCCGCATTGCGTGGAACGAATTCATCCTCGCCCTGCTGCTCACCGGGCGCACCACGCGCACGCTGCCTGTGGCGGCCTCGGGCTTTATCACAGACACCGGCGTTGAATGGGGGCGGATCATGGCCATGGGCACGCTGATCGTAATCCCGCCGCTTCTGTTCACCTTCTTCGCCGCGCGCCAGATCATCGCCGGTATGACGGCAGGCGCCGTAAAGGGCTGACATGTGGGAGTGGCTGAGCGCACCAATTGACCCCGCACGCGCCCATGAGGTGGGTCTGCTGGTGTCCTGGCATGCGCGCATGATGGTGCTGGCCTGGGGCGTTCTGGCCCCATTGGCGGTCATCTTCGCCCGGTTTTTCAAGATCATGCCGCGCCAGAACTGGCCGGTCGAGCTGGATCACCCGTTTTGGTGGCGATGCCACTGGATCGGGCAATCGGCTGTGTTTGTGCTGTCGATCGTCGGCTTTGCCCTCGTCCTGCCCCCCGATTTTCAGGCGCTGAGCACGCACACCGCGCTGGGGTATCTTTTGCTGCTGGGCTTGGTCGCGCAGGTGATGCTTGGCATTTTTCGCGGCAACAAGGGCGGCCCCACCGAGTTGCGCAAGCAAGGCAGCATGCGCGGCCATCACTATGACATGACGGGTTGGCGGCGCATGTTCGAATGGCTGCACAAGTCTCTGGGATACGCGCTACTGGCCCTTTCCGTCGCCGTTATCGCGCTGGGGCTTTGGAAGGCAAACGCGCCGCTATGGATGTGGGGCGTTCTGGGCATCTGGTGGTGCTTTCTGGTCGGGCTCTACTCCGCCTTGCAAAAGCGGGGCATGGCCGTGGACACTTATCAGGCCATTTGGGGCCCCGACCCGTCCCATCCCGGCAATCGCCTGCCCGCCCCCGGCTGGGGTGTACAGCGGCCCGCCAACTTGCTTAGTGGCACCGGTGCAGATGTCGACAACCTGATGCCCGACGGCCAACACACTGCCCCGAAATAGCAACCGCGACTAGCCCGACTGCTCCCGCCATGCCGCAAGGATGGCATTTGCCATCGCGATGTCCTGCGCGGCAATCCCGGTAAGGTCGGCTATGGTGACTTGCGCAGCATCCTTCCGGCCACGCTCCGGGTGTTCCAATAGCGCCCCGATCTCGTGCAACTCACCCGGTTGGATCAACCCGGCCGCGGCGGCATGGGATACCTCACCATGATCCACACATTGCGCCACCAGATCCACGGCCAGAACATCGGCGCGCGCCACCAATGCGACGTCCAACTCCTGTTTGCCCGGCGCATCCGCACCAACGGCGGTGATATGCGTGCCCGGCAGCACCCAGTCCGAGCGCAAAAGGGGCGCAGTGGACCCGGTTGCGGTGATGATCACATCCGGCTGCCGCACCGCAGCCTCCAGATCATCCACGCCCGTGACATCACAGACCGGGGCCATCTCCGCCACCAGCTCAGCGACCTTGCGCGCATCCCGCCCCCAAACCTGAAAGGACAGCCGCGACATCAACGCGGCATGCGCCTCGATCTGTCGGCGGGCCTGCGGGCCTGTGCCAATGACCAGCGCGCGCCGACTGTCAGGGCGCGCCAGCGTGCGGCTGGCGATCGCGCCGCCCAGGCCCGTCCGGATATCCGTCAGCATCATTTCATCATGCAGCATGGCCTCAACCGCGCCGGTTTCAGCCGACAGCACAAGGACCAGACCATTGCCCGTGGGCAGCCCAATCGAACCATTGCCGGGAAACCCGGTCGCAACTTTGATCACGAAGGTCGGATCATCCGCCATATGCCCATACTTGATGTGACAATCCGCATCGTGCTCGGGAAAGGTAATGTGGCCCACCGGGGGCAGAGTCACATCGCCCCGACTTGTCGCGCGATACGCAGCCTCAATGGCCCGGGCCGCCACCGGCAGATCGATAAGCGCTTCGATTTCGGCGCGGCTTAGGCTAATCATCTGCAAACTCCCCACACAGGTGCCCTAACCCTATGCCAACATTGCCGGATTTTCGACTGGAAACGCATTTCTCAAAGTGGGAATTCAAGGCGCGTTACCACATGACCGCCTCTGACGCTGAATCGATGTCGATGCAGGATCTGCTGGCCATGGCCACGCCCGAAGAACGGGCAGCGTTCGAAGGCATGTGGCTGGGCTATACCGAAACCTTTGGTGCGCCGGACCTGCGCGAACGGATCGCGGGCACCTACCAGCGGCAAAAGGCATCAGACATCCTGTGTTTCGCAGGCGCATCCGAAGGCATCTTTGCCGCCAACAACGTGATCCTCGAGAAAGACAGTCATGCGATCATGGTCACGCCAAACTACCAGTCCCACGAAACCCTGCCGATCGCCATAGGCGAGGCCACGGGCGTGCCGCTTGATCCAGAGGACAACTGGTCGCTCGACATCGACCGCGTCGCCGATGCGATCCGACCCAACACGCGGCTGGTCACGATCAACTTCCCCCACAACCCGACCGGAACCATCCTGCCGCTCGATCGCTATCACGCACTGGTCGAGCTGTGCCGCAAGCACGGCATCTACATCCTGCATGACGAAATTTTCAACGGCCTCGGCGAAACCAGCGCACAGCACCTGCCCTACATTGCCGACATCTACGAGCGCGGTCTGTCCCTGAACGTCATGTCGAAATCCTACGGCCTGCCCGGTCTGCGCGTCGGCTGGATCGCCTGTCAGGACAGTGAAATCCTGTCGAAAATGGAGCGGCTGAAACACTACCTTTCGATTTGCAATTCGGGCCCAAGCGAGCGTCTGACGATGATCGCCCTGCGCAACAAGGACCGCATCTTCGCGCGCAACTGCGCCATCGTGGACGAAAACCTGCCCAAATGGGACGCCTTCTTTGCCCGCTATCCCGACCTCTTCGAATGGACACGGCCCGCCGGGTCCTGCATGGCCTTCCCGCGTTACAAAGGGGCCGACGGGGTCGAAGCCTTTTGCCAGTCCCTGGTCGAAGACAGTGGCGTCCTGTTCCTGCCCAGCACCATCTATTCCTCAGACCTCGGCCCAACCCCGCAAGACCGCTTCCGCCTCGGCTTTGGCCGCACGGGGCTGGACGAAGGGCTCGCCGCACTCGATGCACACCTGATGCAAAACAGACCCGCGACGTGATGCAATTGGCTGGTCTGAAAAGGTCCGCCTGCAGATAAGCCCACGAAAACAGCTCCATAAGGGGTTGAATGAGCGCCAACAGAATTGAATGAAAATGGTGGGTGGCGGACACCTCTGTAGAGAGTTCGAACGCCGTTCTTGATATTTTGGGGGAATGGGAAGCGCATCTCAAGGCTTCTGGTTTCGAACCTGATGACTTTGGCGTGGATAACTTCGCATCCCCGGAGGAGCCGCAGCCATGAAGCACCCATATGTCGCGACGCTCACTTCAAAATTCAGGAACGCCGGCGCGCCTTTGGCCCCGAAGAAAACACGAAAGAAACGGCCTTCGCCGATCTCTTTCCGTGTGACGGACGATGAACGGGTGCAGCTTCAGGATATGGCTGGCCGCACACCCATCGGCACGTATGTGAAGGCTTGTCTGTTTGAGGGCAAAAAGCCCCGCAAATCCCGTCAAGCAAATGTCGTCAAAGACTACGAGGCCTTGGCACAAGTGCTCGGTACCTTGGGCCGAAGCGACGTCTTCCGAAATTTGAACACGCTGATTATTCAAGCCGAAGCTGGGAACCTTAACCTGTCAGACGAGCATGTCCGAACGGTCCTCGCAGCCTGCGCGTGCATCTCATCTATGCGCGCGGATTTGATCCGCGCTCTGGGATTGAAGGCCGACTGATGCTCTTTGTAGGCAACCAACGCGGCGGCGGGCGTGACTTGGCGCTGCATTTGATGAAAGACGATAATGAACGCGTCGAAGTGCATGACATACGAGGTTTTTCCTCGAATGATTTGGAAGCAGCCTTCAAAGAAAGTTTCGCCGTCAGTCGCGCCACAAAGTGTAAACAGCATCTATTCTCCTTGTCCATCAACCCGCCCCCAACAGAAAACGTCAGCGATAAAGACTTTGAGGACACCATAGCCCGAGCTGAGCGGACACTGGGACTATCGGGTCAGCCTCGCGCCATCGTTTTTCACGAAAAACAGGGCCGCGATGGCGAAGTTCGCAGGCACGCGCACGCGGTATATTGCCGGATCAAGACGGACGAGATGAAAGCTGTCCAGCTCTCCTTCACTAAAGACAAGCTAATGAAGTTGAGCCGTGAGATTTACCTCGAACGAGATTGGCGGATGCCGGATGGCATGTTGCACAAGCCTGATCGTGATCCGCGAAAATTCTCTTTGGAACAGTGGCAACAAGCGAAACGGGCAGGCAAAGACCCTGAAAAGCTGATCGGCATATTCCAAGATTGTTGGTCGGTTTCTGACAATGCGGCCAGCTTTTCACATGCTTTGGACGAGCATGGATATGTGCTTGCTAAAGGACGGCGTGGATTTGTCGCGGTGGATCATGAGGGCGAAGTCTATGCGGTATCCAAATGGACAAAGAAACGCGCCAAGGAAGTGCGTCAGAAGCTTGGAGAGGCAGACAAACTACCAACAGTCGATCAGGCGCATGAGAAAGCCGCTACACGCGTCACAGACCGCCTGAAAGAGATTCAAGCTGAAAAAGATCAAGAAGAGCGCTTGCGACTGGATCGATTGGTGGCGGCCCAAGATCGGCAAAAACAGATGCAAGACACAGTCAAAGCGCGAATACTGGCGAAGCAACATGAAAAGCAAGTCGCGGAATCTCAGGCCCGAGAAGATCGTTTGCGCAAAGGCTTTTGGGGGCTGCTGGATCGTATCACCGGTCAACGAAGACGTATGCTTCAAGAAAACGACCTTGCAGCTAAACTGGCGCAAGAACGCGATGAAAAACAACGTCAAGGGCTTCAATCTCGGCAATCCTCTGCACGGGTGCAAGCTCAGCAAAAATCACAATCCATCAAAGAGCAATTTGCGTCTGTGCAAAATGAGCTTCAGCATGATGTGAAGCGCTTAGAACCAAAGGACAATGAGGCACAGATTAGGGCTACGCAGAAGAGATTGGCTCAAAATCGCAACCGAAGACGGGAAAGAACGCGTAACCGAGACGGGCCAAGTTTAGAGCGTTGAAACCGCTCTAAACGTCAATCCCGAGAACGTATTTATCTCTGTGGTACAGCACGACGTCTTGGAACGCTTCGCCCCATGGGTCACCATATTCGGCGACATAGACTTCCGCAATTTCGATGATGTCAAAAGGATCGACCTCCGTCGTGTTGACGATGCGGTCGAACTCGCGCCACATGAAGCGATATCCACGTATGTGACGCATAGCGCCTTTTGTATCGGGCAAGTCCCTCACTTCGATGGTCAGTTCGGCCTCAATTTCCTTTTCAGTCAAAAAATACATATGTTTACCACTTTCTCATAAATCGTGCCTTCAGAGCAAATTTGGCAACAGCTGCCATCTACCCCGTTTCGCTTTGAACCCTTGCCAAGCGGCGAGCGTCCCACAAAAAAGCCGCGCAAAGTTGCGCGGCTGGGACGGCTCGATCAAAGGCCAGGGATGGGTCAATGCTCTTCTCGGGAGACCGCGAAGCGGCGGCAAGAGCATTGACCCACGGCCAGAGGCGTCCCTGGGTTTGATGTAAGCTAGTAAGGAGGGTTTTAGGCGTTTTGGGTTCTAAATTGCTATCGCGAGCGCTTCTGATCGAAGCTTCGCTGAATAGACTTCACCTCACGCGCATTCCGCAGTCTTGTTTCGATTTCCTTTATGCGGGCCAGTTTTGCTTCGTCTACTTGTTGATTGACCTCCTTCTCGGTTGTTCCATTTGGCGTCAACTCGATGGCTTTTTTGGGCTTCGCCATGGAATCTAAGAGTTGTTGGCGTTCCAATTCAGATGCAGGCGTAGGCATGCTGGCCTTTTCGAATGCCTGCGACGTTGCACTCGAGCGGGCGTCCTTATCATCGTCGATCAAAGGGGGTCACCTCTCAAAATCAGGGTCAGGATCGTATTTTCCGGCGAAACGCGTGTTTGGCTTGAAGTAAGGAACGCGTTCAAGGAGCATTGCAGGGTTGCCTGCCTCTATCACATATTGGCGCAGCTCGCTCGCCTTGAGATCTTTTTCAACATCATCCGCTGAACGCAGAGGTATGGTTTCGCTGGATCGAGTGATGCTGGCCAGGCCACTCATAGGTCGGTTACCGAGGCGTTTGGAAACATAGTCTTTGGTCACGTCATCAGTTGTCGAGAAAACCTGCATCGCGCGCGAGTTGGCAATGAAGGCATTGAAGTCGTTTTTGTATTTCTCCTGCAAGCCTTTCAAGTCCTGGATAAAGAGCCACAGAACCAAATTATACGATGCCATGGTCGCAAAGGCTGTCGGGATTTCCGGCATGTAGTCCAGCGCCAAAAACTCATCGATCATCATCAGTACAGGCACATCGGCTCTGCCGCCATCTTCCATTGCATCCAGCATAAGATTGATAAAGAGGCGGATGATCCTGTTTTGCCGCGTGAGTTGGCGCGGTGGGATGATCAAATAAACTGTGGTGGGCTCATTCTTCAAATCAGAGAGCTTGAAAGAAGCGTTGGACGTAACCTTGCGCATAACGTCACTGGAGAGCCATTCTGTGTGCTTATCCGCGTTGGACATGATGCCCAGCATTTCATTTGTTTCCGAGCCGCGAATATAGCGCATTGCCGCATCCTTTGCGTAGCCGCCAGCCTCTTCATTGAAGGCCATCTCCGCCCACATGCGATCCTGTTCTTCTGGCAAGCGTTTGATGAGATCGCGCACCGCGTGCAGCTTCTTCTCACCTCCGGAATGGCCGCTCACGACATGAGAGATGAGGCCCGCAATGATCGTGCGCGCGCCATCGTCCCAATGTGGTTCTCTGGTGTTTTCATCACGGATCACAAGTGCGTCGGCGATGCTTCCTATGCGCTCACGGATCGTATCGCGGCTGGGATCAAGATCGGCGAAGGGATCGAAACTGTCACCATCTTTGGTCACATAGCCAAACGGGTCGATGAGATAGACTTTATGACCCATCTTGCGACGGGCTTCCGCTGTCACACGAGCATTGGTGCCTTTAGGGTCAACAACAACGCACGAGCCTTCCCAGAGAAGCAAATTGGGAATAATTGCCGATGCCCCCTTACCACCGCGCGATCCGGCCACGGTGATCATATGGGCTTCGCCACCCAAACCGACTTCGTCAAACGGGTTGTACATAGAGCGGCCCATGTAGAGCTTTCTCTTCCCGTAGGGTTTTCCCCACTCCTCGAACATGCTGGTAAAGCGTGCTGAACCGCCAAAGCCGAAGCGCCCTTCATCCAGAAATCGAATGATGCGCCCATAGACATAGGCAATTTGTGTTTGCCCTGAAAATTGGATGGCGAGCCAGGCGGCAAGGGATAGAATTGCCAGCCACCACCAATGCGCTAGAAATGTTGCTGTAACTCGTTCGCCGTAGGGATCGGGCGAGTCAACAATGATGGGCTCTTCGGGCACAAACAAAGGGATCCTATCCAGTGTGACTTCAGGATAGAACGCTGGATCAACCGGTGGAAACGCTGACATATCAACGGGCGGTTCTGTGTAGTCGATAGCGTTCACTTGCGCAGCAAAAGCACGCGTTACACCGTCGCGCCGCGCCTTGATTTCGTTCTTCTCATCAAAGAGAGGAGGAAGCGTTCGCAGTTGACGCGATAAGCTCACAATGGAAGGGACAACAAGTAGTCCCCCGGACGCATCACGAAGATCGTTTGCTTCAAAGTTCAACCAAACGACAAACGCGATGCATAGGTCAAAAATCCTGAGGCGCTTAAGTTCATCGATGTTGCCTGCGCGCGCCAGGTCAACACAATCAGAATTGACGTGAACGCGCTCAAATGCATCTAGTTCATCGCTAATGATCGAAGCAAGTTGGCGACGTTTGACTGCATTCAGTTGAACACCAAACTGCCGCTGCAAAGCGTCCGCAAAAAGGCCAATTTCACGCCGGAATACTTCATTACCATTATGCGCCAATGGGTTCGCCGTGAAGAACGCTTGAAATATTGCTTCGTTCTGACGTTCACGAGCATCCAAGCCCATCAGAACTTCATCACGTTCCTCATTGAGTACATTTTCCAGTCGCTTCCGCTCAGTCTCAATGCGTACACGCCGTTCTTGCTCTGCCGCCGCGATGCGATAGCGCCTGTCAGACTGTGCATTCGCTATTCTCTCTCTACGGCGGGTGACCTCTGCGTCGAACCGATTGCTCTGGCGTACTCGCGCTTCCCGCATCCTTTGCGCTTGAACCCGATCAACCGCGTTTTGGTAGGTTTCAGAGCGCTCACCTGCTGGCGATGCAGCCATAAAGGATACCCCACCCGCGAAGACGGGGAGCGACATAGCAATGGCAAACGTCAACCACTGAACTCGCCTGTAAAGCTTAGTTGGGTTGTAGCGACCGACACCCCCACCAAAGGCGAAAACAAGGAACTCCCATATTTTGCTAACAATGACCCAGTAGAACAGAAAGGTTACAAGAAAGCTGAGCGCCGCACCGACAACACCACCGCCGAAAAATGCACCTGCATCACCGACAATTGGAATGGTCAAAGAACCGCTGGCAAGGAAAAGCGCAAGCGCTCCGCGAAAAATACCACCAGTGGAGAATGTCATCTTTTAGACGTCTACCGTACCCAACCATCGGCCCGTGTGAAAGTATACGCGACAAGTGTGGCTTCGCTTGAAGTCCAATGACAACTTTCGCACTGCGATCAAGCCGTTATGGAATGGGGTAAGGAACGGGATAGCTTCCAACAATCAATCCACGGCCGCTTTGACCGTAAAGAAGTGAAGCCGCGTTGAAAAAACTGGACATATAAAACCTTTCATTCTGGATATAGTATACCAACTTACTGAGGAACTCAAGCGAATCTCTGCGTGTCGCCAGCAGCTTGCACATTGACCATCAATCTGTGTTCCAAGCGTTTTCAGCTTTGGCGACTGCCCTTTTTACTCTTCTGAGCAACACGTCTTGCAGGACATCATCAGGCCGCTTCTGCAACCATGCGTGCGCTCGCTTGAGCCATGCAAGCCCATGATCTATATCATCGAACAACAAGGCAGAATTCAGGCCGGTTTCGACCATTCTAATGTCAATTTCCATTGGTCCGTCGGGGGCATAGTAAGTATAAAAGCGCTTGTAGAAATCAAGATCGAAACCATTTTCCGATATTTCATTCAACCTTTGACGACTCCCACCCCTTTCGATGAACTCGAGCGCGTACGACATTGCATTGTTGTAGGCCACCGCCTTTTCTCGTTCGGGGTTGCCCCGCTCTTTGTCAGCCGTCGTTATTGTCAATTGGTCAAGGCCGTATGTTGCCGAGAACGCATTTGCTAGCTTAGTCAAAATTTGATCCGTGACTGCTTGAGATGCGTGGTTGACAGGCCCGCTTTCCTGTTCGGAAAAATCAGAGTAAGCTTGACTAAGTTCCATCGATTGCAACCAGTATAGATAACCTAGTTGGCGCGGTATTATTGACTCAAAAATTGAGCCTTTTCCGACCCAATCACTTCTATCCATGGCGGTGTGCGCTGTCTCAAAATAGACTTGAGCTGCGCGTAGTTGATGAGTATTTCGAAAAATCTCTCCGAGCCTAAGATTCAGAATGGGGTCATTTGCATACGCAGACATTGACGCAATGTCGAAATAAATCCTACGCGCTTTCTCAAAGTACTTTCTTGCTTCTTTGCTTGTGCTGTCTTCAAACCTATAAGAAGCGCCTCCAATTTGCTGACTGGCCAGTTGGCCTTGCCAATAATAACCTGCGGCAATTTCCATATCAACCATATACCGAAATTTACTAACGCTTTCCTCGTTTTGAACACAGCTATCGCTCCATGCTTTGTCAAAGTCCTCAATTGATGTGCACATTTGGCGAAAGCCGCTCGCCGCTGCTTCAACACTTTGCTCGTCCGACAAGTTAGAGAGAACGCTGTATGTCGACACAATCTCTTCCCGAAGAGTAGAGATTGCGCTAGCCGCATTTTCAGGCAAAATATCCTGTATCTTGTCAAGAACAAGGAGCGCTCGCGAGGAAGCTGAACCTTTTGCCGTTTCCACCGAATGTTCGAACAACAACTCGAAATAAGCCCGATCCGCTGCTTCGGAACCAACATCCAGTTGATCTTTGAGGTTACCCAACAAGATTTGCCCCATCCGTTGCCGAATTGAGCTATCTTCCATATCTTGCAATCGCCGGTTCTTATATATCAATCTGTGCTCAACCTCGCCCCAAATATCCTCGAAAACGGTCCGAAGTTGAAATTCAACAGGTATTGTTTTGGCTTGCCCACCAACGTAGACTAGGCCGTTTACTACAATGTGAACAGAGGAGTACTTAGTATCTTTGCTATCCAGCTTTACAAAACCATCAGGAAACCCGTGATGTTTAAAAAATGATTTTAGCTGTGAAAAAATTGCGAGGTAGCTTTCCTCCGAAACGTTGGTTTTGTAGACTATGATCTCTTTGACCCCTTCGACCAAAGATTCTCCAGCCAAGATTGATGTCGGCTCCGAATGGAACTTATTAAGGAAATCTACGAAGCTACTAACTAGAGATGTGAGATCCTGCTTGAACAACACTAGAAAGCGGAAGCCTACGATGTCAGTTACACATTCTAAGGTATAGTCGACGTCTCCCTCTGCCCTCTTGGTCAATACTTTTTCGACCAAACTTCCGGCTGTTTTGATACGAGATTTGACGCTGTAAGATTGATCAAGAATGCTATTAGAGCCAAATTCCAACGCGTTGTTTATCAATCGCAACATCTTGTCGGCGCCAACAAGCATTTTGTTCGCGTCTCTCATCAAACGACGCCGTTCACTTTCAAATTCGTCCATTCCAACCCGCTGTTAATCTAGTCTATGATGTTCAAACAAACATTCCCCGGATGGAATGGTTATCAGGAGTAGACTAGTAAGCAAGTCTTTTTACGTTGTGCGGGCGAACTCCGCGACAAAAATTGGTTGAGATGTGACTGAATTGGTGGTGACGATTTGCGTGCCAAATGCTTGGGGGATGCAACGGGGGCGTTGCCCCCTTGCCGAGGACGGCTTAGCCGCCCACAGCACAAAGGCGGGGTCGTACCCCGCACACCTTGCGCATAGCGTTTGGGGACTTGCTGCAACTCACATACAGATTTCGGTCTGGGATAATTGGCAACGGTACGATTGGGTCACTGATCAAATTTCACTTCCTCAGACTTTGCTTCGTAGTAGCCGCGCAGTATCGAATGGTCGGGTATCCTCGGCGGGATTAGTCCTCGGGATTTGGCTTGCTCAATGATTTTTGCGTTTGGGTCCGATTTGCGCGGGATTTGCCCTTTAAACACTAGCTCTTTGATCGAGAGGCTCAAAACGCTTTCCAGGTCGGAAATCGGATCGGCCCCGTATTTTCGATAGTACTTTGGATACTTGCTTGAATCATACACGTCCGGCGCTCCACCATGAATGACAGCCGCCCGTAGCTGCAAAATCTCACGTAGTCTCTTGGAGTCTACAGTCTCTCCCGTAACTGAGAGAACTCCATCAATCACGCTGCCAGTAGCATTACTCACGTGCCCGAAGAGAGCATCGAGTGCCATACAATGAATTGGAAACCTCTCTTCAGGTCGCTGCGGCCACGCACGAAAAAAATACTCTAGCGCCTTGAGTCCTCTACTCGCGGACTTCTCGTTGGACACCAGCATTTCGGACACAAGATCAACCCAGCCCTGGTCCGTTTCTTCGATTTGAACTTCATATGCACAGGGAGGGGTATGTCGTTTATCAAAGTTGTAGCTGACGCTATCATGCTTGATAGTAAAAGTACCTCCGAACACCTTACGCATCGAGAACGTGTAGCGGTACTGAGGGAGAATGGATAAGGCCATAGCCCCCAAAATAGATGAGCGAAGCTTAAGCGCATGTTGGTGGTTCGGTGAGTAAATGCCGAGCCAAGCGCCTGGAGAGTTTTTCTTTCCTGTAAAGCCCTTGCTGGGAGGAAAAGTGGTAGGGTCCAAGCGATCCGCAAACTTCTGCCCAACATCGAAAGCATCACGAGCTCGGGGGTTTGAGAAGAAGAATTTTGAGGTCTTCACGCGGCCTTCGACCGAAACAGGAACAAGCGGAAATAACACTAGGTCGTCTTGTGGTTGGAAGATGTTACTTTGCATCATCACAAGCGCTAGCGTTAACTTTTCCGCATCTGTGATCCACTGACTGTAAGGTTCCACATTCTGAAAGTCGTAGGCCGCTCGCCTTATATACCAAAAATTTTCTGACAAAAATCTTTTGAGAAGAGAGGAAATCTCGTCAAGAGACAGAGCATGCAAGTAATTTGGACCATTGCTGCGAAGAAATAGTGATGCCAAGTTTAGCTCAAAGTGATGATAGTATATCTCGGTTGCCATAATTGCTTCAGATGGACTAGCACCGGGTCTGCGAAACTGAAAAGAAGCCAGCGCGCCATCATTCCCCATTACGTTCGTAATGGAAGCGAGAAGCAATTCGACTAATTTATTACATGTAATCAGTGACATAAATACTCATGAATGGGTCGCTACATTAAGGCGAGAATAACATGTCAAACGATCTATGGCACGCAAAAGGGTTCTTTCCAACACTCCAAACCTGCTGGCCACTGGCGCTTAGGTGTTCGCCATTGGCACGATCGCGGAGTGCTTCGATCACACCGTGCTCGCTCATCTATCGAGGACGGATAATCTTGCTGCCACTCTTCCTTTCTGTGCGTATGCCATATCGGATGTTTTCACGGATGTTTTCACGGATGGGGTCTAGCGAACTGTGCAACTTTCGTATTTCCGATTTGTTAGGCTTTATGGATCTGTCGCGGTTTGATGCCGCTCCTTTGATAGCATTTACTGCAACAAAGGAGACCGACTATGGGACCGAAA
>NZ_CANNCF010000004.1 GCF_947503045.1 uncultured Tateyamaria sp.
TTCCTAGCAGTCGTTGATAACTGCACTTTGGCACACTCGATGCCGGTGGAGCAGGAGCCACCCACCTCATCCGCAATGGGCCGCCAACGAAGGCGGCCCAAAATGTCAGATTTCAATAGCCTCAGCGATTGCTAGTGCGTCCTCAAGTTCGACGCCCAGGTACCGGACCGTGCTGTCCATCTTGGTGTGTCCAAGGAGAAGCTGAACTGCCCGCAAGTTGCCGGTCTTCTTATAGATCTGTGTAACTTTTGTACGCCTCATTGAATGCGTTCCGTAAGCACTGGCTTCTAATCCTATTGATGTCACCCAATCACGGACAATCCTTGCATATTGGCGTGTTGAAATGTGGAGGCGTTCGTGAAACCGGCCCGGCCACAGGTACTCTGAACCGACCATAACTTCGTCCTCCATCCACTTTTCAACTGAGGCGCGTGTGCCTTCGGATATCTCGAAGCGCACTGGTTTCTGCGTTTTGCTTTGCAGCACCGATGCCCGTTCTTTGATTTGGCCAGATGCCATGACGTCGACCACTTTCATCTTCACAAGATCACAACCGCGAAGTTTGCTGTCGATCGCCATGTTGAAAAGTGCGAGGTCGCGATGGTTCTCGGCCAGTTCAAGTCGCACGCGGATCGCCCAGACGTGCTTTGGTTTTAGTGGTCGCTTCTGACCGACGATCCGTCCCTTATTCCAAGCGGGGCGAAGCGCCCGAATGGCTGATAGGTTTGGGGTCTGTTCCATGACGTATCCTCCGATCCGCCTTGCCCCCCACAACGACAACCTAGCGTTGTCCTGCTTAGCATATCATCGAAACCAATTCTATTTTCGTTGGTGCAACGAACCGTCAACTATTGCCGCAGGGACATCGTTCGGACAAAGGGAGACTGCAGAGTCCGACCGCTATGAAGGCCTGTTTTCTTCCAACAGCTGGATCGTACTCATCCCGCCTGATATTGCCGCCTGAACGCCCTGCGGCGAGTCTTCGATGACGAGTATTTTGTTCGGCGGTAGCCCCAACAGATGCGCTGCAAGTTCGAACATCTCGGGCGATGGCTTTGGACGAACGTCGTCCGAAATGCTAACGACGCAATCGAATAGGGCTGTTGCATTCACAGCCGACAATGAAGCATTGGCCACATCACGCTCAGCATTTGTTGCGACCGCCAGCGGGATGCCTTTGCGTTGCAAAGAGCGCGCGAATGCGAGCACTGCTGGTATAGGTCTGATCAGGTGCGAAATTTCGTAAAAACACTCAATGCTTGTTACGATGGCGCGTTCAACATCAAAGCTGCCCTTCACCGTCTGCTGGAATTCTGCAAAGAGGGAGGTCCGGTCCAACCCTGTCCGTCTAGCATACCAATCCGGTGACATCTCATGCCCTTGCTCCAGAGCAGCGGATTGCATCGCATGAAGATGCGCTTGCATGCTGTCAACCAGCGTTCCATCGCAATCAAAAATTGCGACGGTAAAGCCTTCGGCCTCAAAGAGCGTTAGCCATTCGTCCGACAGGCAGCACCATGTCCGGCCTTGATGGTGGAACACCGATTGCAAAATCTGATCAGCCCGAGACAAGGCGCGCCTGTTCCTCAATGATCCCGACTGACACGCTGTCTCCCTGTGCAAATGGATTTGCTTGAACGGGTGCAATGATGAAGAGTGAGCCAACAGGGGTGTCGACCGTGTATTGCATTTCCTTGCCCAAGTACGCCGCATAGCTGATCTGGCCCACCAGTCCTGAAGTGCCGGGAGCGGTGAGTTTTAGCGCATGAGGCCTGAGAACCATCTGCGCGGCCCCTTTGTGGGTGCCATTGCTTGGAACATTCAGCTTTTGACCGTTCAACATGGCTGTTGCTACCTTATTGGTGGTTGCTTCAACCTCGCAAGGTACGAGGTTGGCGTCGCCAATAAAGTCAGCAATGAAGGCGGAGTTGGGCGCTTCGTAGAGGTCACCGGGTGTCCCGATTTGGGCGATTTCTGCGTTATTCATGACGATGATGTTGTCAGAGACGGCCATTGCCTCTTCTTGGTCATGGGTCACGTAAACGGCCGTCAGGCCAAGGCGTTGCTGGATCTGGCGGATTTCCTCGCGCACATGGCGGCGCAGCTTGGCATCAAGGTTCGAGAGGGGCTCGTCGAGCAACAGCACCTCCGGTTCGAGGACAATAGCGCGCGCCACTGCGACACGTTGCTGCTGCCCGCCCGAAAGCTCGCTGGGCAGGCGATCGCCAAAGCCAGCGAGTCCGACCAGTTCCAGCCCGTCGTCAGCCTCTTGCGCGGCTTCAGCCTTCGGGATCGATTTGACAGTCAACCCATAGGCCACATTCTCGCGCACGGTCATATGCGGGAAGAGGGCGTAGGATTGAAACACCATCGAGACTTTGCGGTAGGTCGCGGTCAGGTGGGTGACGTCCTCGCCACCGATATGGATGCTGCCTTCGGTTGCCATCTCAAGCCCGGCGATCAGGCGCAGGGTCGTTGTTTTCCCGCAGCCACTGGGGCCAAGGAGGGTCACGAGTTTGCCGGGATCGATGGACAGGTCGAGCTTTTTCAGTGCTGTCACCGCGCCGTATTTTTTCACCACGCCTTCAAAGCGGACGGAGCCTGTAGTCTGTGTCATGATAGTTTCCTTACGCCTGTTGGACGCGGTCAGAGCGGCGCAGGCGGCGCGTTCCAACCAAAAGTTGCAGAATTAGAATGGCGGCTAGCATCGTAATGATCAGCACCGCAGAGTATGCGATGGCGAGACCGAACTCACCGTTTTCGACCCGACCTACGATGAAGGACGTGGCCATGTTGTGTTTGGCGCTGACCAGAAAGATCACTGCGCTGACCGAAGTGATGGCCCGCACAAAACTGTAGGTGAGCGCGGCCAAGATGGCGGGGCCCATCAGAGGCAGGATCACCCGGCGCACGGTGGTGAAACTGTTGGCCCCCAGCGTGATCGACGCCTCATCAAGGCTTTTGTCCAGCTGGCTCATTGCCGCGATGCCGCCACGCACGCCCACTGGCATGTTGCGGAACACAAAAACGATGATCAGGATGATCGACGTTCCTGTCAGCTCAATCGGGGGGAAGTTGAAAGCCATGATGTAGCTCACGCCAATCACTGTGCCGGGGATCGCAAAGCTTAGCATGGTTGAAAACTCAAACGCGTCTTTGCCGACGAATTTTTGGCGTACCAGCAGGTAAGCGGTCGACAGACCCACCACGGCCGTCAGCGGGGCTGCAACGGATGAGATCGTGAGCGTTGTGAAGTAGCTGTCCCAGGCAACGCCCGTCCAACGGCCAGTGGTAAAGTCGATGCCAAAGGCGCGGATGTAGTGATCCAACGTGAAGCTGTGATTGTAGCCCCAGAGTTTCACGAAACTGCCGAAGATGATCATGGAATAGACTACCACCGTCAGCGCGGCCCAGGGCAGCGCGGTGCCGTAGCAGACCCATTTCAGAACCGGGTTCAGGCTGGCGTTCTGACCGCTATCGGCTTTGCCCGTGATCGTCGCATAGGACTTTTTGCCAAGCCAGATGCGCTGCGCCATGAACGCCGAGAGCGTCAGGGTTAGCAGCGCAATCGCAAGGATCGCGGCCTTGGCCGGGTCCGCAACGGCGCCGACAATTGCAAAGTAAATGTCTGTGGATAGTACGTTGTATCCGCTGCCCAACACGAGTGGATTGCCAAAGTCTGCAAGACTTTCAATGAAACCGAGCAGGAACGCATTGGCGAGGCCGGGACGCATCAATGGTAGTGAAACAAAGCGGAATGTCTGCCAGCGGTCGGCGTCCAGCGTTTGGCTGGCTTCCTCCATTGAAGGGCTGACGCCTTGGACGACTCCGATGAGAACGAGAAACGCAATGGGCGTGAACGATAAGAGCTGTGCAAAATAGATGCCCCAGAAACCATAGAGCCAGCGGGTCGCTTCCCATCCCAGAAGGTCCGCGAAGAACTCGGTCACGGTGCCGGCGCGCCCAAACAAAAGGATAAGCGCGAGACCAATCACAAAGGGTGGGGTGATGATCGGCAACACTGTCAAGATGCGCAGGACTGTCTTGGCTCGGAAATCGGTACGCGTGAAGATAAGCGCAAAGGAGAGGCCCAGAAGCGTTGTGCCCGCCCCGGTCATCACCGCAAGGAACAGCGAATTGATAGCAACACCACAGGATCGGTCCCTGATCAGGCATCCAAGACCCCATATGTCGCTGCTAAAAAAGCGGGGGAAGAATTCGGTTAAGGCATAGCCACCGTCGACCTCAAAGGCACGGACTAGAATGTGAATGACAGGAAAGAACACAAAAATTGCAACAAGCGCCACGATCAGTCCGATGGTATTGACAACAAAGGCGTCGCCTTGGCCTTTGCCTGACTGAGAGATGGATATGGTGGATGAGAACAGTAAGGCCAACGCGCAAACCGCGGCACCTGCACCCATTCCAGGCTGCCCGGCCAAAATTGTTTCGGAAGTGAGCAACGTCTCAAGTATGCGCGGGCCCGCGCGGACGATAACAAGGCCTTGCACAGCCAGCAGGACCAACCCAAAGACTGACGTCCCTAGGGTCAGTCGCGCACGGCGAACAGGATCTATTACGCTAAGCTGAATGATCAATGCGCCAAGGAGCGTCAGACCAACCGGTGTCAGCCACCATTGTCCCGCAATGCTCGCAAATAGACCGGTCGAGGCGGTGCCATCGGTCACCCACCTCGCGTCAAGAATGCCGCCGTCGGTCATATGCCACGGCAGGCACACAAACCCGAATAGCCCAAGGATCAGCCAAAAGAGGACTGTCTTTTTCATTATTTTGTCCATGCAGATTGGGGATGCCCCGCCATCTAAGGCGGAGCATCCGTCGTCCGTCCCGCGATGAGCGGGGCCGACAGGGAGGATTATTGCTGCGGGTTCGGGTCGCCCACTTCGACGTCCCAACGGGCCAGCAAACGTTCACGGGTCTCGGATGAGCCGTAGGTCGCGAAGTCGTAGTCGATCAGCTTGATCGAGGCGAGGTCCGGGGATTGTGGTGCCACCGAGGCGTTAGAATTAGATGGTACTTGGAAAGATCCGACCTCGGGCGCTCGGGATTGGATGTCAGCCCGCAAGGCGAATTCAACCCAGGCTTGAGCCCCCTCAAGATTGCGGGCACCTTCGATGATCGACACAGCGCCGACTTCATATCCGGTGCCTTCGCAGGGTGCGACGATCGCCAGTGGAAAGCCGATGGCCGCTTGGTTCACCATGTCGTGCATGAAGCCGATGGAGACACCCGTTTCGCCGCGAGCCGCAGCCTTTGTCGGGGCGGAGCCGGATTTGGTGTACGAGTTCACGTTGGCCCCGATGGCGGCCAGCCGTTCCATTGCTTCGTCTTCGCCAAAGAGCTGAACGAATGTAGCGAGTTCGGTGTAGGCTGTGCCCGAGGAGTTCGGGTTTGCGACCTGAATTTCGCCCTCAAACCGTGGGTCCGCCAAATCGGCCCAGCATTCCGGCGGGGCAATGCCTTTGTCTGCCAGAATTTCGGTGTTGTAGGCGATACCCAATGCACCGGCATAGATGCCGACAGTGCGGCCTTCAGAAATCTCGGCCATGTTCTGAGCCCAGCCCAGCAACTTACTTGTGTCCACACCGGAAGGCTGCGTCAGGCCTTCTTCGGCTGCGATCAGGTGTGGGTCGCCGGTTCCGCCCCACCAGACGTCAATCTTGGGGTTGCCGGCCTCAGCGCGAATCTGTGCAAGCGTTTCGCCAGTGGATTTGCGTACCATAAGTACATCGGTGTCGGGGTTCTCCGCCTCAAAGGCGCCAACCATCAGGTCACACCAATCCTGTTCCGCGCTGCACACAACGCTCAGTTCATCCGCCCACGCTGCGACACCAGACGCCATGAGAGTTGCGGCCGAGATCATTCCTATTTTCTTCATCTTGTCCTCCCGAAGAGTTTTGCACGCCGCGCGCTCCTCCGCGCTTGGCTGCTGACAAGTCGTATGGGGTTACTTCTCTCTTTGATACGAAGGCTCCATGAACAAAGCTACAGACAGGGTTGCTTCGCGTTAACAGTGTTACGGCGCGGGTCCCAAACTGTAATAATCGAAACAAATAAGCTTGCGACGTCGGACAAACATTGGTGCTAGAAGGGCCAAAGGGAAGGAGACCGAACTTGTCGCGACTAAAGATCGGAATTGTGGATGACGAGGCGTCAATGCGCGACGCGCTCATGGCATTGCTGGCTGAAAACCAATTCGATCCGGTGCCGATGGCGAACATTTCGGAGTACCGTGCGGCTGAGCGTGAGGTTTCCCTTGATCTCGTCTTGATCGACCTGCAGCTTCGGGATGAAAGTGGCCTCTCGCTTGCCATGGATATTCGCAAATCAAGTGATCTGCCTATCGTAATGCTGACAGGGCGCGGGGACGAAACCGACAAAATCGTCGGACTTGAAGTGGGCGCGGATGACTACCTGTTGAAGCCCTTCAATCCACGTGAATTAGTGGCCCGCATCCGGGCCGTTCTGCGCCGCTACGGCAAGTCCGAGGCTGTTTCGTCCTCTCGGCCAGAGCCGTCCCGATTGGGGTTTGGACGTTTTGCCATCGATCAAAAGAGCCGGGTTCTTTTTGATGAATCCGAAACGGAAATCGCACTGACCAACGCGGAATACAGGCTCTTGGAATACTTCCTTGAACGTCCCAATCAGGTCATCACGCGCGTAGAATTGCTCTCAGAACTTGGCAATGATCTGACGAAATACGTCGACCGGACCATTGATGTCCTTATCCTGAGGTTACGCCGCAAGATCGAAGAGAACCCTTCCAAGCCGGTGCATCTGCAAACGCGACGCGGGCAAGGTTACATCTTTGTGGCAGAGGTCCCTTGATGCTGCCGCGAAGTGTACGCGGCCGTCTCTGGACCGCGTTGGGACTGCTGTCTTTGGCCATTGTCTGCATCAGTGTGCTTACAGGGGTTGCTTTGCAGCGGGTCGATAACCGTTTGCAAGAGTTGCACCAGCAGTCGCTCAGCCAGGTGGCGCGCGCGATTGATCTGTCGAAACGCTCTTCCGATTTGGCGACATCGGCACCATATCTGCTCAATCAGCGGTCCAATTTCCTCATCCAACAAGAAGGTGCAGCCCTTCTCGATGTGTTAGAGAGTGTGCGAAACGAATGGCCCGAGAGGTCTGCATCAGACGAGGACCGAACGGCGCTGATTGCCTTCACCCATTCAATGGA
Organism: uncultured Tateyamaria sp.; assembly: GCF_947503045.1. GTDB lineage: Bacteria > Pseudomonadota > Alphaproteobacteria > Rhodobacterales > Rhodobacteraceae > Tateyamaria. The sequence goes on from NZ_CANNCF010000004.1 coordinate 7,202, forward strand.
AACCGGCGTCCGCGATTTGATAGCCGCCTCACAGACGCTCGATCAGGTGCAAACCCTTGTGCGCGCGCGCATAGCGGACCTCAGCACCTTGAGGGAGGAGGTCACGCTGCGGATTGAAGATCAAAGTGCGACAACCAATGAGCGCCTCACATGGTGGACTTTGCAAAGCATGAACGCAGATGCCCTGAATGCGGCATATGCAGGCAATCTGATCGGCGTAGGCGAAGAACAGCGCCACTATCAGCGACAAGGCCAACTGGTGCGTTCCGCTGACAAGACCGAAGAACAGTTGCAATACCTCGCTAGCCTCGACGCGCTGGTATACGGCGATGTGGGTATTTTCGAATTGCGCAAGGTCGAACTGGGGCTTGGACTGGATGCGCAAAACGCTCTCTTCCGGATCAGGCGAGACGCCAATGGTGTGAACGAATTGGCCCTCAACTTTGCCAAGCGCGCTGAAGGCATACTGACCGAAGAGCGGTCTTCATCGTCGAACACAATCCAGTTCACTCGCGTCTTTGTCGCCATTGTAAGCCTTGCGGCCTTAGGTTTGGCGCTGATCGCCGCGCTCTATGTGTCGCGCTACGTGGCTCATAATATCGGGCGCGTTTCTGAGGCTATGGTGCGGCTGGCCAATGGTGACCGCAGCAGCGTGCTGCCGCGGCGTCTTGCCGGCGATGACGAGATTGCCGATCTCTTTCGGTCCTTTCGCAGCTTTCGCGCCAACGCGCTCCGCCTGGATCGGTCTAACCGGCTTTTGGACCAACGAAACGCCCTGTTCGAAAAGGTCTTTGCAAACATCACTGACGGGCTGGCGATCACAGATAATACCGGCAAGTTGACGGCGTCCAACCCGGCCTTCGCGCGCATCTTGTCGGTTGATCGCATCACCGGGTCCTTGGTGGACTGGATCTACCAATCCGATTTCGGCGCCTCTGCCAAAGAGGCGCGCCTAAACGTTAGACACCGTGGCTATGTGCTCCTGTCGTCGCATGATGAGCAAATCCTTGAAGTGCGCGTCAGTCGCCTGCCGGAAGAAGGCCGCGTCTGGCTGATTTCGGATGTGACCGAACAGCGTCGGATGGCCGACCGGGTCGAGCAAATCGACCGGATAGAGCTTTTGGGCAAACTCGCCGGCGACACGGCACATGACTTTTCGAACATTCTGGCGACGATCAGGACCCATGCCCACCTGCTGGAAAAGCAGGTTCCTGATAGCCCGGACAACCTCTCGGCAATTGAAAATGCACTGGAATACGGCGCGTCGCTGACAGAGCGGCTATTGGCCTTCGCCCGCAAGCAACCTCTTTCCCCAGAGATCGTGGAACTCAATACGTTGGTCGAAGGCATGGTCGAACTTGTGGAAATCAGTCTCAAGCCAGGCGTGCGGCTGCAGGTCACCCCCTCTGAGGCGCCGTTGCATGTGCGGGCTGACCCCGGGCAGCTTGAATCTGCTGTCTTCAATGTCGTGCTCAACGCCAATAACGCGATCGCCGAAACAGGGGAAATTCGTATCCGCCTTGCAGAACAAGGCGATAGCCACGCCGAAATCGCCGTCTCTGATACAGGGTCTGGCATGACGGAAGACATCAAACGAAAGGCCATTCAGCCGTTCTTTACCACACGTGCGAGTATGGGTGGCACTGGCCTTGGCCTGTCGATTGTTTATGGGTTCATCAACCAAAGCGGCGGCAAGCTTGAGATCAATAGCCAGGTGGGCACTGGCACAGACGTCACCCTTAAGATGCCTCTTGCCATCGATTGGGAAACCGCTGAGCCCGTAGGAGCTCGCAAGAAAGCGCTGTTGGTGGATGATTGCGAAACAGATCGCGTAGTCACAACGAGGGTTCTGGAAACTCTTGGATACGATGCCTATCCCTGCGTCGCTGCCGAAGAAGCCATTGAGGCACTGCAGGCAAACCACTTTGACCTTGTTGTCAGCGACTTTGATCTGGGCGGAGCGCTGAGCGGCCTTGATGTTCTGGCGCGCGCGCGCGGACTTGCACCGGAGGCTGGGCGGATCCTGATCAGCGGAAAATCCTCCCTTCGTGGACTGCAGATCGAGGATGCTGTTTTCGTCGAAAAACCGGTGACCGATACGAGCCTTTCCAATGCCGCTGGAACTAACTTAGTTTAACGCTCGGCGCCCGCGGTGAACGGCCGCTTTGGATGGTGCAAGTGCAGCATCCATTGCGATCGGGGAAAGGCAGCTATGGGCCGCCCGCGAAGACGGCCCAAGTTGTTAGATTTCTATGGCCTCTGCAATCGCAAGAGCGTCTTCGAGTTCAACACCCAGATATCTGACGGTGCTGTCCATCTTGGTGTGCCCAAGTAGCAGCTGAACCGCCCTCAGGTTGCCGGTCTTCTTGTATATCTGTGTGACTTTTGTCCTCCGCATCGAATGCGTTCCGTATGCGCTGGCCTCCAGACCGATCGACGTGACCCAATCCCGGACGATCCGGGCATACTGGCGTGTCGAGATGTGCAGGCGTTCATGGAACCGACCCGGCCAAAGGTACTCCGAGCCGACCATGATCTCATCTTCCATCCACTTTTCGACGGAGGCGCGTGTGCCTTCGGATATCTCAAATCGCACAGGTTTCTGAGTTTTGCTTTGTAGCACGGAAGCCCGCTCTTTGATCTGACCAGACGCCATGACGTCGACGACTTTCATCCTCACCAAGTCACACCCGCGCAGCTTGCTGTCGATAGCCATGTTGAACAGGGCGAGATCGCGATGGTTTTCTGCCAATTCAAGTCGCACGCGTATCGCCCAGACATGCTTTGGTTTCAGTGGTCGCTTTTGACCTACGATGCGGCCCTTGTTCCATGCAGGACGCAGAGCGCGAATGGCTGGTAAGTTTGGTGTTTCCATGACTGATCCTCCGATCCGCCATGCCCTCCCACAACGACAACCCGACGTTGACGATGCCACCATATCACAGGATGCTGCGTCGCATCCGAGGTCCGCAACGAGCCCGAAGTGGGCATTGAAATCCCCTCGATTGGCATCGTAAGAACTCAAACGCGGCAACGGAAATGGGCAAAATGCTACAACAGGTTGTAATGTTTTCGCTCGTGATATGGAGCTTCGCCACAGTCATTGAGAAATTTGCAAACTTCAATTTCGCGCAACACTTCAATGGAGTGAAATTCGAAGGTTTCTATTTAATACCAAACAGAAAGTATAAGGTTTCAGAAATCACGCACGACAGATTGAGGAAGTTCATTTACCTGCTTAAGTCCATCAAATTCGTTTCTGGTATCTCTTTGTTAGTATCAATTCTTCTATCAATTGCCCTGAGACTATCGACTTAGCGCCCACTTGGAACAGAGATGCTTCAATGGCTGTTTCGTCCTGCGCTCTGTGAGTTCGAGCGGGGCAGCATTTCGGCAGTGCGGCGAAAGTCCGGTCTGGTGAAGCTGCGCCGCAGCGCTTGACTGCAACGGCAATGGCAGGAATGGGCCGTTTTTGGAGACCAAATGGATTATGGATTGATAGCTCGACCTGTTACGTAACCATATGATTGCTCAACCAGTTCCAATACGATGTCGAGCTCTTCCAAGTTTGTTGGTGTGTAAATCATGACAAATCCGTCCCACCCTTCGCGCTGATTAGCCCAAGGATGCGCAATGGCCCAACCTGCCTGAACGGCCTTTCTTGCCAAGTCAGGCTCTAGAGACGCATGCAAACTTCCGTCCGGGTGGAGATGCGCAAACTCGAGACCACCAACAATAACTTCTGGATGTGCCAAAGACATATCATCGTCCAGCTGAAACCCAACCGCTCCTGGAAGTGAAACTCGCGTCGGCCCGATGTTGACCCCCGGAAACTCAGCGACCCGTTCAAGTAGCTTCTCAGATAGGTCCGGGTTCGGCTCAATGCCGAGTTGAACATGAGGAACGCCATTCGTTGTCTCTGGGATCGGAGTCTCGCGCGTGGGCAGGTGAAGATCTTGTGCCCACCCGGTTTTCGCCGAAGCAATGAAAGCAACAGTGACGAAGACGATACTTCGGATGGTCATGGGATCAAGGGCTCCTTGTTAATCTAATCATGGATGGAGGGATGCATTTGGTCAATTCGCAGTTGCAGCGAACGTCAGGACCGACGGGCCGCGCTGCGGCGTTTGGCATGTCAGGTCAACGGCAGCTCCGGGCCGCCCGCGACGGCGATCCAGAAATTGCTAGATTTCAATGGCCTCAGCGATTGCTAGCGCATCCTCAAGATCGACCTCTAGTACCGCACTGTACTGTCGATCTTGGTGTGTCCAAGCCAAAGCTGAACCGCCGGCAAGTTTCCTGTCTTATAGTAGATCTGCGTCTCTGTCAGACATCAGAACCACAGGCGCTGATGTCAGACAATTCTGTTCATGTGAGGCGCTTCATGAACGACCAAAGGTGACCTTCAAGATCGCGTGCGCTGTATTCGCGATAGCCATATGGTTGATCGACAGGGTCATACACAATCGATACCCCAAATTCACGCGCGTGCTGAAAGTGAGCATCCACGTCCGCGACCATGACCGCGATCGTTGAACTGGTGCCGCCAAGCGCTTTTGGCGATGACAGGCCGTATTCGTCCGATTCCGGATGGAGCCAGATAACACCGTTCCCGGCCTCGATCTCGCCATGGGCCACGGTTCCGTCTGTGTCGCGCCTCAGCTCTCCCGGACCCAGTGCGAATGCGTCTTGAAGGAAGCGAAACGCCTGCTCAAGATCCTCATACACCAGTATCGAAACCCGGTTCTCTACGGTTTGTTCAATCATTGCCATTTCCTCCAAGAGCGAAAGCATATCGGTGCTGCTGTTGGCCAAGGTGATGTCTTCGGACGCCAGCAACCGCTTGAGCCGCGCGCCCAACCGGCTCTCAACGACGATCCGCCGCTCGAGCTCTGCCAGTTGCGATGTCATCGTGCCCTTTAAGTCCCACGCCGGATCGTCAAGTGCTTGAACAATCTCGGATAGCGGAAGCCCAAAGCTGCGCAGCATCTTGATGCGATAGAGCCGAGTTACATCGGCCTCTGTATAGATGCGGTGTCCTGCCTCCGTTCGCTTTGAGGCACGCAACAAGCCAATTTCTTCGTAGTAGTGCAAAGTGCGGATTGTCAGGCCTGCTGCGGCAGCGATTTCGCCAATCGCCCGATCTTCGTTCGGTGTGTGTTTGTTGCTCATGGGATCGAGCATACGGCCTCACGCGACGTTAGATGCAAGAGAATTTTTTGACCAATTTTCGACCGGCAATACGGGATTTTCCTTTTTTGAGACGAAGGCAACGAAGGCTTTGGCTGGGACAGGTGAATCGAAGCACTGATCAAAGGCGGTGAAGATATTCTCCTTCACCCAGGTGGAACAAACGCAGCGAATGTCCGAAATGCGGGCTGCGTCTGCAGCATCTGGGCCGCCAGGTGGCCGGCCGCTTTGGGCCGTCCTGTCAGTTTGAGATCAGGTCGTTTTGGCGAGGTTGCGGAGGAAGCCCAGATGGCACGCTTTCGGGCACAAGAAATGCCCGGTCTTTGGCGCTTTCGTCCGTCAAGCTGTCGAGAAAAGCCAAAATGTCTGCGATCTCGCGATCGCTCAGCAAAACGGGTTCAAGTTCGTTCGCTGCGGCAATACGCGCTGTCAGGTCCGAGGAAGCCATGACCCAGCGATCTCGGGCCATAAATGGTTCGCGGCGATGATCTTCGAGCGGCGAAAACCTGATGTCCGAACCCCGGGACGAGAGCCGTTGGATGCGCGCCAGCTGCGGCAATTGCACGGTCTCCTCGGCAAAGTCCAAGAGGCTCGTTTCAGGATCGAGGTGGTGCCGAACCATATCCTCGAGGCGGTCGAATGCGCCGCTATGTCCCCACGGCCCTGTCAGGGTCACATTACGCAGTGATGGCGTACGAAAGGCAAAGAGGTCAGTGTCGTCGAGGGTCACACGATGGCGACCTTCGTCTTCGGTTCTGACCGGAAACCCACTGCTTTGCCAATAGGTTCTGTCCGAACTATGCCCCTTGCCGGGTCCAATCTGGGGGGTGGCAATGGCGTGAAAATCGTGATCGGTCAGAAGTGGCCCGCCGTGACAGCGCGCACATCCCGCCTTTCCATAGAAAAGGTCCAGTCCCGATTGTGCCGCCGGGGCAAGATGCGACGGGTCGCGGGTGCGCAGCACCTGATCGAACGGGCTTTGGTCTGACCGGAACGCGACGGTCTGAAACGCAGCCAGCGCCTCTGCGATATGGATGTATTCAACGTCACTGGCGGTTTCGATTTCCGGAAAGGCAGCGCGCAGTTCGTCCAGATAGCCCGGCACCGCCGCAACGCGCGCGGCAAGCATGGACCACACGGTGGTCCGGTTTTCCATATGCGCGGCGTTGGCAATCGGATTTTCGCCATACTGCCCCGCCATTTCGATGGGCGAGGTCACCGGAAAAAATGCCTGGGCAGCCAGTACGCCCGGCACGTCTCCGGGCAAGTAGCGGCCTGCCGGGCTGCGGATGCCAGCGGTGTTTAGGGCCTCCACGCGCCCATCGTGGAACATCGCGGTGTAGCCGCGTGCGCCGACGTTCCACAGGGGCTGCGCATTGCGGGGCACGCGGCCCGTGACCGGGTCCTTGGTAATACGATCCGGACCCGCGCCAAAACCGCCTTCTCCGATCCCAAGCGCGAGACCGTCGCCGGACCCGAAGGCGGGATCATGGCATGTCCCGCAGGAGATGTTCCGGTTTCCCGACAGGATCGGATCGAAGAAGAGATTCCGCCCCAGCTCCACCAGCGCATCATCCGGTGCGCCGTCATAGAGATAGTCGCTGTCCTCCAGCGGTCTGGGCAGCGGGATCTGCAGGTCGGGTTCGGCCATGGCTTGTGAGAGCAGAACCACCGCGACGCCGATCGAGATTACGGTGGAAAGAGATACGCATGCGGGACGGGAGGCCATGTTGAATTCCATTTCATTTTGCGTGCAGGTCGTCTTTATCCTGGCCGGACGCGGAATCAGGCTCCGACAGGTGCAGCCCGGGTAAAGAGCCAAATGCTCAGGATCGCGAGACCGAGGCCCGCAGCTTGCGATGCGCTGAAGCGCTCGCCAAAGACCGCGGCCCCGATCACCGACAGGACGACCACCTGGCTCATGCTCGACAGGACAGCGCCCTGACCAAGACCGTGCGCCAGCAGCCGCGCATAGGCGAGATTGCTCAGGCCAAAGATGAGAAAGGCGAGTATCAGGAAGTGCCCCAGCCCGGTATCGGCAAAGCGCTTCAACAGGACACTTCCGGCGGTGAAGCCGGTGCCGCAGGTGGCAAGTGCAAACCAGTGGGTAAACATGGTGGGTACCTTCCTTGGAAATGATGCGCGTTCAGACCGCGCGATTTCGGTCCACGGGCTTGATCAGAAGCAGGACGTCGCCGGTGTAGTAGGGTTGGCATGGGTGCAGCCGGACCGGTGCCCTGGCTGCCAGCGCAAACCCTGCACGGCGGTAGAGACGCACGGCGCCCGTATTTTGCTCATAGACCTGAATGCTGAGCCGGTCATATCCGGCACCGCGGGCCGTTTCCTCGACCGCGGACAGAAGCGCTGTACCGATACCGCCGCCCCGTGCGCAGGCGCGCACAGCGAGGGCGTTCACATACCAGGTTCCGACGGACTGTGCCTCAAGCGCCACGAAAGGGGTGATAGGTGCGGGCAGGTCGTTCGGATCAACTGTCGGGGGCGCGTCAATGGCATAACTTAGCCCCATGCCGATAACATCGCCATCGCGTTCGGCAACCAGTGCGTTGGCATAGGAAAACCCGCCGTCGGTCCGGCACGCGCGGGCCATTCCAATATCCAGCGGCGACTGTCCGTCAGTCGCGCTTGTGGTCCAGAGCCAGGACGGTATGCCCTCGCCCGCGATATCGATCAAGATGGCCAGATCGGCCGCATCCCTGGCTGTGGCGGAGCGGATCGACATGTGAAAACCGTCTTTCATGTGATGTTCCTTTGTTGAAATCTTGCGATCCGTTCCATCGCCCGGCCTTGCGCGGGCGATGGAACTTTGTTTTGCGGTCAAGAATTGGGCGCTGCGCTTGCGTCGATCATCGGCCCGACGGGGACGCCGGAATCCCACTCCATTTTGCGGCCCCGGTCGTTTGCGGATGGCGGGGCCCCGAAGTAGTGAAATTCCGCTTTTTGCACTGCGGCGGTGTCGGCAGGACTGACGTGCGAAGCCTGATCGTCCGGGGCATCGGCGAACGCATACGTCGCGTTGATGGCCATGTAGGCGTTGAACCCCAGGGTGGTCTGGATCAGGCCGCGATCGAAACTCGCGTATTCCCCCGTGGCGCCGGTGATCGGGCGCAGGTTCGGTTTGCCCAGATCGGCAATTTCGGTGCCCTGTGTCACGACGGTCTCGCCATCGTCGAAAGCAAACACCTGTCGGCTGATAACCCAGACACCTGTTGTCGCGTTTCCACCTTCACCGACGAAATAGCCATCACAGGTCCAGGTCCCCAGCACGAGGTCCGGAAATGCCGGACTGCCATCTTCGAGAACACCGGTCGTTTCGGCATCGAGCGTGCCAGCTGGATAGATATACCCCTGACTGATGAAAGCGTTGCCATAGGCGGGCATTCCGTTTTCGTGAACCGGTTGGGCGGCCATGAAGATCCGCGTGTGATCTTCGGCGACATCGAAAGATGTCAGGGGCTCTGCCAGTGCGCTCTGGCCGATCATGAGGGCGGCAACGGCCGCGGAAGTGATAAGTTTCTGCATTACATGCTCCATTGATGTGACGGCCCGGATGAAAGGACGTGTGACGCAGCCGGACCGCCAGGGGCCGCGTCGGAAAGAGGTTTCTAGGCGGTCAGGCCGGGGCCCGCGCGGCCTGCTGCGCCGCGATACACCCGACGTGCCGATGATCGGTGCCGCAACAGCCGCCCACCACGCGCAGGTTGGGCAGGAGTCGGAACAGGTCCGCGTGCAACTGTCCAAGCTCCTGCGGATCGCCGTCATCGAGGGTTTCGGCCGCATCCAGCTCTGCATGGCTGAGCCGCGAGGCATTGGTGCGCAGACCGCCGATGCGGGTGATCCACGCGCCGCCCGTCGCCAGAACATCGCGGAAGTGATCGGGATGGGCACAGTTGACCATGAAATAGAGCGGCGTGGCGCGGGTGGCGGTATCGACCTCTTCGATGGCCGCGTCCAACGGTTGCCCGCTGGGCAAGCGCCCGTCGGTTTCGACCGTGAAGGAGATGACCACAGGTATGTCAATCTCGCGCGCCGCTTGTGCGATGCCGATGGCCTCGCCCGCATGGGTCAGCGTCATGGCCGAAATCATGTCGACGCCCGCCTTTCCCAAAGCCTGAATCTGCGGCGCATGGATCAAGAGCGCTTCGCGTCCCGAAAGCTCGACCTCGGGCGCATAGGCATCACCCGATGGGCCGACCAGCCCGTTGAGCAGGATCGGATTTCCCGGATCCTCGAGGCGTGTGCGAATGCCTTGCATAAAGGCGACCGCCCGCGCGTTGATGGCAATGGTGTCGGCGAGGCTCAGACCCAGCGGACCGGCCCAGGCGGCCCCTGCGCGCCAGGTCGGCACATCCATGACAAACCCGCGACACGCGCGTTTTGCCAAGCCGGCAAAGCGTTCGAAATACTCGGTCAGGGCGGCGCGCCCCGCATCACTGTCCAGCAATGCGGCTGCTGAAAAACAAGGCAGGTCAAACCCCTTGTCAAAGATCATGAAAGTCTCAAGCCCGCCGTCGCTCAGGTAAAACCGGTCGGCCGATGTCAATTCGTCGATGCGCATGTCGCGTCTCCTTGGTTCGTTTCATCCAAGGAATACGCACGGTCCCACGTCCTGTTGACTGATCCCGCGGTCCAGTCATTGAGAATATTTAATGAATATATTACAGTGTCTTACGAAAGCGCTCTCTAGGCGATGAGGCCCGAGCCCCTGTCAACTTGACTTGCAGTACAGTGATTTTGGAGGCCGTGCATGGCCGATACGAGAACGACGATCCTCGATATCACCGAGGCCGCAGTGCTTGAAAAGGGGTTCGAGGCCACCTCGATCGAAGAAATCGCGGCGGCAGCAGAGATCTCGCGGGGCGGCTTCTTTTATCATTTCAAGGACAAGAACGCGCTCGCACGGGCGCTGATCGAACGCTACATCGCCACCGAAGATCGCCTATATGACGATCTTTTCGCCCGCGCACGCGAACTGAACGACGATCCGCTGCACGCCCTGCTGATTGGACTGAAACTGCTGGCAGAGACGCTGGACGACATGCCCAACGGTCATCCTGGCTGCATCATCGCATCCGCAGCCTACCAGGATCGTTTGTTCGACCGCGGGATCCGCGATCTCAATCGGCAGGCAATTCTCGGTTGGCGTGCGCGATTTCGTGCCATGTTTGAGCAAATTGCAGAAAAGTACCCACCTAAGACCAAAGTTGATCTCGACGCGCTCGGTGACATGGTTTCCAGCGTTGTCGAGGGCGGCCTGATCCTCGAACGCGCGCTTGGCGAACCTGGCGTACCGGCCGCCCAGATCATGCAGCTAAGAACCTATATAAAGTTGTTGTTCGCGGACTGAAGTTAGCGGAGGATAAGGACTCAGTTTTTTGTGTGATGAAATTCCGATATGACTGTGAGCAACCGCGTATTCAACATTCGAATAGCAATTTCCCCGCCATCGCAGTGAAGCAATATAAGCCTTGAAGGAATCGATTTCCCCCATCCATTCCGCAGGATGCCGCTCACCTCATCAATGTCCGGTCTTGGGGAACAAGGTATGCCGGTTTTGCGCAATCCGAATGTCGTCTAAGGGCCGTTGCTTATGGCAAGGAATATTCAGCGTCCATCGCTGCATATCGCGCGTAGCGGAAATCCCGAATGCCTGCTATCCGGTCATCGGCGAATTCAAGCAGAACGAAGTAGATCGGGCGGTCCGTAGGTGCGTTCCGGTCAAAGGCCAGGATCGCAGGCTGGCCTTCCACCGCGCCAGCGGCCATTTGCCAGTCCGTGCGTTTGGCGTAGTTGCCGAAGTAACCAGACACCGCCTGCTTGCCTGTGCGCCCTTCGACCGAGACCAGTTCGAGACGCACTTCTTCCCTGAGCATGTCGAGGATGCGATCAAAATCGAGGGCGTTGAACAGGCGGACATATTCTTGCAGCAAGCGCCGGTTTTGGGCGTCCAGTTCCGACCGGGCAGGGGTGTGTTCTGCGCGGGCCTTGGCCAGCGCTGCCCTGCCTCGGTGAAGCGCCGATTTGACGGCGCTTTCGCTGGTTCCGGTCAGGTCGGCGACCTCCTTGGCTGAATATCCAATCACGTCGCGCAGGATCATTGTGCTGCGCTGGATAGGTGTCAGCGCCATGTAAGGAGTTAGGGCTTCGGGCATCATGGCCTCTGCGTTTGTGGCGGGGTTGGGCGGCAGGTTGATCAGCTCAGCCTTGGCTGCCCTTTCCCGACCGCGCGCGCGGAAGGAGTTCAAGGCCGTGTTGTGGGCGATGCGAAAGAGCCATGCGCGCAGGTTTTGAACCTGCTCGCCCTCGCGCAAAGCCACGGCCGCAGAAAGCAACGCATCCTGAAGCACATCCTCGCCATCAATGACGGAACCGGTCATGCGGGCGAGATACCGGTGCATCTCGGCCCGCAGACCGGGCAACGCCGCGACAAATGCGGCGTAGCCATCTTCATGAGCTTCATTTCCCATTCAGCCAAATGGCTCCATCTTTTCTCCCGTAACCGTCCAAGCGCCGGGGGCATTGGCCGCGTCGGGGTCGACCAGTTCAAGCACCCGATCTGCCAAGCTTTCGGGCGTGACCTGTTTTGCCCATCGAGCCATGAAGGCCGCTTGCGTCATTCCCGCCTCTTCGGCATAGGCGCGTGAGGCAATATCTGCGGTCTTGGTCCCCGCGATGAACTGGTTTGTGTAGATCGTATAGCATCTGAGGCCCAATTCGCGCTTGTCGGATTCACCCGCCGCATAGTTGGTCAGGTAATGCTGCATCCGCTTTGCCCCGGCATAACCGCCCGAGAGCCGCGACCCGCTTATGGCCGCGCCGCTCGACAAAGTTACGATGGTGCCGCCCTTGCTCATCGGGAGTGTAACAGCAAACTTCAAGAAGTCGAAAGTGGTTTTGGTATCCGCATTCCACGTCGCGCTAAACTCTTCCCAGCTTTGATCCTGAAAGCTGCTCATCTTGGGTGAAATGCCGCCCGCGAGGACGAGGAGGTCAGGCTTTATTTCCTCGAGCAATCCTGTGGCAATCCCGGCAGCGCCATCGCCGACTTGGGTAATGATGTTTTCGTGTTCGGATGCCAGCGTTTCCAAATCGCTGGCGGTTCTGGCAACCGCCGTCACCTTTGTGCCAGCCTCGGCCAGTTTTGGCGCCAAAGCGCGCCCGGTGCCTCGGCCTGCGCCGATGATTAATGCGGTTTCAAATTTCGTCGTCATGAACTTCCTCTCCATCTGGTGTCAAAGGTAAGACACCGCAGGACAGGCAAAGGGTTCGGGGGGTAAATATTTTTTTCGCCGCTCCGGTCGTTGGCTCGCGGGTTAGGATGCCGGGTATCTCGCCATTGATCGCCGTGTCCCGTAAACTGAACCGCATGAATTCCGGTTTTCCGTTTGAATTTGAAGTCCTCGAACCTACGGGTGCGCTTGGCAGCGCGGTCGCATCGTTGTGGTTTGCGCGAGGCACTGTTCCGTATGAGCAGGAACACATCGCGCCAACCGGATCGGTTGTTGCGATCTTTGTGCTTGGCGATGCGATTGAACAGGCCTCAATCGCGGATGCGAGGGCCAAGACAATCTCTAAGTTTGGGCTTTTGATTGGCCCGCATGACGGACCGTTGATCAATCGTCCTCATGGCGAGACGTTTGCCGTCGGCATTGTCGCCAAGCCCACCAGCGCAAATAGGCTGTTTGGCATTTCGCCGGCGAAATTTCGTGGAAGAGTGGCCGATCTTGCACATTCTTGGAGCAAGTCGATTGATATTCGCCAAGAGCTTTCGCGGCTCAAACCCGGAAAGGACATGTTGCTATGGCTTGAGCAACACCTTGCGGGCGCGCTGAAGCCTGAAACGCGCTCGGAGATGGCTTGCGCCGCGGCTATCGACCTGTTGGAAGCCGACCCAAAGCTACAAATTGCGGGCGTCGCAGATCGGGTTGCCATGAGTGTTTCGAACCTGGATCGGACGTTTGCCAGAGTCGTTGGCATTACACCGCGATCCTTGGCCAACCTGTTGAAAATGCGCCGGTTACTCGCCGAACTGGATGTTCGTGCGGTTATCGATTGGGCGGGGCTGGCTGCGGAATATGGCTGGTACGATCAATCGCATTTTGTGAAGGCCTTTCGCCATCACACCGGGCACACGCCAACGGGCTATGTCTTGGCGCAGCGCAGGCATTTCGATGACCAAACCCTCGAAAATGCAGCCGGGTTTGTTCCAGAGCTTTGATTGCGGAATTCTTACAATACGAGCGCGCCTGATCTCTGCCAATGGTGGCGGGTGAACAGGAGGACGATTCATGAAGTACGTTTTGTCGGGCCACTGTAATTGCCCACCAGAAGACTTTTTGCGGTTCATGTTTGATCCGCAACACATGCTCAAATGGCAAAAATCGCTGATCAGCCATGAGGTAGTAGGCGGTGAAGTACCCCAGCAAGGGGCCCGATCCGCCATGACGCATCGGTACGGCAAGCGGGTTATCAATATGACGGAGACTGTGGAAGTTTCTGATCTTCCGAATGGTCTGACAGCCGTCTATGAAGCGCCTTCGGCCTGGAACCGTGTCCGATATGAATTTTCACGCGATCGCTCTGGCGGAACAGAGTGGCGGCTGGAAAGCGAATTTCGCTGCACCGGGGTCTTGCGGATCATGACAATACTGATGCCGGGGATGTTCCGGCGCACGACTGCAAAGGAAATGGAAGCATTGAAGGCCTACGCCGAGGCGCATCGCGGGGGCTTGCCCCATGACTGATCAAAAGACTGCCGCTGAGAAACAACTGGAAAATGTGCTCCGGGCAACCGGCAAATCGTTGGATCAGCATGTAGCCGAGGTCAGGGCGAGCGCAGTCCAGAAACACGGCCAGATGTTGAAACTGTTCAAAGACACCTACGGCTTGGGGCATGGCAATGCGAACCTTTTGGCGCATGCGGTTCGCACCCAACTAGATGGAGGGCCGCAAAGCGACGACGCAATGCTGGAGGCGCAGTATGCAGGGGCCAAGGCAGCGCTACGCCCGCTCTTTTCCGAAGTTGCGGCGATGTGTCAGGCGCTTTGGGGCGACGTCACAGAAGTCGTACAGAAAACCGGCGTGGCTTACCGTCGCAACAAGATGTTTGCCCTTGTGCAGGCGCCGTCTGCAAAGCGTCTGCAAATCGGGCTGAACCTGCCCGGCCAGACAAAATCCGAACGCGCGGTTCCTATGAAAGGCATGTGCAGCCATCGGATTGATGTTCTGTCAGAGGCGGACATTGATGATGAACTGGCGCAGCTTCTTAGATTTTCTTATGAGAATGGCTGACTTAAAAGCCTGAAATATCAATACTTTGGCGGAAACATCGCGCCATTCCGTCTAACAGTCATGACCAACCAAAGGGAGATTGTCATGACTGTTACAGCAAAAATCGGCGCCGTGGGTTTTGGGCTTTGGGCACTTTTGCACATCGTCGGCGCAGGCGCGATCCTTGCGGCGGTGATGTCGGGCGGGCCTGAGGCGGGATATGTTATTTATGGCGTCGGCGAGGGCGCCTTGCCCGCCGCCACGGGCGCCATACTGGGCTATTTTGCGTTTCTGTTGTTGGCCATCGCGCTCGTGGTCGGGGGCATTGCGGCGCGCATGAACTGGAACAACTCCGAGGCCGGGCTGGCCATCAATACCGGCATTGTCCTTGTTATTGAGATTGGGTTGATCCTGTTCCTGCTGATCCCCGGCCACCTGCCGTTCATGCAGGCCCTGCCAGGCTTCGTGTTCTTTGCCATCGGCGTTATTGCTGGGGGTATGGCGTGCAGAAAGGACCCCGAAAATGCCTGACACACTCGTTCAGCAAGCGCAAAACGGAGACAAGTCGGCGTTTGATCGACTTGTTGGGGCGGACTTGCCAAAACTGCGCCGGATCGCGACGCGCATGATCGGACATCCCGAGGATGCCGAGGACGTTCTGCAAGACGCCCTGCTCAAGGCCTGGAATGGGATCGGTGGATTTGGTGGCCGCGCCGCTTTTTCGACGTGGGTGGCTTCAATCGTTGCCAATGCTGCGACGGATCATCTGCGGACGCAGAAACGCTGGCGAACCGAGGCGCAGGTGGCCTATGCCAATCTCTGTGCTGGCTCGGAAGAATTGTCGGGCGAGGTTGTGGCGGCGGCATCTTCACCCGAGTATGCCTATGAGGTGCGCGAGCATATCGCTTATTGCTTTGCCTGTGTCGGGCGATCCTTGCCGGTTGATGAGCAAGCCGCTTTGGTCATGCGCGACGTGATGGACCTCTCTGCGCGCGAGGCATCTACGGTGCTTGGCATCTCCGACAGTGTTCTGCGGCACCGGCTGGCCGCCGCCAGAACGGCGATGCAGGACAAGTTTGACGGGCTTTGTGCCTTGGTCAGCAAGCGGGGAATTTGTCACCAATGCGCCGGTCTGAAAATGTTGGCACCTCCCGAAAAACGGGGCGGTCCCTTCCCGGATGTAGCGGACATGGCCGACAGGATGGCCGTGGTCCGCAATGCGGAACCGGGGAGCATGGCCGGGCTTCACACTGTGTTCTGGCGCGGGACGAAAGAGGCCGAGGAAACGGGCGCCGGTTCCACAGAGCCGGATTCAGGATGTGGAGAAGACGATGACGAAAGCTAATCGACTGCCGCTGCCCAAGCGGTTCAATGCGGCAATGACCGAAGAAGCTTACGCCGGTCTCCGGGCGCTCAACGAGGATTGGCATTTTGGGAACAACTACCTGCTGACGATCCTGCTGGAGAACTTCGACAGGGTGGTTGATCAGGATGCCTTTGAAGAGGTGATGAACGAGTTTATTGCCGAATATGGGCAGCCTGTGGGCGGTGGGATGGGTTAGAGTCAGGACCTATAAATTTGCTTGAGCGAGGGCCCTCGGCATGATTCAAACTCCCATCATTGGGAGGGATCATGAGCGAGCTTTACTGGCTGACCGATGGGCAGATGGAGCGGCTGCGGCCGTTCTTTCCGAAGTCTCGCGGCAAGCCTCGGGTCGATGACCGGCGGGTGTTGAGCGGAATAATCTTCATTCAACGCAATGGGTTGATGTGGAAGCACGCGCCCGCAGCCTATGGGCCGCCGAAGACGCTTTACAACCGCTGGAAGCGGTGGAGTCGGATGGGCGTGTTCGCCACCATCACGACCGAGCTGGCCGCGCAGGCGCAGGAGACCGAGATCGTGATGATCGACGCGACCCATACGAAGGCCCACCGGACCGCGTCGAGCCTTGCGGTTCAAAAGGGGGGCGCGGACGGCTGATCGGCCGGACGAAGGGCGGGCTGAACTCGAAGCTGCACGTCCTGGCCGATGCGAAGGGCCGCCCGATCCGGATGTTCCTGTCGGCGGGCCAGACCTCGGATTACATTGGCGCACGGGCGCTCTTGTCTTCCATTCCTCGGGCCGGATCGCTGCTGGCAGACCGGGGCTACGATGCCGATTGTTTCCGCAACGCGCTGATCGAGATGGGTATTTCGCCCTGCATTCCATCCCGCATCAGTCGGAAGGTCCTGATCCCGCACGACGCTGACCTCTACCGCCAGCGCCACAGGATCGAGAACATGTTCGCCCGGCTCAAAGACTGGCGCAGGATCGCGACCCGATACGACCGATGCCTGATCCTATTCCTCTCGGCCTGCGCGCTGGCAGCGATCGTCATCTATTGGCTATGAGATGCCGTAACGGGGCCTGCGTCACGCGCCGCCGTTGCCACTTGTCAGATCAGCACCGCGTTGTCGCCATTCCCGTATTGAACCCACATGGAGGATGACGGGATGAAGTTTTTTGTTGGATTGGATGTATCGCTTTCGAAGACCTCGGTCTGCGTGATCAGCGAGCACGGCAAGATCATCACCGAGGCAGAGACTGAGAGCGAACCCGAGGTTCTGGCGCGCTGGCTGGACGATCTGGACGGCAGCATCGCGGCTATTGGCCTGGAGGCTGGGCCATTGTCGCAATGGCTGCACCCCGGACTGACCGAAGCGGGCCTTGCTGCGGTGCTCATGGAAACGCGTCAGGTGAAAGGTGCTCTAAAAGCGATGCCGATCAAGACGGACCGCCGCGACGCCGAAGGGATTGCGCGCCTTCTTCACCTCGGCTGGTTCCGTCCAGTTCACTGTAAGTCTGTATCTGCTCAGGAAGTCCGATCTGTTCTCGGCGCCCGAAAGGCCATTCAGCAGAACATGATCGCCTTGGAAATGTCGCTGAGAGGATTGCTCCGGAACTTTGGTCTGAAGGTCGGTGCGATCTCTCGCGGTAGATTTGAGGCGCGTATTCGGGAATTGGCGGATGGCAATTCAATGTTGGAAACCGCGACAGCACCTATGTTGCGGGCCAGAGCATCTCTGCGACAGGAGCTGGCCGGTCTCGAAAAGCAAGTACGCCAGTTGGCTGCGGACGACCCCGTATGCCGCCGCCTAATGACGATGCCAGGGATCGGTGCCGTCGTGGCGCTAACCTTCCGTTCTGCAGTCGATGATCCGGTCCGCTTTCGGTCTTCAAAGAGGATTGGCCCTTGGGTTGGTTTGACACCATCACGTAACCAATCCGGTGAACGGGACGTATCAGGCGGCATCACCAAAGCTGGTGACGTCAATCTGAGGCGAGCATTGTGCCAGGCAGCTACCGTCATGATGAATCGTGGCCGATCGACATGGCTGAGAACATGGGGAGCCCTGCTCGCGCAGCGGCGTGGGCGCAAAATCGCCATGGTCGCCCTCGCACGCCGCATCGCCGTCATCCTCCATCGGATTTGGGTCGATGGCACAACCTTCCAACCGGATGCCGCGCCGAACTTTGCCTGACCGCATGACCCACTGCCCGTTGCCTGCCTGATCGCAGGCTGTCGAGGTCCCGCAGGGACGTGGTTCCGATGATGCCGTGGTCAGGATTGTCGCTGATGAAAGCCAAGCACGCCTATGAGATGGGCACATCGGAATTACATCGAACCAGCATCATGTTGGCAGCCGCCGCGCTGACCACGAACCGAAGCATGTACCCGAAGAACCTCAGCTGAAGACAGCCAGAAAGTAGGTACAGGCATAACCGATCCGAACGAACCGCCTTGGCGGATCAATTTGATTGCGCAAAATCGCTTGACTCAGATGACCCCGTTACCGAAGTCCTGACTCTAGGTACCATTTTCGAAGTATCTTCCGAATTCCCAAATTTTGAAGAGCGGTCAGGGCTTCAAACTGTCAGCCCGCTATCTAATATCTGCCCCCGATCGAGCTGGCAGAAGCGGCATGCCGACCGCAATTCAGTTAAACTCGCCTCCAGGAAGACCAATGTCGGCTTTGCGAATGCATCCGCAGCATCTGGATCGGTTGGTGAACGGCGGGAATGGGCCGCCCGTGAAGACGGCCCGATTGCGTCAGATTTCGATGGCCTCAGCGATCGCCAGTGCATCTTCAAGTTCAACGCCAAGGTATCGCACCGTGCTGTCCATCTTCGTGTGTCCGAGGAGAAGCTGAACAGCACGCAAGTTGCCTGTCTTCTTGTAGATCAGGGTCACCTTTGTCCGCCGCATCGAATGCGTGCCATATGCGCTCGCTTCAAGACCGATCGACGTGACCCAATCTCTGACGATCCGTGCATACCGGCGTGTCGAGATGTGCAGGCGCTCGTGAAATCGGCCTGGCCAAAGGTATTCTGAGCCGACCATGAGCTCATCTTCCATCCACTTTTCGACCGAGGCACGTGTGCCTTCGGATATCTCGAACCGCACAGGTTTCTGTGTCTTGCTTTGTAGCACCGATGCCCGTTCCTTGATCTGGCCAGACGCAATGACGTCGACGACTTTCATCTTCACTAGGTCACAGCCGCGCAGCTTGCTGTCGATTGCCATGTTAAACAACGCGAGGTCGCGATGGTTCTCGGCCAGTTCCAGTCGAACTCGGATCGCCCAAACGTGTTTAGGCTTCAACGGGCGTTTCTGGCCAACGATGCGGCCCTTGTTCCACGCTGGGCGAAGTGCGCGAATGGCCGGTAGGTTTGGTGTTTCCATGACTGATCCTCCGATCCGCCATGCCCTCCACAACGACAACCCGACGTTGACGAGGTACCATATCACATGATTGCTGCGCTGCCTCCGAGGTCGGGTGTGAGCCCATATTGCTCAATTCTGCACAATGCGCCAGGGAGCTGACTGCGTACTATGCAGTTATTGCAATCATCAATTTCGACATAGTCGCGGGACTTCAACATTGGAATGATCATAAAAATGCCCTTGTACTGATTTTGACATTCCCGTGTATCGCAGAGTCGGCCATAGGTTGTCATCAACCTGTCATTTGGACTAAATTGCGCATTCGCATTCAATCAAGAATAGAGTTCTTCCAACCTCAGTATGGTGATTTCTTTCCTGCTCACCCTTAGGACACCTTCATTTTGAAGCCGGTCCAGCGATTGCGTCACCCATTGGCGGGTGGCCCCTACAATAGTCGCGATCTGATCATATGTGATGTCGCGGTCGACGACGATTTGGCCTTCCTCATGACGGCCAAATGTTTCAGCCAAAATCACCAGCAATTGCTGGAGCCGTTCCGAAACCGTGCGTGTGCCCAACATCTGGATCAGCGCAGAGTAACACTTGCCTTTGTTGACCAAGCCATTGATCACAGCGACCGCAACATCAGGGATTTCGCGCACCAGTCGAAGGAGACTTGCACCAGACACAAACAGCAATTCACAATCCTCAAGCGCGTCAGCGGACCAGACGTGACGTCCCATCCCGAACACCTCGGGCCCGCCGATAAAGTGTCCCACACTCCAATAGGCCAGCGTGATCTCACGCCCTGATGGCCCGGCATAATATGTCCTGATGCGCCCTTTTTCGACAACCCACACACCTGTATGCGGATCGCCCTGAAAAAACACCCCTTCGCCTTTGGCCACTTTGCATCTTGTCCCGTTTCTGCGCACCTGTTTCTGGTCATCAGATGAGAGTGAGGACAAAAAACCAGCACCCTTGTTAATCTCAAGCAGGTACTCGGACAGAAAAATCGCACTTGGATCGGTGTCTGGAATTGGTTTCATTGCTGTCATGGAGTTCTTTCCAGCGACGCCAAATACGCGGCAATTTGATCAATACCATCCTCCATCGATTGAAAGAATTCCCGGTGCATCTCAGCCGCCGCGCTGTTTGTCCTCACACCATCGCGGAAGTCGCGCATTTGCTTTGCGAGGTAGCCCGCATGCTGCGCTGTCACATATGGGGCGTTCTCTGCACTCGCGTGACATTCAAGACACCCTGCTTCTTGCGCCAACGACATTCCCGCATCATCTGTAGGTTGCGTTGAAGGACTTGGCGGGTCCTGTTCCGAGAACCAGTCAACCACAACGGCGAAATCCTCAGGTTTAAGCTCTGTCACGATGCTGCTCATCTGGCCGCCGTCGTTTGTGCGTTCACCTGACAAAAACGCGTCCAATTGCGCGCGAATATACGCAGGCTTTTGTCCGGCCAGATGTGGAAATTTATCCGTCCGGGACTGCCCAAACAATCCGTGACAAAGCGCGCAAGTCTCATAAGGGGGATAGCTGGCAGCATCGAAATCGGCAGCAGCGGGCAAGGCCCAGAGCAGCGCACAGGGTACGACCAAGGACTTCACGATCCGCTTTGCCGGGTTTTGACTTGGGTAGCGACAGTCAGTGTTTCACCATCAGCGAACAGAAATTGCAGATCGACGGTGTCGCCGACCTTTGCCGGCACCGCGGGCCCCATCAACATGATGTGGAGACCGCCGGGTTCAAGCGACACGCTTTGCCCGGGCGCGATGTCCAATTGATGCACCATGCTCATCATGGCGACCCCGTTTTTTGTCTCACTGCTGTGCAGATGGGCCATCCCGTAGCCTGAGGCCTCCACCCCGATCACACTGCGCAGTCTGTTTGTGGTGTTCTCTAACCTCATGTAGGCCGCGTGCGCCATAGCACCGGGCGGCGATTGGGGCACATAAGCATCAATGGCTTTGACGCCTTCCGCCACAGCGGTGGTCGCAGTCATCAATAGGGCCGCAGTTGCACAGAATCGGATCACTGGAACAGCCCCTTGCGGTAGGTGATTTGCAGACGTGCCAGAAATTCTGCCGTAAGGCCGGGGTCAAACGGCGGCTGCAATTTGGCCCTGAGCGTGCCATCCGGCGCGATGACAGACACAGCCGATGTATGCTGCACGTCATAAGCGCCGTCCGCATCCGGCGGCATCAACCGGTAGTAGCCATCAGAAATCTCAACAAAGGCATCAATATTCTCGCGTGTGCCGGTCATACTGCGAAAGTCGGGATGAAAGAATGGTCCGTATTCGCTGATGTATTCCGCATCGCGATCAGGATCGACGGACAGGAACCACACCTTGGGCACGTTGTCCGGCCGCACACGCATGCCGGTCTCAGCCACGGCGGCTTCCAGGTTGCCCAACGTAAAAGGGCAGACATCCGGACAGGTAAGAAAACCGATCATCACCAGCGTCCATTGATCCGTTAGGTCACTACTCGCGTAGGTTTGTCCGTTTTCATCGTGGAATGTGAATGTGGGCAGGGGAACGGGATCGTCCAGCATGACACCCTGCACCTGCGCCTGTGCGCTGGTCGCAAGGGCCAAGGCAAACATCAGCGGGCCAAATTGAATCATTGGTTTTGCTCCGCAAAGGCTTTGCGGCTCTCGGATTTGATCGTGTCCAGACAGAACTGCCGCGCTTCCATGTATTCGGGCGTCGTGGCCATATCGGTCGAACGGGGTCGGTCCAGCGTGATCCGGACGTCTTCGATGATCCGGCCGGGGGCCGCGCTCATGATAAGAACGCGGTCAGCAAGGAATACCGCCTCATCCACATCATGGGTCACAAAGACAACCGTGGTGCCAAATTTCCGCCAGATATCCAGCAGGCTTTCCTGCATCATCAAACGGGTCTGCGCGTCCAGCGCGCCAAAGGGTTCGTCCATCAACAGCACACTGGGATAATTGGCCAGCGCGCGGGCAATCCCAACACGTTGCTGCATGCCGCCAGACAGCTCCGAAGGATAGCGATCACCAAATTTCTTCAGGCCGACAAGGCCTAGGAAGGTATTCGCAACCGAGCCTGCCTCAGTCCGAGAGGCACCGGCCATTTTGGGGCCAAAGGCCACGTTTTCGTAGACCGTTTTCCACGGTAGCAACGAGTATTGCTGAAACACCATTCCGCGATCAGGTCCGGGGCCTTTCACTTCAACATCGTCCACGGTGACAGTGCCGGTGGTTGGTTCAACATATCCCGCAACCGCGTTGAGCAGCGTGGATTTACCACAGCCAGACGGCCCGAGGATACAGACGAACTCTCCGGCAGCGATGTCAATCGATGTCGTCTCGACCGCCCTGTGCGTCGTGGCACCGCGCCCGAAAGTGATCGAGACCTCGTTGATCTTGATCTCACCCTTGTCGGCGTGGGCCACTGGAGCGCCCTCTGGCTTCTTGAACTTCAGAACATCAAGCATTTTTCAGGCCCCTGTTGATAAGCTGAGGCAGGCGCGTTTTGCGCCACGCCAGATAGACGATGGTGCAAAGCAGCAATCCAAAGCCCGCGAGATTGAGCGCCGGCCCCATGGATTCAAGAGCCAGTGAGGTCGACACCCCTAAGCCCAGCATCGCCAGTCCCACGACCCAGGACGGAGCCGCGCAACAGACCACCCAGCTCATTGTTGCGTTGGTCATGGCGATCAGGATCGTGCCGATCCCGGTCGTCGCACGCAGCGTTGTTCCGGTTGTGACGTCGCATTGGTGACGGCGCAGCAAGCTGAGACAGAGTGCAACGAGAGCCCCCAGCAAAAACAAGACCATCATACGGATGGGCACCACGTTCAGGCTCCATTCCGAAATGCCGGTGCCGTAGTCATAGTTCATCTTGCCAATCTCAATCAGCCATTCCTGATTGACGATGGGCAAGATGTCGGACCAAGACGGGGTTGACTTGATGATGTGGATGACGTTGCCAATCCAGTCATATCCAACCACGTAGTTTGGCAAGGCTTGAAATCGCACCATCAGGGCAATCATCATCAAGACCTGCATCAAAAGAGCAAACATCAGCCCCATGACCACCATGCGCCGCCAGTCCTGCCGCATGGGGTGACCAATTGTTGTCAGAATATCCATCAGCGCGCCCTCTTTTGCCATTTGAGCATTGGCGATGTGGCGTATTTCACCGCCGCGGTTGAGGCTGTGCCGAGGCCACCGATCACCAACATTCCCACCACGATGTCCTGGTAGTTGATCAGGCTGTAAGCATTCCAAGTGAAATACCCGATCCCATACTGACCCGAGATGATCTCTCCAGCGAGCAGAGAAAACCAGCTGACGCCCATGCCAATCGCCAATCCAGCGGCAATGGACGGCAGGGCGGCAGGGATCACAACATGGCGGAACACATCCAACCGCGACGCCCCGAGCGATTGCACCGCACGCACCAGAACTTCGGGTGTTTGTTCGACACCGTGCAAGGTGTTCAGAACAATCGGGAACAGCGCCCCAAGAAAGGTGATATATATGATCGAGCTTTCTTCGGTCGGCCACATCAGAATGGCCAGCGGGATCCAAGCAACCGCAGGAATGGGTCGGATGACTTCGATATAGGGCATCACAAATGCGCGCGCGATGCGTGAGCGCCCCATGATCAGGCCGATCCCGATACCAAGCACGACCGCGAAGGAATAGCTGATCAGGATACGGCGCATGGACACGCCGATATGTGTCCAGAAAATCTCGGTCTGAATATGGGCAATAAAGGCTGTGAACACCTTGAGCGGTGCCGGCACATTCGAGAAGTTGATATAGAAATCCAGGTTTATTGCCGTGGCGATGTGCCACAAAACGACACCAATGCTGAGCGAGACCAGAGCGATCCCGGCGTTCTGCAAAAGGTCTGGAGGGATGCGGGAGAGTTTAGACGTTGCCGCAGCAGGGACCGCTTTGACCGCGATTTCCTCTGCGGCTTTCGTCACTGCCTCCTCGGTTTTCGCAAGTGGCTGCATGAAATTGCCTTCCATCTAGGTTGGTGCCTGCAGGCCTAATAGGATCTCGGACGGTTTCCCGCCCGAGATCTATGCCGGTGGTGGTTCAGGTTTCGGATGCGAATTCCGCGATCGCTTCGTCGAAGGTTATGACCGCGCCTGAATTTGCGCTGGCATAGGCCTCTGCCTCGCCCTTGCGCAGGAACGTCGCATAGTTGTTGCCCGCTTTGACCCAGAACGCGGTCTTACCAAAGAGCTTCAGACCTGTTTCAGCGTCATAAACATAAGTGGCGTTCACCAATGCCGCGGTGGCGCGGATATCCGCCATGCCCTTTAGGAATTCGGCCGCAGATGCATAGGTGCTGACGCCATCACGAGAGTGCCAGATTTCCATGGGCAGCCCTTTGTTCGCGACCTCAGGGTCAACCATCGTGGCTTTGTCCGCCTCATAGTCGACGCCCATGTCGGCATATGCTGCCTTGAGATAGTCTTCGGTAATCCAAGCATCGAAATCGAGTGGTGGGATCGCCTTTTCCTTTACCAGAACACTATGATTGAACTTCAGTGCATCGACCCATTCTGTTTTGATGGAAGGTTCCAGCGTGAGGTGCCCCCCTTCAGAGAAGTAGAGATACAGAACCTCTTTCTCCACACCTGTCCAGCTTTCCATTTCAGTCACGGCGCGCATTGGATCTTCGCGGATCCACTCGCCAGCCTCGTAGACTGCCTTGATGAAGGCTTGAACAACCTCCGGGTATTCTTCCGCAAAGTCCTGACGTACAACAACGCCGTGCAGATAAGGAACTCCCGTTTCCGAGCCGTCAAAGATTTTGCGACCTGTGCCGCGATATTCCATTATTTCAGACCAGGGGCAGAAATCGGAATGCGCGTCGATCTTACCCGCCGCAATGTTAGCAGCGCCAACCGCTGGACTCTGATTTTTCAAAACGTACTCGGATGTCGGAATGCCATTGTCCTGCATCGCCTTAAGCAACATACCCCATGCGGCAGAACCAACGGGGGTTGAGACTTCTTTGCCTTTCAGCTGATCGATTGAATAGATATCGCTTTCAACTGGAACGACAATCGCGTTGCCCGATCCTTTAAGGTTATAGCCCGTGCCCGCGACATAGACGGTGCGCAGGCTGTCGGTCTCTTGGAATTTTGCCCCATTCACGATCAGCGGGTAATCTCCCATCACGCCAAAGTTCAGCTTGTTCGCGAGCATCTGGTTTGTGATCGGACCACCTGAGCTGTAGTCAGCCCAGGTGATGTCATATTCCGCGTCTGCATATTTGCCATCTGTCGGCAGGTGCTTTTCCAAAAGGCCTAGCTCCTTGATCACGATCCCAGCTGTATAGGTATCAGTGCACATCGACTGGTGACCGACTGCGATCGAAATCTCCTCGGCTTGTGCTGCGTATCCAAGTGGCATCAGGGTTGCGGCCAGCAGTGCAGATTTCAAACTTGTTCTCAGTTCCATCTTGTTCTCCATTGTTAGGTATTTTTTGTTTTGTCTCCTTCAGTATCGAGGCCATCAGTTGAAACGCGCAGCATTTTCGAAGGTGAATTTGCCTAATATTCACAAAGCACAAAAGATAAGCGAAAAACCCGGCTTTTCGGGTGAAAATTAGACGTGAAAAAATCAAAAAATTAGTAGTTGATTAAGAATCAGTCGGAAAATTTTTAATTTAAATTCAATAACTTAAAGTGTTTTTCTGAGCGCAAATAACACCCCATGGCGATTGCCAAAGGGTGCAAAAAAGGGTCCAATTTTATCGACCGAAAAAGGGCTATTTCACGCCCATTTTTCCCAATGCCCATCGCACGTTCTTGCGGACATCCGGGTCGGGATCGTCTTTGTATTTTTCGAGAAACGGCAGTGTCTCTGGCACGGCCATTTCGCCCAAAACCGCGGCACATTCCTTGCGCAAATTCGGCACAGGAACATCCATCATAGGCGCAATTTCTATCGCAGCCTGCGTTGCCTTCAACTTCCCAAGGGAGCGCACGGCCTTGACACGCACCTGCCAGTATTCATCATCAAGTGCAGCACGCAGCATCGAAACACAGGTTTCATGCCCCGTCTTGGCCAGCGTTTCAGCGGCGGATTCACGGACGATCCATTCAGGGTCTTCCAGACCTTTGATCAACGTCGCCTCGGCGTGTTCTGAATTGGAAAAACCCAGTGCGGCAAGCGCGGTGCGGCGTACCTGCGTGTCACTGTCCTTTGCGGCATCTCGCAAAGCGGGCAGTGATCCCTCATCCTGAAGCCAACCAATCACGCCAACGGCTTCAATACGGACCCCCGCATCGGCGTGCTGCAAAGCTGTGATCGCAGGGCCCATGGCCTCAGGCCGCCGCAGTTCTTTGATCCCGGCAAGGCAGGCCCGTAACTTGACCGTGTCGTTATCCCCAAGATGAGGCAGGATCGCATCCCCAGACGCGGGGTCCTTAAGCTCTGTCAGGCTGATCGCCGCCGCTTCGACAACCGAAGGATCGCTGTCCGTCAGCGCGGATACCAATGCCGCCGCCGTTTCTGGCCCGTCAAAATCCGTCAGTGCCAGTGCCGCTTGCTTCCGAACTCCCGGCGCTTCATCCGCGATGGCGCGTGCCAGATGCGGGATCGCGGCAGGATCGGCGCTGTCGGCTAGTTCGATCACGGCCATGATGCGCGCGCCCGGAGACGGATCATCCAGCGCTTCGGCCAGTTCACCAATTTCATCGAAGTCTTCAAAGAGCGCGTTCATATCCGTCTCACTTCAACAAAAAGGGTAGATTCACGGTAACGGCACCTGTTGGGCAATCCGCTTCACAGGGCATGCAGTACCAGCATTCATCATACTTCATGTGCGCCGTAACGGGGCTGCCATCCGGGCCTTCGACAATGCGCAAGACATCCAAAGGGCAGACATCAACACAAACGGTGCAACCTTTGTCCGCGATGCAAAGCGCATCATCGACAACAACAGGGACAATGGTAGAGGTTTGAGCGAGGGGCATGATCTTGTTCCTTATTCCGCCGCAACCGTTTTGGTCACACGTTGATTGTTGTAGGCATCTTTTTCTTCATCATCGATTTCGACGATATACTCATCGACCGCTTTCTTGCTGTGCGCTGGCTTGCCATCGTCGCCTTTGGTCAGGATCGTGTGGCAGAACCATTTCTCATCATCCCGCTCGTATTCGACACGGTTGTGATAAAGACCCCAGCGGCTTTCCGTGCGGTAAAGCGACGCCGCCGCCGCCATATCAGCGCAATCCATGATCGCGGAGGCCTCAAGCGAACGCATCAATTCGTGGCTGTCACGCACATACATTTCATTTTCCATGTCGTGACGCACCTCTTCAAAACGACGCTGCGCCAGCTCCATTTTGGCCGTGACCTTTGGCGGCTGAAGATAATCGTTCACCAAGCGGCGGGTCTTGTATTCGATCTGATTTGGTGGAACGCCATCGTCACGTTTGGTCGGTGCCAGAACGCGCGTGCGCTCGGCATCAACTTCGCCCATGTCGAAGTCGGCGAAGTCGACGTCTTTGACAAAATCCACCGCATCCAGCCCCGCAAAGGCCCCGTTTGTAAACGCACCCAGCATATAGTTGTGCGGCACATTCGCCATATCACCGGCAGCATAAAGGCCATCAATGGTGGTGCGCGCGCGCTCATCCACAAACACACCGCTGGCGGAGTGACCGGAACAGAACCCGATCTCGGAGATGTGCATCTCAATCATATCTGTGCGGTAATCCGTCCCGCGCCCTTTGTGAAAATGCCCCCGCGTGGGGCGCTCCACGATGTGCAGAACACGCTCGATCTCGGCCACAGTTTCTTCGGCCAGGTGGTTCAGTTTCAGATAAACCGGCCCCTTCCCACCCTGCAATTCATCGTAGAATTCCTGCATCATCTGGCCGGACCAATAGTCGCATTCAATAAACCGCTCACCCTGCGCGTTCGACGTATAGCCCCCCATCGGACCCGCGACATAAGCGCAAGCCGGACCGTTATAATCCTTGATCAATGGGTTGATTTGAAAGCACTCAAGGTTCGCAAGGCCCGCGCCTGCGTGATAGGCCATGGAATAGCCTTCGCCTGAATTCGACGCATTCTCGTAGGTGCCATAAAGATAGCCAGAGGACGGAAGCCCCAAACGCCCTGCAGCACCCAACGACATGATCACAGCCTTGGCACGCACTACCAAAAACTCTGCCGTGCGGGTGTTTACACACACAGCACCCGCAATGCGGCCGTTGCCCGTGAGCAAGCGCGTCGCCATGTAACGGTTTACAATGTTGATCCGCGCTTTGCGCAGTTGACGATAGAGCGCCTTTTTGACGGTATCGCCATTGGGCATAGGCAGAACGTAGGTGCCGATATGGTGCACCTTCTTGACGTCATACTCGCCGTTCTGGTCCTTTTGGAACCGGATGCCAAACTGGTCCAGCTCTTCGATGATGCTGTAGCATTCCTCAGCATAGCGATAGACCGCCTTTTGATCGACGATGCCGTCGTTCGCGATGGTGATCTCTTTGGTGTATTGCTCTGGCGTGGCATATCCGGGAATGACCGAGTTGTTCAGCCCGTCCATGCCCATGGAAATAGCTCCGGAGCGTTTCACATTGGCTTTGTCGAGCAATACGACATTTGCGTTTGGGTTTTTGCGCTTAGCTTTGATCGCGGCCATCGGGCCAGCGGTGCCGCCGCCAATGATCAGGATGTCGCAATCAATCTGCGTCGTTCCATCCAGTATTTCATCCATGAAAAGCTCCAGTCCTTTAAGGTTGTTCTCAGCCTGTGCGCTGCTGCAGCGCGGCATATGTCAATTAGTTTCCGTATTGGTCAGAAAGCTCGCGAAGATAGACAAAAGGGTAGACGGCGCGGTCATGACCGTCTGAAAAATGGACGTTTACGCCTGCGGCACCCACCTGCACGAGGTTGGTAATGGTCAGCCCATCAGCCACTGCAATCTCGCCATTGTCGATTCTTGCCCTTGTAGAATAGGCATCCCGCGCCTCACGACGCAGGATGGCGGCGGGCAGTTTTGTTGTCGCACCACCTTTCCATTCAACGATCAAGTGGCTGCAGTCTGGCGTGGCGTCCAAGCGGTCAATCATCTTCTTCCCCTTTTGTTGATCCCAGATTGCCGCATCGCAGAATCGCTCAATAGCAATTTGTTTACGGACGGGATTTCTGCGCCGCGGCAAGCTGGGCAAAATCATCAAAGAGAGCGCGCCATGACATTCGTAGTCACTGACAATTGTATCGCCTGCAAATACACCGATTGCGTGTCCGTTTGCCCCGTAGACTGCTTCTATGAAGGGGAGAACATGCTCGTCATTGATCCAGTCGAATGTATCGACTGCGGCGTCTGTGAGCCCGAATGCCCGGCAGATGCGATTCGTGCCGACACCGAAGACGGCATGGAAGAATGGGTCACCTTCAACGAAAAATACGCAAAAATCTGGCCCGTAATCACCGAAGCCAAAGACCCGCTGCCTACCGCCGAAGAACTCGACGGGCAGACGGGCAAGCTTGAAAGCCATTTTTCCGAGAAACCCGCCGCTGAGGCGGCTTAAAGGACACTGACATGAATGTTCAAACCGCGACACCTGCCAAGATCATGCCAGATGCACAGACCGTCACTTCTGTGCATCATTGGACTGACACGCTATTTTCTTTTAGGGTAACACGCCCCCAGTCGCTGCGCTTTCGTTCCGGCGAATTTGTGATGATCGGCTTGCTCAAAGATGACGGAAAGCCGCTGCTGCGCGCCTATTCCATCGCATCGCCAAGTTGGGATGAAGAGCTGGAATTCTACTCGATCAAGGTGCCCGACGGCCCTCTGACTTCGCGCCTGCAAAAGATTGAGCCGGGGGATGAGATTATCCTGCGCCCCAAGCCCGTTGGCACATTGGTGCTGGACGCGCTTTTGCCGGGAAAACGGCTGTGGATGGTGTGCACCGGCACCGGTGTCGCCCCCTTTGCCTCACTTCTGCGCGATCCTGAAACGTATGAGCAATACGAGGAAGTGATCCTGGCGCACACTTGTCGCACAAATGCTGAGCTGTCTTATGGGCGCAAGCTGGTTGAGGCCTTGCCGGATGATCCGTTGATTGGCGAACTGGTGGCGGACAAGCTGAAATACTATCCCACAACCACCCGAGAGCCATCAGATATCGAAGGCCGGATCAGCGATCACTTGCGCGACGGGTGCATTTTCTCGGCCCTTGGTTTGCCTGCATGGAAGAACGACGCCGACCGCGTCATGGTGTGCGGCAATCTGGCCCTGAACAAGGACATCATGTCGATCTGCCAAGACCACGGATTGATCGAAGGGGCCAATTCGGACCCCAAACATTTTGTGGTCGAGAAGGCATTCATTGACTGAGCCAATCGGCCACCAGTCCCACCGCATCCGTTGACCCAAAGCTGACGGATGTGGGTGTCACAAATGCTGGTGTGCCTAGGATCTGCAAATCAATCGCAATGTCCCGGTTGGTGGTGATCCGGTCAGATACAGCGTTGCCCTTCATTTCAGCCTGCACCATGGCCCAATCCAACCCCTGCGCGCGCGCGATCTTTTCAAACGCGGGCGCTTGCAGGGGGCCTTTGAGTGCCCACAAGGCTTCATGCACCGCGTTATATTGCTCGGGGGTGCCAATGTTCTTGACGGCCAGCGCAAACCGTGCCCCGCGTTCTGATCCGGGTGACAGGATGGGCAAATGCCGCATTTCCACGCGGATGTTTGGATGATCTTGCAACGCGGCCTTTAATTTGGGATGCAGTGCTTTGCACGGTGCGCATCGATAATCGAAAAATTCAATGACGGTGTGCTTGGCTTGTTCGGGTCCGATACCCAGAACCGGGGTTTCTTCAAACATTTCTGCATATTCTGCGATTTGCGCTGTTTGTGCCGTGCGCCTCTGGCGCTCTGTCAGCGTTTCCATCGCTTCGAGAATGATCTCGGGATGCGCAAGAAGATAGGTTCGCACCCGTTCTTCAAATTCTTGATCCGTCATATCAGCCGTGGCGGATTGTGATGAAAGCATCAAAACACTTGCTGAAACCGCGATCAAACTCTGGCGTAGGTCACTGCGCAAAGCTTTAGCTATGCCCCTAGGTTTTATTTGCATCAATCCACCTTTTTCCAAGACATGTCAGCCAAGACCGGTCCCAAACCTCACGTTTACAGTTTAGCGGATTCGAAGCACGTCGCCCTTAGACATCTAAAGGTGGCGTTTTCCATTTTGATGAATGCCGGAATTCTCGGCACCAGACAGGTTCTACGTCATTTATTAAGCATACCGGTGACGGCAAAGCGCATATCCGGCAAATTTGCAGACGGATTTGCATGGTTTGAATTTAGACTTGAACCGTGTCCAAGAGGTACAGCCGATGCCGCAATCATTTCTTATTCAGGCTCTGAAGCGATCCGTTAAGGTTTATTCTGAACTATGGCACGAACCATCGACTGAGCCAGAAATCGAGCGCGCGCTTGTCCGCTCGTCCATGGTTTCATCTATTGGATACGACCCACAGCAGTGCGCGCTTCAGGTGGAATTTAGAAACGGATGCCTTTACCGTGTCGATGGCGTTTCAGCCGACACATATCAGGCCCTTATGCAGACGGGCAATTTTGATATGTATTATCGACAGAACATTGTGCATCACTTTGAAATGGCAAAGATTGGCACCTTGATGCCGATGGGATGGTGATCGGCAAAATTTCAATGATCCGCCAATCCAAGCCCGCAGTCTGCAGTTTTAGATTATTTTATTAGATACCCACCGATGGCATTGGCCAGATATCTACCGCGACGCAAAAAGACATCACGGCCTCGGAATATTTATGTCTGGGCCTGGTCTTCTCTTCGATTAACCTGGTCAGACTCATGTACGGACGTCTCCTGGCCACGGCGTCTTTTTGCGCCTCTTCACTTGTTTCGCATGCAGAGCCGGGCCACGTGACCTGCTGCTTCTGTTTCGCGTCCCCAGTGTTGGAGTTTCGCATAAATCTGCAGCGCAATCCTGAACCGGAAAAGGGGCATCCGATCCATCGCTTATCCTCACTTTGGTGCGGTTTCCGTCAGCGCCCTTAGATGAGTTAGCGACGGGATTCTGCCCATTTTTGATGTCGTTCGATGCATACAAGATACTTCGAAGTCAGCCATTGAACGATATGGGCGATCTGTCGATTTGTCCCGCCTACCGGCTGTTGGCTCAAACTGCGGCGAAAGTCCGTTTGGAGCCCATCTTGCAGTTCTTCTGCGTTGCAGCCAATGTCGGCTTTTGAAGTGTTCGAACATGGAAGGCAAGTTGCACGCTAGAAGACCTGTATTTTTCGACTGTAACAAGGTCGCTTGATATCGCTCAATCGCTTCGAGCTCAAACTATGAATCTTTTTGATCATGTCTCACCTGCCACAACCTTTTCCGGCACCATATGGGCGCGAATGGCCGCAGAAAATGGGCTTCATCGACAATGCCGGTAACGTGGTCATACCTCAGGATTTTGATTTTTCTCATCAGTCGAAATTCAGCTCCAGTGGATACGCGTGGGTCAAGCAAGCCAATCAGCATTTTGTAATTGATAAGACCGGACAGATAGTTTTCGAGATGGCATCTGACATTTTTAATTTATGGTATGTACCGCCCGATGATGCCGGTATCTTTCCGGTAGAGCATCGTCTCGATCACAAATCGCCCTGGGCCTATGTCCAAGACGGGCGTGACCGTATTTACCGAGGCAGAAGCAAGTACTACGCGATGGACCTAAATGGCGATATCCGGTTCGAAGGGTACATCATTAACGCGCTGCATGGTCACTATATTTTTCAGGATGCACCCGGGCTCAATGCACCCAAAGGAATTATGAACCGTGACGGGGATGTTGTTGTTCCTGCTGTACTAAACTGGACGAGCACCTCGAAAAGCGAACCATATTTGTCTGTCATGCGGGATGGACGCTTTGGCGTTATCGACTTCCAAGGAAATGAAGTCGTACCAATCAATAAGTCTGTCAAAGATTGGTCGGATTTTTCCCGCGTGGAGAATGGCCTTGTGCAATATTTCGACCGTGTCACTCAGATGTGTCCAAGCCAAACCATTGCTGGAGAGATTGTCGGACAACTGCCCCCAAATCATTGGATGAAGGGTCCGACATGTCCAACTATCTCGGATGGGCTAGCGCTGTTGCGTTGGGAACGCCACGATGGCGATGCTGTCTATGTCGATGCTTACGGAAAATACATGCTAGGCGAGAATGGGAAGCCGATGGTATTTGCACCTGACATCCGTATGGGTTTTTTCTACGAAGGACTCGCTTCAATACGACAACACGACAAAACCGGATTTATCGACAAAACAGGGGCAGTTGTCATACCGCGTGAATTCTATGGCGCGTCTGATTTCTCGGGCGGACTCGCGAGCGTCTCGGGCAGCCATGACGACTACCGCTACCAACGGTATTGCTACATCAATCGGAAAGGAGAGATTGTAGCAAAAAACCACTGAGCTCATGAAAGCAGCCGTTTTCAAGTGTGGGACTTAGGGCGGCTTTGTCCGCATTGTGTGAGTCCAGCAACCAACTGGATTTGCGATTGCAGCGGAAGTCAGCAAATACGGGCCGCACCGTAGCGTCGGATGTCGACGGCAATGTCGGCATTTGCCCGTTCAAGCCAGTTGCTGGCACCAGGAAGAGCAACCGCTTCGTCTTGCAGCCTGTCCTTCGCCAGACATCGCTGGCAGATGCGCGAGGCGACCCAGCAACACTGTAAAGCCCTCGCGGCTGTCAGCGTTCCTCTCGCTCCAATTGCCAGCCTACTGGGTTTTCAACCCACCGGTTGATGTCGGATTCCCGCCATCCTGCACCGTGGATGCAGATCCTGAGTTGGGCCGGGAACGTGCCTTCTGCGATCTTGCGATAGATGGTGGACCGGGACAGGCCGGTTCGGTCGAGGACGGTGTTCAGGCGGATGATACGATCTGGGTCGGACATGGGTTTATTGCCTCCTGCTGGATGTTCTTGATCCAGACAGAACGCCACGAACTGTTGGCGCAAGACCGTCCAGCCCATCGTCGCAGCAGGGCGTGGAATGGGCGGCAGATCGGACGGGTGTCAGAGCCCGAGTCCGCGCCCCCGGGTGATGTCGATGCCGTGACAATAAGCCAACTCCGCACCGAGTCGGCGGCCCGAGTCCATCCGAATACCCAGTTCGGCCTTGCGGTTGGCAAGGACGGATTCCAGCTGCGGATCGCGCTGCAGGCTCTTGGCCATCTCGCCCATCTCCGCTCGTGTCGCGCGGTAGTCGGACATCGTGCCCGACCGGTAGTGCGACAGGCTGGTCCGATCAAGGTGCTGCCAGCGATCCACGAATTGCACAGCCCGGCGCTCTGGAGAGGTGCGCAACTGCGTCTCAAGTTGAAGCGCCCGGATAGCGCGGTTGGCTTGGCCCGATCCGGCCTCGCGGGCAAGGGACGGGTCCTTGGCATAGGCTGCTTCGGCATCGCGCCAGCCGTCAGGCCGGACCTCTTCGAAGGACGCGCGAGACTCGGCGAGGTCGCGCAACTGGTCAGGCGTGCCCGAGTTCCCCCTCTCCTGAGCCGTGAAGATCGCATCCACCGCGCGGGCATGGCGTTTGAGGGCTTCGGTGCGGGCTTTTCGCATTGCCGCTTCCGGGTCATACGCCAGGGCCTTTTGCAGCGCATCCGCGCTGGGACGGATATCCTTCCTTGCCTCTTCCCTTCCCGGCCTCTGCGCGACATCCGAGCCAAGCGCGCCGTCTCTGGCAGAGCGCGACCCATCAATCCTATCGCGGAGTCTCTCCGGCACGATCTTGCGCAGGACCTCGATGACACGCTCCCGGAATGCAATTCCGCGCCGCTCGGCAAAGTCCTGCGCCGGATCGGTCTCGGCGTAGTCGAGCGCCATGTCCTTGGACCGGTCGCGGGACAGGGTGCGGATCAACCGATCCTGCGAGACGAAGTCGTCGCGACTGTAATGCAGGTTCAGTCCGTCCCGGTGGCGGGACAGGGCGACATAGCTGCCATGGGCGTCGAGGCCCGGCGTCGCGAGAACATGGGTTCGGTCCACCGTCATGCCCTGGGCCTTGTGGATGGTCGCGGCATAGCCGTGGTCGAGGCGGTCGTAGTCCTTGAGGTCGAAGGCGATGGAGCGCCCATCATCGGTATGAACGGACAGGGACTGTGTGCTGGCCTCATGGATGGTCCCGAGCGTGCCGTTCTTTACGCCAAGGCCGCGGTCGTTCTGTAGGAACATCACCCGATCGCCGCTGGCAAAGCAACGGTCACCGCGCTCGACCGTCAAGGAGACGTCCTCGCCCAGATCGCCCGCCGCGCGTTTCCGCTCCCGCGCCAAATCATTCAAGGCGTACACCTCGACGTTGGTGTGGGTGAGGATGATCCGGCTCCGGCCGGGCTCCGCCTGACGGTCGCGGTCCCAGCGGTCGATCAGGTCGGCGCGCGCCTGCTCACGTGTCTCGGCGGCATGCACCATGCCTTGCGCCTCATAGGCGTCGATTGCCGCCCCGGTCCGACCGGTCGCCAGATCGCGGGTCGCGTCACGCTGCCAATCTTCGCGCTGGCGACGCACCTCGCCGATTTCCGCGCCACCGTGCCGCTCGTGGAGCGCCCGGAAGGCCGCCCCGGCCTCTATGGATTGCAGCTGCTGCGGATCGCCGACTAGGACAACTTTGGCTCCAGCACCGGCGGCATGGGACAGGACCCGATCGAGTTGCCGCGTGCCGACTATGCCCGCCTCGTCGATGACAAGGACATCGCTCGAGGTGAGCCGGTCGCGGTTCTGCGCCCAACCGTGTTCCAGGCTGGCGATGGTCCGCGACGCGATGCCCGATCCGCTTTCGAGACCGTCCGCCGCGATGCCGGAGAGCGCCGCGCCGCGCACCCGATACCCCGCCTTCTCCCAGGCCTCACGCGCCACGCCGAGCATCGCACTCTTTCCCGTCCCGGCATGGCCGACGACGATACCGAGATCACGCCCATGGGTAATCTGCTTCAACGCGTCGGCTTGCTCCCCCGAGAGGATCAGGCCGCGCTGCTCGGCACGGGCCAAGGCTGCTTTGCGATCCGCATCCCGCACATCGTGACGCTCCCTGTCCGCCATAAGTTCTGCCGAACGGTGCAGACGCTGTTCGGCCTCGATCATCGCGCGGGTGGTGAAACGGTCCTCGCCGCACCCATCTTGGCCAAGCCCAACCTGATCGGGCGCGCTTCGGATTGCGTTGTTCACCGCGTTGAACTGATCGATCCCATCGCTGTGCCGATGTGCGAAGCGTGCCATGTCGCGCTGCGTGAAGGTCGATTGCTGATGGGTAATCGCGTCCAGTGCAAGCGAAGGTTCCGCGATGATCCTCGCTCCGTTGTCGCGTGCGATCTCACGATGCAGTTCGGCCCGGTCGGCAGGGCTCCCTTCGCCCGCGATACGCTGCGCGGGCGCGCCGATCTGGCTTTGCGGCTCCAGCGCGATGCCTTGGTCTTCCAGACTCCTGTGATCGATGCGTGCGTCGATGTCGAGTTCGGCCAGGCGCTCGTTGGCAAGCGTCGCCCAGCGTTCCCGCCAACGTTCCAGCATCCCCGTGTGGTTCCAGTCCCGCATCTTCGCGCCGAAGCCGGTCTCGTCCACAGACCGCATCGTCAGCATGACATGGGCATGGGGTTTGGGCGTGCCATCCTTGGCCCTGTCCCAATGCACGTTGAGATCGGCAACCATACCCTGATCCACGAACTCCGAGCGCACGAAGTCGCGGGCGAGCGCGATGCCCTCCGCCTCACTCATCTCGCGCGGAATGGCGAACTCCACCTCCCGGGCCAGCTGCGCATCCTTCCTGACCTCGACCATCTCGACGGCGTTCCAGAGTTGTTCGCGGTCCGACCATGCCTCCGGCGCATTCTCCGGCAGCGGCACCTCGGAGTGCACGACACCGCGCTTGGCCGTGAAGTCATGGCTCCGGTCGATCCGGTCGTCGCGCAACCGCGACGCCGCGCGGTAGGCAGCAGAGGCCACCGCGCTGGAGCCAGTCGCGCGCCCGATGACCTTCACGTGGAGATGATAGATCGCCATAACGACCCGATCATCTACACGGGAACGCCCACGTCGGAACGACGTATAAGCGCGCCCTCCCTCAATAAAATCTCGGGATGGACCGGTGCGTCCCCAGCCGTCCCGGCGACTCTGCTGCCTTCTGCAAGCTGGCCCGTTATTCTCTCTGCATCAACACGTTATGGAGGCAGGAATGCGCAAACCACGGGATTACGACGCGGAGTTGAAAGGACTGGAGCAGAAAGCAAAAGAGCTGAAGACCCGCAAGGTGCAGCAGCTTGGCGAACTCGTTATTGCCACCGGAGCAGACGGGTTCAGCGCCGAAGAACTCGCCGGTGCGCTGATCGTGCTGGCCGAGACCACGGATACCGGCAAGAAGGAGGCCTGGTCAAAACGCGGGGCAGCGTTCTTTCAGCGCCGGTCGCGGAGACCTGCAAAAGCGACTAACCGCAACGCGAAAAACGCTCCGGCGCAATCTGGCGGCGGGCAACCGGGATCAGGCGACAAAGGCGCGGCGTGACATGCGCAAGTGGCAAGTCGCACGCCGCAAACGCACACGGCATCTGATCGAACTTGGAGGCCTCGTCGTCAAGGCCGGGATCGTGGAGATCACCGGCGATGACCGCGCGCTTATCTACGGTGCGCTGCTCTGGATGGCCGAAAAGCTTGAGAGCGAACAAGGCGCGCATGCGCGAGAAGTTTGGGCCGAGAAGGGGAAGAGCGCGTTCGATGCGGATCAGGAAGAGGAATTGCCCTCAGCTAGGTGACGTTCAAGATGTCGGCTGCCTGCGCCGTCCCCATAACGTTACCCTATGCACAGCTGAGCCCACCTCTGCATCAGCGGCCGCCGCTGATCCAGAAAGTCGGTCTTGCGATAGGTCCGGACCACCTTGCTGTCGGAGACGTGCGCCAAGACCATCTCGGCCACCTCATGCGGGGCGTCCGTCTCTTCGGCAAGCCAAGTCCGCAGGCTGGACCGGAAGCCGTGTGGACGTGCTTCCAGCCCTCTGCGCTCCATCAGCCGCGCCATCGTTGCGTCACTGATGACCCCTTTGCGTACAGAAGGAAAAAGATTGCCATCGCGCTCGAAGGGACGGGCAAGCTCGATAACACGCTGTGCCTCATCGCTGAGGGGGACGCGGAAGTCCTCGGCAGCGCCGAGGCGCGCCTTCATGTTCTCGGCGGGTACGATCCATATATCGCCGTCGATTTCTTCCAGCCGCGCAAACCGCACGGGCCGTGAGCGAAGCCCTGTAAGGATGAGCAGTCGCAGCGCGAGATGCGTGATCGTTGGCTCATCAATGGAGGCGTAGAACGCCGGGACATCCTCCCACGGCATACTCGGGATCGACGTGACCTCGTGCCGCTGCCGACCGAGGAGTTGCTTCGCCTTGGCAACCGCCTGCAGGTCGACATCGAGACCCAAGGCGACTGCATGGTCCAACACGATCTTGAGGCGATTGGCGGCCTTCGTGGCGGTCGCAGCCTTGGAATGCCAGATCGGGGTCAAGGCGTCTCGGACATCGCTTTGGGTGATCTCGGTGACAGGCATGCGTCCGAGTTTGGGCAGCACATGATGCTCCAACGGGCTGTACCAACGTCCGGCAGTCCCGTCGCCCTTGAGATCGGCCTTGCGGCTCTCGAAGGCGTCCAATGCGACATCCTTGAGGAGATGCCGATTGCGCATTGCGTCCTGGCGTTGTCTGCGCCGATGTTCGATGGGGTCTTTGCCTTTGGCGACCAAAATTCGATAGTCCGAGGCGAGTTCCCGGGCGTCCTTCAGGGGGAGTGCCTTCAGTCCACCGAGACCCATTTCCCGACGCCGCCCGTAAAGCGTGTAGCGAAAGACCCATTGGCCGCCGCCATCCTCGCGCTTGATCAATCGGAGGCCGTGGCCATCCTCGTGCTTACCTGGCGGCGCAGATTTGATGAAGAAGGCTGTTAGGTTCCCCAAGAATATATCCCCCAAATTATCCCCCATAGGTTACGGGATTTGCTGGGATGGCGCAAGAACTCCTGAGAGCGCTATGCCAAGAAAATACATTAATTTCAATCTTCTAAGGTACTATATGGGATCATCTGAGATCAGAATGCCATGCCGTGTGGGGGCACCATTTCCCGAAACTCTCAGTTTGTCCGGCCAGTCCTGCTGGACTGGTCATTTACATGATCCCTATTGGGTCGCGTCTGGCGTCGCAGGCGTGTTGTGCGGGAATTCGCCCTTTCTCACGTAAAGAGCCTCATCCGGGGTTGAGGGCCGTCCAAGGATGTCGTTGCGATGCGGGTGACGTGCGAACCTTGCCACGACGTCCTTCACCCTGCCATGTTGCACCCGCAGGCCGTCGCCGAGGGGGGCCAGATGGGCGGGCATACCGGCGATTATTTTCTCAACGACATTGTCCAGCATGTTCATCCGGTCAAGGTGATCGGGACCTTCGCAGTGGCCGATGGCGATGACGAAAAAGGTTTGTTCCCAAGGGGTCAGGGAATCGAAATGCCCGTTGCGGATCCCTTCGAGCGCGAGGTGCGTGGCCTTGATGTCCTGCGCGTAGGCCGCGGGCGTGTCGCGCCAGAGTGACCGGGGAAACTGGTCCAACACGATTAGCAGAGCCAAACGCCCACGCGCAGTTTCGGACCAATGGTCGAGCTGTCCTGTGGCGCCTGCAAGGGTCAGGTCGGCAAAGTGTTCGATGATGGCAGTGTCCATGCCACCCTGCATGCGCTCGTTCCAGAAAGCGCGATGTGTCTCTGGACTGTCCTGATGGCCATTGTCCGGAAACCAGAAGTCGAGGACGTCTTGCATGTGATGATCTGGGTCGCGCATCTGAAGGCTCCGGTTGGTCAAGGAGATTTCCGACGGGTAGAACATTCTGCGCATCGAGGCAAAGCACGCCACGCGCTGGCACTGCACGGGATGCGCGCGCGGTCAGCCCGGTGCTGCCGTGCTTTCGCGGACGACCAGTGACACTGGAATGATGGCGATGGGCTCGTCTCCGCCGGTGTTGGGGGATTCGATCCGCCCCATCAGCATATTCGCCGCCGTTTCACCGATCAGCAGGCGGTCTTGCCGGATCGAGGTGAGGGCAGGGATGAACTGTTCGGCAAAGTCGATGTCGTCAAATCCCATGACAGAAACGTCCTCTGGCACCCGAAACCCATGGCGGGACAATTCGGCGATGAAGGCCATGGCCAGTTGATCCGACGCGCAAAACACCGCTGTTGAGCGATCTTCCATCGCGATCCACGCCTGCGCTGCGGCACAGCCTGCGGAAATCGAAAAGTCGCCCGCGATGATCCATTCGGGTTTCAGTTCCAGACCAAGCTCGGAAATCTGCGCCACAAACGCATCCTTGCGGGTGTGCATCAACACATTGCCCTCAGGGCCGGTCACATGGGCAATCTTGCGATGGCCAAGGCTGTACAAATGGTTCACCGCCTCGCGTGCCCCTTGGCGGTTTTCGCAGCGTACCGTCGGAAAATCAGCGCCCTCGACCCATTCGCAGGCAAACAGGATGCGCTTGGTCTGGCGGGCGTTTTCGAGCATCGAAACCACGTCGGGATCAAGCCCGCCATCAAGGATGATCATGCCGTCCGCGCGCGCATCATCAAGGTAATCGAGCAGCCGCTCGCCGCTGTCATGCACCTGTTTGGTGCTCGCAATCAGCATCGAATATCCGCGATGGGACAACTCTCGGGAGATGCCTTCGAGGATTTCGGAAAAGAACGGATTGGCCAGATCGGGCAGCAAAACGAGTACCGAATGCGCACGCTGCGTGCGCAGATTTCGGGCCGCCCGATTGATCCGGTATCCGGTGGTTTTGACAGCCTCGGACACCCGGGTGCGAGTCGATTCGGACACCACATTGGGGTTGGACAGCGTTCGTGACACCGTCGCGGTCGATACTCCCGCTACACGGGCAACATCTTGAAGTGTCGAACTTTTCGGTGCCATTTCGCCTCGTTTCTGAACTGAGCTTCTGCAATCGATTACATTAATTCTTGACATGCTCGTCAACGATAAAGTCTTTTGTAATCGATTGCAGGGTTGCGCGATCACGAAAATCAAAGGCGGAAATCCGCATTTTCTGGGAGGAAAAAATGTCTAATGTCCTGAAGTCTGTTTTGCTTGGCACCGCGTTCGCCGCGACGTCCGTCACGACGGCCGTTGCTGACGGGGTCGAGCTGGAAGTCACCCATTGGTGGACGTCCGGCGGAGAAGCCGTTGCGGTGTCCAAATTCGCTGATGCGTGGAACGCAACCGGCAACGTCTGGGTTGATGGGGCCATTGCAGGCTCGGGAGGGACAGCGCGCCCGATCATCATTTCCCGCATTCTGGGCGGAGACCCGATGGCGGCGACACAGCTGAACCACGGACGTCAGGCCGAAGAACTGATCGAGGCTGGCCTCATGCTGGACCTGACGGATGTCGCCGAAGCCGGGGGCTGGGCCGATATCGTGAACCCGCCCGCATTGCTCGAGTCCTGCACGCTTGATGGCCGGGTCTATTGCGTGCCGGTGAACATTCACTCTGGCCAGTGGATCTGGCTGTCCCATGACGCCTATCAAAAGGCCGGTATCGACGTGCCGTCCGACTGGAACGAATTTGTTGCCACCGCGCCCAAACTGGAAGAGGCGGGTATTCTGCCACTGGCCATGGGTCAGCAGGGCTGGCAGCAAAACCTCGCCTTCGGGGCGATCACCATCGCGGTTGCAGGCACCGATGCCTGGCGCGAGGTCACCGTGAACAAGAACGCCGATGTGGCGCGCGGTCCGGAATATACCGCCGTATTTCAAGCGGTCGCAGATGCGCGCGAACTCGCACGTGGTTCGAACGTGCAGGATTGGAACCAGGCGACCAACATGGTCATCACGGGCGAGGCCGGTGGCCAGCTGATGGGTGACTGGGCGCAAGGCGAATTCGCCGTGGCCAAACAGGTCGAGGGCCAGGATTATTCCTGCCTGCCGGGTCTGGGGCTGAACCAGGTTCTGGATACAGGCGGGGACGCCTTCTACTTCCCCGTCAATGACGATCCCACAATCACGGCCGCACAGAAAGAACTGGCGGCGCTGCTGATCTCTCCTGACGTGCAGGTGTCCTTTAACCTCGCCAAAGGGTCGCTGCCGGTGCGCGGCGATATCGATATGTCCACGGCAAATGGTTGCATGCAAAAGGGTCTGTCGATCCTGGCCGAAGGCGGCGTGCTGCCCTCGGGCGACCAGTCCCTGTCAGCGGATACACAGACCCAGATCGAGGACTTGATGGCACAGTTCTGGTCGGGTGACATGTCTGCGGCTGATGCACAGGAACGCTATGCTCAGCTGATCGAAGACGCAGACTAAGCGGTTCTCCCACCGCTGGCCCGGCGGTACGCTGCCGGGCCGCACACTACTTCCACCACTCACACCCCCATTTGGAGCCGACACGATGACCGTGGCCTCGGACCCCCAGACACAGCCGGCCAAGCGCCCGCACCGCCTGTTCAAGAACCTCATGGCCAAGCTGGCCTCGATCCCGATGATCCTGA
Organism: uncultured Tateyamaria sp.; assembly: GCF_947503045.1. Taxonomy (GTDB): domain Bacteria; phylum Pseudomonadota; class Alphaproteobacteria; order Rhodobacterales; family Rhodobacteraceae; genus Tateyamaria. The sequence goes on from NZ_CANNCF010000004.1 coordinate 49,979, forward strand.
CAGCACTTGTGGTTTTTGTAGGCGGCACAGCCTGGACCGTGACATATTCCTTCACGGGTTCGCGCATGCTGCCCAAGACGAAGTGGGTCGGATTTGATCAATACGAACGGCTTTGGGAGTCGGATCGTTGGATCATTTCGATCAAGAACCTTGGCATTTACGGGATCTGTTCGATGATCCTGACACTGGTGATCGGCTTTACACTTGCAGCCTGTCTTGATCGCAAAATCCGGTTCGAGGCCGCGTTCCGCACCATTTTCCTATACCCCTTCGCGCTGTCCTTTGTGGTTACAGGGCTTGCGTGGCAGTGGATCCTCAACCCCGATTTCGGTCTGCAAAGTGTCGTGCGTGGCTGGGGTTGGGAGACGTTTTCCTTCAACCCCATCAACGACCCCGACACGGTGATGTTCGGCCTGCTGATCGCGGGGCTGTGGCAAGGCACGGGGCTGATCATGTGCATCATGCTGGCCGGCCTGCGCGGCATCGACGAAGACATCTGGAAAGCCGCGCGCGTGGACGGAATCGGCACTGTCAAAACCTATGTCGTGGTCATCATCCCGATGATGCGTCCGGTCTTTATCACGTCGCTGGTGCTGATCGCCTCGGGCATCATCAAGCTCTACGATCTGGTGGTTGCTCAAACCGGGGGTGGGCCCGGGCTCGCCTCGGAAGTGCCCGCAAAATACGTGATTGAATTCATGTTCCGCGCCCAGAACCTCGGGCAGGGGTTCGCGGCCTCGACCATGATGCTGTGCTCGGTTGTGATCATCCTGATCCCGTGGGCCTATCTCGAATTCGGAGGGCGCAAACGTGGTTGATACAGCAATAAACCCCGCATCCGGTCCACGCGGACCAAAGCCGAAAAAGAGCTTTTCGCGGGGCAATATCATTCTTTACGGCACGCTGATCATGGTGTCGGTCTACTACCTGCTGCCGCTTTACGTGATGGTTGTGACCTCGCTCAAGGGCATGCCAGAAATCCGCATGGGCAACGTGTTTGGCCCCCCGATGGAGATCACGTTTGAGCCCTGGATCAAGGCCTGGGCCGAGGCTTGCACCGGCATCAACTGTGATGGCCTGTCGCGCGGGTTTGGCAATTCGGTGCGCATCCTGATCCCGTCGATCCTGCTGTCCATCGGGATTGCCTCGATCAATGGATACGCGCTGTCGAACTGGAAGTTCAAAGGCTCAGAGGTGTTCTTTACAATCCTCATCATCGGCGCCTTCATTCCTTACCAAACCATGCTCTATCCCATCGTGATCCTGCTGCGCGAGGTCGGCCTGATGGGGTCCATCGGCGGGCTGGTTCTGGTGCATACCATCTTTGGCATGCCGATCCTGACCCTGCTGTTCCGCAACTATTTCGCCTCGATCCCCGAGGAACTGTTCAAGGCCGCGCGGGTCGATGGCGCCGGGTTCTGGCAGATCTATTTTCAGATCATGCTGCCCATGGCGCTGCCCATCTTCGTGGTCGCGATCATCCTGCAAGTCACTGGAATCTGGAACGATTTCCTGTTCGGCGTGATCTACACCAAACCGGCAACCTACCCGATGACCGTGCAGCTCAACAACATCGTCAACTCGGTGCAGGGGATCAAGGAATACAACGTCAACATGGCGGCCACCCTGCTTACAGGGATGGTGCCACTCGTCATCTACTTTGCCTCAGGCAAACTCTTTGTCCGCGGCATCGCCGCCGGCGCAGTCAAGGGCTGATCTTTCTCATGGCACACTCAGTTGAAATCAAGGACCTCGATCTGAATTTCGGAGCGGTCAAGGTTCTCAAACAACTCAACCTCGACATTTTCGAGGGCGAATTCCTGGTGCTTCTTGGCTCTTCGGGATGCGGGAAGTCGACCCTTCTGAACTGCATCGCCGGGCTGCTTGACGTCTCGGACGGCCAGATTTTCATCAAGGGCGAGAACGTCACATGGGCTGAACCTTCGGATCGTGGCATCGGCATGGTGTTCCAGTCCTACGCGCTATACCCGCAGATGAGCGTGCGCGGGAACCTGTCCTTTGGTCTCAAGAACGCGCGGGTGCCCAAGGCCGAAATCGCCGAACGTGTGGCACGCGCGGCAGAGATTTTGCAGATCGAACCCTTGCTGGATCGCAAGCCCGGAGCGCTGTCAGGCGGGCAACGTCAGCGGGTGGCCATCGGGCGCGCATTGGTGCGGGATGTGGACGTGTTCCTGTTCGATGAACCCCTGTCCAATCTGGATGCCAAACTGCGCACCGACCTGCGGGTCGAACTCAAACGTCTGCACAAGCAACTCAAGAACACAATGATCTACGTGACCCACGATCAGGTCGAGGCGATGACGCTGGCCGACCGCATTTCGATCATGAAAGACGGGATGATCCAGCAACTGGATTCGCCCGAGGTGATCTACGCCAAGCCGTGCAACAAATACGTGGCCGACTTTATCGGTTCTCCCGCGATGAACCTGTTTTCGGGACAGTTGACGGGTAGTCGCTTTACCCATGAGGGGTTCGAGGTCGATGTGACGGGCTATGAGTTTGCCCAACCGACACGCCCGGACGGTAGCGCATGGCTGGGCATTCGCCCCGAACATATCCTGACCGGTGAAGCAGCGACCGGGGCCTCGTATTCGGGCACCGCTGAAATCGACATCGTCGAGCCCATGGGCTCGGACACGTTGGTCTGGATCAACTTTGCGGGCCAATCCGTACGGGTACGTACCGAAGGGCAATCGGGTCTGAAATCGGGCGACACGCTGACCATCGGCTTTGATGCCGCGCGGCTGCATCTGTTTGATGTGGCGACTGAAATTCGTCTCTAGTTCGGGAAAACAAGATGAACGTAGCACTGCAACTCTACTCCATGCGCGATTGCGCAGATCAAATTGCCCTGCTTGGCGAACTGCCCGCGATGGGGATCACCAAAGTCGAAGGATATGGCGGCGTTTACGGCGACCCGGAAGGCTACCGCGCGGCCATGGACGCCAACGGCGTTACCATGGGGTCGGGCCATATGGGTCTGGCAGACGTCGAGGCGGATTTCGACGGCACCGTCAAACTCGCCAAGACGCTGGGGATGACCCGGCTGTTTGCGCCATATCTTGATGCCAGCGAGCGCCCGGATACGGCGGCAGGCTATATCGATCTGGCGCAGCGTCTGAACGCCGCCTCAAAGCGTTACGCGGATCACGGCATCGACTTTGGCTGGCACAACCACGACTTTGAATTTGTTGCCCTCGCAGATGGCAGTGTCCCGATGGAGACGTTGCTGGACAACGCGCCCGACATCACGTGGGAGGCGGATCTGGCATGGATCGTGCGCGGCGGGCGTGACCCGATGGACTATGTGCAGCGCTATGGCAACCGGATGGCCGCCGTTCACGTCAAGGATATCGCCGCCGAAGGCACCAACATGGACGAAGATGGCTGGTGCGACCTCAGCGCGGGAACGATGGACTGGGCGGCCCTGTTGCAGGCGTGCCGTGGCCAGTCCGACAATCTGATCTATGCGCTGGAACATGACAAACCCAGCGATCCGATGGGCTATGCCCGCCGCTCGGCCAGCGCTTTCAACACGTTATGGGAGAACACGCATGACTAAGGATCTGGGCGTCGGCATCATTGGATGCGGCAACATCTCATCGGCTTACCTCAAGCTCGCGCCGACCTTCAACGGCTATGATATCCGCGCCGTGGCCGACATCAACATGGACAGCGCCACCGCCCGGGCGGCCGAATTCGGCGTTCGGGCAGACAGCGTCGAGGGGTTGCTTGCCGCAGATGACATTGATCTGGTGATCAACCTCACAATCCCTGCCGCCCATGTGGACGTGTCGCGCGCGATCCTGCAGGCGGGCAAGCACGTCTATTCCGAAAAGCCCTTTGTGCTCAGCCCTGCCGAGGCGCAGGAACTGGGCCAGATCGCCGAGGCGAACGGGCTGCGCATCGGCTCGGCCCCCGACACCTTCATGGGCGGCAGCCATCAGCTGGCGCGCAACATCGTGGACAGCGGTGCCATCGGCACGGTGACCTCGGGCGTGGCGGTCGTGATGTCCTCGGGCATGGAAGACTGGCACCCGAACCCGGATTTCTTCTTCAAGAAAGGGGCAGGGCCCATCCTCGACATCGGGCCCTATTACGTGTGCAATCTGGTGCAGATGCTTGGGCCTGTGAAACAGGTCACCAGCTTTACTGGTGCCGCCCACCCGACCCGCACCATCGGCAATGGCCCCCGCAACGGAGAGGTCATTCCCGTCGAGACACCGACAACGATCCATTCGGTCCTGTCCTTTGAAAGTGGGGCCATCATCACGCTGCTGGCCAGTTGGGATGTCTGCGCCAGCAACCACCCGAGCATGGAACTGTACGGCACCAAGGCCACGATGAACGTGCCCGACCCGAACTGGTTCGGGGGCACGCTGACGGTGACCGAGCGGGGCGGCGCACCCGTGGATCATTCCTGGGATCACCCGTTCTCTGTGCCCAATTTCGAAGAGGTGCACGCCAATTATCGCGGCGCGGGGCTTGCCGACATGGCGCTGTCCATCGCCGCCGGGACGACACATCGCTGCAACGCGGATTTTGCCACCCACGTGGTCGAGGTCATGACCGCGATTCTGGACGCAGGCGAGCAGGGCAAAGTCATCACGCTGAGCACCACATGTGCGCGCCCCGACGTTCTGGACCCTGAACAGGCTCGCGCCTTACTGGCCTGAGCGCCGATATTTGGAGAGTGACATGAGTGATTCCATCAAGGGCCCGGCGCTGTTTCTGGCCCAGTATCTGGGCGATGATGCGCCGTTCAATTCGCTGCCTGCGATCGTCGAATGGGCGGCGGGGCTTGGGTACAAGGGCGTGCAGATTCCGACATGGGATGCGCGGGTCTTTGATCTGGACAAGGCCGCGTCGAGCCAAACCTACTGCGATGAAATTGCAGGCATTTGTGCGCAGCACGGGATCGCCATCACCGAACTGTCCTGCCATCTGCAAAGCCAACTTGTGGCGGTGCACCCGGCCTATGACACGGCCTTTGACGCCTTTGCGCCCGCAGAGGTGCACGGCAATCCAGCCGCGCGGCAGGCCTGGGCGGTTGATCAGGTGACCAAGGTCGCCAAGGCGTCGCGCAACCTCGGGCTGACAGGGGCCGTGGGTTTTACCGGCTCACTCGCCTTTCCCTATCTCTACCCCTGGCCGCAGCGCCCCGATGGGCTGATCGAAGAGGCCTTTGGCGAACTGGCCGCGCGCTGGAAACCGCTGTTGGATGTCTTTGACGGCGAGGGGGTCGATTTGGGATTCGAAATCCACCCGGGCGAAGACGTGTTTGACGGCGCCACCTTTGATCGATTCCTGACTGCACTTGATGGCCATCCACGCTGCAAGATCACCTATGATCCCTCGCATTTTCTGCTGCAGCAGATGGATTATCTGGGGTTCATTGACGTCTATCACGACCGCATCAGCGCCTTTCACGTCAAGGATGCCGAGTTCAATCCCACCGCGCGGCAGGGCGTTTATTCGGGTTATGCCGACTGGACGGAGCGGGCGGGCCGGTTCCGCTCGCTTGGCGACGGACAGGTCGATTTCTGCGGCATCTTTTCGCGCCTCACACAATACGGATTTGATGGCTGGGCCGTGCTGGAATGGGAATGCTGCCTCAAACATCCCGAACAGGGCGCTGCCGAGGGCGCGCCGTTCATCGCGCGCCATCTGATCCAGCGCACGGACAAGACATTCGATGATTTTGCCGGAGGCACGTCTGATCGCGCAGGTCTGCGCAAGATGATGGGCGTGTAGGCGGGCAGCGCCCGTCCGGCCCTAGCTGGTCAGTGTGGCAACGACCTCTTCGCTGGTCACATGCGAGATCATCGTGATCAACTCGTCGATGTCGACCGGCTTGCGCAACACCCAGCGGGCGTTTCGGGACATGCCGAACAGCTCACCGTTGGGAAACAGTCCGCTGCCGGTCATGAAGATCACAGCAGAATGCGGGGCAGAGTACACGGCGTAGTTGGCCACATCGGTCGACAGGCCGCCGCCGATCATCAGATCCAGCAACAGCACATCCGGCGTGCGCCGCCGCAGCACCTTCATTGCCGACTCGTTGTCTGATGCCACATGCACAGTGTGACCCTCGCCACTCAGCGCCTCGCGCATCACGAACTGCAAAGCGGAATCGTCTTCAAGCAATAAAACCGTCGCCATCGCACACTCCGTCGCATCGTTGTGCAATCCAGTAACACCCCACGCTGAAGAAGGCCTTAAAAGCCGGGCAAAAGCATGGCGATGACGTTCAAATGTGAAATAAAGGCGTCAGATCGGATCGGAAAACGCGACCTCGAACGTCGCGCCACTTTGCCCGTCCGATTGCGCGCTGATCTCCCAGCCGTGGCGGCGGCAGATTTCATTGCAGATCGCCAGCCCAAGGCGACCGGGCATGTCTCCCTCGGGCTGCGCCGGTAGAAAGATGGCGTGCCGGGCGTTGGGATCAAAGCCGTTCCCTGTGTCGCGCAGCCGCAGGATGTGATCCTCCAGCGGGTCCGACGACAGATCGAAGGTCAGCGTCAGCGGCCGGTCAGGATGGGCATGTTGTAACGCGTTGCGCAACAGATGTGACAGCATCAGGTGCAGCAAATCGGGGTCCGCCATCACTGTACATGCAGGCACATCAAGCCCGATCCGGTGCTGGTCTGACGGGCTGACATCCGCATCCAAAACCGCCTCAAGACACTGGCGCAGGTCGACACGGCGAAGATTGACAGTGGCAGAGGCGTTGCGCGTCTGGGTCAGAAACGAGGCTGTCAAATCGTCCATCTGCTGGATGGAGCGGGCCATATACTCCAGGTATTCCAACATCTTGTCGGGCATGTCAGCCGCGAACTTGGCCTGCAACAGATGCACAAGGCCCGACATGGTATTGAGCGGTGTGCGCAGATCATGGGCTGTGACATGGGCAACGGTGCTTTGCCGGATCAGCGCCTCGTGTAGCGCGAGGATGGTGTCACGCGCCGTCACGGTCGTTTGGACCGCATCCTCTTCCGACCAGGTCGTGTGGGGCAGGGCAGACATGGATGCCGCGCGCGCGGTGTCAGCGCCAAAAACCTGGGCCTCTGCTGGTTTGCTCATGCTGCCTCCGTGATGCGCCGGCGGGCACTCGTGCGCCGCATTTCGAAGATGCGTCAGTAAGGTTAATGGCCTCTTAACACTCGCGCGGATCAGGCGACCGAAACGGCATCCTGATGGGCACTGACTTGGCGCAGGCTGCCATAGATATGGGACACTTTCTTGTCAGCGCGCCGGCGGACATGGGCCTTGCATTCGCATTCGATCGGCTGCCCATCCGCGCCCAGCACCGAGAACCGCATATCGAACGCCTCACCATGCTCAAGCGCGTCACGGAAATGGGCGCTGACATGGTCACGCATCTCGCCGTGCACCTTTTGCAGCAGACTTTCGACCGAGGGCATATGGGTCTCGGAGTCGTAATCCAGCAGGGCATACATCGGCTTGTTCCAGCGCGGCGCGTTGTTCTCGACATCGAAGGAGAAGAAGCCGATGCCCAGATCGTCCTGCACCGATTGCAGGCTGTCCAGATGCACGTTGCGCTCGTTTTCGTTGGCGGTGTCCCAGATGACACCGATCAACTGGATCGCGGTCCCGTCAGAATTGCGGATCAAGGTGGTCTTGCCGCTGACCGACACGATATGGCCCGAGGAGTCAAATACGCGCTGTTCGATCTGAATGCTGCCGCCATCTTCGATCAGTTTTTCGGTGGCCTTGATCACCCGCTCGCGATCCTTGGGGTGGACCATGTCGATGGTGTCATCCCATGTGGGCGCGGCACCCGACGACGGTCGGCCATAGATGGCGAACATTTCGGGCGACCAGAACAGCTCCTTGGTGTCGAGGTTGTAGGACCAGTGGGCGACATGACTGATGTCGCTCATCATCTGGACAACCCGTGACAGGGGCTCGCTGTCATGCTGGGTGACAGTGATCGACAGGCCAATCAGCTTGTTGTGATGGTCATGGACCGGGGACATAACAAGCGCGAAATACTTGCCCCGGGACAGCACCGGCATCCGCCGGACTTCCTGAACGCGCAACACGGTGTTGGCAATCGGGGCGAGGGCGGGAAAGCCGATGGGCAGGTTACACTGGCTGAGGTGAATGCCGGTCGGGGGAATGTTGCTCAGCCCAAACAGATCCATCGCGACGCGCGACAGACGGCGCACCATCAGGGCCTGATCGGCCAGGGCGACCGCATATGGCGCAGACGTCATTGTCGCCTCAAGTTCAGAGGCGAGGGCCTGTCGTTCGGCCGAGCTGATCTGCAACTCTTCGTTGACGGTCATCAACTCTTCATTGCTGGATTGCAGTTCCTCGTTCGAGGTTTCCAGTTCCTCGTTGGTGGCCTGGAATTCCTCGTTGGTGGATTGCAGTTCCTCATTGGCCGATTGCAGTTCTTCGTTGGCGGTCTGCAACTCTTCGATGGTTTGCTGCAGGGCCTCCTGGGTGGCGCGGATCTCATGCTCCATCCGGGTGACATAGGCGCGGTGTTCATCATCCGAGATATCGGCGGCCTTCACCGTGCTTTCGTCCTCGAACTTGGCGTCGATGGACACAAGGCACTGCATCTCGCCGCCTTTGAGGCCGGAATAGGGGAACACCTGCATCTGCACCCGGTTGCCCACACTCAGCGACACGCTGTGCCAGCGTCCGGCGCGACGGGTGCCACTGCGCAGGGCAACGGCGATCAGGCTGCCCGCCTCGACACGCAGCGGTTCGATCAGCATCTTGAGGTTCAGCGCGGTCGACGCCCCGGCGCGGATTTCCATGAACGGACTGAGATCGCCCAGCACTTCGATGATGTTGCCATTGCGGGTGCAGATCATCCCGTTGGGTGCAACGACGCGGGCCAGCGACTTTTCGGACTTTTCCGACACCTCGTCGCCCTTTGAGGTCGTGGCCGACCGGTCCGAGCCGCGCAATTTTCGCTGGTAGATGCGGTTGGACGGATCGATGGACAACTCGCCCGACATGCCCCGCCGCTTGGCAAAGACTTTGTCCGCACCCTGACGGCTTTCGAAAAAGACGCCCATTTCGCCAACCGTTTCGGAGGTGCCGAGGAACAGCAGCGCGCCCTTGCTCATCGCATAGTGCAGGCGGCTGAGGACGCGTTCCTGCAGGGAAAGGTTGAAGTAGATCAACAGGTTACGGATGCTGACCAGATCGACATTGATAAAGGGCGGGTCCTGGAAAACGTTGTGATGGGAGAACAGCGTGACGTTGCGCAGCTCCGGGCGCACTTTCAACTCGGTGTCGCCCACCACGAAATAGCCCTCAAGAAGTTCGGGCGGGATGTCCTGCGCGGCAGAGATCGGGTAGACGCCGCGGCGCGCAATCTCGACCGCGTTCTGGTCGATATCCGTGGCAAAGACCTGCACGTTCTGTTTGGCCAATTCGTGTATGCCGCCCAGAATTTCCGCCAGCGTGATGGCAATCGAATAGGCCTCTTCGCCCGTGGCACAGCCCACAACCCAGACGCGGATCGGGCCGTCGCCGCGGTTTTCAAGGCTGATGCGCAGCTCGGATTCCAGCGATTCAAATTGGTCCGGGTCGCGGAAAAACCGGGTGACCGAGATCAGCAGATAACGGTGCAGCGCATCCACTTCGCTGACATTGGTGCGGCAATAGTCGACATAGCCGTCATAGTCGTCGATATCGAGCGCGGTCATGCGCCGCGCGATGCGCCGGTTGACGGTGTTTTCCTTGTAATCGGCAAAATCGACCTGGGTGCGGGCCAGCAGAATGCCAAACAACTCGCTGAGCGGATTGGGGCTGTCTTCAAGCGTGCGCAGCCCGTCGAAATCCCGCGGACGGGCAAGGATTTTTTCCAGATGGGTGCCGATCTGCTCGGGAGACATGGTCAGGTCGACACAGCCGGTTTCCGTCGCCGAGGTGGGCATGCCGTCATATTTGGCGGTGGCCGGATCCTGGGCAATGGTGATGCCACCGGCCTCGCGGATGGCCTGAATGCCATAGCTGCCGTCCGACCCGGTGCCTGACAGCACAATCCCCATGCAGCGCTCTCCGCATTCGGCGGCAATGCTTTTGAACAGGCGGTCGGCGGATGGTTTGGGCGAGGCTGAATGCCCCGCCGGATTGCGCAGGCGCAACAGGCCGTTTTCCAGCGTGACGTCCGTGTTGGGCGGGGTGATGTAGATGGTGTCGACCTCGGGCACCGTTTCGGGCTCAAGCTCGCGCACCTGCAACTGCGTCTCCCGCGCGATCAGGGTCGACAGCACGCTTTTGTGGGTGGGGGACATATGCTGGGCCACCACGTAGATCGCATTTGCGAACTTGGGCAGGTTCTGGGCCAGCAGCGACAGCGCCTCCAGACCGCCTGCCGACGCGGCGATGCCGATAACGCGGGGCAACTCATCATTGCTGGCGTCGGCATCCTGCTCGACAGGGGTTTCGGTGATCGGGGAATCGTCCAGAGCAATCTTCCTTCTCGGCCTGAGGGACAAAGATACACGCGTAGGTGGTCTTTGATGTCAGATCAGGCGGCGACGCAATAGCGATCGATCAGTTTCAAAAGATTGCCGGGAGACACGGGTTTGCTGGCATAGCCATTCATCCCCAGTTTTTCGACACGGGCATCGTCGTGATAATTCACGTCCGCTGTCACGGCGATGATCGGGACCTCGCGGGGCGGGTCCATCTCGAGCGAGCGGATGTGATCCGTCGCATCGATACCAGACATGCCCGGCATGTGCAGATCCATCAGAATCAGCCCATATCCGTCCGGATCATCGGCCAGGGTTTCGCACCCTTCCTTGCCGTCTTTGGCCAGTGTCACCACCACCCCCAGAGTTCCGATGATCTCTTTCATCATGAAGCGGGTGAATTCGTCATCCTCGACCAGAAGTACTTTCTTTCGATCAGCCATTGTGCGTATCCAACCTCACATTGCAACCAAGGGTTATCAAGAAACGGGTCGAGAAACCATCCCTTTCCTCGGTGTCGAGCTTCAGTTCTGCATCCATCAACTCAGATATTTCGCGGCTGATCGTCAGACCCAGTCCGCTTCCGCCATGCGCCCGACGCAAACCAGCGTCACTTTGGGTAAAGCGTTTAAAGACACTCTTGCGCTGCACGGTACTGATTCCCTCTCCGGTGTCGGCCACGCTGATTTCCAAACCGTGCGTGTCCTTGCCTTCAACGCGCATCGCGACGCGATGGACACCAATGTGGATTTTGCCGGACGTCGTGAATTTGGCCGCATTGTCGGTCAGATTTGTCACAATCTGTGTCAGCCGAGCGCCGTCGAGGTTGTAGGCATCATCCAGATCCGGGTCGACATCCATCGAAACTTCGATCGATTTCTGGTGGAAATGAACCGACGCGACGGCCGTGTCGCGCCACTGTTCGGAAAGGCGGCGCAGGTTCGTCGGATTGCGCACAATTGTCACGGCTTTGGAGTCCAGTCGCGACACTTCAAGCACGTTGGTCAACTGGTTGTGCAGCGCCTGCGCGGCCTTGGTGGCCACATGGGCATAATGGCGCTGTTTTTCCGGCACTTCCTCGGCCATCTCGATCAGATGCAGGAAACCGAGGATGGCGTTCAGCGGCGTGCGCACTTCGTGGCTCATCGTCCCGATAAAGCTTGAGCGGACCGACAGGGCCTCGCGCGCCTCTGCCTCGCTCTTGATGCGTTCCTGCACCTCGCGTTGCAGATCGCTCAGCGCATCGCGGGCACGTTGTTCAAAGTTGCGGATCGCAGAGACGATACTGTCCAGATCGTCGGGCATGGGGCGCTGTTTGCGATCCAGCCTCAAGTTGAGGACGCCATTCTGGACATTGGTATCATCCACATGTGCCGCAATGTTGCGCAGGTGCCGCGTGATCAGGACATGCGCGACGTAAAACAGGGCAAGGGCCGCGATATAAGCCTTGGCCAGGTTCGTCAGCAGTGTGATCCAGAATTGTTCCCAAATGCGGGCGATGACGGCGTCCAGCGACACATGCACTTTCAATTTGCCCAATAACTCGGGTGGTTCGCTCAGGTGTCTGTGGGTCAACGCGTAGATTTGCGAGGGCGACTCTTCGCGCGCGGCCCCACGCTCCCAGCGGTCCCCGGTCACACTGGTCAGTTCAAGATAGCTGACAGCCTCGTTGGCGGCGACACCGTCCAGGATGACGTCGATCTGGTCGAAATCCAGCGTCCAGAGGGCGAATTCCAGCGTCTGCCGCAGCGCCTGATCAATCTGATCCAGCACGGCCGTCGCATCATCTCTCTGGCTTTGATAACTGAGGAGCAACTGAACACCCGTCGAAAACACTGACAGAACCGAACCGATCAAAAGAGAATAGACAACCAGCCGCGCGCCCAGGCTGTTGCGCCACAACCCGCCCATCATATTGGAACAGGACACGCGATGGCACCAAAGGTGACTGGGACGTCGCGTGGTCCTGTCCAGGCTGTGCACGCGCATGTCACAGCGCCTGTCCCGCGCGGGCCAGTGGCGCCACGCAGTCCCGGCACGTCGCGTGGTGCAACTGTAGGGGTTAAGGTTTGAGTCATAAGGGACCTTGAGTATGGCGAACTTAAATTCGCGTTAACGCATGCTAGGAACGCACAGGCGCAGATGCAACCACAGCGAGCAACAGAGGCCGGGTTACGTGAACGAAGGCGCCTTTTTTGCCCTGATCCTCCTATCCCCTTGCACCCCGGACGCGCGCTGCATAGAAGGGCGCGAATTTCCGATGCGCCCCTAAAACCGGGGCCACTATGCTATGGGAGCACACATGCAGGTCACCGAGACGCTGAACGAAGGTCTGAAACGTGGTTACGCGATCACCGTGACCGCCGCCGAACTGGACGCCAAGGTCAATGAAAAGCTGACAGAGGCGCAGCCCGACGTCGAAATGAAGGGCTTTCGCAAGGGCAAGGTCCCGATGGCGCTGCTGAAAAAGCAGTTTGGCCAGCGCCTGATGGGCGAAGCGATGCAGGAAAGCATCGATGGCGCCATGTCCGAGCATTTCGAAGCCTCCGGCGACCGTCCTGCCATGCAGCCCGAAGTCAAGATGACCAACGAGGACTGGAAAGAGGGCGACGACGTCAATGTCGAGATGTCCTACGAGGCGCTGCCTGCCATTCCCGAGGTCGATCTGGGCAAGCTCAAGCTGGAACGTCTGGTGGTCAAGGCTGACGATGCGTCGGTCGATGAAACGCTGACCTCATTGGCGGAAAACGCACAGGACTTCAAAGCCCGCAAGAAAGGCTCCAAGGCCAAGGACGGCGATCAGGTCGTGTTCGATTTTGTCGGCAAAGTAGACGGCGAAGTGTTCGAGGGCGGATCAGCCGAAGGCCACGCGCTTGTGCTGGGCTCCGGTCAGTTCATCCCCGGCTTCGAAGAGCAGCTCGTGGGCGTCAAAGCGGATGAAGAAAAGGCTGTAACCGTTTCTTTCCCTGAGGATTATCAGGCCGCGCACCTGGCTGGCAAAGAGGCCGTGTTCGACTGTTCAATCAAAGAGGTCAAGGAACCCGTTGCCGCCGCCATCGACGACGAGCTGGCCAAGAAATACGGCGCCGAGGACCTTGCCGGTCTCAAGGCCCGCATCACCGAACAGCTCGAAGGTGAATATGCCGGTGCAGCCCGCGCGGTGATGAAACGTGGCCTGCTGGACCAGCTCGACAACCTTGTCAGCTTTGATCTGCCGCCAAGCCTTGTGGACGCCGAATCCAAGCAGATCGCGCACCAGCTTTGGCACGAGGACAATCCCGACGTCGAAGGGCACGATCACCCCGATATCGAAGCCACCGACGAGCACAAGGAACTGGCCGAGCGCCGCGTCCGTCTGGGCCTGTTGCTGGCCGAACTGGGCCAGATCGCCAAGGTCGAGGTCAGCGATGCCGAGATGAGCCAGGCCATCATGCAGCAAGCGCGTCAGTATCCCGGTCAGGAACGCCAGTTCTTTGAATTCGTGCAGCAAAACCAGCAGATGCAACAGCAACTGCGCGCGCCGTTGTTCGAGGACAAGGTTGTCGACTACATCGTCGAAAACGCCACGGTCGTGGACAAGGAAGTCTCTTCGGACGACCTGAAAGCCGCCGTTGAGGCGCTGGAAAACGACGAATAAGGTTCCCAAGTCGAACTACAAAGGGCCGCGCCGTCAAAGCGCGGCCTTTTTCGTTTCTGGCGGCCGCCTTGGCGCGCGCAACCTATGGCTGAGCAAGTCGCGCGATCTGCTCGAAGTGCCTCGCATTTTAGTTAAATGCCGTATGCAAAATTCACCCATCCATGCCGTGAATTGCGGATTTTGGACAATGGGCTGGTGCTTCCGACTCGGCGCTCAAACGACCTGTTCGCTCAGATCGCTGGTGAAATCCGACGCACGCGCTGGGGCAGGCTGGCCACGATCTCGGCCAGGGCGGACACCGCGATCAGTGGCGCATCCCGCAGCGATGGCACAAGACCGATAGGGCCATGCAGGCGGTCAGTGTCCTGTTGCGCAACGCCAAGGCCGGCAAGCGTCTCTTTTCGCACCATATGGGTGCGCGTGCTGCCCAGGCTGCCGATGTAATGCGCGTCGCTGGCCAAGGCGGCCTGCAACAGCGCCGGCTCCCATTCGTGATCGTGAAACAGGGTCAGAAAGGCGGCATGCGCATCAAGCTCCGGCAAGTCAACGGGATGCTGGGGAGTGGTCAGATGAACGGGCGGGGACGTGGTTAACCCGGTGATGGCCGCCAGATCCTCGACCTCCGGCGACAGGCCAAACACCTCGAACCTGGTGGCGTGCCCGATCTGTGCCATGGCGCGAAAGATGGCACCGCGCCCGGCCAAGACCAACCGGACCTTCGGCTTGTATTCAAAGACAATCGCGTCAGGTGCGTGCCCATCCGCCTGTGGCAGTTGAAAACGCAACGTCCCGGCCTTGCGGGCCTGCAGCGCCTGGTGCAACGCGATCAGCTCAGTTTGGTCCCGCGTGGGATCAATCAGGACGGACAATGAACCACCGCAGGGCAGGGTCAGATCGGCAAATTGCGACCCGTCCCCATAGCGCAACAGCTTTTTGGTGCCGGAGTGCAGCGCCTCCAGCGCATGCAACTGGATGTCCCGATCGATACATCCGTTCGACAGGTAGCCAGTCATCGCGCCGGTCTCATCGACAACCGCAAGCGCGCCCAATGCACGCGCTGCACCGCCTTCGATCCCGACGGATGTGACAAGGGCAATCCGTCTGGATTGCCCTGCCAGATCAACGGCATGCGCGATGATGCTGCTTGGATCGTCCGCGTAAGTGATGGGTTCAGGCAAGTGTTTCCTCGTTCACCACTTCGGCAAAGGATTTGAAGAATTTGGCCGCCAGCTTTTTCGCCGTGCTCTGGATCAGGCGGCTGCCCAATTGCGCCAGTTTGCCGCCGATGCTGGCCTTGGCCTCGTAGCGCAGGATGGTCGTGTCGCCATTGGCAGTGAGCGTGACGTCAGCACCGCCCTTGGCATGGCCCGCAGCTCCGCCATTGCCCTGACCGGTCAGCGAAAACGCATCCGGCGCACCGGCGGTGTCCAGTTGCACTTCGCCGCTGAACCGTGCCTTGACGGGGCCGACCTTCAGCACAACCTTGGCCTCAAGGTCGGTGTCGGAATGCTTGATCAGCTCTTCACATCCCGGAATGCAGCGTTGCAGAACCTCCGGGTCGTTCAGGGCGGCATAGACGCGGTCCTTGGGGGCGTTGATGATGATCTCGTCCGAGAGCTCCATTGCGGTGTCCTTTTCTTAGCAACAGGGAAATCTGATCTGGTCGGCCTGCTCGGGTGTGAGGGCCAGTTTCTTGCAGGTCTTGCGCAGGGCGGTGATGAGCTTTTTCATGAGGTCTCCGTCTGGGCCAGGGCTGCGTAGTCTTTCGGGGTGTCGACATCCGCGTAGAATCCCGGCGCGAGCAGGGAATGGCGCTGCACCAGATCGGGATTGTCGCGGGTAAAGCGCATGCAGCCCGGCCGCTGCGGGTCTGCTGTCAGCCGGGGGCGCAGGGTCGTTGGAATGGCAATGGGATTGCCTCTGACCTCGCCGATGGCGGGGATCGAGATTTTGGCCGGATCGCCGTGGGTATGGGCGTCAACAAGGGCGCGAATATCTGATGGAGCGAGCAACGGCTGATCCCCCAGACCAATCAGCAGCAGATCAACCTCAGGCGCATGGCGCAATCCCACCGCGACCGAGCCTTGCTGGCCCTTGGCGTAATCGGGGTTGAACACACAGCGGACATCGAGACCCGTCAGCGCTGCCTCGACCTGCTGCGCCTCGTGCCCGGTCACAACAGTGATGGGACCATCAAGCGCGGCGCGATAGGTCTGCACCACGTGGCGGATCATCGGATGATCCCCAATGCGCAGCAGCAGCTTGTTGGGCGGGCCCATGCGCTGTGACTGCCCGGCGGCCAATATGAGCGCGCCGATGCTAGGCATCGGCAACACCCACCTGCGCGCGGCGGATCTGGATGAGATCGGCAAGGATGGAGAGGGCGATTTCCTCGGGTGTGACCGCGCCAAGTTTCAGCCCCGCAGGCGCCTTGACGGCATCCAGCCGCGCGGCATCCGTGCCATTGGCGATCAGTTTCTTGGCCAGAGTCTCGAATTTGCGTGCGCTGCCGACAAAGGCCACGTGCTGCGCGGGCTGGGCGAGGGCCTGTTGCAGGGCCTCAACATCGCCCTGACCTTGGGTTGCGATGACGATGACCTGTTTTTGATGGGGCACCGGGTCGGTTGTAGGGCAGGCGGTCGCGACCGCCCAGTGAAACTGCGGGGCGAGGGCCGCAAGGGCCTGCGCGACCGGTGATTGGCCCAGAACCACAAGCTGCGGCATCGGCAGGCAGGGCTCGATAAAGATGTCGACGCTGCCCTTCGAAGGACAACCGTTGCGGGCAAAGCGGGTGCCTTCGACCTCATCGCCCGGCGTGACCCCTTTTTCGGCCAGCAACTCTTCGGGGGCGACCGAAACCAGTTGCGGCTGACCGCTCTTGAACGCGGCGAGAGCCGCCTTTTTCACAGCCCCGCGCGTGCATCCGCCGCCCAGCCAGCCATGCAGGATCGTGCCATCCGCGCCCAGCAGCGCCTTGGCACCCGGCTTGGCCGCGGTGGCCCCGGCGGTGCGCACGATGGTGGCAAAGGCAAAGGGTTCTTCCTTGGTCCGCAGGTCATGTGCGGCGTCTGCGAGGTCTTCGGACAGGAACTCGGCCGGGGTCATAGGTGGGTCACCTCGCGCTCGAGGTTTGCCAGATCAGCCAGCGTATTGGCGGCGCGAAACAGATCGAGATGGGGCAGGGCGGCGGCCATGCCATCGGCCACCGGGGCGTAATCGCGCCAGCCCTTGAGCGGGTTCAGCCAGATGATCTTGCACCCCCGCTTTTTCAGATCAGCAAGGGCGGCGTCCATCACCGCAGGCGGCGCGGTGTCATAGCCATCCGACAGGATCAGCACGACGCTGCGCCCCTCCACAAAGCGTTTGGCATAGCTCTTGGCAAAGCGGTGCAGGGATGGCCCGATCGCCGACCCACCGCCGAAGCCATCGGCCATCAGCGACATCCGCCCGATGGCGCGCATCGTATCCTTGTCGCGCAGCGCCTCAGTGATGCGCACAAGCCGCGTGTGAAACAGGTAGGCATCCGCCGTTGCGTCGCTTCGCATGAGCCCGGCCAGAAAGGCGAGGAATATCTGCGCATAGACGGTCATCGACCCGGACACATCGCACAGGGCGACGATCTTGCGCGGGCGGTCGGGACGATGCTTGCGCATCAGCCGTACAGGTTCGCCCCCGGTGGCGAGGCTCGCGCGGATCGTCTTGCGGAAATGCAGGCGATCCCCTTTGCGCGCAGCGGTGCGGCGGCGTGAGCGTCGGTCGCGCAAGGCGGCCCCCAGACGGCGCGCGACGGCTTCGGCTTCGGCGATGTCCTCGGGGCGGACGAGATCGCGCAGGTCCTTGCGCATAAGGTTGCGCACCTGCGTGGCGATGAGGCGGCCTTCGCCATCGCTTTCTGCCGCACCATCACCGCCATCGGGCGCATTGGCCGAACCTGCGCCACTTGCATCTTCGCCCATGCCATCGCGCGAGGAATGTACAGCGTCATTGCCCTTGGCGGGCGGGCTTTGCACGATCTTTTGCCGGACCCGCCCCATATCCATCCAGTAACTGTCAAAGAGGGCGTCAAAGCGGTCGACCTCTTCCTTGCAGCCGGTGCAGACGGCCTTGAGGGCCTGACGGCTGTGCGCAGGCTGGCTTGCGTCCACTTCGCACAGGGCAGCAAGGGCCAGATCGGTTTCGGACACTCCAAGGCGCAGGCCGTTTTCGCGCAGATGCGCCATGAACCCGGCCACACGCGCGGCCGGGCCGGGATCGCGGGCGGCGAATTTCGTCACACGGCTCATGCGGCGCGCCCGGCGATGCGGCCTGCCACCTCTGGCGTGATATGGGCGCGGTCGCTTTGGGTTTTCAGCAATGTGCTCAGCGTATGTTGCAGCGCTGCGGGATCGGAGGTGAGATCGGCAATGCCAAGCCCCATCAGCGCGGCGGCAAAATCCAGTGTTTCGGCGATGCCGGGCACCTTCTCCAGCTCTTCCTCGCGCAGTTTTTGCACAAAGCCGACGATTTGCGCACCCAACCGCGCCTCAAGCCCCGGACAGCGGGCATTCAGGATCGCCAGTTCGGTGGTCCGGTCGGGATAGTCCACATATGAATATAGGCACCTGCGGCGCAGCGCGTCCGACAGATCACGGGTGCCATTCGAGGTGAGGATCACGATGGGTTTGGCCTTGGCCGATATCGTGCCCAGTTCTGGGATGGTGATCTGGAACTCGGACAGGATTTCGAGCAAGTAGGCCTCGAATTCCTCATCCGCGCGGTCAATCTCGTCGATCAGCAGAACCGGTGGTTCGGCCTGCGTAAGGGCCGCGAGCAGGGGGCGTTCGAGCAGGAAATCGCGCGAAAAAATGCGCTCTTCGACGGCTTTGCCGGTTTCACCATCTTCGGCAGCGGCGCGGATGGTCAGCAACTGGCGCTGATAGTTCCACTCATAAATGGCCTGTGCGGCATCAAGGCCCTCGTAGCATTGCAGGCGGATCAGCCTGGTGTCGCGCTGTGCGGCCAGACTGGCGGCCAGTTGGGTCTTGCCCACGCCTGCCGCGCCTTCCAGCAGCAGAGGCCGCCCAAGGGTCAGCGACAGATGCAGCGCCACGCTCAGATCGTCCGAGGCCACATATCCGTCCGCGGCCAGAGCCGTTTGAAGGTCAGTCCAGGTCATGTCTATTTCCCTTGGGCCGGGGCACCCGGTCATGCCGAGTGCCCCGATGCCTCTCAGTCGTGCAGGCCAAGCTCATTGGCGGTGCGCCAGATCCGCCAGTGGTCGTGGGGCATGTTGGTGTGCGTATTGCCAAAGGGGCGGAACGCATCCTGCACCGCATTCGAGAAACACGGCACTCCGCCGACATGCGGGCTTTCGCCCACTCCCTTGGCCCCGATGGGGTGATGCGGACTGGGTGTGACGGTAAAGTCGGTCTCGTAATTCGGCACCTCCCATGCGGTGGGCAGGAAGAAGTCCATGAGCGTCCCGGTCTTCACGTTGCCCATGTCGTCATAGGCAATCTCCTGACCTAGCGCGACGGCAAGCGCTTCGGTCAGACCACCATGCACCTGTCCTTCGATGATCATCGGGTTGATCCGCGTGCCGCAATCATCCAGCGCATAAAAGCGACGGATTTCCGGCACGCCGGTGTCCACGTCGATGTCCATCACGCAGACATAGGCCCCGAACGGATAGGTCATATTGGGCGGATCGTAATAGCTGACCGCCTCCAGACCCGGCTCCAGCCCCGGAATGGCCTGATTGTAGGCGGCAAAGGCGATTTCCTTCATCGTCTTGAACTTTTCAGGCGCGCCTTTGACCACGAACCGGTCCACGTCGAATTCCACGTCATTGTCGTGCACTTCGAGCAGGTAGGCGGCAATCATCTGCGCTTTGGCCCGGATCTTGCGCCCGGCCATGGCTGTGGCCGCCCCGGCAACCGGGGTCGAGCGTGAGCCATAGGTGCCAAGCCCGTACGGTGCCGTATCCGTATCCCCCTCTTCGATGGTGATGCTGTCGGCAGAGAGGCCAATCTCGGAGGCCAGGATCTGCGCAAAGGTCGTCGCGTGCCCCTGTCCCTGAGAGATCGTGCCAAGCCGCGCAATCGCCGACCCTGTCGGGTGGATGCGGATTTCGCAGCTGTCAAACATACCGAGGCCCAGAATGTCGCAATTCTTGACCGGCCCCGCACCGACAATTTCGGTAAAGAAGCTGAGACCGATCCCCATCAGTTTGCGGGTCTTGCCAGCCTTGAAATCCTCGACCCGCTGCGCCTGTTCGGCGCGCAGCCCCTCGTAGTCGACGGTTGTGAGCGCCTTCTCCCATGCAGTGTGATAATCGCCGCTGTCATATTCCCAGCCGAGGGCGGCGGTGTAGGGGAACTGTTCTTTCTTGATGAAGTTGATGCGGCGCAACTCGGCGGCATCCATGTTCAGCTTGATCGCAAGGACTTCGATCATGCGTTCGATGAAGTACACAGCCTCGGTCACCCGGAACGAACAGCGATAGCTGACCCCGCCCGGTGCCTTGTTGGTATAGACTCCATCGACCTCAAGGAATGCAGTGGGGATGTCGTAAGACCCGGTGCAGATGTTCATGAAACCTGCCGGGAACTTGGTCGGGTCCGCACAGGCGTCAAAGCCGCCGTGATCGGCTGTCACATGGCAGTGCAGCCCGGTGATCTTGCCTTCTTTGGTGGCGCTGATCTTGCCGGTCATGTGATAGTCGCGGGCAAAGGCGGTGGTCATCAGGTTGTCCATCCGGTCTTCGATCCATTTGACCGGCTTGCCCGTCACGATGGAGGCCACAACCGAGCAGACATAGCCCGGATAGGCACCGACCTTGTTGCCAAAGCCGCCGCCAATGTCCGGAGAGATCACGCGGATATTGTGTTCTTCAATGCCCGAAATCAGCGACACAACAGTGCGGATCGCGTGCGGGGCCTGAAAGGTGCCCCAAAGCGTCAGCTTGCCGTTGACCTTGTCCATCGACGCCACACAGCCGCAGGTCTCCAGCGGGCAGGGGTGGGTGCGGTGATAGTACATGCTCTCTTCGGCCACGACCTCGGCATTGGCGATGACCTCTTCGGTGGGTGCCTTGTCTCCAGCCTCCCACGTAAAGATGTGGTTGTGGTGCTTGCGGGGGCCATGCGCCCCTGCGGGGATAGAACCGTCTTCGCCGACCAGATCCTCGCGCAGCACCACATCCGATTGCAGCGCCTCGAATGGGTCCACGATCACGGGCAGTTCTTCGTATTCGACCTCAACCAGCTCGATCCCGTCAGCGGCGGCATAGCGGTCTTCGGCCACGACAAATGCGACCTCCTGTCCCTGAAACAACACCTTGCCATCGGCCAGCACCATCTGCTTGTCGCCTGCAAGGGTCGGCATCCAGTGCAGGCCCAGCGGTTCGAGATCGGCGGCCGTCAGCACGGCCAGCACGCCGGGGACCTTCAGTGCGGCCTCGGTGTTGATGCTGGTAATGCGCGCATGGGCATAGGGTGAGCGGACAAAGTCGCCAAACAGCATGCCATCGAGCTTGATGTCATCGACATAGTTGCCCTTGCCTTGGGTGAACCGGGCATCCTCGACCCGCTTGCGCGAGCAGCCCATGCCCTTGAGGTTGGCGACGCGATCTTCGCGTGTGTCTACTTCGTCTTTCATTCTGCGGCCTCCTTGGCTGCATTCATCTCGGTGGCCGCGGCCTGAATGGATTTCACGATGTTCTGATAACCCGTGCAGCGACAGATATTGCCCGCCATACCAAAGCGGATTTCCTCTTCGGTCGGGTTGGGGATCTCTTCGAGCAGCTTGGTGGCCCGGGTGATCATGCCCGGCGTGCAGTAGCCGCATTGCAGCCCGTGGTGTTCCTTGAACGCCTCTTGCAGTGGGTGCAGGGCGTCGGGGCCGCCGATGCCTTCGATGGTGGTGACGGCTTTGCCGCTGGCTTGCGCTACGAACATGGTGCAGGATTTCACCGACTTGCCATCGATGGTGACGGTGCAGGCCCCGCAATGAGAGGTCTCGCACCCGATATGCGGACCCGTGATGTTGAGCCGCTCGCGCAGGGTGTAGATCAGCAATTCGCGCGGCTCGGCGAGGAATTCCTCGTCCTTGCCGTTCACGTTCAGCTTGATGTGCATTTTGTTGGACATGCTGTGTTCTCCTATGCCCGCGACCAGGCGCGTTCGATGGCGCGACGCAGGATGACGCCGGCCACGTGTTTCTTGAAGGCGATGGGGCCGCGATTGTCCTCGGTCGGGTCGATGTCATTGAGCATCGCCGCAACGGCGGCCTTTAGCGCCGCGTCATCAAGCGTTGTGCCGACGAGGGCTGCACCGGCGGCATCCGAATAGATCGGCGTGTCGCTGAGGTTGGTCATCGCAATCGCAGCAGAGGCGCAGGTGCCCCCGCTTTTGGTGATCTGCACCGCAGCGGCGGCGGTCGCATAGTCGCCGATCTTGCGCTTTTGCTTTTCATAGGCGTACCCGCCCGAAGGGAGGGGGATGGTGACAGCCGTCAGCACCTCGTCATCCTCGCGCGCAGTCATATAGGCCGCCTCGTAAAAGTCGCGCGCTGGGACGTCGCGTTCGCCGCCCGTGCCCACAAGCGTAAAGGTCGCATCAAGGCATTGCATGAGCCCCGGCATATCGTTGCCCGGATCGCCATTGGCGACATTGCCGCCCACGGTGCCCATGTAGCGCACCTGCGGATCAGCGATCTGCAGGGCTGCCTCGCGCAGGATCGGGGCGGCTGCGGCCAGTGCCTGATGATCAATGATGTCGGCCTGTGTGACCAGCGCACCAATGCGGATCGAGGCGCCATCAACCGCGATATCCGACAATCCACCCACATCCTGCAGGTCGATCAGGTGCGGGACATCGGCCATGCGCAGCTTCATCATCGGGATCAGGCTGTGCCCGCCCGCCATGACGCGCGCGTCGTCCCCATGTTCCTCAAGAACTGCCAGAACCCCGGCCATATCCTGAGGTCTGTGATACTCAAATGCCGCTGGAATCATCGGCTCTCCTCCCTAAAAGCGATTATTCTTGCTGAAGGGAAGGCTTGCATACGGTCGCATGCGACCCCCGCAAAAAGTCATCAAATACAGAGGTTTTGCACGAAATGCGCCGCAGCTTGCACGAAATGCGCGTGCTTATGCGCTGAGTGCATCCTGAATAATCTTGAGCTTGGAGCGACTCACAGGGGCAGGTGGCAAATCGTGCATCGCAAAGATGCAGCGCCCCTTGTCTTTCTGCCGTTCAAAGCGCGAGACCTTGTTTGGATTGACCAGATAGCTGCGATGGGTCTGCAGAAATCCGGTCGTCACCAGCCGCTTGGTTGCCTCGGTGATCGGCCAGACACAGAACAGGCGATCCCGCTCGGTATAGACCTGGGTGTAATGCCCATCCGCCCGCACCAGCGCCACATCGGCAGGCGAGACAAAGACGCGGGCCCCGTCGCGTTCACAAGGAATTTGCAAGCCCTGTTGCGGCTTTGGGTCGGGCGCGTTTGCAGGTTCAGGTGCTTCGGCCTCGGGGGTGTCTGTCGCCTGCGGACTGGCCACCAGATAGGTCACGCTGACCCACAGGAACGTACCAAACAGGATAAAGCTTGAGGTGATCACACCAAGGGCCAGCACCTCGTTGCTCATCGTGGGGCCGAATTCCAGCAGGCTGGGCACTTCGACAAAGTTTGTGCCCGCCATGGCCAGGAAGTGGACGGAACAGACCGCACCCGCAAAGCAGATCGTGCCGAACACGATGTTGCGGTTTTCGCGCCGCCCATAGGCCACCCGGAACGCCACGATGCACAGGCACACCGCCACGACAGAGGAAAAGGCAATCCCGAACGGCGTATAGATCGCGCGGCACAGTTGCAGTCCGGCCATGCCGATATAGTGCATCCCAAGGATGCCGATGCCCACAATCCCTCCGGCGGCATTGATCACCAGCGGCGTGCGTTCGACAAAATGCAGCAGGACCAGCGCCGCCCCCACGATCAGAATCGCCGTCAGTGCCGACACCAGCGTGATCGCGGCGTCATAGTAAAACAGGATTGGCAGTTCGAGGCCCAGCATCGCCACGAAATGCATCGACCAGATGCCACCCCCCAATGCGATAGAGGCCAGTGCGATGGAAATCTGGCGTTGCAGCACGGGCTTTTTCGACAGATCGCGCGTCAGGGACAAGCCG
The DNA here is from genome assembly GCF_947503045.1 of uncultured Tateyamaria sp. Classification (GTDB taxonomy): domain Bacteria; phylum Pseudomonadota; class Alphaproteobacteria; order Rhodobacterales; family Rhodobacteraceae; genus Tateyamaria. Next base: position 74,275 of record NZ_CANNCF010000004.1, read on the forward strand.
GTAAAGCCTGCGACCAGCGCCACGACGCAGGACATGAAGACGAGAAATGTATCGTGGTTCGGGTCGAGCAATTCCATGGCGTGCAGAATGACTCATCGGCTGAATGTTAGCAAACGCGGTGCGCGTGCAGATGTCGGTTTCCACGCAATTGTGACGGTGAGGGGCCGCGCCGGGATTTGGTTTGCGGGTACGGACGGCACGGTGCCTGTGATGTGATTGCCGCTGCATGTTCCACGGCGTAACGTGATCGCAATCCGCGCGTATCCGGCGGTTTGGGAGATAAATAATGAAACTCGTGCGTCGCGGTCTTCTCCTTCTGGTCGTTCTGGGTGCGGCCTATCTGCTGTTCTGGCCCGTTCCGCTTGAACCTGAAAAGTGGGAGCCAAGCCCGAATCCCGGCCTAACAGGCGCATTTGCGCCCAACACCCTGCTGGGCGATGCCGCGCATCTGCAATTGCCCGAAGGTGCGGATGGCCCCGAGGATTTCGCGGTGCTGGGTGACGGTATCTACACGTCGGACGTAAACGGCGGACTGTTCCGGCTGGACGGGGATCAGTTCACCAAGGTTGCCGACCTTGGCGGGCGTCCCCTCGGGTTGGACGAGGGGCCGGACGGAGCGCTTTATATTGCGGACAGCTATCGCGGCGTGATGCGTTGGAGCGAGGACGAGGGACTGACCCCGCTTGTCACCGACATCAACGGCGATCCGGTGATCTATGCCAACCAATTGGACGTGGCGCGTGACGGCACCATCTATTTCTCGAACTCGACCAACAGGTTTGACCCCGAAACCATGGGCGGGACCAAGCCGACCTCGGTCATGGCGATCTTTGAACAGTCGCGCACGGGCTATGTTGCGCGGCGCCTGCCGGATGGCACCGTCGAAAAGATCGCCGAAGGCTTTGTCTATACCAATGGCGTTGTTCTGGCCCCGGACGAAAGCCACCTGCTGATCGCGGACAGCGGGCGGGCGTCGATCCACAAACTGTGGCTGAACGGAGAGAAGGAAGGCCAGCTTGAACCCTTCCTCACCGGATTGCCCGGATATCCCGACAATCTGGAACCGGGTGCGGACGGGACGATCTGGGTCGCCTTTGCCTCGCCCCGGGTGCCGGTGGAGGCGGTGATGCCCTACCCGTTCCTGCGCAAGATCATCTGGCGGCTGGGCCCGCTGGTGCGGCCCGGGCCGATCGAGCACGGCATGGTGGCGCAATATGACAGCGACGGGACTGTCCTGCGCGTGCTGCAGGATGCCGAGGGCGCATTGGGCATCACCACCGGGGCCCGTATGATCGGGGATCATCTCTATGTGAGCATGCTCGAGGGGCCGATTGCGGTGCGCCTGCCGCTCGACGCGCTGCCGTGAAGGTGCGCGGGCCTGAGCGCTAGCGCACGAACTTGCGCTGCAACCCCTTCAGGGTCGTGCGGTTCAGATACCAGAAGAAGTAGCCAAGGGCGTTGTTCTTGTGGGTCGTTTGCGGCGCCATCCCGCGGGACATGCGGGTCATCTGCCAGGCGTGATATTCGACCCGTGAGACGGTGTTGATCAGGTTCACCAGCCAGTTCGTGGCGTTCACGCCAAACTTGCCGCGCCCCATGACCAGCCCATCCTCTTCGATGCCGATGTGATCCACGTGACCTGACAGCAGATCATCCGCCGCATCCGGGTGGGTGCACAGCGGGCGGGCAAGGCCAATGACATCAATGCCCTCTTCTGACACGGCATGTTCCATCGCGGCCAAGGTGCGAAAGCCCCCGGTCACAACCAGCGGCACGCGCACGGCCTTGCGCACCTCGCGGGCGTATTCCATGAAATAGACCTCGCGGTTCTTGGTGCTTTCGCGCCGCGTGTCCTCGGCCCCGGTGACAAAACTCATCTGCTCATAGGTGCCGCCGGACAGCTCGATCAGATCAATACCATCCTGTTCGAGCAGACGCGCCACCGAGCAACTGTCGGCAATGGTAAAGCCACCCTTTTGGAAGTCAGAGGAATTCAGTTTGACCGCCACCGGAAAACCCGGACCCACCTTGTCGCGCACAGCGCGGTACACCTCGCGCAGGAACCGCACGCGGTTTTCAAGCGCTCCGCCCCAGTCATCACTGCGCTGGTTGGTGATGGGGGACAGGAACTGGCTGATCAGATAGCCGTGTGCTGCGTGGATTTGCACACCGTCAAACCCGGCCTCTTTGGCGATGGCAGCGGTGTTTGCATAGCGCGCGATGGCGTCCCTGATGTCATCGACGCTCATCGCCCTTGGCTTGCCGAACAGGCCCAGAATGCGCAGCTTTTGCGCCGATGGGGACAGGGGGCGGGTGTTGACGACAATGGGGCATTGGCGGCCGGGATGCGAGATTTGCATCCAGATCTGGCTGCCGCCGGACTTGCCCGCCGCCGCCCATTGACGCAGCTGATCCACATCGCGCCTGTCTTCGATCACCACATTGCCGGGGCGTTCCAGATAGCGTCGGTCGACCATCACGTTGCCGGTGACCTGAATGCCCATCCCACCTTTCGACCAGCGCTTGTAAAGGGCCTGATGCGCCCCGTTCGGCGCGTCGGTCTGATCAGACAGCGCCTCTGTCATCGCACTTTTGCAAAACCGGTTCCGGATGCGGATCCCGCACGGCAAATCAAGGGGGGCAGCAAGGGGGGATGTCATGTTAAGGCCTCCGGGCGCAAAAGGGGCCTCACTGTCGTGCGGCCAAAGTGGCGGCAAAGGTCTCAGGTGCGGCCGTCATTTCGGGAGACTGCGTCATTGGTTCGTTTATGTCCATGCACGGGGTGACAGGGGTTACCAAAGCTCTCGCCGGTCCGACCCGTGATGCAGGGTCTGTGCGGACCGGGCGGTCAGGTGGCTTGTGCCGTGATCACGTTCACTTACATCATAACAACTCGGTCATTTCTGCGCTTTGCGGACCATTTTCCATTGGTATTGCGTCCAAAACCGATCATAACGCCCCATGATCTCGACCCCTCTGAAATCCGCCCTGCATCACTTGCGCTATCTGCCACTCTGGTCCGCGCTGACCGTATTGCGCTGGCGCAGCTTTAATCGCCGCTCGCGCGGGCTGGGCACAACGCTGGCGCTGGTCATGCGGTTGTTTCCGCCCGCGCGGGCCCGCTTTGATCGCGAGGCGCGGCGGGTGTTTCCGCAGATGACACGACAAGAGCGGGCGCATCTGGGCCAGCAGATGGGTCGCAACATGGGCCGCACGCTGTTCGAGATGTATCACGCCGCCGACTTCTTTACCCAGCATCACAAGTTCCGCGTCTCGGGCCCCGGGCTCGATGTGCTCAAGGCTGCACAAGCCGAAGGGCGTGGCGCAATCATCCTGTCAGGCCATTTTGGCCAGTGGGAGGCGGTGCGCGCAGTGATCCGCATGCACGGGATGGAGAGCGGTGCGGTCTACCGGCCCAACAAGAACCGCCATTACGAGCGGCGCATGTTTGCGGGCATCGAAGCGGGTGGCAAACCGATCCTTGCCACGGGCCGGGTCGGGACCAAGGCGCTGGTGCGGCATGTGCGCGATGGCGGGATCATGGCCATTCTGCTTGACGAAAAATACAAGGGCGGCGTGCGCATTCCCTTTCTGGGACATGACGCGCTGACCTCGATCTCGGCAGCACAACTGGCGCTGAAATATGACCTGCCTCTGATCCCGGCCTATGGCATCCGGACGGGCGACGGCAACGCGTTCGAGGTCGAGTTCGAAGCACCCATCGCACACAGCGACGCCGTCACCATGACACGGGCGTTCAACGACAGCCTGTCGGCGCGCATCCTTGCGCATCCCGACCAATGGTATTGGATGTTGCGGCGCTGGGACGGCGCCTAGGCCCTAAAACTCGCGCAGATCGTCCAGCGTATAGGATGGCAGCACGGGATAGTCCGGGTCATCGCGGTGATTGGGATCGGGGATCAGGCAGTTCAGCCCGCAAATCTGACGCGCTATTCGCGCGCGCGCGTTCACATACCACAACCGCCCGCCGGGCGTGGCGATATAGCCGTCTGTGCCGTCCTCGATATCGGTGCGCATGTCGTCAAAGGACGGCACTTCGGTAAAGTATTCGAGGTTGGACGAGCCGTGCGTGTGATAGGAGGCCAGCACCACGAAATCGGCAAAATCAGGGTCGGGGGGCAGGCAGGTCGCAGTGCGCCCGCGCTTGGGTTCGGTCGCGACATAGGTGCCGTTCTCGTCCACGCCCAGCAGGCCGCAATATTCGCGGTCCTCGGCGATCGAGCGGGTCTGGATGTCGTTGAACAACCGACTGACAAAGGCGATCTCGCTCTGGGTCTGCGGCAGCGCGCGCGGGGCGACCTCCATCGTTTCGAGGTCTTCGACCATGCAGGCGGACAGGGCGAGGGCAAAGGCGAGGAACAGGATGCGCATGGGTGCAGTCTTGAAGGGCAGGTGCGGCGAAGTCAATTCGGACCAGACGCACGTGCAACGGACCTTCGGATCGGACAAATGCCACTTTGATCCGCGCATTGAGCGTTCAGGTTAGTGCAGGCTGTGCCTTGAATCCGGGCGGGCACGCGGCGCTTCTCTGCTGATTTTGAGACAAACGGCAGGTTTGTGCTGCGTTTTGAGCGAAGGCGATGCATACTACCTCAGGTTTAATTCAGGAGTCGCGTTATCATGATTGCAAGAACATCCCTGTTTTCCGTCGCCGTGCTTGGGCTCGGCGCTTTGGGCGCAAATGCCGCCGTCGTCGATCTGTCGCCGGTGTCCGGCATGCTCGCCCCGTCGCTTTCCGTGCCAGAACTCACGATTTCCACGACCGCGAGCGGCGCGAATATCGGGGTGGCACAAACGGTTATTGATGGGCAAAGCCAGGAGATTTTTTGCGCCATTGGTGAATTCTGCAACAACGATTTCACGATCGACTTCACGCAGCCGTCCGACACCGTCTCGATCATGGTAGGGGACATACAGCCGCCGTCACCAACCAATCTGACGGACCTTGTGACAATATCGGCCTTCGACATCTTCGACATATTGCTTGGCTCGATCAGCGTCACCACGGCGGACGTGTTTGGCACAACGCCCGACACCAACGGGATCTATTCCTTCATGGCCGATCTCAGCGCGTTTTCAGGCGTCTCGCGGCTGGAATTCGACGATGAGAGTTCGAGCGAATCCGGTGGGTTCTTCTATTTTGCAGTTGATGCCTCACCAACGCCTATCCCGCTTCCGGCGACGCTGCCGCTCATTGTGCTGGGGCTTGGGGGGCTTGGACTGTTGCGCCTGCGGCGTCGTAAATCCACCTGACGGCAGGAGAACCGTTCCCCGGCTGCGATGCTCAAGACATGTTTGTAGCGTCTTGAAACCATAAAAAAACCGCGCCTTGATGAAAGGCGCGGGTCTTTTTTTCAAAAAGCGAAAGGCAATCAGGCCTTTGGCTCTTCCTCGGCGTCCGCTTCGGCTGCGTCGTCGGTCGCGATGCCAGCGGTTTCGGCCAGGTCTTCGTCTTCGGACGCGGCAGCACCGATGTCGTCGAACAGTTCCTGGATTTCGAACTCGGCGGCGGCCTCTTCTTCGGCTGCCAGTTCCTGGATCGATTTACCGGAAGCCTGCAGTTCAGCCTCTTCGGCCGAGCGGGCGACGTTCAGTTGAACGGTCGCTTCGACTTCGGGGTGCAGAACCACAGTTGCGTCATGCAGGCCCAGTTCCTTGATGGGACGGGGGATGACAACCTGTTTGCGATCCACGGTAAAGCCTTCGGCGGTGGCCACGTCGGCCACGTCACGGGTGGTGACGGAGCCATAAAGGTTGCCGCCATCCGAGGCCTGACGAATCACGATGAACTGCTGACCGTTCAGCTTGTCGCCCAGTGCTTCGGCTTCTTTCTTGGTCTCGAGGTTGTTGGCCTCAAGCTGCGCCTTCTGGCCCTCGAACGTCGCGATGTTGGCTTTGGAGGCCGTCAGCGCTTTTTTCTGGGGCAGCAGATAGTTGCGGGCATAGCCGGATTTGACGTCCACGACGTCGCCCATCTGACCCAGCTTGGCCACACGTTGAAGAAGGATAACTTGCATGTGCTTTCTCCTTATTTCACGGCGTAGGGCAGCAGGGCGAGAAAGCGGGCGCGTTTGATGGCACGGGCCAGCTCGCGTTGCTTCTTGGCCGAGACGGCGGTGATGCGGGATGGGACGATCTTGCCACGCTCGGAAATGTAGCGCTGCAGCAGACGTGTGTCCTTGTAGTCGATGGCGGGTGCGTTATCGCCCGAGAAGGGGCAGACTTTGCGACGACGGAAAAACGGTTTGGTAGCCATGGTTTAACTCCCTCTCTCTCAGCGACGCTCACGGCGTTCGCCGCGGCCTTCGCGCTCGTCGCGCTTTTGCATCTGGACGGACGGACCGGACTGGTGCTCGTCGACCTTGATTGTCAGAACGCGCATGACGTCGTCATGCAGGCGCATCAGACGCTCCATTTCCTGCACGGCAGGGGCAGGGGCATCGGTGCGCATAAAGGCATAGTGCCCCTTGCGGTTCTTGTTGATCTTGTAGGCCATTGTCTTGACGCCCCAGTACTCGTTTTCCACGAGGGTGCCACCATTGTCGGCCAAAACTGTTCCAAAATGTTCGATGAGCCCTTCGGCCTGTGTGTTGGACAGGTCCTGACGGGCGATCATCACATGCTCATAAAGAGGCATGGACGTACTCCACTTGTTTCAAGGCGCATTTCATAGAGCGATCCATCTGACCCTGCGGATCGCTCACGAGAGACTGCGCGGCAAAAGGTATTTGCAGGGACGGGCTCGTATAGGAGGGTCCGCACCACATGGCAAGGCCGAACTCACCGATCCTTTGGCCGGTGTCTCACAGGTTGACGTAGGGTCGCCTTGCCCGTCTCAGCATTTCCAAACCGGCGCCGCATTTTGGTCCAGATTCGCGACGACTGTAAGGTTAACAAAGAAATAGAATTGCAAGTTACTGGGAGAGATAGGGCTATGACTGCCATCACAGACTTTTCGACACAGCACGACATTGGCGAAGCACCACATATGGTTGACGGCGCCAGCTGGATGACCCGCGGCGCCCAAAGCGTCGGCGGCATTGCGCTGGTGCTGGCCGCCATCGGGTTGTGGATTACCCCCGGTGCAGCCTTTGATCCCGATCTCGCCCTGATCAAACTGGGTGTGTCGGCGACGCTGATCCTGATGGGGCTGGCCATCATCCAGGCGGGCTGGGCCCGTCCCATGGTTGAGGTCGAAATCGACACTGTGCGCCGCGAAGTCCGCCTTATGCGCGGCAAGGGCCGGGCCCGCAGCCTTGTGAGCCGTACATCCATCGCCGATCTTGGCCCCGCCGAGGTCCGTGGCAACATGGCGCGGCTGTGGACCACCGACGGCTCGCTTGTCGCCGAGGTCGCGATGAGCGATCCCGATCTGCGCCGCAGCCTGATGGGTGCCCTGCGCGACGCAGGCAAGATCTAACACTTCAGCCCTGGATTTTATGCGCGCCGCGACCTGTTCGCAGGCGCGCATGTCCTGTTGAACCTTGTCTACTTGTCTGACCGGGGGGTGGGGGCGACATATCTGCACATGACGCAATTCCTGTGGAGACATGCCTTGATGAAACCTTTTCTTCTTGCGGCCGCGCTATCCAGCACCGCCAGCCTTGCCGTTGCCGAGACCTGGCATCCGGACCCCAGCCACACCAATGTGTCGGTCACATGGAACCACGCGGGCTTTTCCCTGCAGACGATGCAGTTTCACGAGGTGACGGGCACGCTGGACTTTGAGCCGGGTGATATTGCCGGAGCAAAGGCTGACTTTGGCGTGGTGGCGGCAAGTGTCGACAGCGGTGTCGAGGCCCTTGATGCCGAATTGATCGGTCCACAGTTCCTTGACGCGCAAAGCCATCCTGAAATCCGGTTCGTGTCCACATCCGTCGAGCAGACGGGCGAGATGTCCGTGAAAGCCGCTGGCGAGATGACGATGAAAGGTGTGACCAAACCGGTTGTCTTTGACATCGTCGTACACAATCTGGGCGCCCATCCGGTGGGCGGGTTCCTTGAATACAATCAGGGTGAGTGGTTGGGTATGACGGCCACGGCAACGATCAAGCGGTCGGATTTTGGCGTCGATGCGTTCATTCCGGTCGGCTCGGACGAGTTGGAGATCGTGATCAACACCGAGATGCGCGCGGGCGGCTGGGAATAGTCATCCGTTCTGAAGGTGATAGTTTGGCAAGGCCGCGCGGAAACCTGCGCGGCCTTTTCTATCGGCCCTGTCAGAAAGGACGCGCTGGCGCGCGACATGATTTTATTCAGAGCCGCCTTTTCAGACGGCTCTGACAGATTTGCCTCCGGCGGGGATTTTTTGAAATCAGAGAAGCAGGGGACGCATTATTCGTCGGTTGCGCGTGTGGCCATGAGTTCGATGTCGACGGCGACGGCGAATTTGAGGCTGGTCTCGTCCGCCATATTGTCGCCGATGCCAAAGTCGCGCCGGTCCAGCGTGATGGCGGCGATCATCCATGCGGTGTTGTCATCGACCGATAGTCCAAAGGGCAGGGTGAGCGGAATGGATTTGTCTTTGATCGTCAGGGTGCCTTGCGCTTCAAACCCATCCACCACCGATACGATGTCGGCGACGTAGCGGGCCGTGGGGAAGTCGGTCGCGTTGAAATAGTCCGGGCCCAAAGCCTGGCCCGAAACCGCGCCCAGCGTGAGTGAACCGATGGCGATGGTGACATCGACCGCGCCTGCGGTGCCGACTTCGGTGGTTTCGTCAAAGCGGATTGCGGCGGTCCAGTCGGCAAAGCTGCCTGTCACTTCGGAGCCGAGCTGGGTGACGGTGATGGAAAGCGTACCTTCCTGAACCTCCCATTCGGATTGGACCTGTTCGAGTGCTGCTGCTTCTCCCGGTGTGTCGTGTGGGGCGTAGGCCCCGAGAGCCGCGCCAACAGACAATGCGACCGCCCAGATGGCCAGCGCCAGTGTGGCGGGCCGCGCATGGCTGTGGCTGCGCGCCGTATATGTGACCTCCGTGGTGGTGAACCACATCCGCCGCAGGGTCGCGTCCTTGTCGATCACATGGTGTTTGAGCGCGCCCGCGATATGGAGCAGCAGCGCCAGACCCAGCACCTTGGTCAGCACCCAATGTGCACCGCCAAAGAGCGCGGCAAGGGTTTCGGATTTCGCCACCAGCGGCAGATCTTGCCCAAAGGGCCACCAGATGGGCGCGAATCCGGCCGTGGCGGCGTGGTGGATCCAGCCTGACAGCGGCACCAGCACCAAAGAGCCATAAAGCAGCCAGTGCACCGTTTCGGCGGCCAGCGTCTCGATCTGGCGCTCGGGATGCAGCAGGCCCGGCTTGGGTTGGCTCAGCGCCCAGACGATCCGCGCCAGCGCGATAAAGAACACCGCGACTCCGAGTGTCTTGTGCATGGAGAACATCCACGCCTTGTCGGCGAGCTGTTCAGAGGTCTCGTAAGGCATCCTGTTGGCAATCAGGCCCAGCGGCATCAGCACCAGAATGCCAAGGGCGGTCAGCCAGTGAAATGTCTTGGACACTGTGCCAAAGCGGTCGACTGTGTTGGTGAGGGGCATGGGGGCTCCGGTCTGGTTGGTCCAAGAGGTAACACGTTGCCCCCTAATGTTATGCACTTGGCGGGCGATGCAACCGCGGATAGCTGCACAGATGTGGTGCAGCGGGCGCTTGTCTGGGCATGCCGGGCCGATTACACCGTGGAGCACGCAGAAAAGCAGTCAAAGGGGCAGCAGATGAGCATCGCATTCGTATTTCCGGGGCAGGGGGCACAGACCATCGGCATGGGCCGCGCCCTGGCTGAGGCCTATCCGGCGGCGCGCGCCGTTTTTGATGAGGTGGATGCGGCGCTGGGCGAGTCGCTGAGCGACCTCATCTGGGAGGGCGATATCGAGACGCTGACCCTGACCCAGAATGCGCAGCCTGCGTTGATGGCGACCTCGATGGCGGCGATGCGCGCGCTCGAGGCCGAAGGGATTGGCGTGGATCGTGCCGCATTTGTGGCCGGGCACAGTCTGGGGGAATACTCCGCGCTCTGTGCGGCGGGCACCCTCAGCATTGCCGATGCCGCCCGCCTGTTGCGCACCCGTGGCAAAGCCATGCAAGAGGCTGTGCCGGTGGGCATTGGCGCCATGGCGGCGGTTCTGGGCCTCGATTTCGAGGCCGTAAGTGCGGTGGCGGAGGAAGCGGCACAGGGCGAGGTCTGTCAGGCGGCCAATGACAACGATCCGGGGCAGGTTGTTGTGTCGGGCCACAAGGCCGCGGTCGAACGTGCCTGCGAGATCGCCAAGGCCAAGGGGGCCAAACGCGCGATGTTGTTGCCTGTGTCCGCCCCGTTCCATTGCGCCTTGATGGAGCCTGCGGCGTCCGTTATGGCCGAGGCGCTGGGCGGGGTCGAGATGGCGGCCCCTGCAGTCACCGTGGTGCCCAATGTGCGCGCCGAAGGCTGCAATGAACCAGCGCAATTGCGCGATCTGCTGGTGGAACAGGTCACGGGATCGGTCCGCTGGCGCGAAAGCGTGGCTTGGATGGCGTCCCAGGGTGTGACCGAAATGTGGGAGATCGGGGCGGGCAAAGCCCTGTCCGGCATGATCCGCCGGATCGACCGCGAGGTCGCCACCCGCGCGGTCGGCACGCCCGATGACGTGGTGGCCGCCCGCGATGCCTGATCTGATCCAGATCGCGCCCATGCAGATGGGCGGCATTGTGCGCACCATTCCGATGGTCACACGGATGCAGCTGATTCCGGTGCTTTTCGAGCGGCTCGATGATGCGCTGGATCGGGCCAACGTGTTTTATGCGGGTCCCCAGACGGCCCTGTACCGCATTGATGGCGACGAGATGGAGGTACGCATCGGCGTGCCGCTGTTCCAGCCTATCGACGGGTTTGAGATGTTTGAGGCCCCCGGCGGCAATGCGCTCTGTCAGCGCGTGCTGGGACCGCTCGATGGATTGCCGGGCATTTATCGCTCGCTCACGGATGATATCCACGCGCGCGGGCTGACCCGGGGCACATGGGCGCGCGAGGTCTATCGGTTCATTGCGCGCGATTCTGAGCTGAACGTGACGGATGTCAGCGTGGATGTGACGGATCAGTTGCACTGACGTTTCTGGCCAGAAAGGAAGGGTCTCATGAGTTTTCCGGACGCAATGGCAGCCCAGCCCGCATGGGTCGTGATGTGGATGAATGTTCTGATGCTCGGTGGCTTTGTGTTGCCGATCGCCTTGCTGATCTGGCGCGAAACCCGGCTGGCGGGGGTGTTTTCCATTCTGGGCAATGCGGTGAACGTTGTGGCGGTGGGCGCGCTTTACAATACGATGGGGTATGTAAAGCTGCTGGGCCTGCCGCATATTGTGGTCTGGACGCCGCTGGTTGTGTACCTCGTCGTATTGGCGCGTCGCCCCGGCACACGGGTCTGGCCGCGCTATATCGCGCTGGTGGTGGCGGCGGTGCTGAGCGTGTCGCTGGCCTTTGACATCGTGGATGTGGCGCGCTGGTTGTTGGGCGAGCGCACCCCGACGATCCTGCCTGCGTGACTTGCGCCGCTGCGCGCGCCGTGGCAGGGCTGAGGAAATGAACGAAGGACGTGAGGGACTGACATGTTTGATCTGACAGGGAAATGCGCGCTGGTGACGGGCGCTTCGGGCGGCATCGGGGCCGATATTGCCCGCGCGCTGCATGGCGCGGGTGCGACCGTGGGCCTGAGCGGGACCCGGGTGGACCCGCTGGAGACGCTGGCAGGCGAGTTGGGCGATCGGGCTCATGTGCTCCCTTGCAACCTGTCGGATGCAGATGCCGTTGCGGCCCTGCCCAAACAGGCTGCCGAGGCGATGGGATCGGTCGATATTCTGGTCAACAATGCAGGCATCACCCGTGACAACCTGTTCATGCGCATGTCGGATGAGGAATGGGCCGCGGTGCTGAACGTGAACCTCACATCGACTTTCAAACTGTGCAAGGGCGTGATCCGGGGCATGATGAAGGCGCGCTGGGGCCGGATCGTCAATATCAGCTCGGTTGTGGGGGCCACGGGCAATCCCGGGCAGGCCAACTATGCCGCCTCAAAGGCCGGGGTGATCGGCATGTCCAAAAGCCTCGCCTACGAGGTGGCAAGCCGCGGAATCACCGTGAATGCGGTGGCCCCCGGATTTATCGAAACGGCAATGACCGCCGCGCTGACGGACGACCAGAAGACCGTGATCATGGGCCAAATTCCCACCGGTCGCATGGGCACACCAGCGGAAATTGCCAGTGCGGTGCTGTATCTTGCCAGCAACGAGGCAGGGTATGTTAACGGTACCACCTTGCACGTGAACGGTGGTATGGCCATGTTGTAGGCCAGCACCTCTCTGGCCTTGCCATCTGTTTGGTTTGTGCTAAAGGGGGCGCAGAATTCGACGTCGATGTTTCGTGTGCGGGTTGCACAACGAGACAAGGCTTTCACCGCCCCACGGGGCAAAGACCAGAGCCCCCGCCACGAGGGGGACACCATCTTGGGGCGCGATATGCCGCCCTGGCAGAACGAGGACAATCATATGAGCGACATCGCCGACCGCGTGAAGAAGATCGTTGTGGAACACCTGGGTGTGGACGAAGACAAGGTCTCCGAAAACGCCAGCTTCATCGACGACCTGGGTGCAGACAGCCTGGACACCGTGGAATTGGTGATGGCCTTCGAGGAGGAGTTCGGTATCGAAATCCCCGATGACGCCGCCGAGACCATCCAGACATTCGGCGACGCCGTGGGCTTCATCTCCAAAGCGTCCTGATCCGATTTCTCGGCCCCTGACCGGGGTTGAGCAAAACGGCGCTCTTTCATTTGCGAAAGGGCGCCGTTTTTTTGTGTCCGCGCATGTGGTGGCTTGCGTTTTGCCCGGCAGGTCCGCAAGACTTGGGCCAATGACAAAAGAGATGGGGCAGGACACCATCCATGAGCAGGCATGTGCCGACAATCAACACGGCGCGCGCAACGTTGCGTGCGATGCGCCCGAGCGACTTTGACCGCTTTGCCGAGATCTGGGCGATGCCCGATGTGGTGCGCTATATCGGCGCCGCGCCGCGCAGCCGGGACGTGTCCTGGAACGCGTTTCTGCGCAATGCGGGCCATTGGCAGGTCACCGGATTCGGCCAGTGGGCCGTGGAGGATCACGCGAGCAAGGCGATGGTCGGCCAGGTCGGGTTCTTTTACGGTGCGCGCGGGCTTGGTGAGGATTTTGATGCTGTCCCCGAAGCCGGTTGGGTGCTGACCCCGGATGTGCAGGGCAAGGGGCTGGGTCGGGAAGTCGCGCAGGCTGCCCATGACTGGTTTGATCGCGTGATCACCGGCCCGCTGGCCTGCATGATTGACCCCGACCACACAGCGTCGTTGCGTCTGGCCGAGCGCCTTGGCTATGTGCCTTTGCGTGATGCCGAGGATGGTGCTGGCCCGGTGCGGCTGATGATGCGCAAAAGCCCGCCGCAGGTGTGAGATGTCGGACGTTCTCACATTGCGCGCCTTCCGGCGCACGGCATGTTTGATTTGGCGCTGCAGGTTCACCCAGGCGCAAGACCTTTCGCATATCGCACCCTTTGCGCCGCGCGCAGTTTGGCGTAGCGCCATGCCCAGCCCGAGCAAAATAGCCGTCACCCCTACGGGGTCCCTCTGCGATTTTTCTTGGCCTGCGCCTGTCGTTGCGCCGTCCCTTGCGGCGGCAAAGGTGGCTTCGAGGTGAAAGGGTCGGGCATGGTCTGGGGCTTGAACAGGATAGCGCCCGCGCGGTATGAGGCGACCAGAAGAATGAGAGGGCAGGGCATATGCGCAGAGTAGTCGTGACGGGATTGGGGCTGGTGACACCGCTGGCTGATGGGGTCGACGCGTCCTGGGCGCGGATTCTGGACGGGCAGTCCGGAGCAGGGCCGATCACCGGGTTTGATCCCGAAGGTCTGGCCACCACCTATGCCTGCGAGGTCCCTTTGGGGGATGGCTCGGACGGGACGTTCAACGCCGACGCCTATATGGAGCCCAAGGAGCAGCGCAAGGTCGACACCTTTATCATGTTCGGCATGGCCGCGGCCCAGCAGGCCGTCGAGGATGCGGGCTGGATGCCCGAGGACGACGCCAGCCGCGAGCGGACCGGCGTTTTGATCGGATCGGGCATTGGTGGATTGAATTCTATCGCCAACACCGCCGTTATGATGGAAGAAAAAGGCCCCCGCCGCGTCAGCCCATTCTTTGTGCCCGGCGCGTTGATCAACCTGATTTCCGGGCAGGTCAGCATTCGCTACCAGTTCAAGGGCCCGAACCATTCGGTGGTCACCGCCTGCTCGACCGGCGCGCACGCCATTGGCGATGCCGCCCGTCTGATCATGCTGGGCGATGCGGATGTGATGGTTGCCGGTGGCGCCGAGGCGGCGATCTGCAAGATCGGGATTGCCGGATTTAACGCCTGCAAGGCCCTGTCCACCAAGCGCGCAGACGATCCGACCAAGGCCAGCCGTCCCTATGATGCGGACCGCGACGGGTTTGTCATGGGCGAGGGTGCGGGCATGGTTGTGCTGGAGGAATACGAGCACGCGGTGGCGCGCGGTGCGAATATCTATGCCGAAGTGTGCGGCTATGGCCTGTCGGGCGATGCCTTTCACATCACCGCTCCTTCAGAGGATGGCGACGGGGCGGAACGTTCGATGCGAGCCGCCTTGCGCAGTGCGGGGCTGGAGCCCGGGGCACTGGACTACATCAACGCCCACGGCACCTCGACCATGGCTGACACCATCGAATTGGGTGCGGTGCAGCGGATGCTGGGCGATCATGCGAGCAAGGTCACCATGTCCTCGACCAAGTCGGCCACGGGCCATTTGCTGGGCGCTGCGGGTGCGATCGAGGCGATCTTTTCCATCCTTGCGATCCGCGATCAGGTCTGTCCGCCGACCATCAATCTGGATAATCCAGCCGTTGATACTCCGATCGACCTGGCCCCGAACGCCAAGCGCGAGCGCACGGTCAACTATGCCCTGTCCAACAGCTTTGGTTTTGGCGGCACCAATGCCAGCGTGATCTTTGGGAAAGTCAGCTGATGTGGCGCTCCATCGCGTCCAACGCGATAACGTTTCTGATCGTCGCCCTGTTTGTGCTTGGGGGCGTGATCCTGTGGGGGCGGGGCCAGTATGAGGGCCCGGGACCGCTTGCGGACGCGATCTGCGTGCAGGTCGAGCGGGGCACGAATTTTCGCCGGGTGAGCCGCAATCTGGAAGCCGAGGGCGCTGTCACCAACGCCTCGATCTTTCGGATGGGAGCGGATTATGCGGGCAAGACCTCTGAGTTGAAGGCGGGCAGCTACCTGATCGAGCCCGGTGCGTCGATGGAAGAGATCGTCGATGCTGTGACCCGGGGCGGGGCAAGTACCTGTGGCACCGAAGTGGTCTATCGCATCGGGGTCAACCGGTTGAGCGCGCAGGTGCGCGAGTTGGATCCGGCCACAAACCGTTTTGTCGAAGTGGCTGAATTCCAACCCGGTGTTGAGGAGACGCCCGAGATCTATGCGCAGGTCAAGGACGCGCAGGACACCCGCTATCGCATTGCGTTGGCCGAAGGGGTGACCAGCTGGCAGGTTGTGACCGCCTTGCGCGGCATGGATGTTTTGCGCGGCGCGGTCGAGGGCATCCCACCGGAGGGTGCTCTGGCCCCGGACAGCTACGAGGTGCGCGAGGGGGATGACCGCGCTGGCGTGCTGGCCAAGATGGCGGAACAGCAGGAGTTGTGGGTGTCGGCGGCCTGGGAGGCGCGCGATCCCGATCTGCCGCTGGAGAGCCCGGAGGATTTGCTGACCCTTGCCTCGATCATTGAGAAGGAGACAGGCGTTGCCGAGGAGCGCGAGCAGGTGGCGTCGGTCTTTGTGAACCGCCTGAATCGCGGCATGCGTCTGCAGACGGACCCGACGGTGATCTATGGCATCACCAAGGGGCAAGGTGTGCTGGGGCGGGGCCTGCGCCGTTCGGAGCTGCGCGCAGCGACACCTTGGAACACCTATGTGATCGAGGGCCTGCCGCCCACACCTATCGCCAATCCGGGCCGCCAGAGCCTGATGGCCGCCGCGAACCCTGCGGATACGCCTTATGTGTTCTTTGTCGCGGACGGCACCGGCGGTCATGCCTTTGCCGAGACGCTGGAAGAGCACAATCGCAACGTGGCGCGCTGGCGCGAGATCGAGGCGGAACGTGCGTCGCAGACGGATGGCGGCTAGGACGCGGTTGTAGCGGTCGGCGGGTGATGGGCAGATTGCCCATCCTAGTTAGAAGGTGAGCGCACGTTTGGGTTGTGTAGTGGTTTCAAGGGGTTGCGCAGTGTGTGACCTCTAGATGGCTGAAAATTAAAGGTTTTGTTAATCCGTGCGTGCGTTGGGTCGGGCGCAGCCGAGATCATTTCGCTTGACTCTGCGAACGGTCACACGTATAACTTGTGTCAAGCTAGGAAAAGTGGGTAGGCGACGTCGGAGTGATCCGGGGTCGCTTTTTCATTTTGCTCGTGCGGGGGATCCCCAACGCATGAGAGGTTTATGCACATATGACACTTATCACCCCGGGGCTTGAAGAAGCCCGCACGGACGAGCTTTTGCTGTCCGTGCACAACTCGCTCAGCGCTTTGCGCCGCGAGATCACAGCCCTCACAGAAAGGGTAGTGGCGGGGGAGGACGTCAAGAATGCGGAGTTGAAATCCAAAGGATCGGATTTGAGCACCGCGCTTGTGAATTGCCAAAAACTGGAGTTGACGCTTGCAGAAGTCAGACAAAAGCGAAGCCGCATTGCACAAGGGGGCTACGCCCTCGATCTCGATGCTGCCGGAGTTGAGGTACGGTGCGCGCTTGGTCGCCTCCGCACCTGTGCAAGTGCAAGAACAGTTTCTAAGTGAGTTGGGAGAGGGCGCCTTGTGCGCCCTCCCTTTTCTGTTCGAATTCTGGGCGATGCCTCATCAGTTGCCGCCCGAGGGCGATTGGCGCACCTGGGTGATCATGGGAGGGCGCGGTGCGGGCAAGACCCGTGCCGGGGCCGAGTGGGTCCGATCCATGGTCGAAGGGCCAACCCCGCTGGATGAGGGCCGTGCCCGGCGCGTGGCCCTTGTGGGCGAGACCATTGATCAGGTCCGCGAAGTGATGATTTTTGGCGACAGCGGTATTCTTGCCTGTTCGCCTGCCGACCGCCGCCCGAAATGGGAGGCCGGTCGCAAGCGCCTGCTTTGGCCCAACGGGGCGGTGGCGAGCGTGCATACGGCCTTTGACCCCGAGGGGCTCAGGGGGCCGCAATTTGATGCCGCCTGGGTCGACGAGCTTGGTTGTGCTGCAATCGACAAGGGCACAAATGAGCCCAACAAGTTTCTTGACCAAAAATCCTCTGAAAGCAGCGTGCCGAAATATTCAAACGGCGCGCGGGATGACCTTATTCAGAAGCAGTATCTGCGCGCGATGAATTCTTATTGGGCCGATCCGGAAAACAACCCGCAAGCCGTAGAATATGAGGGCCCAATGGTCGACATGACCCGCGCCTTTGTCTGGGCCTGGGACGCGCGGCCCTATCCGTTTTTTCCCAATGCCTTGAGTGTCTGGAGTGATGGGGAAAACTATCCCCGCGGCCATTGGATCAATGGACGTACCTCTGCGCGGACATTGGCGTCGGTTGTTGGTGAAATCTGTGACCGGGCAGGGCTGACAGCCTATGACACCTCGGCGCTGCATGGCTATGTGCGGGGCTATCTGGTTGAGGACGTGTCCGCGGCGCGCAGCGCTTTGCAGCCCCTGATGTTGCGCTACGCCTTTGATGCGATCGAGCGGGATGGTGTTCTGAAGTTCGTGATGCGCTCGGGCGTTGGTGCGAAACCGCTGGAGTCGAGTCATCTGGCGATCAATGCGGACCTTGAGGGCCGCCTTGAGCAGTCTCGCGAATCCGAGGCTGATCTGGCGGGCCGTGTGCGCTTGCGCTTTGTCCAGACGGACGGCAATTTCGATATCCTGTCGGAAGAGGCCATTCTGGCCGATGATGCGACCCATTCGGTATCCACGACGGATCTCCCGATGGCGCTGACCCGGCCCGAAGGTCGCCAGATCGCGGAACGCTGGCTGACGGAAGCGCGGATATCACGTGAATCCGTGCGGCTGGCCCTGCCGCCCTCGCTGATCGGGATCGGCGCGGGGGATGTGATCGAGGTGGAGCCGGATCAGGCGGAAGGTCCGGGTCTTTACCGTGTGGACCGCGTGGAACATGGCGAGATGCAGATCCTCGAAGGGGTGCGCATCGAGCCCGAGGTCTATACACCATCCGAATTGTCCGACGAGTTGGCAGGCGTGCGCGAGTTTGTGCCACCTGTGCCGCTGACCTCGGTGTTCCTCGATCTGCCCTTGCTGACGGGCGAGGAGGTCGAGCACGCGCCCCATGCGGCCGTGACCGGGACGACCTGGCCGGGCAGCGTTGCGATTTACCAGTCGACCACGGATTCTGGGTTCTTCCTCAATTCACTGGTCGCTGCACGCTCGAGCATCGGGTTCACCGCATCCCCGCTTGCGCGGGCGCGGGCGGGTTTGGTTGATCGCGGCGATGCGTTGGAGGTCGAGATGGTACATGGCGCGCTGGAATCGACGTCCGATGCGGCGTTGCTGAACGGGGCCAACCTTGTTGCTATCGGCGATGGCTCGCCCAACAATTGGGAGCTGTTTCAATTTCGCGATGCAGAGCTGATCGCGCCCGGTCGCTATCTGTTGAGCCATCGTTTACGCAACCAACTGGGCAGTGACGCGGTGGGCCCGCAGCTGTGGCCGGAGGGGTCATGGATTGTGGTGCTGAACGGTGCGCCGTCGCAAATCGACCTGTCTCGCAACCTGCGTCGTGTGGCGCAGACCTATCGGTTGGGGCCTGCGCGGCGCAGCTATGACGATCCGTCTTATGAAGAATTCGTGCATGCCTTTGATGGTAATGGGTTGCGCCCCTATCGCCCGGTGCATTTGCGCGCTGTGGAGAGCGGTGGTGATCTGGACATTTCGTGGATCCGGCGCACGCGGCTGGATGGAGATGACTGGGACCTGCCAGATGTGCCGCTGGCTGAGGAAAGCGAAAGTTATACGTTGCGGGTTATGCAAGGTGCAGCGGTGGTGCGGGAGACCGTGGTGACCACGCAAGGCTGGACCTACGAGGCCGCGGCGCAAGCCGCGGATGGGCTGACGGGTGATTTTGAGATCGCCGTGGCGCAAAACTCTGCCCGCTATGGGCCGGGGCCATTTACATCCCTGGCGGTGCCTGCCTGATGCGACCGGTTTTGGCGTCTGACTTGCTGTGCGCGGGGCGCGCGGTTTTGGCGGCTGCGCCGGAGGCGCGTGCCGCACTGGCCGGACGCTTGCTGCAGGACGCGGACGCCGCTGATATATTTTGCCAGCGCGAAGGCGCGCGACATCCGGACTTTGGTGACGGCACGCTGGCGGCAGCGGCGCGCGGTGTCGGGCTGGCGGCAGAACCAACGATCTGTGATCGGGACTTTGCACATGCTCTTGTTCTGGTGCTCATGGCGTTGATCTATCACGCCCGCGACGACTGATCAGCGCAGGCGATGACAGCCATCACAGCTTTGCATTTGGAAAAAATACCTTATCTAGGGTAAGCAAGAGCCGAAAGGATGCATCATGGCTTACCTCAAAACGAATATCGCCGCGATTGACCCGGTTTGGGACCAGATCAATGACGAGGCGCGTCAGGCTGTTGTGGATGAACCGCTGATCGGCGGGTTCGTGCATGCGTGTATTCTGCATCACAAATCCATCGAAAAGGCGTTGTCCTATCGCATCGCTGCCAAGCTGGCCTCGAACGAGATGTCGATGGTGGTGGTACGCGAGATTGTCGAAGAGGCTTATCAGAAGTCGCCGGAGCTGGTTGAGGCCGCGCGGGCGGACCTGGTGGCGGTCTATGAACGGGATCCGGCCTGCCATCGCCTGGTGCAACCGATCCTGTATTTCAAAGGCTATCAGGCCATTCAGGCCTATCGTGTCGGCCATTTCCTGTGGACCGAAGGGCACTATGATCTGGCCTATTTCTTCCAGATGCGGGTGTCGGAGATATTTGGCGTCGATATTCACCCTGCCGCCTCCATCGGCAAAGGCATCATGATCGACCATGCCCATTCCATTGTGATTGGGGAGACTGCGGTGGTCGGCAACAACGTGTCGATGCTGCATTCCGTGACCCTTGGCGGGACCGGCAAAGAAGAGGAAGACCGCCATCCCAAGATTGGCGACGGTGTTCTGATCGGAGCCGGGGCCAAGGTGCTTGGCAATATCCGCGTGGGCAATTGCAGCCGCATTGCCGCCGGGTCCGTGGTGCTGGAAGAGGTGCCGCCTTGCAAGACGGTGGCCGGTATCCCCGCGCGCATCGTGGGCGAGGCGGGCTGTGATCAGCCGGCGGTGTCGATGAACCACATGCTGGGCAAGGATCAGTAGTCGCCGCATTTGAGATTTGAAACGAGAAAGGCCGGAGCGGGTGCGCTCCGGCCTTTCTTCGCGTTTTTGGGGGTCTGTTACGCCAGCATGGCCAGCGGGTTTTCCAGATTGTCCTTGATCGCGTTGAGCAGTTGCGCCCCGAGCGCGCCGTCGATGACCCGGTGATCCACCGAGAGGGTGACTGACATGACAGTGGCCACGCCCAACTCGCCATCCTTGCCGACCACCGGTTTTTTGACACCCGCACCGACCGCCAGAATGGCGCCGTGGGGCGGGTTGATCACCGCATCAAAATTGTCGATGCCGAACATGCCCAGATTTGAGATCGCAAAGCTGCCGCCCTGATATTCGTGCGGTGCGAGTTTGCGGTCGCGGGCACGTGCGGCGAGGTCTTTCATCTCGGCCGACAGGGCCGAGAGCGATTTCTGATGGGCGTCCTGCAGGACAGGTGTGAACAGGCCGCCTTCGATGGCGACGGCGACAGCCACGTCCGAAGGCGTCAGTTTCAGCATCCGATCCCCGGCCCAGACGGCGTTGGCATCCGGAACCTGTTGCAACGCAAGCGCGCAGGCCTTGATGATGAAATCGTTGACCGAGAGTTTCACGCCACGATCCGCGAGCTGCCCGTTCAGGGTGCCGCGGAATTCGAGCAGGGCATCCAGCTGGATGTCGCGGCGCAGATAGAAATGCGGCACGGTCTGCTTGGCCTCGGTGAGGCGGGCGGCAATGGTTTTGCGCATCCCGTCGAGCTTGATTTCCTCGTATTCGCGACCCTCGTACATGCGAGCAACGGCGTCTGCCGACGGGCCGGAGGGCGCAGTGGCAGGGGCGGCGGCGGATGCGGCGGGTGCCGCCTTGGCGGGGGCCGCTTCGGCCTTTTCCACGTCCGCCTTGACGATGCGACCATGCGGGCCCGAGCCCTTTATGGCATTGAGGTCGAGACCCTTTTGCGCCGCGATCCGGCGGGCGAGGGGGGAGGCAAAGATGCGTTGACCGTCCTTGGCCGGAGCGGCCGGGGCGGGCGCGGGTTTTTCGGCGGCGGCTGGCGCAGGTGTCTCTGCGGCTGCTGGAGCTTCAGGTGCCGCTGTAGGCGCCGGGGCACTGCCGATGTCATCGGCACTTTCACCCTCTTCGAGCAGCACGGCGATGGCGGTGTTCACCTTTACGCCTTCGCTGCCTTCGGCCACGAGGATCTTGCCAATTGTGCCCTCGTCCACGGCCTCGAATTCCATCGTGGCCTTGTCGGTTTCGATCTCGCACATCACGTCGCCGGACGCGACCGTATCGCCTTCCTTGACCAGCCACTTGGCGAGCGTACCTTCCTCCATCGTGGGCGACAGGGCGGGCATGAGAATTTCTGTCGGCATCTCCGGCTCCTTAGCGGTAAGTGACGTTTTTGACAGCGGCGATGACTTCGTCCGTGGTCAAGAGCGCGTGTTTTTCGAGGTTGGCGGCATAGGGCATCGGCACGTCTTTGCCGGTGCAGTTGATCACCGGGGCATCGAGGTAGTCAAAGGCCTCCTGCATGATGACCGAGCTGATGTAGTTGCCCACCGACCCTTGCGGCCAGCCTTCTTCCACTGTCACGCAACGGTTTGTTTTCATGACGGAAGTGAGGATGGCACCGGTGTCCATCGGGCGCAGGGTGCGCAGGTCGATCACATCGCAGCTGATGCCTTCCCCGGCCAGTTTGTCGGCGGCGGCGAGCGCATATTGCATGCCGATCCCGAAGGAGACGATGGTACAATCATCGCCTTCCCGCCAGATGCGGGCCTTGCCGAAGGGGACGGTGTAGTCATCCATGTCCGGCACATCAAAGCTGCGCCCGTAGAGGATTTCGTTCTCAAGGAAGATCACCGGGTTCGGATCGCGGATCGCGGTTTTCATCAATCCCTTATAGTCCGAGGCCGAATAAGGCATCACGACCTTGAGGCCGGGGATTTGCATATACCAGGCTGCGTAGTCCTGGCTGTGCTGCGCGCCCACGCGGGCGGCGGCACCGTTGGGGCCGCGGAACACCATCGGTGCACCCATCTGACCACCCGACATGTAAAGCGTCTTGGCTGCGGAGTTGATGATGTGGTCAATCGCCTGCATGGCGAAGTTGAAGGTCATGAATTCCACGATGGGGCGCAGGCCGCCAAAGGCCGCGCCAACCCCGATTCCGGCAAAACCGTGTTCGGTGATGGGCGTGTCCATCACCCGCTTGGGGCCGAACTCATCCAGCATGCCTTGGGAAATCTTGTAGGCGCCCTGGTACTCGGCCACCTCTTCGCCCATCAGGAATACGGTGTCGTCGCGCCGCATCTCTTCGGACATGCCATCGCGCAGGGCCTCGCGCACGGTCTGCTGTTTCATCGCCGTGCCGTCGGGCCAGTCGGGGCTGGTGTCGACCTTTGGCGCGGCGGGGGCTTCGGATGCGGCAGCAGGGGCTGGCGCAGCAGCAGCAGCGGCGGCTGCAGCCGCAGGGGCCGGGGCGGCGGCCACATCATCCACGCTCTCGCCTTCCTCGATCAGGATGGCGATGGCGGTGTTGACCTTGACGCCTTCGGTGCCTTCTTCGATCAGAATCTTGCCGATGATCCCTTCATCGACGGCCTCGAATTCCATCGTGGCCTTGTCAGTTTCGATCTCGGCCATGATGTCGCCGGAGGACACTGTGTCGCCTTCCTTGACGAGCCATTTGGCCAATGTGCCTTCTTCCATGGTGGGAGAGAGGGCGGGCATGAGAATTTCGGTTGCCATGTTCTGTCTCTCCTTTACGCAGTCTGGGATGCGGCGTCGTCCGCGTAGATATCTGTCCACAGCTCTTCGAGCGCGGGTTCGGGACTGTCCTTGGCGAACTCGGCGGAGGCGTTGACCACCTCCTTGATCTCTTTGTCGATGGCCTTGAGGTCGTCCTCGGTTGCATGCTTGCCGGTCAGCAGCATCGAGCGCACCGCCTCGATCGGGTCGCGTTCGTCGCGCATTTTCTGGACCTCTTCGCGGGTGCGATATTTGGCCGGATCGGACATGGAGTGGCCGCGATAGCGGTAGGTCTTGATTTCAAGAATGTATGGGCCTTTGCCCGCGCGGCAGTGTTCGACCGCCTTTTGACCGGCGGCCTTGACGGCGAGCACGTCCATGCCGTCTACCTCTTCGCCGGGGATGCCGTAGGACGCACCACGTTCCCAGTAGCTGGGGGATTTGGTCGAGCGTTTGGTCGAGGTGCCCATTGCGTATTGGTTGTTTTCAATGACAAACACGACCGGCAGCATCCACAGCTCGGCCATGTTATAGGCTTCGTAAACCTGACCCTGGTTGGCCGCGCCATCACCGAAATAGGTGAAGGTGACGTTGTCATTGCCCTTGTACATGTCAGAGAACGCAAGACCGGCACCCAACGGGACCTGAGCGGCGACGATGCCGTGGCCGCCGTAAAAGTGCTTTTCCTTCGAGAACATGTGCATGCTCCCGCCTTTGCCCTTGGAATAGCCGCCCTCGCGCCCCGTCAATTCGGCCATGACGCCGTTGGGGTCCATGCCGCAGGCCAGCATGTGGCCGTGATCGCGGTAGGATGTAATGCGCTTGTCGCCTTCCTTGGCGGCCGCCTCAAGCCCCACAACCACCGCTTCCTGCCCGATATAGAGGTGGCAGAAGCCGCCGATCAGACCCATGCCATAAAGCTGGCCCGCTTTTTCCTCAAAGCGGCGGATCAAAAGCATGTCGCGGTAATAGCCTTTCAGCTCTTCGGCAGACACATTCGGTTTTGATGTGGCTTTCTTGGTCGTGGCTTTGCGCGCGGCCATAGGCATCCTCCCAAAGTGAAACTAGTTTAGCGTTAAACTATTCCTTACAGGATTCGCGCGCGAGGGGCGAGTGCGAATGTGCCGCAGGGGAAGGTGGGCGGTAACGTATTGAAGAAGATGGAGTTTTAGCGAATGACGATTTCGTCGCTGCGTAGCATGCCCAGGATCGATCGGGCCTGTTCATCGAGCAGATCAAGGTCAAGGTAGTCATCCGAGAGGCGGCGGGTCAGGTTTTCCATCTCGGCCACCTCGTATTGCACGGCCATCAACTGTGCGGCCAGATCGCGCGCCTCGGCGTCAATTTCAGCGCGGCGGAACAGCCCGTAATCGCCCTGCACGGCGGCAAAGGTGAAATAGATGCCAAGCGCGAACGCGACGGCAAAGAATATGACGGTGCCCAATGCGGGGCGTGCTGTGCGGGTCATGCCTGATGCCTTCTGTCCCGTCTCTGTCGGACGGCTGTCGGCACTATGGCACAGGCGAATCGCCTTGTGAATCCTTTTTCGCCCTGTTTTCAGTGTTTTCCCATGATTTGTGCGGCCACGCGGGTCAGAATGCCGCGCGGGGTGATCCGGGGGGAAAAGGCGAAGATCTTGTTCATCAGGCCGGGCACGACAATGCGCTTGCCGATGCGGGCATCCAGCCAACCGGCCTGCGCGACGACCGCTGAATCCATCGGGCGCGCCAGTTTCAGCAGGCGTACGCCATCCATGTCCGCTTCGTTGAAGAAATTGGTGGCTGTCGCACCCGGGCACAGGGCGGTGATGGTCACATTGGAGCCGCGCAACTCTTCGGCCACCGCTTCGGACAGGGACAGCACATAGGCCTTGGTGGCGTGATAGACGGCCATGTTCGGCCCCGGCATCATGCCCGCAATCGAGGCGACGTTCAGGATGCGGCCCTTGTCGATGCCTTTCATATGCGGGATCGCCAGTTTCATCAGGCGGGTGAGGGCAAGCATGTTGACGTGGATCGAACTGGCCTCACGCTCCCAATTGGCGGGGTCGGCAAACTGTGCGTTGACCCCCAGCCCGGCATTGTTGACCAGCACATCAATGCTGCGCCCGTCGGTGGCCTCGGCCCACAGCCGCTCGACCTCGGCCATGTCTGACAGGTCGGTGGGGATGACCAGTGCCTCGACCCCCATGGCACGGACCTGATCGGCCACTTTTTCCAGCTTGTCGACCGAGCGGGCCGCGAGGATCACGTTGCGCTTTTCCTTGGCGGCGATATGGGCGAATTCGACACCCAACCCTTCGGATGCGCCTGTGATCAAAGTCCAGTTTGCCATGTCGAGATCCCCGTGTTGTGCCAGTGCCTGCGCCGATAGATAAGGTCAGCGCGCGTGGTGCCAAGGGTGCATTATTGCATCAAGGCGGCGACACCGGGCAACTCTTTGCCCTCCATCCACTCCAGAAATGCCCCCCCGGCGGTGGAGATATAGGTGAAATTTTCAGCAACCCCCGCCTGATTGAGGGCGGCCACCGTGTCACCGCCACCCGCGACGGTGACCAGTTGCCCGGATACGGTGAGGTTCGCTGCGGCCCGTGCCGTTGCGACAGTGGCCGTATCGAAGGGGCTGATTTCAAAAGCCCCCAGAGGCCCGTTCCAGATCAGCGTCTTGAGGGTCGCGAAGGTGGCGGTGATCATCGCCGCTGAAGCATCCCCGGCATCCAGCACCATCTGGTCGTCCGCCAGAACCGTGTCCGCATTGAGGGTCACAATTTCGTGCGCGGCCCCGGCCTCGAACTTGCGCGCAACCCGCCCATCGACCGGCAGGATCACCGTGCATCCAGCCGCCTTGGCCTCGGCGAGAATGTCGCGCGCGGTGTCGTGCAAATCGGCCTCTTGCAGGGACGCACCAAGGCGCGCGCCCTGTGCGGCGAGAAATGTGTTGGCCATGCCGCCGCCAATCACCAGCACGTCGATCTTTTTGACAAGGTTGTGCAGCAGATCGAGCTTGGTCGAGACCTTGGCACCGCCCACAACCGCGCCTACGGGGCGTTCGGGGTTGGACAGGGCGGCCTCAAGCGCGCTCAACTCGGCCTGCATCAGACGGCCCGCGCAAGAGGGCAACAGGTGCGCGACGCCAGTTGTCGAAGCGTGCGCACGGTGGGCGGCAGAAAAGGCGTCATTGCAGAACACATCGCCAAGCGAGGCGAGGAATTGCGCCATTTGCGGGTCATTGGCCTCTTCCATCGGCGTAAAGCGGGTGTTTTCGACCAAAATCACCGCATCCTGAGGCTGGCTGTCGATCCAGTCGCGGCTGGGGCGTTCGACAAAGGAGACGGGGCAGCCAAAGGCGGTCTCGAGCGCCGGGACCAGCGGTTCCAGCGACATCTCGGGCACGGGCTTGCCCTTGGGCCGTCCGAAATGGGCCAGCAGGACTGGGCTGCCGCCGCGCGCACGAATGTCGGCAATCGTGGGGGCGATCCGTTCGATCCGGGTGGCATCGGTTACACGCCCATCCTCGACGGGGACGTTGATATCCACCCGCGTCAGCACGCGTTTGCCGTTCAAGTCCATGTCATCCAGCGTCTTCCAGCCCATGTCAGCCTCCTGTTTTTGTGATCGCGTCTTGCATCGCGGCAAATGCTGCGCTGGTCAATGCACGACTTGTCCCTTGCGCGTCTCCGGCATAGGTAGGGGGCAAGCAAATCTGAGGAAAGACGAGACATATGGCCGAGATCAAAGACCCCGAAAACACGATCCTGATGGAACTCAAGGGTGGCACCGTCACCATCGCGCTGATGCCCGACGTGGCCCCCCAGCACGTGGAGCGGATGAAAGAGCTGGCGCGCGCCGGCGAGTATGACAACGTGGCCTTTCACCGGGTGATCGACGGCTTTATGGCCCAGACCGGTGACGTGCAGCACGGCGACATGGAAGACGGGTTCAACATCCGCATGGCGGGCACCGGCAGTTCGGACAAGCCCGATGTGCCAGCCGAGTTTTCCAAGATCCCCCATGCGCGCGGTTCGCTGGGTGCTGCCCGCTCGTCCAACCCCGACAGCGCCAACAGCCAGTTCTTTATCAACTTCAAGGACAATGATTTCCTCAACGGTCAGTATACCGTTTACGGTCAGGTCGTTGAAGGGATGGAGCATGTGGATGCCATCACCCGCGGCGAGCCACCGGCCGAGCCTGACCGGATGATCAGCGTCAAGGTGGCTGCCGATGTTGCGTAAATCCGCCGCGCTTTTGGCCCTGCTTGCGGCAAGCCCTGCGCTTGCCACCGGCATCGACATCACGGTGGCTGGCGAGGCCAACGGCGTGATCTCCATCGACCTGCTCGAAGACGTGGCCCCGGGCCATGTGGCGCGCATCACCGCGCTGGCAGAGGCGGGGGCCTATGACGGCGTCGTCTTTCACCGGGTGATCGACGGTTTCATGGCGCAGACAGGCGATGTGCAGTTTGGCCAGATCGACGGCTATGACGCACGCCAGGCCGGGCGCGGTGGATCGGACCTTGGCAATCTGCAAGCCGAGTTCTCGGACATCACCTTTGATCGCGGTGTGGTCGGCATGGCGCGCAGCAGTGATCCGAATTCGGCCAACAGCCAGTTCTTTATCATGTTCGCGCCGGGCCCGTTTCTGGACGGTCAGTATACGGTGATCGGGCGCGTGACGAACGGCCTGGATGTGCTGGATGCGGTCA
Organism: uncultured Tateyamaria sp.; assembly: GCF_947503045.1. Taxonomy (GTDB): domain Bacteria; phylum Pseudomonadota; class Alphaproteobacteria; order Rhodobacterales; family Rhodobacteraceae; genus Tateyamaria. The sequence goes on from NZ_CANNCF010000004.1 coordinate 102,167, forward strand.
AGCTGGGCACTGGGCCAAACGGCGCGGTTGTTGGCGCACCCGACCTGATGCAAAAGGTCACCGTCACCGATTAAAGTTCTGACAGAACGTAAAAAAACGGGCGCTGCAATTCCTTTGCAGCGCCCGTTTTCTTTTGTCTGTTCAGTCCGTGCGGCTTATTCGCTTTTGGCAACCGGTGCGGGCTGGCCTGCGGGGCGGGCCGCTTTGCTGCCCGAGTTCAGCGGGTCGTCCTGACGCTGAACCGAGCCTTCGAAATGGGCACCGGATTCGATGGCGATGGTCTTGTGGATGATGTCACCCTCGACCCGCGCGGTCGATGTCAGGCGCACCTTCAGCCCACGTACACGGCCCACGATGCGGCCGTTGACCACAACGTCATCCGCGATGACTTCGCCCTTGATCGTCGCGGTTTCGCCGATGGTCAGCAGGTGGGCGCGGATGTCGCCCTCGACCGTGCCTTCGACATTGATATCGCCGGTGGTTTTCATGTTGCCGGTGATGTGAAGGTCCGCCGACAGGATCGAAGCGGGCGGCTTGGCCTTGGGGGCGCTTGCCTTGAATTCGCTGGCCTTGGGCGCCGCTGCGGGGGCAGGGCTGGCCGGGGCTGCTGGCTTGGTTGAATCCGCACTGGGGCCGGGTTCGTTGATTTTGCTCTTAGAAAACATCGTTCGCTGCCTTGATATAGATCATCGGGTTGACGGCCTTGCCGCCGACGCGCACTTCGTAGTGCAAGTGCACGCCTGTCACCCGTCCAGACGCTCCCATATCACCAATTCTATCCCCGCGCGAGACCCTTTGGCCAACTTTAACGTTAAGTCGGGAAAGGTGCGCATAGCGGGTTTCGATTCCGAACTCGTGCTGGATCTTCACAAGGCGGCCATAGCCAGACAGCCAGCCCGAATGGGTCACCACTCCATCGGCCGTCGCATAAAGCGGCGTGCCAAGCGAGGCGGCGAAATCCACGCCGTTGTGCATGCGCCGTCCACCGGTCTTGGGATCGCGACGGAACCCGAAGGACGAGGTGAAGCGGAACGAAGATTTGACCGGCGTTGCAAAGGGCGCCTTTTGCGCGGCGATCCGGTAGAGGTTCAGAGTATCCATCTGATTTAACAGACGGTTGGCGCGCAACGTGTCGGGGCTTGGCTCTTCTCCACGGGTGGAAAAGCTGAGCGGGGTAAGGGGGCCGCCCTGACCGGAATAGCCCTGACGCACCTGTTCGATAATGCGCTCTGTGGGCATGCCCGCGGCGCGGAACATCTTGTCGAGCGGGGCGACGGAAACGGTCATCGCCTCTTCGAGCTGGCGGAAAATCTGGTCGTTCTGCTCTTTCATCAGGGCGATTTCAGAGGCCATCGCGTCGGCGGCCAGCAGGGCTTCTTGTGCGTCTTCGACCACCTGATCACGCTCGGCTGCGGTCTTGGCCAGTGCCTCGGCGACGAAATCCATCGGCGCATTTGCGCCGTTTCCGGCCAGCGCACCGGCGGCAGCCCCCGTTTCAACCTGGCTTTCCAGAGCGGCAAGTTGCTCACGGGCCTGCTCGCGGTCCTGCATGGTGCCGCGCAGGGTGGCCTGAATCACTTCGATTCCCGTCTCAAGCTCACGGCGGCGGGTTTCGGAGGTAAGCAGCTCGGTCTGCATCACGGAAATCTGCGCGAGGGCGGCGTTGAACCGTTCCTGGGCGGCCAGCGCCTCTTCGGCGCGGCGGTCCCGTTGGCCGGACAGATCGTTCAGTCGCGCCTGATAGGTCCGTTGATCCCGTTTGGCCTGTTCGCGGAAATTGCCAGCCCCGATACTGTCCATCAGCAGGATGGCCGTGGCCACGATCGCCCATGCGACAACAAAGGAACTGCCTGCAAACGCAAGCAGTTGCGTGCCAGGTTTCAACCGGATGAAGCGGGTGTCATTGTCAGATTTCAGAAAGACGCGTCGTTCAGGAAAGTAGTGTTCCAGCAACCCGTGCACTTTGATGCCGATGCGTGTGCGCACTGCGTATTCCTTGTCCCGTCCCAATCCCGACACTCCCGTCCCCCAACAAGGTGTCTTGCCGCCTGTGCATAAAGTGGTGGACTAGTTGCGGCAAGGGCGATCCTTTTACATGGGCAAAAATCGTTTCAATATGTGACATATCGGCGGAAATCCGCTCACAAAAATCCATACGGATCAGTCCGCTACGGCAAGTGGCCAGTAAAAGTCGGGGGGCAGCCCGGCCTCGGCCCGTTTTTCCTCGTTGAAGGGGGGCTTGAGCGGGCTGTGGAAATAGCGCTGCACCAGTGTGTGAAACGCCTCCTTCGGGTCCTGCTCGTGCCGACCGCAGAGAAAGTGAAACCACTTGGAACCATAGGCCACATGGGCGACTTCCTCGCCATAGATCGTCTCAAGCGCGGCAACGGCCTGATCGGCCTTGGCCTTCTTGAACACCTCGATCATCCCCGGCGTCACATCAAGCCCGCGCGCCTCAAGCACCATTGGCACAACGGCGAGACGTCCCATGAAATCATCGGCCGTATCCTCGGCCGCACGCCACATGCCCGCATGGGCGGGCAAGGCACCATAATGGCTGCCCATTGCTTCAAGGCAGTCGCACATCAGATTGAAATGCTTTGATTCTTCGTCCGCGGCCTTGACCCAGTCATCGTAGAATCCCATCGGCATTTCGACATCGGTGAAACGCGCGATGATGTCCCAATGCAGATCGACCGCATTGAGTTCGATATGGGCCACCGCATGCAGCAGCGCGACGCGCCCTTCGGGACTGCCGGGACGACGGCGCGGCACGTCACGAGGGCTGAGCAGCTCGGGCTGCGCGGGTCGCGCCGGGTGCATGGGCGGGTCGGCATGGCCGATTTCCGGGCGCGCACCGCTCTGGCGTGCGGCCTGCCATTCGGCGGCCAATTGGCGCGACAGGGCTGTCTTTTCCCGACCATCCGCAGTGCGCAGCACGGCCTCGGCCATCTGCGCAAGGGGCTGCATCACAGGGCCTCGACGGCGGCCAGCACCGCTTCGGCATGGCCCGGCACCTTGACCTTGCCCCAGACCATCGCGACATGCCCGTTGGCGTCGATCAGGTAGGTCGTGCGCTCGATCCCCATGTATTTCTTGCCGTACATGTTCTTTTCTTTCCACACCCCGTAGTCCTCGCAGGTGCTGCCATTCTCGTCCGACAACAGCGGGACAGTCAGTTCACGCTTGGTTGCGAATTTGGCATGGCTCGCCACGCTGTCCTTGGAGATGCCAAAGACCTTGGCGCCTGCGGCCTCAAAGGCGGGCAGATGTTCGGAAAAGGCGATGGATTCCTTGGTGCAGCCGGGCGTGTCGTCGCGCGGGTAGAAATACAGAACCACCGGTCCGCCCTGCAGCGCGGACAATGTGACGTCGGTGCCGCTGCCATCGGGCAATGTGAAATCGGGGGCGGGGGTCGCAATATCGAGCATGTGCTTGGCCTTTTCCTCGGGCATGTGAAAGATGTGACTGGCATGATAGGTCAGGTCAGACAAGAATAAAGGCATGAGCAGCACCGAACCGGTCCTTCCAGCCCCGCAAAAGCGGCGCAAAAGCCTGTGGCGTCGCCACCGGGTGGGCAGTCTGCTGGTCACGCTGACGGTGACTGCACTGTTGGGGGCCGTGCTTTATGTGCTGATGGGGCGGCCTGTGTCGGCCCCTGCATGGTTGCGCGATGAGGTCGAAATGCGCGCCTCGGACGCGCTTGGCACCGCGCGCCTGTCCTTTGACACACTCGATCTGGTGGTCGAAGAGACGGCCAGCCCGCAGGTGCGCATGTCGAATGTGCAACTTCTGACCGAAGACGGCGCCGAAATTGTCGCCTTTGCCGAGTTGCGCGCGGGCCTGTCCCTGAGTGACCTTCTGGGTGGAGAGATGCGCCCGACCGAAATTTCGGTGAGCGGTATCTTTGCCAAGCTGCGCCGCCAGGCGGACGGGTCGGTGATCCTGTCCGGCGGGCTTGATCTGTCCGCACCGGAGCGGCAGGCGGCGACCTTGCCCGAACTGATCGAACAGATCGACGGTATCCTGACCTTGCCCGCACTCAGCGCCCTGCGCAGCATCGACATTCAGTCGCTGACGCTGCGGGTCGAGGATGTCCGCTCGGACCGGGCCTGGACGGTAGACGGCGGCCGCGTGCGCCTGAACCACAACGACGAGGTTGTGCGCATCACCTCTGATCTGGCACTGCTGAGCGGTGGGCAGGGGGTGGCCACGCTTGAGGCCAATTACGAAAGCCGCATCGGCGATGTGGCCGCCAGTTTCGGGGCGACGGTCACGGATGTGGATGCGGGCGACATCGCCACGCTCGCCCCGCCATTTGCCTGGCTCGATGTGCTGCGCGCGCCGATTTCGGGGGCGGTGCGGGGCGGCGTTGCCTCTGACGGGCAACTGGCCCCGCTCAACGCCACTCTCACCATCGCCGCCGGGGTGATCCAGCCCACGGATGCCACCCGGCCCGTGCCCTTCAATTCCGCGCGCAGCTATTTCACCTATGATCCGGCACTGCGCGTGCTGAGTTTTGACGAATTGTCCGTGGAGAGTGCGTGGATCACCGGCCGCATCGAAGGGCAGACCGTGCTGGGTCTGACCGAAGCTGGCCAGTTGGACGATCTGGTGGGCCAGTTCCGCTCAAGCACGCTGACCGCCAATCCCGACAACCTCTATGACCAGCCAGTCAGTTTCGAAGCCGCAGAGATGGATTTCCGCCTTGGCCTGAACCCCTTCCGTCTGGATGTGGGGCAGGCGCTGTTTCAGGATCAGGGCCAGACCCTGCTGGCCCGTGGCGCGCTCGAGGCGACGCCCGAGGGATGGCGTTACGGCGTGGATGCGCAGATGGACGGGCTGTCCCCCGACCGGTTGCTGGCGCTCTGGCCCGAAGGGGCCGTGCCCAAGACACGCAATTGGCTGGTGGAAAACCTGCTTGGCGGGACACTGAGCAATGTGGACGTGGTGCTGCGCGATGCGCCGGGTAGCGCGCCCAACGCCTATCTCAGCTTTGATTATGCCGACGCACATGTGCGCTATGTCCCGACGCTGCCGCCGGTGACGGGCGCGCGGGGCACGGCCAGCCTGCTCGACAACCGGTTTGTGGTCACGATGGATTCCGGGCAGGTCGCCGCCCCGCAAGGCGGCATCATCGAGGTTGGCGGGTCGTCCTTTATCATTCCCGATGTCACGGCCAAGGACGGGACTCCGGCGGTTGTCCGCGTCGAAAGCAGTGGCACGGTGACAGCGGCGCTGTCGATGCTGGACCTGCCGCCGCTAAATGTGATGTCAAAGGCGGGGCTGCTGCCCAATCTGACCGATGGGCGCTTGCAGACCACCGGCACGCTTGCGCTGCCCCTGCGCAAGGGGCTGCCGCCGTCCGAGGTGGTGTTCAATGCCACGGCCATCGCGCGCGATGTGCTCAGCACCACGTTGATCGAAGGGCGGCGGCTCGCGGCAAGTGCGCTGCGGATCACCGCCACGGATCAGGGCGTCGAGGTGTCTGGCCCCGGCACGCTGGACGGCGTGCCCTTTGATGCCACATGGGCGCAGCCGATCGGGGAAGGGCCGCAGCCCAGCACCGTGACCGGCACAATCGAGTTGTCCGAGCGCACGATCGACGCCTTTCGCCTTGGTCTGCCTGCCGGTCTGGTGCGCGGGCAGGGCACCGGCAACATCGTCGTAAACTTACCTGTCGGCGGCGGCGCGCCGTCTTTCGCGCTTGAGACCGATTTGCGTGGTATCCGCTTGTCCTCCCCACCGCTGGGGTGGAGCAAGGCCGCAGGCACGCGGGCGCGGCTGTCGCTGGCCGGGCGCCTTGGGACGACCCCGCGCGTGGATCGCCTGTCCCTTGAGGCGCCGGGGCTGCGCGCCGTAGGCTCGATCACGTTGCGCGCCGGGGGTGGCCTTGAACGCGCGCGGTTTGAACGGGTCCGGGTGGGCGAGTGGCTGGATGCGCCGGTCGATCTGGTCGGGCGCGGAGCCAACGCCGCGCCGGGCGTCGAAGTGCGCGGCGGGACACTGGATCTGCGGCGCGCTGATTTCGGCGGCACCGGGTCGGGCACCGGCGGCAATCGGGGCGGCGGTCCGCTCAGCCTCGCGCTGGATGAGTTGCGGATCACCGACAGCATCCGTCTCACGGGCCTGCGCGGGCAGTTCAACATGACACGCGGACTGGATGGAGAGTTTCAGGCCCGGATCAATGGCGGCACGCCCATCAAAGGGCAGGTGCTGCCACAAAACGGGCGCAGCGCCATCCGCGTGACGTCGCAGGATGCAGGCGGGGTTGCGGCCTCGGCCGGGATCCTGAAACAGGCGCGGGGCGGGTCGCTGTCACTGACCCTGCTGCCCGTGGGCGCGGCAAGCTTTGACGGCACCCTCAGGATCGAGGACACCCGCGTGCAGGACGCGCCTGCCATCGCCGCACTGCTCAACGCAGTGAGCGTTGTGGGCCTGCTTGATCAGATGCGCGGCAGCGGCATTCATTTTCAGGAGGTCGAGGCGGCGTTTCGCTTGACCCCGTCCACCATGGCCCTGACCCAAGCCAGCGCGATAGGCCCGTCGATGGGGCTGTCGATGTTCGGCACCTATGATGTGACCCGCTCGATCCTCGATATGCAGGGGGTGATCTCGCCGCTGTTTCTGGTCAACGGAATCGGCAGCATCCTGACCCGCAAGGGCGAGGGGCTGATCGGGTTCAACTATGCGCTGCGCGGTCCGGCCGCCAAGCCGCAGGTACAGGTCAATCCGCTGTCCGCCCTGACGCCCGGCATGTTCCGCGAAATCTTCCGCGCCCCGGCCCCCAAACTGCCCGATGTCGGCGAGGATGCGCCCGCCGCAAGCCCCGAGGCCTTTGCCCCCGAGGCGCCGGTTGAAACCAATGCGCAACGCCGTCTGCGCGAGCGGCAAGAAGAGCGTGACAGCCGCTAGTCCGCAGGATAGAGCGCGGCCCATGAAACTGAGCGATTTCGACTTTGATCTGCCCGACGATCTGATTGCAACGCGGCCCGCCGTGCCGCGTTCTTCCGCGCGGCTGCTGGTGGCGCAGGGCGATGCGATCCATGACCAGCGGGTGACCGACCTTGTGGACTGGCTGGCCCACGGTGATCTGCTGGTGCTGAACGACACGCGCGTGATCCCCGCACGCCTGTTTGGCACCCGTGCGCGCACCTCGACCCAAGGCGACACCACCGCCCGGATCGAGGTCACGCTGCTCGAGCCGCGCAGCGACGGCACATGGTCCGCACTGGTCAAGCCACTAAAGAAGGTCAAGCCGGGCGAAGAGGTGGTCTTTTCCCCCGACCTGTCCGCCACGCTGACCGGCACAAGCGACGGGCAGGGGCATTTGCTGTTCAACCTTTCGGGCGACGATTTTGACGCCGCTCTGGCCGAGGCCGGGGCGATGCCATTGCCGCCCTATATCGCGGCCAAGCGGGCGGCGGATGCGCAGGACAAGGTGGACTATCAGACCGTCTGGGCGCGCAACAGCGGTGCAGTCGCGGCGCCCACCGCCTCTCTGCATTTCGATGATGCGTTGCTGGCAGCCCTGCGCGCGCGTGGGGTCGAGATGACTTATGTGACCCTGCATGTGGGGGCCGGCACGTTCCTGCCGGTCAAGGTCGATGATGTGACCACCCACAAGATGCATGCCGAATGGGGACAGGTGAGCGCGCAGGCCGCGCGCGACATTCACGCGGCCAAGGACCAGGGCGCGCGGGTGATTCCTGTCGGCACCACCGCGCTGCGCCTGATCGAGACCATGGCGCGCGATGGCGGGATTGCACCGTGGGAGGGGGAGACGGATATCTTTATCTACCCCGGCTTCGAATTCGCCGTGACGGACGGGCTGATGACAAATTTTCACCTGCCCAGATCGACGCTGATGATGCTGGTCTCGGCCCTGATGGGGCAGGACCGGGTGCGGCTCATCTATGATCACGCCGTGCAGGGGCGCTATCGGTTTTTCTCTTATGGGGATGCGTCGCTCTTGCTGCCCAATGGGGCGGCATCCCTCAAAACCGACGACTAAGTGTCGTATAGGACGCCGACAGGGGCTAACGTCCATGACAGCCCCGTCCTGGCAGCCCAACAAGGAGAGCGCACATGGTTCAAGTTCTGAAAAGCGCATGGGCGCTCTTGCTGGGCATGTGCCTGTTGATGGTGGGCAACGGGATGCAGGGCACATTGCTTGGCATCCGGGGCGAGATCGAAGGGTTCTCGACCTTCGAGATGTCCATCGTCATGTCGGCCTATTTCGCGGGCTTTCTGGGCGGCAGCCGCATGGCGCCTCTTATGATCAAGCGGGTGGGGCATGTGCGGGTGTTCGCGGCCCTTGCCTCGCTGATTTCGGCGGTCATCATCCTCTATCCGACATTTACCAATCCGTGGGTCTGGGCCATCGGTCGGATCGTGATTGGCTACGGGTTTTCCGCCGTTTACGTCACCGCCGAAAGCTGGCTCAACAATGCCGCTGACAACTCCAACCGGGGCAAGGCGCTGTCGCTTTACATGATCGTGCAGACGCTTGGGATCGTGGCAAGCCAGGCCTTGCTGCTGACCGCCGACCCTTCAGGCTTTGTCCTGTTCGTGATTCCTTCGGTGCTGGTGTCGATTGCGATCACGCCGATTCTGCTCTCGATCAGCCCCACACCGGCCTTTGACACCACCAAACCGATGACCTTGCGCCGGCTTGCGATCACATCGCCGCTGGGCTGTTTCGGCATGTTCATGCTGGGGGGCGTGTTTTCGGCGCAGTTCGGGATGTCGGCGGTCTACGGGGCGCAGGTGGGGCTGAGCGTGGCGCAAATCTCGACCTTCGTGGCGACGTTCTTTGTCGGCTCGGTTCTGTTGCAATACCCGATCGGCTGGATTTCGGACCGTATGGACCGGCGCGTGCTGATCATCATCGTGTCGGCGATCGGTGCTGTGGGATCGCTGGTGGGATACCTTTTTGGCCCGAATTTCAACATGCTGCTGGCCACCGCCTTTGTGGTCGGGGGCATGTCAAATCCGCTTTATTCACTGCTGATTGCGCATACCAATGACTTTCTCGAACACGAGGACATGGCCGCGGCCTCGGGGGGCATGATCTTTATCAACGGGCTGGGTGCGGTCTTTGGCCCGCTGATCGTGGGCGCGTGGATGGAGCGTGCGGGGCCGTCTGCCTTTTACATGTTCACGGCTGTGCTGTTCATCATACTGGCCGGATATGCCGGATACCGCTCGATCCGGCGCGGTGCGCGGACGGTCGAGGATACGGGCGTTTACGTGGCCATCGGGCAGGGCTATGCGACACCCTATTCCATGGAAATTGCCCAAGAATACGCCATCAGCACGGAACAGGCCGGAGATGACGGCGATAAGACTGCATAATGTTGTATTTCGTGATTGGGTGCGTACTTAACAATTGTGTAACGATTCAAAATACGGGGCATGGGAACAGGAGTGAATACCATGGTAGGTCCGGACGATGTGTTGGGATTTTGGTTGGATGAGTGCGGTCCGGAACAGTGGTACGCACTGGATGATGCGTTGGACGACACCATACGCAAGCGTTTTGGACAGGCATGGCAGGGGGCGACCGAAGGGCAATATGCGCTTTGGCTGACCTATCCAAGCGGCGTGTTGGCCTATGTCATTCTGACGGATCAGTTTTCGCGCAACATGTTCCGGGGTGATGCCAAGGCCTTTTCGACCGATTGCGCGGCGCGGGCCGCCGCAAAAATGGCGATCGACAAGGAATGGGACATGCGTATTGACGCCCCCGCCCGCCAGTTCTTTTACATGCCGCTTGAGCATTCCGAAAACCTGAGCGATCAGGACCGCGCCGTGCGGCTGATCAGCGAACGGATGAGAACGGATGCCGATGGCTTGCTGCACGCGCGCGCACATCGCGAGATCATCCGCCAGTTTGGCCGCTTTCCCTTCCGCAACGAAGTGCTCGGGCGCAAGAGCACATCGGCGGAACTGGCCTTTCTCGAGAGTGGCGGATACGGCGCGATGCTGCGCCGATTTCAGCCCTCCGCAGCCGCCTGATCAAGGCTGCGCGATCGTGCGCAGCCGTCCATGTCGATGTGTCGCGCAATGTCGCGTTGAGGTCGCGCCCGAATTGGTTTAACGGTAAACTAATTCTGACACGAGCTTGGCGAGGACAGTGATATGGCAGCGAAATCCTTTGACGTGGTGGTGGTTGGATCGGGCCCCGGTGGCTATGTGGCGGCCATTCGTGCAGCCCAGCTGGGTCTGAGCACCTGCGTTGTGGAACGTGAGCACCTTGGCGGCATCTGCCTCAACTGGGGCTGTATTCCGACCAAGGCGATGCTGCGCTCTTCCGAAGTCTTTCACCTCATGCACCGCGCCAAGGAATTTGGCCTGAAGGCGGACAATGTCGGCTATGATCTCGACGCCGTGGTCAAACGCTCGCGTCAGGTGGCCGGGCAATTGTCGAGCGGCATCGGCCATCTGCTGAAGAAGAACAAGGTGACGGTGATCATGGGTGAGGGGACCATCCCCGCCAAGGGCCGCGTGTCCGTCAAAACCGAGAAGGGCACCGAAGAGGTTACAGCCAAGCACATCATCCTCGCCACCGGCGCGCGCGCCCGCGAACTGCCGGGGCTTGAGGCGGACGGCGATCTGGTCTGGACCTACAAGGCGGCGTTGACCCCGAAACGCATGCCGAAAAAGCTGCTGGTCATCGGGTCTGGCGCCATCGGCATCGAATTTGCCAGCTTTTACAACACGCTGGGGGCTGACACCACCGTCGTCGAAGTCATGGACCGCGTACTGCCCGTCGAGGATGAAGAGATCTCGGCCTTCGCCAAGAAGTCATTCGAAAAGCAGGGCATGAAGATCATGCAAAAGGCGATGGTCAAGCAGCTTGACCGCGCCAAGGGCAAGGTCACCGCCCATATCGAAGTGGGCGGCAAGGTCGAAAAGCACGACTTTGACACGGTGATTTCCGCGGTCGGCATCGTCGGCAATGTCGAGGGGCTGGGGCTGGAGGCGCTTGGCGTCAAGATCGACCGCACCCACGTGATCACGGACGAATATTGCCGCACCGGTGTCGACGGGGTCTATGCCATCGGCGATATCGCGGGCGCACCGTGGCTGGCCCACAAGGCCTCGCACGAGGGGGTCATGGTGGCCGAGTTGATCGCGGGCAAGAATGACGTCCACCCGATCAAACCCAACTCCATTGCAGGCTGCACCTATTGTCACCCGCAGGTCGCCTCCGTTGGCCTGTCCGAGGCCAAGGCGAAAGAGGCCGGATATTCCGTCAAGGTCGGCAAGTTCCCCTTTATCGGCAATGGCAAGGCCATCGCTTTGGGCGAGCCCGAGGGACTGATTAAAACCGTGTTCGACGCCAAAACCGGCGAGCTTTTGGGCGCCCACATGATCGGGGCCGAAGTCACCGAATTGATCCAGGGCTATGTGGTGGGCCAGGCGCTCGAAACCACCGAAGAAGACCTGATGCACACCGTCTTCCCGCACCCGACGCTGAGCGAGATGATGCACGAATCCGTGCTCGACGCCTACGACCGCGTCATCCACATGTAGGTCCCGCGCTTGCAGCCCCCGCCGTTCCGGCGTAGCGGGGGCATATGTCCGAGCGCACCAACTTCCCCCTCGTTTTTGTCCTCTGGGGCGCGGGCCTTGGCGCGGCCGGTCAATATGCCAAGATCAGCGTGATCTTTGACCAATTGGGCGACGTGTACCCGGACGCGGGCACGGCCCTTGGGTTCATCGTCTCGCTTGTTGGTTTTGTCGGCATCATCCTCGGCGTTGTCGCCGGGCTGGTGGTCGCGCGCATCCGTTATCGGCGCGCGATGCTTTGGGCGCTGTGGGCCGGGGCGGGGGTGTCGCTGTTTCAGGCGCTCTTGCCTGCGCTGCCGCTGATGCTGGCCAGCCGCGTGATCGAGGGGATGTCGCATCTGGCCATCGTCGTCGCCGCCCCGACGCTCATCTCGCAACTCAGCACGGACCGGCACCGTGGCTTTACCCTCACCTTGTGGAGCACGTTTTTCGGCGTCGCTTTTACCGTGCTTGTCGCCCTTGGCCTGCCCCTGGTCGAGGCGGGCGGGCTGCCTGCGCTGTTCATCGCGCATGGCATCTGGATGGCCGTCTTTGCCGTGGTGCTGACACTGTTCCTGCGCCCGCTCGAACTGCCATCCGAAGGCCGGTTGTCACTGCGCGGCATCCTGCGCGATCACGTCACCATCTACCGCTCGCCCACCATTGCGGCTCCGGGGGCAGGTTGGCTGTTTTACACCTTTTGCTTTCTCGCCATCCTGACCGTGCTGCCGCCCTATATTGCGCCGGACTGGCGGGCCTGGGTGATGGGGGCGATGCCGCTTGTGTCCATCGCGGTGTCCATGACGCTGGGGGTGGCGGCGCTGCGGTTGATCAGCGCGGTTGCGCTGGTCCAGATCGGTTTTGCCGCCTGTGTCGCATCGCTGTTCTGGCTGCTGGCGATGCCGGGCTTTCCGGCGGCCTGCCTTGCGCTGGCGGGTGCGCTGGGGCTGGTGCAGGGGGCGACGTTTGCCGCAATCCCGCAGTTGAATCAGACCGCCGCTACTCAATCCCAATCCTACGGCGCTCTGGCGCAAACCGGCAATCTGGGCAACACGCTGGGCACGCCCGCGCTGCTCGCGATTCTGGGAGTTGCGGGCTATCCCGGGCTGATCTGGACGTCCATTCTGGTGCTCTCAACCGGCTTTGGCGTGCATGCGTGGATGGCGGCGCGGCGGCGCCACTGACATCGCGTGTCAGTAACGCGCATGTTCACGCCATGTTCTCATTTTTCCATTGGCGCTGCCGCGCTGCTGGCCTATGTACAAAGTGTTAATCGGGGGGCTGATCATGGCCGAGCAAAAGAACATCGAGGTGCGCGGCGCGCGCGAGCATAACCTCAAATCCATCGACGTGGATATTCCGCGCGACCAACTGGTTGTGATCACTGGGCTTTCCGGGTCGGGCAAGTCGTCGCTGGCCTTCGATACGATCTATGCAGAGGGACAGCGCCGCTATGTCGAATCCCTGTCGGCCTATGCCCGCCAGTTCCTCGACATGATGCAGAAACCTGATGTGGATCACATCACCGGCCTGTCACCCGCCATTTCGATCGAGCAAAAGACAACGTCGAAAAACCCCCGCTCGACCGTTGGCACGGTTACCGAGATCTACGACTACATGCGGCTGCTGTTCGCGCGGGTCGGCACGCCTTACTCCCCCGAGACGGGCAAGCCCATCGAGGCGCAGCAGGTGCAGGACATGGTGGACCGGATCATGGCGCTGGAAGAGGGCACACGCGCCTATCTGCTCGCCCCGATCATCCGCGACCGCAAGGGTGAATACCGCAAGGAATTCATAGAGCTGCGCAAACAAGGCTTCCAGCGGGTCAAGGTCGACGGCACCTTCTACGAACTCGATGAACCACCCACACTCGACAAGAAATTTCGCCATGACATCGACGTGGTGGTGGACCGCATCGTGGTGCGCGAGGGGCTGGAAACGCGGTTGGCGGACTCGTTGCGCACCGCTCTGGACCTTGCCGACGGGATCGCCGTTCTTGAGACGGCTCCGGCGGAGGGTGACGCCGAGCGGATGACGTTCTCGGAAAAATTCGCCTGTCCGGTCAGTGGCTTCACAATCCCAGAGATCGAGCCGCGGCTGTTCTCCTTCAACGCGCCCTTCGGGGCCTGTCCAACCTGTGACGGGCTGGGGCAAGAGCTGTTCTTTGACGAGCGCCTTGTCGTGCCGGATCAGAACCTCAAAATCTATGACGGGGCGCTGGCCCCGTGGCGCAAGGGCAAGTCACCCTATTTCCTGCAGACCATCGAAGCCATTGCGAAACATTACGAATTCGACCAGCAGACCAAGTGGAAAGACCTGCCCGCCTTTGTGCAGCAGGTGTTTCTCTATGGCTCGGGTGAGGAAGAAATTCCGTTTCGCTATGACGAGGGCGGCCGCGTCTATCAGGTGACCCGCGTGTTCGAGGGTGTGATCCCCAACATGGAACGCCGCTATCGCGAGACGGATTCGAACTGGATCCGCGAAGAATTCGAGCGCTATCAGAACAACCGTCCCTGCGGTGCATGCGAGGGCTATCGCCTGCGCCCCGAGGCGCTCGCGGTCAAGATCGGCCCGGCGGGTGATCCGGATCATCTGCTGCATGCAGGTCAGGTGGTGCAGATGTCGATCCGCGAGGCGTTCGACTGGTGCTCGGCTGTGCCCGAACATCTGACGGTGCAGAAAAACGAGATTGCGCGGGCGATCCTCAAGGAGATTCGTGAACGTCTTGGGTTTCTGAATAATGTTGGATTGGAATATCTTACGCTGTCACGTTCAAGTGGTACATTAAGTGGTGGCGAAAGCCAGCGCATCCGTCTGGCTTCGCAAATCGGCTCCGGATTGACGGGCGTTCTCTATGTGCTGGACGAACCCTCCATCGGTTTGCACCAGCGCGACAATGATCGGCTGCTCGGCACACTCAAGAACCTGCGTGATCAGGGCAATACTGTGATCGTCGTCGAACATGACGAAGAAGCGATCCGAGAAGCAGATTACGTGTTCGACATCGGCCCCGGCGCAGGCGTGCATGGCGGCGAAGTTGTGGCCCACGGCACCCCGGCTCAAGTCATCGCCAGCGGCTCGATCACCGGGGACTACCTGTCCGGCAAGCGCGAAATTCCGGTGCCCGCCACACGGCGCAAGGGCAAGAAGGGCAACAAGAAGGTGACGGTGGTCAAGGCCACCGGGAACAACCTGCAAAACGTCACGGCGGATTTCCCGCTGGGCAAATTTGTCTGCGTGACGGGCGTGTCGGGCGGGGGCAAATCGACGCTCACGATTGAGACGCTGTTCAAGACCGCCTCGATGCGCCTCAACGGCGCGCGCCAGACCCCGGCGCCCTGTGAAACCATCAAGGGGCTCGAACATCTGGACAAGGTCATCGACATCGATCAGCGCCCCATCGGGCGCACGCCACGCAGCAACCCTGCGACATATACGGGCGCCTTCACCCCGATCCGCGACTGGTTTGCCGGGCTGCCCGAATCCAAGGCGCGCGGGTACAAACCCGGGCGTTTTTCGTTCAACGTCAAGGGCGGGCGCTGCGAGGCGTGTCAGGGCGACGGTGTCATCAAGATCGAGATGCACTTTCTGCCGGACGTCTACGTGGAATGCGAAACCTGCAAAGGCGCGCGCTACAACCGCGAAACGCTCGAGATCAAGTTCAAGGGCAAGTCCATCGCGGATGTGCTGAACATGACCGTCGAGGATGCGCAGGGTTTCTTTCAGGCGGTGCCGACGATCCGGGAAAAGATGGACGCGCTGATGCGGGTGGGCCTTGGCTATATCAAGGTCGGCCAGCAGGCCACGACCCTGTCGGGGGGCGAGGCGCAGCGGGTCAAGCTGTCAAAAGAGCTCTCCAAACGCTCCACCGGTCGCACGCTTTATATTCTGGACGAGCCGACAACCGGCCTGCATTTTGAGGATGTGCGCAAGCTGTTGGAAGTGCTGCATGAACTGGTCGACCAGGGCAATTCGGTGATTGTCATTGAGCACAACCTTGATGTGGTCAAAACCGCTGACTGGATCATCGATATTGGTCCCGAGGGTGGCGATGGCGGGGGCCGTGTAGTGGCCACCGGCACACCCGAGGCGGTCGCCGAAGTTGAGGAAAGCCATACAGGCCACTACCTCAAATCGATGTTGTCAGCGCGAAAAGTGGCGGCGGAATAAGGCGTGGGCCGGCGTTTCAGGCGCTGGCCTGACCGTCTTCTTCCGCAAACCAATTGACGGCTGTTTCCAGATCGCTGGGACGGCCAAGGAAATAGCCTTGCGCCAGCGGCACACCGAGGCCCGTCAATGTGTCCAGTTCCTCGCCGGTTTCGATTCCTTCGGCCACGATGTCGGCGCCTATTTCGCGGGCAAAGCTGACAAGTGCGGCGCCCAGCGAACGGCGCACCACGCTGGTGTCGATCTGCGCGGTGAGTGAGATATCGAGTTTGATAATGTCGGGATGCAGGCGCACGATGTGCTGCAGGCCCGCATATCCAGCGCCCGCATCGTCAATCGCCAGCCGCACGCCGCGAAAGCGCAAGACATCCAGTTCTTTCAACAGCTTGTCGTAGTCGGCGACCATCGAATGTTCGGTGACCTCCAGCACAATGCGTTCGGCAGGCCAGGGCATCAGTACGTCGGCAAGCGCGCCGGACGCCACCGTATCGGGGGAGGAGTTGACCGAGACATAGACGTTGTCCGGCAGGTGATCGAGCGCCTTGAGCGCTGCTTCTATCAGGCAGACTTCGAGTTCCTGTTGCAGACCCGCCTGCCGCGCCTCGTCGATCCACACATTTGGTGGGCGGTAGGGATCAGAGCGAAAGCGGCACAGCGATTCAAATCCCTTGGGTTTGCGGGTGCGCGCATCCATGATCGGCTGGTAGACGATGTCGAAGTCCTTGTCCTCGATCATCGACAGCGTCTGGTTGCGCAATGTCATTGAGGTGTGGTGCTGTGTCAGGCGGTTATTGACCTGCTCGCCCGAGATCGCCGCAAAGGCGCGCATCACATCAAGATCACGCAGGTTCAGATCTGCGCGGCTTTGGCGGCTGAGGCAGCAGAACATGCCATAGGGTGTTCCGTCTGCGCGCAGGATCGGGATGCTCACATGGCTTTTGATCGGGATCGCGTGGGTCACGTCGATGGTCTGGCACAGCGGCTCTGCGCTGGTGTCCTGGATCAGTTCGGGCAGCCGCCCTTCGAGGATGTGGCGGCAATAGGCGGCCTCGAGCGGCATCTTGTCGCCCGCGCTCACAACCGCCTCAAAGCCGGGGGCGTCGACAGCGCGGAACACCAGATCATCCTCAACAAATTCGGACAGATAGGCGATTTCCATGCCCAGATGTTCGCGCACGAAACGCAAGGATGCATCAATGGTTTCGTCCGCAACCAACGCAACCTTTTGCGCGGCAGCCAGCAAATGTGCATCTTCCATGGGCCGTGATGGTGGCATCTGCATTCCCCGAATCATATGTGCGGGGTGCAGGATCGGCCAGAGGCGTTAAAGAAGTGCTTTTAGCTGCGCGACCGCGCCGCAAAGCGGGGCAGCATGGCGCTGAAATCGCGCCCTTTTCCGCCCTCGTCTTCGACAAAGGTCCGGTACAGTTCAAGCGCGCGCGCGCCCATCGGCGTGTCGGCATCGACTGTTTCGGCCGCTTGCTGGCTAAGTCCTAGGTCTTTCAGCATTAATTCGGCCGCAAAGCCCGGTTTGTAGTCATTGTCCGCCGGGCTTTCGGGGCCTATCCCGGGGGCTGGGCAGTAGGTATTCATGGACCAGCTAAAGCCCGAAGACGTGCTGACCACATCGAACATCTTTTGCCGCTCGAGCCCCAGTTTGTCGGCCAGCGCAAAGGCCTCGCAGGTGGCAATCATCGTCGCGCCAAGGATCATGTTGTTGCAAATCTTGGCGGCCTGCCCGGCGCCCGCATCGCCGCAATGTACCGCCTTTTGGCCCATGATCTCGAACAGTGGTTCAGCCTTGGCAAAGGCTGCTGCATTTCCGCCCGCCATGAAGGTCAGCGTGCCCGCAGCGGCCCCGCCGATGCCACCCGAAACGGGCGCGTCGACGCACAGAATGCCTGCCGCGTCGGCCTGGGCGGCGACGGCACGCGCGCTGTCCACATCAACGGTTGAGCAGTCGATAAGCGTTGTGCCAGCACCCATGGCCGGGATGACTTCGTCCGCGACGGCGCGCAGGATCGCGCCATTGGGCAGCATGGTGATCACGATGTCGGCGCCTTCGGCGGCTTGCGTCGCCGATGCGGCGGTGTGCACCCCTTCGGGCGGGACGTTGGCGATGTCGAACCCCGTCACCTCATGGCCCGCCTTGACCAGATTGGCCGCCATCGGCGCACCCATATTGCCCAGTCCCACAAATCCGATCTTCATCCCCGTTCCTCCCAATTTCAGTGCCATTTTTCCAAGCGGCATCAACATCTTGCTGACGGCGGTGGCGGGCACTTTGCCATCGGCGAACTGCCATTGCGGGGCGCGGTCCTTGTCGATGATGGCGGCGCGAATGCCTTCGAGGAAATCGCCATGCTCCATCGCCCGCGCGGTAAAGCGGTACTCAAGATCAAGCGCCTTTTCCAGCGTCAGGCTGGGCCCGCGCAGACGGGTCAGCGCCTCGATGGTGCAGGCCATGGACAGGGGACTGTTGCGGCCCATCAACTTGAGGGTGGTGCGGGCGAAATCGCTGTCTTCGCCGCGCAAGGTGGTCAGGACATCGCCCAAAGAGGCGCCGTGAAAGTGGCGGTCGATATCGCCCATCTGGACAGAGATCGGGCCGGGGGCCGGGGGTGTGGCTGCGGCCTCAAGGTGGCTGGGGTCGCCGGTTGCTTCAAGTTGCGCGATCAGGGCAGACCATTGCGCCTCTGGGATGTAGAGGTCTGCAAAGCCAGCGAAAATCGCATCGCCCGCATTCATCCGCGCCGCTGTGGTGCCCAGATATTCGCCCATACGCCCGGGCGCGAGGGCGAGCATCAGCGAGCCGCCCACATCCGGCAGCAAGCCAATGCCACATTCGGGCATGGCGATCTGGGACGTGTCACCCACCACCCGGTGCGAGCCGTGACAGCCGATGCCGACCCCGCCGCCCATGGTGAAGCCTTGCAGGAAACTGACCACAGGCTTGGGGAACTGGAAAATCTTGTGGTTCAGGCGATATTCATCGGCCCAGAATTTCTGGCCATAGGCAAAGTCGCCCGCCATGCCGGTGGCATAAAGTTCGGCAATGTCCCCGCCGGAGCAAAAGGCGCGATCCCCTTCGGCGTCGAACACCACCACATCGACATTCGGATCGTTGCGCCACGCATCAAAGGCGCGCTCGATGGCCGTGCACATCTCGTAGGTCATCGCGTTGAGCGCTTGCGGGCGCTGCAAGGTGATCCGGCCCGCGCGCCCGGTGATGCGGATGGAGATGTCGCTCATGACTGGGCCGCCGTGCAAATGATTTCGATGCCGTATCCTTCACCGCCCAATGGCGCTTGGCAACAGGCGCGGGCAGGGGCGGTGCCCGGTGATATCCATGCATCCCAGATGGCATTCACCGTGTCATAATCCGCAATATCGGCGAGCCAGATTGTGAACGTCAAAAGCCGTGTCTTGTCAGAGCCTGCGCGGTTCAACAGATCCTCGATCCGGTGCAACGCCTCGCGGGTCTGATCCGCAATGGGGGCAAAGGCAGTGCCGCATTGCCCGGCCAGATAGACGGTGTTGCCATGGACCACGGCCTGGCTCATTCGCGTGCCAATGTCGAGCCGAGTGATGTCGCTCATCGGTTCTTCAACATGTCACGCGCCACGATCACGCGCATGATCTCGTTTGTGCCTTCGAGAATCTGATGCACACGCAGATCGCGCACCAGTTTTTCGATGCCGTAATCGGAGAGGTAGCCGTAGCCGCCATGCAGTTGCAGGCACTGATCCACGACCTTGCTGCCCGTCTCGGTCACGAATTTCTTGGCCATTGCGCAGAACTTGGTGGCATCCGGGCTGCCCTGGTCCAGCTTCCACGCCGCCTGGCGCAAAAAGGTGCGCGCGGCCTGCAATTCGATCTCCATATCCGCAAGGCGCCATTGCAGCCCCTGGAACTGGTCAATGGGTTGGCCGAACGCCTTTCGTTCACCCATATAAGCGAGGGTGGACTTCAGGGCCGTCTGTGCAGCCCCAAGCGAACAGGCGGCAATGTTCAGACGTCCTCCATCCAGCCCCATCATCGCATATTTGAAACCTTGACCCTCTTCTCCGATCAGATTGGCGGCCGAAATGTTGCAATTGTCGAATTGGACCTGCGCCGTGGGTTGACTGCGCCAGCCCATCTTTTCTTCCAATGCGCCAAAGCTCAGCCCCTCCGTGCCGTCCTCGACATAGACAGTGGACACGCCCTTGGGCCCGTCCTCGCCCGTGCGCACCATGCAGACATAGGCATCGGAATAACCGCCACCCGAGATGAACGCCTTTGTGCCGTTCAGCACGTATCCCTCGTTGGTGCGCTCGGCGCGGGTGCGCAGGGCCGCAGCGTCCGAGCCTGAGCCGGGTTCGGTCAGACAATAGCTCAGCACCGTCTCCATGCTCAGCACGCGCGGCATCACGCGGGTCTTGAGATCGTCGCTGGCGAAGGTGTCGATCATCTTGGCGCACATGTTGTGGATCGACAAAAAGGCGGCAACGGACGGGCAGGCCATGCTGAGGGCCTCAAAGACCAGCGTCGCATCCAACCGGGTCAACCCCGCGCCCCCGGCCTCTTCGGAGACGTAAAGAGAGGCAAAGCCAAGCGCACCAACCTCGGGCCACAACTCTTTGGGGATGGTGCCAGCCGCCTCCCAGGCGCGGGCATGGGGGGCGATCTGGTCTGCGCCAAAGGCGTGGGCCATGTCGAAAATCGACACCTGTTCTTCTGTCAGCGCGAAATCCATGCATCCTCCCGACTTTGGGTGGAATATGGCACGTTCGGTTCGGAAAGAAACACCCATATCTGTGGGTGCCAGCGCCCGTTTGGCCGCAGGCGATTCGCTTGGATCTACGGCAGCGTGCCACCATTGGTAGAAAGACCAGTGAACAATTTCGCCAAGTTGCCTTGATTGGAAGCAATCACCGTAAAATTTTCGACCCCTGCGGGAATTGCGGCAGGATTGTGCGGTTTTTGTGTTTCGTTGTGGATATGTCTGCTAAAAATATGTCGCGTCGCCGCCTGTCGCCCGATGCCACAGCATTTCAGTGGACTCCCGGGGGGCTCAATTTTTTTGGGTCGGCCTGTTCTGCGCATAAAGAGTGGATTTACAAATGATGACGTTGATAAAAACCTTTGCAATTACCACCGTGCTCGCAGCGAGCATGGTCCTGACCGGTGGAACCGCACGTGCTGCGGTCATTCATGACCTGCCCAAAGTGACCCCCGCGACCGAAGCCAACGAACTGGCGCAGGTCATGGCCGCGCTTGGCGTGATGAACCTGATCACGCTTGGTCGCGTCGACGCCGGGAATATCGCACTCGGCACGAGCTCGTCCGATGCCGGAATCGGGCTCGAATTGGACTTCAACTTCACAAACGCGTCGTTCAGTGGCGGGGAGCCTGTTTCTGCAGGCGGCAATATCGTCAGCCCCGGCCATACGTTGACTGCGGTGTTGTTGGTCGATGGCGATGTGTCGAGCCTGTGGTATGACAACGACTTTGCAAACATGAACATCATCGAGAACGGAACCAAGGTGAAAGGCATCAGCCACGTGTCATATTTTGGTGTGCTCGACGCCACGCCCGTGCCGTTGCCTGCTGCGGGTTGGTTGCTGCTTGGCGCCTTTGGCGGGATGAGTGTTATCCGTCGGCGGAAGGCCAAAACCACCTGAACCGGGTCGATTTGTGCAATCAGTAGGGGCGCGGTCCAGCCAGACCGCGCCCCTTTTTGTGTTCTGGCCCTGCGCCCTTATTCCATGACCGGAATAGAGAACTCGCCACCTTCCTTGATGCCCGAGGGCCAGCGCGCCGTCACGGTTTTGGTCCGGGTGTAGAATTTAAACGCATCCGGCCCATGCTGGTTCAGATCGCCAAACACCGATTTCTTCCAGCCGCCAAAGGTGTGATAGGCCAGCGGCACCGGGATTGGCACGTTGATGCCCACCATGCCGACATTGACGCGGTTGGCAAAGTCGCGCGCCGCATCACCGTCACGGGTAAAGATCGCGGTGCCGTTGCCATATTCATGATCCATGGCCAGGCCGGTCGCCTCTTCATAGCTTTGCGCACGCACGGTGGTCAGAACGGGGCCAAAGATTTCCTGTTTGTAGATATCCATGTCCTTGGTGGCGTGATCAAAAAGGTGCGGGCCAATGAAATAACCGTCCTCATAGCCCTGCAGATTAAAGTTGCGCCCATCCACAACCAGTTTCGCGCCCTGATCGATCCCGGACTGCACCAGCCGCTCGATATTGGCCTTGGCGGCGGCCGTGACCACGGGGCCATAGTCGACGTCATTGCCAGCGGTGTAGGGGCCCACCTTCAGCTTTTCGATGCGGGGCACCAGTTTCTCGATCAGGCGGTCTGCAGTCTCGTCCCCGACAGGGACGGCCACGGAAATCGCCATGCAGCGTTCACCCGCCGCACCATATCCCGCACCAATCAGCGCGTCCGCGGCTTGATCCATATCCGCGTCGGGCATGACGATCATGTGGTTCTTGGCACCGCCAAAGCATTGCACACGTTTGCCGTTCGCACAGCCCGTGGCGTAGATGTATTCCGCAATCGGGGTCGAGCCGACAAAGCCGATGGATTGCACAACGTCATTGTGCAGGATCGCGTCCACTGCTTCCTTGTCGCCGTTCACCACCTGCAGGATGCCCTTGGGCAGGCCCGCCTCTTCCATCAGTTCCGCCAGCATCAGGGGCACGGATGGATCACGTTCTGAGGGTTTGAGGATAAAGGCGTTGCCGCAGGCGATGGCCGGGGCAAACATCCACATCGGGATCATGGCGGGGAAGTTGAACGGCGTGATCCCGGCGGTGACCCCAAGGGCCTGACGCATGGAATACATGTCGATGCCGGGGCCCGCGCTGTCGGTATATTCGCCTTTCAACAGGTGCGGCGCGCCGATGCAATATTCGACCACTTCCAGCCCGCGCTGCACGTCGCCAGCGGCATCCGGAAGGGTCTTGCCGTGCTCGCGGGACAGGGCCTCGGCCAGCTTGTCCATGTCGCGGTTCAACAAGTCCACGAATTTCATCATCACCCGCGCGCGGCGCTGCGGGTTGACGGCGGCCCACGCGGGCTGCGCCTTGGCGGCAAGTTCGACCGCTTGCGCGACTTCGTCCGTTGAGGCCAGCGGCACCTTGGCCTGAACCTCACCCGTGGCCGGGTTCATCACATCGGCAAAACGCCCGGATGTGCCTTTGATATGGGCGCCGTTGATATAGTGGGTCAGTTCTTGCATGGCTTGCTCCTCTGCGCTGGGTCACGCGGATCTGGGGTGGGTGGAGCGCATCACAAGCTCCGGATTGTGGGCAGGATAGTCTTGCAAAATGCGCGGTAAAAGGGGCAACTGGCCAAAATCATTTTGCATTTTTGCATGATGAGGCAGTTTGCAAATACGTGCAGGTCTATTTGCAAACTTTGGTAAGAGACTGAAAAGGCTGTATATGCATACAGATTGGGACGACATTCGACTGTTTCTGGCCGTCGCGCGGGCCGAGACGCTGACGGCGGCCAGCAAGGTGGTGCGACTGGATGCGGCAACTTTGGGGCGACGTATTGCGCGATTGGAGCGGACACTCGCGGTGGCGCTGTTCGCCAAGTCTCCGCAAGGCTATGCGCTGACCGAAGCGGGTCAGCGGCTACTGGAACAGGCCGAGGCTGCGGGCGCGATGCTGCATGCCGCCACCGACACGTTGGCCGGGCAGGGTGGGGCCGCGCATCGGGCGGGTGCGGCCTCGCTCAGCGGCCAGATCCGGGTGGGCGCACCGGATGGCTGTGCGAACTATTTGCTGCCGCAGGTCTGTGCCCAACTGTCCGAGGCGCATCCCGACCTCGACATCCAGATCGTCGCCTTGCCCCGCGTCTTCAACCTGTCGCGGCGCGAGGCGGACCTGGCCATTGGCGTCAGCGCGCCCACGGCAGGGCGGCTGACAGTGCAGCGGATCACCGATTACAAACTGCATTTCGCGGCAAGCACGCGCTATCTCGAATCGGCCGCGCCGATCAACACACTGGCCGATCTCGCCGCGCACCGGATCGTTGGCTACATCCCCGACATGATCTTTGACCGCGAGCTGGACTATCTGGCCGGTGCGGGCGTGGCGCGGGTGGCGTTGGCGTCCAACTCGGTCTCGGTCCAACTGAACCTGTTGCGCCAAGGTGGCGGGGTCGGCGTGGTGCATGATTTCGCGCTCGAGGCGGCCCCGGACATGCGCCGCGTTCTGACGGAACACTTCTCGCTCAGGCGCAGTTTCTTCCTGATCCGCCCCGCAGCCGAGCCGGGACAGGCAAGGATGAGCCGATTTGCCGAGCTTCTGGTGCAAGGCGTGAAGGCAGAGGTAGCGCGGCTGGAAAAGAGTGCCGTTTGATTCTGTGAAATCGGCAATAGCGATTTAAAATCAGCAGTCTACAGCGCGAACCTAAGGTCAGAAATATATGCACCCCCCCCAACCACAACCCCATTCCTGCTCGGAATTCAATCACAGATTGTTGCCCCAAAACGCCCTGATGGCTTGACAGAGTGCCCTTCGCGACCTGACGCTGCATAAACGATCTTCACAATCCAGGGAGGCCCGCATGCTTGTGCACCAAATTCTCAAATCCAAATCAGATGATGCGGTTGTCACGGTATCTCCCGGCACCAAGGTCAGTGAGGCGGTCAAGATCCTGGCGGAGCGCAAGATCGGGACGGTTGTCGTCTCGGGCGACGGGCACACGGCGGACGGCATCCTGTCCGAACGCGACGTCGTGCGTGTGCTGGCGCAGCGGGGCGGGGCGATCCTGCAGGACCCGGTGGAACAGTACATGACGGCCAAGCTTGTGACCTGCACCCGCGAGGACAAGGCCGACGCGGTGCTGCAGATGATGACCGATGGGCGCTTCCGTCACATGCCGGTGCTTGAGGGCAACCAACTGGTCGGCCTGATCACCCTTGGCGATGTGGTCAAGGCGCGGCTGACCGAACTGGCCATGGAGAAAAACGCGCTGGAAGGCATGATCATGGGCCACTGACGGGCCCGTGTTCCGGCACCGTCATTCACCGGCTTGCAATTCACGGCCCGCTTTGTAGGGTTCAAGCGCAATACCTCTTCCGCAGGAGCGCCCCATGCGCATCGGCCTCTATCCCGGCACGTTCGACCCCATCACGCTGGGACATATGGATATCATCCGACGCGCAAGCCCCATGGTGGACCGTCTGGTGATCGGTGTCGCCATCAACCGCGACAAGGGGCCGCTGTTTTCGCTGGAAGAGCGCGTGGCCATGATCGAGGCCGAATGCGCCAAGCTGAGCGACCAGACCGGCACCGAAATCGTCGCCCATCCCTTTGACAACCTGCTGATCGACTGTGCCCGCGATGTGGGTGCCCAGATCATCGTGCGCGGCCTGCGGGCCGTGGCCGATTTCGAGTATGAATTCCAGATGGTTGGCATGAACCGCAAGCTGGATGACAGCATCGAGACGGTGTTTCTGATGGCCGAGGCCGAACATCAGGCGATAGCCTCCAAACTGGTCAAGGAAATCGCCCGTCTTGGCGGCGATGTCAGCAAATTCGTGACTCCGCTGGTCAATGATGCGATGCGCCAGCGCTTTGCCAAACAGGCCTAACCAAGCGTTTCCAGCTGTGCCGCCGTGTCGGGCATCCGGGCGAGGCTGGCGTCGATCCGATGGCGCCAGCGCGGCCCTTGCGCGCGGGCGGTCTCGTAGGCTTCGGCCAGATCGTCGGGGCGGTCCTCGGCCAGCACTTTGATCAAAAAGGCGGCCTGCGCGCGGTCCTTGCGCGCCTTGGCCTGGTTGGGCCCCTCGCGCCGCCGATCCGCAACAATCAGCTTGTGAACGGCGTATTTCTCGGGGCGCGGCACCTGCACCAATATGCCCGAACGATAGAGCACAACCGCATGAATAGGCTCGGAAATCAGGTAGTTGAGATAGTTGAGCCCCTGCGCGCTGACCCCAAGGCTGGGCAGTGGTTTGACGGTTTCATCGCCAAATGCGGGTGTCAGGAATTCGACCATGCCGGCGCCGGAACTTTGCCGCCATTTCCAGACCTGACGGTCAAACACCCCCGGCACGGGGTCGAATTTCAGCGCGCTGAGGATGTCATTTGGGTCTTCCTCGATCCGGTCATCCAGCGCGACGGCGAGCCGTTCGAAACTGGCAAAGTCGATATCCTCGGTCCGGGCCAGTTCGTCCGCGTCAAACCGCACCCCCAATTCGCCCTGATAAAGGGCGTAAGCCGCGGTGCCGATCATGGTGCCGCCCAGCCGGAACATGCCCGCGCGCGCAAAGGCGGACAGCATGGATCCGGTGTCGCGGTCGACAGCGATGAACCCTTCGGCGCGCAGGGTGCGGGCGAGGCGGCCCATGGTCTTGCGCCGCGCCTCGCTGTCGGCCTTGAGGTCGGCGGCCCGGTCAAGGCGGTCGCGCAACTCGGGGGTGTCTTCGCCCAGATACCGGCTTTTCATTTCGGTGCCGAGGCGGAATTTGTCATAGAGATAGGTGCGCCCATTTCGCTTGCGCGCCTCAAGGCTGCCGATCAGCGCCGAGGCACGTTCGTCCTGATGCAGGCGCAGCAGATCCTGATAGGCGACTTGTGCGGCGCGGGAATGGGATTGGATGCTCATGTGCATCAAATAATAGTTTGCTGCACATTACGCAAGTGTGCAGCAAAGGATTTGGTGCTGCACATCACGCGCGACTTGGTCATCCGCCCGGAGAAAAGTGCCACGGAATCGGTTTCAATTCAGAAGTACCGGCCTAGCCGATCTTCTTGCAGGTTTTGGCAAAGGGCGGCTTTGAGCCCAAACTTCTTGATGCTGCGGTGTGAGCGAATGTCCACTTTCCTAGATTACTAAGTCGAATTGTCTCAAGGAACGCTTCCTAAGTCGCGCGCTGTGGCTATAGTTTGATTGCGCCACGATGGGTTCACATGAGACGTGGACCGCGACTTTTTGAACTGAGACTTTAGGAACTTATATGAAAAGACTGTTTTTGGTCGCCCTCCCGCTTTTATTATTAGCATCATGCGATGATACGGCGGCCCCAGAAAAAACGAGTGCTGCGCCGGTTGCTGAGGCTACGACTACAAGCCGAGCCACCCCACAAATATCTGATGTGGACGGGCTTTCCTTTCGAGTTCTAGTGGAAGGCGATGGTCAATCCGCGCTCGTTGGCATCCCAACTCAGAGGGGAAGCTATACCGGAAGTGACGTGGAAAGGGCAGCGCAGCAAGTTACGGGTTGCTCGGCAAACATAGTGCCCGGGGAATGGGCCTTTCTCGGAGACCTTAAGCCATTCGAGTTGAGCAATCTTCGCCCAAATGTGAGGCGTCCATTCCCAGCATGGCAGGTAGAACTGAGCTGTTGAGCACAGTTAACCATGCCGACCGAACCTGCCACTAGGGCAGCCGCAGCGAAAGTCCGTTCCGTCCGGCTCAGTGGAATTGAGTCCGGTGCCGCGCCGATCCGGGATATGAGTGGCTGCGTTTTGCATATCCAGACGATCATATGAGTAAAAACCACTGCATCGAGACAAAGCGGCGCGACGTTCCAAAGCGGTCGCCGCTGGAAATATCCTCACGCAAGGAATTTTGCAGTCTGAACCCGCGCCAGGTCAGGATGCGGCCTTACTTGGTCCAAAAACACATCGTTCCGCCGGGACGCGCCGGACGGCATTTCTGAACAAATGCTTAACGCGCCTCTGCAAGCCCTTGAAATCGTTGGAACGCGAAACTGTCCCTTGCGTGGGACACGTGAAAAAGGGCGCCTCGCTGAGACGCACTTGAAACCCGGTTTCAGGTCGGAAATTTACAGGAATTTCCCCATCGCCACGGCAGTATCGCCCATGCGGTTGGAAAAGCCCCATTCGTTGTCATACCAGGTCAGGATGCGGCACATCGTGCCCTCCATCACCTTGGTCTGATCGGTGGCAAAGATGGAAGAGTGCGGGTCATGGTTGAAATCCGAGCTGACCAGCGGCGCGTCGGTAAAGCCGAGCACACCTTTGAGCGGGCCCGCATTGGCGGCCGATTTGATCGCGTCGTTGATCTCTTCGATGCTTGTGGGCCGCGCCGCCTCAAAGGTCAGATCAACCACAGAGACGTTGGGCGTCGGCACGCGGATGGCCACACCGTCCAGCTTGCCCGCCAGTTCCGGCAGCACCAGACCCACGGCCTTGGCCGCACCGGTCGAGGTCGGGATCATCGACAGGGCCGCCGCACGGGCGCGGTAGAGGTCCTTGTGCATCGTATCCAGCGTGGGCTGGTCGCCGGTATAGCTGTGGATCGTGGTCATGAAGCCTTTGATGATGCCGATTTCGCTGTTCAGCACATGGGCGACCGGGGCCAGACAGTTGGTGGTGCAGGACGCGTTGGAGACAACGATGTCGTCCCCCGACAACTGGTCGTGGTTCACGCCGTAAACGATGGTTTTGTCGGCGTCCTTGCCGGGGGCCGAGATCAGCACGCGGCTCGATCCGTTTTCCAGATGCGCCTGGCAGGCCTCTTTCGAGGTGAAGATGCCGGTGCATTCCAGCACGATGTCCACATGGCTCCACGGCAGGTCGGCTGGGTTACGCTCGGCGCTTACCTTGATCGGGCCATTGCCCACATCAATGCTGTCCGCACCGGTTTTGACCTGCACGGGAAAGCGTCCGTGCACGGAATCGTATTGCAGAAGGTGTGCGTTGGTCTCGACGGGCCCGAGGTCATTGATCGCGACCACTTCGATATCGGTGCGCCCGCTTTCCACGATCGCACGCAGCACATTGCGGCCGATGCGGCCAAATCCATTGATTGCAACTTTGATGGCCATGGTCTTTCCATTCTGCTGATTGGTGTCGGTTCAGTCTGAAATGCCCGCGCCCAAGGGGGCAAGCGTCGTTACCGCTAACAAAAGCAAATGCCCCGGATTGTCAACCGGGCAGGGCAGTCACATCAGCGCCAGAATGCCATCCATTCGAGCATGTCGGTGAACTTCTTGCCCAGAAACACCAGGTGTTCGGACCCATAGATCACGACATCGACGCCGATGGCGACGAGGATCAGCAGGGCAAGGATGACGGCGCCGCGATTGGTCATGGGGTCCGGGATGTTGGAACGTGTTGCGTGCCTTGTGCCAGCCCCGCGCGGCCCACGCAAGAGATCAGCCAAGCCGTCCCATGGCGACGGCCACATCGGCCATCCGGGCCGAAAACGCCCATTCGTTGTCATACCACGCCAGCACCCGCACCAGCCGCTTGCCCACAACCTTGGTCTGGTCCGGCGCAAAGATCGACGAATGTTCGGTGTGGTTGAAATCGACCGACACCTTTTGTTCGCCGTCATAGGCCAGCACACGGCCCATCGCGCCATTGGCGGCCTCGGCGACAGCGGCGTTGACCTCGTCGGCACTCACATCGCGCCCCGCGGTAAAGGTCAGATCAACCGCGCTGACATTCGGGGTGGGGACCCGCATCGCGGTCCCGTCCAGCTTGCCTGCAAGATTGGGCAACACCTCACCCAGCGCCTTGGCCGCCCCGGTCGAAGTCGGGATCATCGCCATGGCCGCCGCGCGCGCGCGGTACAGGTCGTCGTGGCGGCGGTCCAGCGTCGGCTGATCGCCGGTATAGCTGTGGATCGTGGTCATGATGCCGCTCTCGATCCCGAAGGCGTCGTCCAGCACCTTGGCCAGCGGGGCCAGACAGTTTGTGGTGCATGACCCGTTCGAAATCATCCGGTCATTGGCGGCCATCTCGTTGTGGTTCACACCAAACACCACCGTCTTGTCGACATTCTTGCCGGGGGCCGACAGCAGAACCTTGCGGGCACCACGCTCCATATGGACTTTGGCCTTGTGGCCGTCATTGAACTTGCCCGTGCATTCCAGCACCACGTCGACGCCGCTCCAGTCGAGTTCGTTCATGTCATAGGTCGACATCATGCGGATCGGACCACGCCCGAGGTCCATTGCGGGCCCGGTGCGGTTGCCATCGAAATTGGCATCGTTGGACACCGTGATCGTGCCGGGAAAGCGTCCGTGGATGCTGTCATAGCGCATGAGGTGCGCCGAGGTTTCCAGCGGGCCGGTGGCGTTGATCGCCACCACGTCGATGTCGTTGCGCAGCGATGTCGCGATGTGGGACAGGGTGCAGCGACCGATCCGGCCAAATCCGTTGATACCAACCTTGATCGTCATTTTACTGCGTCCCTTGCATCACTACTTCATCTCACCCGCGCTTGTGTTAGCCGCGATGCGTGACCATGAGAAGGATAAAAAGGGTCACAAAACAGTATGTTAGCGATAAACGTATGCACAGGTATGCGGTTGGCGCTAACAGTGTACGGAACGATTGGTGCATGTTATGCGCTAACTTAAGACTTTAACGCAGGAGTGGTTCTGGATGAGTGGTTTGCTTGCGCTGTTGGATGACGTTGCGGGAATCGCCAAAGTGGCGGCAGCCAGCGTCGATGATGTGATCGGGCAGGCGGCCAAGGCCGGAGCCAAGGCCGCAGGCGCCGTGATCGACGACGCCGCCGTGACGCCGAAATATGTGCAGGGTTTTGCAGCTGAGCGCGAGTTGCCGATCATCTGGCGCATCACCAAGGGCTCGCTCAAGAACAAGCTGGTGTTCCTGCTGCCTGTGGGCCTGTTGCTTGCCAATTTCGCACCCTGGGCCATTCCGCCGCTGCTCATGCTGGGCGGGGCGTATTTGTGTTTTGAGGGCGCGGAAAAGGTCGCCCATGTGCTGGGCTGGGGCCATGGCCACGAGGATTACGCGGGCAAGGAGACCGAAGAACAGGACCCCGCCCACCTTGAGGAACAAAAGGCAGCAGGCGCGATCAAGACCGACTTTATCCTGTCCGCCGAGATCATGACCATTTCGCTGGCCGCCATTCCCGAAAGCAACTTTTGGTTCGAGGCCGCGACTTTGGCGGCTGTCGCCGTGATGATCACGGTGGCGGTCTATGGTTCGGTCGCGCTGATTGTGAAGGCGGATGATGTGGGTCTTGCGCTGGCCTCGGGTGGCCGTCTGGCCCCCACCCGCGCGCTGGGGCGGGGCATCGTCAAGGTGATGCCCGGTTTCATGAAGATGCTGACCATCGTGGGCACCGCCGCGATGCTGTGGGTTGGCGGGTCAATCATCATTCATGGTCTGGCCGAGATGGGTTGGCACGCACCCGAAGATATCATCTACGGCATTGGCAAGGCCGTCGGCGCCGGGTCAGGCCTGATCGAATGGGCGGTCAAGGCGGGCATCGACGGGGTGCTGGGCCTTGCCGTCGGTTTCCTTTTGATCCCCGTGGGGGAAAAGGTGATCACGCCGATCTGGCGGGCGGTTGTGCCCAAGGCGGCGTGATACCCTTGATCCACTAAGCGCCCCGGAAACCAGCATGTGATCGTCATCCCACGGACTGGTGAGGGGTCGGCGCAGCAATGTCGATTTGCGTATAAACCGATCATTTCCCACGGAACCAATGCCCAAAATCAAAAAAGACCCCCGCAAGGTGCAGGGGTCTGTTCTCAATCACCGTTGTTACCAATCGTCAGATCAGCGCTTTGGCCTTTTCGACCACGTTCGCGGCCGTGATCCCGTATTTCTCGAACAGCACGCCGGCAGGGGCAGAGGCGCCAAAGTCGTCCATGCCGACAAAATCCGCCTTCTTCGCCGAACCACGCTCGCCCAGCAACCATTGATCCCAGCCTTGCCGCACCGCCGCCTCGATCCCGATGCGGACAGGGCCTGCGGGCAGGACCTTACGGCGATAGGCTTCGTCCTGGGCGGCGAACAGTTCCATGCAGGGCATCGATACCACGCGGCAGCCGATCCCGGCGCCTTGCAAAGCCGCGCGGGCATCCATGGCGACGGACACTTCTGACCCGCTCGCGATCAGGATCACCTGCCGTTTGCCTTCCGCCTCAGCCAATACATAGGCGCCTTGGGCGGTCATGTTCTTCAGCTTGTGCTCGGTGCGCACGGTCGGCAGGCCCTGACGGGTCAGGGACAGCACGCTGGGCGTGGCAGTCGAGGACAGCGCCAGTTCCCAGCTTTCGGCGGTTTCCACAGCGTCGGCGGGGCGGAACACATGGGTGTTGGGGGTGGCCCGGCTGATCGCCAGATGTTCGACCGGTTGGTGGGTCGGGCCGTCTTCGCCCAGCCCGATGGAGTCGTGGGTCATCACGAACACGGTCGGGATTTTCATCAGGGCCGCCAGACGCATGGCGGGGCGGGCATAGTCAGTGAAACACATGAATGTGCCGCCATAGGCGCGGATGCCGCCATGCAGCACCATGCCGTTCATGGCCGCCGCCATCCCGTGTTCCCGCACGCCCCAATAGACATAGCGCCCATCGCGGCTGTCCGCGTCGAACACGCCCAGATCAGCGGTCTTGGTGTTGTTGGACCCTGTGAGGTCGGCGGAGCCGCCGATGGTCTCGCTCAGCACCGGGTTCAGCACCTCAAGCGCCTTTTCCGATGCCGCGCGGGTCGCCAGCTTGGGTGCGCTTTCGGCCATCTGTTTCTTGAACGCCTTGACGGTGGCCGACAGTTTCTTGGGCACTTCGCGGGCCATGATCCGGTTGAATTCAGCCTGTTTGCGCCCCGAGACGGAGGCAAAACGCTCTTCCCATGCAGACCGCTCATCGCCGCCGCGTGCACCGATGGCTTCCCATGCGGATTTGACGTCATTGGGCACATCAAAGGGGCCTGTGGTCCAGCCATAGGCGGCCTTGGCGGCGGCCATCTGGTCGGCATCCGTCAGTGCGCCGTGCCCTTTTGAGGTGTCTTGTGCGGCGTGACCCAGCGCGATGTGGGTCTTGCAGGCGATCATGGTGGGCTTGTTCTGTTTCTTGGCCTTGGTGATGGCGGCATCGATGGCCTCGGGGTCGTGGCCGTCGATCTCGATCACCGCCCAGCCTGCGGATTTGAAGCGCTGGGGCTGGTCGGTGGTGTCCGAAAGGGTCACGGGGCCGTCGATGGTGATGTTGTTGTTGTCCCAGAACACGATCAGCTTGCCCAGACGGTAGCGGCCCGCCAGCGTGATCGCCTCCTGGCTCACGCCTTCCATCAGGCAACCGTCGCCTGCGATGACGTATGTATAGTGATCCACCAGCTTTTTGCCGTAATGGGCGCGCAGGGATTCCTCGGCCATCGCAAAGCCAACCGAATTGGCGATGCCCTGACCCAGAGGGCCGGTGGTGGTCTCGATCCCGGCGGCGTGGCCGTATTCCGGATGACCTGCCGTGATCGCACCCCATTGGCGGAAATTCTTGACCTGCTCGAGGGTCATGTCGGCATAGCCCGTCAGGTGCAGCAGCGAATAAAGCAGCATCGATCCATGACCCGCAGACAGGATGAACCGGTCGCGGTCCGGCCAGTTCGGGGCAGAAGCATCGAACTTGAGGTGCTTTTCGAACAGCACTGTGGCGACATCGGCCATCCCCATGGGCATGCCGGAGTGGCCGGAATTCGCCGCAGCAACCGCATCAAGCGTGAGGGCACGGATGGCGGTGGCCTTGGACCAATGGTCGGGATGAGCGGTGCGAAGGGCAGTCAGGTCCACGAGTGCGATATCCTTTGGATCATGAGGTTTTGCGCTGCATATCAGGCAAGAGGCAAAGATCAAGGCGCTCTGACACCTTGTGGGGTGGGCGATCCGGGGGCCCGGTGCATGTGACACATCAATGCCGACCTGCAAGTGGTTGATCACAAAGGGGGGGCGCATTTCCAAAAAGCATTGGATAAACTGGTCTTCAACCGGATGGTGCAGCGATTCGCCCGCGCCGGGACAAGGCAGACGCCCGGACCCGCAAATCCGGGACGAAAGGGAGACAGGCATCGCGATGAGCGAGATTGACGCATTACAGCAGCGGCTGACCGCAGCCATGGACCGGATTGCCGCGGGCATGGGCAGCCTTGGTAGCGCCCAAGGGGCAGACACCACGGCATTGCAGGCCGAACTTGACGACGAAAAGATCGCCAATGCGCAGTTGCAGGAACGCGTGCGCAAAATGGCTGACCGCCAGGATGCGGCTTTGGCCGAGGCCAAGGCGGCCTCGGAGGCCGTACAGACCCGTGTGGCGGCGATGGACCTTGAATTGCAGCGCTTGCGCAAGGCCAATGACCAGTTGCGCCAGTCCAATGCAGCCCTGCGCAACGCCAACGAAGAAGGGGTGGGCGAGCCTCATCTGATCAACAAGGCGATGCTGGCCGAGCTTGAGGGCCTGCGCGCGGCCCGCGCGGCAGACGTGGCCGAAGCCTCCAGCATCATCGGGGCGCTGGCGCCCTTGCTGGACCAGATCGACGTGCAGGGCGAGGAGAACGAGGATGCCTGAGGTGACCATTTCCATCGGCGGGCGCGACTTTGCCGTGGCCTGTCAGGACGGCGAGGAAAGCTATCTGCATGCCGCCGCCAAGATGCTGGATGACGAAGCCCAAGTGCTGGCTGATCAGACTGGCCGCATGCCCGAAGCGCGGATGCTGCTGATGGCGGGTCTGCTGCTGGCCGACAAGACCGCCAGCGTCGAGGACCGCATGCGCGAAGTCGAGGCGGCATTGGCCGAGCGTGACGCCGAGCTGGAAGGGCTGCGTACCATGGGCGCGCCCGAACCTGAGCGGATCGAAGTGCCCGTTGTGCCTCAGTCCGTCACCGAAACGCTCGCTGAACTTGCTGCGCGCGCCGAAGCATTGGCCGCGGATGTCGAGGAAAAGACGGCCTGAGATGGACCTGCGCCCGCTTGGTGTGGGCGATGCCGACGCCGCCTGCGCGCTTTATCTCGAACTGACGCGCAGCGGTCGGGTGGCGCAGCCGGAACAGTTTTCAAAAGTGCTGTCCCATCCCGGAACTACCGTGTGCGGTGCGTTCATCGGACCATCCCTTGCGGGCATGGCCACGCTGCACCTCATGCCAAACATGACATATGGCGGGCAACCCTATGGCCTGATCGAAAACGTGGTCACCGCCCGCAGGTTTCAGGGGCAGGGGGTTGGACGGGACGTGTTGACGTGGCTGATCGATATCGCCTGGGCCGCAGATGCCTACAAGGTCATGCTGCTAACCGGGCAGGCGCGCGGCGCGCAGGGGTTTTATCGCAAGGTCGGCTTTGATGACAGCGACAAGCACGGCATGGTCATCCGCCGCTCGTGACTACGCGCTGATCCAAAGGAAAGGCGCGCCAAAGCGCGCCTTGCGACATGATTGATTGTGCCCGGCCTCAGCCGTTGGCTTCGCGGATCTTGTCGGCGGCGTCCTTGTCGAACGTCACACCATTTTCGGCAAAGAGCGTGTCCAACTCGCCCGACAGGGTCATCTCGGTGATGATGTCACAGCCGCCCACGAACTCGCCCTTGACGTAAAGCTGGGGGATGGTGGGCCAGTCCGAGAATTCCTTGATCCCGGACCGGATGTCTTCATCCGCCAGCACATTCACGTCCTCGAATTCGACGCCCATATAGTTCAGCACACCGGCCACGCGGCTGGAAAAGCCACATTGGGGCATGGATTTGGTGCCTTTCATGAAAAGCACCACGTCATTGGCTTTGATGGTCTCGGCAATGCGTGCGTTGGCGTCGCTCATGTCAGTTGTCTTTCTCGATATAGGCGCGGTGATAGCGCGCGGCATAGGTTTCATCTTCGGGCATTGGTGCGACCCGGGTGCTGGCGGCGGCGGCAAAGCTGCCGGTCTGACGTTTCTGGCCGGCCACGGTGCTGGTGCGTTCCAGCGCGTCGTTGCGGCGGTTGACCTGATCGACCAGATCAAGGTCGGTGGCCTCCATGCCCAGGGGCACATCGCGGATCTGTCCCATCTCGTCCCGTCCCGGTTGGCGCGCGGCCAGCGGTCGGCGCGGGCCGCGCCGGAAGGGGGCAGAGAGGAGGGACAGGAGGCTCATCAGGGCGCTTTCGTGGTCAGGGCCAGCGCGTGCAACTCGCCGTGACTGCCATCCATCTTGCCCTTGAGCGCCTTGGTGACTGCCCGGTGCTGTTGCACCCGGTTCATGCCCGCGAACGAGGCGTCGATGACTTCGGCGGAATAGTGGTTCCCGTCCCCTGCAAGGTCGGTGATCGTGATCTGCGCGCTGGGAAAGCTTTCGCGGATCAAATCCTCGATTTCCTGGGCTTGCATCGGCATGGGCGTCTCTTTCACTGGTCAGTTGATCCAGATTTAGGGCGGCAGGGGCAGGGGTGCAAGCGTTTGCAGATGCAACTTGACTGTGCGCAGGCTGGGGTTGTGCCTTGCTTTGTCCTGGGATTACGTTTCAGGCTCACCAAACCAGCAGGTTCAGACCCACCCTAGATTGACCACGTGACTGACAAACCACCCCATGGCCCCCAAGTAAAATAGCCGTATCCCCCTGCCGGGGGCCCTCGTCGATTTTTCTTGGCCGCCATGTGTTGTTCTGCCCGGACGTGGGCAAGCGAAGGTGGCTCCGAACCAGCAAAGTGAAAGGCACGCACATGACGTCTGTGGAAACGGCACCGGAACAGGCATTGGAATGGCACACCGCCGGGCAGGGCGCGGCCATCGCCACGGTGGTTCAGACATGGGGCAGCGCGCCGCGCCGTGCGGGCGCGCAAATGGTCGTGTCGGGCAATGGCGACATGATGGGCTCGGTGTCAGGCGGCTGTGTCGAGGGCGCGGTGGTGGTCGAAGCGATGGAGGCGCTGGAGGATGGCGCGCCCCGCTTGCTGGAATACGGGGTCAGCGACGGCGACGCCTTTGCCGTCGGGCTCGCCTGTGGCGGAACGATCAAGGTGCTCGTGGAACCCGTGGGCACGGCCATGCCGGTTGATCTGCTCGAAGAATTGGTCGCCGCCCGCGCAGCACGCCAACGCGCCGCTTACGTGGTCGATCTGCAAAGCTGGGAGCGACGGCTGGACCGGATCGGCCACGCTGCCCGCTTTGCCAGCGACCGCACCGGGGTTGAGGAGGACGGGCGCACCTTTGTCGCCGTCCACAACCCGCCCTTGCGGCTGGCCATCGTGGGGGCCGTGCATATCGCGCAGGCTCTTGTGCCTATGGCGCGGATTGCGGGCTATGATCCGATCATCATCGACCCGCGTGGCGCGTTTGGATCCGAGGCGCGCTTTCCGGGCGAGACCCTATTGGATGACTGGCCTGACGAGGCGCTGGCCGAGGTTGGCCTTGATGCGCGCACGGCCCTTGTGCTGCTGACCCATGACCCGAAACTGGACGATCCGGCCCTGCATATCGCGCTGAATTCCGAGGCGTTCTATATTGGCGCGCTTGGCTCGCCCCGCACTCATGCCAAACGGGTCGCGCGGTTGGAAGAGGCGGGGTTCACCCCCGAACAGATCGCGCGCATTCGCGGACCTGTGGGGTTGGACATCGGGGCCGCCAGCCCGCCTGAGATCGCCGTGTCGATCCTGGCCCAAATGGTGCAGGCCTTGCGGAGGCCGCAATGATCTTTGGCCCTGTGCCGGTGCAAGAGGCGGTGGGCGCGGTGCTGGCCCATTCGATGCAGGCCGCCGCGCGTCCGCACGAAAACCAGCTGCCTTACCGCATCGCCAAAGGAACAGTGCTGAGCCAGGAGATGATCGAGGACATCGTGGCCTGGGATGCGCCAACCGAGCTGACGGTGGCCCGCCTTGAGGCAGGCGATGTCGAGGAAAACGCGGCAGCAGCGGCGCTGGCGGCGGCAATTGTCACGGATGCAGAGGCGCAGAACATCCGCATCTCAGGGGCCGGGGCGGGCCGTGTGAACCTGCATGCCACCTGCGCAGGCGTGGTCGAGGTGGACGCTGCCGCCGTTGCCGCCCTCAACGCGGTTGATCCGATGATCACTCTGGCCACGGTGCCCGGCTGGCACCGGACGGATGCGGATGGGATGATCGCGACGATCAAGATCATCTCTTATGGCGTGTCACAGGTGGTCTTGACGGAGGCCTGCGCGCGCGCAGCGCAAGCGCTGAAAGTCCGCCCGCCAGTCTATGCCTCCGCCACGCTGATCGAAACGCAGGTCAGCCGCGAAACCCCTTCGAAAAAGGGGCGCGAGGCGACATTCGGGCGGCTGCACCGCTTTGGCATGATGCTGTCGGACCGCGTGGTCGTGAGGCACGATATCGCGGCCCTCAGTGCCGCGATTGCGCAGGCGCCGGGCGAGGTCATCCTTATTCTGACCGCTTCGGCCACTTCGGATTCGCATGATGTGGCACCCGAAGGGTTGCGGGCCGCAGGCGGGCAGGTCACCGCCTTTGGCATGCCTGTCGATCCGGGTAATTTGCTGTTTTTCGGCCATCTCGGGGACAAGCCGGTCATCGGCCTGCCGGGCTGTGCGCGCTCACCTGCGCTCAACGGGGCGGATTGGGTGCTTGAACGGCTGATCTGCGGTGTGCCGCTGGGACAGGACGATATTTCGGCCATGGGGGTGGGCGGATTGCTCAAGGAAATCCCGACCCGGCCCCGGCCACGTGCCACCTAAGACGCACCATAACACCTTGCACGATCTTGCGATTTGACCGCGGG
Organism: uncultured Tateyamaria sp.; assembly: GCF_947503045.1. Taxonomy (GTDB): domain Bacteria; phylum Pseudomonadota; class Alphaproteobacteria; order Rhodobacterales; family Rhodobacteraceae; genus Tateyamaria. Next base: position 140,351 of record NZ_CANNCF010000004.1, read on the forward strand.
GTCGAAAATTTCGGTTCTCAACGCCCGGTCCACGTGCTTAACTCGCGCCAAACAAGAATGCCAAAAGGGAGGTTGCCATGGCACAGGTCTCGATGACCGTGAACGGAAAAGCTGCGTCTGGCGAAGTGGAGGGGCGCACGCTGTTGTCCTCTTTTCTGCGTGATCAGCTTAAATTGACCGGAACCCATGTCGGGTGCGACACGTCGCAGTGCGGGGCATGCGTCGTACATGTGGACGGTGTGGCGGTGAAATCCTGCACCATGCTGGCCGCCGAAGCCGACGGGGCCGATGTCGCCACGATCGAAGGTCAGGCCAATGCGGACGGAACGCTGAATGTGATCCAGCAGGCCTTTCAGGACCATCACGGGCTGCAATGCGGGTTTTGTACGCCCGGCATGGTGATGTCGGCAGCGGCCCTTCTCAAGGACAATCCAAAGCCATCCGAGGCCGAGGTGCGTGACTATCTTGAGGGCAATATCTGCCGCTGCACGGGCTATCACAACATCGTCAAGGCGATCATGGCCGCATCCGGTCAGGATGTCGGGGCGATTGCCGCAGAATAAGAGGCCGGGTCGGGCGGATTGACATCCGCCTTACACAAAAGGCCGTAAGGCGGATTTCAATCCGCCACCATATCAGGGAGGAATGACATGCCAAAAGACGGAGGCATCGGCGCCAGCACAAAACGGCGCGAGGACGTACGGTTTCTGACAGGGGTCGGCAACTATACGGATGACATCAACATTCACGGGCAGGCGCATGTGTTCTTTCTGCGCTCGGACGTGGCCCACGGGACGCTGAACAGCGTGGACACCTCTGCGGCCGAGGCCATGGACGGCGTCGTGCGCATCTTTACCGGCGCGGATTTCGAGGCCGTGGGCGGTATGCCCTGCGGCTGGCAGGTCACCGACCGGCACGGCGAGGTCATGCAGGAACCCCGTCACCCGATTCTGGCCCACCAAAAGGTCCGCCATGTGGGTGAGCCGATTGCTGCCGTGGTGGCCGACACGCTGGAACAGGCCCGTGATGCGGCCGAGGCCATTGTGGTCGATATCGCTGAACTGCCCGCCGTCATCGACATGAAAGATGCCGTGAAGGACGGCGCGCCCAAGGTCCATGACGATCTGACCTCAAACCTGTGCTATGACTGGGGCTTTGTTGAAGAAAACAAGGACGCGGTGAACAAGGCCTTTGAAGAGGCCGCGCATGTCACCACGCTCGAACTCGTCAACAACCGCCTTGTCGCCAACCCGATGGAACCCCGCGTGGCTGTGGGTGAATACGCCCGTGGCACGGATGAGCACACGCTTTATACCACTTCGCAAAACCCACATGTGATCCGCCTGCTGATGGGCGCCTTTGTCCTTGGCATTCCGGAGCACAAGCTGCGGGTTGTGGCCCCGGACGTGGGCGGCGGCTTCGGCACCAAGATCTTCCACTATCAGGAAGAGGCGTTTTGCACCTTTGCCGCCAAGGCCTGCAACCGGCCCGTCAAGTGGACCTCGTCCCGGACCGAGGCGTTCATGTCGGACGCCCATGGCCGCGATCACGTGACCAAGATCGAACTGGCACTGGATGCAGACAACAACTTTACCGCGCTGCGCACCGACACCTACGCCAATATGGGCGCGTATCTGTCGACCTTTGCGCCGTCCGTGCCCACTTGGCTGCACGGCACGCTGATGGCCGGCAATTACAAGACGCCGCTGATCTATGTGAACGTGAAGGCGGTGTTCACCAACACCGTGCCGGTCGATGCCTATCGCGGGGCAGGCCGGCCCGAGGCAACGTTCCAGTTGGAGCGGGTCGTGGACAAGGCCGCGCGCGAGTTGGGGGTCGATCCCATCGCGCTGCGCCGCCAGAATTTCATCACGGAATTCCCCTACGCTACGCCTGTGGCGGTCGAATATGACACCGGGGATTACCACGCCACGATGGACAAGCTCGAATCGATGGGCGATTTCGCCGGGTTCGCCGCGCGCCGTGCCGAAAGTGAAAAGAACGGCAAGCTGCGCGGGCTGGGTGTGAACTGCTATATCGAGGCCTGCGGCATCGCGCCAAGCAACCTTGTAGGTCAGTTGGGCGCACGTGCGGGGCTCTATGAATCCGCTACTGTGCGGGTCAATGCGACCGGCGGTCTGGTTGTCATGACCGGCTCACACTCACACGGGCAGGGGCACGAGACGTCCTTTGCTCAGGTCGTGTCCGAAATGATCGGGATCGACGCCAACATGGTCGAGATCGTGCATGGTGATACGTCCAAAGTGCCGATGGGCATGGGCACCTATGGCTCGCGCTCGATCGCGGTTGGGGGCTCTGCCATGGTGCGGGCCACCGAAAAGATCATCGCCAAGGCCAAGAAAATCGCGTCCCACCTGCTTGAGGCCTCCGAGGCCGATATCGAGCTGAAGGACGGCGCGTTTTCGGTCGCGGGCACGGACAAGTCCGTGGCCTGGGGAGATGTGACGCTGGCCGCCTACGTGCCGCACAACTACCCGCTTGAGGATATCGAGCCGGGGCTGGAAGAGACCGCGTTTTATGATCCGGCCAACTTTACCTACCCTTCGGGCGCCTATGCCTGCGAGGTTGAGGTGGATCCCGACACCGGCAAGGTCAGCATCGAGCGGTTCTGTGCGGCGGATGACTTTGGCAACATCATCAACCCGATGATCGTGACAGGTCAGGTCCATGGTGGCCTCGCCCAGGGCATCGGGCAGGCGCTGCTGGAGAACTGTGCCTATGATGCGGACGGCCAGCTGCTGAGCGCGTCCTACATGGACTATGCAATGCCCCGCGCCGATGATCTGCCGATGTTCCAGGTCGATCATGAGGACGGCACGCCCTGTACGCACAACCCCCTTGGGGTGAAGGGCTGCGGCGAGGCAGGTGCCATCGGATCGCCACCTGCCGTGGTCAATGCCGTTGTGGATGCACTGCAATCGGCGGGCAAGGACGTGACCCATGTGGACATGCCCCTGTCACCCGACCGCGTCTGGGCGGCCATGCAGTAGGTTGAGATCAAAGGACCGGGGCGCTGCCCCGGACCCCGGAGTTTATTTGGCCAAGTGAAGCAGAGCCTTCACATCGGCCGGAAAGGAAGAGAAGATGTATAATTTTGACGTCGTGAAACCGGCCCGTATCGCGGATGCGGTCAAGGAATTGTCGGACAGCAGCGAAAGCCAGCCCCTGGGCGGTGGTCAGACGCTGATCCCGACACTGAAACAGCGCCTTGCGAGTCCGGAAAAGCTGGTCAGCCTTGCGGGCATCGACGAGATGAAAGGTGTGTGCAAGGGCGAGGACGGATCGGTCTGTATTGGTGGGGCGACCACCCATGCCACGGTGGCCGCTGAGGCGGGCGACTACCCCGCACTTGCCGCCACCGCCGCCCATATTGGTGATCCGGCTGTCCGGAATCGCGGTACGATTGGGGGCTCTTTGGCCAACAACGACCCTTCGGCCTGTTACCCGGCGGCGGCACTCGCCTCTGGCGCCATCATCAAGACCAACGCGCGCGAGATTGCGGCGGACGATTATTTCCAGGGCATGTTCACCACTGCTCTGGATGAGGGTGAGATTATCACCGAGGTCCGCTTTCCTGTGCCCGAGGCGGCGAATTACCAGAAATTCGTGCAACCCGCCTCGCGTTTCGCGCTGGTCGGGGTGTTTGTGGCCAAATACGGCGGCGGTGTGCGCGTGGCGATCACGGGTGCCAGCAATGACGGCGTGTTCCGCTGGGCCGAGGCCGAAGCGGCGCTGAGCACCAATTTCTCGGCCAGCGCCCTTGATGGGCTGTCCTTGAGCGGGGATGACATGATCTCGGACCTGCATGGCACCGGCGCCTATCGCGCCCATCTGTGCGCGGTGATGACCAAGCGCGCGGTGACAGCGGCGGGATAGCGCCGATCCAAGTCCATTCCGGAAAAGCCCCGCCGATCAGCGGGGCTTTTTTTCTGCATGGTGTGCTTACATGGAACGATCGTGGACGGTGCGCGTTTGAGGCTCACCGTATCATCGGTTGGAGGACCCTGATCATGAACCGCTTTTTGAACAACACAGCTATTCTTGCGCTGAGTGCGGCGCTGGCCTTGCCCCAGGGCGGGTTTGCCCAGCAGGCAGATGCCGCTGCCGAGGACGCCGAGGTGAGCGCCGAAACCGAAGAGGCGCTGCTGAAGAAGAAGCTGGAAGAAGAGGCGGCTGCGGCAGCGGAAGCAGAACGCTTGGCCGCCGAAGAGGCAGAGGCCGCGGCGGCGGAAGAGGCGGCGCGCCTTGCCGCTGAGCAGGCCGAGGCGGAAGCAGCAGAGGCTGAGCGTCTGGCCGCCGAGCAGGCGGAGGCGGAGGCCGCAGAGGCGGAACGTTTGGCGGCTGAGGCTGCGGAGGCGGAACGTTTGGCGGCTGAGCAAGCGGAGGCTGAGGCTGCTGAAGCGGAACGTCTGGCCGCAGAACAGGCCGAGGCGGAAGCCGCAGAAGCGGAACGCCTTGCTGCCGAGCAGGCCGAGGCGGAAGCTGCGCGCGTTGCTGAAGAGCAAGCAGAAGCAGAAGCTGCGGCAGAAGCCGAGACCGTTGCGACGGAGGAAGCGGAGGCGGAAGCCGAACAACCTGTTGTCGAAGAGGCCGAAGCCACTGCCGAGACCGAGCAACCGGCGGCAGAAGAGACCGAAGCCACTGCCGAGACCGAGCAACCCGCCGCAGAGGAGGCTGAAACAACCGCCGAAACCGAACAACCTGTTGCAGAGGAAACCGAAACCGCTGCAGAGACCGAGCAGCCCGCAGCCACTGAGACCGATGCGGACGCGACCGCAGAGGCCGAACAAGGCGAAACCGCACCCTCCCAGGAGGTCAGCGAAGCGCCTGAAGAGGCCGCGCCGGTCGACGAAGAACTGCAGGCCGCGCGGGCCGAGGAACAGCAGACCGAGGCTGCCGAATCCGCAGCCGTCAATGCCGAAGCCGAGGCGACCCAGGTCGAAACCGAGGCGGTGACCGAAGACACCAGCCGCGCCAGCGACGAGGAATTTGCAGCCCCTGCGGCTCAAGCGGCGCCCGAAGATGATGGGCTCAGCAAGTTCGAAAAGGCCCTGCTCATCGGGATTGGCGCCGTGGTTGTCGGATCAATCCTCAAGAACGGGGACAAGGTTGTGTCCAACAGCGGCGACCGGGTTGTGGTGCAGGGCGACGATGGCCTGCGCGTGCTCAAGAACGACAACGAATTGATGCGCCGCCCCGGGGCAGATGTGCGCACCGAGACGTTCAACGACGGCTCGACCCGCACCATCGTCACGCGGCCCAATGGCAACCGCGTGGTGACCATAGCAGCCCCCGACGGGCGTGTGATCCAGCGGCTTGTGTTGCGCCCGGATGGGTCCGAAGTGGTGCTGATCGACGACACCGAACGCTTTGATCCCGTGGAGCTGGCCGTGCTGCCTGACCCCGCGCCGGTGCAGCCACAGGTCAATGTCGATGACGAACTGGCACTGCGCATCGCCCTGCAACAAGGGGCGCGGACGGATATCGGGCGGAACTTTTCCCTCGCCCAGATCCGTGGCTTGCGGTCGGTGCGTGAACTGGCACCCGCGATCGAATTGGATGCGGTGACCTTTGCCAGCGGCTCTGCCGCGATCGACCCCAGCCAGGCCGAGGAACTGGTGGCGCTGGGGCGCGCAATCACAGGGGTGATCGATGACACGCCCGAGGCCGTGTTCCTGATCGAAGGGCACACGGACGCAGTCGGGCAGGACGCCTACAATCTGTCCCTGTCGGATCGGCGCGCGGAAACGGTGGCGTTGGCGCTGACCGAGTATTTCGATGTCCCGCCTGAAAACCTGATCACGCAAGGCTATGGCGAGGCTGTGCTGAAAGTGCAGACCCAAGCCGCCGAACAGGCCAACCGCCGGGCCGTGGTGCGCAACATCACACCACTGCTGCGCTAAACATCCACCGCACAACAAAAAAGAGCGCATGAAAATGCGCTCTTTTGCAACATCTGTCGCGCAGGGTCAGCTCTTGTTGGGCAGCGGGCCGATCAGCATGACCATCTGGCGGCCTTCCATCTTGGGAAAGTTCTCGACCTTGCCATGTTCCTTGGTGTCTTCGGCGACCCGTTCCAGTAATTCGCGACCCAGGTTCTGGTGCGCCATCTCGCGGCCACGAAAGCGCAGGGTGATCTTTACCTTGTCGCCGTTTTCCAGAAACTTGAACACGTTGCGCATCTTGACGTCATAGTCATTGGTGTCGGTGTTCGGGCGGAATTTGACCTCTTTGATCTCGATAATCTTTTGCTTTTTGCGGGCCTCGGCCTCGCGCTTTTGGGTCTCGTATTTGAATTTGCCGAAATCCATGATTTTGCACACGGGCGGTGTGGCGTTCGGAGAGATTTCGACCAGATCAAGGCCCGCTTCTTCGGCCATTTCCATGGCCCGTTCGGGGCTGACGACACCGGCATTTTCGCCGTCTGCGCCAATCAGGCGGATTTCGTGGGCGCGGATCTTGTCGTTGACGCGGGGGCCGGTATCGCGTTGCGGCGGCGCGTTGTGTGGTCTGCGAGCGATGATAGTTGTCCTTGGATTATTGCAGAATTTCGAGGCCAGAAGGTAGCCGCACACCGGCCAATCTTCAACCCACGAAATAAGCCATCCTGCGCCGATATCCGACATTTTCCCCCTTGAACCTTTCCTTTTCGGCGCGCATCTGAAACCCCGGAACCAAGGACCGGGCGCATGCGTTTTGTGTGCAGCCGTCAAAAAGAGGAAAAGATATGAAAAATATCATCTGGATTGTCGTGGCAGTCGTCGTCGCCGGGGGCGCATATCTGCTCTATTCCGGCCAGACACCACAAGAAGCGATCACCGAAGCGGCAGATGCCGTCAACGCACCCGAAGCACTGGAAAGCGCCAGTGAAGCAGCCGGCGAGGCCGTTGAAGCCACCGAAGGCGCTGTGAGTGAAGCCGTCGAGGCCGCAAGCGACGTCGCCGAAGAGGCTGTGGAAGCTGTCACAGACGCTGCCGAAGCGACCGCAGAGGCCGCAACAGACGCTGCCGAAGCAGCCACAGACGCCGTTGGCGATGCCGTGGACAGTGCAACAGACTCAGCGCAATCGCTGGTAGAATCAGCCACCGAAACAGCGAGCGAAGCTGCCGATGCAGCAAGCGACGCGGTTGAGGCGGTGACGGACACGGCCTCGGACACGGCGGACGCAGCCACCGAAGCGGCCTCGGACGCGGTTGATGCGGCCACCGACACCGCAACAGACGCCGCAGAGGCCACAACAGAGGCGGCCACCGACGCGGTCGATGCGACAACCGAAGCAGCCACTGACGCCGCTGAGGCCGCCACAGAAACGGCAACGGACGCCGCCGAAGCCACAACCGAAGCCGCCGAAGCGACAACCGAAGCCACAACCGAAGCGGCTGAAGCAACAACCGAGACTGCAACCGAAGCGGCCGAGGCGACAACCGAAGCGGCTGACGCCACTGCGGACGCCGTGGACAGCACCACCGAGACCGCAACTGAGGCAACTGCAGAGGCCGTCGATGAGGCCGCAGACACGGCCACAGCGGGCACCGAGACGGCCACAGCAGATGGCGCAAACGTGCAGGATCTGCTGAGCGTGGACGGCTTTGACCTCGACAAGGTGACCGAGATGATCGACGGCTCGGACCTTGACGTTGTGACCAAGACGACGCTGAAAACCGGCATCGAGCAGGCAAAAGACAACCCTGAATTGCTCTCACAGCTGCTCGACCAAGTGAAAGCGGCGATGGGTCTCTGATCCCAATCGCACTGCTGACAATTTGGACCGCGCCCCCCACGTGAGGGCGCGGTTTTTTGTTGCCGCAACGATGGGCGCCATGCCACGGTTTTTGAGGCACCAATCGCGGGGGCAGAGGATGCAGAACTGGACGCTCACCAAATTGGCGGGGCATTGCGGCGCGCGCCTGAGCGGCGGCAGCCTGCAAGAGCTTGATGCGCAGACGCTGGATGTCGTCACGGGCGCTTTGTTCGAGCATGGCGTGATCTGCCTGCCGGATCAGCACCTGACACCCGAGGCCCACACGCACCTTGCGCGCGCCCTTGGTGACATCGTGATCAACCGGTTTTTCACCCCTGTTCCCGACCATCCCCACATCGCCGAGGTCCGCACCAAACCCGATCAGGGCGTTGTGATCGGGGGCACCTGGCACACCGATCATTCCTATGATGCCGAACCTGCGGCCATTTCGATCCTGTCCGCGCGGGAATTGCCGCCCTTTGGCGGGGACACGCATTTCGCCTCGCAGTCGGCGGCCCTGCAGGTGCTTTCACCCGGTCTGCGCGAGATGCTGGGGGCGATGTGGGCGTGGCATTCCGATGCCAGCTTTGCGGGCAGCGCGCTTGAGATGAACCAGGACCCGGACGCCTATCATGGGGGCGTGCGCCAACCAGTGGTCATCCGCCACCCGGTAACGGGGGCGGCAGCGCTTTATGTGAACGGTGATTTCACCACGCATTTCGATGGGTGGAGCGTGGCCGACAGCGCGCCGTTGCTTGCGCATCTCTATGCAGTCTGTACGCAACCGATCCTGACCTGCCGGGTTGCGTGGCGGCCGGGCATGGTTGTGCTCTGGGACAACAGGTTGGTGCAGCACTATGCCACCGCCGACTATGCCGGGCATGCGCGTCTGATGCATCGCATCACGGTGGCAGGGTCAACGCTTGCGCCCTGGGCGGAGGACATCTCCGTCCTACGGGGTGGCAAGTAAGGCGGAGGTGTCCTCCGCCCAACCGGGTTTAATCGAGAAACGCCTTTTCGACCACGTAATGGGCCGGTTTGGAATTGGCGCCTTCTTCCAGCCCATACTCTTCGAACATGTCTTTCAGTTCGAGGTTGAAGGCGAGGTTGCCGCAGATCATCGCGCGATCCGTTTCCGGGTTCAGCGGCGCGACCCCGAGATCGGCAAAGGCCTCGCCCGATTTCATCAGGTCGGTGATGCGGCCCATCTTGGGGCTCTCTTCACGGGTGGTGGTGGGGTAGTATTTGATCTTTTTCCAGAACCCTTCGCCGATCACCTCGTTCAGCAATTCGTCATGCTTGAGGCTCTCGATCAGGTCGCGGCCATAGGTCAGCTCGCCCACTTCGCGGCAGGTATGGGTGATGATGATCTCGTCGTAATCCTCATAGGTCTGCGGCTCGCGCAGAAGGCTCGCAAAGGGGGCAAAGCCGGTGCCGGTGGCAAAGAACCACAGCCGTTTTCCGGGCAGAAGGGCGTCATGGACCAGCGTGCCCACGGGTTTGGGGCGCAGGATGATCTCATCCCCCGGTTTGATATGCTGCAGGCGCGAGGTCAGCGGACCGTCGGGCACCTTGATCGAGTAAAACTCCAGCTCTTCATCCCAGGACGGTGAGGCGATGGAATAGGCGCGCAGCAGCGGTTTGACCTTGCCGGTTTCAGGGTGCGGATCACCCATCAGTCCGATCATCACAAACTCGCCCGAGCGAAAGCGCAAAGACGCGGGGCGCGTCACACGGAAGGAGAACAGACGGTCGGTATAGTGCTGCACCTCCGTCACGGTCTGGGCGTCGGGCAGGGTCGGGATGGCCTTTTGGGCGGTCGCTTGGTTCACGGGTGTTTGCTCGGTCATGTCAGTGTCAGCGCGGGTTTACACCTGCACTGCTCCATTTAGAAGGTGATTTTTGGGTGAGGGATAAGGCGGCGCATCGTCGCGTGCCTTGATCCATGTCATGAGAATGGCGGTGTGGGTTTGCCGCAGCGCCTAGTGGTTCGAGGCCCCCCGCAGACGCGCCTGATAGTCATGGTCCTGCCAATCGGCGCGGAATTTCCATTGATCCTCGGGCTGGCGGGCGGCGAGGGACTGGCTGATTTCGACCTCGTCAAAGCCGGACCGGCGCGCCATCGCATATTGATCAGAGATCACGTGGCCCTGCGCGCGCAGACGCCCCTGAAATCCACGCAAACGCAACATGCGCGCAATGGTGAATCCACGCCCGTCCGCAAAGCTGGGGAAATCCACACGGATGATATCCGCATTCAGCGGGATGGTGTCGGGATCGGCATCGCTGGGCACATCCAGCGCCACCGCGTCATTGGCCGCTTCGCCCAGAGGGGTGTAGCCGCGATCCCAAGTGTCCGGGCCAAAGCCCTGATCTGTCACGATAATTGTCATGTCTCTGCTCCTACGCGCACCATCTTGCCGTTCACAAAATGGATGCCACATTCGTCTTTGTCCTGTTGACGCCAGCGCCCGGCGCGGGGGTCTTCGCCCGGTGCCACCGGCGAGGTGCAGGGCGCGCAACCGATGGAGGGATAGCCCTGTGCCACCAGCGGATGGCGCGGCAGGCGGTTTTCGTCCATGTATTCAGTGATGTCCTCTGGCGCCCAGCGGGCCAGCGGGTTGACCTTGATCCGACCTGTGCCGACCTCGACCTCGAAGAATTCGAGGGCCGCGCGGCTGCCGGACTGGTAGCGTTTGCGCCCGGTGATCCAGCCTGAATAGGGGGCAAGGGCGGTCTGCAAGGGGCGCGTCTTGCGCAAAGCACAGCACGCATCCGTGTCGGACTTGTGCAGGACATTGCCCGGATCACGCTGCGCCAGATCCTCAGCGCGGATGATCGTCAGATTGCTCAACCGCAGCCGTTCGGCCACCTCTTGCTGGTAGACCAGCGTCTCGGCAAACAGCATCTCGGTGTCGATAAAGATCACGGGGACATCCCGTTTCACCATCGCCGCAAGGTGCAGCAGCACCACCGATTCCGCGCCAAAACTGGACACCAGCGCAATGTCCGGCACGGCCTCGAAAGCGGCGCGCAGCACGTCCGTGGCGCCGTGATGGGTCAGACGCGCGTTGAGCGCGCCGACCATCACGTCGGCCTCGGGGCGGGCGGGCCCAGCGGGCAGAGTTTTATTGGCCAAGTGAACCATGGGGCTTACTCTGCTGCCACCTTGGCTTCGGGGTAGAGCGCGGCTTTGAACGGCGCCATGCCGGTGCGCTTGTAGGTGTCGATGAACGCCTCGTCCGCACTGATGCGCAGATCAAGGTAGGTGTCCACGATCCGCTCGACCGCTGGCACGATCTCGTCCGCGGAGAAGCCGGGGCCAACCCGGTCGCCGACAGCGGCCGTCTCGGTGTGATCGCCGCCCAGCGTGATCTGGTAGTTCTCCACACCAGCCCGGTCGAGACCCAGGATCCCGATATGGCCCACATGGTGGTGACCACAGGCGTTGATGCAGCCCGAGATCTTGATCTTGAGCTGGCCGATATCATGCTCGCGCTTGAGATCGTCAAAGGCGGTGGCGATTTCCTGTGCAATCGGGATCGAACGGGCCGTGGCCAGCGCGCAATAGTCCATGCCGGGGCAGGCGATGATATCGCTGATCAGGCCCACGTTGGCGGTGCCCAACCCTTCGGCCTGCAGCGCGGAATAGATCGAGGGCAGGTCGGCCTTGTGCACATGGGGCAGGATCACGTTCTGCTCGTGGCTGATGCGGATTTCATCATAGCCATAACGTTCGGCCAGTCCGGCGATCAGACGCATTTGTGCGGCCGAGGCATCCCCGGGCGTCGCACCATGGGCCTTGAGGCTGATGGTGACAATCGCGTGGTCGGGGTGCTTGTGCTTGGTCAGGTTGGTGTCAGACCAACTGCGGAAGGCAGGGTAATGCTGGCGTGCATTGTCATAGGCGCTGGTGTCACCCTCGCGAAAATCGGGGGCGGCAAAATGCGCTTCGATCTCGCGCAGCATCTGCTGATCCACGCCCGAGAAGGTCTTGCGGGTCTGCTCGAACCGCTCTTCGACCAGACGACGGATTTCGTCGATACCATGCTCGTGCACGGTGATCTTGATGCGCGCCTTGTACTTGTTGTCGCGGCGCCCGATCTGGTTCCAGACCGATACGATGGCCTCAAGGTAAGGCAGCAGGTCGGCTTCGGGCAGGAAGTCGTTGATGACCTTGCCGATCATCGGGGTACGGCCCAGACCGCCACCAACGATGACCTCAAAGCCACGCTGCCCGTCACGTTCCAGCATCCGCAGCCCGATATCGTGGGCCTTGGTCACGGCACGGTCATTGGGCGAGCCGGTGATGGCGATCTTGAACTTGCGCGGCATGAACTGGAATTCAGGGTGGTCGGTCGACCACTGACGCAGCAGCTCGGCCACGGGACGCGGATCGGCGATTTCATCCGCCGCGGCCCCGGCAAAGTGGTCTGCGGTCACGTTGCGGATCGTGTTGCCAGATGTCTGGATGGCGTGCATGCTAACCTCGGCCAGCGCGTCCAGCATGTCAGGCACGTCTTTCAACTCAGGCCAGTTGTACTGGATGTTCTGACGCGTAGTGAAGTGGCCATAGCCCTTGTCCCAGCGCTCGGCCAGATCGGCGAGCTTGCGCATCTTGGCAGAGTTCAGCGTGCCATAGGGGATCGCAACCCGCAGCATATAGGCGTGCAGCTGCAGATAGAGGCCGTTCATCAGGCGCAGGGGCTTGAACTCGTCCTCGGTCAGCGCACCCGAGATGCGGCGTTCGACCTGGGCACGGAACTGGGCGTTGCGGGACGCCAGAAAGGCGGTGTCGAATTCGGAATAGCTGTACATCAGTTCGCGTCCTCATAGTTGCCTGTCGCAAGGTCCACTTGCTTGCCAAGGGCATAGTTGGAAGGTCCGGTTGCGCGAAAGGTTTCGCGGAAATGGGTGGGGGTGGGCAGGCCGTCTACGACGGCGACATCTGCCAGATACGCGCCAACAACGTCGTCCACCTGCTGGCTCGCCTCGATCAGGCGCAGGTCAGCATCGGCCTCGTCGGTCAGCACTTCGGCCTCGCGCAGTTCGCGGGTCCAGCCGGTGGCGGTCTGATAGATCACGTCGCCCGCGAGAAGGTGATTGGCGGTGACGACCTTGGGGGTAAAAGCTTTGGGCATTTTAACGGGCCTCCTGCGCATGTTGCGGGATGGAAAGGTCGGGAAGGGCGGCAAACGCATTGCGCGGGGCGAGCCCGATGAAGGTGAGGGCCGGGCCGCTGAGGCCTGCATCGGTGATTGTCGGTTCCATCTCGGCCACGGTGGTGGACAGCACCCGCTGATCGGCGCGGGATGCGTTTTCGATCACGGTGACGGGGGTGGCCGGATCAATGCCGTGCATCAACAGACGCCCTTGAATGAAACGGGCAGATTTCTTGCCCATGTAGATGGCGGCAACTTCGCCTTCCTTGGCGAGGCTCGCCCAGTCATGGGCGGCGAAGCCCTTCATGTCGTGCCCCGTCAGGAAACGCACGGATGTGTTGCGACCGCGTTTGGTCAGCGACTGGCCGATCGAGGCAACAGCGGCAGAGGCCGAGGTGATACCGGGCACGATGTGCCAGTCGAGGGCCGCTTCGGTCACCGCATCGATTTCTTCGTCCAGACGGCCAAAGACGGTGGCATCGCCGGATTTCAGGCGCACGACCTGCGCGCCCTTTGCCCCGTGCTCCACAATCAGATCATTGATGACCTCCTGGGGGGTGGAGGGGCCAAAGGCCTCTTTGCCCACATCGATCATGGTGGCCTCGCGGCGGGCCAGTTCGAGGATTTCGGGGGAGATCAGCCGGTCATAGATCACCACATCCGCCTCATCGAGCGCCTTGCGGGCCTTGAGGGTCAACAGTTCGGGATCGCCCGGACCTGCGCCGACAAAGGCGACGTGGCCCTTGCGGGCGTCTTTCATCAGGTGATCGGCCAGCAGCGCGTCCAATGCGGGTTGCACCGCCTCGACGCCCTCGGTGATCGCCTTGGGGCCAGCGTTAAAATAATAATCCCGCCAGAAATCACGGCGCGCGCGGCCAAAGGGCAGGGCGTCTGCGGCCTTACGGAAGGCTTTGCCGATGGCAGCGAGCGTGCCCAGCGACGGTGCGAGTTTTTCTTCAAGGTCGGCCTTGATGGCGCGGGCCAGAACGGGCGCGGCCCCTTCGGTGCCGATGGCGATGGTGACCGGGTCACGATCCACGATGGCGGGTGTGATGAACTGGCTGTCGGCAAGGTTGTCGACGATATTGACCAGCGCGCCGTCCGCATGGGCGATGGCGGCGGTGCGCTTGTCTTCAATGTCGTCCTCGTCGGCGGCATAGAACAGGGCAGCGCACATCGCATCCCCCGGCTCCATCGCGCGGCGGACCAGGGTCAGCTTGCCAGCCTCGGCCCAGCTTTCGATTTCAGGTGCGGGGGCGGGGGCGAACACGGTGAGGTTGGCGGTGGTCTTCAGCAACAGGCGCAGCTTGGCCAGGGCCGCATCGCCGCCACCCGACAGCACAATCCGCCGCCCGGCGGTGTTCAGAAAGATCGGAAAGTGGTTCATGTCCTTGCCCTCGGGTGGCTGTTTCTTGTTCCCAATATAGAACATTGTTCTGGTTTGTTGCCACTGAGCGCGGTAGATAAGGATGATTGTTCTATCTTTGTGCAAAGGTGGAACACCCGTTCAGCAAAACAGGAGGGAATGGGATGGCCGTTCGCATAGATGAGGTGGATCGCAAAATTCTGGCCGAGATGCAGCGTGATGCCAGCCAGTCGCTGGACGAAATTGCCAAGGCTGTGGGGTCGTCCAAGACGCCCGTGTGGAATCGCATTCGCAAGATGAAAGATGCCGGAATCATTGGCCAGCAGACCGTGTTTCTGGATGCCGACGCGTTGGGGTTCGAAGCCTGTTTCTTTGTCCTCATCCGCACCTCGGAGCACGAGGCCGATTGGCAGGCCAGGTTCCTCAAAGCCTTGCGCGACCGCGCCGAAGTGCAGGAGGCGCACCGGCTGGCCGGTGAAATCGATTATATCCTCAAAGTGCGGGTCAAGAATGCGCGCGCCTATGATGCGTTTTATCAGGCTCTGATTTCAGAAGTACGGGTGTTCAATGTGACTGCCCTTTTGTCGATGGAAGAGATCAAATCCACCACGATGCTCCCGCTGGAGACGTGACCTGATTGTGCGCTACCGCGCGTTGTTTTGGTCTGAAATCTGCGCCGCGACGCTTTGCTGCGGGCGTTGCGCGCGATGATGTGTTGAGGATGTTTTGCTGAGAGGTCGTCTGAGGCGCTTTGCGTCTTAGACAGACCTGATCAAGGGTGAGGCGAGTCGCGCCCGCGTCAAGGACAAGCCGCCTGCGGCGGTGGCCTTTGGCCATCCTTGACCCGGTCCCGACTCACGTCTGTAACACCATCAGTTGGTCGAGTTTGTGGAAGTGGTAGCTGTCTGAAAACGCGGGGGTTTTCGTGATCCGCAAGCCCGGCGCACGGGCAAAAAGTGCAGGCAGGGCGATCTGCATTTCCAGACGGGCAAGCGGCGCGCCGACGCAAAAATGCAAACCCCCGCCAAAGGCCAGATGCGCGGGTTTCTTGCGGTTGGGATCAAATTGGTGCGGGTCTTCAAACACCGCCCCGTCGCGACCCGCCGCCCCCAGCATCAGCGCAATCTCGTCCCCCGGCTCCAGTACATGGCCGCCGACCTCGACCCGCGCATAAGCATAGCGCGTGAACATGTGCAGGGGCGGGGTAAAGCGCAGCAATTCCTCGACCGTGCCGTCGATTTGTGCAGGCCCGAGCGCATCTGTCGTGCCCGTTTCGATCACGCATTTCACCGCATTGCCAAGGCTGTGCACCGTCGCCTCGTGCCCGGCATTGAGCAGCAGAATGATGGTGCCGATCATCTCGTCTGCACTGAGCCGTTGCGCGCCGTCCTGCGCGGCGATCAACTCGCTGATCAGATCATCGCGCGGGTCTGAACGACGCTCTTCGATATAGCCATGCAGAAAGGCGGTGAATTCACTTGCGGCCCTGTTTGCCGCCTCTTCCACCGCCCGGTCGCGACCAGCTTGATACATCGCCACCATCGCCGAGGACCAGCGCAAGAGGTCCGGCCCCATCTCTTCGGGCACGCCCAGCAGGCGCGTGATGACGCGCACGGGAACAAGCTGGCAAAAGCTCGGGATCAGGTCGAATTCACCTGTCGAAAGATCAGCCAGCAGATCGGCGCAGATCGCGTGGATATCAGGCGCAAGCCCCGCGATCCGGCGCGAAGTAAAGGCATGCAGCACAAGGCGGCGCAGACGGGTGTGTTCAGGTGGTTCCAACTCCAGCAGCGAATGCCGCTCCACCGCGCTGAAAGCCGTCAGGTGATCAGGCACCGGCTTTCGCTGTGCCTCTGGCACCGCCCGGCCCAGCCGCTTGTCGCGCAGCAGCGCGTGGACCGTGGCGTGATCAAAGGCCGCGAGCATCCCGTACTCTTGCCAGAACAGCACCGGCCCGTCGCGGCGGGCGCGGTCATAGACGCCATAAGGGTCCTGAACGAAGGCGGGGTCATGGGGCGACTGGATCAGCATAGAGTAGATGTCTCAGGCGCGCATCTGCTTGGCAAGGGGGGAGGCGCAGGCATAGAGTGCGATCCATGGTGGATGGCTATCTCAGACGCACCGTCGTAGTGCTGGGTTTTGTCGCAATTGTCGCGGCCGCAGCGGCAGGCGTCTGGCGCTATGGCTACTTTCAGGCGCTGGACCAACTGGCGCGGCAGGGGCGGTCGGATCTGGCACTGGCCAGCGACCGGCTGACGGGGCAGTTGCAGCGGTACCGCGAATTGGCGGTGCTGGTGGCCGATCACCCGCAGGTCGGGGCGATGCTGGCGGGCACGCCCGTCGGGGATGTCGAGGCGCTGCTGCTTGAGATCGCCGACAAATCCGCCGCCGAGGATATTCTGCTGACCGATGCCGCAGGCGCAGTGCTGGTCCGGGCCAGCCCCGAACAGGCGGGAATCGAGATTGGCCCGCTGGTGCGCCGCGCCGCACAGGGCGCGCTGGGTTGGGGCAACGGGCAGACCCCGGACGGGGATCGCATCTTTGCCTATGCGGCCCCGGTGTTTGACAGCAATTCCAAAGTGTTGGGGGCCGTCGTCGTCACCGCCGACCTTGCAGCCATTGAACTCGATTGGGTCGGCTCGAACCCGGCGGTGTTTTTCACCAACGCGGCAGATCAGGTGTTCATCACCAACCGTTCCGAAATCGTGTTCTGGGAACGCCCCGAGGACGCGCCGGGCCTCATGCCGCGCGACGGGCCTGCGCTGCCCTTTGACAGCTATATGCTGGGCCGGCACGAGGTCTGGCAAATGGGCTGGGGGCCGTATCTGCCGCAAAACGCGCTGCATCTGGTCCGCCCCTTGCCGGTGATCGGCATGTTTGGCGAAGCACTTGTGGATGTGGCCCCGGCGCGCCGTTTGGCGACCTTGCAGGCAGCGGCGGTGGCGGGGCTGTGCCTTGCCTTCGGGGCGCTCTTGTTTCTCGCGACCGAGCGGCGGCGCACGCTCAGCGAGGCCAATGCCCAGCTTGAGGCACGGGTGGCCGAACGCACCGCGGCGCTGCTGGCCTCCAACACCGAATTGCGCCACGAGGCGATCGAGCGCGAAGAAGCCCAGACCGCCCTCAAACAGGCGCAGGCCGATCTGGTGCGCGCAGGCAAGCTGAGCGCGCTGGGGCAGATGAGTGCCGGGCTGGCGCACGAGTTGAACCAGCCGCTGATGGCGATCCAGACCTTTGCCGAAAACGCCGTTTCCTTCCTTGAACGGGACAAACCGGCGCGCGCCCGCGACAATCTGGGCCGGATTTCGGACATGGCGCGGCGTATGGGGCGCATCATCAAGAACCTGCGTGCCTTTGCCCGACAGGAAAGCGAACCAGCGGTGCGCGTCGATCTGGTCGATGTGCTGCAAAGTGCGGTGGAACTCACCACTCCCCGGATGCGGCGCGAGGATGTGACGCTGGACTTTGCCCCCCCGGACACGCCCATCTGGGTGTCCGGGGGTGAAGTGCGGCTGGGCCAGGTGTTTGTAAACCTGATCAGCAACGCGGTCGACGCCATGGCGGGGGGCGAGGCGCGCGTGCTGACCATTACGTTTGACGGCCCCGTCGTTACGATCAGCGACACAGGGCCGGGCATTGCGGCGCCCGACCAGATCTTTGATCCGTTTTACTCCACCAAAGAGGTCGGCGCTTCCGAAGGGATGGGGCTGGGCCTGTCGATCTCGTATGGCATCGTGCAAAGCTTTGGCGGCGACATTCAGGGCCGCAACGGCGATGTGGGCGCGGAATTTGTCGTGGCCCTCACCCCGTGGACACAAGAGGCGGCAGCATGAGCGCGCGGGTTCTGGTCGTGGATGACGACGCGGCGGTGCGCGAAGCACTGGCGCAGACGCTGGAGCTGGCCGACCTCGATCCTGTCACCGCAGGGTCGTTCGTGGTGGCCAAGGATCACATCACCGCGCAATTTGACGGCGTGATCCTGTCCGACATCCGTATGCCCGGGCGCGACGGCTTTCACCTGCTCGCCCATGCCCGCCGCGTGGACGAGGACCTGCCGGTGATCCTGCTCACAGGCGAGGGCGACATTCCGATGGCCGTGCAGGCGATGCGCGACGGGGCCTTTGGGTTTCTGGAAAAACCCTGCGCGCCCCGTGACTTGCTGGCCGTTCTTGAACGCGCGCTCAAGACCCGCGCGCTGGTGCTGGAAAACCGCCGCCTGCGCGATCTGGTGGAAAGCGGCGATCCGGCGGCGCGGATGCTCTTTGGTCAATCCGAACAGGCCGAGAGCCTGCGCGCGCGCGTGCGCCGGGTCGCTACGCTCGAAACCGAAGTGCTGATCACCGGCGCGCCCGGCACCGGCATCTCCAAGGTGGCCGAGGTGATCCACCTCAGCTCATTGCGCTCCAAGGCACCCTTTGTGAAACGCGCCGCCGCCGATCTGGGGCCCGAAGGCCTGGGCGAGGCGCTTGAGGCCGCAGCTGGGGGCAGCCTGTTCCTCGACGAGGTCTCGCAATTGCCGGCTGCCAGCCAGTTGACCCTGCTGGAAGTGCTCGAAACCGGGCGTGCCACCCGGTTGCTGGCGGGCAGCACGCGCGATCTGCGTGCCGCAGTGGAAGAGGGCGCGCTGAACGGCGATCTCTACTACCGGCTCGAGGTGATGCCGGTGCGCATTCCCTCACTCAGCGAACGGCCCGAGGATATTCCGGTGCTGTTTCGTCACTACGTGGCGCAAGCCGCCGAGCAGGCCGGGCTTCAGCCGCCCGAAATCGGTCCGGATCACATGGCGGGCCTGATGGCGCAGGACTGGCCCGGAAATGCGCGTTCGCTGATGAGTGCGGCGATGCGCTTTGTGCTGGGCATGCCCGAAGACAGCGCCAAGGCTGCGGACATGGGGCTGGCGGATCAGATGGCGCGGGTGGAACGCTCGCTCCTGATTGCGGCACTGGGGCGGCAGAACGGCCATGCCAGTGCGGCGGCACAGGCGCTCAAACTGCCGCGCAAGACGTTTTACGACAAGCTCGCGCGGCACGGGATTCGGGCTGAAGACTATCGGCGCTAAACTGTGCGGATTTCCGCACATGGGTGCGAAAGGCCGTGCGAAATTTCGCTCATCCCGTGTCGAGTTTAATCCAAAACACATCAAGAATAATCTGTAACGCACTGTAAAACAACAATACCATGATCCACAACTCTTGGTTAAAATTGCGCGTTTTGCATCCCGTCCAAAACTTGATCAAATGACCGTGACGCCGCGCAGATCATGTGCGGCGCGGAACTGCCAACCATAATCTCTGGGAGGAGACCCTAATGAAACTCATGACCGCTGCCGCAACGGCATTGGCCCTGACTGTAAGCGCGGGCGCTGTTGCCGCCGCTTGCGACGATGGCGAAATCGTCATCAAGTTCAGCCACGTGACCAACACCGACAAACACCCCAAGGGCATCGCCGCCTCACTGCTGCAACAGCGTGTGAACGACGAGATGAACGGCACCGCCTGCATGGAAGTGTTCCCGCAGTCGACGCTTTATAACGATGACCAGGTCCTTGAGGCGCTGCTGCAGGGCGACGTGCAGATGGCCGCACCGTCCCTGTCCAAGTTCGAGCAGTTCACCAAAGTGTTCCGCATCTTCGATCTGCCTTTCATGTTCAAGAACATCGCAGCGGTCGATGCGTTCCAGAAATCGGAATCCGGCGAGGCGATGAAAGCGTCGATGACCCGTCGCGGTCTGCTGGGCCTCGAATTCTGGCACAATGGGATGAAGCAGATGTCGGCCAACAAGCCGCTGAACCTGCCCACGGATGCCGCTGGCCTCAAGTTCCGCGTGCAGCCCTCTGACGTGATCAAGGCGCAGATGGAAGCGATCGGCGTCAGCCCACAGCCGATGGCCTTCTCCGAAGTTTACGGCGCGCTGCAAACCGGCGTTGTGGACGGTCAGGAAAACACATGGTCCAACATCTGGGGCCAAAAGTTCTTTGAGGTGCAGGACGGCATCACAGAGACCAACCACGGCATCATCGACTATATGGTTGTGACCTCCACTGACTGGTGGGACAGCCTTGATCCAGCCGTGCGTGACCAACTGGCCACAATTCTTGAGGAAGTCACCGTTGCACGTAACGCGGAATCCTCCAACGTGAACGAAGCGGCCAAAGCCTCGATCATCGAAGCAGGCGGCGAAGTGCGCGCGCTGGACGCCGACACCCGCCAGATCTGGGTCGATGCGATGAAACCTGTCTGGTCGCAATTCGTGGACGATGTCGGCCAGGACAACATCGACGCAGCCCAGGCGATCAACGCCGGTTTTTAGATCACGGCGTGATCTGAACCAATGCCCGGCCCCTGTTGCGGGGGCCGGGTCCGCGTGCCGCCAACCCGCGCGGCACTATGGGAGGGGAGCCCCATGTCATCACATTATCAGCCCAAAACGGCCCTTGGCCGCATCGTGAACGAGATCGAGGAAACGGCCATCGCGCTGATCCTCGCCTCGATGACGATCCTGACCTTCATCAATGTCGTGCTGCGTTATGGCTACAAGACAGGCCTTACATGGGGGCTTGAGGCGGTGAGCTTTCTCTTTGCCTGGCTCGTGCTGTTCGGCGCCTCCTATGCGGTCAAGGTGACGGCACATCTGGGTGTGGACGCGGTCATCAACCTGTTTTCCCCGCCCGTGCGTCGCATCATTGCGTTGGTGGCGGCGGCGATCTTTGTCTTTTATGCGATGCTTCTGATGAAAGGGGCTTGGGATTACTGGGCGCCTTTTGCGGGCTTTGATGTGACCTCGGGGCGCTGGTTCCCCACCGGCTTTACGCCGACCCGTGATCAGGCCTGGTACGAGGTGCTTGAAGTGCCGATGCTCGAGTCGTTGCGCTGGATCGAGCCGATCATGAACGAGGGTGAGGCGTACGAGAAAATGCCCCGCTTCATCCCTTACGCCGCGTTGCCATTTGGCATGGCTCTGTTGCTCTTCCGGGTCATTCAGGCCGCCATCCGCATCTTCAAGGGCGAGGCAACCAGCATGATCGTCAGCCACGAGGCCGAAGACGAGGTCGAGGCCGTCAAACACATGAACGAAGGCGCATAAACCATGGAAGTTGCAATTCTTTTCGCCCTCGTCATTGGGCTGATGCTGATCGGTGTGCCGATTGCCGTCTCGCTAGGCATGTCGTCGATCCTGTTCCTGCTGGTGCTCAGCGACACGTCGCTGGCCTCGATCGCACAGACCCTGTTTCAGGCGATGGCCGGACACTACACGCTGCTTGCGATCCCGTTCTTTATTCTGGCCTCGACCTTCATGTCGACGGGCGGGGTGGCGCGGCGGATCATCCGCTTTTCGATCGCGCTTGTCGGGCATTATCCGGGTGGGCTCGCCATCGCGGGCGTTGTGGCCTGTATGATGTTTGCGGCCCTGTCGGGGTCCAGTCCGGCCACGGTTGTGGCCATCGGCTCCATCGTGATCGCGGGCATGCGGCAGGTCGGCTATACCAAGGATTTCGCGGCAGGGGTCATCGCCAACGCAGGGACCCTTGGTATCCTGATCCCGCCGTCGATTGTGATGGTGGTCTATGCCTCGGCCACGGACGTGTCCGTGGGGCGGATGTTCCTGGCCGGTGTGATCCCGGGCCTGCTTGCGGGCACCATGCTGATGATCACAATCTACATCATCGCCCGCGTGCGCAATCTGCCCAAGGGCGACTGGCTTGGCTGGGGCGAAGTCTGGAAATCGGGGCTTGCGGCCTCGGGCGGTCTGTTCCTGATCGTAATCATTCTGGGCGGCATCTATGGCGGCATCTTTACCCCGACCGAAGCGGCGGCGGTGGCGGCGGTCTATGCGTTCCTGATCTCGGTCTTTGTCTATCGCGACATGGGTCCGCTCAAGACGCCGGACGGTGAAGCGAACCATTCGCTGTTTACCAAACCCTGGGCGCTGGTGACCGCGTTTTTCCACCGCGACACCAAGAACGCGCTGTTTGATGCGGGCAAGCTGACCGTGACCCTGATGTTCATCATCGCCAACGCGCTGATCCTGAAACACGTGCTGACGGATGAGCAGATCCCGCAGAAGATCGTG
Source organism: uncultured Tateyamaria sp. (assembly GCF_947503045.1). Classification (GTDB taxonomy): domain Bacteria; phylum Pseudomonadota; class Alphaproteobacteria; order Rhodobacterales; family Rhodobacteraceae; genus Tateyamaria. The sequence goes on from NZ_CANNCF010000004.1 coordinate 162,708, forward strand.
GGCATCATGACCGATGTGGGCTTTGGCCCGATCACCTTCCTGATCATTGTGAACGTCATTCTGCTGATTGGCGGGCAGTTCATGGAGCCGTCGGGCCTGCTGGTCATCGTAGCACCCCTTGTGTTCCCCATCGCCATCGAGTTGGGGATCGATCCGATCCATCTGGGCATCATCATGGTGGTGAACATGGAGATTGGGATGATCACGCCGCCGGTGGGTCTGAACCTGTTTGTGACCTCGGGGGTCGCCAACATGCCGATGATGTCGGTGGTGCGCGCAGCGCTGCCGTTCACCGCCGTGCTCTTCGTCTTCCTGATCATGGTGACCTATATCCCGATCATCTCAACGTGGTTGCCGACGCTGATGATGGGGCCGGAGATCATTGTGAGGTGATTTCGCCTGCGGCGGGCGGGGAAGGGGGGCGCTGCCCCCCTCGGCCTTGCGGCCTCACCCCCCGGAGTTTTTCGGGCCAAGTGAAGGTGTGATCTAGGCTTTGGCCAGGGCGTCGATGATGGGTTGGAAGTCTGCCGCCTTGAGGGAGGCACCGCCGACCAGCGCGCCGTCTACGTTTTGGGCGGTGAAGATTTCGGCGGCATTGGTGGGTTTGACCGAACCGCCATAGAGGATGCGGATCTTGTCGCCCTCGGCGCCGAAGCGGGCCACAAGCCGGTCGCGGATCATGTCGTGGGTTTCGATGATCTGTTCGAGCGTCGGCACGCGGCCCGTGCCGATGGCCCAGATCGGTTCATAGGCAATCACCAGCGTCTCGCCTGTTGCCCCATCGGGCATGGAGGCGTCCAATTGGGCGGCGATGATGTCGAGTGTGTCGGGGCCCATGCGCTCATCCTCGCTTTCGCCGATGCACAGGATCGCCAACAGGTCTGCAGCCCAGGCGGCCTCGACCTTGGCGCGGATATCGCTGTCTGCCTCGTGATGGTCCGCGCGTCGTTCCGAGTGGCCCACGATCACGGCACTGGCCCCGGTGTCCTTGACCATCTGGGCCGAGATGTCGCCTGTATGCGCGCCCTTGGGTGCGGCGTGGCAATCCTGACCGCCGATGCGGACGGGGCTGTTTTGGGTGACCTCCACCGCCTGGGACAACAGCGTGGCGGGGGGGCAGATCAGGATGTCGGGACCTGCGTCGGGCTGAGCCGCGGCGAGAGTGGAGAGTTCCTCCATCAGTTCGGCATTGCCGTTCATTTTCCAGTTGCCCGCTGCCAGTGATCGCCGCATCTGTCCGCTCCCATTTTTCAAACGTCCCGCGCGGCTTAGCATTGCGGCTGTACCTGCGCTAGGGCTGCGTTACGCGGCTGATGGTCGATGGGGTCAGGGACGGCACCCATGCAACCGCGACCAACCTCACAAATGGGAAATCGCCGCGCGGGCCAGATCAACCGCCTCGCTTGCATCATCCAGCGCGCTGTCGGGCAGCGCCCAGTAGGGCATCGAGGCGGGCGGCTTGCCGTCGCGCTGATAGGTCCAGCGCTCCATCCCCATGGCGTCAAAACGCGCCTGCATCTCGCCCTGACCTTTAAGCATGATGCGCCCGTCGCTCATCATCACCGCAAAGATGGCGCCGTCCAGATAGAGGCCCAGACCGCCAAACATCTTGCGGGTGGTGACGGGGCCAACATCGGAAAACAGATCGACGGCAAAGGCGATTTCTTCCGCCGAAAGGGCCATGTCAGGCGTTGCGCTCGGCGCTGAGGGCCTCGACATCCTTGAAGCTGATGGATTCACCACAGCCACAGGCGTCAGACACATTGGGGTTGTTGAACTTGAACCCGGATTCCAGCAGCGAGGTTTCATAATCGATCTCGGTGCCAAACAGAAACATCTGCGCCATCGGCGCGATCAGGATGCGCGCGCCGTCCTGTTCGACCACCTCGTCATTGGGGTCGGGAGCGTCGACATATTCCATCGTGTATTCCATGCCCGCACAGCCGCCCTTTTTCACGCCGATGCGCAGGCCGGAATGGCCCTCTTTCTCCATCAGGCGAAAGATATGCGCGGCGGCGCGGTCGGTGATGCTGACGGCCTGTTTGCCGGGGATCGAGAACATGGAATGTGGCCTGTTGTTATCCTGCGCCCAAGGTAAGGTCTGGGTCGGTCGCGCGCAAGGGGCGCGGGTGACGCAGGCCAAGGGCGAGGGCATCAAGGGCGGCGCGGATCGCCGGGTCGTGCCGGGTGTCCTGATGGCAGACCAGCCATTCTTCGGAGGTAAGGGCATCAATCACGTCGCTGACCCGGATGAGGTCCGGCACGCAATCCCCTGCAAAGGTTGGCAAAACCACCCGGCCCACACCGCTGCGGGCAAGGGCGAGGCGGATGGTGGGTTCGTTTGATACCGCGACCATATCATCCCCGTGATGGGCCACGGTCCAGGCCTCGGACGGCAGGGTGGCGGTGTCATCGCTGGGCCCGATCCAGCCAGTGACGCTGTCAGCGACCGCGTAGGCGGCGTGTTCGACTGTGCCGGTGCGCCGACCGGCCAGCCAGGGATGGGTGGGACGGCGATTGCGCACGCCGATATCGACCTCGCGCCGCTCGATATCCAGATCGCGGTTACAGCTGACAAATTCCGGCATCCAGGGCGCGTCGGGCGACCAGTAGTCAGTCAACGTGCGCGCCAGCCGCTCAGAGGTCCATGTCCCGGCAGACACCCGCACGCGGGGTGGGCCGGACTGTGCGGCGGACCAGTGGGCGATGTCACGGGCGGCGGCTTCCATTTTCTTGGCGCGGTCCAGCAGGGCGCGCCCTTCGGCGGTCGGGGTATAACCACTTGACCCGTGCACAAACAACCGCCGTCCCGTGCGTTGTTCCAGCGCGGTCATGCGCCGCGACAGGGTCGCCTGGCTCAGCCCGCTTTCGCGCGCCGCCCCGGCAAGGGAGCCTGAGCGGGCCACAGCCGCGAACAATCCGAAATCTGTCCAATCGGTGATTTTCATAAATGAAAGCATAGCTGCGGTCTTGGGGTCTGACAATGGCGCGCGGTCTCTGTCAGATTGGGGACAGCGTGAAAGGAAATGTTATGAAACACCCATATAAATCACTGGAAATGAACAGCATCTATGCGCAGGAACAAATGCTGTTTGCAAAAATGCAAGACGCAGACCAAATCCGCAAACGCAAACAACGGCGGCGGCGGATGTTGATGTGGGTTTTGCGCCGCCTGTGAGGGCATGAAAAAAGGGCCTCCCACGGATGTGGGGGCCCTGTTTTGTTGGCATCGCGCCCGGTCTGTCGAAATTTACATGAACCCCAGTTCGAGGCGCGCCTCGTCTGACATCATCTCCATTCCCCAGGGCGGTTCCCAGGTCAGGTCGACATCGACATGTTTGACGCCCGGCAGCGGCTCAACCGCATCCGCCACCCATCCGGGCATTTCACCAGCCACCGGGCAGCCCGGCGCGGTGAGGGACATCACGATTTTGACCTCGTTTTCCTCATTGATATCAATGGTGTAGATGAGGCCAAGTTCGTAGATATTCACCGGAATCTCAGGGTCATAGACCGAGCGACACGCCTCGACAATCGCCTCGTGCAGCGGGTGATCGGTCGAAGACGGCGCAATCAGCGGCGTGCCTTCAAGGCGGTCATTGGGTTGGTTCATCTCGGGCCTCGCGCGGTTCCTGACTGTTTAGATAGGGAAATGGGTCGCGCGCGTAAAGGGGTGCGGCGCGCAAAGCCTGCGAAAGGGGCAATGGACATGCCCGGCTGATCACCAAAGGTTCATTGGAAATTGATTTGTGGCACGGCCTGCTTTGGCGACATGCTGGCGCGCAGAATGCAACGGTGCGCGTGCAGGCGCAAATGGCCCCCAAGGTGGGGCAGGTCTGCGCGCTGTCGCTATTTGAAAGGCTGCTTTGATGACCAGATTGTTCCCGTCCCTGATCCGTACCCTGATGGGGGCCGCGATCCTGTCCCTGCCCATATCTGCGGGCGACCCGGCCCATGCCCAAGCTACGACCTTGCCCGATTACGTAACGGCAGAATACGGACAGCCACCTTCTGTCCCCGACGGCCCGCTGCCCGACACGCTGCGCTATGCGGTGCAGGTGGTGTTCGAGGACAGTCTGGAACAGTCGATCTGGGGCCGCGACCAGCAGCTTGCCCTGACCGAGATTGCCGAGTCCGGTGATCCGCGGCTGGGTTGGATCATCAGCGACATGATGCGCTTTACCTGGCGCACCTCCTTTGACGACGCCCTGGCATCGGCCGCCGCCCAGTTGTTGCAGATCGAATATGACGGCCCGCAGCGCTGGGGCATCATCACCGACCACCTGATCGCATGGGACATCCCGGCCTATCCCGATTACCTCACCTCCAAGCGCGCGATTTTCACCAATTTTGTGCCCGGCTGGGAGCGTATCTTTGTCGAAGGCGACATCGACTGGCGCATGGTGTCCTGGGGCGGCGTGCTGATCGACGACCGGCCCTATGACACGACGGACGACGTGTGCAACTGCATCCCGGCTGCCGACAACCCCGAGGTCAGCAGCGCCGAAGAGGCGACGTGGCTCGACGATGACGACATCGTCTTTGGCGTCGAGGTGAACGGCGCATACCGCGCCTATCCCCGCCAGATCATGGAAGTGCGCGAGATGGTCAACGACACCCTTGGCGGGCGCGACCTTGGCATTCCCTACTGCACGCTTTGCGGGGCGGCGCAGGCCTATTTCACCGACGGTCTGCCCGAAGGGGTCGAACGCCCCATTTTGCGCACCTCCGGCCTGCTGATCCGGTCCAACAAGGTGATGTATGATCAAGTGACCTATTCGGTCTTTGACACCTTCTTGGGTCACGCCGTGACCGGCCCGTTGGCCGAAAAGGGGATCAAGCTGGAACAGGCCACCGTGATCACCACCGACTGGGGCACATGGAAAAAAGAGCACCCTGAAACCACCGTGCTCCTGGAACGTTACGCGCTGGGGCGGGATTTTGATTTCCGCAACGGGCGGGACGCAAACGGGCCGATCTTTCCGGTGGGCGATGTGGACCCGCGCCTGTCCGTGCATGAGGACGTCATTGGCGCCATCACCGCCTCGGGCACGCCGGTCGCCTTTCAGCGCAGCACGGCACTGGCCGCCCTGCGCGACGGGGCCGAAGTGGCGGTGGAGAACGTCAGACTGGAACTCGACGCAGGCGGCATCCGGGCCGTTGGCGTGGACGGCAGCGATCTGGGCAGCCATCAGGCCTTCTGGTTCGCGTGGTCGCAGTTCCACCCCGACACGCTGCTCTGGATGCCCTAGGTCCGCTTGCGCACGGGGCGCGGACGCACACGCGCCTCGACCATGTCATAGACCAGCCCGACAATGTCCTTGCCCGTGGCCTTTTCGATCCCCTCAAACCCGGGCGAGGAGTTAACCTCAAGTACCTTGGGCCCGTTTTCCGAGCGCAGCAGATCCACGCCCGACTTGCCCAGACCAAAGGCACGGGCGGCGCGCACGGCGGTCTCGCGCTCTTCCTTGGTGATGCGCACCGACTTGGCCGAGCCCCCGCGATGCAGGTTCGAGCGGAAATCGCCCTCCGCCCCGGTCCGCTTCATCGCAGCGACCACCTTGCCATCCACCACAAGACAGCGAATGTCCTCGCCCGCGGCCTCTTTGACAAAATCCTGCACCAGAAAATTGGCGCGCAGGCCTCGAAAGGCGTCGATGACGGATTCGGCGGCCTTCTTGGTCTCGGCCAGCACCACACCCTTGCCTTGCGTGCTTTCCAGCAGCTTCACGATCACCGGGGCTGAGCCGACCAGCCCAAGGATGTTGGCGGTGTCATGCGGGCTCGCGGCAAAGGCGGTGGTGGGCATGCCGATCTTCTTGCCCGCCAATATCTGGTGCGCATGCAGCTTGTCCCGGCTGGCGGTGATGCCTGCGCTGCCGTTCACGCAATAGGTGCCGATGGTTTCGAACTGGCGGATGATCGCGGTGCCATAAGAGGTGACGGACGCCCCGATGCGCGGGATCACCGCGTCATAGCGCGGCAGGCGCTTGCCGTCATAGTGGACCTCGGGGGCCATGGCGTTGATCGCCATGTAACAGCGGGTGGTGTTGATCACCTCGACCGTGTGGCCGCGCGCCTCGCCGACCTCGACCAGACGGCGGGTGGAATAGTTGTCCTCGCGGCTGAGGACGGCAATGCGCAGACTGCGCTTGGGGGCGGCCTTGCGCATGGCGGCCGAATGATAGACCTCATAGCCCAACTCGGGCTGCAGCCGCTTTTCACTGGCGGTGATGGTGATGTGATCGGCCAGCGCCTGACGGCCCAGCAACATCCGCGAGGTCATGGAGGAGCGGTTGGTCAGCGTCACCTCAATGGGCCATAGCTGTCCGGCCACGTCCAACTGCGTTTCAATCACATAACGCAACTCGGATTCGCCGTTGGACGAGGTCACCTCGCGGCGGTCCAGAATGGGGGCCGAACAAGTGATCGACACATGGTTTTTCCCGGCAATGGGATGCACGTTAAAGCGCACCTTGGGCGTCTTGGCCGGCCCGAACACTTCGATGTCATGGGCATGCAGCGCCGAGGTCCGCGCGCCGGTGTCGATCTTGGCCTTGAGCGCAGGCAAGCCCAGTTCGGGCAACGCAACCCATTCTTCCCAGCCGAAATTGAGTGTGTCCATGTCGGTGTCCTTTGGTGCTGAACGCACGTGGCTAGCACGTCCCGCAAGGTGTGGCCAGTTGGAGATAAGGCAAGAGCGTCAGGCGACGACCCCGGCCATGTGCGCGGAACAAACCGACCAGCACAGGTGAATGTACCAGTGTCAGGCGTCCCGCTGACAGCGCTCGGGCCAAGTTCAAGGCGACCCGCAGCCTAGGCCTTGATGGCACTCATGCGATAATAGGTGAGGGAAAAGAAAAACCGCCCCGCACGCGCAAGCTCCACTTGTTCGTCAAACCACGCCTGCGTCTCCGCCGCGTCCATATGGCCGTTATCCGCCGCATAGCGCGACATCAAATGCATCAACATGAACGCAATCCCGTCGGGGCGCAGTGTCACGTCACAAAAGGTAAACGGTTCAACCTCAATCGCGGTGAACCCAGCATCGCGGGTCAGCCCCGACCAAAGCGCAGCTACCCGCGCCTCGGTATAATGGTGATCCTAGGCCGCCTGCACGCGCTGCATGCGCTCGGGGTGGTCCGAGAACCAATCCAGCGTCCCGCAGCCCGTGTCCACCGCCACAAAACGACCCCCAACGCGCAACACACGATACGCTTCGCGAATGGCCGCGGGGATGTCGGGCAGATATTCCAGCACTTGCACGGCGACGGCCTTGTCGGCCTCTCCATCTGCCAAGGGCAGCGCATCGGCCAGCCCATCCTGAATGTGAACGGACGGGTAGGCGGCACAGCGCGTGTTCGCGGCCGCGCGCATGTCCGTGCTCGGATCAACACCGATCACCCTGCCTGTCGGGCCAATGGCCCGCGCGATGTCCTCGCTCAGCAGCCCATTGCCACACCCGATATCAACGACCCCATCGCCTTGGGCCAGATGCAGCGCATCAAAGGCCTTACGCCTGCGCCGCGTAACGTCACTGCCTTGATATGCGGTTTCGAGCAGCTTGGTTGTGTCTTCATCAAATTGGAGCATGGGTCGGTGTCTATTGGGTTTTCAAAAATGCGTGGGACCACCAAATATCAAAATCCGGCCCATGGATAGCGTGTATTCACTGAGCCGCGCAGTTGCCGGACCGGACGGTGGACTGGCGATATGGCGCTCTTGGCGAACAGAGGGTCGGGAAGATGAGCCTTGCTGCCGTAAAGCGCATTGGCACCTAGGCCGGATCGCCACCCCAAGGGTTGTCGATGGCACGGCTTGTGGTGGTGTGCGGGTTAAGGCAAAATTGGTTTTTTAATGCGCGTACAATGTCGGCTTTGCGGACAAAGCTGCCATACGCTTTCTAGCCTTCGCTGACGCAGCATATGTTCGCAGTCGCGGCAAATTTTATGTTGCGCTGCAGTGGCTTTCGCCAGAGCAGCCATTCAAAGTGGTTTTGGAAGCTCGATTTCAATCCGCTTCTTCGCTGGCAGGCCGCTTTTGCGACGGCCGTCTGTATCCACATTGTCAAGAAGCACTTATTGATGATGCGCTGTGTAAAAGTAATAGCGGATGATTTTCGCCTACCCGGCTGCGGTAATGTCAATCTCGATCTTGTAGTGCGGATGCCCTAGCGCCGCGACGACAACCAAAGTCCAGAGAGGAAGGTATTCGCCAACGCCCTCACGATGCACCTGAACGTAGTCCGGAATACTCTCTTCCCCGACGATATAGCTTGTGACTTTGACGACATTCGCAACGCCAAAGCCCTTCTGTTCGAGAATGGCCAACACGTTTGCCCACGCGATCCGGGCCTGTTCTCCGATGCTTTCGGGGCAGGTTCCGTCCGCCCTTTCACGTGCCACAAGCTGATACCCAAGCCTCTGATAGAGCCGAACTGCTCGCTTGTTCTGGCTGTAGACCTGAATGCTCATTTCCCGGAAGCCGTTTGCCTACGCCAACTCTTCTGCCGCCGTAAGCAGTTGCGAACCAATGCCGCATCAATGGGGTTATGGCCAGAGTAAGAAGCGTCTTGGGCTTTTTCTTTGTCCATCGGGTGATCTTCAAACGTGTAGGTCGCGCTCAGACCCCAGAAATCGTTGAAGCCCAACGTGGTCTGGATCAGACCGCCATCAAATTCAGCGTATGGGCCGGTTGCGCCAGTCACGGGGCGCAGGTTGGCCTTGCCGATATCTGCGATTTCAGTGCCTTGCGTAATGATTGTTGCGCCGTCTTCAAAGGCAAAGACTTGCCGACTGATGACCCACACACCTGTCGTGGCGTTCCCGCCTTCGCCCACAAAATAGCCATCGCAAGTCCAAGTGCCCAGAACCAGCTCTGGGAAAGCGGGGCTGCCGTCTTCGAGAACGCCGACAATTCCATCGGCAAGTGTGCCTTCGGGGTATATGTAACCCTGGCTGACGAAAGCGTTGCCGTGCGCGGGCATCCCGTTTTCGTGCACGGGCGCTGCCGCCATATGGATACGGGTATGATCTTCGGCCACGTCAAATGCCGTCGGGGCGTCCGCTTGTACAAAGCTGGTCATTGTTAAGATCAGGGCAGAGGAAGAGATAAGTGTTTTCAGCATCGGAGCTGTCCTTTCAGGGAGAAGTTATTGGGAGTGGTTAGAAATTAAGCCGCCGAGCGGGCGTGATCGTGCCCGGCAATGCAGCCCACATGCCGATGATCAGTGCCGCAACAGCCACCAATCACACGGATGTTCGGGAGGAGCGCAAGAAGCTCCGCGCTGAGTTGACCAAGCTCGACCGGATCACCGGCATCCAATACCTCGGCCTCGTCCAGCTCGGCATGGCTCATCCGCGAAGCATTGGAGCGAAGACCGCCAATGCGCAGCGTCCATGCCTCAGACGTGGGGCTTTTGACGATGATCATGATCGTGGCGATGAACCTCCAACCCGACCTCGACAACGTCTTTTTCATAAGTTTTCAGTTAACCGCCCTAATTGCCATTGTAGGGATAGCATGGCAGTGGCGGCCCTTTGAACGGATAGATGCAACAACATCGTAGGTGTGCGGCGTCCTTCTATAGCAGAACTAAACACCGATAACTGTCACTCTTGTGGAGACTTAGCATGGCTTTGATTCAGGAACATATCCAGCATGGCCTCTAACCTCGGGCAACCGCTGACGTTATCGTTTTTCTCCTCAAACATTCCGGTTAGCCTAAGGTCGGTGTAGCCGTGCACCATGGACCACAAAGCAATTGCAACGGTTTCGACGTCGCGTTCAGGGCACATTCCCGCCCCTGCAATTTCGGCGCAACATGCATCGTAAAATTGATCCATGACGTCGAGCAGTTGCGGGTCGTTATGGTTGACCAATCCAGTGTGCCAAAGCAACCGATAGCGGTTCGGATACGCCATTGCGTACTCGAAAAGCACAATTGCGAAGACTGAGACGCGCGTGCTGGCGGGTAGGTTCTTGTTGCTCAGTTTCTCTTGGACAGAAGCCAAGAGGTCTTTGAACAGAATTGTCGCAAGTGCAGTGAGAAGTGTCTCTCTATCTTTGTAGTGATTGACCGGAGCGGCATGAGAGACCCCGACTTGCCGCGCGATAGCTCTGATCGTAACCCCGTCGGGCCCATGTTGATCCAGAAGAATACCTGATGCGTCCAGCAATGCCTGCTTCAAGCTACCGTGATGGAAGGGTTGTTTCATTTTCATCTGATCATATTGACAGCGTCAATTACTATGTCAATATTGACAGCGTCAACTTAATAGAATGGATCGTCATTATGGCATATAAAGTTCTTGGAAACCCGCTGTCACCGTTCACCCGAAAGGTGGTTTTGTTCGCGTCTGAGATGGGCCTGAGCATCGATCTAAAGCTGGTAAATCCTTACGCTCCGCCGGAAGGTTTTGAGGCAATCAGCCCACTCAAACGTGTGCCAGTTCTCCAGACAGATGATTTTACCTTGAATGACAGCTCAGCCATTTGTGCGTATCTCAATGCGGTACACCCCGCTAATGCAACGCTCTTTCCGAAAGAACCCAAACATCTAGGGCATGCTTTGTGGATCGAAGAGTATGTGGACACCGCGCTATTTTCTGAGATTAGTGAAGGAGTGTTCAGGCCCATTTTTATCAACGAGATGCGAGGGCGGCCTATTGATGCAAAGACTGTGCAGGCGTCGGTTGCTGAACATCTGCCCCCTTTGTTGACCTATCTGGAGACACAAATTTCAGGAAAAGACTGGTTTTGCGGGGACGCAATTTCGATTGCAGATGTATCAGTTTACTCTCAATTGGCGAACTTACAACATTCCAAGTGCCTGCCAGACGAAAGCCGCTTTCCATATCTAATGAAGCACTTTGAGCGGGTGTTCTCACGTCCTGTCGCCACCGAACTGTATGAGGCTGAGCTGCTCTATCTCAAACAGGCGCGTGCCAGTTTACGGTCGTCAGCCTGACCCTCCGACCGGTAGACGGGAGGTGGGTTTTGCATTTAGCAAACGCATAGGGCAACTGGTTAGCCAAATCGCGGCGTATTGATTGAGCTGGCTTTCGATCTTGGCGACAAAAACTATTCCCATTGCGACGCGTATGGACACATAGCGCTAGAGGTTCAGGACACAAGGTCGCGCTAATGGCCGCTATCGGGAAACTGCCCTAAACAGAGAGACGCTAGGACAGCTGTCCCAACTTTCGAAATGGTGAAGTTTTGTGATTTGTTTTTCATTGTCACTATCGCTTCTGCCTTTGATTCAGAGCACTTCGCTTTCGAGGACACTCACACCGATGCCCATAGTTTTTACTAGAACCGCAACCAGTTTAGCTCTTGAGAAATTCGCCTACTTAGCCGTAGCCATTGTCGTCGATATTGCCTTTTTATCAGTCTTTTGGATCGTGGAATTGTCGCCCATGATCGTCAAGGCTGCCTCAGCTATGGCGGTGTTGATTGCTCTCTTCATTTCCATCAAGCTCTTGAAAGAGGCGCTGGCCATCCTCAAGGATGGGCGCAAATGGCAAGTTGAGATCACAGATGATCAGCTATCATGGTTTTCCCCTCTTCCAGATCAGATGGAACCATTTGAGGTAAAGCTGAGAGATATTGCGTCAGTTCAGAAGAAAATAATCCAATACAAGAACTCCAAAAGGTCACCCAAGACTACGTTCCACATAGAATTCACCGACGGGCGAATACAGGAAATCAATCCTCAGTTATGCGGAATCCATCCCGCCAAGGTGTTCAGTGCTCTCGAGGGCAAGGGTATAAAGTACGTCTCCGGTACAGAAAGACGCGGTTCGAATTCTATGATTAGAACTTAGGACATGCTTCTTTTTAAACAAAGCAATGATTGCCCGAATCCAAACGAAAGACCGCAAAGTCCCGCGCACCGGCCAAAACGCATCGCTCGATGAACGTCCTGTCTGGTCAGGAATCAATGACGGGTGGGTCAATATTGCTTGGTGTCCCATGTTATCAAATTGTTTGAGCGTCTTTTCGATAGAACGGGCATTCGCATAAACGGGGATGTCCTGTTTGGCCAGTCGTCTTGTTGAAGCGGTGGATGAGAAAGTAGGCTCAACGTTCTAAATACCCGCTGCACGCGCAATCATATTCATCAGGACCAAACGAGACGGACTGATCTCACCCAGTTGTAGGATCAAAGCTCGCGTAAAGACGGTCATATCTTCAACGCGCAATGGAATAGGCTTCTACATCTTGGCGTTCTTGCAAGGGGCTTAACTTACTATCCGGCACCAGCCGGAATCTACACCAAATGCATCGCGAAAGCCCTCATTTGCCATACCCACCAGTTTTGAACATTGTGTGAGCAAATGAATTCTTAGCAAAAGACCCTGACACGCAAGATATCTTCATTTACCCGATCACATATTCCGCGTTCCTTTTGCCTATATAGCCAGCCGCGGGGTGAGTATCCTTGCGGTCATAAGCACTTCAAAGAGCGTCAACCGGTCTTCAGGTGTGGACGTAGTAAGGGGAGTTCCGACAGCATCGTTTACTTGTGCTAGCTGAAGTCCGCTTTCGAGTTGAGCCCAAAAATATCATTAAACATCGGGTCTCGAGTCGACATTTGGCGACTTTAGCTTTCCATCTGGCGTTGTCCTGAAGAGAGCAATCCATACAGAAAACGGCACCAATGTAAGACGAACGGCTCTAGGCCTGGTTTCGTATTTTCGAAGGCGGCACACCGAATTGACGTTTGAAGGCGCGAGAAAACGCGGCATCGGATCCGTATCCAACTCGGCTGCATATTTCTGATGTCGTCAAATCTGTTCTTCGCAATAGATTTCGCGCTTTCAGTAACCTCCAGCCAGCTAGATATTCCGCTGGTGGAATTCCCATCGCGGCGCGAAACTGAACGGCGAACGACGTGCGGGACATACCAGCGGTTCGAGCTAAGACATTGAGTGTCAGATCGGCCTCGGGAGCATCGTGAATTTGATGTAGGGCTCTGGACAGCCGGGCATCATCGATTACTGCGAGAACTCCTTCGTTTGGATTATTCTCGACAAGCCAATGGCGCAAGAACGAAACGAAGAGCACTTCTCCCATGCGATCAGCAATCGCTGAACTACCAGGCCTCATATCCTTGCTCTCCGAACCAATGAGATCAACAATCGCTCTAATGCGGGAGGCATCTTTGCCCGAAAACACGTCTCGGATAATCATAACTTCTGGAAGCTCTTGGAACAGTGGGTGTTCAAAAGAGATGTCCCACTCGAAGTGACCGCACATCATCCGCGTTGCGCTGGTTTCTTGCGGCCCATAATCCTCATCGAGCAGTCGCTGCATAACTTCAGGACCGGGTTCCGCAGGCGTATCCAATGCGTCCAACATTTGGTGCTGTGCCCCGCTAGGCAAGAGAACAGCATCACCGGCTTGTAGTGAAATCTGTCTATCACCGACTTTCAGCACGCAAGATCCGTCCAAAACCATATGCAAAGGACCGTTCGCGACGGCGGGAATGTCCATGCCCCAGGGAGCTGCCATGTCACGAATAAAGTAAATACAGGCCCTTAGATGAACCAGCCTTAAGACTTCACTCAAGGCGTCTTCTGGCTTTGCCAAATCGCAGCTCCCCGCTCACTAGCTGTCTACAATGCGCGCATCGAACATAGTGATAAGACGAGTGGAAACCAAGTCAGTTTGAACGTAGAGACAAATTTCCTGAATATATGGTCATTCAAAGTTCGAAATCATTGGCGCATTCTCACCTAAATTTTCATCATTGTTCGGAGATTTAGATGCCCACTCTATCCAAGATATCGCGCCGCGGACTAATCGGAGCTGTCCCGGCTTTGGGAGCGACAGCATATTTGAGCGGCGCAGCTTCAGTGCAGGCGGATCCGATGCGGTCACCGTCATTACGCGCCATTCATCGCTTCAATATCGGCACAATTAAGGTGGCGATCATTGATGATGCGCGGTTCACCTTTCCGGCTCCAATGTTCGCTGCGAACCATCCCGACGGCACAGTTGAGCCGTTCTTTGAGAAATATGGTCTGCCTGCTGAGACTGTCAGCTTGCACATGCAAGTCACCTATATCGAAACGGGGTCGCATAAGGTCTTGCTGGATACTGGCATGGGGGACATTACTTTTCCAGGAAACGAGCCGGACAACGGCCGCCTGCTGTCAGGGCTAGAGGCAATCGCAGTGTCACCTGAAGATATTACGGATGTAATCCTCAGCCACGGCCACCCTGATCATATTGGGTCTTGCAGCAGGAACGGCGAACCGATGTTTAAGAACGCACACTATCATTTGCCGCCGAACGAGTTGGAGTTTTGGACGCAAAAGCCCGGTGATGAACAGAGCTTCATGAACATGATGCTGTCGGTTGGGGTGGCGCAACTTGAACCAATTCGATCTTTGATCCAACCATACGCCACGGACGAGGAGATCGTGCCCGGGATCACAGCAATTTCAGCTCCCGGACATACGTTAGGGCATCACGCGTTTTTACTACATGACGGGGATGACAAGCTTTTGCATCTGATGGACGCAGCCGTGCATTACCTTGTTGGCCCAGAAGAGCCCGACTGGGCCTTGGCGGTTGAGATGGACCAAACGGCAGCAGCCGATACGCGCCGGAAATTGTTCAAGCAAGCCTCGGAAGAAAACCTGATGGTTGCGGGTTACCATTTCCCGTTTCCCGGTATCGGCAAGATCATCCCGCAACAACACGCATGGCGCTTCGTTCCCATGCAGACGTCATAACAGGGAAGGTCTCAGACCATGCAAAAGAAAATAGTTTTTGTACTTACACTAATGCTAACAGGCAGGGCCATGACCCTCGCCTTTATTCATCGCGCGGGCGATGGCGGACTTGGTGACCCACCTCTGGCTTGGCTAATGCCATTGATCGGAGACAGCATCGTTGGTCTTTCTGGGTTGATCGTCGCATATCTGATCTGGACCCGAAGTGGATTGGCTGTTTGGACGCTAGTTGTCGTGTGGAACGCCATTGCAATTTGGGATGCGATGTCCGCCTATATCATCCACCTGACCGTTCCATGGCCAGAGTTTTTTATGGTGCAAGTATTTGGATCCTCGATGTTCTTTATGGCCTCAGCGATGCATCTGATCATTCTGGCGTTGGTCTTACGCGATCCGTTTAGGTCAGAGTTTATCGCAGAAGATGCGGGTCTGTAACGCCTTAGTCCGGCGGGTCAAGACGATCTGAAATCTGTTGCAAACCATCGATCAAGACACGCTTTACCAAGGCAATGCGCTTGCTATGTCTGGTGTCCGTATTTGCCAGAACCCAAAGCGGCGTTCTAAGAGTGCATGGAAGGCCGCCAATCAAGCGCAGCTGGTTGGACATATCCCCAATGATCCTTGGTATCATTGCGACCCCCAGACCGTTCTCGGACAAAGCCGCCTTTTCGGCGAACCCGTAGACGTAATGGCACGTGGACTTTGAGTGAAATACTCCAACGGCCCAGTCGGGATATCCACCAGATGGATCGGATGTCAAAAGAGGAACTCGCGGCTGGGTCTTGCTTGCGAGCTCCGTCTCAATCGTTGGGTGAAACTGCTTCCCGCAGTAAAATCCCCACCTATTAAATCCTACCTGTTTGCCGATTAAGTCCTGGTCCGGAGCTTGGGTGAACCGGATCGCGATATCGGCTTTTCGGGCGGAGACATCCGTCAGACTGTCCTCTGTTTGGAATATCAAACTCGTCTCTGGAACAATTTCAGAAATGGACGTCAAAGTCTGCGCCAAGATTGAAACAACTGTTCCTGTCGGCGCTGAAATTCTGACAGATCCACCCAACCCAGAACTATAGGCATCAGCCAAACGCAGGGCCTCTGCGTGTTTTAATTCCATTTCTTCTGCCTCAGATGCAATCTGCGCACAAATGGGCGTGGGTCTCCAGGTTACGCCAGATCTATCAACCAACACGATATCAAGCGTAGTCTCGATCTCAGATATTCGTCGAGAGACTGTTGCGTGGCTAACATTCAGGGTTGCTGCTGCTGCCGTCGCGTTCCCGCTGCGGTAAACAGCCAAAACGAATTTCAAATCATCCCAAGTCATTCATGCTTGTACAATTTCGTACAACGGCGGTCAAATAATGTCTGTTTTCGTACGGAAGATCAGCCCCAATATTTGATTCTAAGCGAAGGGAGCTATGATGAAAGACATCGAAAAATATGGCGAGTGGGTTGTCGTAACAGGTGCTTCGTCGGGCATCGGGCGAGAGTTCGCAAAGGAGCTTGCTGCAAAGGGCAAAAAGATTGTGCTGGTTGCTCGAACGGAAGCAAATTTACAGCAAATGCTCGAACAAGATCTGGACGCATCGCATAGGATCGTGGTTGCAGATTTGTGTACGGCAACGGGATTGAAGGCTCTGACACAGGCCACGAAAGAGTTGGATGTCGGTCTTGTCGTCCATTCCGCAGGTCTTGCACACGCAGGAGCCTTTCTGAACGGCACGTCCAAGACCGACACTAACCTTCAAGCCATACATATGAGCGCCTCGGTCGAAATCGCACGCGTTTTTGGCAGGCGTTTTGTCAATCGCGGAAGTGGCGGGTTGATCTTCGTTTCATCAGGGTTTGGCTTTGCACCCATTCCCTACGCCGCCGTCTATGGCGCATCCAAAGCCTTTGTCATCAGTTTCGGCGAAGCGTTGGCTGTCGAATTACGTTCGAAAAACGTAGACGTCCTAACCGTCATTCCAGGGGCCACCAAAACAAACATGGCCGAGAAGCTTGCAGAGCAGATCGACATGTCCAAAGTCCCCATGCCGCATGGCGATCCGCGGGCGGTCGCACGCGCTGGTTTGGCAGCTTTGGGCCATAAGGACAGCGTCGTTCCGGGGGCCATGAACAAGGTCATGGCCCTCATGATGGGATTGATGTCGCGTCGAATGGCTAAGGGGCAGTTCGGCAAGCTCTTAAAATCCGCACTCATAATTCAACCCGAATAAGGATGCACACATGCTAGGAATGATGAAAGAGACCAGCAAGTTGCCGATACATGTTAAAGCATGGATGGGCGTAATGGTCATAACTTTTGGTGTTCATGCCTTCTTTTTGGACAGCCAAATACATCTCGTCAGTTTTGCCACGTTCTTTGTTACACTGGCGATATTTGCTCCGATTTCATTTTCCATGACAAAGAATGTCAGCTCAATCGCTGCCTCTCATTTCGTCGCTTGGCCAATCGTTTTGGCAAGCGGGATCGTGCAACTCTATGCTCAAGGCATGCCAGAGTCGGTGACCAGCGCAGACCTTGTTCTCTTTGCTGGCTATGCGGTGTTTTTCATCTCGTTGGTCCTCGACTACCGCATCATCTTGAATGAACTGCGCATTTCCGCCCGCTCTCAAAACCAATCCTAGGAGTATTTGCAATGAAACAGATCATAGCAATTTCAGTAGCCGTTACGCTCGTGTTTTCGAACCCAACATTTGCTGACATTCAACGGTTCTCGCAGAATCCGTCGTTGCAGGAACAAGGCAATCTGATTCAAATGTCGATTGAAATTGATGCCTCAATATCAGACGTTTGGAAGCTCGTTGGGGAAGAATTCGAAAACTCAAAAGTCTTTAATGTAGAAGCTGCATCAACCTACTTTTTTGAAGACGGCGGTCCTCGGGTTGGAAGTCGCCGAAGGACTGTTGGAACAGACGGCACGTTCATTGATGTGCAAATCTTCCAGTTCTCGCGGCAAAACCATACAGTATCATGGGAAATCATAGACACCGATTTGGCACCGATTTCTTTCGGATTTAGTGAATATAGGTTGAAGAGCCTAGGACCTGAAAAAACGCGTTTGACCCAAGTATCAGGCTTCCAGATGGAAAATGGCTTGATGAATGCCGGAATGCGTCTTCGGTTCCCTACCATCCTGAAGACCGAGCTGGTGGGAATAAAAGAGTTCCTAGAAACTGGGCGTCAAATCACTGCGTCAACAGCTCGCAAGGTACGTAATGCGCACAAAAGGAGAATTGCAGTTTCAAAAAACTGGTAGCGGCGTTTTCTGAATGAACGCCATCTGGCCAACACCAGTACAAATAAAGACAGTTTCGGATGCCAATACTGCGCAATCGCGAACTCTAGAAAAGCGGCATTGGCACCTCTAGGGATCGGGTCGATGGGCGGCCGACTGGTGTGCTTGACAAAGTCCGCGTTGCGCTGCGGGTCCGGCCCCATGCCGGTGACTTACGGGGACCGTTTGTGCCAAGGGAGGCATGTGCCGGCTTCCGCGCCCAAGCTTGCTGTATTCATCAGTTCCGCAAAATCAGTCGGAGGGCGAATTCACAATTTGTCCGCGACTTGATCCTTGCTCGCCTGATTTGTGCTGCGGCAGGAATGAATGTCCTGTTTCGCCGCCGCACGGCAGCGTCCGTAACCGAGTACTTGCAGCGATTTTCATGCCGCGTGCGCGCGCAGCGAAGAAATTGAATTTACAGTTTGGGCTCAAAGCTGCCCTTAGCCGCGATCGCGCGGCTCTTGAGGTCTTCTCGCCTCGCATATTATCGCGACCCGATACCGCCCACTTCATGGAAGTTGGCGGAGTTTGGCATCCACACTTTCCTAAGAAACGGTAAATCCGCCTCTGTAACCCATTGATTTTACGTCGCCGCAAGCCCGTCCCAGCGTGGGACAGCCCGAACCGCTTGGCACGGGGCGGGCGGGACGCTAAGAGGGCCTTCTTTCAAGGCGGTGGGGCGATATGGCTGGCTTTTCCTTTGATCTGCAGGGCACCGACGGGCGCGCGCGGACCGGTGTGATCTCGACCCCGCGCGGCGACATCCGCACGCCTGCTTTCATGCCCGTCGGCACCGCCGCCACGGTCAAGGCCATGCTGCCCGGATCGGTCCGCGAGACCGGCGCCGACATTCTGCTCGGCAACACCTACCACCTCATGCTGCGCCCCACCGCCGAGCGGATCGCGGCCCTCGGCGGGCTCCACACATTCATGAACTGGGACCGTCCGATCCTGACGGATTCAGGCGGCTTTCAGGTGATGAGCCTATCCGATCTTCGCAAGCTCACCGAAGAGGGCGTGACCTTCAAATCCCATATTGACGGGTCCAAACACACGCTCAGCCCGGAACGCTCGATGGAGATCCAGCGCCTGCTGGGCTCGGATATCGTGATGTGTTTTGACGAGTGCCCCGCACTGCCCGCCGACCGGACCCGGATCGCGCAAAGCATGGAACTGTCCATGCGGTGGGCGGCCCGCAGCCGCGTCGCTTTCGGCGACCGGCCCGGCCACGCGCTGTTCGGCATCCAGCAGGGTGGGCTCGAAGAAGACCTGCGCGGCCAAAGCGCCGAGGCCCTGTGCGAGATCGGGTTCGAGGGATATGCTGTGGGCGGTCTCGCCGTGGGTGAGGGGCAGGAGGCGATGTTTGGCTGCCTTGACTACGCGCCCGAACAACTGCCTACTGACAAGCCGCGTTACCTGATGGGCGTGGGCAAGCCCGATGACATCGTCGGCGCCGTTGCGCGCGGCATCGACATGATGGATTGCGTGCTGCCCTCGCGTTCGGGGCGGACCGGGCAGGTCTTTACCCGTCACGGCGTGCTCAACATCAAGAACGCTCGCCACCAGAACGATCCGCGGCCGCTGGACGAGGCCTGCACCTGTCCGGCCTGCCGCGGCTATTCCCGCGCCTACCTGCATCACGTGTTCCGCAGCCAGGAGATCATCTCGTCGATGCTGCTGACCTGGCACAATCTGCACTATTATCAGGATCTGATGGCCGGGATGCGGACGGCAATTGCGGCGGGCAGCTTCGTCGATTGGCAGACCGCGTTCCATACGGGGCGCGAGATGGGCGACATCGACCCGCTCTGAGACGCGCGGCGTGGTCGATCCGGCCTCAACCCTTTATTTACCATTATCGCGAATGGTCCTTGGCACAGGCAGGCGCGGCACATGCCGCACATCCCTGCCAATCTGGCGGCCCAAAGGACCCTTCGCATCATGGCACTTGTTAAATATTTCGTCCTTTGCGCCGCTTTCGCCCTCGGGCTGGCTGGCTCTGCGGTCGCGACCACTTTCATTGATGGTCAGGACCAAAGCGTGCGCGGCACCGGGGGCGACCCCAATCCGATCACTTTCACGATGACGCCGGCCGATTATGATTGGATGGGGCGCGACAGGGGCGTTTTTCTTGCTCAAATTGTTTGGGAAGATGGGGCCAAGGCGCCTCAGAGCCCTGCGGCATTCACGAATGTGGTGGGGCGCATCCGCCCTGCGGGGTGGACTCTGGACAGTCGCGGTTTCATCCAAACGGCGTTCGAGGCTGTTTCGGGCGACACTGAGGTCGATCTGACCTTTGTGGTGGACACACCCTTTGGCGGCGGTCAGGTGTATCGCCTGACTGTGCAAGGCAAGGGCACCTTCAGGATCGACTTTGCAAATGAGATTGTCCGCGCCGCTGGCGGTTTTTCTGGCATCGGTGGTGGGCAGACCCCGGTGCCCTACAGCGTGCCACTGCCTGCCAGTCTGCCGATGTTGCTTGTGGGACTGGGCGCGCTTGCACTCTTGTCACGTGGACAGACACATGCCGGACATGGCCCGTTCAGCCGCCCAAGAGCCATTTTTGCCCGTGTTTGGCCGCGTCCGACTGTGCATACACGCTTTTTATTGCCCAAACGGCAGCGAAGGTAAGGAATACCCCCATCGCAGTTTGATCCACACATCCCTACCTTGTGTGTAGTCACCTGACTGGGGAGGGCCCGCCATGCCATTGGTTCTGTTTTCTGCGATCTGGTTTTTCGCATCGTTGCTGGCGGTCCTAACCCTGGTGTGACCGGCTTAAGGACAGGGCCGTCGTCCCCCGCGGCCCTGACTTGAGTCGCCGGCATGTCACCCGATATGCCTCGCTGCGTTGTGAACGCACCTGTCGTTATGGGCGCGTTAACCGCTTTTTAAGTATTTTGACCCACATTTGGCGTAATCGCAGGCCTGACACCCTATAGAGAGTGGTGTTTTTATGTGCACAATGCCCCGCATCCCATTGCGCCCGAGGTTCTGTCAGGTCACACTGGCCCTTGAAACCGGGCACTTGAAGCCACAGATCAAGCAGTCCTGACACGAAATAGGAGACGCATTGAGGTTGCCGCCTTGCGGGGCCCCGCCGTCTTGCCACTCAAAAGGAATGAAACGCATGCAAGAGCCACTCAACGCCTCTTACCCTGTGCTGCCGCTGCGCGATATCGTGGTCTTCCCGCACATGATTGTGCCCCTCTTTGTGGGCCGCGACAAATCGGTGCGCGC
This sequence comes from uncultured Tateyamaria sp., assembly GCF_947503045.1. Classification (GTDB taxonomy): domain Bacteria; phylum Pseudomonadota; class Alphaproteobacteria; order Rhodobacterales; family Rhodobacteraceae; genus Tateyamaria. The sequence continues at coordinate 183,979 of NZ_CANNCF010000004.1, forward strand.
GCTCGAAGAGGTGATGGCCGATGACAAGCAGATCCTGCTGTCCAGCCAGATCGACCCCTCCATCGACGATCCCGAATCTGATGGCATCTACAAGGCGGGCGTGCTGGCCAACGTGCTGCAACTGCTGAAACTGCCCGACGGCACCGTCAAGGTGCTGGTCGAAGGGCAGGCGCGCGTGCGCATCACCGAATACCTTGAAAACGACAGCTTTTTCGAGGCCCGTGCCGAATACCTGACCGAAATGCCGGGCGACATGGCCACAACCGAGGCGCTGTTGCGCTCGGTTGCCGAGGAATTCGAGCGTTATTCCAAGGTTAAAAAGAACATCCCCGAAGAGGCGTTGTCTGCGGTCGGTGAGACCACCGAACCGGCCAAATTGGCCGATCTGGTGGCGGGTCATCTGGGCATCGAGGTCGACCAGAAACAGGACCTGCTTGAAACGCTGTCGATCAGCGAACGGCTGGAAAAGGTTTATGGCCTGATGCAGGGCGAATTGTCCGTTCTGCAGGTCGAGAAAAAGATCAAGACGCGCGTCAAAAGCCAGATGGAGCGGACGCAGCGCGAATATTATCTGAACGAACAGATGAAGGCGATCCAGAACGAGCTGGGCGATGGCGAGGACGGCAAGAACGAAGTTGCTGAACTTGAGGAAAAAATCGCGGAAACCAAGCTGAGCAAGGAAGCCCGTGAAAAGGCTGATGCGGAGCTGAAAAAGCTCAAGAACATGTCGCCGATGAGCGCTGAGGCGACCGTTGTGCGCAACTATCTCGACTGGATGCTGTCGATCCCGTGGGGCGTGAAATCCCGCGTGAAAAAGGACCTCGATCGTGCCGAGAAGATCCTCGACGACGACCACTATGGTCTTGAAAAGGTGAAGGAACGCATCGTCGAATACCTCGCGGTGCAACAGCGTTCGAAAAAGATGAAGGGCCCGATCATGTGTCTGGTCGGCCCTCCCGGCGTGGGCAAAACCTCGCTTGGCAAATCCGTGGCCAAGGCAACGGGGCGCGAGTTCATTCGCATCTCGCTTGGTGGTGTGCGTGACGAGAGCGAAATTCGCGGTCACCGCCGCACCTATATCGGCTCGATGCCCGGCAAGATCATCCAGGCGCTGAAAAAGGCCAAGACGACAAACCCGCTGATCCTGCTCGATGAGATCGACAAGATGGGGCAGGATTTCCGTGGTGACCCGGCCAGCGCCATGCTGGAAGTGCTTGATCCGGAACAGAATTCGACCTTTGTCGATCACTATCTTGAGGTGGAATATGACCTCTCCAACGTGATGTTCCTGACCACGTCCAACAGCTACAACATGCCCGGACCCTTGCTCGACCGGATGGAGATCATTCCGCTGGCGGGCTATACCGAGGACGAAAAAAGCGAGATCGCGAAACAACACCTCATCGCCAAGCAGGTGAAAAACCACGGGCTGAAGTCCAAGGAATTTCAATTGACCGACGCGGCGTTGAGCGACATCATCCGCTATTACACCCGCGAGGCGGGGGTGCGAAATCTTGAGCGTGAGATCGCCAAGGTGGCGCGTAAATCGCTGACCAAGATCATCAAGAAAGAGGTTGAAGAAGTTGTTGTAACTTCCGAGAACCTCTCGGATTTCCTTGGGGTACGCAAGCATCGCTATGGTTTGGCCGAACAGGATGATCAGATCGGTGTTGTGACGGGCCTTGCCTGGACCTCCGTGGGCGGCGACCTGCTGCATATCGAGGCGCTGAAACTGCCCGGAAAAGGGCGGATGAAGACCACGGGCAAGCTGGGCGACGTGATGAAGGAATCCATCGACGCCGCAGCCAGCTTTGTCCGCTCGATCAGCCCTGAAATCGGTGTGAAACCCACGCAGTTCGACAAGATCGATATCCACGTGCACGTCCCCGACGGCGCCACGCCCAAGGACGGCCCAAGTGCCGGTCTGGCCATGGTGACCTCGATCGTGTCTGTGCTGACCGGCATTCCCGTACGGCGCGACATCGCCATGACCGGCGAGGTCAGCCTGCGCGGCAACGCGATGCCCATCGGCGGCCTGAAGGAAAAGCTGCTTGCGGCCTTGCGCGGCGGCATCAAGACAGTGCTGATCCCGCAGGAAAACGAAAAGGACCTTGCCGAGATCCCGGACAATGTCAAAGAAGGGTTGGATATCATCCCTGTCACGCACGTGCGCGATGTGCTGAGCCGTGCGCTTGTGTCGGTGCCTGAATCCATCGAATGGGATGAAGCCGCCGAAGAGGCTGCAGCCGCCGCGGCCGCCGCCGCCGCAACTGGCAGTGGGGCAGGCGCAACAGCCCACTAGTTTGTAGACCTGAACAGCAAGCGCCCCGGAGTGTTCTCCGGGGCGCTTTGCGTTTCTGCGCCTTTGGCCCCGGTCGGCGGTTTCCGAGCCTCACACCATCGGGACTGTCGCATTTCAGCACGTATGACGGCTTTTGGCCGCGCATTCTCTGTCCGAGCCCGGCAAAGCCGTGGATTTTTAACCGAAAATTCGGTAAGTGGGGGCCATAGAAAAATAAAGAGGCACATGATGGCAACTGATCCCGGCAAGACGCGCAAAACCAAGACACCGGCCACTGGCCGCAAATCCACAACCCCCAAGGTCAAGGCTAAGGTCGCGCCGAAACCCGAACCGGCAGCCCCCGCCACAGTCGTGGAATCGGCCAAGCCTGTCGTGCTGGGCCCGATGATGCGCAAGCCGGAGCTGATCAACGCAGTTGTCGCCAAGTCGGGGATGAAGAAAAAAGACGTCAAACCGATTGTCGAGGCGACATTGGCTGTGCTTGGCGCGGCCTTGCAGGACAGTCGCGAGCTAAACCTCGAACCGCTCGGCAAGGTCAAAGTGAACCGTGAAAAGAAAAAGCCCAGCGGCAAGGTGATGATCGCGCGCATTCGCCAGTCTCAGGATCTGCCCAGCGAAGAGGCCAAGCCCGACCCCAAGGACATGGGCGCCCCTGCAGCGTCACCGACGGCTGCGGAATGACGTTTTCGGGCGCTGTCCCTCTTGCCAGCGCCCGCGGACCCGGCTAAGACGCGCGGGCTTTGGGTGATTAGCTCAGTGGTAGAGCGCTTCGTTCACATCGAAGATGTCAGGAGTTCAAATCTCTTATCACCCACCAAAGCCTTACTGTGCCACTGCTGTGAAATGTTGTGATCGGCGGATAGCCTGACCGACGCCCGCCGCCGTTGGCGGCAGTCTGGATCAGGAGTTCAATTCTCTTATCACCCACCAAAGCGCTCCGGAATCGATACTGTGAAACTATGCGTTGTGCATCGGGCGCAACCGTACCCATCTACGAGATCTGCCCATCCGCAAAAACGTGATGCCAGCGCAAAACCTGCACCGAGGCGCGCAAACCCGTTGGCCAAAACGGGTCGGCATGCACAAGGTGCCAGGCGGCGTCCGCGTCTTCGACATCCACAATCCACGCGCCACCCGCGCCGGCGTCTCTGTCAAAAAGCGGACCCGCCGCGCGGATGGCTGCGGCATTGCGGGTCAGAAAGGCAAGGTGGTCGGGCATCTTTTCGCCTCGGATGTGATCATGTCCGGGGGCATCCTGAAACAGAATAAGGTAGGGCATCGCGGCCTCCTGATTTTCATATGTGCCCCATGACTACCTGTGCAACACTGCAGGAAGAATGGACATGATTGCCGGGATAGGTTGCAAAAATGCGGGACGCACATTGGGATGATCTGCGGGTGTTTCAGGTGGTCGCCGACACGGGCAGCTTTGCCGGGGCGGCCAAGGCCTTGGGCCAGCACGAGACCACAGTCGCGCGCCGGATACGGCGGTTGGAGCGGCAGGTGAGTCATGTGCTGTGGCGCGGACAAAACGGCGGCGTGACCGATGAGGGGGCCGTTTTATTAAACCATGTCAGGACGATGACAGATGCAGCACAGCAGGCGGACGCAGCGCTGAGCCCGTCGCAAGGCCCGCGCGGACATGTGCGGCTGACGGTTGTGCCCTGGCTGGTCGAGGCGGCAATCCTGCCGCTTTGGGCGCAGTGGCGCGGCGAGGCGCCGGACCTGTCACTCTCCGTTCTGGGGCGCCATGACAGCCTCAGCCTGATGCACGGTCAGGCCGACATCGCGCTGCGCTTTGCCCGGCCCGAGGCACATGGGGATGTGGTGATCCGCAAACTGTGCGATGTGCCCTTCGTGCTGGCCGGGCATGGGCCGGACTGGGTGGGTTACGTGCCCGAAATGGCCCATCTGCCTCAGGCCGGGTGGGGGCCGGACTCACCAAACCTGCGCCTCTCGGATCAGTCGGGGGTCACCGCGGCGGTGCATGCGGGTCTCGGGCAGGCCTGGCTGCCGCGCTGTGTTGCCGGAGATCTTGCGCAACCGGGCTGTGCCCCCAGATCGCGCCCTCTGTGGGTGCTGACCCATCCACGCACCCGCAAGAATGCAAGCGTTGTGGCCATCGTATCGGGCCTTTTGCCGCTTGTGGTGCGCCACCTGTGCTCGTAAGCCGGGGCCATGAGATATCCTGACCTTTTGATCCTGCGCCACGGCGAAACCGAATGGAATCTGGCCGGACGGATGCAAGGCGAGATGGACAGCCCCCTGACCGCCAAGGGTCGCGCGCAGGCAGATGCCCAGGGGCGCCTGTTGACCGAATTCGGCGTGGACGATTGGGCGCTGTGGTCCAGCCCGCAGGGCCGTGCACGTGCAACCGCTCAGATCGCCTTGGGCGCGCGCGCGGACGAGGCCCGGCACGATGCGCGCCTGACAGAGATCACAATGGGTGCTTGGACCGGAAAAGAACGCCGCGAGATCGCCGCCACCGTCCCGCATATGTTTGAAACCGAAGCGGATATGTCCTGGTACGATCATGCGCCGGGGGGCGAGGGGATCATGTCACTTTACACCCGGACCGGTGCGTTTCTGGCGGATCTGACGGGCCCTGCCGTGATCGTCACCCACGGCATCACGTCGCGCATGTTGCGCTGTCATGCGCTGGGGCTGGAGCCCGGGGCCTTTGATACTTTGCCAGGCGGGCAGGGCGTCGTGTACCACCTTTCGCAAGGCGTGCAGACCTGCCTGTCCGAAGGGGCTTGAAGCCGGATGTCGCCTTGGGCTAAGAGACGCGCAGGCGGGTCGTTAGCTCAGTTGGTAGAGCGCTTCGTTTACACCGAAGATGTCGGGAGTTCGAGCCTCTCACGACCCACCATAGCCTGACCGTTGTACCCTCCCTTGATGTCGCGCGCAGCGGATGGCCCCGACCGACGCGCATCGCCTGCGGCGCTACGCTGGGTCTGGAGTTCGAGCCTCTCACAACCCACCATAGCCTGACCGTTGTACCCTCCCTTGATGTCGCGCGCAGCGGTTGGCCCGACCGACGCGCGCCGCCTGCGGCGTCACTCTGGGCGGGGAGTTCGAGCCTCTCACGATCCTTTTCGTCCACAGTCAGTTGTCCGCAGCGCGGAAACGCCCGCCTATTTCTTTGAACGCCACGGCACTCCCGTGCTAGTTGAGGCGACGGGTTGGGGGACCATATGACCTTTTCCATGCTGGGCGACATTCAGGATCAGACCGACAGCGCCGCCCTCTGGCGGCTGGTTTTGGACTATTTCCACGATCACGGCGTCGAAAAGATCAGCTATCACCACTTTTCCACCGATCTGCGCACAGACCAATCGGTGACGATCAACACCGACGGGTTTTCAAGGGAATGGGTGTGTCAGTACATCGAACGCAAGCTGTATCTGGTTGATCCCATTACCGAATTGGCCCAAAGCGCCACGCGTCCGTTCCGCTGGTCCGACATCGAAAACCTGATGCGTCTGACGCCCGAGCAAAAGGAATACCTGTGCCAGATGCATGATGCCGGTGTTGGCGACGGGCTGGCCTATCAGGTCTTTGGGCCGGGTCTGCGCAACGGATATGTCGGCCTCGGAACCGGCAAGAGCCACGAACTGCCCTTGCCCCTCGTGCTCGACTTTCAGCTGGTCGCTCAGGCCGGGCATCTGCGCTATTGCGAGTTGAACCCGCATGGCGTTCCGGCAGCGCGCCTGTCGCCACGTGAACGCGAGATCCTGCGCTGGATGGCCCGCGGCGAATCCAACAAGGGTATTGCCAATCGGCTCGAATTGTCTCCGCACACTGTCGACACACTGGTGCGCCGGATATTTGACAAGCTGGGCGTGGCGGATCGAACCACTGCCGCCATAAGGGGCATGGGGGCCGGGTTGATCGTGCCCTAGGCGGGGCCTATGTGGCGTATGCACGTGACATGACAGTGGTGCTGGGCGCGCGCTAGGTCGGCCGGGTTGTTAACCATTGAGAGACGATTTTCCATGTCACCGAATTCTCCGGCCCGAGACGCCTTTCTCGAGGGGCGCATCCAATCCGTCATCGATCACCTGAACGATATGCCGCTCGATGTGCGGACCCCGGCGGCGCTCGCCACGGCGGCGGAGGTTCTGGAATATGCGGCCTATGAGCTGGCCCAAACCGATCGTCCCCGCCATGTCGCTCGGTTGATCCTGCTGGCGGCTGATCTGGAACGCACGGCGGCCGAATTGCGCCGCCGCGTGCGTGGGGATGAGGACGCCTAAAAGACCGCGTGGCGCGCTTGATTTGAGGCTGGTCCCGGTTAGGTTGAACCAGATGGAACCAAACCCGGAGGCCCGAGATGAGCTGGAACCCTGCCCTTGATCCCGATTGCCCCAAGGGCGACGCGGTCGACGCCATAGACACCGTCATCGTGCCCCGTGCCCGCGATCTGGGAGGGTTCGAGGTGCGCCGTGCCTTGCCCGCACCCAAGCGGCAGATGGTTGGTCCGTTCATCTTTTTCGACCAGATGGGCCCTGCGGAATTTGTGACCGGCACCGGCATTGATGTCCGACCCCATCCCCATATCGGGCTTGCTACGGTAACCTATCTTTACAAGGGCAAGATCCATCACCGGGACAGTCTGGGCACGGATCAGTGGATTGAACCGGGGGCGGTGAACTGGATGGTGGCAGGCCACGGCATCACCCATTCCGAGCGCACGGATGGTGAGATTCGCGACCGCCCCCATGATCTGTTTGGCATCCAGACCTGGGTCGCCTTGCCCAAGGATGCCGAGGACGATCCGGCGGATTTTCAGCACGCGGCCCGCGCTGATCTGCCCTTTCTCGAAGGCGAGGGCAAAGAGGTGCGCCTGATTCTGGGTGATGCCTGGGGCGAACGTGCGCCGGTGCAGACCTTTTCCGAGATGTTCTATGCGGATGCGGTACTGGAGGCGGGGGCCGCGATCCCGTTGCCGGACAATCACGAAGATCGCGGCATCTACGTGGTGGACGGGTCGATCACTGTCGCCGGTGAACCCTACACCGCGGGTCAGATGATGGTCTTTCGTCCCGGAGACGCGATGTCGGTCACTGCCGGAGAGGGCGGTGCGCGCCTGATGATGCTGGGTGGGGCCACGCTGGAAGGCTCGCGCCATATCTGGTGGAATTTCGTCGCCTCATCGCGCGAGCGCATTGATGCTGCCAAAGAGGCCTGGCGCGCCGGGGACTGGGCGCATGGGCGGTTCAAATTGCCCCCGGGGGATGAGGATGAATTCATTCCACTGCCGGATCACTAGGCCCGAGCCTGCACCGTTCATGCCCGGTTGCAGGGGCGTGAGCAAAGCAAAGTTGTGAATTTGCACATTTGGCGAAAAACCCCGCTTGACGAGGGCGGGCCGGGGCCATAATACGCCAGAACGCAGCGGGCGGTTGTAGCTCAGTTGGTTAGAGTACCGGCCTGTCACGCCGGGGGTCGCGGGTTCGAGCCCCGTCAACCGCGCCACTGCTGCGACAAAAGCCGCTCCCGATTTTCGGGGGCGGCTTTTTCTTTTGTGGCGCGTCGGGTTGGGCAGGCGTAAAAAACGAGGCGTTTTCCGTGCCGGTTTCCGATTTCGGAAACCGCCTCCATCGGATCAGGCGGTCAGTTCGGTCAAAAAGCTGAGCAAGGCCGCGCTGGTTTCCTGCGGATGTGTGTCGGGAAAGAAGTGACCGCCGGGAAGTGCCACGCTTTGCATATTCGAGAGCCGATTGGCCCAGGTGTCTGGCACATCATAGGCCTGTCCCATAACCCCATCCGCGCCATAAAGAACAAGGGTCGGCACATCCACCTGCCGCTCCAGATCCTGCGCGTCGAGTGCGAAATCCACATCAATGGCCGCGCGGTAATCGTTGCACATGGACCGGATGCAATCCGGCTCACGCCAGGCCTTTCGATAGGCATTCAGTGCGGGTTCTGCGAATCCATCCATACGGCCGCCCCAACCGGCCAGACAGGTTTCGAAATAGGTGTCAGGGTCATAGCCGATGAGGGTTTCGGGAATCGGTTCAGGTTGGGCCAGAAAGAACCAGTGATAATAGGCGCGTGCGACCTGTTGGCTCAGATCGTCAAGCAAGAGATGCGTGGGCACGATGTCCATAAGGGTGAGCGACAGCACTGAATCTGCATGATCCAGCGCCAGCCGGTGCGCGGTCCGTCCTCCGCGATCGTGGCCGACCAGATGGAACTGCTCAAACCCAAGGGCTTGCATCAGCGCCACCTGATCGGCGGCCATGGCACGAAAGCTCATATCTTCCATGCGGGCCGGTTTGGTGCTGTCGCCATAGCCGCGCAGGTCGGCTGTGATCACGGTAAAGTCGCGCGCGAGGACCGGGGCAATGGCGTGCCACATGGCGCGGGTTTGGGGAAAGCCATGCAGCAACAGGACCGGTGGGCCGGTACCGGATTTCTCATAGGCGATGGTGATGCCGTCGGGTGTGGTGAACTGGGTCATGAAGCGCCTTGTGGTTGAGGCAGGCTGGGGGCCAGCCCCCAGACCCCCGGGATTTTTTTGAATCAGAGAAGGGGGACGGTTGGCTTGGGTCGGGTGTCCTTGGGTATTTGACGTGAGACCGGCGCGCGCGCATGAGTTCTTACGTGAGTGCTGCCAGAAACCGGGCCCAACTGCGGATGCCTTTGTGAGTGCGCGCCGTCCTGGAAACACTCCGGGGGAGTGTTTCAGGCACGCACGGGCGCAGCCCTCGTAGAGTTTTCGCGGTGCAAGGCATGTGTTTACTCATGTCAGCGCCGCAAGAATGCGGGCCCAACTGCGGATGCCTTTGTGAAAACTCTCCAGATCGTATTTCTCGTTCGGTGAGTGTATCTGGTCGTCGTCCTTGCCAAAGCCGACCAGCATGGGCGTCGTGCCAAGGATGTTCTGGAAGTGCCCCGCAATCGGGATCGAGCCGCCGCAGCCCACATAGGCCGCCGGGATGTTCCATTCATCGCTGAGCGCGTGCCGTGCCTTTTCAAAGGCCGGATCGGTGGTTTCGGTGATCGATGCATGGCCCGCACCGTGGCCGTGAAATTCGACTTTGCAATCGGCGGGCAGGGCGTCCTCGATCATCTTGCGAAAGCTGGCTCGGATCGCCAGCGGGTCCTGCTCGCCGACGAGGCGAAAGCTGACCTTGGCCTGTGCCTTGCTTGGCAGCACGGTTTTGAACCCAGCGCCGGTATAGCCGCCCCAGATGCCGTTGATCTCGCAAGTTGGGCGCGACCAGATCATCTCGATCGGGGTGCGGTCCACTTCGCCCGCGGGCACCGACAGGTCCACATCGCCCAGGAATGTGCCATGATCAAAGGCCAGACCCTGCCATTGCTGGCGGATTGCGTCCGGTAGCTCAGGCACGCCGTCATAGAACCCGGGCACGGTGATGCGCCCGGAATCGTCGTGCAGACTGGAGAGAATTCGCGTCAGCACCCGGATCGGGTTCATCGCGATGCCGCCATACATGCCGGAATGCAGGTCCTTGTCGGGGGCGGTGATGGTGATTTCCTCACCCAGCAGCCCGCGCAGCATGGTGACGATGGCGGGCACACGGGATTCGAACAGGCCGGTGTCGCAGATCAGGGCGAGGTCGGATTTCAGCTCCGCTGCATTTTGCTCCATGAAGGGCACCAGCGAGGGCGAGCCGGATTCCTCTTCTCCCTCGAAGAAGAAGGTGATGCGGCAGGGCAGAGTACCATGCTCGGCCTTCCAGGCGCGACAGGCCTCGACAAAGGTCATGAGCTGCCCCTTGTCATCCGAACTGCCCCGCCCGCGGATGACCTGGCCTGCATCGGTGTCCTGCACTTCGGGATCGAACGGGTCGCGGTCCCACAAGTCCAGCGGATCGACGGGTTGCACATCGTAGTGGCCATAAAACAGCAGGTGGGGGCCGTCGCCCTCCACATGGCCGACCACCATCGGATGGCCGGGGGTGGGGCGCTTTTCCGCAGCGACCCCAAGGCTTTGCAGGTCAGCGACCAGCCAGTCGGCGGCGCTGTCGCAGTCCGCCTTGAACGCCGGATCGGTCGAGATGGAGGGGATGCGCAGCAGATCGAGCAGACGCTCGGTGGCCTGGGGCAGGTCGGCATCGATGCGGGCGAGGACGGCGTCGAGGGTCATGGCGGCTCCTGTTGGATGGGTCGGCCCGAGAGTAGCCGGGCGGGCCGCAGTGTCCAGAGGGCCGATTTGATTTGGGTCAATGCCCGGTCACTTCACGCCATGTCAGAAGGGTCAGGATTTGCCGACCTGCGACATGACGCCCTTTTGATTAGCATTGAAGGTGCATTTCGCAGTCTATATTCGTTCTAAAACCAGCGCGCATTGCGCGTTTCGATCTGACAAAGACCAAGATGGAGCCACGTGTGGATTACGCAGCCAAATTGGACGACTCCCTGCAACGCCTGCATGACGAAGGGCGCTACCGCACGTTCATCGATATCGAACGCCAAAAGGGTCAGTTTCCCCATGCTGTGTGGACGCGCCCGGATGGCAGCCGCGCGCCGATCACCGTGTGGTGCGGAAATGACTATCTTGGTATGGGGCAGAACCCGATTGTGCTGAAAGCGATGCACGAGGCGATTGATGCCACAGGCGCCGGATCTGGCGGCACACGCAACATTTCCGGCACCACCGTCTATCACAAGCGCCTTGAGGCCGAACTGGCCGATCTGCATGCCAAAGAGGCGGCCCTGCTGTTCACCAGCGCCTATATCGCCAATGATGCGACATTAAGTACGCTGCCCAAGCTCTTTCCCGGCCTCATTATTTACTCCGATGCGCTCAACCACGCCTCGATGATCGAAGGGGTGCGCCGCAATGGTGGTGCCAAGCGTGTGTTCCGTCACAATGACGTCGAACACCTGCGCGCATTGCTGGAGGCGGATGATCCAAACGCGCCAAAATTGATCGCCTTTGAGTCGATTTATTCGATGGACGGAGATTTTGGCCCCATTGCCGAGATTTGCGATCTTGCCGATGAATTCGGTGCGCTGACGTATATCGACGAGGTCCACGCGGTGGGTATGTACGGGCCTCGTGGGGCGGGTGTTGCTGAACGCGACGGCCTGATGGACCGCATCGACATCATCAATGGCACGCTGGCCAAGGCCTATGGCGTAATGGGCGGCTACATCGCGGCATCTGCAAAAATGTGTGATGCGATAAGGTCTTACGCACCGGGCTTCATCTTTACCACGTCGCTGCCACCGGCCGTTGCGGCAGGGGCTGCGGCCTCGGTCAGATTTTTGAAGACCGCAGAAAATCTGCGCGCGGATCAACAGGCGCAGGCCAAGGCGCTGAAACTGCGTCTCAAGGGATTGGGCTTGCCAATTATCGATCATGGCAGCCATATTGTTCCGGTGATGGTCGGCAATCCGGTCCATACCAAGCTGTTGAGTGATATGTTGTTGGACGAACACGGAATTTACGTTCAGCCGATCAACTATCCGACCGTACCACGCGGCACCGAACGGCTGCGATTCACCCCCTCACCGGTGCATGGACCCGAAGAGATGGACGCCCTCGTACAGGCGATGGATAAACTCTGGTCGCATTGTGCGCTGAATCGCGCCGAGAGTGCCGGATAGTTTAACTATATTCGCAATTACCGTTGCCTTGTGATACACTCTGTTAAACAACAGCCGTGAGACGAATCGAGTGGGACAGATTCGTTAAACACGACACCATGGGGCAGCGGCATGATCGGGCGGAAATCCGTCATTACTGAGAACACAGAAGAGGCAAAGCCAAAGGGCTTTGACGACTTCGAGCTGCGCCTCGGCGATATCATGCGCGGCGAACGCGCCACCATGGGCAAGTCCTTGCTGGATGTGCAACGCGAGCTGCGCATCAAGGCGAGCTATATTGCCGCCATCGAATCCTGTGACCCCGACGCCTTTGACACGCCCGGCTTTATTGCCGGTTACGTGCGGTCCTATGCGCGCTACTTGAACATGGATCCGGACCGCGCCTTTGCAGGTTTCTGCGAGGAAAGCGGGTTTTCCGTCGCGCACGGCATGTCCAAAGAGGCCTCTGTCGTCAAGAAATCCGGCCGCGAAGAGCGCATGAGCCGCCGCCCCGCAGGCGACATATTCTCCGCACCCGCGACACCTTTCGTGCCCGCAGGCGAGGCCATGTGGTCGCGTATTGAACCGCGCGCCATCGGGTCGACCTTTGTCCTGCTCGCCCTCATCGGCGGTCTGGGCTTTGGTGGCTACGCGATCCTGCAGGAAGTGCAGCGCGTGCAGGTGGCTCCGGTGGATCAGACGCCCGTGGTTCTGTCTGACCTTGACCCATTGAATGGCGCAGCACCGGTCGAAAGCGTATTGGGCCCGGATATTGAAACACCGCGCGCCGATGTGCTGGACCGTCTTTATCGCCCGCAAGCGCTGGATGTGCCGGTTCTGGTGGCGCGTGATGCGCCCATCGCAACACTGGACACCCGCGACCTTGGTACTTTTGCCGATCCACAACCCCAGCGCCCGCAAATTGCCGGTGCTGTCGATACCAGCCCGTTTGGCGGCCCGTCCGGCCCATCCGTGCCACAAGTGGTCGAGGCAGCCGCGCCTGCGCTGACCATGGTTGCCGTGCGCCCGTCCTGGGTGCGCGTGCGCGCCGCCGATGGCACTGTGATCTACGAAGCGACCATGCAGGCAGGCGACACGTGGGAAGCGCCCCTGACAGAAGAACCGCCCACCTTGCGCACCGGCGAAAGCGGGGCGATCTATTTCGCGATGAACGACAAGTTCTATGGCCCCGTTGGCGCCACAGGCTCGGTCACATCCAACCTGCCGCTTGAAATCGCAGGCCTGCAGGAAACCTACCTGCCGGTCGAAGTCTCGACCGACGAGGGCCTCGTGCGCTATGCCGAGGCGCAGGCCGCCGCGGTCTCTCAACCCACCGAATAAGCCGCCCGACCGGGTCTGCGCCCATTGCCGGACGCGGCGCGACTGTCTATCTTGATTGACAACTGATCCCCGTGTCAAAGGCCGCTTTTCATGTCGCTTAATCACATCCGTCCGTGGCGCAACATTTATCGGCGCAAAAGCCGTCAGATCATGGTGGGCACTGTGCCCGTGGGGGGCGATGCACCGATCACCGTGCAGACGATGACCAACACGCTGACCACGGATGCCAAGGCGACCATCGCGCAGGTGCAGGCCGCCGCCGACGCGGGCGCGGATATCGTGCGTGTCTCCGTCCCGGACGAGGCCAGCGCAAAATCTATGAAGGAAATCGTGCGCGAAAGCCCGGTGCCCTTGGTGGCCGACATCCATTTCCACTACAAACGCGGGATCGAGGCGGCAGAGGCGGGTGCGGCCTGTCTGCGCATCAATCCGGGCAATATCGGTGACGAAAAGCGGGTGCGCGAGGTCATCAAGGCCGCGCGCGATCACAACTGTTCGATCCGCATCGGGGTGAATGCCGGGTCGCTCGAAAAACACCTGCTGGACAAATACGGTGAACCGACCCCGGATGCGATGGTCGAAAGTGGCCTTGATCACATCAAGATCCTGCAGGACAACGATTTTCACGAGTTCAAGATCAGCTGCAAGGCCTCGGATGTCTTCATGGCCGCCGCGGCCTATCAACAGCTTGCCGAGGCCACGGACGCGCCCATTCACCTTGGCATCACCGAAGCGGGCGGGCTGACCACGGGCACCATAAAAACGGCCATCGGCCTCGGGCAACTCCTGTGGATGGGGATTGGCGACACGATCCGCGTGTCCCTCTCTGCCGACCCGGTCGAAGAGGTGAAAGTGGGCTATGAAATCCTCAAATCCCTCGGCCTGCGCCATCGCGGCGTGAACATCATATCCTGCCCGTCCTGCGCGCGTCAGGGCTTCAACGTCATCAAGACGGTCGAGGTGCTCGAAGAGCGGTTGGCCCATATCAAGACGCCGATGTCGCTGTCGATCATCGGCTGTGTGGTCAATGGCCCAGGCGAGGCGCTGATGACGGATGTGGGCTTTACCGGCGGGGGTGCGGGCCACGGGATGGTGTATCTCGCGGGCAAACAAAGCCACAAGCTGAACAATGACGAGATGGTGGAGCACATTGTTGAGCAGGTCGAGAAGAAGGCGGCGGAACTGGATGCAGAAGCTGTGGCCGCCGGGTCACAAGCCGCAGAGTAAAACCATAAATTTTTCAGACACTTAGACTTATCGCGGATATGGCGCAGATGGGTTTGCTGCGACAATCGGCAATTATCCGCTTGCGTGCTTGGTACGCACTCCCGTACCGATGCGCGAGGAATGCATTTGGAATTGGTTCGCCCGTTGTTCCCGGGCAAGTGAAGGGAAATACTATGAAGAAGATCTTGACCACATTGGCTGTCATTTTGACGGCAGGGTCTGCGTCCGCGGCAAGCGTGATCTACGATGAAAGCGCGTCTGGTGATTTTGGCACAAACCCGGGAACCGACTTGGGCACAATCGGCCAGGGGGTGATCCTTGGCTCGATCGACGGCGGGTCCAGCGTTGTTTCTGGAACGGACGAGTTCGATACATTTTCGTTCACATTGACCGAGACGCTGAACTTCTCGATCATGATTCAGAATGAAGTGGCTGCGAGCTCTGGTTTCGTGATGTTTGCCCGGGCTGGATCGTCGATTGGAACATTCACCGAATCTTCGGTTCCTGCGTCCTTGGATGCTGGTTTTTATGCATTCCAACTGGCGCCAAGAGGCAACGAAGGATCGTTTGACTACACCGTCCAGTTCGGGGATGTGTCCGCCGTGCCATTGCCTGCTGGCGTGGCGCTCTATGCGCCGTTCGTTCTGGGGGCGGGTGCGTTTGCCGCGCGCCGTCGTCGGACCAAGCGGACCTGATCCGACACGGCGCCTCGCGGCACCATTGAAAAGTTTGAAAACGCGGCTGCCGGTCAGCCGCGTTTTTCGTCGACCAACGCCTGCATCTGGTCATAGGGCAGGTAGCCGCGCAGCAATTCGTCCTGCAGCACAAAGGTCGGTGTGCCCGAGATCTGCAGCCGTGTTGCCAGCGCGCGCGTGCGGCGGATTTCATCCGTCACCGCCTCATCGTCCATGCGCGCCTCGATCGCGTCTGCATCCAGGCCAAAGGTCGATGCCATACGTTTGAGCGTACGCAGGGTCACGTCACTGTTCATCTCCATCAGCGCGTCATGCAGGCCTCTGTAGGCGGCATCTCCCGCGATCTGCTTGGTCGCCACGGCAAAGCGTGAGGCCAGCAAGGACTGTTCGCCCAGGATCGGGAACTCCTTGACCACGAGGCGGATATTGCCGTCTGTTTCCAGCAGCTTGGCCACTTCACCATGGGCCCGCTTGCAAAAGCCGCAGCGGTAATCGAGGAACTCGACCAGCGTGATGTCCCCGTCCGGATTGCCCCCGACAAAGCTGTAGCCGTCGTTGAAAATCTCATCGGCATTGTCGCTCACAAGGGTCAGGTCCGCCTGCGCCTGTGCGGCCTGTTGGCGCTCTTCCAGAACCGCGACCGCGTCCATGATCACCTGCGGGTTGTCCATCAGATAGGCGCGGACCTCTTCGCGAAAGATCGCGCGTTCCTCATCAGACATCTGGGTCAGATCAAGCGCCTGCGCGGGCAGGGAGAGGCTCAGGGCCAGCAGACTGGGAAGGGCAAGTTTGCGAAACATGGGTTATCTCTTTCTCTTTGCGGCGCGTTCGGATGCAAGGAGCACATCATGCGCCCGTTGCCAAGGCCCGGAGCCTTCGGGCAGCAGGCCCGTCGCGCGTTTGGCGTGGATTCCGGCATCCTCAAGGCTACCGCGCAGGGCATAGCGTTCGGCCGTCACCAGCGAGGCCATGCCGTTGTTTCCGGTGCGCGCATAAGCCACCGACAGATCGCGCAACATCGAGCCGTCGCGAAAGTCGATCTGGCGCGCGCGTTCCAGCGCGGGCAGGGCGGCGCGTGCATTGCCGGTGGCCAGCAGCGCCCGCCCATAACTGGCCTGCAGCAACCCGTCACGCGGGCGCAGTTGAACCGCACGTCCATGCGCGTTTGCGGCGGCCGCGAATTGCCGGGTCTCCATCAGGATCTGACCCTTGAGGTCGTAGTAGAACGGATCACTGGGCTGCAGCGCGATGGCCTTGTCGATGGCCGTCAACGCCTTGCGGGTTTGCGAATTGCGGTGCCGCGCCATCGCCTCGCGCATCAGGGCCACGTCCCGGTATCCCGTGTCGCCCAGCCGGTTCAGCGTCCAGTTGGGGCGGCGCTGATAGGCGGTTAGCTTGCCCTTGGCGCGGGCAAACCAGTAATCCCACTTGGCCGAATCCGCCGAAGTCTGGTTGCCATAAGCCGCCGCGTACCCTTCGATTGCGCGCAGCCGGTCCCGGCTGAGCGGGTGCGAGCGCACGTAAGGGTCCTGACGTGCGGCGGACAGCACCTCTTGGCCACGAAACAGGCGAAACACATCCAGCATGCCCGACAGCGGAATGCCGGCGCTGCGCAGATACCGGGCGCCAGACTGGTCGGCCGAGCTTTCTTCGGCGCGGGTGTGGGTCAGAAAGGCGCGCATCGCGGCACTTTGCGACCCAATCGCGATGGCCCCTGCCGCCTCGCCGCCGCCTGCCGCCGCTGCAATCACTGCGAGCGCCATACCCAGCCCAGCGGCAGTGCGCGCGTTGCCCAGATTGGTCATGCGCCGCGTAATATGGCCATTGGCGATATGGGCGGCCTCATGGGCGATTACCGCCTGCAGCATCGCGGCATTCTCCATCCGCCCGATCAGGCCGGAATGGATATAGATCGCGTCATTGCTGACCACAAACGCGTTGAGCGTGCCGTCATTGACCACCAGAATCTTGGTGCGCGCCGCACTCAGCCCTGCCGCCCGCAGCACGGGCGCGGCCACTTGGGACAGCGCATATTCCATGTCCGCATCGCGCAGCAGCGACACCGCGCGCGCAGGCATCGCCAGCGCGAAAGTCAGGATCAGGATTGACGCGAGCCGCGTGACAGGATGAATGACCATGTACCGATCATAGGAGAGCCCATGCGAACCTCAAGACGCAGTGACGTCGATCCCTTTATCGTGATGGATGTGATGGAGGCCGCGCGCGCCGCCGAAGCTGCGGGCCGCCATATTATCCACATGGAAGTCGGTCAGCCCGGCACGGGCGCGCCGCAGGCGGCGATCCGCGCATTGAGTGACGCGATGGCGGCGGGGCCCTTGGGTTATACGGTGGCCTTGGGTCTGCCCGAACTGCGCTCCCGCATCGCGCGCCTTTATGGCGAGTGGTACGGGGTCGATCTGAACCCCGAGCGGGTGATCGTGACCTCGGGCGCGTCGGGGGGATTCATCCTGGCCTTCAACGCGCTCTTTGACAGCGGCGACCGGGTGGGGATCGGCGCGCCGGGCTATCCCAGCTATCGCCAGATCCTGCGCGGGCTTGGCTTTGAGGCGGTCGATCTGCCCACGTCCGATTCCAGCCGCTTGCAGCCAGTGCCGGATGATTTCGCGGGGCTCGACCTTGCCGGTCTGCTGGTTGCCTCGCCGGCCAATCCCACCGGCACCATGCTGAACCGGCCCGCGATGTCGGCCCTGATCGAGGCCTGCGCGGCGACAAACACCAGCTTCATCAGTGACGAGATTTATCACGGCATCGAATACGAGGCCAAGGCCGTCAGCGCGCTGGAACTCAGCGACGACGTCTATGTGATCAACTCCTTTTCCAAGTATTTTTCCATGACCGGATGGCGGGTTGGCTGGATGGTGGTGCCCGAGGCCCACGTGCGCGTGGTCGAGCGTATCGCCCAGAACATGTTCATCTGCGCACCCCACGCCAGTCAGGTCGCAGCCCTCGCGGCCATGGATGCGCACGAAGAGTTGCAGGTCAACATGGATGTCTACCGCACCAACCGCGCGCTGATCCTCGATGGCTTGCCCAAGGCGGGGTTCAGTCGCATCGCACCGCCTGACGGGGCGTTTTACGTCTACGCGGATGTGTCCGAGATCACGCAGGATTCGCGCGCCTTTGCTGCTGAAATCCTAGAACAGGCCGGGGTTGCCGTCACGCCGGGGCTCGATTTCGACCCGGTGCGCGGGCATACCACTTTGCGCTTTTCCTATGCCCGCAAGACCGAGGACATCGCCGAAGGGCTTCGGCGATTGACGGAATTCATGGCCGTGCGCGCATAGGGGATTCCCGTTCGGGCAGGGATGCACTAACGTGCCCGAAAAAAGCGGGCAATAAGCAATGCGGGCAGTTTTATCAGCACTCATGATCTGGCTCTGGGCGATCACGGCCAGCGCGCAGGACCTGTCGGGCCTTGCCCGCGTGGACATGGGCGCCAGCGGGGTCGAGGACAGTTGGTTTGGCAGCACCACGCTGTCCCTTGGCCTCAGCCAGGGCGTGCCGTTCCGGGTCTTTGTGCTCGACGATCCCGCCCGCCTTGTCGCCGATTTCCGCGAGGTCGACTTTGCAGGCGTCACCGCCGAGGCGCTGCTGGGCGAGACGACGCGCATCTCTTCCTTGCGCTTTGGCACGTTCAAACCGGGCTGGTCGCGACTGGTTGCGGACCTGACCGAGCCGATGCTGCCGGTCGAGATCGCGATGCCGGTGGACACCAGTTCGGGGCGCGCGGCCTTGTCCATACTGCTGGAATCAGTCGAGGCCGACGCCTTTGCCGCCCGCGCAGGCGCGCCCGTGAACCCCGACTGGGCGGTGCAGGCGGCCGCACCCCCGGTTGTGGTAGATGATGACAGCTTTGTCCTTGTGATTGATCCGGGTCATGGCGGGGTGGACCCGGGTGCGGTGCGCGACACCACCACGGAAAAGGAACTGATGCTGGGTATTGCACTGGCCTTGCGCGACGCGCTGCGCCGGGCAGGCGGGGTCGAGGTGGTGCTGACGCGCGAACGCGACGAATTTGTCTCGCTCACCGGTCGTGTGGCGCTGGCCCATCAGGTGGGCGCGGATGCATTTGTGTCTCTGCACGCGGATTCCCTGAGCGAGGGGCAGGCGCGGGGCGCAACGGTCTATACGTTGTCGGATGAGGCCTCTGATGCGGCCTCAGCCCAACTGGCCGCGCAGCATGACCGGTCCGACATCATTGCCGGGGTCGATCTGAGCGGAACGGACGATCAGGTCGCCTCCGTCCTCATGGATCTGGCGCGGGTCGAGACGATGCCGCGCACCCATGATCTGGCCATAGCCCTGATTGACAGCATGGGCGAGGCGGGCGGCCCGATGAACAAGCGCCCCCGGCGCGAGGCGTCGTTTTCGGTGCTGAAAAGTGCCGACATCCCGTCAGTGCTGGTCGAGGTCGGGTTCCTGTCGGACAAGCGCGACCTTGCCAACCTGCGCGACCCCGTTTGGCGGGCGGTGATGGTCGAGGCACTGGCCACTGGAATTCTCGCATGGCGGGATAGCGATCTGGCGCGCGCGCCCCTTGTGCGCCAATAGGCAGATATTGCAGGCAAAACACTTGCGTCATTAGGGCGTTCACATCGGCGGGATCGTGCCCCAGTTGGCTTTTGACGCCCTTGCGCGCGTCCCCTATGATGGGCACATAAAGCAACCTTATCAAAAACAGGTGCGAGCGGTCATGCTTCGGTTCATTTTGTCCTTCTTCGGCGGGATTTTCACGACACTCACCATGGGCATTGCGATGATTGCGCTGTCCGTGGGGGCGGTGTTCTGGATGTACGGGCGCGATCTGCCCAGCCACGAATCCCTGTCGCAATACCAGCCGCCGACGATCAGCCGCATCTATTCGGGCGAGGGGCGGATCATCGACGAATTCGCGCAGGAACGTCGCCTGTTCACCCCGGCCGAGACGATCCCGCCAATGATCAAGCAGGCGTTCATCAGCGCCGAGGACAAGAACTTCTACACCCACGAAGGTTACGATCTGCGCGGCATCGGGGCTGCGGCCTATGACGCGGTGCGTACGCGCGGTGCGGATGTGCGTGGCGCGTCGACCATCACGCAACAGGTGATGAAGAACTTTTTGCTCTCGGGTGACCGTCAGGCCGAACGCAAGATCAAGGAAATCATCCTGGCCGCGCGGGTCGAAGGGGCGCTGAGCAAGGAAAAAATTCTCGAGCTGTACCTGAACGAGATTTTCCTCGGCCAGAACTCCTATGGGGTGGCCGCCGCCAGCCAGACCTATTTCAACAAGAACCTTGATGAACTTGCTCCGCACGAGGCGGCGTTCCTTGCCTCGCTGCCCAAGGCGCCGTCTGATTATCACCCGGTTCGCCGCAAGGACCGGCTGCTGTCGCGCCGCAACTTCGTGCTCAAGGAGATGATGGAAAACGGCTATCTCGACGAGGTCACGTACGAGGAAGAGCGCAACATGCCGCTGCGCTCGGTCCAGAACGGGGACTTTTCCAGCTTTAAGGGCGACTTGCCGCCACGCGATTATTTCACGGATGAAATCCGCCGCCAGCTGAGCCAGGATTTCGGCGAGGGCGAGTTCTTTACCGGCGGCTATACCGTGCGCGCCACCATCGATTCCGAAATGCAGCCCATCGCGGCGCGTGCGCTGCGCAAGCAGCTTGAGGCCTATGACCGCGGGCGCGGCACATGGCGCGGCACCGGCAAAAAGATCGAGGCCGAGCAGATCGACAACTGGGCTGAGTTGCTGCCCGACATGAAGGTCGCACGCGACATTGATCTGGACGGCGTCTGGCGGCCCGCCGTGGTGTTGGAGGTCGCGGATCAGGAACTGCGTCTGGGCATCGAAGGCTGGAGCGACAGCGAGCCCGCACCTGTCGTGCCCCGCGAAGATATCAAATGGCTCAAGGGCAACTTTTTCGACAATTTCGAAATTGGCGACGTGGTGCATGTGCGCGCGATGACGGCGGACAATGGCGGCACGTTCCTGCGCTGGTCCTTGCGTCAGGTGCCTGAGGCACAGGGTGGTTTTGTCGCCATGGACGTGGATACGGGTCGCGTGATCGCGATGCAGGGCGGGTTCAGTTATCAGCATTCGGTGTTCAACCGCGCCACACAAGCCAAGCGGCAACCGGGTTCCAGCTTCAAACCCTTTGTCTATGCCGCGGCCCTCGACAGTGGCTATACGCCCGCAACAATCGTGGTCGATGCCCCGATCGAGATCAACACGCCGCAAGGCCTGTGGCGTCCGCGCAATTCGTCCAACAAGTTTTACGGTCCCACACCATTGCGCACAGGCATTGAACGCTCGCGCAACCTGATGACAATCCGTCTGGCCGAAGAGATCGGTATGGAAACCGTCGCATCCTACGCTGAACGGTTCGGGGTCTATGACAATATGGCGCCGTTTCTGGCCAACTCGCTGGGGTCCGAAGAGACGACGCTGTATCAGATGGTGTCGGCCTACGCGATGTTTGCCAATGGCGGCGAGCGGGTGCAGCCGACCCTCGTGGACCGGGTGCAGGACCGCTATGGGCGCACGGTCTATCGCCATGACGAGCGGACCTGCAATGACTGTACGCGTCTGGCCAGCCTTGATCCCGGCGTCGGGCCGCGCATCGCCTCGAACCGGGCGCAGATCATGGATCCGATCACCGCCTATCAGTTGACCTCGATGATGCAGGGCGTGGTACAGCGTGGCACGGCCTCGGGCTCGGTCAAGCTGCCGGTGCCGATTGCGGGCAAGACGGGCACGACCAACGACGCCAAGGACGTGTGGTTCATCGGCTTTTCCAGCAACATCGCGGCCGGGTGCTACATCGGCTACGACCAGCCCCGCAGCCTTGGGCGCGGTGCGTCGGGGGGTGGTATGTGCGGGCCGGTGTTCCAGGCCTTCATGTCCGAGGCTATCCAGAAATATGGCGGCGGCGCATTCGAAGTGCCTCCGGGTGGGTATTTCATCAAGATCGACCGCTTTACCGGCGCACGTCTGAGCGACAGCGCCTCGGGTCCCAACGTTGTGGCCGAGTATTTCCGCGAGGGGGAAGACCCGATCTTTGGCATCGCCTTTGACGGCGGTTTTGCCATGGGGGCCGACCTGCCGCTGTTTGAAGAGGCCGCCGCAGGCGGGCGACAGGTCACGACATCCACGGGCCGCAAGGCTGTTGTGGGGCCCAAGGCCAGTTTCGGATCACTGAGCTCCGGCGGGCTTTACTGAGGCGCACTGGCTCAGCCGGCGAGGGGGCCAGCCCCCCCCGCTGGCGCGCGTCCCCCGGAGTTTATCTCGCCAAGTGAAGGATGCTTGTGGCGCGCTTGGGCTTGGGCTATCTCGAGGCTCTGCGAGATGAGGAATACGAGATGCGCGCCGAAATTCAGAACATCGTGGCCGAGATCGAAAAGTCGGTGGAGTTGCTGGCGCAGCGTCTCGATATGGAAACCGCGCAGCATCGCCTAGAAGAATTCAACGCCCGTGTTGAGGACCCGAACCTTTGGGACAATCCCGAGGCCGCGCAAAAGCTGATGCGGGATCGCCAGATGCTGGTGGATGCGCTGGACGTGCATCGCCGCATTTCCCAGGATCTGGCCGATAATATCGAACTGATCGAACTTGGCGAGATGGAAGAAGACGCCGAAGTGGTGGCCGATGCCGAAGGCGCGCTGAAGTCGCTGGCGAAGCTCGCCGCCCAAAAAGAGCTTGAGGCGCTTCTGGATGGCGAGGCCGACGGCAATGACACCTTCCTCGAGATCAACTCGGGCGCGGGAGGCACTGAATCCTGCGACTGGGCCTCGATGCTGGCGCGCATGTATGTCCGCTGGGCGGAAAAGAAGGGCTACAAGGTTGAATTGCAGTCTGAGTCGGCCGGTGAAGAGGCGGGGATCAAATCCGCAACTTACAAGATCAGTGGCCAGAACGCCTATGGCTGGCTGAAATCGGAATCCGGCGTGCACCGCCTTGTGCGCATCAGCCCGTTTGATTCCGCCGCCAAGCGCCACACGTCCTTTACCTCGGTTGGGGTCTATCCGGTGGTCGACGACAATATCGAGATCGAGGTGAACCCGGCCGACATCCGTATCGACACCTACCGATCCTCCGGGGCGGGTGGTCAGCACGTGAACACCACCGACTCGGCGGTGCGCATCACCCACGCGCCCACCGGAATCGTGGTCACCAGTTCGGAAAAATCCCAGCACCAGAACCGCGATATCGCGATGAAGGCGCTGAAATCGCGGCTCTATCAGCTCGAACTCGACCGCCGCAATGCGGCCGTGAACGAGATGCACGAGAACAAGGGGGATGCGGGTTGGGGCAACCAGATCCGGTCTTACGTGCTGCAGCCCTACCAGATGGTGAAGGACCTGCGCACGAACTTTGAGACCTCCGACACCAAGGGTGTGTTGGACGGTGATCTGGACGGGTTCATGGCCGCGACTTTGGCGCTGGACGTGTCGGGCAAAAGCCGGGCCGAAGCGCAAGGCGACTGATTGCGCAGCCCTGCGCGGGCCAGTCACGCCGAGGGCTCGGCTTCGCATCCGCTCTCCCTTGATATTGCCAGACAAAACGTCAACCCTGCGGCACGGGACATGGCCACATCCACTCAGGCAGGGCTGTCGGCCTTTTCCCGTACGCCATGCGCTCCTCTTGACCGTGCGCGGTGCAGGCGGTGGCAACGGCAAAACCGGACCGGGGAGGATGTGATGATCGAAGCAGGAGCCCTCGCGCTGCGCGCGCATATGGATGCGGGCGACATCACGGCAAGCGATGTGATGGCCTTGACCCTGGCGCGGATCGAGGCGGCCAATGGCACTGTGAATGCGATTGTGTCCCTGCGGGACGCCGATGCGCTGATGGCAGAGGCTGCGACGGCGGATGCCAGCCCGAACCGGGGCTGGTTGCATGGCATTCCCATGGCCATCAAGGATCTCGCCAATGCCAAAGGCTTGCCCACCTCGATGGGGTCGCCGCTGTTTGCAGGCACGGTTGCACCGCAGGACGATGTGTCAATCGCCCGGTTGCGCGCGGCGGGTGCGATTTTCATTGGCAAGACAAACACACCGGAATTCGGGCTTGGCTCGCACAGCATCAACCCGGTTTTTGGCGCCACGCGCAATCCCTATGATCGAACGCGCAGTGCCGGTGGGTCGTCGGGCGGGGCAGGGGTGGCGTTGGCCTGCGGCATGCTCAGCCTTGCGGATGGGTCGGACATGATGGGGTCCTTGCGCAATCCGGCGGGGTGGAACAACGTCTATGGGATGCGGCCCAGTTGGGGGGTGGTGCCGTCCGAACCGGTGGGCGACAATTTCCTGCATCAACTCGCCACCAACGGGCCGATGGCGCGCAACCCGCGTGATCTGGCGGCACTGCTGGATACTATGGCGGGCCCCGATCCGCGCCAGCCGCACGGTGTCGCACAGCCCCCGAGTCTGCCACAGATAACCGGCGGTGCTACTGGCATGCGCATCGGCTGGCTGGGGGATTGGGGCGGCGCATTGCCGATGGAGCCCGGGGTGCTCGCGCTGTGCGAGAGCGCGCTCAACAGCATGGGCGATCTATGTGTGACGGTTGAGCCGCTGGCTGCCCCCTTTGACCGCGATGCGTTGTGGGAGGCGTGGATCACCCTGCGCAGCTGGTCCGTGTGCGGCGGGCTGGCCGATATCCATGCCGATCCCGCGCGGCGTGATCACCTCAAGGACACTGCCATTTGGGAGATCGAGCGGGGCCTTGCGCTGTCGGCGATGGAGGTGCACCGCGCCAGCGTGATCCGCTCGGACTGGTTCAAGGCGGCCGCTGACCTGTTTGACCATTATGACGTGCTGGCGCTGCCATCAGCGCAAATGTGGCCCTTTGACGTCGACATCGACTGGCCCCGCGAGATTGCGGGAACGACGATGGACACCTATCATAGATGGATGGAGGTGGTGATTGCCGCCAGCCTGATTGGCCTGCCTGCGGTCTGTGTGCCGGCAGGGTTTGGCGGGCCGCACGATCTGCCCATGGGTCTGCAACTGATCGGGCGGCGCGGCAGTGACGCAAAGCTGCTGCGGCTGGCTGAGGCCTGGCATGGCGCCACGGACTGGCCGGACCGCAGACCACCAAAACTGCAAGAAGGGGCCAACGGATGACACAGAGCAATCCCTATCCTGACCTGCCCGCAGGCGTGCCGCCGTTTCACGCGCCTCCCGAAGGGTTCGTGGCGCGGGCCTTGCGTCTGGGCTGGGCCGATTTCCGGGCGCGACCGGGCTTTGGTCTGCTGGCTGGTGCGGCGGCAGTGCTGGCCGGGTGGCTCCTGCTGGGGCTGACGCTCTGGGCCGGGCACACGTTCTGGCTGATCCTGGCGGTCTTTGGCTTTCCTCTGGTCGCCCCGCTCTGTGCGCTTGGCACTTACGAAGTGTCGCGCCGTCTGGGGGCGGGTGAGCCGGTGAGCCTTGGCGCCGTACTGCACCGTCTGCGGATCGAGCGGGGGCGGCAGATCCCGTGGCTGTCGATGCTGATGGTGGTGGGGCTGCTGTTCTGGTTCTTCCTTGGGCACATGATCTTTGCCCTGTTTCTGGGGCTGAAGCCGATGGTGAATGTCACGACCTCGCTCGATGTCTTTCTCAGCGCCGACGGGCTGATGATGATGGCGCTTGGCACGGTGGTGGGCGGGCTGTTCGCCTATCTGTTTTATGCGATGTGCGTGCTCGGCCTGCCGCTCTTGCTGGCGCGCGAAGTGGATTACATGACGGCAATCCTGACTAGCATGGGCCATGTGCGCAATCATCCAAAAGCGATGCTGCTCTGGGCTGTGGTGATCGTGGTGCTGCTGGGTCTGGCGATGCTGCCGGGCCTGCTGGGGCTGTTGATCATCCTGCCCTGGCTGGGCCACGCCTCCTGGCATGTCTATGCCCAGATGGCGGCCGGTGCGCGTTAAAGCGGGGTCTCGCGACCCATTGCGATCAAGGCCGCACGCAAGCAAGCCGTGTCAGGATGCCCTATTTCCAGCGCAAAAACATGTGCATGGGTGAGGTAAAAACCGCGCGCATCCTCGGTCTCGGCGCCATCCGCTGCCGTCTGGTACAGGGTCACCAACGCGTGCAGATCACCCGAGGCATGCGCGGCCAGCAGCCGCGTGTCCAGATCGCTCATTCCGCCGCGTGATCGATTGCGCGGTGCAGGGCCATGTGCTCGGCCACCCAATCGTGGAACAAATGGGTCGGCCCGTCCATCGCCGGGGAAAAGCGTCCCCCGTCAAAACCGGGCGCATGACGACCACGCTGCATGCCTTCAACGACAAAGATGTCCTCTTCGAACACCTCTTTCCACAGGGCGGTGTTTTTGACTCGCAAGGCCGGATCAGTGTCAGGCACGGCATAGAACAGATGCACATTCTCTACAGTTTCACCGGGCCCATGAGGAACCAGAATGATCGCAAAGGCATGATCGCGATGCACACCCAACAGCACGTTGGGAAAGGCGGTTATGTATTCTGCCGCCGTGTCCCACTTGGCGCTCAGCCCTTCGAAATCGGGAAACGTCTGTCCATCCTCGCCCGTTAACTGGCGATAGACGCGGGTGCCCTGACCGGAGAATTGGCCGGGTTGTTCGATGTGATAGTGATCCTCAAGCCGGGAATAGCTGTTCAGGCCCGGATGAATCCAAGGCAGGTGATAGCTTTCGCAGTAGTTTTCGGCCGCCAGTTTCCAGTTGCATTTGACCTCAAGCTGGAAGGCACTGTCCGGCCCCCCATGAAACAGTGGTTTGTCGAACTCGGACCAGCGGGCCAGCAGATCTGCATTGGCCTCTTCAAACGGCAGGGCCGCGCCGGACAGGTTGATCCACACTACGCCCAGCCAGATATGGCTGCGCACTTCGATCAGCCCCAGCAGGTCGCGGTCGATTCCCTCTACGGTGTTCTGGCCGGGGCCGCCCACATGGGGAGTCGAGACAAGGCGGCCTTCGGTCGAATAGCACCAGCTGTGATAGGGGCAGCGGATCGCCCCTTCGATCTTGCGCGGGGCATCGACAAGGATCATGCCGCGGTGACGGCAGGTGTTGTGAAAGACGCGCACCTGTCCCGCACGGTCGCGGATCAGCAACAGCGGCATGCCGAGAAAAGTCAGGGGTTTGGCATCGCCCGGTTCGGGCACATCGGCGGCTGCGGCCAGACCGGACCAGCCCGCCATCAACAGCGCGCTGCGCTCTTCCTCAAAGACAACCGGGTCAATGTAGTGGGCATTGGGCAATCCACGGGCCACATGGATCGGCTGACGCACGGCGTCGAGGTCGGTGTGGGACATGGCAGGCCTCCGGATGCTGTTTCAATCAGCATACCGGATGCGTGCGCCGTCATTTGTGCAATTTCGACCAAAACTTCCCATCCCCGACACGGACATGGTGGTCAAAGGGGTTAGCCGTGCAGTTTTTGGCGATCCGCCGGAGATGCCGCAACACGTGGTCCATGATCAACACGGAAGGGAATGACCTTGGCCGTATTGCTGACAACGTGGTTTTCCATCACGGGCACAGACCGCAAACCTTCGGACAGGGATGTTCCCGAATTTCTATGCTCAACGCGAGTGGGGTTTAGGGCAAGGCGCATGTTGCGCAATGTTTGAACATCGAATTCAACGACATCACCGACCTCGAAGAACGGCTCCGGCACATCGACCTTTTCGCGTCCCGACAAATAGGCCAGATCACCTTGATCCTCGCACCAGATGACTGCCTTCTGGTCAGAAGGATCGCACCACAGTATTATACCAATCATATTTCTACCCAAAGTTGGACTTTTACCATAAAACCCAATTTGACCCGTTTGAGATACGGTTAAGTCCGCAACGCACGCTTGCATTTTGTGTCCACAGGAGTATCGTTTGATTGCGTTTCGCGTCAGCTCTGACGCCATGTGGCGTCATTTCGCGAAAGCCAGTGTTTAACGAGCGTCATACACAGACTGTTCTGAAATATGCTGAAAATCGCGAAAAGGGACTAGAATGGCAGATACGCGCAGATCACCGGCGGAGTTGCGCAGTATGTTTGGTGCCAATCTGCGGCTTCTGGCGGAACCTTACCCTTCGATTTCCGAACTGGCGCGTCAGCTTGGCATCAACCGCACGCAATTCAATCGCTATCTGTCCGGCGAGAGTTTTCCGCGCCCGGACGTCCTTGCCCGTATCTGTGCCTTTTTCAAAGTGGACGCGCGCGTCTTGCTGGAACCCGTGGACACGATCGGGCGGGGCAATGACCCGCTGTCGGGGGCGTTCCTGCGCGATTTCGTCGGGGGCGGTGTGTCCAATATCGATGAAACTGTATTTCCGTCGGGCTTTTACCGCTTTTCCCGCCGCAGCTTCATGGCACGCGATCAGTTTGTCAGCGGGCTGGTGCGGGTTTTTCGCGAAGGGAATTGCACCTTCATCCGCGGTTACGAGGCGCGCGCCGCAATGGCCGCGCAAGGGCTCGGCACTGACAGAACAGCCCGCGAATTTCGCGGGTTGGTCTTGCGCCAGGAAGACGGCATTGCCGCACTGATTTCGCGCAAGGACGCAATGACCGCTTCGTTCAATTTCCTGAGCCGGGTCACGTCCTTTGAAAACAACTATTGGGTCGGCTATGTCGCCCGCACCGTGCGCGAAAGTGCTGAGTCAGACCGGGTCGTGCGGATGGTCTATGAGCATCTCGGCACCGGGATCGGCAAGGCCAAGGCCGCCGGCAAGACGTCAGGCTATTGCGATCTGAACGACCTCCTGCCGTTTCACCAGCGCCTGTTGCAGCCTGACGTGCAGTTCAGTTAATCGCCGCGGGGCAGGGCGGCGACACCGGTGCGCGCCACTTCGATCAATCCAAGCGGACGCATCAGATCGGCAAAGGCGTCGATCTTTTCCGGCGCGCCGGTGATTTCAAAGACAAAACTTTCCAGCGTGCTGTCCACCACATTGGCGCGAAAGATGTCCGCCAGGCGCAAGGCCTCGACCCGTTGATCACCCTTGCCGGAGACCTTGAACATCGCCAGTTCCCGCTCGACCGAAGGCCCTTCGACGGTGAGGTCATTGACCTTGTGGACGGATACGATGCGACCTAGCTGCGCCTTGATCTGTTCGATCACCTGCGGCGTGCCGGTGGTGACGATGGTGATGCGGCTCAGGTGACCCTGATGGTCGACCTCGGCCACGGTCAGGCTTTCGATGTTGTAGCCACGCCCCGAGAACAGTCCGATCACACGGGCCAGAACGCCGGGCTCGTTTTCAACCAGCACCGCAAGCGTGTGCTTTTCCTCAACGTCCGAAAAGGTGGGGCGCAGGTTGTAGGCGGAATGGCTCGTGGAGCCTTTTTTGAGTTTTAGGGCTGACATTTGCTTTTCCTAGTTTCTCCAACTTTGCCCGAGGGCTTCGTCAAACACATTTTCGGCAGCTTCCATTGAGCCTTCAGTTGAGCGGAATTCGAACAAGTTTCTGTGACCGTTGCTTTGACACCAAGAGACAAAATCATAGAAATCGGGAATTGCATTCTGCCCATGTTCCACACCTGTCTCGCGTGCCCAATCAAGGGCAAGCGAACGTATCATTTTGAGCGCGTCAGCTTTTTTCATTGTTAAACCAACACACTCCCCTTGGCGTCGATCACGCCCTGCGTTTCCGCCTCGCCCAGCAGCATCTCGTTATGCGCCTTGCCCGATGGGATCATGGGGAAGCAGTTCTCGTGCTTTTCCACCAGACAGTCGAACAACACCGGGCCGTCGTGGTTGATCATCTCCATGATTGCGTCGTCCAGATCATCCGGGTCGGAACACAGGATTCCCTTGGCCCCAAAGGCGTCGGCCAGCTTCACGAAATCGGGCAGGCTCTCGGACCACGAATGCGAGTAGCGCTCGCCATGCAGCAATTCCTGCCACTGGCGCACCATACCAAGGCGTTCGTTGTTCAGGATGAACTGTTTGACGGGCAGGTTGAACTGCATCGCCGTGCCCAGTTCCTGCATGTTCATCAGCCACGAGGCCTCACCCGCCACGTTGATCACCAGCGCATCCGGATGGCCCATCTGCACCCCGATGGAGGCGGGGAATCCATAGCCCATCGTGCCAAGCCCCCCGGAGGTCATCCAGCGGTTTGGGTCTTCAAAGTTCAGGTATTGCGCAGCCCACATCTGGTGCTGACCGACCTCGGTGCAGATGTAACGGTCGTGATCCTTCGTCAGCGCCTCAAGGCGGGACAGGGCGTATTGCGGCTTGATCACCTTGCCCTTCTGTTCGAACTTGAGGCAGTTGATCTTTTTCCACTCATCAATCCGCGCCCACCACTTGTCCAGGGCCTCCGCGTTGGTCTTGCGCCCGCGCGATTTCCACACCTTCAAAACGTCCTCAAGCACGTGGGCCACGTCGCCGACAATCGGGATGTCCGCCTTGATCACCTTGTTGATCGAGGACGGATCGATGTCGATATGCGCCTTTTTGGACTTGGGTGAAAACGCATCGATGCGCCCCGTGATCCGGTCGTCAAAACGGGCGCCGATATTAATCATCAGATCGCAGTCGTGCATCGCCATATTGGCTTCGTAAAGACCATGCATACCCAGCATGCCGATCCATTTCTCGCCCGAAGCAGGATAACAGCCGAGCCCCATCAGGGTCGATGTGATGGGAAAGCCGGTTGCCTCCACCAGCTCGCGCAAGAGCTGACTGGCGGCAGGGCCGGAATTGATCACGCCGCCGCCGGTATAAAAGATCGGACGCTTGGCGGTCTCAAGGGCGGCCACCAGTTCGGTGATCGCTTCCATATCGCCCTTGACCTGCGGTTTGTAGTGCGAGGTCGAAGGTTTCTTGGGCTGATAGGTGCCGGTGGCGAATTGCACGTCCTTGGGGATGTCGACCAGAACCGGGCCGGGGCGCCCCGCAGTCGCCACGTGAAAGGCCTCGTGCAGTACGCCCGACAGCTTGTCGGTCTCTTTCACCAGCCAGTTGTGTTTCGTGCAGGGGCGGGTGATGCCCACGGTGTCGGCCTCCTGAAAGGCGTCCGAGCCGATCATGAAGGTGGGCACTTGGCCCGTCAGAACGATGATCGGGATACTGTCCATCAGCGCGTCCGTCAGACCCGTCACCGCATTGGTGGCACCGGGACCTGAGGTCACCAGACACACGCCCGGCTTGCCGGTGGCACGTGCATAGCCTTCGGCGGCGTGCACTGCGCCCTGTTCATGGCGCACAAGGATGTGGCGGATAGAGTTCTGCTGAAAGACCTCGTCGTAAATGGGTAGCACGGCCCCTCCGGGGTATCCGAATACCGTGTCCACACCCTGATCAATCAGGGCCTGAACCACCATTTTCGCTCCGGTCATTTGACGTGTCATATCCGCGCGCTCCGCGTTTTTCGGTTTCGTTCAAGCAAAAAAAAGCCCCCGGGTTTCGGAGGCGCATGGGGATCGTTCTGGAGTTCCGTTACCGGCCCATGCGCGTGTACCTGTTGATGACGACAAGTAGTGTCATTGACCCATCGGCCCTTTCGTTGCGTGAGCGGACATTATGCGGGGGGAAAATGGGCGTCAACAGGCAAACGCCCGAAAAAAGTGTCTCGAGGGCAGAATATTTTGACATTATGTTGCGCAAGATACGCTTTTGTCGCAAGAACCGTAAATTCAGGCGGTGATGTGCCCGACTTGCCCACGGTCAGGAGCCATTCACCCCGCGTCACAGGCGCCAAATCCGGTAAATTTCAGGGGTTTGGGCCATGCACCGAAGTGGGGTTCACATTACAAGTTTCCGGCACTGCCAAGATGAAGCGGATTTGGTGTCTTGTCGAATTGACAGGTTGCCTGTCAAGCCACTGGTGCAGGATGAGCGGGTCGTGACCCTAGCGGCTGTCCGTTCCGCCTGCCATTTTCCGGATGTCAGCCCCTGCGGTCACCGCCAGATGCTGGATTTCCTCGGCCAGCGACTTGAACTCGACCGCGATCACGCCAAGGCCGCGCCCGGCATCGCCAACCCGCGCCGCCTCGACCGAGGCGTTCAGCGACACAAGCCGTACATGCTTGCCGATATGTTCGAGCCGCGTGAGGGTTCTGGAAATGGCGGCTGCGGCGGACTTGGCGGCCATGACCTCTTGATGCCGGTTCTCGTCGAGATGGGCCCAAAGGCCGTCGCAAAACCCGGTCACCTTCTCAAAAAAACCACTGCGGCCATAGGCCTTGTGCGCCTCAAGTGCGACGCCAAGGTCGGTCTGATTGTCCGTCTCTGCCGCGCGCAGGATGTCACCTGTCAGATCGCGCGTGCGCCGGAAGGCGGCAACCGCGTCCGGGTTTGCAGCGCCATGCTCTGCAATCCATGTGCAGATTTCCGACGGCACCTCGTCAAGCGGGTCGCGCCCGGTCAGGATGGTGCAGAGCCGGTCCATTTCGTCAAATTGTTCCCGCACCACCCCACGCCAACCGGCCCGCGTCTTGTCATCCTCGGGATGCGTCGGGTGGGGGCGGTAGAGATAGGTTGCAAACAATGCCACGCGAATGGTCTTGGCCCGCGACGTCGCGATCAGATCAATCGCGGTCCGCCGCTGCGCAAACAGGGCAGCGGGATCATCAGGCGGGGCTGTGTCAAAGCGGGGCATCTGTGTCATGGGCGGACACTACCGTCAGTGCTGTAAACAAACCGTTATCCGCGCCCCATCAAAGCGCATTTCCGGTGCCCTGCAACACCCCGTGTTCAAGGGCATAGCGGGTCAGCCCGGCGGTCGAGGAAATGCCGAGTTTGCGTTTGATATTCTTGCGGTGGGTTTCGACCGTGCGCACCGAAATATCGAGGCTGGTGGCCACGTCCTTGTTGGACAGGCCTTGGGCCAATTTCAGCAGAATGGTCTGTTCGCGCCCGGTCAGTGCCCCCGGAACATCTGCACTGCGCGGGGAAATCGCGCCCTTGGCCCCGGTACACAGATAGCGCTCGCCGCGCATCACCGTCTCAATCGCCCGTGCGATCTCGTCTGTGGGCACGTCCTTGAGGATATAGCCCATCGCGCCGTGGCTGAGGGCGGAGGAGATATATTCCGGACTGTCATGCATCGACAGGATCAAGACCCGCGTGCCGGGGCGTTTTTCCAGCACCAGTTCGGTGGCCGTCAGCCCACCCATGCCGGGCATGTTCAGATCCATCAGGATCACGTCCGGGTTCAGCTCTTCCAGCTGTTCGATCACCGCCCGGCCCGTGCCAAGGGTGCCGACCACTTCAAGGCCCTCGTGATCTTCGAGAACGGATTGCACGCCTTGCGCGACCATCGGGTGGTCATCGACGATCACAACGCGGGTCAGGGGGGCAGGGTCGGGGGTCGTCATGCGCGGGCGCGCTCCTTGTCTGTCAGGACGGGGTCGGGGTGAGAGGTGTCGGGCTTGGCCGGGTCAGGGGGCAGCAAATGGGACAGGGGCACTGTCACTTCGATCACCGTGCCGCCGCCCGTGCCCGTGGCGCTCGACAGAATGCGGAACTGCCCGTCAAGCTGTTCGACCCGCTCGGCCATATTGCGCAATCCGATGCCATTGGCGCGCTGGCGGCGGGTGCGGTCCAGCCCCACACCATTGTCCGAAATCCGCAATGTCGCCCCGCGCTTGTGTCCGCGCAGGTCGACCGAGACCTTGCTGGCATCGGCATGGCGCTCGATATTGGTCAGGGCCTCCTGGGCGATGCGGTAAAGGGCGATCTTGGAATCCGGGTCCAGCCGGTTGCGGAACACAACGGTGTCGAATTCCACTGCAATCCCCGTGCGTTGGCCGAAATCCTCGACCAGCGCCTTGAGGGCAGGCCCAAGGCCCAGATCGTCAAGCACACCGGGGCGCAGATCGCGGCTGATTCGGCGGACCTCGGAAATAGCGGTGCCGAGGTTGTCGATGCCTTGCTTGAGCGGGGATTCCACGTCGCCATTGCCCTTTTCCAGCCGCCGCCGCGCGCTGTCGAGCGCATAGCGCACGCCCACGAGGATCTGGCTGATCCCGTCATGCAACTCGCGCGCCACGCGCCCGCGCTCTTCTTCCTGCGCGTCGAGCACCCGCTGGGTCAGCTTTTTCAGCTTGGCATCGGCCAGACGGCGTTCGCGGAAATTGAGGGCCATGCCGGAGGCGAAAACCAGCAACAATGCGGCCAGCGTGATGCCGGAGATATAGTAAAACGTGCGCTCCACCCGGGCCTCGACCTCGGCGCGGGCCGCCGCAACCGTGGCCAGCACGTCATCGATGAACACGCCGGTGCCCACCGCCCAGCGCCACGAGGGGAACGAGGTGACATAGGTGATCATCTCGGCCTCTTGCCCGGTGGTCGGCTTGGGCCAGAGGTGGGTCAGGTATCCATCGCCCTGCCGGGCAATGTCGATCAGGTTGGCCACAACCGGCGTGCCCTGACTGTCGGTCAGATCAAGGTGGTTCAGGTTGATCATTTCGGTCTGGCGGGGACTGACCAGATTGGTGCCGTCATAGTCATAGACGAAAAAGAACCCCTCATCGCCGTAGATCATCGCCGACAGGATCTGGGCCACCTGATCCTTGGCGGCCTGGTCATCCGGAGCGGCAGAGCCATAGATAAAGTAGAACCCGTTGCGGGCTTGCGTTACGTAATTGCGCAATTCCCGCTTCTTGGCCTCGATCAGCTGGGTCTCAAGGGCGAGGATCTCGCGTTCGGCCAGCGCGCGGGCCTGCACCGCGACAAGGGCGGCAATGGCCGCCACCGCCAGAACCAGCGGTATGGCGGCCACAAGCGCCAGCTTTTGGGCATAGGTCAGGCGCAGGTTGGGAAACAGGTCTCGCATATCCTTTGCGATACGACGAAAGGGGCGCGAATCAAAGAGGTAGCACCCCAATTGGTCGCGCTAACAGAGTTTCGGCACGCATCAAAACGCCCGAAATTGGTGCAAAAAACTGACCAGAACGGGGCTTTTGCGGGTTTTCTACGCAGTACTAGGTATTCCCAATCTGGCCGCCCTCGCTAGTGTGGCCACACTCGAAACGCTCGCCGTGCCGTGCGCGGGATGCGTTCATCATATTTGGGAGGAGTATCTCTATGGATCGTCGTTCTTTTCTGAAGACGTCTGCACTGGGTGGCACCGCTGCCGCCACCACACTCGCTGCACCGGCCTATGCCCAGGGCAAGCGCACATTGACCATGGTCACATCCTGGCCACGCGGCTTTGCCGTTCTGGACGATGCCGCCAGCTACCTTGAGCAATTCGTTGGCGCCATGTCCGACGGTCAGCTGACCATCGACAAAAAAGCACCCGGCGAACTCGTCGGTGCGTTCGAAGTGTTCGACGCCGTGTCCTCGGGGCAGGCGGACATGTATCACTCGGCTGACTACTACTTCATCGGTCAGCACCCGGCCTATGCCTATTACACAGCCGTTCCATTTGGCGGCACCGCGCAAGAGGTGACCAACTGGTACGAGCATGGTGGCGGTCAGGAACTGCACGATGAACTGGGCTCGATCTTCAACCTCAAAGGCCTGCTGGCGGGTAACTCCGGTTCGCAGTCCGGTGGCTGGTTCCGCAACGAGATCAACTCGGCTGACGACTTCAACGGCCTGAAATTCCGTATGCCCGGTCTGGGCGGTAAAGTGCTGGGTGTGCTGGGTGCGTCCGTGCAGAACATCCCCGGTGGTGAACTGTACCAAGCGCTGTCCTCCGGTGCTCTGGACGGTCTTGAGTGGGTTGGCCCGATGGCCGACGAACGCGCCGGCTTCCAGGAAGTGGCGAAAGTCTACTACACCGCTGGTTTCCACGAGCCGGGTTCGGCGCTGGCGGCCAACGTCAACCTCGACGTCTGGAATGACCTGACGCCTCAGCATCAGGCCATCCTGCAGAACGCAAGCCGTGCAACCACCTACTACCAGCTGTCCGAGACACTGGCCAACAACGGTGCCGCACTGGCGCGTCTGCAACAGCAAGGCGTCAAGACCCTGCAGTTCAGCGACGATGTGTGGGATGCGTTCGGCGCGGCCTCGAAAACCGTCATGGACGAGAACATGGGCGACGAGCTGTTTGCACGCACCCGTGCGTCCTTCGAGGAAAGCCTTGCGACATCGGCAAGCTGGATCAACAAATCCGACGGCTACTATGTCGAACAGCGCGTGCGCGTGCTGGGCGGCTAAGGCCCGACCAACCAAGACCGCGGGGAGCCCCAGCACGGGGCTCCCGGCACATAAAAGATGACGGGGATCGGTTTGCGCGCCATAGTTGAGCGAACCGTGGAGGGGCAATCACATGGAAAACGAAAACGGCGCCGAGGCGGTCGGCTTCTTTGCGACATTTTTTGATGGCCTGATCTGGTTTTTTCAAAGCCTTGCGCTTGGCTTTTACAATCTGGCCTATGCGATCACCCATCCGGCCTCGTGGCTGGACTGGCTGACCTGGGCCAACACCACCGAAGACAAGGAATCGCTGATGCGATTTGTCTATTACGGTGGATCAACGGAATTCTTCTTTGTGGTGCTGGCGGTGCTGGTGACCGTGATCGGGGTCGGCATGTGGCGCAACGCGTTCATGTGGGGCTGCGTGCGCGTGCTCGAAGGCTTTGCCAACGGCACCGGGCGTCTCTTTGCATGGGCCGGGCTGCTCATGGTGCTGCAACAGATCGTCATCGTCTTCATGCAGCGGATTTTTACCCGGCCAGACATCTCGTTCGGGTTCGGCATTCCGCTGCAATTCGACATCTCGTGGTTTGCCGAGGAACTGAAGCTCTATAACGCGATGGTCGTGTGCCTGTGCGTCACCTACACCTTTGTGCAGGGCGGCCATGTGCGGGTCGACCTGATCTATGCGGCCGTCAGCCACCGCGCCAAACGGATGATCGACATGATTGGGTCGATCATCTTCATGGTGCCCACGGCCGTTCTGATCTGGCTTTATGGCTGGTATTTCCTGTGGCGCCACCTGATCACACCCAACCCGGCGGCCAGCTACGACCTTGAGCGGCTGTTGCGCACTTCGCGCGCCGTGCGCTGGAGCGTCGAGACCATCGGCTTCAGCCCCAACGGGTTCAACGGGTATTTCCTGTTCAAGATCCTGCTGGTGTCCTTTGCCGGTCTTGTCTTCCTGCACGGCGTCGCCTTCTTCATGCGCTCATATCTCGAGTGGAAAGAGGGTGAAGAGAGCGAAGGCAAGTACATGGATCGCGACACGCTGGGCGACGGCGAAGAAGCCTATGAGGGCACACACTGATTTTGCGTGACGGACCGGGCGCCGCCCGGGCCGCGTGATGAAAGTAAGACGGGGACAGTAAGCAATGTTGTTTGGACTTGATGGCGTAGAGATCGGCCTGATCATCGTCTTTGTCTGCCTGTTTGGCGGCATTCTTTCGGGCTTTCCTGTGGCCTTCGCCATTGGCGGGGCAGGGGTGATTTCCTTTGGCATTATCGCAGCCCTCGACAGTGCGGGGCTGCTGATCCACCAGGCGATTGACCAGGGCAGTCAGGCCTACCGCGACCTTGTGAACAGCGGGGTCAAACCGGACGCCATCTCGGTGTTCAGCTACCCGGACCTTGCCCGCATCGCAGAACCCGTTTTCCCTTCGGGCTGGGAAGTGGCGCTGGATCGCAACGTCTCTTTCGTTGTGAACCGGATGAACGAGCGGGTGCTGGCGGGCCAGTCGATCGAGACTCTGCTGGCCGTTTTGATGTTCGTTCTGATGGGGATCACGCTGGAACGTTCCAAGATCGCCAATGACCTTCTGACCACCATGGCGCGTGTCTTTGGACCGCTGCCGGGCGGCCTTGCCGTGTCCATCGTCGTTGTGGGCGCCTTCCTTGCGGCCTCGACCGGCATCGTGGGGGCCACCGTGGTCACCATGGGCCTGCTGGCCCTGCCAACCATGTTGCGCAACAACTATTCGCCCGAGCTCTCCACCGGGGTCATCGCGGCCTCCGGCACGTTGGGGCAGATCATCCCGCCCTCCATCGTGATCGTCCTGCTGGGCACACTCGCCGGAGATCTCTACTCCGCCGCCCAAGAGGCGCGGGCGCAATCCGTGGGCTGTACCGATGCGCTGACCTATCTGGGCGAGCCAGCGGTTGTCTCTGTGGGCACACTGTTTCAGGCGGCCCTGCTGCCGGGCATCCTGCTCGCACTGCTCTATGCGCTTTATGCCTTTGGTTACGCGCTGCTGAACCCGGAAAAGGCCCCCGCGGTCGAGATGGGGGCCACCAACGCCGAACCGGTCACTCGGTCCGAAGCCTTCACATGGTTCCTTGGCGCGCCGGTCCTGATCATCGTGGGCACCATCCTGCTGGGCAGCCTGAATGTCGTGGGCAGCCAATCAACCACCATCTCCTCCTTCTCGGATATCGGTCAGGCGGCCTCGCTGCGCACCAATGTGGGCGAAGACTGTCAGGCGGCCATGATCGAACTGCACGGGCAAGCGGCCTGGGACGAGGCCATCGCCGAACAGGAGGCCATCGCGGCCGCAGGCGGCGTGCAACAATCCGAACGCCTGAGCGAAGAGGAACTGGCCACCGCGCTGGATGATCTGGTCGACGCAGCGGCGCCCATCGGCACAGGCACCGCGATCCTGCTGATCATTCTGGGCCTGATCCTGACCACCGCGCGCGGCATCTCGCCCAGCGCCGACCCGCGGCCTCTGATCATTGGTGGCATCGGCGTTGTGCTGGCCCTGCTGGTGGACATCGCCCTTGTCGGGCCACTGAACAGCGCTGGCTATTACATCGTGGTGATGGCAATCCCGTTCGCACTGATCATGTATGGCGTGGTCGAGGCGACCAAACGCTGCGCCAGCAACGAGCTGATCCGCGTGGTCTTCCCACCGCTGATCCTGATCGTGGCGGTGCTGGGCTCGATCCTTGGCGGGATCACCAACCCGACACCGGCTGCGGCCCTCGGGGCGGGCGGGGCGATCATGCTGGCGGCCTATCGCAAGCTCAAGGATCTGGACCGCAGCCCCAAGGTGATCATCTGGTCCACGCTGGCGATCATCATCTGCATCCTGGTGGGCGTGAACTTCGATCTGCGCATCAATCAGGACAACGTGACAGCACAAAGCTGGATCGCCTTCTTCGTGGCCTATGCCGCCTACCTCTACGCGCTGTTTGGACTGCTGTTCAGCTGCTACGTGCTCTGGACCAACGGCATCCTGTCGCCGGTGGTGCGCGAGACGGCCAAGGTCACCTCGATGGTCTTCACCATCCTGATCGGCTCGCAACTGCTGAACCTCGTGGTGATCTCTTTCGGGGGCGAGCACTATATCCAGCAGTTCCTGAAATCCTTCGACAACGAGTTCACCGTTTTCCTGATCGTGATGCTGGTGTTGTTCATCCTCGGCTTCGTTCTGGACTTCCTCGAGATCATCTACATCGTGATCCCGATTGTGGGGCCGGTGATCTATGGCGGCACGTTTGATCCCAAATGGGTGACAATCATGATCGCGGTGAACCTGCAGACGTCGTTCCTGACACCGCCCTTCGGCTTTGCGCTGTTCTATCTGCGCGGGGTCGCACCCAAAGAGGTGACCACAGGGCACATCTATCGCGGGATCATCCCCTTCGTGCTGATCCAGGTGGCGGGGCTTGCGCTCTTGTGGACCTTCCCGGGCATCGTGACCCTGATCCCGGACCTGATCCCGAACTAGATCCGGTGTGACCCAAAGGAAAGGGCGGCCCGATGGGCCGCCCTTGTTCTTTCTATTGATTGGCACAGCGGCAGCGGGCGGTCAGAGACCGCAGGGCGAAAGATGCAGCGGCCGATGAGAAGGGTGTTCATAACCCATGAAAAAGACCGCTTTGCGGGACGAAGCCGACTTTTGCTGCATCGCACCCACTCAGCACCCGGATCGGAATCAAGCCGAAGGCGCCGATCCATCCACTGCCCCGCAGGCGATTTGGCAAAGCCAAATCTGCCGAGAGGGGCCAGTCCGCCCGACCGGGCTGGCGATTTGGCTGGTCTTGGTGCGACAGTTCAGCGGCGCGATATCCTTGATCGATAAAGCGCCCGGGAAGGTGCGTGGCCTCGCCATCCCGCGGACTGGCGATGGATCGGCGCGGGATCGAATGACAGTCGGCTTTGCGGGACAAAGCCGACATTGGTTGGCGATCAGGATTGCTAACGTAAGCCGTAGTTAGTCGCGAGTATTTCAATCGCTTTCTGTGCTTTACCCGTCAGTTGTACTTTGGCGATCCGATGAGGCGACATACTGTTGAGAAACTTCTGTGACACAGCGTTTTCGCCAGCTAGCCAAAATTCTTCAAAAATTTCGTCTAACTCCTGGCCTTCAAGCTTGAAACGTCTTTGGAGAAATACCTTGTTGCCGTATTCACTACCTCCCCTTTTTTTTGCTCGCCTTGATTCGGCGTCTACAGAATTTTTCTTGATATTGGGGACAACTTAACCAAATGGACTTTGCTTCCAATGCGCTCAACGCAAAGTGGGTTTCTAACGATTTTAGCAAAAACAAGTTATCTTCTATAGCAGCCATCCGGGCGGCATACTCAAACGGATTTTCGCTTTCTAATGGGCGATTACTCATGCTGTTGCACCTGTTTGCTTGCAAGCTGGAAAATTTAGCTGGAAGACTCGTCTATCTAAACAAGTGCAGTCAAAGAAAGTGCAAAAAGCTAGTTCTGCATCATCGGTGACTGTCTGCTTTGGGGCTCAAAGCTGCCATAAGAGTCAATGCAGCATTGCCCCCTGCCGCAACTCAACCGGACCTCCTATGACGGCCCAGAGCCGACCTTGAACCCGTCCTTCTGATGCTGCAGTCGCAACCTGCTTTCTTGCCGTTCGCTGCACATGCAAATCTTGGCAAAAGGTGAACTTATTCTGTGCGGGACAAACCGGACCGTGACGAAAGGCAGATTGCCAGAGCGGGTGTGACTGGACATGATACCTCAATGTCAGGCCGTGAAAGGAGCTAGTTATGGATGTATTGAGGACACCGGATGAGCGATTTGTGGGCCTGCCCGGTTACGATTTTCCCGCAAACTATGTTGATGATCTGGAAGGCTACGACGGTCTTAGGGTGCACTATGTGGACCAAGGCGCCCTTGACACAGACCGAACATTTCTTTGCCTGCCAGGAGAGCCAACTTGGGCATACCTTTACCGTCACATGATACCGATTTTCTCGAATTCTGGTGCTCGGGTCGTCGTGCCGGATTGGCTGGGCTTTGGAAGGTCCGACAAGCCTGTCGATGACGCAGTCTATACCTTTGATTTTCATCGCAACATGATGCTTGCCTTCATCGCGAAGCTGGATCTTCGTAACATCACTTTGGTGGTGCAAGATTGGGGCGGCATTCTGGGACTGACCCTGCCCATGGATGTCAGGGAACGGTTTTCCCGATTGATCGTTATGAACACGGCACTCCCGACCGGCGAGAGCCTTGGCGAAGGTTTTCAAGGTTGGAAAGACTATGTAGCGCGCCGTCCGGACATGGATTGCGGCGCCTTGATGAAGCGGGCCTGCCCGCATTTAACCGAGCCAGAAGCGCAAGCCTATGAAGCGCCGTTCCCGGATCAGCGTCACAAGGCGGGGGTTCGCAGGTTTCCGCAACTGGTGATGGTTGAACCGGGGATGGAAGGTATCGACATAGCCAGGCGGGCGCGCAAATTTTGGGCATCAGAGTGGGACGGCGAAAGCTTCATGGCCATCGGCGCGAAAGATCCGGTGCTTGGTCTGCCTGTCATGGGCCAACTCCGAAACACCATAAGACATTGCCCGGAGCCGATGGTCATGGATGAAGCAGGACATTTTGTGCAGGAGTGGGGAGAGCCGATCGCACATGCGGCATTGAAGCAGTTAGGTGACCTTAACTGAACAATCCAACCAACAGTGCCTAACGAGTTGGATTGTTGGTCTGCTTAGTGCACGAAAGCCGCCTTTCGCTACACCACCAAATCTAAGCACCCGGATCGGACTCAAGCGAAGCGCCGATCCATCCAATGCCCGGCAGGCGATTTGGCCCAGCCAAATCTGCCGAGAGGGGCCAGTCCGCACCGCCGCGCCAAAGGTGCGCCTATGATAGGTCGGCATGCCTTTGGCATGACGGGCTGGCGGCTTGGATGGTTTTGTCGCGACATGGCAGCGGAGAGATAACCTTGATCCATAAATTGCACGGGAAACAGCGTAGCCTCGCCATACCGCGGACTGGCAATGGATCGGCGCGGCACAGTCGCAATAGGTTCAAAATCACCCTTCTCGGCACGTGTCAGCCGTCGACGCGATCCACGTTTGTCGGCAACGGTTTGTCTCTCGATGCTGAGGGCCAAGTCTTAACGGACTCCTAATCCGCCTCTGTAACCCATTGATTTTGCGTGTGCGGAGTCCTGTCCCACGCTGGGACACGCCAGATCCTCAGCGTGTGGGCCGGGTGTCGGGCAGCGAGATATTGGCGACCTGTTCCGCAATCGGATCGGTCGACAAGGGGTGCGTGTTGGGGCGGAAATTCTTGGGGTCTTTCATTTTTTGCCAGCTGCCGCCGAGATAGACCTCGAGCCCGGAAAAGTTGGACTTGTAGCCCATCTTCTGGCTGCCCTGCACCCAGTAGCCCAGGTAGACATAAGGCAGGTTCGCCTCGCGCGCGATGCGGACATGATCGAGGATCATGTAGGTGCCCAGCGAGCGCTGTGGTGCGTCGGGCGCATAAAAGCTGTAGACCATGCTCAGCCCGTCCGAAAGCACATCCGTCAGGCTGACCCCAACCAGCTTGCGGCTGTCTTTTTCAGTATATTCGATCACCCGGCTGCGGATCGGTGTTTCCTCGATCATCGCGGCGAATTCGAACACATCCATGTCCGCCATCCCGCCATCCGCATGGCGGCTGTCGAGATAGGTGCGAAACAGCTCGTACTGGTCCTCGGTCGCCCACGGGGACGTGGCGCGCCTCTCAAGATCGGTGTTGCGGTTTTGAGTACGGCGCTGGCTTTTGCTGGGGCCAAAGGCGGACACGTCGATGCGCGCCGACAGACAGGCCGAGCATTCGGCGCAGGACGGGCGATAGAGCACATTTTGCGAGCGGCGGAACCCTTGCTGGCTCAGGCTGTCATTCAGCTTGTCCGCATTGTCCCCTTGCAGCGCCGTGAACAACTTGCGCTCCATCCGCCCCTCCAGATAGGGGCAGGGCTGTGGCGCAGTCACGTAAAACTGCGGAGCAAGAGGTAGGGTGTGGCGCATGGGTTTCCCGAGTGGTTGCGCGGATGATACCGATGCTGCGCCGCGAGGCAAGTATAACGTGTCGGCCTCAGGCCCGGGCCTTGCGATTGAGGGCGGCTGTGCCCATCACGACATCCGTCAGGCCCTGGCCGCGGTTTGATGTGGCCATCAACACGATCGAAATCAACTGCAACGGGGCAATGGCCCAGCTGATCGTGTAGCCCAACGTGTGCAAGAAGGCCTGCCCCAGATCAAGTTGCGCGCCGCGCGCGTCGCGGATCTCGACCGCCATCAGGCGCATGCCCCATGTGGCCGAGCCAGTGGCAAGCGTGATGACGCGGTAGACAAAGCTCACCACCGCCATCAGCCCAAAGAAAAAGAACAGCGCAACAAAGGCCGTGAACGGCACGATCAGCAGGCTGAACAGGGCGATGACGATGGTATCGATGATCCAGGCCAGAAACCGTTTGGCGGCCACGTCGCGGTAAAACTGGGGCTGGGTGAGGGGATCGGCGAGGTGCATGTCTTGCTCAAGCTCCGGGTCAGACAGGGCTGCGGCCCCTGTGGGATGCAGGGGCCGGTTGGTCGGGTCAGATGGGATCAGTCCTCGGCTTTGGCGGCCTTGGCCCGTTCATCCATGAACTGGTCGAATTCGGACTTGTCCTTGGCTTCGCGCAGACGCTCGAGGAAGGCCTCGAAATTGTGCTGTTCGTCTTCGAGGCGGCGCAGCGTGTCGGACTTGTAGGCATCAAAGGCTGCGTTGCCGGTGGGACGCATGGCGTTCATCGTGGTGCTCATGCGGCGCGAGGTACAGGATTTCGAAAACATGCGTTTGCTCCAGATCATGTAGAACAGAAGGGCGAGGCCAACGGGCCAGAAGAAGATGAAGCCGAGAACCATGGCCGCGATCCAGGCACCTTTGCCCTTGTCGTCAAGCCAGCGTTCGGTCTTGGTAAACCAGTTGCCGGTGCTTTGGGCGGCCGGGGCTGTGGTGGACATGGTTGCCATTTTCAAACCTTTCGCGGGATGCGGGGCGGGGTGCCCCTCTTGTGACTGTTTGCATATGTGAATGTCTTTCACATTGCATAAATTGGCACTTTGGGCGGGCGCTGCAAGAGTTAATGTGAATGTTTTTTACATATTCTTGGATTAGGTTGTGAAATCAGCAGCTTGCGCGTCAGAAATTTTCATCAGATCAGACGGGCTGGCCCGAAAAACATGGTGCGGTGTGCCTGCTGCGGCCCAGATCACGTCGAAATCCTGCAGGCGCGGATCAAAGAAAGCGGTGATCGGATTGACGTGTCCGACCGGCGACACGCCCCCGATGGCAAAGCCGGTTTGCGCCCGGATCAGGGCGGCATCCGCCTTGCCCAGCGGTTCGCCCGCAAGGGCCATGGCTTTGTCTGCATCCACCTGATTGCCCCCTGCGGTCACAAACAGGATGGCCAATCCGCTGCTTTGCCCGCGAAAAATGATCGACTTGGCGATCTGGTCGATCTCGCAGCCAATTGCGCGGGCTGCGTCCGCTGCGGTGCGGGCCAGCGGGGTTTCGCGAATTTCGGTGTCGATGCCCGCACCCTCAAGGGCGGCGCGGACACGTTTCAGGCTTTTGCTCATGGTCGCATTGGTGCCGCCCACGCCTTTGGGATGCAAGGGGCATTGACGCCGCCCCGCGCCCCTGATGATTGTGGCCCCATGCGCCTGCAAGACCACCTGACCCGCGTGCCCCGCCCGTTCGAGCTTGAACGGGGGCAGGATGCTGT
Organism: uncultured Tateyamaria sp.; assembly: GCF_947503045.1. Classification (GTDB taxonomy): domain Bacteria; phylum Pseudomonadota; class Alphaproteobacteria; order Rhodobacterales; family Rhodobacteraceae; genus Tateyamaria. The sequence goes on from NZ_CANNCF010000004.1 coordinate 228,967, forward strand.
GGACGCGGTGCCGGGCCTGAGCGGGCCGTTGCGGGACCTCGTGCACGGGGCGGCGGCGTGCAGTCCTTATCTGGCCGGGTTGATCGCGCAAGAGGCCGATTGGTTGCCGCAGGCGCTTGAGGACACAGATGCCGCCCTGCGCGACGTGCTGCGTGCGCCCGAAGGGAACATGGAAACGCTGCGCCCGGCGTTGCGGGTGGCCAAACGGCGGGTGGCCCTTTTGGCCGGGCTCGCCGATCTGGGGGGTGCCTGGTCGCTGGAACAGGTCACCGGGCCGCTGACAGAGCTTGCGGATATGGCCTGCACGGCCGCCCTTGATGCGGCCATCGCCCATCAGGTGCGGCGCGGCAAGTTGCCGGATGAGAACCCGGGCCTGTTTGTACTGGCCATGGGCAAAATGGGCGCGCACGAGCTGAACTATTCCTCGGATATCGACCTGATCTGCCTGTTTGATGAAACCCGCCACGCGCCGGGCGATCACGCCTCGATCCGCAAGGCGCTGGTGCGGGCGGTGCAGGATATGTCGGGTATGCTCAGCGATCTGACGGCGGACAGCTATGTGTTCCGCACCGACCTGCGTCTGCGCCCCGATCCGGCGGTGACGCCTGTGGTTTTGTCGACCGGGGCTGCGATGCGCTATTACGAAAGCCTCGGGCGGACATGGGAGCGGGCGGCCTATATCAAGGCGCGCGCCTGTGCGGGTGATCTGGAGGCTGGCAACCGGTTTCTTGCCGATCTGCGTCCCTTCGTGTGGCGTCGTCACCTCGATTTTGCCGCCGTGCAGGATGCCCACAATATGCGCCTTGCCATCCGCCAGCACAAAGGTACGGGCGGGCCGATCACGCTACTTGGCCACAACATGAAACTGGGGCGGGGTGGCATTCGCGAGATCGAGTTTTTCACCCAGACCCGGCAGTTGATTTCGGGTGGGCGCGATCCGGATTTACGGGTGCGCGGCACCGTCGAGGGGCTTGACCGGCTGGCCAACAAGGGCTGGATCGACGCACCTGTGGCCGCAGCACTCAGCGACCACTACCGCTTTGCCCGCACGGTCGAGCACCGGTTGCAGATGGTGCGTGATGCGCAGACCCACAGCCTGCCCACATCCCAAGAAGAATTCGAGCGGCTGGCGGCGATGATGGACACGGACCGCGCGCAACTGGAAACCGAACTGGTCGAACGGCTGTCCGCCGTCCATGCCGAAACCGAAGGGTTCTTTGCGCCCAGCAGTGCCGAGCCTGCAGCCGCAGCGGTCGAGGTTGATGCCAGCATGCGCGCGCGCTGGCGCAGCTATCCCGCCTTGCGCTCGGAACGGGGGGCGGCACTGTTTGAACGGATCGAACCGGCCCTGCTCGCGCAACTCGGGGCCGCCGGTAAGCCGCAAGAGGCGCTATCGGCCTTTGACGCCTTCCTTGCAGGCCTGCCTGCGGGGGTGCAGTTGTTTTCGCTGTTCGAAGCCAATCCGCAACTGGTCGATCTGCTGGTCGATATCGTCAGCACCTCGCCTGCATTGGCGCGGTATCTGTCGCGCAATGCCTCGGTGCTGGATGCGGTGATCGGGGGCAGCTTTTTTGCCGACTGGCCGGGGCAGGCGGCCCTTGCGGACGAGGCAGGCGCGCGCATGGCGGCCGAGTCCGATTACGAGGCCAAGCTGGACGCGATCCGGGCCTGGGCCAAGGATTGGCATTTCCGCATTGGCGTGCACCATCTGCGCGACCTCACACCTGCGGATGAGGCGGGGCGGCAATATGCCGACCTGGCCCGCGCGGCGCTTGCTGCCCTCTGGCCCGTCGTGCAGGCGCAGTTCGCGCAGCGATACGGGCCGCCGCCGGGGCGGGGAGCAGTCATTCTGGCCATGGGAAGTCTCGGGGCCGGGGTGCTGACGGCGCAATCCGATCTCGATGTGATCGTGATCTATGACCCCGGCACGGCGGACATGTCCGAGGGCAAAAAGCCACTGCCGGTGCGCACCTACTATGCGCGTCTCACGCAAGCGATGATCACGGCGATCACCGCACAAACCGCCCAAGGGCGGCTTTATGAGGCCGACATGCGTCTGCGCCCGTCGGGCAATCAGGGGCCTGTGGCCACCAGCTGGGCCTCCTTTCAGACTTATCAGAAAAACGAGGCGTGGCTGTGGGAGCATCTGGCGCTTGTGCGGGCCTCGCTTGTGGCGGGCCCTGCGGACCTTGGCGATGACATCGCCGCCCTCAGGCACGAGGTGCTGACGCGGCCCCGTGATCTTAGGGAGGTGATGGGCGATCTGTCCGAGATGCGCAGCCGCATCGCCAGCGCCAAGGCCCCGGCAGGGCTTTGGGACGCCAAGATCGGGCCGGGGCGGATGCAGGACATCGAATTGTTCTCGCAAACCGGCGCGCTGTTGTTTCAGGGCGGTGCGCCAAGTGATGTGGCGGGCGGGCTTGCGGGTTGCGTCGCTGCGGGGCTGATAAGTGACGCAGAGGCGCAGGTTCTGCGCGACACCTATGCGATGCTGTGGCGCGTGCAGATGGCGTCGCGCCTGCTCAGCACCGGGCCGGTGGACGCGGATGATGTCGGATCAAGGGGATTGACGGTTTTGATACGGACAACCGGGGCAGGGGATCGGGACGCCGCCGAGGCACTGCTGGCAGCCGCTCAGACCGCGGCCAGCGACGTGATTGACGCCGCCATCGCGCGCGGATTGCAGGCGCAGGCCGCACCATGAGTGCCAAGGGTGACCAGAACGACCCCAAGGGCCTGATCTATGAGGCCTACCGCATCGACGGCATCACCAAATCCGAATGCCGCACGATCTTTCTGGACTGGGCGCTCAGCCTGCCCGATGCGCTGACCCCAGTGGCCACCATCGACGTGCTGCTGAGCCAATACGGGCAGGCCCATCCCGACCACCCGATGACCGAAGTGCTGGGCGAAGGACGGCGCAGCATTGCCCGCCCAAAACGGCGCGGAGGATGGCGCAGCCGCAGCCGCCCAGAATGATCGCAGTCGCGAAACAATCGCGCAATTGAACCAAATTTGTCGCAATTCCGCCCAAGTCCGCCGCCACATTGGAGGGGACGAAAAATGTAATGCGTGGACCAAACCGCGCAGGACGGAGAGACAGATGAAATATTTCAGAACAGGTCTTTTGCTGGCCGCCGCCGCCCTTGTGTCGGCCTGCGCGCAAACCGGCACCACGACACGCAACGCGCCTTTCCAGGAGGCGGGACTGCCGTTTGCCGAAGCCTCCGCACCCGTTGGCGCCTACAACACCGATGTGCGGGTGGAAAACATCACCGTGCGCGTTCCACGCACCCTGCGCGTGTCCGAAGGCAACGGCTATCTGCCCTCGACCGACATCGTGTGGCGCGGTGATCCGATGGGCGATCGTCATGCTCAGATCGGTGCGATCTTTTATGATGCGATGAACAAGGGCACAGAGCCGCTGAACGGCGCAACCCCGGTGTTCATGGACATCGAAGTCACCCGCTTTCACGCCCTGACCGAGCGCGCGCGCTATACCACGGGCGGCGTGCACAACATCAACTTTATCCTCTCCCTGCGCCATGCCAAGACCGGCGCCCCACTGGGCGAGCCGCGTCGTGTGCGCGCCGACATCCACGCCTTTGGAGGCCGCCAGGCGCTTGAGGCCGAAGCCCGGGGCGAGACCCAGAAGGTGCGCATCACCAACTTGCTGGCCGAGGCGATCCGTCAGGAACTGACCACGCCAAGCGGGTTCCAGAACCCCAAGCTGGGTCTCATTCAGGCGCTGAACCAACTCTGATCTTTCACCCGATCACGGAACACACTAGAGGAGGGCGCTATGACAGCGCCCTCACTCACATCTGAGCCCCAGACCCGCCCCGTCGTCCGCCTGCGTCCCAAGATGGACCCGCGGCGCATCCGCCACGGCTTTCCCTGGGCCTATGCCAACGAGGTGGTGGCCGACCGGCGCACCAAAGCACTCGCCCCCGGCACGCTTGCAGTGCTTGAGGATGAACACCGCAGCCCGATGGCGCTGGTCACAGTGAACCCCAATTCCAAGATCATCGCCCGCGTGGTCGACATGGACATTCAGGCGCGGGTTGACGTGGACTGGTTTGCGCAGCGTCTTTCCCGCGCGCTGTCCTTGCGAGAGCGACTGTATGATGCGCCGTTCTACCGGCTGATCCATGCCGAGGCGGACGGTCTGCCTGGCGTGATCATCGACCGCTTTGGCGATGTGCTGGTGATCCAGCCCAACGCGGCCTGGGCCGACAGCCGCATCGACATTCTGGCCGAGGCGGCCATGCAGGTCACAGGGGCCACCACCCTGATCAAGAACGCAGGCGGGCGGGCGCGCGGCCTTGAGGGCCTTGATGACGTGACCCAGGTGCTGGCCGGCCAGATGCCTGATGCGCCCATCCCCGTACCAATGAATGGCGCCACCTACATGGCCGACATCGCCGGGGGGCAGAAGACGGGGCTGTTTTATGACCAGCGTCCCAACCACGCCCTGACCAAGACCATGGCGCGCGATGCCCGCGTGCTGGACGTGTTCTCGCACGTCGGTGGCTTTGGTCTGGCGGCCTTGGCCGGTGGAGCGGCCTCGACCCTCTGCGTTGACGGCTCGGCCCCTGCGTTGGAATTGGCCACGCAAGGGGCCGCCGCCATGGGGGCCTCGGACCGGTTCACGAGCCGTCAGGGGGATGCGTTCGACGTATTGGGGGCCTTGGGCGAAGAGGGGGCACAGTTCGATATCGTGATCTGCGACCCACCCGCCTTTGCGCCCGCCAAGGCGGCGGTGGATGCGGGCGTGCGCGCCTATGAGAGGATCACACGGCTGGCCGTGCCACTGGTCGCTGAGGGCGGTATTCTGGTGCTGTGCAGCTGCTCGCATGCCGTTGACCTCGACAAGTTCCGCAGCGCCTGCGTGCGCGGCATCGGGCGGTCGGGCCGGACTGCGGCGCTGATCCACACCGGAACTGCGGGGCCGGACCATCCGCTGCATCCCTTGCTGGCCGAAAGCGGCTACCTCAAGGCGTTGTTTTTCCGTCTATGAAAATCCTGATCGACGCCTGCGTTCTCTACCCCACTGTTATGCGCGAAGTGGTGCTGGGTGTGGCGCGCGCGGGCCTGTTCACCCCGCAATGGAGCCCGCGTATCCTCGAGGAATGGGCGCGGGCGGCGCTGAAACTGGGACCAGAGGGAGAGGCGCAGGCGCGCGGCGAGATTGCGATGCTGCAAGCCGCCTGGCCGAGCGCTGAAGTGCGCCATCCGCCCGAGCTGGAAAACCGGTTGTGGCTGCCCGACCCAAATGATGTCCACGTGCTGGCTGCCGCTGTGGCCGGATCGTCGGACGCGATCATGACCGTCAATGCCAAGGATTTTCCCCGCAATGTCCTGACCGAGGAAGGGCTGCACCGCGTCGATCCCGACAGCTATCTGCAAGGCTGCGTCGAGGCCAATCCCGACCTCGTCGCGCCCGTCGCCCATGCGGTGCTGGCCGAGGCACAGCGCCTGTCAGGCGAGGACTGGACCTTGCGGGCTTTGATGAAAAAGGCCCGCCTGCCGCGCTTTGGCAAGGCGGTGGAGCGGCTGGGCTAGGGACTGACCTGCCACTTGGCCTCAAGGCTTTGCAGCGCCTTGATCCGCTCGGTGGTTTTGGGGTGGCTCATCAACCATGCGGGGGCGGCACCACCACGGGATTTGGTCAACCCCTCCAGCTTTTCGAACAGCGAGATTTGCGGCGCAATGCCGATGCCCGCTTTGGTCAACAGGGCGGCGGCATAGGCGTCCGCTTCGTATTCGTCCTGGCGGGACAGGCGCGCGGCCAGCAGTGTGGTCAGCCCGTTGGCAATCCAGACGCCAAATCCGGGTATGAAGCGCGACAGCACCATGCCAAGGGCCGCGCGCATCGCGTTCTGACCGGAAAAGTCGATCATGCGGCGGCGGCTGTGCCCCAGCGCCACATGGCCCAGCTCATGCGCGATCACACTGGCCATTTCCGAGGCCGACACGGCACCTTTGCGAAACTGGTTGTAGAACCCACGGGTGATGAAAATGCGCCCGTCGGGGGCGGCGAGGCCGTTTACAGGCTCAATTTCATAGATGTGCACCTTGATCCGGGGCAGATCGAGGGCGGCGGCCAATTGATCACACATCTGGCGCAACATCGGGTCGGCCAGTTCGGTCGATTGCGCATCCAGACTGCGCGCGGTGCGCCAGACCGAAAAGCGATACATGACAAGGCCGTAGGCGATGGCCAGCAGAATGGGTGCGAACTTGATCATGTTCCACGATATGGGGTGCGAGGGCGTGATTTTCCAGCGTGATAGTGCGACAGCAACGCGTGCATCAACGCGTCAGTGTTTTCATACCGCGACCGAGCCCCTCCAGCGTCATCGGCACCATCGCCTCAGCGCCGAAAATCTCCTGGATCATGCCGATGGAATGGGTGTAGCCCCAGTATTTCTCGGGCACCGGATTGATCCACAGATGCGAGGCCCACTGATCGCGCGCCCGCTCGAGCCAGACCTGTCCGGCCTCGGCATTCCAGTGTTCGTTCGCGCCACCCGGATAGGCAATTTCGTAAGGGGACATGCTGGCGTCGCCCACAAAAATGCATTTGTAGTCAGGACCATAGGTGCGCAGGATCTCGTGGGTCGGGGTTTGTGCATCCCAGCGGCGGCGGTTGTCACGCCACACGCCCTCGTAGAGGCAGTTGTGGAAATAGAAGTGTTCGAAATGCTTAAACTCGGATTTGGCCGCCGAAAACAATTCTTCGACCGTCTTCACATGAGGGTCCATGGACCCACCAATATCAAGAAATAACAGCACCTTGACGGCGTTTCTTCGTTCAGGTCGCGTCTTGACATCGAGATAGCCGTGTTCTGCCGTGGCACGGATGGTGCCGTTGAGGTCCAACTCGTCTGCCGCGCCGTCACGGGCCCAGCGGCGCAGGCGCTTGAGGGCAACCTTGATGTTGCGCGTGCCCAGTTCGACCGTGTCATCGAGGTTCTTGAATTCGCGCTTGTCCCAGACCTTGACCGCGCGTTGGTGGCGCGACTTGTCCTGACCGATTCGAATGCCTTCCGGATTGTAGCCATAGGCCCCAAAAGGCGAGGTGCCGGCAGTGCCAACCCACTTGTTGCCGCCCTGATGACGTCCCTTTTGCTCCTCAAGCCGTTTCTTGAGCGTTTCCATCAGCTTGTCGAAGCCTCCTAAAGCCTCGATCTCGGCGCGCTCTTCCGCGCTCAGATGCTTTTCGGCGAGCTTTTCCAGCCAGTCCTTTGGAATGTCCACGGCCTCGAGCACCTGTTCGATGCTGATCTGTTCCAGCCCTTCAAAGGCGGCAGCAAAGGCGCGGTCGAACTTGTCGATGTTACGCTCGTCCTTCACCATGGACGTGCGCGCGAGATAGTAGAACGCCTCCAAATCGTAGGTCGCAAGACCCGCCTTCATCGCCTCGAGAAAGGCGAGGAATTCGCGCAGGGACACCGGCACGCCACTTTTTCGCAAATGCTCAAGGAAGGGCAGGAACATCTCAGGCGCTCAGGGTGCGGTCGATCACAACGGTGGCGATGAGGCCAACGATGACAAAGGCCAGTGCATAGCCTGCGGCATATTGCGCGATATCAAGCTTGTTGCCGCCGCGTTTGCGTGCCGTCATTCCGCCGATGAGCGCGCCGATCAGGGCCGCTGCGATGACTATCATTTGCCTTGCCTCTCAATGCGTTGGGGCGGCAAGTTCAACCATTCAGCGGATTGAGTGAAGAGATTTCCCGCAGCTTGGCCCGGACCGCCCAGTCAGGGCCAAATCCGTAGCGCGCCCATCCCAGACTGTCCAGCCTGACGGTGCGCGCCTCGGCCGAGCGGCCCTGCAGATCAAGCGCCTCGGCCCGCAAAAGCAGGAGTGTGGACAGAAGGGCTGCGTTTTCGTTGCGTGCGGCCTGATCGATATGCGGCGCCAGCAGAATAGAGGCCCCGTCGCCATCGCCGCGGGTGATCGCGTACGCGGCAAGTTGTGTCGCCACATAGGCCCGGTGCAGGCGCGCGCCCTTGGTGGCGGCATAATACTGGTCGGCTGCGCGGAAATGGGTCTGTGCGGCTTGCGGATCAGAGGCGAGCAGCAGACGGCCATTGGCATAATGGGCAAATGCACGGCGGTGGTCTTTCCACCCCATGGCTTGTGCGATTTCCAGCGCCTTGGTGGCGGCATCGCGACGTTGGGCGGGGCTGGCACCGGGGCCAAGCGCGGTTTGTACGGCCACGCTCCAGGCGCGGGGGGTGCGGGTGGCAAATTGGGCAGGCAGCCCTTCGCCTTCCGGATTGATGCGGGCCAGGATCGCGGGAAGTCGTTCCGCAACCTGCCCACGCGTCATGCCCGAGCGCAGTTCGGGCGCGTAATAGGCCCGCAGGATCAGCATATCAAAGCCGGTCAGCACCGTGTGCACGTTGTCGTCGTTGAACACCGAATCCGGCAGACGATAGAGGTCGTTGAGCGGGCCGATGGCCTGCGCCAGTTCCTCGTGCAGGCAGTCGCGCACCTCTTGCGGGCTTGCGTCATTGGGCAGGAAGATGGCCAGTTGCTTGCGCGTGCGCAGGTTGGACCAGCTGGTGCGCGCGCTGCGCCGGTTGGGCTTGTATTGCGAGATATCGGTGATGTTGGGCACCACGAAACAGGCTGCGTGGGGCAGGGCGCGCCGAATCTTGGCACGGCTGACCGCCTGAATGGTGATATTCGCCGCATTGCCGGGCGCGGCCTCGTAGATGTCGATTCCCGCCTCGTCGCGCAAACGGTGCATCAGGCGGCGCAGATCAGTGCCAAGCGAGGTTGGCGGCGCGCCAGTGACCCGGACGGAGATCGGCCCTTCAAAACGGGTAAAGACAGGCAGGTCGCGACCTGATTCCAGTTGAAAGCTGAGCTCGATAAAGTCGAGAGCCAGATCGTTGTTAGACCGGATCGGGGCGCCGGGATGGGGCGCGCCAAAGGTCTTCATCGGGGGCAGGTCGCTGGTTTGGGGCAGGGCACGTGTAGGTGTGTCGCCGGGGGTGACGGGCACACAGGCATTTAGCGCAAGAACGAGGGGCAAAACAAAGCGGCGCATCATACTCATCCCCGATCATACTTGATGAAGGGGGAGAGTTTGCCGATGCGGTCATAAAGCTTGCGCGCTTCGGCGTTGAAATCCTGCGTCAGCCAGTAGACCGACGGGCAGCCTGCCGCATCAGCCGCGGCATAGACGCCTTCGATCAGCTTGCGCCCGACACCTTCACCGCGCACAGCCGGGTCGGCATAGAGGTCCTGCAGGTAGCACACATTTTCGACCCGCCAGCCATGGCGGTGAAACAGGAAATGGGTCAGGCCAACCAGCTTGCCTGCGCGTTCCGCAACAAGACCGGAAAAGTCCTGCGGGTCATCGCCCAGCAACCGTTCGAAATAGGTGTCAAAAAGAGATTTGGGACGAGACGTTTCATAAAACGCAAGATAGGCCGTCCACAGATCGCCCCACGCGGTACGATCCGACAAAGAGAGAGGGCGCACTGTCAGTGCGTCTGAACCATTCATTTATACTGCCTGCCTGCCTTTTAGCATATTGGATGCGGGTGTTTTCACCTCTCATCAAGGACAGGTTATGGAGCATTTCAGGCAAAAGAAAGACATTTTATCCACAGGCTGGCCGCGTTGAGCCATGCCACGGGAGGTTGTGACCAAAATGACCCGCAAAAAACGGGCTTTTTTGTCTCGTTTTGACGCGATTTGGCGGCACTTGAGGCGGCGCGCTCTGGTTAACTACACGTCACCTACGGATGGCCGCTGTCGTTCTGCCGAGTTGCGTGTCGCAGTTTCTGCTAGCGCTGCCCGCGCGCCATGAAGGCCAGCCGCTCGAACAGATGCACGTCCTGTTCGTTTTTCAAAAGTGCCCCGTGCAACTTGGGCAGGCTGTTGGCACCGCCCTGTTTCAAGTCTTCGGGGCTCATATCCTCGGCCAGCAGCAGTTTCAGCCAGTCCAGCACTTCGGAGGTAGATGGCTTTTTCTTCAACCCCTGCTGGTCGCGGATTTCAAAGAACTGGGTCAGGGCGGTGGTCAGCAGCGCCTGTTTGATGTCGGGGTGATGGACGGCGACGATCCGCTTCATCGTGTCCATGTCCGGGAACTGGATGTAGTGAAAGAAACAGCGGCGCAGGAAAGCGTCGGGCAGTTCCTTTTCATTGTTCGATGTGATGATGACCACGGGGCGGTGACGGGCCTGAATGGTCTCGCCGGTCTCGTAAACAAAGAACTCCATCTTATCGAGTTCCTGCAAAAGGTCGTTTGGAAATTCGATATCAGCCTTGTCGATCTCATCGATCAGCAGCACGACTTTTTCGTCCGCTTCAAAGGCCTCCCACAGCTTTCCCTTTTTGATGTAGTTGGCAACATCATGCACCTTGTCCTCGCCCAGCTGGCTGTCGCGCAGCCGGCTGACGGCGTCATATTCGTAAAGGCCCTGCTGCGCGCGGGTGGTCGATTTGATGTTCCATTCGATCAGGCGCAGTCCCAATGACCGCGACACTTGTTTGGCCAGTTCCGTCTTGCCCGTGCCCGGTTCGCCCTTGACCAGCAAAGGCCGCTCAAGGGTGACGGCGGCATTGACGGCAATTGTGAGGTCGTCGGTGGCGACATAGGCGTCGGTGCCTTGGAATTTCATGTGAGTTCACCCTGTTGCGCTGTTTTGTTCATCACGCTGCTTTTACCTAAGTTGTCATGGGAATGGGTAGTGACAATCCCCTTTGCCTTCGATAAATGCTGCGGCAGGGAGCTGGTGGGGCAGTGAACCGGAGACCTCAGGGAACCGCATATGGCCAACGTCAGTCGAGTTGAGGGGAAGCAAATGAAACAGGAAACGTTTTTGCCGGACGACTATCGCCCAGCCGAGAGCGAACCGTTCATGAACGAACGTCAGGTGGAATATTTCCGCCGCAAATTGCTGGGCTGGAAGGCCGAGCTGATGGCAGGCAGCCGCGATACGATCGAAGGCTTGCAGGACGGCACGCGCAACATTCCTGACGTGGCAGACCGCGCCAGTGAAGAGACAGATCGCGCGCTGGAACTGCGCACCCGCGATCGCCAGCGCAAGCTCGTGTCCAAGATCGACGCCGCCCTGCGCCGCATCGACGAGGGCGAATACGGGTATTGCTCGGTCACGGGCGAGCCGATTTCGCTGAAGCGTCTGGACGCACGGCCCATCGCGACGATGAGCCTTGAGGCTCAGGAAAAGCATGAGCGGCGTGAGAAAGTGCATCGCGACGATTAGTTTGAATTCACGACGGTGAATTCAAACGGCGGCAAGGGTTGCTTTGCAGAGCAAAGCGACCAGTCACACCGCTGATAAATCAGGCACCAAAAGCAGCAAACCACTCGTAAGGCGTACCTGATGGTGCGCCTTTTTAGTTGCACCTTACGTATCGTCTGTGTGGCTGACAGCTTTTCATTGAAAAGCAGTCCTTGCCACCTGATGCGTTCACCCCAGTGAACGCATCACCATCCCCATAAGATCTCGCGGATCATCCGGATCCGCCAGCAGATCCAGCGGGTGAAACAGCGCCGTCCCCTCAATCGCGTCGCGTACATAGCGCAGCGCGGAAAAGTCCTCGATCGCGAATCCCACGCTGTCAAAGATAGTGATCTGCTTGTCAGAAGTCCGCCCGGTTGCCGCACCGCTCAGCACCTGCCAGATTTCGGTCACCGGATGATCAGGATCAAGCTGCTGGATGTCGCCTTCAACACGGGTCTGGGGCGGGTATTCGACGAAGATGTCACCGCGCTGCAGGATGGCGGGCGCGATCTCGGTCTTGCCGGGGCAGTCGCCGCCGATGGCGTTGATGTGCACGCCCGCGCCGACCATATTGTCGGTCAGGATCGTGGCATAGGCCTTGTCCGCGGTGCAGGTGGTCAGGATATGTGCGCCTTCAATGGCCTCTTCGGCACTGGAACAGGGCGTCACCACCAGACCGGTACCGGCCAGATTGCGCGTGCATTTTTCGGTCGCAGCAGGGTCAATGTCGTATAGGCGCACATGTGTCACGCCCGCGATGGCCTGCATGGCAAGGCTTTGGAATTCGGACTGTGCGCCGTTGCCGATCATCGCCATGGTGGTTGCCCCCTTGGGCGCGAGGGTGCGCGCCACAAGGGCCGAGGTGGCGGCGGTGCGCATTGCCGTCAGCAATGTCATCTCGGTCAGCAATACCGGATAGCCGGTGTCCACATCCGCAAGCAGCCCAAATGCGGTGACCGTCTGCAGCCCATCGGCGGTGTTCTTGGGATGCCCATTCACATATTTGAACCCGTAGGTTTCGCCATCCGAGGTCGGCATCAGCTCGATCACGCCCTCGGCCGAGTGGCTGGCAATGCGCGGTGTCTTGTCAAACAGCTCCCACCGCTTGAAATCATCCTCGATATAGGTGGCAAGCCCGCGCAACATCTCGGCCATGCCGACATGGTGGATCAGCTGCATCATGTGATCGACCGAGACGAAGGGCACGAGGGCTTTGTCGGACGGGGCGAGGTTGGTCATGTACGGTGTCCTTTGCAAACAGGGTCAGGAATAGGCGCGGGTGGGGCGATCAAAGATGCGCCGCCCAAAGGCAGAGGCGGTCAGATCGACCATCGCTTGTGCCGTGCGTCCACGCTCGTCCAGAAAGGGGTTCAACTCGACCAGATCGAGTGAGGTGAGCAGGCCGCTGTCGCAGATCATCTCCATCACCAGGTGCCCTTCGCGGATGGTCGCACCACCGGGGACAGTGGTGCCCACAGCAGGGGCGACGGAGGGATCGAGAAAATCGACATCGAGCGAGACGTGGAGCAGCGCGTTTTGAGCCGCCGCGCGCTCCAGAAAGGCCGAAAGTGGTTTGGCGATGCCGTGCTCATCAATGTGGCGCATGTCGATATAGGTCACATCCGTCTCTTCAAGCGCTGCGCGTTCCTGCGCATCGACTGAACGCAGACCCAGCATCGCGATCTGTGCGTGCGGAATCGGGTGGGGCACCGGTGGAAAGTCGTCAAAGCCGTCGCGCCCGGTGAGATAGCCCATGGGCGTGCCATGCAGGTTGCCTGAATCCGTGGTTTGCGGCGTGTGATAATCGGTATGGGCATCGAGCCACAAAACGAACAGCGGGCGCCCGACCTCAGCAGCATGGGCGGCGGCACCGTGCACGGTGCCAAGGGCCAGCGCATGATCACCCCCCATGAAGATCGGCAGGGAACTCGCGCAAGCCGCATGTGCCGCCTCAGACAGCGCCTTGGTCCAGGCGATGGTTTCACCGAGCGCGTGCAGGCGCGGATGCGGTGTCGCATCATAGGCGCCGGGTGTGACGTTGCCCGCATCGCCCACCTGATGGCCCAGACCGCGCAGCGCCTCGGCCAGACCTGCCGTGCGATAGGCATCGGGCCCCATCAGGCAGCCGCGCCGGGATTTGCCGCTGTCCATCGGTACGCCGATCAGTTGGATATCTTGAGGTGTCATCTTGTTCTCCTGTGGGCTTGGGTCAGATGTCTGCCCAAAGTGATGCGTGGACAAGCCGACAAATTGGCCGTATCGAACCCTAAATAGTCAAAACGGAATGTAGGTATGGACGAAACGGATACACGCCTGATCTCGGCCTTGCGGCACGACGCACGCGCCTCCTTGTCGGATCTGTCGGTCTTGCTGGGCCTGTCGCGCACAACCGTGCGCACGCGCATCGAAAAACTGCGCAATCGCGGCGAAATCGTCGGCTTCAGCGTGGTGTTGCGCGAAGACACGCTGCGCGACCCGGTGCGCGGGCTGATGATGATCGGGATCGAGGGGCGCGGGACCGAACGGATCATCCGCCAGCTTCAGGGCATGACCGAGGTCCGCCATGTCTATTCCACCAACGGCCGCTGGGATGTGATTGTCGAGATCGGCACCGATACGCTGGAACGCTTTGATGCAGTGCTGTTCCGGATCAGGCGGCTTGAGGGGGTGATGTCGTCGGAGACGTCGCTGCTGCTGTCGACCCGTAAATCGGCCTAGCGGGCGCGCAGGGCCGCCAGCCACAGACCGGCGAGGACCAGCGAGATCACCATGTTCCACCCGGCCATGCTGAGCCCGGAAAACTGCCACGCGATCTCGTCACAGCGCACAAGCGGGGCGGCCATGATCTGGTCAAACAGGGCGTCGGGATCGAGATTGTCGATTGCACCCGAGGAACAACTGCTTGGCCCTTCCCACCAGCCCTGTTCGACGCCCACATGGTAAGCTCCGACTCCGGCCGTTGCCAGCGCGGCCAGTGCCCCTAGGGCCAGAAGGACGGGCAGGGGGATAAGGAGGGCGATGGCCCCAAGCGCAATGGCCGCAACATGCGGATAGCGTTGCCAGATGCACATCTTGCACGGTGCCAGCCCGCCGAGATGTTGAAAGGCAAATGCACCCAGCAGCAGCGCGGCTGAGCCGCCGGCGGCCAGGACGATATAGTGCTGACGGGTCATGACGGGTTTCCTTGATGCCGGCTGAAAGCCGCAGGGAGGCGCAGATGAAGGGGCCCAATACTCACAGGCCGATCCAGTTCTTGATCAGGCTCGCCAGCGTTGCCCCGGCCACCAGCAGCGTTCCGATCCATGCGGTGCCCAGCAACGTGCCCAGGATGACCAGCACGCCGTCGCGCTGCAACAGGCCCATGGCGACGACCACAACGGCGAAGCCGGGCACAGTGTTGGTGCCGGGCAAGGGGACAAGGATCGAGGCGCTGAACAACACAAGGCCGAGGCCCACCAACCGGTCGGCAGGTGCTTGGGTCAAAGCGGTCAGGCGCGGGCGACTCACCGCCTCGATCCGTTTGAGCCAGGGGGCCGAACGGCGCGACAGATTGCCGAGGCCCTCGGTCGAGACCGCGCGCGCGCCCAGTTTTTGCGGCAGCCAGGGCACGCGGCGACCCAGCAGGATCTGGGCCGAAACGAACATCAGCGGCAGAGCAACAATCTGAGGAATGCCGTAGAGAAACGGGATGCAGCAGGGCAGCGCCAGCACAAGCAGGAATAGGCCAAAGGCACGCTCGTGCAACTGTTCCAGAATCCACGCCAGTGAGACTGCATCGCCGTCGCTGTCAGCGACCAACTGTGCCAGCCGATCCGAGATCGCCATGTCCTGCGCCACAGTGTTCATGCTGTCGACATCTCCTGCAATTCCGGCATCGCGTATCAAATCAATGTCGGATGCGCCAGCGCCCGGGAACGGGGGCGCAAAAAATGTCATTCTCAGAGTGTTTGCGCCGCTTGCCCCGGACAAAGGCTCGGTGTAGTGGAGGCGCGAGGCCCAAGTGGCGGAATGGTAGACGCAGGGGATTCAAAATCCCCCGCCTTTGCGGGCGTGCCGGTTCGAGTCCGGCCTTGGGTACCAGCCTCTGACAGTGATGATGATGCGGTGATGCGGTCGGTTTGACCGTGCCCGCGCCCTGACCACAGCGCGAAATAAGGCGAGATGTGCGGGTTGCGCCGTCTCCGGTGTCCGAAGGGCACATTTCCGCCATGTTTTGGCCAGAGCGATTCGTAAATTGTGGCGGTTGCCCCCCCAAAACAGCGCCAATTTGCGCAAATTAGGGGCATTGATCACCTTGCGTGAACAAGTTTGACACGAAGGTGAACGGGTTTTGACACAATACGAAGCCGTTTGATTGTTTCCAAATTGGAAAACCAGACGTTGAGTGGGGCTTGAAAGCGGTTTTTGGGCAAAGCCCTACTGCATTGGGTCTTGCGCCGTTTTTTGCCGAAAATTGTGCCATGCGTCGGAGGATATCCGCTACCCACGGTTGCGTATTGTTCACGATACGCCACCGGGTGAGTGCCATACGCCAGCGAGATAGCGATGTTTTTCGTACATTTTTCCCTTTGTTTGCCTCAATTCACTTCGTAAGACAAAGGAGCCCAACTGGGGGGCGATGTTTGTAAGGTCACGGGGGCGACCGCACAAAACGTGCCGATTGGTACGGAGAATGTGTGTTCGCGGCGCTGTTGTATCAGTGTGTGCAATCGGTGCGGTTCGTTTTGACGAACGCCCCGGTCACGTCGAGCAATCATCATTCTCCTGTCGGGTAAAGCACGTGTGTCGGTCGCCTGGGCTTTGACGCATCGCTTTTGAGGGTGACGAGTAATTGAGTGATGGAGACGTTCGAATGAAGCAGTCGTCGCAAGGCGCAGCCAACAGCAATCCGGATCGGGGTCTGGACTGTGCTGCTGCATTTTCGGCTCGTCCGTCCATCCCATTTGACACCTTTTCGGCGGCTTTCTGCGCCGACCGCAACACCGCCTAGGAGTAACCGAGCATGACAAAATTTATTGATTTCAATGATCTTTCGACCGGAACAGTGGTCGACAACGAATTCTCGTCGCAAGGTGTGACAGTGTCTGCGGTTGGCGGTTCCAACAAGGCGATGATCTTTAACACAGCACACCCGACAGGTGGCGACACCGATCTGCGGACCACAAACCTTGGCAAGGCGCTGATCATCTCCGAAGACGGCAACAGCCACGATCCCGATGACAACGCATCCGGCGGCACGTTCAAATTTGCCTTTGACGATCTGGCCGACATCAACCGGCTGACCTTCCTCGATATCGAGGAAGGCGCGCGGGTCAAATTCTTTGCCGAAGATGGCAGCCTGATCAAAACCGTGCACGTGAGCCCGACTGAAGACAATGGTCAGGTGATCATGGACTTTGACGTGGCGGGTGTCGCGCGGATGGACGTCACGCTTTATGGCTCGGGCGCTATCGACAACCTTGTCTTTGACGACACCGGCGCGGACGGCGTGGTTGAGGGCAACAATGAGGGCAACCTGATTGACGCCGCTTATCTGGACGATCCCGATGGCGACGTCATCGACGGTGGCGACGCGATCCTGCCGGGCGAAGGTCCCGATGACGACATCGTGGACGCCTTTGGTGGCGACGACACCATCGAATCGGGCGCAGGCGATGACGAAGTCTATGCCGGGTCCGGCAGTGACAGCGTTGATGGCGGCGACGGCAATGACCTGATCCTTGGCGATGCCAACTATTCCGGACCCAATGCGGGCGCCACCGTGCGCGAAAGCTTTGAGTGGGACGAGGCGGGCTTTGGTGATGGCGAGGACGTGTCCGGCTTTACCCAGAACACGGGCAACGTGGATGTGACATTCTCGATCATCCGCGAGACCGGTGCTGCCGACACCGAGTTTTCAACCGATGACCAGAACGTGCAGAACATCGACGATGACGGCACGGATCCTGACAACAACAGCTCGCTCGACAGCGTTCTGAACGGGCAGGGCAACGAGGCCGACTACCAGCTCGACTTTTCCGCGCCGGTCGAGGACGTGTCCTTCCGCATCAACGACGTGGATGGCGACGGCATTGTGCGCGTCAAGGCGTTCGATTCCGCGGGCAACCCGATTGTCGTGTACCTCGAAGGCGGCGACCGCCTGACCCTGAGCGACACCGACGGTGTGGCGGGCAACGACACGGCTGACAGCAACGGCGGCTACCTGAGCGACGAGAGCGAGGAATATTCTGTCCTCGTGAGCATCCCGGGTCCTGTGTCCCGGATCGTGATCGAACATGATCAGGACGGCGGCAACAACTCCGGCATCAACGTCACGGACGTCTATTTCGACGCCCCTGTGGTGGATGATGGCGCGGCGGGCGATGACACGCTGAATGGCGGTCTGGGCGACGACACCATCGAAGGTGGCGAAGGCGACGACGTCGTCTCCGGCGGCGAAGGAGACGATCAGCTGCACGGCGGCCCCGGCGATGACATCCTGAACGGCGACGCAGGCGAAGACACCATCAACGGTGGCGCGGGCGATGATACCATCGACGGCGGCGACGACGATGACGTCATCAATGGCGGCGAAGGTTCGGACAGCATTCTGGGTGGCGGCGGCAACGACCTGATCACTTCCAGCGACCCCGACAATGACCTGCTGATCGACAAGGGCTATCCCTTCATCTTTGAAGGTGAAGAAGGCACGCCCGAGGCCGAGAACGAACGCGACTTTGTCGATGGCGGCGCGGGCAACGACACCATCTCGACCGGCGATGACCGTGACACGATTGTTGGCGGTACTGGCGATGACGTGATTGATGGCGGCATCGATGACGATGAAATTTCGGGCGATGACGGCGCGGACCGGATTGTCGGTGGCGAAGGCAACGACCTGATCGAAGGCGGCGACGGCAATGACACGATCTTTGCCGGCAATGACCCCGTCCTTGGCCTTGATTTCCTGAACATCGAAGATGACGGATCGAACATTAACGGGTTTGGCCCGGACCTGCGCCCTGACAACGGTCTGGACACCGTGTTCGGTGGCGAAGGCAACGACGTTATCTTTGGCGCCGATGATGATGACGTGCTGTTCGGTGAAGAAGGCGACGACACCATCGACGGTGAAATCGATGACGACCTGATCGATGGCGGCACGGGCAATGACTCGCTGCGCGGCGGTCAGGGCAATGACACGGTGATGGGCGGCGACGGTCAGGACACGATCGACGGCGGCATCGGCGAAGACGAGATGTCCGGCGGCGCGGATGAAGACCTGTTCATCAACGTGAACGCAGGTGATGTGGTCGATGGTGGTTCTGAAGCCACAACCGGTACAGACTTTGACGTGCTCGATCTGACGGGCTCCGCGCCGGAGGGTGGGTCGTTCACCATCGACATCACCGGGCCGGATTCGAACGGCAACGGCTTTGACGGTGTGGTCAACTACTTTGACAGCGACGGCAACGCCGCGGGCAGCCTGACCTTTACCGAGATCGAGGACATCATCCCCTGCTTTACCCCGGGCACGATGATCGCGACGGCCAGCGGCGAGCGCCTTGTGCAGGACCTGAAAGTCGGCGACCGGGTCATCACCCGCGACAACGGCATCCAGGAAATCCGCTGGGTTGGTACCCGCGACATGTCCGGGTCGGATCTGGCCAAGGCCGCGCATCTGCGCCCCGTGCTGATCCGTCAGGGTGCCTTGGGCAAAGGTCTGCCAGAGCGCGACATGCTCGTCTCTCCACAGCACCGCGTGCTGATGGCCAGCGACAAGACGGCGCTCTACTTTGACGAGGCCGAAGTGCTGGTGGCGGCCAAGCACCTGACCGACATGGAAGGGATTGACGTGGTCGAGGTGTCGCACACGACATATATCCACGTCATGTTCGACCAGCACGAGGTCATCCTGTCTGACGGCACCTGGACCGAAAGCTTCCAGCCCGGCGATCAGACCCTGGCTTCGATGGGCGACGGACCCCGCGCTGAAATTCTCGAACTGTTCCCGGAACTGGAGACAGAGGTCGGGATTCAGGCCTATGCCGCAGCCCGGCGGAGCCTGAAAAAGCACGAAGCCAAGCTGCTGACGCAGTAAGGTTTCGGGCCGGGATAACCATACACGTATATGTGCAGCATTCCGCGCGTGATTCGCGCGGGACGCGAAAAACGGGGCAGGGGGCTGCACCCGTTTTTTGTGTTCAATGTGTTCTATAATGCAGGATTGTTTCTAAAACGGCAGCGTATGGCGCCGCATTGCAGCATAAATCCGCCCGTCGCTGCGTCATGGTTTACCAATCTCTAATATTCCCCCTGAGTTTTCCTGAAAATTGAATAAATTACCCTTCAGCCGTGTTGTCTCGTCGGGGGATGGCATGACGCGGTCCAACCGTACATTAATGTGTGAGGGCAACTGCCATGCCGGTGATCAACGGAACGTCAAACAACGACACCCTTCAGGGCACCAACGAAGACGACACCATCAATGCTGGCAACGGTCAGGATCTGGTGTCGGGCGAAGGCGGTGACGACAGTATTCTGGGCGGTGAGGGCAATGACACCCTGTTCGGCGACGTGGGCGATGGCACCGCCCCCGGCAATGATGCCACGCCGCTGGTGATCGCCTCGGGCAACCGCGTCACACCCAACAGTTCGAACAACCAACCCGATGACGTCGCGGTCTATAGCAATGTCGCGCAGCTTGAGGACGGCACCCAGGTGTCGGCCCGCATTGTGCTGGTGTCCAAATCCGATCCCAATCTGACCGTGGACCTGTCCGGCCCGACGGGTGCCGAAATCCTGATGAACGGCAACGGCACAGGCGATACGGCCAGCTTCCGGATGGAGTTCTTCATCCCCGACACGCCGAACGCCACAACCGGCACGCCCGTCGCTCTGAATTCGACGGCCACCGTAAATGATCTCGACCGCAACAGTGTGGGCGATCAGGAATCGATTACCTTCAACACAGCCGGGTTCACTGCCTTTGCCACCAACCCTGACACCTCGCTGGCCGTCTCCACCGGCACTGGCACCGTCACGGCGGCGGGCACCGAACAGAACAACCCGTCCGATCAGGACGCGTGGTTCTCTGCCTCGTTCGAAAACCGCGAGTTCATTGAATTCACGCTCGAGGCCCGCACCTCCAATTCGGGCTTCTCCTTTTCCGGCGATCTGATCGACGACGCTGTGGTCACACCCATCGAGGCGGGCAACGACACCATCGAAGGCGGTGCCGGTCAGGACCTGATCTTTGGCCAGGGCGGGGATGACAGCCTGCTGGGCGGCGACGGCGATGACAGCATCGAAGGCGGCGAGGGCGATGACACGCTGGAAGGCGGTCAGGGTCAGGACACGCTGGACGGTGGTGCAGGCGACGACATCCTGTCCGGTGGGCAGGGCGATGACCGTCTCTTTGGCGGCGACGGCGAAGACCAGCTGATCCTCGGTCCCGACAATGACCGCGCCGAGGGTGGTTTTGATTCCGATCTGTTCACCTTTGACGGTCTGGGCAACCACACCATCATCGGTGGCGAGGATCTCGACGGCGAAGACATCGATGTGATCGACCTCAGCGGTGTTGATGCCAACGTGATCCGCACCGGACCCGAATCCGGCACCATCGAGTTGCTTGATGCCAATGGCAACGTGGCGCGCCGCGTTGAGTATTCCGAGATCGAGCAGATCATCTGTTTTACCCCCGGCACCCGCATCGCCACCCAAAAGGGCGAAGTGGCGGTCGAAAAGCTGCGCGCTGGGGACCGCATCTTTACCCGGGACAACGGCGTGCAGGAATTGCGCTGGGTGGGGCGTCGCGATCTGGGTCCAACTGAGTTGATGACCGCCCCGCAAAACCAGCCGATCCTGATCCGCCAAGGCGCCCTAGGCAACGATCTGCCCGAGCGTGACATGCTGGTATCACCCCAGCACCGGATGCTGGTGACGTCAGACGTGGCCGCGGTGATGTTTGACGAACGCGAAGTGCTGGTCGCGGCCAAGCATCTGACCGGCCTTGACGGGGTGGATGCCGTGCGCACGGGTGCGGTCAGCTATATGCACCTGATGTTTGATCATCACGAGGTAATCCTCGCCGATGGCGCATGGTCCGAAAGCTTTCAGCCCGGAGATCATTCGCTGGCCGGGATCGGAACAGACCAACGCGACGAGGTGTTGTCGCTGTTCCCCGAACTTGCCGATGCCGAGGGGCTTGATGCCTATGGTGCGGCCCGCCTGTCGCTGAAACGGCACGAGGCAGAAGTGATCGTCGACCGTCTCAGATAGTGCGCGCCGCACGCCATGCCGCCCAATCCTGGGGCGTGTCCAGATCGCGCCGCGCGCGGTCATTGTCAAAAGGCACAAGGTGCACGGCGTCCCCGACGCTTGCGACGATGGACTGCCCGCCGCTGTCCCCGCTGAGGTTCTGAAAGGCGGGGAAAAGCCTTGCCGCAAAGATCATCGGATGTCCGCCAGTGCCGCCTGTCGTGGCCCCGCGCCAGATCAATGCGTCGGGATGCGCCTCTGAGGCTGCTATTACCCGGCGCAGGTCGTCGCCAGTGAGGTCCGGAAGGTCGGCCAGCAGCAGCATGGCGTGCGAGGTGTCCGGATGAAGCGTGGCAAACAGGGCGCGCAGGCTGGCATTCATCCCTTCGGATGCCTCCGCCACTTCAACCGCGCGGACGTCCAACCCTTCCAGCGCCGCGTATCGCGAATGTGGGCGCGGGGGCAGGGCGATGCGCACGTCATTGCTGACCCCGCGCGCCATCCGCGCTTGCCGTGCCAGCAGCGGTTGCCCGTCGACCTCGCACAGCAACTTGTCCACCCCGCCCATACGGGAGGACGCACCAGCGGCCAGGATCAGGATCGGCATCATCCGCTTAGTCTATCACCCCCGCATCCGGGCGCCATCCGCATCAAACAAGGGAATGGTTACAAGGCGCGCCGGGCGCATGTGGCCAAGGATTTCGATCTCGACCTCCAACCCTTCGACGATACGATCCACGGGCAAAAAACCCTGCGCGACAGAGACTTGCGCATGGTGCGAATACCCCCCCGAGGTGCAGAACCCAACAACTTCGTCCCCCAGCCAAATCGGTTCGTAGGCCTGCACATCCGCATCTTCGGCCTCGACAATAAAGGCACAAAGCTTGCGTGCAGGGCCTTTGGCCCGCTCGGCCTCGGCGGCGGCACGTCCAATGAAGTCGGTGTTCTTCTTCCATGAAATGAACCGGTCCAGCCCGGTTTCGGTCGCCGTATAGTCGGGCCCGAATTCCAGCAACCAACCGCCAAAGAACTTGTCGAGCCTGAGTGACATCATCGCCCGCATCCCGAATGGCGTAATGCCATGGGGCTGGCCTGCATCCCACAGTGTCGCCCACAACTGGCGCTGCGCCATGGGATCGCAATAGATCTCAAACCCCAGATCACCTGTGTAGCTGACCCGCTGCACGATGCAGTCAGTCATGCCCACGGTCAGGCGCCACACGTCCAGAAACTTCATCCCCGAGATATCCGTGCGGGTGCAGGCCTGCAGCACGTCGCGCGCCTTGGGGCCTGCGATCTGAAACCCTGTACGCGCGTCCGAGATGTTTTCGATGGCCATCCCGTCTTCGACCTCATTCAGGAAATGGCGCATATGGAAGGCTTGCGCGCCATAGGACGCCGTCAGCTGGAATTCCTGCTCGGACAGGCAAGAGATGGTGAAATCCCCGATCAGTTTGCCCTTGGGGCTGAGCATGGGGGTGAGCGAAATCCGCCCCTGTTGCGGCACGCGCCCCGCCATGACGCGATCGAGCCAAGCGCGTGCACGTGGCCCGGTGACCCGGTATTTGCCGAAATTGTGCACCTCGTTGATGCCGACACCGTTACGGACGGCGGCCACTTCGCGCGCGGTGGCGGCGAAGGCGTCCGAGCGGCGGAAAGACGGGGTTTCGTAAGTGGGCTCGGCGCCTTGAGCGAAATAGTTCGGCACTTCCAGCCCAAATTGCTGACCCCAGACGGCCCCCATTTCGCTGAAGATGTCGTACATCGGCGTTGTGCGGTTGGGCCGGGCGGCCGGCAGTTCCTCGTTCGGGTAGGACACTGAAAACCGCTTTTGATAGTTCTCGATCACCTTGGGCAGGGTGTAGCCCGGGCTGATCCAGTCGCCAAAGCGGGCCACATCCATGGCAAAGGTGTCGCGCTCCGTCTCGCCCTCGATCATCCATTGCGCGAGCATCAGACCCACGCCGCCGCCCTGACTGAACCCGGCCATGACACCACAGGCCGCCCAATAGTTGCGCACACCCGGCACCGGACCCACCAGCGGATTGCCATCGGGGGCAAAGGTGAAAGGGCCGTGGATCACATTCTTGACGCCTGCGCGTTCCAGATCGGGGAAGCGTCGATAGGCAAAGGCGATGGAATCCTCGATCTTGTCGAAATCGTCTTGCAGCAGGTCCTGCCCGAATGACCACGCGGTGCCGTCCACAGCCCACGGGCGGCACTTTTGCTCGTAAAATCCGATGCACAATCCCTTGCCCTCCTGGCGCAGATAGCTTTCGCCCGCCGGGTCCATCACATGGGGATGTTCGTGCCCGTCGCGCGTCATTTCGGCGATCAGCGGCACTTCTTCGGTCACCAGATACTGGTGTTCCATCGGGTGCAGGGGGAAGTAGATGCCTGCCATCGCGCCCACTTCGCGCGCCCAAAGGCCGCCTGCGTTGACCACATGTTCGGCGTGGACCGTGCCCTTGTCAGTGACCACGTCCCATGTGCCGTCCGGACGCTGGTTGGTTTCCTGCACCATGGTGTGGGTTTCGATGGTCGCGCCGCCCATCTTGGCCGCGCGCGCATAGGCGTGGGTGGTGCCCGAGGGGTCAAGGTGGCCGTCCAGTGGGTCATATAACCCGCCCACGATGCCCTCGACATTGGTGACAGGTGCGATCTTTTTGATCTCTTCGGGGGTCACAATCTCGGTCTCCAACCCCATGAAGCGATGCTTGGCGCGTTCAGCCAACAGCATATCGAACCGGTCCTGATCCTCGGCCAGTGTCACGCCGCCCACATGATGCAGCCCGCAGGACATGCCGGTGATTTCCTCCAACTCCTTGTAAAGGCGAATGGTATAGCCTTGCAGGGCGGCCATGTTGGTGTCGCCGTTGAGCGTGTGAAAGCCGCCGGCTGCATGCCACGTGGAACCCGATGTCAGTTCGGAGCGTTCAATCAACATCACGTCCGACCACCCAAGTTTGGTCAGGTGATACAACACGGAAGCGCCGACAACGCCGCCGCCGATAACGGCCACTCTGGTGGTAGATTTCATAGGGAACCTCATGACATTGCGCTGGTCATTTCACGTACTCAGCGCCACTCTATTTCCGAGACCAAACCCATTGAGCGACCGCAAGCGACACGTGATGTCGCGAATGCCGATCCCCGAAGCGACGAGAGTACAGGCATGATGAAAGACTTTGATCTGTTGCGCAGCCTGCCACAGACCCTGATGCAACTGGCGCGCTACTACTGGCGCAAGCTGCATGTTCGGGTGGCGCTGATGGGTCTTTTGGCCTTTGTCGCGCTTGGGTCGACCCAACTGGTCGAGGTGATGGTGCCGGACAGGCTGGCGCAAACCGTGCCCGGTGCTGCTGCGGACCGGTTGCTGAACGTCATTGCCAACGCGATGCTTGCGGTCACGACATTTTCGCTGACGGTCATGGTCAGTGTGTACCAGTCGTCCTCGTCGCAATGGACGCCACGGGTCCATCAACTGATCATGCAGGACAGCGTGACGCAAAATACGCTGGCGGCCTTTATCGGAGCTTATGTCTTTGCGCTTGTCGCCATCATCTTGCGCGAAACCGGTGTCTATGTTGATGACCGCGCCATTGTGCTGTTCTGGGTCACTGTGCTGGTGCTGGCCTATGTGGTCTGGTCGCTGATCCGCTGGGTTCTGCATCTGCAAACTCTGGGCAGCCTGATCCACACAACGCGGCAGGTCGAAGAGATCACCTGCACCCAGTTTCGCGAACGCCTCGACACGCCATGCCTTGGCGCGCAGGCATGGGACGGCACCGTGCCCGGGACAGCCACCCCGATCCGTGCGCGCCAAAGTGGTTACGTCCAGCACATCTATCCAGAGGCGCTGCAGGAACTGGCCGAAAAGGCGGACGTCACGCTGTTCCTCAGCAGTGCGATCGGCAGTTTTGTCTTTCTGAATGAACCGCTTGTCTGGGTGGAGGGCCCGGTCGATGACCGTGATGCGTTCGAAGATGAGGTGCGAAGCCTCACCGTTATGGGTGACGTGCGCACCTACGATCAGGACCCGCGTTTTGGCCTCTTGATCATGTCCGAGATTGGCAGCAAGGCCCTGTCACCGGGCGTGAACGATCCGGGCACCGCCATCGACGTGCTTAACCGCTGTGCCCGTATTCTGTCTCTTTACAAGGATGAAACCGAAGGCGAGGCCGCGCCGCTTTATGATCGTTTGCGCGTGCAACCGATCGACCCGGTCGATTTGATCACGGATGCCTATAGTGGCATTGCGCGGGACGGCGCGGGCGACGTCGAAGTTCAACAGCGTCTGCAGCGCTGCCTGAACGGGTTGCTGCAGCACCCCGACAAGGGGCTGCAAAAGGCCGCCGAGACACTGGGCCGCGAATATCTGAACCGCGCGCTTGAGGCCATCACATGGGCGCCGGACCGTGATCGCCTGCTGGCGAAAACGGCGCCGCGATTGCGCGACTAATCCGATTTCGTGGTGATTAAGCGACGTATCTTGTCGCGGGCGGGCTATCGCATCCATATTACCGGGCGCAGTTTGTGGTGCAGCACGTAACGTAAGGGCGGGAAAATCACATGCGCACCCACGCACAGGCTGTCGTCATCGGTGGCGGCGTCATCGGTTGTTCGATCCTTTACCATCTGACCAAACTGGGCTGGAAAGATGTTGTCCTGCTTGAACGGGACGAGTTGACGAGCGGCAGCACCTGGCACGCGGCGGCAAATATCCACGGGCTGCATGACAGCACCAATATCAGCCGCATCCAGCACTACACCATGGGCCTCTATAAGGAGCTGGAGCAGGAAACCGGGCAGGGCTGCGGCGTGTTCCAGCCTGGATCGCTGTACCTTGCCCAAACTGAAGCGCGCGAACACCAGCTGCGTCTGCAGGCCGCCAAGGCCAAGCTATACGACATGAACTTTTTCGAGGTGAACCGGACGGAGGCCGAACGTCTGCACCCTCTGGTCGATTTCGATGGCATCCGCTGCATCATGTGGGAACCCGAGGGCGGCAACGTAGACCCGTCGGGCGTGACCAACGCCTATGCGGCCGGTGCGCGCGCGAACGGGGCCGAGATCATTCGCTTTTGCCCCGTCACCGGCACTGAACAGAAAGCCGACGGCACATGGATCGTGCGCACTGAAAAAGGAGACATCTCAACCCCTTGGGTGGTGAACGCCGCGGGTCTTTGGGGGCGCGAAGTGGCGGCGATGGCGGGCGTTACCCTGCCGTTGCAACCGACCGAGCATCAGTATTTCGTCACTGAAACCATCGCCGAAATCGACGCGATGGACCGCCGCCTGCCATCTGTCGCGGATCGCGATGGCGAGTATTACCTCCGGCAAGAGGGCAAGGGGCTGCTGGTCGGTGCCTACGAGAAAGACTATCGCTTTTGGGCGGAGGACGGCACACCCCACGGGTTTGGCCACGAGCTGTTTGCCGATGATCTGGAGCGGATCGAGGACAACATGATGCGCGCCATCGACCGGGTGCCGGTTGTGGGGACGGCCGGGATCAAGCGGGTCATCAATGGCCCGATGATCTGGTCACCGGATTCCAACGTGCTGTTCGGCCCCGTGCCGGAATTGACGGGGTATTTCTGTTGCAACGGCATCATCCCGGGTTTTTCCCAATCGGGCGGCATGGGCCTGCTGGCGGCGCAATGGATCATCGAGGGCGAAACCAAGTACGACATGTTTCCGTGGGACATGGCGCGCTTCGGCACATGGGCGTCCAAAGCCTTCACCAAGGCGCGCGTTGGTGATCAATATGCCAACCGTTTCAAAATCCACTTCCCCAATGAGGAACGCAGCGCCGGTCGTCCGGTGCGCACGCGCCCCGCATATGACATGCAGCGCAAGATGGGCGCGGTCATGGGTCTGAACTACGGCTGGGAGCATCCGTTGTGGTTCTCGGACGCGCCGGGAACGCAGGACACCGACGGCTTTACCCGGCAGAACTGGTGGGGGCCGGTGGGCGATGAATGCCGCATGCTGCGCAAGACCGGCGGCATCATCGATATTTCGAATTTTGCCAAATACGTCTGCAAGGGGCCGGGGGCCGAGGACTGGCTGAACGCGGTCTTTGCCAACCGCATGCCCCGTCTTGTGGGGCGGTCCTGCCTCACACCGCTGATTTCCAAACGCGGCGGGATTGCCGGGGATTTCACCGTCACCCGGCTGGGCGAGGATGAATTCTGGATCATCGGATCGGGCATGGCCGAACGCTATCACCAGCGTTTCTTCAAACAGGTGCCGCTGCCCAAGGGGACAAGCTTTGAAAGCCAGACCGAGGCGATGTGCGGCTTTAACGTCGCGGGGCCGGATGCGCGCGCGATGCTGCAGCGGATGACCAACACTTCGCTTGCCAACGAAGACTTCCCCTTCATGCGTTCGGCCCGGATCACCCTTGCAGGGATCGAAGTGCTGGCCTTGCGGGTGTCTTTCACAGGCGATCTGGGGTGGGAGCTGCATTGCGACGAAAAAGACCAACTCCAGCTTTATGCGGCCCTGATCGAGGCCGGGCGCAACATGGGGATTGGCCCTGTTGGCAGCCGCGCGTTGATGAGCCTGCGCGTCGAAAAGGGCTATGGCTCGTGGAGCCGTGAATATAGCCCTGAGTACTGGCCACAGGAGGTGGGCCTCGACCGGCTGATCAAGATGGACAAGGACTTCCTCAACAAGGACGCCGTGGCCAAGGTGCTGACACAGCCTGGACGCGAATCATTGGTGATTTTGCAACTTGATGAGGCCGACGCGGTGGCCTCAAACGCCGATGCCACAGGGGGTGAGCCGGTTTTTGCCGGTAACAAGGGCGTGGGTCGCGTAACGTCAGGCGCCTATGGCTATTCGGTCGGGATGAGCCTCGCGCTGGCTTATGTCAAAGATGTCGGACCCGGAGACCGCGTCGATGTCATGGTGCTGGGACGCCCGCATAAGGCAATAATACTTGGCGCACCGCCGTTTGATGCAGATGGAAAACGGCTGCGCAGCTAAGGCTGGTGGGGTGTGGCAGGGCGACGTGACTCATCGTTTCAGGCCTGTAACTGATACCGACTGGTCGTTTCACCACACCCCAATCAGGCCTCGTGGTCCGTTTACTCTAATTGGCGTCACATGATAGGGCTTGAGCATGTTTGCGAAGTCTCTTGATCATCAAGTGCACGTTTATGTCTCAAACGGCAGCATTGTGCATTTCACGTTGCGTGAAATGCATGAGCTGTACCGGTCCTGGCAGATGTGGGTGCTGATCGCCGTAGGCTTTTTCATCATGTCGACGGGGCATCCGATCACCCTGCCGCAATTTGACAGCTTTGGGTTGCGCATGGCGTTCTGGTTCGTGGCGCTGTTCATCTACATGCTGACCTCGGATCTCTATTCGCAACTCACAGGCAAGATGTGGCACCGCCTGTTTGGCAAGGCGATCCCGCTGATCCTGTTGTCGGCTCCGCTGGTCCTTGGATCGACCTATGTCGCCGGGGCCATCCTGAGCGTACTGTTCGAACCGGACCGCGCGCCGTTCAGCATCATGTCCTGGCAGATGAACGTGCGAAACGTGCTGGTCGCCCACGCGTTTGAAACCGCCGCGTTGCTGTGGCTGATCCCGGCCCAGCGACAGCGCAAGCAAAAGAACCAGGGCAAGCCCACCGTGACGCTGGCCGGACGCCGCTTTGTCCTGGCCGAGATCGGGCGGGTCAAGGCAGCCGAGCACTACCTCGAAGTGCACATGGAAAGCGGTATCGAAGTGATCCGCGAACGCATGTCGACCTTTCTCGAACAGGTCTCGCCCAGTGACGGCATTCAGACGCACCGCTCGCATTGGGTGGCCGGATGCCGGGCCGCCACGCTGAACGGCGCTAAACTGCGTCTGACCTGCGGCGAAAAGATACCTGTCGCGCGCGGGCGGCTTGAGGCCGTGCGCGACTGGCTGCAGGCCCGCAACGATCCGGGTGAGGTCGCCTGAGCCCTATTCGAGCGCGTTGATCCGCAGCACCGTGATGCGGTTGCCGTCGCGTTCCCGCACCTCAAAGCGAAAGCCGTGAAAGCTGAACACCTGACCGACGGTCGGGATCATCTGTGCCTCGTGGATCACGAGACCTGCGATGGTGTTGGCCTCGTCATCCGGCAGGTTCCAATCGGTCGCGCGGTTGAGGTCGCGGATCGTTGTGGCGCCGTCCACCAGATAGTGGCCGTCCTCGCTCTGGATCACCGGCTGGTCTGCGTCGGGGTCGAATTCATCCGTGATCTCGCCCACGATTTCTTCGAGGATATCCTCAAGCGTGATGAGCCCCTGCAAGGTGCCGTATTCATCGACAACCAGCGCAAAATGGCTGCGAATCCGCAAAAACTGGCGCATCTGTTCGTCGAGCGTCGTGGTTTCAGGCACGAAATAGGGCGACATCGCCACGGCAGTGATGTCAAAGGACCTGAGCGCGGCGGCATCGCCATCCGGCCCACCCACCACGTCATACATGGCGCGCAGCAGGTCCTTGGCATGGATCACGCCGGTGATGTTTTCCTGTTCATCCTTGTAGACGGGCAGGCGGGTGTGGCTGGATTTCAGACACTGTTCCAGAATGGTCTGCGGGTCGTCATCGGCATTGATCATCTCGATGCCCGAACGGTGCAGCATGATCTCTTCGACCGTGCGATCCCCCAGATCAAGCGCGCCGAGTATGCGGTCGCGGTCCTCTTTTTCGACCACCCCTTCGGAATGGCCCAGTTGCAGGGCACCGGCAATTTCCTCGCGCACCGCCATGATGTGGCTGTCGGGATCAACCTGCAGGCCAAACACGCGCAACAAGGCGCGCACCAGCAGCCGCACGGCAGAGACGACAGGCGAAAAGACGGTGACCACCAGCGAGATCGGGCGCGACACGAGGGCTGCCGCCTTTTCCGAATTGGTGATGGCATAGGTCTTGGGCAGCACTTCGGCAAAGATCAGCACCAGCAGGGTCATCACCAGCGTCGCCAGCGCCACACCGCTTTCGCCAAAGGCGCGGGTAAAGAGGCTGGTGGCCAGCGAGGCGGCCAAAATGTTCACAAGGTTGTTGCCCAACAGGACCGACCCGATCAGCCGTTCGTTGTCTTCGGTGATATCGAGCGCCCGTTCCGCCCCGCGCGACCCCTTGTCCGCCTGCGTGCGCAGCTTGCCGCGCGAGGCTGCGGTCAGCGCGGTTTCAGAGCCCGAAAAGAACCCCGACATCACCAGCAACAACAGGATGAATCCGGCTGTTGTCCAGAACGCGGCATCGAAAACGGTAGAAGGGTCGTCCATTCGAAATTTTTCCTTTGGTCAGGACAGGGTTATGGGGGTGCGGCGCGGCGCAATCAAGGGATCACCCGCGCGGGACCGCCCGGACATCGGCAATTGCATGAAAGCTTGCCTGCGTTTTTCGGGCCTAGTCACTCTCGATTGAGGATGTGCCATTGGCAGGCCGGGTGTCAGCCTTGGTCAGCGGATGGTGGTCCAGCACCAGTTGCGTCAGCCGCTCATCCACCACATGGGTGTAGATTTCCGTGGTGGCCACATCCGCATGTCCCAGCATCGTCTGGATGGCGCGCAGATCCGCGCCCCCGGCCAGCAAGTGGGTGGCAAAGGCGTGGCGCAGCGTGTGCGGTGTGACCTTGTCCGGGGCGACATCTCCGAACGCAGCCAGCGACTTGATCCGGGCGTAAAACCAGTGCCGCGTCAGATGCCCAAGCACACCGCGCGAGGGAAAGAGAAAGCGTGACGGCGGCGCACCCTTGGCCACGGCTGCTTCTTCGACGGTGTCCCGCACGATGAGCCACGCGGCCAGAGCAACGCGCGCGGGCGGCGACAGCGGCACCATCCGTTCCTTGCCGCCCTTGCCAAGGATCAGCAGCATCTGCGGATCACCGCGCGCTGCACTCACCGGCAGGCTGACCAGTTCGGTCACGCGCATGCCGGTGGCATAAAGCAGCTCCATCAGGCAGGTGTCACGTGCGCGGTCATTGGCGTTGCGCCCATAGTCGCGGGCCGCAACCAGCAGACGATCCACCTCGGCCTCGTCCAGCGTCTTGGGCAGACGCTTGTCCTGTCCGGGGCTTGCGATCTGGATGGCGGGGTTTTCGGCACGCCAGCCTTCCTCAAAGGCAAAGCGGAACAGTTGTTTCAGCGCCGACAAACGCCGCGCGCGCGTGGATTTGGCAAGGCCCTGGGCGTC
Source organism: uncultured Tateyamaria sp. (assembly GCF_947503045.1). GTDB lineage: Bacteria > Pseudomonadota > Alphaproteobacteria > Rhodobacterales > Rhodobacteraceae > Tateyamaria. Next base: position 260,673 of record NZ_CANNCF010000004.1, read on the forward strand.
GCAATGGATCAGGTAGCCTTCGATATCGGCCTGGGTTGCGGCGGCAAAGTCGGTGTTCTGGCCCGCGAGCCAGCTTTGCGCATCGATCAGGTCGCGCCCATAAGCCAACAGCGTGTTGCGTGCGGCCCCAAGCTCGGCGGCCTGCGCGTCAAGAAAGGTGGCGATCCATGTGCTGCCGCTCATTAGGTGTCCTCCAGCAACATGACCTGCAGTGCGGCGCGGCGCGCCACGTCCTCAAGACCAAGGGCGCGCAAGGTCGCAAGGCCGCTGGTGAGGCGTGCGACGTCCCCTTCGGCGCCTTCCAGCGTCAGGGCAAGTGCGTCAAGCAGGGCCGCCCCAAGCGCGCCGCCCTGCGCGCGGATCACGATGCGCGGATCAGGTGCGCCGCCGTCAAAGGCGGCCAGAACCGCACCGGCAGTGCCCTGCGCTTGCAGGTTCGCGGGGATTTCGCCCGCGGCCACGGCGGCAAGGTCGGGGCGTCGTAGCGCCCGTGTCGGAAAGACCTGTGCGGCGCGCTCGTAGTCGGGCGACAGCAGCAACACGTCAAAGGCAACATCCGCCGTGCGTCCGCTCAGGGTCATTACGGCCAGATCGTCGGCAAACAGTGCAGCAAACGGCACGGTCAGCCGGGTGGCCTGCATCGCGCGCCACGCCTCGGGCAGGGTTTTGGACACGGCCGCCGGGCTGCCAGTGCCAAGAGCGGTTTCAAAGCGCTGCAAGGCCGCCACCCGGTCCCAGACACCACCAGACGCGGCCGGACGCCGTTGCGTGTAGAGGCCCAGCAGACGGTTATCGGGCACAGCCCCGGTGCGCGCCAGCCGTTCGGCGGCCTCGATCTGCGGCTTCCAGCCAGCGGTGTCGGCGAGATCGGCATTGGCATAAACCACGGGCCAGCTGCGTGTCGGGACCGGGGTGCCGTTGGCCTCGAACAGGCGGAACATCAGCGCGTCGGGCTGGGTCGGGACGGGCAGGGGCGGCTCGCCCTCAAACAGGTCGGGGTCGAGAAAGCGTTCAAGGGCTGCGACGGTCGGCGCATCGATCAGGCCCAAAACGCGGGCGGTGCCCAGTTGCAGGGCCGCTGTGCTCCAGTCTCCGGCCCGGGCGATGCAGTAAACCTCATGCGCCTTGCCGGGGGACAGGGCAGGGCGCGCGCGCAAGGTGGAACAGGCCCGCTGCGGCGTTCCAGCAAGCAGGGACATGTCCATGTAGCGGGCGAAATGCGCCTGCGAGGTTTCGGGCCCTGCCTGTTCCAGCAGCGCAAGGGCAGGGTCCAGCGCGCCCAAGCCGACAAGCGCGTCGATGCGTGCCAGATCAAAGGCGGCCACACGCCCGGTCGGGGGCTGCGCTTCGGCCAGAAGGATGGTGTAAAACAGCGACTGCAACGCAGGCAGACGCAGGTCGGGCATATCCGCAATGGAGCGGGCAAGGGCCGCGCCGTCACTGCCGGACCACAGCGTATCGGGCAGGCCGGTCACGCTGGGCGGGGCCAGTCCAACCCGTTTGGGCGCCGCCGTTCCCAGTGGTCGGACGGTCACGCTTGGCACGTTGCCCGAGGTGACAACGCCGGGTTCTTCCACGCTCAGCGCCGTTGGTTGCAGCGCTTGCCCGTCCAGCCAGTCAATTACGTTCAGGGGCGCTTCGGGAGGTTCCTGCGCGGGCGCGTGCGTGGCAGCCGCAAAGGCGGCCAGACAGACCAGGGATGTCAGCCTATTCCGCATCGAGTGTCACGGGCACGCGCACCTCGTCCTGGGGCGGCGAAAAGTTGGCGCCAAAGTACTCACCCACATAGGCATAGCCCACGAGTCCGATGAACCCGATGATCGCAAGAAAGATCAACAGCTTGAAGAGTCGGAACATGAATGTACTGCCTCGATGACGTTTGCGCGGTTTCTTGTTTTGGTGCAAAGCATATATGGCCTTTTTCGGAAAATCACGTCATTGACAGCGCAATGAGCGAAAAACAGCATAATCAGACAAAAATACCCGTGAGCACGCAGTACCATTTGAAGAAAACCATCGTGATGGTGGGTATGATGGGCGCCGGCAAGACCGCCGTAGGGCGCGCGCTTGCGCAGCGGCTCGGCGTGCCGTTTCTGGACAGCGATGCCGAGATAGAAGCCGCCGCCAGCCGTACGGTTCAGGAGATCTTTGCCCGCGACGGCGAGCCGTTTTTCCGCGCCAAGGAAACCCAGGTGATATCCCGCCTTCTGGATGCGGAACGCGGTATTCTGTCGACCGGGGGCGGCGCGTTTCTGGCGCAGGAAAACCGCGAAAACATCTCGGCCCGTGGGGTCTCTGTCTGGCTGAATGCGGACCTTGACCTGCTCTGGCAGCGCGTGCGCCACAAGGACACACGCCCCTTGCTGCGCACCCCTGATCCGCGCGCCACGTTGGCGGAAATCTATGACGCGCGCGTGCCGCTCTATGCGCTGGCGGATGTGTCCGTCCAGTCGCTGCCGGACGTGTCGATTGACGATATGGTCAACCGGGTCATCGCGACCTTGCTGGCCGAACGCCCCGATGTGTTGGAGAGTGCAGATGCGTGAAACCGTCCATGTTCCCTTGGGCGCGCGCGCCTATGACGTGCTGATCGGCCCTGGCCTGATTGCGGAATCCGGTGCACTGATCGCGCCGCTGCTGCCACGCCCGCGCGTCGCGGTGGTAACCGAAACTCGCGTGGCTTCCTTGCATCTTGCGGCGCTCAAGGCCGGATTAACGACGGCCGGGATCGACTGCGTCGTTCTGGAATTGCCCCCCGGCGAGGCCACCAAAAGCTGGACCCATCTGGGCGAAGTCACCGAATGGCTGCTCGATCAAAAGATCGAGCGGCGCGATGTGGTTGTGGCCATGGGCGGCGGCGTGATCGGCGATCTGGTGGGCTTTGCCTGCGCGATTCTGCGCCGTGGCGTGCGGTTTGTCCAATTGCCAACCTCGCTGTTGGCGCAAGTGGACAGTTCGGTCGGGGGCAAGACCGGGATCAACACCGCACAAGGCAAGAACCTTGCGGGCGCCTTTCACCAGCCGAGCCTCGTTCTGGCCGATACGGATGTGCTTGCGACGCTCAGCGAGCGTGATTTTCTGGCAGGCTACGGCGAAGTGATGAAATACGGGCTGCTGGGGGATGCCGTCTTTTTCGAATGGCTCGAGGGCAATGCCCCGGCGATGGCGGCGGGTGACATGGCTCTGCGCGTGGCGGCAGTGAAACGTTCGGTCGAGATGAAGGCCGAGATCGTGACACGGGACGAAACGGAACAGGGCGAACGCGCCCTTTTGAATTTGGGTCACACATTCTGCCACGCGCTTGAGGCGGCAACGGGCTATTCGGACCGTTTACTGCACGGCGAGGGGGTCGCGATTGGCTGTGGGCTGGCGTTTGAGCTGTCGGCGCGACTGGGCCTGTGCCCTCAGGAAGACCCAAGCCGGGTGCGCGCGCATCTCAAGGCGATGGGGATGAAGACGGACATCCGCGACATTCCCGGCGATCTGCCGGGGGCGGAGGCGCTGCTGGACCTGATGGGTCAGGACAAGAAGGTCGTGGCCGGTACGCTGAACTTCGTGCTGGCGCGCGGGATTGGTCAGGCCTTTGTCACATCAGAGGTGCCGGGCGATGTGGTGCTGGGCGTGCTAGAGGACGCGTTGGCCGGAAACTGATACGGTTTCCGCACAGTACGAACGTTCACAAAAAAGGGCCGGAAACCACGTTGGTTTCCGGCCCGGAATTTGCGTCAATATCCGCTTCTTAGAACGGAATCTCGTCATCCAGATCGCGTGAAGGCGCCGGGCTCGACCCGCTGCCACCGGCGCTGCTGCCACCGCGATCATCATAGCCCATCTGATCAGCCGACCCGCCGCCGCCGCCAAAGTTGCCGCCACCACCGCCGCCGCCGTCACGCCCATCCAGCATGGTCAGAGTGGATGAATAAGGGCGCAGCACCACCTCGGTGCTATAGCGATCCTGGCCCGACTGGTCCTGCCATTTGCGGGTCTCAAGCTGGCCCTCGATATACACTTTTGAGCCCTTTTTGAGGTATTGCTCGGCCACGCGTGCGAGCGGTTCGGAAAAGATCGCCACTGAATGCCACTCGGTCCGCTCTTTGCGCTCGCCGGTATTGCGGTCCTTCCACGTCTCGGATGTGGCGATGCGCAGGTTGCACACCTTGCCCCCGTTCTGGAAATTCCGCACCTCTGGGTCCCGCCCCAGATTACCGATCAGAATGACCTTGTTCACCGAGCCTGCCATGTTCTTCCCCTTTGTCCTGTGCACCGCTGATTCCGGTCGGCGCGTGCGTTGCTGGCTAGACTATACGTGGTTAATGGACACTTAAACCGCAGAGGCTGGATCAAAGCGGAAAAATCCGTATATAGTGCCGCCAATGGCGGAAACGCCGTCAACTGGGGTGTGGGACAACAATGCGGGCAGTATGGGCAGGGGCCATCATCCTGGCACTGGTGGCAGAAGCAGGGCTGGCGCAGACGCTGTCGTCGCGCAACCGCAGCAAATTGTTCAATTCGCAAACCAAAGTGCTCGATTCACGCGCCGCCAAACAATACAGCAATTCGGTCCGGCTGCAGCCGCCCAAGGTGGTGACCCCGACCAAGTGGGACACCGAAACACCAAAATTTCGTGGCAAGTATTCCGGGCCCTACCTGAGTGTGGCCAAGGACGCCGCGCGCCGTCACGGGGTGCCGGTTGATCTGTTCCTGCGCCTTGTGCAGCAGGAATCGGGCTGGAACGCCAAGGCGCGTTCGCACAAGGGCGCCTATGGGCTGGCCCAACTGATGCCAGCCACCGCGCGCGCCCTTGGTGTGGACCGCAATGACCCGGTGGAAAACCTTGATGGCGGGGCGAAATACCTCAAACAGCAATACCTGACCTTTGGCAGTTGGCGCCTTGCGCTGGCGGCTTACAATGCGGGGCCGGGGGCTGTGAAAAAGCATGGTGGTGTGCCGCCCTACCGCGAAACGCGCAATTACGTGCGGGTGATCTGGGGCAGCTAAGCCTCTGTAAGGAAATCCAAAAATTCCACGACGTGGCGGATTCGTGCCTGCGGTAGGGCAGGCGTTGGAACGCTTTGCGCGCTTTTGGTGTTCTCTCTCCAGCGAAACAAAATCGACAGTAGGACCGCCCGTTCGGGGCCACGCAACTGACGATGAAACGAAAGGAAGAGATATGACACAGCTGATGAAAAGCACCGCACTGGCCGTCGCGATTGCCACCGGTCTGACCGCCGCCTACGCTGCTGAACCCTTGGGCGATGTGGTGGTCGAAACGCGCACGCCCGGCATTGAAGGGGCCGCGTCCTACACCTTTTTTCCCAATATCTCCGCCGATCTGGAATCCGCCATCGAGGCCGGGGTTGTCACCACCGGTCTGGACACGGATTCGCGGATCGAAGTGCAGGTGATCGAACTGCTGCTGGATGGCAGCAAGATCGCCCCCGACAGTGAGGTGTTCAACGAGATGCGGATCACCGTCGACTACTCGCATCCCGACAACGCCTTTCCGTCCAAGATCTATCCGATCCGGATGAGCGCGACCAAGGCCGAGGTGATTGCCCCCGCCAATGCCATTCTGGTGGATCCCAATGCGCCGGAGTTCTACAAGGCCCTGATTGCCAGCACCGCCGCCCGCGTGATCGAGAAGATGCCGAAAGACATCGACGCCGCGCAGACCAACTGACGCGACTCGAATATCGATCACAAAGCGCGCCGTGGCACCACCCATGGCGCGCTTTTACCCGCGCATCGCCCCATTCCCGCCAAGATTGTTTGTGACAAACGCTGCCGTACACCCATGCCCTGACAGGGCGGAACGCATGCAAGTACGGAGTGGGCCATGAAACCGGGACAATCAACGTTTGATGAGCGCGTGTCGCGCATCAACTCTGGAAAGACCAAGAACGCAAGCGACGTGGTTGTGAAGACCAGAGGTCTGATCAGCCGCTCCGGCAAAGCCCGCTCGTTCCATCTGGACATGATCCTGGCCGGTGGGCTCGCTGGCGCTGTGGCGGGCACGCTCTTTTCCCAGAACATCGGGCTGCTGTTCCTGCTTTCGCTCGACTGGCTGACCCTGCAGGGGTTGGTTCTGGCCGATTACAAACTGGGCGCCTACATGGCCGCCTGCGCTCTCGGCCCAGTTGGGTTCCTGTTTGCGCTGATCTTCAGCAACCGCGCACAACGCGGGTTCCAGTTCTGGATATTCTATTGCGTCGGCGTGCTGGCCGCGAACCATATCGAAGTACGCTACGTGGTCGAATTCATTATCATTCCCGGCTTTTGGGAATATGTCGGCGCCTATACCTCAGCCGCCGACGTGGTGAACGAGGCCGCAGCTACTCAGCCGCAATTTTGATCACAGGCTCCATCCGCGCAAGGATATCGTCGGCGAGGTGGCACTTGACCTGATGGCCATCGGCCAGATGGCGCACCGGCGGCACCTCTTGATCGCACAGGCCTCCCGGCACTTCGGATTTCCACCGACACCGCGTCTGGAACGGACAGCCCGAGGGCGGGTTCATTGCTGACGGAATGTCGCCTTCCAGCACGATATGCTGCTTTTGCACCTTGGTGTCGGCAATGGGCACCGCTGACAGCAGCGCCTCGGTGTAGGGGTGATAGGGCGGCGAGAACACCTGATCGGTGCTGCCCAACTCGACCACATGGCCCAGATACATCACCATCACCCGGTCACTGAGATAGCGGACAATGGACAGATCGTGGCTGATAAACAGCAGCGTGGTTTTATGCTCGCGCTGGATCTCCATCAGCAGATCGGTAACGGCGGCCTGAACGGACACGTCAAGCGCCGATACGGGTTCATCCGCCACCACGATCTTGGCATCCCCGGCAAAGGCGCGCGCAATCCCGACCCGCTGCTTCTGCCCGCCAGACAGCTGGCGCGGCATCCGGGTGGCAAAGGCGCGGGGCAGTTTGACGAGATCGAGCAGTTCCAGCATACGCTGCCAGCGCTCGGCCTCGTTCTTGCCGACCTTGAAGATTTCGAGGGCCCGCACAATCTGGCGGCCCACGGTCATGGACGGGTTCAGCGTGTCAAACGGGTTCTGGAACACCATCTGCACATCCGCGACGGTCTGGGTGTCGCGCTCTTCGATGGGGATGTCCTGAATGGCTTTGTTGCCCAGCGTGATCGTGCCCTCGGTGGCCGTCTCCAGCCCCATCAACACCTTGGCGAAGGTGGATTTGCCACAGCCAGACTCGCCCACAATGGCGAGGGTTTCGGATTCCCGCGCCTCGAAACTGAGGGTTTCGTTGGCTTTGACCACCTTCTTGGCGCCGGACGAGAACAGGGCAGAGGCGGCGACCTCGTAATATTTCTTGAGGTTGTCCATCTTGAGAACCACATCGCCGATCTCGCCTTTGGTCTTGACGTCCGCCAGCTCCATCGGTGCGTTCCAGTCGATGTCCTTGAACTTCAGACAGCGGGATTCATGACTGGAATCCTCATTGGCCGGGAACATCGGGATCGGCTTGTCCTCGTTGCACAACCCGTCCTCGAAATAGTCGCAGCGCGGGCCGAAATTGCAGCCCGGCGGGCGTTCATGGGGCAGGGGGAAGTTGCCGGGAATGGCCACAAGGGGCCGGGCATTCTTGTCCGCACCGGGCAGCGGGATCGAGCGGAACAGGGCCTGCGTGTAGGGGTGCTGCATCTCGTCAAACACCTGCTCGATGCTGCCGCGTTCGACCGCTTCGCCGGAATACATCACGCAGATGCGGTCGCATGTCTCCAGCACAAGGCCGAGGTTGTGGGAAATGAACAGCATCGAGGTGCCGTATTTCTTGCCCAGATCCTTGACCAGTTCGACCACCGCCGCCTCGACCGTCACATCAAGCGCGGTTGTCGGCTCGTCCAGGATCAACAGCGAAGGTTCGGACATCAACGCCATGGCGATCACGATGCGCTGCTGCTGGCCCCCGGACAGTTGGTGCGGAAAGGAATTGAGAATGCGCTTGGGGTCCGGCAGTTTGACGTCCGTCACCACCTGCAGGGCGCGGTCATAGGCGTCCTTTTCGTTCATGCCGGCATGGATCATCGGCACTTCCATCAGCTGCTTGCCGATCTTCATGGCCGGGTTCAGCGAGGCCATGGGCTCCTGATAAATCATCGCGATCTCGGACCCGCGAATGTCGCGCAACTCTTCGGCGCTCATCTCTTGCAGATCGCGGCCCTTGAACTTGATCGACCCGCCCACGATGCGCCCGTTCTTACCCAGATCCTGCATGACGCCCAGAGCGACAGTGGACTTGCCACATCCGGACTCGCCCACAAGGCCAACGGCCTCACCGGGCTTAACGGTGACGGAAAAATCCATGACCGCCGGAATTTCGCGCAGGCGGGTAAAGAACGAGATCGACAGCTTGTCGATTTCGAGGATCGGTCCGTCATAATCCGATTTGGCCATGTTGTGTCTCCCTGTCGGAGGTTGGGGATACATTGTCCCCTGCTTCTCTGTTTTCAAAAAATCCCGGGGGTCCGGGGGCTGGCCCCCGGTCCGCCATTGCTAAAGTGTCTCTCCGTTTGCCATGTCAGGCTCCCAGGTTTCGTTTGTGAGGGGCCGCGCCTTTCAGAGAAAAACGCTCACCCCACCGTCGCGGGGCACGCCCCGCGCTTAGTCCTTCAGGCTTTCTTCGCGCAGGCCATCGGCCAGCAGGTTCAACCCCAGCACCAGCGTCATCAGCGACAGGGCAGGCGGCAAAAGCGGGTGGATATAGGCGCGGATCAGCTGGCGACCGGTGTTGATCGTCGTACCCCAGTCCGGGCTCTCGCTTTCCAGTCCCAGACCGAAAAAGCCCAAAGTGCCTAAAAGGATGGTGGTGTAGCCGATGCGCAGACAGAAATCGACAATCAGCGGGCCGCGTGCATTGGGCAGGATTTCCCAAAGCATGATGTACCACGGGCCCTCGCCGCGGGTCTGGGCGGCGGCGACATAGTCGCGCGTCTTGATGTCCAGCGCGAGGCCACGCACGATCCGGAATACGGTGGGCGCGTTCACGAACACCACCGATACAAACACCACCAGAATACCGGCCGGAATCTCGAACAGATCAAGGAACTCGGGCAGGATCGACACCTTGCTGCCGGGTGAAGAGATCAGCGACAGGTAAATCCATCCCATGATCCCCAACACCACGATCAACAGCGGCGTGCGAAAGCTCGGCTGTGTGTAGTAGCGCGAATTCAGCAGCACCCCGAGGAACACCAGCGGGAACACAAACAGCACGGTGGCCATGTAGTTGGGAATGCCGGTTGCCACGATTTCCGGTGTGACCAGCAGGTAGAACAGCAGGATAACCGGAAAGGCGAGGATCAGGTTGGCAAGGAAGGACAGGATGGTGTCCAGACGCCCGCCGTAATAGCCCGCGGGCAGACCCAGCGTGATCCCGACCATAAAGGCAAAGAGCGTCGCAAGAGGGGCGATCTGCACCACGACCCACGCGCCCTTGAACAGACGGGAGAACACGTCGCGCGCAAGGTTGTCGCCACCCAGCAGATACCAGTCATATTCGCCCTCTTCGGCCCCGAACAGCGGCGTGCCGGGCAGCTTGTTCTTCATCCCCGACACCTGGCTCAGCGTGTCGTGGGTGATGATCAGATCGAACACACCGGCCATGACCCCGGCAAAAATCCAGAACATCACTAGGCCAAAACCGATCATACCGACGGTCGAGTCAAAGAGTTTGCCGTAGAGACCCAGCTTGCGCTTGAACTTGATCGACAGCACGTAGGTCAGGATCAGCGCGATCCAGACGGGCAAAAGCTGCCGGCTCATACCGCCGACGATCCCGGCTGTGCTGGTGCCGCCGAGAGCCCCGACAACAAGGTAGACCAACAGGATGCCGACAAGGGCGATCCCGATCCAGCGGGTTGCCATCGATGACATCCCATAGAGGCCGCCGGCAGAACTCAGAGTGCCGTCGGGGTTGGTGACCACACGATCGCCGCTCGAGATGATGCTGAGAACGATCTGCGCCAGTACGGCGATGATGAACACCCCCATGACCGCATAAAGTATCGGATCAAGAACGGTGCCGAGCCCACCTGTCCACGTCAAAGGTTCCATGGTTCTGACCCTCCGTTCAAGAAATGCGGATGCGTGGGTTCAGAAACACGTAGCCGATATCAGATATCAGCTGCGTGATCAGCACCACGACCACAGAGACGACCGAAACGGCCAGAAGTAGTTCGATGTCGTTGTTGGACGCGGCCTGCACCAGAAGCCAGCCAAAGCCCTTGTAGTTGAACAGGGTCTCGACAATCACAACGCCGTTCAGCAGCCACGGGATCTGCAACATGATCACCGTAAACGGCGCAATCAGCGCATTCCTGAGCGCATGTTTCATCACGATATTACCAAAGCTGACCCCCTTGAGCCGTGCGGTCCGGATATATTGCGCCGTCATCACCTCGGTCATCGAGGCCCGCGTCATCCGCGCGATATAGCCCATGCCGTAAAGGGCGATGGTCAGCACCGGCAGGGTGAAGTTGGCAAATGTCGCATCCTCGATGGCCTTGGTGGCCGATCCCGAAAACAGCGTTTTGCCCTCGATCCAGCCCCAGTCGGCCAGCAGCGGGGACAGTCCGAACTTGGACGAGGCGAGCAGGGCGATGAACACAACGCCCGACACATATTCCGGGGTCGCCGTTGTGGCGATGGAGAAGGTCGACAGCGACCGGTCAAGACCCGATCCCTCGCGCATGCCTGCCAGCACTCCAACAATCAGCGACAGTGGCACCATCACCAGCAGGACAAAGCCCATCAGCTTGCCCGTGGCGGCCAGCCGGATCGCAACGATGTTGCTGACCTCATCCTTGAACACCAGTGAATAGCCCCAATCGCCCTGAATTATCCCGCAAAAGGTGCGGCGTTCGTCCTCGGGCGTATCTGGGGCAAAACACTGGCCCGTAACCGCACCATCCTCGTCTTCGTTCACCCATCCCGGCGCGACACCCAGCCAGCGGCCGTATTTGACAAAAGTGTTGTCCACATATCCGCGATCCCCCAGCCAGCTTGCCACGGCTTCGTCCGACATGCGGAAGTTGCCTTGGGTCTTGGCCAGTTTTTCGAGGTTGGGATAGAGGTTGGTCAGAAAGAACACGAGGAAGGTGAGGCAGATCGCCGTCAACAACATCACGCCCAGTCGTCTGAGGATGAATAGTCCCATAAATTTAATCGCCCCTGTTGGTGGCTAGCGGCAGTCTTTGCTGCCAGTGATCAGATGCGGGCGGCATTCAAAGCGCCTCGCAAAAATTGGTCCCGTCGGACCATCGCAAATATGCGTCGGATTGTTGTGTTTCGGCTGCTCCCCTGCACCGGTTTCGCTGTGCGATGTGTCAGACCTTTGTGATCTGGTGACAGGTTGTCTCCTGCCAACTTCGACTGCGTTTTTCAGTTCCCTGCACTCATGAGGCAACAGAACCACCTTCAGGTCAACGGGGAGCGTCGTAAAATTTTTGTATGTTAGCGACATTAAACCATCCCGTTTGCGACATCACCGGGTCGCGGCGGGGAAACGACTCGCAGCGCCCGTCGCTTAACGGCGGGCGGATTGGCGCAGGGCGGTGGGGGTTTTTGCGGTGTGCTGCTGGATAAAGCGGGTGAAATAGGCCGCCGATCCAAATCCCAGATGACGGGCGACATCCTGAATGGCCACGTCTGTTTCGCTGAGTGCGATGCGCGCGGCATAAAGCACCCGTTCGGTCAGCAGATCAGCCGCCGTGCGCCCCGAGGCGGCTTTGCACGCCCGTGTCAGATGGGTCGGCGTGACATTCAGCGCGGCGGCGTGATCAGCCATGCTCATCCCCGTGGTGTAGAATTGTGCGATGCGCTGGCAAAAGGCGGCGCTGAGCCGCGCGGCCGCATTCATGCGCACAGGCAGGTTGTCGGGCAGAGCGATCTGGCGCCGCCACCAGACCGACATCAGCGCGATATGGGCATCAAGCGCATCCTGGGACAGCTCGCGCCCCGAAGAATCCTCGCGCACCGCCGCCTCGAACAGACTGGTCAATTCACTGATGGCCGACACATCGCGCATCCGCAATTGCCGCGGCCCAAGTGGCAGGCGCAGGTCGCTTCCATCGGGAATAACGGCCACAAGACCCATGCCCTGCCGCCCCAGTTCGAGGGAAAACAACGTCTGTGCGGGAATCGAAATCGCGTTATGCGTGCCAACCCCACGCCGGGTCCCGTTCAGCAACAGCCGCCCCTGTCCCCGTGTTACCCAGATCAGCAGGTGCGCGGCCCGATCATGGGCCAGCGACAGGCGCCAGTCCTGCGCGCCTGACAGTTGTGAAAGGGTCATGACCCGGATGGGCGCAAGCGACATCAGCGTGCTCTATTTGTTCGAAACTGTAAACTTTGAACCCAGATTCAGGGACGATTTGATGCTGAAATAGCAAATTAAGTCAAGCGCGCGCAAGGTCGGGGGCCGCAACCCAGCGCCATTCCGCCATCCGGGCGCGAAACCACGTGCGCTGCCGCTTGGCATATTGGCGGGTGGCGGTCACTGCCGAGTCAACCGCCTGTTCGTGGGTGAGGCTGCCGTTCAGCACGCCCATTGCCTCCTGCGCCCCAATGGCGCGACAGGACGGCAGGGCGGTATCAAAGCGGCTCGCCATCGCGCGTGCTTCCTCCAGCGCGCCGCCGCGCAGCATCTGATCAAACCGGGTCTCGATCCGCGGGTTCAGCCACTCTTTGGGACTGTCCAGCACAACTCCGCTGTAGGCTCTCGGCTCCAGCACCGGCGGGCCTGTGTCGTCCTGCCATGCGGCCAAGGGGCGGCCCGTGGCCTGCTGCACCTCCCAGGCGCGTTGCACCCGGGCGCGGTTGGCCATGTCTATGCGTGTGACTGTTTCCGCGTCCAGCACAGCGGCCATGTCGGCAAGGCCCAAAGCGTCGCCCTGCGCGCGAATCTCCGGCGGGGTTTCGGGAATATCGGCCAGCCCTTGGGTCAGGGCGGCAAAGTAAAGACCCGTACCACCCACGATGATCGGGCGCGCACCTTGCAAAAACGGCAAAACCTCGCGCAGCCAATGCCCGGTGGAATAGGGTGCATCATAAGGGACGTGCCCATAAAGCAGGTGAAGGGCGCTTGCCTCTTCCTCTGGCGAGGGCCGCGCCGTCAGCACGCGCCAGCAGTCGTAAACCTGACTGGCATCGGCATTTACCACCACACCACCCTGTGCCTCGGCAATGGCCAGCGCCAGCGCAGATTTGCCGGATGCCGTGGGGCCGGCAATCAGCACGGGCAAATTTGCGGGCAGGGCAGAAATCAGGTCGCGCATCATGCCGTGTATTCCATTGAAACCCCGCTCCTTTTAGGACAGGTTGCGCGCGAAATGAAAGAGCGGGGGCGCGCCATGACCGAGACCGAGACCAGAGCCACATTCAAACGGGTGATGTTGAAGATATCCGGCGAGGCGCTGATGGGGGATCAGGGCTATGGTCTGCACCCGCCAACGGTCGAACGGATCGCACGCGAAGTGAAGGCTGTCCACGACATGGGCGTCGAGATTTGCATGGTAATTGGCGGCGGCAACGTCTTTCGCGGCCTGCAAGGCTCGGCCCAGGGGATGGAGCGCACGACGGCCGACTACATGGGCATGCTCGCCACTGTGATGAATGCGCTGGCGATGCAATCGGCCCTCGAAGGGGTCGGGGTGTTCACGCGGGTCATATCCGCCATCACCATGAACGAAGTGGCTGAGCCCTACATTCGCCGCCGCGCCGTGCGCCACCTCGAGAAAAAGCGGGTCTGCATCTTTGCCGCCGGAACGGGCAATCCGTATTTTACCACGGACACCGCCGCGACCCTGCGCGCCAACGAGATGTCCTGCGAGGCGATTTTCATGGGCAAGAACGGGGTCGACGGGGTCTATGACAAGGATCCGGCCAAGCACGCAGACGCGGTGCGCTATGACACGGTGACTTATGACGAGGTGCTGCAAAAACGCCTTGGCGTGATGGATGCCAGTGCCATCGCCCTTGCGCGCGACAACAACCTGCCGCTGATCGTCTTCCCGCTGGACACACCGGGCGGGTTCAAGGCGATCCTCGAAGGGCAAGGCACCTTCACCCGCGTTCAGGGTTAAGCGCGGACAACTGGTGCTGGCGTTTTGCCGCCAGCATGATCTATACCCGAACCCAATCGGCCGGAAAGGCCACAGGACAAGACGGGGAATACCATGTCAGACGACTTCATGCTCGACACAGACGACCTTGAGCGCCGCATGGATGGCGCGATGGCCAATCTCAAAACCGAATTTGCGTCGCTGCGCACGGGTCGCGCCTCGGCCTCGATGCTGGAACCGGTGATGGTGGATGCCTATGGCTCCATGACCCCGATCAATCAGGTCGGGACGGTGAACGTACCCGAACCGCGCATGGTCACCATCAACGTCTGGGACAAGGGGCTGGTGCAAAAGGTCGAAAAGGCGATCCGCGAAAGCGGGCTGGGGATCAACCCGCAGCTCAATGGCACGATCATCATGCTGCCGATCCCCGAACTGAACGAAGAACGCCGCCGCGAGCTGAGCAAGGTCGCCGGCTCCTATGCTGAAAACGCCCGTGTGTCGGTGCGCAACGTGCGCCGCGACGGGATGGACCAGATCAAGAAGGGCAAGGCCGATGGCATGTCCGAGGACGATCAAAAGCTGTGGGAAGAAGAAGTGCAGGAGATGACTGACAAGTACATCAAGGCCGTGGACGCCGCACTGGAAACCAAACAATCCGAGATCATGCAGGTTTAATGACCGCACCGGGCCCAGGTCCGGCAAACGCTCCGGAGGAGCGTTTGGGTCATTAAAGGGCGGAGCCCCGACTTAAAAGGCACTCCCAAAGGCCACCCCAACATCCCAACCAAGGACAACCTCATCAAACACGAACCACATAAAGGCCCCCGCCACGTTGCCATCATCATGGACGGCAATGGACGATGGGCCACGCAGCGTGGCCGCCCCCGCCTGTTCGGGCACCACGCAGGCGCGCGGCGGGTGCGCGAGGTGGTTGAAACCTGCCCCGATATCGGCGTGAAATACCTCACCATCTTTGCCTTCTCGACCGAGAACTGGAAGCGCACACAGGTCGAGGTTGCAGGTCTCATGAACCTGTTTCGCCGCTACATCATCAAAGAGGCGCGCGCCCTGCAGCATTTCGGTGTGCGCGTGCGCTTCATCGGGGACCGGGTACGGCTCGATGCCAAGCTGATCGATCTGATGAACGAGCTTGAGGAGCTGACCTCGGGCAATTCGGTTGTGAACCTCACCATCGCGCTGAACTACGGGGGGCGCGACGAAGTGGCCCGCGCCACCAAGCGGCTGGCGCAGGACGTGGCCGACGGCAAGCTGTTGCCGGAAAATGTAGATGAAGAAACTCTGCCAAAGTACCTTGATACCTACGTTTTACCCGATCCAGACCTTGTGATCCGCACCAGCGGTGAGGCGCGGATCTCGAACTTTCTGCTCTGGCAGTCGGCCTATTCGGAATATGAATTCATCGACACGCTCTGGCCTGATTTCGGGCGCGAGGAATTTACGGCCCTTTGTGCCAGTTACGGCGGGCGGGAACGTCGCTTTGGCGGTGTCGAACCATGAGCGAGCGCTGGTCAGACCTTGCTGTGCGCATGGGGTCTGGCGCGCTGATGGTTGTGGTCGGCATTCTGGCGATCTGGTTGGGCGGGGATGTGTTTCACGTCGTGGTCGCGCTGATTTGCGGTCTGATGATCTGGGAACTCACGCGGATGTTCGCGCCCGATGCGCCCGGTTTGGCTGTGCAACTGGGCGGCGTGGCGGCACTGGCCGTTCTAATGGCGATCTATCTGCCGGTGATCTACGCGGCCCCCTTGCTGGTCGCGCCCGCCTTTGTCGGGGCGAGCCAGCTCAAGGTACATCGCCTCTTGTTTGGCGCTTTCACGGTCATGGTGCTGGCCGCAAGCTACGGCATGATGCATGTGCGCGATGATCTGGGATTTGCGTGGCTGGTGTGGCTAGTGCTGATCGTGGTGGTCACGGATGTGGCGGGTTATTTCGCAGGGCGCATGCTGGGCGGGCCCAAGTTCTGGCCCAAGGTCAGCCCGAAAAAGACGTGGTCCGGCACCGCCGCAGGTTGGATCGGCGCGGCCATTGTAGGTGCGATTTTCGCCATCAATTCAGGGGTTTGGGGCGCCGTGATGCTCGCCTCGATCGTGCTGTCCTTTTCCAGCCAGATGGGCGACATCGCCGAAAGCGCGATCAAGCGCAAAATGGGTGTGAAGGATTCCTCGCACCTGATCCCGGGCCATGGCGGCGTGCTCGACCGTTTTGACGGGATGCTGGGCGCGTCGGTCGCGTTCCTGATGATCGAATTCCTGTTCGGCTTTCCGTGGCTTGCCCTATGAGGCGGGTGTCGATTTTCGGGGCGACGGGGTCTATCGGGCAGAACACCATTGATCTGATTGCGCGCGATCCGGATGCCTATGACGTGGTGGCGCTGACCGGGGCCAGCAACATCGCGCAGCTGGCCGCCGATGCGATCCGCCTCAAGGCTAATGTGGCCGTCACCGCAGAAGAGGACCGGCTGGAGGAGTTGCGCGTGGCCCTTGCAGGCAGCGGCGTCGACGCCGCAGCCGGGCAGGGCGCATTGATCGAGGCCGCGCAGCGTCCCGCCGATTGGGTGATGTCGGCCATCGTTGGTGCGGCAGGTCTGCAACCGGGCATCTGCGCGCTGGAACAGGGCGCGACACTGGCGCTCGCCAACAAGGAATCGCTGGTCTGCGCAGGCGCGCTGATCCTTGGCACCGCAAAGCAACATGGGGCGCGGCTATTGCCCGTGGACAGCGAGCATTCCGCTGTGTTTCAGGCGCTGGTGGGCGAGGACATGGATGCGGTCGAGCGGATCATCATCACCGCAAGCGGCGGGGCCTTCCGCGACTGGCCGCTTGAGGATCTGGCCCATGCGACGCTGGATCAGGCCTCCTGCCATCCCAACTGGGACATGGGTCAACGGATCACGATCGACTCGGCCTCCATGTTCAACAAAGCCTTGGAACTCATTGAAACACGTGAGTATTTTGGCGTTTCACCGAAACAGATCGAGGTGCTGGTGCACCCGGAATCCATGATTCACGCGATGGTCGGTTTCAAGGATGGCGCGCTGATGGCCCATGTTGGGCCACCCGATATGCGCCACGCCATCGGCTATGCGCTGCACTGGCCCAAACGGCGCGCCCTGCCGGTCGAACGGCTTGATCTCGCGGCCATCGGCGCGCTCACCTTCCGTCCCCCGGACGAGGTGCGCTGGCCCGCCTTGCGCCTTGCGCGCGAAGTGATGGAACGCGGCGGGCTGGCGGGTGCCGTCTTCAACGCGGCCAAGGAAACGGCCCTCAGTGGCTTTATCGACGGCCATTTGCGCTTTCCCCAGATGGCCGAAGTGGTGGATCATGTGCTCAATTCGCTGGACCCCAGCCATATTGATGCCCAAATGACCCTTGATAACGTGATGCAAGCGGACCACATGGCGAGACAAGCCGCAGCGCGCGTCATCGAGCAAAAAACAGGATAAAACTTTGGATATTTCGGCCTTTATCTCCGCCTTTGGCGGCACGGCATGGACCATTTTCTTTTTCGTGGTTGCCCTCAGCGTGATCGTCGCGATCCATGAATACGGGCATTACATCGTCGGGCGCTGGTCGGGCATTCAGGCGGATGTGTTCTCGATTGGCTTTGGGCCCATCTTGTGGAGCCGTATGGACAAGCGCGGAACCCGCTGGCAGATCGCCGCACTGCCCTTTGGCGGTTACGTCAAGTTTGCAGGCGACGCCAACGCGGCCTCCGGCAAGGACGAAGAGGCGATGCAAGAGGTCGCCGACGACCCCGCCGCCCTGCGCCGCACCATGCATGGCGCCCCGCTCTGGGCGCGCGCGGCGACCGTTGCTGCAGGCCCTGTATTCAATTTCGCGCTGTCGATCATGGTCTTTGCTCTTGTGGGCTATTCCAATGGCGTGATCCGTGACCCCCTCACGGTGGGTGAATTGCGCCCGCTGCCTGCCGAAGTGCAGGAATTGCAATCGGGGGACGTGGTCCTCGCCATCGAAGGGCAGACCGTGCCCAGCATCAACGACGCCGCTTACGGCGATTTCATGAACGAACTGCCCCAGAAACCGCAGCTGGCCTACACGGTCGAGCGGGACGGGGCCGAACGCGTGGTCACCGGCCCCTACTTGCGCCCTCCACTGGTCAGCGGCGTCAGCCCGCAAAGTGCGGCCGTTGCCGCCGATCTGGAACGCGGCGACGTGATCACGGCAGTTGACGGCGCACCGATCTTTGCCTTCGGGCAAATCAAGGAGGCCGTGGAAGGCTCGGACGGGCGCAGCCTGAACCTCACCGTCTGGCGTAACGGGACAGTCAGCGAAAAGGTGCTGACCCCAAAACGCGTGGACGAACCCCAGCCCGAGGGCGGCTTTGCCACCCAGTGGCGCATCGGGATTGCCAGCGGCAACGCATTTGAACCCGCAACGCAAGCCCCCGGCGTGGGCGAGGCCATCACGGGAGGTGTCGCGCAGACCTGGCGGATCATTTCGGGCTCGATTTCGGGGCTCGGCTATATGGTCACAGGCGCAATCAGCACCTGCAACCTCTCCGGGCCCATCGGCATCGCGCAGGTGTCGGGCACAATGGCGAGCCAGGGGCTGGAGAGCTTTATCTGGTTCATCGCTGTCCTGTCGACAGCCGTCGGTCTGCTCAACCTCTTTCCGATTCCGGCGCTCGATGGCGGTCATCTGGTGTTTTACGCCTATGAGGCTGTGACTGGCAAACCGCCCAGTGACGGTGCCTTGCGCATCCTGATGGCCGTGGGCCTTGCGCTGGTGTTGTCCCTGATGATTTTTGCCCTCGGAAACGACATTTTCTGCCCATAAAGAGCATCTAACGGCGCTGCGCCCAGATTTTGCCACATTTGGTCCAATTTCGCGCCGCAATCGCGGGCTATATCTCCATTCAGGAAAAGGATGGACCAATGCAGACGATTCAAAGCGGATATCGCGGCCTGAGCCTCATCATGATGCTGAACTGGGATCGCGTGCTTTATGTTGCCACCTGTGCCACGGCGCTGGCCGCTGGTGCGTGGATCGGCAGCCTCTGAGTTTTCGACACCTTTTTACAGATGTAGTAGCCATGCCCGCGCAACGTCGCGGGTTTTGTGCTTTTGACAACGCGCCGCAATGCCGTTACTCCCATTGATAATGTATGTCTGAACACGTGGGGAACACCATGGGACTGGGGATGAGTGGCGCGCGTCTGATGGCTGAAACCGGCTTTCGACGGGTTCTGAGGGCGGTTTTGATTATCACACTGGTTTCAGTGGGTTGGACAGGGTTTTCAAGCCCGGTTCAGGCGCAGAATTTCCAGTTCAACCGGATCATAATCGACGGCAACACACGGATCGGCGACGCCGCGATCCTGACGCGGGCAGGAATCGCCCCCGGCCAAACGGTCAGCGCAGGGCAGGTGAACGACGCTTTGCAGAACCTGCAAACCAGCGGATTGTTCGAGACCGTACGGGTCGAACCGCAAGGCTCAACACTGCGTATCACCGTGGTCGAATTGCCGACGATCAACCGCATCTCCTTTGAAGGAAACCGCCGGATCGACGATGCCGCCCTTGCCGAAATCATCCAAAGTCAGGAACGTCGCGTTCTGAACCCCGCACAGGTTGATCGTGACGCCAGCGGGCTGGCCGAGGCCTATAGCAGTCAGGGCCGGATCGCCGCGCGCGTCACACCGCGCATCATTCGCCGCTCTGACAACCGCGTCGATCTGGTATTCGAGATTTTCGAAGGTGACGTGGTCGAGATCGAGCGCCTCAGCTTTGTCGGCAACCGCGTCTATTCCGACCGCCGTCTGCGCCGCGTGCTGCAGACCAAACAGGCGGGCCTGTTCCGCACCCTGATCCGCACCGACACGCTGGTCGAGGACCGGATCGAGTTCGACAAACAGGTGCTGCGCGATTTCTACTTCTCTCGCGGCTACGTGGATTTCCGCACGCTGGGCACCAATGCCGAACTGACCGAAGAACGCGACGGCTTTTTCCTCGTCTTCAACGTACAGGAAGGCCAGCAATTCAAATTCGGCGAAGTCACGGTCAGCAGTGACCTGCCCGAGATCGACGTCGATTTCTATCAGGGTCTGGTCAAGGCGCGCCCCGGCGTTGTCTATTCGCCGACGCTGGTGGACGAGGAAATCACACGTCTTGAACGGCAGGGGCAACGCGATGGCGTCGATTTCCTGCGGGTAGAGCCTCGCGTGGTGCGCAATGACCGTGATCTGACGCTGGACGTCGAACTGGTACTCAGCCGCGGACCGCGCGTCTTTGTCGAACGCATCGACATCGAAGGCAACACAACCACGCTCGACCGCGTTGTGCGCCGCCAGTTCCGGATCGCAGAAGGTGACCCGTTCAACCCGCGCGAAATCCGCGATTCAGCTGAACGCATCCGTGCGCTCGATTTTTTCGCCACCTCGAACGTAAATGCGCGCGAAGGATCTCGCCCAGATCAGGTTGTTGTCGATGTGGACGTCGAGGAAAAACCAACGGGGTCGCTGAACTTTGGTGGTGCGTTCTCGGCTGACGACGGTTTCGGCCTCGTGGTCAGCTTTACCGAGCGCAACTTTCTGGGACGCGGTCAGACGCTGGGCTTTGAATTTTCCTCCGCCGAGGAAAGCGAACAATATGGCATTAGCTTTGTCGAACCCGCCTTTCTCGGGCGCGACGTCGCCTTTGGTTTGAACCTGCGCTACAGCGAAAGCGATTCCAGCTTTGCGAATTTTGACGCGGAGTCTTTTCAATTTGTCCCCAGCCTGACCTTTCCGGTCAGCGAACGTGGGCGTCTGAATGTTCGATTTAGTTATTCAGATGTGGAAATGCAGGCGCGTGACCCATCTGAAAACGGCGCTGTCGTACAGAACGAAATCAATTCCGGAGCACAGTCAACCACGTCACTCGGCTATACCTACACCTACGATTCACGCACTGGCGGGTTGAACCCGGATGCCGGATGGCTGTTTGAATTTGGTCAGGATTTCGCGGGCTTGGGCGGGGATAGCGAATATATCCGGACGACCGCAAAGGTTATTGGTCAGCGCTTGGCGTTCAGCAACGAAGTGACCCTGCGGGCCACACTCGAAGGCGGCCTTTTGACGTGGAGAAATGGCACAAACCGCACTGTGGATCGGTTCAATGTTGGCCCACGTATCCTGCGCGGATTTGAGCCTGGAGGCATTGGCCCGCGCGATTTGAGTGCGCCGGGTGACTCTGACCCGCTGGGCGGCAATCTCTATCTCGCAGCCCGTTTCGAGGCGGAATTCCCGCTGGGTCTGCCCGAAGAGCTTGGGATCACCGGCGGCGTCTTCTACGATGTGGGCAACCTCTGGGATCTGGACGATGTGGATCTGACGGGCGGCAATGTCGTGGGCGAGGGCGGGTCCTTCCGCCACGTGATTGGATTCTCGATCTTCTGGGACACCGCCATTGGTCCGCTGCGTCTGAACTTTTCCAACGCGATCAAGAAAGAAGACTTCGACCGAGAGCAGTCCTTTGATCTGACCATTTCGACCACGTTCTGAGCGATGGGCGATTGGCTGCGCAGGCTGTGTTTGGCGATCGCCCTATCGGGGGCGGTGGCCGGTCCGGTTGCGTTCACCAGCGGGCCTGCCACAGCGCAGGACGTGCGCAGCCCGATCCTGACCATCGACAGTGATCGGCTGTATCGCGGCAGCGCCTTTGGCCAACGGGTGCTGCGCGAGATCGAGGCGCAAAACGACGCGCTGGCGGATGAAAACCGCGTCCTCGAACAACAACTGGAAAACGAAGAAGCCGAGCTGACTGCGCAGCGCGATACCCTGTCCGCCGAGGAATTCCGCGCGTTGGCCGATGCCTTTGATGCGCGTGTGCAGGCGATCCGCCGCGAACGGGAAAACGAAAGCCGCGCGATCTCTGCGCAACTTGAAAACAACCGCGACCGGTTTCTGGCCGCCGCCGTACCCGTGCTCGAGGCGATCATGCGTGAAGCGGGGGCCGGTGTGGTTCTGGAACAGCGCAGCGTGTTCATCAGCGCCAACGCCATCGACATCACCGATGCTGCCATTGCGCGCATCGATGCGGCCCTGCAGGACGGAACCGAACCTGCAGCGGATTGACGCAGCACCTGAGCGGCCTCCGTCCAAGTGTTTCAGGATGTTACGGCCCCGCCCGCGCCCACGCTTGCGACAAACCGCCCGCCTTGATAGGCACATTCCATATTCGTTCTGAAACAAGGGCCGAGCATCAATGTCGAGTGATCTGAAAACCGCCGATATTGCGCTGATCCAGCGCATCCTGCCGCATCGCTATCCGTTCCTGCTGGTGGACAAGGTGGTCGATATTGATGGCTATCAAAAGGCGACGGGCATCAAGAACGTCACCATGAACGAACCGCATTTTCAGGGCCATTTCCCCGGCAAACCGATCATGCCCGGCGTCACCATCATCGAAGCCATGGCCCAGACGGCCGCCGTCATGGTGGGCACGGCGCTCGATATGGCTGACAAGAACATGCTGGTCTATTTCATGGCCATCGACAAATGCAAATTCCGCCGCATGGTCGTGCCCGGCGACGTGCTCGAGCTCAAACTTGAAACCACGCGCGGTAAGCCCGGCGGCAAGGTCTGGAAATTCGCAGGCGTGGCCGAAGTGGAAGGCGAGATGGCCTGTGAGGCCGAATTCACGGCCATGATGGATCTGCCCAAACCATGAGCGGCCCCAACATCCACCCCTCAGCCGTGATCGAGGATGGCGCGCGCATCGACCCCTCGGCGCGCATCGGCCCGTTCTGCGTGATCGGCCCGCATGTGGTGATCGGCCCTAAGGTGGAGTTGAAAAGCCACGTCGTGGTTACCGGTCGCACCGAAATCGGCGAAGCGACCACCGTCTTTTCCTTTGCCGTGATCGGCGAAGTGCCACAGGATCTCAAGTTCAAGGGCGAGGCCAGCAATCTGGTCATCGGCAAACGCAACCGCATCCGCGAGCATGTCACCATGAACTGCGGCACCGAAGGCGGGGGCGGTGTGACCCGGATCGGCGATGACGGGTTGTTCATGGCCGGGTGCCACATTGCCCATGACGCCCATATCGGCGACCGGGTGATCGTGGTCAATTCGGCGGCGGTGGCCGGGCATTGCATCCTCGAGGATGACGTGATCATCGGCGGTCTGTCCGGCATCCACCAATTCGTGCGCATTGGGCGCGGCGCGATCATCGGCGCTGTGACCATGGTGACCAATGACGTGATCCCCTACGGCCTCGTGCAGGCGCCACGCGGCGAGCTGGACGGGTTAAACCTTGTCGGCCTCAAACGTCGCGGCGTCGGGCGCGCCGACATCACCGCGCTGCGCGCCGCCTTTCAGATGCTGGCACAGGGCGAAGGCACCTTTCACGACCGCGCCGAACGTCTCGGCAAGGAAACAGAAAGCGCATATGTCCGCGAGATCGTGGCATTTGTCATGGGCGACAGCGACCGGTCGTTCCTGACCCCGCGCTGATGCTTGCGCTGATCGTGGGCCGGGGGGCGCTGCCTGCCGCCGTTGCCGCCGCGCAGGATGACATGCCGCTGATCTGCGCCTTGAAAGGCAATACGCCGGACAATCTGGATGTGGACGTCACCTTTCGCATTGAGCATCTAGGCAGTTTTCTGGTCACCCTTGGTGCGCACGGCGTCACCGAGGTCTGCTTTTGCGGCGCAATCGACCGGCCCGTGATTGACCCCGACCAACTGGATGCAGACACCCAACCGCTGGTCCCGATATTGACCAGCGCCGTGTCCGGAGGGGAAGACAGCGCGCTGCGCGCCGTTCTCGGCATCTTTGAACAAACCGGGTTTGCCGTGCGCGGTGCCCATGACCTCGCACCCGATCTGCTGCCGCCAACCGGTACGTTGACCAAGGCCATGGCGCCGATGGACGTCATCGCCAGCTTGCCACAGGCCGAGGCTGTGCTGCACGCCCAAGGGCAAGCGGATCAGGGACAGGCCTGCATATTGCGCGCCGGGGATGTGATTGCGCGCGAGGATGGGCGCGGCACGGATGCGATGCTGGGTGATCTGACGGAGCCGTATAGTGGGACCGGCGCTGTGTCCGACCCGGTCGAATTTGTTTTTGACATGGTGGGGGACGCGCTGGATGCGGCGGCGGATTGGCTTTCTGGCCCGGTGGCAGAACAGCGCACCCGCGCGAAAGGTGGCTATCTCTTCAAAGGCCCCAAACCGGGGCAGGACATGCGGGTCGATCTGCCCACCATCGGCCCCTCAACTGCGATGCGTGCGGCGGAGGCGGGCCTGGATGGGATCGTGATCGCGGGAGGTGGTGTGATGGTGCTGGATCAGCCGCAAGTTGTGCGGATACTCGACGCGATGGGGATGTTTCTGTGGGTGCGCTAAAGGTCTTTCTGGTGGCGGGTGAGCCGTCGGGCGACGCCCTTGGTGGGGCGCTCATGAAGGGTTTGAAAGAGCTGGCCACGGACGTGCAATTCGCGGGCATCGGTGGCCCATTGATGGCGGCTCATGGCCTCACCAGCCGCTTTGACATGTCCGAGCTGAGCCTGATGGGCATCGCCGAGGTCCTGCCAAAGTATTTCCACCTCAAGCGTCGCATCGCCGAAACCGCGCAAGCCGTGATCGACATGAAACCGGATGTGCTGATCACAATCGACAGCCCGGATTTTTGCCTGCGCGTGGCCAAGCTGGTCAAGGCAGGCTCAGACATCCGCACTGTGCATTACGTCGCCCCGACGGTCTGGGCGTGGCGACCCAAACGGGCCAGGAAAATGGCTGCGATGATCGACCATGTGCTGGCGCTGTTCCCGTTCGAGCCGCCTTACATGGAGGCCGAGGGGATGGAGTGTGACTTTGTCGGCCACCCGGCGGCAAACGCGCCACGGGCCACGCCGGATGAGCAGGCGGCCTTTCGGACTGCCCATGGATTGAACGATGCTGATCCGCTGGTTCTTGTCCTGCCTGGTTCGCGGCGGGGCGAGATCGCGCGGATGGGTCCGGTCTTTGGTGAGGTGCTGGGCAAGCTGGCCGCGACGCACCCCGACATGCGGATGATCGTGCCCGCAGCCCCGGCCGTGGCCGAGGCCGTGCATGATCTGGTCAAAAGCTGGCCGGTGAAGGCGGACATCATCGACATCCGCGGCATGGAGGCAGAGGCGGCTCAGGTCGAAAAGCGCGCCGCCTTTGCCGCCGCAGACGTGGCCCTTGCCACCTCGGGCACCGTGGCGCTGGAACTGGCGGCGGCGGGCACGCCGATGGTCAGCGCCTTTGATCTCAACTGGCTCAGCCGCGTGATCATCCCGCGCATGCTGATCACCGACACCACTTGCCTTGTGAACCTTGTCACCGACAGCCGCGTCGTACCCGAACTGATCGGGTTTGACTTCAAGGCAGAGAACGTGTTGGCCGCGATGGAAGGGCTGCTCGCCGACCCATCCACCCAGGCCGCCGCGATGGAGCGCACGATGGATTTGCTAGGGCGCGGTGGAGAGGATCCGGGCCTGCGGGCCGCCTGCGCGGTGCTGGACCGCATGTAATCCAAAGGCGCGCCTTTCAGGCGCATTCCATTTTTTGATTTGGGAAACGCTTCGGCCTCACCAAGACAAAGATATGTCCCGAACCCTGCCTCGATTGATCTTTTGCGTGACAGAGCCGCCCGTCTTTCCCAAGACCAATAGCCGTATCCCCTGAAGGGGCCCCTCGGCGATTGATCTTGGCAAAGCCATGCGTCCCCGTCCCTTGAAGCTCAAGCGAGGCCGGCTCCGAGACAAAGCTTTAGTCCAGTTGGACCAGCGCGTGGCGCTTTTTACCGGCCGAGAGCTTGATGGGAGAGGCGAGGGCGCCTGCGTCGATCATCAGCCCGGCATTGTCGAGCGGTTGATCGTTAAGCCGCGCGCCACCTTCGGCGATCAGGCGCTTGGCCTCTTTGCCCGATCCGGCAAGTCCGGATTTCACGATCAGTTGTACGATCGAGATGCCGTCGCCGATGTCATTCGCGCTCAGGATGAGCGTCGGCAGGTCGTCCCCCACACCGCCCTTTTCGAACACGTCGCGCGCGGTGTCTGCGGCAGCGCGGGCCGCCTCGGCCCCGTGCAGCAGCGTGGTGATTTCCGTCGCCAGACGCACCTTGGCTTCGTTGATCTCGGACCCTTCAAGTGCGCCCAGTCGGTCGCATTCTTCGAGCGGCAACTCGGTATAAAGCTTCAGGAACCGGCCCACATCCGCATCGGTCGTGTTGCGCCAGAACTGCCAGAACTCGTAAGGGGAGAGCATCTCGGGGTTCAGCCAGACGGCACCTGATTGGGATTTGCCCATCTTCTTGCCATCAGACGTGGTCAGCAGCGGCGAGGTGAGGCCATAAACCTCGCCCTCGATCACCCGGCGGGTGAGGTCGATGCCGTTGACAATATTGCCCCACTGATCGCTGCCGCCCATCTGCAGGATGCAGCCATAGCGGCGATGAAGCTCCATGAAATCATAGGCTTGCAGGATCATGTAGTTGAATTCGAGGAAAGACAGCGACTGTTCGCGATCCAGCCGGGACTTCACACTTTCAAAGCTCAGCATCCGGTTGATCGAGAAATGCCGCCCAATGTCACGCAGGAAATCGAGGTAATTCAGATCATCCAGCCATTCGGCATTGTTGAGCATCTGCGCGCCCGATCCATAGTCGAGATAGGCCGAAAACACCTGCTTGATGCCCGCGATATTGGCGTCAATCGCCGCCGCATCCAGCAAAGGGCGTTCGTCAGCCCGGAAGGATGGATCGCCGACCTTGGTTGTGCCCCCACCCATCAACGTGATCGGATTGTGGCCCGTCTTTTGAAACCAGCGCAGCATCATGATCTGGATGAGCGAGCCCACATGCAGCGATTTGGCCGTCGCATCGAACCCGATATAGGCCGATTGAGGCCCCTTCAGCAGCGTCTCGTCCAGTCCTTGCAGATCGGTGCAATCGGCCAGAAATCCGCGCGATTGCATCACGTGCAGGAAATCGGATCGGGGCGAATAGGTCATGGCTTGTCCTTGGCGCAGTGCTGCCGCAGTCTGACACAAGACCGGGCTTTGGCCGTCTATAGGCCGCAGCAGCGCAAAGGAAAAGACATTGGATAAGCTCAGGCAGAAAGGGGTGGTGATCCGTGCCCTTGGGGCCATGTCGGGCACGTCGCTGGATGGGGTGGACGCCGCCGTGCTTGAGACGGATGGGGTGAATATCACGGGTTTTGGGCCGTTTGAGTATCGCAGTTATTCGTCGCCCGAACAGAACACCTTGCGCGCTGCTCTGAACCAATGGGCGGGGCCGACGCTCGCACCGGCGACCGACGTCGTGATGGCCGCGCATCAGGCGCTCTTGTCACAATTTGAGGGCATCGATCTGGTGGGCTTTCACGGCCAGACCGTCGCCCATGCGCCGCGCAGCCGTGGCACGCTGCAACTGGGGGACGGGGCCGCACTGGCCGATGCCCTTGGGGTGCCCGTGGTGTGGGATTTCCGTTCGGCCGATGTGGAACTGGGTGGTGAGGGCGCGCCGCTGGCACCGTTCTTTCACTTTGCCTGCGCCAAATGGATCAAGGCGACCGGGCCGATCGCCTTTTTGAACCTTGGCGGCGTCGGCAACATCACCTGGGTCGACCCGACCCATGACGCGCCCGAAGCGCACGGCGCGCTGCTTGCTTTTGATACCGGCCCGGCCAACGCACCGCTCAACGATCTAATGCTCAAACGCCTTGGCCAACCCTATGACAAGGACGGCGCATTGGCCAAACAGGGCACGGTTGAAACCGGCGCATTGGAGCTGTTCCTTGCCGAGCCCTTCTTTGCCCGCATGCCGCCCAAGTCACTGGATCGCAACGATTTTGCCGAGATGGTGGGGCTGGTCAACGAGTTGAGTGATGCGGATGCCGCCGCCACCCTGACGGCCATGTGCGCGACTGGTGTGGCCGAGGCAATGCAGCATTGCCCAAGCCCGCCAACCCGCGTGCTGGTGACCGGGGGCGGGCGGCGCAATCCGGTGCTGATGAAGATGCTTGAGGTCTCTCTCGATTGCCCCGTGATGCCGGTCGAGGATGTGGGGCTGGATGGGGATATGCTTGAGGCGCAAGCCTTTGCCTATCTCGCTGTGCGCGTCGCCCGCGGTCTGCCCACCTCTTGTCCCGGCACGACGGGCGTGCGGGCGGCAGTTGGTGGTGGCACGGTCAGCGTTCCTGACTCTGTGCGCTCCCTGATCTGAGCCGACCTAGCGCGGGATGTCGAACCCTGGCGGGGCCAGTGTGAACCCTTCGAACTGGAACCCGGGCGAGACGGTGCAACTGACCAGCGTGTAATCACCCGTGCTGCGCGCCGCCTGCCAGTGCTGTTCCGGTACGATGATCTGGGGCGCACCGGCGCTCAGATCCGGGGTCAGCAAATGATCAACCGCCGGGCCTGCCTCATCCGGGCTCAGCGACAGGATCAGCGGATCGCCCGCGTGATACAGCCAGATTTCGGTGGCATCGACGCGGTGCCACTGGCTGGTCTCGCCCCGCGCCAGCAGGAAATAGATACAGGTGCCGCTGGGGCGCCCTTCGTTTTCCGCGACCCAGGTCTGGCGATAATGGCCGCCCTCGGGATGGGGCGACAGGCGCAGGTGGTCAATGATCTCTTGTGCGGTCATGCCCGCAGGCTAGGGTGGGTTGATATGCAGAGCAAGCAGATGAAAATCGTGATCGTTGGCGGCGGCATCATCGGTGCTGCCCTTGCCCGATCCCTGTGCACAGCAGGCGCAGACGTGACCCTGTTCGAGGGGGCCCCGGGTGCCACACCCGCCTCGTTCGGCTGGGTCAATGCCAGCTTTTTTCTCACCCCCGAGCACTTTGCCCTGCGCGCCGAAGGGCTGGCCGCCTGGCGCCGTCTGGGCGGGCATGTGACGTGGGCAGGCTGTCTGTGCTGGGAAGAGACGGGCGCTGCGTTTGATGCGCAACGCGATCAGTTGTGCGCGCTGGGATATGCGGTGGAGGAGGTCACACCGGACAGGTGGGCCGCGCTGGAACCCGACATTGCCGCCCCACCGTGCGCCCTGCACTTTGCGCAGGAGGGGGTGGCAGCGCCTGCTGACACAGTGGCTTCAATGTTGCGGGGCGTGCGCCGTGTGTCCGGTGTCCGGGTGCTGGGCCTGACCCACAGGGGCGACAGGATCACGGGGATCGAAACGGCGCAGGGTCATGTGCCCGCAGACCGGGTGATTGTCGCCGCCGGGATCGGCAGTCCGGACCTGCTGAGCCCGGTTGGTGTTGATCTACCCATGTTGCGCCGTCCGGGGTTGATGCTGCGCACGGCCCCCGTGCGGCAGGTGATGCGCCACATCCTCGTCGCACCGGGGCAAGAGCTGCGACAGGAGGCCCAGGGCCACATCTGGGCACCAACCGCGCCCAATCATCAAAGCGACGATGCCAGTGAGATCAGTGACCGGCCTGACCTGCTGGCGGACGCTGCCTTGGAGCGTGTGCAGGCGTTGGTGCCGGGACATCGGCTCACTTGGGAACAGGTCATGCTGGCCGAACGCCCGGTGCCACGAGACGGCCTTCCCGTGATCGGGGCGTGCGGGCCCGAGGGGCTATTCGTGGCCGTCATGCACTCGGGCATCACATTGGCGGCGATCACGGCCGAAGTGTTGGCTCCGCAGGTGCTCGACCGCCCGCTCAGCAATGCGCAGGCTGCATTGACCGCACCCTTCACCTCGGACAGATTTCAAAGCGGGTGATCAAAGAACCGCAGGTACGGTTCGAACTGGACTTCGGGCTCGTAAAACGGCGGGCAAGGTTGAAAGCCAAGGCGTTCATACAGACCAATCGCCTCAGTCAGGTGGATCATGGTGTCGAGCACCATGCGATTGTAGCCATCCGCCCGCGCGCGGGTCATGCAATCCTCGATCAGAGCACGTCCCGCCCCGGTGCCACGGGCCGCAGGGTCGACAAAGACACGTTTGATCTCTGTCACGCCGGGAATGGCGAGGGGGTAATACATAGCACAGCCCACGACCGCGTCGTTGATCGTGGCCAGCACAATATCGCCCTTGGGCCGCGCATGGATGCGGGGCAGGTCGGCGATCAGCACGGCATAGCTTTCCTTGCTGTAATAGGTCTCGACAATGGGCGGCATATCGGCCGAGCGTTCAACAAGCAGGTCGCGATAAGCCCAGCACAGACGGGCGATGTCATCGCCGTCAGCGGGGGTTGCCGGGCGCAGAGTGAGTGTCATGAACAGTGCTTCTGAATGGCCTTGCGCAGTTCCAGCATTTCGCGGCGCACACGATGGCGAGGTTTCAGTTGTTCGACCTTGGCCATGTTGTCATTGCCGTTATACCACGCATCAAAAAGCAGCGCGCGGATATCCGCGTCAAGCACCTGATCTGCAACGGAATAATTGCACTGGCATTGCGCTTCACTGAGCGGTCCGAGGCGATCCTCGACCTTCATGCGGGCACAGGTTTCAGGCCCGGTTTGCGCCCACACGGGTCCGGCCAGACCGGCCAGACCCAACGCCAGTGTCGCAACCCACATCATTTCAGAATCGAGCGCCCTGCATATTGCGCGCTTTCGCCCAGCATTTCCTCGATGCGGATCAATTGGTTGTACTTGGCCAACCGGTCCGAGCGGGACAGGGAGCCGGTCTTGATCTGCCCGCAATTGGTGGCGACAGCCAGATCGGCGATGGTGGCATCTTCGGTCTCGCCCGAACGGTGGCTCATCACGTTGGTAAACCGCGCGCGGTGGGCCATATCGACCGCTTTAAGAGTCTCCGTCAACGTCCCGATCTGATTGACTTTCACCAGCATTGAGTTGGCAGAGCCGCGTTCGATACCCGTGGCCAGTCGTTCAGGGTTGGTCACAAACAGATCGTCACCGACCAGTTGCACCTTGTCGCCGATGGCGTCGGTGAGGGCCTTCCATCCGTCCCAGTCATCTTCGCCCATGCCGTCCTCGATCGAGATGATGGGATAGTCGTCGACCAATGCCGCAAGGTAGGCCACGTTTTCTTCGGAGCTCAGCGTTTTGCCTTCACCCGCCAGCACGTATTTGCCGTCCTTGTAATATTCCGTCGCCGCACAATCGAGCGCGAGATAGATTTCCTCGCCCGGAGTGTAGCCCGCCTTTTCAATGGATTTCATAATGAAATCAAGTGCGTCACGGGTGGAGTTTATGGCTGGGGCAAAGCCGCCCTCATCGCCGATACCCGTCGCCAGACCTGCGGCGGTCAGCTCTTTTTTCAGGGTGTGGAACACTTCGGAGCCCATGCGCACAGCCTCGCGGATATTGTCCGCAGCCACAGGCATGATCATGAATTCCTGAATGTCGATGGGGTTGTCGGCATGTTCGCCGCCATTGATGATGTTCATCATCGGCACCGGCAGGACGCGAGCGGACGTGCCTCCGACATAACGGAAAAGCGGCTGTTGGGTGTAGTCCGCCGCCGCCTTCGCCACGGCCAGCGACACGCCGAGAATGGCATTGGCACCAAGGCGTGCTTTGTTCGGGGTGCCGTCGAGTTCTATCATAACGGAATCAATTTCCACTTGCTCGGTGGCGTCGATCCCGACGAGCGCTTCGGCGATCTCTCCGTTCACGGCAGCGACCGCCTCAAGCACGCCTTTGCCCATGTAGCGGGCCTTGTCGCCATCGCGGCGCTCGACCGCTTCATGCGCGCCGGTCGAAGCGCCCGAGGGCACAGCGGCGCGGCCCATGGTGCCGTCTTCGAGGGTCACGTCCACTTCGACCGTGGGGTTGCCCCGGCTGTCGAGGATTTCGCGGGCATAGATGTCGATGATGGTGCTCATGGGTGACGTCTCCGGAAAGGTTGGCGTTTTGGTTTACGTAGCGTTTACAGCGATGGGGGCGCTAACAAAAGGGGGCTCAGGGCGATGCGGTGGATTTTACGACTCGCTCGCGCCAAAGGGTGTAAAGCCCCGAGGCAATGATGATCGCAGCCCCCGTCAGGGTCAGCGCATCGGGGTTTTCGCCGAAGAAGACCAGCGCGATGATCAGCGCAAAGATCATGCGCGAATAGCGGAACGGCGTGACATAGCTGATCTGGCCGATGCGGGTGGCAAAGGTAATCGCGAAATAGGCGACGGCCCCGATCAGCACACAGATCGTCAGAATGCCCCAGTCGCGCGGTGACGGCGCCACCACCCGATCGCCGCTGACGACGATCAGGATGGCAGCAGCAGGCACGAGCGAGGCAAAGGCCAGCATGCTCAGCTGCATCGAACTGATCGCGGCGGGCACGCGCCGTGTCGCCAGATCGCGTGCAGCAAGGCCCAGCACCCCCACAACCGCATAGATCGACAGCCAGTTGAACCCTTCGGTTCCGGGCCGGATGATCATCAGCACACCGCCAAAGCCCACGATGATCGCACCCCAACGCCGCCACCCGACAGGTTCGGCCAGAAAAAGAGCGGCCCCGAGGGTCACCAGCAAAGGTGCGGCCTGCAGGATGGCCGATGCGGTGGACAGGGGGATAAGCGCAAGGGCGGTGACAAAGCCGACAGCACCGCTCAACTCAGCAAGGTTGCGCAACAGAACGGCGGGGTGGAGAAATGCGCGCCCACAGAGCGCAACCCCTTGTGCGCGACAGATACCGGCAAAGACGATGAAGCCGCCAAGGCCCAGCACCCCGATGATTTGCCCGACCGGCATAGAGGCGGCGAGCACCTTGATCAGTGCGTCCTCGATGGCAAAGGCCAGCATGGCCAGCACCATCACGCCCGCTGCGCGCAGATTGTCATTGATCATGGGCTACCGTTTCAGCCGCATCATCAACTGATTGCCCTGTTTGCGGGTTTCGACACCTTTGAGCGACTCGACCAACGCCGACAGCTTGCGATGCCCATATGTCCGCGTGTCGAAATCGGGGTGGGCGTTCTGGATCGCCTGTCCGATCTGCCCGAGCGCGTACCAGTCATCATCCTGCTGGATCTTGTCCATCGCCCCTTCGATCAGGGGCAGGGCGGATTTGGGGGCAGCGCGGCTGGAGGCCTGTTCGGGTTCGTCCAGCAGGTTCTCGATCAGGATAAAGCGGTTGCAGACATTGCGCAGCGCCTCGGGCGCTTTGGATTCGCCGATGCCGATCACGGTCAGCCCATCCTCGCGCAGGCGGTTGGCAAGGGCGGTGAAATCGCTGTCGGAGGAGACAATGACAAAGCCGTCAAAGCGCCCCCCATGCAGGATATCCATCGCGTCGATCACAAGGCCGATGTCGCTGGCGTTCTTGCCGGTGGTGTTCGAGGTGTCCTGATGGGCGACTAGGCCCAGTTCCAGAATCCGCGCCGACCACGCATTCAGCCGCCCGGAGGTCCAGTCGCCATAGACCCGGCGCAGGGCCGGTTCGCCAATCGCCGTGACCTCGCGCAGGATGGCATCGGCGAATTTGGCAGGCACGTTGTCGGCATCGATCAATACGGCCAACAGGGGGCGGTCTCGGTCAGTCACATAATTTCCTTTGCGGTGCGCACTCAGCGCTTTTTCGGCACGCCATAGAGTTCGAGACGATGGCCGCGCAACTCATAGCCCAGTTTCTGGGCGATCTTTTCCTGCAGGGCCTCGATCTCTTCATCCATGAATTCGATCACTTCGCCCGAGTTCATGTCGATCAGGTGGTCGTGATGTTCACGCTCTGCATCTTCGTAGCGCGCGCGTCCATCCCCGAATTCCAGCTTGTCGAGAATCCCGGCCTCTTCGAACAGTTTGACAGTGCGATAGACAGTGGCGATCGAGATGCCGGAATCCACGGCACTGGCGCGATTGTACAGCTCTTCGACGTCCGGGTGGTCGTCCGAGGCCTGCAGCACTTCGGCAATGATCCGGCGGGGCTGGGTCATGCGCAGGCCCATGGCTTCGCTGCGGGCGGTGATGGAGGGTCGTTTTGCACTCATATCCGCTGGTTTAGCGGGTGTTTGCCGCTTGCACAATTCGCTTGGCTCAATTGCGGTTGACGCCAACGGGGTATGGGTCCACTGGGGGCCATGAGTGATTTTGACATGATGAACCTGCCCGCCGCCCTTGGCGCCCGCGTGGCACAGATGGGTCTGACGGACCCAACCCCGATTCAGGCCCAGGCTATCCCGCATGCGATGAACGGGCGCGACGTGATGGGCCTTGCCCAGACCGGCACCGGCAAGACGGCCGCCTTTGGCATCCCGCTGATCGCGCGGCTGATGGAAGAGGGCGGGCGCGCCGCCCCCAAGACCGCGCGCGGTCTGATCCTGGCCCCGACCCGCGAGCTTGCCGGGCAGATCGCCCATGTGTTGCGTGATCTGACGGATATGAAAGTGCAGATCGTGGTCGGCGGTGTGTCGATCAACCCGCAGATCCAGCGCCTGTCCAAGGGTGTCGATATTCTGGTCGCGACCCCCGGTCGCCTGCTTGATCTGTGTGATCGCCGCGCGGTGCGGCTGGATCAGACCGGGTTTCTGGTGCTGGATGAGGCGGATCAGATGCTCGACCTCGGCTTTGTCCACGATCTGCGCAAGATCGCGTCGATGATGGGTGAGGATCGCCAGACCATGTTGTTTTCGGCCACCATGCCCAAGCAGATGGCAGAGATCGCAGGCAGTTACCTGCGCAACCCGATCCGGATCGAAGTCTCACCCCCCGGCAAGGCCGCCGACAAGGTGACCCAGGCCATCCACTTTATCGCCAAGGCCGAAAAGACCGCGCTGCTGGTCGAGTTGATGTCCGAGCATAAGGACGAGCGCGCTCTGGTCTTTACCCGCACCAAGCACGGGGCGGACCGTCTGGCCCGCGCGCTCGAAAAGAAGGGCTTTGGCGTTGTGGCCATTCACGGTGACAAGCGGCAGGGCCAGCGGGATCGCGCGTTGGCCGCCTTCAAGGCAAGCGAAGTCAAGGTGATGGTGGCCACGGACGTGGCGGCCCGGGGTCTGGATATTCCGGATGTCAAACACGTCTACAATTTTGATCTGCCCAACGTGCCCGAGGCCTATGTGCATCGCATCGGTCGCACCGCGCGCGCGGGCAAGGACGGAGCGGCAATTGCGTTTTGTGCGCCGGACGAGATGGATCAGCTGAAAGACATCCAGAAGGTGCTGAAGACGGCGATCCCTGTCGCCTCCGGTCGCCCTTGGGAGCCGGTCGAGGATCCAACGGCCAAAAAGCCCGGCGGCGGTGGTCGGGGCAGGGGTCGTGGGGGTCGTGGTGGCGGCGGCGGTGGCGGCCGTCCCGGTGGTGCGCCAGGTGCGGCAAAGCCTGGCAACCGGCGGCGGCGCAAACCCAAGGCCAAGGGGTCGCAGGGCTGACCGGCGCACCTTACATCTTTTTGTAGATGCGCCTGTTGTCGCCCTTCGGAATGAGTTTGCGGCTGTCGTCCAGCATCTCGTCGCCAAAGGCCACGATGAACGCGCCGGATTTCATGGTATCGATCAGGCGTTCTTCGAATTGCCGTTCAATGGCGTTGTCCGACATTGGACAGTAGAAAAACACGATGTCATAGCCGCCGTAGTCAAAGTCGAGACAGTCCTGGACAAAGATATCCTTGCCCAGACCATAGCGCTGCCGTCCGGTTTCGATCATCTGCGCGGACAGATCAAACCCGTGAATGCAGTCAAAGGTAAAGCGGTCTGTCCGGCCCAGCAGGTGCACATTGCGCCCGGTGCCACAGCCGACTTCGAGGAAGGAACAGGGCCTGTGGCGCAATTCGCTGTGCTGATAGTCCACGTCTGCGCTCAGAATGCTCTCCAGTTCGAGGATGGCATTCAGAAAATCGTCCAGATCGATCGGGATGTAGCCAAATGAGCCTTCGGGCAGGTCCGTGTCGTTGATCTCAAGCTGTGCGACATGGTCGATGGCGGCCTTGTAGAGCTTGTTCTTGTCCAGCGCTTTTGGCAGCCGCGCGGCGAGGGATTGGGCGTGTTCCACCGCTTCGGACAGGTGATCGTCGTCGGTGATCTCTGCGAATTTCTTCATCTGGGTCTGGCTTTCTCGGGCAGCGTGGACGCGCCTGTTCGGCGCGCCCGGACGCATTGGTACGGGCGTTGCATCCATTTCTGCAACGCCTTGCCCTCAGGTGTAAAGCGACGGCACCCCAAGCTGGGCGTGCACGTTGTTCACCGTGTCTGCATCCATGCCCAACCCTTGGGCGAGGGAGTGCAGGTATTGCGCCTCGGCCTGGGAATCGAGATCAATGGCCAACAGCGACATCGCATAGACTTGCGGGCCGAGGCCGCGCGGCACCTCTGCCACCAATGCGTTCACATCCACAGGGCGCTGCATTTCTCCGCGTACAAAGGCCGCCTCTTCGGCGTCAACGTCGCCGCCCAGCTGGCCCATGAGTTTTTCCTGTTCGCCCTCGTCCAACTTGCCGTCGGACTTGGCCGCCTGGATCATGGCACGCAGCATCAGTGCGGCCGCAGCCTCCTGATCGGCGGTGGGTTCAATGGCCTCCTGCGGGGTCTGGTCAAAGGACGAGTTCAGCACCTCGCCAAAGCTTGCATTGTTGCTGGCGGGTCGATTGCCCATGGCCCCACCTAGCGCGCCCAAAAGGCCACCGGCACCGGCGCCGCCGGCAAGACCACCCAGCATGTCCTGCAGACCGCCGCCCTTGCCACCGCCGCCGAGGTTTTCAAGCAGACCACCAAGACCACCGGCACCGCCCTGTGCGCCACCCATGAGGCCACCCAGCATGTCCTGCAGGCCACCGGCACCGCCCTGAGCGCCGCCCGACAGCCCGCCCAGCATATCCTGCAAACCGCCCGCGCCACCTTGTGCGCCGCCGCCTGCAAGGCCGCCCAAGAGCCCGCCAAGACCACCTCCGGCCCCGGCGGCCTGCGCGCCGCCACGGTTTTTCATCATCGAACTCG
This sequence comes from uncultured Tateyamaria sp., assembly GCF_947503045.1. Lineage (GTDB taxonomy): Bacteria > Pseudomonadota > Alphaproteobacteria > Rhodobacterales > Rhodobacteraceae > Tateyamaria. Next base: position 297,592 of record NZ_CANNCF010000004.1, read on the forward strand.
CGCCTTTGGCCACGGCCACGCCGATGGCCACTTTGGCCAGTGTTTTCATCAAACTCATAAGGTCCCCCCTGATTATCTGTCTGTCGAATCGATACATGTTAACCTTTGCACGAAACGTGTGGCGTGCAGCGGGGAATGTTTGGCGGGAATTGACATCGCCCATAGGCACGGCCCAAGTGCGCCGATGACTCGCAGGACCCATATCGATCTGACCGGCGCCGTGGCACTGACCGCCTTTGCGGTCAATCTGGCGCTCAACCAGGTGGTGATCAAAGTCTCAAACGGTGGGTTTCAGCCTGTGTTCATGGCCGCGTTGCGCTCGGCCGGGGCGCTTGTTGTTTTGGCGATCTGGATGAAGGCGCGGGGCATTTCGCTGCGTCTGCCGCGTGCCAGCGTGCCGGGGGGCGTGTTGGCGGGCAGCCTCTTTGCCCTTGAATTCATTCTGCTTTTCAATGCACTGGACCTCACAACCGTGTCGCGCGCCTCGATCCTGTTTTATGCGATGCCGATCTGGCTGGCGCTGGCGAGCCACGTGCTGCTGCCGGGCGAGCGGCTGACGGCGTTGCGCATGCTTGGCATGGCACTGGCGATGGGCGGCGTGGTTCTGGCGCTGGCCGATCGCAGTGCGGGGCAGGGCAGTTTGCTGGGTGATCTGCTGGCCCTTGGGGCGGGTATGTGCTGGGGCGGGATTGCGCTGAGCGTGCGCACAACATCGCTGAGCGCGGTGCCCGCGGCCCAGCAACTCTTTTGGCAACTGCTGGTTTCGGCACCGCTGCTGCTGATCGCCGCACTGTTCTTTGGCGACCTGATCCGCGATTTGCAGCCCCTCCATGTGGCGGGCCTGATCTATCAGATCCTTGCCATTGCCAGTTTCGGATTCCTGTTCTGGTTCTGGCTGCTCAAGATCTATCCGGCCTCGGGCGTCGCCTCGTTCAGCTTTCTCTCACCGGTGTTTTCGGTGCTGCTGGGCTGGCTGATTCTGGGCGAGCAGGTGGGTCTGAGCATCTGGCTGGCGCTAGGACTGGTGGCTGCGGGCCTTGTACTGATCAACCGCCGCTAGGGGTGGCGGGTGCGGGATTTGCATATTTTTCGGAACAATGAAGGTCAGGTGCCGCAGAAGGTGGCGGGCACGATTTCCTGCTTTGTGGGGGGGCGGTGCAGGTCGGGGTCTGTTTTGACATAGGGTTTTGACAAGCCGGTCATCAGCCGTTCGAACGGGGCCATGTCGCCTGCCACGGCCGCCTCGATCATCGCCTCGATCCGGTGGTTGCGCGGGATCAGTTGCGGGTTGGTTTTGGCCATCAGGGCGGCATCCGGCGCGCGCGCCTGCCAGCGGGTCGCCCATTGATCAAAGGCGTCACGGTCGGTGAACTGATCGCGCGCGCTGTCGGTGCCGAGGGCGGCGAAAGTGTTGGTGAAATCAGCGCCTTGCGCCTGCATCAGCGCAAGCAGGTCCTCGATCAATGGCTGGTCTTCTTCCGTGGCATTCGCCAGCCCAACCTTGGCCCCAAAGCGGCGCAGCCATGCGGCCTGCAATTGTCCGGGCATGGCGTGCACGATCTCGGTCGCCTGTTCGACGGCCTGTTCCTTGTCGTCAAACAGCTGGATCAGTGCGGTGGCCAGTTGCGCCATGTTCCACACGGCAATGCGCGGCTGGTTGCCATAGGCATAGCGCCCCATCTGGTCGATGGAGGAGAACACCCGCCCCTCGGCATAGGCATCCAGAAAGGCGCAGGGCCCATAGTCGATGGTCTCGCCCGAGATGGTGCAGTTGTCGGTGTTCATCACACCGTGGATAAAGCCGACGGACATCCATGCGGTGACCAGCTCGGCCTGTGCAGCGCAGACGGCTGCAAGCAAGCCCATGGGGCCGTCCGCCTCGGGCCAGTGGCGCGTGATGGCGTAGTCGGTGAGGGTGCGCAGCTCTTCCATGTGGCCGCGATTGGCAAAGATCTGGAAGGTGCCGACACGCAGGTGGCTGGCCGCCACCCGGGTCAGGACCGCGCCGGGCAGTGCCCCTTGTTCGCGGTAGACCGGGTCGCCGGTGGCCACAGCAGCGAGCGCGCGCGTTGTGGGAATGCCGAGGGCGTGCATTGCCTCGCTCACCACGTATTCGCGCAGGACGGGCCCCAGCCACGCGCGCCCGTCACCCATGCGCGAATAGGGCGTGGGGCCGGAGCCTTTGAGCTGGATGTCACGCCGGACGCCGTCTGTGTCGAGGACCTCGCCCAGCAGGATGGCCCGCCCGTCACCCAATTGCGGATTGTAGGTGCCAAACTGGTGCCCGGCATAAAGCTGCGCCAGTGGGGCGGCGCCGTCGGGCACGGTGTTTCCGGCAAAAATCTCGGCGTCAGGGGCGCTGATGCCCAGATCGCGCGCCAGCCCTTCGTTCCAGACCAGCATTGCGGGCGCAGAGACGGGCGTGGGGTCAAGGCGCGTGTAGAACGCTTCCGGCAGGGCGGCATAGCTGTTGTCAAAGGGGATGTGCAGGGTCATGTCCCACACATAAGGCGCGCGGCAGACATTTCCTAGAAGGTGCGCGTCATCAGGTGGTAGCCGTCGCGCAAAGAGAACCCGGCGCGTCGGTAGAGCCGCTGTGCGGGTTTGTTGGAGGTGTTCACCTCGAGGTGCAGTGCCTTGAGGCCGACGCCTGCGAGAGCACGGGGCAGGGCGATCAGCACTTCGCTCGCGATACCACGTCCGCGCACGCCGGGGCGGACGTAAAGTTCGTCCACAAAGCCGTCCATGCCCGCAAACTCGATCGACCAGCCAAAGGACACCACGATATAGCCGATCGGTGCGCGGGGCGGGCCGATGAGATAGGCCGCGCCGTGCGGGCTGCCATCGAGCAGGGGTTGGACGGCGTTCAGGCGGTCCTCGTCACTCAGGGTGATCCCTTCCTCGGCGTGAAAGGAGGTCACAAGCGGCATCAGCCGGTCGAAATGTTCAGTCGTGGCAAGGGTCAGGGCCGCACTCATTGATAACGCTCCAACGCTCTGGCTTCGGTTTTGGCGATCCATCCGGATTTGCAGACGCCATAGTCCGCGCCGCCTTCGGGGTGGCGGGCCGCACAGGCGCCTTTGACAGAGGCGTAGGCGACCCGCAAGGCTGTGTTGTTGCGCAAGGCGTCGCGAAAGGCGAGATGGCGGCGGATATCTGCGTGTCCCTGCACGTAGGCATGGGCGTGAACCAGCCGGTGGCCGGATTCGGGGTCAAAGCGGCGGCAATAGCGCCGTCCCGGCAGACCGAATGCGCCCATCCATTCATAGCCCATATCCTCGAGTGCGGGGCGTGCCGCGTCGGCGGATGCGTCGTCGGCAAAGACGGGGATCAGATCGATGATCGGTTTGGCGGGCAGGCCGGGCACTGCGGTGGACCCGATATGGTGGACGGTGACAAGTCCGGCAACATGGGTGCGCCAGCGCGCGGCCTCTGCGGCGGCCATGGCAGGCCAGCTGTCGTCATAGGCGACCAGCAGGCTCACAGCCGTGCCAGGCGCTCGGTCAGCAGGGTGAAAAAGCCATCCGCGTCCAGATCACCGACGAAAAACGCATTGGCCGGGCGGTCGGTCACGCCCCACCAGTCAGCAACAGTCATCCCGAGTGTGAGTTCGGAGGTGGTTTCGATTTCCACGTTGATGTGGCGGCCCGTGAACAGGTCGGGGCGGATCAAGTAGGCGGTGACGCATGGGTCGTGCAGCGGCGCCCCGGCCGAGCCGTATTTGGCCTTGTCGAAGCGTTCGAAGAAATCGGTCATCTGCGCCACCGCGATCCCCGCGGCATTGCCAAGGGCACGGAAAGCATCGTTGCGGGCCTGGGTCACCAGCGCCTTGTGGGTTACATCCAGTGGCATGACCACGATATCGATACCACTTTTGAATACGATATCAGCAGCTTGTGGATCGACGTAGATGTTGAATTCGGCCGCAGGCGTGATGTTGCCCACTTCGAAATAGGCCCCGCCCATCAACACGATCTGCGCAACCCGTTCGGCAATGTCGGGGGCCTTTTGCAGGGCACTGGCGATGTTGGTGAGGGGCCCGAGCGGGCAAAGTGTGACGCTGCCTGCGGGTTCGCGGCGCACTGTGTCGATGATCCAGTCCACCGCGTGGCCATCTTGCAGGGGCATCTCGGGGTCGGGCAGGTCGGGACCATCAAGGCCGCTTTTGCCGTGGACATGTTCGGCTGTGACCAGTTCACGCCCCAGCGGACGGTCACAACCGGCAAAGACTGGTACATCAACTTTGCCTGCCAACTCACAGACAATGCGCGCATTTTTCGAAGTTAGATCAAGGGGCACGTTACCTGCAACAGCAGTGATCCCGAGCACATCAAGGTCCTCGGGGCTGGCGAGGGCCAGCAGGATTGCGACGGCATCGTCCTGTCCGGGATCGGTGTCGATGATGATCTTGCGCGGCGCCATGTCGTTCTCCTGCTCGGGTGCGCGCAACGTGGAGGCAATGTCGCCGGTTGTCCAGAATGCGCGATGCGGATCAACGCACCTGTGATGCTTTCTCTGCAGCTTTTACTTCGTTCCAGAGCGCGTCCATCTCGTCGAGTGTGCTGTCCTCGGGGCGTTTGCCGCGTGCGGCCAAAGCCGCCTCGATGGCGCCAAACCGGCGGGTGAACTTGGCATTGGTGCGGCGCAGTGCCTCTTCGGGGTCGATTTCTAGGTGGCGCGCGAGGTTTGCCATGACAAAGAGCAGATCACCCATTTCGTCGACCATATCCTCGTGATTCATGGTGTCGCGTGCCTCGACCAATTCGGCCGCCTCTTCGTTGATCTTGTCGATGACGTGAGACACATCGGGCCAGTCAAAGCCCACGCGCGCAGCCCGCTTTTGCAGCTTGAGAGCGCGCAGCAGGGCCGGAAGGTTCATCGCGATTCCGTCCAATGTGCCGCGTTGCGCTTTAGCGCCGCGCTCGGCTGCCTTGATCGCCTCCCAATCGCGGGTCTGCTGTTCGGCGGATTTCTCGCGGGATTCGTCGCCAAACACGTGTGGGTGGCGCGCCACCATCTTGTCCGAAATGTTGGTGACCACGGAGTGAAAGGAAAAATGCCCCGCCTCTTCGCCGATGGCGGTGTGATAGACCGATTGCAGCAGCAGATCGCCCAATTCGCCCTCGAGCTCGGGCCAATCCTGCCGCTCGATGGCGTCGGCAACCTCGTAAGCCTCTTCGATCGTGTAGGGGGCGATGGTCTGAAAGGTCTGCTCGATATCCCAGGGGCAACCGGTCTCGGGGTCGCGCAGACGGCGCATGATCTCCAAAAGCCGCTCAATCCCTGCGGTTTGGTCGTTAATCAGATCGTCTGCCATTGCAAGCCTTTCGGGTTTCGGTTTTGCTGATATCTGACGCATCGCATTGACAGGAGTCCACCCATGGCAATCATCAACCGTATCGGCGATCTTGGCCCCGAGATGGCAGCGTGGCGCCAGCATCTGCACACGATCCCGGAACTGTCCTTTGATTGCCCCAAAACCTCGGCCTTCATTCTCGAACGGCTGAAGGAGATCGGGGTGGATGCGATCCATGACGGCATTGCGCAGACGGGCATTGTGGCAATCATCGAAGGCAAGGGGGATGGGCCGACCATTGGCTTGCGCGCGGATTTCGACGCCTTGCCGATCACCGAGGACACCGGGGTCGATTATGCCTCGACCCATCCGGGGCAGATGCATGCCTGTGGCCATGACGGGCATACGGTGATGTTGCTTGGGGCTGCGAAATATCTGGTCGAGACGCGCAATTTTTCGGGCCGTGTGGCGCTGATCTTTCAACCGGCCGAAGAGGCGGGCGGCGGCGGCGAGGTCATGGTGCAGGAGGGCATCATGGACCAGTTCGACATCAAGGAGGTCTATGCCATTCACAACGCGCCGGGGAAGGATTTTGGCAAGTTCCACACACGTGGCGGCCCGATCATGGCTGCCGCCGATACATTCCACATTACGGTGACAGGCAAGGGCGGGCACGCGGCACGCCCCCATGACACGGTTGACCCGGTTGTGGCGGCCTGCGCTGTTGTCACGGCGCTGCAAACCATCGTCAGCCGCAATCACAAGCCGTTGGATCAGCTGGTTATTTCGGCCACGCAAATTCACACCGGCACAACCGATAACGTGATCCCGGAGACGGCGTACCTGAATGGCACAATCCGGACCTTTGACAAGGAGGTGCAGGCCATGGTCGTGCGCCGCATGGAAGAGGTGGTGGCCGGCACCGCTGCGGCCTATGGCTGCGAGGCAAAGCTCGAGATCGAGTTTGGCTATCCCCCCACCGTCAACGACGCATCCAAGGCCGGTTTTGCCGCCAAGGTCGCGGCAGAGGTCGCAGGTGACGACGGGGTCGAGCCGGATGTGGAGCCTGTGATGGGGGCCGAGGATTTCTCGTATATGCTGGAGGCCCGGCCGGGCGCCTACCTGATGCTGGGGCAGGGCGAGGGGGCGGGGGTGCATCACCCCAAATACAACTTCAATGACGAGATTGCGCCAATCGGGGCGTCGTTCTTTGCCCGCCTCGTCGAAACAGCGCAGCCCGTGGGATAGGGGCTCTGCCCCTCGGCCCTCTGGGCCTCACCCCGGGATTTTTTGAAATCAGAGAAGAAGGGACGGTGCGCGATATGGCGCTGGAAGATGCAAAGACGCAGATGGATCATGCGTTCACCCGCGACGATCCAAGGGGGCCGTCCTTTGAGCTGACCTTTGCCGGGGCGACCTCGTTCCTGCGCCGTCGCTATACCAAGGATCTGACGGGCGTGGACATTGCGGTGACCGGCGTGCCCTTTGATCAGGCGGTGACCAACCGGCCCGGCACCCGGCTGGGGCCGCGCGCGATCCGCGAGGCCTCAACCTTGCAGGCGCCGGATGCGCCATATGGCTGGCCCTTTGACGTGGTGAGTGAGCGGGTCATCGTGGATTACGGCGACGTGGCCTTTGATTATGCAAATGTGCCTGCATTTCCGGACACGCTGACCGATCATATTCGCGGGATTCTGGCGGCAGGAGCGGCGAGCGTGGTTTTGGGGGGCGATCACTATATCTCGTTCCCGATCCTCAAAGCCTATGCGGAGAAGTTCGGGCCGATGTCGCTGGTGCATATCGACGCCCATTCCGACACATGGCCCGATGATGACATGTCCCGCGTTGATCACGGCACGATGTTTTACAAGGCGGTGAAGTCGGGGATTGTGGACCCGGCGACCTCGGTTCAGATCGGCATTCGCACCACCAATGAGGACACGTTGGGGGTGAACATCATCGACGCACCCGAATTTCACCGCATAGGGCCAGAGGCGGCGGCAGAACGTGCGCGCGAGATTGTGGGGGATCGTCCCTGCTATCTGAGTTTCGACATTGACGGGCTCGACCCGGCCTTTGCCCCCGGCACCGGCACACCGGTCTGGGGCGGGCTCAGTTCGGCACAGGCAGCGGCGCTTTTGCGCAATCTCGCTGGGATCAACATTCAGGGCGGCGATATCGTCGAGGTGTCGCCCCCATTTGACACCACGGGGGCCACGGCCATTGCAGGCGCCCATGTGGCGGTCGAGATTTGCCAGCTTTTAGGATGGAGGATGCGCGGGTGAGCCCGAAGAACCAGCCCATCAGCGGCAATGATCTGGCACGCTTTTCCGGGCCGGGCACCTTCATGCGCCTGCCCGGCAGCAATGAGTTGCACAAGCTGGACGTGGCTGTGCTGGGGGTTCCGATGGATATCGGCACCTCTTGGCGATCCGGCACCCGGTTTGGCCCCAAGCAGGTGCGCAATGAATCAGCGATGATCCGCCCCTATAACCTCGCCACAGGCGCGGCGCCGTTTGACAGTCTGCAGGTGGCCGATATCGGCGATCTGGCAATCAACACGTTTTCGCTGGCGGACAGTTTGCGCATCATTGCAGAGAGTTACGAGGCGATCTTGCAGTATGATGCGGTGCCCATGGCCATTGGTGGCGATCATTCGATCACCCTGCCGATCCTGCGCAGCATGGCCAAGCGCCACGGACCCGTGGCATTGATCCATGTGGATGCCCATGCGGATGTGAACGACGAGATGTTCGGAGAGCGCGAAACCCATGGCACCGTTTTTCGCCGCGCTTATGAAGAAGGGCTGATCAAGCCGGACAAGACCTATCAGATCGGGCTGCGAGGCAGTGGCTATTCGGCAGAGGATTTCACCGAGGCTGCGGGCTGGGGCTTTCAGCAGTTTCCGGCGCATGAGTTGTGGGGGCGCGATCTGAGCACGCTGGGCGGCGAGATCCGGCGCGATATCGGCGAGGGGCCGACCTATATCACCTATGATATCGACAGTCTGGACCCGGCCTTTGCGCCCGGCACGGGCACGCCCGAGATCGGCGGGCTCAGCTCACCGCAGGCATTGCAGTTGATCCGCGCGTTGAACGGGCTCAACCTTGTGGGCTGTGATCTGGTCGAGGTGTCGCCGCCCTATGACACGTCCGGCAACACCGCACTGACGGGGGCGAATATCCTGTTCGAGCTGCTCTGTATCCTGCCGGGTGTGGCGTACCGATGAAAGTTAGGCTCGTCATGTATCTCATTGGAACGGTTGTTCTTTTGGCTATTGCGGCGGCTGCCTATGTGCGCCTTGCGCCCACAGACGTGGCGCGCTGGCATCAGCCTGTGACAGCGACGCAGGACAAGGATCTGAAAGGCGGCGCGATCCGGGTTGTCATGAGCGACTCGGCGGCGCTGGTCACGGCGGATCGGGCCATGCGCGCATTGCCACGCACCCGCGTGCTGGCCGGATCGGTGGACAGTGGGCGCATCACCTACGTGACCCGCTCTCAGCTGTGGGGATTTCCGGATTACACGACGATCGAACATGCCGACGGCATGCTCAGGCTGTTTGGACGCTTGCGGTTCGGGTCGTCAGATCTTGGGGTGAATGCCGCCCGGCTCACTCATGTTCTGGCCGCCATCGAGGGATGAGCTGAGGCAGCCCTTTTTCACCTCTCGCCACATCGGCACGTTCAGCGACATCTGACATTGCGCCATGAACATACGCCCATCGACGTTCAAACAAACGGTTTCGCCCAATTCGACACGGTTGCGTTGCTTGTCGGTGCAATAGCACTCAACCGTCTTGCCGGAGGGGGAAGTGACATCGGCGAGCGCGGGGCTCGCCATCAGGAGAGAAAGTAGGATCGCACGTTTCATGGGCAAGACCATAGCATAGTCCGCCTCTTGACCAAAGAGTAACCTTATCGCACACCCGCTCCATGATCCCGCAGGACCGCCTTTTTCAAATCCGTGACCGCTTTCAATATCTTGAGGCGGCGATGTCTGATGGGTCAGGCGATATTGCGATGCTGGCCAAAGAGTATTCGGATCTGAAACCGGTTGTGGATCAGATTGACGACTATCTTGGCCTGCTTGGTGGTATTGATGAGGTCAAGGCGATGCTGGATGATCCGGACATGGCCGAGTTGGCCCGCGAAGAGATGCAGCGCCTGACTGATGCACTGCCCGCAGCCGAGGCGGCCCTGCAGATTGCGCTGCTGCCCAAGGATGCCGCCGATTCGCGCCCGGCCATGCTGGAAATACGCCCCGGTACAGGTGGCGACGAGGCCGCATTGTTTGCCGGTGATTTGCTGCGCATGTACCTGCGCTATGCCGAGGCCCATGGCTGGCGCGTGGACATCATCGAGGAAAACGCCACCGAACTGGGCGGCATCAAAGAGGTCGTGGCCCACATCACCGGGCAGGATGTGTTTGCCCGAATGAAATTCGAATCCGGTGTGCACCGTGTCCAGCGTGTGCCCAGCACCGAAAGCGGCGGGCGCATTCACACCTCTGCGGCCACTGTCGCCGTGCTGCCAGAGGCCGAAGAGGTTGATATCGAAATCAACCCCAATGACATCCGCATCGATACCATGCGCTCGTCCGGGGCGGGGGGGCAGCACGTGAACACCACCGACTCGGCCGTGCGCATCACGCACCTGCCCACAGGTCTGGTGGTCACCAGCAGCGAAAAATCCCAGCACCGCAACCGCGACAAGGCGATGCAGGTGCTGCGCGCGCGGCTCTATGATCTCGAACGCAACCGGGTCGACAGCGAACGCTCGGCCAATCGCGCGTCGCAGGTGGGCTCGGGCGATCGCTCCGAACGTATCCGCACCTATAATTTCCCGCAGGGGCGCATGACCGATCACCGCATCAACCTCACGCTCTACAAGCTGGATCAGGTGATGCAGGGCGATCTGGACGAGGTGATCGATGCGCTGACAGCCGATGCACAGGCGCGCCTGATGGCCGAGATGGGCACATGACGGCCGCCGAGGCGATGGTGGCGGCCACCGCCCGTCTGCGCGCCGCTGGCGTGCCGGACCCGGCGCGGGACGCGCGTGTGCTGCTGGCCCATGCCGCACAAGTTGATGCCGCCCGCGTGACCCTGATCGCCCCCGAAGACATCGCGCCCGACATTGCCGAACGCTATGACAACCTGATCGCCCTGCGCGCTGTGCGGGTGCCGGTCAGCCAACTGGTCGGCAAGCGCGGCTTTTACGGGCGCAGCTTTGCGGTGACGGCCGATGTGCTGGACCCGCGCCCCGAAAGCGAGACGCTGATCGAGGCCGCCCTCGCCGAGGATTTCACCCGCCTGCTGGATCTGGGCACTGGATCGGGCTGCCTGTTGGTCACGCTGCTCGCCGAACGCACCGAGGCCCGCGGCATCGGCGTGGACCTGAGCGAGGCCGCCTGTCTGCAGGCCAGCGCCAATGCGGTGCGCCACGAAGTGGCCGCGCGCGCCGAAGTGCTGAACGGCAGCTGGTTTGACCCGGTCGAGGGCCGCTTTGATCTGATCGTGGCCAATCCGCCGTACCTCGCCGCCTTCGAGATGGACGAAGTCGCACCGGAATTGCGCGATCATGAACCGCGCATGGCGCTGACGGATGAGGGTGACGGGCTGTCGGCGTATCGCGAGATTGCCGCTCTTGCGGGCAGCTACCTGACCTCTGAGGGCCGGGTGATTTGCGAATTCGGCTCCACGCAAGGCGATGATGTGCGGGCGATTTTCGAGGCCGAAGGCTGGAGCGATGTGCGAATCCTGCCCGATCTGGATGGGCGCCCCCGTGTCGTCGTTGCGCGGAATCCAGCGTGAGCCCTTCAAAAATGGTTAAAATCTGCCTTTTGCCCTTGTCGTGGCCGCATTCCCATGCTTATTCATAACCCAGACGCTACGGCCTCGTGCCATGCAACGTGCTAGCGTCCCAATCCATCAAGATCGCCGAACATTAAAAACTGGTGCAGATGTGCACTTCGGCTGATCACAAAAGACACGCCAAGAGCGGAAACATTACCCCATGAAATCTTCGAGATCACGGTCACGGTCCAAGAACAGTCGCAATCGCAACAACAACAGCGGTGGCGGTGGCAACGTCGTCAATCGCGTCTTTGACAGTTCCGGCCCCGAGGGCAAGGTCCGTGGCACGCCACAGCAGATCATCGACAAGTACAACCAGCTCGCGCGTGATGCGCAGCTGTCCGGCGACCGGGTCGCCACCGAGAACTTTCAGCAGCACGCCGAACATTACCTGCGCCTGCTGAGCGAGGCACAGCGCGAAATCGACGCCCGCCGCGAAGAGCAGGAACGCCAGAACCGCGAGCGGCAAGCCGAGCGTGACCGTCAGGCCGACCGGGACCGTGAGCGCAATGCGCAGCGTCAGGATAACCCCGGCGACAGTGCCCCGTCGGATCCGGCCCTGGCGCCGCAACCGGACGTGGTCGAGGCGGCTGGTGACAGCAATCTGGTGGAAACACCCGAAAGCCAGCCCAAGCCAAAACCGCCACGCAGCCGCAAGCCGCGCAACAAACCTGCCCCCAGCGGTGATGGTGCGGAAACGCCTGTCGACAATGGATCTGCCCCAGAAGCGGCCGAATAAGCGCTTAGCCCGCAGCAACCGCGCGGGCCAGCGCGCAAAACCCTTCCAATGACACCTGTTCGGCCCGCTCGGTCGGTTTGATCCCGGCTGTGTGCAGGTAGTCTTCGATATCCGGTCCCAGCCCCTTGAGCGCCGAACGCAGCATCTTGCGCCGCTGGTTGAAGGCCATGGCGACAACCCGGCTCAGCACCTCTGCGTCGGCTTCGAATTTCGGTGAGGGCAGGGCGGTCAGATGCACCACCGCGCTTGATACCTTGGGCGCAGGCGTAAATGCCTCGGGCGGCAGGGACATCGCAATGCGCGCCTCGCAGCGCCACTGCGCCAGCACCGCCAGCCGCCCGTAGGCCTTGGAACCGGGGGTCGCCACGATCCGTTCAGCCACCTCGCGCTGGAACATCAGGGTCAGGGACTGCCAGAAGGGCGGCCAGGTGGGTGGCGTCAGCCAGCGCACCAGCAATTCGGTGCCCACGTTGTAAGGAAGGTTGGCGGCCACGCGGATCGGCGGGCTCAGATGTGCCAGTGGATCAATGTCGAGCGCGTCCCCAATCATCACCTGCAATTGCCCCGGATAGCGCGCCGCGATCTCCTCCAGCGCGGGCACGCAGCGCACGTCCTTTTCAATGGCGAGCACGCGGCGCGCGCCTTCCGACAGCAACCCGCGCGTCAGCCCACCGGGACCGGGACCAATCTCCAGCACGTCACACCCCGACAAGTCCCCCGCCTGACGCGCAATCTTGGCCGTGAGGTTCAGATCAAGCAAAAAGTTCTGGCCCAGCGATTTTTTCGCACTGAGCCCATGACTGGCAATCACGGTCCGCAAGGGGGGCAGGTCGTCAATGGCGCTCATCGCTTCATTGTTCTCCAAATATGCCCGCCGGAGGCGTCCCGGACCCCGCCATCCGCGCGGCCAACCGGATCGCCTCGATCATGCTGGTGGGGTTGGCGATGCCCTGACCTGCGATATCAAAGGCAGTGCCATGATCAGGTGAGGTGCGGATGATGGGCAGGCCTAGGGTCACGTTGACGCCACGGTCAAAATCGAGCGTCTTGATCGGGATCAGGGCCTGATCGTGATACATGCAGATGGCGGCGTCATAGCGCGCGCGGGCCGCCGAATGAAACAAAGTATCTCCTGGCCACGGTCCGGTGACGTCAAGGTCACTCGCGGCGATCTCGGCTATCAACGGCGCGATCCAGTCAAGCTCTTGTCGCCCCATCGCGCCACCTTCGCCCGCATGTGGGTTCAGGCCAGCAACCACAAGGCGGGGGTTGGCAATTCCAAATTGCGAGCGCAGCCCTTCGGCAGTGATCTCGATCGTGTGGCGCAGCAGCTCGGGCGTGAGGACGGTTGTAACCTCTTCCAGAGCGATATGGATGGTTGTGGGCACAACCCGCAGCGCCTCAGAGGCCAGCATCATCACCGCACGCGGCGCATCCGTGAGCGCTTCGAGATATTCGGTATGACCGGGATAGGCAAAACCCGCCCCGTCGATCAACACCTTCTTGTGAATCGGAGCGGTGCAGAGGGCTGCGACCTCACCGGACCGGGCGAGCGCGACGCCGCGCGCAATTACGTCGATCACCCCTTGGGCATTCTCGGGCGTGGCAACGCCGGGTTGCGCTGCGGCGGGGAAGGCGTGGGGCAGGACGGGCAGGGCGTCTGTGCTGTGCTGTGCCGCCTCTGCGGGGCTGTCTATTTCGGCAATGGGCGTGCCTGCAGGCAAGTGGCGCGGATCGCCGATCCAGACCATAGCCACCTCGGCGCGCAGTGCCGCCCACGCCTTGGCCGCAATTTCAGGACCGACGCCCGCCGGTTCGCCGCAACTGATCGCGACCAGCGGCGCGCTCATTCGAAGACGGTGATTGTCGCCTCTGCCGCGAGCTGTTCCAGCAGGTTTTCCGAAAACGCGTTCAGGCGCTGGTTGCGCAGTTGCGCGGCGATGGAGTCGCGGTCGATCTCCTGATCCTCTTCCAGCGCCGGCGTACGCCCGCACAGCATCAGCAGCACGAGGGTCTGTCCGTTGGAACGGGTCAGCGCGGTCGAGGTTTCACCCGGATCAAGTTTGGACAGTTCCATGGCGATGTCGGTGGGAATCTCTGCGGGCGGCAGGCTGCCGCGATCCAGGTTGGTTTCCGGCTCGCCCTGCGCGATGCCATAAAGGTCATCACAACGATCAACCCGCGCGGCGATGGCACGTGCGCGGCCAAGCGCCTCTGGGGTGCGGCCGCCCGCAATGTAGTAGGCGGCGTATTCGATGGCCGAATATTGCCGCTCGGGCGCGTCGGTTTCGCGGATGTCACGCAGTTGGAACAGGGCCACCGCATTGGGGATGGGCAAGGGCGACGTCACCTCGCCCGGTCCAAGCGCCAGCAAAAGGGGACGCAAAACGGGTGGCAGATCGCTGAGCGGTGTCCATGGCAGGCGTCCACCCGCACCGCGCGAGGCGGTCGCGGAAAAGCGGCGGGCAAAGCCGGAAAACTCGGCCTCTGTCGTGGATTGGGCGATCTGTTCAGCCTGTGCCAGCACCTGTTCGGCACGTGCAGGCGGGGCCGGGATAATGATTTCCGAAATCAGCACCTCGATGCCGCTATTGGATGTCGCACCCGCCACGGCGCGGTCGACCTCGCGATCAGAGATCTGCACCCGCGCACCGAAACGGGCGCGGATATAGTCCCGCCAGATCACCTGTGTGGCGATGAAATCCCGAAAGGTCTGTGCCGCGATCCCCGCCTGTTCCAGGCTGGACACGAATTCTTCGGCAGACAGATCAGCGCGGGCAGCAAATTCGGAAAAAGCCTCTTGCAACTGATCGGGGCTGGCGGTGATGCCAACCTGCGAGGTGGCCGACGCCCGCAGGCGGTCGCGGATCAACTCCTCGATCACTTCACCACGGGTGCCGCCGCGGGCGCCGAGGATTTGCAGAAAGCGGATGCGCTGCTGCACTTCGAATTCGGTGATCAGCGCCTCATCAACCTGTGCGACCGGGGCAAACAGGTTTTGCGCCTGCGCCGCGCCGAACGAGGTGGCCAGCGCCAACACGCCTGCCGCACATGCCCGTGCGATTGTCATTGCTCGTCTCTTACTGCTCATTTCGCCTGCTTTCCGCATGATCGTACCTCGATGCGCTCGCCTGTATTGGCCGAGAACCCGCGCAAGGACACTGTTAACCCCAGACTGGTGGAGGGCTCAATAGTTGTCGAGTCCGCAAAGCTGCGGTTGACCGACACCCCGACGCGCACACATTCGTTTTCGTAAGTGAGCCCCGCGCCCGCGGTTGCGGCCCGCCCTTCCTCGATGTCGTAGCGCATATCGACGCTGGCCGTCCAGAACCGGTCGATCCGATACGCGCCGTCAAAGGTGATTTCGCCGATGGGGGCCAGTTGTTCGATGGCCGGGTCCTCGTCAATCCAGATAAAGCTGCCGCCGACATCGACGCGCCTGTTGCTCCAGTCGCCGCGTAACTCGGCGCGGGTGACGTCGAAATGTTCGTCAAAGAGCGTGCGCCCGGACAGCGCCAGCCCGCCCGAAAGACGCATCTGTCCTGCCAGCAGGAAATCGGAATCCGTGCCCGACAGCCCCGTGCTGGGGCTGAAGTCGGGTTGCGCATCCTGACGCACGATTTGCGCGCCCGTGATGCTGAGCGACCAGCCGTCCGGGTCAATGCGCGACCAGGTCGCACCGATCGCGGCTGACCAGCCCCTTTCGCGCCGGTCCAGCGCTGGAAAGCGCGAAAGGCTCAGCAGGTTGCCCTCGTCGAATTCAACCCGCGTGCTTTCCTCGTTGGGCACATTCAGCCCATCGCCGCCGATCCACGCCAGTTGCACAATGGGTTCCAGCACATGGCGCACCCGGCCCGCACCGCGCCGCACCAGCGGATAGCGCAGCACAAGGGCCGCTGTCGGGGCCAGTTCGCTTTCATTGTCGGGGTTCGTTACATCATCGGTGATCTGATAGACACCACCCGCCAGACCCAACCACGTTTGCGCCTGCAGCCCGCCCATCTGAAAGGTGCGCAGCCATTCTGCCTCGACATTGAAACGCAGCACGTCCCGCCCGTCCACAACCCCGTCGCCATTGGCGTCAAAGTCGAGCGTGGATTTGCGCTGGTGTCCATGTGCCTCGGTCGCCAGCCGGATTTCGCCGCCAATCCCGCGCGGGAAGAACCGCCGCTCATAGAGCGCCTCGATCACATCCGAGGGCAGCACATCGTCGTCCTCGTCATCGCGCAGGGATTTGAAGTTGATATAGGACAGGCGCAAAAAGTCATCCCGCCGCGTACGGCTGATCTCAATCTGGCTGTCGAGCCGGTCACGCCCGAACGTGTCATAGTCCGAAAGGTAGGAGTCATCCGACACCGTCTCAATGTCGAATTGCAGGCGGAAATCGTTGTTGAGATCAAATCGCCCGCCGGCAAAGACAAAGCCCCGGCTGTCATCGGGTTGCAGATCGTCGTCCGACACCGCCCCTTCAATCTGGATGCGCCCGCGCGCGAATGCCTGCCGGTAGCGGAATTCGAGAGTGCGGGTGTTGTTGGACAGATACGGCGTCAGCGTGAGGTCTCGGTGGTCGCTGAGGCGGATGAAATAAGGGACCTTGATACCTGTGCCAAGGCGCGAATCCGAGCGGACTTCGGGGAACAGAAACCCGGTGGCACGCTCTTGCGTGGGGTCCGGCAGGCGCAGGCGGGGCAGGTAAAAGATCGGCACGTTGCGCACCCGCAATTGCGCCTCATCAAAATAAAGCTGCTGCGCCTCCTGATCGTGGATCACCCGTTTTGCGCGGATTTGCCAGAGCGGCGGGCGTGGATCGTCCGCACAGATCACGCAAGAGGTCACGACGGTCTTGTAAAGCTGCGTGTAGCGACCGTTCACCCGGTTCATCTGCAGGGCGGCCAATTGCAACTGTTCGTTCAGCACGAGGCGCGCGCCCAAGAGCAGGCCGTTTTGCATGTCACTGCTGAGTTCGGCCTGATCAGCGAGGATACGCAGGCCTGCGCCATCGTCTATGGTGATGGGGCCCGTCAGGGTCAGGGTCCCCGTGTCCGGATCATAGGTGATCGACCCTGCGGTCAGCCGGGTCTGGCCCTGAAACGCCTCGACATTGCCAGTGGCGATCAGGCGCCGGTCGGTGGTGATCTGGATGTCGTCCGCGACCAGAACCGCAGGTGCAACGGGTGCCTCTTGCGCCTGAGCCAGACCGCAGCACAGGGCCAGCGCCAGAACCAGCAGGCAAAGCCCGCGTTGCAGGGGGCTGTGTACGCTACCCATCTTCGGTCCGCAACAGCAGCCCAAGGCCCAGCAACACTGCGGCAAGAGGTGCCGCCCAGGCCGACAGCAAGACGGGGATCTGCCCGTTTTCACCCAGAATTTGCGCAAAACTGCGAATGAAATACAAAGTGAACCCCAACAACACCGCTGCCAGCACCGCTGTGCCAGTCCCCCCGAACCGGGTATGGCGCATCGTGAAGGCGGCGGCAACAAGAACCATGGCCACCAGAAACAGCGGTCGCGCCAGTTGGGATTGCAGCCAGACTTCGTGTTTGCGGGCCGAAAAACCAGCCTGTTCGAGCTGTTCAATAAGCTCGGTCATGTCCCAGATCGAAACGCCTGTGGGGGTGCCAAGGGTTTCGCGGATACGATCAAGGGTGAGGGTCGATTCCACTTCGAGCATGTCATGCACAACCGAGCTGGCCTCGGGATTCAGGCCTGCCACCAGCGGCCAGACCTTGGCCTGCCGCAGCGACCACGCCCCGTCGCGCAAGGCCGCGCTGCCCGCCTCGATCCGACGGGCCGGGCCGCCATCGGGCGCATAGGCCACAAAGGTCACGTCGTAAAGCACCGAGGCATCCGCGTTCGAGCGCGCAGCCCGGATCACCGTCTGCCCGGTGGTGCCCCCCTGACGCAGCCACAGCCCATCCTCGGACACGGAAAGCGCCGAAATCCCGCCTGAACGGTAGCCGTCTGCCAGCGTCGCATAGCGTTTGGACGTTGCCGCCACGATGGGCCCAAGCGTGGTCGTGGCAAAGACCCCGATAATCAGCGCCACGATCACCGGAGAAACCAGCGCGCGCATTGCCGAACGCCCAGAGGCCCGCGTCACCACCAGTTCGGAGGAGCGCGCCAGTGCCAGAAACAGGCTGACCGTGCCAAGGATCATGATCAGCGGCAGGATCTGGTCCAGCGTTTCCGGCGCATTGAGCAGCGTGAGCCCGGCCAGTTGCGCAAGGCCGACCCCGAATTCCGAAAATTTGCGCGTCTGGTCGATCAGATCGACAAGAAAGACCAGCGTGGCAAGAACCCCGGTGATCGCCAGCAGCGCCAGTGCAAATCGGCGGGCAAAGTAGAGATGCAGGATCATGCCGCCCCCCGCATGCGTCGCCGGAACACGCGCCCGCCCGAGGCCCGCCAGAGCAGCCCGCAGCCGATCAACGCGCCCAGCACGGACGGTGTGTAAAGGATCGGCCAAAGCCCGGCATTGGCCAGCACCGGCCCCGAGAGGCTGCCGCGCATTCCGTCCAAAGCAATGAGCACCAGAAAGGCGATAACGATCTCGCGCTTGACCCCGAAACGGGAAAACCCACCCACCAGCAGGGTGGCAAAGCCGATCAGGGCGGTGACAAAACAGAAAGTGGCCCGCGCAAAGCGGCCATGCAGTTCCTCGGCGACGGCGCCTGTGCTGGTGCCCAGCCGCTCGGCGATGTCGGGCCAGTTGGTGATCAGCTGATCGCTGGTCAGATAGGGCAGCCCCGCGACGCTCAGCGTGTCTGTGCGGATCAGCGTTGTGATATCAAAGGAGAAATCCTCGAACTTGGCCGTGGACAGGCTGAGGTTTTGCGGGCTCAGCCGTTGCGCGAGCCCGTCCACCATGATCAGCGACGTGCCTTCGCCATTGCGCACCAGATAGGCCTGGTCGGCGGTGTAGATCATCCGCTCGTCCACGCCGCGCCGGTCCGACAGGAACACATCGCGCAGCACGCCGTCCTGACCAACGGTGCGGGTATAGAATGTCACCCCAGGTGCGGGACTGAGGAATTCACCCTCGGTCAGCAGGCGCGAGGTGATGTTCTTCGAAATCTCGTCCTCGCGTTCGGCCAGTTGCTCGCTGGCGACAGGCACCAGCAGATGCGACAACAGCGACATCAACAGGGCCGAGATCAGGCCGAAGACAGCGACCGGGCGCGCCATGCGCCAGGGCGAGGTGCCCGTGGACATCATCACCGTCAGTTCGCTTTCGTTGCTGAGGCGGTTGGTGACATAGATCGCCGCGGCAAAGGTCGCGATCGGCAGCACCGTGGTGATCAGCCGTGGCAAGCCAAGGGCCGAAAATTCGAGGAAAACCAACGCCGTCTGCCCATCCCCGATCAGCCGGTCGAACAGCCGCACCGCCCGGTTGATCCAGAATACGGCAACCAGAACAAGCGCGAAAAAGCCAAACAACCACATCAGTTGCGACAGCATATATCGGTCAAATCTGACCAAGGAGCCCTCCGGGGTGTGCCTGTTCTTGTTCTTGACGCGACTGCGCTTGCGCACAGGCTACCGTATGGGGATGCGTTGGAAAACTCTTAATCGCACCTTTGTGCGCTGGTCAGGGGCGGTGTTGCGGGTTACCTCTGTCGGGATTTGAACCTTTCGGAGTATGCCATGACCGCCCTCACGCCTCTTTCCTTCGTTGCAACCGACCTTGATGCCATTGCAGCCCATAACGGCCGCGTGGCCGTCATCGTGGCCCCCGACGGCAAGATGGGGCAGGCCGCACGGCGCGCCAATCGGCTGACCAAGGGGGCAATTGCGCGCTTTGTCGGCTCGGACGGGTTCGAAAAGGTGAAGATGGGGCAGGTGACCACGATGGCATGGCCTGTGGGCATGGCCGCCGAGGCGCTGGATATCCTGTGCCTGCCGCGCAACCCAAGCGTGGCCGAGGCCCGCAAGGCCGGGGCAACGTTGGCGAAGTTGCGCAACGACAAGGCCCTGCTGCTGGCCGCCGACGGCGTGCGCCGGGTGGCCGAGATCGGATTTGGCCTTGTGATGCGTGACTACAAATTCTCCGATCACAAGAGCGATGCAGAACAACATGATACCGATATCACCGTGATGTGCGCCAACCCGGAAGATGCCAGCGCGGATGCGGCCCCGTTGATGGCGGTTGCCGAGGGGGCCTTTATGACCCGCGATCTGACCAACGAGCCGGCCAATGTGCTGACCACGACCGAATTCGCCGACCGTCTGGCCGAAATGAAATCGCTGGGTCTTGAAGTCGAAGTGCTGGACGAGGCGGAGTTGGAAAAGCTCGGCATGCGTACGCTGCTCTGTGTCGGACAAGGCTCTGACAGCCCGTCCAAAGTGGTGGTGATGCAGTGGAAAGGTGGCGACAAGGACGCCGCACCTCTGGCCCTTGTCGGCAAGGGCGTGGTATTTGACACCGGCGGTATTTCCCTCAAGCCCGGGGCCGGGATGGAGGACATGACCATGGACATGGGTGGTGCGGGGGTCGTCGCAGGCACCATGCGCGCGCTGGCCTTGCGCAAGGCAAAGGCCAATGTCGTGGGCCTTGTCGGGTTGGTCGAAAACATGCCCTCGGGCAACGCGGTGCGTCCGGGTGATGTCATCACCTCGATGAAGGGCGACACGGTTGAGGTGATCAACACGGATGCCGAGGGTCGCCTCGTGTTGTGTGACGTGATGTGGTACGCCCAAGAGCGGTTTGAACCTGCGGGCATGATCGATCTGGCCACGTTGACCGGCGCGATCATCATCGGCCTTGGCCATGAGAATGCAGGGGTCTTTTCCAACGATGACGGGTTCTGCAAATCCTTCCTCAAGGCTGCTGAGACCGAGGGCGAGGGCGCGTGGCGCATGCCGCTGGGACAAGCCTATGACGACCTTTTGAAATCGCGCATTGCGGATATGAAGAATATCGGCGGACGTGCTGCGGGCTCCGTGACCGCGGCCCAATTTCTCAAACGCTTTGTGAAGGACGAAACCCCCTGGATTCACCTTGATATTGCGGGTGTGGCCTCGGTCAAGTCAGCCACGCCGCTGGCCCCTGCAGGTGCCACGGGGTGGGGCGTGATGGCGCTGAACCGGCTGGTCGCGGACGCCTACGAGGGTTGACGGCAATGGGGGTCGCCTATTTCTATCACCTGACCCGGCGCCCGCTGGAAGAGACGCTGGCGATGTTGCTGAGTAAGGCGATGGGGGCCGGGTGGCGCGTGGCTGTGCGCGGCACCGACGCGGCCCGTCTGGCCTGGTTGGATGAGCGGCTGTGGTTGGGGGCAGAGGACGACTTTCTGCCCCACGGGCTGGCCGGTGGTGCGCATGATGCGGACCAGCCCGTCTTGCTGACCACGGGCGAGGCTGCGAACAATGCGGTTTGTGTGATGAGCGTGGACGGCGCGGTGGTCAGTGCCGAGGAGATCGCGGCCCTCACGCGGGTCTGCGTGCTGTTTGATGGCAATGATCCCGAAGCGCTGGATGTGGCCCGTGGCCAGTGGAAGGCGCTGAAAGATGCAGGTGCCTCGGCGCAATACTGGTCCGAAGAGAGCGGCAAGTGGGAGATGAAGGCGCAGACCTGAACCGGTGCCGGGCGGGCAACATGCCCGCCTTGCGCGCGCCTAGCGGCTCAGCCGCATCTCGCCATCTGCGATTTCGATCCGGCCCCAGTTTTGCAGATAGCCCATGCCAAGAAGGGACTGCCACAGCTCGCCGTCATTGACCACGGCGCGCACATTCGTATCCGTATGCGGCCCAATCTGCACCGTATCGAGGCGGACGGCAGCGGTGCGCACCTCTCCGTTCGCCGTGGCTGCGCGCCCGAGGAAGTTGAGCGTGTCGGGGGCAAGACCTGCGGTTGCCGCATCTTTCTGGTTCAGCACGATGTCCGTCGCGCCGGTGTCGACGATAAAGTCGATGGGCGCGCCGTTGATGTCGAGGGTCAGGTAATAGTGCCCATCGCGGCTGCGCGGTACGGTAATGGTGCCACTGTCATCAAAGCGGGCCTGCGTAGGGTATAGATCATCCTGAATGTCGCCCCAGAGGCCGACAACAGCGATGGCCCCGACAAAGATCAGCGCCCAGATTCCGGCCATTTGCAGGGTCTGGCTGAGCTTGAGTTTTGAACTCAACAGAAAGGCGCCACCCAGCACAAGGGCGAGGGCGCCGAGATAAATCAGCTGGGCGATGTTGTCACTGCTCATGGGGTCAATATAAGGCGGCGCGCGCGCATGTCAGCCCGCAAGTGGGGCGAAATTGCTGAGCCCGTCCAGCACGAACTGCACCGAGAGCGCCGCCAGCAACATGCCAAGCAGGCGCGTGACCACTGTGATGCCCGTCTTGCCCAGGACCCGTTCGAGCAGACTGGAGGCGAGAAAGAGGATCATGCACACGCCTAGCACGAGGGCCGTGATGGCGAGCACCAGCGCCAGCCCCTCGACCCCCGGTTTCTGGCCCGTCAGCAGGATGACGGAGGCAATGGCGCCGGGCCCGGCGATCAGCGGGATGGCGAGAGGGAAGACGGACGGATCGTTGTAGTCTTCTTCGGTCTGATCCTCGCGCCGCTTGGTGCGCCGCTCGAACAGCATGTCGAGGGCGGTGATGAACAACAGGATGCCGCCAGCAACGCGGAAGGCGGGCATCGAGATGCCGATGAAGCCCAGCACCGCCTCGCCAAAGATCGCGAATGCAATCAGGATGGACATGCCGATGGCGCAGGCCCGCAGCGCGATGCGGCGGCGCTGGCGTTCGGGCACCCCTTGGGTCAGCGCCACGAAGAGCGGCGCAAGGCCGATCGGGTCGATCACGACGAACATGGTCACGAAGGCGGTGATGAGAAAGGCGGTGTCGATCATGGCCGTTTTCTAATTGCGCGCCTTGCGGCGCAAGTCATGTTTTGTTGGGGCTCTGCCCCAAACCCCGGAGTTTATCTTGCCAAGTGAAGGATCACGCACTTTCTGCCATTTCGAGCTTTTCCAGATCTTTCATCCAGAGCGCTTCGGCCCGTTCGAGGGCCTCCATCACTTCGGCATATTTCTTTTGCCAGACTTCCATCTCTCCGATCTTGGCCCCTTCGTAGAGGTCCGGATCGGCGAGTTTCCTGGCCAGCTTGTCGCGCATATCGTTGAGCTTTTCTACCCGCGCTTCGGATTTGCGCAGTTCGGATTTGAGGGTCAGGATGGCGTCGCGCGAGGGGCGTTTGGGCTTGGGTTTTTCCTGTGTGGCCCGTGTCGGTTTGCCATCGGCCAGCAGCATCTTGCGATAAGCCTCGAGGTCATCCTCGTAGGGTTTCACGGTGCCGTTCGACACCAGCCACAACCGGTCGGCGACGAGTTCCAAGAGGTGCATGTCGTGGCTGACGAGGATCACCGCACCTGTATAGGCCGTGAGCGCCTCGACCAGTGCTTCGCGGGATTCGATGTCGAGGTGGTTGGTTGGCTCGTCGAGGATCAGCATGTGGGGCGCATCCAGCGTGGCGAGCAGCAGCGACAGGCGCGCCTTTTGCCCGCCCGAGAGTTTGCCCACCAACGTTTCGGCCTGATCGGCCATCAGCCCAAAGCCTGACAGACGGGCGCGCCATCTCGCCGGCCCTTCCTTGGGCCGTTCGCGGCGCAAATGATCCAGCGGGGTTTCGTCGATGAACAGCTCGTCCACCTGGTGCTGGGCGAAATAGCCGATGCGCAGCTTGCTCGATTTGGTGAACTTGCCGGACATGGCGGGCAGGCGGTCGGACAGGAATTTGGAGAGGGTGGATTTGCCCTGACCGTTCTTGCCCAGGAGTGCAATGCGGTCGTCCTGATCGATGCGCAGGTTCAGTTTGGAAAGTACCGTTGTCTCGCCATAGCCGGTGCTGGCCCCGTCGAGATGGATGATGGGGGGCGAGAGGTCTTCGGGGTTAGGGAAGTCGAAGCGTTTGAGCCCTGCTTCTTGTGGCGTGGTGATCGGCGTCATCTTGGACAGCGCCTTGAGCCGGGACTGGGCCTGGCGCGCCTTGTCGGCCTTGTAGCGGAAGCGATCCACGTAGGATTGCAGATGCGCGCGTCGGGCATCCTGCTTTTTCGCCATGGCAGTGGCATTGGCCAGCCGTTCGGCGCGTTGGCGCGCAAACTGGTCGTAGGGGCCTGAATAATAGGTGAGTTTGCGGTCCTCAAGGTGCAGGATCGCGCCCACGGCCCGGTTCAAGAGCCCACGGTCATGGCTGATGATCAGCACCGTGTGGGGGTATTTGGCGAGGTAGGATTCAAGCCACAGCGCCCCTTCGAGGTCGAGATAGTTGGTCGGTTCGTCCAGCAAGAGCAGGTCGGGCTGCGAGAACAGCACGGCTGCGAGGGCCACGCGCATGCGCCAGCCGCCCGAGAAGTCAGAACAGGGCATGAGTTGTTCGTGATCGTCAAATCCAAGACCCTTGAGGATCGTGGCCGCGCGTGCCTCGGCGCTCCAGGCGTCGATATCCGTCAGCCGCGTCTGGATTTCCGCGATGCGCACCGGATCCTCGCTGGTGTCGGCCAGCAGGGCAGCGCGTTCGGTGTCGGCGGCCAGCACCGTGTCGAGCAGGGAGTTCGCGGAGGCCGGGACCTCCTGGGCCACGCCGCCAATGCGCGCGCCGGAGGGCAGGGAGATATCGCCGCCCTCGAGCACCAATTCACCCCGGATCAGACCGAACAGCGTGGTTTTGCCCGTGCCGTTGCGCCCGACAAGGCCGACCTTGTGGCCTTCGGGGATCACGGCGCTTGCGCCCTCGAACAGGGGGCGGCCCGCAACGGCATAGGTGATATCTGAGATGCGCAACATGGCGGGACGACTGCAGCAGTCGCCGCGCCAAGTCAATGCGGGCTGTGCGACTTATTGCAGGGTCTCGCCCAGCGGTGGTGCATCAAAGGCTCGGTAGCCGATCATCGGGCTGTCGCCACTGTCGGCAAAGGCAAAGACATGCACCGCATCATGCAGGATCGCGGCGCGGCAAAAGCTGTTCTCCTGCGGCAGGGAGGCGGGGCAGCTGTCGAGGTCGAGGTGGACCACGGAGGCCTCGAAAATCTCGTAGGTCATCGGTATTGGCGCGGTGTCGGCGTGGGCGGCGCCTGCCAGCACGAGGGCGACGGTTGGGGCGAGAGAGCGAAACATGGGCTATCCTTATGTTGAGTGATTCACTCAGGTATTAAGTTGATAGTTTTCGTCAGGTAACAAGCCCCAAATTCGCCATCGGCAATAATCCACTTTTCCACGCTGGCCAGCCGTGTTAGGCGGCGCGCAAATCACGACGGCATTTTCGCCGTTACAGACAGGAGTGACCCCATGGCCCTAGAGCGCACATTTTCCATCATCAAACCCGATGCAACCCGCCGCAACCTGACCGGTGCGATCAACGCCAAGTTCGAAGAGGCGGGCCTGCGCATCGTGGCGCAAAAACGCATTCACCTGACAAAAGCGCAAGCTGGCGTGTTCTACGCGGTCCATGCCGAGCGTCCATTCTATGATGAATTGTGCGAATTTATGGCCTCGGCCCCGATCGTGTGCCAGGTCCTGGAAGGCGAAGGCGCGATTGCCAAGAACCGCGAAGTGATGGGTGCCACCAACCCCGCAGACGCGGCCCCCGGCACCATCCGCGCCGAATTTGCCGAGTCCGTTGGCGAAAACTCGGTCCACGGTTCGGACGCACCTGAGACGGCTGCGGTTGAAATCGCTTACTTCTTCTCCGGTCTGGAGCTGGTGGGTTAAGCCAACCTGCGATCTGAACGGATGGGGGCCTCAGCACGTGCTGGGGCCCTTTTTCGTTTGAGTTGGTGTGCAGATCCTGCGGTCGGTCCGTGTTCTGCGATGCATCGATGCTTCAGCGGGCCCAACACCATTTTAGGGAAAGTCTTTGGATCGGCGGCGGTTTCCGTCGTTACGCCTGCCGGGGCTTTTCGATCACGCCGATATCGTTCAGGACACGTTCGAATTCGGACAGCCCGCTGTCGAAACTGTCAGCTTTGATCGCATCGAACCGCGCGCGCAGGGCCTTTTTCTCGTCGCCCTTGCAATCGTTCCAGGGGCGGCCCTGCAGCCCCATGACCAGAACGTAGTAACCGATGAAATGGGGGCGTGTGCCGGCCCGCAAGAGGCGGCGATAGGTCTCGTCCGGACCCAGGGCGCGCAGGGTTTCTGCATCCGGGATACCGGCCTTGGCACAGGCGGCATCCATCGCGGGGCCGAGGTTGCGGATCGAGGAAACGGGTGTGCTCATGGGCGCAGTATTAATGCGCGCCACAGGTCAAGTCACGCGTTTCAGAGACTGGCGTAGTCGGTGATGATCGGACGTGGCTTGGGCTTTTTGGTGGGCGCAGGCGCGGGCACGGGCGTGCGGGGTAGGGCGGGCATGGCGATAGGCCTTTTCATGACGCCGTCAAAAGCGACGGCCCCTACACCCCAACACAGTGATTTGCCGAGGCGAGGGCATGAATGTGGCAATTATGTGGCACGAAACAGGCGATATCGGGTGATCTGGCGGAAAGATCGCCGTGGTGTGGACAAAATATCGGGGAATTCCGGACAGTTGACGGAATCGGGCCAATCCTGCGGCTCAAGCGCGAGTCCGGCGCCCGGTTTCACCTCAGTTCCGACAAGTGTCGGCAGGAATCCCCCGGCATAGACCTGCAATCCCGGTGCCGTGCTGTCGATTTGCAGGGTCAGACCGTCCGTTCCGGTAAGCGTCGCGACCGGTTCGGGCACGTCCCTGCGTTGGCGCGCGATGCAAAAGTTGTGATCGACATCCGGGTCGGGCGCTTTTGGGCTGAGGTGATCAAAGCTGGTGCCTGCAACTGGCGCGATTTCCCCGGTTGGCAGGTTTCTATCATCCACGGGCAGGTAGTGTGTCGCATTGACCTGCAACCGGTGATCCTGCGCATCCCCAAGCCGCCAATAGGGATGGTGGGCGATGTTGAAAGGGGTGGGGGCATCCGTCTCGGCCGAGATATCGAGGATCAGAGTGGCCGCCTCAAGCCGGTAGTGCACCGTGATCGTACGTGCACCCGGCAGCCCGCCATCACCCGGCACAAGCTGCGCGCGGAACTGCACGTCACTGTTTGATTGGTGGATCACGTCCCAAATGCGCTGGTCCAACCCATCCGGCCCGCTGTGCAGCGCGGTCATGCCGTTTTCATTGCGGGGCATCTGAAACACCTGTCCATGGATCGGCACATTGCCACCCCGCACGCGATTGGCGATGGGGCCAACGATGGCACCGGGATAGACCGTGCGCCATTCGGGGTGTTCGGACGAGTCCGCATGCAGGATCAGCGATGGCCCACCCTCAAAGCACAAGGTTTCAAGCCGCGCGCCATGGGGTGAAAAGGTCGCGCGCAGGTTTTGGGAGGTGAGGGTGATTGTATCGTTCATCACCCGAACATGGCAGCGCGTGGGAAGACACGCCAGCCCTTGTTCGGACGGACACATGGCGCCGGTTTGATCTTATTGCTGCAACGGACAGGTTCGCAGCCGCCCCTGGCGCGCTCCATTCGAGGCAGTGTTGCGCAGAAATTAGGCGCCGAAAACGGCGGGATATCGCCGGAAATCCGCTCTGCTGCTGCAAAAGACCGCAGGCAGGCGCACGGACCTTGCGCGTTCTTCCGCTTATCCCAGCCTTTTCAGGTGGTTGAGAGGCTTTGCTACTTCGGATTTCAGGCTGGTCAAGACCTTGCAAACATTAAAATAACCCTCCAAAGTAGAAGTCGCCAAACTGGCAGCGCCCCCGTGCTTGCAAGCCCCGGGAGCGCGTTAAAGTGTTGAACAACAGTGAGTTACCTCTGATCGAGGTGAAGTTTTTTGAAGATGTTGACTTGGCTTGCCACCCTTGAGGTCAAAGATGCGGATGTGCCCGATGATGCGGCGGCGCGGCGCTATTCTTGCCCCGCAGCAGTCTGGGCCGAAAGCCGCGAAACGGCCATCGAACGTGTGGCGCTGTTTCTCAAGGTGACACCCTATGCGCTGGTCTCGGTCACCGACTGCACTCCGGCGGGTGAAGAGGCCGAACAGGCGCACGCAGAACTGGCCGCACTTGTCCACGACACCCATCTGGTCGAATTCGGCGACTTGACAGAAATCGGTACTGGACACGTTCCGGAACCCATGACCCAGCCTCAATCGTTGAAAGAGGCAGTGCTGGCGCTCGATCACGTGGCCCGCCCGGTCTATGCGGTGCTGGACGGGGCGCAGTTTGACGATCTGCCCGCCGCCCTGTTTGACGGCGGCTTTGTCACCCGCCCGCTTTATCTGAATGTGCAGGACCGTTCGGCCGCGCCGGTGCGAACATCGCCTTACCTCGTGACACTGGATGAGGCAGGCGCCTCTTTTGCCGGGCGCAGCTATGGGGAGACCGTCGAGGCGCTGTTTGCGCTGCTGGGCGACAAGCCCGCAGGTGTGTTCTGGCAATGCGAGGCGGGGACGGACGCGCTGTACTTTCATTTGCGCAAGACCAACCGGATTTTGATCCCCAAGACCTTTCTGTCGGGCAATGCCACTGACGCCGAGCCGGACGAACCCCATGCCTTTGTGCTGTTTCGCCATGCCGATGCCAATTCGTTGGCCCAAACCGTGTTTGCGATGAACAGCGAAGAAGCCTCGCGCCTGTTTGGGCCGTGCACGGCCTTGCTGTTTGGCCCAAGCCCGGACTGGACGGGGGACTATCCGTGGTTTCATCTCGTGCGTCCTTACAGTTGGCCCGCGCCCAGGCCGGGCGCGCTGACCCTCAGCACGGCCACTATGGAAAAGATCGAAGAGCGGCGGCGGGACCGGCTGATCCTCAAGACGGTGGCCTATCTGCGCAAAGTGTTGCCACCCAACTTTCAGCACCTGTCGCGCACCCAGCTGACGGGTCTTGCCCGTGCCAGCCGCAAGAGCGGAAAGGCGTTGGGGTTGCGTGGTCTGGGCGCGCACAACCGTTGGGCCTATCTGTGCGCGATCACCGAAGGGCGTATCGCCAAAAGCCGCGAGGTCAAAGCCTTTATCAAGCGCGGCAATGACACGCCGGACGAACAGGTCAAGATCGCGATGAAAGACACGCTTGCGACCATGAAAAACGCTGTGGCGGAGTTGCAGGCATGAGCGGGGCGGCCGCCGCAGGGGGTGCCGTTGGCGGCGTTACGGGGGGTGCGATTGGCGGCATCATCGGCTCGTTCATTCCGCCCCCGGGGCTGGGCACCTTCCTTGGGCGGGCCATCGGCTCGCGCGTTGGACGGGCAGTGGGGCGGGCCGCCGCCACGATGCTGGATGACTACGTCAATTCAATGGAACAGGCGGATGAAAACGCAGAAGAGGACGAGGCCGCTGCTGCCGGAGAAGACGAAGAGGTCTGTCACACCTGTCAGGAGCAGTGCCAGAATTCTGCCGGCGAGGTGAAGGACTCGCTTTACAACAACAAGCGCAATCCCAACAATCCCAATCAGGGCAATCACGGGTATCTCAACCGAATGGTGGAACAGATGTGCGGCGCACAGGGGCCGGGCACGCCGGGCTGGGGAACACATATTGATGAATTGCGCGGCGCTCAGAGCCGACTAAGGAGGTCGTTCAAGCCATTCCAAGGCCAAAACGGAATGGACCCGGACTGCGATCCGGCCGAGTTTTTTTCCCAAGAGGAGCGCGACGCGATCAACAACATTTTGCGTGGAGGAGAAAACAATCCTTGGCAGCCAAACAACATCCCCCATCTTGGACCCAACCACCCACGGTGCCAGACTCTTCCTGACGCCAGGTCGAACGGACGCATACGCGACTACTTGAACATTATCCGTCCCAACCAGCCGCCAATGTCGGGGCCCGCTCTGTCTTGACCTTAAATGGAGCCTCACATGGCAATAATTAGCTTGTCCCACACACAACTCGTGAGCATCGGTCCATCCTGGTATTGGATGGTGTCCGATCAGGTTGGGGAATTTGACGATTTTCTGCGGCGCCCGATCCGAAACATCGAACTGATCCGCACCGAAACGCGACGCTGGTTCGATCGGAAGTCGTCGATTGATCCCGCCGGATCCGACACGCAGGTCAGCGATCTGATGCGCGAAATACTGAGCAATCTTATCGCGGGTGGGGAGGATGCCGAGAGGTTCTACCAATGGGGCTATGCGCTGGACAACGCCATGGTTCCTACCATTTCAGGATACAAGAAACATCCCGATGGAAGCATGCACCCGGTTGCGAACGCTTATCAGCATGCGCTGTACTCTCAGCATATATGGATCGACACGCTTGGTCATTGGACCCCTGATATATTGGCATTTGAAAAACGATCGGGGCCGGATTTGCGAGATGCGCTTTATTCGTCTTACCAGGACGAAGTGCTGTTACCCCACAAAGCGTTCAAACGACGTCTTGACAGTGACAACGACGCATGGATCAAGATGGAAAGCCGCCGGACCGAGTGGGACAATTACCTTTGGCAAAAGTGGTTTGGCGAATTCCAGTATGATCCTGCGAGCGTCGCTTGCGATGGCTTCCTTGTCATGAAAACACGGGAATGGTGGCGCGAGATTGCGCCAACTCTTTCGCGACGCCAAAGATCACAGTTGATGGCCTGGAACGAACAGGCCGCGCACGCGCGCGATACGGATGGGTTTCTGAGCGACAAACCGATCAGCGCGATGGACGAGGCCCTGATGATCGACGATATCCCGCCATTTGATAGTGCGGCTGCCCGCCCCGTTGAATGGGACGTGGCCTGAGTTCCCTATACCCCACGAGACAAAGGATCCCGCCCGTGTCGAGATTTCCCGGAGCCCGCATTACAGACATGCACGCCTGTCCCGCCCATGGCGGCGGGCCGATCCTCACCGGCTTTCCGACCGTTCTGACAGGCAAGCTGCCTGCGGCGCGGATCGGCGATATCTCGGCCTGTCTTGGCGTGATCCCGGACCCGATTGTCTATGGCTCGCCCACGGTGTTGATCGGCAAGTCTCCGGCCAGCCGCATGACAGATGCCTGCGCCCATGGCGGCAAGATCGTTGGTGGTTGCCCTACAGTGTTGATCGGTATCCACGGGGGGGGCTCGCCCGGACTGGGTGCCAAGCCCACAGCGGGCGACGCGTGCATGCGCGCAGCCGCCAGGGCGGGCGCGCCGTTTGTGAACGGCTGAGGGTCGCGCTATGTCATCTGGAACCAGTTGATATCAGGCCCAATTAAAGGGTCACCCGGTCAAGAAATCTTTGACGATATCATTGAAAATGCGCGGTTTCTCCAGATGCGCTGCATGGGCGCAATCGGGAATGACGGCCAGACTTGCCTTGGGAATGGATCGCCAAAGCTCTTCCGTTTGTGTCCATGGGTAGGTCCGATCGTGATCCCCCCAAACGACAAGGGTCTTTGCCATAAACGAGGGAAGTTTCGAAACGCCCGTCCATCCGCTCATGGCATCAAGCCCCGCAAGAATTGCCTGAATGCTGCTGCGCTCGGCAATTGCGGCACATGTCTCGTAGGCCCCCGCCGTATCTCCATTTAGGAACCAAGTGGCCGCAATGCGCCTTGCCGTTGCGTGCGGGCCGTCCGAAAGGGCGCGTTGTTTCGATGTTGCGATGGTTTCAAACCGCCCCGGCAACACGCCTTGCGCGCCTGTTCCATACAGCACCAAACGGTCCACGCTGTCGGGGGATTGCGAGATCATCTCCTGGGCAATCATGCCGCCCATGGAGTGCCCAACAAGGTGAAAATGGGTGATGCCTTTCGACTTCAGGTCCGCGAGGACCCAGTCAGAAAAACCGGCAATGGTGTCGAGCCCGTCGATATGCGCATTTTCGCCAAAACCTGGCAGATCGACGCTGTAAGTCTCCACACCCGCCAGAGCTTCGACCTGCGATTGCCATTGCCGACTACCCCCCATGAACCCATGGACGAAGACGACAGGGATCATTTGCGCCCGCCTTGCACGATGCGGTCAAGGATCATGGCGCAGAACAGGATCGAGAAGCCCGCAAGGATACCTTGGCCCACATTGGCGTATTGCAGGGCCTCAAGCACGTCTTCGCCAAGTCCCTTGGCCCCGATGAGGGAGGCCACAACCACCATGGCAAGGGACAACATGATCGTCTGGTTGATGCCTGCGCGGATGGATGGGCTGGCCAGAGGCAGGTCCACCTTGGTCAGCAGATACCATTTGTTTGCCCCGAAACTGATTGCGGCCTCCCGCACGCTTTCAGGGACGCCGCGCAATCCAAGAACGGTCAGACGCACGACCGGCGTGCCGCCAAAGATCATGGTGGTCACAACTGCCGCTGGCTTGCCCGTCCCAAAGAAGGCGATGACAGGGATCATGAAGACGAATGCGGGCATGGTCTGCATGAAATCCATGATCGGCTGGATGAAGGAATAGAACCGGGGCCTGCGGGCCGCGAACATGCCCAAGGGGATGCCGATCAGGATCGACAAACACGCGGCGGTGCCGAGCAGCGCGAGTGTTGTCATGGCTTTTTCCCAGAACCCCAGCAGCCCCATATAGGCCAGAAACGCGCCGGAGTAGATCGCCATGCGCACACCGGCCGTCAACCACGTGAGCAAGACAATGAGTGCAGCGACGACGATCCAGGGGGTGCTGACAAAGACAAGTTCAAGCGCGTCCAGCACCAGCCGGATGAAGTAGGTGATTGCGTCAAAAAGCGCCTCTCCGTTCAGTACTGCCCAGTTGAAGAACGCCTCGACGCGGTCGATGCTGCCAAGCCGGATATCGGGGTCGGTCGGAAACTCGCCCAGTAGCGTGAACCGCCCCGGGAAGCTGTAGTGCAGCATGGCTGTCGCAACGATCAGCACCATGAAAATAGCGCTGAACACGATCTGCGACACCGGCATACCGGAGCGGATGGCGCGGTCAGACAGCCAATCGGAGAACCGCGCTTCGAGCGCCCAGTTGGCCATCAACGATTGCGCCAACTTGACCACGATCAGGATCGCAAGACCGGTCAGGGCAATGGTGGGACCCTCCGCGCCCAATGCCTCTGCCTCGGCCCTGATGCCGCCGATATTGGCTTCGAGCGAGTCCACCGTGCGTTGATAGACGTCGACCTTGTCCGATCCCGTCTCGATCGCCGAGGCCAGTTGTTGCTTGCGCAACTCCAGGGTGCCTTCGATGGACGCAATGCGGGCCATGGCATCTGCGGCGAGGTCACCAAACAGCCCGCGTGCGATCTGCACATAGGCAAGGGCCTCAAGGATCAGAAACGGCAAAGCCCAGTTCCACAATCCGCGCGCGCCAAACCAGATTGGACCGAACAGGCCCGCCATGGCGTTGAAGGTCGCGGTAAAGCTGGCCGACGCGCCGATCTTGTCGAACATGCGGATGTAGTACTCGGGACTGGTGCGCACGAAGGTGCGAATGTTGTCGCGGCGTTCTTCGGCATAGGCGAGTGCAGCCTCGGAAGACGTGTCTTCCAGCGGGTTCACCCCAAGATCAGCGTTCACATCGGTCATGATACTTCCGTTCCTTCAATCACGGTGCGCAAGAGATCCGCACGGGTGATGATGCCAAGGTCTTTGCCGTCGGACTGCACGATGATCGGGTTGCCGTCATCGATGGCCATGGTGATCAGGGTGCTCAGCGTTTCTTCCGAAGCGACTCGTGCGGCATCGGCAGGAATGGGACCATGTGCGGCGACATGCGTTTCGATTGGCTGCATCACCGCATGGGCATGCACGACCTTCAGGCGCGAGATGCCGGCCACGAAGTCGGCGACATAGTCATCTGCGGGGTCCATCACGATGTCTTCGGCAGTGCCCATCTGCACCATCTTGCCATCGCGCATGATGGCAATGCGGTCGCCAATGCGAACAGCTTCGTCCAGATCGTGGGTGATAAAGATGGTGGTCTTTTTCAGAATTTTGCTCAGCCGGATGAATTCATCCTGCAACTGGCGACGGATCAGGGGATCAAGGGCAGAGAACGGCTCGTCCATCAGCAACACGTCAGGATTCGCCGCCAGCGCGCGGGCAAGGCCGACGCGCTGCTGCATGCCGCCGGAAAGCTCGTGGGCGAATTTGGCGCCCCACGCCCCCAGTTCCACGATGTCCAGAATGGCCGCGGCCTGCCGCATCCGTTCGTTCTTGGGCACCTTGCGGATTTCGAGTGGCATGGCGACGTTGTCCAGAACGGACCGGTGCGGCATCAGCGCGAAATTCTGGAAAACCATGCCGATTTTTTGGTTGCGGAAGCGTTGCAGCTCGCGCGGACCCAAGGCCATGACATCGGTGCCCTGGATCTTGATCTTGCCATCGGTTGGTTCCAGCAGGCGATTGAAGTGGCGCACCAAGGTGGACTTACCGCTTCCTGACAGACCCATGATGCAGAAAATTTCACCGCGGTTGACCGACAGGCTGACATCGGCGACGCCCACGACGGCGTTGAATTCGGACAGGACCTGCGCCTTGGTCAGCCCACGGTCGCGCACCGCGCGCAAGGCGTCTTCGGCACGGGCGCCGAATATCTTCCAGACGTTGGATATCTCGACAACAGTGTCGGAGGCCATGGCGTGTCTCTTTTGCAAAGGAGAGGGGAGGCGGCACCGGTTTCAGTCCCCGGTGCCGCCTGTGTTCAGGTCCGCTTAAAGACCGAGCATTGCGTCGACGCGATCGGAATTCGCCTCGATCCACGCTTTTGCGGCGTCCGCCGGGTCCTTGCCATTGGCCGAGATTTCAAACGCCAGACCGCTCACGTCATCGGCCGTCACGCTGAAGTTTGCGAAGAATTCCGCAATCGCGGGGGAGCGATCCGCCAACGAGTTGGACCACGCGATTTGCACTTCTTTCAGTGCGTCCTTGGTGGCGACAGACGACTTTTCATACCAGTCGGCATCGTCTGAGGGCTGGATCATCGTATATTTGGCCGGATCAAACGTTGGTTCGCTCAGCATTTCCACGTCGAACATGAACCAGACCGCGTGCGGCTTGTAGCAATAGAACGCATAGCCTTCACCCTTGGCGATGCTGTCCTTGATGCGCGCGGTCTTGACGCTTTCTTCGGCGCGGATTGGCTCGATGAAATCAAGCAAGCCGTAGTCGCGCGTTTTGACTTCGTTGACATTGGCCGAGGCCCAACCGGGGGCGCCAATCCACATCTCGCCCTTGCCGTTGCCATCGCTGTCCATCAAAGCGGCCACGTCAGGGCGACCCAGATCGGCAATGTCGGTGATCGAATTGGCCTGAGCGAAATCCTTTGAGACGCAGAAGCCCTGGTTGCCCTCGTAAGGGTTGGACGACAGCGTGACGGTGCCCGCTTCATCCACGTATTTCTTGGTAAAGCTCTCCTGGTTGGGCAGCCAGACGTCAGGGTGCACATCGATGTCACCTTTGCCCTGGTCCATGGCCTGGAAGATCGTGGCGTTGTTGCCGGGCACGTATTCGACCTTGCCGCCGATACGGGAAGTGACGATCTCGCCCAGCAGGTGACCGATGGCTTGGGCACCGGTCCAGGATGGCAGGCCGATCTTGACCTCTTCGGCTGCGAAGGCTGGCAGCGCAAAAATGCTGACCGTCGCCGCGAGGCTCAGTGATTTCAGTTTGGTTTTCATAGTGATCTCCTCTGTTGGATCGCGCCGATTTCGGCGTCTCTTTTTGCGGGAAGGGATTTCGCGCCCTGTCCCATTCTGTTGGATCGCGATGCAACGAACAAGGCGGAGGCCCCAGGCGTCGCATTCTGAGGATCAGTCTAGGGGCAGAACCGAATTTCGGACAAATTCGAACATCGCATCAAACTATTCCTAAATTGCATAGTTTAGCTTAGCCTTTCGGAATACGTTCCTGACGGTGGTGATTCTGAGTGGACTTAAATTGGCTGCGCGACTTCGAATGTTTGGCCCGGACGTTGAATTTCACCCGCGCCGCCGAAGAGCGCAACATCACGCAGTCCGCATTCAGCCGTAGAATCAAAGCCTTGGAGAGCTGGGTTGGGCGACCTTTGGTCAACAGGGCCACTTACCCCATTCAGATCACCGACGCCGGCAGGCAATTTCTGCCCGTGGCCTTGGGCGCAATTTCACAACTGGCCGAAACCCGCGAAGCGATCCGGGACGCCCAAGGCGGGGGCAGCGGTTTTGTACGAATTTCCGTGTTGCACACGATATCGGTGAATTATTTGGCAAACCGGATCGAAAACATGCAGCGCGATATCCCGGGTTTGCGCACCAGAGTGGTCTCCGATTCTCTCAGCACGTGTTGCGAGCTGCTGGTCGAGGGGGCGGTCGACATCATGTTGTGCTATTATCACGCCTCGGTCTCGCCCCGGATTGATGACGCGGTATTCACCCGCAAAAACCTGCTGACGGAACGCCTGATTCCCGTGGCTGTTGACGCGCGCGCGGGCAAGGACGGATGGAACCTGTCCACCAATGACGGCCCTCCGATCCCGTATCTGGCATACGAGCAGTCATCCTTTCTCGACATGGTGGTCGAGAGCACGGTGGGTCAAAAGCCGATGAATGTTGAAACGATCTACGTTGATGGATTGGTCGAAACCATCAAACGCAGATTGCTGCATGGCAGCGGCTTTGCGTGGATGCCGGAAACGGCGATCGCTGCGGAACTTGCTGATGGCACATTGGTCCCGATCGGTGACGAGACATGGTGCGCGCGACTGACCATCGCAGCCCTCGCGGACCCGACCAGCTTCGCCCCGCAGGCGCGGGAGTTGTGGGACCTGTTGTAGCGGCTAGATCGTGACCCAGCGCGCGGTGTTGTCGAAGGCAAAGTCATACCCGCCCAATGCCGCTGCTCCGCCCGTATGCAGGAACACAACACGTTCACCTTTGAAGGCCCCTTTGCGCGCCAGATCGATGAGGCCCGCAGCCCCTTTTGCGGAATAGCACGGGTCGAGCAGAATGCCTTCCAACTCGGCAAACATCTTGATCGCCTCGATGCCGCTTGCAGTTGGGATGCCATAACCTTCACCGACGTAATCCGTGTTTGCCATCACGTCCTCGCGTTTGACTACGCCTGGGCAGCCCAGTTTTTCGGCCGTTTTGCACGCCAGATCATAAACCATCTGTTCCTGTTTCGGCTGCGGCGCGCGGGTGCCGATGCCCAGCACAGGGATCAGCGAATTCATCGCGCTCATTCCGGTCACGAGACCGGCCTGGGTGCCCGAAGAGCCTGTTGCGTGCACCAGCCGATCGATCTTGAGGCCACGATCATTCGCCTGCGACACCAACTCAAACGCTGCGTTTACATAGCCCAAAGCGCCCGTCGGGTTGGACCCGCCACCGGGGATGACATAAACCTTGTGCCCCTTGGCGCGCATCGCTTCGGCGGCCTTTTCCATTTCGGCGGGCATGTCGTGACCGCCGGGAAATTTCTCGGTCGTCGCGCCGTGCAGGTGGTCCAGCAACACGTTGCCGTTGGTGTTGTAGTTGCCGTCCTGATAGCCCGTGCGATCCTCAAGAAGGATGTGGCATTTGAGGCCAAGCCTGGCCGCAAAGGCAGCAGTTTGCCTGCCATGGTTTGTCTGCGTGGCCCCTTGGGTCATCACCATATCCGCGCCTTGTTCCAGCGCTTCCGCCATGAGGAATTCCAGCTTGCGGGTCTTGTTCCCGCCCGTCGACATGCCGGTGCAATCATCGCGCTTGATCCACAATTCAACGCCCAGCTCTTTCGAGAGCCGCTCCATCGGTTCAAGTGGCGTGGGCAGGTGAGCAAAGTGAACGCGCGGGAAACGGGCAAGATGCATGCGATGGCTCCTGATTGCATTTGCCTCAACTTATCCGTGGGAAAACCGCATTCCCAATGCAAATTTCGCATCACGTAACGATGCAACTGAGGGCATTTTTGGGTGTCGGTGAAGTTTGTGGGTTTCTGTCAAATTCGTCGATTGTGGCACGTGCAGACACCATCAGCCTCATCAGAATAGGTCACGGTGTTATTGTTGGCGATGTTCTTGCGCGCGACCAAGAGTATCTCGGAAGTTGGGACTGCCTCGCAAGCGAGGAACAAGATCGATCCTGATCGATACGTCATTTCAATGACGAAGCATTCCGGGTCAAGCTGCTTCCATGGCGCTTGCATAATTCCAAAACGCGAAATTCTGCGCCCAAGGATGCCCGTGGAACTTTGATATTGTTGGAAAAATTGGCTCCGGCGGTAGGGATCGAACCTACGACCAATTGATTAACAGTCAACTGCTCTACCGCTGAGCTACGCCGGAACGGTTCGCGCCGTATAGCAAGGCGGATTCGCATCGTCCAGAGGCTTTGCAGGCGCAAAGGCGAAAAAGTTTGCACCCCCTCAAATGCGTTCGAATATGGTGTCTGCGGTGAGTGGTCCGCGGGGTTGCACCCTGGATTTCCCTGTCAGGTCAATGAGATGGGCCAGCACGTTGCGCGTGGCTGCGGGCAACAGGGCGGCAGGTGTGTCGGTGTAGACGGCGCGCGCCAGCGTCGCGGCATCGGCGGGACCTGCATCAAGGGCCGCCAGAATGGCGCTTTCCCGTGCGGTGCGATGGGTGATCAGCCAGTCGAGCCGTTTGCCCGGCTCAGCCACCGCCGCGCCATGGCCGGGGTAGAACACCCGCCACTCGCGACCCGCAAGGCGCGCGCAGGAGGCCATGAAATCGGTGAGATCTCCGTCCGGGGGCGAAACCAGCGAACTGGCCCATCCCATGACGTGATCGCCGGTCAGGCAGGCATCACCCCAAGCCAGACTGATGTGATTGCCCAAATGCCCCGGCGTATGGATCACCTCAAGCGCCCAATCGCTGCCCGCGATCACCTCTCCGTCGCGGATCAGCACATCGGGGGCAAAACCGGTATCGATCCCTTCGCCACCGCCCACCATGCCAGCGGCCACCAGCTCTGCCATCACGGCACTGCGCCCGGCCTCGGCCCGGCCAAAGGCCAGCACCGGCGCGCCTGTTGCTGCAGCCAGCGGGCGGGCGAGGGGGGAGTGGTCAAGATGGCTGTGCGTGACGATGATATGGCTGATCTGCTGGTCGATCCCGACTGCACCAAGGATGGCGTCCAGATGCGCGTCACTGGTCGGACCAGGGTCGATCACGGCCAGATCGCGGGTGCCAAGCACATACGTGTTTGTACCCCTATAGGTCATCGGCGACGGGTTGGGCGCAACGATCCGGCGCAGTCCCGGTTCCAGCACCTCAGCCTTCCCGATTGTGGGGTCAAAACCGTCCATGCCTGCCGCCCCCTGTTGTTCCTTTAAGTCATCCGCCCTGCGCGCTAGGTTGCGCCCATGACGTTCCAATGGCTCAAACGTTACATGCCCCGAGGCATCTACGCCCGCGCGGCTTTGATCCTGATGCTGCCGGTTGTCTTTGTGCAACTGGTCGTGTCGGTGGTGTTTGTATCGGACCATTTCGAAGATGTCACACGGCAGATGAGCAATGCCGCCGCCCGCGAGGTGCGCCTTGTGCTGAGCCGTATCGCGCGCGAGAGTTCGGTCGAAGACATCGCCATCAGCACGGCGGATGTGATCGGCCCGCTGTCCATTTTGCTGCGCCCAGTGGAAGACGCTGCCCTGGGCGAAGCGGACCGGCGGCAGTGGTATGATTTTTCCGGCATCGTGATCACCCAGAACCTGCGTCGACATGTTCCCGAGCTGGCGGTGGTGGATCTGTCCAACGACCGCGTCGTCCGCCTGATCCTCGCCACCGATCTGGGGCCGGTCGAGATGCAGTTCGACCGCCGCCGCGTGTCGGCCGCCGCGCCGCACCAGTTGCTGGTCAACATGGTGTTTTTCAGCATCCTGATCACCTTTGTCGCCTTCATCTATATGCGCAATCAGTTGCGTCCGATCAAACGGCTGGCCCGCGCGGCCGAGGCTTTTGGCCGTGGCCATGCGATGTCCTATGTGCCGGCCGGGGCGACCGAGGTGCGCGCGGCCGGGACCGCCTTTGTCGACATGCGCAACCGGATCGAACGGCAAATCGAAACCCGCACCCTGATGCTATCCGGGGTCAGCCACGATCTGCGCACGCCGCTCACACGGATGCGCCTTGCGCTGTCGATGCTCGAGGACGAAGACCGCATCCCGCTGGAGCGGGATGTGGATGACATGCAGGAGATGATCGACGCCTTTCTGAGCTTTGCCAAGGGTGACAGCGAGGGGGAGCCGGAAAAGGTCGATCCCATCGCACTGGCCCGAGGCCTTGTCGAAAGTGCGCAGCGTGCAGGCCAGCCCGTGACGCTGGCCGAGGTCGAGGGGGACGGCGAAGGCACAGTGATGCTGCGTGTGCCGGCCATGCGCCGCGCGCTGGACAACCTTATCACCAATGCGGTGCGCTATGGCCAGCGGGCCGAGGTGTCGGTGCGGCTGAGTGACAAATCGCTGCGCTTTCGCGTTGAGGACGCAGGCCCCGGCATCCCCGAAAGCCAGCGCGCGGATGCGCAACGCCCCTTTGTCCGCCTTGATCCGTCGCGCAACCAGAACCAGGGCTCGGGTGTGGGCTTGGGACTGGCCATTGCCACCGACATCGCCCGCTCGCACGGCGGTGTCCTGCGCCTTGGGCACAGTGACAAGCTGGGGGGGTTGCGCGCGGACATCGTGATTGCGCGCTGAGGCACGTGCCGCCACGGAACGCTTGTTCCGCCGGCCCGTCCCCCCTTACCCAGAGGCCAAGAGATTTTTCAAAAGGAACCCGCACATGACCCCGTTCGACATGATCAAGGACCATATGAGCAAGGCTATTCCCTTTGCCAATCACGTCGGTATCGAACTGCTCGAGATTGCGGATGGCAGGGCCACAGCCGCACTTGATCAGCGCACCGAAACCTCCAACCACATCCAGACTCAACATGCGGGCGCGATGTTTACGCTGGGCGAGGCGGCCTCGGGCGCGGCCCTGGGTGGGGCGCTGGCACCAGTGCTACTGACGGTCCGACCCGTTGCGGCGGGCGCGCAGATTTCTTACGTCAAGATCGCCAAGGGCCGCCTGACCGCCACAGCCCAATCCAGCCGACCGGGCGCAGAATTGCTGGCGGAGCTGAAAGAGGTCGGCAAGGTCGCTTTTGCCGTCGATGTTGATATCCGCGACGAAGCGGGTGACACGGTCGTTAACCTGCGCGTCGACTGGCACGTCAAGGCTGCGGGGTAGGGCGCATGGGTGCCGCCTTTGGGGCCGGTTGCCTGTGCGGCGGTTTGCGCCTGACGGCGACCGGAACGCCCAAACGGGTGGGCATCTGCCATTGTCTGGACTGCCGCAAACATCACGGGGCGGCGTTTTATGCAGCAGCCGTGTTTGACGCCGCAGCGGTAGACATCACAGGCCCAGCCCAAAGCTATGAAGGCCGCGCCTTCTGTGCGCGCTGCGGCAGTTCCGTCTTTGCCCGCAGTGCAGACGAGATCGAAGTGCACCTGGGTGCGATGGACGATCCCAACGCACTGGTGCCCACATACGAGTTGTGGTGCATCCGTCGCGCACCGTGGCTGGCGCCGTTTGCCGGAACGACCTGCTACGAGCGCGGGCGCGACGACGGCTAGGCGGAATTTGGTAGGCCCGGCAGGACTTGAACCCGCAACCAAAGCGTTATGAGCGCTCTGCTCTAACCAATTGAGCTACAGGCCCGCCAAGGCTCGGGGATACCACCGAAATTGGACGTGTCAAGGCGTCGGCGGGCCGTAAGCTTCAGAACCTGAAACGTGCGCCAACAAGGACGACGTCGATATCCTGAAAGTCGGTTGACGGTGTGCTGACATCAAAGGTGCGGTAACCGGCGTAAAATTCGGTGTTCAACTTGTCGACTTTCTGAACAGCAAAAAAGCTTACGGATTCCGAGCTGCTGCCCAGCACGCCTTGATCCTGTCCGTCATAATAGTCGATGGCAAAGGATGTCGTGCCTGCCTTGATCAGCTTGTCGGTCTGATACCCGAACTTGATGTAGTTGAAGCCGGGGTCGCGATTGCTGTTGTCCAGATCGTCCGCACCGGTTGCAAACGTCACGTTGAACCCGGTTGGATCGTGAAAGGCCGAAATCGAACCGCTGACCCGATCTGCCGTTTCGGTTTCTGCAAAGGCACCAGCAGCGCTCACGCGAATGTCGCCCAGTTTTGCGTTGTACCGCAGCGCAATGTCGTTGCGGCTGTCCTCGCCGAAGGACACGGATGCGACAAAACCATTCAGGAATTCCGGCGTGTCATAGCGGAAACGCTCGATCCGGCTGAGTCCGTCAAAGTTGCTGAAGAAATCACCGACATCCGATGTGCTGAGTGCACCGCTCGGCGTGCGGAACAGTTGCCCACCCGCAATCAGACCCACATCCGAGTAGTTGCCGAGGCTCGTGCCGGACAAATCCACTTCGGACACCCCATTGGATGCCGTGTCGCCCTGACCATAGGCAAAGTTACCAAACGG
The DNA here is from genome assembly GCF_947503045.1 of uncultured Tateyamaria sp. Lineage (GTDB taxonomy): Bacteria > Pseudomonadota > Alphaproteobacteria > Rhodobacterales > Rhodobacteraceae > Tateyamaria. Next base: position 339,779 of record NZ_CANNCF010000004.1, read on the forward strand.
CGTATTTGTATAGAGTTCGAATTTCCGTTCGTTCGACACGGACGAGCTGATGTCGGAATTCAACTGGCTGACCGAGTTGGACGAGCTGAACTCGAATTCATATTCAATAATTGCGCCAACTGCGTAGTCGCCGAAGTCATATTCGGCCTGTGCACGCAGGCGCGTGGATGAGTTGTCGTTGTCGACCGAGAACTGGTTGGATTCGACGCCGTCATCTGCGAACAGAATGCCCCGGTTGATCTGGCCGCCAAAGGTAAAGGTGAACCCTCCGTCCTTGATGTTGACGACCTGGGAATGGGCCTGCGTGCCAAGCAGTGGTGCGGCGATCAACAACGCGGCGAGGGTGGGGGTGCGAGAGGTCATGGTGGATTGTCCCGAAAAGAAGTTGTGGCTCACTTGCCTCTATCAACTTTGTGGACCCGATCTCGCGTTTTCAACTCTGGCGGGATCACAGTTTATTGCGCTGAATTGATGTGCGCAGGCGCACAGCACGTATTTCCTTTTGCAACTCCAGTCCGGTTCACGTTATGGGGCGCGGGACGCAGGGGGATTGCACATGAGCGATGGCAAAAATGGAATGACCTACGCACAAGCAGGCGTGGACATCGACGCAGGCAACGCGCTGGTCGAGCGGATCAAACCTGCGGCGGCGGCCACCAAACGCTCGGGCGTGGCCTCGGGCCTTGGTGGATTTGGCGGATTGTTTGATCTCAAGGCGGCAGGGTTTTCTGACCCGGTTCTGGTGGCTGCAACGGACGGTGTGGGCACCAAGCTGCGCATTGCCATCGACACTGGCAATGTGGACGGCGTGGGCGTCGATCTGGTGGCCATGTGCGTCAACGATTTGGTCTGTCAGGGCGCTGAGCCCTTGTTTTTCCTCGACTATTTCGCCACAGGAAAATTGGATCTGGATCAGGCCGCTCGCATCATCGAAGGGATCGCTAAGGGTTGTTCCGCCTCTGGCTGCGCGTTGATCGGTGGCGAAACCGCCGAGATGCCGGGCATGTATCCGGCGGGCGATTTCGACCTTGCTGGCTTTGCCGTAGGCGCGATGGAACGGGGCACAGCGCTGCCAGCTGATGTCGCGGCAGGCGACGTGGTTCTGGGACTGACCTCGGACGGGGTGCATTCCAACGGCTACTCGCTGGTGCGCCGCATTGTCGAAGCCTCGGGCCTTGGTTGGGACGACGCCTGCCCGTGGGCCGATGGCTCGCTGGGCGAGGCACTGCTGACGCCCACACGGCTGTACGTCAAGGCAGCTCTCGCGGCGATCAAGGCGGGCGGCGTGCGCGGCTTTGCTCACATCACTGGCGGTGGCTTGACCGAGAACCTGCCGCGCGTCTTTCCCGAAGGGCTTGGCTGCAGCGTCAATCTGGATGCGTGGGACTTGCCGCCCGTTTTCAAATGGCTCGCCGAGAAGGGCGGGATGGAACAGGCCGAGATGCTCAAGACCTTTAACGCAGGGATCGGCATGGTGGTCATCGTGGCCCCCGAAGCCGTCTCGGAGGTGACCGCAGCCTTGACGGGCGAAGGACAGACGGTGATCACCCTCGGCCACGTGAGCGACGGGCAGGGCGTGAGCTATTCAGGGCAGCTTTGGTGAGCAAACGGGTCGGCATCTTCGTCTCGGGCGGCGGGTCGAACATGCGCGCGCTGGTCTCGGACATGGTGGGCGACCACCCCGCACGCGCCGCAGTCGTGGTCTCCAACAATGAAAACGCGGGCGGCATTGCCTGGGCGCGGGAGCAAGGCATTGCGACCGAAGTGATCGACCACCGCCCGTTTGACGAGGATCGTGCCCGGTTCGAGGATACGATCACCGCAGCGCTCGTCCCGTATGATCTTGATATCATCTGCCTTGCGGGTTTCATGCGGGTGCTCACCGCGGGTTTTGTGGCGCCCTGGCAGGGTCGGATGCTGAACATCCACCCCTCGCTGTTGCCCAAATACAAGGGGCTTAACACCCATGCCCGCGCGCTTGCGGCTGGGGACAGCGAACATGGCTGCACTGTGCATCTGGTCACGCCGGCCCTTGATGACGGACCCATCCTTGGGCAGGCCCGCATCCCGGTGAACCCCGGCGACATCGCAGAAACGCTGGCCGCGCGGGTCCTTGTGCAGGAACACCGGCTTTACCCGGCGGTCCTGCGCCGGTTCGCCAGCGGAGAGACAGCCCCGCTCACGCTCTAGCAACCCCCATGGGATTACTATAGCGTCCCTCAGACCAATCGGTGATGCGCACCGGACAAACCAAGAAGTTCGTACATGAAAACAATCACAACGACCGATGACCTCGCCGCGTATTGCAAAGAGGCCGCAACCCACGACTATGTCACGGTCGACACCGAGTTCCTGCGCGAACGGACCTATTATTCCAAACTCTGCCTGATCCAGCTGGCCATGCCGGGCACCGATGACAGCGGTGCTGTGCTGGTGGACCCGCTGGCGGGTGGGCTGTCGCTGGAGCCGCTTTACGATCTGTTTCGCGATACCTCGGTGGTCAAGGTGTTCCATGCCGCACGGCAGGACCTCGAAATCTTCTATGTGGATGCGCAGGTCTTTCCCGAGCCGCTGTTTGACACGCAAGTGGCGGCGATGGTCTGCGGCTTTGGCGAGCAGGTGGGCTATGAGACACTGGTGCGCAAGATCGCGCGCCAACCTCTTGATAAGACATCACGTTTCACGGACTGGTCGCGCCGTCCGCTGACGGATGCGCAAAAGACATATGCGCTGGCGGACGTGACGCATCTGCGCCAGATCTACGAATTCCTCGCCGCCAAGCTGGCCGAGAGCGGGCGGTCGCGTTGGGTTGCCGAGGAATTGCAGACTCTGCTGACGCCCGAGACCTATATCATCGACCCAAGGAACGCGTGGAAACGGGTCAAGACCCGCACATCCTCGTCCAAATTCCTTGCTGTGGTACAGGAGCTGGCCGCCTTCCGTGAAAGCCATGCCCAAAGCCGCAATATCCCGCGCAATCGGGTCTACAAGGATGATGCGCTGGTCGAATTGGCGAGCAACAAGCCGAAATCCCTTGAGGACCTGGGCCGCTCGCGCTTGCTCCTGCGCGAGGCGCGCAAGGGCGATATCGCCGATGGCATTCTGGCGGCCGTAGCGCGCGGCGTGACCATGCCGCCCGAGTCGCAACCCAAACCGGATCGCTCACGTGAAAAGCTGCAGGTGAACCCGGCGCTCGCGGATTTGTTGCGGGTTCTGCTCAAGGCCAAAACCGAAAGTGCGGGTGTGGCGGCCAAGCTGATTGCGTCGGCCTCTGATCTGGATGCGCTGGCGGCCGGAGTGCGCGATGTCGCCGCACTCAAGGGCTGGCGGTCCGAAGTGTTTGGCGAAGACGCTTTGCGCCTGTGCGAAGGCCGTGTGGCGCTGACTGCGTCTGGCGCGGATATCCGGATTATCGAACTGGACTGAAGCGACGCTTAGCGGCGTGACGTGGTCTGTGCGTTGCGCACGCCCTCGACGCGGATGACGCGGACGTCGCGCAATTCGCGATCGCTGAGATGTACGGCTGCCGTCACGGTGCGCACACGGGTCGACGTGGCACGGCGCAATTCAGACGGGCGCTCGGCCTCGAGCCGGTAGGTCAACACGCCGTCTACGGGCTCTGTACCTTCGGTGGCGGGGGTCAGTTGGACACCGTAAGGGCCGTCATAAGACGAAATGCCCGTGGCGCGCACGATCGCCCCACCGGGCACGCGCTCGATCACCAGACCGCTGACCTGATCGACCGGGCTGCCGCGATACTCAACGACTTTGTCGCGGGTGGAGCGGAACAATCCGCCGCGTTCGTTCACGGGGATGAGAGGATTGACCTCTGCGCGCGCGTCCCGCTCGATCGGGTCCGAGCGGCTGTTGCCAAACCAGTTGAACGGGTTCACGCGGCTGTCGCGGATCACTCCGCACGCACTCAACGTGAGCGTTGCAATCAAAACTGTCGTCGTCAAAAGGCGCATGGTCTGCTCGTCTCATCTGTTGGCTCTTTAGGTAGCGGATGTCGCAGCACTTGAAAAGCGCCCATTGCCGCACTGGACCTTTGGGGGTGCAACGCCTAGGTCACGAGACGGGTTCGATGAAAAGAGGTTTTTCATGGCAAGTGCCGCATTCGAAGAGATCGTGGAGGATTTCGAATTTCTCGACGACTGGGAAGACCGCTATCGCTATGTGATCGAGCAGGGCAAGGCGATGCCGCCGCTGGATGAGGCGCTGAAAGTGCCTGCGACCAAGGTCGATGGTTGTGCATCGCAAGTGTGGCTGCACGCGGTGATCGAGGACGGAAAGTTTCATTTTGATGGTGACAGTGATGCTATGATCGTCAAGGGTCTCATCGCGGTTTTACGACGCCTTTACAACGGACTGGAAGCCAAAGCTGTTCTGGATGTGGATGCACGCGCCGAGATGGCGCGGCTGGGTCTGAACGATCATCTGTCCGCGCAGCGCTCGAACGGGTTGCGCGCGATGATCGAACGGGTGCGTCTGGTGGCGGCCGAGTGATCCAAAGGCCGCCTTGCGGCGACGCGATTTGATTTTGTGAATGGGGGCTCTGCCCCCAAACCCCCGTGGTATTTTCAGTCAGAAGAAACAGGGGCGAGTTTGGCAAGCGTGGTGCTGAGATCGCCGTAGCCGGTGAAGCGACGCTCGAAGGCAAGGCCGAGGGTTTGCGCGGCTTTTCGTGCCTTTTCCGTCAGGGCCGGATCGTCGGTCTGGGCCTGATAGACCAGCTTTTCATAATTGCCGAAATACATGTCCCGCAGTTCCGGATGACGGTCGAGGCCCATGGGTTTGAGGATGAAGGCTTCGAACTGGCGCACAAGGAAATCGGTGAGATAGAAGGCGGTGAATTCACTTTCACTTATCTCGGCAAAGCGTTCATTTCCTTCGAAAAAGCTGTAGCAATGCGGGCCTGCGACCATCTCGACGCCCATCTCTTCACAGGCCGTTTGTAACAGGCCACCGGTGCCGCAATCTGCGTAGACGACGAAGATGCTGGCATAGGCCGCGCGGTGTTTGGCAACGGCCTTGCGGACCTCATCCGTGATCTTTTCGGGGTAGAGGTGCAGTTTTGCCGGCAGGCAGGTGAGGTCCATGTGTTCCCAGCCATTGCGCGCCTTGAGGTCGAGAATTTCGCGCGCCAGTGCGCCGCAGGCGATCAGCAGGATACGGCCCTGACCCGTGGCGTCCAGACCGTGTTCGGTCAGGGCGGTGTCGTTCAGCGCCATTTGATCGAGCAGCCCATGCTGGGGGTCTGATCCTGTGGGCCGTGGCCGGTCGCTGCGATCTGGCGCATGGCGGTGAGCAGTTCGGGGGCGCGGTTGGTTGCATCCCCCATGCGCGCATCATCCAGCCGCCCACGATACTGCAATTCCCCAGCGCCGTTCAGCCCAAAGAAGTCCGGCGTGCAGATCGCATCGTAAGAGCGGGCCACGCGCTGGTCGGCGTCCACAAGGTAGGGGAAGGGGAAATTGTGCTTGTCCGCGAAATCGATCATCCGGTGGGGCGCGTCTGCGGGGTAGCTGTCATAGTCGTTGGACATGATGGCAAGCACGCCGATGCCCTCATCCAACAAGGTCTGCGCATCCGCGGCCAGCCGGTCAGCGATGGCGACCACATAGGGGCAGTGGTTGCAGATGAACGCGATCAGCAGGCCCTTGGAGGTCAGGTGGTCGGCAAGTTTGTGCATCTTGCCCTGCGCATCAGGAAGCCCAAACGCAGGCGCAGCCCAGCCGAAATCGCACACGGGGGTGTCACGTAACATGTCGTCGTCTCCTCTGGCCTTTGGGGGCCGAGGTTATCCGGCCGCCATCTGGTTGTGCTTGCGGGCCACGAATTCCTTGGCCGTTTCCACCGCCACAGCGGCATCCCGGCAATAGGCATCCGCGCCGATGGCTTTGCCAAATTCCTCGTTCAGAGGGGCACCGCCGACCAGAACGATATAGTCATCGCGGATGCCCTTTTCGACCATCGTGTCGATCACGACTTTCATGTAAGGCATCGTGGTGGTGAGCAGGGCGGACATACCCAGAATGTCGGGCCCTTCGGCCTCGATTGCATCGAGATATTTGTCGACCGCGTTGTTGATGCCCAGATCGACCACTTCGAACCCGGCGCCTTCCATCATCATCGACACGAGGTTCTTGCCGATGTCGTGGATGTCACCCTTGACCGTGCCGATCACCATCTTGCCCACGCGGGGCGCACCGGTTTCGGCGAGCAGGGGTTTGAGGATGGCCATGCCGCCCTTCATCGCGTTGGCGGCCAGCAGCACTTCGGGCACAAACAGGATCCCGTCGCGGAAATCCGCGCCCACGATGGTCATGCCGCCCACAAGCGCCTTGGTCAGGATGTCGTAAGGGGCCCAATCCCGTTCGAGCAGAATGTTCACGCCCTCTTCGATCTCTTCGCGCAGACCGTCATAGAGGTCGTCGAACATTTGCTGCACAAGCTCTTCATCGTCGAGTTCGGACAGGATGATTTCGTCTTCGTCTGACATGGCCGTTCCTTGAAAATCGGGCGCAAAGACCCGTGCCTCTGTTTGCCTTATCGGACAGAATGCCGCAGGGGCACTGTCCGGATTGCGACATGCCCGGCATCAAGGGCGACCTGAGGCATCGTACGCGGCGTCAGTTTATCGGTTTGTGACTGATTTGGAACTCTTTTCTGGCGTATGTTCTGTTTATGTTCTACTATTGAACAATGAAATCGGATTTGCAGACCAAAGCCCCCAAGGGACGCGGTGCGCTGACCAACGCGGTCAGCCGCTATGACAGTGTCACGCGCCACCAGGAGGCCGACGGATGGGACATCGACGAGGTGTTGCCGACCCTGCGCACCGAGGTCAGCATTGAACGGCCGCGCTCGATCATCTCCTATAATCGCTCGCCAGACCTGCCGTTTGATCGGTCCATAAATCCATATCGGGGCTGCGAACATGGCTGTGTCTATTGCTTTGCCCGGCCCAGCCACGCCTATCTGGGCCTGTCGCCGGGTCTGGATTTCGAGACCAAACTGGTCGCGCGCCCCGACGCGCCCATCGTGTTGCGCGCAGAGATGGGCAAGCGCGCCTACAAGGTTGCGCCCATGGCGATTGGCACCAACACCGATCCCTATCAGCCCATCGAAAAGCAACACGGGATCATGCGCGCCTGTCTTGAGGTGCTCGAGGATTGCGGTCATCCGGTGGCCATCGTGACCAAGGGTGTGCTGATCGAGCGGGATATCGACATACTTGGCCGGATGGCGCGGCGCGGTCTGGTGCGGGTTGGCATTTCGGTGACCACGCTTGATGCGGCCCTGTCCCGCTTGATGGAGCCGCGCGCACCCGCGCCCGCCCGCCGCTTGCAGATGATCCGACGCCTCAGTGCGGCGGGCGTTCCGGTGCGCATCATGGCCTCGCCCATGGTGCCCGCGCTGACCGACCCTGAATTGGAAGAAATCCTGGCCCAGGGCAAAGAGGCAGGCGCGCGCACGGCTAGCTGGATCATGCTGCGCCTGCCACAAGAGGTTTCGCCCCTGTGGCAGGATTGGCTGGCCGCGCATTATCCAGACCGCGCCGGGCGCATCATGGCACGCCTGCGCGAGATGCATGGGGGCAAGGATTATGACGCGCGTTGGGGGCACCGGATGCGGGGCGAGGGCGCCTATGCCGAGATCATCGCGGCCCGTTTTGCCGTGGCGATCAAGCGCTTGGGGTTGAAACGAACCGCTCCACCCATGCGCACGGACCTGTTTGAACCGCCAAAGCCGCCAACCGCACAGCTGAGCCTGTTCTAGGCGACCCGCCGGTTGCCACGCCGTTTGCGCGCAGGCGCCGTGTTGTCGCCAGTGCCGTCGTTGGCCGAGGTGAACGCGCCAAGAGCCGCGACGATTTCATCCAGCGTCGGGGCCGGGCGTTTGGGGCGCGTGTCAAGCGAGGCGCGCATCTGTTCGAGATGGGCCGGGGTTGTGCCACAGCACCCACCGATGATCGACGCTCCGCAATCGCGGGCGAGGGCGGCATAATCGGCCATCAGTTCGGGCGTGCCGTCATAGTGGATGTGGCCGTCATGGTATTTCGGGATGCCCGCATTGCCCTTGGCGATCAGCGGAATCTCGGTGCCCGAGGCGGCAAAGCCCAGCAGGGTGCGCAGCAGGTCTGATGCCCCTGTGCCGCAATTGGCGCCAAAAGCCAGCGGCGGATTGGGAAGGCCAGCGACCAGCTTGGCCATGTCGGTGCTGGTCACGCCCATCATGGTGCGCCCGGCGGTGTCAAAACTCATCGTGCCGACCCAGGGCAGGTCCGCCAGCGCGAACCCTTCGGCGGCGGCGGTGAATTCCTCGGGGGCCGAGATCGTCTCGACCCAGCCGATGTCAGCGCCACCTGCCTTGAGGCCTGCGGCGGTCTCGTGAAACATCTCGACTGCGTCGGCGTGGGACAGCGGGCCAACCGGTTCCATGATGTCGCCCGTGGGACCAACCGAGCCTGCGACGATCACGCGGCGCGCCGCAGCGTCCGCGACCTCGCGCCCGATTTCGGCGGCCAATTTGCTCAGCTCGAATGCGCGGTGGCCCGCATCGTGCAGCTTTAGCCGCGAGGCGTTGGCCCCGAATGAGTTGGTGAGGAACACGTCGCTGCCTGCATCCACAGCACCCTTGTAGAGGGCGGTGATCTTCTCTGGCGCGGTTTCGTTCCACAGTTCTGGCGCGTCGCCGGCCATCAATCCCATTTCGAACAGGTTGGTGCCCGTGGCCCCGTCGGCCAAAAGGGTGCCTTTTTCGGCCAACAGGTCAGAAAACGGATTGGTCATGGTCAAGCCTCGCGCGCGCGTGTGATGTCTGGCTGCTTCTCACGCGGCCTTGATTGAATCCAGTTCATAATTTTCATCAACATTATGAGGTTCGGTTGTGGTGGCAGGTGCCAAGGAGCCGGGGCGCTGGATCACGCGGGCGATATCGGCCAGCCCCAGTGTCAGCCCGCCCCAGGATTGTGCAGCGGCGTATCTGGGCACCCAGCGGGGGGCAAAGCTGGATTTGAACTGGCGCAAACCGCGTCCGCCCGCGCGGGCAGCGACCTTGAATGCCGCCCATCGCCAGACCGCGCTGTGCGGGTCGGGGCAGGCGGGCACAGCGGCCAGCGAAAAGCGTGAGGCGCCCGCCCGGGAAGCCGCCGTGATGGCGGCATTGACCAACGCGTGCATTGTGCCGTCAGGAACGTCGTCGCTGTGGCGCATGATGTCGAGGCACCACTCATCAGGGCCGCGATGGGCCGTCACGAACCCCACCAGACGGCCCGCAACATAGGCGCAGCCAACCCATTGCCGCGCCACGTAGTCCGGGCAATAGCGCCCCATGCTGCCGCCGCGCGCCTGCCCGTGAGAGGCTTGCCATTCCGCGTCGATACGGGCCATCGCAGTGAAGGGCAGCGGATGCCCCGCGCGCAATGTGACATTGGCTTTTTCGGTCGCCCGCAGCTTGCGTCTCAGGGCGCGTCGAGACGGCACGGACAGATCAAAGCGTGCAAGGTCCACCACGGCTTCATCCGCAAAATGCAGGACGCGCCACCTTGCGGTGCGGGCAGTTGTCGCCATGCGGGCGTCGCATTTGTAAATCAGCGCCAGTTTGCCCGCAGCGCGGGCCGCCGTTTGGATATGGTCGAGCGCAGCGTCGCGTGATCCAGCCATGGGGTCGGTGAACAGGGTCAGGGTCTGCGCGGTTGGCCACAGGGCGAGGGTGCTGTCGCGTCTGGCCGCGATGGCCCCACCATTCTGCGCCACCACTGCTACCTCGCTGCGCGGACCAGTTGCGCGAGCGGGCGGGGTGCGCAGGGCCGGGGTGATGCTGCGGCCAAAGGGGCGCATCAACGCAAGACCTGCACAAATGGCGGGCAGGGCGTAATAGACGACCCGGAACCCGAGGATCGCGGCGATGATCGCCGCTGGATCGCCGGCAGGCACCGCACTCAGCAAGACGAGTTCGAACGGGCCGACCCCGCCCGGCGTGTTGGACACAAGCCCGCTGCCCAAAGCGATAAGAAACAGCGGAAAGAAGGTTGCAAAGTCAAGCGTGCCGGCGGGCAGCAGGATGAACAGAGCCGTCGCCGCCAGGCCCGTGTCGATCAGCGCCCAGAACAGGATCGCGCCGCTGATCGGCAGGCTTGGCAAGTGAAACTCAACACCAAATGTCCGAATGACGGGGCACAGCAGCAACACCACCGGCAATGCGGGCACGGCCAAGCAGACGGCCAGCGCGGGCCAGAACGCCCATTCGGGTCCCGGCAGGATCAGAGAGGCCAGTGCGGCCAACACGGCCCAGCAGATCACGAAACTTGCACCAACAAAGGCTGACACCTTGGCCGCCTGCCCAAGGCGCAAGTCGCCTAGCATGCGCCAGCGCGCGACCGCACCAGTGACCACGCCAAAGCCAAGGGTTTGTCCCAGTGCAATGCCGATCGCACCGCTGACCTGCGCCCGCTGCGGCGAGATGCCGGTGCCAAGCGCGCGATGAGCGAGAGCGTCATATTGGGCAACGGCCCAGAAACTGCCCATTGTGCAGGCAAGGGCCAACACCCAGCGGCCCCATGAAATGTCGCCAAGGCGCTCCGGCATCGACAGCACCACGTCCATCGACAGGGTCGGCGCCAGCAGCAGCGCGCAGAGCGCGAGGACGGCCACTGGCACAGCCGCGCGCAGCACGACCCGAACCGGTGACGACAGAACCAAAGCAAACATGAAACCCACAACCCTCGAACCACATTACCCGCGGACAGGATTAGCGTACCGGGCTAAGCCAATGCTTAACGCCCGCCGATGGCTTGTGCGCAAAACACATAAAAACGCGCAGACCCGGGCAGGGCCTGCGCGTCAATTCAGATCACCTGTGACGTGTAATGATTTGTTATTCCTGCACTTCGTTCAGGATTTGCCCCTTGGCTTCAACCATCAGACTGGCCATTTGCGCGCGGATCGTGGCCTCGTCCGCCAGATCGCCCAGATCGCCTGAGACCTTGCGATAGACGTCCTCGTCCCCGGCCTCTTCGAAATCGGCCTTGATGACCTCGCGGGCGTATTCGGCGGCATCTTCGGGCGATTTGCCCATCAGGCCAGCGGCCCACATGCCCAAAAGCTTGTTGCGGCGGGCCTCGGCCTTGAACTGCATTTCTGCGTCATGGGCATATTTGTTTTCAAAGGCGTTTTCGCGGTCATCAAAGGTGCTCATGGGCCTACTCCGTGGGATCAAGTTGTTTCTCAAGATATGCGGGGGGCGGGCGCGCCTTGCAACCCCTTTGCTTGCGAGCCTACCCCCGAATGCTTATGAGGGCGACAGGCGGCGCAGACTCACCCTGCGGCCCCAAGGGAAAGGACGCCCATGGCGCGACGCAAAAAGATTTACGAAGGCAAGGCCAAGATCCTCTATGAAGGTCCCGAGCCGGGCACGATTGTCCAGTATTTCAAGGATGACGCCACCGCCTTCAACGCACAGAAAAAGGCCGTGATCGACGGCAAAGGTGTGCTGAACAATCGCCTGAGCGAATTTTTCATGACCGGGCTGGCGCAGATTGGCGTGCCGACGCATTTCATCAAGCGTCTGAACATGCGCGAACAGCTGGTGCGCCAGGTCGAGATCGTGCCGCTGGAAGTGATCGTGCGCAACTATGCCGCCGGGACCATGTCCAAGCGCCTTGGGATCGAAGAGGGCACGCAACTGCCGCGCCCCATCGTCGAATACTGCTACAAGGACGATAATCTGGGTGACCCGCTGGTGACCGAGGAACATATCGCCGCCTTCGGCTGGGCCAGCCAGCAGGACATGGACGACATTCTGAGCCTCGCGCTGCGCGTGAACGATTTCCTGAGTGGTGTGATGATGGCTGTTGGCATTCGCCTCGTAGATTTCAAGATCGAGGTCGGTCGCGTCTATGACGGGGATTTCATGCGCCTGATCGTGGCCGACGAGATCAGCCCCGACAGCTGCCGTTTGTGGGACATCGAAACCGGCCAAAAGCTCGACAAGGACGTGTTCCGCCGCGATCTTGGCAACCTCACGGATGCCTATACCGAAGTGGCGCGCCGTCTGGGGGTCATGCCCAAGACGTCCGCGCCCATCACCAAGCCGACGCTCATCAACTGAGCGTCGGATCATGCATATTTTTGGAACAATGAAGGGCTGGTCATGAAAGCGACTGTGCATGTGATGCTGAAGAACGGCGTTCTGGATCCGCAAGGCGAGGCGGTGCGCCACGCACTTGGGGCGCTTGGCTTTGACGGGGTCGAGGGCGTGCGGCAGGGCAAGGTGATCGAGCTTGATCTGGCCGATGGCACGTCCGAGGCGGATGTGACGGCGATGTGTGAGAAGCTGCTCGCCAACACGGTGATCGAAAGCTATCGGGTCGATTTGTCATGAAGGCCGCGGTTGTCGTCTTTCCCGGGTCGAACTGTGATCGCGATCTGGCCGTGGCGTTCCGCGCAGCAGGGGCCGAGGTCGAGATGGTCTGGCACAAGGACACGGACCTGCCAGCGGGCATCGACATGGTTGGCGTGCCGGGCGGCTTTTCCTTTGGTGACTACCTGCGCTGCGGGGCAATTGCGGCGAATTCTCCGATCTGCCGGGCCGTGAAGGGCCATGCAGAGCGCGGCGGTTATGTGCTGGGCGTCTGCAACGGCTTTCAAGTGCTGACCGAGACCGGCATTCTGCCGGGCGCGCTGTTGCGCAACTCAGGCCTCAAATACATCTGCAAGACGGTGGGCTTGCGTATCGAGACCTCGCAATCGGCTTATACCGAAGGCTACAACGCGGGCGACGTGATCGACATTCCGATCGCGCACCATGATGGCAACTATTTCGCAGACGCCGCCACACTTGATACCTTGCGCGGCGAGGATCGCATTGCCTTCACCTATACGGACAACCCCAACGGGTCGATGGGCGACATTGCGGGCATCCTGTCGGAGAACCGGCGCGTTCTTGGCATGATGCCGCACCCCGAACGGGCGGCGGATCAAGGCCATGGCGGCACCGACGGACAGGCGTTGTTCCGCGCAGTGGCCACGCAACTGACCACAGCGTGACTTGAGAGGCCCCGCTCCGGCGCTTATGTTGGAACAATGGGTCCGCTTTCTCAGCTCGCAAATTCTGCTCAGGCGCCGCGTATCATTGGTTGGCGTGTGCGGCTCGCGCTTGTGGTGCTTACGGTGGTTGCTGTGGCCACCGTGTTTGTCACCAACCGCCTGCTGACGGACCGTTTCACCGAAACCACCCGCAACCGTGCCGAATTGCGCCTTGCGCTTTATTCGGGCAACCTGCTGAGCGAATTGCGCCAAAGTGCCATCGTGCCGCAACTGCTGGCCCGTGATCCGACGTTGATTGGGGCGCTGAATTCAGCCGACTATCAACAATCCACGCAGCGCCTGATCTCGTTTGTTGAGGAAATCGGGGCGGCGAACCTGATCCTGATGGATATCGACGGGCGGGCTGTGGCGGCGACGGATCGCGATCGGCTGGGCAGCAATCACCGCACCGATCCGTTCTTTATTGATGCCTTGCGCGCCTCGGACACCGTGTTCAGCGCCACGCCACGCGAGGCGGGCGGCTTTTCCTTTACCTATTCGCGCAAGATCATGGCCGGGGGGGACACGCTGGGTGTGATCGCGGTCGAGGTCGATTTGCAGAAATTCGAGCGCGCCTGGGCCGGGACCTCAGCCGCGGTGTTTGTCACCGACAGCCTTGGACAGATAATCATCGCCACCGAACCGCGCTGGCGGGGCCGCACCGAAGAAGACGCGCTGGAGCGACAAACCCCACAAGGCGCCATTGAACGCGCGATCCGCGTGACCGCCGATTGGACGGCGTTGCCGGCGGATGCCTACATTCAGGGCGAGGCGATGATGCGACTGGAAAACCGCATCCCGTTTCGCGGCTGGCGCATGGTTTCGTTCACCACCTACGAGTCGGTGCGCGAACGGGTGAACGGGGTGCTGGCGCTTGAGATCATGGGATTCGCCATTCTGCTGGCGTTGGCCTTTTATGCGCTCAGCCGTCGCTCGGCCTTTCGTGTGGCGTCATTTGCGCGCGAGTCGGCAGAGCTTCGCCGTCTGAACGTGCAGTTGCAGCGGGAAGTTGCCGAGCGTAAACGGGTGCAGGAAGACCTGGCCGTGGCCGAACAAACCCTTGAACAATCATCCAAACTGGCCGCCCTGGGTGAGATGTCGGCGGCCGTCAGTCACGAGCTGAACCAGCCCTTGGCAGCGATGAAAACCTACCTTGCCGGTGCGCGCCTTTTGCTGCGCCGCAACCGACCTGACGAGGCGCTGGTTAGCTTTGGCCGCATCGACGATCTGATCGAGCGGATGGGGGCCATCACGCGCCAGCTCAAATCCTATGCCCGCAAGGGACAGGACGCGCTGAGCCCTGTAAATATGGCTGACGCGCTGGCCTCAAGCCTGTCGATGATGGAGCCGCAACTGCGCCAGCGCCGGGTCCAGATCAATCGCGTTCTGCCCCCCGATCCGGTCGAAGTGCTGGGGGATCGGTTGCGCATCGAGCAGGTGATGGTCAACCTGCTGCGCAATGCCATTGATGCGACCAAGACGATGCGCGCACCCCAAGTCGACATCATCCTGTCGGCTGGCGAAACCGCCACCCTCACGGTGCGCGACAACGGCCCCGGAATTGCCGATCTCGACGCGCTCTTCGAGCCGTTCTACACCACCAAACAGCCCGGCGACGGTGTTGGCCTGGGGCTTGCCATCTCTTCGGGCATTGTGAACGATCTGGGCGGACGTCTGACAGCGCGCAACGGCCAGTCCGGCGGCGCGGTGTTTGAGATGCAATTGCCTGTTCTGGGTGAGCAGGCCGAAGAAGACGACCATGACGACGACAAGAAAATTGAAGCGGCGGAGTAAGTTCAGATGACCCAAGCGATGAAAATTGCAATCGTCGATGACGAACAGGATATGCGGCAATCGATCAGCCAGTGGCTGGCCCTTTCGGGCTATGACACCGAAACCTTCGCCAGCGCCGAAGACGCGCTGAAAGTGCTGGGGCCCGAATATCCCGGCATCGTCATTTCCGACATCAAGATGCCGGGCATGGACGGGATGCAGTTTCTGAAAAAACTCATGGGCAATGACAGCGCCTTGCCGGTGATCATGATCACCGGTCACGGCGATGTGCCGATGGCGGTCGAGGCGATGCGTGTCGGTGCCTTTGATTTTCTAGAAAAACCGTTCAACCCGGATCGCATGTCACAACTGGCTAAGAAGGCCACGGGCCAGCGCCGCCTGACCATGGACAACCGCGCCTTGCGTCGCGAGTTGTCTGATGGCGGGCAGTTGATGAAAAAGCTGATCGGGCAGAGCCCTGTGATGGAGCGGCTGCGCGAGGACATTCTCGATCTCGGTCAGGCCGACGGCCATGTGCTGATCGACGGCGAGACGGGGACCGGCAAAACGCTGGTGGCCCATGCGCTGCATGCGGTGGGGTCCCGCGCGGGCAAACGCTTTGTCCTGATCAGCTGTTCGGCCTGGGAAGAAGAGGCGCTGGCCAAGCGTCTGTTTGGGCCCATGCAGCCCGAAGACGCCCAATTGCCCGCCATCGAAGAGGCGCGTGGCGGCACGCTGGTGCTCGAAGATATCGAAGCACTAAGCGAAAGCCTGCAGGCGCGCCTTTTGAGCGTGATCAACGATCAGGGCACGCCCGCCGAGACCCGCATTGTGGGGATCAGCAATCTCCAAGAGGCCGGGCGCACCTGCGAGGACGCGCTGCGTCCCGATCTCTATTACCGGCTTGCGGCGCTCAAGATCACGGTGCCTCCGTTGCGTCAGCGTGGCGAGGACATCCTGACGCTGTTCACGCGGCTCTCGGACCAGTTTGCCGATGAATATGGCTGTGACGCGCCCAAGGTGTCAGCGCAAGAGGCGGCCCAACTGTTGCAGGCCCCTTGGCCGGGCAATGTGCGCCAGCTGATCAACATCGCCGAGCGGGCCGTGCTGCAGGCGCGGCGCGGGACGGGATCCATCGCCTCGCTCTTGATGAACGACCACGAGGAAATGCAGCCGGTGATGACCACCGAAGGCAAGCCACTCAAGGAATACGTCGAAGCGTTCGAGCGGATGCTGATCGACAATACGATGCGCCGCCACAAGGGCTCGATCGCATCCGTGATGGACGAGCTGTGTCTGCCGCGCCGGACGCTGAACGAAAAGATGGCCAAGTACGGATTGCAAAGGTCAGATTACCTCTGATCGATGGACCTCGGGCCGGGCTTTGCGCTGGATTTCATTCTGGCGGTGCTGTTTTACCTGCTGTACGTGCTGGTGCCGCTGCTGGGTGTCTGGCTGTGGCGCAAGTGTTGGCGCATCTGGGTCTTACCGCTTGGGCTGCTCTGGTGTGTCGGTTTCGTCTTTGTCCCGCTGATCGACCACCAGCGCGCGCGGCTGCAGGCAGAGGCCATGTGGGGCCTCGCCATATTGCCCGACAGCATTGCCATCGATGGCAAGGTCTTTGTCAGTGACGACACGGTGCGCACGCCGCACACCGCCATCCACCGCTTCAACACACCCGCGCGCGCCTTTGGGCTGTACAACCGCGACAAGGCCGCAGCCGCACTGGCCGCCGGGCCCGTCGACTTTGCAGATTTGCGATTTTTCGAACATGTGCCCGCGCCGGGCGAGTACAAGGACCGCAAGACAGTGGAGACACCGCAAGGCACGCGCGTACCTGTCGATTACCTGATGTGGTCGGATTTTCGCGGTGATGAGCACGTCCTGCTGGACATGCTGAACCTGCCCGGTGTCGACACGCTGCCAAACGACGTGAGTGTGGACTATGCCATCCTCGAGGTACAGGACCCGTCCGCCTTTGATCTGCGCAGCGCGCGGGTTTTGATGCTGCTGCCCTATGCCTCCAAAAGCTACTATGCGTGGCCGTTCAACCCAATGGTCCGCCGGGTCTATTCCGCGGCGGACTATACCACGCGGCGCGACATCCAGCTGAACCTGTTCTGCAGCAACCTGTCCGAACAAGAGCGCGACCGCTGTCGGCGGGACATGTAGCACCGCGGCGCAAAAAATTTCTATTTCAATCGAATAAACCCGCCTGCTCACCCGTTAACGGAGCATGATGGCGCGCTTGGTCGCGTCTGGCAAAAGAGATTGAAAGGGACAAGACATGAAAGTTATTGGCAACAGGCAGTATCCTGACTCGTACGACGCGGTCATGCGCAAATCGAAGCTCAACGAACTGCTGCAAGCCCAGTTGAAAGCGGAATTCGACTATCACTTGTACGAATTTCTCGAAGAGAAGTTCGACCCCGAATACCTTTACAACACCTATCTGCAAAACAGCCTGCCCAAGGGCGTGAACATTCCCGGCAAATTGTTTACCGCAGCCGACGCCTTGGCCGGCGATTGGAACCACAAGGGATGGGCCAAAGTTGTCACCGCGGCCCGCACGCACATCAAAGGATTGATCGAACTCAATGCTTTGGAACGCATGTACAAATCCGAAGAGTTCCTCGCCTACCACAAGGCGCAGGGCGGAACCATGGACACGCCGGCGAACATGCCCGCAGACGAAGGCGAAAACGACAAGAAGGCACCGCCGGTCATTCGCGCGGCCAAGCAGCTTCGGATCCAGAACGTCGAATTGCTGCGCAAATACATTGCCGCGTTGAACAAGTTCGGCCCGCCGACAATCCGGCCAGTAGCCGAAAAAATGCTGCGGGCGGAGAAATCCAAGCTGAAGGTCGATACCCTCAACGAATTTCTTTACGAAGGCGGCTTTGCCAAGCGGATGAAAGGGCCCGAAGCCGAACCGCTGCAGGCCCAGACACCGGAGATCAAGCTGAACAAGAAAGCGCTGCAGGTCTGCGGGTTTCAGAACCTGAAAGGCGACAAGCCACTGGACCGCATCCGGGCCTTTATTCTTGCCATGCACCGCAAGGACAAGACCACGGCAGAAGTGATCTTTGGCAAGATCATGAAGGACGAGCCTCTCAACAGCCTGCTGAACGGCGACAAGCTCATCGACATTTTCAAGCGGATGCAAAAGCGCAAGGCCTTTGAAACCATCCAGTGACCTTGGCGATAACCCAGTGTCGGGTCCGCCAGCGGGCCCGACTAAAGGAGCAAGATCATGAAAGTGATAGGCAATCGGAAATACCCAAGCACCGTCGAAGGCGTTATGGCCAAGAAGGAATTGTCCAAGTTTCTGCGGGCGCAACTCAAGACCGAGCATAACTTGCACCATCTGAATTTTTTGCTCGGGCCGTATGACCCGTTGAGACTTTAGCAGACATACATCCACCCAAGCGCGATGGATCAGATCAGTGTGCCTTCGGGCGAGCTTCGGGATGCCATTGCGTTACAGGACAAGTGGGATGACCCAGCCTGGCCGGGTGTCATCAGGGATTTGCGAAAACCCTCAAGGATGAACCCAAAACCAGCTTGCTGCATGGCGCCAAGCTGACCGATCTGATCAAGCGAATGAAACAGGGCAAAGCCATTGAAATCCTGTGACGCCTTCGGCCCGGTCCCCCGTCATGGCGTGGGGGCAGGGGTGCTTAAAAAACAGACGAGTACCCGCATGGCGGGAAATCGATCGCACTCCGATCCGGGTGCGCACCTCAGATTCCCCATTGTCATTGGCACTGTCTTCGCCTTATCTATGCATACGGGTTTCCGACGCTGTTTCGCGTCGCCCCGGATACGAGTTTCGCTGTCGATTGTGTTTTGACGGGCCAGCCCCGCGAATGCCGTGACAGACCGATTGGGCCCCCAACGGGGCCACGAGATGCTGACGTCGGCACATGCCGCGCGCAGCTAATGAACGGATGCAGCGCCCCAAGGGGTGATTTGCGTCGGAGAAGAACCGCGATGACACGCGCAAGGACATTGAGAGTTCCAGCAGAAGGCCCCCCGGGTCAGGCCTGCCGCGTGCCGCATATCGCCCAGACAAGACACGCGGTACGACGGCCTGCTCCTCCGGGGACGGGCCGCGTGCACGCGCGCAATGGACTTAAATGGCTAAGAAAATGCTTATCGATGCCACCCACGCGGAAGAGACTCGCGTTGTGGTGGTGGACGGAAACAAGGTCGAGGAGTTTGACTTTGAATCCGAGAACAAACGCCAGCTCGCTGGCAACATCTATCTTGCAAAGGTAACACGGGTCGAACCGTCGCTTCAGGCGGCGTTCGTGGACTATGGCGGCAATCGCCACGGGTTCCTCGCCTTTTCCGAGATTCATCCCGATTACTACCAGATCCCCGTCGCCGACCGTCAGGCCCTGATGGAGGAAGAGCGCGCTTATGTTGAGGCTCAAAAGGCCCGCGACGAAGCCGATGAAAAGCCCAAACCCAAGCGCCGGTCACGCTCGCGTAGCGCAGCCACCAAGGACAAGGATGCCAAGGCCACGCAAGAGATCGAGGGCATGGAGACCATCGACCTCGAAATGGACGCCGGGGCAGAGACCGAGACCGAAGCAGAAGTGCCCGCGGACGAGGCGGCCTCGCCCATGGAAACGGTGGCCGAGACGCCCGTGGAAACACCTGCAGCCGGTGAAGAGACCGACAGCGATGACGTGTCCGAGGCTGTCTCTGAGGCCGACAGCGAGTCGGATGACGATGACGACGACGAGACACCCAAGGGCCCGGACGCAACGGCCAAGGATGACAGCATCGAATCCGTTGCCGATGAGGATGACAGCGAAGACATCCGCCCGGCCCGCAAACCGCGCCCCAAGCGATACAAGATCCAAGAGGTCGTCAAGGTCCGCCAGATCCTGCTGGTGCAGGTCGTCAAGGAAGAGCGCGGCAACAAGGGTGCGGCGCTGACAACGTACCTTTCGCTGGCCGGACGTTACTGCGTGTTGATGCCCAACACCGCCCGTGGTGGCGGGATCAGCCGCAAGATCACCAATGCCGCTGACCGCAAGAAACTGAAAGAGATCGCCAACGAGATTGACGTACCACAAGGCGCCGGTCTGATTGTGCGAACGGCAGGCAGCCAGCGCACCAAGGCCGAGATCAAGCGCGACTATGAATACCTGCAACGGCTCTGGGAACAGATCCGCGAGCTGACCCTCAAATCCATCGCACCCGCGAAGATTTACGAGGAAGGCGACCTGATCAAACGCTCGATCCGTGACCTTTACAACCGCGATATCGACGAGGTGTTTGTGGAAGGCGAGCGGGGCTATCGCACCGCCAAGGACTTCATGAAAATGATCATGCCGTCCCACGCCAAGAACGTGAAACTCTACACCGAAAGCCTACCGCTCTTTGCGCGCTATCAGGTGGAAACCTACCTTGGCGGCATGTTCAATCCGACAGTTCAGCTGAAATCCGGTGGCTACATCGTAATCGGAATCACCGAGGCGCTTGTGGCCATCGACGTGAACTCCGGCCGCTCCACCAAAGAAGGGTCGATCGAGGACACCGCCCTCAAGACCAACCTTGAAGCGGCCGAAGAGGTGGCGCGCCAGTTGCGTCTGCGTGACCTTGCAGGCCTCATCGTCATCGACTTCATCGACATGGACGAGCGCAAGAACAACGCCGCCGTCGAAAAGCGGATGAAGGACAAGCTGAAGACGGATCGCGCCCGCATTCAGGTCGGTCGCATCTCGGGCTTTGGCCTGATGGAGATGAGCCGCCAGCGCCTGCGTCCCGGTATGATCGAGGCCACGACACAGCCTTGTACGGCCTGTCATGGCACGGGTCTGATCCGTTCGGACGACAACCTGGCCCTGTCCATCCTGCGCCAGATCGAAGAAGAAGGCACCCGCCGCCGCTCGCGTGAGGTGCTGGTCAAGGCGCCTGTGGGCATCGCCAACTTCCTGATGAACCAGAAGCGCGAGCATATCGCGCAGATCGAGGCCCGCTATGGTCTGTCGGTCCGCATCGAAGGCGAGCCGCATCTGATCAGCCCCGATTTCACCATCGAAAAGTTCAAGACCGCCACCCGTGTGGTCAAGGCGGTCGAGACAGCGGTGGTGTCGGTCGACACCTCTCTGATGGATCAGGTGGACGAGGACGAGGACATCACAGAGGTGGTCGAGGACGAAGCGCCTGCGCCCGCCGGCTCTGCGCCTGTCAGCGCGCCTTCCGAAGAGGATGGCGAACAAAAACCCAAACGCCGCCGCCGTCGGCGTCGTCGGGGTCGCGGCAAGGGCAATGGTCAGGATAACAACGGGGCCGACGAGAATGCCGCGTTCGAGAATGACGACGCGCCTCAGGCGACAGAAGAGGGCGAGACGCCCGAAGTTGAAGCGGCACCAGAGGCAGAGGCGGACGCTCCTGCGCCGAAGAAGAAGCCAACGCGCACGCGCCGTTCCAAATCCGCCGATGCACCCAAGGCCGAAAGCGAGGCCCCTGCGGCCGAGCAACCTGCACCAGAGGCGGCGGCCGAGGAAAGCGCCGAAGCCCCCGAGGCCGAAGCCGAGGCGCCGCCCAAGCCGAAACGGACCCGCAAACGCGCGCCCAAACCCACTGTCGAAGAGGCCCCCGCCGCGGAAGCGCCACAAGAGGCTGCTGCCCCGGCAGAGCCAGAACCCGCGCCGGAACCCGAGCCACCTGCACCCGAGCCGGTCGCAGCAGCGGCAGAGACGGTGGCCGACACGGTCGCCGAGGACGTCCCACCCAAGCCGAAAAAACGCGGCTGGTGGTCGCTGGGCAAGTAAAGTGAGGGGCGCGCCGCAGGGTGCGCCCTTTTTCTTTCGGGATCAGCCTTTGCGGATCACGTAGGTCTGCACCGGGCCGCTCTGGTCACTCGAGACCAATATGTGGCCCGCCTCGTCGCAAAAATGCGGAACATCAATGATCGCGGCGGGATCGTCGGCGAGCATGGTCAGGGTCTCGCCCGTCGCAATGGCCTGCAAACGCTTGCGCGCCTTGAGCACGGGCAGGGGGCACAACAGGCCCGTGGCATCGAGAGTATACGTGTCATCCATAGTGCCGATGTAGGGGCGATGTTTCAGCCTGTCCACAGACATGTGACCGCGCGGGGGCTGACGCAGCCCGCGCGCCGGGATAGGGGTGAGGGCATGTTCGGAATCGAAATCATCGACGCAAGCCTTGTTCCCGCGATGGGCGTCGCGCTGCTGGCCGGGATCATCAGCTTTCTCAGCCCCTGCGTGCTACCCATTGTGCCGCCCTATCTCGCCTATATGTCCGGGATGAGCGTGTCGGAGATGTCCGAAGGCTCAACCAAGCGCAACAGGGCGGTCATCACAGCACTGTTCTTTGTGCTGGGGCTGAGCACGGTGTTCCTGTTCCTTGGCTTTGCCGCCTCGGCGTTCGGTGCGTTTTTCCTGATGAACCAGGTGCTGTTTTCGCAGATTTCCGGAGCTGTCATCATGGTCTTCGGCCTGCATTTCCTTGGCGTGTTCCGCATTCCGTTCCTTGATCAAGAGGCGCGGATGGATGCGGGGGATCAGGGCGGGTCGTCCTTTGGCGCCTATGTACTGGGCCTGGCCTTTGCCTTTGGCTGGACACCCTGCATCGGCCCGCAACTGGGCGCGATTCTGACGCTTGCCGCCACCGAGGCGTCGGTGACCCGTGGGACGGTTCTGTTGGGCATTTACGCGGCCGGTCTGGGCATTCCATTCCTGCTGGCGGCCATGTTCATGAGCCGGGCAATGGGGTTCATGAACCGCATCAAGCGCCATATGGGCCTGATCGAAAAGGTGATGGGCGGCCTGCTTTTGCTGGTTGGTGCCGCGATGCTGTTTGGCTGGTTCACGCGGTTTTCGTTCTGGCTGCTGGAACGCTTCCCGGTGCTGGCGACCTTTGGCTAATCGGATAGCTGCGCAGTCAACCGCTGCAAGATAAACACGCGAATTGCCGAGGCCAGTCCCACATCCGGATCACGACTTGCATCAATTTCGCTCGCCAATGCATTGATTGGTTTGCCTTCTTTGGCAGCGATGGCGCGAAAGGCAGTCCAGAATTCCTCTTCCAGCGACACGCTGGTGCGGTGGCCCTTGAGGGTGAGCGAGTGTTTTTGCGGCCGCCCGCTCATGCGGTGTCGTCACCGTCGTCGCGCAGCGCCTTGCCGTCCAACTGTCGCCGCGTGCGCTCCTCTTCCTTGCCCACCGCCTGCTTTTCGGCCTTGCTGCGCCCGAAGGCGACGACGTTCTGGTTGGCCCGCGCCTTGTCTGCGGCGCGGGCGCGCTCTTTGCGCACCTTGTTGAGGTTGATGGGGCTGTCGCTCACTTCGGGCCGATCATGTTTTCGGGGCGCACAACACGGTTGAACGTCTCTTCATCAACAAATCCGAGGGCAATTGCCTCTTCCAGCAGGGTCGTGCCGTTCTTGTGCGCGGTCTTGGCCACTTTGGTGGCGTTGTCATAGCCTATTTCGGGGGCCAGCGCTGTGACCAGCATCAGCGACTCGCGCATCAACTTGTCTATGCGCACACGGTCTGCATCCAGACCGACCACCAGATTGTCGGTAAAGGCCGAGGCCGCATCGCCGAGCAACTGCATGGATTGCAATACGTTATAGGCCATCATGGGCTTGTAGACGTTCAACTCAAAATGCCCCTGACTGCCCGCGAACCCAACAGCCGCATCATTGCCCATCACATGGGCACAGACCTGCGTCAGCGCCTCGCACTGGGTCGGGTTCACCTTGCCGGGCATGATGGAACTGCCGGGTTCATTCTCGGGCAACACCAACTCGCCCAGACCGCAGCGCGGGCCAGAGCCGAGCAGGCGGATGTCGTTGGCAATCTTGAAGAGCGACGCGGATACGGTTTTCAGCGCACCCGACATCTCGACCATGGCGTCATGGGCGGCCAAGGCCTCGAACTTGTTGGGGGCCGTGACAAAGGGCAGGCCGGTGATCTCGGCCATGTGGGCTGCGACCGCCTCGGCCCAGCCTTCTTTGGTGTTGAGGCCCGTGCCCACGGCAGTGCCCCCTTGCGCCAGTTCATAGATGCGCCCCAGCGCGTCCTTCACCCGCTGGATGCCCATGGCAACCTGATGAGTGTAGCCGGAAAACTCCTGGCTGAGGGTCAGCGGTGTGGCGTCCTGTGTGTGGGTGCGCCCGATCTTGATGATGCCGTCAAATGCCTCGACCTTGGCCTGCAATGCGCCGTGCAGCTTTTCCAGCCCCGGCAGCAACACATCGCGCGCCATCATTGCGGTCGAGATGTGCATGGCCGTCGGGAAGGTGTCGTTGGACGACTGGCCCATGTTGCAGTGATCGTTGGGATGCACCGGATCTTTCGATCCGATCACGCCGCCGAGGATTTCGATGGCACGGTTGGCGATGACTTCGTTGGCGTTCATGTTTGACTGCGTGCCCGACCCGGTCTGCCAGACCACGAGGGGGAAGTTGTCGTCGAACTTGCCTGCCACCACTTCGCTTGCGGCCTGAATGATCGCATCGGCCAGTTGCGGATCGAGCCCGCCTTGCGCCTTGTTCTGCATCGCACAGGCCTGCTTGATCACTCCCAATGCGCGCACGATGGCGACGGGTTGTTTTTCCCAGCCGATGGGAAAGTTGATGATCGAGCGTTGGGTCTGGGCGCCCCAATACTTGTCGGCCGGAACCTCGAGCGGTCCAAAACTGTCGGATTCGGTGCGGGTGTCGGCCATAGGTCTGGTCCTTGCTGCAATTGTCAGTGTCTTGCCCTCGCGTTTACCGGGCGGGTGCGGCACAGACAAGCGTGCTGGTTTTTACACGCGCGTTCGTGAAGGGAACAATGGCAGAAAGGGTGATGAAACTTTGCCGGTATCGCACTATGTTATAAGGAGCGCGCATTTTTGGGAGAGTTCGACCATGCCAACCACCCGCACCGCCAAAATTTCCGGCCTGCATCACATCGTGGCGGCACTCTTTGCGCTCAGCGCGGCCTGTGCCCTGTTCGTCGGCATGGCGCGCGCCGATGCGTCGGCCTTTATCGGCACCTATAGCGGATCAGCCGAGGTCACGTCACTGGACGGCACCAAGATCCCGCGCGACATGAGCGTCGAGATTTCCGAGACGTCGGACGGGTTTCGCGTGCAATGGACGTCGGTCACGTACCGCACGGACGGTGAGGTGCGCGAAAAATCCTACGAGATCGACTTTGTCGACAGCGGGCGGGGTGCGGTCTTTGCCGCCGCACAGCGCAAGAACGTCTTTGGCCACGAGGTCCAGCTCGACCCGATGAAGGGGGAACCCTATGTCTGGTCGCGGATCGTGGGGGAAACCCTCACCGTCTATTCGTTGTTTGTGGGGGCCGATGGCGGCTATAGCCTGCAGCAATATGACCGCACGCTTGCAGATGGCGGCCTTGATCTGCGGTTCCAGACCATCCGGGACGGCGAAATTCAGCGCGCGGTCGAGACGTTTCTCGCCCGCGAGTGACACATGGGCCGATGGCCTGATTATTTCCGGAAACTGTCCAGCGACACGATTTCTGCATCCTTGGCCGGTGCATCGTCATCGTCGTCACTTTTGAGCGGTTTTGGCTTGGCCGCAGGCGGGCGGGGCAGGATGTCCGGGGACTTGCTGGTCGCCGTATCAATCCCGTCCTCGTCGTCCTGCGTTTCAAAGCGCAGACCAAATTCGACGGATGGGTCAACAAAGGTCTTGATCGCGTCGTAAGGCACATAAAGTGGCTCGGGCGCGTCGCCGAAATTCAGCGTGACGGCAAAGCCATCCTCGCCCACATCCAGCTTGTCATACCAGTGCTGCATCACCACCGTCATCTCGCCGGGATAGCGATCGCTGAGCCAATCGGCCAGTTCCGCATCCGGATGGCTGGTGTCGAAGGTGATGAAAAAATGGTGCGATCCGGGCAGCCCGCGTTCGGCAACATCACTCAACACTTTGCGGATGAGGCCGCGCATGGCCTCATGCATCAGGTTGCCGTAATCAATGCTGCGGCCCATGGCACTCCTCGCACTTTACAGCCCTAGCATATCCCAATTCCGCGCGGTGAAAAGAGGGCGCAGTGACAAAGCCTGCATTAAGTGAGACCGGCCAGCGAAATTGCGCAACCCGCCAGTGCCATCAGCCCGAGCGTGGGCAGGAGTTTTACTTTGGCCACAAGCATAAGGCCCATCGCAATCAGCGTCAGAACCACTGCCCAGATATTGAGCGTTGCAAGGTTCGGCACGGGCAGGGCGAGGCCCTGGGCCGTTTCGATGGTGCCAAAGACCACATGCAGCGCAAACCAGACCGACAGGTTGAGGATCACACCCACCACGGCGGCGGTGATCCGGCTGAGGGCGGCGGACAGGCGCGGACGCGCGGCGATGTGGTCGAGATAGGGACCGGCGGCGAAAATCCATAGAAAACAGGGGATGAACGTGACCCACAGGGTCAACGCCCCGGCAGCCAGCGCCAATCCCAGCCCACCTTGGGCAAAACCGGCGAGCAGTGCCACGAACTCGGTCACCAGGATCAGCGGGCCCGGTGTCGTTTCGGCCAGCCCAAGGGCATCAATCATCTGCTCGGTGCTGATCCAGTCGAAATCCTGCACCACCTCCTGGGTCATATAGGCCAGCACCGCGTAGGCCCCGCCAAAGGTGACAACGGCCAGTTTGGAAAAGAACAGGCCCACTTGCAGCAAGAAATCCTGCGCGCTGACCCACAGCACAATCAGTGGCGTGGCCCAAAGCGCGGCCCAGATCATCACGGTGCGCCCGGTTCTGGCGCGCGCCGGTGCAGGTGCGGCAGGTGGTGCGCGCAAATCTGCGGTCAGGTATCCAAAGAGGCCCGCGGCAATCACAACCAGCGGAAAGGGCAGGCCAAAGACAAACAGGGCGACAAAGCCGATGGCGGCAAGAATCCACGCCGCCCGATCGCTCAGCGCCTTTTGCCCAAGGCGCAAGAGGGCCTGCAACACCACCACGATGACCGCCGCCTTGATGCCCAGAAAAGCGGCCTGCACCAGCGGCAGCTCCCCGAAGTGAATGTAGAGAAGGGCGAGGGCGAGGATCACCACCGCTCCCGGCACCACGAACAGCAGCCCCGCCAGCAGCCCGCCCCATGTGCCGCGCAAGCGCCAGCCTGAAAAGGTCGCCAGTTGCATCGCTTCGGGGCCGGGCAGAAGCATGCACAAGGACAGGGCGCGCAGGTACTGATCCTCGCTCAGCCATTTCTGGCGGGTCACGAGGGCGTCATGCATCAGCGCGATCTGCGCGGCAGGCCCGCCAAAGGACAAGAGGCCTATGCGCCCAAACACCCGGAACAGGTCTGGATAGCTGGGGGCCGTCATTGCGCGCGCCCCGTCGGCCAGTCATGGCCTTCATCCGCACCATCACGCGCCCACCGGTAAAGCGCGTCGTACAGGGGCAGACCGGCCTGCAACTGGTCCTGATCATCACGATATTGACGTGACAAACCCACCGACATGGCCAGCAGGCCTGCCGCCTCGGGGGCCAGATCGTGGCGGTTCGTGTCAGCGGCGCGGATCACAGTTGCCAGCCGGTCCAGCGCCGGCGCGTGCAGTGCAAATTCGTCGAGCATCGTGTCGAAGGTACAGCGGTCTCCGCGATGGCTCCAGAACACGTCCTCGACATCAAAGGGGGTTGCGCCATAGCGGTCGGCCACCCCCATCACTTCGGCAGGCGAGACAAACAGAAACCGGGCGTGCGCGTCGACAAAACGGCGGATCAGCCAGGGGCAGGCGATCCGGTCGATCTTGGGGCGGTGGCGGGTCACCCAGAGCGTGGCGCCATCCACCGGATCGGGCAGGGCGGCGGCGGGCACGCGCATCATGTCCTTCATGTCGCGCCACGCATACATCCCACCCTTGAGATATTCGGCGCTGAACCCATCCGCGCGCAGCCGCGCCACGAGGCCTTGCGACAGTTTGATGCCGCGCTGGCAGGTGATCACCGCGTGCCGCCCGCCCAAACGGGCCTTGAGACCCGCAAGGTCAGTATGAGGATGGCGCACGGAGCCGGGGATCAGGAACGGATCATCGGCAAAGTCGGGATCGATGGAAATGTCAATGATAACAGGCGCATCCGCCGTGCCAATCAGACGCAAGAGTTGGGAGCAAGTGATTTCGTTTGGGGCAGCCATGAGCATGCATCCTTTGCATTGGAAACATGCGAACGTTGGGCTGTCGCCTCACGGGGTGTTCGCGTCTACCCCATGGCTGTAGCATCTTCGCTTTGGCCGTGAAGTCAAGATGCTTGAAGGCGGCATCCAATGGTTGGTCATTGACCCAGTCATCAGATCGGCAATGCATCGGCCCTTTTGCAACGCAAAACGGCCCCGGTTTCCCGAGGCCGTCCGGTGTGCGTTGTGTCAGAGCGTTATAACTTTTTGCGACGACGCAGGGCGACCAGACCACCAAGACCGGCCAGCAAAAGAACGCCGCCCGCCGGTAAAGGTACGGCGCTGATGGTGCCGGTATAGACGTCATCGACAGCGACGATCGAGGGCGAACCGCTGGCGCTGAAATTGATGCTCGTGAGTCCGCCGATGTCGGTCACGCCAAAGAACTGCGGAGTGTCTGCGGTCAGATCGAATGTGCTCGCCACCGACCCGGACACTGTCACGGTTGCAGCTTGGGATGCGGTCATCCACAGGCCAAACGCGGTGAAGGGTGACGAAAACGCGGTGAAATTCAGCAGCGAATCCCCGTTGTCCTGATAAAGCGCATTGCCCGTGCCTGAAACGACGCCCGTCGATGAAAAGGGTGGTGTGCCCGCGCCGATTTGATTCGTAGTGCCGTTTGTCTCGGATATCGTGAAGCCCGTGAAGGTGAACGAAGGTTGCACAGCGTAGGCGTTTTCAAAGCTTTCGACGGTTGTGGTTGTCGCCGCCTGAAATGACGCAAGATCAGAGAAAAACGTGGCCGCGGAAGCAAGGCTTGCAACGCTCGAAATGACCATCGACAGGCCAGGTGTCTTCAAAACACTCTGGTGTCCTCGCAAAAATGGGTCCAAGTCAGAATTTATGCAACCATGAGCAGTGGGGCATAGCCTCACGATCAATAGATTAAGGTGTAATCGAGAAAATTAACTATTTGCTCTCGGCGACCACCAACACAATCGACGTCTTTTGGCACTATTGGTTCCAAAATTTGCAAAATCACGCTGCGTTTTGCTTGTTTGAGTGGCAGCGACGGCGCGAACAGGATCACCGCAGCGGTGTGCCCGCCAACATCATCACCATCGCGTTTTCAGGCAGCAGGCCAAGTTGTTCGAACAGGCTGAGCGCGTCAAGATTACTGGACACCTCGGCCATGCGTTCGCCGTCAAAGCGCACCAGCATCTGGTTGAACACATGTATGGGATCACCGTTGTGCAATGCATGGCTTTTGATTTCGACGAGCACGGAAAGCCAGTCGTCCTGTTCAATCACGATCGGAAAATTAACAGTGACGGGACCAATCAGGGCCCGTGTCATCGTTACCAATTCGCCGAGTTCGTTGGCATCAAACGGTTCATCGCCAAGAATGCCGCGTGTGCGCGCGTCGGGCGCCAGCAAGCTGTGCAGCGCAGCAACGTTCCCTTTTTGCCAAACCTCGTCGTAATAGGTTTTCAGGACCTTTATCTTGTGTGGCACTTTGCCCCTCATACATGTCGTTTGCGACACGCATGACGATAGAGCGCACAGCTTAATGAAGGGTTCAAGGCGAGTGGATAAGTGCAGGCTTCTGTTGCCAGGTGCCTGCGAACCCCGCCTTAGGCTGCAAAGCCTAAGGACTTAATTTTCGATATTAGGAACAGCTTATGCTGCTACTGCCATCGGAGCACGATTGTCATTTGCAATTGTACAGTTTTCGCCGGTAACGGTGGCAGACAGCCGAGACAAAGCAAACCCCTTTAGACGTCCGTCGATCCTATTTCGACCCCATGATCCCCCAAATGAAAGGATGTTTGGTGGAGTCGCCGGGTACCGCCCCCGGGTCCGATCCGCTTATTACGAGCGCGTTTATGTCCATAGTCCCGAAGGACGATACAGATATAGGCGAGTGGCGCGCGTTTTGCAATTGCCGGGAGCCTCCGGCGGGGATTTATTTGAAACAGAGAAGGGTTGAAACCTGGATGAACTTTGCCGCGTATTCGTCGGCTATCTAAAGATTAATTCCAGTTTTATGCCAACCTTTCAAAGGTTCGCCCACAAGAACCACGCAGCCAAGGCCGCCTCGATCCCGCCAAAGACCAGCACCTTTTTCACCGGCGGTGCGTCGAAAACAAGCGACAGAGCCCGCCCCAGAGCCGCCCCGACAAAGGCAAAGCCGACCATCGCATATCCCAGCGGCTCATCAAGCCAGATGGCCGCCCCGCCCGCCGCGACAAACAGGCCACCCACGCTGGCCCGCATCTCGCTCAACCCCATGGTGCTGGTAGTTGGCGCAAGATCGAGTGCTGCTGCGGTGTAGCGGGGTGCCAAAAACCCGAACAGTCCAAAGCCGATGGTCAAAAGGGCTGCGATGAGGTTGAGGATATCAATCATACACCTTGAGCTAGCGCGCCATCCACTCACGGGCAAGTGATGATAGCCACTGGCCGCGCCTGCGCTATCTTTTGACCATGCAACCCCGGGGAGACTGAGCAATGACACGCAAGACGGCCAAAGACTTCGATCCCAACATCCTGAAATTGTTTGACGGCTATGTGCATGGCGATATGAGCAAGCGCGATTTCCTGCGCGGTGCGGGCAAGTATCTGGCCGCCGGTGTGACGGCCACGGCGGTGCTGGAAAGCCTGCAGCCCAATTATGCGCTGGCCGAGCAGGTCGCGCCGGACGATCCGAGCATCCAGACGACGCGCGTCAGCTATGACAGTCCTGACGGGCACGGCGAAATCTCGGGCCTGATGGCCAAACCGGCGGGTGTCAGCGACCCTTTGCCCGCCGTTCTGGTGATCCACGAAAACCGGGGGCTGAACCCTTACATCGAAGACGTAGTGCGTCGCACGGCCAAGGCGGGCTATCTGGCCTTTGGCCCCGATGGGCTGTCGCCTCTTGGGGGGTATCCGGGCAATGACGACGAGGGGCGCGCGATGCAGCGCAGCCTAGATCGCACCAAGCTGTTGCAGGACTTCTTTGCCGCATTTGAGTTCCTGAGCACTCACGACGGTTCCACCGGCAAGGTTGGCGCAGTCGGGTTCTGCTATGGCGGTGGGGTGTGCAACGCGCTGGCGGTGGCCTATCCGGACATGGCGGCCTCGGTCCCGTTTTACGGGCGGCAAGCGGCCGTCGAAGACGTGCCCCGCATCAATGCCCCTCTGTTGCTGCATTATGGCGAACTGGACGAGCGCATCAACGCAGGCTGGCCGGCTTACGAGGCCGCGCTCAAGGCCAACGGAAAGGCCTATGAGGCCCATATCTATGCCGGTGCGCCGCACGGGTTTCACAACGACACAACGCCGCGCTATGACCCCGCCGCCGCCGCCCTTGCCTGGG
The DNA here is from genome assembly GCF_947503045.1 of uncultured Tateyamaria sp. GTDB lineage: Bacteria > Pseudomonadota > Alphaproteobacteria > Rhodobacterales > Rhodobacteraceae > Tateyamaria. Next base: position 371,122 of record NZ_CANNCF010000004.1, read on the forward strand.
AGCGCACGTTGGCCCATTTCGCCGCACATCTGAGCTGAGGGGCAGGGCGCGCCCGCGCCTTCAAGAGACGGTCAGACCACCGAAAGACACGCGCATTGGGCCAGATGATTGACCCTCTGCGTGGTGCTGCCTTGCACCAGCGCGCTGATCGAGCCCAGCCCCCGGCGGCCCGTCACGATCAGATCGGCGTCGCAGCCTTGTGCGTAGCCAATAATCACGTCCGCCGGTTCGCCGAGTTGCTGGTGCTTGCCGGTCACGGTGCGACCCATTTCGGCAGCGATCTCAGCCCCTTGGTCGAGGATCTTGTTGCCTGCCGCCTGCACTTCGTCCGCGTGGGGCATGGTTGTGGCGGTGTGATAGCCCGCAACAGCCCCCATCGCAAAGGCGACGGTTTTGGGTTGCGGGGTGTGCACGAGGTGAAGGTCCGCATCATATTTCCCGGCCAGATCGCAGGCCAGTCGCAGCGCCGTGTGGGATGTTTCCGAGCCGTCCAGCCCGACCACGATTGTGTTGAACATCTTTGATCCTCCTGCTTCGTGTTCGTCAGACAGGCTAGCGGGGGCAGGGACAGGTGGCGTTGATATGGATCAACGCCGGGTTTCGGCCCTCGGACCAGTGGCCTATGCTTGCCCAAATCCAGATGTACAGCGAGGCCCGGCCATGACCCATCAGCACGTCATCGACACCCTCACTGCCGCCCTTGCCGATGCGCCCGGGATCGAGGCGCTGTTTCTGAGCGGCAGCTACGCCACAGGGCTTGCGGATGCCTATAGCGACATCGATTTCGTCATGGTGGCGCAGGACGGCGCAATTGATGCTGTCGCAGCCCTTTGGCGCGATGCGGTGGCGCAAACCGGCGAGATCGTGCTGTGGTGGGACCGCGCCACCGTGCCTGTCCTGATCAATGCAATCACCGCAGACTGGACCCGCACAGATGTGATCATCCTGAAACCCGAGCAGATGGGACATCACACGCAAGCCGGGCTCAAACCGCTGTTTGATCACAGCGGAATTTATTCTGGCCTGCAGGAGGCTCCGGCACCAGCAACCCCAAATCCGCAAAGGTTCCGCTATCAGGTAGAGGAGTTCATTCGCCTGCTTGGCCTGCTGCATCTTGCCGCCGGGCGCGCGGAATATATCAACGGCGTTCTTGGTGTCTTTCATCTACGCAACGCGCTGGTCGAGTTGATGATTGAAGAAACGGCCGCCCCCAATCGTGGCGGCGTTTTGCACCTAAACCGCCTGATCAGCGCTGAGCAAAAGGCGGTGCTTGAGGCGCTGCCCCCGCCTGTGCCGACCTATAAGGGGATGGTTGCCGCGCATCTGGCCTATGCCCAGGCCTATCTGCCGCGTGCGCGCCGCCGGGCCGCCGCGATTGGCGTGGACTGGCCCGAACGGTTCGAAGAGGTGACGTGGGCGCGCCTCAAGGACACTTTGGACATCGACCGCCCTTACTCGCCGGACTGAGTTACCGCCGGTCAGCGACGATTACAGCTCGACCCGCACATCGTGCAGCCAGATCTTTGGGGGCCGTGACAGCATGAAGACGACCACATCGGACAGATCTTCGGGCTCGGTAAAGATGTGGTTGGGCACATCCTCATTGGCCTTGGCGAACATGTCGGTGTTTGTCCCGCTTTGATAGAGGCCAGCGACACGAATGCCGGTTTCCTGTTCGTCGACTTTCAGCACTTCGGTAAAGCCGCGCACGCCGTATTTCGTCGCCGTATAGACCGACTGCCCGCCTTGTGCGACCACGCCGGATTTGGAGGCGACATTGAGGATGATGGCCTCGTCACGCTTGCGCAGGTCTGCGATCAGGAACCGGGTCAACTGCATCAGCGCGGTCAGATTGGTCTGGACCGTGGCCAGCAACATGTCCGCTCCGATGCTGTCGAGCGGGCCGGTCTTGTGCCAGATCCCTGCATTGTTGATCAGGACATCCACTCCGCCAAAATCTTGCAGGATGGCAGTGGCGGCCCCTTCGAGGGCACCGGTGTCCTGAATATCGACGGCATAGGTTTCAACGCGGGGTGCCCCAAGCGCGGCACAGTCCTGTTTGACCGCCTCAAGCCGCCCGGCATCCCGTCCGATGATCGCGATCTGACAGGATTGCGCGGCGAGCTTCAGGCAGATGTGCTTGCCGATCCCGTCGCTGCCGCCGGTGACGACAACGGTTTTGCCTTTGAGTTGCATGGCGGATGTCCCTTTTGTCTGGGTAAGAGTGCTTTATCCTGCATAGCACCCCGGGGGCCGGGTGCAAGGGATGGCCATGAGCCCCCTAGAGGGCGGTCCAGATGCCAATGACACCCACCAGGATCAGGCTGAGCGCCCAGACCAATTCAAGGTCGAACCAGCTCCGTGACAGGAATTGCAGGCCCAGCCAGCGGTGTACCGCATAGGCCACGGCCCCGCCCGAGCCGATCATGGCAACGGTGTGCAGGATCGCAACGCCAAGGGCCAGCGCGGTTGTCGCCATCAGCGCCGAGGCCGCGCGGTGGCCCGCATCGAGTTCCTCGATGGCACACAGACCCAGATAGATCGGCACCAGCATAAGCGCCGCCCCATGTGCCAGCGCCACAAGGAAGGACCACAGTGCGAGGCGGTGCGGCGGAATGCGCGCCAGAAAACGTGGGTGGCGGCGCGTGATCGCAAGGTAAAGGCCCATGCCGATCACAATGACGCCTGCACCGATACGGATTTCACGGGCATGATCAATCAGCAGGGTCATCATGGAAAACGGCAGCAGAATGCCCAGCATGGCCGCGAAATGCCCAAGGCTGAGCGCGCCAAGCGCGGGCCAGAGCGCGCTGCGCCGCCGCTCGAACAGGGCCGAGGACACGGCCAGCGGCCAGCCCATGCCGGGGTTTAGCCCGTGATAGAGGCCGGAAAGGATCACGGCGAGCCAGAGGCCCGCCGCGGTTGTCAGGTCCATCTAGACCGAAGGATAGCAAAAGCTGTCGGTGGAACAGTCGCCGCCCTCAAGACGGATCTGGTGGCTGCGATAGCCTTCGGGGAATTCCGTCCAGAAGTTTTCATCCAGTGTCAGCCCGCCGTTTTCGCCCACATTGGCCATCACCATCGCCGCACCCCGGTCACCGGGGTAGAACTGGTCGTCCCATGTGGAATAGAGCGAATTGGTCCAGTAGACACGTTTGCCATCGCGGCTGATCTCGACCATTTGCGGCCCGTAGCCAAAGTCCTTGCCGTTGGGATGCTTGGTCTTTTTGACGATGCCGCCAATCTCGACCTTACCCGCCAGAACCGGGTTCATCGGGTCGGACACATCGTATTGGTGCATCTCCCCCAGACCCCAGCAGGCGACATAGAGGTACTTGTCATCCATCGACAGATCGATGTCCGTGACCAGTGGCGGGCAGGCGCCAAAGCCTTTCAACAACTCGGGCAGGTCGTCGGCATCTGCGGGCACTGGATCAATCGTGATCGTCTTTTTGGCCTGCCATTCTCCGTCGTCGTCCTTCCACCACGTAAAGATCGCGCCTTGCAGGTTGGTCGTATCAACCACCACGCCGCAGAACCCGTATTCCTTGACCGGATCGTGGGCGGGGCGGATTTCCAGCGCCATCTGGTGGTTTTTGCCCAGATCGATGGACTTGGCGACCTTGCGCGCGCGCAAATCCCAGAAATGGATCGTGTGACCGTATTTGTTGGACAGCAGATCCTCGGCCACGATGCCATTCTCGAACTGTGGCGGCAGGCCCCATTCGGAACTGACCATGTAGTCGCGCGGCAGGTTCCACCAGAAATCATAGTGCTTGTCCTGAATGCCACGATCCATCTCGTAACGGCCCTGAATTTCAAAGGTCTGGCAATCCATGATGAAGATACCGGGAGGGCCGTCGGTGCCATCCTTGCCACCGCCGCCAAGGGTCGAGACATAGATGCCCTCGGGGCCGCAGTGGATGGTGTGAGGGCGTGAATAACCCGTCTTGGCCATCAACTCTTCGGGTTCGATGATCTTGTGGATCTTGGCGTCAAGCGGGTCTTTCACATCGATAATATAGATGCGGGACGAGCGGATGCCGGGGATGATCAGATAGCGGCGCTCAAGGAACGCATGACCCGTGAGTGGCGACAGGGACGAGGAGCAGGCGTTCCAGCCGAAATGGTGAAATTCGTCGCCCAGATTGGGCACAAAGAGCGAATGGACAATCTGACCGTAGGTGTCTGATTTGGGGTCAACATCCACGACGGCCAATCCGTCGGGCTTGCTCCCATCGGGGCTAAGCATCAGCGTAAAGGCCAATGTCTCGACCGGGGCCTCCATGGCCATCTTTGGGGTCGGGTGAAATGTGGGGTCTGGTCTCAAATTCATATCGTCCTCCCTGACGTATGGTTGATCTCTGGTGCCTGACCCGTCTGGCGTTTTTGAATGAACGCGTATCCTGTGGCTCAGGCGGTTTTGCGCTCCTTCTGTGTGGCCCGTTTGGCACGGGCTTGCGCGACGCTTTGCGCCAGTTCCCGTGTGTAGGCTTCGAGTTTGATGAGGGTCGCATCGGTCTGCGCTGCATCCCTTGCGGTCAATGCGTCGGCCAGTTCGGTGTGCAGGGCGACAATCGCCTCGCGCGAGCGGGCGGTGAAGGTGATCATGTTCATCAGGGGCTGCATCGCCTCGACAGCACCCGCAAGCTGATAGCTGAGCACCTTGTTGCCCGCACCATCCACCAGCGCACGGTGAAAGGTCACGTCAGAGGCACAAAACGCCTCGTCCGACAGGTCCGGTTGGCTTTGACGGTGGATTTCAGCGCGCATCGTGGCCAGTTGATCCGGTGTACGACGCTGCGCGGACATCGGGGCACAGGCGCGTTCCAGCGCATAGCGCGCCTCGCAGGCGACATCAAAGCTGACCGCGTTCATACTGAGCAAAAGGGTCGAGGTGGTCACGGCTTGGGTATACGCCTCTTCATAGCGCAGCCGATTGACAAAGGCGCCGCCGGTCGCCCCGCGCTGGGTGCGGATCAGCGATTGCGCCGCCAGACGCTTGAGCGCCTCGCGCACGGTCGGGCGGGACACCTCGAACTGATCGGCCAGTTCCGCCTCGGACGGCAGGCGTTGATCTACGATCAGATCACCCGCCACGATGGCATCCCGGATCGCCGTTGCAATCTGGGCCGAGAGGTCTTTGGAGCTGTTGGGGTCAATTTTCATTTGTCATACATATTAATGTCTGACATTTAATCTGGCAAGCTTTGAGTCGCATTCGCTTTGGGAGGGCCGATGCCACTTCTTGTTCGCTCAACCCTTTGGCTGGGGTTCTTTGGCGCCATTCTGGCGGCGTGGTGGATGATGTATTCCATGTCTGTGGACATGGATGTCGACCTGCTGGGCCGTCCGGGCGAGATGGGCGCAGCTATGGCTGCGATGGACCCGCGGATGCCGATGTATATGCCAATGGCCAGTTTCGGACCGCTGTTCGCGATGTGGGCCATCATGATGGCGGCGATGATGCTGCCGACGCTGGTGCCGACCTTGCGCAGTTACGAAGACCTCATGATCTCGGCGGACGGCACGCGGGACGGCTGGCTGGGCGTCATCGCGGGTTACCTGATCATTTGGGTCGCCTTTGCCGCCCTGATCACCGGTGTGCAACTGGCCTTGCTTTATGGCGGCGTGATCGACATGCTGGGCATATCCAAGACCACGACATTTGCAGGGATACTCCTCATTGCTGTCGGTCTGTTTCAGTTCACCCGAGCGAAAGAGATTTGCCATGGCGTCTGCCATAGCCCGATGATGTATTTTCTTGGCCACTGGCGCACCGGCTTTGCAGGTGGGTTGCGCATGGGGCTTGGCCTTGGCGCGTTCTGCGTGGGCTGTTGCTGGGGGTTCATGGCGCTTGGCTTTGTCGGCGGGGTGATGAGCCTTGCGTGGATGGGTCTTGCGACGCTGTTCATGGTGCTCGAAAAGCTGCCGCAGATCGGGCACGTTATCACCAAACCCATGGGGGCGATCCTGATCGCCGCCGGGCTGGCCGTTCTGGTCTGGCCCTATTTCCCCAACATCGGAGGACTATGAGATGGCCGTAAAGAAACGTCCCGACGCGGACAGGTTGCCGATCAGCCAGCGGATCGACAGCCGCATGCCCAACCCGGGACGGCGCCAGATGACGCCGACCGAATGGGCGATCAAGGGCGAATTGTTCCTCAACTGCTCGTGCGAGGTCTTTTGCCCCTGCGTTGTCTCGCTTGGCGCGCATCCGCCCACAGAAGGGCACTGCCACGCCTGGATGGCCATTGCCATCGACGAAGGCCACTATGAGGGCGAGGACCTGTCGGGCCTTAACATCGGGCTGATGGTCGACATTCCGGGCCGTATGGGCGAGGGCGGCTGGCGGGTCGCGGCCTATGTGGACGAGCGGGCGAGCGGCAAAGCCTACAATGGCATCCTGCAGATCTTTTCCGGCGCTGCGGGGGGCACAACGGGCCTCTTCACGTTGCTGGTCAGCGACATCGTTGGGGCCGAGCGCGAAAAGGTCGAAATCGTGCGCGATGGCAAGAAGCGTGGTCTTTATATCGGGCGCAAGATCCAGGGCGAGATCGAGATGATCGACGGTGCGACCCCGGATCACCCGGTGATGATCACCAACTCGAAATACTGGATGGGTCCGGACATTATCGCCGCGCGCGGGTTGAAAAGCCGGGTGCGGGATTACGGGCGTATCTGGGACTTTGGCGGCAAATCGGCTGAGATCTGCCCGATTGATTGGAAAGGCCCCAAACCGTGATCGAGGCCGGTTATGTTCGCACCATGGCGCGCTACAATGCGTGGCAGAACCGTCAGCTGACCGAGGCACTGACGGAGGTGCCAGAAGATGTGCTGCGCGAAGATCGCGGGGCTTTCTTCGGCTCGATCATGGCGACGTTGAACCACATCCTGTGGGGCGATACGATCTGGATGAGCCGGTTCGACCCGAGCGTTGCCGCCCCCACGAACAGGGATCATCTGAACTTTACACCCACCTTTGCCGTGTGGAGCGCTGAAAGGTTTCGGATGGACGGGGCGATCCGCATGTGGGCGGACACCTTGCGCACGCTCGATCTAAAAGGCCCGCTGACGTGGTATTCAGGCATGGCGAAACGCGAGATGCACGCCCCCCTCGAACTTTGCGTGGCACACCTGTTCAACCACCAGACCCACCATCGCGGACAAGTCCACGCGATGATGACCGCCGCGGGGCTTGAAGCACCTGTGAGCGATCTGATCTTTTTGCCAGAGGAAAAATGATGGCCGTCATTTCCCCGTCACGCCGGTTGCGTAGGACCCCCTTTTCTGACGGTGTCGAAGCGGCGGGTGTCAAAGCCTACACCGTTTACAACCGCATGCTGTTGCCGACCGTGTTTGAAAGCGTCGAGGCCGATTACCGCCACCTCAAGGACCATGTGCAGGTCTGGGATGTTGCGGTCGAACGGCAGGTCGAGTTGCGCGGCCCAGATGCGGGGCGCCTGATGCAGATGCTGACCCCACGTGATCTGCGCCGGATGCTGCCGGGCCAGTGCTATTACGTGCCCATCGTGGACGAGACGGGCGGCATGCTGAACGATCCTGTCGCCGTCAAGCTCAGCGAGGACCGCTGGTGGATCTCGATTGCGGATTCCGATCTGCTGCTCTGGGTCAAGGGCATCGCCAACGGCTATCGCCTTGATGTGCTGGTGGACGAACCCGATGTCTCTCCGCTCGCCGTTCAGGGGCCCAAGTCAGAAGACCTGATGGCCCGCGTCTTTGGCGACCGCGTTCGCGACATCCGGTTTTTCCGCTTTGACATGTTCCAGTTCGAGGGCCGCGATCTGGCCATCGCCCGGTCGGGCTATTCCAAGCAGGGCGGGTTCGAGATTTATGTCGATGGCACCGAGATCGGCATGCCTCTGTGGCACGCGCTGTTTGCCGCCGGAGAGGACCTGAACGTGCGCGCAGGCTGTCCAAACGCCATCGAACGGATCGAGGGGGGCCTCCTGTCCTATGGCAATGACATGACCGACGACAACACACCCCATGAATGCGGGCTGGGCCGGTTTTGCGACACCCAGACGGCCATCGGCTGCATCGGGCGGGATGCGCTGTTGCGCGTGACCAAAGAAGGTCCCGTTCAGGAAATTCGCCCCATCGCCATCCACGGCGATGCGGTTGGCCCTTGTGATCGGCCCTGGCCGATCTTTGGCGGAGGCCGCCGGGTCGGGCAGGTGACCAGCACCGCGTGGTCGCCCGACTTCAAGACCAACGTGTCCATCGGAATGGTGCGCATGACCCATTGGGACCCGGGAACCGTGTTGGAAGTCGAATGCCCCGATGGTATGCGCAGCGCAACAGTTCAGGACGGGTTCTGGCTTTGAGTGTTGGACCGGGGCGCTGCCCCGGACCCCGGCATATTTTTTGGAACAATGAAGGGCAAGGTCCTTCGATAAATGGAGAGTGATATGTTCAACGCACTGGTGGTCAACAAGGACGAGGAAAGCGGCAAGACATCCGCTGCGGTGCAGGAGCTGAGCCTTGACGATCTCCCTGCCGGTGAGGTCACCGTTGCCGTTGAATATTCGACCGTGAATTACAAGGATGGGCTGTGCATCGGCCCCGGTGGCGGGCTGGTGCGCAACTACCCTCATGTGCCGGGTATCGATTTTGCCGGGACCGTCGAGGCCTCGGACGATGACCGCTACACGGCGGGCGACAAGGTTGTGCTGACCGGCTGGCGCGTGGGCGAGGCCCATTGGGGCGGCTATGCGCAAAAGGCGCGGGTCAGGGCCGACTGGCTGGTGCCACTGCCCGAGGGTTTGGACACCCGTCAGGCGATGGCCGTGGGCACCGCCGGGTTCACCGCGATGCTGGCCGTGATGGCGTTGGAAGATCACGGGATCAAAGCGGGACCGGTGCTGGTCACCGGGGCTGCGGGCGGCGTGGGGTCGGTTGCGACGGCCATTCTGGCCAAGCTTGGCCATAAGGTCGCCGGTGTCACGGGGCGACCAGAGACCGCCGACTACCTCACCTCGCTCGGGGCCAGCCAGATTGTCGCGCGTGAAGAGATCAATGAAACCACCAAGCGCCCGCTTGAGGGCGAGACATGGGGTGGCTGTGTCGATGCGGTGGGTGGCGCGATGCTGGCCCGTGTGCTGGGGCAGATGGAATATGGAGCGTCGGTTGCCGCTGTGGGTCTTGCGGGGGGTGCGGGGCTGCCTGCCACCGTTATTCCGTTCCTGTTGCGCGGTGTGAACCTGCTTGGCATCGATTCCGTGATGCAGCCTTATGACAACCGCGTTCGCGCCTGGGCGCGCATCGCCAGGGACCTGCCGATGGACAAGCTGGAGGCGATGATCCAGCCCGCGACCCTGTCGGACCTGCCGCAACTCGGCGCCGACATCCTCAACGGACAGGTCAAGGGGCGCGTTGTCGTGGACGTCAACGCCTGATCCAATTATGTGGGTCTCTGAGCCAGATCGGAGACCCGCATGACCACCGCCCCCTATGACGACCAGAACATCTTTGCCAAGATCCTGCGCGGCGAAATCCCGTGCTTCAAGGTGTACGAGGACGAGCACACTTTGTGTTTCATGGACATCATGCCGCGCACGGACGGGCATTGCCTTGTGATCCCCAAAACGCCCTGCCGCAATGTGCTGGACGCAAGTGATGCACAACTGGCGGCCGTCATGGCGACGGTGAAGAAAGTGGCGAACGCTGCCAAGGCGGCGTTTGATGCAGACGGGATCACCTTGCAGCAGTTCAACGAGGCCGCGGGCGGGCAGGAAGTGTTCCATTTGCATTTCCACATCCATCCCCGCCACGAAGGGGTTGGCATACGTCCACCGGGGCAGATGGGTGACATGGATGTGATCAAGGGCCACGCCGAACAGATCAGCGCCCAGCTTTGACACAGGACAGCGGGCGGGCAGGGGACGTGGCGCCCTTGTTCCGCGTCGCGTCACGCCGTTTCGCGGCAACAGGGAGCCAGGCCTGACACTGGCGCGCGCCATGTTCGACGACATGGGACGCCAAAGTTTCCGATAGGCGGCGCAATATTCACAAACATGAAAATTGCCCGCCAAATTTCAAGTGCGCCAGTAAAACGACGCAATCAGCACCGTTTTCGCCAAAAATCCGGGCAATTAACGTTTCGCGTTTCCTGTTCAACGTGTTGTTATGCACGTCATAAAAATGTCAAAACAGGGAACACAACACATGGCTATCGAACCTCCTCTTACGGAGCTTCCGATCAAAACCGCTGACTCAGGGTTTTATCGGGGATTCAGTGTCAACGTCGCGGTGGTCAGTAAGATCATCATCAGCATGCTCGTCGTCTGGTGTATCGTCTGGCCGACCGAAGCGGGCACTGTGCTGGGCGACTGGAACAGCGTCATTCTGTCGAACTTTGCCGCCTGGTACATCTGGGTTGTGACGTTCTTTGTGATTGTCTGCCTCGGGCTGGCGCTTTGGCCGACGGCGGGGCGTCTGAACCTTGGCCAGCCGGGTGAAAAGCCCGAGTTCAGCAACTTTTCGTGGTTCTCCATGATGTTCGGGGCCGGGATCGGCGTGGGCATGTTGACATGGGCCGTCGCCGAGCCTGTCGCACACTTCAAGAATAACCCGTCGGTCATTCAGGGCGCCACAAACGCGCTGAATGCGGACAACGTGCGCGAGGCCTATGTCTGGTCCTTCCTGCACTGGGGGCTGGGCGCGTGGGCGTGTTACGCCATTGCGGGTCTTGCACTGGCGTTCTTCAGCTACCGTCGTGGTCTGCCGCTGACAATCCGCTCGTCGCTGACACCGCTGTTCGGCTCTTCGCTTTCGGGTGTTCTGGGCAACATCATTGACATTGTGGCCGTGGTTGCGACCATCCTTGGTGTGGCGCAAACGCTTGGCTTTGGTGTGGAGCAGTTCGTTGCGGGTCTGACACGGATCGGCATCGGTGGCCTCGTCCTCGAAGATGGCTCTGCCACAACGCTCGGTATCATCGTGGCGCTTCTGGTCATCATGGGGGCCTCGACCCTGTCGGCACTGTCCGGCGTGGGCAAGGGCATCAAATGGCTGTCCAACATCAACATGGTTCTGTCGATTGTCCTTCTGGGCTTCTTCATTCTGTTTGGTGCGACATTCTTTGGCGCTGCGGCGTTCTTCGTTGGCATCTGGGATTACCTGATCGCGCTGCCATGGCTCAGTTTCAACGTCTATTCTTCGGACGGTGTCGAAGGGTCCGAAGCCTTCCTGCTCACACAGTGGCAGGGCTGGTGGCCGGTGTTCTACTGGGCCTGGTGGATTGCATTTGCACCTTTCGTGGGCCTGTTCCTTGCGCGCATCTCGCGCGGGCGCAGCATCCGTGAATTCGTGCTGGGTGCGATGATCGTGCCATCGCTGATGTGCTTTGTCTGGTTCTCTTGGGCCGGTGGCACCGCCATCGATCTGGAACTGAACGGTGATGCAAACGGTGTCATTCTGGACGCGGCCAATGGCGACAAGATCTTTGCCATGACCGAGTTCATGCTGGCACCCATCGCGCAGGCTCTGGCCTGGGGCATGGCGGTTCTGATCGTTGTGCTCTTAATGACGTTCCTTGTCACATCCGCTGACTCCGCGGTTCTGATCGTGAACACCATCAACGCTGCGGGCGACGAAGGTCCAAAGGCACGTCCACATATCCTGTTCTGGGGTGTTGCCCTTGGGCTTGTTGTGGCGGGTCTGCTGATCTCTGGCGGGACCGGGGCCATTCAGACGGCCATGGTGATCGGGGCGTTGCCGTTCTCGGTTGTGATGGCGCTGATGTGCATCGCGCTGATCAAGGCGATCTACAACGATGGTCGTCGTGAGGCCGCAGGCGTGCCTGCCGTGCATTCGGAGATTCCGGGCGCGACGGGCAACGGATTGTCCCCAGCCGAGTAATCGCGTCTCCGATCAGGACACGCTGACATCAAAGAGGGCTCCGACCGGATAGGTCGGGGCCCTTTTTCGTCGCCGAATCCGTATGTCTGGCCGCTGTAAAGGCCTTAAAACAAGTGACAATATACCAATTGCGTCCATACGTAGGCGTCTGCCTTACAAGTTTCTCAATTGGGCCACCATGTGACCGCACTCCCTCAGTAGTTTGAAACTCAGACACAAGTTTAACCTACGAATGGGAGACGTTTCATGCGCTCACTTATCCTCACCGCCAGCCTTTGCCTGGCCGCAGCAACGGCCAGCGCCGGATCGAATTCCGACATGACCTTGTCCAATGGTTGCGTCTATGCACCCAGCACAGCCGGTCATGCCAACGCATGGTCTCTCAAGGCGGCAACAAACGGGCCTGCGGCGAACTGCGCATTTACCGTTTACACGATGCCCAGCTTTGTGGCTCAGGCCAGAACGTCGATCATCTCGTTTGCGCCAACGCCCACCATCGCGTTGCAGCCAGAATACCACGTCGGCGTCTTTCGCTGATCCAGCTGACGCGGCGGGGCAACGCGCCGCTCTGTTTCACCGTACGCGCCCGACGACGGGCGCGTTTGGCGTTGAATGGGGGCAATCCGTCACATGCCGCCTTGCGGATTCCGACGAGTTCCATAGTCTTTGAGCGACCCAGCTGAAGGCTCTGCACTCATGTCCCTCGATCTCGATTTCGTCCGCGCACAGTTCCCGGCTTTTGCCGAGCCTTCCTTGCAGGGGCAGGCGTTTTTCGAAAACGCGGGCGGCAGCTATACCTGCGGGCAGGTGATCGACCGGCTGACCCGCTTTTACACCCAGCGCAAGGTGCAACCCTATTCCGACTATGAAGCCTCGCGTCTGGGCGGCGAAGAGATGGACGAGGCCCGCACGCGCATGTCCGCCATCCTTGGTGTCGCCGAAGACGAGCTGAGCTTTGGCCCCTCGACCACCCAGAATACCTATGTGCTGGCGCAGGCCTTTGGGCAGATGATGCAGCCGGGCGAGGCCATTGTCGTCACCAATCAGGATCACGAGGCCAATACCGGCCCCTGGCGCCGTCTGGCCGACCGCGGCATCGAGGTGCGCGAGTGGAAGGTTGATCCCGGTACGGGCCATCTGGACCCTGCCGCACTTGAAAGCCTGCTGGACGAATCCGTACGGCTGGTTTGCTTTCCTCATTGCTCGAACGTCGTGGGCGAGATCAATCCGGTGACCGAGATCACAGCGCTGGCTCATGCGGCCGGGGCATTCACTTGCGTCGATGGGGTATCCTATGCGCCGCATGGCTTTGCCAATGTGGGCGCGTTGGGCCCCGATATTTACCTCTTTTCCGCTTACAAAACCTATGGGCCACATCAGGGTCTCATGGTCATCCGCCGCACCCTTGGGGAATTGCTGCCCAATCAGGGTCATTTCTTCAATGCCGGTTCCTTGTACAAACGTTTTACCCCTGCAGGGCCGGATCACGCGCAGGTCGCGGCCTGCGCCGGGATGGCAGACTACGTGGACGCGCTTTATGCCCATCAGGTCCCGGGCGGCTCTGCCGGGCCGACCGAGCGGGGGCAGGTTGTGCATGACCTGATGCGCGCACGAGAAGAGGTCGCGCTGACCCGCTTGATGGATGCGCTGAAGGACCGCAATGATCTGCGCGTCATTGGCCCGACGGACGCCGCAACGCGTGCGCCCACGGTCGCCCTTGATCTGGGGCGTGACCCGCTGCCGGTGGCCGCAGCACTGGCAAAACACCGGATCATGACGGGTGGCGGGGATTTCTACGCACAGCGCGCGCTTGAGGCCATGGGCGTGGACGCGGCGCGCGGTGTGTTGCGCCTCAGCTTTACCCATTACACCGATGACGGAGAGATTGATCAGCTGCTGAACGCACTGGACGCGGAATTGTGAACACGCAATCTGCTTGAGGTGTTGATCCAAGTGGCGGCGCGCTACGTAAAGCCTGTTAACAAAAGGTAAAACAGGCTGTGAGCACTTCCCCCATCATTCTCTGGTTTCGTCGCGATCTGCGGATCAGCGACCACCCGGCGCTGAGCGCGGCCTGCGCCAGCGGGCGGCCCGTCATTCCCTTGGTGATCCGCGATGCTGCGGTCGATGAACTTGGGGCGGCCCCCAAGTGGCGCTGGGGTCTGGGGGCCGCGCATCTGGGCCAAACCCTCAAAGACAAAGGCAGCCGCCTGATCTGCCGCTCGGGCGATGCGGGTGCGGTGCTGCGGGATGTGATCGCAGAGACCGGGGCAGGGGCCGTTTTCTGGTCGCGCCTCTATGATCCGGCGGCCGTTGCGCGCGACACGGAGATCAAGGCCAGCCTAAAAGACCACGGCATCGAAGCGCGCAGTTTTGGCGGTCACCTGATGTTCGAACCCTGGACGGTCGAGACCAAGACCGGCGGGTACTACAAGGTCTATACGCCGATGTGGAACGCGGTGAAGATGCGCGATGTGGACGCGCCCTTGCCCGCGCCGGGACGCATTCCCGCGCCCGAGACATGGCCCGAAAGCGAAGACATCGACAACTGGCGCTTGGGTGCTGCCATGAACCGGGGGGCAGAGATCGTGCGCCCTCATGTCCGTCTGGGGGAAAGTGCCGCGCAATCCCGGCTGGGGTCTTTCATGGCGCATAAGGTCGCAACCTATGTGCAGGGGCGCGACCTGCCGGGCGAGGATGGCACCTCGGGCCTGTCCGAAAACCTCGCCCTTGGCGAGATCAGCCCGCATCAATGCTGGCATGCCGGCCTGCGTGCCCGTGAAGAAGGCAAACCGGGGGCCGAAACCTTCCTCAAGGAGCTGGTCTGGCGCGAGTTTGCCTATCACCTGATGCACCACACCCCGCGCATTCTAAATCAGAACTGGAAAGAGGACTGGGATGGCTTTCCCTGGAACGAAGACGAACGCGCATCCGAAGTGACGGCGTGGAAACAGGGACGCACTGGCATCCGCTTTGTCGATGCATCCTTGCGCGAGATGTACGTGACGGGGCGGATGCACAACCGGGGGCGCATGATCGTGGCGAGCTACCTCACCAAGCACCTGTTGTGTCACTGGAAGATCGGGCAGGCGTGGTTCGAGGACTGTCTGATCGACTGGGACCCGGCCAGCAACGCGATGGGCTGGCAGTGGTCCGCCGGGTCGGGGCCGGATGCGACCCCCTATTTCCGTGTGTTCAACCCGGTTACGCAGCTCGACAAATTCGACAAGAACCGCGACTACGTCAACCGCTGGATAGCCGAAGGGCGCAGCAACCCGCACGCCGATGCGCTTACCTATTTCGACGCCATTCCGCGCAGTTGGACCCTATCCGCCAGTGACACCTATCCAGACCCGATCGTGGCCGCCGATGCGGGGCGCAAACGCGCACTCGACGCGTACGAAAACCGGGGTTTTTGATGCGGCGATCCACATGCATCCCCGGATTGCGCGACATGGTGCAGAACGTGCCTCTAATCAGGGGCGATATGCGACTTAATCGCCTCAAAACACATGCTTTTTACCAACAGAGCCGGGCAGCACCTTGCGTGGGGCATTCTGTCTGGCTAGCCTGCGACAATTGCGAACGGGAGTGCGCATGATCAAGACCACAACAGACGGCGAAAAGAACCTGCCGCGCTATTTTACCCGGGCCTTCACGATGCTGCGGGGCATGAACACAGGCCGTGTCGATTTTGTCCTGCCCGACGGGCGTCGGTTTCGTGCAGAGGGGCCGAATCCCGGCCCTGTGGCCGAGGTGCATATCCACAATGACGACCTTTTTGCCCGCCTGATCCGTGAAGGGGACCTCGGATTTTGTGACGCATACCTTGATGAATGGTGGAGCACGCCGGACCTGCAGGCCTTTATGGACTGGGTTCATGCCGACAATGACGAGATCTATGATGGCTTTCCGGGGTTAGGCCTCGTGCGCCGGTTTGAAAAGTTCCGGTTCTGGCTGCAACGCAACCACCGCGAGCAGGCACGCAAGAACATCAGCTATCACTATGACCTCGGCAACGAGTTCTACGGGCTGTGGCTGGACGACACGATGACCTATTCCAGCGCACTGTTCGAGACGGGGCAGGAAAACCACGAGGCGGCGCAGATCGCCAAATATGCCAGCATGGTCGACCAGATGGGCGCACAGCCCGGCGACCATATCCTTGAGATCGGCTGTGGCTGGGGCGGCTTTGCGGAATACGCCGCGCGCGAACGCGGGCTCAAGGTGACGGGGCTGACGATCAGCGAAGAACAGTTTAAGTATGCGCAAGAACGCATTGAAAAAGCGGGACTTTCTGGGCTTGTCGATTTCAAGCTGCAAGATTACCGCGATGAAACAGGCACCTATGATGGCATTGCCAGCATCGAGATGTTCGAAGCCGTAGGACAGAAATACTGGCCGACCTATTTCGACACCGTGCGCGAGCGCCTGAAGCCGGGCAAGAACGCCACCTTGCAGATCATCACGGTGCAGGATCGGCGCTGGGACGTTTATCAGCGCGGCGTAGACTTTATCCAGAAATACATCTTTCCGGGCGGCATGCTGCCCAGCCCAAGTGCATTGCGCGCGCAGATCGTGCGGGCCGGTCTGGCCGTCGAACGCTCGGTCGAATTTGGCCCCAGCTACAACATCACGCTGCGCCGCTGGCACGAAACGTTTAACGAAAAATGGGACCAGATCGCGGAAATGGGCTTTGACGACCGGTTCCGGCGGATGTGGAATTTTTATCTGACATCTTGTGCTGCGACCTTTGAAAGTGCCAACTGTGACGTAACGCAGATCACGATCAAACGACCCGGATAGAAATATGAAGGAAATACACGATGCCTAACGCAGCCAAACTGATGGCAGCAATCGGCATGGGAGTGCTCGCCTTTATCGTGTCGTTCATGATCATGCCGCTGTTCGAGGAAGACACCAATTTCGGCTGGTTCGTACAGGTCAACGTCGTTGTTGGTCTGCTTGTCGGCTGGATGGTGATCGGCAGCCGCGCCGGGCGCAGCACCATTTCCGCGATCAATGTCGGCCTCACAGCACCCGTTGTTCTGGTATTCTGGGCGCTGTTCATCCAGTCCTGCAACGAAATGGTGCGGATCGCGATGAAGAACCGCTATGATGGTGCATTCGAGGCTCTGGTTTCGATTTTTGAAATCGGGGCCGAGTGGGCGTTGCTGATGTCCACCATCCCGATCTGGACCACGTTGCTGGTCGGGGGCGTCGTTGTGGGGCTTGCTGCCGAATTCGCGTGGCGCACCTGGCGATAGGCCCATGAAAAACCTGTTCTTTTATGGCACCTTGCGCCATGTGCCCCTGCTGGAATGCGTGATGGGGCGCATGGCGGATGCGCCGGATTTCGACCCTGCTGTATTGCCGGGCCACGCGGTGATGGCCGCGCGCGACGGTCCTTATCCGGTCCTGATACGCGCCGAAGGGTCCGAGGCACACGGCGTCGTGGTGCGCGGTCTGTCCAATGAGGACATCGCGCGGCTGGATTATTACGAGGGTGGGTTTGATTACGATCTGCAACTGCTGACCCTTGCCGACGGGACTCAGGCGGATGTCTATATTCCGGATGAGGGCGTGCAGGCGACCCCCGAACCTTGGGATTTCGACCGCTGGGTGCAGGACTGGGCCGCGATGAGCGTCGCCGCCGCCCAAGAGGTTATGGACGGTTTTGGTACGCTGTCGCGCGACGTGATCTCGGCCCGCTTTCCACAGATTCGCAAACGCGCCTGGAGCCGCGTATTGGCCCAAAGAGGACACGACGGGGCAGGGGTGCTGGACGGTCGTATCGAGATTGTCGCGCGCCACCGCGCCCACACGGCCTTTTACGGCTATGACGAGATCAAGCTGCGCCATGAGACTTTTGGTGGTGGCATGTCGCCGGTCGTCGACCGCTCGGTCTTTGTCTCAAGCGATGCGGCGATTGTGCTGCCTTACGATCCGCTGCGCGACCGGGTTCTGCTGGTCGAACAGGTGCGCATGGGGCCCATCGGGCGGCACGATCCTGTGGCCTGGCAGTTGGAGCCTGTGGCGGGCCTGATTGATCCCGGTGAAACGCCCGCGCAAACCGCACGCCGCGAAGCACAGGAAGAGGCAGGGCTGGATCTGCGCTCCCTTGAAGAGGTCGGGGCTTGCTATGCTTCGCCGGGTGCCACCACCGAATTCTTCAACCTGTTCGTGGGCCTGTGCGATCTGCCCGACACCCAAGGCAGCATCGGCGGGCTGGACACCGAAGGCGAAGACATCCGCACCCATGTGATGTCCTTTGATGCCCTGCTGGAACTGGCCGAGGCGCGGCGCACCGTCAATGCGCCCCTCACTTTGCTGACCTATTGGCTGGCGCATCATCGCGACCGCCTGCGCAGGCATGAGGCGGGTTGAGATAGCCCCGCGCGCCCGCTACACCAGTGACCAACACCAAGAAGAAGGAACGCCGCCCATGCGCTTTGCCCCTGATCTGGCCGCCGCCGTTGGAAACACCCCCCTCATCAAGTTGCGCAAGGCCAGTGAAGAGACCGGGTGCACCATTCTGGGCAAGGCCGAGTTCATGAACCCCGGCCAGTCGGTAAAGGACCGCGCGGCCCTGTCGATCATCAATCACGCGGTTGCTTCGGGCGAATTGCGCCCCGGTGGCACAATCGTCGAGGGCACTGCTGGCAATACCGGCATCGGGCTTGCGGTTGTTGGAGCATCGATGGGGTACAAGACGGTGATCGTGATCCCTGAAACCCAAAGTCAGGAAAAGAAGGACATGTTGCGCCTCGCAGGCGCGGAACTCGTACAGGTCCCTGCGAAGCCCTATGCCAACATGAACAATTACATTAGATATTCCAGTCGCTTGGCGGCCAAACTTAACGAAACGGAGCCGAACGGCGCGATCTGGGCGAACCAATTCGATAACGTGGCCAACCGACAGGCCCACATCGACACGACTGGGCCAGAGATCTGGGAACAGACGGACGGAAAAGTCGACGGCTTTACCTGTGCCGTCGGCTCAGGCGGCACATTGGCCGGTGTGGCAGAGGTGTTGCAGCCCAAAGGCGTGAAGATCGCGCTGACCGATCCGGAAGGCGCGGGCCTGTTCAAGATTTACACCGGTGAGGAGAACCCGGGCAATTCCATCACCGAAGGCATCGGGCAGGGGCGCATCACCGCCAATCTCGAAGGCTTTGCGCCAGACTTCGTTTACCGGGTGCCGGATGCCGAGGCATGCGAGATCGTCTTTGATCTGATGACACATGAAGGCCTGTGCATGGGCGGCTCGACCGGGGTCAACATCGCCGGTGCCATCCGGCTGGCCCGCGAACTGGGGCCCGGGCACACCATCGTGACGATCCTGTGTGACTATGGGTCCCGCTATCAGTCCAAACTGTTCAACCCCGATTTTCTCAAGGAAAAGGGGTTGCCTGTGCCCGAATGGCTGGACCGGCCCCCTGCGAGCATACCGGGCGTCTTTGAGGACGTGTGATGGTGCGACACCTCATGCGGCCCATTCTGGCAGCTCTGGCTGTCATGCTATGGGCTGGTCTGGCGCTCGCGCAGGCGACGGCCCCTGACTATGCGCGATGGCAGTCTGTCGCCGAACGGGCCGAAGAGGCTGTGGATGTCGCGCGGGCGTCGGATCAGGCGCTCGAGCAATTGCGCGCGCAGATCGCCGATTGGCGCCAGCAATTTCAGACCCAACTGACGGCCAATGACGGGCGGATCGCAACGCTGCGCGATCAGGTCGCTGCCCTTGGTCCCGCGCCGGAGGAAGGCGCCAGCGAGGCCGAGGAAATCGCGGCGCGGCGCGCCGAACTGAATGAACAGATCGAACGGCTGACCACGCCGCGACGCACTGCCGAGGAATCGATCAGCCGCGCCAACGGCATCATTTCCGAAATCGACCGCATCATACGGGAACGCCAGGCCGAGGCGCTGCTGGACGCCGGCCCATGGCCTATCAATCCTGCAAACTGGTCCATTGCCCTGCGCGCGCTTGGTGACACCGCCGCCGCCGCGATGGCAGGCACACAACAGGCCTGGCACAATCCGACACAGCGCGAAACGGCCCGCGACAACCTGCCTTTGGTGGTGGTTCTGCTGGCCATCGGCTTCATCCTGCTGACGCGGGCCCGGTACTGGTCGGAATGGCTTGCCCTGCGCATCCAGCGCAATGATGCGCGGGCCACGGGCGAGGTTGCAGGCTTTGTCGTATCATTGGGGCAGATCGTGCTGCCGATGCTGGGCCTCTTTGCCATCGTGCGCGCCATTGGCGCGACCGGGCTGTTTGGTCCGCGCGGCGGAATCGTGCTTGAGGCGCTCGAGCCGATGGGCTTTGTCCTGTTCTACGCGCTTTGGCTGGCCAGCCGGGTCTTTCCGCGCGACGAACACGTTCGTGCCCCGACACGCTTGCCCAAAACGCGGCGGGTCGAGGCGCGCATTTACGTTTTCTTCCTCGGCTTTGTTCTGGCGCTGTATATCCTGTTGGATCGGCTGTCCGAGTTTGACCGCTATGAGCGGGCGGCCAATGCGGTGCTGCATTACCCGCTGACCATCGCGGCCAGCCTGTTGCTGATCCGGGTCGGTTGGCTGCTACGCCGCGTCCGCCGCGATGCCGCCGACGAAACCACGCCGGACAGCGAATTGTACGAGCGGCTGATCTCGGTGCTCGGCAAAGGGGTGATTGCCGTCGGCATCCTCGCGCCAATTCTGTCCACGTTCGGCTATAGCACGGCGGCACAGTTCCTGATCTATCCGTCGATTGTGACGCTGGGCCTTGTCGGCACGGCCCGCCTGTTGCAGGGGCTGGTGCGTGATATCTATGCCGCATTGCGCCCCTCCGAAGGGGCAGAAGAAAGCCTGATCCCGACGCTCGCCAGTTTCGTGATCGTGCTGATGGCCCTGCTTGTGCTGCCGCTGATCTGGGGGGCGCGTGTCACCGACATGACCGAGCTCTGGGCCCGGGTGCGGACCGGTCTGACCATCGGCGAGATGACCATTTCGCCGGGCAATTTCTTTACCCTCATCATCGTCTTTGCCATCGGCTATGCGATGACCCGCGCGGCACAAAACGCGCTCAAAGTATCGGTGCTGCCCAAGACCAAGCTTGATCCGGGTGGGCAGGTCGCGATTGTCTCAGGGCTGGGCTATGTCGGGATATTCCTTGCAGCCCTTGTGTCGATCACCGCCGCCGGGATCGATTTGTCGAGCCTCGCGATTGTCGCCGGGGCTCTGTCGGTCGGCATCGGCTTTGGCTTGCAAACCATCGTGTCGAACTTTGTCTCGGGCATCATCCTGCTGATCGAACGGCCCATCGCCGAAGGCGACTGGATCGAGGTGGGCGGACAGATGGGCTATGTCCGCTCGATCTCGGTGCGCTCGACCCGGATCGAGACCTTTGATCGCACCGACGTCATTGTGCCCAACGCCGATCTGATTTCGGGGACCGTGACCAACTATACGCGCGGCAATACCGTGGGCCGGGTGATCATCCCGGTCGGTGTCGCCTATGGTACAGACACCCGCCGGGTAGACCGCATCCTGCGCGAACTGGCCGAGGCGCATCCGATGGCAATCATGAACCCGCCGCCGATGATCCTGTTTTCCGGGTTTGGCGCAGACAGTCTTGATTTCGAAATCCGCATGATCCTGCGCGATGTAAACTGGATGATGGTGGTCAAGAACGAACTCAACCATCAGATCGCGGCACGTTTTGCCGAAGAGGGCATCGAAATTCCCTTTGCCCAACGGGACGTCTGGTTGCGCAACCCCGAAGCTTTGCAGCCCACGCCCACACCCGAAACACCCGCAGCCGCGCCGGAACAACCCGAGTTCGAGGACCCCGACATCGACCCGGATGCGGACGGCGATGGAGACGGCAGATGAGCACGCCCCTGTTTCGCAGGGACCCATACCTGCGCCGCGCCGAGGCTCAGGTCGTGGCCCACACGCCCGAGGGTGGGATCGTGCTGGATACGTCGCTGTTTTATCCAACCGGCGGCGGTCAGCCAGGCGACAACGGCGTGTTGCGCTGGGATGATCACAGCCTCACGATCGCCACCGCGATCAAGGGCGAGGGAGAGGCCATTATCCTTGTCCCGGCGGAACCACGCGCCTTGCCGCCCGTAGGCACAAGCGTGGAACAGGCGCTCGACTGGGACCGCCGCTATGGGCACATGCGCATGCACACGGGCCTTCACCTGCTGTCCGTCGTTGTGCCTTTTGGGGTGACGGGCGGTTCAATCGGGGCCGAGCGGGGCCGACTGGATTTCGACATGGCCGACGCGCCCGAAGACCGCGACGCCTTGCAGGCCAATTTGAATGCCCTAGTCACCGCAGATCACGCCGTGAGCGAAGAATGGATCACCTCGGAAGAGCTCGACGCCAATCCCGGCATGGTCAAGACGCTGTCCGTCCAGCCTCCGCGCGGCGCTGGCCGGATCCGGCTTGTGCGGATCGGCACCGGGACAGACACGATCGATCTGCAACCTTGCGGCGGCACCCATGTGGACCGCACCGGTGAAATCGGCCCGCTGCGCATCGGCAAGATCGAAAAGAAGGGGCGGATGAACCGTCGCATTTATCTGCATCTGGAGGCGTAACGCGGCGTTCGGGCCCGCTCGGATGACCCGGCTGGTGTCGAGATCGGTCGTGTCCGGACGCGCAATTGGCGCCACCCTCACATTCTTTCATCTACCCGCTTGCCTTCGGGGGGTAAATTTGGGTAGACCGCGCGCACGGACAGGTGGCCGAGTGGTCGAAGGCGCACGCCTGGAAAGTGTGTAGGCGGGAGACCGTCTCCAGGGTTCGAATCCCTGTCTGTCCGCCATACCTTTCTTACCCGACCGATTTGGCGACGCGTGCGTGTTCCGCGTGGACATCGCGATTGGGTGCATCAAGTTTTGACGGGACGCGCAGGGGATGTGTCTTCAGATCGCTTCTCCCCTGTAACAATACTCCGCTGTTGATTGATCCATGGCAAAGGCCTGGGGCAGGGGTGCTGGGAACCAGGCACATTAATCTGGTCTTCACCCTTGCTTGGGTAGTGTCGCAAAGAGTTTTGCGCAGACAGGTCGACTTTCCACAATGATGGCATCCTTCCCTCCATTGCATCTGCGTACCCGTCTGTCGGATTGTCTGTGGGGATTACCCTTTGACAACTGTTAACGGGACAATTGCGTGTCGGCGGTTTGCGTGGCGCTCACGTCGCCTTTGCATTTTCGAGCTGACCAAACGTGACACCGCATCGCGGCAGTTCCACCATACGGCAGCCAGAATTCCAGTTGGAGTCCCCGATCGAACGCCCGAGTTCTGGTGGCGCACGTGACCTCATCTTCCTCCACTGCCCCCAAGCGGGTCGTCGTTGTCGATGATTCACTCACCATGCGCCGCTGGTTGAGCAGCATCATCGCGCAGGATCCGCGATTGGACCTCGTCGGAATGGCCGGATCAGCGCAAGAGGCCCGCGAAACCATCAAGGCAACGGAACCGGATGTCCTGACGCTCGATATCGAGATGCCCGGCATGAACGGGGTCGAATTCCTCGCCCATTTGATGCGGTTGCGTCCCATGCCCGTGGTGATGCTGTCCGGTGGGTTGTTGAACGGAAACGCCATGGCGGAGCGGGCCATGGAACTGGGTGCGGTGGCGTGCCTTTCAAAACCCCAGTTCCCGACCAAAGATACGATGGCGGAAATCTGTGACAACATCTTTGCAGCCGCGACCGGTCAGAAACTCGCGCCACGCGCACCTGATCCGAAAACGTCCGAATATGCCGAAAAGATCCTGCTTGTGGGGGCCTCGACCGGAGGGGTGGCCGCGATCGAGTCCATGCTGGGCAGCATCGACAAACAGGAAATTCCACCTGTCGTGATCGCACAGCACATGCCGCACCGATACTTGAAAAGCTTCGTGCAACGTTTGGATCGGCTCGGTTCGCACGATGTCGACCTGTCCAGTGACGGCATGCGGTTGAAACCCGGCAGCATCCGGCTGGCACCGTCTCAGGACCGGCAAACCTGTGTCGTCTGGCACAGCGGAGCCTGGCACATACAGGAAATCGCGCGGCAATATGACCAACCCTACTGCCCGTCGGTCGATGTGTTGTTCGCCTCCGCCGTTCCGTGGGCGCAACACGTTGGTGCTGTTCTATTGACGGGTCTGGGCAATGATGGCGCCAAGGGCATGCTGGCGCTGCGCCGCAAAGGCGCGCGGACGCTGGGGCAATCCAAAAGCAGTTGTGTTGTCTACGGCATGCCCGGCGTCGCTCTGTCTCTGAACGCGTCCGAAGCGGAAGCGGAAATCGAGGACATCGGGGGCGAAATCTTGACGCGAATGCGCCAGACCAATGCCGGTGTGACCACGTCATGAGTGAAAAGCGCATTCATATCACACAAGGACAATTTGCAACCGGTGCCGGCCACGATGTCGTGATCAGCACGTTGCTCGGCTCCTGCGTTTCGGTTTGTCTGTGGGACGAGGACAAGGGGATCGGCGGCATGAACCACATGTTACTCGCGCGCTCAAGCTCCGGAAGCCAGGCGCATACCTTGTCCGGCCTTCAAGCCATGGAAGTGTTGATAAATGACCTTCTCAAAATGGGCGCCGCGCGTGACCGCCTGCAAGCCAAGGCCTTTGGTGGTGCCCGCATGGTTGACGGGCTGTCCGACATTGGACAAGACAACGTAGAGTTTACCGAACATTTCCTCGCACAAGAACGCATCCCTCTGACCACATCGTCCTTTGGCGGCACACATGCGCGCAACGTGCGGTTCTGGCCCGCGACGGGCCGCGCGTTGCAAAAGGTCACCCATGCTCAGGTGAAACTGGTCGAGGTGGAACCACCACTGCCGACCGGTCAAGGCGTCGAGCTTTTTTGAAAGTGTTAGATGCGCCGCAAGGCCTTCGATGGGGATCAGAAAAGGTCGACAGTGCCTTGCGCAGTCGGCCGCTCGCTTGCTGACGTATCCAGCAGCGTGCGCGTGGCTTTGAGTTTCAGTTGATCAAGCGCTTGCGCGCGCAGCGCGCCCGGTCCTGCCAGCGCAGCACTGAGGTGGGCGAGATCGCGCAGCGATTGCTGCAAGCTATCCAGTTTTTGGAGATCCTGGATCACTCCGGAGTCCATCGGAGTTGTCATATTGGCCGTCAGTGCTGAAACACTTTTGCCAACCTGCGCAGTGTCCTCTGCCAAATCCAGCAATCGCGTCGCCAGATTTTCCATGATGTGCGCGTCGTTGAGGTCCGCAACCGGTTCGGCCTGCATTACAAAGGTCCCACAACCGTTTCGATACATTTGCGCAGATCATTGGCCTCAAACGGTTTCTTGAGATAGTTATTCATGCCCAGTTTCCGGCCGTAATCAATGATCTGCTGCTCTGCACGCCCTGTGATCAGAATAAAACCTATACCTTTTGTTTTGGCCCCGTTCCGCAAGTTGTGCAGCAATTTCAGACCGTCCATGTTGGGCATGTTGTAGTCCGAAATGACCAGGTGTACCGGCGCGCGCGCGAGAACTTGAAGTGCATTCGCCCCGTCTTCTGCCGTCGAGACGTGGCGCACGCCAAATGCGTCCAGGGTCTGCGTAATGATGCCGCGGCTCGTCGACATGTCATCCACAACCATAATGCGAATCTGATCACGAAGTGCCATTTTGTCCTCCAGACAAGAGTGATGTCGACGACTTCGAGGCATCGTCTTTCTTGTAAGCGGTTGTGCCTATTGTTTTGAAACCGAATTGCGCAGGTGCAGAAATCCGTTCGGAATGACCCAGACACAAAAGGCCACCAGGTCTCAGCATCTTGTGAAAGCGTGGCCAAAGCCGTTCCTGGGTTTCCTGATCGAAGTAGATCACAACATTTCGGCAGAAAATGACGTCGAACTGATGTCGCATCGGCCAGTCCGACAACAGGTTCAACTCACGAAACGAAATGTGCCGACTGACCTCATCCGCAACACGGACCTCGTCACCTTCGGAGCGCATGAACTTGGCCTTGTCTTGAGCGGACACGCCGTTCACCAAACTTTCTGCGTACACTCCATTTTGGGCAAACGAGACGACCTTGGGATCGATGTCTGTTGCAAGAATCTTGAAGTCGGCCTGCGCGATCGACGGTTCTTCCCGTAGCAAGTGCATTGCGATCGAGTAAGGTTCCTGGCCATTGGAACAACCTGCAGACCAGACGCGGATGCGATCACCCGCGGCAATTCGCTGTTGAAGCCCGGGCCGGATCGCTTCCGACAGCAGATCAAAATGATGCGGTTCGCGAAAGAAATGGGATACGTTCGTTGTCAGGGCCGAAATCATGTAGCGCCGTTCCTCCGCACCTTGGTCGGAACAAACCAGATCCGAATAGGCGTCGAAGTTGCGCAAATTGAGCGCGTTCAAGCGATGACGCAGTCTTGATTGCACCATCTTCAGCTTTTCCGAGGTGATGTGCAGTCCGAATTCGCGATGCGCCAATCCGGCAATCGCATCAAACGCCGCCTTTTCAAGCGTTAGTTCGGTACCAGACAACCCCATCAAGCAGCTTCGCTTTGTGCAAAGGCCACCACATTGGGCAGGTCGAGAACCCGGATCATCCGGTCGTCAATCAGTGTCAGTGACCGAATAACGGTTGGTGCCGTTTGGCTGGTTGCGTCCGGTGGCGGCTGCAGATCGGCCTGGTTTACAGTGATGATGTCAGACACGGCATCCACAAGAAGGCCGGTCATGGTCTCGCCCTGTTTTACAACGATAATGACGTTGCGATCTGAATACTCACGGCGCGGCAGGCCCAAACGCTCGGCGAGGTCCATGACCGGCAAAACGGTGCCCCGCAGATTGATCACGCCGCGCATGAAGCTCGGCGCATGCGGCATCGGTGTTGCCTTGGTCCAGCTTCTGATTTCGCGCACACACATGATGTCCAGTGAATATTCCTGATCGCTCAAACGAAACGTCAGCAGCTCGATTGTGTCGGCGTCAGTTGATTTGTCTTGGGTCATGTCAGGCTTCCAGTTTTAGAGGAGCAGTTGCATTCACGTCGTGAGCTTTCGAAATGATGTCAGATGGATCGAGGATGAGGGCGATCTGGCCGTCACCTAGGATGGTTGCCGCAGCAATCCCTGGTGCGCGGTAGAACGTGTCGTCCAGCCCCTTGATCACCACCTGGCGCTGGTCTTGGATGTCATCGACAATCAAGGCACCAAGACTGCCGTCTTCGTGGGAAATCAGAAGCGCGACGGATTCCACATAGCTGTCCTGCTTGTCGCGGTAGCCCAACAGATGACCGAGATCGAACAGCGGAACAAAACCCGTACGCACCCGTACGACATCAACGCCCGGCTGGATCGTGTTCAGGGTTTCCTCGGTCAATGTCATCGTTTCCGCCACCATGTTGAGCGGGATAACAAGCGTTTCACCAGCAACATCGACGACCATGCCGTCAAGCACGGCCAGTGTCAGAGGCAGGGATATGGAGAACACAGTGCCTTTTGTCGGAACGGACGTGATGGAAATGCGCCCGCCCAAAGCCTGAATGGAAGTGCGCACCACGTCCATTCCGACACCCCGTCCGGACAGGTCAGACACGGTGCTTGCGGTAGAAAAGCCCGGCAAGAACAGAAGGTTGTCGATTTCGCTGTCAGACAGAACGGCGTCTGGCGCTATCAGCCCTTTTTCCGTGGCGATTTGTTGCACGCGCGGGCGGTTGATGCCGGCGCCATCGTCGGACACGTCGATGACGACCCGGCCTGACCTGTGCGCCGCGCTGAGACGTACGATGCCGCCGGGTGATTTGCCCGCAGCCACGCGATCTGCGGTACTTTCCAGACCATGATCGACCGCGTTGCGGATCATATGGGTCAGCGGGTCGGCAAGCCGTTCGATCACCGTCTTGTCAACTTCGGTGTTTTCGCCTTCGCAGACCAGCCGCACATCCTTGTCCACTGCGGCTGATGCCTCGCGGACGATACGTGACATGCGCTGGAACAAGGACTTCACCGGCTGCGCGCGGATCATCATCACGCTGTCTTGAATGTCCCGGGTCAGCCTTTGGAATTCTTCGAGCCCGTTCATGGCGTCTGAATGCGGAGACAGGCCCGAGCTTTTGAGACTTTGCGCGAGCATGGCCTGGTTGATGACCAATTCACCCACGAGATTCACCAGCCGTTCGATACGGTCCAGATCAACGCGCACCACTGATTTTGGGGCCGTCTGACCGCTGGTTGCCGCCCGTTCCGTGGGTCGTGCCTCTTTGGCGCTGGGTGCAGGCACGTCCGGCTCGGGAGGTGGGGCGGGGGCCGCCGCCTCCTCCGGCTCGGGCTCAATGCTCATCGCGGGTTCGTCCGTTTCGGGTGTGGGCAAAGGCGGCAGGTCCATTGGAAGATCAAGCACAACAGGCGCATCTTGTGCGGTCGCTTCATTGGCCCCGTCCAATCGGGTAATGCTGTAGGCACACAGACCTTCGACAAATTCGAACATCGAGGCGATTTCCGCCTCGTCGACATCGGCCGTCAATTCCACCACCCAGGACAGATAGGGGGTTTCGGGCGCAAGGTTCTTCAAATCCGGCAAGCGGGACATGTCACATTGCACGCGCGCCTCGCCAAGCCCGGCGATAGCCCCAAGGATCGGATAGGCGTCATTGCCGCCTTCGAACATTTCTGCTTCGGGGCTGAACTTGACCTCAAACCTGGGCGTGGTTTGCGTCTCTTCCTCGGCTTCGCCCAGATCAAGATCGAGGCTCAGGCCAAGAGGTTGAAAATCGATATCTGGCTCAGGTTCATCCTCATCCTCTTCGCCGCCACCGATATACTGTTCGAGTTCCTGTAGAAGTTTTTCACCGTTTTCTGCCGGGACGTCCTCATTGTCCCGAGACGCGCGCACAAGATCAGACAGGTGGTCGGTTGCACGGAAAAACAGGTTGATCAGTGGCGGATCAGCCTCAAGCGAGCCATTGCGCACCGCCTCGAGTGTGGTCTCATAGGTGTGGGCAAACCGTACCAGCGATTTGAGCCCAAAGGCACCGGCGCCGCCCTTGATCGAATGGACGGCGCGGAACACCACGTGGATCGTTTCGCTGTCCGCACACCCCTCATCCAGCTGTTGCAGACCGTCCTGTGTCGCTTCAAGCAGCTCTTCGCATTCGATGAAAAACGAAGCTCTGATCTCTTCCATTGGATCGGGTTTGGTCATCCTGAGATCCTATCCGGCAACCATTTGCAACGCCTTGACCAGCTTGATCGGGTCAAAGGGTTTGACGATCCAGCCGGTCGCCCCGGCCGCGCGGGCGCGTTGTTTCAACTCAGGCGCCGCCTCGGTGGTGAGGACAAGGATGGGGGTCGAGCGGTACTTGTCGCGCTCCCGCACCGCATCGATAAAGCCGAAGCCGTCCATGCGGGGCATGTTGATGTCCGTGATGATCACGTCGGGCGCGATCTCGCTCAGCACTTCGGTGCCGTGCACGCCATCATCAGCGGTGTGCACCGTGAATCCGGCAGGTTCCAACGCAAACCGGATCATGTCGCGCATTGTGCGGCTGTCATCGACGGCAAGGACTTCGAGGCTCATGGTGCACCCTCCGAAAGCTGTTGTGGTGAAAGGCCCATCATGGCCAATTGGCTGGTCGCGCGCTCACTGATCGCACAGATTTCCAACGTGCCGCCAAGGCTGCGCTGATCGCGCGCCGCCGCAAGGATCAACTGCACACCAAGGGCACCCATATGGGTCACCTCACCGGCGTCGATCTGCACCGTTCCGCCTGTACAGGCCTCGGTCAGGCGTGGGGCAAAGGCGCTGAGTTCCGTGGCGTCCAGACGCGCGGGCAATTGGATCGGTTCTGTCATCGCGCACCAACGCACGTATCGACGGCTTGTCCTGTCATGATAAACCTCGTGGCTGATCGTTTCGAAGTTTGTGTAGCGGACGCTCCGTTAAGACAGCGTTACCGGATTTGCATATCCGGCCCGATCACGCTGTATGCCGCGCACAAAAAAACCCGCGCTGGTTAAAGCGCGGGTTTGGATCGGGATATGGGGCGTCAGTCAGGCGCGACGGCGACCCCCTGTGCGACCGGCGCGTCCGCGCCCTTCCTGGCCTGCCTTGGGGGGCGCGCGATTGAACCTGATCCACTCGCCGCCGCCCTCGTCATTATTGGTCAAAAAGTTGGCCGCGCGGATCGCTTCCATCTCCTTGCCTGCGCGGGGCAGGGTAGAGCCAAGACCGAACATCTGCACAAAGGCCTCATCATCCATGCCCTCGGGCAGAATGATGCCTGCAGCCTCCACTTCGGCGCGTTTTTCAGCGATTTTTGTCACACCAACGGGCAACGCGACCGGGTTCATGATGGCGGAGGTCATGCCAGCCCCCATCGCCATCGGCAGAAACGCGTTGTTGATGCCGTGTCGGTTGGGCAGACCAAAGGAAATGTTGGAGGCCCCACAGGTCGTGTTGACCCCCAGTTCCTCGCGCAGACGGCGCACCAGCGTAAACACCTGCAAACCGGCAGTGCCCATGGCCCCGATGGGCATGACCAGCGGATCAACGACGATATCATGGGCCGGAATGCCGAAATCAGCGGCGCGTTCGACGATCTTTTTGGCCACGGCAAAGCGCACATCGGGGTCTTCGGAAATGCCGGTGTCATCGTTGGAAATCGCCACGACCGGCACGTTGTATTTCTTGACCAGCGGCAGGACGAGATCCAGACGCTCTTCCTCGCCCGTGACCGAGTTGAGCAGGGGGCGCCCTTCGGCAGCCGCCAGCCCGTTTTCCAGCGCGCCGGGGACCGAGCTGTCGATACACAGGGGCACATCGACTATGGCCTGCACCCGCTCGACCAGTTCCTGCATCAGCGTGGGCTCAACAAAGTTGTTGTCGGCATAGCGCGGATCTTCGGCCATCTTGTTGGAGAACACAGCGCCCGAGTTGATGTCGAGAATATTGGCACCAGCCGCGACCTGCGCACGCGCATCGGCCTCGACCCGGGAAAAATCGCCGCGCTCCAGCTCTTCGTTCAGGATCTTGCGGCCCGTAGGGTTGATACGTTCACCAATGACGCAGAACGGCTGGTCAAAGCCGATGATGGCGGTCTTGGTCTTGGATTCGACAATGGTGCGTACCATGCGGGCAAAGGTCCTTTTATGCAGAGGCTGGGACGGCAGAGGCGCCGCCGTTTTCGATGGCCCAATGGGCGTTGGTCTTGATCCCGCCAAGGGGGAAGAAGTGGACCTGGGCGATGTTGAAGTCGGGGTTCTTGGCCTTGTGCGCGGCCAGGCCCGCAATCACTTCGGTCGGCTCGAAGGGCATCAGCAGCTTCGTGACATCCTTGGCCCGGCGCTGCAGCACCCGCAAAGAGGCGCCGACACCGCAGGCAATGGCGAATTTGATCATGGTCTGCAGTTTGGCAGGGCCTGCAATGCCGATATGGATAGGCAGGTCGATGCCCGCAGCCTTGAGGCTGTCCGCCCAGGCGATGATCGGATCAGCCTCAAACGCAAACTGGGTGGCAAGCGCCATCTTGGCATCTGTTGTTTCAGAGAATTTCTGTTTCCATGCAACGGCTTCTTCGACGTTCTTCAAGCCACCGTCAGGGTCGATATCCTTGTTCCCCTCGGGATGGCCAGCCACGTGCAGACGTTTGAATCCGGCCGCATCAAAGGCACCGGTTTCGAGCAGTTGCATCGAGCTGTGAAAATTGCCGTAAGGTGTGTCAACACCGCCGGCGAGCAGCAGGGCCTGATCAACATTCGCTTCGCCCTGATAGCGGGCGATCCAGTCCTTGAGCGTGGCTGCGTCCTCGATGATGCGCGCGGGAAAGTGCGGCATGACCGGGAACCCCTCGGCGTTCAGACGCTTGGCGGTGGCGACCATGTCCTCGATCGGTGTGCCTTCGATATGGGCGATGTAGACGCGGGTGCCTGTGGGCAGCAGAGCGCGGAAATCCTCGACCTTTTCGGCGGTGCGCGGCATCACCTCGATGGAATAACCTTGCAAGAACGCCTCGACCTCGGGGCTGAGGCTGCCGGGCACGGGACCGGTGTCTTTCTTGAAGTTCAGCAATGCCATGTCACGTCTCCTGCCAAAGGGCCTCAGGCCCAACCTTCATTGTCGATCAGCGCCTTGATCCGGGCACTGTCATATTCGGTCTCAAGACGGACGGCCTCGGCCTCGGCCAGTTCAGCCGGGTCGCCCTCCATCGGGTAGGGATCAGCCTTGCGCCACTCGGCAAGATAGGCGTCCGCGTCCTTGGCGTTCACCTTCATCGCGGCACGATCAATGGCCTGTTCAAACCGTTCGGCCAATTGACGTTTGGAGCCGCGACGGCCCTTGCCCACGATCACCTGCGCCGGGATATCGCGCCAGTAGACGATTGTGACATCAGGCATCTGATTCCTCCGTTCCAGTTGACCTCTGATAAGGCACGGCGCCCCCGCATCGCGGCTTGTTTTCGACAAAACCGAAGACTGTTGCGACTTGACGGCCCGGTGGCGACATCGCCCGCTGTGGTCTTCGCGCAAAGCGGGCGCGCGGTAAACGTCAAATAATTCATATTCTTGATGACGTTCACCGCCAGTGCGGGCAGGCCCGCGCCTCCTGCAAGCCACTTGCGCGAATGCATCATTGGACATATCGTCAACGCAACTCGATTTGAAAGGCGCGAAAGATGGCGCCAAAGCGTCCCCAAGGTGCGGGCGCGATAGACAACCGGCCCCCTGCACAGGGGTCCAAGCCCGTGCCGCGTGCCCCTGGATCGCCCGAGCTTTATGCCGCGCTGGATCTGGGCACGAACAGCTGTCGCATGTTGATCGCCGAGCCGCGGGGCGCGGGGTTTCACGTCGTCGACAGTTTTTCAAAATCCGTGCAACTGGGCCTTGGCCTTGAACGTTCGGGCAAGCTGTCGCGCGGGTCGATGACGCGTACCGTGCAGGCCCTGCGCATCTGTCAGCAAAAGCTCAAACGTCACAATGTGCGCCGCATGCGCCTTGTTGCGACCGAAGCCTGCA
The DNA here is from genome assembly GCF_947503045.1 of uncultured Tateyamaria sp. Lineage (GTDB taxonomy): Bacteria > Pseudomonadota > Alphaproteobacteria > Rhodobacterales > Rhodobacteraceae > Tateyamaria. The sequence goes on from NZ_CANNCF010000004.1 coordinate 403,975, forward strand.
GGCGGGCCGTCAACGCCACGGAATTCATCGAACGGGTGCACCGCGAGACCGGTCTGCGGCTGGACATCATCGAACCTGAAGAAGAGGCGCGGCTGGCGGTGATTTCCTGCGCGCCGCTGGTCAGCCCCAAGACGGAAAACCTGCTGGTGGTCGACATCGGCGGCGGGTCGACCGAGCTGGTCTGGATCGACCTTGCCAGCGTGCCGAACAAGGACCGGCCCCAAGCCATCATGCGGTTGCATTCAGGCTTCATCAAGGCCGTGAGCGACGTGCCCGAAGCCCGCGTGGTGGACTGGATCAGCGTGCCCCTGGGCGTCGCCACCTTGCGCGAACAGTTCAACGATGTGGACGACGACGCCGCCCGCTTTGCCCTGATGAGCTGGTTTTTCGAGGAAAACCTGTCCAGCTTTTCGCCCTATCATGCGACCGAACCCACCGAGCGGTTCCAGATCGTGGGCACCTCAGGCACCGTGACAACCGTGGCGGCCTCGCATCTGGGCCTCAAGCGCTATGACCGCACCAAGGTCGATGGCTTGCGCATGAGTTCCGAGCAGATCGACACCGTCATCCGCTCATACCTCAACATGGGTCCCGGCGGACGACGTGCCGATCCGCGTATTGGCTCGGACCGGCATGCGCTGATCATGTCGGGGGCGGCGATCCTGCAGGCGCTGATGCGCTGCTGGCCAACAGACCGCCTGTCGGTCGCGGATCGCGGCCTGCGCGAGGGGCTGCTTTATGCGCAGATGAGTGCCGATGGTGTACTTGAGGATCAGTCGGTCTGAGCCCCCGTGCAATTCGGAGACGGATCGCTTACATGGCGTGAGAACACGAGACAAAAGGTGGCTGACGTGGCCAAGACCCCCACAGGCAAGAACACATCCGGACGCGGGCAGCGCGAGCTCAAGGTCAAGGTCAAGTCCGCGCGCGGGCGCAAGCTGTCCTCGACCCGCTGGCTGCAGCGGCAGTTGAACGACCCGTATGTCAAACGCGCGCAGGCCGAAGGCTATCGCGGGCGCGCGGCCTACAAGATCCTCGAACTGGATGAAAAGTTTCGCTTTCTCGTGCCCGGCGCACGGATCGTTGATCTGGGCGCGGCCCCGGGGGGCTGGTGTCAGGTGGCAGTGAAACGCTGCAATGTGCTGGGCGAAAGGTCAGGCAAGGCGGTTGGCACCATTCTGGGCATCGATCTGCAGGAAATGGAGCCCATCGCGGGCTGCGAGCTGCATCAGCTTGATTTCATGGAAGATGACGCCGACCTCAAGGTCAAGGAATGGCTGGGCGGCAAGGCGGATGTGGTGATGTCGGACATGGCGGCCTCATCCTCGGGGCACAAGCAGACCGACCATCTGCGCATCATTGCGCTGTGCGAGGCGGCGGCCTATTTCGCCTTCGACGTGCTCGAGGATGGCGGCACCTTTGTCGCCAAGACATTGGCGGGCGGGGCAGAGGGGGGCTTGCAAAAGCTGCTCAAGCAACGCTTTGCCAAGGTCGCGAACGTCAAACCCCCAGCCTCACGGGCCGACAGTTCGGAAAAATTCGTGGTCGCAACCGGGTTCAGGGCTGACCCGGCACCATAAGATCATCACGCTGGAAGGACCGCAGGGCAATCATCTGCAGCTTTTCCAACTCTGCCGGGCTGAGGCGGCGGACCTTCTTGGGCTTGATTTCATCGGCGCGCTCGATGGCGGCATCGCTTTGGCGCATCAGTTCGAACACGCGTTGGCGGGACGGGGTCGGGGTGGGGGTATCAGGCAGCATCATGGCCACGGGATACCAACCAAATCAGGCCGCAATATGTTGAAAATTAGATCGAAAGACGCGCAGCATGCGTGCCGCGTTCACGATAGGGTGTCGTGTCGTAATGGGCGCGGTAGCATTTGGAAAAATGCGATGGCGAGGCAAAACCGCAGGCAAGCGCGACGTTGATCACACTCATATCGGTTTGCATCAACAGGTTGCGGGCCTTTTGCAGGCGCAACTCCATGTAATAGCGCTTGGGTGAGCGGTTGAGGTAGCGGCGGAACAGCCGCTCGAGCTGCCGCGTGGACATGCCCACGTCCTTTGCCAGGATCGAAGGGCTGATCGGCTCTTCGATATTCTGTTCCATGATCTGGATGACCTGGCTCAGCTTGGGATGACGCACGCCGATGCGGGTGGGCACGGACAGGCGCTGCGTGTCCTGATCCGTGCGGATCGAGGAATAGATCAGCTGATCGGCCACTGCATTGGCCAGTTGCTCGCCATTTTCATCCGCAATGAGTTTCAGCATCAGATCGATCGAGGACGTGCCCCCGGCGGTAGTCAGCCGCTTGTCATCGACGACAAAGACGGACTTGGTCAACTCGACCTCTGGGAACTCTTCGGTAAAGCTGTCCTGATTTTCCCAGTGGATCGTGGCGCGCTTGCCGTCGAGCAGCCCGGCCTTGGCCAGCGTAAAGGCCGCCGTGCACAGGCCAGCCACATGCGGACCCTTGCGCGCCTCGCGGCGCAGCCAGCCCAAAAGGCGTTTGGTTGTGGCGGCCTGCACGTCGATGCCACCGCAGATCATGATCGTGTCGTCGCGGCTGACCTCGTCCAGATCCCCATCCAGCTTGAACCCGGTTCCGGCCGAGCAATAAGCGACATCGCCGCCCTCACCGATAATGCGCCAGCTGTAAATCTCGGCCTCGGCCATACGGTTGGCGATGCGCAGGCTTTCGAGGGCTGCGGAAAAACACAGCAGGGTGAAATTGTTGAGCAAAACAAAGACGAAGTGTTTGGGTTGATCACCCTCGGGCCGGGTACGGGTGGCGGAGCGCGTGATCGACATCGCGTCGGGATCCTAAGCTGGCGGGTATGTCCTGTGACGTAGTCCGCGCGTGTGTATGACGCGCACCTTGTGCATGGGCCAAACGCGACGTCAAGAGGCCGCATTTGTGATATGGTCACTGGTGACTGGCTTTTGTATAGAAGGCGGCGGCGGCGTTACCGCCAACATGTTTTGCGGAGAGAGACGATGAGCAATTGGACAAAATCTGACTGGCGCACACTGCCCCGGGTACAGATGCCCGATTATACTGACGCGGCGGCCCTGCAGGCGGTCGAGGCACAGCTGTCCAAATATCCGCCACTGGTTTTCGCAGGCGAAGCCCGCCGGTTGCAAAAGCATCTTGCCGATGCCTCGCGCGGGGATGCGTTCCTGCTTCAGGGCGGCGATTGCGCCGAGGCCTTCGATCAGTTCAGCGCCGATGGCATCCGCGACACGTTCAAGGTGATGTTGCAGATGGCGATGGTGCTGACCTTTGGCGCCAAGGTGCCGGTGATCAAGCTGGGGCGCATGGCCGGGCAATTCGCCAAGCCGCGCTCGGCCCCGACCGAGACCGTCGATGGCGTGGAACTGCCAAGCTACCGCGGTGACATCATCAACGATCTGGCCTTTACACCCGGCTCGCGCATTCCCGACCCGTCCCGCATGCTGCAGGCCTACACGCAGGCCGCCGCAACGCTGAACCTGCTGCGCGCCTTTTCCACGGGTGGTTTTGCCGACATGCACCGGGTGCATTCCTGGACGCTTGGCTTTGCCGAAGGGGGTGAGGCCGAGAAATACCTCGAAATCGCCAATCGCATTCAGGACACCATCGATTTCATGGCCGCCGCCGGGATCGACGGGGACACCACGCATGAATTTTCGAGTGTCGAGTTCTACACCAGCCACGAATCCCTGCTGCTGGAATATGAAGAGGCGCTGACGCGCATCGATTCCACTTCTGGCAAATGGCTGGCGGGGTCGGGCCACATGATCTGGATCGGGGATCGCACCCGCCAGCCCGACGGCGCCCATGTGCATTTCGCAAGCGGCGTGCAAAACCCCATCGGGCTCAAATGCGGGCCGACCATGACAGCCGAAGACCTCAAGGCGCTGATGGCCAAGCTGAACCCCGACAACGAGGCGGGTCGTCTGACCCTGATCGCACGCTTTGGCGCCGGATCAGTGGGCGAGCACCTGCCGCGCCTGATCAACACCGTGCGTGAGGAGGGGGCCAATGTCACATGGGTCTGTGATCCGATGCATGGCAACACGATCAAGTCGTCCTCGGGCTACAAGACGCGGCCATTCGAGTCAGTCCTGCGCGAAGTGCGCGAGTTCTTTGGCGTGCACGCCTCCGAAGGGACAATCCCCGGCGGTGTCCATTTCGAGATGACCGGCCAGGATGTGACCGAATGCACAGGCGGCGTGCGGGCCGTGACGGACGAGGACCTGAGCGATCGTTACCACACCGCCTGCGATCCGCGCCTCAACGCCTCGCAATCGCTGGAACTGGCGTTTCTGGTGGCAGAAGAGCTGTCAAACCTGCGCAGCGCGCGCAACGCAGCCCGCGCCGCCAGCTAAGGCAGACAAAAAGACAAAGAAGCGCGAGGGGCAGACCGCCACTCGCGCTTTTTCTACGTGGGGAAGGTCCGCGCCGTCAGTCGTCTGATTTGACAACCCGCAGATAGGGCACATCCGGGCGCGGCGCATGGGATTTGAACGCACGGGCCGGTTCAGCGAACCCCTGGGCCTGTGCGGGCGCATCCGGCGTCTTGGCTGGCTGCTTTTGTGCAATCGGCAGGGTCGAGGGCGCGGTGATCGTGCGTATCTTGGCACCTACCACGTCAAAGCGGCGCGGCGTGTGGCCAATGTCACCTTGTGCGACCAGACAACCCAGGATCCGGCTCACATCACCGAGGTCACTTTTCAGCGGCATCAGCAGCAGGCGACCGTCCAGTTGCGGCTTGGTCACGCTGATTTCCGCGTTCAGGCGCATCTCGCACACGGCGGGGCGCTGGCACACATCTTCGAGCAAATCGTTAATTTGACGGCGGCAGGGCGGGGTGATCAGCGACGTCAGCGGCATTCCGCGCACTTCCATCCCCATCAGGTCGCTCAGATGGCTTCCGGCAATGCGAATGCGGGCCATTCCGGGGGCAATCCGTTCGAGCACGAATGTGTGTTCAAGCGCGGATTCGATTCCACGGGGATCGATCTCGGAGCGCTTTGGCATAAGGCGCGCACCGCGCAGGCCTTCCCAATAGGCCTCGACCTGGGAAATGGCTGAATATCCAACGTCTGCTCGAAACTCTGTCATGTTGAGGATATTGTGAGGGTTATGGTCCGATTTGTCCATCATATGCGTCTCTGGGTCTCATTTTGGGTGCAAACCAACGGCGGTTTGCCGTCCTTGAGGCGAATATGTATCAAAACGCGGCAAAATATGGCGGGCAATGTTAACAACTGGTTAACCGACCTGAGGGGAATTGGGCTTGAGTCTTTGGCTTGCCCCAGTCCGGCAGAGCCCCTAAACGCAACTGCATGAACAGCCAGAAAAATCAAAAGAGCCCCAAGGAAAACGCTGCTGCAAACACTGTGCGGTCCATGACCGGCTTTGCGGCCGCGACCGGCGCGATGGACCCGTTTCGCTGGTCCTGGGATATCCGTTCCGTCAATGGCAAGGGGCTGGATGTACGGCTGCGTGTGCCGGACTGGATCGACGGGCTTGAGGCCGCAATTCGCCCGCTGGTGCTGGCGCGTGCGCATCGTGGCAATGTGACCCTGTCGCTGCGGGTGTCGCGCGATGATGCGGTGGCGGCCATCACCCTCAACACGGTGCAGATGAAAGCGACCGTGCAATCGCTGCTCGCCATCGAGGCCGAGGCGATGGAGCAGGGTCTGTCGCTTGCGCCTTCGCGCGCCAGTGACATCGCAATGATGCGCGGCGTGCTGGAACAGGGGACCAGCCAGGATGACCCGGCCCCTCTGCGTGCCGCCCTTGTGGCCGAATTGCCCACGCTGCTCGATGCCTTTGACGAGATGCGCCAAAGCGAGGGCACTGCCATGCATGGCGTGCTGATGGGCCAGCTCGACACCGTGGCCAGCCTCACGCAAGAGGCCGCCACGCTCGCCGAGGCCCGCAAGGAAGAGGTTGCAGCCACCTTGCGCGACAACCTCGCACGCGTGCTGGAAAACACTGATGGCGCCGATCCTGACCGGGTGGCGCAGGAACTCGCCCTACTGGCCGTCAAGGCGGACGTGACCGAGGAAATCGACCGCCTGCACACCCATGTGGATGCCGCGCGCACGCTGCTGGGCGAGGGCGGCGCGATCGGGCGCAAGCTCGATTTCCTGATGCAGGAGTTCAACCGCGAGGCCAACACCTTGTGTTCCAAGGCGCAAAACGCCGATCTCACCCGCGTCGGCCTCGCCCTCAAGGCGCTGATCGACCAGATGCGCGAGCAAGTGCAGAACGTGGAATAGCCCATGACGACCGACCAGACCAAGCGCCGCGGGCTGCTGATCATCCTGTCCTCGCCCTCGGGTGCGGGCAAAAGCACATTGGCCCACCGCCTGCGGGCCTGGGACAGTGACATCGTGTTTTCGGTGTCCTCCACCACCCGCGACGCGCGCCCGGGCGAGGTGGATGGCGAGCATTACAGCTTTATCTCCGTTCCCGACTTCAAAAAGGCGGTCAAGCGCGGCGAGATGCTGGAACACGCCCATGTCTTTGGCAATTTCTACGGCTCGCCCAAGGGGCCGGTGTCGACCGCGATCAACGGCGGCCATGACGTGCTCTTCGACATCGACTGGCAGGGCGCCCAACAAATCCGCAACTCGGATCTGGGCGCACACACGCTTTCGATATTCCTGCTGCCCCCGTCGATCACCGAATTGCACCGCCGCCTTGTGGCGCGCAATCAGGACAGCGACGATGTGATCAAGAAACGCATGCGCAAAAGCTGGGACGAGATCAGCCGCTGGGATTCATATGATTTCGTGCTGGTCAACGACGATCTGGACCAGACCGAAACGCAACTCAAGACCATCATCGAGGCGACGCGCCTGCGCCGTCTGCAACAGCCCGACCTCACCGACCATGTGCGCGCCCTGCAAACCCAGTTCGAGGAGTTGAAATGACACTCTATGCCCTTGGCGATGATGCGCCCGAGATTGCGGATGACACATGGGTGGCGCCAGACGCCAACCTGATCGGAAAAGTGGTTCTGGAACGCGCCGCAAGTGTCTGGTTTGGCTGCACAATCCGCGCAGATCACGAGGAAATTCGTATCGGTGAAGGCTCCAACGTGCAGGAAAACTGCGTGATGCATATCGATCTCGGCTATCCGCTGACGATCGGCGCGGGCTGCACCATTGGCCACAAGGTCATGCTGCATGGCTGTACCATCGGTGACAACACTCTGATCGGGATGGGCGCAACCGTCCTCAACGGCGCAAAGATCGGTAAGAATTGCCTGATCGGGGCAGGGGCGCTGATCACCGAAGGCAAGGAAATCCCGGACGGATCGCTGGTGATGGGCATGCCGGGCAAGGTGGTGCGTCAACTGGATGAGACCGCCATTCATGGTCTGCGCGCCTCGGCGCTGCACTATCAGGACAACATGCGCCGCTTTCGCGACACGATGACGGTTGTGCCCACATGAAGAATGACCGCGGATCGATCATGCGCCCCGTACCTCTGCCAGAAAGTGCGTCGCGCCCTGTGGCCACACCGCTGTCTCCCTCGGTTGTCTATGCCTCGGACACGCCGGACATGCTGGATGCACAGTACGAAGGCGACCTGCATGGCTATACCTACAGCCGCGAGGGTCATCCCAACGCCGACGTTGTGGCCCGCACCATCGACGCGATGGAGGGTGCGCCGCATATGGGCGTTGTGACCGCAAGCGGCATGGCTGCCGTGTCGGCGGTGCTGCTGGGTCTGACCAAGGCCGGGGATCACGTGATCGGGGGCAACCAGCTCTATGGGCGGTCCTTGCGGATGATGTCCGAAGACCTGCCGCGTCTGGGCATCGCCACCTCGATGGTCGATCCCGGGGATGTCGAGGCGGTACGCGCCGCCATCCGTCCCGAAACGCGGATGATCCTGGTCGAGGTGGTATCCAACCCCACATTGCGCGTCGCTGACATTCTGGGCCTGTCTGCACTGGCGCGCGAGGTCGGTGTGCTGCTGGTTGTCGACAACACGTTCACCACGCCCCGCGCGTTCCGCGCCTTTGATCACGGCGCGGACATCGTGATCCATTCCGTGACCAAGCTGCTGGCGGGGCATTCGGATGTGATGCTGGGTTATGTGGCGGCAACTGACGCGGAACTCAACGACAGGCTGCGCGTGTTCACTGTGACCGCAGGCATGTCGCCCAGCCCGTTTGACTGCTGGCTGGCCGAGCGGGGCATGCTGTCCTTTCCCTTACGCTATGATCGCGCGCAAGCCAGTGCAGCAATCCTCGCCACGCATCTGGCGACGCTCAAGGGCGTCAAACGGGTGATATACCCCGCGCGCCGGGATCATCCTGATCACGCGCGGGCCGAGACCCTGCTCAAGGGTCAGTATTGCAACATGGTCAGCTTCGAGATTGACGGCGACCGGGCGGCGGCCAATGCGCTGGCGCGCGGGGCCGAGGGGCTCAACTTTGCCCCGACGCTGGGCGATGTGGGCACCACGATCTCGCACCCCGCCTCATCCTCGCACCGGGCACTGACGGCGGAAAAACGGGCCGAGTTGGGCATGTCCGAAGGGTTCTTTCGCGTCTCGGTCGGTCTTGAGGACCCGGACGCGCTGTGTGACGTGTTCACCTCCGCCATTCAGGCCGCCACAGGCTAAGGGGCAGGGCAGGCATGGGTGACGATATCCTTGATGCCATCCTGTCCGCGATCCCGCTGCCTGCGCTGGCCATAGATTCCACAGACCACATCATCGCCGCCAATACCGAGGCGCTGACCTTGATCGGGCAACAGGCGCGCGGGCGCAATTACGTCACCATGCTGCGCCAGCCAGCGCTGCTTGATGCAATCGAGGCCACACTCGGTGACGGTACGCCGCGCACCACGCGCTATCTGGGCAATGATGGGGCGCAGGACACCACGTTTCAGGTCACCTGCCGGGCTGTGGACGGGCTGGGCCAAGGTGCGGTCGGGGCGGTCATGTGCACGTTTGAAGACATGACCCATGTCGAACAGGCCAGCCAGATGCGCCGCGATTTCGTGGCCAATGTCAGCCACGAGCTGCGCACGCCCCTGACGGCCCTCATGGGCTTTATTGAAACCCTGCGCGGGCCTGCGCGCGATGACAAGGCGGCTTCGGCGCGGTTTCTGGACATCATGCAGGACGAGGCCGCGCGCATGAACCGTCTGGTCGGGGATCTCATGTCGCTCAATCGGGTCGAAGGGGACGAGCGGGTGCGGCCCACGGGGTCGGTGGTGCTCAACGATGTGCTCGAGTCGACCCTGCGCACCCTGCGCCACCTTGCCGATGAGGCCGGCGTGACCTTTGAAGCGGAAGTGCCGGATCGGCCCGTGCATATGACCGGCGATGCAGATCAGCTCAAGCAGGTGTTCACCAATCTGATTGAAAACGCGATCAAATATGGCGGCGCAGGCGGGCGGGTCACGGTCCGGCTGACCACCAGCCCGCGCGAGGCGGCACTGCGCGCGCCCGGCGCACGGGTGCAGATCGTGGATTACGGGCCCGGCATCGACGCACGTCACCTGCCACGCCTGACCGAGCGGTTCTACCGCGCCGATGATCACCGCAGCCGGGCCCTTGGCGGAACCGGCCTGGGGCTGGCCATCGTCAAACATATCATCAACCGCCATCGCGGCCGGTTGCGGGTGGAAAGCACGCTGGGGCAGGGTGCCACCTTTACCGTGATCCTGCCCACGCAGGAAAAATCGACCTGACGCGCCGTTAACACTGCGGCTGTCATAAAACTGTTACGCAACTGTCACAAAAGCATAGCGGGGCGACCCTAGACGGGTCTCGAGATTCCCATGGGGGGGATCACCAAAACGTTCAAACAGGAGACAGTTATGTCCTTTGTGAAACTCACCACCTCGGCGCTTGCGATCTCTGCTGTCGCGGCCACTGCCGCCATGGCACGCGATCAGGTCCAGATTGCCGGATCGTCCACCGTTCTGCCTTATGCATCGATTGTCGCCGAAGCCTTTGGCGAAAACTTCGATTTCCCGACACCGGTCGTGGAATCAGGCGGATCGTCGTCGGGCCTCAAGCGGTTCTGCGAAGGCGTGGGTGAAAACACCATCGACATCGCGAACGCGTCGCGCCAGATCCGCGACAAGGAAATCAAGGCCTGCGCCGACGCCGGTGTGACCGACATCATAGAAGTGCGCATCGGCTATGACGGCATCGTCTTTGCCAGCCAGACAAATGGCCCCGCCTATGACGCGTTCGAGGCCTCCGACATCTTCAACGCCCTTGGTGCCAAGGTCCTCGTGGACGGCGCCATCGTTGACAACCCGCATAAGCAGTGGGCCGATTTCAACGGTGACCTGCCTGCCGCCGATATCGTCGCCTTCATCCCCGGCACCAAGCACGGCACCCGTGAAGTGTTCGAAGACAAGGTCCTGCTGAAAGGCTGCGAAGACACCGGCGCCATGGCCGCGATGATCGAGGCCGGCATGTCCGAAGATGACGCCGAAGACGCCTGCATCGACGTCCGTCAGGACGGCGTATCGGTGGACATCGACGGCGACTACACCGAAACGCTCGCTCGCATCGACGCCAACCCCAACGGTATCGGCATCTTCGGTCTGGCGTTCTACGAGAACAACACCGACAAGCTGAAAGTCGCGACCATGGGCGGTGTATCCCCCTCGACCGAGACCATCTCGACCGGCGAATACCCCGTCTCGCGTCCGCTGTTCTTCTACATGAAAAAGGCCCATATCGGCGTGATCCCCGGCCTCAAGGAATTCGCATCCTTCTTTGTCGCGGACGAGATCGCAGGCGGCGAAGGTCCACTGGCCGAATACGGCCTTGTGGCCGACCCGGAACTGGGCGCAACCCAGGCCGCGGTTGAGGCCGAAGCCACCATCGGCGGCGGCAGCTGATCGCCCCCCAAATGACAAAGGGGGTGGCGCGCCTGTGCCATCCCCACCCTGACCACCATGCCCCGCTGCTGGGGCAGATTTGACGACTGGAGCCGATATGCCGCTGACCTGGCTCATCCTTCTGATCCTCGCCATCGCGTTTGCGGGCTACGTGCTTGGCCGACGCCGCGCGCTGAACAGCGCGGGCGGTGACCGGCGCGTTCTGCATTCCCTGCCCAGCTATTACGGCGCAATTGTCGCGATGTGGGCGGTGGTCCCGGCGGCAGGTGTCCTGATCATCTGGCTGCTGGTGCAGCCCTACATCGTCAATTCCAGCGTCCTGTCCACGCTGCCCGACACGATGGTCGCCGAAGGCAGCTCTTTCAGCCTTGTGATGAGCGATGTGCGCCGGGTGGCCGATGGCCTTGATGTGGCTGTCAGCACAGGTGCTATGAGCCGCGAGGCGGCGGCCTCCCTCAGCACCGAAGACACCGATGTGCGCGAAACGCTTGGTGATATGGGCGTCGCACTCGGTTCTGCCGTCAGCGCCGAAGTGCTTGGGGCCGCACAAGCCTATCGTGCCATGAATGCAACCGGCGCGTTGATGATGGCGGTCGTCGTATTGCTGATCACGCTTGGCGGCGCGGGCTTTGCCCTGTCGCGTTCCCATGCCGAATTTCGGGCACGCAATGCGGTCGAACGTGGTGTGCTGGCCCTGCTGATCGCCGCCGCGTCGCTCGCCGTGTTGACCACCATCGGCATCGTCTTTGCGCTGCTGTTCAACACAATTGAATTCTTCAAACTCTACCCGGCGGCGGACTTCTTTTTCGGCACCAACTGGGCGCCCAGCTTTTCCGGGCGCGGGGGGGCCTCCGACCTCGGGATTCTGCCACTCTTGTGGGGGACGTTCTACATCTCGCTCATCGCGCTGCTGGTGGCGGTGCCCATTGGCCTGTTCGCTGCGATTTACCTGTCGGAATATGCCAGCCCGCGCCTGCGCAGCATCGCCAAGCCGCTGATCGAGATCCTCGCGGGTATTCCCACAATCGTTTACGGGCTGTTCGCACTACTGACGGTCGGACCGCTGCTGGTCACGATGTTTGGCAAGGACACGCTGGGCTGGATGTCGGGGGGCACGGCGGTGATGACCGCAGGCCTCGTGATGGGCATCATGCTGATCCCTTTCGTGTCCTCACTTTCGGATGACATCATCAACGCGGTGCCGCAGGCAATGCGCGACGGCTCATACGGGCTGGGAGCGACGCAATCCGAAACCATCCGGCACGTGATCCTGCCCGCCGCCCTGCCGGGCATCGTGGGCGCGATCCTGCTGGCCGCCAGCCGCGCCATTGGCGAGACGATGATCGTGGTGCTTGGGGCAGGGGCGGCGGCGCGCCTGTCGCTCAACCCGTTCGAGGCGATGACCACCATCACCGCCAAGATCGTGAGCCAGCTTACGGGGGATGCCGATTTCGCCTCGCCCGAGGCGCTGGTGGCCTTTGCCCTGGGTATGACGCTGTTTGTGCTGACCCTCGGGCTCAACGTGTTCGCCCTTTATATCGTGCGCAAATACCGGGAGCAGTATGACTGATGACTGACGCCAGCCTTTCCCCCGCCGCAGCCCCCAGAGCCGGGCTGATCGCCACGGACGCGCGCACCCGCAAACGCAATGCCGCGGAAAAGCGGTTCCGGGCCTATGGCATATGCGCCATCGGCGTCGGCCTGCTGTTTCTGGTGTTCCTGTTCACGTCGATCCTGCGCTCGGGTCTGCCTGCATTTACGCAGACCGTCATCGACATCGAATTCACCGTCACGCAGGAACAGTTCGACACCGCCGAAGGCAAGATGCTCAAGACCAAAGAGTATGAAAAACTGTTCATCGCCGCCCTTGAGGGGCAATTGCAGGAACGCGGGCTTGAGGTTGCTTTTGACGGCAAGGCGATCCAGCGGCTGGTGGGCAAGCCCGGCGGCACGATCCGCAGCTATCTGCAGGCCAATCCCGACCGTCTGGGCGCGCCGATCAGCTTTGAGCTCGCCGCCGCTTCGCGGGTAGACGGATACCTAAACGGGCGCATCACTCGCGACAGCCTTGTGGACAGCCGGTTCCTGCAAGCCAGCGACCTTGATCTGATCGACGCTCTGCAACAGGCCGATATCATCAAGGGCGCGTTCAACTGGAACTTTATCACCGGCACCGATTCCGGCGTCGACAACCCCGGGGGCGCGGGCCTTGGCGCCTCGGTGATCGGCTCGTTCTTTATGATGCTGGTGGTGCTGTTCCTGTCGCTGCCCATCGGGGTCGCCGCATCGATCTATCTTGAAGAATTTGCGCCGAAAAACCGCTGGACCGACCTGATCGAGGTGAACATTTCGAACCTCGCCGCTGTGCCCTCCATCGTGTTTGGTATCCTTGGTCTGGCCGTTTTCATCCAGTTTGCTGGCCTGCCGCAATCGGCACCACTGGTCGGTGGACTTGTGCTGACACTGATGACGCTGCCCACGATCATTATTTCGACCCGCGCCTCACTGGCGGCTGTGCCGCCGTCGATCCGGGACGCGGCGCTGGGGGTAGGGGCCTCGAAAATGCAATCGGTTTTCCACCACGTGTTGCCACTGGCGATGCCCGGTATCCTGACTGGTACGATTATCGGTCTGGCACAAGCACTGGGGGAAACCGCACCGCTTTTGCTGATCGGCATGGTCGGCTTTGTGGCGCGTGAATACCCCGAAGGGTTCCTGTCCGGCTTCACCGACGCCAACTCGGCCATGCCCGCCCAGATCTACACCTGGGCCAGCCGCGCCGATCCGGGGTTTTACGAAAAAGCCTGGGGCGGCATCATCATTTTGCTGCTATTCCTGATCACAATGAACGCAATCGCCGTGGTCCTGCGCCGCCGCTTTGAACGCAGATGGTAGGGGGCAAGCCCATGAACGATATGAGAATTCTGGAGAGAGACGTGGACACAAAAGAGGTCAAGATCGCGGCCCGCGACGTGCAGGTCTATTACGGCACGAACCACGCCATCAAGGATGTGAGTGTCGACATCGAAGACAAGACCGTGACCGCCTTTATCGGGCCCTCGGGCTGCGGAAAGTCCACATTCTTGCGTTGTATCAACAGGATGAACGACACAATTGATGTGTGCCGCGTGACCGGCGACATCCGCATCGACAATCAGGACATCTATGATCCACGTGTTGATCCCGTGCAGTTGCGCGCCAAAGTGGGCATGGTGTTTCAAAAACCAAACCCGTTTCCCAAGTCGATTTATGACAATGTGGCTTACGGGCCCCGCATCCACGGATTGGCCAGGAACAAAGCTGATCTTGATGATATCGTTGAAAAATCCCTGCGCAGGGGCGCCATCTGGGACGAGGTCAAGGACCGCCTGAATGCCCCCGGTACTGGCCTGTCCGGAGGCCAGCAACAGCGCCTGTGCATCGCACGCGCCGTGGCAACCGAGCCCGAAGTGCTGTTGATGGACGAACCATGCTCGGCGCTGGACCCGATTGCCACCGCACAGATCGAGGAACTGATTGATGAGCTGCGCCAAAGCTATTCGGTCGTGATCGTCACCCACTCGATGCAGCAGGCCGCAAGGGTGAGCCAGAAAACCGCCTTTTTCCACCTCGGCAACCTGGTCGAATACGGCGAAACCGGCACCATCTTTACCAACCCGGTCGATCCGCGCACCGAAAGCTACATCACCGGCCGGATCGGCTAAGGAGAGCAGACATGCAAGACCAACACATCGCATCGGCCTTTGACCGCGATCTCGAAGCGATCCAGGCCCAGATCATGAAAATGGGCGGGCTGGTTGAGAACGCAATCATGGAGGCTGCCATCAGCCTCGAGACCCGCGACGAGGAACGCGCCGAGGCTGTGCGCAGCGCCGACAAGGCCATCGACAACCTCGAAGAGCTGATCAACGAAGAGGCCGCGCGCGTCATCGCATTGCGCGCGCCCATCGCTGTTGATCTGCGCCTCGTTCTGTCGGTGATCAAGGTGAGCGCCAACCTTGAACGCATTGGAGATTATGCCAAAAACCTCGCCAAGCGGACCAGTGTCCTGTCCCAGATGGCTCCGGTGGATGACAGTGCAGGTGCGCTCCGGCGCATGGCAAAAGAGGTCGAACGCATGCTCAAGGATGCGCTGGATGCCTATGTCAATCGCGACGCGGAATTGGCTCAGGACGTGATCGACCGCGACACCGAAGTCGACCAGATGTACAACGCCCTGTTCCGCGAATTCCTGACCTTCATGATGGAAGACCCGCGCAACATCACCGCCTGCATGCACCTGCATTTCATCGCCAAGAACATCGAGCGCATGGGCGATCACGTCACCTCCATCGCCGAACAGGTGGTCTATCTGGTGACCGGCACGATCCCGGACGAGGCGCGCACCAAAGCCGACAAGACGTCGCTGCCAGCCTGAGGAGGGCAAGAGCATGTCAGCAGATCAGCCCCGCGTTCTGGTCGTTGAGGACGAACCGGCGCAACGTGAAGTGCTGGCCTATAACCTCGAGGCCGAGGGCTTTGCCGTGTCCCGCGCCGCGAACGGCGAAGAGGCGCTGTTGCTGATCGACGAGGACGCGCCTGACATCATCGTGCTGGACTGGATGATGCCGAACCTGTCGGGCATCGAGGTCTGCCGCCGCATCAAGATCCGGCCCGAAACCCGCGTGATCCCGGTGATCATGCTATCCGCCCGCGCTGAAGAGGTGGACAAGGTGCGCGGGCTCGAAACGGGGGCCGATGACTATGTGGTCAAACCCTATTCGGTGGTCGAATTAATGGCCCGTGTGCGCAGCCAGTTGCGCCGCGTGCGCCCCTCGACCGTAGGGCAGCGGCTAGATTTCGATGACATCGTTCTGGACGCTGAAAGCCACAAGGTCACCCGCGGTCCGGACGAGCTGAAACTGGGACCAACCGAGTTCCGCCTGCTCAGCACCTTCATGGAAAAGCCGGGCAGGGTGTGGAGCCGCGAGCAATTGCTAGACCGGGTCTGGGGGCGCGACATTTACGTCGACACGCGCACCGTCGATGTGCATATCGGACGCCTGCGCAAGGCGCTCACTCAACATGGCGGCAGCGATCCGGTGCGCACGGTGCGTGGTGCGGGATATGCGCTGGGATAAGGGTAGGGTAAGTGTACATTTAATATAACCTGCATCCATCTGACATTTAACTTTATTGTCCAGACACAAATGCAACCGTTTGGTTGAACTTCCGCCGTCCCTTCATATCAACGGGTCACTCGTCATCGCGCGCTTTCTGAAAAATTTGAACGAAGTGTTCGTCGGCGGCTTTTCGACGTTATCAAAAAAGAAAGAGGTTTCGCGCTAGCCCTCGTGCATGTGTAAATCTGCGCTTTGGATGGTGTTCGTGTTCTCTTTGGCAGGTCTTGCCGGGCCGGTCACATATATTGTGTCGCATTCTGGAAAACCCGATCCAAATCACCTCTACCTTGTCCTTGATCTCGGCGGCAAATCACGCGCCTTTGCAGACCCGGTTGCGCTCGGGGCGCGTGCTGTCGGACCACAACGCGGCATCCTCGCAGACATGATGGAAGCGTCCCCCAACACCAAGGACCGGCTAGAGGCGGCAGGCTATGTCGTTTTGCCCGGCGGCGCCTTGGCGGCCCTGTGCGGCTTTGAACCATCCCAGACAAAAAAACGCGTGGCACGTCTCTGATATGATTACATTTATTACCTCATCCCGACAACGAAGCGCCTTTGCGCTCGCCATTGCCTTGTTCCCGATGGTTGCCATTGCGGCGTTTCTGACCGGTGGCATCCTTCTTGGTCCCATCGGCGCATCGCTGGCCTTCATTGTGACCGGCGCGCTGATGTCCATGACCAATCGAACGCTTGCCCCCATCGGCGCAGCCGTCGCGCTGATCGGGCAGGCCATGGCATTTACCGCCGCATTTCAGGGCCATCCGTGGCAAATCGACAGTCACATGCTGTTCTTTGCGCTGCTGGCCTGCGTGGTGGGTTTGCGCAGCATTGTGGCACTGCTGGTTTGTGCGGCTCTCATTGCCGTTCATCATTTGGCGCTGTCGTTCCTGATGCCGTCGTTGATTTACCCAAGCGGTGATTTCTCCTATAATTTTGGACGTACAGCGCTGCATGCAGCGATTGTCATCATTGAAACGGCAGCGCTTGTGCTGATGGTCCATCAACTCAATCGTCTGGACAGACAAACAGAGGCACAGACCGAGGAATTACAAGCCAATCTGGCCGAAGCCGAAGACGCACGCCAGAACGCGATGCAACTCACGGCGATGGCCGAATCCTCAAAAGAAGAGGCGGAAGCTGCAAAACAACAGGCCGAAGCGGCTCTGGAGCAAGCCCAACAGGCCGCACGTATGCAGGAAGACGCCGAAATAGAGCAAAAAAGGCTGTCCCAGGAGCAAAACGACAAGGAAGCCGCGCGTAGCCATGAAAAATCACAAGTGATGAACGTGCTGCGCGAAGCCCTCATGCGCCTCGAAGGTGGCGATTTGACCACCCGCATCGAACAGAAACTGCCGGATGAGTATGACGAGGTCCGAACCGTGTTCAACACGGCCATTCAAACGCTGGATGATCTGGTGTCTGACGTCTCTCGCCATTGCGTGCAAATGGACACCGAGATCCGCGAAATTTCCGCCGCAACAGATGATCTGGCGCGCCGGTCCGAAGGGCAGGCGGGCGACCTGCGCGAGGCCTCGCAGTTTTTGAGTGAGCTTACCAATAGCGTAATGCAGAATTCCAAAAACGTGGATCACGCCAATATGTCATCGCGTGATGCCAGATCCAACGCATTGCAAAGCGGAACAGTTGTTTCCGAAGCCTCAACGGCCATGACAGCGATCCAGACCGGCGCAGAAGAGATCACGACGATCGTCGGACTGATCGAGGATATTTCGTTCCAGACAAATCTGCTGGCACTGAACGCCGGCGTCGAAGCGGCGCGCGCCGGTGAAGCAGGTCGTGGGTTTGCGGTTGTTGCATCAGAAGTCCGCGCCCTGGCGCAACGATCCTCTGACAGCGTCACCAGCATCCGCGAACTGATCGAGCGCTCAAAGCAGCTGGTGAACAACGGCTCCGAAAAGATTTCCGAGACCGTGAAATCCCTAGAGACCGTGGAAACAGGTATTGTCGCGATCAGTTCAAAGATGGCGATGGTGTCGGAAAGCACTCAGACGCAAAGCGAAGGCATTTCTCGGATCAACGCCTCGGTCGCCGAGATCGGCACGGTCACACAACGCAATGCCAGCATGTTCGAAGAAACCAACGCCGCATGCTCGAACCTGGCGCAGGCCGCCGAAGTGCTCAGGGACCTTACACGCCGCTTTCAAGTGTCGGAGCGCGCTGCCTCAGCAAGCAATGCAGCGTAAAGTAATTTGAACATAATGTGGATTATAGGATTTTTTTGCACAGGATTCTGGCCACTACAGATGCCTTGTTTTCAAGGTTTTCACCGCGCCACTGGTTGCTTACCCGGTCAGAGCCCCCAAAGTAAAACAACGTTAAAACTGTCTTCTCCATTTAATATCAACACTCTACTGGTCGCTCTTCATGTCACGCGCGACTTCGTTTGATATTTCGGTTCGCGCCAGACGTCCGTGTTGATCACCTCTTCGATAATCTCGGCGGCACGCACGATCTCTGCCTGATCCAGATACAGCGGCGTGAACCCGAACCGCATGATGTTCGGTGCGCGAAAATCGCCGATCACGCCGCGCTCAATCAGTGCTTGCATCGCGGGGTATCCGTTTTCAAAGGCAAACGACACTTGCGAGCCGCGCACCTCGGCATCACGTGGTGAGGCCAGCGTCAGCGCCGGACAGCGTTTTTCAACCTCGGCGATGAACGTTTCGGACAGCGCGATCGAGGCTGCGCGCAAATCAGCCATATCAACCCCCTCCCACACCTTCAGCGCTTCCTGCAGAATCGACAGTTGCACCACGGACGGCGTGCCGACGCGCAGGCGTTCGGTGGACATGGCGGGCCGATAGGCCTGTTCCATTGCAAAGGGCGCGGCATGACCGAGCCAGCCGGACAAGGCCGGTTCCAGACCAAGCGTGATATCGGGGCGCGCATAGATGAAGGCAGGCGCGCCGGGTCCACCGTTCAGGTATTTATAGGTGCAGCCCACGGCAAATTCGGCGTTGCAGGCCGTCACATCGACCGGCACCGCACCGGCACTGTGGGCCAGATCCCAGATCATCACTGCACCCGCCGCATGGGCCGCCTTGGTGATCGTCTCCATATCGTGCATGCGGCCCGTGCGGTAATCGACCTGGGTCAGCATCACGACGGCGACCTCCTCACTGATCGCTCCCAACACATCCTCAGCCGCCGGCGTGCGCAGCGCATAGTCCTTGTCGATCGTCTTGATCAGACCCTCGGCCATGTAGAGATCGCTGGGGAAATTGCCGCTGTCGGACAGGATCACCCGGCGATCCGGGCGCATTTTAAGCGCCGCAGCCAGGGCCTGATAGACCTTGATCGACAACGTATCGCCTGTGGCGACAGAACCTGCGGACGCACCGATCAGACCGGCAATCGTATCCCCAACCTCGGCAGGCAGCGCCATCCATCCGGCGGTGTTCCACGCCTTGATCAGCTGGCCGCCCCACTCGTCCCGGATCACTTCGGTGGCGCGTTCTGCCGCGCCCTTGGGCAACACGCCCAGCGAATTTCCGTCGAGGTAAATGACCCCTTCGGGGATGTCGAACATCTCTTTTCTCGGCAGCGATACACCCATGCTCACAACTCCCCTCGCACATGCCACAACTCCGGAAACAGCTCGACCTCTAGCATGCGGCGCAGGTAACTCACGCCCGATGTGCCGCCCGTGCCGCGCTTGAACCCGATGATCCGTTCAACCGTGGTTACGTGATTGAACCGCCAGCGGCGAAAATAATCCTCAAGATCCACCAGCTTTTCCCCCAACTCATACAGCGACCAATAGGTGTCCACGTTCTCGTAAACCAGCTTCCATTTGGCCTGAATGTCCGGATTGGTGGCGTGTGGCGTGTTCAGCTGCGCCTCGGGGGCCCCCGCCCCGGTCCCGTCGATGGTGACAAAGAGATGGCGCACCACCTCGTCATAAAGGCTCGGCCGGGCCAGTTCCTGCGCCAGCAGATCATGAAATTCGGGAACATGCGCATGAGGTTTGAGCATGTTGGGGTTCCGGTTTCCGAGGATGTATTCGATCATCCGGTACTGGTGCGATTGAAAGCCCGAAGACGGCCCCAACGTCTCGCGAAAGGTGGTGTAATCGGCGGGCGTCATGGTGCGCAGCACGTCCCATGCGCTGTTGAGCTGCTCGAAAATGCGCGCCACCCGCGCCAGCATCTTGAACATGTGGCTCATGTCGCCCGCGATCAGCGCAGAGCGCGCCGCGTTCATTTCGTGGATCGCCAGCTTCATCCACAATTCGCTGGTCTGGTGCTGAATGATAAACAGCAGCTCGTCATGGGCCGTGCTGATCGGATGCTGCTTGTCCAACAAACCATCCAGCGACAGATAATCCCCGTAAGACATCGCGTCCTTGAAGTGCATCTTCGCCCCGTCGCGTTCGGGATCATAGGCCGTGCCGGTCATCGCGTTCCTCGTTTTCTGGCCGCAGTGCGAGTCATTTCGAGATGTATCCTTTGCGTCTCTTTATTGCGAGGCTACAATCGCGCAGCACTCATTTCGGAGGGGCCGGATGGACCTCGCAGGCAAGATCATCATCGTCACCGGCGCCGCACATGGAATTGGGCGCGCCTTGTGTCATGCCTTTACAGCGCAAGGCGCCAAGGCCATCGCCTGTGTCGATCGCGACACAGAAGGTGCTCAACTGGTTGCGAGCGAAGTCAATGGTTTACCATTCACAGTTGATGTATCTTCCGAGGACCAAATCGCCGCAATGATCGCCGAGGTCGAAGAGCGCATTGGCCCCATCGATCTGTTCTGTTCAAACGCGGGTGTCTTTGTGCCCGGCGGTGCGGAGGCCCCGAATGACGACTGGCAGCGCCTGTGGGACATCAACGTCATGGCCCATGTCTGGGCCGCCCGTCACGTGGTGCCGCGCATGATCGCGCGGGGTGGTGGATATCTGCTCAATACGGCGTCGGCGGCCGGGCTGCTTAACCAGATCGGATCGGCCCCTTATGGCGTCACCAAACACGCCGCCGTCGGTCTGGCCGAGTGGCTTGCGATGACCCATGGCGATGACGGGATCAAGGTGTCCGTGCTTTGCCCCCAGGCCGTGCGCACCGCGATGATCGACGGGTTCGAGGACGGCGTCGCGGCTATCGACGGTCTGCTTGAACCCGAGGATATTGCCGCCGCTTGCGTCACTGCCATTCACGACGAGACGTTCCTCGTGTTGCCCCATGCCGGCGTGCTGGATTACATGCGCCACAAGACCGCTGACTATGATCGCTGGATCGGCGGCATGCGCAAGTTGAACCGGGTATACGGGGCCAAAGGGTCGTGACACTGGGGCGCTGCCCCAGACCCCGTGGTATTTTTGGTCAGAAGAAACGCTAGGCCTTGGGCCTGATCGGGCGGATCAGCCCTTCTTGCGCGACCGAGGCGATCAGGGTGCCATCCCGGTTGTAGATCATGCCCCGGTTGAACCCGCGCCCGCCACCCGACCATGGGCTGTCCATGGTGTAGAGATGCCAGTCGCTGAACTGGGCGGGGCCGTGAAACCAGATCGCGTGATCAAGGCTCGCCGACATCACTTTTCCGGTGAACCAGGTCTGCCCATGCGGGCGCAGGGACGAGCCCAGCAGGTTCATGTCGGACGCATAGGCCAGCAGGCAGTGTTGCAGCGCCGGGCTGATCCCTTGTGCTGCAGCCATGCGGAACCACAGGTGATTCACGTCATCTGCCGGTTCGGGCGCGAAAAAATCGCGCGGCGCCACCTCGCGGATGTCAATCGGGCGCGGGCGCAGGAATTCTTGGTGGTGTTTTTCGGGGATCTGGTCGACCACGGCGGCGCGCAGCGTGTCGCGATCCGCCAGCCCATCGGGTCCCGGCACATCGGGCATCGGGTGCTGGTGGCCCCACCCCTCTTCGTCCACGTGAAACGAGGCGGACATGTTCAAAATCTGCCGCCCGTGCTGGATCGCCACCACGCGGCGGGTGGTAAAGCTGCCCCCGTCCCGTGCGCGATCCACCTGATAAATCACCGGAATTTCCGGATCACCCGGACGGATGAAATAGGCGTGCAGCGAATGGCACAACCGGTCCGTCACCGTTTGATAGGCCGAGGCCAGTGCCTGCCCGATCACCTGCCCGCCAAAGATGCGGGTCGAGGTCTCACCCCCCTGCCCGGTGCCGCGAAACAGGTCAACCTCCAGTGGCTCAACCCGCAAAAGATCCAGCAATGTGTCATGGGCGTCGGTCATGGCGTGGCCTCGTTCGTTCGGGTCTGCCCCTTGCCTGTCACATCAGCGCGCCCTGCACCAGCGCCTTGAGTTCGGCGCGCGCAGGTGTTGCTGACGAGGGGCTGAGTTGCGTGAACAGCACCGCGGTGATGTCGTGCACCGGGTCGATCCAGAAAAACGTCGAGGCCATACCGCCCCAGCTGAAATCACCCACCGAGCCCGGCACACCGCTTTGCGCCGGGTCCAGCACCACCGCCCCGCCGATGCCAAATCCCATGCCGCGCATGGGCTGTTCGGCAAAACTCGCAGGACCAAGGCTTGCGATATCGGCTGTCAGATGGTTGCGCATCATGAACGCCGCAGTTGCTGGCGAAACAATCCCCTGCCCGCCTGTGCGCATCGCTTCGGCAAAGCTCGCGTAGTCGTCGATTGTGCCCACCAGACCGCCGCCGCCGCTGAGGCAAGTGGGCGCGAAAAAGGGCGAGCCATTCGCATCATCGACAACCCGCAAATCGCCCTCGGCCTGCGCCCCGGCCCCCAGATCCATCGCATCGCCCGACAGGCGGGTGTAAAGTGTGGCAAAGCGGTCCGCTTGGGACGCGGCGACCGCGAACCCGGTCTCGCTCATGCCCAGCGGTTCAAGGATGCGCTGACGCAACACCGTGTTCAGCGACTGCCCGGTCACCACTTCGATCACCCGCCCGATCACGTCGATGCCCACCGAGTACTCCCACCGCGCGCCGGGCTCAAAGGCCAGCGGCAGCGCTGCCAGCGCGGCGCAGCTTTGCGCCAGCGTGCCTGCGCGCGGCGCAAAGGTCAGATCGCGTTCCGCCATTGCCACCGGGACCAGACCGGGATTGAACGCATAGCTCAACCCCGACCGGTGCGTCAGCAACTGGTGCAGCGTTGGCGGCGCGCAAGGTGTGACCTGATCAAGGCGGCTGGCCCCGTCGATCAAGGCATGCGCATCGCCGAACTCCGGCAGAAACCGCGAAAGAGGCGCATCCAGATGCAGCGCGCCTTCTTCCACCAGCGTCATGAGCGCAAGCGAGGTCACCGGTTTCGTCATCGAGTAAATCCGCGCCACCGTATCGCGCACAAAGGGCGCACCGCTGTCGATATCGCGCAGGCCCTGCGCGTCAAAGAACACCTCGCGCCCGTCCTGAAGGATCAGCACCGACAGCCCGGCAAAGATGCGCGCGTCCACGTAACGCGCCGCCCATGTCCGGATACGCTCCAGCCGCGCAGGTTCGAGTTTCATCGCCTCACCCCCGGTCCAGCGCCTTCAGCCCGTTGGCCGCAAAGACCGGCACCAGCGTACCCAACTGCCGCGCCTTGGCGGGGTTGGAGGCATTGCCGTCCTGCGCCCGGCGCAGCACCCCCTGAATGATCGCCGCCATGCGGAAAAAGCAAAAGCCGAGGTAATAGCCAAAATTGTCGATGCGCGGCAGCCCGCGCCGCTCACAATAGGCGGCGATAAATTCGGCATCCGACGGTAGACCAAGAGGCTCACGATCAACGCCCATCAACCCGCGCCCCTGATTGCCCGGCGGCAGTTGCCATTGCATTATGACGGACGCCAGATCAGCAAACGGGTGGCCGATGGTGCTCAGCTCCCAATCGAGCACGGCCAGACAGCGCGTGCCTTCAGCCTCGAAAATCATGTTGTCGATCCGGTAGTCACCATGCACCAGCGTGCGCTGCCCGTCGTCGTCCGGCATCTCGTCGACAAGGCGGTCCATCAGGGTGTTCATGTCCGGCAGGTCCTGCGTTTCCGAGGCGCGGTATTGCTTGGACCAGCGCCCGACCTGGCGTTCCAGATAGTGCCCGGGCGATCCGTAATCAGACAGGCCCACTGCGTCGATATCCACATCGTGCAGCGCCGCGAGCACCCGGTTCATGTCGTCGATCACAGCCGTCCGCTCGGGTGCTGCGACCCCTTGCATCAGCGGTTCGTTGAAATTGCGCCCCTCCACGTGGTCCATCACGTAGAAATCCGAGCCGATCACGTCCGCATCTTCACACAGCACATGTACCCGCGCGACCGGCACTTCGCTGCCAAAGAGGGCGCGCTGCACGCGAAACTCGCGATCCACCGCATGGGCGGATTTGAGCAACTGCCCCGGCGGCTTGCGTCGCAGCACGTAATTGCCCGCGCCGGTTTTCAGCAGGAACGTGGGATTGGACTGCCCCCCTTCGAACTTTTGCGCCGTGATGGGGCCGTCAAACCCCGGCAAATGGTCACGCAGATAGGTGGCAACGGCCCCGGTATCGAGGGTCTGTGTCTCAGTCATCGGCACCTCCGAAATCGCGTACCAGCAGCGCCCCTGCGGCCGCGTATTCTTCTGCCATACGGTCCACAATGGCGCCCGCCGGACCGACAGACTTGACCGCCCCGATCCCCTGCCCCGATCCCCAGATCGTCTTCCACGCCTTGGGCTTTGAGGACCCGGATGCAAAATTCATGGAACTGCTGTCTGCCTCAGGCAGGTTGTCCGGATCCATCCCTGCGTTTTCAACCGAGCCGCGCAGGTAGTTCCCCCAAACGCCCGTAAACAATGAGGAATAGACGATATCCTCCGCCCCCGACTCCACGATCATCTCTTTGTAGCCTACTTGGGCATTGGCCTCGTCCGTGGCAATAAAGGGTGATCCGACATAGCCGAAATCCGCCCCCATCGTCCGCGCGGCCAGCAGGGCCTGCCCCGTGGCAATGGCGCCTGACAAGGCCACAGGCCCGTCAAACCACTCGCGTATCTCCGCAACCAACGCAAAAGGCGATTGCTGGCCCGCATGGCCGCCAGCGCCCGCAGCCACCGCCACCAACCCGTCGGCCCCTTTGGCAATCGCCTTCCTGGCAAATGTGTTGTTGATAATGTCATGCAGCACAACGCCGCCACAGGAATGGGCGGCCTCGTTCACCTCGACGCGCGCCCCTAGTGAAGTAATCCAGATCGGCACCTTGTGGCGGGCACAAATCTCCAGATCACGCTCCAGCCGCGTGTTGGACCGATGCACGATCTGGTTCACCGCAAAAGGGGCCGCCGGGCGATCCGGATGGTCCTGATTGTGGCGGTCCAGTTCATCGGTTATCTGCGTCAGCCACGCCTCCAGCAACGGCGGCTCGCCTTCGCCCTCGCGCGCATTGAGGGCCGGAAACGAGCCCACAATCCCCGCCTTGCATTGGGCAATGACCAGTTCCGGCACCGAAATGATGAACAAAGGCGCTGCGATCATCGGAATGCGCAGGCCCTGCAATGCGGCAGGCAAGTGGCTCTGTTCCGTCATGTCTCGTGCCACAGTCCATCCTTCTCTGATTTGAAAAAATCCCCGCCGGAGGCTCCGACATCCGCCACAGGCACCACGCTCACAGCACCTCGAACAGGCCAGCCGCGCCCATGCCGCCACCCACACACATGGTGCAAACCACGTATCGCACCCCGCGCCGTTTGCCCTCGATCAACGCGTGCCCGGCCATGCGCGCGCCGGACATGCCATAAGGGTGGCCAATGGATATCGCGCCACCGTTCACGTTCAATAACTCATCGGGAATGCCGAGCCTGTCGCGGGAATAGATCACCTGCACCGCAAAGGCCTCATTGAGTTCCCAAAGGCCGATGTCATCCATCTTCAGCCCGTGGGCCGCCAGCAAGGGTGGCACGGCAAAGACAGGGCCAATGCCCATCTCATCCGGTTCACACCCCGCCGCCCAGACACCCATGCAACGTCCCAGAGGTGTCAGCCCCTTTTTCTCGGCCAGCGTCGCCTCCATTACCACGGCGGCCGAGGCCCCGTCGCTGAGTTGCGAGGCGTTGCCTGCGGTGATGAAACCGCCCTCCTTGATGTGAATGCCGTCCCGGAACACAGGCTTCAGACCCGCGACGTTTTCATAAGCCGTGCCGGGTCGATTGCCCTCGTCCTTGGCCAGCGTCACCTCGTGATCCGAAATCTCCTTGGTCTCGCGGTCCTGCACTTTCATCACAGTGGTCAGTGGCACAATCTCGTCGTCGAACTTGTTCGCGTCTTGCGCTGCGGCCGTGCGGTCTTGCGATTGCACCGCATAGTGATCCTGCGCCTCGCGGGTGACGCCGTAGCGCGCGGCCACCGTCTCGGCGGTTTCCAGCATGGTCATGTAGATTTCGGGCTTGTTCGCCTTCAGCCAAGGATCACCATGGGCGCGCATCTCATGCGTTTGCACCATCGACACCGATTCAACGCCGCCGCCGACCACCACGTCCATACCGTCCTGCGCGACCTGTTTGCTGGCCGCCGCGATCGCCATCATCCCGCTGGCGCATTGCCGGTCCAGCGACATACCCGCAACACTCACGGGCAGCCCTGCCCGGATCGCCGCCTGACGCGCGATATTGCCCGCCTGATGGCCCTGTTGCAGTGCTGCCCCCAGCACCACGTCCTGCACCTCTCCGCCCTCAAGCCCTGCCCGCGCAACGGCTTGCGATATGGCGTGACCGGCCAGCGTCTGCGGCGGCGTGGCGTTGAACGCCCCGCGATAGGCCTTGCCGATAGGGGTGCGGGCGGTAGAGACGATGACGGCGTCGCGCATGGATCAGGTGTCCTTTTGGGTTGAGGATGCACGGCCCGGGCGCTGCCCCGGACCACGCGGAATGTCTTGCGAAGTGAACGGGAAACGCAGCCTACCAGTCAAGGGCGACCCCCTTGGCCTTGGCGGCACGCAGGGCATATTTGCGGGTCTGGGCAAAGGCGTTTTCAAGGGCCTCGGCCCCTTCTGCGTCCGTGATCGCACTCCAATTTGCAGCCACCGATTCGGGAGTGATCTCTCCCTCGATCAGCGTGCCAATGGTCTCGCGGATTTGAGTGACGGCAAAGGTGCCACCCCCCGCCGACAGGATTGTGCGGCTGGGCGCGTCGTCGCTCGCCAGAAACAGCACACCCGGCGTGATGGTCTCCGGGGCCAACAGGGCAAGGGCGGCTTCGGGCAACAACCCTTCGGTCATGGCCGTCGCAGCCGTTGGGGCCAAAGTGTTCACGCGGATATCGTCCCGCGCCCCTTCGAGGTGCAGCACATTCATCAACCCCACCATCGCCGCCTTGGCGGCCCCATAATTCGCCTGGCCGAAGTTCCCGTACAGCCCCGACCCCGATGCCGTCAGCACAATCCGCCCATAGCCCTGCGCCCGCATGATCGGCCAGACCGCGTGGCAGCATTCGGCGCTGCCCATCAGATGGACGTCGATGACTTTGCGAAAATCGGCCATATCCATCTTGGCAAATGTCTTGTCGCGCAGAATGCCTGCATTGTTGATCAGCACGTCGATGCGTCCCCAGCGCGCCATGGTTTGGGCAACCATATCGGCCACTGCCGCACCGTCAGACACATCGGCATTGTGGGTCATGGCCTGCCCACCTGCGGCCTCGATCTCGGCCACCACGGCCCCGGCCCCCTGCCCCAAGTCATTGACGACAACCCGCGCCCCACGCGCCGCCAGCCCCAGTGCATGACAGCGCCCAAGGCCAGCCCCGGCGCCCGTCACGATGGCCACACGATCCTGAAACGAGATCACGCCCTAGCCCTCAAGGGCGGCGCGAAACAGGTTCGGCCCGCTCATCACCTGAATGCCACCCGAGACCGGCAACACCGCACCGGTGATGTAGGACCCGCCCTTGCCGCACAGGAACTGCAGGCAACCCGCGATGTCCTCGTCCCGACCCACACGGCCCAGCGGCACATCTTCGCCCACCTTGGCGCGCATGCCCTCATCGGCCGTGGCAAAAGCGGTCATCTTGCTCACAAACGGGCCCGGCGCCAGCGCGTTCACGGTGACATGATGTCCGGCCAGTTCCTTGGCCATGATCTTGGTCATATGCAGCACTGCCGCCTTCGAGGCCGCATAGGAATAGGCGCCGTCCCCAAGCGG
This sequence comes from uncultured Tateyamaria sp., assembly GCF_947503045.1. Taxonomy (GTDB): domain Bacteria; phylum Pseudomonadota; class Alphaproteobacteria; order Rhodobacterales; family Rhodobacteraceae; genus Tateyamaria. The sequence goes on from NZ_CANNCF010000004.1 coordinate 432,113, forward strand.
TGCGTCACCCATGACCGAACCGACATTGACCACGCGCGCCGGATCGTCGGCGGTGCTGGACTTGATGAGCATAGGCAGCAGCAACTGGGTCAGATGAAACAGGCCCGCCACGTTCACATTCATCACTTTTTCCCAGGCCGCATGCGGGAACTGGCCCATGGGCGCGCCCCATGTGACGCCCGAATTGTTCATCAGGATGTGCAGGGCGTCCGCGCGGCCCGTCACCTCTTTGACCAGCGCGTCAATCCCCGCTTCTGATCCGACATCACCGGCAAAGCCCTCGACACTGCCGGGCCCGTCCATGGCATTCAACTCCTCCGCCACGGCGACGCAGGCATCACCCTTACGGCTCGCGATCAGCACACGCGCACCTGCCATCATCAGCCCCGTGGCGGCCATCCGCCCGATTCCGGTGGCACCGCCCGTGACCAAGGCCACCTTTCCTGACAATGAAAACAGTGTGTTAGGGTCCATGTCGTGTCTCCTCTGGCTTTGGTCTTGTCGCAACGTCGCCCCGCGCACCGCTTTACAGTTGCGCTGGCTGCGGCCACGCTGCCCGCAAAGGCAGGTGTAGTGTACCCTTGCCGTCACGTCACGAAAGAGATCAGCACATGCACGCAATGCTCAGCAAGTCACCCGGCGGCCCCGACACATTGGAATGGAGCACGCTGCCCGATCCAGAGCCGAAAAAGGGCGAGGTGCGGATCGCGGTCAAGGCGGCAGGTGTGAACTTTCCCGACACGCTGATCATCAATGATCTCTACCAGATCAAACCGCCCCGCCCCTTTGCGCCGGGCGGCGAAGTGTCGGGTGTGGTGGATGCGTTGGGCGACGGGGTGACCCACCTCAGCATCGGCGATCCAGTCATCGCCATGACTGGCTTTGGCGGTTTTGCGACCCATCTCTGTGTGCCCGCTGCAGCCTGCCTCAAGATGCCCGAAGGCATGCCGTTTGACGAGGCCGCCTGTTTCGTTTTCACTTATGGAACGTCCCATTACGCATTGAAAAACCGCGCAGAATTGAAATCAGGTGAGACGCTTCTGATCCTCGGGGCGGCTGGCGGCGTGGGGGCTGCGGCCATCGAACTCGGCAAGGCCGCAGGCGCGCGGGTGATTGCGGCGGTCAGTTCGCAGGACAAGGCAGATTTCTGCACCGACCTCGGCGCGGATGCCACGATCATCTACCCCCGCACAATGGACCGCGCCGCGCAAAAGGCGCTGTCGGCTGAGATCAAAAATGCCGCCGGTCCGAACGGTGTCGATGTGGCCTATGACGCTGTGGGCGGGGATTACGCCGAGCCTGTGATCCGTTCCATGGCCTGGGGCGGGCGGTTTCTGGTTGTGGGCTTTCCCGCAGGCATCCCAGCCATCCCGCTCAACCTTGCCCTGCTGAAATCCTGCCAGATTGTGGGTGTATTCTGGGGCGCATCGATCTACCGCGAACCTGCAGAGCACATGAAAAACATGTCAGAGCTCTTTGATATGTATAGCAAAGGCCAGGTCAAACCGCGCATCTCGGCTAGTTTTCCCATGCAGGACGCGGCACAGGCGCTGGCCCTCATGTCCGACCGCCGCGTGCTGGGCAAGGTGGTCCTGACCGCCCCCTAAAGGTGGTCAAGGTGTTGCACCTCGTTGAATCCGCGCACCACCATGCGTTCGTCCTTGATCACAAGGCGGCTGATCGACCCGTTGGCGGCACCCAGAAAGGCAAAGGGCTCTGACCCGGTGGCCATGGCAAGGGCCGCGCCGATCACACCGCCATGCACAAAGACGGCGACGGATTCGTCCGCATGGGCGCGCGCGATGTCCATCAGCCCGCGCCGTACCCGGCCAAAGAACGCCTCACGCGACTCGGCGCCGGGAATGGCCGCCCAATCCTGTTCGGCAACAACTTGCATGTAAACCGGATCCTGCGCGGCTGCCTTGATACGATATAGCCCGCCATCCCAGTCGCCCAGATGCACCTCGTGCAGGTCCGGGTTTTCACGCAGCTCCAAACCCAGATGCCGCGCCAGTGGTGCGGCGGTCTGCTGCGTTCGTATCAGCTTTGTCACATAAAGCGCTGCAAACGCTTCTCTTTTCAATCTCTCACCTACGGCCACGGCCTGCGCTTCACCCGCCGGATGCAGCGCGGGGTCGCCATGCCCATCCTTCATCGGGAAATCGATGCCGGGCCGCGCAGGCGCGCTTTCGCCATGGCGGATCAGGAACAGGTCTGCCGCCCCGGGGGGTGGCGCATAGCGGGGTTGGCGGTATTCTGTGCTCATACCCCCTCTATATGTCGGAGCCCACCCGTGACCAACCGCCAGATCACCCTCACCGCCTTGCCCCAAGGGGCGCTTGGCCCGCAGCATTTCGAACTGGGTGAGGCGCCGATGCCAGAGCCCGGCGAGGGCGACGTGCTGCTGCGCACCATCCTGATGAGCATCGACGCCGCAAATCGGTCGTGGATGCAGGGCGCGACCTACCGCGATGCCGTACAGGCCGGGGACGCGATGCCGACCTACGCGATCTGCGAAGTGATCAACAGCCGCTCACCGCGCCTCAAAGCCGGCGACATCGTCGCCGCCGAATCCATCTGGGCCGATCACGTGGTGCGCCCCGCCCACAAGGTGCAGAAACTGCCGCCCGTCCGGCCCCTCACCCACTTGCTTAGTGTCTACGGCATCGCTGGAAAAACCGCCTTTCACGGTCTTTTGCAAATCGGCAAGCCCTTGGCAGGAGAAACCATTGTTGTGTCTGCCGCCGCCGGCTCGGTCGGGGGATATGTGGGCCAGATCGGCAAGGCGCTTGGCTGCCGCGTCGTCGGCATCGCCGGGGGTGCAGAAAAATGCAGCTTTGTACGTGATGAATTGGGATTCGATGACTGCGTCGACTACCGCGCGGGTGGCCTCTTCAAAGCCCTGCGCGCGGCCTGCCCGGACGGGGTCGACGTCTATTTCGACAATGTCGGCGGCGCCGTACTGGAGACCGTGCTGGGCCTGATGAACGAACGTGGGCGCATCGCCTGCTGCGGCGCGATCAGCCAGTACGACACCGAAACCCCCACCGGCCCGCGCAACCTGCCGGGCGTCGTGGTGGTCAAGCGGCTGCGGATGGAAGGGTTTATCGTCATGGACTTTGCCCGCGACGACGCCAAGGCCACCCGCGCGCTGCAGGCCTGGGTGCAGGCAGGCCAGATCAAGGTTTTCGAGGACGTGGTCGACGGCCTCGAAAATGCGCCATCTGCCCTCATCGGCCTCTTGAACGGGGACAACAAAGGCAAACGCATGGTCCGTGTGGGGCCTGATCCGCAATGAGCATCGACGAGGCCCTTGCCCACATCCGCAAGGACATCGATCAAGAGGTCGGCGTGTCGAACTGGATCACCGTCGATCAGGCGATGATCGACCAGTTTGCTGAAACCACCCATGACGATCAGTGGATCCATATCGACCCGGACCGGGCCGCGCGGGACACCCCTTTTGGCGGCACCATCGCGCATGGGTTTCTGACGCTCAGCCTTGCCAGCCGCTTTGCCTATGATTGTTTCCCGATGCTGCCGGGTCAGGTGATGGGGATCAATTACGGCTTCGAACGCTTGCGCTTTTTGTCGCCCGTCCGTCCCGGCGCGCGCTTGCGGGGGCGGTTTGTGCTGCGCGATGTCCAGATGCGCAAGCCGACCGAACTGCTCAGGCGCACCGAAATGACCATCGAAATCGACGGAAAAGACAGGCCCGCGCTTGTGGCAGATTGGCTTGGGTTGGTCGTCTTTGCGCCGCCCGCCTGACCAGCAGACTGGACAGAGCATGTGCAGACCCGCTAACACCATGGCAATTCAAAGGTAATTCCCATGACTTCTGTCCTTGTCCTGAACGGGCCCAACCTGAACCTTCTTGGCACCCGGCAACCAGAGATCTACGGCCACACCACGCTTGCGGATGTCGAGGCGATGTGCGTCGCCCACGCCGAGGCGCGCGGCATCCACGTGACCTGCCGCCAGTCCAACCACGAGGGGGCGCTGGTCGATGCGATTCACGCCGCCAAGGGCACGTTCGACGGGGTGGTGCTGAATGCCGGGGCCTACACGCACAGCTCGATTGCGCTGCATGACGCGATTGCGGGGACCGAGATGCCGGTGATCGAACTGCATCTGTCCAACATCCACGCCCGCGAATCCTTTCGCCACACCAGCTACATTGCGCCGGTCGCCGTGGGTATGATTTGCGGCTTTGGTGCGCTCGGGTATAGTCTGGCTCTGGACGCTATGATCGGACATCTGGGGGGGCCGTCGTGAAAAGTTTTCTGCACCGCATGTCGAACTGCCAGTCCATCGAAGAGCTGTGGGGACTGCACACGCGCAAGATGGAGGAGTATGGCTTTGATCGCCTGATCTATGGCTTTACCCGCTACCGCTCCGGCAACTCGCTGGGCGATCCCGAAGATTTCATCATCCTGACCAACCATGACCGCGCCTATTCGGACGTGTTCATGGGCGAGCAGCACTATGTCCACGCTCCCATGGTCAACTGGGCCCTGCACAACGAGGGCGCATGCAGCTGGGGGATTCTGGCGCAGATGCAGTCCTCCAAAACGCTGACTCCGGCCGAGCAGCGCGTGCTGGAGTTCAACTATTCGATGGGCGTGACCGCAGGCTACACGATCAGCTTCAAATCCGTCTCCGCCCGCTCCAAGGGCGCGATTGCGCTGACCGCGCGCAAGGGCATGACGCAGGCCGATATCGACGCGGTTTGGAAAGAGCATGGCTCGGACATCCACCTGCTCAACAATGTGGCACATCTCAAGATTCTCACCCTGCCCTACACCGCCCCCAACCGCTCGCTGACCAAACGGCAGCGCGAGGCGCTGGAATGGGTGGGCGATGGCAAGACCATGCAGGATATTGCCATCATCATGGGCCTGACCTCGGCCACAGTGGAAAAGCATTTGCGCCTTGCCCGCGAGGCGCTGGCGGTTGAAACCACCGCGCAGGCCGTGCTCAAGGCAGCCTTTGCCAACCAGATGTTCATCCTCGAAGCGTGACGCGCGCGCACCATCTGTACTATCTCAGCCACCCGCAGGTGCGGATCGACCCGGCCGTGCCGGTGCCCGATTGGGGCCTGAACGAGATCGGCGCCGCCCGTGTGGCCGCGCTGGCCGATGCAATTGCACACAGCGCGCTGGCGGGGGTCACATCCGTTTTCACCAGCCCCGAACGCAAGGCCCGCGAGACCGCCGCGCCTTTGGCGCAGGCCTTGGACTGCGCCTGCACCGTGATCGAGAACAGCCATGAAAACGACCGCAGCGCCACGGGCTACCTGCCCGGCCCCACATTCGAGGCGATGGCCGATGCGTTCTTTGGCCAGCCCGATGTCTCGACCCGTGGCTGGGAACGCGCCGTGGACGCGCAGGCCCGCATCACCGCCTGTATGCACGAGGCTTTGAACACGGCTCCGCAGGGCGATGTGCTGATGGTCGGACACGGCGCGGTGGGTACGCTGCTTTACTGTCATCTGGCCGGTCAAAAGATCTCACGCCGCCACGATCAGGGCCCCGGCGGCGGGGGCAATGTGATCCGTTTTGACCGCAAAACCCTGATTCCCGAGGGTGGCTGGGCAGCGATGGAAAGCCTCCTACACGCATAGGGTACAGATCACGGTCTGAACGCCGCCCATTAATTCAGCGCGACACTCACCCATCAGTTGTCCCGCCCTGAAATCAACTCGTTATGCGAGAAATTCGACACTAAATTTCGTCCGCCGTAGCGTCAAAAGTAATTTTTGACCCTTAGGTAAGGAATCCCGGACTTTCTAAAATAGTAGTAAATGAGCCATTCTACAGATGTTCCGTGAGTGGTGGCTTTAGCCAGGGAGCAACGGGAGTGATCCTCTGGGATTTCAGAGGCCCTCGTTTCCGACCGGTCTGACCGGACCCGGCTCACCTGCGTATTGATCCGCAGGTGGGTCGGACTTCTAAGCGCCCGATGTCTCATCCCCGTGGCTACCGGGCGTGTACAGAGAGGGCGGGGTTCTTGTCCCAAAGTTGAACCCCGCCCGACTCTCTGCCAGTCACATCTCCAACGCATCTGTCGCCGCCCGAATGTGGCGACGCATTTCTTCTGCCAGTGCGGAATGGGTTGTACCCCCCAGAATCTGCACCTTCGCCGCGGGCCAGTCCTGCGCCAGTTCCCACGGGCCACGCAGCGGGCAGCTGGGATCAAAGCGGCTGTGAATCATCGTACAGGGGATATGCGCGATTCTATAGACCACCCGCAGCAGCTCATCCTCTTCGAACCACGCCCCATGGGCGAAATAATGCGTGACAATGCGGGCAAAGCCCAACCGGAAAGCAGGATCGCCAAAGCGCGACCCCGGATCATGGATCGAGCCGCCAAAAATCCCGCACTCCCACGCACACCACGCATCCGCCGCCGCCTGAGCGGTTGCAGCCTCGCGCAACAGCGCCCGATAGGCCGCGATCCGTTTCGGGGTCTGGGCCGGATCCGGGTCCACGTCCGGCACATGGGCGCAGAAGTCCGCATAGGCTTCGGGAAACATCGCGCCCACATCGCCATACAGCCATTGCAGATCACGCGCTGCCGTTGTCGCCACCCCCGCCAGCACCATGGCGCGCACGCGGGTCGGATGGGTCTGGGCATAGGCCATCGCAAGGGTCGAGCCCCACGAGCCACCAAAGAGCACCCAGGCTTCGACCCCGTAATGAACCCGCACCGCCTCGATATCGCCAATCAGATCGGCGGTCGTGTTGTGATCAAGACCCGCCAGCGTGTCAGAGGCCAGCGGCGTGCTGCGTCCGCAGCCGCGCTGATCCATGCATGTCACACGAAAACGGGTCAGATCGAACAGATCGAAATGACCGGGCAGACAGCCCGAACCGGGACCGCCATGCAGCACAAGGGCGTCGATCCCCTGCCCTCGCTGCTCGGTATAGATGTGATGCCCGTGGCCAACGTCCAGCATAAGACCTCCCTGAAATGAAAAACGGCGCACCCCCAAGGGCACGCCGTTTCACTCAAAAAGCAAGGGGGTGTCTTACGACTTGCCGACCTTGGCCACTTCAGCGGCAAAGTCTTCCTTTTCCACTTCGATGCCTTCGCCCACTTCGAGACGGGCAAAGCCTGTGATGGTGGCACCGGCTTCTTCGGCGGCCTTGGCCACGGTCAGGTCAGGGTTCACCACAAAGGACTGGTTCAGCAGGGTCACTTCGGACATGTACTTTTTCATCCGGCCCACGATCATCTTTTCGATCACCGCTTCGGGCTTGCCGCTTTCGCGCGCGATGTCCATCTGGACCTGCTTTTCCTTCTCGACGACGGCCGCGTCCAGATCAGCTTCGGACAGCGAGGCGGGGTTCACAGCGGCGATGTGCATCGCAACCTGCTTGCCGAACGCCTCATCACCGCCATCCATGGCCACCAGCACGCCGATCTTGCCCATGCCGGGCGCGGCTGCGTTGTGGACGTAGGACACAACAGTGCCGCCTGTCAGCTTGGCCATGCGGCGCACGCTCATGTTTTCGCCGATGGTGGCGATCTTGTCGGTGACGACATCCGCGACAGTCTTGCCGCCCATGTCAGCCGCTTTCAGACCGTCGACATCATCCGCACCCAGCGCGACAGCGGCGATGCCAGCAACCATTTGCTGGAATTCAGCGTTCTTGCCAACGAAATCGGTTTCCGAGTTCACTTCGACAGCCACGCCGGTGCCCCCGTCCACGACGACGGCCACTAGGCCCTCGGCGGCGGTGCGGCCCGATTTCTTGGCGGCCTTGGCCAGACCCTTGGTGCGCAGCCAGTCGACTGCCGCTTCCATGTCGCCATCATTCTCGGTCAGCGCCTTCTTGGCGTCCATCATGCCTGCGCCCGTCGAATCGCGCAGTTCTTTGACCATTGCTGCTGTGATTGCCATCTTTGGCTCTCCTCAAAATGGATAGGGGATGCGGCGGTGCTCATGACCGCCGCACATATCAGCTTGGTGTCGCGGGCCTCAGCCTGCGGCGGGTGTTTCCGCAGCAGGAGCTTCGGCAGCGGCCTCTTCAGCCGGGGCTTCGGCGACAGCCTCTTCCACTGGGGCCTCTTCCATTGCGCCAAGGTCCACGCCAGCCGCACCCAGTTGGGCGCTCATGCCGTCCAGCGCCGCACGCGAGGCCAGATCGCAATAAAGCGAGATGGCGCGGGCTGCGTCGTCGTTGCCGGGAATGATGTAATCCACACCATCAGGCGAGCAGTTGGTGTCGACCACGGCCACAACCGGAATGCCCAGCTTGTTGGCTTCGGCCACGGCGAGGGCTTCTTTTTTCACGTCGATGACAAAGATCAGGTCAGGGCGGCCGCCCATTTCGCGAATGCCGCCAAGCGAGGCCTGCAATTTGCCCTGGTCACGTTCCATGCCCAGACGCTCTTTCTTGGTCAGGCCCTCAAAGCCGATCTCGGCCTGCTCGTCGATGGACTTCAGGCGGTTGATCGACTGGGACACGGTCTGCCAGTTGGTCAGCGTGCCGCCAAGCCAGCGGTGGTTCATGTAGTACTGTGCGCATTTTTCAGCGGCTTCGGCGATGGGCTGAGCAGCCTGACGCTTGGTGCCGACAAACAGCACGCGGCCATTCTTTGCGACAGTGTCGCGGATCGCCTGCAGGGCCTGGTCCAGCATGGGAACAGTCTGCGTCAGGTCCATGATGTGGATGCCGTTGCGCGCGCCGTAGATGAACGGGCCCATGCGGGGGTTCCAGCGCTGTGTCTGGTGACCAAAGTGAACGCCTGCCTCAAGCAGCTGGCGCATGGTGAACTCGGGAAGAGCCATGTGCATTTCCTTTTCCGGTTTTCGCCTCGTCCGGGGGTGCAGCGCGGATGCGCCAACCGGTGGACCCATGGGGATGTCTCCCCCATATGCCCGCCCCGGACTGCGGATTGATGGGCGGGCTTTAGGCGAAGGCGCGCGGGATGGCAAGGGGGTAAAGCGGAGAACGAGGGATGCCGGTGTGAACGCAGGGCCGAAGGCGCCGATCCATCCACTGCCCGGCAGCCAAATCTGCCGAGAGGGACCAGCACGCCTCCCCCGGGTGGCAATGGATCAGCGGGGGACCGGATGACGGTCGGCTTTGTGGGACGGAGCCGACTTTTGCTGCATCGCACCCACTCAGCACCCGGATCGGAATCAAGCCGAAGGCGCCGATCCATCCACTGCCCCGCAGGCGATTTGGCAAAGCCAAATCTGCCGAGAGGGGCCAGTCCGCCCGACCGGGCTGGCGATTTGGCTGGTCTTGGTGCGACAGGGCAGCGGAGAGATATCCTTGATCGATAAAGCGCCCGGGAAGGTGCGTGGCCTCGCCATCCCGCGGACTGGCAATGGATCGGCGCGGGATCGAGTGACAGTCGGCTTTGCAGGACAAAGCTGATCATGAGTTTTGGCACTTCACTTATGCGGCATCCTTTCGTGATTGCGGCAGGCCTAATTATGTTGTGTAGCCATGTTGTTGAGCCGCAAGTTGCCGATCCAAGTAAACTGACCGATAAGTATGAATTCACGAGCAACAGACGAGGCCTGCATTTCATGAATAGCATTCGTTTCTGTGGAGTGATGCTCATTGCCATAACTGTGGTTGACAGCTCGCACGCCGAAGAAGTGAAGAATTCGCTTGGATTGAATGACTTTGAGCATTTCAAAGAGTGTCCTGTTTGCCCCGAAATGGTCGTCCTGCCAACCGAACAGTTTTTGATGGGTGCTGAATTGAGTGAATCCGCTTTCATCTACTCTCTTTGGTACAAAGTAGAAGATGATGTTGAGCCGGGATTCGCACATGAAGGGCCAGTGCACAAAGTTGTCGTGGATATCCCAATAGCTATGGGCGTCAATGAGGTTACATACGGAGAATGGCAAGCATGCGTCGATGGTGGCGGCTGTCCGCAAATTGATGATGTTCGTATTTTGCAACCCGACGGAACGTATTTTGTAGCGGACGATCGCAGGCACCCAATCATTGGAGTGAATTACCACGAGGCTTTGCAATATATTGACTGGTTGAACGATGCGACCGGTACAGAGGCCTATCGACTACCCACTGAAGCCGAGTGGGAATACGCAGCGCGGGCGTGGTCTGACACGACTTTTCCGGCAGATCAGGTTCCAACACAAGAGACTGCAAATATCGCGGTTATTGATATAATTGACGGGCGCCAGGTTCCGGCATCGAGCACCAGGTATCATGTTGTTTCGGTTGACGACCTCGCTGCTCAAAACGCATGGGGTTTGAGGCATATGTCTGGCAATGTTTTGGAGCTAACGTCATCATGCTTTTACGAGCGGCACCTGCCGCTTGTTTCTACGTCTGAGTATCTTGCGGCGTCTACCGCTGTTGAAAGCTGTGACCGGGTTGGGAAAGGCGGGTGGCTAAACGCTTCTGCGGATTATGCGCGCCCTGCCTTTAGGGGAAGGGTCGGAGAAAAAGTAAGCTCGACGTCGATCGGCTTTCGGGTTGTTCGCCTAATAGAATAGTAAAACAAACGAAATAACTGAGACATAAACCAATGGCCCGCCCGAAGCACCGGTTTGTTCAACCGAGCCGACTTGGTTTGTAGTTTGCGTCCGCACCAGAAACCATACTGTGTGCATGCGCAGCACAAATTGCCAATGACCGGTTGACCTCATGCCGCCCTTTACTGCAACGCCACGCCCCCCTATCCGGTACACCGCCACGTCAAGGTGCGACAGCAACGCCCCGTCCTTCACCATGTGCTGGACACGCGCTCTATCCCAAACCGATGCCCGTCGACCCTTTGCGCGGATGACCGGCATCCGGCCTTTGCGTCAAGGCACCACCATGCACATGTTCAGCCGGAACAAAGGACTGCCTCACCGGCCCATCAGGACGCCAGCCCATGACCGTGAGCACCGCTGCATGTCTGAACAAAAGGTTAAAATGCCTCTGTAACCCTTTGATTTTACACACCCACGCTTTTATCCCTGCGTGGGACAGTGCCGCAGGCGGCCTCTCAGACCAGCTCATGCCCGCCCCGCACCGCGGCCTCGGCCGCAGCCGCCAGTGCCTTGCGATCACCGATATCGGAGACCCGGATGGGATCATGATAGACCACCACAACCCGCCCCTGCCGCGGTAAGGCAAGCGTGTGCAGCAGGTGCGGTCCAAACTCCATATCCCCCCACCAGCCATAGGCGCGCGCGTCCCCGCCTGTGGGCGCGTGATAGGTCACCGACACCGGCTGCACAGACAGCACATCGCGCAAATCTTCGGCCAGAAACGCCTGAAACAACGTCGACTTGAACGGCAGCACCCGCAGCCCATCCGTGCTGGTCCCTTCGGGAAAGAACAGCAGCCGCTGCCCGGCCAGCAGTCGGGTTTCGAACAGTTGGGTGTGGATGCGGGCCTCCTTGCGGTCGCGCGCGATGAACAGGGTGCCGGTGACGCGGGCCAGAAAGCCGATCCCGGGCCAGCCCGCCACTTCGGATTTCGACACGAAATAGACCCGGTCCCCGGCGTTGAGGGCAAAGATATCAAGCCAACTCGAATGGTTGGCCACGATGGCCCCCTGCCCGGTCATGGGCGTGCCGCGCCGCTCATACCCAATTCCCATCCAGATCAGCGAAAGGCGGCACACCACCCGCGTGATATGCGGCGTCCAGGGGCGGAACATGCCATGCACGGGCCGCTCGATCAGGCGCAGCGGGATGAGGATGGCAAGGCCAAGGGTGATGGTCAGCAGGATGGCCGAGCCGCGCACGAGGACACGCAGCCAGCCCAGCAGGCCGGGGCGCTGCCCATGTGGCGGCTCATCCGCGTCCCAGGTCACGCTCATGCACCGACCCCGTAAATGCGCCGTTGCCGGTCAGACATCGCGCCGGTGTCCATCACCAGACAGACATCCGTGGTGTTAAAGCCATGATCGACAAACGCACCCTGCCCCACAACGCCGCCGAGACGCAGGTAGGCCTTGATCAGCGCAGGCATGCGCAGCATCGCAGCACGGCGGTCGATTTCAGGTTCGGGGATGAGGTCCATCGCTGCGGCATGAGGCGGACGGGCTGTGACCCGCAGGACCTCGGGGGCCAGATGGCGGTGATGCAGCAGCGACAGCGGTTCGGCCAGCGCATCCACATCCGTGCCGTGGAACGAGGCGACGCCAAACAGGATGTCGATGCCGTGCTCGGCCACGTAGCCCGCCAACCCGTTCCAGAGGTGATACATCGCCGGCCCGCCGCGATAATCGACATGGACACAGGACCGCCCCAGCTCCAGCAGGCGACGCCCCGTGGCCTTGAGCGGGGCAAGGTCGTACTCATCTTCGGAATAATACCCGCCCGCAGCGGCCGCCTGATCTGCCTGCAACATCCGGTAGACCCCGACAACACGCCCCTCTGCGGCATCATCAAACAGGATCAGATGGTCAAAGAACGGATCAAACCGGTCACGCTCCAGCCGTTCATCGTGATCGACCAGCGCCCCGCCGCCGCCCAATTCAGCGACAAATACGTCATAACGCAAGCGCTGCGCGGCGCGCAGATCCTCGGAACTGCGGGCCACGGAAACGCGAAATTCAGGCTCGTGGGTCAATGTCATCGCGCGCGGTTTAGCGCCCGACGCGCATAAAGGCAAAGAGAGGCAAGTGTTGCCACCTGTGGTTGTGTGTCGTTAAGGTTTCAGAAAGGATGTTCAGGCATCAAACACGGGTTCAAGCGCAATGCGCGCGCCGTCGATCACCACTTTTCCCGTTTCGGGGAAGTTGACGGTGATGCGACCTGCGATATTGCTTTGGACCTGACCAATTCCCCATTCCGCGAAATCGGGATGGCGCACCAACATGCCGGGAGCCAGAATGGCGTTCAAATTTTCCATGACCTGCCTTTCATGCGGGTATTTTTGCGGGGTCGCGTATGGGCCAGAGTAATGTAAACCTTGCGGCGCTGATCGGCAGCCGCATCTGTCACGATCTGATATCGCCGATTGGCGCGATCAACAACGGGCTAGAACTGCTTGGCATGTCCGAAGACCGTGAGGGGCCGGAACTCGACCTGATCACGGAAAGTGTTGAAAACGCATCCGCCCGCATCCGGTTCTTTCGCATTGCCTACGGGGCGGCCTCTGATCAGCCCATGGGCCGGTCCGAAGTGATCACCATCCTGCGCGACATGACCGGTGGCGGGCGTCTCAAGGTGGCATATGGGCCGATGGACGACCAGCCCCGTTGGGCCGTGCGCATGGCTTTTCTGGCGATCCAGTGCCTTGAGACCTGCATGCCCTATGGTGGTCGGGTCGAGGCCAGTTGCGATTCCGGTCAATGGACGATCACGGGCCATTCGCCCAAGACCAATGTGGACGGTGATCTGTGGGCCGTGCTGACGGGCGGCGAGCTGGAAACGCTTGCGCCTGCGCATGTGCAATTTGCGCTGCTTCCGGCGGTGGCGGGTGACGTCAAACGTTCCATCACCAGCGAGATCGGGGATGAGCGGCTGACGATCCGGTTCTAGGCCCGCACCGTCCCGTCCCCGCGCACCAGGTATTTGAAACTGGTCAACTGTGCCGCACCCACAGGGCCGCGCGCATGCATCTTGCCGGTCGCGATCCCGATCTCGGCCCCCATCCCGAACTCACCGCCATCCGCAAACTGGGTCGAGGCATTGTGCATCAGGATGGCGCTGTCCAGATCATTGAGGAACACGGCCGCCGTGTCGGCATCTTCGGTCAGGATGCAGTCGGTGTGGTTTGACCCATAGGTGCGAATATGATCCATCGCTGCCCCGATATCGGGCACGACGCGCGCGGCGATATCCATGTCGAGGTATTCGTGCCCCCAATCGGCGTCGCTGGCTGCCAGTACGCCTTCGATCGATTGCAGTGCCACATCGGCATGCACCCGCACACCGGCATTCAACAACGCGCCCACCACACCGCGCCCGATGCTGCTGGCCACATCCTCGTGGATCAGCAGGCACTCCGCCGCGCCGCAAATGCCCGTGCGCCGTGTCTTGGCGTTCAGCACAACCTTGAGCACCTTTTCAGGGTCCGCGTCCTTGTCGATATAGATGTGCACGATGCCCTCGAGGTGGGCAAAGACGGGCACGCGGGCCTCGCGCTGCACAAGTCCCACAAGGCCCTTGCCGCCCCTCGGCACGATCACGTCAAACGTGTCGGTCATGGTCAGCATTTCGCTCACAGCAGCCCGGTCGCGGGTCGGCACAAGCTGGATCGCATCCTCGGGCAGGTTGGCATCGCGCAGGCCCTGCACCATGCAGGCATGGATCGCAGATGACGAATGAAAGCTTTCGGAGCCGCCGCGCAGGACGACCGCATTGCCCGCTTTGAGGCACAGCGCGCCCGCATCCGCCGTCACGTTGGGGCGGCTCTCATAGATCACACCGATCACGCCAAGGGGCGTGCGCACCCGCTGGATGTGCAACCCCGTGGGCTGGGTCCAGTCGGCCAGCACTTCGCCCACCGGATCGGCCTGTTCGGCCACGGCGCGCAACCCGTCGACGATGCCGCGGATGCGGTCCTCGTCCAGCCGCAGACGGTCCAGCATTGCGTCCGACAGCCCCTTGTCGGCACCAAAGGCCATGTCCTTGGCGTTGGCCTCGATGATCGCCTTGCGACCCGCCCAGACATGATCAGCCGCCCCGATCAGGGCCGCATGTTTGCGCTCGGCGTTGGCGGTGGCGAGCGTTGTGGCAGCGGCTTTCGCGCGCGCGCCGATGTCGGCCATGAGGCTTGGGATGTCAGCGAAATCTTTCATGGCGTGGTGTCCTTTGCATCTGGTGCGCCGCGGATTTTAGGCCTCCGGCGGTGGTATTTATAGTCAGAAGAAGATCACAGCGCCATGTCATCGCGGTGGATCAGCGCAGCACGGCCCGGATAGCCCAGCAAGTTTTCGATCTCCTGGCTTTGATGGCCCTTGATGGTGCGCGCCTCTTCGGCGGTGTAACGGCTGAGGCCGAGGCCCAACTGGTGGCCTTCGGGGTCGTGAATGGCAACCGGATCACCGCGCCCAAACGTGCCTGTAACAGCATGAACACCCGCCGGTAACAGGCTGTTTCCAAGCGATAAAGCACGTACCGCACCCGCGTCGAGCGTGAGCGTACCGCGCGGCTTCATCGCGCTGATCCAGCGCTTGCGCGCAGCCTGCGGGTCGAGCGTTGCGGTGAACCACGTAGCATTGGCGCCCTGTTCCAGCGCCGTAAGCGGGCGCAATGCCGCGCCGTGGCAAATCGCCATCGCACAACCCGCCGCCGTCGCCGTCTTGGCCGCCATCAGCTTGGTTTTCATACCGCCCTTGGACAGGCCCGATCCTGCATCCCCCGCCTGCGCCTCGATCGCAGGCGTGATCGCGTCGATCACATCATAGTGGGTGGCGCCGGGATCATCGGCCGGATTGGCCGAATAAAATCCGTCCACATCTGACAGCAATACCAGTTGATCCGCGCCGATGGTTGCGGCGATCTGCGCGGCCAGCCGGTCATTGTCGCCAAAGCGGATTTCATCCGTCGCCACGGTGTCGTTTTCGTTCACGATGGGCAGCGCTCCAAGTGACACAAGCTGTTCCAGCGTCGCGCGCGAGTTGAGATAACGGCGCCGGTCACGGCTGTCCTCCAGCGTCATCAGAACCTGTGCTGTGGTGATGCCATGAGGGGCCATTGCCTCTTCGTAAGCGCGGGCAAGGCGGATCTGGCCGACGGCCGCGGCGGCCTGGGATTGTTCCAGTGCAAGATCCGTGCCCGGCAAGTCCAGCACACCGCGCCCCAGCGCAATGGATCCGGAGGAGACCAGCACCACCTGCACGCCCGCGCCCTTCAGCCAGGCCACGTCCTGTGCAAGTCCCGCCAGCCAGTCATTGCGCAAGGCCCCCGTGGCGCGATCGACCAGCAGGGCCGAGCCGATCTTGACCACCAGACGTCGGGCCGTGGTCAGGGACGCCATGGTTCTTCCTCGGCAACAGGGCGCTGGCGGATGCGGTCGTCGTCGATCTGTGCGCGCAAGGCGCGCAGCACGTCCGTGACCCCTTCGCGGGCGACACCGGACATCAGCATGACCGGTCCACCGGAGGATTTTTCCAATTCTTTTCTGGCGGTTGCGCGCTCTTCTTCATCCAGCGCGTCGATCTTGTTCAGCACTGTGATGCGCGGCTTGTCCGCCAGATCGCCGCCATAGGCTTCAAGCTCGGTGATGATGGTCTGGTAGTCTTCGACCACCGTCTCGGACGTGCCATCGATCAGGTGCAAGAGCACCGCGCAGCGCTCCACATGGCCCAGAAACAGATCGCCCAGCCCGCGCCCTTCGGACGCACCTTCGATCAGGCCGGGGATATCAGCGACGACGAATTCCACATTGTCCACGCCCACAACGCCAAGATTGGGGTGTAGCGTGGTAAAGGGATAATCCGCGATCTTGGGTCGGGCATTGGAAGTGGTCGCCAGAAAGGTTGATTTGCCCGCATTGGGCAGGCCCAGCAGACCCACGTCCGCGATCAGCTTCAGGCGCAGCCAGAGGGTCCGTTCGACGCCGTCCTGCCCGGGATTGGCGCGGCGCGGGGCCTGGTTCGTGGCGGATTTGAAATGCAGGTTGCCCCAGCCGCCATTGCCTCCCTTGGCCAGTTCCACGCGCTGGCCCAGTTCGGTCATGTCGGCAATGACGGTTTCCTGATCCTCATCGAGGATTTCGGTCCCCACAGGCACACGTAGCACAATGTCATCGCCATCCTTGCCGGTGCGCTGCTTGCCCATGCCGCCCTGCCCGTTCTTGGCGAAAAAGTGCTGCTGGTAGCGGAAATCAATGAGCGTGTTCAGCCCATCCACCGCCTCGGCCCAGACCGAGCCGCCGGTGCCGCCATCGCCGCCATCGGGGCCGCCATATTCGATGTACTTTTCCCGCCGGAACGAGATGCACCCGTTACCGCCCGCCCCGGAGCGGATGTAGACCTTGGTGAGATCGAGGAATTTCATGGGGGCGTCCTAGTGCGTTTCGGCGGCAAAGGGAATGGGGGCGGCGCAGGTTGGGGGCGCTGCCTCCGGCCTCCGGCCTCCCCCGGGATTTTTTGAAATCAGAGAAGCAGACCCGTCTTCAGAGTTTGTGGCTGTAGGTCCATGTCGGCACGGTGGTGTCGCGGGCCACGCAAAAGCTTTCCGCATCCCCGAGATATTTGAAGCCGCAATGGGTCAGCACGCGGGCCGAGGCCGGGTTGTCCTGAAAGACAGAGGCGAACATCGCCGCGTTCTGCATCGGGTTGGCCTCGACCAGCGCCTGCACCGCATCAGAGGCCAGGCCGGTGTTCCAGAATGGGGGTGCCACCCAATAGCCTACTTCGGACTGGTTGCGGTCCATCCGCTCGAGCGAGATCAGGCCCATCACTTCGGCCCCGCCGGATTTATGCCCGTCCATCGCCCAGACGTCCTCGTCCCGGTTGTCGGCCATGGCGCGGGTCACGAAGGCTTCGGTCATACCGGGTGGTACGGGATGCGGGATCGAGGTGGTCATGTGCGCGACGCGCGCATCCGACCAATACATCTCGATCAGGCCCATGTCGGACTTGCGCAAAGGGCGCAGAACAAAGCGTTCGGTCTCGATCACCGGTTGGGTCACAATTTTCTCCATCTCCATTGTCATGTTCCTCCTCCGAACAGAACAAACAGGACCGACGCGACGGTCAGACCTGCGAGGGTGTACATTAGATAGGGTTCCGCAGCCGTTCCTGCGAGGGTGCGGGCAATTCGATCTCCTGCGAGGGTCCAGAGCGGGTGCAGCAGGACCTGCGTAGCCAGCAATATTGCCGCAATTGTGACAGTGGCCACAAAGGGGTCGGTGCCGGGGGCAACAAAACCTGTAAAACCCGCGACAATCATCGCCCAGGCCTTGGGGTTGAGCGGATGTACGATCAGACCGGCGGCAAAACCGGGGGCTGTTGCGGCAGGATCAGCCGTCCCGAGCCGCAGGTTTGCCACCTTCCACGCCAGCCAGATGATATAGGCCGCCGAGATCCATTTCAGCCCTTCGAACAGCCATGGTGCGCGGGCGCCCAATTCCATCAGCCCAAAGCCGACGGGCCAGATCACCAATTGTTTGCCAAGGGCCACACCCGCCACAAACGGCATTGCCGCACGAAAGCCAAAGCGCGCGCCAGTGGCCAGCAGCGCCATGTTGGCAGGCCCGGGCGTGCCGATCTGGCTGGCCGCAAAAACGGCGAAGGTGGCGGCGGCGACGCTCATCTGTTCAGATCCCGATCCAGCAGGCCAAGGATCAGATCATCGTGCCAGGCGCCGGCGATATGGGCGGATTCCCGTTCGCGCCCCTCGACCGCAAAGCCGACCTTTTCGTAAGCCGCAATCGCGCGCGCGTTGAAATCAAGCACTCGGCAGCCCAGCCGGTGCAGGCCCAGCGTGTCAAAGGCATGCGCGGCGAGCAGTTGCATGGCCTGCGTGCCATAACCCTGACCCAGCGCATTTGCATCAACGATGCCGATGGCCAGTTGCGCGCGCTTGTCCGAATAGTTGATCCCGTAAAGGCGGACGGCGCCGATCAGCGCGCCCTTTGCCTCGATGATCCAGGCGTGGGGGTCGTCGATATGGGACTGCACCCAGGCCTCGGCGGCTTCGGGCGTGATGTCACGGACCGCCGCCGGGTCTGCCCCGAACATGGCGTGGATTTCCGGCGTGTTGCCAAGGGCAAAGCGCGCGGTCACGTCCAGCGGGGTGGCATCGCGCAAGATGACGGTGTCGCCTTGCAGAACTGGTTTGATGTGGTCGGCCATGGTGTGGCCTCGCTGCTTGAAAAAGAAAAGGGACCGGCGTTTCCGCCGATCCCTTGGAATTTTGTCAAAACCCGTGAGGTGCGGCTTATTCAGCGGCCTCCGCGACCGGGAGCACCGAAATGAATGTGCGGTTTTTAAGGCCTTTGTGGAAGGTGACGGACCCGTCAACGGTTGCAAAGATCGTGTGGTCTTTGCCCATGCCCACGCCTTCGGCTGGCCAGAACTTGGTGCCGCGCTGACGGACAATGATATTGCCGGGAATGACAGCTTCGCCGCCATATTTCTTCACGCCAAGGCGACGACCTGCCGAGTCGCGCCCGTTCCGGGATGAACCGCCTGCTTTTTTATGTGCCATTGGTGTCTCTCCTTAGCCTTTTGCCATTTCAGCGGCCTGCGCGATCCAGCCTTCACGCTCGATCCGGCCCTTGAACGACAGTTTCTCGTCCATAGCAGCAACGTCCTCGGGGGTCCATGCTGCGATCTGTGCAAACGTGGTCACGCCCGCGGCTTGCAGTTTCTTCTCAAGGGCCGGGCCAACGCCGGACAGCTGCTTGAGGTCGTCGCCATCGGCGGCTGCGGCCTTTGCAGGTGCGGCCTTCTTGGCGGCTGCCTTGGGGGCCGCTTCGGCCTTGGGTGCAGCGTCTGCCTTGGGTGCTGCCTTGGCTTTTGGGGCTGCCTTGGCTTTCTTGGCGGGCTTGGCTACTGCAGCGGCTGCCTTCACGAAACCGGCGCCGTTTTCAGCCGCCATGATACCGGAGGCCGAAGCGCCCGATGCCAGAATGTCAGTCACACGCACCAGCGTCAGTTGCTGGCGGTGGCCCTTGGTGCGCTTGGAAGAGTGCTTCCGGCGACGCTTGACGAAATTGATCGTCTTGGGGCCCTTGATCTGTTCGATGACTTCGGCCTGAACGCCTGCATCGGCCACAACGGGGCTGCCGACCTGCGGCTTGTCGCCACCGATCATCAGCACTTCGTTGAATTGGACTTTGTCACCTGCATTTGCGGCCAGTTTTTCAACGCGGAGCGTGTCGCCCGATTGAACTTTGTACTGTTTGCCGCCGGTTTTGAGAACCGCGAACATGTCGTCTTCCTTTATCTGCCGCGTCCTGTGGCCCCGGATGCCCGGTGTTTGTGTCCCCCGGTGATCGGGGTCCGCCTCGAACAGCGCGCCCTGCATTGGGCGTCATGTAAATCAAAAGCAGCCCGCGATATGCAGGCTGCAGATGCGGGCTTATGTGCGGATCACGGGCCCAAGTCAAGAGGGGTTTGTCGCCCCTCTCTTACAGATCATTTTGCGGCAGCAACCGCCCCGCCGCCTGACCCAGTCCAAAGGACAGCGTGGAATAACTGGTGCCAAAGGCCGCAAACAGCGCGTCATCGAGTTCCGTGGCCACTTCGGTGTCCCAGAAGGCGGTGTAGATCGCCACGTCATCTTCGTTCAGCGGCGATTGCGCCAGCGCATAATAGCCACGCAGCCAGCGTTCGGTATCGACCCGGATCAGGGCGCGCTGCGCATCGCTGTCGGGCACCGGTGCGGCCTGTGGGGCCGTGGCCGCGATCCCGGCAAAGAAGGCGACCTGCGCCTCAAGCGCCGCATCCGTGTTGCGATCAACAAGGTTGCGCACCTCAAGGAAATGGGTCAGCGCCTCGCTTTGGGCCGCAGGCGAGGCCTTGGCCGCCGCCTCGAGTTCGGGGTTCAGCATCGCGTTGCGCGCCTGCACTTCAAGGTCGATGATCCGTGCGCCCAACTCGCTTTCAAAGAACAGCAGCGCCTGCGCGGCGATCTGGTCATCCAAAGCCTCGGCAAAGCTGCTGCGCACCTCTTGTTCGAGCCGCGCGGGGTCATAAAGGCGGGACACGGTTTCGGCCCAGATCGCCCCGCCCTGCCCGTTCAGGACGCCGTCATTGATGGCGTGGCTGTTGGCTATCCCGTCCATGGAAAAGGCGGCAATCAGCGCCGGAATGCCCATCGCATCCACCAGCCGGTCCGTTTCTGGGCTGGCCAGCGCAGCACTCGCGCTCAGACAAAAGGCAAAAGCGGCGGCGCGCAGTCCCATCACAGCTCCTGACTGGGTTGCAGGCGTTGCATGGCCACGGCCAGCGCCTCGAACCGGTTGGCCATGACTTCGTATTGCACCGCGTTCATCAGATCATAGACCTTGCGCATTTTCGGGTTTTCCAGCGCCTCTGTATATTCCAGCACTTCGTCATCGGAAAAGGCCTGATAGGTATAGGCCGACCCGATCAGCGCACTTGCGGCAATCTCGGCCTTCATCTCGTCCTCATCGTTGGCCAGCAGCTCGCGCAAGTCGGCCTCGTCCATCTGCAGCTCGATCACGCCCGCCCCTATGGCGGCCATGAGGAACCGCACCTGCACCTCCTGGATCGCGCGCACGGCGGTGCCCGCACTGTCCGAGGCGGTGGTCATCCGTTCGAGATAGGCAAGGCGCGGGCTGTCGATGCTGGACAGGCCCGCAATGATCGCCGCCCCGCTTTCCTGTTTCAGCTCATCCTCGTCGCTCATATGCGAGGCGTTTTCCGCCTCAACCAGCCGCTGGCCCAGATCGGTGGCATAGAAATCGGCGGCATGGGTCAGCAACTCGTCTTCGAGGGTCTTTTCCAGCAGGTCGAGCGCAAGGTCATGCATGACGTCCGTTGCAAAGACATCATTGGTCAGCCGCGTCCACTCACTGCCGAAATCCTGCGCCTCAAGCCCCAGCATCTGCGGGGCAGAACTGGCCGACAGCCGGATGCTTTCCAGGGCGACGTCAAAGCCGGTCACGACGAGGAAATCCTCGACCTTGGCCCGGTCTGCCGCGGCCGCGAGCCCGGGCAGCATCAACATCAGCATGAGGGTCGCCAGACAAGAGCGAACTGCGCGCATGAACATTCCTTTCCGTATTCGACGGGCCAATGCGACCCGTGCGGGATGAGTTGCGCCCAAGGGTATGCGTTTTGCGCCCCACGTCCACCAAATTTAGCGTGTGCGGTCGATCTGGCGAAAAGTGCCTTGCCCTTGGCGCATGGAGCCTCTAATTGGGCGCACCAGACCCCCGCGGAGAGGTGCCGGAGTGGTCGAACGGGGCGGTCTCGAAAACCGTTGTGGGTGCAAGCCCACCCAGGGTTCGAATCCCTGTCTCTCCGCCATCACTATTTCTTGCGCGCATTATCGACCTAATGCTTTGAAAAAAGGTGTTTTTCGAGATTCGAAACCCTGCATCCTAGCAGTATGTCAGGCGGTCTTCGAAGGTGAGGTTGAGCACTGCCTTACGCTCCTCCATAGTGTTTTTTTACATATTTTACAATGGCTTGAGGGAAACCTGAGCGAGATTTCGAATAGTCCCTCAACGGGTCGGATGGGGTTGTCGTTTTTCAGGGCTTTTTCGGCCAGAATCAGCTTTTTCCGCTCCAGGCCCACGATCTTGCCTTCCTAAGCTGCGACAACAGAGGGCTTTGATGCCGCTAAGGGGGCGATCGTTTTTGGGCATATGCGACGAGGGTTCGTCCAACAGGTAACCAATGCGTTTCGAAATTCGCTTAAAATGACGCATCAACCGCCGCTTACCTGTTGAAGAGCATCATCAAGCCGCTGACGACGATCTTCGGATGCAAAGGGCTCCGAGTCTACGAACTGGTCAACCTGAAAATCTGGCTGTTGAGCGCGCAAAGCTGCCAGCACTGATTTTGCCCGTTCGTGCTCTCCCAACTCGGCATAGGCGGCTGCCAGCAAGACGAAAGCTGCGGCAAAACCAGGCGCTTCCTCAACTGTCGCCTCCAGCAAGACGCGCGCGTTTCCGGCGTCGCCAAGCTGAAGATGGACGTGCGCCTCGATCCAGTCAAATCGCGCCGGATGATGTGGGTGCAATCGTTTTGCATGCTGAATCGCTTCGCGTGCCTCTTCCAGATCACCGCCGTAAACAGCCGCCTCGGCCAGGATGGCGTAGCCCTCCGCGAAGTTCCGGTTGAGTTGAATCGAATGTCGCGCTGCCGCAAGGGCCTTGTCATTTTCTCCGATGGCAAGGTTCAGGATTGCGAGCGCGTAGTAGGCGTTCGGGATATCGGGATCGAGTTGTATCGCTGCGATTGCGGCCTGAAGTCCCGGTTGGACAGACTGCCGTGGGGACACAGCGGCATAGTCGAACATCATGTCGCGCCCGTATGCGACAGCAATGTAGGCATGAGCGCGCGCATAGTTTGGTTCAAGCTCAAGCGCGTTTTCGAAGTATTCGCGTGCCCGGCTGTTGCCTTCGATTGTACCTTCGCGCAATGGCTCCAAACCGCGCAGCAACATGAAATAGGCATCTGTCGCCACGCGCGAAGGCACCACGTTGGCGTTGAGCGAAAGTGACAATGCGTCGACAATTGCGCGCGTCACATCTTCCTGGACATCGAAGGGGTCCTGCCGGACGCGGTCAAATCGCTCTGCCCAAACGTTCACGCCTTCGAAAGGGTCGATGAGGGAAACGTTGATGCGCACCCGGTCGCCCGAGTGCCGCACGGTTCCGCGCACAAGATAACGCACACCAAGATTGTCAGCGATCTCTCTGAAACCTGCCTCGGCTTGCGGAAAGTCGCCGCTGGACGCGAAGGCGATCACTGTCAGATCCGGTATCTTGGCGAGGTCCGTGGTCAAATCCTCGCTGAGACCGTCCCCAAAAAACTGCAACTCCTCGCCACCGCCAAGATTGACAAAGGGCAGAACCGCGAGCGTCTTGTCGGGCACGATGCGCGGCGGAACGATGGCTGCGCTATCAGTATCAATTCCGCCAGTACCAGAACTGAGCCAAAGGCCCAGACCCGAGGCAATGAGCACAAATGCCCCGACCGCTGCGATCAGGCGAAGGCGGGGTCGTTTTGTCGGATTGTCCTGAGAAGCTGCAACAGCAACCAACCGGTAGCCAATCTTAGGATAGGTTTCGATCACCTCTTTTCCGAGGGCACGACGAATATCACCGATGCACTGGATCAATGAGTCGTCGGTCGTTGCGATATCCTTCCAGACCGCCTCGATCAGCGCTTCGCGATCAACCACCTCTCCTGTCCGAGAGGCAAGCGCCGCAAGGACATCGACAGATTGTCTCCGCAGGTGGATCGGCGCGCCGTCCGCTGCGGTAAGTGTACCGGTTTCAAGGTCGTAACGACCCTGACCAATCAGCAAAACGCGTGATTTCGGAGCAATTTCGGAAGTCATTCAGGACATTTCAGCTCGGATTTCGCCATCAATGTAGTCGGTTTCGGGCGGTATAGCCACGAAAGCCACAAAGCGATAAAATTCAACCATGGAGGACCATATGTTCGACTTTCCCTCTTTCCGTGCCGTACTGATTACGGCTCTCTTCACTCCCGTTGCCGGATTTGCCGGCCAGTTTGTCGTCGAACTGGAAGCCCCCTTCGAGGCCCCCTCAGAGGCGCTGCTGCAACAGGCAGGTGTGAGTATCGACGAAACGCTGTCCGCCGGACCGGACAGCTATGTCGTATTGACTGCAGACGACGAGGACGCGGTACGCGACCTGTTTCAAGTTGCCGCCATCACGCCAGAGAAAATCTCGGAAGTGCTCTTCATCAACTCGCCCACCGTTGGCGGTGGTCAGGCTGCCGGTGCGGAGCCGCGCGACGGGCATCAGGTTTTTGTCATAGAGCGCCCCATTCCCGGCGTCGGGTTCTTCGGGTTGGACAAGAAGGAAAAGATTTCGAAAGGCTCGAATGCGGCAGTTGCCAAGCTTGGCGATGTGATCGAGTGGGACCATTCCTATTTGACTGGTGAAGGGACGTATTGCATCTACCGGGCCGACAACCCCGATACCCTGCGTGAGCATGGCGCATTGGCCGGAGCGCCGATCGGAAAGATCACGCCAGTGAGCCAAAAAGCCAACTAACGGGCCATACATGACTGTAATTCAGTTGCTGCTCCGATCAAATGTCGGGGCAGCTTCAATTGGGTCATCACATGGATTCGATCCGGCTGCAGGAGCGAGCTTTCTCACCAAAAACCGTCATTGGTCCGAAGCGCAGCACCAAGCAAAGTGGGCTCACCCTCGACCTCGGATACAACGCGGCATGTCGTGATTTGGTGATCTGTCAACGCCGGGTTGTCGTAGTGAGAGGGCCTGGAGGATCGGAGGATCAATCATGGAAACACCAAACCTACCTGCCATTCGTGCACTTCGTCCCGCTTGGAACAAAGGTCGCATTGTCGGCCAAAAACGACCGCTGAAACCCAAAGATGTTTGGGCAATCCGTGTCCGACTTGAGTTAGCAGAGAACCATCGCAACCTTGCTCTGTTTAACATGGCGATCGACAGCAAGATTCTGGGCTGTGAACTGGTGAAGATGAAAGTCGTTGACGTGATGGCCTCCAGCCAGATCAAGGAACGCGCTTCGGCCTTGCCAAGTAAAACGCAGAAACCGGTGCACTTTGAGATACCTGCGCAATCCTTTGATCCATACGCCGTCGTCAACACGCCTGAGAGGATCGTCAAATGACACTTGCATTTCCAGTGTTCAAACAACCGACGCTGAAGCTGTTCTTCAGCGAGGCCAATACTTCGACCGTGACGGAACAACGCCGGAATATGCCTAACCAGGAGAAGAACGTGCTGTCCTGCGCGAACTGATGAACCAAACCCCGGAGGCCTTCCACAGCGAATTCGCGACCATAGCGATGATGGCTCAATATCCTCAAAGCTTTCAAGTGGCCCCCATGGAGTGGTTCGTGGATTGGTGACCGCCGTGAACCGGCCACTTTTTTTCCCCGAACGCACACATCAGTGTATCTTACAGCATTGGGCACGATGGACCCCATCCGAACCTCAGATGCGATGCAACATCGGCTGTCCGCCCTGCCCGTCACAGATTGGGAATGGCCAAACCAGCCGTTTGTCGAATTCAACTGCGCGGCATTGCAGCTCACTTAGACAAAACATTGGGCGACGTCTCGAACTAAGCCGCGCAAGTGATCCAATGCGTTCTGATAAATAATCCAATGCCAAACTTCTCGGAACTCCAACGAAACTACGTCAGGGGACCATTCGCTTTGCTCCAGGCGCCGATCCCTCCGGAAAGGTTTATCACCGGGTTCAATCCCATTTCGATTGCGACCTTGGCGGCCAGAGCCGAACGTCCACCCGACGCGCAATAGAAGACATAGGTTTTGTCCTGAGCAAATTCCGGCTTGTGCGCAGGGCTTTGCGGGTCAACGTGAAACTCCATCATCCCGCGAGATGAGATGATTGCCCCGGAATCGTACCGGTCTTGGACTGCTCGGCGCTGTCCCGCAGGTCGACAAATACGTGGGTGTTACCGCCCACCAAGGGCAACGCATCTTCCACGGAAATGGCTGGAACTGACCCGCGTGCGTCTTGCACGAGATCCTTGCTAAATTTGGTAATTCTCTGCACAGTATCCTCCGATTTTTTGTGTGGCCACAGCCTGTCCAACAGTACGCTCACCGGCCAGTCCAGCGCCACACCACAGTTGCAACAACAGGAGTGCGCTGCAGGTCGGACCATCAGATGCCCAAATGCAATTTCGGTTTCCAGAATGGGCGAAACAACTCGATCTTTGGGCACCGGTCCATGACCACTTTCAACCCGGCCTCTTCAGCCAGTTTCGCGGCATCATGATCGACAACGCCGATTTGACCCCAAAGCACCTTTGCCCCAACGGCAATAGCCTCCTTAGTTACATCCATCAGGTCTTCGGAGCGGCGAAACACTTCGACCATATCAATCGGGCGGTCCACGGCGGACAATGATGGAAAAACTTTCATCCCCCGTATCTCTTCCAGCCCGGGACGCGGATTGATCGGCACCATGTCGTAGCCGGTTTCGCTGAGAACGCGCAGCACGCCGTAGCTGAACTTGGTCTTGTCAGGGCTTGCCCCGACCATGGCGATGGTTTTCACCGAGGTCAGAATGCCCTGTAGATAGTCGTCAGAATAAGGCTGCGTATGGTCCATCTTACACCTCCTTCGGTGTGGCGATGTCAGCCTTGAGTTCATGGGCTGCCAACGGATCCAGGAAGGGATTGCGGTACAGTTTGTCGTGGCTCTCCACACCGATCTCAAGCGTAATGTTGGTCAATGGGCGCGCCACACACAAGATCACGTACCCATCATTGAGTTGGCGGTTGTTCAATGCCACCTGCGCCTTTTGATGCACTTCACCGTCGATCAGTTTGGCTGCACAGGTGATGCAACCGCCATATTTACAGCCATAGGGCAGATCGACGCCCTGATCGTGCAGACTGTCGAGTAGTGGCTTGCGCGGATCAACCAGGTAGGTCGCACCATCCCGGTTGGTGAGCGTGACAGTCTTCATATCCAGATATCGCTTGTACAATCGCCACCGGGATACCGGGTTTCATGGCAGCGCGACGGGCCGTTGGGTTCCTTGCCGAAATCGACCACAAAGTCCTGGTTGATTTTCATGCCACCGTTCTCCGTGTCGCAATCGATTTGCAACATGCAGCCGCCGTTTGTTCGGATCTCCGGATAGAACTGGTTGTCCCATGTACTGAACAGCGATGTGGTGACGTAAAGCCGTTTGCCATCGAGGCTGAGCTGGATCATTTGCGGTCCGCCGGTGACCTTTACACCGTTTACTGTAGGCGCGTTGCCCAGCAGTCCTCCCAGCCAAACCTGACCTGTAAAGACCGGATTGTGCGGATCGGAAATGTCGTATTGTCGGATATCGCCATGCAACCAATTGCACAGATAGAGGTACTTGTCGTCCATACTGAGGAGGATAACCGAGATGACGCCGGGGACGGGTATTGGCCAGTCCGGGTGCGGTTCGTTTTCCACATCAATGATCTTTTCCCAATGCCATTTTCCGGCATCATCTTTCCACCAGTGGATGATGTTCGCGCTGAGTGCGGCGCCGACAAACCCGTGCGAGCTGTCAGGATCGTGATGGAAACGCACCTCAAGCGGGATCAGACCATCTTCGCCCAGGTAGAATGTTTCCTTTGGTTCTTTCTTTTCAAAGTCCCACAGGTGGATTTCACGCCCGTATTTCAGATGCCCTACCTCTTCGAGGTCAAAGCCGGGCATGAAGGTATTGGGCGCGGCCCATTCAGAACTGACCATGATATTGTGCCGGGGCTGGTACCAGAAATCATAGCCGAACTTGATATCGCCCATGCTGTTTTCCCAGCGTCCAACGATCTCAAAGTCCTTGTTGATATGGAGGTATCCGCCCGGCGCGTTGCCCTGTGCGTCCCCAAGCATCGAGATTATGATCTCTGACCCCAAACAGTGCACGGTATGCGGTGCGGACAGGTTGGTTTTCGCCTTGATCTCTGCCCCGTCGATCACCTTGTAAAGCGACGGATTACGCGGGTCGCTGCCGCAATCGATGATGTGTATGTTGGATGACCGCACCCCCGGCACCAGCAGGTATTTCCGGCTCATCGAGGAATCGTCAAAACAGGAGGAACAGGCGTTCCAGCCCATGTGGTGCAGTTCGTCTCCAATGCCCGGCACTTCGCAGCGTGAGATTACCTGAGAATAGGTTTCGCTTTCAGGATCATTGTCGATGGTTGCGAGGTAATCCGGTTTTTGAATTCCGGTGCCGGTATAGATCGCGATCGTGTACAGCAATTTCTCTCGAGGCGCTTTCATAGCCTCCTGGGGCGAGGCGTATCCGGGGCCGCAACATTCCATCGATTACTCTCCTATCCGGTCTGCAATCGAGACTATGCGATGCATGTCCCGCAACACAGGCTTTTCAATGAGTTTACCATCGATCACGTCCAAACCGGTATCCGCAGCCTCGAACTCGGCAATGATCCGGCGGGCCCGAGTGATTTGCTCGGCAGATGGTGTGATGACATCGTTCAACGCTGCGATTTGTTTTGGATGAACAGAACCCTTTCCGGCAAAGCCAAGGTCTCGCGCTTTTTCGGCTGCGGTTCGCATTCCGTCTGGGTCCTCGAGGTCAAGGAACGGTACGTCAATGACGTCCAAACCGGCAGACGCCGCCGCATGGACCACCTTGGAGCGGGCGTAGAGCATGGGCTCCCAAGCATTCTGGCACCGTAATTCGGCTGCCATATCCACGCCGCCAAAAAACATTGCATCGATACGGGGGCTGCAATGTGCAATGTCATATGCCGCTTCGAGGCCTGCATTGGTTTCGATAATCACATGGAGTCGCGTGGTATGACCTGCCTCAGTCAGGAGTGCATCAAGCAGCTGTACTTCATCGGGGGTACGGACTTTGGGCATCATCAGAGCGGGTGGGGGCGTGTCCGTCGCCAAAATGGCCTGAACGTCTTCGATGCCGAACCGTTCACGCATGGAATTGATCCTCACGATTCGTTCAACACCGTCATTCGCTTGGGGCGTTTCGAACAGTTTGAGCGCATGTGCACGTGCCGCAGCTTTGTCTTTGGGGGCGATGCCGTCTTCCAATTCAACGCAGACGATGTCTGTTCCGCATGCGAGCGCCTTGGGATACATCTCCGGTCGCAACCCCGGCGTAAAAATGAAACTGCGTCGTGGGCGGACAATGCGAGATTCTGACAAAATGCTCCCCTTCTTCGCTTGCGCGTGCATCGGGTTATCGAGGACGCCTTACAGTGTCTCGTTTCTGCCCCCGCTTTCTACCCCACAGGATGTTCAGCACTTTCGCAACTTGCTTGACATACAGGCCTAAAATGGGAATGAATAATTGTCAACAATCATCAAGATTGAGTAAAAGTGCTTGAGCCTGCAGCTGGGAAAGCGGCTCTTTTGCCAGTTCGAAGTAGTGCGGCCCAGATAGAAATGATGGCGGGACGGAGCATGAACAACCAAAAATTCGATAACACGGGAACTTGGGTTGTTCCTGTGCCAGCGCGCCCTCCCCTTCCCACAAAAATATCCGGCAACGGCTGGAAGCACACGGCTGGCGTCAATCGCGACGTTTTGGATGCCACCGGCAACGTTAGATGGGAAGGCTAGTCTGATATTATGGCTGATCTCCCACTGACGGCAAACCATTGGGGCACGTACCGCGTCGAGACAAAAGACGGGAAAGTGACGGCGCTGAAAGGGTTCGAACAGGACGACGACCCCTCTCCTATCGGCTTCAGTGCCCCGGAGGTGCAAACTGGTCCTCTGCGCGTTGATCAGCCGATGGTGCGTAAAAGCTGGCTTGATGATGGTCCGGGTGTCGCGACGGACCGCCGGGGGGCAGAGCCATTTATGGCTGTATCGTGGGACCGGGCAGAGGCATTGGTTGCAGATGAGTTGAACCGTGTGCGTCACCGCTTTGGCAATGAGGCAATCTATGCCGGGTCTTATGGGTGGGCGAGTGCGGGGCGTTTTCACCACGCACAAAGCCAAATTCACAGGTTCCTAAATTGCATCGGTGGATACACAAAGTCGCTGAACACCTACAGCTTTGCAGCTGCCGAAGTGATCATGCCGCATGTGTTGGGCGCATTCTGGGAACATCTGATCAACACGACCAGTTGGGCATCAGTTGCTCGGAACACCGAGCTATTCGTGGCCTTCGGTGGTGTTCCGGTGAAGAACGGACAGATAAACCCCGGAGGGATAGGCAATCACGGCCAGAAGGTCGGAGTGCGAGAGGCTGCCGCGCAGGGTGTCGAATTTGTCAACGTCTCACCACTGCGGTCCGACATGATGTTAGAAACAGGTGCCGAATGGCTTGCTGCGCGCCCCTCTACCGATGTTGCACTGATGTTAGGGCTGGCTCACACGCTTTACGTCGAAAGGCTGCATGACGCTGCATTTCTGGCCAAATTTACGGTCGGCTTTGATCGGTTTCTTCCTTATTTGTTGGGCCAATCGGATGGCACACCCAAAAGTGCCGCGTGGGCAGCGCACATATGCGGATTGGCAGAGCAACGGATTCTAAGCCTTGCGCGACGGATGGCGGGAAAACGAACGATGATCTCGGTCAGCTGGTCGCTCACCCGGCAGGACCACGGTGAACAACCCGTCTGGATGGGCATTGTTCTGGCCGCAATGCTGGGCCAGATCGGTTTGCCCGGCGGTGGGTTTGGGTTTGGATACAGTGCGACCAATAGTATTGGATTGCATTACACCTCAATGCCGGGCGCGTCCCTGCCACAAGGCTCAAACGCGGTGCAGGATTTCATTCCTGTAGCGCGTGTCTCTGATATGCTTCTCAACTCCTGTGCGCCCTTTGACTACAACGGGCAGCGCCGCACCTACCCCGATATCAGACTTGTCTATTGGGCAGGCGGCAATCCGTTTCATCACCATCAAGACATCAATCGGATGCTCAAGGCATGGCGTAAGCCCGAAACGATCATTGTGCATGAACTGGTATGGAACAGCATGTCCAAGCACGCGGACATCGTTCTACCCTGTACAACCCCACTTGAGCGGAACGACATCGCTATGTCTTCGCGGGACCCTTACGCAATTTACATGAGTAGGGTCACAGATCCCGAAGGGCAGGCCCGCAATGACCACGACATTTTCCAGGGTATTGCGCGACGCATGGGCGTGGAGGACGCCTTTACGGGCGGATGGGATGAAGCAGAATGGCTGCGCTGGATCTATGACCGCACCAAGCAAACCGTATCGGGATCTGGCATTGCAATGCCAAGTTATGACGACTTCAAACAAAAACGCTTTTTCAAGCTGCCTGCCCCCAATCCGCCCACCGTATTTCTTTCATCGTTTCGAGATGATCCTGTCGCCGCCCCTCTTGGAACACCAAGCGGCAAGATCGAGATTTTCTCGGAGGAAATCGAGGGCTATGGCTATGAAGATTGCCCCGGGCACCCGTTCTGGATGGAGCCAGCGGAATGGCTGGGCAAAGAGGACACAGGCACCGCGCTTCACCTCATTTCAAATCAACCGGTTGCCAAACTGCATTCGCAATTTGATCACGCGAGCCAAAGCCGCGCGCTTAAAATCGACGAGAGGGAGCCTGTTACCATGCACCCACAGGACGCTGCAGATCGCGAGATCGCTGAAGGCGACCTTGTACGGCTTTACAACTCGCGTGGTGCATGTCTGGCCGTCGCCGTCATCGACGATCGAGTCCGGCCCGGTGTGATCCAAATGAGCACGGGGGCATGGTTCGATCCGGCCGTACCCGCAGAACCGGGCAGTCTGTGCAAGCACGGCAATCCGAACATGCTGACCCTGGACAAAGGCACATCCAGCCTCGCGCAGGGGCCAATCGCACATTCCTGTTTGGTCGACATCGAAAGGTTCGAAGGCGATCCACCGCAAGTCACGGCATTCCAGCCACCCGAAATCCTGCGCCCGGAAACCTGAGGACAGAGAGCAACAAAAAACGGGATACAAATTTAGATGTGATAATTGTTGACAATCATCTGTATTGACAGATTATCCTGCTTGAAAGCGGCGATCATTGCGAAGGTCAGGAAAGCGAAGGGGAAAGAGCAAGCACAGCGATGAAAACAAGCCGTTTGCTGGGCTTAGGAGACACAAGATCTCTGGCGGATAGCACAAAGGCTTGGGAAAATTTCAAGGGAGGAAAATTCAATGAAGAATTCGAAATCACGGCTCATGTCAGGAGTGACGCGCCGAAGCGTATTGCAGAATCTCGCAGCGGGCACCGCAGCTGCAGCCTTGCCGATGTCACTTACATGCCCTGCATTCGCGCAGGATTACAGCGGCCAAAAACTGAACTGGCTTGTCACGCAGCCACGCATTGGCGCGGCGACCAAGCTGAAAGAAATGTTCGAGGCCATGACCGGCGCCACCATTGAATTGACGGCCATCCCCTATGATGCCTCCGAGTCTCAGGCGACACTTGATGTCAGCTCTGGTGCGAACCAATACGACATGATCGACTATTGGTACGCGAGCATTGGCGCCATGGCCGAGAATGGCATCATGGTCGATATTACTGACAAGATCGAAGCGGAAAAAGACTACATCCAGCCCGAGGATTTTCTGGAGCCATTCAGCGACATCTACATGGAATATGGCGGGCGTCGTTATGGCTTGCCGTGGGACGGCGACGCGCATGTTCTATTTTACAATCAAGAGCTTTTGGATGCGAATGGCTTTGGCGTGCCTACCACTTGGGACGAGTACTATGACGCCACCAAGGGAATTACCGAGGCCGGAAAGGCAGACGGCAAATACGGCGCTGTGATTATGGGTGTGAACATTCCCGTGGCCCTTGGGTCGGGTTTCGTGAACCGTGTCGCGGGCTATCAGGGTCGGTTGTTGACAAAAGATAACCAGTCCGCACTTCTCGAGGACATCCAGCTGATCTGCGCTCAGCAACTGGAGAAAGTTGTCCCCTATTGCTTCCCGACGCCTGCCGAGGTTGGGTTCGAGAATGGCATTCCTGCCTTCCTTGGGGGCAATGCGGCAATGATCGAGTTCTGGACTGATCTCGGCATCCATGCCGAGAATGACCCGAACTCAGCGATTGCTGGCAAATGGGGCGTGACAAGCCTGCCGGTTGGTGTCGCGGGTCAAAAACCACGTGCGGCATTAAACGCGGGCTGGGGCCTCGGGATTTCGACCGGCAGCCAGAATCAGGACCTCGCGTGGGAGTTCATCAAATGGGCGACGTCTCCTGCAGTCCAGCTTGAGGTGTCCTCGACACCTGGCACGTTCTCTGACCCTGTTCGGGAATCCGTGATGACCAGCAAAGAATACACGGTTTTTGCGCCGAAAGTGGCCGAGGCCCAGATTGCGGCCTCGAAAGACTTCATGCCATGGCCGAAAATTCCTGAAAGCCCGCAGCTGATGCGTATCCTGACCGACGAGCTGGCCAAGATGATGGCCGGTCAGCAAAACTATCAAGAGACGATGGAAGTAACGGATCGTCAGTGGAAGCGGCTTTTGGGATAATCCCAAAAACCGCAATATGAAACAGACGGAATCCGGCCTAGGGTTCCGTCACTTTTTCGCATCCGAGACAGGCACTCAATTCGCAATGGCACCAACCGACCTGGCAGCAACGACGCGTTCGTCCGTGAAGAAAGCCAAACGGAAATCGTCGCAATCTGACATCCGGCGTACCGCTTGGTTGATGTGTGCGCCATTGGTTGTGACGCTCTTGGTGATCGGGCTTTATCCGGGTGTTTACATGGTGTCTTCAGCGCTTTCCAAAAGCTCGCTGGCGCGTCCATTTCAGAAATTCGTCGGCACTTCGAACATCGAATTCGCTCTGACGGGCGACTATGTCTCGTCCCTGTGGCGTACGGCTGCGTTCGCGGTTCCCGCCTCCATGCTGCAAATGGTGCTGGGCGTGGCCATCGCATTGCTGCTAGTTCGTATGACCCGGTTCAGCACGATCTGGCGGTCGATGATCTTCATCCCCATGATGACCCCGCCAATCATGATCGGGATCGCATGGAAACTGATGCTGCTACCGCAAGGGGGCTTGGTGAACGGCGTGATGACGGGAATTGGCGTTCTTTCAGAACCGATCTCATTTCTGGGTCAAATGCCCCACGCCATGTTTGCCCTGGTGCTGGCCGACACGTGGCAGTGGACACCGTTTGTGGCGCTGTTGTCTTATGCCGCGATCAAGTCGCTGCCTGATGACATCAGGCAAGCCGCGTACATGGACGGCGCCAGCCCGATGCGCACCTTCTTCTCTGTGCAACTGCCCCTTCTGATGCCCGCGCTTTTGGGTATCTTCCTGATCAAACTGATCCTTGCTTTCAAAGTGTTCGACCTCGTCTTTGTGCTGACCCAAGGCGGGCCGGGCATCGGGACGAACCTTGCCTCGTATTCGATCTATCGGACGTTGCTGCAAAACTACGACGTCGGCTACGCGGGCGCGCAGGTGCTTTTGCTGGTCATTTTGGTCAGCATCATCACGTTGCCGGTCATGATGCTGCACAAACGTGTTCAAGAGCATACGGAGGGGTAGACGATGTCTGTGTTCAAGATATCCACCCTGCTCCAGATCATTGCGCTGATCCTCGTGATGGGCTTCTTCATCCTGCCCATCGCCTATCTCTTTGCGGTCAGCTGTAAAAACACCAGCAGAAATCTCATCGAGCATTTTTTGGCCGCAAAACCCCACATTCGAGAATTGGAAAAACATAGGCTCGGCGCTCCCAATCACCTCCTTCATGATCAACAGCATCATCGCATCCACCTGTTCAGCCGTGGGCACGTTGCTGATCGCCTTCCCGGGGGCCTATGCCATCGACCGTCACAAGACGGGCGGTACTGCGCTCAGCTCTTTGGCCATCGGGCTCTATGTCGCGCCACCGGTGATCGCGCTGCTGCCATTCTTCTTTTTGCTCAAAACGGTTGGCCTGCTGCACAGCGTGCCCGGATTGACGCTTGTGTATGCCTTGATGAATGTTCCGGTCGCTCTTTGGTTGTTGCTTGGGTTCTTCCACCGCGTTCCAAAGGAAATCGACCAGGCAGCAGCAATGGACGGCGCTGGGGTCATCCGCACGATGGTATCCGTCATCCTTCCGACACTTGTGCCCGGTCTGGTGGCCACCGCGATCATTTGCGCCGTCCTGACTTATAATGAATTCCTGTTCGCCTTCTTCATGACCACCAACGCATCGCGCACCCTGCCCGTCGCCTTGGCCCTTTTTGGAGGGGATCAGATTGTCAATTACGGGCAGATGGCAACGGCCTCGTTGATGGGACTGATCCCTGTCGGGATTGCGGTGTTGTTTTTCCAACGGTGGTTGGTTGGGGGCCTCACTGCAGGCTCTGCAAAGTAGGGGCTGAAGGAACGAATGTCGAAGATCTCAATCAGAAATGTCGAAAAGCGGTATGGCAACCTACCGGTCTTGAAAGGCATCAGTCTGGATATTGATGACGGAGAACTGGTCACTTTGATTGGCCCCTCCGGCTGCGGGAAATCAACGCTGCTGAAAATCATCGCAGGGCTCGAAGACGTCTCTGAAGGGCATGTTTTTATTGACGATACCGACGTCACCTCCGTCCCTCCACAAAAGCGCAATCTTGCGATGGTGTTCCAGAACTATGCGCTCTATCCGCAAATGACGGTCCGGCAGAACCTTGCTTTCGGGCTGAAGGTTGCAGGCGTCGGCAAGGCAGAAACGATCAAGCGGGTGCAGGACATCGCGCAGATGCTCGAGATAGACGAGTATCTGGAACGCAGACCGCGCGCTTTGTCCGGTGGCCAGCGTCAACGGGTTGCCATGGGGCGTGCGATGGTGCGCGAGCCCGGCGCTTTCCTGCTGGACGAGCCGCTGTCAAACCTCGATGCCGCCTTGCGCAACACGATGCGCAGCGAGATCAAGTCGCTGCATCAGCGGTTGGGCCGCACCATGGTGTATGTGACCCACGACCAGATCGAGGCGATGACGATGGCCAACCGGATCGCCATCATGCGCGACGGTCTGATTGTTCAACTGGGCGCACCCGATGATCTCTACATGCGGCCGATCAATACCTTTGTTGCCAGCTTCTTTGGTACGCCAAAGATCAACCTTTGGGATGGCACGATCATTGGCCGATCTGACGGGCGGATGGACGTTCAGATCGCGGACGACGTCGTGCTGTCCCTGCCGATGCCAGCAACTCAAACGGACAGGCCAATAAAGGTCGGTGTGCGCCCCGAAGCCTTGCAACTGGCCCCGTCCGGCATCCCGGTAACCGTCGACCTGGTCGAACCAACAGGATCGCAAACCGAGGTGATCATCAACGTCGGCGGCGGTGTCACGGGCGCAGTTTTGGTGCAGGGTCGCTATCCCGGTCAAAGCGGGTCCGGTGCATTTTTGAACCCTGTCATCGAGGACGTGCACCTCTTTGACAGCCAGACTGGCAACCGGATCAACACCTAAGGCGTCATGCCCGCCACATTTGCGAGCTAGGAGGAAACACATGTCAGACGAAACAGTTGACGTGGTCATTATCGGAGGTGGCGCATCAGGTGCTGCCGTCGCCTGGAGCCTCGCCGCAACGAAGATGCACATCGTATGTCTGGAACAAGGTCCCATGCCAAACCCGGCGGACTATCCAACCACGGGTAAGGATTGGGAGGCCCGCGCACAGCGCGACTACAGCGCCAGCCCAAACGTGCGCAAAGCGCCCGCCGACTACCCGATCAACGATGACGATTCACCGATCAAGATCGTGAATTTCAATGGCCCGGGCGGAGGGACAGTTTTGTTTTCCGGGCACTTTCCACGCTTTCACCCATCAGATTTCAAGGTGAAAACACTTGACGGCATCGCGGACGACTGGCCCGTCGATTATGAAACGCTCGAGCCGTTCTTTGCAGAGAATGACAAGATGATGGGCGTCTCTGGCCTCGAAGGAGACCCGGCATATCCACCGGGCAAAACGGCCGTGATGCCCCCGGTACCGCTTGGAAAATCAGGGCAGGTTCTGGCCAAGGGGTTTAACGCCCTGGGCCATCATTGGTGGCCATCCGATGTGTCCGTCGCCACGCAAGACTATGATGGCCGCGCGCAATGCATCAATCTGGGGGCCTGCATGACGGGCTGCGCGCAAGGCGCCAAAGGCAGCACCGACGTCACCTATTGGCCGCACGCCATCCGTGCAGGGGTTGATCTGCGCACAGAATGCCGGGTCAAGAAAATCACGATGAACGACGAAACCGGCATGGCATCGGGCGTCGTCTATTTTGACCCTGATGGCGTCGAAAGGCACCTAGAGGCGCATGTTGTCATATTGGCCAGCAACGGCATCGGCACGCCACGCATTCTGCTGAATTCGGCCTGCGACAGCCATCCGGACGGCCTTGCGAACTCATCGGGCCTTGTTGGGCGCAACCTGATGCTACACCCCTATTCCTGGGTGCAAGGTGTGTTCGACGAAGAAGTGGATGGCCACACAGGACCACACAAGAATATCTGGAGTCACCAATTCTACTAGACGGACCCCGATCGAGGGTTCGTGCGGGGCTATCTTCTTGAATCGCACCGCGGGGCGGCCACAGTCGAAACGGTGATGACCGGCCTTGAGTGGGAAGAAATCCCCTGGGGTCCGGGCCACCACGCTGCGGCCCGCAAATTACACAAACGGATCACCGGATTTGTTGCTGTCTGCGAGGACATGCCGGAACTG
The DNA here is from genome assembly GCF_947503045.1 of uncultured Tateyamaria sp. Lineage (GTDB taxonomy): Bacteria > Pseudomonadota > Alphaproteobacteria > Rhodobacterales > Rhodobacteraceae > Tateyamaria. The sequence continues at coordinate 469,872 of NZ_CANNCF010000004.1, forward strand.
CACAACACCGTCACGCTTGATCCCGACCTAAAAGACAGCAATGGCATCCCCGCCCCGAAAATCAGCTACACGCTCAGCGAAAACAGCATCAAGATGATGGATCATTCCATTGTACGGATCACCGAGATTCTGGAAGCCGCAGGAGCAACCCAGACCCATGCGGTTGCACCAATTGAATATGGGGGCTGGCACTGGTTGGGAACGGCCAGAATGGGCACAGACCCTACCACGTCCGTGGTCAATGAATGGGGCCGCGCCCATGATGTGAAAAACCTGTTCATCGTTGATGGGTCGATCTTTGTGACCTCATCCGGGCTGAACCCCACCAGCACATTGCAAGCCATGGCGCTCTATATTGCTGATCAAATGAAACAGCGGCTCGAAACCCTTTTCGACTAAGGAGGCACGCGAATGCCGGATACGCCACTAGACCAAGATGAACAGGAAATCCTGTCCCAACTCGCCGCCGCGATCATCCCGGCAAGTGACACCTACGCTGTGCCCGGCGCCGATGATGCGCAGATTGTCCGGGACATGCTTGGGTCTGCATATGCAGGGCTGGCCGCGGATCTGGCATCCTTTGCCGCATTCGGAGTGGAAAAGGCCGAGACCTTTCGACACGAGCACCCAATGACGGCTGGCAGGCTCGAACGTCTGGTCGTTGAATGCTACTATCGGGATGATCGCGTTTTGACGTCTCTGGGGCTCGAGGCGCGCCCACCTTTCCCGAAGGGTTTTGAAGTGGATCAGGGGGATTGGTCGCTTCTTGATCCGGTGCGGGCCATGGTGCCGATTTACCGTGCTGTCGACTAGATTGAGACGTCGGGCAGATTTTTGATCGTTGACAATCATGCCATGTCCAAACAAATGAAAAGGCATTGCGCGAAAAAGTTGAAAAAGGTCACGCACACCAACCGGACCTGAACCGAATGTGTTTCACTTAAAGAGGGAGACAGTCATGAAAAATCTTTCATCTCTAAAATCTCCGATTGTGAAGGAAAGCCTGGATCGCAAGGCTGCAACGCAATTGCGCATCGCCGTGCTCAGCGGTGAGATTCCGCCCGGCACCCGCATCACCGAGCAGTTCCTGGCCTCTCAGATGGGACTGTCGCGCGGAACGGTCCGGGCCGCGCTACACCGGTTGGTGAGCGAAGGGCTGATCGTTCAAAACATCTATTCCAATTGGGAGGTCATGAAGCTGACCGCCGAGGACGCGGACGAACTGTACACGCTGCGCGCAAGTCTCGAAGGTTTGGCCGGACGCCTCGCGGCACGGCGCGTTGATCAAGACAGTCGCGCACTTCTGTCGGCAGCCTTCGACAATCTGGCGGAGGTCGCCAAATCTGGATCCGAGGTCGATCTGGCCGATGCTGATTTGAACCTGCACCACACGATCGTCGAGATCTCCCAAAATAAGCGCCTGATTGAACACTACCGGCAGGTGGAAGGCCAATTGCGGATGTATATCGGTTCGGTCAACGGTCTACTCCCGACACCGGAAGCTGTGGCAAGCTCGCACCAACCCATGGTGGATGCCATTCTGGCAGGCGACGAGACCTCCGCTGAGGAATTGTTAATCGAGCACAGTGAGGTCTATGGTGAAAAACTCAACCGCCTGTTGCTCAGTATGGAAGCCTGACTTTCCTATGCGCACAAGCCACGATCAGTTTTGTGATTGAGAATTGGTGACCCAGTGCGGCGTCGATGACAATCGCTCAACCAGACTTCGATTGTCTGGCGGACGGCCCTTTCCGAACCTTCGCCCCACTTTCATGATGCTGCGGCCGCAGCCGGTTAACGGTCATTCGCTGCAACTGCACAGTTTCAAAGTAGCCCAACTCACAGCAAGCGGGACAAAGCGGGCATTGCACATGATGTGGGCAACGTCCGCTTTGAACGATTCCAACTAGATGACTACCTTAGCTAGTGACCAAGCGGCCATGCATGCCAAAGCAATATTGCACAGTAATCCAGCGACGAAAGCCATCGTTCTGGGACCCCCAGCTGGCTTGCCAATCCCTGCATAATAGATCACCCAGAAAGCAACCCGCGCAATAAAGTATCCAATGGCCAACCAATTGACGAGCAGAGGCCAGGCCCCAGAACTTATGGCCATCAACACTGCCCATCCAAAGGCTGGAAAAGTTTCTGCAGAGTTTGAGTACGTTCGCACGGCGCGAAAGCTCAGTTTGGAATGGTCAAACCGCAGGGGCAGTCCGGGGACTTGCTCTTCGTTTACAAAGGCCAGCGGAGCCGTTGCGAAATTTTGGATCAAGGTCATCAGCGCTATTGCAGCCAAAACCAAAAACGAAACGCTGTAAGCGGCGAGAAAAGGAACCGCGTCAAAAATCGTAGCCATCATCCGATCCCTACATTTCCAATTCCATCGCTTCAGCGATCTCGATGGTGCCCGTTCCGCTGAGGTGAGGACAGTTTCTGGCAAGCGCTATCGCGTCATCCATATTGTCCGCTTGAAGAACGGTCATTCCCGAAGCCGGGTTGGAACCGCCGCCGTCTTCGACGCCACCCACAGTGATCGTTTTCGACAGCCCTACTGGAAGACCGGGATCAACGACAGCTGCGCCCAATCCAGAACTCCACGCATTCCAAGCTTGCATGTGCTTGGCTCCGTCTTCTGGGCTCTGGATGTCAGGTTTGCCGTGATAGATCAGCAGAAATTTGGGCATGTTAAAGCTCCTCTCGGGTTGATCGTGTTCCCTTCATGGCAGCAATCTATTTATGTTAAAGAACATATTTTGGAGATCGATATAGTTTCCGTTGAAAGGATTCGTCATGCCCTACAGCGCCAGCCATCGCGACGCGTCGCGTGCCAAAATTGTTGAAGCAGCACGGATGTTGTTCAACAAATACGGGTTTCAAAACGTCACCATAGACCAGGTCATGCAAGAAGCCGGTCTCACAAGAGGTGGGTTTTATAACCACTTCAAGAATAAGGAAGCTCTCTTCAGCGAAGCTGTTTCCAGCTTCTTGATGGGACGTGGAGCGGAGTGGCGACAAGACGCAGGTATCGACATCAGCAATCTCAAACCAGAGATGGCTCAGCAGATGGTTGATGCGTATCTGTCGAGCAAGCATCTAGGAGATATCGACGGACAGTGTCCAATGATCGCTCTTCCATCCGACGTTGCGCGCGCCGATCCAGAAACACAGGAAGCCTTCCAGAATTTGCTCACAGCGATGGTCTGGTTGTTAGAGACAGCGATGCCAATCAACCAGGCAAACAGGCATCAGAATGCGTTGGCGTCTGCGGCGCTTTGCGTTGGCGGTATGGTTTTGGCGCGAACGCTTCCTGACTCCGAACTCGCCGAAGACGTAAGATCGGCGGCGCACCATGCCGCGACGCAACTGATTTCGGCATAGCGTGCACAATTGCGGATGAGGTGGGTGGCTCCTGCTCCACCGGCATCGAGTGTGCCAAAGTGCAGTTATCAACGACTGCTAGGAA
>NZ_CANNCF010000005.1 GCF_947503045.1 uncultured Tateyamaria sp.
CTCATAAGCAGACTTTGACACCTGCACTATGGCGCATTGCGACGCCGGTTGAAGCAGGAGCCATCCACCCCATCAGCTTTGCGGGCTGCGACTGCAGCATCTTAATGGTCAGGCGAAGGGCAGCTCTGGGCCGCCATTGCGTTCGTTCATTGTGGCTATATGCCCATGCCGCGTCAGCACCGACGGCAGCAATGAGCCCAAAGCGGTCCTGCCACCGGGCGCACGTTCTCTACAAGTGGATTAGGGCGATCAGCCTGTCCTTCAGACCGGCGGTGTTCGGCTCTTTCAGGACGAGGATTCTCTGGAAGACTGTCCCGACAATGACGTCGAGCAGGAATTGCACGTTTTCCGAGTGGCTTTTGTGCTTAGGCAATGCGCGGACAAGTGTGGACGTGGCTGAAACGCGCCACGGATAGACGTATTTGTCCCTGAAGATTTGCGCCATGACCGGATCGTTACCCCCGGTCGTAATGGCCGCGAAGATAACCACCGACGCGAGCGGTCGCGAAAACGTCTCGATGAGCTGGTCGATCGCTGCCTCTACATCAACGCGCGGATCGGCCGTCTCAGGAACGAGGCCAATCGAGATATCCGCCTCTGCCGCCTCAAGAACGAGCTCTCCCTTCGTCTTCCACCATCGGTAGATCGTGGCCTTGCTGACACCGGCCTCTGCTGCCACAGCGTCGATTGTCAGTCGAAGGTATCCGTCAGCCAGAAGCTGTTTGCGCACTGCCGCAAGGATCGCCTTGCGCGATCTTCCACTTCGCGGCCTGCCCCGCTTCGGTCGGTCATTTTGCATGCAAGTTGGGTCTCGGTTCTGCTTCAGCGGTATTTGACGATACGCGGCGGCGCTTGACAAGAATCATTACGAAACGCATCGTTTCTTAAATGATCCTACACCCGGGAGAGAAAGCTATTTCGAAACTCCGTGCGCACGCAGCTGCCTATCCGATCCTTTTCGTGATTGCGCTCGCCATCCTGCAGGAAATTCTGGCTATGCCATTCGTCGTGGCTGCAAACGTGCTCGGGTTTGATCTGACACCACTGCGCGCGATCATCCCGACCGTCCAGTCGTTGTTCATATTGTGGTTGATCTGGGCGATGGGCTGGTGGCGGGTGAGCGGATTAACTGGGCAGGTCCGCAATGTGCATCTCTTGATCTATCCCGCTATGGTGTTGTTCGTACCGGCGCTACTTTACGGAAGCGTCCAGATCGCTGCAGGCGGTGTCATGCTCTTTTTCGTTGCCGTCCTCGCAACGGGCGTCAGTGAGGAAGGGTTTGCGCGCGGCATCGCGATTCCGGTCCTTATGAAATACGGGAAATGGGGCGCTGTGCTGATCGCGGCCGCCATCTTCAGCGCAGGACATCTGACGAACGCGTTTTTTGAAGAGTTCTCAGTACTCGAATGGATCGATAAGTTCGGAGCCACCTTCGGCTTTGCGATGCTCTACGGCGCGCTTTTCCTGCGGACGGGAAGCCTGCTGCCGTTGATCTTCTTGCATACGCTGGTGGATTACATATACCTGACCTCTGGTACCGCGGGTCCCTATGTCGCTGAGCCTATCGATATTCGCATCCACCTGGCGATTGCTACGGCCAATACAGCCGTCGGTCTGTACCTGCTCGCCGGTGTCGAGGACGAGGATTTGCCAAGGGTGGGTGCGCAGGTTCCTGCGCAGTAGCCGAGAGCGTTTCGTGACAGAACGCCTTGACCTGCGCATCAGGAGTTGACGAAGCTCTCGCCAATGGCAACTTCGTCCGCTAACCTGCCGTCCGAGCCGTTCGCCGCACCTCAGAATGTCTGGTCGTAATCGCCCACGCCCGGTTCGGTGCGGATGACTGCGTCCAGCTCGTTGAAGATGGCGCGCAGTTCGGCTTCGGATTCGGGGCTTTCGCAGACCACGACGAGGTTGGGGGTGTTGGACGAGGCGCGCACGAGGCCCCAGCCGCCGTTGTCGAGGATGACGCGGGCGCCGTTGACGGTCACGACCTCTTTGATCGCCCGTCCGCCAAGGGTGCCTCCGCTTTCGTGACGTTCCACCAGCTTGGCCACGATCCGCTCTAGGATGTCGTATTTTTCGGTATCGGCGGCGTAGGGCGACAGGGTCGGCATCGCGTAGGTCTTGGGCAGGGCGCGGCGCAGGTCGGACATCTTCATGTCCGGGTTGCGGTCCATCAGCTTGCAGATTTCGACCGCCACGCGCATGCCGCAGTCATAGCCGCGCCCGATGGGTTCGGCGAGGAAGTAGTGCCCCGACTTCTCGAACCCCGCCAGCGCGCCCAGTTCCTTGACCCGGCGTTTCATGTGGCTGTGCCCGGTTTTCCAGTAATCCGCAGTGACGCCGTGTTTCTGCAATTCGGGGTCCGAGGCGAACAGGCCGGTGGATTTAACATCCGCCACAAAGGTCGCGTTGGGGTAAATCTTGGCCAGATCGCGGGCCATGATGACGCCCACCTTGTCGGCAAAGATTTCGTCGCCCTCGTCATCGACGACGCCGCAGCGGTCGCCGTCGCCGTCAAAGCCAAGGGCGAAATCCGCTCCTGACGCTTTGACCGAGGCCGCCATGTCGTGCAGCATTTCCATGGCTTCGGGGTTGGGGTTGTAGTGGGGGAAGGTGTAGTCGAGCGTGTTGTGGCTTTCGACCACTTCGACGCCGAGACGGCGGAAGAGTTCGGGCGCAAAGGCGGCAGCCGTGCCGTTGCCGGTCGCGCAAACCACCTTGAGCGGGCGGGTCATTTTGAAATCGCCCACAAGGTCCTGCAAGTAGGCCTCTTGCACACCGTCCACGAATTCATAACCGCCGCGCGGGCGTGCTTCGCCCTTGCCGTTCAGCACGATCTCGCGCAGCTCGCTCATCTCGTTGGGGCCATGGGTCAGCGGGCGTTCAAAGCCCATCTTGACCCCGGTCCAGCCGTTGGGATTGTGGCTGGCGGTGACCATGGCGACCGCAGGCGCGTCGAGATGAAACTGGCTGAAATAGGCCATGGGGGACAGGGCCGGGCCGATGTCCTTGACCTGAATGCCCGCCTGCATGAGGCCCAGGATCAGCGCATTCTTGATCGACAATGAATAGTCACGGTAGTCGTTGGCCACGGCAATCTCGGGCTTGATCCCGCGCCGGTGCATCTGTGTGCCAAGGCCAAGGCCAAGGGCGGTGATACCGGGCAGATTGATCTCGTCGGGGTATTTCCAGCGCGCGTCATATTCGCGAAATCCGGTGGGGGCGATCATCGGATCGCGCAGGAATTCCCACGTGTTGGGGGTCACGGTCGGGCTGGGTTTTTTCATCGGGAAATACTCGGTCTTGGGATGTGGGTCAGATCGAAATAGGGTTGGCCTTGGCCAATCTGTCAAACTGCATGAGCGTGTCGACCAGCGCGGGCATCTGGTCGAGATAGATCATGTTTGGCCCGTCTGAGGGCGCGCTGTCGGGATCTGGATGGGTTTCGATGAACACGGCAGCCACGCCGAGGGCCACGGCCGCGCGCGCCATCACAGGCGCGAATTCCCGCTGCCCGCCGCTGGAGCCGCCCTTGCCACCGGGCTGCTGCACAGAGTGGGTGGCATCCATAACCACGGGATAGCCGGTCTGGGCCATCTGCGGCAGGCTGCGCATGTCGGCCACCAGCGTGTTGTAGCCAAAGGAGGTGCCGCGTTCGGTCAGCAGGATGCGGGTGTTGCCGGTGCTTTCGACCTTGGTGATGATGTTGGGCATTTCCCAGGGGGCAAGGAACTGGCCCTTTTTGATGTTCACCACCGCGCCTGTGTTGCCTGCGGCCAGCAACATGTCGGTCTGGCGGCAGAGGAAGGCGGGGATCTGGATGATGTCGGCGACTTCTGCGGCGATGGCGCATTGGGCTTCGTTGTGGACGTCCGTCAGGATTGGCACGCCAAAGGTGGCCTTGATCGACTGGAGCGCCGCGAGGCCCGCATCGATGCCCATCCCGCGTTGGCCCGACAGGGAGGTGCGGTTGGCCTTGTCGTAGCTTGCCTTGAACACGTATTGCGCGCCCGCGGCCGCGCAGGCCTCTTGCATGCGGCCTGCGATTTCGTGGCCCTGATCCAGGCTTTCAATCTGGCAGGGGCCTGCGATCACCGTCAGCGGGCGGTCGTTGCCGATGGTGAGGCCGGCGACTGAAACATGGGTCATGTTAGCTGGTTACCTGTTCTCTGAGGATGGACGCGGTAAGCGAAATCATCAGATAGATGCCTGCAAAGACCAGAAATGCCAAGATCGTGTTTTCAAAGGCGCGGGGATAGGACGGTTCTTCGCTTGCGATCGGATCGACGGCCACGGTCAGGTAGCGGACCTGGCGGGACGCCTCGACGCGGGCCTGTTCCATGGTTTGCAGGGCCGATTGCATCATCATGTCCCGCGCCGCGAGGTCGGCCTGTGCGATCTGGATGCGGGCGGCCAGTTCAGCCAGCGAATTTTCGCCCTTGGACACATCCGTCATCTTGTTGTTCAGCAGGTTCAGCTGGGTTTTGAGAATCTCCAGCGTACCGCGCGCACCATCCACCCGGCTCTGGTTGGGGCGCGCGTTGTTGAGAAGGCTGGCCAGTTCGATCTCTTTTTCGATGATCTGGGTTTCAAGGGTCGAAATCTGCGCGCGCAGTGAGGCGATGACGCCCTCAGGGTCCAGGGTGGAGCCTTCGATCTGCAGGCGTACAAGCGCCTCTTGCGCATCGCGCCGTTCGGTTTCGGCCCGTTCGAACCCCTGGCGGGCATCGCGCATCTGGTCGTCGCGTTTCTGGGCAGACAGGTTGTTCACCCGCTGTTCAGCATAATCGATCAGCTGTCGCGAAAAGTCGGCCGAGACTTGCGGATCGGCGGCTGCGACCTCCATGCGGATCATGCCCTCGGTCGGATCATAGCCGATTTTGACGTTCTTTTTGTAGGTCTTGTAGGCCTCTTCATTGGTGGGGTTTTCGCCCAGGCGCTGGATCGGGTCGATCCAGCCCTGAGTAAAGTGATCCTTGAAGCCGAGATCGCGATCAAGGCGCAGCATCGCGTCCTTGGATTGCAGGAATCCCTGCACCGCGATGCTGTCGGAATTGGTCGCAAACTGGGTGGGCAACAGCCCGCCAAGGGGGCCACCGCCGCCGGATCCTTCGTTCTGAATGATCAGAAATTCGGACTTGGTCGCATACATCGGTGTAGCGATGGCGTAAAAATAGTATCCCGCCAGCAGGGTCGGCAGCATCACAAAGAACGCAAGGCGCACCAGCAGGATGCCCGTTTTCTTGCGCCGACGGCGGGCAATGTCGCGCTGGATGTTGCGCATTTCCTGCGCACGACGATCCGCCGGACTGACCTCGGTCGAGGGCAGTTGCTGTTTCTTGACCGGGATGGTCTGGGGCAATTGGACACGGTTCTCGCGCGCCTCGGCGCCGGCGCCTCCGGCAGCGGCGGGCAGGCTGGCAAAGGCATCGGGTGCCCCACCTTCGTGCTGTTCGGCCCCTGCCTGTGGCACCACAAGTTCCAGCATGTTGGAGCGTTGGAACGGATCGATGCCCTGGGCGCGCAACAGGCGCACAGCGTCGAAATCCGATGTGGCGGGCAGGTTGTGTTTCTGCGCAACCCGGCGGGCCATGCGCAACTGACGCCCTGTCAGCCCTTCCTGGCGGATGGCGTCGATGGTGTTCTCGCTTGCGACTTGATCGGCCGTGGACACATCGGCCGGTGCGGCCGTCGGCTCAGGCGGCGTCGGCGGCGGGCTCTTGGGCGCGGGCGCTTGCGCGCGCGGCTGTTCGGCGCCCGTTTCCTTGGGCGCTTCGCTCGCCCCGGTCATCGGAGCGGTGCGTTTTATGCGGAATTTTCTAGCCTTGGGTTTCGTAGTCATAAAGCCGTTTCGCCTCTTCCAGCGTGTCGAACATATGCAGCTTGCCATCCAGAAGGACAGCGGCGGAACGCGCGAATTTCTCGAGCGTCTGGGCCTGATGTGACACGATGACAATTGTTGTGGTGCGCAGCCGTTCCTGCAACACCTCGCCTGCTTTTCGGTTGAATTCGACGTCCGTGGAGGATGGCATCCCCTCATCGATCAGATAGATGTCGAAGTCGAGCGCCAGCATCAGCGAGAACGAAAACCGTGCCCGCATGCCGGAGGAATATGTGCCGATGGGCTGGTCGAAATACTCGCCCAAGTTACACAGCCAGCGGCAGAAACTTTCGACATAGTCCGGGTCCAGCCCATAAAGCCGCGCAATATAACGGCAGTTCTCATGCGCCGAAATCTTGGAAATCACCCCACCCATGAAACCCAGCGGAAAGGAGATGTTGCACATCCGCCGGATCTCGCCCTCGTCGGGTTTTTCCAGCCCCGCCATCATGTTGATCAGCGTCGTCTTGCCGGTGCCATTGGGGGCGAGCACCCCGAAGGAATTGCCCAATTCCACCCGAAATGACACACGGTCAAGAATTACCTTGCGCTGTGTGCCCGTCCAGAAGGACTTGGATACATTTTCAAACTCTAGCATCCCGTTGCTCCGCGGTGTGCTGCTGTCGTCCCCGTGCTTTAGGTGGGTAACGTGGCCCCTCCTTACCAGAGGTGTGTTAACGGCCTAATCCTCAACTATGGCCGTACTATGTCTAAGTTCATGTTAAATGTACAGGTTTCACCGCGCATTGTCGCGCAAGGTGGAACAATCGGTTTTTGCGCACACAGATGGGTGAATGTAGGTGGGTACAGCGCCGATATCAGGCGGTCAGTTGCCAAAGCATACCGGCGATGATCGACCCGGTCAGGGCAAAGCCGAGATAGGCGGCAAAGACCCGTGGCTTGACTAGCGCCCAGACCGCGATGGCCGCCGGAATGCAGCTGACACCGCCTGCAATCATGAAGGACATGGCGGCCCCGTTTGACATGCCCTGTTCCAGCAGTTCGGCCACCAGTGGTGCCGCAGCATAGCCGTTGAGATAGGCAGGCATGCCCACCAGCGCCCCAAGGATCACGGTGCCCACGCCATCCCCGCCCAGCACATTGGCGATGAGGTTGGCGGGCATGTAATGCACCATCAGCGCCTCGACGATATAGGCCAGCGTCAGCCATTTCAGCAGAAAGACGGCGTTCTCAAGCCCGGTGTCGCGAAAGGTCAGCACCCGGTCCTTTTCGCGCCAGAAGGTCCAGACAGGCTTGGCCGAGAACGGTTTTTTCACGCCGCAGCAGCCGCCCACGCTGGGCTTTTCGCGCAAGGGATCGATGAAGACAGGCGTGTTGGACAGCAGTTGCGTGCCAAAGCCGCCAAAGATGCCCAGACCGACGGCGGCCAGTGTCTTGGCGATGGCAAATTCGGTGCCAATCGCGCCGGTGGTGATCGCAAACATCGCCGGATCCATCAGCGGCGAGGCCAGCCAAAAGGCCATCACAGCCCCGAGTGGCGCGCCCACGGCAAGCAGGGCGGCGATGAAGGGGATCACTTCGCAGGAACAAAAGGGTGAGAGGCCACCCAGCAGGGCGGCCAGTACGATCATGCGCGCCGGATTGCCCTCGAACGCCTTGGCCAAAAGGTTCTCGGCCCCCGTCGCCTTGAGGTACGCGACCGCGAGGACCGCAAAGGCGATGAACGGGGCGGTGCCTGCCAGAGCCTTGGCGGCGAAAGTGACGGTTGGCAGGAACTGGCCAATGTCGAACAGGGCCACCAGCGCCAGCAGCAGGGCCGAGATCAGCCACGCGCCGTCAATCCGCTTGCGCCAGCTTACGGCGGCCGTGGTGGTGGTTGTGTCAGCCATGAGGGTGATCCTTGCTTGGGGCGGCACTGTCCGCGCAGCATTCGGTCAACAGGAAATTGGAAAGGCTTTCGACCTCGTCAAAGGCGACGGCGGCGCAAATGATCGAACGGCCCTGCCGGGCCTGGGTCACAAGTCCAGCGGTCGACAGGATTTTCATGTGATGGGTCAGGGTCGACCCGGTCACGCCGGTCCGGGCGCCAAGATCACCAATGCTCAGCCCCTCGGGTCCGGCGCGCACGAGGGTGCGCAGAACTGACAGGCGTTGTTCGGACCCGAGTGCGGCAAAGGCACTGGCAGCACGGGTCAGATCGAGCGGAGAGGGCGATTCCATTTTCATATTTCTAGAATTATCGAAATAACTGCATCACGACAAGTTTTATTTCGATAACTGTCGAAATGATTGCCGAACGCGACAGGACCGCTTAGCTGAGAGAGATGGACCTGCCTGCTGATATCCGCGCCTGCACGCTGTGTGCTGATCGCTTTGCCGCCACCGAAACCGGGCACGCCCCGCGCCCGGTTGTCTGGTTCAAACCCGGAGCGCGTATCCTGATCGCAGGGCAGGCGCCCGGCGCGCGGGTGCATGAAAGCGGCAAACCCTTTACCGATCCGTCGGGGGACCGTTTGCGCGACTGGCTGGGCGTGGATGAGGCCACTTTCTATGATCAGTCCCGCGTGGCCATCGTGCCCATGGCCTTTTGCTTTCCGGGCTATGACGCCAAGGGGTCGGACCGCCCGCCGCCCAAGATCTGTGCCTCCACTTGGCGGGCGCAGGCGATGGCGCATATCGGCGATATCCCCCTGACCCTGCTGATCGGTGGCTATGCCCAAAGCTGGCATCTGGGCACCAAGACGGGCGTGACGGACACCGTTGCAGGCTGGCGCGACCACGCACCGCGCGCCTTTCCCTTGCCTCATCCCTCGTGGCGCAATACCGGGTGGATCAAGAAAAACCCGTGGTTCGAGACCGAGGTGCTGCCCGCCCTGCGTGCCCGCGTGAAGGACGTACTTGCATGACGCATACCCCGCTGGACGCCGCCCACGCCGCGATGACAGCCGCGCCGGAGGACGACGCAGCACGCCTGCGCTTTTTCGAACGGCTGGGAGATGCGGAACTGTTCTTGCTGCTCGAGGGCGAGGCAACGGGCGATGCGGTCACACCGCAGGTTTTTGATCCCGGCTCCGGGCCGATTGTGCTGGTCTTTGACCGGGCGGAGCGGCTGAGCGGTTTTGTCGGTGCTGAAGCCCCTTATGCCGCACTGTCGGGGCGGGTGATCGCGGGTTTGCTGGCCGAACAGGGTCTTGGGCTGGGACTGAACCTCGATGTGGCGCCATCCTCGTTTCTGCTGGATGCAGAGGGGGTGGCGTGGCTGGCGCAGACGCTGGGCCATGCACCCGACGAGGTCGAGGTGCCACTGGCCGAAGTGTCGGCACCAACCGGGCTGCCGGATGTGCTGATTTCGGCACTGGATGCCAAGCTGGCCACGGCCACGGGCCTTGCGCAACTGGCCTATCTTGTGGGCAGCACGGACGCGGCAGGTGCGCGGGGGCATATGCTGGCCTTTGTGGGCGCGGCACCGGGGGCCGAACCTGCACTGGCGCGCGCGGCCTCCGAGGCGCTGGTGTTTTCCGGGATCGAGGCAGGGGCGATGGATGTCGCCTTTTTCGACGCCACGGATGCGATCACGGCGCGGCTGGCGCGGGTGGGCCTGCGGTTTGATCTGCCCCAGGTGGCACCTGTGCGCGCACCGGAACCGCAAGCGCCCGGGTCCGATCCTGACCGCCCGCCACGGCTGCGCTAAGGGGGGACGATCACGTCCGGCTTGCATGTGGTCACATCCACGCGAGACGGTCTGATACCTGTGCGGCGCACATCTTATAGTTGGAAAGGCGACGGGCCAAAGACCGCATTTGTCGCTTGGCAGTTGACCAAATGTACTTCTAGCACAAGGATACACTTCGTAATGAACCGTTTCACCCTGACCCTCGCCGCGGCTGCAAGCGCGCTGACCCTTGGATCAGCGGCCTTTGCTGGTCCCCAATATCTTGACGACACCGGTTACGCGGTTTCGGGATATGATGTGGTCGCCTATTTCGGGCTGGAACAGGCCCCCGTGGGTCAATCGCAGCCTGCCGGTGTGCCGGGCAAGGCCTCGATCACGGCGGACTACAATGGCGCGACATTCGCCTTTGCCACCGAAGAAAACCGGGATGCGTTTGTGGCTGATCCGGCGAAATATGCGCCTCAATACGATGGGCACTGTGCCTATGGTGTGGCGCAGGGCGGCAAGGTGCCGGCCAACCCCAACCTGTGGCGGATCGTGGATGGCAAACTGTTCCTGAACATCAACACTGCCGTCGTCAGCTTCTGGGAAGAAGACATTCCGGGCAACATCAAGTCGTCAACATCCAACTGGGTGTCGCTGGATCCCGAGCCTGCCTCGGTCAGCCCGATCCCCAAATTCTCAAGCGCAGCACCAAAGAGCTGATATGACAAAGGTTCACGCCCCGCATCCTCACAAATCCGGTCCGACGCGCCTCTCGCGCCGGGCCTTTGGGGTCGGAGCGGGGGCCCTGATCGTCGGCGGGACGCTGTTTGCGTCCCGCTGGTACAACATCTCAGCCCAGGCCGGGGTGGAGGGCACGTTGAGCGTGCCCGACGTGCATCGCGCCGCCCTTTCGGGCGCCGTTTTGCTGATCGACATCCGCCGCCCCGATGAATGGCAGCGTACAGGTGTGGGCGAAGGGGCGGTGCCGCTGGACATGCGCCGCGACGACTTTACCGAAGCATTGCTGGAACAGACCGGGGGGCGCACCGACGCGCCTGTGGCGTTGATCTGCGCGCGCGGCGTGCGTTCGCGCGGGCTGACGGCGCGGCTGACAGCCGCTGGTTTTACCAACATCATAGACGTGCCCGAAGGCATGCTTGGGTCGGGGGCCGGACCCGGCTGGCTGAAACGCGGGTTGCCACTGGTCGCGTGGACGCCTGAATAGCTGCTGCCAAACGGCGCGCGCTGGCGCGCGCACGACATGTTTGATTTGGCGCGGCTGCACCGGATTCATTCAAATTGAAGGTAAGTAGATCGAGACCGCCGTTTATTCGGCGGCGATGTCCGGCGCCTCGATCTGCGCGCGCATCACGGCACGTGCGCTGCGGGCGCGGGCCACGATGGTGGGTTCGCGCAAGGTCAGAGGGTTGTCGAGCCGCAGCATCCTCGCGTTTGTGGCGCTGAGCGCTGACAGCGGAATGGCCAGCGCAAGGCTTGCCATGATCGGGATCAGCCACCAGGACACGAGGCCTGCCAGCAGCCCGGCCAGCAAAAGCGCACCAATCAGCGTCTCGACCCAGTGGAACTTGATCAGCGTTGTCAGCGGATAGGCCCGGGCTGCGCGCCGTTGCGGGTTCCAGCCGTTGCCGCGCGCAAAGATGCAGCGCAGCACGGCGCGGGTCTGTTGCACCATCATGATCGGCGCATAGGCAATCGACAGGGCCAGTTCGACCAGCACGGCGCGGGCAAAGGACCAGCGCCCGCCAAAGAGTTTCACCGCCTTGGCATGGGCGATGATGATCGTGGCCGAGGCGAATTTCGGGGCCAGCAGCATACCATACATCACCAGCAGAAACACGGCGCTGTCGATATGGGTCATCGCAGGCGGCCAGTTCGGGAACAGCGGGTTGGCCTCGTTGAAATAGCTGATCACATTGGTGGTCGCATCCCGCCCCAGCAGCGCCCAGAACACCAGCAGCACAAACCATGCAGGTGACATCAGATACGCCGCGGCCCCCTGAAACAGGTGAAAGCGGCTGACCGGATGCAGCCCGCGCGTGGCCAGCAGGCGCAAGTGTTGCAGGTTGCCCCGGCACCAGCGGTTGTCGCGCACCACGTAGTCGATCAGCGTGCCCGGGGTTTCCTCGAAACTGCCCGAGATGCGCGGCAGAAGGCGCACCCGCCAACCAGCGCGGCGCAACAGTGAGGCCTCGACAAAGTCGTGGCTGAGGATCAGATCGGACCGCCCCGTCAGGCTGCGCAGGTGCGGGATACCGGCAGAGGCGGCAAAGGCGCGTGTGCGGATAATCGCGTTGTGGCCCCAATAGTTGCCTTCGGTGCGCGACCAGTGGGCCAGCCCTTCGGCCAGCAGCCAGCCATAGGCGACGTTGGAAAACTGCTGCATGCGGGCAAAGAGGGTGTCGGCGCCAATCAGTTGCGGGCAGCTTTGGATCAGGCCGGTCTGTGGGTCAGCGGCCAGTTCGCAGGCCAGCCGGTCAATGGCCCGGCCCGTCATCAGGCTGTCGGCGTCCAGGACCACCATCGCCTCGTAGGCCGCGCCCCATCCGGTGATCCAGTCGAGCAGGTTGCCCACCTTCCGATCCCTATTGTCCGCACGGCGGCGGTAGTGGACAGGGAACGGGGCCGATGCGCTGAGCGCCTGATAGGCCTGCCATTCCTGTGCTGCGATCGCGTCATCGCGCGTGTCCGACAGCACAAACAGGCTGTAGCGGTGTCCGCCCTGTTGCCGCTCAAGGTCGCTGAGCATGGCCGATGCGTTGCCAAACACATCCCAGGGCGTCTCATTATAGACCGGCACCAGCAGGGCCACATCAAGCGGGGCACTTGGTGGGGCGTCCGCAACGGGATCAAGCCGCCCGACCAGTCCGACGGTCACGGAGGACACGGCCAGCGTGACCCAGACAAAGGTGAGGCCGATCAGGGTCAGCAGGACATATTCCAGCCCGCTCATCCCCGAAGACGAAAACAGACCGTGCAGCGCCCAGATCATCAGCGCGGTGGTGACCAGCGCAGGGGCAAACACCGCAATCCGCCAGATCGGGTCACGCTTTGCGGGCGCAGGCACCGCGATGTCGGGTGCGACACCAAAGTCCTGTTCCGGCATCGCCAGCGGCGCGCGCGAGGGCATATGGCTGTGCGCCGTCATGTTTGTGTCCACCGGTACAGCCACACTTCGCTGAGCGGGCCGCCCTCAAGGCGCAACTGGGCGCGGAATTCGGCCCATGTCGCCTCTCCTGGCGTAAAGGTGAAGGCAAGGCGGGGGCCACCCGTTGCCGGATTGCGCTGCACGATGCCTTCGGTCACTTCGCCAGAGGAGGAGCGGACCAGCCGTTCGATCTTGCTGAGGTCGTCGGGGACGTGGTCGGCGTTTTCAAAGTCGATGGCAAAGATGCGGCCACCTTCGGGGCGTCCGCCTGCGGCAGTGTTGAGCACACGCAGCGGCATTGCGGCCTTGGGTGCCGGGTCGCTGCCCCAATCGAGGCGATAGGTGACCTTGTGCGAGGTGCCGGGCTCGATATCTGCGGACGGGCGCCAATAGGCGACGATGTTGTCGTAGATCTCGCGGTCGGCGGGGATTTCGACCAGTTGCACATTGCCGCGTCCCCAGCCCTCACCGGGTGTCACCCATAGGCCGGGGCGGCGGTGATAGAGCGCCTCGAGATCGTTGAAATCCTCGAAACTGCGGGCCCGCTGCATCAACCCAAAGCCGCGCGGATTGTTGTCGCCAAAGGCCGAGATCTGCAGGGTCAGCGGGTTGGCCAATGGGCGCCAGATCACCTCGCCGCCACCATTGTGAATCATCAGCCCGTCATTGTCGTGCACGGCGGGGCGGAAATCGTCAAAGCGTTGCCGGTCCATGTCGTCAAAGAGGAACATGGACGTCAGCGGCGCGATGCCCACATGGGTCAGCGTGGTGCGCGCGAAAATCTCGGCCTCGACCAGCATCGCCAGGGGCTGGCCGGGCATGATCTCGAACCGGTAGGCGCCCGTGCAGGACGGGCTGTCGAGCAGGGCATGCAGGATGATCCTGGCCGCACCCGGGTCGGGCCGTTCAAGCCAGAAATGGGTGAAGTCGGGAAACTCTTCGCCCATCGGATCGCCGGTCTTGAGCGCAAGGCCGCGCGCGGACAGGCCGTAGATGTCGCCCGTGCCAATGCCACGGAAATAGCTGGCACCTTGAAAGACGGCGTATTCCTCGTAGATGCCGGGCTGGCGCAACTCGGCGCGCAGGCGCAGACCGGAATAGCCCAGTGTGTCGTCGATGGGCACATCCGGAAACTTGTCGGTGGTGTCAAACACACCCATGTCGAAGGTCAGTGGCCGGGCCTGATCGCCATCGACCACGTAAGTGCGAATGGCCTGGGGAAAGTAGAGACCGGGGGGAAACACATCGATCCGTTGCGGCGCATCGGAGCCTTCCCAGAGCGCATTGCGCGCGTCAAACCAGATCTTGCGATACTGGTCATAGGTCAGGTTGCGCCACGCCTCGGGGATCAGCGGGCGGGGGGCATAGTCGCGCGCAGCCATCTCGCGGGCGCGTTCAACAACGTCGGACGGGGAAAAGGCCGTCGCATCGCCCAGTTGCAGCCCGGGTTCGGCCGCCTCTTGCGCCCACGATGATTGCGGGGCGGCGGCCAGAGCGGCAAGGCTTGCAAGGAATTCACGGCGCAGCATCAGGAGGTGCCCTTTGGTTTCCAGGGGGTCGTCTTGAACCACCCTGCAAGATAGGCCGTCAGGATCAGACAGCCACAACCAAACGCGTTCACAGCCAAGGATGTTCCGGTGTCACGCCCCAGCATATCCATCGCAAAGCCATTGAAGCGCGCCACAAAGATCGACACGACAAAGACGGCCAGCGACTGTTGTCCAACCTTGAGGATGATGCGCAGGATACGGCCCCAAAGCTGGCCCAGCACGCTCGCCCCGGCACGAATGCGGTTGCCCTTGTCACCCGCAATCACCCAGCACAGGTAGGCCAGCGCAAGGAATTGCACATAGCGCAGTAGGCCAAAGTCGGTCTTGGATATCCACTGACGGTTGTCCGCGCGCCAGTCCCGCGCCCAGTCAAAGCCGAATTCGCGCACGCCGATATTGGAGAGCGGAACATTGGCCAGCACGATGAAGGCCGCGATGCCGATCAGCAGCGGTGTGACGGGCGGTTTGGGAATCCAGCCGCGCATGAAGGCAAAGCCGGTGAAGAACACCAGTTGCCAGCCAAACGGGTTGAGGAACCAGCGTCGCTGCCAGTCATCATTGCCCACCCATGGCTCGGCCGTGAAGTTGAGGTAGGGCAGGCCGAGGCTTTCCATGAATTTGCGCTGGGCAAAGAACCACAGGATGAAACTGGCCGCGGCCAACAGACCGATATGGGCGCGGCCCAACAGGATCACGATGGGCATCATGGCGAGGATCACCATGTACATCGGCAGGATGTCGAACAGGTTGGGGACCCATTGCAGGGTCATGAAGCGGAACAGGATGTCCGGGTTGCTCCAGTGTTCGCCTTCGACAAACAGCATCCACAGGTTCAGCTGCCCCCAGTAGTTGCGGGTCGTGATGTCGAGATTGGTGAGATAGGCGAGCATCGCGGCGGTGGCAAAGAACAGCCCGATATGGGCCCAGTAGACCTGCCAGATCCGGTAGGCCACCCGCGCGGTGCCAAGGGCCCAGCCCGCCCGATCAAAGGTCGCGCCAAAGGCGATGGCCGAGGCCATGCCCGAACAGAACACAAAGATTTCCGTCGCATCCGAAAAGCCAAACCGTGCCGGAATCCACGACGTCAGGAAGTTGCCCGGTGTGTGGGCAAACAGGATGATGAACATCGCCAGCCCCCGGAAAAAATCCAGACGGATGTCGCGCACCCGCACCGGGGATGCGGAGGCAGCAGCCACGGGGGCTGCGGTGGATTGGGTTGGGTCGGCAAACGTCATGGCCGCTCTTTAATCTTCTTCATTCAAAGAGTCTCGTCTCACGCGCGGATACGCAGGGATGGCCTGCGCGTTATTGCGCAGGAATCCGCCGCGCTTCGCCGATGCTGGCAAGACGGGTGGTTGCAAAACGATCCAAGACCCCGGCGCGCCGCGCGATGCGGTCTTCGATCAGGGCTTCGGTTGCATCGACCATGCCGGCGCGCAGGCCCGCATCGATGGTCATGCGTTCAAATACGTCACGCTGGGCGTGGCTGCCGCCGATGGTCTGCATGGCGGGTCGGGCAGCGGCGAGGTTCTGGAAAGCCAGATCATAGCGTCCTTCGGCAAAGGCGTTGAGCCCTGCAAGCGCGGCCTTGCCCGGGTTGGCGACCCGCGCGGGCATCTCGCCAGTGCGCATCGCATCCTGTGCAAAGCGCAGGGTCATCGCCTCTTGGGCGTCGCTGCGCCCGGCACCACCAAGGGCCAGCATGTAATGCAGGTCGGCAAAGACAAGGCAGCCGTCATCGGTGCGATTTTGCGCCAGATCGGCCAGTTCGTCCCAGCGGGGTCCGACGTTGACGCCTTCCAGCTCAAGCCGCATCAGCAGCGAGGTGGCATTGGCCATATCGCGGTAGTCATCGGTCTTGTCGGCGCGCACCTGCGCGTCATAGATCGCCAGCACGATGTCGGTCTCGCCCCGGTCCAGATGCAGCAGCGCCTTGTGCCACCACACGTGGTAGCGGAAGTTGTTGCAGTGATCCCAGGCCGAACAGTTGTTTTCGATCAGCGAAATGCCGTGATCCGGGCGGGCCGTCATGTCATAGACATGGGCCACCGCATGCAGACCCCAGGCGTCGTCTCCGGCCAGTTGCAGACCCTTGAGGCCCGCGGCCTCGGCGGCGTCGTATTCGCCCGTCTCTTCGAGGGTGAAGGCGTGGCAGCCGAGCACATACCCTTCCAGATCGTGGCCCTTGTGGGCGTCCAGCACGTTCTCGATCGAGGCGCGCATGCCGACGCCGTCGCCAAGGATAAAGCGGATGGCATGGCTGACCTTGGCCGATAGGGTGTCGGTGGGGTGATCCACCAGAATGCGTTCCATTGCGGCGATGGCGCCTGATGGGCGGCCTTCGAGCCATTCACCAAGGGCGCGCACCCAAAGCCTCTCGCGCGGGCTGCCGCCGGATGCGGCAAGGGCGGCCACAGCCGTCTGTCCGGCCTCGCGGGCCACCGCGTTTAGTTCCTTGCGGCCCATCATCAGCGAAAACAGCCCCTTGGCCGCGTGGCCCATGGCAAAGTCCGGCGCGCCGCTGAGCACGGCGCCCAGATGGTTTGGTGTCGCTGTCCCGTGGGCCATAAAGGCGCGGATCATCCCGTTCCATTCCGCCAGAAGGGCTGGATCCTCCAGGCTGACGGGAGATTGGCAAATATCGTGCATCATGAACGGCGAACCTTTTTTACAGTGACGTGTCTCTGGTCTAAAGCATCTGGCCTGCAATGGGAGCCATTGCGCGAGGGCCACACGCACACGTGAAGGGCGAATACAGTTTTTGTGAGCAAAATTTCAGCATTCTCGCGCAGAAGTGGCGATTTTCAGCCAAAGCGCTTGGATTACGCTCAGTTGTCTTGCGATTTTTCGGATTTTAGTGTCGCCAGAACGGCTTGCGTGTCCTGCCCAAACCGGGGCGGAGGGCGGTCATAGCGCACCGGAGTCGCTGAAAACTTGAGCGGATTCGCCAAAAGACGGACGTGTCCGTCTGTGACATCCGCGCGGGGCACTTTGATCACCGTGCCGCGCGCCTGCGCCTGATCCGACCCCAGCGCCTCGGCCAGATCGTGGATCGGACCGCAGGGCACTTTGACCGCCTGCAATTTGTCCAGAACCTCGGCCTTGCTCATCGCCGCCAGCCGCGGGCGCAGGGCGGGGATCAGCGCCTCGCGGTGCTCGATCCGGCCCAGATTTGTAACAAAGCGCGCATCACGGCCCAGTTCTGGCGCCCCAATCGCATCGCAAAACCGCGCAAATTGGGAATCGTTGCCAACAGCGACAAGGATATGCCCATCATTCGTGGCAAAGGCATCGTAAGGTACAATGTTGGGGTGCGCGTTGCCGCGCCGTTCGGGCACCTGCCCGGAGGTCAGGAAATTGCACCCTTCGTTGATCAGCCACGCCATTTGTGCGTCAACAAGGGCGAGGTCGATATGCTGTCCTTCGCCGGTTGCATCGCGGTGGCGCAGAGCGGCCAGAATGCCGATGGTCGCATACATCCCGCACATCACATCGGCGATGCCGACGCCCACTTTCATCGGCGCGCCGTCCGGTTCGCCCGTCAGCGACATGATCCCGCCATAGCCTTGGGCCATCAGATCATAGCCCGGCTTGTCCCGGTTCGGCCCTGTTTGCCCGAAGCCCGAGATCGAGCAGTAGACAAGCCCCGGATGCGCCTTGCGCAGCGTGGCATGGTCGAGCCCGTATTTCACAAGGCCGTCGGGTTTGTAGTTCTCGATCACGATGTCGGCCCGCGCCGCCAGTTGGCGCACGATGTCCTGTCCCTCCGGGGTCGAGATATCGACCGCAATGGATTGCTTGTTACGATTGGCGGCCATGAAATAGGCCGATAGGTCGGTGGCTGCGCCGTCCAGCCCCTTGGCATAGTTTGGCCCCCAACCGCGCGTGTCGTCGCCGCCCGTCTTGGGGTTTTCGACTTTGATTACCGTGGCCCCAAGATCGCCCAGCAGTTGCGTGGCCGTGGGCCCAGCCAGAATGCGCGACAAATCAAGTACATAGACGCCGTCCAGCGCGCCGGGTTTAGATGCGTCCGTCATAGGCGCCCCGTTCGATCACACATGCAATGACGCTGAATGTATCGCTGTTTTGGGCGGCATCCAGTGCGTCGCGCAGTTCGGCCCGCGAAGTCACCGTGTGCCCGGCCCCGCCAAAGGCGCGGCCCATCGCGGCAAAGTCATGTTTGGCAAAATCCACGCCCGCATTGCCAAGCTGACGTTGGCGTTGTTTCAGCTCGATCAGCGCAAGAGAGGCATCGACAAAGACCACGAAGATGGTCTTGAGACCTAACTCAGACGCCGTGGACAATTCGCCCGCGACCATCAGAAACCCGGCATCCCCAGAGAAACTGACAACGGTGCGTTCGGGTTCGACCACTTGCGCGCCCATTGCCAGCGGGATGGCGCAGCCCATGGTGCACAGTGCGGAGGATTGCATGAGGCCACGCGGTTCGTAACAGGGCCACATCTGGCTGAGCAGGATGCGGTGCGCCCCGCTGTCCGCTGTGGCCAGCGCATCGCGCGGCAGCGAGGCGCGACAGGTGTCGATGATCGCGGCAGGCCCCCAGTCGTCATCGCAGGGGAAGGCGGCGGCGAGGTCCGCCTTGGCTTGTGCGACATCCCCGTCGACCCATGTGGGGCGGGGGGCGACGCCTTCGCTGATGGCTGCGAGCGTTGCACCGCAATCGGCGATCACGTTGATGCTGGCCTGATGCATGTAGTGGTGGTTCGGCTCTGCCGTGATGTCGATCATGGTCTGGATGCCGGGAAAGTAGAAATCCCGCCAGCCCGTACGCATCTCGATCGGGTCATAGCCGAGACCGATGATCAGGTCGGCCCGCTGGACCAGCGGCAACAGCACAGCGTCCGCCTTGGGCGACAGGCCCGCGCCACCAAGGGCGAGCGGATGATCCTCGGCCAGCAAGCCCTTGGCTTTATAGGTCGTGATAACGGGCACCTGAAAGGTGTCGACAAAGGCGCGCAACGCCTCCGAGATATCGCAGCGACGTGCATCAAATCCTTGCGTCAGCGCATCAACGCCCACGATCAGAACGGGCCGTTCGGCCCTGGCCAGTTGCGTGCGCATCTCGCTCAGCTGGGCCGGGGCGGGCACCACCGGTGTGGCCACGGTGCGCCGGGTCGGGATCTCGGGCGTGACGGGGGTGACAGCCACGGTGATGGGCACATCGATGTGGACGGGGCCGGGTCGCCCTTCGGTCGCGATGGCCACCGCCTTGTCGGCGATCACATGGGCCGCGCCGGTGTTGAGGGTAAAGGTCGCCTTGGTGATCGGGCGGAACACTTGCGTCTGGTCCAGTACCTGATGGGTATAGGTCTGCGCCTCGTCCGCATCGACGCATCCCGACAGCACGATCAGCGGCACGTGGTCCTGATGGGCGTTGGCAACCGCGTTCACACCGTTGAGCGCACCAGGCCCGACCGTTGCCACCAGAATGCCAGGCGCGCCCGTGCGGTGCCACGCCCCTTCGGCCATGAAGGCGGCGGCGTTTTCGTGCTTGCACAGGATGAACCGGATGCCCGCCCGTTCCAGTGCATCAACCAGCGTCAGCACTTCGCCCCCCGGCATCCCAAAGGCGTGGCGGCACCCGGCATCGTATAGGCGGGCGGCCAGCACATCAGCGGCGCGCGGCGGAGAAGGGGGCATGTCTATCATCGGTCGTCTTTCCACTTGGGTCGCGGTCTTTTGCCTTCCTGTCATGCGTCTGCGACAGGCACAACTCACACCTGCGTTGAACAATGTTTCAACGGATGGGCCATCCCCACTTGACCTTCCAGCGACTGGAACCCCTATGTAATGGCAATGACACAAGGCTCACTCTCCTTCGCCATCTCTGGCCTCAACTGCGCCTCCTGCGTCGGGCGGGCCGAGGCGGCCCTGCAGGCGCTGCCGGGGGCGCAGAATGTGCGGGTCAACCTCGCCGATCACTCCGCGCGCATTGCCGGGGTCGACCCGGATGCGGCGGTAAAGGCGCTTGCGGCGGCGGGGTATCCGGCAAAGGTGACGCAGGTGCGTTGGGAGATCCCGAATATGTCCTGCGCCTCTTGCGTGGGGCGGATCGAGGCGGCGGCACAGGCCCTTCCCGGCGTGCTGAAGGCCGAGGCGCGCCTGCCCACCCACGAGATTTACGCCGACGTGCTGGGGGATCCGGAAGCCTTGCGCGCGGCCCTTGCCGATGCAGGCTACGCCCCGCGCGACGCGGTCCCCGAGGCAGCACCGATTGATTCTGCGCAGCCGTTGTTCCGTCGCTTCGTTCTGGCGGCCCTGCTGACCCTGCCGGTCTTCGTGATGGAGATGGGTGGCCACCTGGTCCCGGCTCTGCACCATTGGATCGCGGCCACCATCGGCATGGGCACCAGCCACACGATCCAGCTTGTCCTCACCGGCCTTGTGCTGGCCGGACCGGGGGCGGGGTTCTTCCGGCGCGGTGTGCCGGGGTTGCTCAAGGCGCGCCCCGACATGGACGCGCTGGTGGCACTCGGGGCCGGGGCGGCGTTCCTGTTTTCGGCCCTTGCGGTGCTCGCACCGGGTGTCTTGCCCCCCGCAGGTGTCTATTTCGAGGCCGCTGCGGTCATTGTGACCCTGATCCTGATGGGCCGCTGGCTTGAGGCGCGCGCCAAGGGGCATACAGGGGATGCCGTGCGCCGCCTGCTGGGCCTGCGCCCGGACACGGCCGAAGTCGAGCGGGACGGTACCTTTGCCGATGTCCCCTTGTCTGAGGTTCAGGTCGGCGACCTCTTGCGCGTCCGCCCCGGCGGGCGCATCGCGGTGGATGGCGAGGTGATCAGCGGCGAAACCCATATCGACGAGGCCATGCTGACGGGCGAGCCGATCCCCGTCTTCAAGCGCACAGGCGATCCGGTGAGTGCAGGGACGCTCGCCACCACCGGCAGCCTCATTTACCGCGCCACCCATGTGGGGCGCGATACGGTGCTGGCGCGCATAACTGCGCTAACCGAGGCCGCTCAAGCCGCGCGCCTGCCGGTCGAGGCCTTGGTCAACCGCATCACCGCGTGGTTCGTGCCGGTGGTTCTCGTCATCGCCACGCTCGCCTTTGCCATCTGGTGGGCGCTTGCCGGGCTTGGTCCTGCGGTGGTCGCCGGGGTTTCGGTGCTGATCATCGCCTGCCCTTGCGCGATGGGTCTGGCCACGCCCATGTCGATCATGGTGGGCACGGGCCGGGCTGCAGAACTCGGCGTGCTGTTTCACAAAGGGGCGGCGCTGCAACGGCTGCAGGATGCGCGCGTGATCGCCTTTGACAAGACCGGCACGCTGACCGTCGGAACCCCCGCCGTAACGGATATGGCCGCAGGGGACCCCAAGGGCATGCTGCGCCTCGCCGCGGGGGTCGAGCAGCACTCAGAACATCCCATTGCGCGGGCGATCATCGCAGCGGCGGAGGCGGTGCCGAGTGATGCGGCCGACTTCGCCGCGACACCCGGGCAAGGGGCCACCGCCACGGTCGAAGGCAAGCACGTCGTGATCGGCAACCCGGACATGCTGGCGCAGGCGGGCATCAGACCGTCCAAAACATGGCTGGCGCAGTCGCAGAATTGGTCCGAGACCGGTGCGACTCCAATTCATGTGGCGGTCGACGGGGTCCATGTCGGCGTGATCGCTGTCAGCGACCAGATCCGCACCGGGGCTGCGCAAACCATCGCGCGGATCAGGGCGACAGGGCGGACCGTCGCCATGATCTCGGGTGACGCACAAAGCACGGCAGATCATGTGGCAGGACAGCTCGGGATCGACACGGTGGTGGGCAATGTGCGCCCCGACGGCAAGGTTGCAGCGCTCGAAGGCCTGCGCGCCGAATATGGCCCCGTCGCCTTTGTCGGGGACGGGATCAACGACGCGCCCGCTCTGGCCGCAGCGGATGTGGGGCTGGCGGTGAACGGGGCCAATGATGCGGCCATCGAGGCGGCGGATGTGGTGATGATGTCGCCCGAACCCGGCGCCGTGCTGCGCGCACTCGACATCAGTGCCGCGACCTTGCGCAACATCCGCCAGAACCTCGGTTGGGCATTTGGCTACAACGCGCTGCTGATCCCGGTGGCGGCGGGACTGCTGGTGCCCTTTGGCGGGCCGCAACTCTCACCTCCTCTGGCGGCACTGGCCATGGCGCTGTCCTCGGTCTTTGTGGTCACCAACGCGCTGCGCCTGCGCGGGAAAGGACAGACATGAACATTTCTCAGGACGCAACGGCCACCGGCCTGCCCGCAAAAACCATCCGCTATTACGAAGAGATCGGCCTGATCCGGCCTGAACGCAGCGACAACGGCTATCGAACCTTCACACAAACCGCACTGCACCAGTTGCACTTTCTGGCGCGCGCACGCGCACTAGGGTTCTCCATCGACGACTGCCGGTCCCTGTTGATGCTATGGGAGGATCGCAGCCGCGCCAGCAGCGATGTGCGCAAAATCGCCGCGGCACACCTGAGCGAAATCGAGGCCAAGATCGCCGACCTCACAGCGATGCAAAACACGCTCAAGAACCTGGTTCAAACCTGTCACGGCAATGACCGGCCGGACTGCCCGATCTTGAACACCTTGTCAGGTGTTTCTTCTGACTGAAAATACCATGGGGGAGTCGCGGCACGCGACGGGGGCAACGCCCCCTGAAACATGTCGTGGCGCAGCCGCAATCGGATCAGCGGCGGCGGTCGCGGCGCGAGGACATGGGCTGGAACGCCACACCCACATGGGCCTCGCAATAGGGCTTGCCCTGCTGGACAGGCAGGCCGCAGAACCAGAAATTCTCGGTTGCCGGATCACCCACGGGCCATTTGCAGGTCCGCTCGGTCAGTTCCATCAGGCTGATCTTCTTTGATTTCTTCTCGACCTCGTTGACCTTGGCGAGCGCCTCGGGGCTGATCTCGTTGGCCGAGGGTTGCGGTGGCAGGGGCTGGCCTGCGGGGATGATCTGCTTGCGGGCGGGCAGGTTGGGCTTGGCCTCACCTGCGGGCACGGGCTTGATCGCCGGTTCGGTCTTGAGTTGTGGTTGTTTGGGCTTGGCCTCGGCCTTGGGGGCGGCGGGCTTGGCCTTGGCTTCGGCCTTGGCGGGGCTTGCGCCGCTGCCAGCGCGGTTGGACAGGCCCAGACGGTGAACTTTGCCGATCACGGCGTTGCGGGTCACGCCGCCCAACTCCTTTGCGATCTGGCTGGCCGACTGGCCCTCGCCCCACATCTTCTTGAGAAGTTCAACGCGCTCGTCAGTCCAGGACATCGGCAGGCTTTCTTAGCTAAAAAGCGGCCCTCTCGCAGGGGCCGCCCGGAATTTCGTGTCAGCGCCTTATTCTAATGGCGCGTGCCAAAGTTACAAGGGAGCATGACCATCTTCCGAGCGAACCTTTCGCCCCTCGCGCCAGGCGAGCAAAAAGGCCCCGGCGATGATGATGCTGGCGCCCAGTATCGTGACCCCATCGGGCACCACATCGTAAAACAACACGTCATAGACCGCGGCAAAAATCAGGGTCCCATAGGTAAAGGGCGCGACAAAGCTTGCATCCGCCCGCGCCATTGCATTCACGAAACAGGTCTGCGCCACGGCCATTGCACAGCCCAGCGTGGCCATCAGGGCCCATTGCGCAGGACTTGGCCAGATCCAGACCCAAAGCACAGCCAGCGTGGCGATGCACACGCCGATCGCATTGTTGATCAGCAGGATCGAAAACGGATTCTCCCGCCCGGTCAGTTTCTTGATGATGTTCAGCTCAAACCCCAGAATGACAGCAGCACCCAGGGCCAGGAGGGCAGCGGGTTGAAAGCTTTCCGGTGTGGGGCGCAACAGGATCAGCGCGCCGACAAAGGCGATGGCGGCGGCGATCCAGCGCCATTTGCCGACCTTTTCACCCAGTAGCGGGATGGCAAAGATCATGCCAAAAACGGGATTGAGGAACGAAATCGCCGTCGCGTCCGCCAGTGGAATATGGGCCACGCTTGCAAACATCAGGGTCAGCCCGGCCCAGCCCCCGAGTGTGCGCGCGACGTGCAGCGGCAGATGTGGGCGTTGCAGCGTGGGGCGCAGGATCAGGCTGGCCAGTGCAAAGGCCAGAAAGGCGAACAGGAACCGCCCGAACACGATCTGGAACGGGTGCATGGGCGCACCAAACTGCGTTGTGGCCAGCGTCTTGGCAATCAGGGTTGTCGCCGCAATGAACGCGCAGGCCACCGCGATCAGCGATGCGGCGAGGGCCGGGTTGTGGGTCTTGGCGGCGTACATGCGCCGCTCGTGCGCCCGAACGCAGGGCAACGCAAGGAAAAAGGACTGGCGCGCGGCGCGGCGCAGCGCTACCAGATGCGCATGATCAATTGCGTATCCCTCCGACGACACGCCCGACACAGCTAAACCTGCGAACGATCACGGGTGCCTGTGCGCACCGCCCCCTCTCAATTATGTTGACCCTGCCTGATGGCTCATGCACCAAAGCGCATGCCCTGAGGCCTTTCACAAGGACGATCCAGATGATCTCTTCCGTATTGCCGACCTACAACCGCGCGCCGTTCAGCTTTGTCAAAGGCGAAGGCTCCTGGCTGATCGAGGCGGATGGGCGACGCTTTCTGGATTTTGGAGCGGGGATCGCGGTGAACGCCCTTGGTCATGCCAATCCGGCGCTGACCAAAGCCCTGACCGAACAGGCGGGCATGCTTTGGCACACCTCGAACCTCTACCAGATCCCGCAGCAACAGGTGCTGGCGGACAAGCTTGTTGATGCCACCTTTGCCGATACGGTGTTCTTCACCAACTCGGGCACCGAGGCCTGCGAACTGGCCGTCAAGATGGCGCGCAAATACTGGTACGAAAAGGGTGATCCGGCCCGGACCGAGATCATCACCTTTTCGGGCAGTTTCCATGGCCGTTCGGCCGCCGGGATTGCCGCGGCGGGCTCGGAAAAGATGACCAAAGGCTTTGGCCCGTTGCTGCCGGGCTTTATTCATCTGCCCTTTGGCGATCACGAGGCGATTGCGCCTGCGATCCATCACGATACTGCCGCCATCTTGATCGAACCCGTGCAGGGCGAAGGCGGGATCGTTCCGCTGCCTGATCAGTGCCTCAAGGGTCTGCGCGATCTGTGTGACGAGCATGGTATCCTGCTGATCCTTGACGAGGTACAATGCGGGGTGGGCCGCACGGGCAAGCTGTTTGCCCATGAATGGGCCGGGATCGAGCCGGACATCATGATGGTGGCCAAGGGCATTGGCGGCGGCTTCCCCCTGGGCTGTGTTCTGGCCACCGAAGAGGCGGCCAGCGGCATGACCGCCGGCACGCACGGGTCCACTTATGGTGGCAACCCACTGGGTTGTGCGGTCGGCAACGCGGTGATGGATGTGATCAACACGCCCGCCTTTCTGGCCGATGTGAACCGCAAGGCGGGCCTCTTGCGCCAAAAGCTCGAAGGGTTGATCGCCGCCCATCCGGACGTCTTTGACAGCGTGCGCGGGCAGGGTCTGATGATGGGTATCAAGTGCAAGGCCGCCAACAGTGACGTGATGCAGGCCGGCTATGACCAGCACCTGCTGACCGTGCCTGCGGCCGACAACACGATCCGGCTGTTGCCTCCGCTGAACATAACGGATGAAGAGATCGCAGATGCCGTTGACCGCCTCGACAAGGCGGCGGCCAGCCTCGCGGTCTGATCCTTTGCTGAACCAGAATTTTCCGGGGGCGGACAGTCCCCGGCGCACCTTTTTATCGAGACGCTGACATGACCCATTTTCTTGACATCCACACCACTGCACCAACCGATCTGCGCAACATCATTGATCGCGCGCAATCCATGAAACAAGCCCGCGCTGGTCGTCCCAAAGGTATGCCCGACGACAACCAGCCGCTGGCCGGGCACATGGTTGCACTGATCTTTGAAAAGCCGTCGACCCGCACGCGCGTCTCCTTTGACGTGGGCGTGCGCCAGATGGGCGGGCAGACGATGGTACTGTCTGGATCGGACATGCAATTGGGGCATGGCGAGACCATCGCCGACACCGCCCGCGTGCTGTCGCGCTATGTCGATCTGATCATGATCCGCACTTTTGAGGAGGCCACGCTGCTGGAGATGGCAGAACATGCCACGGTGCCGGTGATCAACGGGCTGACCAACCGCACGCATCCGTGTCAGATCATGGCCGACGTGATGACCTTCGAGGAACATCGCGGACCGATCAAGGGCAAGAAAGTGGTGTGGTCCGGCGACGGCAACAACGTCTTTGCAAGCTTTGCCCATGCGGCCAAACAGTTCGAGTTCGATCTGGTCTTTACAGGGCCTGAGCCGCTTGATCCCGAGCGCAGTCTGGACGGGCTTTACACCACTGTGCGCAACCCGGACGAGGCTGTGGAGGGCGCTGATCTGGTGGTCACCGACACATGGGTGTCGATGCACGATCCGCAGTCCGCGCGGGAACGGCGGCACAACCAGCTGCGCGGCTATCAGGTCAACAAGGAGCTGATTTCAAAGGCAAAACCCGACAGCCTCTTCATGCACTGCCTGCCCGCACACCGCGATGACGAGGCCACCTCCGAAGTCATGGACGGCCCCCATTCGGTGATCTTTGACGAGGCCGAAAACCGGCTGCATGCGCAGAAGGCGATCATGCGCTGGTGCCTGGGTCTGTGAGACGATGAGTGTGCCGCGGATCACCATTGCAGGAGCCGGAAATATCGGCTGCTTTGTGGGCGGCGTGTTGGCGCATGCGGGTTTTGACGTCCGGTTTCTGACGCGGCTACAGCAGGTGGCAGCGCTGGAACAGCATGGGCTCCGGCTGAGCGATTTTGCCGGGCTTGATCTGCATCTTCGGGATGTTGCGGTGACGGATGACGCGGGTGTTGCGCTGGACGGCGCGACCCTTGTTCTGGTCAGCGTCAAATCCGGCGATACCGAGGCGATGGCCCGCCTGATCGCGGCCCATGCCCCTGCCGCGCAGGTGATCAGCCTGCAAAATGGCGTGGCCAATGCGAGCACTCTGCGCACCGTTCTGACGGGTGCCGACGTGCGTGCGGCCACCGTACCCTTCAACGTGGTGACCAAGGCTCCCGGTCATTTTCACCGCGCCTCGTCGGGTGATATTCTGGTCGAGGCGGGCCCGATCGCGGACCTCAGCCATGCACATATGGCCTGGCGCTCGGTGCAGAACATCGAGGCGATCCAGTGGGGCAAGTTGTTGTTAAACCTTGGCAATGCGGTCAATGCGCTGGCCGACCTGCCGTTGCTGGAGCAATTGCAGGACAGGGCATGGCGTCGTCTGCTGGCCGATCAGATGTCTGAGGCGCTTCGCATTCTCAGGGCAGCCGGGATCACGCCGGCCAAGACGACAAGCGCGCCGCCCGGCCTCATTCCACATATCCTGCGCCTGCCCACGCCGCTGTTTCGCGTGATCGCGGCGAGCATGCTGACCATCGACGCGCAAGCCCGGTCGTCGATGTGGGATGATTTGAAACAGGGGCGCAAGACCGAGGTGGATGCCCTGCAGGGCGCGATCCTGCATCTGGCGGATCGGTTGGGGCGTCAGGCGCCGCTGAACGCGCGGATGCGCAGCCTGATCCGCGCGGCGGAAGCTGCGGGCGAGGGCCCGCCCGGTTTGAGCCCACGCGACATTCGCGGATAGCGCGGCGCGCCTGTTGCCTCCCGCCCCGATCAGCGTGCGCTGGGTGGGACCGGTGTTTTGTTGCGTTTAAGTAATTCAGCCTTTGTTTATATGGGTTAATCGGTGAAATGGGCGATGCACAAGCTGTGCACAGAACGTACACAGGCTGTGCACCGGTTTGGCACATTCGCGGTCTGGTAAAGGCGGCGAACGGTGATCCAAAGGCCGCCCTGCGGCGACATTTTTTTATGAGGGGCTTTGCCCCGGCCCTTCGGACCTCCCCAGGATTTTTTGAAATCAGAGAAGAGGGGCCCCGGTCGTCGCGCCTTACTTGCGGGGTTTGGCGCGTAAGGTGGGGTCGGCCTGGGTCGGGTCTTCGGGCCAGGGGTGCTTGGGGTATTGGCCGCGCATGTCCTTGCGCACGTCCTCGTAAGATGTGGCCCAGAAGCGCGGCAGGTCGGAGGTGACTTGTACCGGGCGCTGGGCGGGGGAGAGCAGGGTGATCTGCAGCGGGGTCTGTCCGATCATCGGGTGTTGTGTGACGCCAAACATTTCCTGCAGGCGCACGGAGATGCCCGGCGTTGCCTCGTCATAGTCAATCGCGATCTTGCGGCCCAGCGGGGTCTGGAAATGGCCGGGCACGGCGCGGTCGAGTGCTCGCGTGTAGTCCCAGCCTAAGAGCGCCTGCAGCGCGGGCAGGATGTCGAAGGCTTTCCAGTCTGCTGCCGAGCGGATGTTTGTCAGGTGCGGGAGCAGCCAGTCTTCGAGCGTGTCCATTAATGTAGGTTCGGAGATGTCGGGGAAGGATTTGTCCATCAGGGCGGCGCGCGCCATCAGGCGGCGGGCGGCGCGTGAGGGGGAGAGGCCCAATTCGCGGATGCCCTCGCACATGGCGCGCGCGATCTCTGCCTCGGGCGCGTCGGGCCAGTGGCGGTCTTCGAGCACGAGTGCGCCGAAGACCCGTTGCTGGCGTGTCAGCACGGAGCGGTCGCGTTTGGACCAGAGGCAGGTGTCTTGCCATGTGATCTGGTCTGCAAAGAGGGTGGTGAGCGATGCCTCACTGAGCGCCGCGGCCTGTCTGATCCGTGCCTCGCGCGGGTCGCCGTCGAGATCGGTGGCGACGATCAGGCGGTGACCTGAGAGGGCATCGCCTTGTGGCAGGACCGCGCCCTTTCCGCCCGAGAGCACGTATCGCGGCGCATCACCTGCGCGGCGCAGGCCGATCCGGTCGGGATAGGCGAGGGCCGCCATTTCGCCCAAGTCCAGTTTGGGTTGGGTGGTGGTGCCGCGTCTGAGCCGTTTCGCCTCGTCTCTTATGCGCTGGATCGCGCCACGATGGGCATCCGCAAAGGCGCTGGGGTCGGCGATGGCGCGCATTCTGAGCGCGAGGTCGGTGCCGCGATTGCGCAGGGGATCACGCTCGGCCAGCAGGGCGGCGAGGGTGGCGGCCTGCCCGCCTGCGGTCACCAGCATATGGGCGAGACGTGGATGCAGGGGTTGGCGCGCCAGCGCGCGTCCGTGATCGGTGATGCGTAGGTTTTCGTCGAGCGCGCCGAGCATCTGCAAGAGTTGGCGTGCCTCTGACAGCCGGCCTGCATGGGGCGGCGTGACAAAGCGCAGGTCCGCGTCGCTGCCCCAGACTGCCAGTTCGAGCGCAAAGCCTGCAAGGTCTCCGCTGGAGATTTCGGGCGGCGGGAAGGCGGCGAGCGCGCCGTCTTCGCCCCGCGTCCAGAGCTTGTAGCCGTGTCCCGCTGCGACGCGACCTGCACGGCCGGCCCGTTGGGTTGCCTCGGCCCGTGTGACCCGTTCGGTGACCAGCCGCGACATGCCCGAGGCGGCATCGAACTGCGCGCGGCGCGACCGTCCGCCATCAACCACGATGCGGATATCCGGGATGGTCAGCGAGGTTTCGGCAATGGAGGTGGCGAGCACCACCTTGCGCTGATCCGACGGGGTGATGGCGGCGCGCTGGGCCTTGAAATCCATCGCACCAAAGAGCGGGTGCGCGGTGGTGCCTTTGGGCAGGTGTGCCTCGATCAGCGCCAGCGTGCGCCGGATTTCGCCCTCGCCCGGCAGGAAGGCGAGGAGGGAGCCGTCCGTTTCGCCCAGCGCCTGCAGGATGAGGTCGGCCATGGCGGCTTCGAACCGGTTGTCCTTGGGCAGGGGTTTGTCGAGCCAATGGGGGGTGACCTCGAAACTTTTGCCCTCTGAGGTCAGGATCGGGGCGGCCATGACCTCGGCCACGGGCGCGGCGTCCAGCGTTGCGGACATGGCCAGCAGGATCAGGTCGTCGCGCAGCGCCTCGGCCACTTCAAGGCAGAGGGCGAGGCCGAGATCGGCGTTGAGCGAGCGTTCGTGGAATTCGTCAAAGATGACAGCCCCGATGCCCGGCAGGTCGGGGGCGTCCTGCAACATGCGGGTCAGGATGCCTTCGGTGACGACCTCGATCTTGGTATCTTTGCTGACCGCGCTGTCGCCCCGGATGCGATAGCCGACCGTTTGGCCGGTTTTTTCGCCCAAGGTTTGCGCCATGCGGTCGGCGGCGGCGCGTGCGGCAAGGCGGCGGGGTTCCAGCATCAGAATCTTGCCCTGCGTCAGCCCGGCCTCAAGCATTGCCAGCGGCACGCGCGTGGTCTTGCCTGCGCCCGGGGGGGCTTGCAGCACGGCGCGACCGTGGCTGCGCAGGGTGTCGATCAGCTCGGGCAGGATTGCGTCGATGGGGAGTGGGGCGCTCATGAGCCGGGTTATGGCCGAACTGAGCGGGCGCGCCAACACTGGACATTTGGGCGCGCCTTTCCCACAACACCTTGAGGGAGAGCGGGCGATGGACACCACCGATCTGGCAGAACGCATTGCAGGCGGCGAGCGCCGGGCGCTGGCCCGTGGCATCACGCTGGTGGAGAGCGCGCGTGCGGATCATCAGGCTGAGGGGGCGGAGGTGATCTCGGCCCTGCCGCGCGACCGACAGGCGCTGCGCATCGGGCTGTCGGGCACGCCGGGTGTGGGCAAATCCACCTTTATCGAGGCCTTTGGCATGATGCTGATCGGGCAGGGGTTGCGCGTGGCAGTGCTCGCGGTTGATCCAAGCTCGGCCCGGTCGGGCGGGTCCATTCTGGGCGACAAGACGCGAATGGATCGCCTTGCCCGAGAGCCTTCGGCGTTCATCCGCCCTTCGCCCTCGCGCACCCATCTGGGCGGTGTGGCGCGGCGCACCCGCGAGGCGGTGGCGCTTTGCGAGGGGGCCGGGTTTGACGTGGTGCTGATCGAGACCGTGGGCGTGGGCCAGTCCGAGACGGTGGTCGCGCAGATGGCGGACCTGTTCCTGTTGCTGCTGGCTCCGGCGGGCGGGGACGAGTTGCAGGGGGTCAAGCGCGGCATCATGGAGATGGCCGACATGATCCTGATCAACAAGGCTGATGGTGATCTGAAACCGGCCGCCACGCGGACCTGTGCGGAGTATGCAGGGGCGCTACGCCTGCTCCGCAAGCGGGCACAGGATCCCGAGGGCTATCCGCGTGCGATGATGGTCTCGGCCCTTGCCGAAGAGGGGCTGGAGGCGGCCTGGGCGGACATGCAGGCGCTGGTGGACTGGCGCCGCGCGCGCGGGTTTTTCGAGGCCACGCGGGCCGCACAGGCCCGCTATTGGTTCGAGGAAGAGGTGCGGCAGGCCTTGCTGGCGCAACTGGGCGAGGGTGATGTGCGCGCCGCGATGGACGGGCTGGCCGAACAGGTGGCCTCGGGCGCGCTGACGCCCGTGGCCGCAGCGCAGGAACTGGTGCGGACCTGTTTGCAGCGCTAGGGGCGCCATTTGCCCGCTTTGTGCACGCGCCGAGGGGTTGACGCGGACACCCCTTGGGCCTAATCACGCCCAGACCAGATTCCCGGGTACTGCGTCGCGGTGCCCTTTTTATATTTGCGAAGGGCGGACCTTTGCAGCAGATGACGAGGATGAGCCATGTCGCGTGTATGCGAATTGACCGGTAAGGGCCCGATGACTGGCAACAATGTCAGCCACGCCAACAACAAGACACGTCGGCGTTTCCTGCCGAACCTGAACGATGTGACGCTGCAGTCCGAGACACTGGGCCGTGGCATCAAGATGCGCATTTCTGCCGCAGCGCTGCGTACCGTGGATCACCGCGGTGGGCTGGACGGGTTCCTGGCCAAGGCCAAGGACGCTGAACTGTCCGCAAGCGTGCTGAAGGTGAAGAAAGAGATCATGAAGGCGCAGGCCGCAGAGGCATAAGCGTTTTCGACAGCTTGCCAAGAGATTGCCCCGTCTGCCCCGCGCAGGCGGGGTTTTTCGTTTGCCGCAGGCGGGATGGGTTAGAACGCTTGCCGGGTTTGACGCCCGTCCGCACCCCACATCGGCGCAGGCCCATGTGTCACAGTTGAGCGCGCCCTGCGACTCGCGTAGGCTTTTGCCATGATCGCGCGCCTTTTGTCCCTGATGCTTTGCCTGATGCTGGTCCTGACCAGCCACAGCGCAGGTGCGGCGCGCGGTGCGGACCGGGCGGTGGGGCAGATGGTGATCTGTGCGGGCACCGACACGGTTGTGATCTATGTCGGGGCCGATGGCACGCCGACCCATGCGCCGCATCAGTGCCCGGACTGTGCCCTGCACGGGCTGGATATGCTGGCACTGGACAGTGCGGCCCCGGGCGCGGCCCCGGTCTTTGCCCATCACGTGGGTCATGCGCCTGTCCCGCTCAATGGCATCCGCACCTTGTGGTACGTACAGGCGCGCGGGCCGCCTCGGCTGATCTGAACGGCCTCTTTCACCACAAATTCAGATCAAGAAAAGGGGACTGTCATGTCCTTGCGAACACAAGCCCTGGCCTTTGCGGCCGCGACCCTGATGGCGCTGCCTGCGGCGGCTGACAGCTTTATGGCGATGGAGCCTTATGCCCGTGCCGCCAGCCCGGCGGCGAAATCGGGCGCGGCCTTTATTCCGCTGCACAACATGAGCGGACAGGATGATCGTCTGATCGCTGCGCGCAGTGATGCGGCCCAGCGGGTCGAATTGCACACCCATATCGATGCAGGTGACGGCATCCTGCAGATGCGCGAGATCGAGGGCGGCATTCCCGTTGCTGCCGGAGAGATGATCGAGATGAGGCGCGGCGGCCAGCACGTCATGCTGATGGGCCTGACCGGGCCGCTGGAACAGGATGCAGAGATCGCGGTGACGCTGGTGTTCGAGCGGGCCGGTGAGGTGGTCGTGACTGTGCCCGTGGACAACGAGCGCGCGCCCAAAGACGGGGCGCATTCGCACTGATCGGGCAGAGCGGAGGACACCTGCGCCTTACGGGCCAGCCCCTTGGTAAGGCGCAGGTGTCCTGCGCCCTACTCGGCCAGAATATCCCCGACCCATTCAGGCACCGTGACCGACGCCTTGCCGGGCCGTGTTTCTTCGAACAGGGCGACGGTTTCGGACGGGTCGAGGTTCATCTCGACCGTGCGCGCGCCCACATGGGCCGCCATCTGCACAAAGCCCGCCGCCGGGTAGACATTGCCCGAGGTGCCGATGGCGGCAAAGATGTCGGCCCGTGCAAGGGCCATTTCGATCCGGTCCATGTAGTAGGGCATCTCGCCGAACCAGACGATGTCGGGCCGGGCTGTGGGTTTGTCGCAGCGTGGACAGGCCTCGCCCACCTTCATCTTCAGCGGCGCCTCCCAGCGGTGATCACAGGCGCCGCACAGGGCTGAATTCAGCGCGCCATGCATGTGGACCACATCCCGGCTGCCCGCCTTTTCGTGCAGGGAATCGACGTTTTGGGTGACCAGCAGGACCTCGCCCTTGTGTTCGGCCTGCAGACGGGCAAGGGCGGCGTGGCCTGCATTGGGCACAGCCTCATGCGCTTGTGCGCGGCGGGTGTTGTAGAAATCGACCACCAGTTGCGGATTGCGCGCAAAACCTTCGGGCGTGGCCACATCCTCGATCCGGTGCTGCGCCCAAAGCCCGCCCTCGTCGCGAAAGGTGCCCAGCCCGCTTTCCGCAGAGATGCCTGCGCCGGTGAGGATGACGATGGAAGGATGTGCCATGACGTGCTGCCTTTTGTTCTCGCGCCATCAGATCAAGCGCGGTGGGCGCTGGCAAGAGGGGCTTAGCCGTCGAGCAACCGCAACTCGCCCGCCAGCCAGGGCAGGTGGCCAAGGGCAGGGTCGATCATGTGTGTCTGGATCAGGCGGCGCATGGTGGTGGCCACATCCGTGGGGACATTCCCGGCCCAGTCGGCGCTGGCATAAAGCGAGATCGTGCGCGAAAACGGGCTGAAGGGCAGGGGGTAGGCGTCCACCTGATCGTGAAAGCGCCCTGCGCGCATGAAGCCCAGCGGCGTGGTCACCGCCCAGCCGATGCCACGCGCGACCATCGCCATCAGCGCCAGATGGCTGCCGATTTCGAACCGGTCGACAAGGTCGAGTTTCTGGCGCGCCAGATGCGCCTCGATCTGGCGCGAGATCAGCTGTTCGCGCTCGTACCGCAGGAAGGGCAGGGCGCTGAGGCTGGCCAGCAGGTCGTCGCGATTGCCCGTGCCGCGCGGAGTGACAAGGATGAACGGATCACGCGCCAGCGGGTATTCGATCACCCCGTCACGCATCGTGCCGTCACTGGCCGAGATCGCCATGTGCAGCCGCTTGTCCGTGATCGCCTGCAGGATTTCGTGGCTGGGGGCGGTGGCGAGCGTGAATTTGCACCGGGTCAGGCTGTCGGCGAGGATCGTGACCAGCCGGGGCGTCAGGTCGTTCTCGAAATCATCAATCACCCCGATGGAGAGTGCGGAGAGGTGGGCAAGGTCCATTACCGTCAGCTCGGACTGGGCCAAGCGCAGCTGCGACAGTGCTGCCTCGGCCCGCGCGAGAAAGCTGTACCCCGCCGGGGTCAGTTTCATGGGCCGTTTGCCGTGATCAATGAGGTCTGTGGCCAGCGCCGTTTCGAGATTGCGCAACTGCTGGCTGACCGCAGGCTGGCTGAGCCCGGTCGACACCGCCGCCTGCGCCACCGATCCGGTGGCGGCCAGCGCCTCGAACACTTCGAGGCCGCGCAATGTCACGCCTTTGCTGAGCATCTTGGTCCCTTTGTCCAGTTTTGTGTTTATTGAAACTGTGGATGTAACAGGTCAATGAAAAAATAGAAATTCTTCGGCCTATATTCCGGTTTTGTGATGATAGTGGATACTTGCCTCTGTGATCCGGGCTGGGCATCATGGGGGGTATGAAAATCGCAACAGCCTCTTATCCGCTCGATGTTCTGCCCGATTGGGCGGGTTATGCGCACAAGCTGACCGCCTGGGTTACCGAGGCGGCGGGCAACGGGGCGGAGCTGTTGGTGTTTCCTGAATATGGGGCGATGGAACTGGCCACATTGGCGGGCCTTGAGGTTGCGGGAGATCTTGAGGCGTCGCTCCATGCGGTTGCCGACCGGCTGGAGGAGGCCGATGCGCTGCATGCTCAATTGGCGGCCATGCATGGCGTGCATATCCTCGCGGCGTCCGGGCCGGCCACGGATGATTTGCCCGAAGGCGTGCATCGCCCGGTCAACCGCGCGCGGTTCTTTGCACCTTCGGGTGCGCGCGGGGTCCAGGACAAGCAGATCATGACCCGCTTTGAGGCCGAAGTGTGGGATGTGGTGCCCGGCGGGCCCTTGCAGATCTTCGACACGTCCCTCGGCAAGATCGGCGTACTTATCTGTTATGACAGCGAATTTCCGCTGTTGGGTCGCGCGCTGGCCGAGGCGGATATCCTGCTGGTGCCGTCCGTGACCGAGGCGCTGTCGGGCTATTCCCGGGTGCGCATCGGGGCGCAGGCGCGGGCGCTGGAAAATCAGTGCGTGACTGTGATGTCCTCGGTTGTGGGGCAGGCGGCATGGTCGCCTGCGGTGGACACAAACACCGGGGCGGGCGGCATCTTTGGCCCGCCGGATCGCGGTTTTCCCGATACCGGCGTCATTGCGCTGGGCGAGTTGAACACACCCGGCTGGGTCTACGGCGAGGTTGATCTGGGAGCCGTTGCAGAGGTGCGCCGCAACGGCATTGTCCTCAACCGCCGCGACTGGGCGCAGCAGTCGGGCCGCGCCGATCCCGTCCCCGTCATGCCAATGGTTTGATTCCAGAGCCTTTTCCAAAACCCGCACCCACCGGGCCCTTAAATTGTCGGTCAAAGCCGCGCAGTGACGACACGTTTGCAATTCCACCGCTGATGAAAAGCGTTAAAGCCCTTGAATTATTGCCTCATCAGGCGCATTTAGTGGCGCGTCCGCATATGTGGCGGACCGTGTAGACAAGGAGAGACCATGGCCAAGGAAGATACGCTCGAATTTCCCGGTGTCGTAAAGGAACTCCTGCCCAATGCGACGTTTCGGGTCGAGCTAGAGAATGGCCATGAGATCATCGCACATACGGCAGGCAAGATGCGCAAGAACCGGATTCGTGTTCTGGCAGGCGACAAGGTGCAGGTCGAGATGACCCCCTATGACCTGACCAAGGGGCGGATCAATTACCGCTTCAAATAGGGTGTGCGCGTTGCGCGCACCGTCGCTGAGATGACCGGATTCATACTCGGATCAGGCAGCCCGCGACGGCTTGAGCTGCTTGGGCAGCTGGGCCTTGTGCCGGATGCCGTGCGCCCCCCCGACATCGACGAAGAACCTGAAAAAGGCGAGATGCCGCGCCCCTATTGCGCCCGCATGGCCCGTGAAAAAGTGGCTGCGGTTGAGGCGGATGAGGGTGATGTTGTGCTTTGTGCTGACACCACTGTTGCGCTGGGTCGACGCATTTTGGGCAAGCCTGCGGATGCGGACGAGGCGCGTGCCTTTCTGGCCGCCATGTCGGGCCGCCGTCACCGCGTGATCACCGCCGTTGCCGTGCGCAAAAGCGACCGCATCTGGGAAAAAGACGTGGTCAGCATCGTGCGGATGAAGTCACTGTCAGAGGCCGAAATCACCGCCTACCTCGCCACCGGAGACTGGCGCGGCAAGGCAGGGGGCTATGGCATTCAGGGGCCTGCCGGGGCGTTGATCCCGTGGATTTCAGGCTCGTTCACCGGGATTGTCGGCCTGCCGCTGGCCGAGACCGCAGGGCTGCTGCAGGCGGCTGGATTGAAGGTGTGGGCATGAAGGGCAACCAGATATTGTTGGATCATATTGCGGGGCGCGAGGCTGCCGCGCTGATGGTCGATGGCCGCCTGAGCGATCTGCTGATCGATGGCGACGCACCGCGTCCGGGCACTGTCTATCGCGCCGTCACGGACCGTCCTGTGGCGGGGCAGGGCGGCATCTTTCTCAAGACGCCGGACGGGCAGGCCTATCTGCGTGGGGTCAAGGGGATTGGCTCGGGCGAAGTGCTGCAGGTGCAGGTCACAGGCTACGCCGAGCCGGGCAAGGCCATTCCCGTCACCCACAAGCTGCTGTTCAAGAGCCGCTATGCCATCGTCACCCCCGACGCGCCGGGGCTGAACCTGTCGCGCAGCATTCGCGATGACGAGGTGCGCGACGCGCTGCTGGCCCTCGCCCATGACGGGATGGAGAGCAGCGCGATGGGCCTCATCCTTCGCTCGGCCGCAGCCGGAGCAGAGGCGGGCGACATCGCTGACGACATCGCCGCGATGCGCGAACTGGCCGAACAGGTGATCGGGGACAATGGCTCCGGCCCCGAGGTTCTGGCGCAGGGCGATGGCCCCCATGTGCTGGCCTGGCGCGACTGGGTGATGGCGGCGGATGTGGTGACGCAGACGGGCTGCTTTGAAAGCCACGGCGTGCTGGACGCGATCGACGACGCGCGCGGGGCGAACGTCGCTCTGGGCAATGGGGCCTCGATGTTTGTCGAGGTCACCCGCGCGCTGGTCGCTGTGGATGTGAACACCGGGGCGGACGGATCATTCGCTGCCGGGCTCAAGGCGAATATGGCCTGCGCCCGTTTGTTGCCCGCAGCCCTGCGCGTGCGCGGCCTTGGCGGGCAGATCACCGTCGATCTCGCCCCCATGCCCAAGAAGGAACGCCGCAGCTTCGAGGCTGCCCTGCGCGCCGCATTTCGCGCCGATGATGTGGACACGGTGTTGGCGGGTTGGACCCCGTTGGGCCACTACGAGCTGCAACGCAAACGCGCGAGGTTGCCGCTGTCGGAGGTGCTGGCGTGACCTGCCCGATCTGCCAGCGCGAGACGGCGCGCGACTATCGCCCCTTCTGCTCGCGGCGCTGCGCGGATGTCGATCTGGCGCGCTGGGTGAACGGCGGCTACGCCATCCCGTCCGAGCGCGAAGAGGACGCCGAAATCCGCGATGATGAGGAGCCGACAACACACTGACGCTGCGATGTGTGCCTTGCGCAGATTTTTGTCGGTTTTTCTATGGACAGTGTTTGGTCTTCGTCCTATCACGCGTCCACCCAAGA
This sequence comes from uncultured Tateyamaria sp., assembly GCF_947503045.1. GTDB lineage: Bacteria > Pseudomonadota > Alphaproteobacteria > Rhodobacterales > Rhodobacteraceae > Tateyamaria. The sequence continues at coordinate 38,202 of NZ_CANNCF010000005.1, forward strand.
AGGCGGCGCCTTCATCCCGTGCCCGGGTAGCTCAGGGGTAGAGCAGTGGATTGAAAATCCTCGTGTCGGTGGTTCGATTCCGCCCCCGGGCACCATAAAATCAATGGCTTAGACTGACCGTTGGTATTTTTTGCTCAATATAGGCTCAAGGCAAATTGGTTTTCTTTGCCCTGCATCCTTCCAACCAACACGACGGCACACTGATTTGTTGCCATTGTGACCGCTGGTCGAGTTTGTGTTGTGCGCGATGACTATTAGGCAGTTGGGACAAGCTGAGCTAGCGACGGAACTCAATTGAAGTCCGTTCGGTATGCTCTGTTAACTTTCTAGTCTAACGTAAAGCGGCGGCACCCGTTGCCTGCTCCTTCTCTCCATGGAGTCCGCTATTAAGAGTTAGCTGTGTTCAGGTTTTGATCCTCCCTTAACGGGCTAGCATAATCGTATGACGTCAGATCAGCGAGGCTGGACTGAGGTCGGCGCCGATTGTAGTCGGCGCAACATGCCGCGATCATGCGGCAGGCATGTTCGTCCGTTGAAGGCGCCATTGGTTCGAGCCCAATGGACGACGAGACGGGAACAGGTGTTCATTCAGGCACTCTTCGCGCATCCGTCCGTTGAAGCGTTCGACAAAGCTGTTCTGCATGGGCTTGCCGGGCGCCATGTAGTGCCAATTGAGACCGGATCACTTGTTTCTAAATTCGGCTTCCTGCTGGGCGATCACTTTCGCAACAAAGCCGTCCGAAATTTCGCCCATGCCCATGGAAGAGAAAGGCACGTCCACCAGCGTCTTGGCCACGTTGATCGCGTTGCGATACCCGGCCAGATAGTTTCGGCATTCTCGGCAGACCATGAGATGCATATCGAACCGCAGCGCTGCGCGCCAAGAAAGATTCTTGTCGATATAGTCGTCGATCAGGGCTTCAAACTCGGGGCAATCAATCATGAGCGGTGCCTTGTGAACGAGTGCGGCAAATCTGCGACGTAGCGTTGGTTTGTATTCTTCGGTCATATCTTGCCATCGCTCTTCTTGTCTTGAAGAAGCTTTTTGAGAGCGGCCCGTCCCCGGTGCAGCCGAACTTTCACATTCGCTTCACTGATACCCAACACCTCGCAAGTCTCCGTGGTGCTGAGGCCCTCGATATCACGAAGGCAGATAACAATGCGATAATCCTCCGGCAAGGTCTTGATCGCCATTGTGATCACACGGACCAGCTGGGTGTTCTACAGTATCATTTCCGGTGTCAGGGTTTCTGCAAGTTGCGGATCGATCCGGCAGCCGCCGTTGTCGAATTCGGGCAACAGCGCGTCAATATCTGTTTCGTTGCGCCGCTTGATGGTGCGCCGGATCATCAGGGCTTCGTTGATCACGATACGGTGCATCCATCCACGAAAGCTGCCCTGGCCAGAATAGGTCTCTGCATTCTTGATGATTTTGGCAAAGGCGGTCTGAACGGCATCCTCGGCATGTTGGCGGTCAAGCAATATGCGCGCCGCCACCCCGATCATCCAGCCGGAGTTTTCCCGCACAAAGGTTTGCAGATCTTCCAGGGCCTCAATGCCAGTCTCGGGCTTTCTTTGAGTGTTTTCCTGTTTCAATGTCTGCGCACCTGTTGCCACAGTACGAGCCACTCTGATCAGGTATCTGTCCGAATACTCGTCTGAACGAGGATCATCCAGCAACACGCCAATTATCGCAATGCCCGAATACCAATTTACCCGGTCTTTTCCGGAGGTTGGCACACCCTCAAGTTGAATTGGCCTATACTGTTACAGGAGCCCGGTGCAGGCATGCCTGCTCAGATGACCCTGACAATATCGCTGCTATCAAAGAAAGCTTCCACATCAATGCCCGGGTTCAACAACCCGTACAGTTCGGGCGGCACACTGATGTCCGCACAATAAAGAGCCCCGACATGGGGCGCGTTCAGGCCGGTCTGCATCCCGAGTTTCGGCAGCGCAATCGTCAGAGTTGCTGCCGCCTTGATGGCCGGGTGCATGATCTTTCCGGTGGCCGCGTCGTATCCGGACGGGACATCCAGCGCGAGCGTCGGGGCCGCGTTGTGATTGGCCCAGTCGATCAATTCAGCCGCCCGTCCGCCGGGCGCGCCGGACAGGCTGTAGCCGATCAGCCCGTCCAGAATGACGTCGGCAGCCGCGTTGATCTCCTGGGGCGTCATTTCTACCACGTTTGAAAGCCGCAACAGGATGTCGAGCTGCGCCTTTGGCACCTCGGCCATCCTGTTGCGGTCCTGGGCCAGGACAACGCAAACCTTGGCACCCCATGTCGCCAGCCGTCGGGCGGCCGTCAACGCACCGCCGCCGTTGCCACCACTGCCCGCCAGCACCACGACGCGCTTGTCCAATGCGCTGCCCCCCAGAAACAGATCCCGCGCCAGCGTTGCCAGACACCGGCCCGCATTCTCCATCATCTGGAAAAGGCTGATCTGGAAGTCCTCCATCATCAGCCGGTCGACCTCGATCATGGCATTGGTATCGACCTCCGGCAGCGGGCCGGATCTTGGAAAGCTCTGCGTCATTTGTTCATCCTTGATGCTGGGGACCGATACCCTGAAACAACGCTGCGACATCAACGGTTGCCTTGTTGCCGATATGGGCAAAATTGGCATCCAGCCAGTTTTGTGCCGTGGCGCGGCCCAGATCACGCAAATGAGTCAGAAAGGCCCATTCCGCGTTCAACTTGGAAGATGCGCCCAGCGGTTTCAGCACATCCTGGTTCTCGATGATGTGCACACGGGTGTCGCGGTATTCGTTGTCCGACAGCTTGCCCTCACGGATCATGCGGGACACGAAATCAATCGCCCGCAACTCCTTCAGCAGACTGGAGTTGAAGCTGATTTCGTTCACCCGGTTCATGATCTCTTGCGCCGTCCTGGGCGCGCCTGCCCGTTCAACCGGGTTGATCTGGATCACAACTATGTCGGAGCACTCGGTTTGCGTGTGAAAGGGAAAGAGCGCCGGATTCCCCATGTAGCCGCCGTCCCAGTAAGGCACGCCGTCAATCTCAACTGCCTGAAAGACCATTGGCAGACAGGCAGAGGCCATCACCATGTCCGCCGTCAGCGACTTGGAGTCGAACACCTTGACCCGCCCTGTCTCGACATTGGTTGCCGAGATAAAAAGCTTGGTGCAATCACAGGCCCTGACACGGTCAAAGTCCACCACCTCTTCGATCAGCCGGTGCAAAGGGTTCATATTGAACGGGTTGGTCTGGTAGGGCGACATCACCCGGGTGAGCGCATCGAAGAAATGGTAGCCCGGCGAATGTTCCAGGCTCCAGTTCCCCATGAATACGTCGATCGGTGTCCGCTTGATCGGACTGCTCCTGGCGGATTTGCTCATCTGCAGCCAGAAGTGTTCCAGCCTTTCGCGCGCGCCATCATTGCCGTCGCGCATCATGCCATCGGCGCAGACGACTGCGTTCATCGCCCCTGCCGAGGTGCCTGATATGGCCTCGAATTCGAGCCGCCCATCTTCCAGAATACGGTCAATCACACCCCAGGTGAAGGCGCCGTGCGAACCGCCCCCCTGAAGCGCGAGGTTGATTTTCTTGGTCTGCCCCATGGGCTTGATCCTCCTGACAGTGCTGTGCACTGATTTCTCCCGAGGTGGCCGGGAACCATTGGCCGGTTTAGTGTTCGCCATGGGCCAGGACTCCGACAGGTTCAATTCCGGCGACTTCGGTCAGCGGTTCAATCACCCCGAAGTAGAGCTCCGCAGGCGTTGTTCCGGTGTTTTCCCAATAAGCCGTCGCGCCATTGGCAAGATTGCTGCCAGTGCGTTCCGTCAGCATTTGCGGCTCGGCCATATCTGACCGATGTTCCACAACTTCTCCCTTCCAGACAAAAACCTGCAGGGGTTCTCCGGGGCCCGTGAAATCGGGGAACATGCCGCCAGGCACGATCGTTGCCCGATAGGTCGTCAAGGCCCATCCATTTCCATAGGCACCGCCGAAATGCGCCCCGATGTCCACAACACCCAGCAGGTCGTGATCTGCACCGATAGACACGGGCAGATCATAGCTCGTTTGCGCCGGAACCGGACCCACCTTGACGGCTGAAAAGTCCTTGGCAACAGGCTGCAGGTCGAAGGCGATCAGATGCACGGTTTCACTCCCTGCATTGTGCCACCAATGGGCCAGCTTGCCCTCCTCCTTTGCAAGCCCGCCCGTCTTGTGCAGGATCGGCTTGTCCTCAAGGCTGGAATATTCGTAGATTTCTCCGCTTGCGACTGTGAACACCGCAGGCCGGTCCTCGTGCCCGTGAATGGGCACGATGCCGTCAGGACCGCCAATCGCCCAGAACCGCGTGCGCAAGTTGCGACCAGCCAGTTCCGCAATGCCTTCTGATTCAAGCGGCTGAGTGGCGATGACCTTGGGCTTCAGCTTGGCGCCTGCCGTTGGTCCAATAAGGCCTTCCATCTCTTTGGTTTTCACGTTTGACAGATCAAAGGCGAATGCCGCACTTGCGCAGACAACTGCAGCGGCGACGGATATGTGGATCGTTTTCATCTCAAACCTCCTTTTGGGCAGAAAAGTGACATCAGTGCGCTGTCCAACCGCCATCGACGGGCAGCGCAGCACCGGTGATGGATTTCGCCCCGTCCGAGCACAGGAAGACGGCAAGGTCTGCCATCTCGTCGACAGTCGCGAACTGCTTGGTGGGCTGGGCGGCGAGCAGCACGTCGCGCTTGACCTGTTCTTCGGTCATGCCGCGCGCCTTGGCGGTGTCGGGGATTTGCTTTTCCACCAGCGGCGTCCAGACATACCCGGGACAGATGGCGTTGACGGTGACGCCATGTTCCGCCGCCTCCAGGGCTGCGGTCTTGGTTAGTCCCAGAATACCGTGCTTGGCCGCCACATAGGCGGACTTGAATGGCGAAGCGACCAACCCATGGGCAGAAGCGATGTTGATGATCCGCCCCCAGCCGCGCGCCTTCATGCCGCTCACGGCAGTCTTGGTCGTATAAAACGCCGCCGAAAGGTTCAGGTTTATGATGGCCTGCCACTTGTCGTCCGGAAAGTCTTCGATGGGAGAGACGAATTGAATACCCGCGTTGTTGACCAGCACATCGACCCGGCCAAAGCTCTCTTCGGCAAAGGCAATCAACTCTTTTGGGCCTTCGGGTGTCATCATGTTGGCGCGGGAATAGACCGCTCTGATCCCGTGCTGCGTTTCAAGCGCTTTGCGTGCGGCTTCAACCTCCCCCGGCGGTTCGATGCCGTTCATGACGACGTTCATGCCAGCAGAGGCAAGACCTTTGGCGATGCCAAGGCCGATGCCGCTGGATGATCCTGTGACGACGGCTGTTTTTATATCGGTCATTCAAGTGCTCCGTGAGTGAAAGGCAAAGGTCGGTCGGGGCCGCTGGTTCCTGCAGCATCGTGTCTCATGTACTGGCAACCGGCTCCGCTCGGCGCAGCGGCCACGCCGCGATCATGGAAAACAGGGTGATCAGCAGCAGCAGATAGACGACCGGCGCCCAACCTGCCGCCGTAAAGACAGTTCCGATGATCGCGGTTCCCAAAAGGCCGCCCAGGTAATAGCTGGTCAGATAGAGGCCGCTGGCTGTTGCCCGGTCCGCTGTTGCGGCGGCGCCAATCTGGCCGGACACAACCGCTTGCGCACAAAACGTCCCCACGCCAATGGCCGCAAGGCCGGCAACCAGCAGCACGAGCGAACTTGTCAGCAAGGCCAGTAGGCCCGCCGCGGCCAATCCCATGGACATCAAGAATGCAAAGTAGACACCTCGGGTCGCGACCATCTTGCCGGCAAGTGGCGTCGTGAAAACCGCCGGCAGGAAGACGAAATAGACCATGCCAAGCTGCGGGCCGGTCAACCCAAAGGGCTGTGCCGACAGCACGAAATTCACATAAGTGAACACCGACAGGAAGATGAACAGGATCAGAAAACCCAGACCAAAGCTGGCCTGCAGGCGCGGGTTGGTCAGATGGATTTTCCAAACCTCCATCACAGAAGGGCCATTGGGATCAGCCTGCCGGGCAGTGGCCTGACCGAGGCAGAGATAGGCCAGCAACGCGCCCGCAAGATTGAGCACCGCAAACAGCCAAAAGCTGACTGACAGGCCAAACCAATCGGCAAAATTGGCAGCCATCAATCGCCCAACCAGATTGGACAACACATTGCCGGTGATATACCCCGCCATCGCACCGGCAGCTTCGGCGGCGCTGCATTCCTCTGCCAGATAGCTCATCGTGAGGGTAAATGCCGTGGCCATCAGCGCGCCTTGCGCAACGCGCAGCCAGGTAAAGAGTGTCAAGTCGTCCACCACACCCAGCAGGGTCGTCGGAATCGCCAGAAAGGCGAGGCTCAACCAAATGCCCCGGACCCGATCAATATGCCGGCTGAACAGGGCAACAGCCAGACCTGCGGCCGCCATCCCGAGGGTGGAGGCGTTCACCGCCAGCCCCATAGAGGCCGGATCGGTATCAAAGGCGCGGGTCAATTGCGGTAGAATTGCCTGAGAGCCAAAAAGGTCGATAAGAGTCAGAAAGCTGAGCAAGCCGACTATGATATTTCGTGACAGCATTGCGCTGACTACCCCCCGATTGTGGAGCGCACCCGCGCCGCCTCTGAGGGTTAGATGCACCGGAACGCAAAAAGGTTACCAAAACCGGTGGCATTTCGCTGTCAGGGGCAGCGTGGCCTCAGGATCGCCGCGATGAGATCCTCGGGCACATCTTCAAGCGCGATGTCGCCTTCGTTCGACAGGGCAGCAGTTGCGGTCAGCGTCGTCTTGTAGTCCGCCAGATAGGTCCTGCAGGACTTGCACATCGCCAAATGCACGTTGAACGGCTGGCGCTGGCACTTCGGCAGTTCGTCTTCCAGATAATCGAGGATGAAACCCTCAATCTCTTCGCAATTGACAATTCCCGGCAGCCTGAACAACACCCCGTGAATCCTTCGCCGGGTTCTGTCCACCAGAAGGTTCACAGCTCACCTCGCACGATCAGCGGTTCCAGCCGTTTCTTAAGTGCTACACGGGCACGATGTAGTCTGACGCGAACTGTAGGTTCGTTCAGTTCCAAAAGTTTGCCGACTTCTGCTGTCGATACCCCTTCGATGTCCCGCAAAATGAGAACGATCCGCAAGTCATCCGGGAGCTTGGCAATCTCATCTCTGACGATCTCGCGGGTTTGCTGCGCCGTCAGGTTCATCTCCGCTGTTTCCCAGGTGACCGCCTGGTCTACGACCCGGCATCCGTTTTGATCGAAAAGCGGATATGAATCGTCGATTGGCAGTTCTTTGAGCTGCCTGTCCTTGCGCAGCAGCATAAGCGCCTCATTGACGACGATCCGATGCATCCATGTTTTCAGATTGGCGCGGTTTTCGAAGTTCTCCAACCCCTTGTGGATGTTGGAAAAGGCATTCTGGACGGCATCCTCAGCCTTTGTTCCGTCATTCAGGATACGCGCGGCGAGAAACAGCATCCAGCCGATATTGTCGCGGACAAGCCGGTCAAAACCCTCCTCTTCCTGCGCGGCTTGTTTGTCACTCTGATCTGTCGGTGGTTGTCCTTTCAAGGGATCCTACTTTCGAATTTTCTTTCTGAACCAACCAAAACCAGCTGCGCGAAATCGGCAGATTTGACTCTGCTGGCCGAGTTCCTGTTACATTTCATGTGGCGAAGAAGACCGGCAGACCGATCCGGCGCTGCTGATCAATGGCAATTGAAATCACCAGCGGACGATCGCTAGAGGCGCGTCTTTTGGACTCTTTGATAAAGGTGTCCCAAAGTGCCGCCATAAGCCAAATGCGCAACCAATGAGGCCAGCATCATCCGACCGCCCCCAAAAAATATTGCGCCACCTGAAAGGGGCGCCAAAACCAGCCCTGCGACAAGCCAGAGAACAACTCCCCAAAGCGCGCCGGTACTGAGGGTGGGGCGTAGATCAAGGATGGTCGTGACCAGAATGAAGCCAACTGGAAAGGCGATCAGACCGGTGGCGTAATGTGCGATCTCTCCAAGCCAGAGGTACGATTGATCCAGCCCGAGCAACGCACATATCATCGCCGCAGGCTTCATCGGCCCGCCCAGCACCAATCTGGCGACCCCTTCCATAAAGACCGTCAGGACGATTGTCGCACCAAGGCCTGCCAGCAGCCAATTCCTGCGCTCTCGCAACAGGATTGTTAGTATTCTCGACATTGTTTTCCCTCACCGCTGACGCTTGATTTGCTTTTTTTGGCCGGGCCGGTCAGCGGCACCGCGTAACCCGACAGACATTAGATGCCGGGATTCACGGTTTCGTTACACATGGCGGGCGTGGGTCTCTCATTTGGGCGAAACAGGCCACACAAGCAGTGGCTGGCAGCCCAAATCAACGTGATCCGCGCATTTTTCAAAAAAAGTTGTAACGTTTTACTGCGTGGGTGCATCCAATAGTAAATGGACTGTGAATTTCGATGCGAGGACAGATGAGCGACGATGCAGAAACAGGCATCGCAGCCTTGACCTTTTCAGACCATTTGGAGTGGGTTGGCCATTGCGCACACAGCGCGACAAATAAGCAACTCAACCAGGTGGCACTTTCATGATCCCATTCAAGCGGCTTCTGGCCTTCATCACGGTGCTCACCCTTGCCGCCTGCAGCGCAGAGCGGGTTCTGGCGCCCACACCAAATGTCTTTCTGGACGGGGCCTATCCACAGGGCGATGTCCCTGCTGCGTTTCAGGCTGTCCAATCCCCGATATTTTACGTCACAGACCGGGCCGCGGTGAGCACCGCGCCCTCCGTCACCTACGGGGCGGGCCGCTCGAATGCGATGGTGTTCGGCGCATCGACAGTTTCGTTTGGCCAAGGAGAAGACTGGGTGCAACTGACAACGGCAAGTGGGGCCACGAAACGGGCCTCGAAATTGCCGCTCAGCATTGTCCAAACCCGCGAAATCCTGCGCTTTGATGCGACGCCGACCCCCTTCCGCGTAGCCAACGGCCGCCCCGTGCCCGTCCCTGCGGCGCTCGCCTCCTACAACCGCAAGCGTGCGGCGTTCCAGGCCGAGGTCCGCAAACAGATGCGTCTGGCCGACAGGCAAGAAGTCGTCATCTTTGTGCATGGCTTCAATAACAGCTTTGAGGACGCGGTGTTTTCGCTAGCGGACATCTGGCACTTCAGTGGCCGCAGCGGCGTACCGATTGCCTATTCCTGGCCGGCAGGTGCAGGCGGCTTGTTCGGGTATTTCACGGATCGGGAATCCGGCGAATTCACGGTCTTTCACCTCAAGGAATTCCTGCGGCAGCTCGCCGAAATTCCGGAACTCAGGAAAATCCACATCGTCGCCCACAGCAGGGGCACGGATGTGACAACCACCGCATTGCGAGAAATGATCATTGCGGTCCGTAATCAGGGCAGGAATCCCAAGAAGGTTCTGAAGATCGCAAATCTGATACTGGCGGCCCCTGATCTTGATTTTTCGGTCGTGCGCCAGCGGCTGATCGCTGAAGGGTTCGGCGCCTCCATTGGACAGATCACCGTCTACATGAACCGTGGTGACACCGCCTTGGGGCTGGCGCAGCGCCTAATGTCCGGAGAGAGGTTCGGCAGGCTGAGCGCTGGTGATGTCGGTCTTGAGGAACGTGCGATCTTTGACGAGGTCAAAACGGTGAATTTCGTGAATGTCGAAGGGGTCAGCGGCCTGACCGGACACGCCTATTATCGGACCAACCGCAACGTGTTGTCCGACATCGCGGTGCTGATCCGCGAAAGCCCGCCGCCCGGGTCGGCGGCCCGACCACTGGTCCGAATTCAGGGCAACTTCTGGACCATGCCGGAAAGGTATCCCTTGTGAGAAACCAGCATGTTTCGACCAGCCAGAGGCGTTTGATCATCGCCACCGGACTGGCCGGCTTATTCGCCTCGATCCTTGTCGGAGTTGGCGAGTTTCTCCTGCACTACGACCCGCAGGCCCGTTACGCCGAGGGTTTTGCCTTTTTCGAAGGGGTGACCCGCGACCGCGCCACAATTGGTCATTTCATCGGCGTGTTCGGTGCGCCACTTTACGTGGTGGGGGCCTGCCACATCTACCTGATGCTGCGGCCTGCCGGTGAAACCGCGGCCCGGATCGCCGGGGTGGTGATGGCCTATGGCTGCATCATCGGCGCGGTCTGGATTGGCTCGCGCGCCACAGCGGTCGAGTTGGTCGCAACTGGAAGCCCGGCGGATCAACTGGCCCTGTACGAATTGCGCTATGAAAACCTGCTGCAGGTCGTGCGGGTCGCCGTGCTGGTGCTCTCGGCGCTCTTCGTCTGGCTCTGCCTTACCGGGCGGACACACTACCCGCGCTGGCTGGCGCTGCTCAATCCGATCTTTCTGATCATCCTTGCCTTCGCGATCTTCTTCACCGCCCCTGCGGTCGGGAAGTTCATCATGCCGATTGCGCTGAACGTCGCCTATTTTGCCTTGTTCGCGGCATCGCTCATCTACGCATTGAAACTGAACGAAAAGAGCTGAAACGTGCTTGGTAAATTGAAATACATCCCCCGCGTCATGATGGCCCTGATCCTGATGATGATGATCGCCATGGCTGCCTATACGATAAACGACAGGCGCGTGGATTATGACGTTGATCTGGGCGACACAGTGGTGCCCGAATTCACACAGGTCGAGGTGCCGTTCGACCAACAACACGCGGATGCAACATCGCTGCCCATTACCGGGAGCGCGGCAATCGACATCGATGGAGATGGCACCGAAGAGCTGTTCATTGGCGGCGGCTATCAACAGGAAAACGGCGTTTTCAAATTCGAGAATGGAAGTTTCGCAGAGGTCCCGGATCAGGCGGGTCTGTCCAAACAGGCGGACGGCACGGCGCTTGGCGCACTCGTGATTGATCACAACAAAGACAGTCAACCCGACATGTTGGTCACTCATCCCGAGGGCATCTGGCTCTACACCAATACCGGCGGGACTTTCACCGCACAGAAACTAGATGCCGAGATGAACGACAAGACCACAGGTTTGTCGATAGCTGTTGCGGATGTGAATGGTGATGGCCACTTCGACATGTATATCTCTGGCTACATCCGGAACGAATTGATCGAAGGTCTGAACATATTCAATAAAGAGGGCTATGGCGGCACGTCGGAGCTGTTCATCAACAACGGCGACAACAGCTTTTCCAACGAAACCAAAGCGCGCGGATTGCAATATCTGCACAACACCTTTCAGGCCGCTTTCGGTGATTTTGAAGGGGACGGTGATCTGGATCTGATCGTGGCCCATGACACGGGCCATGTCCGCACCTACCTCAATGACGGCACAGGCAATTTCACGAACGTGGCCAATCCGAATTCGGATCTGCCATCCTACCCGATGGGCATTGGCATTGCCGACCTCAACAACGACGGGTTGACCGACTACAGCTTTTCAAACATCGGATCGACACCGCCGACCTTTATGGTGCGCGGCGATTTGCGCGAGGACCAGCCGTTGCATCGCAAGTGGATTGCTTTCGTGGCAGATGGCAAGGGCGGGTTCACCGATCAAGCCGAGGCCTTGAAGATCGCGGATTACGAATTCGCGTGGGGAATGAGCCACGAAGACCTCAATCTCGATGGGCGCGAGGACCTGATTGTATCGCAGAACTTCGTCTCTGCCCCTTTCCACAAGATCGGCTGGCTGCGCCTGCCCGGGCGCATGTTGGTCCAGACCGCCTCTGGTGAAATGGCCGAAATAGGAGCGATGAACGGGGTCGTGAACCGACAATACTCCATTTCGCCGCTGACCGCCGATTTCAACGGCGACGGACGCCCCGACGTGGTGCATATCAACATCGCGGGCAAATCGCAGGCATTTCTCAGCCAGGGCGACACGGCCAATGGCTATCTGAAGATAGTGTTGCCGCAAGACGTTGACAGCATTGGTGCAATGGTGGAGATCACGCTGGAGGACGGCACAGTTTTGCACAAACCCTATGTCTCAGGCGAAGGGCTGGCCTCTGACAGCAGCCGGGTGATCATCGCAGGACTGGGCCAGCAACAAGCCACATCCGTGGTGGTGCGTTATCTCGGAGGTGCAACCGAAACACAGCGCGGCAGCTTCCGGGATGAAACCCTAGCCTTTGAAAATCCGGGCCTGTGATCTGGATCAGCCGCCTGTTGCGCGCAGCTGTACTGCTTGCCTGCCTCGTGGTGCTGGGCAGGATTGTCCCGATTTCGCTGACGCAGATACAAACCGGGAATGCCTGCCCGATGCTGGGACCGATACCGGCCTGCCATGTGGTCTCCATATCCTATGCGGCGATGGGCGCGGCGGTCAGTATCGGGTGGCGGGGCCTCAAATGGCTCTTCTTTGTCGGGGCGGCACCGGTCGTCGGCCTGGCGCTGGCAGGCACCAGTCTTGAACTGGCTGGCATACCCACCTGTCCGCGTTCCGAAACCGGCCGACCGCTGTGCTATTCGTCACTGATGATCGGGCTTGGCCTGCTTGCGGGATTCAGTCTTTCCATCTGGATAGACAGAAAAGCCAGCATATTCCCGCCTGACAAGATATAGTTCTGCCACGACATTCAACCACCGGCCACGGTCTTCCCAATGTTCGATTGAAGGGCCTCTAGGACGCGTACGCTCTAAGTTTTCCGGCCCGAAATCACGATCACCGCAACAATAATAGCGCCTGTGAAGATCAGGCGGAAGCCAGCGGACAAACCGAAGGTGTTGAGCATCGACACCAGCAGGAACATGAACAGTGACGCGCCCCAAAGACCGGTCAGGTTGGCAAAACCGCCAGCCACGGATGTTCCACCGATGACGACGACGGCGATGGACATCAGAAGGTATTGCTCGCCCATGTTCAGCGCCGCGCCACCGGAGAAACCTGCAAGGAAGAACCCGCAAATTGCGGCCAGCACGGCGCACATGACATAGGTGACAAAGCGCACACGCTCGACCCGGACTCCGGCCAGTTTCGCGGCTTTTTGGTTTTGCCCGATCGACAAGACCGACAGGCCGAACCGGGTGCGGTGCAACAGGAATGCCATCGCGACCGTCAAAACCAGTGCGGCGAGTGTCAGGAAGGGCACCCCGAACACCTTTGCAACCGCGAAGTCGCCCAAAAGCTCAGGCGGTTTGACGCGCAATCCCCGGTTCGACCAGATGGCTGTTGATTGATAAAGAAACGACGCTGACAGCGTGGCGATGATCGGTGGAATACGCAAAAACAGGATGAGCAGGAAGTTCAGCGTGCCAATCACCAGACCAACGCCCAAGGAGATCAGCAGCCCTGGCAGCAAAAGAGACGGATCCCCGTTCATGAACTTCATGGCCAGAGTCGCGGACAGCGTCATGCAGGCGGGAATGGACAAATCAACATTGCCCGGCCCCAAGGTTATCACGAACATCTGTCCGATGGCGACGATGACAAAAAAGGTTCCGAAGGAGGCAGCAGCAGACATCACTTCGGCTCCTGCACCGATGTCTGTGACGATGGTGATGATCAACCACATGGAAACAGCGCCAATCCACGCCCAGATCCACGGCTTTTGTATCAGCGCGGTCATGACCGGTTCTCTCTTGCGCTGATCAGCAGCCTTAGCGCCAACACCAAAATCAGGATCGCGCCTTGCGCCCCGATTTGCCAATCCGGGTTGAGTCGCAGGAAGCTTAGGAAAGAACCCGCCAATGCAAGGGTGATCGCGCCGATGACCGCTCCGATAGGAGAGACGCGGCCACCGACAAATTCGCCGCCGCCCAAGATGCCACCGGCGATCGAAAGGAGTGTGTAGCGCAGCGCAATGTTGGCATCTGCCGAGGTCGTGAGCCCGACAAGCGCCATGCCAGAGAGCACGCCGAACAGACCAGCGAGGGAGAACATTGTCACTTTCACCCGCAACAGCGACCATCCTGCACGTTCAACGGATTTCGGATTGCCGCCCGCACCGCGCAGCACCGCCCCTGTGGCCGAGCGCATCAGGCCGATATGCACCACAAGCGCAATGACGACCGAGGCGATGATCGGGAACGGGACAAAGGCGGGTTTCAGCGTCATCAACGTTCTGATCCAGTCGGGTGCCGACCCGCCCGGTGTCGGCAGGATCAAGACGGCAATGCCGGTCCAGACAAAAGACATGCCCAGAGTCACCACAATGGACGGCAGGTTCCGCAGGTGGATCAGTGCGCCCATCACGCCATAGGCCGCAATGCAGGCCAACAGTGCGAGGATGCCCAGAAAGGGTGTGTCGAACAGCCAAGTTGCCGTGATACAGGCGGTCAGCGAGATAAAGGCGCCCAGCGACAGATCAAGATCGTTCACGCATAGAATGAACATCTGCGCGATTGTGGCCAGCGCAATGGGAACGGCCAGATTGAGCAGAAGGTTCAGGCCGAAATAGCTCATCGTGCGCGGTTGAAGATAAAAGATTGCGCCAAGCAGGGCTGCCAGGGAGAGAACCGGCAAAAGCGTACGTAGGGCATTGGGGGTTAGAAAACGTTGCACCTTATGCGTCTTCTTTATCAAAGGAATTGCTCAGGATGTTCGCCTCGGTCAGATCATCGCCCGAGAGTTCAGCCATGATTTTTCCTTCGCGGAATACATACACGCGGTCGCAGTGTTTCAGCTCGTCAGTTTCGGTTGTGTACCAAACCAAGGCGCGCCCTTTTTCAGCCTCTTGCGACAGGATTTCATAGACATCTTGCTTGGTTCCCACATCCACACCGCGCATCGGGTCGTCCATCAGGATGATCGGGGCCTTGGCGCCAAGTGCACGGGCGAAAAGTGCCTTTTGCTGGTTGCCGCCAGAGAGTGACAGGATGTTGTTTTTCATATCCGGCGTGCGGATCGACAGCGTTTTTTGCCACTGCTGGGCTTCATCTTCGGCTTGCGCGAAGTTGATGGCGAGCCCTTTGGTCAGGCGTTCCAGAGAGCTGACGAAGATGTTTTGCGAGATTGACCAAAGCGGGAAGACGCCGTCGGTCTGTCTGTCGCCCGCGACGAAAACCGCAGGTTCGCTCACACTTAGCGTGTTGCGTGCGCCTTGGGATGCCTCAAAAATGCGTACCAGCGTGTCGGTTTGACCGTGCCCGCTGAGGCCTGCGAACCCGATGATTTCGCCAGGATAGACCGTGAGCTCTCCTCCGGAAATCACCGCTGGCGCATTTTGTTTTGTTGAGGCGCGGCCGCCGAATTTGCTGGTTTCAGTCAGTACATCGCCCATGTCGCGCACCAGCCTGTCGCGATCAAAATTGCTTGCCGCGTCAACCGCGACAGTACGTCCATCTTTCATCACGACGATCTGGTCAGAGGCTTCGAGAATTTCGCCCAGCAGATGCGAGATCAAAATGACGCTGCCACCATCCGCCACGAAACTGCGCACAAAGGCCACCAGTTGCGCGGCTGTGTTCTGATCAAGCGAGGACGTCGGCTCGTCAAGAATGACAAGTTCAATACTGCTTTCAACTTTGGAAAAGGCCCGGGCGATTTCGACGATTTGACGCTGCGCAATCGACAGGCTGCCCACTTCGGCATCGGCCGAAATTCCATGGCCGGGAAACATCTGGTCAAGCTGATCTGCGATGACATTGCGTGCGGATTTGCGCCAGCCAAAACCTTTGATCGACGGGTGAGAAATGCGCAGGTTTTCTGCCACTGTCAGGTTCGGACACAGTGAGAGTTCCTGAAAGACGGTGCGCACGCCAAGGCTTGCCGCGCGCGCTGTGTCATAGCTGGCGTCCAAGGGTTCGCCGCCGATTGAGACATGCCCTGCGTCGGCTTTGATCACGCCCGAAAGCACGTTCATCAAGGTAGATTTGCCTGCACCATTGTGGCCAACCAGACCAACACAGGCCCCGCGCGCCACTTCCAGATCAACACCTGTCAAAGCGCGAGCGGCGCCGAAACTTTTTTCGACGCCGCTCATCGAAACCAAGGCTTTGTCCCGCATGTTGTTCTCAATTCACTAAGTTCATGCGGTTCAAAAGCCCAGGGAGGATCAGTTACCCGAGATAACCGCTTTCGCGTCATCCAGAGAGTACTCGACATTTGCGACACCACCAGCCTGCGTGTTGGACAGACTGACCTCAAGTGTATCTTGTGTGATGGTCAGAAATGGCACCGACAAGTCTTGTGGCACTTCTTTGCCGTCAAGCACTTGCTGAGCCACCCAGAACGCAAGGGTCGACACACCGGGCGCAATCGAGACTGACATTGTCTCATAGCCGTTTGCGTCTTTTTGCTCTTTCCACCAGGTCAGCTCGTCATGGCGGTTGCCCATCACGATGATCGGTGTTGGACGACCCGCTGCCTTAAAGGCCTGTGCTGCGCCATATCCGTCACCGCCTTGGGTAACCACGGCCTTGATCTCGGGCAGGCTTGGCAAGATGCCAGCCACAGCTTTTTGAGCTACGTCTTGCGCCCAATCGCCATGCACGGAGCCTTGGATTTTGAATTGCGCGTTTTCGGCGACACCTTCATGAATGCCTGCGGAAATCTCGTCATCGACGAACACGCCAGCAAGACCTCGAATTTCCAGAAGATCGCCGCCGTCGATGCGGCCTGCAAGATATTCGACCTGTACTTTGCCCATGTTTTTGAAATCAACTGCAATCCGGTAGGCGCACGGCTCTGTCACGATGCCGTCAAAGGAAACGACAACGACGCCAGCGTCGCACGCCTCTTTTACAGCGCCGTTCAACCCTTCGGGAGACGCGGCGTTGATGACGATGGCATCATAGCCTTGTAGTATCAGGTTTTGGATTTGTGCGGCTTGTTCGGTCACCTGGTTTTCAGCTGTGGTGAATGCGTCCGCGGCTGCGACGGTGCCATCTGAAACGGCTGAACCTCCGACTTTTTCCCAGCTTGTCAGCATCGCCTGACGCCACGAATTGCCCGCATAATTGTTGGACAATGCGATGCGCTTGTCTGACGTGTCGGCGATGGCAGATGTGCTCATCAAACCAGCAGCGACCGTCAGGCAAATTGTACCCAGTGTTGAAGCTTTCATTTCTTCCTCCCAATTCAAGTCAGTTTTGGTTGAACGGCTGATTTTCTTGTGAACCACCCTTTCTTGTTCTTATTATGCGTCAGTTTATGGCTGCGTTGTCGTTGCGGAACCTGCCTTAGCGACGCTAGGGCTGCGTGTCTTAACAGCGCTTCATGCGGGTTCCCGCATCTGTTTGGCCTTCTGCATTATGCTGCTGATCCAGCCACGTGCGCATTTCGGCATCCGCCACGGACATGCCTTCGAGGTTCAACAGGCCGCGCGACAATGCGATGGCCACAGCGCGCGTGCGCGAGTTGAACGGATTGGTTTGCGCGTTTCCCGGATCGATGCCCAGTTTTTCATAGAGCTGCTTCAGGCGGCTTTGGACTGACCGGGTCGATATAGAGCGGCGCATGGCGATGGATTTGTCGGTCATGCCAAGGGCGATATCGATGAGCACTTCGAACTCGGTGTTTGAAAGACCTTCGTGAAGATCTTCGCTGCGCTGCTGCACGCCTCTGATCTCGCGGTCGATGATGCATTGGTCTTCCTCAAACACGCCGCGCACGGCCAGTTCAAGCCGGTGCTCTGATGCGGTCTTGAGCAGGTAGCCGTAGACCGCCTCCTTGGGTACGATCTTGGAGATGCCGCGCACATACGCTTCGTCAGAATAGTTCGACCAGAAAAGAATGCGCATATCTGGGCGTTTCGACCAGATTGACGAGGCTGCTGCGATGCCGCTGACATTGGGCATCTGCAGATCCATCACCACCCCGTCGATCTCGTGTTCCAGCGCCAGCGAGATCGCCTCACTACCGTCGCGTGCCTCGTGCAGTGTATCGCAATTGGGCAAAGCGCTGCGCACTGTGCTTGACAGAAATGATCGATGAAAAGGGTCATCCTCGGCAATCAGAATATTCACTTAAACGTCCTCAGTATGAAGCTGTGCACCAAAAGCAGTCTCCAAGCCTTGGAAAGTAGGCCCTTCATCCGCATCAGGCTCGCCTTGTTCTTCAAGCTCGGCCAATGGGACAGTCAGGATGGTCTTGCTGCCTGTGCCGCATGGGTTCCGCACAAAGGCCACCGTCGCCCCGATCAAATCCGCACGCACTTTGATGTTGTTCACGCCACGCGGCGAACGACGCCACCCTTCGGCGGGTTCGACCCCATCGTTGGACACCTCGACCCGGATTGCGTCGTTTTCTTGTGACAACGCCACGCTGATCGCCCCGCACCCCGAATGCTTGACGGCGTTGGTTACCGCCTCTTGCACGATGCGGAACACGGCCAGACGAATTCGATATGCACCACGATCCATTGCGTTGTTTGTGCTGTCCGTGATCGAAGTGGCAATCTGGCGATCAAGCCCTTGGGTCGACCGGATGAGCTGAGCCTCGATGGCTTGGGTCAGTCCAAAAAGATCAAGAACACCGGGCTTGGCGTTTTCGATGATGCCGCGCAATTCGGCCATGCTGCGCGAAATTGTATCAGACACATGACGCAGCTCGCGTCCTTCCGGTTGTGGGACCTCGGCGAGCCGCTCCACCCTTCGATAAATCGCCGACAGATCTGCCAATGTCTGATCATGAAGTTCCATCCCCAAACGCTGGCGTTCAGCCTCCATCGCTTCGGTCAGTTTCTGCGCGCCCAGCCGCAGGGATTGTTCCCGACCGCGTGCGGCGCCTTCTGCCAAAGCCGACACGCGCGCCTGTTCACCCATCGACAGGGCGTAAATGTAGGGCGAGATCAGATCAGCAATATTGCGCGCCACTTCGACGTCGTTCTCGCTATATGCGTTTTTCTTGTGCGACGAGATGTTGAGCGCGCCCAAAACCTCGCTATGCACGTTCAGCGCCACATGAATTCGGCTGTGAAGGTTGGCTGCAAAAATCGGTTCATCGAACGAGCCTTCGAAGTGAAACCTGGGGTCTTCCCATGCATCGCTCGTCGTCAGGAGATCCACCTCACCTGACAGCATTTGGCGGATCGGTGAAAACTTGTTTTCCTGATGTTTTCCATCTCGTCCCCAAAAGGTTTTCACACCGGTTTCGATGGCGACGTGCATGGATTTGTCGCTTGGCAATATAACAGCGACGTCCATGTGATCGTAATCGAGCAGCGTGGATTTCACCGCGCCCGCGATCCGATTCAACACGTTTTGAAAATCGAGTTCTCCGCCGATGGCACGCGAAATCGCCAGATAGTGCTCCAGTTTGATGGCGTCACGATCACTCATCAAGACTCCTCCGCCAGCAACGCTAGGCCATCGCAGGTCGTCCGCCAAGCTTCTCTTTGGAATGCAGGCTGCACCTTCCAGCACAATGACGTGCGGAAACCCGCAAGAGCCGCTGCGCCGAACCGCGACAGGATCTGCTCGATCCACCCGCCGCACGTAGTCGCCAGCGTCCCGAAGCTTGTCGCTACGGCTATCGCATGGTTACGGGTTTGCTGAACAAAGCGGGGTGGTTTGTGAACCACGAGCGGGTCGAACGCATTTGGCGACGCGAAAGGCTGAAGGTCCCGCAACGCCACGCGAACTTGAGACGGACGACGACAAAGCAAAGTTCAACTAAAAGTTGGGCAACTGGTGAAGCAGAAGCCGGAAGACAAAAAGCCTTGAGTGATACCCTAAAGATGGCCGTGATCTTCGGTTTTAGCTGCCATAATCTGCACCTGTGCCAAGAAAGACGGTGGCCGAGGACCCCAAACTAAACCCGATTGTAATCGGACAAATCCCGTTCGCAATACTGGCAAAAAATAGGCGATCACCGCAGCCTTGGCTGGTTAAAATGGCACCATCATTTCATCGATGCGTCCTTAGCTTGCCCCATCGGGTGGTTCAGGTTGGTACGTTCTTCCGGCATCGTGCGAAAAGTAAGGTGTGACTGTTTCGGCTTTGTTTTACGTGATTGCTTCGCGATACTTTGAATTGTGCCGCCAGCTTGCCAGTAGACTCGGGCGTTGCACAGCTCACAGCGACACCTCTGGTGCGGGCAGCAAGTCGGGCGCATTGCCGACAGGATCATCGTCACCCACAGCCGCCTCGGCAAAGGCGCTAGCCTGTGGATAACTTTCGGCTCAGACCTGAAAACTAAGGATCAATCCTTTAACTCTTCAAGAAGCTCCGGCGCAGAACAAAGTGCTAGGCGGTTCCCCTCCGGTGCACCAAAATGTCTGACGTCAGGCACCTGAAGCCACTTTTGGTGTACCAAGCACAGCGCACTTAGGATAAGCTTGACTCTGAGCAGGACCACACGATCAGGCGCATATTTTTCAATGAATCCGGATCGATGTGTTATCTATACACATGTAGACTAGTAAGGGCAGATATGGACCAAGGGACGCGAAACATTCTCACCTGGATCGAAGTTACGATCTATGTATTTTTAGCAGCGATCATTGCTATTGGGTTTTATTTGGCGTTCTCCGATGAAGAATTCTTCCGCAACACTTACGTGCCTGAGGATGGAATATTAGAGACGTCTACAGCGATTATGTTGTTTTCGGCGGCAATCATATTGGCAATCCGCTTTCTTCGGGAACGTGAAACGCATCCGCGTTGTTTTTCAGTTTTCAGCGTTCTCATGATAGTAGCGCTGATTTTTGTGTCTGGGGAAGAAATATCTTGGGGTCAGAGAATCTTCGGCATAGAAACCGGAGAATTCTTCTTAGAAAATAATCGTCAGAGTGAAACAAATCTACACAACCTCGAGGTGCGGGGTGTTAACCTGAACAAATTGGTCTTTGGCAAGATACTTGGTCTATTTCTTGTGGTTTTCTATCTAATCTTGCCTGTCCTTTATTCGCGGCGAAAGCGTGTACATCGATTGGTCTCCAGCCTTTATTTTCCAGTGCCCAAAATTCACCATGGCATTGCAATGTTGACCTTCGCGATAGTTATCGATCAGATTCCTTCGTCGAAACGCGGAGAACTGAACGAGGTCTGTTTAGGCGCCTTTGCGCTGCTTCTTGTGACGAGCGCGCAGAACATTAAGCGACGGCGGGGGTAATGAAGGGCTTTCGTTTTCAAGCGCTCACAGCTTGTTCACTATCCATCATACTGACGGCATACGTTTTAACCACTGAAGAGCCCCTCTCCTGGGAATTTGCTGTGGTAGAATCACCCGCCACAGGCGGTGACCCACTATTCATGACAGTGTTCGACTACGAGTCTAGCCCAGCCTCGGCACATGCGCCTGCCATTAGAACTTTTGAGGATCGTGTGCAGGTTGTGTGGTTCGAAGGCACACGGGAAAGTCACGAAGATGTCGTGATCAAGAGTGTGGATATCACTCTTAAGGACGGCCAGAGTGACTGGAAGGCAGAAGATGTCAGTGAGTTCTTTGATCGCCACGATTTGGTGAGAGCGACACAACCGTCACAGGAAATATGGTCGCTCGGAAACACGATACAATTCGCTGAGGGGGAGAAAGCGGCGCTTGCAACCGTGGTGTCCGTGGGTGGTTGGGCTGCGGCCTCCATCGCGCGGGTAGAGTTTGTGGGTGATGAAGTCTCAACGGTTCGTAAGCTGCGGCTTTCACCGATGTTAAACCGCTCATATCTGGTCCGGAATTCAACTCTGCGCTACGTGGATGGCAGCGTTGCCATCCCGGCTTACTTCGAGATGGGGAATGCCTTTGGAGAACTTGTACGGCTAGATCAAGCGGGAAACGTGGTCGACAAACGTCGCATTACGCAAGGTCGCTTTGCAATTCAACCGGAAGTCGTAGTGCTGGGGCCTAAAAAGGCCGTGGCGCTATCGCGTAACTATGACAAGGATTCAGACAGGTTAATCGCGTCTTGGACCGAGGATGGCGGACAAAGTTGGGGTGCGCCAAAACTACTTGGGTTGCCAAATCCAAATTCGCCGGTCGCTGCAACCCGGCTGAATGATGGCCGCGTCTTGATGGCTTTCAACGATGATCCTACCCATAATCACACGCTGACGCTCGCTATCTCTGCTGATGACGGGCATGAGTGGGAGCGTATTGCGGTGCTTGAAAACGGCGAAGGTGAAGTGCGCTATCCGGATTTCGCGCAACTGCCTGATGGATCGCTTTTGTTAGTATACTCGTTCGGAAGTAAAAAGGGGATCCGGGCCCATGTACTCAATAACGCATGGGTTGATGCTCAATGAACTTTGACCTTTTGGCCTGGTTGATCATCGCTTTCTGGATCGGTTTCCGGGTGGCTCTGACTGTTTCGCAGCTTAAAGTAGCGCTTGGGCTAGGGGTAGTCGTTGCAGTCGCCAGCCTCGTATTGCCCAGTGTTATGCCGCTCATGGTGGCAATCCTCGCACCATTTGGTTTTCTTCTTCCGGCATTGGCCTTACGCGACGTGCTTGGGCGTACGTGGATTGAGATCGCGCCATTTCACACCCTAGACGTCATTTTGGTGCTGATCGTTTCCACTCTTTTTATTGCAGCCTCCATCGGAGTGTTTACCGTCGATCCTTATCGGATGGGCTATGGCCCTCTCGCTCCGGCAGTTGTGACCTTAGTTGGCATACTCTGGACACTTTGGCGGCGGCATTTTTTCATTCTGGCGACGCTCCTTGCTGCTCAAATCACATGGACCTTTGGTTATTTGAGCACTAATTTCTTCGATTTAATTTTGCATGCGATACTAGTGCCCGTCTGTGTCATTTGGCTAATAAAACGAAAGCTCGTCGAGATTTCTCGCCACGCCCGGTCAGTGTGACCAAGCGATAATACAAGACATAGCGTGTCCGTCGTCAGGGGTATTGGAACAGATGGCGGCCAGAGCTAAGAGAGGATCTGGCTCATCATTCTGTTTGATTTTGCGACGGTTTGGCGGAGAAGTAAGCGCCAGGTTCACGACGGCACAACTCCTGACCTGCTCCCCACTGCGGCCGGGTTTTAGAGTTCCATTCGCTTTCGTTTGCTGACAAAACCACGGCTTGGTCGGTTTTGAGACAACCGGATTGTCACCTTGATCGAAGCGGTCATCGTTTTTGATTAATCGATTGGTTGTTCCGCGAAGCATACATTCTCCAATGAAAAAATGCAGAACAATGACACCAGCAGTTTGACGGCTATGGGCCGTCCCCGTGGAGAGGGGCGTGACCCCCCGGATGCCCGCTGTATCCGAGGTCGGCAATGGGCCCGTCGCGGGAATTTCTGATTTGTACCGGGCACTCGATGAACCGGCCCAGTCGAAAGGGCACGTCCTTCCTCAGTGCTCACCGATCATTAGCTACGAACATTTCACATCTCTCCTTCAAACACTCACATTTGGACCGGCAAGCGCCTACGCCGGTTGAGCGAAGCTACCCTTGGCATGCCGCGAGGTAGGCATCGAAGGCGTTCCAAATTTGAGTGCTCGATTGCTGTTTTGCCGGGTGAACCAGCACGAAATCAAATTCGCTGCTTTCGGTTGCCGTCAGCTGCTCAGCCATCTCGACTGCGTAGTCAGCAACCGTCATCCGCGCAGATTTGGGCGCAATTCCATACTGAGCCGAATCCATGGCCTGTCCGCCGATTGATGCGGCAATCGCGCCTGAGTGCATCGCACCTTTGGACACAAGGGCCTGGCCGCCCGCAGCGCGGCTGATTTTATCATGGTCCACCTTGGATGCATCGAACCGGGTGCTGAACAGGTCGATCGAAGACACATTGCGCCGGCTGATGTGAAAGTAATTCGCATAGTAGAGAATCTGAGCGTTACAATCTGTCCCTCGAATGATCAGGCCTGAATCGTCACCCTCGTACTGAGCCACAGTGCGCAATGCTTCCAAAGCGGCTGGCGCGTCAGTGGGCGTTTCTGGTTCTGCCTGACTTGTCTGTTGTTCCAGCAAGGTCGATACAGCGTTGAAACAGGCAATCTGTTTTGCTGGATCTTTCACCAGAGTCTGGCAATTCTCCATCAGGGCCGTCAGCGTGTATTCTCTTCCATCTACGGTCAACAAGACTTCGGCGCTGCTGCTTGAGGACATAATCGCCAACGAGACCGCGAAGCCACTCATAATCTTTTTCATCGTCTTCACTCCGGGAAACACCAGCCGCGACCTGCGCGGCGCATTCCCTCATTCTGGATTTGACAGATTTCCGTCTGCCTCTGTGGCCAAGGCAAGTCCGTTTCGGATTGCCTTGGCTAAGAACGTCAGTGACGTCGAGATCCAAAGATCAGGTGTTGAGCACCAGGCTACTTTGATCAATCCCGACATCCTCGGCGTCGGATGTCACGCGCAAGCCGATGGACTTGTGCAGCACGTACCAGACGAAACCTGATGCGACCGCCACATAGGCCATGACAATCGCAACGGAGACGAGTTGGCCAAAGATGGTAGCGTCCGCATTGGTGAATGCGACGGCAATTGTGCCCCACACACCGCAGAACAGGTGAACCGGAATGGCACCCACAACATCGTCGATCTTCAGGTCTTCCAGAAGCTGGATCGCAAAGAACAGGATGAGACCCGCGCCAACACCGATCGAGAACGCCATCAGCGGTGTCGGGAACAAAGGTTCCGCCGTGATTGCGACCAGACCACCCAGCGCGCCATTCAGCATGAACGACAGATCAAAGCGGTTCTCTTTGAAGTAGGAGATGAACGCCGCAGCGATAACCCCGCCAGCAGCCGCCATGTTCGTATTGAGGAAAATGCGCGCCACGTTCGTTGCGTCTGCATCCGACGAGAAGCTGAGGTAGGAGCCTGCGTTGAATCCATACCAACCCATCCACAGGATCAATGTGCCAATGGTTGCCAGCGGCATTGACGCGTTGCCAAGAGGAACGGTCTTGCCATCAACAAACCGGCCTGTCCGCGACCCGACGACAAGCGCACCAATCAGTGCTGCTGTGCCTCCGACGACGTGAATGACGGTGCTGCCTGCCAGGTCCTTGAAACCAAAGTCAGATGCAAGGAAACCTCCACCCCAGGTCCACGAGGCCTGAATGGGATAGATAACGGCTGTGAAGATCGCCGTGAAAATGAAGAATGGCGCCAGTTTCATACGTTCCGCAACTGTCCCGGATACGATTGAGGCAATCGCCACACAGAACATCGACTGGAAAAAGATGTCAGCGGCACCAGCGTGCCCGCGTCCGACGAAGTCGCTGCCATAGTCTACGACATCCGTGATTTCGATGACCCCGTCATATCCCAGGACACCGGGAAGGATCCATGCGCCGTTCGGAAACATAATGCCGTAACCCGTCAGGATGAAGGCCGTGGAAGCAATCGCGAATAGGCCAATATTCTTGGCGCATTGTGCGACGACGCTTTTGGTTTGTACGTAGCCCACTTCGAGCATCGCAAAGCCCGCGGCCATCCACATAACCAGAACGCCGCAGAAGACGACGAACAGTGTGTTCATGACATACGGAGACACACCTGATGATGCCTGTTGTGCGGCTGCAGGTCCGGCGATAATGCCAGCTAATACAGCGATTCCAAGTACTTGTTTGATCATTTTTCTACTCTTTCTCAATAGTTCTGATTACCGGATCGCTGAAATTTTAGGCAAATTTATGTCCAGTTTGAGAAAAAAACTGACGGTTTTTCAAAGAAGTATATTGGCGGCGCACAACAGTCCGCCAAGATCGCGCATGAGTTGTCGGAAAGCTCGGAATGCGTGTGATCCATCAGCAAAAATCTCAATTAGATCAGAAAGATGCCACGTTCCGGACAATTTTATTCAATTCAATAAGCGGTGAATTATGTGTGTAAATACGGTGGATTTTCGGTATGGGGCATCCCAAAGCAATAGAACCTGATTTCGATGGCGCAACGAGCGACGAACTGGCGCCTGGCCACAAATTGATGCAGGGGCAGTATACGATCGACTCTTTCCTTCAAGCGGGCGGATTTGGCATCACTTACCTTGCGCGAAATTCGCTGAATCGTAAGGTCATCATCAAAGAGTGTTTCCCCGGCACATTCTGCCGCCGGTCCGCCACATCCGTCCGGGCGCGCAGCAGTTCGCACGTCAAGGGATTCACCTCCATCGTGAGCAAATTCGTTGACGAGGCGCACAGCCTGGCCAAGGTCAAACACCCCAATATCGTGGGCGTGCATCAGGTCTTTGAAGAAAACGAAACCGCCTATATGGCGCTTGATTACATTGATGGCTCTGACCTTCTGGAAGTGATCGAAGGAAAGCAGGACCGCCCGGAACCGGAACAGATCGAGGTGATCCTCACCAAGGTGCTGGGTGCTGTTGGCGCAATCCATGATCGGGGCATGTTGCACCGCGATATTTCGCCCGACAACATCATGCTGACATCGGATTTGGAGCCGATCCTGATCGATTTTGGCGCCGCACGCGAAGATTTTGGGCTGGAAAGCCGACAGCTCTCCGAATTGCGTGTCATCAAGGACGGATACAGTCCGCAGGAATTCTACGTCTCGGGTGCCGCTCAGGGCGCGTTCAGCGATCTATATGCCTTGGCGGCGACCTTTTATCATCTGATCACTGGCGACCTTCCCGCCGGTTCGCAAACGCGCCTTGCGGCCGTTGCAGCCGGTGAAGGTGATCCTTACGTGCCCGTCGCTGGACGGATGTCGGAATATTCCGATCCGTTCCTGCGGGCGATTGATACCGCCATGGCGATCCTGCCCAATGACCGTATCGCATCTGCAGATCAATGGCGCGAACTCCTGCAGGGCACGGGTCCCTCCGGAGGGGTCAAGGCACCTGCAAAATCGAAAGACGGCAACATACTGGCGTCCAAGCCAGTGTCCGACACGACGAACAAAACCAAAGCACGGTTGTTGGGCGGTATTGCACTCGTCATTCCGATCATCGGTGCCGTCTATATCCTGCAAAGCAATGACACCGCCCCGACAACTAACGAGACCACAGCGGCATTCACTGCTGCTGAGCCGACCCAAACTGCGGCTCTTGCTCTTTCAGAGCCAGACCAAAGCGCGGCTCTTGTTCTTGATGAGCAAGTCCAGACTGCGGCCCTCGCACTTCCAACAGATGCTGTTGTATCTGGTCCGTCCGAGAGAGCGACGCCTGCTGCGGATCTCAGTGCACTCCTGAATATTCCGGCGGCGGCGACAGAACCCGAAGCCGAGACCACGGCACAGGATGCCCCCGAAGCAATACTCTCCGACGCGATCGCAACCGCATCGCTCGTAGAAACGGATGTGGCATCCGATGTTGTGGCAGCGGAGAATGTGCCGGCACCGGAATTTTCGCTGGCCAGCATTCTGAATCCGGCCCTTGCCGAGGATATTGACCCGGCACTTGCCGACAGCGCCGCCGAGGACGAAATTGTATCCGCTGGCCTCAGCCTTGAGCAAGATGAGGCAACGGTCGAAGCCGAACTGGTGTTAGAACCGCTGGCAGACACGCCTGAAGCAGCACCAGACTTTCTGGTCGAGAGTTTTGACTTGCCTCAAGTCACGTCGGCCTGGTCCGTTGATTTGACCGGCGTCCTGCCAGTCGCGACCGACACGGTATATGCAATCAACGGCATGTCGTTGGAGGCCAATTCAGAGATCGACTCTGCGCTACATCAGATGATGCAGGCTCCCGAGGGTGGCACGATGCAGTTGTCCATTCTGGCTGGCGCTTCCCAGAACGAGGCCGCGGTTGAATTGGTTTCGGCGGCTGTGATCCACAAGACCTCGCTCCTCGACGGCACAGCTTTCGAAGCCCGCATGATCGACGGCGCGTGGTCCACGGTTGTGACAGACGTGTCCGCGGGCAGCGAATTTGAAGTCGGTGACATCCTGGTCGGCGATTTGAGATCGGAAACACCATTCAATAAACGCACCTCGCTGCCGGAAATCCTGGTCCAGGCAAACGCCCAGAACCTTGACCGGCTCACCCTCGCTGTTCGCCGGAATGACGATATGTCAGTGGCCAGTATGCTGGTTCCGCGCTGATCATCGAAATGATCGCAGACCGCACCACAGCATTCTGCTCGCCAAGTGAACGGCAGCAGTGGGGCGTCTTGGTAAGTTGAAATCAGTTATGCGCCCCGACGCACAGCCGGTGAATTGGGGAACGTGCTCAAGGCGGTGTTTTCAATATCCTTCTCTGCCCCTTGAGGGCCTGCCATTGCGGTGCGGAAGGTGGCGAGTGCTTCTTTTTCGTATTGAAACACGCCGCAACCAAGCGTCGGTTTTTCGGGCGAAAGGCCGAAGAACCACATGGGCGGCTGCGCTACTGCACTTTCCGGTCGCAAGGCGATGTGGATATGCGCGTTGTACGGCGTCTTGTCCTTTGAAAAGCGGATGTCGCGATGAATCCGAAAAATCTTGCTGCCGTGCGGTTGGCCGGTCAGATCGCCAAGCGCGCTGGCCAGGTCATTCGCAAAGGTCTTGGTGGGTTCCTTGATGTGTTGTTCGTAAGTCACCTTGTTTGCAACGAACCAGTCTTTGGTGTTGTTCGCTTTCAGGTCGCGCAGGAAGTGCAGCGCGTCCGGGCTGTAACTGTCAAATGTGCTCATGAGATATGCCTTATTCTTTCGCGGGCAGGGCTGCCGCATGTGCAAGGCACATCTGCAACCAGCGCTGCATCGACGGATCCGGGCAATCGGCCTCATCCACCAGGATGAAGCCGCCCAGCTTGCGTGTGCCGTGGATGACTTCACTGGCTGCCGGGTCTGCCAAGGCCACCGCTTCGTTGTCTTTCCCGACGCGGAACATGAACCGTCCGACGCCGTCTTTGTGGCGACGCGCACCGCACAGCATGTTGCCGTTGAGGAAGAAACAGAGGCCACCCATCATCCGCTTTTCGGTGATGCCCACATGCGCGGCGAGCGCGTCGCGCATGTGCTGGTTGAGGCTCTCGTCAAAGGGCATCAGGCGGCCACAAGAAGGTGCCAGAGGATGGCAACGGCAAGCACAAGCATTGGCAGGTTTGTCAGTCCGGCCCCGATGGCGCGCCCTTTGCTCTCTGCCGAGGCCCGCAGTCCAAAGTAGTGGATGAGTCGCGCCAGGATGAGGACCCCACCGCAGCTCGCAACCAGCCATGGCGCCGCTCCGGCAATTTCCGCACCGGCCAGAGCCAGCAGTGCGAGCGGTACATATTCGACAAAGTTGCCATGGGCCCGGATCAGGCGCAGCAGCGCGTCATCGTCACCATGCAACAGCAGGATGCCTGTTTTGGCCCGGTGCACCCCGACCAAGATCGCCATCGGGATGCTGAGCAGGACGAAAATCGCCGTAACGACCAGCGCGATTTGTGGCGTGTGTTCCATCTGGGGGACCTCTTATTCCTGCGTCTCAGCCATCATGCTTTCATAGGTGATCACGGCAAAACGTGCCCCCTGCGGATCGGTTAGTGTCGCCATGCGGCCCACCCCAGGCATATCCATGGGTGGCTGCAGGACGGTGGCACCTTTCTCCGTCGCCGTGGCGACGCTGCTGTCAACGTCGGCAACGGTGAAAAAGATCGTCCAACTGCCACTATCCTCGGGCATGGGAGAGAACCCGCCAATCGCCGTTTCGCCCACTGCAACCGCCGAATAGCTGGACCCGTCCTGCATCGGCATGTTGTTGATCGTCCAGCCCAGGACATCTTGATAAAAGGCTTTGGCCTTGTCCTGATCCGGCCCGGCGTGCCCGATCCAGCCCGCGTTGCCGATTGCCGTCATGTCAAGAATACTCATCTGTTGTCTCCCTTGTGTGTGCCCGCACACTGCGGGTCTGATACAAGGACGCACGACCGCACCCGATCCCTACAGGTCGGGCGACTCTTTTTTGCTGAGCGCTATTTTTTCTTCGACGGCTATGCGCTCTGGTGCCGTCGGACCGAGAGACAGCGCGGTTTCAAAGGCCGTGATGGCCGCCGGATGATTGCCGGTATCCTGCAAAAGGCCCCCCCGCATGGCATGGAACCAGCGGTACTGTGCCAACTCGTCAGCCAGTGGCTCCAATGCGGCCAACGCGTATGCCGGGCCTTCAATCTTTGCCTGCGCTGCGATTTGGTTGAGGCGCACGACCGGCGAAGGTTGCAGTGCATAGAGAGCGGCATAATGCGCCGCGATCATCGACCAATCGGTGTCTTCGGCCGTGCGCGCGCGGGCATGGACCGCTGCAATAGCGGCCTGAATGATATAGACGCCCCTGTGATTGATCCGCTGGGCTTTTTGCAGCAGTGCGGTTGCTTCGGCGATCTGGGACATATCCCATTGGCTGCGGTCTTGATCGTCCAGCGCGACCAGCCGACCGTTGGCATCCATGCGGGCATCGCGCCGCGAATGCTGGAACAGAAGCAGCGACAAAAGCGCCACTTGCTCGCCCATGGCAGGAAACAGATTGGCCAGCAGACGCGCGAGGCGGATCGCCTCTTCGCAGACTGTCAGTTTGATCTGGGTCTCGCCGCCAGAAGCAGACCAACCTTCGTTGAACATCAAATAGACCATGAGCGAGACCTCACCCAGCCGCGCGCCTCGCTCTTGGGGGGAGGGCGTTTCAAAGGCGACGGAGCCACTGCCGATCTTCTTTTTGGCGCGGGTGATCCGTTGTTCCATCGCCTTGGGCTTGATCAAGAAGCCGCGTGCAATTTCCGCGACGCTGAGCCCGGCGACAATCCGTAGTGCGATGGCGATCTGATCGCGCCGCTCCAGCTCCGGGTGGCAACAGATGAACAACAGGCGCAGCACATCATCGCGCAGTTCATCAGGGTCGGGTGTGGCCTCTGTCATGGTTTGAAACTCTGCACTGTGGCGCGCGAGGATGGCATGGTGCCGCTGGGACTTGCGCAGAGTGTCGAGCCCCGCGTTCCGGGCGGTGGTCAGCAACCAGGCCAGCGGATCACGCGGCGCGCCTGCCTGCGGCCAGACCTTCAGGGCCTTGAGGCAGGCCTCGGCAAAGGCGTCTTCCGCCACGTCGATATCGCGAAAGTAGCGGGTAAGTGCGGCCAGCGCTTGAGGGCGCTGTTGCGTGAAAGTCGCCGTTAACCAATCCGACACGTCCCTATTCCGACGAAATCGTGCCACCCGCCCATGCCACGGGCCGCACTTCGAGCCGCGCCACCGGGGACGAGATCATTTTGGCATGGGCCAG
Organism: uncultured Tateyamaria sp.; assembly: GCF_947503045.1. Classification (GTDB taxonomy): domain Bacteria; phylum Pseudomonadota; class Alphaproteobacteria; order Rhodobacterales; family Rhodobacteraceae; genus Tateyamaria. Next base: position 69,143 of record NZ_CANNCF010000005.1, read on the forward strand.
CGCATCGTCGAGGTTGTCAAATTCCGCTGCGTAGAACCCCAGAAAACTCTCTTTCGTTTCGGCATAGGGTCCGTCTACGATCAATGGGGGCTGATCCGCGGCGGGGGCGGGTTCAAGCATCACTGCCGAGGTCGGCGGCATCAGCTTGATCGAGACGAACTCACCCCTTTTTCTCAGCGCCTCTTGCAGCGCACCATGCCCGGCCATCACTTCGTCCTGCCGTTCCTTGGGGAGTGACTCGAACAGCCCTGCTTCTCCATAGATCGTAATTGCATAGATCATCGTTTTCTCCGTTGCTGTCATCACATGCTGCAAGGACGCGCGAGGCAATGCAATTCCGACTATGTCCGCGTGGTTTTTTGAACAGTAGCGATCGAAGGCCGCGCATTTGCCCTCCCTTGTCGCAGCGATGGTTATCCTATGAAGGTGGTTTTCAAAAAAATGCTGCGCGGCGCACAAATGGCCTCAGTCAGGCTAGCCAGCCTCGAGCAGAGCTTCGGCAAGGCGTTCGAAATCGCCTGATTGCCGCCACATGGTTTTGAACCCTCGTGCAAGTGTTGCGACGGTGTCGTCCGTTACCCGGATAAGGCAACCACCACTGGCTTGGTGCCTGCGGGTCGCCCGTCTCTGGCGCTGAGGATCAGCGATTCAGTCGTTTCTTTGCAGACGCGCAACCATCTCGGTGTATCCGCGCGCTTTGGCATGTTGGAGCGGTGTGACGCCCGCGCGGTCCGCAAGTGTTCGGTCGGCCCCGGCGGAGAGAAGCGCGTCGAGCACGGTCAGATGATCCGGTCCGCCATCGCCCAGCACCACCGCCTCCATGACGGCCGTCCAGTGCAGGTTGTTGATGTGATCGAGCGGTGCGCCCGCATCGATCAGACGCCGCACAACCTCGACATGACCGAGATGGGCGGCCGCGATAAGGGCGGTGCCATCATAGGGGCTGGTGACAAGCCCCGGATCATTGCCGAGGTCAATCGCCAGCGACATCAGTTGGGGATCGTCCGCCACAGCGGCAATGGTCACGACATCATAGGCCCGGTGTTCAAGCGCGTTCATGTCCGCTCCGGCCTCGGCAAGCGCGCGCAACGTTTCATCTTCGGAGGCGAAGGCGGCGACGTGCACCGGGGTGCGGCCACTGGAGTCGCGGGAATTGACGTCAGCACCTTGCGCGACCAGTTGCTCGATTCCGGCGACGTCGCCCTGATACGCCGCACGGAAGAGACCGTCATAGGCCGCGATTTCGCGTGCCGAGGGGGCGGTTTGCGCCCAAAGCGGGGCGGACAGACCAATGAGAAGGGCAATCAAGGGAAGGCGCTGCATGGAAATTACCTTTCTCAAAAGGGTTCATGAAGGAGGGACCGCGCGCGCATCGCGCGAACCCAGCAATAACTTATTCAGCGCCGATGACGTCCAACCCGACGCGGGCGCAGGCCTCGTCGAGATGCCCGCCAGGTGCACCTCCGACACCGATACCACCCACCAGGGCGCCGCCGATACGGATCGGCAGGCCACCGCCCTGGATGACCATCCGTGCATCCATATAGCGCAATCCGTCATGCTGCGGGTTCTCGCCAATAAACTGCGCAAGACCGGCAGTGTCACGGCCCATCGAGGCCGATGAGAAGGCCTTGCCCTGTGCGCTGCCAACAGTATGCGGGCCCGAGCCATCAGCCTTCAGGTGCACCTTGGTTGCACCGTCACGGGCGACGATGGCAACGCTTACACTGTAGCCGTCAGCCGCACAGGCTTCGAGCGCCGCGCTCGCAGCTTCGCTCGCCATGGTGAGTGGCAGATAAGGGCTGGTCGGCAGGTCTTGTGCTGCGGCGGCTATGGGGGCGGCAAGGACGGCGAGAAGTGCGGTTGTTCTGAGCATGTCGGTTCTCCTTTGCTGGTGATGGGGAGACTTTTACGCCGAGGGCGGGCCCTGACCCATTCGTAGGTGGATCCGGTGCCTCCGTAGAACTACGGAGCGCTCTCGGCCTCGATCCAGAGACGCGTCATCTCTGCGGGGGAGGTGGTTCCGAGCTTGGCCCCGATAGCGGCGCGATGGCTTTCCACGGTTCGAGGTGAGACATCGAGTGCCACGGCAATGTCTCGGGTCGCGAATCCGCGCGCCACGAGTGATAGAACCTCTCGTTCGCGCGGCGTCAACCCGGCCATGAGCGCCATGGTTTCTACCCGCTCGGCGTCCGCTTCGGCCGCCCGGCCGAGCACCGCTTGACCCTTTTGAATGGCGTCGATGAGGTCCTGTTCGTCGATCGGTTTGGACAGGAAGTCGATGGCGCCATTGCGAAACGCCTTTCGGCAGGCCTCGATATCGCCGTGGCCCGAAATCACCACCGTCGGCCAGGACACGCCGCTTGCGGTCAGGCGTTCCTGAAGTTTCAACCCCGAGATCGCAGGCATCCGAATGTCGAGGATGAGACATCCCGGATCGAGCTTTGGCAGGGCCGACAGGAAGTCCTCGGCGCCGGGAAAGGCCATGACGTCAATCCCCACCGTCGAGAGAAGCAGCGAGAGCGCGTCACGCACCGCCGCATCGTCGTCAACGAGGTAAACCGGCGCGGTCATTCCGCGGCCTCCCGGACAGTGCGGGCGAGCGGCAGGCTGATCAGGAATCGCGCGCCCTCGCGGGTTTCGACGACGGTCAGGTCACCGCCGGCCCGCTCGACCAGACGATGGCTGAGCGCGAGGCCAAGGCCCGTACCATGTTCCCGCGTTGTCACGAACGGTGTGAACAGCCGGCCCCGTATGTCGGGCCGGATGCCAGGGCCGGTGTCACTGACATCGATCACTGCCGTATCGCCGTCCAAAAAGGCCGCCACGCCGACCTTGCGGGCGCCTGTACTCTCGGCAACCGCATCAAGGGCGTTTCGCATCAGGTTGAACAGGACCTGCTCCAGTTCCACGCGATCACCCTCCACTGATAGCGGCGCTGATGGCACCGCCACGTCGAGAAGGGCACCAAGTTCTGCCGCTTGCCCGGCGAGCAAGGTTTCGGCGACGCGGACACATTCTCTCAGGTCGATTGCTTCGGCATTTCGCTCTCTGGGCCGGGTCCAGGTGCGAAGGCGCGCCAGAATCTCAGAGGCGCGCCGCGTCTGCCCGACCACGTCATCAAGGACAGCCGCGACGCGCTCAGTGTCTCCGCGTGCGGCAAGATGCCGGGCCGCCTGCGCCTGTGCCAGAATAGCTGTCAAAGGCTGGGTCAGTTCATGAGCCATTCCGCTTGCCATCTCGCCGAGCGCGTTCACTCGTGAGGCATGGCTGAGCCGGGTCTCAAGACCACTCAACTCGACCCGCGCTTCGGCGGCGCGCACCTTGGCGCGTTGCCGTCCTATCGCGCGCAGCGCAAGGGCACCAAGTGCGATGAGGGCAAGAACAATGGCGACCCGACCGGGAGGCAAAACGTCCGAAACTGTCATGCGGATCGCCGTCTTCAGTTCAAGTGGTTGGGTGCCGCTCGAAAGCGCGCGGACGAAGTGCGGCGCGGGGCCGTCGCTGTCCACACCGACGAGCAGGGTCTGGTCGGGAAGGGCCAACCAGCGCGACGCCTCTGCCTGTGTCCAGTAGGCGGAATCTCCATTCAGCAGGGCGGCGGCGTCGATAACGAGGGCGAGCCCGTAGCGTGCCGCGTCGGAGTTGGGGCTCCGTTTGACGATCAGATAGGCCGGGCGGTCTGACGGATACCGCACAAGGACCGGGGTGCCAGTCGAGCGGTTGACCGCCGCGCGGATCACATCCGTGATCTCGGCCTCGTTGATCCCGATCTCCAGCAGGCTGCTTTCTCCATCGAGCGGTACAAGGGAGATCCCGATGATCCGGGGGTAAAACTGCATGATCGCGGCCGCGACATCGCGAAAAAGGTCCGGACGCTGCTCCACTCCGGCCACCGCGATGGCCGAGAGAGCCGTCAGGTGTGCATCATGCTGGTCTACGCGTTGCGACGCGACGGCGTGTAGGCGCTCGCTTTGAGCCGTCAGGTCAGCCAGCCGTGTACTGCGCTCAAAACCGGCGAGCACTGCAAGCGCAAGGCCACAGATAAGCGCCCAGGCGATCACCCGTGCCATCGGTCGGCGCATGAATTCTGGGGCTGATCGCATTGTTTCTGCCACGTGGTCGGTTCCGTTACGAGCGATGGGGGAAGTGCATCGTTAAGTCAGGTCAAGCATAACCTCTTGGCGTGGTTTTGAAATCCGTAGGACTACAGAGGTCTGTTGGGGTCGTTCTGCGCGCAGTGGACGTCCGGAATTTAGACTGCGATCGCAGCGTATGAACGCCGTCACAAATGACTGTAGTGGGTTGCTACGCCCGGAAAAGGTTTCTTGGAAAATCGTAGCTTTTGAAACCTCAAGGCGCCGCTATGTGCATGACGGAGCACTGCGTCAATGTCTTGCGTCATTTCTGCAAAATGGAGAGTTGTCCTGGCACGGGCCGCGAAGGCCCGAGAAGAACGGCGTCCGAAAACTGTTGAAACAGCGGATCGGCTATTTTGGCAGCATAGTAGAACTGCATTCCTGCGTGGAGATTCTTTGTGAAGCTGCGCGTTGCGCTGCCAGTGTCTGAGTTGCCATGGCAAGCCAACGCGCAAAACAAACGCTTTTTGCGACGCGAGTGACCGCTCTGGGCAGTGTCAGCATATGGTGACGAATTAATGCTTACATGGGTCCCATTGCGCTCGTCACCACAAGGAAAATCGTCGCCGACAGCAGAGCCGCCGCAGGCACCGTAATCACCCAAGCCGCGATGATGGTCATGAAGTGAGAGCGGCGGACCAGTTTCCGTCGCCGCCGCTCTTCAGGCGCGAAAGCCGTCCGATCAGGCATTGCAAGCCTGGCATTGCGAATCCTGCGCTCGGCATCCCACTCACGAAAGAAACCGACGCCGAAAACACCGCCCACCGCGATATGTGTTGAACTGACAGGCAAGCCCAACCAACTCGCGACGATGACGGTGATCGCGGCTGACAGGGCGACGCAATACGCGCGCATTGGATTGAGTTTGGTGATCTGGCTGCCCACCATGCGGATGAGCTTTGGGCCGAACAGGAAGAGGCCGAAGGATATCCCGAACGCCCCGATGATCATCACCCAGATGGGAATCTGGACTGCCTCGGTAAAGTTGCCTGATTGCGATGCTTGGACGATGGCGGCGAGTGGGCCAACGGCATTTGCGACGTCATTGGCACCGTGCGCAAAGCTCAAGAGAGCTGCAGAAACGACGAGCGGGATACCGAACAGGACCTTGAGCGACTTGTTCCGGTTCTCGAGCCCTTCGGATTGTTTGCGGATGATCGGGATCATCACCACCCAGACCAGAGCACCAATTGCCGCGCCAATCAAAAGCGCGGTTGGCAAGTCGATCTTGATGATCTTCTTGAGCCCCTTGAGTGCGAGATAGGCTGCAAACGTACCGGCCATGATGCCGACGAGAACGGGCACCCAGGTGCGGGCCGCGGCAATCTTGTCCTCTCGGTAAATGATTCTCGACTTGATCAGGGCAAGAAAGAGCGCCGCGACCGCACCACCCAGAACCGGCGAAATAACCCAACTGGCCGCGATGGCGCTCATCGTCGGCCAACTGACGGCGGCGAAACCAGCCGCTGCGATGCCCGCACCCATAACGCCGCCAACAACGGAGTGTGTGGTCGAAACCGGCGCACCGACCCAAGTGGCCAGATTGACCCAAAGCGCTGCTGACAAAAGCGCGGACATCATGGCCCAGATGAAGACTTCGGCGGTGCCCATGCTTTCTGGTGCAATGATCCCTTTGGCGATCGTGGAAACCACATCCCCGCCAGCGATCAACGCCCCGGCGCTTTCGAAAATGACAGCAATTGCAATGGCCCCGCCCATCGTGAGCGCATTCGCTCCGACTGCTGGACCCATGTTGTTTGCAACGTCGTTCGCCCCGATGTTCAACGCCATATATGCGCCGAAACATGCGGCCACGATCACGATCAGCGAATTGTTCGCCTGCCCGAAAAACAGAGCCGCAGCGAGACCAGCCAAGACCACAAAGACAAGCGATATCCCCGGTCCCACCAACGGGCGCGACACATAGCTTGTGGCCATCTCAAGGTTTGAAAAACGGTCAAGATCGCGATCCAGCGTCTCAAGATGGCGTGCATCGCCCTGTTGATCAGTCATTCTGCTCCCGCCGGAATTTTCAAAGCGTTTAGCTTGAGGGGATAACAACTATCAATCGGAAGTTTTCGGGCGCCTTGTGCAGCGTGATCGCGAAACAAGTGCTGAAGTTTGAATTCGCCGATCATCGTGGCTGCGGCTCGGGTCAAAACCCGTTTTCGCTTCAGTGCTTTCAATTTCGGATGACACGCAGGCAAGGTCCATGATTGATGCGGACTGGACCAGTGTTTCGACATTGACGGCACATCGTATTGCGGGATGTTCTTCCGTCTCCGACGACGCCAAAACGTCTAACGTGCGGACTTCCAAATTGAAATCGCATCACTCAAATGCCTTGCATGATCAAGGTCCATAAAGATTGGCCAACTCTTGCGGTCGCTCAGGTTGAGTGCCGCCACGCCCGGGAGAAATGGCACATTGCGTAACTCGACAACTTGGTCCCAGTCATACTGCGTCTTTTCACTCCAGAGCCAGCCAATGGAGACACCATGCTGATCAAAAGAAACCGGTTTTGTATGTACGATGAACAACACACTCAAAGTGAGCGACACAAACAAGATCAGGATGAGCAGCACAAGAAAATCGCTGGCGGAAGCTGGATTTGAAGAGGTAAGGAGCGAGACAGTGGCAATCACAACCGCAGCTATCAAGATCAAGCTCAGGTACCACCGGATGCCAACCGTGCCTGCGTTTCGTTCAATCAGTTCGCGCGCTTCCTGCTGAGAAATCGGGGTTTCTTCATGGTCCTGTTCCACTTCAGGACACTCCGAGCCATAGTGACTTTGTTACGGGCCAACTGCCTTCCGCTTGCCCTAAACGATTAAAGTGCAATGATTGCATCTGCAAAGCGGAAATTTGCATCAGAAAATACCAAGTCGGCTCTGTCGGCACGCGTCGGTCCGCGCCCAATGGACGACGATTTCACATAGTTTGTACCGCGGACGGTTGGCTCCAGATTGCGGCTGTCATCGATCTGGTCTCGCGGCGTGTTGTCGGCTGTTCCCTTCTTGGCCGCTGGCCGCAACTTCAAAGCGAGCTTTGATCGCCACTACTCAGGCCCAGTTCGAAGTCAGGGCTCTTTTTTTATCCGCCCTAAATGCGCAGCCCATCTGCGTTGAAGTAAAAAGCCCGCCCCGGCGAAAACCCGAAGTTGACCGTTTCACCTTGATGGATTGAATGCTGTCCGAACAGGCGGGCGGTGATCTGGGTGCCTTTCACCCGAGCGACGACATTGGTGTCACCGCCAAGGTGCTCCACATGCTGGACCGCCGCGGACAGATCGCCATCCGGTTGCAGGCGGAGATCTTCGGGGCGTACGCCAAGCGTTCTTGTGTCGCCTTCGGAGACAAACCCAGCAGGCATGAAGTTCATCGCAGGCGAGCCGAGGAAACCCGCGACGAACTGGTTGACCGGATTGTTGTAGAGCTCCATCGGGCTACCGATCTGTTCGACCCGACCGTCCCGCAACACGACAATCTTGTCTGCCAGTGTCATGGCTTCGGTCTGGTCATGGGTCACGTAGATCATCGAGGCCGCCAGCGTGTCGTGCAGGTTCGCGATCTCAAGCCGCGTGTTCATCCGCAGCGCGGCATCGAGGTTCGACAGTGGTTCGTCAAAGAGAAAGAGTTTTGGTTCGCGCACGATGGCGCGGCCGATGGCAACACGCTGGCGCTGGCCACCCGACAGTTCGGACGGGTAGCGGTCAAGATAGGCCTCAAGGTCCAGCATCTTGCTGGCTTTCGCGACCCGTTCCTCGATCACGGCCTTGCTTTGACGTTCCTGTTTCAGGGCCAGCGACATGTTCTTGCGCACATTCAGGTGCGGATAAAGCGCGTAGCTTTGGAACACCATGGCAATGCCGCGTTTCGACGGTGGCGTGGTGTTGACCAGAGTACCGCCGATATGCACTTCGCCCGACGTCGCATCCTCCAGCCCCGCGATCACGCGCAAAAGCGTGGATTTGCCGCAACCCGATGGGCCGACGAACACGACAAACTCGCCATCCTCGACCTCGATATTGATGTCTTTCAGCACGTGAACGTCGCCAAAGGACTTGTTCACATTTGTCAGGGTCAAAGCAGTCATCGATTTGGCTCCTTGAGGGATACGGGCGCACCGGTGCGGATGCTTTCATCGGCAGCCAGGCAAATGGCAAGGGATTGCACCGCGTCATTCATGTGGCGGGTGAGGTCGATGTCGTCGTGAATGGCGCGCAGCACATAGGCCTGCTCGGCGTCGCACAGTTTCTGATGGCAGGGCTCGTCCGGCATCTCGATGGTCTGATCCCCGTCCGGGCGATGCACAAGGATGCCGCCGACTTTCGTATGGCCGTCGATGTCGCTTGAGGCGCCCTTGTTGCCGTCGGTGATCGAAACAGAGCCATTGGGGGAGACGATGTCTTTTACAAAGAACGCGGTCTCGGACATCATCGGCCCCCATCCGGCCTCGTACCAGCCGACCGACCCGTCCTCAAAGACGACCTGAAACTGGCCATAGTTGTACATGTCCTCGGCGATCTCGTCCGACAGGCGCAGACCCATGCCATGCACGCGCACCGGATCGGCATCGGTGATCTGACACATCACATCCACATAGTGCACGCCGCAATCGACAATCGGGCTGGTGGTCTGCATCAGCGCCTTGTGGGTCTCCCACTCCGCGCCGGACGATTGTTGGTTGAGGTTCAGGCGAAACACATATGGCCCGCCAAGGCCGCGCGCCTCGTCGATCAGGCGCATCCACGACGGATGATGGCGCAGGATGTAACCCACGACCAGCTTGCGGTTCAGCCTTTGGGCCGTTTCCACAACGCGGCGCGCATCAGCAACCGTGGTGGCCAGTGGCTTTTCGACAAAGACATGCGCACCTGCCTCCATCGCCGCACAGGCGAAATCCGCATGACTGTCGGAATAGGTCGCAATGACGACGAGGTCCGGCTTGGTTTCCATCCCCTCTTCGAAACTTTTGAAACGCGGGTAGCCGGCCAGCGTGTCGGGCAAGGCAACCTCGGATCGGTTCACCAGTCCGACAATCTCTGACCCCGCGTGGTGGTGGGCCAAGGCATGGGACAGGCCCATATTCCCCAATCCTGCAATCAGAACACGGGTCATTTGACGGCTCCGGATGTCAGGCCGCGGATCAATTGCCGCGAAAAGATGACGTAGAGGATCAACACCGGCAGGATGGCCATGGACAGGGCCGAAAGGACCGCGTTCCAGTCTGTGACGAACTGACCGATGAAGACTTGCGACCCCAGTGTCAGCGTCTTGGTTTCTTCGGCGGGGGCCAGGATCAGCGGGAACCACAAATCGTTCCAGATCGGGATCATGTTGAAAACGGCCACGGTCGCCATGGCAGGGCGCACCAGCGGCAGGACAAGCTGGAAGAAGATCGCATATTCGCTGAGGCCATCCACGCGGGCGGCGTTCTTGAGATCATCGGACACCTGCCGCATGAATTCGCTGAGGATGAAGACCGCCAGTGGCAGGCCCTGTGCCGTATAGACAAGGATCAGCGCCCAAAGCGTGTTCACCAAACCACCCGCCACCATCATCTCGAGGATGGCCACCGTACCGATGCGGATTGGGATCATGATCCCAAGCGCCAGATACAGCCCCATCAGCGTGTTGCCCTTGAACCGGTATTCGGCCAGCGCAAAGGCCGCCATGGCACCAAAGAGCAGGACAAAGAACAGCGTTGCGACCGTCACGATCATCGAATTCTGGAAGTAGAGGAAGAAATCCCCCTGCTTCATCACGGTCTGATAGCCGATCATCGAAAAGCTTTCGGCATCCGGCAAGGCAAGGGGTTCGCGAAAGATCGCCTTGCGGGTCTTGAAGCTGTTGATCAGGATCACGAAAACCGGGAAGAGCGCGATCAGCGTGTAGAGGATCAACGCACCATGCATGGCGGTCGTGTTGAATGGGTTTGTGCGGGCTTTGTTCATCTTAGCATCCTCACATTTGATACCGGCGCATCCGGGTCTGGATGCCAAACAGGTAGATACAGACCCCGAGGAGGATGATTGCAAACATACCGCTGGCAATGGCCGATCCCATATGTGGATCCCCCAGCTGCAGCTGGAACCCGAAAAAGGTGCGGTACATGAACGTGCCAAGGATATCGGTCGAGAAATCAGGGCCGGCCAGCGCGCCCTGGGCGGCATAGATCAGGTCAAAGGCGTTGAAATTGCCAACGAATGTCAGGATCGAGATAATCCCGATGGAGGGCAGGATCAGCGGCAGCTTTATCTTCCAGAAGGCCGAGATACCGGTGATACCGTCCACTTCGCCCGCTTCAATGATTTCCTCGGGGATCGACAGCAGAGCGGCGTAGATCAACATCATCGGGATGCCGACAAACTGCCACACAGAGATCAGCGCCAGCGTGGTCAGCGCATATTCTTCCTTGCCCAGCCATGGCGAGAACAGTGATTTCAGACCAACAAAGTCCAGCATGCTGGGTGCGATGCCCCAGATCGGCGACAGGATCAGTTTCCACGCAAAGCCGACGATCACGAAAGACAGGATCGTCGGGATGAAAATGGCCGAACGGTAGAGCGCGGCAAAGCGCAAGCGCGGGTGGCTCAGGATCGCGGCCAGTGCCACGCCAATCGGGTTCTGCACCAGCATGTGTACGATGAAGAACCAGAAATTGTTTCCAAGCGCGTTCCAGAACTGTTCGGACCAGAACGGGTCAAAGAACAGGGTGCGAAAGTTGTCGAGGCCGACATAGATACGTTCCTGATCCACTTTGCTGTAGAGCGCGAGGCGCAGCGTGTTGAACAGCGGAAAGATCATGATGGCGGTGTAGACCAGCACGGCGGGTGCCAGGAACACAGCGATGTGCCAGCGTGTACGAGCGCGTTGCATTTGGAAATCTCCTGAAGGGTCCGGGCGGGAAAGGCCGCCCGGACAAGGCAGTAACGGGAGGGGTTACTGCTGTGGTTCGTACCAGCTGGCGAGGCCGGTCTGCAGCTCGGCGCCCAGTTCCTCGGGCGACGAGGTGCCCTTGATGGCCGCAACGGACGCGCCCCAGGTCTCGTTTTCGAGGTTCGGCGTGCCGCGCGACAGGATCTGGTAAGTAGAGCGGATCGTGCTCTCGCACTCACCACGCCAGCCAACGATTTCCTTGGCCAGCGGATCGCTCAGTTCGACCGGCTCTTTTGACAGCGGGAAGAAGCCGGGCAAGGCATTGCCAAAGATCACCGCGAATTCCGGGCTGCCGACCCAGGCCAGAAAGGTCTTGGCCGCTTCGGGATTGTCGGTCGCTGCGTTCATGCCGATGCCGATGTCGGTGTGGTCCGAGATGTAGCAGGTGTCGCCTGCGTTCTGCACCGGCGGCTTGAAAGCGCCCATTTCGAAATCGGCCTGCGCATTGAATCCAGAGATCTCCCAAGAGCCTGCCGGATAGATGGCCGCACGGCCCAGCGTGAACAGGTTCTGGCTGTCGGGATAGGTCTGCGCCTCGTATCCGTCGCCCAGATAGTCACCCCATTTGGCAAGCGTCGCGTAAGGGGCCGTCCATGCCGCATCGGTCAGCTTCTGTTCGCCCGCGATCAGCGCGCGCCGGCCTTCTTCGCCCTTCCAGTAGTTGGGACCGATGTTGTTGTAGCCCATGGTCGCGGCTTCCCATTGGTCGTTGGTGCCCATGGCCATTGGGATGTAGGTGCCGTCTTCCTTGAATGCCTCAAGCACGGCAAAGAACTCGTCTTCGGTGTTCGGCACATCGACGCCCAGTTCGGCAAAGGCGTCCTTGTTGTAGATAAAGCCGTGGATGACCGACGCCATTGGCACACAGAAGGTGGCCGCGCCGTCATCCGTCTGCCACGCCGATTTCGCAACGTCCGAGAAGTTGCTCATCGCGTCCATGTCATCAAGGTCGGCCAGATGGCCCGCCTCGAACAGCGCAAGCGAGGCATCGAACGGACGACAGGTGATGATGTCACCGGCAGAGCCCGCATCGAGCTTGGAGTTCAGGACGGCGTTGTATTCGGCAGGGGCGGAGGGTGTGAAATTCACCTTGATGCCGGGATGCTCGGCCTCGAATGCCGGAATGATCTTGTCCTGCCAAAGCACCAGATCGTCGTTGCGCCAGCTTTCGATTGTAAGCGTGACGTCTTGCGCCATGGCTCCTGTGGCGGTGAGCGCGGTGCTCAGCAATGCCAGTTTGATCGTGTTGCGTGTCATTATTGGTTCCTCCCAGATTGCAACTCATGTGATGTCTTAAACCGTGCGCTCCAATGCGGGGCGCAAATGTCCATGTGTGTCTTTCAGCCGGGCCTGTGCCGCATCCCGCGCCAACCCCGTGGCGGCCATCAGAACAGCCGTTTTGACGTGGCCCCCTGCGGCATCCAACGTGTCGCGCGCGGCTGTCTCGGGCACACCGGCGATCTGGGCAACGATCCCGCAGGCCCGCGCACGCAGTTTGATATTGTCGGCGTGCACATTGACCATCATGCCGTCATGCACGTGCCCCAGATGCACCGCCATCAGCACCGACAGCGTGTTGAGCGCAATCTTTTGCGCCGTCCCGGCACCCATGCGGGTCGATCCGGACAAGACCTCGGGCGGCGTTGCCAGCAAGACGGCATGGTCTGCCATGTTCAAAAGGTCAGAGCCTGCGTTATTGGCAATCCCGATAACTGTTGCACCCTTTGACTTGGCAATGCGTGTGGCCTCGATGGTGTAAGGCGTCGATCCGCTGGCCGAGACCGCGATCATCGTGTCTTTTTCGGACAGCTCGGCCATTGCCGCCGCCAGCCCATCCGTGGCGTCTTCGGTGTCGCCCGGCATCTCGACGCCCATGGGCAGTCCACCGGCCATATGTATGCGCAATTGTGCGGCAGGGATTGAAAAGGTTCCGCCAAGTTCCTGCGCATCCGCGGCTGCCATCAGCCCCGATGACCCCGCAGCGGCATAGTGGAGGCAGGCGCCGGCGTTGATCGTGCGCGCCATGGCTTCTGCGCCAGCGCAGATAGCAGGGATTGCCTGCTGAACACATGCGGCGGCGGCAACTTGTCCGGACGCGAGAAGTGCAGCGATCTCCACCGGAGGCCGCTGATCCAAACCGACCGCGCTATCGTGCAAATGTTCCGTGGTGTTCGCTGACACGCGATTCTCCCTCAAGCTTCGATCAACATACCTTTTAGATACCATTTGTCTACCATTTAATTTTTCGCCACATTCTTGCCATAATATTCAGGCCTATAGCAGTCGATGTGAGACGGTTGGTACTATTTAGGCCTTTAAAATGCACAATAGGTATTATAAAGGTATCTACATGACAGATTCGCCCAACACCTCAGTCCTTGCCGTCGATGGCGGCGGAACGCGGTGCCGTTTTGCTTTGCAAACCGCTCAAGGGCGCGTGGTCGCCGAAGCAGGGCCAGCCAATGTGTCAACGGATTTCGACGGTGCGGTGCGGCGGCTGCAGGATGGGATCGCCGCTCTGGCGGGCTTGGCGGATACAAGCGTTGAAACCCTGTACGACCTGCCAGCTTTTGTCGGGTTGGCCGGAGCGACGGGACCGGCAGAGGTCCAACGTTTGAAGTCCAAGCTGCCGCTGCAAAACGTGTGCTACGCCGATGATCGGCGGGCTGCGCTGCGGGGTGCTTTGGGGCAGGGCGACGGGTTTGTCGCCCACTGCGGAACAGGTTCCTTTTTTGCGGCGCAAACGGGCGGCAAGGAACGATTTGGCGGTGGTTGGGGCGCAACCCTGGGGGATGAGGCGTCTGCCCAATGGGTTGGACGCAAGGCGCTGACACAGTATTTGCGCGAGGTGGATGGGTTCGCCCCTGCCTCCGCATTGGTGGGCGACTTGAAGGCCCGGTTCCAGAGCGCCGAGCGCGTGGCGGAATTTGCGCGCTCCGCACGGCCTGCCGACTTTGGCACGATTGCCCCGCATGTGACAGTCAATGCCAAAAGTGGTGATGCAGTCGCACTGGCCATCCTGCAAGCCGGGGCTGACCATATCGCGTTCGATCTCCGGCAGATGGGGTGGACCCCCGGTCTGACCATTTGCCTCACTGGGGGGATCGGGCCGCACTACGCGCCCTATATGCCTGACGACATGAAACCCGACCTCGCCGAACCGCTGGGGCAACCGCTTGACGGGGCGATTGCACTCGCGCGGGAGATGGAGATGACACATGGACATTGCTGAGTTCCTGCGCCCCGAAGGCTGGCTGACCCGCTCTGCCGGACCGCGCTATGTGCAGTTGCGCAGACGGCTTGAGGCGGGGATCGAAGACGGCATTCTTGCGCCGAACTCGTCGCTGCCGCCTGAGCGCGAGATTGCGGAGATCACCGATTTGTCCCGCGTCACCGTGCGCAAGGCCATTCAGGAACTGGTGCGCGAGGGCACCGTGGAGCAGCGCCAGGGGTCGGGGTCATTCGTGCGCGAACCGGTCACGCGAGTGGAACAATCGCTGTCGCACCTGACCTCATTTTCCGAGGACATGCAGCGGCGCGGGTTGGAGACCACGTCCAAATGGCTTGAACGGGGGATCTTCATGCCCTCTCCGGACGAGGTGCTGGCCCTTGGTCTTGCTGCAGGCGATCAGGTGTCGCGGATTTACCGTTTGCGCGAGGCGGGGGGGCGGCCCATGGCGCTGGAACGCGCGGCGCTGCCGCTTGATATCCTGCCAAATCCCACTGCGGTGACGACGTCACTTTATGAATTACTGGAACAGTCCGGCATGCGCCCGATCCGCGCTGTCCAGAAAATCTCTGCCATCAATCTGGAGGCGCAAGAGGCGGAGTTGTTGAACGTCGCCGAAGGCACAGCCGGTCTGCGCATTCAACGCACATCCTATTTGCAAAGCGGGCGGGTCGCGGAGCTCACCCGCTCGATCTATCGTGGTGACGCCTACGATTTCGTGGCCGAACTGCGCCTCTCTCATTGAAAGGGTCGCCGAGATGACCTCTGACACCACCCTCATGCGCCGGGAAATCCTGGAAATCCCGGATGCCGTTGCACGTCTATTGTCGCACGGGGGCGATGACATCCGCACCGCCGCTGCGGCGGCCCGCGCGATGGACCCGACCTTTCTTTTGTCTGTGGCGCGTGGGTCGTCCGATCACGCCTGCACCTACCTGAAATATGCCAGCGAACTGGTGCTGCGACGCCCCATGGCCTCGGTCGGGCCATCTGTAAACTCCATCTACGGCGTCGATCTGATGGCCAAAGGCGCGCTGTGCCTGTCGGTCTCGCAATCGGGGATGAGCCCGGACATCGTGCGCATGACGAATTCCGTTGCGGGCGCAGGTGGCATGACCGTCGCCATCACCAACGACCCGGCTTCCGATCTGGCGCAGGTCGCCTCCAACACGCTGCCGATCCATGCCGGACCAGAACTCAGCGTCGCCGCGACCAAGACCTTTGTCACATCGCTGGTTGCCGGGCTTTGGCTGATTGCCGAAATCAAGCAGGACGCCGATCTTGTGGCTGCGATCCACGCGCTGCCCGCCCATCTTGCAAGCGCAACTGCCTGTGACTGGTCCGATGCCGCCGCAGCGATGGACGGGCGATCGCTGTTCACGCTGGGACGCGGACCCTCTTGGGCCATCGCCAACGAGGCAGCGCTCAAATTCAAGGAAACATGCCTGATCCACGCGGAAAGCTATTCGTCCGCCGAAGTGCTGCATGGCCCCGTCTCCATCGTTGAACAGGGGTTCCCGGTGATCGGCTTTGCCGCTGGGGACGCCGCCGAGGGCAGCCTGGCCGAGGTCGCAGACGCGTTGGCAAGCAAAGGCGCGACGGTCTTTGCGACATCGGCCAAAGTCGAACAGGCCACCGCGCTGCCGCACACAAGAACCGACCATTGGCTGACCGACCCCATCGCCGCCATCGTGTCGTTCTATGGCATGGTCGAAACGGTCGCCCGTGCCCGCGGCATCAACCCGGACACGCCGCGCCACCTCAAGAAAGTGACCGAAACCGTATGACGCGCGCGACCAGCACATTCATTGGCGGCCGCGTTTTTGACGGCGAGCGTTTGTACGACGGCACTGCCGCGCAGTTTCGCGATGGTGTGTTTGTGGGTCTGGCGCCGGACACCGGGAGCGGGCCTGATGATCGCGTCATTGATCTGGACGGCGACATCCTGGCACCGGGCTATGTCGATCTTCAGGTCAATGGCGGCGGCGGCGTCATGTTCAATGATGATCCAAGCCGCGAGACACTGGCGCGCATTGCCGAGGCACACCGATCCCTCGGGTCCACCGCGATCCTGCCGACGCTGATCACGGACCGCCCGGACAAGACGACAGCGGCCATCGAGGCTGTATGCTCGGCTCTGCATGCAGGTATGGCTGGGGTCAAGGGGCTGCATCTTGAGGGGCCGCACCTGTCCGTTGCGCGCAAAGGGGCCCATGATGCTGCGCTGATCCGACCAATGGACGATGCCGATCTTCAGCAGTTGCTGGCGGCGAAAGCCGGCATTCCGGTCCTCAAAATCACCATCGCACCGGAAAGTGTCACGCCGGATCAGGTGCGCCAAATGATGCAGGCGGGCATCCTTGTCTCACTTGGCCACTCGGACGCCGATTTCGAGACCTGTCGCACCTATGCAAAGGCGGGCGCGTCTTGCGTGACGCATCTGTTCAACGCGATGAGCCAGCTTGGAAATCGCAAGCCGGGTCTGGTCGGCGCAGCCCTAAACTTGGGCCAACTGTCCGCCGGGGTGATCGCCGATGGGATACACGTCCATCCCGCATCTCTGCGGTCGGCGTGGGCAAGCAAGCGAGAACCGGGTGCGTTGTTCCTTGTCAGCGATGCAATGGCCGTGGCAGGGACAGACATGGCCGAATTTCATCTTGATGGGCGCCGAATATCCCGCAAGGACGGCCGCTTGACGCTGGAGGACGGCACGCTGGCTGGTGCCGATCTGGACCTGACCACGGCGGTGCGCGTTCTTGTCGACCGGGTGGGCATTGATCTTGCGGATGCGCTGCGGGCGGCCACAACGGTTCCTGCGCGTATCATCGGCCTGCAGGGTGGATTGGTGCCTGGGAAAACCAGATTGACCGACGTCAATCGGATATCTGGGACTTTGACGGGCCTGCAAACGCTTGGTGTCACGGCAAACGAACACCATTCGACAGGCCCGTAACGAAACGCGCGGGACCTGCCCGGTTACTGTCAAACTAGCCTTGCCCTGATGGGAGATCGGATCGCCATGCATTTCGACGTTATTCAGACCGTTAGCGTCAACGGAAACGCCCAAAAACCGAACGATGACCGGTGCGGGGCAAACACCCATCTCGCCTGGGTCATTGACGGGGCAACCGACATGTCCGAACCGGGCTTGCTTGGGTCTCAGGGTGGTGCTGCATGGCTCGCATCAACCGCAAGTGCTGCCTTTGCCGTCTCAGAGGCGCGCGACATGCAAAAAACGTGTCAAACTGCATTTTCGCGGATCGAAGATCAATTTGTGGCGCAAAGGACAAGGGAGGTCGCCGCCCCATGGGAGGTGCCCAAGGCCGCCTTTGCCGCCGCCCTTCTGATAGAAGAAAAGCTATCTGTCGCCTGGGCCGCCGATAGTCCGGTCTTGCTGATGTCGGGGGATGACGCGGTGTGGTGCACGGGCGAGCCCGACACGAGCGCGGAATCGGCAGATGCATTGTCCCTTGGACCCGGCGTAGGCGCCGCGTCTGTCTTGTCCGATACCGCGCTGGAAAACCGGCGGGCGCACCGCGCGCGGGCAGACCACATTGCGCTCAGCCCGGACGCGCAGGCATCCGCGGGAGTGACGCGATATGCGGATTTTGACGTCTCTGTCGGCGACGAGTTGCTTTTGATGAGCGACGGGTTCGCCAGTATTGTCACCGACTACGCAGCATACACCGCTCGAGAGATGGTTTCCGTCATACGGTCCGAAGGGCTTGGGAGAATTGTCGATGATCTGCGCGCAATCGAGCAAGCTGATGCGGCCTGCCTCCGGTTCCCGAGATTCAAGGTCAGCGACGACGCCACGGCCATTTGGGTACGGGTATCTGGCTGAGAACAGCTTTCCCGACCCACACTTGCAGATGTGCCACCGATGCTATTGCTACGGTGCGGCCCGCCAAATTGGCCGGGCGCTGCAGGCGCCAAGTTTCCGGCTTGGCCGACTGAGGTAATGCGGAAAAGGCGACGCTCGGTCAGCATTAAATGCTGGAATTCAAAATGCACCTATCGTCAACTGTCTCAGTCAGCCCGTAAGGTGCCAACACTGGAGAACAAAGGAGCAAAAAAATGAATATGGTCAGATGCTGCGCACTTTTCCTGTTTTGTGCATCTCCACTGTTTGGGCAAACGTTGTTGGCACCAAATTCGCCTGAGATGTTTCTGAAGACCTTCTCCGTTATTGCTGGTTTTGCGCTGCCGCCGTGGAGTTCGCGCGAGTCCTTGACTCCGGGAAGTTCATTCACAGACAGCGAGGTATTTCAGGACCAGCGATATATCGGCGACGACCATGAAATGGGCATTTGGGAGATGATCCCGAAAGGCGAGACCTTCGATAACTGGACAAAGCTATATGCAGTCACGGCAGAGAATGCGTTGACCGGCAATTTAGACACCTACGTTCAGGGCCAAATCAATTACTACACAGACATTTGCCAGACAACGGTCGTCCGGTTTCCCAAGAAAGAGCCCGACATAGGTGCGCAGTTTGCCATCTACTGCGACAGTTACAAATCAGACCCGGATACGGGAGAGGTTGGGTTTTTCAATATGCAGTTGAAGGACGAAACCCTCGTAAAGAATTTCTATCACATTCGAATGCCAAGTTTCGATCTTAGCGATCCCAAAAAGCTTCCTCTTAACGCCACGGAAGCTTGGACGGCTGCGGCACATGTCGCTGTGCTGGAACTGTATCCCCGATCCGATTGAATAACCTAGGCTCCAGCCTGGGCAAAACGGCCAATTCCCTTGAAGGGGTGTCGGCTCCGGGCTTATAGCCGTACTTGGATCCGGGGCCGCATCATTTTTTTGCAAAAGCCCCGGACCCGCCGCGCGGCCTAGAGCAACCCTTGGTCTCAATAGTTGTTGTAGTAGCGCACTTCTGTAAATCGGACATCTGTCATCCTCACCGCATCCTGCGGATTGACCAACCACAACGCGGAAAAAAACAGTATGCGTGACGATTGCCTCACCCGCCGCTGTCCAAAACCTGGCATCAAGACATCAATCACTGGCCAAGACGCTTCGCAAGACTGGACCTATGCGGAATGAAAAACCGTCGCTAAGCTCCTGAGCAGGGAGAGGCGATGGAAGCAACAGTTCTGACTTTCGAAATGATGGTGGTCCTCGGGCTTCTGGGTTTGACGGTGTTTCTGTTCGTCTCCGAGATCATTCGCATCGACCTGGCGGCTATCCTCGTCATGGTGATCCTGGGTGCCCTCAGCACTTTGCCCGGGCTGGAAAACCTCGCTGATCGGTCAGAGCTGTTTTCAGGTTTCTCGTCAAACGCGGTCATTTCAATCATAGCCGTCATGATCATCGGGGCCGGGCTGGACAAGACGGGCCTGATGTCGAAAGTCGCCGCGCTGATTTTGAAGCGCGGAGGGACGAGCGAAACACGCATTATTCCGATCGTTTCGGGCACCGTGGGTGTCATCAGTTCCTTCATGCAGAACGTGGGGGCAGCCGCCCTGTTCCTGCCTGTCATCAGTCGAATTTCCGCCAGAACGGAAATTCCAATGAGCCGTCTGGCCATGCCGATGGGGTTTTGCGCCATCCTCGGGGGGACCATTACGATGGTCGGGTCCTCTCCGTTGATCTTGCTGAATGACCTGTTGATTTCGGCGAACCGGACATTGCCGGACGATCAACAGATGGTGCCCTTTGGTCTGTTTTCGGTCACACCGATTGGCGTGATGCTGGTCCTCACCGGCGTTCTCTACTTTGTGCTCCTGGGGCGTTGGATCTTGCCCGGACAGCGGGGGCGCGGTGAGGACGCAGGCGCGGCACGCTCAATGCAGACCTATGTGGAAAACACCTATGGGCTGCGCGCCGATATGTTCGAGGTCCGCGTTCCCGAAGGGTCGATCCTGATTGGTCAAACGCTGGCCGATATCATGGTCGCGCACCATATCTACATCCTAGGCACCTCATATCGAGGTCACAAGGTCATAGCACCAATGGCGGATACCACGATCGAGGCGCCCGCGCGCCTGGCCGTTCTCGGCCTGCGGCGGGTGCTGCAGGACGAATTTGCCGAACCCTACAGTCTGGAGATTTTGCCCGGCCTCGATGTGTTCGCCGATGACTTTGCCGCGACCGAGTCGGGTGTCGCCGAAGTCGTGGTTCCGCCGGGGTCGTCTGTCATCGGTCAATCGCCCATCGAACTCCGCCTGCGTCAAACACACGGTCTGTCCATTCTGGCGATACATCGTGGCGAAGAAACTCTGAGCCATGTTGAAACCGAAGATCATGTCGCCACCCATATCGGCGAAGTGCTTCTGCAAGCCGGCGACACGCTGGTTGTCCACGTCCAATGGGAACGGCTCACGCGTCTCAAATCTGACCAGAACTTCGTTGTTGTAACGTCGGATTTCCCGCAAGAAGAGCTGCGACCACACAAAGTGAACTGGGCGCTCGGCTTCTTCTTTATGACGCTCGGCCTGATCCTGTTTACGGATTTGCTGTTGTCACTTGCCCTGCTGCTGGGTGCGGTCGGGATGATCCTGTCACGGGTTCTATCGGTCGACGAAGCCTATGGCGCGGTAAGCTGGAGCACTGTGTTTCTTTTGGCGTCCCTGATCCCCTTGGGGACTGCGGTCCAAAACACGGGAACGGCCGCATGGATTGCAGAACAAATTCTTGCACTGCTTGATGGCTGGCCACTTTGGTCGCTGCAGGCTGGGCTCGCCATTCTGGCAACGATCTTCACGCTGGTGATGTCAAATGTCGGCGCTACCGTATTGCTTGTGCCGTTGGCGATCTCAATCGCGATCTCGTCGGGAGGCGATCCAGCCGTCTTTGCTTTGACGGTTGCGATCTCGACCTCGAATTCGTTTCTGATCCCGACACATCAGGTCAATGCGCTGATCATGGGCCCCGCAGGCTACCGGGTCGTGGATTTTCTTGGCTCCGGCAGCATAATGACCATCCTGTTCCTGATCGTGTCCATGACTGGGCTCACACTCTTTCTCTGACGCGGTTGCAAGATGTTGCTTCGGACGTGGCTTGCCAATTTTCTTGTGCAGCGCGGTGGTCTTAAAGCGGATGCTCAGAATGGGGACGGGCTAAAGCTGTCCCAACCAGTCGGACACTTCTTGCTGAACAGTGAAATGCGCGAAGCACAGCAATCGATCTTGTGACGCAAGTTTGGTGGCCGTGCTTACGTCCAGCCCATTGACCCGCAGGGTTTTCAGCTCTGGGAAAGCCGTCCGGATCGTGTCCAAGGGCAATATGGCGGCGCCGGAATACTTATACTCGACGAGTTGATCGCCATTGGGGAACTCGGCAAGAACGGTGCGGCTGTCGGCGCTTGCCCATCCCAAGTGCAGTAGTCCTTTTTCAACAAAACCGCACATGGTGACATCCAGCCGTTCACTGAGGGCCAGAAAACAGGCAGCCAAGACCGCCAGCACCATATAGATGATTGTCGCCAAACCAGAGTCGTCCTTGGCACTCAGGAGACCCAGAATGATCGTGGACAGAACTGTCATGACGCCCAGATTGCCGATCACCATCAGTGATGACAGAATTTTGCGCCGCGCAGCGTGGCGCATGACTTCTTCGGCTTCCGAAGTGGTAAAGCCGGTGCCTGAGAATGCCGACAAGGCCTGAAAACGCGCGGCGGCTTGGGACATGCCGGTCAGGCGCAACGCCGTACTGCCGATGCGAACGACAATCATCGACAGCGCCAGCAGGCAAAGCAATGTCAGCGCGGCAATCATGACACTTTCAGTGCTGTGCGCCCGATGTCGAAGGCGCGCTGCAAAAACTGCTGGGTTCCGGTGCAAATATCCGGTTGCGCAAGCAACTCATCACCTGTTGCCACAGCCCCGGCAAAGCCATTTCTGTGCCAGTGGCCCGGTTCGATCGCACCGCTCAACGCGCCGCTTTTGTGTTGTGGCCACGGGTACATGTAGAAATAGGGCTGATCGTAGCTTTGGTCGCCCGGCGAAAGCCCCACGCCGATGCCGCGCGCGGTTTCGGCATCACCTTCTTCGAGCGCCACGTATGTTGCGATGTCGAAATGATGCGGCCAGCATCGGATCTGGCTCGGACCCGGTCTCACGTCGGCCAGCCCGCGCGCCAAAGGCGTGATTGTTCTCACGGCGAGGCTGTACCAACCCATCAATGCATCGAGACGCAAGCCGGACATACTGGGGAACACGTCAATCTGCGCCACGTCTTCGGGCAGCGCGTAGGGGATCTTTGCGACCGAGGCGGGCAGCATGCCTTCGTCCTCAAGCTGTTCGTCGAGCCAGGCCATTGCCTCGGCACAGCTGCGTCCCGGCAGGTCAAGCTGGCGCGACGGCCCATCCGAGCAGACAAAGACCAGGATCATCGATGCGGGCGACAGACCCACCTGACAGTGACCTTGGCCGACGGGCATCGGGTGAGTGAGAAACGCCTGTTTCTCTGGTGACCATTCCAGATTGGAATGGCTGTCATCCGGTGCCGCCCGGAGGTTGGCCCGTGCCGCGGCTGTCAGGAATTGCACGGCCCTGTGGGCCACCGCGCGGGACGGCGCCAGTGCCTTGGGCGTGCCGAGGCTGCGTTTCAGATCGGACATGTCCATTTCCTTTCTCAGACCAGCGCGGCATCAGTCATGAATTCGCCTCGCGCCGCACCTTTGACATCGTTGGCTGCGGCGGTGGCGGGCGCGATATCCTCGTACTTTGTGACCTTCTTTCCATGGCCGCCGCACAGACCGGCAAGGGATGGGTTCACGAGTTTGGTTTCCCAGACCGGCCATTCGCCGGCACTTGCCATCGAAATGAACAAGGCAGATTGATATCCTGCGGGCGGTGGCGGTATTTTCGCGCCCTCGGGCAAATCATCGACACGACCGACCGCAATCCAGTCGAGTTCCGCAGAGCTCATCTGAAGTCCCCTTTACTGAATGCCACTGAACGCCACGCCAGACAGCGCGGCCACCTCGCACTTCCAAGTCGTCAGATCGTCGGCATTGAGTCTTGGCAGGTGATCGTGCCCAAAGGCGCCCGTCAGTGCAGGGATAGTCGGTTTGCGGTTCGGCAGGTTCTCCGATCTGGCAATGAGCACCTTTTTCATGAGCTTCTCCCTACGTGACTGGTTTGTTTCGTGCGTGTGAACTGGACGCGTCCGTGAGTGGTTATGGCTACTCGTCCTGCCCTTGTGTTTCCGGGCAGTCGCCCTTTGCCGCAATCCTCCGGCCATACCAGCGGGCCGCCGGGGCCGCGCTCACTCCGTGTAACAGCGCGCTGATCCAGACCGCGTTGATCGCCAGATACAAAATCTGGTCTCCGGCCCGATGCGGCAGAGTTTCAAGCACCAGCAGCGCAAAGAGCGCGGTGGCGAGACCCCGCGGCCCGAACCAGCCAAAGAAAAGCCGCGTCGTCCCGGATGCGTCAGTGCCCATGAGCGACAGCCAGATGGCCAGCGGGCGCACCACGAAAAGACTGACGAGGATCAGTGCCAGCATCGGCCAGGTCAGATGCGCGATGGCCTCGGGGACGAGGCCCGCGCCAATCAGCAGAAATGCCGCCCAGGCCAGAATTTGGCCGTCGCCCTCGGTGAATTCATAGACGAACTTGCACTGTCCTTTGACCACGCTGCCGAAACACAGCCCGGCTACAAAGGCCGAAATGAACCCGTTGCCGCCGATCAGGTCAGACAGAAAATAGGCACCGGCTGCCATCGCAATGGCTGCGATGCCCTCGTAGGCTTCGGACGTCGATGATAGGGTCTTGGCCCGCAACAACGCCCAGCCCCCAAGCAACCCGACAGCAATGCCCGCCACGGGCCCAAGCACCAGTTGCTTGGCACCGAAGATCAACCAGCCGGTCGAGCTTTGAGACATGTCGTGGCTGACCAGGGCTGCAAAAAGCAGGATCGCGGGAAGTGCCAGACCGTCATTCAGACCGCTTTCGACAATCAGAGCGCGGCGCGGGCGCAAAGGTACATCCGGGTTTGTCACAACCGGCTGGCCGAGGGCAGCATCCGTCGGCGACAAAATGGCGGCGGCGAGTGCTGCGGTCAAAAGTGGCCAGTCCGGCATCAGTGACCAGGCTGAAAAAGTGCCAAACAGAATTGCCAGCGGCAGCCCAACCAACAGCATCCGTTGCGGCCAGACATGCCGGCGCTTCAACGTGCGCAGATCAATCTGCGCGGCGTCGAGAAACAGCAGCACGATCAAGGCCACTTCGGCGACCAGATGCAGAACGTCGTGGATTTCTCCGGCTGGCAGCAACCCTGTTTCAGACAACACAACGCCCATGGCGAGAAACAGGATCGGAGCTGTTATCACTGTACGCGACAGGCGCACGGCCATCAGGCAATAGGCCGCGGCTACAAAACTGATGATGACCAAACCGATCAAGCTCTGCCCCCTCTGACGCGGATGCGCGCCTTGTTGTTAACCTACTGTTACGACTTCAGATGCATCCACAGCGCCCCGCGTTACAGTTTCGTTGAATTTAAACCGCTGCGGGTAACCGAAACGCCATTTCCGGGTCGCATCGCAGCGAACGGCGCTCAGAATTGCCCGGCAAGCAGCACCTTGGTGTCACGCCGCCGCGGGCCGGGAGCAAAACTGCAAACCCTATCTCGGCGGTTTGTCATCCTTGGTCGCCAGAATCGCTTCGATCAGGTCTTGGGGCACGGTTTCCTCAAGCGCGTCATAATCTTTTTGTAGGGCTTTGGTCGCCGCCAGCGTCCGCCGGTAGGCGGCCAGATACAAGCGGCAGGATTTGCACACTTTCAGATGCAGTTCGAACAGGCGTTTCTTGGCGGGCGGCAATTCGTCCTCGAGATAGACCAGGATGAAATCCTCGAACTCGTTGCAAGTGATCATCCCCGGGAACTTGAACAGAACCCCGTGCATGCGCCGTGTCATCGTTCGCCCGGACTTACTCATAGCGCACCTCCCCGCATCATGGGCTCCAGCAGTTTCTTCAAAGCAGCTCTTGCACGGTGCAGCCGGACCTTGACGTTCGCCTCGCTCATTTCCAGAGCTTCCGCAACGTCACTTGTCGGCATCTCTTCGATGTCACGAAGCACAAGAACGATACGATAGGGCTCTGGCAATTCGTCGATTTTTTCTTTCATGATCTCGCGCACCTGCCGCGATTGCAGCTGATCTTCGGATGTTTCCGAAACGGTAAACGGATCGTCGACGCGGCACCCATTGGCATCAAATTCGGGCAGCAGCGGGTCGATCGGGTGTACGTTTTCACGCTTTTGCTTGCGCAGCATCATCAGCGCCTCGTTCACAACAATCCGGTGCATCCACGTGCTAAGGCGTGATTTGCCCTCAAAACCCTCCAGCTTCCGGTGAATTTTCGCAAATGCCAGTTGCACGGCGTCTTCGGCCATCGACGGGTCTCTCAGAATACGCCGGGCGACCGCAAGCATCCATGCAATATTGCCCCGGACAATGTCCTCAAACTCGCCGTCCGGCGCCACAAAAGAGGTGCCATGTAAATCGCGTCTCTGGTCCTTGTCTGGCGATTTGCCGTCCATTTGACCTGTTGTCCCGGAAGAAACCATTCAGATCAGACTAGGAGAAACGGCCCGGCGGCACAACGTCACCGCCGCTGGTGGCCCATTCCACCTGATCCCGGTGCAATTGCCTACGGAGTGCCGACGAGCGTCATTTTGATGGGCTGGCGCCATCGTAGTTGGCGATCATTGGCTGTACATTTGAATGTCGCAACACGTGCTCGGAGCCGACCTTGGCGACAGCATGGCATCGACGAGTCCTT
Organism: uncultured Tateyamaria sp.; assembly: GCF_947503045.1. GTDB lineage: Bacteria > Pseudomonadota > Alphaproteobacteria > Rhodobacterales > Rhodobacteraceae > Tateyamaria. The sequence continues at coordinate 95,199 of NZ_CANNCF010000005.1, forward strand.
CTGGCTCGCCAGCCAAAGTTGATGGTTCGATCCGTGCATCCAGCATGCGGTCACGATGCTTCGGTGCGGGCCGTTTCCTGCGGTACCAAGATCCCTGGGTGTGCGCATTCGCAGAAGCGGGACCGAAGCAGCATTTCCCACTGGGAAAACCGATCTCTGCTATCGCCATTCCAGATAGGAAAAGACACTTCGCACCAAAGGATCGTCATCCTTGACTAAACCTGGAAAGCACGTCTCTTGCGGTTGAAATGACTTCGCTCACGATGGTCGATGGATGTACGCCGGGCTTTAGTCCTGCGACGTATTCGTAGGTGAGTTGCGGACGGAAAGGGCGTGTGACGACGCCGTTTTGTTCCCAGATTGCTGCGCTGAACGGTTCCATAAGAGCGATGCCCAATCCCCGCCGCACCATGGCGTAGGCCGAGGCGGAACTATGGCAGTAAAGGTTCTGGGTGACGTTGACCTTTGCGTCCTCAAAGAGCCGTTCGTGCTTTAGGAACAATCGCTTGTCCTCCTCCAAAAGCGAAATCATGGTTTCGCCTTCTAGATCGGAGACGTGGATTTCGTCCTTGCCGACCAGTCTGTGGTCTGACGGAAGTGCACAAATGAAATCCACTTCTGCCAGAGGAACCTGCTTCATCGTGCTTTCGAAACCGATGCGGTTACCCAGAATGACATCGAATTCGGTTTCGCAATGGGCCTCGAAATAGCTGTTCTTGTCGACGGTCAACACCTGGACACGCAAATCGGGAAACTTCTGCAGCATCCGCGCCATCACGTCGGGCACGATGGTCATCGAAAATGCGAAAGAGGCGGTGATACGAATTTCGCGGGCGGAGTCATCGCGCAAATCCTGCGCGACAGAGCCAAGCGAAGTGAACGCGCTGAAGACTTCCTCGACCCGGCGATAGAATTGCAAACCTTCGTGGGTCAGGTGCGCGCGCCCTTTCTCTCGGCGAAAAAGCTGCACCTGCAATGTGCGTTCCAGTTCGATCAGGTGGCGGCTGATGGTGGGTTGGCTGGTCCGCAACGCTTCGGCAGCGGCGGACATTGTGCCTTCGATGACGGTCGCGCGAAATGCTTCAAGCTGGCGGATTTTCATGATCTAAATATACGCTTTTTGTATGTAACTATGCAGAACTATACATTGCTTGCGCAATGGGTCGAGACGTAACCTGTCTCGGGTGAGCGTGGGGCGTTGCAACAAATGAATAAATCACGACATGTTGGCCGAATTCGAGGCGCCGCGCGGGCGCCAGACTACAGGCTTTTGCGCAATATGATGCCCTTGCCGCACAAATCGGCAACTGTTGATTGATGCAGTCCCTGCACAGTGCCTTGCAACGTATATCACTCTGGCTGGCATGGCTGGCCGGGGCGATCATCATATTTGGTTGTGCGATACCTATTTGTCTGGATGTGGCAAGCCGGGCAATCACCGGGTCAACACTTGTCGAAAGTTTTGAGGTTTCGGGCTACGCTCTGGCGGCCTGTATCGGACTGGGAATGGGCTATACCGTCACCACCAAAGCGAATATCCGGGTCGATATCCTGACAGCGAAACTACCGCAGCCACTGCGCAGAACAGTGGACCTGATCGCCTCGGTGTCACTGGCGGTGACGGCATTGGCACTCGCGTATTTCACGTTCGACGTCCTGTCGGACAGCTGGAAACTTAACGCGCGATCCGAGTCGACACTGCAAGTCCCACTGGTCATTCCGCAAAGCATCTGGTGGATGGGCCTCGTCTGGTTTGCGACCGTTGCTGTGCTGACGCCCCTCTATGCTGTGGTGCGGATATGGGCTGGCGATGCGCCGGCTTTTGATGCCGCATTGTCAAATGCCAGCCTGACGGACGAGTTGGAACAGATTGGTATGCCGACACCGGGTGACCCGCCGTGATCAAGGCATCCCTCATCCTGTTGCTTGTCGGGCTTGCCCTAAGCCTGCCCGTTGCGGCCGTTCTGGCGATTACGGGCTACATTCTGTCCGAGAACTTTGCGTTCATTCCAATGACCGCCGCCGCTGGCACAGTCATGTGGAGCCATTCCAACGATTTCATCCTGATCGCCGCCCCGATGTTTATCATGATGGGCGAGTTGATGCACCGGTCCGGTGTATCCGAGCGCCTGTTTTCCGCCTTGTCCCCTTGGTTTGCCAAGGTGCCCGGTCAGCTTATCCACACCAACATCGCTTCAAGCGCGGTATTTGCCGCGACCTCCGGATCTTCGCTAGCAACGGCGGCGACGATTGGCACAGTGGCTGTGCCGAATATGGACAAGGGTGGTTACAACCGCCCCCTCTTTTTGGGGTCGATTGCCGCAGGTGGCACGCTGGGCATTCTGATCCCGCCGTCGATCAACATGATCATCTATTCGGTGTTGTCGCATACATCGGTTGTCGATCTCTATGCCGCTGGCTTCATTCCGGGCTTTCTGTTGGCGCTGCTGTTTTCGGGCATTGTGCTGATATCGGTGCTGCTGGTGCCGTCACTGGTGCGCGGTGATCGGACCGAAGGATCACTGTGGGCAGCGCGCATTTCAGGCTTACCCCATCTGTTGCCGCCCTTGGGGCTGTTTCTTGTGGTTGTGGGGTCGATCTATGCAGGTCTGGCCACCCCGACCGAGGCTGCCGCTCTTGGATTGATGGCGACCTTTGGGCTCGTCGCGTTGAACGGGCAGTTGTCCTTGCCTGTTGTCCTGCGCGCCATCGAAGGAACCGTGCGCACAACTTGCATGATCATGCTGATTGTCTTGGCAGCCTTCTTTCTGAACCTCGTGATGGTGTCGATCGGGCTGGTCGAAGCGATCACCAGTTCGATCCTCAGCATTGGCTGGCCGCCGCTTGGCATGTTGCTGGCAATCATCGGATTTTACCTCGTGCTGGGGTGTTTCATGGAGACCATCTCGATGATGATCGCCACCACACCCATCGTTGTCCCGGTGATCGTGGGGCTTGGCTATGATCCTGTCTGGTGGGGGATCATCTTTGTGATCCTGATCGAAGCCGCCCTCATCACGCCACCGGTGGGACTGAACTTGTATATCGTCCAGGGTGTGCGAACCAGCGGATCCATCGGTGATCTTTTCAAAGGGGCACTGCCGTTCCTCATAGCCATGCTGTGCATGATCGGCCTTCTGATCCTGTTTCCCGGCTTGGCCCTGTGGCTGCCCGAATTTCTAAATCCAAACTAGGCCGGCTCTGTCGGTCATACCAATCAACAAGGAGGTCAACTAATGAAACGTAAATCAACCTGTGCCGCGCTCGTGGCGGCATCCATTTTGGCGGTGCCTGCCATGGCTGACACCGAATTGAACGTGGTCGGCTCGATCAGTGTGTTGTCCATGTACAAGGACATGGAACAGCCGTTCTGGAACGAAACCATTGTCGAGGCATCGGGCGGCAGCATCAAGGCCAACCTCAAGCCATTCAATGAGCTGGGTTTCAAAGGGGGCGAGCTGTTCAATCTCGTCTCGGATGGCACCGTGCAGATGGCCCATCAGGTTCTGGCCTACACGTCCGGCTCTGTTCCAATGAATGAAGCAACCGACCTTGTCGGCGTCGTCGAAGATGTCGAAGCGGTATACAATGCGGCAAAAGCGTTCCGGGCCTATCACACCGAACAGCTGGCCGAGACGCACAACATCAAGCTGTTGGGATATGGCACGTATCAAAGCCAGGTCATCTATTGCCGCGACGCCTTTTCGGGAATTGCGGATATGAAAGACCGCAAAGTGCGCGCTTCGGGGGCGTCCCAGCAGGTGTTCATCGAATACCTTGGTGGTTCACCAATTGGCATGGCCTTTGGGGAGGTTCCAACCGCCATGGCCAACGGCACGATCGACTGCGCCATTACCGGCGCGCTTTCGGGGTTCCTGGCCAAATGGCATGAACCTGCCAACTACATCTCGGCCTTGCCGATCAATCACGGAGTCATCGCGCATATCGCCAATATGGACTGGTGGAACAGTGTCGATCCTGTGGATCAGGCTGTTATCGAATCCGGACTGATGGAGCTTGAGGGCAAGATGTTTGCGCTGGCGACCACGGAAACCGCGGATGGTCTGTCATGCAACACCGGTGGTGCCTGTCCCTATGGTGACGCCGCAGACATGACGCTTGTTCCGATCTCGGATGCGGATATCGCGCTGCGAAACGAGGCTGCGAATATGGCCGTCCTTCCGGCCTACAAAGAGCGGTGCGGCGACGCCTGTGCTGCGGCCTGGAATGAAACGATAGGCGCGGCTTCTGGATTCGAGATCAAGTAATCTCAGTCTTGCAGGACGGGCGGGTTCGCTCGCTCGTCCACATCCGTGATCAGCATTGCGCCGGGCCTGTGCGACAAGAAGACCGGCAGCTGAGCCCTGATCGCAGCATTTTGCGGCGTCACGCCGCACGCCCAAAACACGCAGACCTCACCGTCGCGGATGTCAACGGCGTCGCCCCATTCGGGCGCGTTGATGTCAGTGATCCCGATTTCGCTTGGGTCCCCCACATGAACCGGTGCGCCATGGGCCAAGGGGAACTCGGCACATATGGATCGAACACGCTCGATGTCTTGGGGAAGGAGCGGGCGCATGGAGACAACCATTCCTCCACCGAATGGTCCTGCCGGTACAAGATCAAGGGATGTTCGATACATCGGGACGGTGCGGTTCTGATCGATGTGGCGCATGGCGATACCGGCCTTTGCGAGCGCATGCTCGAACGTAAACGAGCATCCCAGCGCGAACGTAACGAAATCATCCTGCCATATGTCCGAAATGTCCGTTGGTTGCTGTTGCAAGACACCGTTGTGATAGACGCAATAGCCCGGTGCATCGGTATCCACCCGCAAGTCGTGCCCCAAAGTGTGCAGAACCCGCTCACCGGTGTCACTGACACCAACCAGTGGGCAAGGTTTCGGATTTCGCTGGCAAAACCGCGCGAAATCGAGGGCGAATTCTTCGGCCATGATTGCCAGATTGACCTGCAACCGATCCGGCGCGAGCCCGGCCGTATGGCCGCTATAACTTCCGTTGCGAATGGCCGTGCGGATGTCGCTCGGATCAGCCGTTCGCAGCGCCTCATGGTCTAACATCATCAGTTTCGTCCAATTCGCTTTGCCCGGACTGCAGGAAGGCACGGGACCCGTCAATGTAGTACGCTTGAACCACGTCCTTAGCTACCCATTCCAGATAGAACACGTTTTTGGACCCGTCGCGAAACGCCCTGTATTTCGTCCAATAGGTCTCTCCGGCGATCCCCCAATGTCCGTCGTCTCCGCCTCCAGCCTCGAACAGAGCGCTGCATTCACCATTCGGATGATACATCACAGTCGCGACCCGTTTCAGGGTGGAGGGATCAAAGGCGTAGGTCGTCCGGTTCGACAGGAATGCCTCGATGTCCTTTGATCGCAGGCGAGGTTCATTGGCGGGCATCTTGAAACCTCTTCGTCAGTCATACTTTGATACTTCAACGGCCTTCGGCAGGATGCAAGCAAACCTATTGAACGCTGTGTTTTGCGGACACGTTGATGCCACTGCTTGAAGCAAACAGTGGTCGGCGGTTAGGACCCGTGACTTGTGGTAAATTCGCTAAAACCCAATCGCGGCTCCGTCCTTTCTGGGGTCAGAGCCCGCGATGTAGCCCTGTCCCGGTAGCTTTTGAATGATCTGGGCACCGCCAAAGCCGAACGCATTGTCGGGCTGTTCGAGGGAAATCTGGTGCCCTTTTGATTGCAAAAACGACCGTGTCGCTTCGGGCATGGCCGTCTCGCAAGCCACGCCAAGCCCGTCGGTCACCCGCCAACGCGGTGCATCGATGGCTGTTTGCGGGTCCTGACCAAAGACTTGAGTGCGCAGAACCATCTGGATATGTCCCTGAGCCTGCATCGGCCCGCCCATCACTCCAAAGCTCATCAAGGGCGCCTCGGGTCCCATCAAAAAGCCCGGGATAATGGTGTGGAATGGACGCTTGTCCGGTCCGACAAAATTCTGGTGCGCCGGGTCGAGCGAAAATCCTGCGCCACGGTTTTGCAATGCGATCCCCGTCCCCGGAACCACGACACCCGAACCGAAACCGGCGTAATTCGACTGAATGAAGGACACCATCATCCCGTCGGTATCCGCGGCTGTCAGATAGACCGTCCCGCCGTGTTTCGGAGCGCCCGCTGCAAAGTCAGTTGCCGCATTCTCATCAATCTCTTTCGCGCGTTCGCACAGGTACCAGTCATCCAGCAGATCAGCCATGGTGACGGATTTCATGTGGTCCGGATCAGAGACAAATTGCTCCGTATCGCGCAACGCGAGTTTCATGGCCTCGATCTGAAGATGCGCCGCCTGCGGGTCGTCAACGGCCATGTTTCGGATATCTGTCTGGGACAGGATCCCCAATGCCATCAGCACAGCGATACCCTGACCGTTTGGCGGGATTTCGTGGAGCGTTTTGTCATCAAAGCTGCGGGAGATCGTTCCACACCAGTCAACGCGATGATTGCCCAGGTCATCGACCGTCAATGCGGCGCCATGCCCCTTGGCATAGGCTTCGATCTCTTCCGCGATTTCGCCTTCGTAAAAAGAACGACCATGTGTTTCGGCGATGGCTTTCAAGGTTCTTGCATGTCCGGGGCTGCGAAAATAAGTGCCCGCGGACGGCGAACGCCCGTCCACCAGGAATGTCTCGGCAAAGCCAGGTTGGTCACGCAACTCGGTCGCGGCACGTTGCCAGAGACGTGCGATAATCGGCGATACCGGAAACCCGGATTCTGCATAGCGGATCGCGGGTTCAAAAAGTGTGCTGAAAGGCAATTTTCCAAATTTGTCTGCGCAGGCGACCCACGTTGAAACCGCACCCGGGACAGTGACAGACTCCCAACCCCGATACGGCATCTCGGTGAGGCCGCTGAACCGTTCTGGCCGCCATCCCGACGGCGACCGCCCGGAGCCATTGAGGCCGTGTAACCTCGATCCATCCCAGATGATTGCGAATGCATCCGATCCGATCCCGTTGCCGGTTGGTTCAACGACAGTCAACGCGATCGCAGTGGCAATTGCGGCGTCCACGGCGTTCCCACCCCGCGCCAGCATCGATATCCCAGCCTGCGCGGCAAGGGGCTGTGACGTCGCCACGATGTTATCGGCGATCACGGCAGAGCGGCGAGATGAATAGAGCGGGGTAGGGGGGATATGCATGCTGGCTCCGGCAAAGACTTCGCGAACCCGCCAACTCTAGGTTCAATGGAGGCATGTGACAATTTCATGCGGTGGCCAAAGCCGGCTGGAGCGACAGAAAGAGTGACAAAACCGATAATTGGAGCTGCCGCAGATGAATGTCTGCAGAGAGGGCTGCGCCATTTTCAGCTGCAAAAACTAACACATGTATAGATAGACAAAGTCATTGATACAAACCCGCGCTCGCATTATGTGAAGGCGGAAATGGCGTTATCGGTATGCCGCAGATGTAAAAGCGTAGCCAGCAATCGGGTTGGCAGAAAGGTGATCAGGATGACGCAATCAGCAGGTTCCGCGATCATTGCAGGCTTTGGACCGGGGTTGGGTGAAGAGACGGCGCTCAGACTGGTTGATGAGGGCTTGCGCGTCGGGATGATCGCGCGGTCTGTCGGCCCGCTTGAGAACGTGGCTGCAAAGCACGGGGCGGGATTGGTCCCGGTTCCGGCCGATGTGACCGATGCCGCAGCGGTTGAGTCCGCAGCGGTTGAGTCCGCAGTGGATCATGTGGAACGCACTCTTGGCCCAATCAAATGCGCTGTTTTCAATGCCGGGGCCTTTTTGAAAGGGTCGATCCTTGATTTCGCACCGAGTGAATTCGAACGCGCTTGGCGGGTTGGAACCTACGGCGGATTTGTATTCGGGCAGGCCATCGCAAAACGGATGGTAGCACGAGAGGAAGGCACGATCATCTTTTCGGGCGCGACGGCCTCCTTGCGTGGCAATGCCACCTCGTTCGGGTTTTCCGGGTCCAAATTCGGACTGCGATCCGTGGCGCAATGCATGGCGCGAGAGCTGGGGCCACGGGGCATTCACGTCGCCCATGTCGTCATTGACGGTGTCATCAAGGGCCACAAACACGCTGATCCCGGGGGAGATGCACATATGGACCCCAAAAACCTTGCCGAAATCTACGTGAACCTCCACAAACAGCCACGCTCGACCTGGACGCACGAGCTTGATGTGCGTCCGTGGTGTGAAAAGTTCTGAAGAAAGACGATCAAATGACAGACACAAAAACCCGCATTCTCGACCTCGCCGAGAATCTGACGCAGTCAAAGGGCTTTAACGGGTTCAGCTATCTGGACCTTGCGGCGGAGGTTGGCATCAAGACGTCGAGCATCCACTACCATTACAAATCCAAGGCTGATCTGGCCCTGGCTTTGGTCGAGCGTCACCGCGAGGCCCTCGAGGCTGCATTCAAGCGTCTTGACGACGACGTGGCGAACCCGGCGGACCGTCTTGAATCGATTGTGACGCATTTTAAAGGGTATATCGGCGAAGAGAAGATCTGCATGTGCGGCATGATGGCAGCGGAATTCGAAAGCATCAGCCCGGCTGTGCGCAAGGCCCTGGCGCTGTATTTTCGCGACTTTCAGAACTGGCTGGCCAAGCAGTTTTCGGCCCTTGGGCATCCAAACCCACCGGCAGTTGCGCTGCAATATGTGAGTGCGCTGGAAGGATCGCTACTGTTGGCGCGGTTGGAAGGGGACGCCTCTGTCGTGGATCGCTCACTTGACGGATTCGTGAACACATAGGCTAAGTCACCACTTGATATCTACTGGTATATAGATAGATTGTCGGCAGAGAGACTTCCATTTGGAGAGACCAATGCCCGACGGAACACAGACAGACCTGACAAAACTGACCGCAGCAGACGAAGCGCACAGCTTTGGCGAATATGCTGCAATCAAAGCCGCACTGGATATTTATCTGAAAGCGGCCAAACTGGGTGACGGCGCGTTGTCGCGCAGCGCCTTTTACGATCATGCTTATGTTGTCGGCTCGATCGCCGGCGAAACCTTCGAAATGGACGCCGATACATTTGGCGGTGCCGTGACCGAAGGTGGCGCGTCCGACAACATTCAGCACCATATCGCCTGGATCAACATCTCTGGTCCGGCGGCTGCTGCGCGCGTCGAAATCCTGGATTGGAGCGGTATGCGCTACACAGACTTCTTTGTGCTCTACAAGAAAGACGGCACATGGAAGATCAGCAGCAAGGTTTTTGACTCGCACGCCAAAAACTGAACGACGGCCTGCCGGGTCTTGTCCGGCAGGTTTCCTCCTCCCTCAACTCAATAGCCTTTCGTTTTTGATGTCTGCACCGTCGGTGCAGGCCACTCGAAACGTGCGGCCCAACATAAGGAAATCAAAAATGAGCCATCTGCCCGTACAAACCAAAGACACCGCCCCCGAAGCCAGCAAACCATTTCTGGAACAGGCCGAAAAAGCCTATGGGTTCATCCCGAACCTGACAGCCGTGTTCGCCGCATCGCCTGCGATGATCGAAGCCTATGGCGTCCTGTCCAGCCACTTTGAAAAGACCGATCTGACCCCGACCGAACGCCAGATCGTCATGATGACCAACAGCCGTCTGAACGGGTGTACCTACTGCATGTCCGCACACTCGACCATTTCGCAGATGCAAAAGGTTGACGCCGATGTCGTTGCCGCCCTGCGCAATGGCACAGAGATCGCTGACCCCAAACTGCAAGCGCTGCATGTGTTCACGGCACAGCTGAACGAAGCACGCGGCTATGTCACACAAGCCCAGGTCGATGCGTTCCTCGCCGCCGGTTACACCGAGGCGAACATTCTGGATGTGATCCTTGGCACAGGTCTGAAGACGCTGTCCAACTACACCAACCACATTTCGGAAACACCCATCGACGCGCCGTTCCAGCCGACCGCGTGGGACGTGCCAAAAGAGAAAGTTGCCGTCAACGCCTAAGCGGTGATGCCAGCAACCGGTGAGGAAACCGCAGAGTGGACACCACATGCGGTTTCCAAACCAAAAGAAAGGTGACCAGAACGCCTCCGCCTGGTCACCTTTTTTCTTGTCAAATCCTGATCGGGCCGTTGCGCGTTACAGGTGTTGGCCGCCATTGATCGGGATTTCAGCCCCGTTCACGTAAGACGATTTTGAACTGCACAGGAAGCTGACCACTTCGGCCACTTCCTGAGGGCTGCCGAGCCGTTTCATCGGCACATCCCGTTCGACCATTTCCTCGGTGCCGGGGGACAGGATCGATGTGGCGATCTCGCCCGGCGAAACAGCGTTCACCCGCACGTTCCGACCGGCAAGCTCGAAAGCGAGTTCGCGGGTCAACGCCGACAGCCCGGCCTTTGACACCGCATAGGCCGCACCGGCAAAGGGGTGGACCTGCGTTCCCGCGATCGAGCTGACATTCACGATTGACCCCTTGGCCTGTTCCAGCGGTTCAAGCAGTTCCTGACACAGCATCAGCGGTGCGATCAGGTTGATCATCTGCACCTGCTGAAACGTCTCCAGGCTGGTTTCTGTCGCTGTCAAGCGCCCGCCATCCTTGGTCTTAGGCGAGATGCCCGCATTGTTGACCAGTGCATTCAGGCCGCGCCCGCCCAGTTGCTGGCGCAGGGCCTGGGCGGCTGCGCAGATCGAGTCCTTGTCACCCAGATCCACCTCGATATGTTTCACGATGCCTTCTGCCCAAGGGCAGACTTGGGAAAACGGCGTGCGGGCGAGCGTAAAGACCTCCCACCCCGAAGTGTGGAATTCCTTGACGATCTCGTGGCCAATGCCACGGCTGGCCCCGGTGACGGCGACGCAGGGTTTTTGGTACGGGCTGTTGTCGGCGGCTTTGGTCATGGGGGTCCCTGTATGGGTTGCATCAGGTGTAAATATTGTTGAACAGGTGGATCCGGCATCGCGGTGGTTGCATTGGCTGGCAAGAGGTCGGTTTCGTTCATTCGAAACATCGGGCCGGGTGCACTGCCCTGGCGCCTTTTATATGCAGGATTGCCTCCTAGCACGTCAGCGATCAGGCCGTAACCTTTTTCGCGGCCACGGCTTCGATTTCGATCATCAGGCCGGGCAGTGCCAGCTTGCTGATTTCGAAGATCGAAGAGATCGGCGGCGGGCTGGGCAGGAACGCCTTGCGTGCATCAGACACTTCTTGCCGGCGATCCATGTCCGTGACGTAGACGCTCATCTTGAAGACATCTTCGAAAGATGCGCCATTCGCTTCGAGAACGCTTTGAATGTTTTTCAGGGTCTGCTGGGTCTGCGCGAACATGTCATTTTCGCCGACCAGATTGCCATCGATGTCGGTGGACCATTCTCCGGCGACAAAGATCAACTCGACATCACCGATCGTGACGGCAGCGGTGTGCGAATAAGGGCCCGCGGGCGGGGCAATCGTATCTGGGGTCTTCAGGTTGATAAGGCTCACGGGGGATATCCTCTCTTGTCGTTCAGGTCATTCAACGGACAGCGCGCAACAGGCCCAGACGCATTTGGACCCTGCCGGTTGCCTGTTGGTGGTGGCCTGGTCGGGCGCGCGTTCAATCATGTGGTGAACACCAATCTATGTGGCAGAAGAGGGCGCGGTACATATCCCCATCGCGGTAGCAGCGTCGCCCGGTTTTGCACAATTTCTGTGCTTCGGGGGAATATACGGTGTGCGACACCTGCGGCACAAAAAGACCCAAAGCTGCCATGACCCGTCCCTATCCTGCACGTGTGCTGCGTCCTGATTGTGTGACAGACGAGGAGAAATCACATGAACATCATGCCCAATTCACAAGAAGCCCGCGACATCGCTTATCACATGCACGCCTACACCAACGCCGCGCGCCATGCCGAAATTGGGCCGACGGTCATGACCGGCGGCGAGGGCATCTATGTCAAGGACAACACCGGCAAGCGTTACATCGAAGCGATGGCAGGCCTTTGGAGCGTCGCGGTCGGGTTCAGCGAGCAGCGCCTGATCGATGCGGCGACGCGGCAGATGCAGGCCCTGCCATTTTACCACAACTTTACCCACAAGTCGCACGGACCGGCCATCGACCTTGCCGAACGGCTGATCAATATGGCGCCCGTCCCGATGAGCAAGGTGCACTACACCAACTCCGGCTCCGAGGCCAACGACACGATCATGAAACTGATCTGGTACCGCTCTAATGCGATGGGCAAGCCGGAAAAGAAAAAGATCATTTCCCGCGAGCGGGCCTATCACGGTGTAACGGTGGGTGCAGCCAGCCTCAGCGGTCTGCCCTACATGCAGCAATCCTTTGATCTGCCGATTCCGGGGATTTTTCACACCACCTGTCCGCACTACTGGAAAGAGGGCCGCGACGGAGAAAGCGAAGAGCAATTCGCCACGCGTTGCGCGCAGGATCTGGACAATCTCATTCAAGCCGAAGGCCCCGAGACCGTTGCCGCCTTCTATTCCGAGCCGTTGATGGGCGCAGGCGGAGTCATCATTCCGCCCAAGACCTATTGGGAGAAAATCCAGGCCGTTCTCGACAAGTACGACATCCTGCTGGTGGCGGACGAAATCATCTGTGGGTTCGGCCGCACCGGGAAGATGTTTGGGAGTGAGACATTTGGCATCAGGCCGGATGTGATGATTATGTCACCGAAGCAGCCCTGTTGTCACGTGAGACCAAAACACCGGTGCGCGTACAATGGACGCGGAAAGACGACGTAAAGCACTCGTTCTATCACACCATCTCGGCGCAAAAGATCGAAGTGGCGCTGGACGAAGCGGGCAAGGTCACCGGGTGGCATCATCGGGCGGTCCAACCGTCGATCCTGTCAACCTTTGCACCTGATGAAGGCAACGTTTTGCCGCTTGAGCAGGGTATGGGACTGACCGATTTGCCATTCGACATCCCGAACATCCGGGCCGAGAACGGTAAGGCTTTGGCGCACACACGGATCGGCTGGTTCCGAGCCGTGTCGAACCTGCCGCATGCCTGGGCGATTGGGTCCTTTGTCGGAGAATTGGCCGATGAACTGGGCAAGGATCAGCTGACCATGTGGCTGGAATTGCTCGGGACACCGCGCAAGCTGGACTATGCCGAAGCTGCGTTCCCAGAGAACTTCTGGAACTATGGCGAGTCCTGGGACGAGTTCCCGATCGACACGGGCCGGATGGCCGACACGCTGAAGCTGGCCGCGGATGGCATCGGTTATGGCAAGGAGCTGCCGCCGGGTGAAGGGATTGGCCTCGCTGTGCATCGCAGCTTTGTGTCGTACGTGGCCTGCGCCGTGCATCTGAAGATCGTGGATGGCACCATCACCATCCCCGAAATGCACATGGCCATCGATTGCGGATTTGCCGCCAATCCCGAACGTATCGAAAGCCAGATGCAGGGCGCGGCCGTCATGGGCATGACCACGGCACTGCATTCCGGGATCACCTTTGAGGACGGCGCGGTCGTGCAGGAGAACTTCTACGACTACGACGTTGTGCGGGCGGATAACTTCCCCCGCAAGGTTGTGACGCACATCGCCAAGCACCCGTTCTCGGTGCCCGCGACAGGTGTAGGAGAGCCCGGCCTGCCACCGGTTCCGCCAGCCATCGCCAACGCGCTCTTCGCCGCGACAGGCGAACGGCGGCGTCGGCTGCCACTGGGCCTCGATGCATAAAACAAAAAAACCCCCCGCTGCGACCTGGTGCGCAGCGGGGGGTTTTATCCGACCAGCAGTGAAGCGGTCCTGCATCAGATTGACAGATTAGGTGTTCTTCGTTTCGTGACCTCACCATCGTGGTACCCGGTCCAGAATCAAGAAGGGGGAGCCTGCAATAGGCTCCCCCTTCTTTGTATTTCGCGCTCTTACAGGTCAGTTGCAGCAGTGCTGCGAATGTTGACCCAGTTTTCGTCCGCTTTGGTAATGATGCCTGTTTTGTCTTCCATGAACTGGTTCAGAACGTCGCCGTTCAGGAAAACGTACAGCTTGCCGTCGACAACAGCCGAGTACTCGGGGTTGCCGTCCAGTTTCTTGGCGAAGGCCACGCCGAATGTGCAGAAGCCGCCGTTCTGAGGCATGTACTTGGCGGGGCTCGCTTCGAACGCGGCTTTGTTGGCTTCGCTTGTGAAGTAATAGGCAACGCCATCATAGGCGGCAAAGAACTGAGGATCGCCGTCCACTTGCGTGCCGTCCAGCAGGGCAACGGGGTCAGCGCCGTGCAGGCCCAGCGGTGCGCCAGCATAGGTCATGCCGGGTGCTACATTGAATTCATCGGCGGCAAAGGCGGGGGTCATGGCGAAAGCTGCGCCCAGCAGAGACAGTGCGACGACGCCGGATGTTGCGAGGTTTTTCATAGGTCTATCCTTTTAGAGGTTTGGTCGTGAGTGGTAGCTTGCAGGTATCTATCTACAGATAGAATTTGTAGAGATACGGGTGGTGCAGCAAGTCAAACATTCGTTACCGATCGGTTCCGAATTCTGAGCGAGCAAACTGGCCTAGTTGTTTGTGTGAGAATCGTAGACTTTGCCGCTGATTTTCCATGCACCTTCCTCTTTGTAGAGGATGAAGAAGTCGGTGAATCTGTTGCCGCCCCAGTCAATGAATTCGACGCGCGCGGCTGCGGCAGGACCTGATACGTTGATCCACGCGATGTGGTGGCGCACGTTTTCTGACGGGCCGCCTTCGGCCACGGCGCCTGCAAATGTATCGGCGTCCAGATTGTACACCGTGCCGCCAATCGAACCCAGGATATGTGCATGGTCATAAAAGGCGGAGCGCGTTAGAGGGCCTTCGCCTGTGCGCGCCGCTGTGATGTAGGGTTGCAGGGCTTCTTCGATGGCGGCGTATTCGTCAAAGCTTTGTTGTTCAACAATTTTATCGTCTTCAGACGCGTAGACCGCTTGCAGTGGCAGGGCCAGCAGGCTGAATGCAAGTGCGGTACTCTTGAGTGTCTTACCAAGCATTTTGTTTCCTTTCAGGGAGGGTGATCGTGAGCGGTGGATGCGTCAGCTGAATGCGTGGGAATCCCAGGCTTTGCTTTCGATCATCCAGGTCTTGTCGTGCTTTTGCAGCACGTAGAGATCCGTGAACGACGAGCCTGTGCAATCGGTGAACTCCACCAGTGCTGCGGCTTCGTCTCCGACCAGATCAATCGAGGACACATGGTGCGCCCGGTCGTGGCAGGGCTGCGTTGAAGGGGTCGATGCCTCGATGGACTCGGTGAGGAGATTTTCGATGATGGAGATATCAGCGCTAAGAACGCTGTCGATCAGTTGCGAAGGTGCGGAGCGTGATGCAAGCATGGCCTTATCCTTTCAGCTACAATGTCTAACTTCTATCTATATGCATGTAGAAAATCTGTGTAGGGTGAAAGTCGACTCCTCACAGAAAGTTCAATCACAGGTGTTCTGATGCGCCTGACGGTCATTCCCGAGAAGGTTGGCGAGGGGACCTATCTGCCTGCCCAAATGTAATGACAGCAATGCTGCAGCAGCAGCAAAGCTCAGCCCAGCAGGCGTTTGAGATATGACTTGCGTGCCTTGGCCGTGCTGTCTGAAAACGGATGCGCGTGGTGCAGCGCCGGATGTCATGCGGCGCGCATCAAGTGCGACACCTGTAACAAACGACAGTTCGGGGAATGGGTGACGCGTTGACGCTTACGCTTTTTCAGCCGCGTCTTGGGCGGCCTTCGCCATGTCCCGTAGGCCATTGGCGAGGACCAACACATCGATTCCCACCGCAACGAATGTCGCTTTGTGAGCGAGGCACTCAACAATGAAGCCTTGATCCAGTGTCAAAATGCCCGGCGCCTTTCCACTGGCCGCGATCTGGTCGATGGCGTCCAGAACGATGGCCCTGATCTCGGGTGCATCCGCTGTCGGCGCAAAGCCCAGATCGACGGACAGATCAGCCGGGCCAATGAAAACGCCATCAACACCATCGACGCCCAGAATGTCACCCAATGCGTCCAGCCCAGCCTTGCTTTCGACCTGAACCAGAAGGCAGATTTCTTGGTCGGCCGTCGCAAAATAGTCCGGGATGGCGGCGAATTGTGAGGCGCGGGCGAGGGCGTAGCCGACGCCGCGCACGCCGTGCGGTGGATAACGGACGGCCCGGACCAGTTCGCGCGCTTGCTCGGCACTTTCGACCATTGGGATCAGCAGGCTTTGCACGCCTGCATCCAGCACCTGCTTGATCAGATCCGTGTCGCCATTGGGCAGGCGCACCACAACCTCGCTGTCGCTGGCCTGCAAGACCGCCACCTGATCCGAGATCGAACGTAAATCATTCGGCGCGTGTTCGCCGTCAATCAAAAGCCAGTCGAATCCGGCGGTGCCCGCGATCTCGGCCGCATAGCCGTTGGCAAGGCCCACCCAGCAACCCATTTGACGTGTACCGGCCAGCAGGTTCTTTTTGAAGAGGTTCGTCGGGGCGGGCATTAGCTGTCCCCCGCAATTGAGCACGACACCTGACCCATGGAGCCAAAGTCGCATTGAATGCTGTCGCCCGGCAGGCCCGCCACGGGCCGGGTAAAGCTGCCACCAAGCACGAATTCGCCCGCGTCGAGCGATGCGCCGACCTTGTGCAGCTCTCGCGTCAGCCAGACCAGTCCGTTCGCGGGATGGCCCAAAACACCGGCAGACACGCCGGTCTCTTCGATTTTGCCGTTCTTGTAGAGGATGCCGGGCACCAGTCGCAGGTCCACCTCGTCGGGGCGCATCGGTAAGCCACCCCAAATGATACCACCATTGGCCGCGTTGTCCGCGATAGAGTCCCTTACATTCAGGGGTTTGTTGGTCTCTGGGTCAACCAGAGCAGAGCGGCAATCAATCACCTCAATCGCCGGAATCACCCAGTCCGTCGCGTTCAGAACATCAAAGATGGTGACATCCGGCCCAGAAAGGCTGGATTTCAACTTGAATCCAAGCTCCACCTCAAATCGGGGCATGATAAAGCGATCCGCAGCAATGACCGCCCGATCATCAATGACCATCGCATCGGTCAGCACGCCGTAATCCGGGGTGTCGATACCCACGGCCAGTTGCATGGCGCGGCTGGTCAGGCCGATCTTGTGGCCCACGATCTGCTCGCCCTTGGCAAGCCGCAGATCGACCCAGGCCGACTGAACTTTGTAGGCATCCGAGATTGAGAAATCCGGATGCAAACAGGACGGCGCTCGTGTGAGAACGCGCGTCGTTTCCGCCTCGTCATAGGCGGCGGCAAGGGCGTTGATCTGCTTGTCATTCAGGGCCATGTGGCTTCCTTGGTGTTGTGGGGTGGGCGGAAGTTACGCTTCGGGAAACCATCCCCCGACCGCTTTGACTTCCAGGTATTCCTCCAGCCCCCAAGCGCCACCTTCACGCCCGGTGCCCGATTGTTTGAACCCACCGAATGGCGCGCCCGCAGAGCGGAAATTGCCGTTCATTTCGACCATGCCCGATTTCAGGGCGCGCGCAACACGGTTTGCGCGTTTTGCGTCGGTGGTTTGAACATAGTTTGTCAGGCCGTAAGGCGTGTCATTGGCGATCTCGATCGCTTCGTATTCGCTGTCGAAGGGCGTGATGCACAGCACAGGGCCAAAAATTTCCTGACGCATGACATCCATGTCGTTATTGCAGTCGGCAAAGACGGTGGGGCGAACGAAATACCCCCGGTTCAGCCCTTGCGGGCGACCCGTTCCGCCCGCGACCAGCTTGGCCCCTTCCTTGATGCCGACCTCGATCATGGACTGGACTTTGTCGAACTGGGCCTGGTTGATCATCGGGCCGATGTGGTCACCCGTCTTGGCGGCAATATCGACGGCCTGCGCCTCGGCGGTATCGATGGCTTCCTGCACCGCGGCGTCGTAGCGCGAGCGTTCCACCAGCATCCGGGTCGGGGCGTTGCACGACTGGCCGGTGTTATTGAAACAGTGAATGGCGCCGCGCTGCACCGCATCCGGGTCTGCGTCAGCAAAGATGATGTTGGCCCCCTTGCCGCCTAGTTCCAGCGACACGCGTTTCACTGTGTCCGCCGCGTTTTTCGAAATCGCCGTGCCTGCGCGTGTCGAGCCAGTGAAGGACACAAAGGCCACATCGGGGTGGCCCGACAATTGCGTCCCGACGCCCGCGCCGTCGCCATTCACGAGGTTGAAGACACCGGCGGGCACACCCGCCTCGTCCAGAATCTCCGCAAAGAGGAGGGAGGACATCGGCGCCTCTTCGGACGGTTTCAGAACCATGGTGCAGCCTGCGGCAAGGGCCGGTATGACCTTCAGGGTCACCTGATTCATCGGCCAGTTCCATGGGGTGATCAGCGCGCATACCCCAATGGGTTCATAAATGATGCGGTCATTGGGGGCGTCGTCACGCAACGCTTGTTCGAATTCGAATTTTTCCAGCGTGTCGATGAAGGCCTGAATGTGCATCGCACCAATGCCGGTCTGGATGCCGTGGCTCAGATCATGGGGCGCGCCCATTTCCTTGGACATCGCTTCGCCCATTTCGGCGCTGCGGCGTTTGTAGACGTCCAGCACCTTGCGCAGAACCGCTAGTCTGTGCTCCTTAGGTGCGGCGCTCCATTCTGGCAGCGCCGCCTTGGCAGCCGCGACGGCGGCATCCGTATCCGCCTGATCGCCCAGCGAGATTGTGGCATATGCCTCTTCCAGAGATGGGTCGATCACAGTGCGGTCAGCCGCGGCGTGTGGAGAAACCCAGGCACCATTGATGTAGAATTTGCGTGCGTCGATCATCATCTTTCCTCATCCGTTTGACGGGAAACTGAGCACGATTTGGCAATGCTATAAAATATATAATTTGACGCAAGATGTGCATGGAGTGTGCATGCATGGCCTTCTGGTCTCATAAAATCATTCTAAGTTCTAGCTCGTCCAAATTTTATATTTTATAGACTTACGACAAAGTGGTTTGGTCTGTTCAAGGCTTAACCGCGCAACGGCGCCCTCATGCAAACAAGAAGGATCTCCTGACATGTCGCTGAACCAAGGCAGATCCATATTGGCCATCCCCGGGCCATCGGTCATTCCCGACCGCGTTTTGAATGCGATGCACCGCCCCTCGGCCAGCATTTACGATGGCGAGCTGGTCGAGATGACCGACGGTCTGCTGGATGACTTGAAACGCGTTGCCGGAACGGATGGCCTAGCCGCAATTTACCTCGCCAATGGTCACGGCGCGTGGGAGGCTGCACTGCGCAATACGCTGAAAACCGGGGACAAGATCGTCGTGCTCAGCAACGGGTTCTTCTCTCACAAGTGGGGAACAGTTGCGGAAACGCTTGGAGTAGAGGTCGAGTTTGTCGAATACGGCATGACCGAATATGCAGACCCCATGCGGTTGGAAGAGGTGCTGCGCGCCGACACAGCAGGCACCGTCAAGGCCGTGCTGGCGGTGCAGTCCGAAACGTCCTCGTCCGTGCGCAATGACATTGCCGCCCTGCGCGGTGCGATTGATGCGGCAGGCCATGATGCCTTGTTCATGGTCGACTGCATCGCCTCGCTGGGCTGTGACCGATTCGAGATGGACGCACTGGGTGTCGATGTCATGGTCTCGGCCGGTCAGAAGGGGATGATGAACCCTGTTGGCCTCGCCTTCGTATTCTTCAACCACAAGGCCGACGCAGCGCGCGCCCATGCCAATCCGGGCCAGTACTGGGATTGGACGGACCGGGCCAAGTCGAAATCCTTCTATCCGCGCTGGTCTGGCAGTCCTCCGGGTCATCTGATGTTCGCCTTGCGCGAAACGCTCGACATGATGGTGCACGAAGAGGGAATGCCCGCCGTCTGGGCCCGTCACGAAACGATTGCCAAGGCCGTCTGGGCCGCCTGTGAAGCGTGGGGGCAGGCAGGCGCGCTGCGTCTCAACATTGCCGATCCAACCCGTCGCGCAACAGGGGTCACCACGATCAACACGGACCCCGGCGTCGCGCACAAGATCCGTATGTGGTGCCAGAACGAGGCCGGTGTCACGCTTGGAAACTCGCTTGGCTTTCCGCCCGAAGAGCTGGAGGATCATTTCCGGATCGGCCATATGGGTCATCTGAATATCCACATGATCATGGGCGTGCTTGGCGCGATCGAGACGGCCATGATCGCCCAAAACATACCGCATGGCAGCGGGGCGCTGGCCGCCGCAGCACAGGTGCTTTCCGCCCACGCAAACCCGGCAAGGACATAAGATGAGCGACAAGACTGCATTTCTCTGGGATGAAAAATGTTTCTGGCACTATGGCGGAAACTACGCATTGCTGTCCCCCGTGGGTGGGCTGGTCCAGCCGATGGTGTCGGGCGGCTTGCCCGAGGCCCCTGAAACCAAGCGCCGCCTCAAGAACCTGATGGACGTGACGGGCCTGTCGGACGAGTTGGACATGGACAGTGCGGCACCCGCTTCGATGGATGATCTGCTGCGGGTGCATCCGCAAAGCTACCTCGATACGTTCAAGGAAATGTCGGACAATGGCGGCGGTGAGCTTGGTTTGCGCACGCCTTTCGGTTCCGGGGCGTTCGAGATTGCGGCCCTTTCCGCGGGTTTGGTGACTGAAGCGATCAAGCGGGTGCAGACCGGTCAGGCGCGCAACGCTTATGCCCTGTCGCGCCCGCCGGGGCATCATTGTCTGCCCGATTTCCCGAACGGGTTTTGCCTGCTCGCCAATATCGCTATCGCGATTGAGGCCGCGCGCGCCCAGGGGCTGGGCAAACGGTTTGCGGTGCTCGACTGGGACGTGCACCACGGCAACGGGACCGAGGCAATTTATCTGGACCGCGACGACGTGCTGACAATCTCTATCCATCAGGACCGGTGCTACCCCCATGACACCGGGGGCACCGAAGTGTCCGGCACCGGCAAGGGGGCCGGTCTGAACATGAACATTCCGTTGCCACCGGGTTGCGGGCACAAGGCCTATTTGGACGTTATGGAACGCCTCGTGATTCCCAAACTGAAATCTTTCGACGCAGACCTCGTTATTATCGCGTGCGGCTTTGACGCGTCCGGCTTTGATCCCCTCGCACGGATGATGTGCTCGCCCGACACGTACCGGCTGATGACGCGGCAAGTGATGGAGGTCACGAACGGGCGGCTGGTCGCCGCGCATGAAGGGGGCTATTCCGAGCTTTATGTGCCGTTCTGCGGCCATGCGATGCTGGAAGAGATGTCAGGCTCGTCCATCCATGCCGAAGACCCATTGCACGCGCGGATCACCGGTCAACAGCCCGATGCCTATGCGGATGCGTTCCATGTGCAGGTGATTGACCGGCTGGAAGGTGAGCTGAAGGCGAACGGCGTGCTCTGCTAGGGTGCGGGAAACATCAAGCCATCGGCGTCGCCCGAACGTACAACCGCGAACTGTTCAGGGCCGATTTCGCCAAGGTAGCTGTGCAGTGCCGAAATAAAGGCGCTGACGCTGGCCGGCTTTTGCGCACCGTAAGGGTCAGCAACCAGTAGCGTTGGTTGCCTCAGGTTTTCCAGCAGCGGCACACGCGCGAGGTTGTCGTTGTCGGGGATCGTTTCGGGCGTCGGTTTGATGTTCAGGATCGATACGCCCAGCCCATTTGACACAGCGGAACGGACCGTTTCATAGGACCGCGTCCGCAGGCCAATCCTTGGACGGTTCACTACGTTGTCAAACAGCCCCAGCAGGTAGACCCGCGTTTCAGGCAGATCGAGCAAGACCAGCGGATGCTCTGCCAGTTTCTTGAGAGAGACCGCGGGCATTTCGGCGATCTTGCTGTCGGCTCGAACTAGGGCGTGGGTCGGGAATTTGCAGATCGGCGTGATGCTGCTGCCGAACTCCTGCCCGATGTCGTAGGTCACGATCAGGTCAACCTCTCCCGAGGCGAGCCAGGCGCGCAGTTCTGTCTGATCCCCTTCCAGAAGGGTGAATTCGCAACTGCCGATCTGTTCTGTATATCGCTTTATCACCGGGGGAATCAGCAGCGCGCCAAAGGGGACAAAACAGCCAATGCGCAGCGTAGCACCAGAGGTTTCGGAAAACTGTTCAAGCGCGCGCGAAAACTCTTCGCCAGAGGCCAGAAACCGGTGCGCCGAGATCAGGAACGTGCGGCCCGCCGGGGTTAGCGCGATGCCATGACCCTTGCGGCGCGTAAACAATTGCGTGCCCGTCACATCCTCGGCCACATCAATGGCGGCCAGCACCGAGGATTGCGAAATGGCCAACACCTTGCACGCTGCGGCTATGCTATCATGACGCGCGAGCTCTCGAAGGTATTCCACTTGGCGGTAGGTCAGTCGCATAGGTTTGCAGTACATTTACTGTCACTGGGATGTCAATTTTTATATTTTATAGACATCACCCAATGTGGTTCACTGACCGTGACACCTTTGATGGAGACATGTTCAAATGATCCGGCTACGCGACGCGACCCTTGCTGATACCGCCACGATTGTGGCGCTGAACCGGGATGTGGTCGCGGTGACCAGCCCGATGGATGATGCGCGGTTTCATCATCTGTTTGAACTGTCCGACTACTGCATCGTGGCCGAGAAAGATGGTCAGGTTCTCGGCTTCGTGCTCGCCATGACGGCCGGTGCGGCTTACGAGAATGCGAACTTTGACTGGTTCGGCCAACGGCTGGACAAGTTTGTCTATATCGACCGTATCGTGATCTCCAAGGACGGCCGTGGCCATGGCATCGGCGGCAAGCTCTACGCCCATGTGGCCGAAGCGGCCAAGGCGACGGGGTGCACTGTGATGGCCGCCGAAATGGACCTTGAGCCGCCAAACGTCGGCTCGCTCAACTTTCACGAAAAGACGGGTTTCGTGAAGCTGGGATCGCGCGCGCTTGACAGTGGCAAGATCGTCTCGATGCAGGCGCTGGATCTGTAAGGTCGTCGCTTGCTTGAACGCCGGGGCGTGGCGATCAGGCGGGCGGAACGAATTCAATCCGTTGGGGTGTCCAATGAAAGGGTGCCTTCAGGCCTTGAGAGTTTGCATCAACTCGATGCGATACCCGTCTGGATCGGCGATATGCGCGAGCGTGTATTCACGCCCAAGCTCTTTCGAGGTCATCGCCAGTTTCCCTGCGGGGCGCAGGATCGTCACATCGTGCTCCTTGAGAAACGCCTCAACAGCAAAGACATCGTCGACCTCCAGTGAAATATTGCCAAAGGCCGTGCCATGTTCGTAGCCGTCGTTGCCTTCGTTATAGGTCAGCTCGAGAATGGCGCCCTGGTCCTTGTTGCCATAACCCATATACACCACCGTGAAATTGGCCTCGGCAAAGGTTTCGCGCTCGAATTCCGTCATGCCAAGCATGTCGCGATAAAACGCCACCGAACGTTCCAGATCGGTCACGCGCAGCATTGCAAACAGAATTCGGTTCGGTGCTACGTCTGGTGAGATCGCCATGTTCATATCCTTGTTTGTCCTGGACCTCCCGAAAAAAAAGTCCGGAAGGCCTGATGCGTGGAGCGGGCCGGACAGTCGCGCGCAGTATTTGATCTGCACGCAAGGACCACTCAACGCTCTTTACCAGTCGTGCGCGGGAATGTTCTCTCCGCGCATGACGGCGGGGCGTGCATTGAACCGATCCATATAGGCAGACAGGTTCTTGCGGTCTCGCAGCCCGACCATGTCACCTGCGTGATAGAACTGTTCGATGCAATTCAACCAAGGTGCGACGGCCATATCTGCGATGGAGTAGCTTCCGGCCAGCCAATCACGATCTGCCAACCGACGTTCGACCACATCGAGCAGGCGTTTGACCTCGTTCAGGTAACGATCGCGCGGGCGCTTGTCTTCGATGTCCTTGCCCGCAAACGTGATGAAATAGCCAAGCTGACCGCACATGGGGCCAAGCCCGGCCATCTGGAACATCAGCCATTGCTGCACTTCCCAGCGTTCAGCCTCGGTCGTGCCCTGAAACTTGCCGGATTTCTCGGCCAGATAGGTAAGGATCGCGCCGCTTTCGAACAGGCCAAAGGCTTGGCCGCCGGGCCCGTCCGGATCAACAATCGCGGGGATTTTGTTGTTGGGGTTGAGGGACAGGAATTCGGGCGAAGACACGCCCTCGTCGTTCAGAGGGATTTTGTGTGCCTCGTAGTCCAGCCCGATTTCCTCGAGCATGATGGACACTTTCTGGCCGTTCGGGGTTGGCATGGAATAGAGCTGCAGAATGTTCGGGTTCACAGCAGGCCAGCGTTTCGAGATTGGGAAGTTTTCGACCGAGCCAGCGGAAGTGGTAATGGAGTCAAGCATGTTTTTCAGACCTTGGGGTGTGAGGGTTTGGAGCAATTCGATCCGGTCTTTGTCCGGATCGGCGATATGGGTATGTGTATTTTGGCCTCGACCACGGGTCAGGTCGCAGCCACAGCAAGCGGCGTGCGTTCACCGGCGATGTAGCGGATGACGTCCGTGTAATCGAAGGCGAGAGAGATGATCATCGTCGCAAAGGCGACGCCCATGATCACCCGCGGCACGCGGCTGACATCCGGGGATTTCATCTTGAACCACAGGTGGATGACAAGGGGTGTCCAGGCGATGATATGGGGCAGGCCAAGCAGTTTGACGTAGCCCAACTGCTCATACATCGTCATCACGCCCACAACGCCAATGACACCCGCCAGCAGTGCAAAGAGCGCTGTGAGGCGAGTCGATTTCCAGATGACAAGGGTCAGGGGCAGCACGATGGCCCCCAAAAGCAGAAAGTTCAGCCAGATGCCAACCCAGGCGGGGGCATGTGTGGCGACAGCTTCTTCGAACGTCATGGGGTATTCCTTGAGATTTTGACTTTTGAGGGGCACGGACGCAGCAGGAGCGTTCCTTGCAGCACAAGCACCGAAAGAAGGCTGTGTTCAGCGGAGGCGCGTCAGGTCTTGGCGTGCGCGTTGTAGACCTTGCCGCTGATCTTCCAGGCGCCGTCCTGCTTGTAGAGGACAAAGAAATCAGTGAACCGGTGGCCGGCCCAGTGAATGAATTCCACGCGGGCAGCGGCGGCCGGACCCGAAATGTCGATCCACGCGATATGGTGTTCGACCTGCGGCGAGGGTCCGTTGCTCGAAATCGACGCCTCAAACGCCTCGACATCAGAGTTGCGGAATGTCCCGCCAATGGTTCCGACGATATGAGCGTGGTCAAAGAAGGCAGACCGCGCCAGTGTCCCGTCGCCGAGTTTCGCCGCATCGATGTAAGGTTTCAAGGCGGCCTTCACGGCGTTGTATTCGTCAAAGCTGTGCGCTTCGTCCGCTGCGGTCTCAGTGGAAAGAGTGGTGTCCGACATGTGATGATTCCTTTGACGTGTTTCGCCTTCTGGATTTCATCTATCTACAGGTGTGTAGCCATCCAAGGCCTGAAGGCAAAATAGTGCCCTCACGAGTTCGTTACCGACAGTGTTGGGGGGCTGGAAGCGGCAGAGACCTGCCGCGCTCCCGGGTTCATACCTTCGTGTGGCGGGGGCGGCGGGCTGCGCCCGCACAAGCCCTCCATTCTCTTAGCTGGCCAAAGCATCCTCAAGCGAGACCAGCGGATAGCCGAGGTCTTTGGCAACGGCGGCGTAAGTCACATGCCCGTTGGCGACGTTTAGGCCGTCGGCGAGGTGTTTGTCGTCCGTTATCGCCTGCTTCCAGCCCTTGTTCGCGATGGCAACCGCATGGGGCAGGGTGGCGTTGTTCAGCGCATAGGTGGATGTGCGTGCCACACCGCCCGGCATGTTCGCCACGCAGTAGTGCACCACGTCCCCCACAAGGTAGGTCGGGTCGGCGTGAGTCGTCGCCTTGGACGTCTCGAAACACCCACCCTGATCGATGGCCACATCGACGACCACCGCACCGGGTTTCATATCGTCGATGAGGGCGCGATCCACCAATTTCGGGGCCGCTGCGCCGGGAATGAGAACCGCGCCGATGACCAGATCGGACGCCTTTACCGCGGCTTCCAGCGCTGCGCGTGTGGAGAAAACCACCTTTGCAGATGCGCCAAAGTGGTTCGACAGGCGGTCCAGCGTTGTTGGTGAGCGGTCGAGAATCGTCACGTCCGCCTGCATGCCAACTGCCATTTGCGCGGCGTTAAAGCCCACGACCCCGCCACCAATGATGGTGACCTTGGCAGGCGCAACACCGGGCACGCCGCCAAGCAAGACACCGCGGCCACCATGCGCCTTTTCAAGCGCAGCGGCGCCTGCCTGAACGGACATGCGACCGGCAACCTGGCTCATGGGTTTGAGCAGGGGCAAGCCGCCAGCAGCGTCCGTCACCGTCTCGTAGGCGATGCAGATTGCGCCTGATTCCACGAGATCCTTGGTTTGTTCCGGATCGGGGGCAAGGTGCAGATATGTATACAGAATTTGACCCGGGCGCAGCTTGGCGCGCTCAACGGCGAGGGGTTCTTTCACCTTGACGACCATGGCGGCGCGGGCAAATACCGCGTCCGCATCTGCCACAACTTCGGCACCGATCGCGGTATAATGCGCATCCTCTGCGCCAATCCCGGCACCGGCTTGCGTTTCGACGATCACCTGATGACCATGAGCGATCAGTTCCCCGACACTTTCGGGGGTCAGTCCGACGCGATATTCATGGTTTTTGATTTCCTTGGGGACACCGACGAGCATTTTCATTTTCCTTATCGAATGGTCATCAGGCGGAATACCTGATGCGCTTTTGTCGCCTGAAAAGCACAATGCGCTAAGTATATAAAATATTAAATATAGGCCTCGGTGTACAAGAAATAGAAATTTGATGGTCGAAATGCCTATTGTACATTTCATGCACATAGTTCCGTAAACTTTATATTTTATAGCCTTTTGAATTCATGCTCAGGTTTTGCCAGTGAACAACGTCAAACCAAGATGGATGCTTACGACACCTCATCAAATGTCGCCCGGATGAACCGTCCGGCCATGCGCGGTTTTGCTGCCGTCGCTGCCCCATTTGCCGGGAGGCACGCAGATGAAAACTGACGTTCAGGATCGCGCCTATCTGAAGGTTGAGGGGCTGCATAAATCCTATGGCAACCTCGAAGTCATCAAGGGTGTCAGCTTTACCGGAGACGAGCATCAGGTCATTTCGCTGCTGGGTGCGTCGGGGTCGGGCAAGTCGACCATTCTGCGCTGCATCAACCTGCTCGAGATGCCGAACCAAGGCGAAATCTCGATCGACGGGACCCGCCTGCCGCTGTCCGTCAGCAGACATGGCGTGCGCAAGGTCACGGATCAAAGGGCGCTGTGCGATATCCGCTCCAAGCTGGGGATGGTGTTTCAGGGGTTTAACCTCTGGGCCCACATGACGATCCTGCAAAATGTCATCGAAGGGCCGGTGCAGGTTCTCGGTCAATCAAAGTCCGAAGCGACGGACCGCGCCGAACATTTGCTGGAACGCGTCGGCATCGCGGACAAGCGGCACAATTACCCCAACCAGCTGTCCGGCGGCCAGCAACAACGCGTGGCCATCGCGCGCACCTTGGCGATGGACCCAAAGGTTCTTCTATTTGATGAACCGACCTCGGCGCTGGATCCCGAGATGGTCGGCGAGGTGCTGAGCGTCATGCGCGACCTCGCGGATGAGGGCCGCACGATGGTCGTCGTCACCCACGAGATGGGTTTTGCACGAGAGGTCTCCGACAAGGTGATCTTTCTGCATGAAGGCAAGATTTCAGAGCAAGGCACGCCGGACGAAGTTTTCGGCAACCCGCAATCCAGAGAGTGCCAGCAGTTCCTGGCCAAAGTCCTCTAATCACATCACCAAAGGGAGAGAGAGAATGAAGAAATCGACAATTACAGCGGGCCTGATGGCCCTCGCACTGGGCACCGCGGCGCAGGCCGAGGATGTATTGCGTATCGCAACAGAGGGCGCATACCCTCCGTTCAACAACGTCACGGCGGATGGCGAACTGGTTGGCTTTGACGTCGAAATCGCCAAGGCGCTCTGTGCCGAGATGAAGCGCGAATGCGAGATCGTCGCCCAGGACTGGGACGGCATCATTCCGGGGCTGGTCAACGACAAATACGACGCAATTGTCGCCTCCATGTCCATCACCGAAGAGCGCCAGCAAGCCATTGATTTCACTGACCCCTACTACAGCAACTACCTCAGTGTTGTGGCGGCCAGCGACACCGAAATCACCCAAGATACGTTGAAAGACGCCTCGATTGGCGCGCAGCGCTCCACCATCGGGTCGCAATGGGCCGAGGACACCTATGGCAGTCGCGCCGACATTCGCCTTTACGACACGAACCCGGCCGCGTTTTCCGACCTCAAAGCGGGCCGGGTCGATACGGTTGTTGTCGACTTTCTGCCCGGTGCGGCATGGGTCGGCGAGAATGACGGCTTTGGCTTTGTTGGTGACCGGATCGATATCGAAGACAAGATCGGCATCGGAATCCGCAAGGGCGAGGCTGATCTGGCCGCTGCCCTGAACGCCGCATTGGCTGCCATTCGCGCCAACGGCACCTATGAGGCGATCAGCGTCGAATATTTCGGCGTCGATATCTTCTGATCCAGCAGGGGCGCGGCACGTCGTGTTGCGCTCCGTCTGACCGGGACAGGTCCATTATGGAAACGCTGCACACATTACTGGGCCCGTTGTCGTTCGGGCAGGGTGGTTGGGGGGACGATCTGCTGAAAGGCGCATTCCTGACCCTGCAACTGGCGTTATGTGCGATGACCGCGGGGCTGGTCCTTGGGCTGCTTCTGGCGGGGGCCAAACTGTCCTCTTCACGCCTGCTCAGGTGGCCGGCATCCGGGTACACCCTGTTCGTGCGCGGTGTGCCCGAATTCCTGATCCTGCTCATCGTTTTCTTTGGCTCGGATCGCCTGCTGAACTGGACCGCAACCAGCCTTGGGCTGGAGGCGGGATACGAGGTTCCCAAATTTCTGGCGGCGGTCATTGGCCTGTCGCTCATCTTTGCTGCCTATGCCTGCGAGATCTTTCGCGGCGCATATCTGGCCGTCCCCACGGGACAGATCGAGGCCGGTGCCGCCATCGGCCTGACCAGACGGCAAGTGTTTTTGCGCATCCGTTTTCCGCAGCTCTGGCGCTTTGCGATTCCGGGCCTTGGCAACCTGTGGATGGTGGTCCTCAAGGACACGTCTTTGGCGGCTGTCATTGCCTTGAACGAGCTGTTGCGCATCGCAAAGTTGGGGGGTGAGACCGAAATCAGGCCGCTCCTGTTCTTCACTGCGGCCGGGGTGATCTACCTGATCATGACATCCGTGTCCGACATCGGTCGGGCCTCGCTTGAGGCACGCGCCCGTCGCGGCGTTGCGGAGGTCTGACATGTATCAGGAATTCAAATATCTCATCTCGGACAGCGTTTGTGCTGGCCTGTCACCATTGTCCGGCGATCTCTTTGGCAAGGCCTGCCCGCGATTCATCGACGGATTTCTGGTCACAATCGAGCTTTTGGTGCTGGCCTGCGGCATCGGCTTTTTCCTTGCCATTGGCCTGACGCTTGCAAGGATGAGCGGGCGCCGCCCGCTGGCGTGGCCTGCAACGGCGCTGGTCTATGTCTTTCGCGGCACCCCGCTTCTGGTGCAGCTTTGGATCATCTATTTCGGGTTTGGCAGCCTTGGTGAAGACATCCTTGGGCCCATCCTGTGGTCGTTCTTCAAGAACCCGTGGCTGGTTGGTCTTTTGGTCTTAACCCTCAACACCAGCGCCTACGTGTCCGAGATTTTCCGCGGTGGCCTTGCGAATGTGGATCGCGGCCAGCTTGAGGCGGCCCTGTCCATCGGCATGCCTTGGCTGCGCGCCATGCGCCGCATCATGCTGCCACAAGCGATTCGGATTGCGTGGCCTGCCTATGGCAACGAGTTGGTGCTGATGATGAAGGGCAGCGCCCTGATCTCGACCATCACCGTGTTGGATTTGATGGGGCAGACCCGGACCGTGTTCGCACGCAACTTCGATCTCACCACGTATCTTTATGCTGCGATCCTGTATCTTGTGCTGGCCGGGCTGATCACAGCTTTCGTCAATACGATTGAGCGGAGAATGCAACTGTCTGCCGGGCGTTGACGCATCCGGGCCTGCAATGCGCTGCAGATCCAACACCGGTGAAACGGGCAGGCAATTACGGACGCCAGTCCAAAGCATCCATTGAAAAAGCCCGCAGCGACCACTGCGGGCTTTTGTCATGACATCAGGGCGTTACGCTCACCCGGCTTGGTAAATTGGAAACCGCTTGCACAGCTCGGCGACTTCGCCTTTCACCCGATCCTCGACCTCGGCGTTGCCGTCTTCGCCGCTTTCTGCCAGCCCATCGACCACCGCGTTGATCCAGTCGCCGATCTGGCGGAACTCGGCCTCGCCAAAGCCGCGCGTCGTACCCGCAGGCGAACCCAGACGGATGCCGGAGGTGATCGTCGGCTTTTCATCGTCAAACGGCACGCCGTTCTTGTTGCAAGTGATATGCGCGCGTCCCAGCGCCTTTTCAATGGCATTGCCCTTGACGCCTTTGGGGCGCAGATCGACCAGCATCACATGCGTGTCCGTGCCATGCGTCACCGTATCAAGCCCGCCCTTGTGCAGCTGATCGGCCAGCGCCTGCGCGTTCTTGATGACCTGCTGCTGATAGGTTTTGAAAGACGGCTCCAAGGCCTCGCCGAAGGCCACGGCCTTGGCCGCGATCACGTGCATCAGCGGCCCGCCCTGAATGCCGGGAAAGATCGCCGAGTTGAACTTTTTCGCCAGCGCCTCGTCATTGGTCAGGATCATGCCGCCGCGCGGACCACGCAGGGTCTTGTGGGTGGTGGTGGTGGCAACATGCACATGTGGGAACGGGTTTGGATATACACCCGCGGCGATCAGCCCGGCAAAATGGGCGACATCCGCCAGCACAAAGGCCCCCACTTTGTCCGCAATTTCGCGGATGCGGGCAAAATCGATGACCCGTGGAATGGCCGAGCCACCCGCGATGATCATTTGCGGCTTGTGGGCGACGGCCAGCTCTTCTATCTGGTCATAATCGATGTCGAGCGTGTCGCGGCGCACGCCATATTGCACCGCGTTGAACCATTTGCCTGACTGGTTGGGCTTGGCCCCGTGGGTCAGGTGACCGCCCGCATCAAGGCTCATGCCGAGGATCGTATCGCCCGGCTGCAACAGCGCCTGGAACACACCCTGGTTGGCCTGGCTGCCCGAATTCGGCTGCACATTGGCAAAATCGCAGCCAAACAGCTGCTTGGCCCGCTCAATCGCAAGGTTTTCCGCTACATCCACGAACTGACACCCGCCATAATAGCGCCGGCCCGGATAGCCTTCGGCGTATTTGTTGGTCATGACCGAGCCCTGCGCCTCCATCACGGCGGCCGAGACGATGTTTTCCGATGCAATCAGCTCGATCTCGTCGCGCTGACGGCCCAACTCATCCCGGATCGAGGCGAACACCTCCGGATCGCGGTCCGCCAGGGACTGGGTGAAAAAACCGTCGGTTCGATGCGGCGCGTTCATGATCGTTCTCCTAAGGATGCGAGTCGGGGACAATTTGGGTCGTTTCCTATCGGAAACCGGACCTCTCGCAAAGGATGTAAAGCGACTAATCTGGCCCGCGCGGCGGCAATGCTGGTAAGGGGTGAAAATATATGGTTCTTTTGGCGCGAAGTCGCCACCATAGGAAACATCTCATGCCGCTCAAGATTGCCTTTGCCGCAAGTGCGGCGCCTGTGGCCCAGACGGCGCGGGCCGCGTTGGTGGCGCGATATGGCGATGCGCATCTTGAGGATGCGGACGTCATCGTGGCCCTTGGGGGGGACGGTTTCATGCTGCAAACCCTGCACGGCTCGCAGCACCTGAATGCGCCGGTCTACGGGATGAATCGCGGTACAATCGGCTTTTTGATGAATGAATATGGCGAAGGCGATCTTGAGGGTCGCCTGGAGGCCGCGGAGGAAGCCCTGTTGAACCCCTTGACCATGACCGCGCTGGATGCGCACGGGGACACCCACAAGGCTCTCGCCATCAACGAGGTGTCGCTTCTGCGCGCAGGTCCGCAGGCGGCCAAGCTGCGCATCACGGTGGATGGACGCCTGCGTATGGACGAGCTGGTCTGTGACGGCGCGCTGGTGGCGACACCCGCTGGATCCACCGCCTATAACTATTCCGCCCATGGGCCGGTTTTGCCGATTGGCTCGGACGTGTTGGCCCTGACGGCGGTTGCGGCCTTTCGCCCTCGGCGTTGGCGTGGTGCCTTGCTGCCCAAGATGGCCCAGGTCCGCTTTGACGTGCTGGAGGCCGAAAAGCGCCCCGTCATGGCCGAAGCGGATTCCCGGTCGATCCGTGACGTGGTGCGTGTCGAAATCCAGTCAGAACCGGCCGTCGTGCACCGCATCCTCTTTGATCCCGGCCATGGGTTGGAGGAGCGGTTGATTTCGGAGCAATTCACGTGATCTTGCGTGACCCGGTGCCACGATCCTTGTGCACCGATTGCGGCGTGTCGCGCATGGCCGACCCTTCGGCCTGCGGTACCGCCTGCCAGTTCATCAAACCGGACTATCCGGGCATGGAACGCGCCGTACATGGGCGCGCGCGCAAGGATGGGGACGAACGGTTTTTCGGCCCTTTTCAGGCGATGTATCGCGCCGCGATGACCCCAGCCAAAGAGGGCGCACAATGGACCGGGATCACCACCTCGTTGGCCGCCGATTTGCTGGAGCGGGGATGCGTCGATTCGGTACTGACCATGGTGCCGGACGCCCGGGACCGTTGGAAACCGCAGCCAGCACTGATCACAGACCCCGCCGACATGGCCCGCGCACGCGGCATGCGCATGGGCTATGCGCCGCTGCTGGCCTTGCTGGAAGAGGCTCAAGCCCAAGGGTTCAAACGCCTCGCCGTGATCGGCATCCCGTGCCAGGTCTATGCGTTGCGCAAACTGGAGGCATCCCTGGGCCTAGAGCGCCTCTATGTCATCGGCACCCCCTGCTCGGACAATACAACCACCGAAAACTTCCACCGGTTTCTCGCCTTGCTGGACGAAGATCCGGACAACATCACCTACCTCGAATTCCGCGCCGATTACCGGGTCGAACTGCGCTTTGCCGACGGGCGCCAACGTCTGATTCCGTTTCTGAGCCTGCCCATTTCTGACCTGCCTGCGGACTTCTTTCCGCTGACCTGCAAGACCTGCGTGGATTACACAAACGTGCTGGCCGACATCACCGTCGGGTACATGGCTGGCGAGGGCGATCAGTGGCTGATCGTGCGCAATGCGCGCGGGGCAGAAATGCTCGAACGGTTGGGCGACCGCATCACGCTGAGCGCGCCGGGATCAAAAGGCAAACGGGCCGCCGCCGTCAAAGGCTTCATCGCCAACATCGAGCGGGCAGCAGGCGGGCTGCCGCTGCGGCGCATGCCCAAATGGGTGCGCCCCATCGTCAGCTGGCTGCAACCACGCACCGGCCCGCGCGGCCTCGAATTTGCACGCACACGGGTCGAGATGAAGGCGGCAGAAACCATCCTGCACCTGCGCCACGCCTTGCCTGCAAAGATGAAAAACATGATCCCTGACCACGTTTGGGCCATCGCAGAACCTTACGGCCTGACGCCAGAACCGCATGAACTTCTTCTGACCAAAAATACCACGGGGGAGGCCGCAAGGCCGGGGGCAGAGCCCCCAACCGGAGCGCAAAGCAGGGCGGAGGACACCTCCGCCTTACCGTAAGGCGCATCCTGATGCGCCCTAGCTTTGCGGTTCCAGATAGCCGCGTGCGATATCTGCGGCCTGATCGACATCAAGGATCGGGGGCAGCAACGTCAGCATCTCGCCCGAGGCGTCGAGTAGATGGACAAAGCTGCCATGCGCATAGATCCAGCCGTATTCGGGGTCCTGGAACAGCGGCGTGACCTCGACGGCAAAGGCATCATAGGCCTCTTGCAGCGCGACGTCGTCCCCGGTCAGCCCGATGAAATCGGGATGGATTTCGGCCAGAGGCGCACCCATCGTCTCGACCCGGTCCTGATCCGGGGCCACCGTGATCATCACCGGCGTCACCGTGATCCCATCCTCGGCCAGCACGTTCACCACTTCGGCCATCAGGGGCAGCGCCGTAGAGCAGATGTTGAGGCAATTGGCATAGCCAAAGAACACAAGCTGCGCGCGACCTTCCGGATCAGCTTCGGTTCGGGTCCGGCCAAACTGGTCCACCAGAGTGAACGGCCCGCCGATGTTCACGGGAAACGGGCTTTGCCCCGCTGCGGGCAGGGCCGCCAGACACAGAGCGGCAATCAGGGCACGCATGGCTTAGAAATTCTCGTCGATATAGGTCTGGTCCTCCTCAAGACCGAGACCCAGATAGCCCTCTCGGGCAATGATCTCCTTGATCCGGGGATCGCGGCGGAACCATGGCCCTTTGCCCTTGGCTTCGGGATGTTCCTTGGCCCAGTTCTTGGTCCACTTGTTGGCCTTGATCGGGTCGGCATCAGCTGCCTGAATGGTCTGGAGCAGGTAGACATTCTTGGCCCCAAGGTCCGGATCGTCGATTAGCAAGCCATCCACGGTCACGGTCTGCCCACAGAAGGGCGCAAGCTCAACGGCG
This sequence comes from uncultured Tateyamaria sp., assembly GCF_947503045.1. Classification (GTDB taxonomy): domain Bacteria; phylum Pseudomonadota; class Alphaproteobacteria; order Rhodobacterales; family Rhodobacteraceae; genus Tateyamaria. The sequence continues at coordinate 129,632 of NZ_CANNCF010000005.1, forward strand.
GCACCGGTAAAGGCAGGCTGGCTGTTCTTCATCGGCAAAATCAGTACGTCATCTGCACTGCGCACAAGGCCCATCTGGCGCTTGCCTGCGCCGCAATCCTCGGGGCAATCGCCGGTCAAGGTGCACAGCACGTCCACCACTTCGGCCTCGAATTTGGCAGGGACCTCGGCATAGAGGTTCCAGCTTTTGGCTTTGGACCCTTCGGAAAAGTCCTGCGCGGCGAGCGGGCTGGCGATCAGCGCCAGACATGCAATCAGATGTTTCATTTGTTCGGATCCGGGATCGAGAAAGGGGGAACGTTGCCATAATCGTTGTGGTTCTGATTGGTGATGTCCATGTCCGACACCACATTGGCCACGACGAGGTAGTTCAGACCATCACGCTGATAAAGCATACCGTCAGCCTCGACCGTGTGCGCTGCAAGGCTCAGCATCGTATCCCCGCTTGCGGACTCTGTGTCGTCCCCGACCTTGAGCACCATGTAGACGGTGCCGTCTTCGGCGAGCAACCCGACCGGGATGCCCCCCGCGCTGCACCACAATGCACAGGTGTGGTGGGCCGATCCGACCACCGCGTCCGGGCTGCCCATGACACCTGAATAATAGCACCAGGTGTCGATGATTTCTCCGGTGACCTGAATGCGCGTGCCTTCTGCGGCCTGCGCGCCGGTCGGCGGGGCCAGCAGCATCAGCAAAGCGGCAAGGGCGGCTGATATCGATGATCTCATGTCATGTGCCTTTTCTAGTAACCTGCCTTCACCTTAAGGGTGAATCGGCATGGGTCAAATCACGCTTTGCCCGGTTCCACATTTGTGATCGCTTGGCGCAGGGGGCTGTGCGTGCTAGAAATTCCCCAATCAACGAGAGGCGCGAGCGGGCCCCGCTACCATGACGGCACTCAGCAAATATGACCGGCTCGAAGCGACGGGCCTGTGGCGCAATACGCCCGATGCGCAAAAGCGCGAAGTCGTGGTGTCCATCGGCGATGCGACGCTGGTGATCTCGGACCTGAACGACCGCGCTGTCACCCACTGGTCATTGGCCGCTATCGAACGCAGTGCCGATATGGACGGGCGGGCGGTGTTCTATCCTGACGGTGATCCGGGCGAGACGCTGGAATTCGCACCAACCGAGGCCGAGATCATCGATGCCATCGACACACTGCGTCAGGCAGTGGCGCGCGCGCGTCCGCGCCCGGGTCGGTTGCGTTGGCTGGGTGCCGCCGTCTCGGTCTCGATTGTCGTGGCCGTTGCGGTGATCTGGCTGCCCGGTGCGCTGATCGATCACGCCATGCGCGTCGTGCCCCCGGTGAAAGAGGCCGAGATCGGGGCCGCATTGCTCGTGCGCATCGAACGGGTGTCAGGCACGCGCTGCCGCAGCACCGAGGCGCGCTCAGCCCTTTCAGAACTGGCCAAACGCACGGGGGCCACCCGTGTCGTCATCGTCCCCGGCGGAGTGCGCGAGGCGCTGACCCTGCCGGGTGGCACCGTTCTGCTCAATCGAACGCTGGTCGAGGATTACGAAGAACCGGATGTGGCTGCGGGCTATGCGCTGGTCGAACAGGTGCGCAGCGCCTCGCACCCGCCGTTGCGATCCTTACTCGAACATGGCGGTGTGCGCGCCTCGGCGACATTGCTGACCACCGGCGCGGTTCCGGCCAGTGTGCTGGACAACTTCACAACGGCACAGCTTTCGCGATTTGCGCCGACTCTGCCACCGGACGACGTCTTGCCCGCTTTTGCAGCGGCAGAACTGCGTAGCACGCCCTACGCACGGGCGCGCGACATTTCAGGTGAACAAACCCTCGCCCTGATCGAGGCAGACCCGATGGCGGGCAAACCGTCAGAGCCGATCATGCCCGACCGGGATTGGCTGCAATTACAGGCGATCTGCGAAAATTGAAGGCGGATCAAGGTCCGCCTTACTTGGTCACGCCGACCTGCTCGGTCTTACTTGATGAAAGCGTCCCGGAATCCGGCTGCCCGGCTGGTCTGCAACCCGCGCGCCAGCGGCTCACCATTTGCAAAAGGTCCGGCCAGAACGATCTGATAGCTTTTCCCGCCCCGTTGCACCTGGCCGATCTTGGCGGGCAGGCCCGAGCGTAAAATGCGTTGGGCAGCGGCCTGCGCATTGGCGGGCCGACCAAAAGTGCCCACCTGCACATAACGCGCTGTCGACCCTGCCTTGATCTTGACCGGGGCTGTGGCGGTCGCAGTTGGTCGCGTCGATGCAGCGGGCACAGGTGCCTTGGCCTTGTTGCGCACAATCCGCTTTTGTAACTGACCATCGCGATGCACCAGCGTCACGGTGCCAAGGTCGCGCGATTGGGTTGCAGTGTCGGTAAAGGGATAAACGAGGGCCACCGTGGTGGTCACATCCTTTCCGGTGGCCGTGTCGAGCAGACGGCGTGGCACGGTCTGTGTCCAGATCAGCCGCGTGCGGGCGATCCCCTCAAGCGATTGTTCGGCCCGGCGCGGGTTCAGACGGTCATCATCCCAGACAGGGCGGTAGCCTTTGGGCACCGGGAACGTCCCACGCGCGGTGCGGGCATCATAGACGTGGCGCGGCAGGACGCGTGTCTTTGGGCTGACGTTGCTCTTGACCGGGGCCGGTGGCCTGGTGCTGGCAGTCGTGCGCACAGGCGCAGGTTTCGGGGCGGGGCGAGGTGCGACAACCGGGGCGGGCGCGGGCTTGCTGGGGGCCGCCGTTGTCACCTGCCGTGGGGCCGCAACCGGACGGGTGGCTGGCCGAGGGGCTGGGGCGGGGGCAGCGGCAACAGGGGCGCGTGCCGCAGTGGCTGGAGGCCGGACAGGGTCGCTCTCGGTCGTGCGGATCGGGCCGCCAAGTGTCGGCACTTGCCCGCAGATCGGCTGGCGCTGGCGGTTCACGCGGGGCACCCAGTTGATGTTGCCATCGATGCCTGCACGAATGAACACACAGCCACGGCTGTCGACATATTGCGCGCCGCGATAAGAGGCTGGTGGCAGTTCTGCCGGGCCCTGCACGTTGCTCAGATCCTGCGCAACCGAAACACTGGTGCCAAAGCCAAAAGCGATCACAGCGATCGCCAAAAATCTTGTTAAGTCCATCATATCCCCCGCAAGATATAGAGGAAACGATGACTCATCAGGACAGGTTAGTAAAGGCGTCCGGCGGCTATTTGGTGCCAAACATGCGATCCCCTGCATCGCCAAGGCCCGGAACGATATATCCAACCTCATTCAGACGCTCATCGACCGCCGCCGTGACGATCGGGACATCCGGATGGGCCTCTTTCATACGGGCGATTCCCTCTGGCGCGGCCAGAAGGCAGAGAAAGCGGATATTGGTGGCACCCGCCCCTTTCAGCAGGTCAATGGCGGCAGCCGAGGAATTGCCCGTGGCCAGCATCGGATCAACCGCAATGACAAGGCGATCGTCAAGGCTTTCTGGTACTTTGAAATAGTATTGCACGGGTTGCAGCGTCTCTTCATCCCGGTACAAGCCGACAAAGCCGACGCGCGCCGAAGGGATCAACTCGAGCACCCCATCCAGCAATCCGTTGCCCGCACGCAGGATCGAAATCAGGGCCAGCTTCTTGCCCGCGAGGGTCGGCGCGTCCATCTCCGCCATCGGGGTCTCGATGCGCTTGGTGGTCATCTCCAGCTCGCGGGTGACCTCATAGGCCAAAAGCTGGCTGATCTCGCGCAACAGTTGACGGAAAACCGCCGTGGGCGTGTCAGTGGCGCGCATGATGGTCAGCTTGTGTTGCACCAGCGGGTGGTCAACGATGGTCAGATGTTGGGACATGATGGCAGGCTCCTCTGTGCCCCCTTACTGCCGCGCCCACGCGCCAAGGACAATCCCCTGCGCAGGTCCCCTGCTTCTCTGATTTAAAAAAATCCCGGGGTCTGGGGCAGAGCCCCAGCGCGCGTCAGCGCCAAGGTATCGCGCGCGCCGTCAGGCGCTCATTTTGGTGACACACCCAGATGCCGCGCCACAAGGGCCGCCACATCCACAAAACCGATCAAGTCCAGTGGCGGACCGTCATAGCCATCCACCAGCACCGGCACTCGTTCGCGGGTGTGATCGGTGCCTACCCAGGTCGGATCGTTGCCATGATCAGCCGTCAGAACCAGCAAATCTCCGGGGCGCAAACGCGCGCGGACCTTGCCGATCGCGGCATCAAACCACTCCAGATGACGGGCATAGCCTGCCACATCGCGGCGGTGCCCATACAGGCTGTCGAATTCCACGAAATTGGCAAATGTCAGGCTGCCGTCTTCGGCCGTGTCCATCAGATCGACCAGATGGGTCATCAGGTCGGCATCCGCGCCCTTCCGCACATCGTCAAAGCCCTGCATGGAGAAAATATCTCCAACCTTTCCAACGCCATAGACGCGACGCCCGGCATTCTGCACCCAGTTCGACAGGATTGGAGCAGGCGGGGTGATGGCATAATCCTTGCGGTTGGTGGTGCGTGAAAAACCACCGGGCTCACCGACAAAGGGGCGGGCAATCACCCGACCCACGCGCATCTCATGCAGGGTGGGGGCCATCGTGGCGCACAGTTCAAGCAGGCGGTCGAGGCCAAAATGTTCTTCATGGGCGGCAATCTGAAAAACGCTGTCCGCCGACGTGTAGCAGATGGGCCAACCCGTGCGAATATGGTCAGCTCCGTGGCGCTCGATGATCTCGGTGCCCGAGGCATGGCAGTTGCCCAAGATCCCATCCGTTCCGGCAGCGGCACAAACTGCCCTGACGATCTCTTCGGGAAAGGCTGGGTCGGTATTGGGAAAATAGTGCCAGTCCCACGGCACCGGCACCCCGGCCAGTTCCCAATGCCCCGACGGGGTGTCCTTGCCGCGCGAGATTTCCGTGGCCGCGCCTGACAGCGTCGCGGGGGCCACACCACCATTGGCAAGGTCCATGACCTCAACCACCCCCATCTGCGTCAGATTGGGAATAGCCAAAGGCCCGCTGCGCCCGGTCTCTGCACGTCCTGCAGCGCAGGCCTCAATAATATGGCCCAGCGTATTGGCCCCGCTGTCCGGCAGTTCACCATTGAAATAGGCGTCCGCATCCGGGGCACCGCCGATGCCCACCGAATCCATCACAACGAGAAAGGCACGGGCCATCAGCCAACCCAATCAAGGATCAGGTCAGGACTGTCCGCAGGCGCCACCGTGATCGTGATGGCTGCACGCAGGGCGGTTTCAGCCCGGTCCGCATCCGCCGCGCGCCCCGCATGGACAACGGCGAGGGGCTGGCCCTTGCTGACCTGTGTGCCAAGGCGGACCACGTCGGACAGGCCAACCGCCAGGTTCAGCGCATCAGTCTCGACCTTGCGCCCGCCACCCAGCTCAACCACCGCCAAACCAAGGGCCTCGCCATCCATCGCCGAAACATAGCCCGATGCAGGGGCCGCAATCTCGCGGATCACCGTCGCTTCGGGCAAGAAGCGGGGCCAGCTCTCCACGAATTGCACCGGCCCGCCCATCGCAGCAATCATGGCGCCAAACCGTTCGGCAGCACGACCGTCGGCGATGGCTGCGGCAATGGCATCGGCCCCGGCCTGCACGTCCTCCACGACGGCCGCGTTGGCCAGCAACACCCCACCAAGGCTGGCGCACATCTCGACCAGTTTGCCCTTGGTCTGCCCGGTCAGCACTTTCATGGTTTCGGCCACCTCAAGCGCATTGCCAAGGGCCGGGGCCACCGGTTGGCTCATATCGGTGATCAGTGCCGTGGTCTTGCACCCGGCGGCATTGGCCGTGCGCACCAATGCTTCGGCAAGGTCACTTGCCGCCGCGCGATCCTTCATGAACGCGCCTGATCCGACCTTGACGTCCAGGACAAGCCCATCAAGGCCCGCCGCCAGCTTTTTGGACAGGATCGAGGCGGTGATCAGATCAAGACTTTCCACGGTCGATGTCACATCGCGCACCGCATAAAGGCGCTTGTCCGCCGGGGCGATATCGGCGCTTGCCCCGACAATGGCACAGCCCGCCCGGGTGACCACGTCGCGCAATTGCTCGCCACTGAGTTGGGTGGACAGGCCGGGGATTGCGCTCAACTTGTCCAGCGTTCCGCCCGTATGGCCCAAGCCGCGTCCCGAAATCATCGGCACAAAAGCCCCGCATGCGGCAAGGGCAGGGGCCAGAACAAGGCTCACGCAGTCGCCAACACCGCCCGTGGAATGCTTGTCGAGCACGGGCCCATCCAGATCCCAATCCAAAACGCGCCCTGAATCGCGCATCGCCATTGTCAGCGCCACGCGACCCACATCGCCCAGACCGTTCAGACACACGGCCATGGCAAAGGCCCCGGCTTGCGCGTCGGTCACGCTTTGATCGGCAAGACCACGGGCAAACCAGTTCAGATCGTCACGGGTCGGGGTCTGGCGTTTGCGCAATTTGGCAATGATGCTGCGGGCGTCACTCATGACTTTTTGTCCATATGTTCCGGGCCAAATGCGCCGGGCAGCAACTGGGCCATGCTCATCACCTGCTCGACCCCGCCGGTGGTGGCCATGGTGATCGACACGTCGCCGCGCGCGAATTCGGCCAGCTTTTGGCGGCACCCGCCGCACGGGGGCACAGGGGTCGGGCTGCCAGCCACAACATAAGCTGCGGTGATGTCTCGCTCGCCCGCCGCCACCATCGCCGCGATGGCCCCGGCCTCAGCACAGATGCCTTGCGGATAGGCCACGTTTTCCACGTTGCAGCCTGCGTAAATCGCGCCCGAGCCTGTCCGGATGGCGGCTCCCACCTGAAACTTTGAATACGGGGCATGGGCGTTTTCACGCACTGCCAGCGCCGCTGCTTTTAACTCGTCCATCACTCTTCCCTCGACCCGAACCGGACCATGTCGCATCGCGTTCGATCAGAAATCAACCCATAGCGGAGTTCGAAAACGAGCAAAACCAAACAATGCATGACCATGGCCAGAGGCCCCGCGACCAGCGCGATGCGGGCGCCGTGACGACGGGCAGGATCGCCCGCGTCAATAGGCGCGACGGCAAAACCCGGGATGCATGCCGCTTCAATTGGCTGATCCGGCGCTTCAGGATGGTGCCTGAACCGACCGTGTTGCAAAAACCCCGGGCAGCGACACTTCCAGCAATTCCAGATCGTCTGACGGGTCCGCATAGCGCACCGCCAGTTGCGGCGGGATAACAAATGCATCCCCGGGGGCCAGATCAACCGGGGCCTGCGCCGCACTTTCAAGGCGCATGGTCCCCCCCATCACGAAGGTAAAGTGGATGTCGCAATCATGGGCCGCCCAGTCGACCGCCCCGCCTGTTCGACGTACAACCTGAACACCGGCCACCCCTTGAGTACCATCCGAAATCCCGGTATCACGCGCCTCAAATCCCGCCAGTCGGAACGGCCCCCAGACAGCCTTGTCCACCTCGTGATGAACAAAGCGTTGTCCCTGGAACCGGCTTTCGGGATTGGGCGGGCCGTTGGGCAATTCCATGTCGTGATCGATGGTGGTGACATGTTCGGCAGGCACGCCGATCTCGATCACCTCGATGTTTTCGCTGGCAAACAGCACCCGATGGCGGATCTCGGGCGGCTGGATCACGCAACAGCCTGCATGCAGGCGAAAAGGTTCTCCCTGATCTTCGTAGACCAGATCGACCCATCCTTTGTAGCAAAAGATCAGCTGAAACCCGACGGTATGGTAATGCACCATATCGGGCACCGGGCCACCATAGGGAATGCGGATATGACTGGCAATGATCGACCCGCCAAGGCGGTCGGGAATCAGATCGCGGTAGTGCATGCCCGCCCGACCAATGACCCACGGGGCCTGATCGGCAAGGCGGCGCACCACAAAACTGTGCACCGTGTCGGGCATCGCAAGGGGTGGGTTCAACTCCGTGATCTCGACCCGTGTGCCATTGGGGGCCGTGATCACCCGCTGACCATCCGCAAACCCGTCCGGATCATCACTCAGAATGCGCAAGGTCCCGGGCGGCTCCTGCGCGCCCGCTTCGATGCGCACCCGCACCCCGTGGCCCGAAAACACGGCAACCGACGGATCGTCGGCCGGATAGATCATGTCCATCCGCATCCCCAACACCTTGGTGAAAAACGGTATGTCATCGCGCAATTCCTGCGTCGGCAACCGTATCTCTGCGCGCACTTCAGCCATTCCAATCCCCTTCACTTGGCCAAATAAACTCCGGGGGAATTGCGAAAGCAATGGGGGCTGGCCCCCTCATGATGTCGTGCGCGGCACGCGCCCATCTCGATCACTTCTTGGCGGTGATGAACATTGGTCAATTGTTGAGGCTCGAAAAATAGTTTAACGCTAAACCATATTCAAATTTCGGGGGACAGAATGTCAGATCAACCATCCTTGCGCCAGGCGGCCCTCGACTATCACGAATTCCCCAAACCGGGGAAACTGGAAATCCGCGCGACCAAGCCGATGGCCAACGGACGTGATCTGGCGCGGGCCTATTCGCCCGGCGTGGCCGAGGCCTGTCTCGAGATCAAAGAGGACGCCGCCAACGCCTCGCGCTTTACCGCGCGCGGCAATCTGGTGGCCGTGGTCAGCAACGGGACGGCGGTTTTGGGACTTGGCAATATCGGCGCGCTCGCGTCCAAACCTGTGATGGAGGGCAAGGCTGTCCTGTTCAAAAAATTCGCCTCGATCGACTGTTTCGACATCGAAGTGGACGAAAGTGACCCGGAAAAGCTGGCGGATATCGTATGCGCGCTCGAACCGACCTTCGGCGCCATCAACCTTGAAGACATCAAGGCGCCGGACTGTTTCATTGTCGAAAAGCTCTGCCGCGAGCGGATGAACATCCCGGTTTTTCACGACGACCAGCACGGTACCGCCATCGTGGTGGGGGCCGCGGCCACGAACGCGCTGCACGTGGCGGACAAGAAGTTCGAGGATATCAAGATCGTGTCAACGGGCGGCGGGGCTGCGGGCATTGCCTGCCTCAACATGCTGCTCAAAATGGGGGTCAAACGCGAAAACGTCTGGCTCTGCGACATTCATGGCCTCGTCTACGAAGGGCGCGAGATTGACATGAACCCGGTCAAATCCGAATTTGCCCAGGCCAGTGACAAGCGCACGCTGGACGATGTCATTGACGACGCAGACCTGTTTCTTGGCCTGTCCGGTCCTGGCGTGCTGACCCAAGAATACGTCGCCAAAATGGCCAAGCGGCCCATCATTTTTGCGCTGGCCAACCCGACCCCGGAAATCCTGCCCGACCTTGCGCGCGAAGTGGCACCGGATGCGATCATCGCCACGGGGCGCTCGGATTTTCCCAATCAGGTCAACAATGTACTCTGTTTTCCATTCATCTTCCGTGGCGCACTGGATGTCGGGGCAACCACCATCAATGACGAGATGGAATTGGCCTGTATCGACGGTATCGCCGCTCTTGCGCGCGCCACAACCAGTGCCGAAGCCGCCGCCGCTTATCAGGGTGAGCAACTGACCTTTGGGGCCGACTATCTCATCCCCAAACCCTTCGATCCGCGCCTTGTGGGCATTGTCAGTTCCGCCGTTGCCCGCGCCGCGATGCAAACCGGCGTGGCCACGCGCCCCATCGACGATCTCGAAGCCTACAAGATCAAGCTTGATGGTTCGGTTTTCAAATCCGCGCTGCTCATGCGCCCGGTGTTCGAGGCTGCGCGCGCCAAGGCGCGCCGCATCGTCTTTGCCGAAGGCGAAGAAGAGCGTGTGCTGCGCGCCGCTCAAGCCATGATCGAGGAAACCACCGAAACGCCGATCCTGATTGGACGCCCCGAAGTGATCGAGGCCCGGATCGAGCGTGCGGGCCTGAACCTGCGCCTTGGTGAGAATTTCGAACTGGTGAACCCCGAAAACGATCCGCGCTATCGCGACTACTGGGAAACCTACCACAACCTGATGTGCCGCCGGGGCGTCTCGCCTGACATTGCGCGCGCCGTTATGCGCACCAACACCACTGCCATTGGGGCCGTGATGGTGCACCGGGATGAGGCAGACAGCATGATCTGCGGCACGTTCGGCGAATTCCGCTGGCACCTCAATTATATCACCCAAGTGCTGGGCCGCGATGGCCTGCACCCGGTTGGCGCGCTGTCGATGATGATCCTCGAGGATGGGCCGCTGTTCATCGCCGACACCCATGTGCACGTCTATCCCACGCCCCAGCAACTGGCGGAAACGGCTGTGGCCGCTGCCCGCCACGTGCGCCGGTTTGGTGTGACCCCCAAGATCGCATTTTGCTCGCAATCGCAGTTCGGCAATCAGGGGGATGGGTCGGGCAACCGCCTGCGCGAGGCCATCGCCATTCTGGACGCCCAGGAACATGATATTTGCTACGAGGGTGAAATGAACGTGGACTCTGCCCTTGATGCAGAGCTGCGTGCGCGCCAACTGCCTGACAACCGGATGGAGGGGGCAGCGAATGTGCTGATCTTCGGCCATGCGGATGCGGCCTCGGGCGTGCGCAACATTCTCAAGATGAAGGGCGGCGGTCTTGAGGTGGGTCCGATCCTGATGGGCATGGGCAACCGCGCCCATATCGTCAGCCCGTCGATCACGGCGCGCGGATTGCTCAATATGTCGGCTGTGGCGGGCACGCCCGTGACGCATTACGGCTGACCGTTTTCGCATCCGCCCGCGTGCAGGGGGGGGGCCGGCCCCCCGTCGCGCGGGCGCGACTCCCCCCGGGATTTTTTTGAAATCAGAGAAGGCGGATGACTGGATTTGCGCCCTGTCCGCTGCAATGGTGGTCCTAGGGATATCCGACCCGTTCACACTGGGGAGATTGAATTTGACCAAAGCTATTTCAGGATTGATTGCCGCCCTTTGCCTTGCGGGCTGCGCCGAAGTGGTTGAAGAGCGCGAAAGCACCTTTACCTATCAGGGCGAGACCTACCGGGCGGTGATCCGGACCTTTGAAACGGAGAATGGCGGCTTTACCAAACGCTACATCTATTCCCGCCCGCATCCTGTCAGTTGTTCGGTCACGGACGATCTGGATTGCCGCTCAGCCATCCGCATCAGCCGGACGCGGGCGGCAAACCGCTAATTTTGTGGGCATTTGCAGCCCCGTTGGCGCTCACAGCCCTTGCCTCTGTCTGCTTGTGCCGCGTAACCCTGTTGCGAAGGACGTCGGGGGAGGAAAACGATGGGCTATCGCGCGGAATATGACAGTTGGAAAGCGAACCCGGAGGCGTGGTGGATGCAGGCCGCCCAGGCCATTGACTGGTCCACGCCGCCGTCCAAAGCACTGTTTGATCGCGGCGATCACATCTATGAATGGTTTGCCGATGGCGAGGTGAATACCTGCTGGAACGCGGTCGACCGCCATGTCGAAGCCGGGCGCGGCGATCAGGTCGCCATCATCTTTGACAGCCCGATCACTGGCACGGGGTCCAAGACGACCTACGCCGAATTGCAGACACAGGTGGCAGCACTGGCCGGGGCTCTCGCGGCCAAGGGTGTGACCACGGGCGACCGGGTCATCATCTACATGCCCATGGTGCCTGAGGCCCTTGTGGCCATGCTGGCCTGCGCGCGGTTGGGCGCGGTCCATTCGGTGGTCTTTGGCGGCTTTGCTGCGAACGAGTTGGCGGTGCGGATCGACGATTGCGCCCCCAAGGCGATCATCGCAGCCTCTTGCGGGATCGAGCCGGGGCGCGTTGTCGCCTATAAGCCGCTGCTGGACGGTGCCATCGATCTGGCCGACCACAGCCCCGAGTTCTGTGTGATCCTGCAGCGCGCACAGGGCCCTTGCGAGATGGGCGCACGCGATGTGGACTGGCATGACGCGCAAGTGGGCGTTGATGCAGCCCCATGTGTCCCGGTGCCCGGCAATCACCCGGCTTATATTCTCTACACCTCCGGCACCACCGGCGCGCCCAAGGGCGTCGTGCGTCCCACGGGCGGCCATCTGGTGGCGCTGAACTGGACGATGAAAAACATTTATCAGGTCGAACCGGGAGAGGTCTTTTGGGCCGCCTCGGATGTTGGCTGGGTCGTGGGCCATTCCTATATTTGCTACGCGCCCCTGATCCACGGCAACACAACGGTGGTGTTCGAGGGCAAGCCAATTGGCACGCCTGATGCGGGTACCTTTTGGCGGGTGATCGCGGAACACGACGTGAAATCCTTTTTCACGGCCCCCACCGCCATCCGCGCGGTCAAGCGCGAGGACCCCAAGGGGCTGGAGCGGGCCAAATACGACCTCTCGGGCCTGCGCGCGCTTTACCTCGCGGGCGAGCGGGCAGATCCTGACACGATCGAATGGGCGCAAGACCTGCTTGGCGTGCCCGTCTATGACCACTGGTGGCAGACCGAAACGGGCTACACCATCGCAGGCAACCCCGCAGGGCTTGAGGCGCTGCCGGTCAAGATCGGCTCGCCCACCGTGGCGATGCCCGGCTATGACGTCCAGATTCTGGACGAGGCGGGCCATCCGGTGAAACCCGGCACGCTCGGGGCCATCGCGATCAAGCTGCCACTGCCGCCCGGCACCCTGCCGACCCTCTGGAACGCCGAAGGACGGTTCAAGTCATCCTACCTCAACACCTTCCCCGGCTACTACGAAACGGGCGATGCGGGCATGATGGACGAGGACGGCTATCTTTACATCATGGCGCGCACCGATGACGTGATCAACGTCGCAGGTCACCGTCTGTCCACCGGTGCGATGGAAGAAGTGCTGGCGGGGCACCCGGATGTGGCCGAATGCGCCGTCGTGGGCGTCTCGGACCCGCTCAAGGGGCAGGCGCCGCTGGGCCTGTTGTGCCTGACCAAGGGCGTGAACCGCCCTCATGACGAGATCACCGCCGAATGCGTAAAACGGGTGCGCGACCAGATCGGGCCGGTGGCGGCCTTCAAACAGGCGCTGATCGTGGATCGCCTGCCCAAGACCCGCTCGGGCAAGATATTGCGCGCCACGGTGGTCAAGATCGCGGAAAACCAGCCATTCAAGCTGCCAGCGACCATCGACGATCCGGCCATTCTGGACGAGATCAAGGACGCGTTGCAGACCATCGGCTATGCCAAGGAGTGAGTGTCGCGGGCTCAGGGCGGCTGCACCGGCCAGGCATTTATTCGGCAACCGATCCTGGCTGGCGACGGCGCAAAGCCTAGAGTTGAACGCCCAGAAAAATGACGGCCAATGGCACCGGCGATACGGCCAGAATGACGGTGAGGAATGTCGAAAATGGTGAAAATATTCCGGTCAGACCCGCAATCATCATGATGCCGCCACCGCCGCCAATGATCGAGTTGCCCGGCATATTCACGGCGACCGCCAACGCGACATAGCGATACCGCAAGGCCAGGCGAAGAACGCGCTTTGACTGCCCTTCCATCAGCATCGCCACGCGCTCGTCTTGCGACAACGGCGCGGCGCGGGCCACCATTGCAGCGCCACGCCGAATTCGCAACGCGTGCAACAGGCGCTCCAGCGCACCGATGGGCAGGAAGCGCCCGACCGTAAAGGCCAGCATCATCGCGGCGACCGTGCAGACATAAATGAGGGGCGCAATCGCTGCGCCAAATCCGGCAAGCAGCACCATGCCGATCTCTGCCCCCGGCACGAAGGGTATGGCAAGCAGCACGACATAAGCCACCGCACCGATCATGATGGCCTTGTGGACCTGTTGCTCGTTGCTCGGCCGGATCTGAAGGTCCAGCGTGTCCCGGATGAAATGAGCGCCCCACGTGGCAAGCGCGATAAAGCCAACCAACAAAGCGAATTTCAGGATAAGGCCGGGCCAATTCGGCCCTTCGGATGTCATGCGACCTGCTCAGCCGGATACTGCGTCGGACGTGACTGCCTTACCAACAATCCGGACCGCGATTTGATTGGTCCAGTACCAGCGCCGTGTCGTCCAGGTCACATCACTCGCGACCCTGTCACCTGTGATCGTGCCGTACCACACAATCGTATGAGGGGCATCGGGACAGATTGCACTGGTCGTAAAGTGGATCACGCCGTCGACCTCCTTGGTTTGATAATCTGACCAGTCAAAGTTGCAGTAGTCTTCGCAATCGACCGACAGGAAGGTGCCATCGCGAAAGAGGATGTTATCCTCCAGTACCGCGCCACTGGACGGATCCTCACCATGGATCTGGAACGTCATCCCATCCAACGCACCCGTTGCAGCCCAATCCCCCTCCGGCACGGCGAGGTCCGGTATGTCGTTTTTCATGACCGACAGGGTTGCCGCCCCAGTTCCAAAAGTGGCAACGGCAATCGCGGCGATCTGTAGAAACTGCGGCATGAACGGCTCCGTTCGTCAAAGACTGAACTATGTATCAAATGGCGTGGCACTCAAGAAAAATCACAAAACAGCCCCCGCACCGCAAAATGTCGCGACAGCGCGCGGGTCCAATGTGTCCTGCCTATCTGAACCGGCCCATTCCTGTCCATTATTCATGGCGACGGTTTACGATTTTCCGAAAACCGGGCCTGCCCCGCGGCACAGAAATGCGGCAATATGGGCTTGGAACGGCGAAAGGAGAACACTATCGAAATTGCGAGCTCGGCGACAGCAGACCATTCCTAGATTTCGGCGGCCAGCTTGCGCAGCTCGAACTTCTGGATCTTGCCGGTCGAGGTCTTGGGCAATTCCTGAAATACCACTTTCTTGGGGGCCTTGAACCCGGCCAACGTCTGGCGGCTGAAGGCGATCAGATCAGCCTCGCTCGGGGCTGTGCCACTTTTCAACTCGACAAAGGCGCACGGCACCTCGCCCCATTTCTCGTCCGGTTTTGCCACGACAGCAGCCAGGTTGACATCCGGATGACCCATCAGCACCCCTTCGACCTCGACGCTCGAAATGTTTTCGCCGCCCGAGATGATGATGTCCTTGGCCCGGTCGGCGATCTGGATATAGCCATCTTCGTGTTGCAGCGCGATGTCGCCGGAATGGAAATAGCCCCCCTCGAACGCCTCGGCCGTGGCGGCCGGGTTCTTGTAATACCCCTTCATCACCGAATTGCCCCGGATCATGATCTCGCCCTGCGCGGTGCCGTCCATGGGCACCTGGGCCATGTCCGCGTCCATGACGGTGATATGCTCCATCATCGGCATGGCCACGCCCTGACGCGCCTTGATCGCAGCCTTGTCGCCCTGTTCCAGTCCATTCCAGTCCTCGCCGCGCCAGATGCATTCGGTGACATGGCCATAGGTTTCAGTCAGCCCATAGACCTGCGTGACGTTAAAGCCGAGGGCCTCGATCTTGCCCAGCGTGGCCGGGGCCGGGGGGGCGCCGGCAGTGAACACCTCGACCACGTGATCGAACGGGCGACGGTCACCCGCATCGGCATTGACCAGCATGTTCAGTACGATGGGTGCGCCACCAAAATGGGTGACCCCTTCGTCGGCGATGGCGTCATAGATGGGCCCCGCCGCGATGTCGCGGCAGCACACCAGCGTGCCGCCCAGCAGGGGCATCATCCACGTGTGGTTCCAGCCATTGCAATGGAACAGGGGTACGATGGCCATGAAGACGGGGTTGAGTTGCATCCGCCACGAAATCACGGTTCCCATCGTCATCATGTAGGCGCCGCGATGGTGATAAACGACGCCCTTGGGGCGCCCGGTTGTGCCAGAGGTATAGTTGAGGGCAAGGCTCTCCCACTCATCCTCAGGCATGACCCAATCAAATTCGGGATCGGCGGCGGCCAGCACCTCCTCATAAACCGCGTGCCGCCCCGAGGCAGGCCATCCCGCCGCGTCATCGGCCACTTCGATCAACTCGGGCTTGGGGCCCTCCATTGCAGACAGGGCCGCTTCGGCCAGATCAAGGAATTGCGGATCGACCAGCACGACCTTGGCCCCGCCATGATCAAAGATATAGGCAACTGTATCCACATCCAGACGGGTGTTGATCGTGTTGAGCACCGCACCGCAAGCCGGCACGCCGAAATGCGCCTCCGCCTGTGCAGGCAGGTTGGGGATCAGGGTGGCAACCACATCACCGGGCGCGACGCCACGGGCAGCAAGGGCCGACGCCAAGCGGGTGCAGCGATCATGATACTGTGCGTAAGAAACGCGATGCGCGCCGTAGATCACCGCCGTGCGTTGCGCAAACACATGGGCTGCGCGGCGCAGATGCGACAAGGGCGTCAGCGCCACATAATTCGCCGGTGTCTTGTCCAGACCGGTTTCATCCGCCATCCAACCCATGATGCCTCTCCCCCGCAACACTTTTCGCGATCCGATGGTGTGACCTTTTGCAAAGAGGTGCAAGGATTGAAAATCAAGGCGAGCCTGTCTTCATTGTTCCGTAAAATATGCAAATCCCACATGGACGTCCGGGCCTGCATCACTAGGCTGGGCGCATGATCCTCAGCCCGGGCCGCAATTACGTCTTTATCCATGCCCCCAAGACCGGGGGCACCGCCATGGCGCTCGCGCTTGAGGGGCGGGCGATGAAGGATGACATCATGCTGGGCGACACGCCCAAGGCGCTCAAACGCCGCCACCGGGTCAAGGATGCGCAGACGCAGGGACGCTTGTGGAAACACTCGACACTGGCCGATATCGACGGGCTTGTGCCCAGCCTTGACGGGTTCTTTGCCTTTACTCTCGTGCGCAACCCGTGGGACCGGATGGTCAGCTACTACCATTGGCTCAGGGATCAGCGCTTTGATCACCCGGCGGTGCAACTGGCCGCGCAGATGGACTTCACCGACTTCGCCTGCGCGCCCCAGACCCGCGCCACGATGCGTGCCGCCCCGGCGCAGCATTACATGACAGACGCGCGCGGAGTGGAACGCTGCGACCTCTATATCCGGCTCGAAGATTTCGAGACCGACGCCGCACCGCTTTGGGATCATCTGGGTTTCAGCTTGGACCTGCCACGGACAAACGTCTCGGAACGTGGCGAAGATTACCGGACCTACTACACGGATGCCGCTCGCGCGGCGGTGGCCGAGGCCTGCGCCGTGGACATCGAAAGATTCGGCTACGGCTTTGACTGAAACCCGCCCAAATTGAATTTGGCGATACATTGTCGCGAAAGCAGGGACAGTTTTGGACAATTCCCCGGAATTGGCGCGGCACTGGGCGACAGTGCCCGATTTCTGCCTGAATCGCGGCGCGGGATTGCCCCGGGAATCACCCCAACTGAAGTCATCGAACGCAACCGGCGCAAACCAAGGCGCTGTCACCATGGGGATGGATGAGATGTTTGGATGGGCTACGAAAACCGCGCCACGCTACATGGCGGATACCTCGGCGGCCAGCGACGGGGCTGCGCTGAAAACGCGCGGGTTGCTGGCCGGTGGGCATGTGGCCACGGCGATGGGCTGGCGCCCGGTCGAGGCGATCGCGGCAGGTGATCTGATCCTGACATTCGACAACGGTCTGCGTCCGGTGATCGAGGTGCGCCGCGAGATGTTCCGGGTGGCGGACATGATGGCGCCTGCATCCTATGCGTCGGTGATGGTGCCTGCGGGGGCTTTGGGGAACTCGCAGGACCTCGAATTGCTGCCCGATCAGGGGGTGCTGATCGAAAGCGAAGCGGCCTGTGACGCCCATGGCGATCCGTTTGCCATCGTGCCAGCCAAGGCGCTGGTCGGGTATCGCGGGATTGCCCGCTCAATCTGTGCTGCACAAATCGAAGTGATCACGCTCGTCTTTGAAGGCGCACAGGTGATCTACACCCAAGGCGGCGCCCTTGTGCATTGTCCCCCCGCCGAGGTGCGCCTGTCCGATTTCGGCCTGAAAAACGACGTCTATGACGTCATCCCGGTCAAAGAAGCCCGGTTTCTGGTCGAGTGCATGATGCTCGAGGACGCCAACGGTATGGCGGCCTGACAGCCCCTGCGGCGCGTGACCTGGAGGCGCGCACCGCATAAGGGTTGAACCGAGCGCACGAAAAAAAGGGCCCCGCACTGCGGGGCCTCTTTTTGTTTTTTCAAATCCGTCGCGGTGTTACGCGGCTGCGGCGTCTTTGGGTCCGAACCTTCCGTAGAAGGATTGGTTTTTCTCGGCCATTTCACGCAGCAGGGCAGGGCATTTGAACCGTTCGCCATACTTGGCTTCCAACTGGTCGCACCGCTCGGCGGCATAAGGCGCGCCGATGATATCAAGCCATGACAGCGGCCCGCCCGACCAAGGGGCAAAGCCCCAACCGAGGATCGCGCCCACATCACCTTCGCGGATGTCCATCAGCACGCCTTCTTCCAGCGCGCGCACGGCTTCAAGGACCTGGCTGAACAGCAGGCGATGCTGCACTTCGACCACTTCGGGCTGATCGTCGGCCAGAGGGTATTTCTCGTTCAGACCATCCCACAGACCAACGCGCTTGCCCTTTTCGTCATACGCGTAAAAGCCCGCATTGGCCTTGCGCCCCAGACGCCCTTCGGCCTCAAGCCAAAAGATCAGATCGTCCGCGCCGCTGGCAGGATAGGCATCACCCATCGCGGCCATGGTGGCGCGCGCGATCTTGGCGCCCAGATCGATGGCCGTCTCGTCTGTCAGTTGCAGCGGACCCAGCGGCATGCCGACCAGCTTGGCAGCGTTCTCGATCAGCGCAGGCTCAACGCCCTCGGTGACCATCCGCGCGCCTTCGTTCACGTATGGAATGATGCAGCGGTTGGCGTAGAAGAACCGCGCATCGTTCACAACGATGGGCGTCTTGCGGATCTGGCGCACGTAGTCGAGCGCCTTGGCCACGGCCCGGTCGCCGGTGTTGGCGCCCTTGATGATTTCCACCAGCAGCATCTTCTCGACCGGCGAGAAGAAGTGAATGCCGATGAACTGATCCTGGTTCTTTGATGCCTTTGCCAGTTCCGAGATCGGCAGGGTCGACGTGTTTGAGGCAAAGATACAGTCGTCAGGAATGATCGCTTCGACCTTTTGGGTGATCTCGGCTTTGACCTTGGGGTCCTCGAACACGGCCTCGATGATCAGATCGCAGCCCTTGAGCGCGTCCAGATCAGGCGTGGCGGTGATGCGGGCGAGCAAAGCATCGCCCTTTTCCTGCGTGGTCTTGCCGCGCTTGATACCGCCTTCGACATATTTGGCGGTGTAGGCCTTGCCCTTGTCCGCCGCGTTCTGATCGCGGTCGATCAGGACGACCTCGATGCCCGCTTGGGCCGAGACCAGCGCGATACCGGCGCCCATCAGGCCTGCACCCAGTACGCCCAGTTTCTTGACCCGCTGGTCCGGTACTCGCGCCGGGCGCACAGCGCCTTTTTCCAGCGCTTCCTTGTTCAGGAACAGCGAGCGGATCATCGCGCCCGACGAGGGGTTGAGCAGGATATTGGTGAACCAGCGCGCCTCGATCTTGAGGGCGGTGTCAAAGGGCACTAGCGCGCCTTCATAGACAGCGCTCAACAACGCCTTGGCCGCCGGATAGACGCCTTGGGTCTTGCCGTTGACCATCGCGGCGGCACCCACGAAAGTCATGAAACCTGCAGGGTGATAGGGGGCACCACCGGGCATCTTGTAGCCCTTGGCGTCCCAGGGTTTCAGGATATCGGCATCTGTGGCCTTCAGCACCCATTCGCGGGCTGCGGCGACCGGATCATCGACCACTTCGTCGACCAAAGTGCCCTTGGCCTTGTCGGGGCTGACCATCTTGCCTTCCAGCAGGAAGGACGAGGCGCCCATGGCCCCCAGCTTGCGCACCAGCCGGGTGGTGCCGCCCGCACCCGGAAAGATGCCGACCATGATTTCGGGCAGGCCGACCTTGGCCTTGGGGTTGTTGGCCAGGAAAATGCGGTGCGTGGCCAATGGCAGCTCCAGCCCGATGCCGGCGGCGGTGCCGGGCAGGGCAGCGGCAATCGGCTTGCCACCCTTGTTGGTCTTGGGGTCCATGCCTGCGCGTTCGATCTTGCGCAGCAGCCCGTGCATTTTCATCGTGCCTTCGAACAGACCCTTGGCCGGGTCGTCGCCTGCGTCTTCCTTCATCTTGGCCAGCAGGTTCAAATCCATACCGCCCGCAAACGTGTCCTTGCCGGAGGTGATGACCACGCCCTTGACCGTGTCGTCGGCTAGGACGTCGTCGATGTGGTCGTTCAGGGTTTCGAGCCCCTCGAACGACATCACGTTCATGGATTTGTCAGCAACGTCCCATGTGATGGTGGCAACGCCCTCGGCGTCTTTTGTCAGTGTGAAGTCGGCCATGATTTGGTCCTTTCCTGAATTTCGCGGTGCGTCGGCAGGGCATCTGTCGGCTCTGGCGCGCCATAGGGGTATGTCGGGTTGGCGATGGCGTTGGTGACGTGTTTCAGCTTCCAACCCATGCCGGTGTGTTTGAGGATCATGCGGGATTTGATCGGCGGGATCGCCTTTTGCCCATCCTTGAGGAACAGGCTCTGGTGATATCCGCAGATCATGTCGGATCCGAGAAACTGGGCGGTGTCGGCACTGCGCACAAAGGCGTCCGCAGTGTCGCCGTTGATCAGCTCGACGGTGAGGTCAAAGAATGGACGCACATCATCCGGCGAGGACAACAGCGTGTCCACGTGGTTGCCATGCGAGGTGTAGGGCAAATCGCACAGCGCGATATAGGCGTCAAAGTTGCGCTCGACCGTGGCGCTGGTCAGACGGTCGAGAAAACGCTGATAGACGGGCAAGGGCTTGTCCGATGAGCGTCGTGCGTCATGCTCTGATTTCGGCTTGCGCAAGGTTCCGGTATCCGCAACCCGCAGCAGGCTGATGGGCCAGCGTTTGGCCTCCAGCTTGCTTTCCACCTCGATGGTGCGCCACGTGCCGTCAAAATTCTGCAGCACGATGCGGTTGTGATAGCTGGGCACCATCTGCATGGCATTGCGCAGGGCATGGGTCACATAGTGCCCCTCAATCACGTCGTCGTTGAGGAATTCCGCGTCCGTGGCCAGCCGGATGAAATGGTTGACCCCAAGACTGACCAGAGAGCCGGAGAACGCTTCCATCCCGAGGGCCAGATCGGCCTCGGTTTCCATGATCACGTCCATATCCATGGTCATCCGTCGATAGGGCAGGTTCAGCGTTGAGCGCATCGACGCGACATCGCAGGTGAGCAGGGCGCGGGACTGGATGTCCAGCACGTCCTGCATCACCAGCATGGCCTCGGCGTGCTGAACCTGATGTCCGGCCCGGTTGACCATTACACTCTCTCGATGATTGTGGCGGCTCCCATGCCAGAGGCGATGCACAATGTGGCAAGCCCCACTTCCTTGTCCGCGCGCTCAAGCTCATCCAGCAAGGTGCCGATGATCATCGCCCCAGTTGCCCCCAGCGGGTGGCCCATGGCAATCGAACCGCCATTCACATTGACCTTGTCATGATCGACCTCAAAAGCCTGCATGAAGCGCAGCACGACGGAGGCAAAGGCCTCGTTCACCTCGAACAGGTCGATGTCCGAAATGTCCATGCCGTTGTCCTTGAGGATCTTTTCGGTCACAGGCACAGGGCCTGTCAGCATGATGGTCGGATCGGTGCCGATCTTGGCGGTGGCACGGATGCGGGCGCGGGGTTTGAGGCCCCATTTCTCGCCGAATTCCTTGTTCCCGATCAGCACGGCGGCGGCGCCGTCCACGATACCGGAGGAGTTTCCGGCATGGTGGATGTGGTTGATCCGCTCAAGGTGGGGGTATTTCATCAGCGCGACCTTGTCGAAACCGGGCATGACCTCACCCATGGCCTGAAAGGCCGGGTTCAGGCTGCCAAGGCTTTGCATGTCGGTCTGCGGGCGCATGTATTCGTCATGGTCCAGAATGGTCAGGCCGTTGACGTCCTTGATCTCGATCACCGACTTGGCAAAGCGGCCATCGTCCCAGGCGGCCTTGGCGCGCTGCTGGCTGGCGACGGCCAGCTGGTCCGCGTCATCGCGGGTAAAGCCGTATTCGGTCGCAATGATGTCGGCGCTGATGCCTTGGGGGACAAAATAGGTGTCCATGGCGATGCTGGGGTCGGCTGCAATCGCGGCCCCGTCGCTGCCCATCGCCACGCGGCCCATCATCTCGACGCCGCCGGCGATATAGGCATCACCCGCGCCACCGCGCACCTGGTTGGCGGCGAGGTTCACGGCCTCCATGCCCGAGGCGCAAAAGCGGTTGATGGCAAGGCCGGGGATTTTCTGGTCCAGATCAGAGGCCAGCACCGCGGAACGGGCCAGACAACCGCCCTGTTCCATGACTTGTGTGACATTGCCCCAGATCACGTCTTCGACGGCGTGGCCGTCAAAGCCGTTGCGGTCCTTGAGGGCGTTGAGGGTCTGCGCAGACAGACGTAGCGAGGTCACTTCGTGCAGGCTGCCATCCTTGCGGCCCTTGCCGCGCGGTGTGCGGATCGCGTCATAAATATAGGCTTCGGTCATGGTGTTCGTCCTTTTGCCAGAGGCATCGTGTTCTTGTCTTAGGTGGGCTGGACCGGTTGGTCTAATCAAGGGTGACGTTGCGGCGTTTCACGTAAACTTTCAATTACGCCCGGTCAGCGGGCGAGCCGGGCATGAGGTCATAGGGGCCTTTCCAGCCCGGCAGGTTTTGCAGGTTGGTCAGCCAGCGATCGATATTGGGCCAATCAGCGCGCACAAATCCAAAGGGTTCGGGATAATAGAGATATCCGCAGCAACTGAAATCCGCATTGGTCGGCGCGTCACCGACGATCCAGTCCCGCCCGTCCAGATGCGCATCAAGCACGGCATAGGCGCCTTTGAGCCGCCCTTGATAAAAGGTGATCACCTCTTGCGGGCGCTTTTCCTCGGGCAGAAAATTCATCAGGAAACGGGTGACACCGGCCATGGACGACAGCTTGTGGTTGTCCCACAAGACCCAGCGCAACACTTCATAGGCGTCCTCACCGACGCCGCCGTGTTTGCCGGTCTTGTCGGTGATATATTGCTGGATGACACCGGATTGGCAGATCCTTTTGTCCCCATCAATCAACAGGGGCGCTTCGCCCATCTGGTTGAGCGCGCGGTAGGACTCGGTCCGGGTGGCCCCTGAGAAAAAGTCGACATAGACCGCCTCCCAATCGAGGCCGGACAGCTCCAACGCGAGCGCGGCCTTGTAGGAATTTCCGCTTTCGCCAAAGCAATGCAGTTTGAGAGTCATGTCGTCGGGCCTTTCGGGTCGGAATATCTGAGAGGGCAGGACCGGTGGGTTTCACACCCCCCGGACCCCCCGTGGAGTTTATCTCGCCAAGTGAAGCGCATTTACGTTTTCTTCACCATGTCCATGGGAAGACAGGGACAGCTTGCAGACTGGAGAGTTGAGCAAGTTGCCGAGTGAAGCCCCGCGCTCTTGCCTGCGTTCCGCCAAGCGGTCGGGCCGGAGTGTGGGGTGGATCGCGGCCTTGTGCTTCACTTGGCAAGGAAAACTCCCCCCGGAGGGTCGGTGCGCCACAGGCCGCGAAGGTTGGGCCATCAAAACGCCCTCGCAATCAGCTCTTTCATAATCTCGTTTGTACCGCCGTAGATCCGCTGTACGCGCGCATCCGTCCACATCCCGCCGATGTCGTAATCCTGTGTGAACCCGTAACCGCCGTGCAGTTGCAGGCATTCATCCAGCACCCAGGCTTGGGTGTCCGTGGTCCAGTATTTGCACATCGCGGCCTTGTCGACCGTCAGTTCGCCGCGCAGATGTTCGGCCATGCATTCATCAAAGAAGGCACGGCTTACCATGGTCTTGGTCTTGGCCTCGGCCAGTTTGAAGCGGGTGTTCTGGAACTGCATGATCGGCCCGCCAAAGGCCTCACGCTCCTTGCAATAGGCGATGGTGCGTTCCACCGCCCCTTCCATCGCACCCACAGCCGAACAGGCGATGATCATGCGTTCCTGTGGCAGTTGCTGCATGAGTTGATAAAAGCCCTGACCATCGGCCCCGCCAAGAATGTTCTCTGGTGCAATCTCAACATTGTCGAAGAACAACTCGGACGTATCGGATGCGTGCATGCCGATCTTGTCGAGGTTGCGGCCGCGTTCGAACCCGGCGGCCCCTTCGGTTTCGACCACCACCAGCGAGACGCCCTTGGAGCCAAGGCTCGGGTCTGTCTTGGCCGCCACGATGATCAGGTTGGCGTGCTGCCCGTTGGTGATAAAGGTCTTGGAACCGGTGAGCTTGTAGGCATTGCCCTCGCGGATCGCGCGGGTCTTGATCGCCTGCACGTCTGATCCTGTCGAGGGTTCGGTCATCGCCAAGGCGCCAACCAGATCGCCCGACACCATCTTGGGCAGCCAGCGGGCTTTTTGATCTTCGGTCCCATAGGCGAGGATGTAGTGCGCGACGATACCCGAATGAATGCCGTGACCCCAAGAGGCCAGATTGCCACGCGCCGCTTCGATCAGGATCGCAGCCTCGTGGCCGAAATCGCCGCCCGCCCCGCCATATGCCTCGGGGATAGAGGGGCAGAGCAGGCCCAATTCGCCCGCCTGCGCCCAGGTGGAGCGGTCCATTTCGCCCTGCTTGCGCCAGCGCTCGAACTGTGGTGCCCATTCGTTGGAGATGAACTGCGCCGTCATGTCGGCGATCATTGCGTGCTCATCGCTCATCCAGCCCGTCGGGCTGTGATCCAGGTCTTTCATATCTCTCCTCCCCAGAAGAAGATGTTCAGCGTTTGCGGGCCTCAAGTTCTGAATTGAATAGACGCAAACGTGCCGTCAGATTTTCCTCATTCATGACACTGTCGAAATTTTCGAACAGAAAGGACAGCGCTTCGCCTTCATCCAACCCCGCTTCGGCGGCGAACCGCTTGAGGCGTCGGTAGCCGTCCTCGGTCATGGCGACCGGAAAACGGCGGGTCAGGCGAAAGCGTTTGGGCATGTCATATCCGCTTCTTAAACTGGTGGGTCACGATGCTGAGGGCGAGGGCGACGGCGGCCCAGATGAGGTAGGGCCTCACCAATCCGTCAAAGTCTGGTGGTCCACCACCTGCCTGCACATCGCTTGCAATCACGCCATAGCCTGCCCGCACCAGCAGAAGGATAAAGGCGATACCGCTGATTGTGCTGATAAAACCAAGGACAGACTTCAAACGGAACCCTCAAAACGTCAGGCGGGGGTGTCCCCCGCCTCACCAGCTTAGAAGTTTGCGGCCTCCAGCGCCATAACTGTGTCGCCGCCCGACTGAATGCGGGTCAGGTGCAGCGCCGTGGCGGGCAGTTGGCGCGCCATGTAGTAACGGCCCGTGGCCAGTTTGGTCTCGTAGAACTCCGGATCGGAGGTGCCATTTGCCAGTGCTGTGCGCGCCGCCTTGCCCATCTGTGCCCACATCAGGCCGATGCAGACATGTCCGAACATGTGCATGAAGTCATAGGACCCCGACAGCGCATTGTTGGGATTGGTCATGCCGTTCTGCATGAAATACATCCCCGCCGCCTGCAGATCCTTTGAAGCCGCTTTCAGGGGCTCAAGGAACTCCTTGTCGAACGCTTCGTCCTGACCTGCGCTGTCCTTGATAAAGGATTTGACGAGATCAAAGAATGCCATCACGTGCTTGCCGCCATCCTGTGCCAGCTTGCGCCCCACGAGGTCGAGCGCCTGAACGCCGTTGGCCCCTTCGTAGATCATCGCGATCCGGGCGTCGCGAGTGTATTGCGACATGCCCCATTCCTCGATGTAGCCATGCCCGCCATAGACCTGCTGGGCCTTGATGGTCATGTCATAGCCCTGATCGGTCAGGAACCCTTTGATGATGGGTGTCAGCAGCGACACGATCCCGTCCGCATCCGCGTCCTTGCCGCGATGGGCGGCGTCGATCATCGTGGCACTCCACAGAACAAAGGCACGCGCGCCCTCGGCAAAGCTCTTCTGGTCCATCAGCGAGCGGCGGATGTCTGGGTGCACGATCAGCGGATCGGCGGGACCGTCCGGGTTCTTGGTGCCCGTCACGTCGCGCCCTTGCAGGCGATCCTTGGCGTAGTCCAGCGCGTTCTGATAGGCGACTTCGGCCTGGGACAGGCCTTGCATGCCCACACCGATGCGCGCTTCGTTCATCATGGTGAACATGGCGCGCATGCCCTTGTGCTCTTCCCCGATCAGGTGGCCGGTGGCACCGTCATAGTTCATCACGCAGGTCGAGTTGCCGTGAATGCCCATTTTTTCTTCGATGTTGCCCACGGCCACGCCGTTGCGGGCGCCAAGGCTGCCATCTTCGTTCACAAGGAATTTGGGGACGATAAACAGAGATACACCTTTGATCCCCTCGGGGCCGCCCACGATCTTGGCCAGCACGAGATGGATGATGTTGTCGGCCATGTCGTGCTCACCGGCGGAGATGAAAATCTTCTGGCCGGTGATCTTGTAGCTGCCGTCGCCCTGGGGTTCGGCCTTGGTGCGCATCAGGCCCAGATCGGTGCCGCAATGGGGTTCGGTCAGGTTCATGGTGCCGGTCCACTCACAGGACACCATCTTGGGCAGGTAGGTTTCCTTCTGCTCTTGTGACCCATGTGCGAGGATGGCCGAGGCCGCACCGTGGGTCAGGCCCTGATACATGGTAAAGGCCATGTTGGCGGACGAGAACATCTCGCCCACGGCGGTCCCGATCACGTAAGGCATATTCTGCCCACCAAATTCTTCGGGCATGTCGAGGCCGGGCCAGCCGCCTTCCTTGACCTGCTCGAACGCCTCTTTGAAGCCGGTGGGCGTGTAGACGATCCCGTTTTCGAGGCGGCAGCCTTCGGTGTCACCCACCACGTTCAGCGGGGCGAGGACTCCGGATGTCAGCTTGCCTGCTTCTTCGAGGATGGCAGAGGTAAAGTCGGCCTCAAGCTCATCATAGCCCGGAATATCGCTGCCTGTGACGTTCAGCACATCGTGCAGGATGAATTGCATGTCTTTGGTGGGGGGGGTGTAGCTGGGCATGGTGTCTCTCCCTGTCGTGTTGCTGTGCTTATTCAGCGGCGGTTCTTTGTCGAATTCATCGCCGCACTGTTCTGCGGCGAATTTTGTGGAATGCGTGGCCGCACTATTCAGCGGCGTTCTTTGTCGAGTTCATCGAGGCAAGCATCTTCTCACCCCATTTCAACTGGTCCTGCAGATCCTCGATTGCTTCGTTCAGCTCATCGCGCTGGGCGACTATGTCGGCGAGGCGGTCGCTTGCGATCTCGTAGGTGCGCGCCAGCTGGGTCTGTTGCTGGTCGCCCATGTCATAAAGGTCGAGCAACTGGCGGATTTCCTCGAGGCTGAAACCAAAACGCTTGCCGCGCAGGATCAGTTTGAGCCGGGCGCGGTCACGTTTGGTGAACAGGCGTTTTTGCCCTTCGCGGATGGGAAACAGCAGTTCCTTGGCTTCGTAAAATCGCAGAGTCCGCGGCGTGACATCAAAGGCGTCACACATTTCACGGATGGTCATGGTTTTCTCGGTCATCTCACTCGCTCGCATGTCGTGTTACGGCCATGACATGGGCCAGCCTCAGATTCGATTCAACCAAACAGTGACGTTGACGTAAGTCATACGTTACGTCACTTCTGCAGGTGACGTAGATGTGAGCCGCGTCAACTGCTGTTTGCGACCGAAAACGGGCCTGATTTGGGAGAGGTATCGGTCACCGCGATTGAGCGGCGCGTCTCAGGCCGAGGGCTGCATTTGCGCGTCGGCGCTGTCCCCGGCGTTGATCCACAATTGGTCAATCGCGTCCAGATGATCTGTCGAATAATTCGGCGCCGCATCCCAATACCGACCGGATTCGACGAAATAGCCAAGGCTGTCCTCATAGCTTTGCGCGCGGTTGAAGGCGGTGGGATTGGCGCGGATGCGGGGCATGTCGATCTGACCGAGGTCCTCAAGCGCCATCGGGGGAAAGACCAGCCGGCTTTCTCCGCCGGGTGCGCGCACGCAGGCGCACCCTTGTTGCGAAGCGTGCAGCATCAGGCGGGCGGATTTGGCTTCGAGGTTGCGCAGGGTGATGTCGTTGCGCAGCGGATCAGCCGTACCCTTGCCGTAAAAATGCGGATTGCCGGTGCCCGAATAGACCATGTCGCAGCCCACAAAGACCATGGCCGACGGGCGCAACGCGGCCAGCACCCAGTAGCCCGCGGTGAAGGCCATCGTTGCCCCGGCATAGACGATGCCGCCATAGGCATTGTTTGCCGGCACATAGTCATTGGCCCCGATCAGGGACTGGCCCGCGCGCAGGCGGTCTGGCTTGCGGATGTCGGGGAAATCGTCTGGCGAGATGTGATAATCCCAGTCCTCGCGCACGTTCCAGGCGTTGTTGATCGCCACGATCGAGGAAAACAGGGATTTGGGCAGGTCGCGGGCGGCAAGCACGTTGGGCGCGCTACCAAGGATCAGAACCGTTCTTGCCGTTTTTGTCATGACGTCTTTACCCTTACCCGTGCCCGATATGGTTTAGGACGTCGTTGGCACAGGTCAAATCGATGGGCGGATATGGCGCGTGTTCAGGTCACGCCCGGGGCCGCCTTTGCCCTATTTGGAGGCAAGTTCGTTGGCGACGCTGTCGCGCAGGTCCTTCAGCTCGGCCGTGGCGTTGGCCAGTTGCTTGCGCTGTTCCTCGAGTTCGGCCAGTTGCCCGTCGGCGAGGTCCACCCATGCGCGCATTTGCGCCTCGTTGCCCTCGTTTTCATAGATCAGCAGCCATTGGCGGATGTCTTCAAGTTGAAAGCCGAACTTGCGCCCGCGCAGGATCAGCTTCATCCGCGCCCGTTCGCGCGGGCCATAGAAACGGGATCGACCCTCGCGGTCGGGCTTGAGCAGTTCGATATATTCGTAATAGCGCAACGTGCGCGGCGTCACTTCGAACTCGGCGCACATCTGCTTAAAGCTCAGGCGGTCGTCGGCCATGCGTGTCTCACTCCTTGGGTTGAATCCTAAGGCGGGACCGGGCCGAGGGCAACAGCCGCCTTGCCCTGATCCGGACGCTTGCCCATAACGTGATGACAGTTCAGCAAGACGTGAGCCCAATGTCCGACATTCTCAACGCCGCCCGCCAGTTTTTCGAGGCACTGCCCCATTCCCGCGATCTGGGGATGGAAATGGCGCAGATGGAGGATGGTGAGGCGGTGATGTCGATGCCCTATGATGAGCGCCTGATCGGTGATCCCGAGACCGGGGTGATCAGTGGCGGGGCGGTGTCGGCGCTGATGGACACCTGTTGCGGGGCGGCGGTGATGTGCCATCCGGAGACAAAAGGTGGCACGGCAACGCTGGATTTGCGCATCGACTACATGCGCGCGGCCACGCCAGGGCAGGCCATCACGGCCCGCGCGGTGTGCTATCACGTCACCCGCTCGGTCGCGTTTGTGCGTGCCACGGCCACGGATGAGGATACGGAAAACCCGGTGGCCACCGCCACCGGCGCCTTTACCGTGGAGGGCACGCGATGAAACGTCCCGAGCCGGTTCAGGTGGTCAAACAACGTCGCGATGCAGCCTTACGTGCACTGGTCGAAGGGGTGCCCTACATCCAGTATCTCGGCGTGCGCATCGACCGGCGCGGCGACGAGCTGACGGCCGTTCTGCCCTTTGCCGACAAGTTGATCGGCAACCCGATGCTGCCCGCCCTGCATGGCGGTGTGACGGCCGCATTTCTCGAGGTTACGGCGGTGATCACGCTCAGTTGGTCCTACCTGTGGGAGGATATCGAAAGCGGTGCGCTGGATTTCGATTTGCCCGGCGGGCCGCCGCTGCCACGCCTGCCCAAGACGGTGGATTTTTCCATTGACTACCTGCGGTCCGGCCTGCCGCGTGATGCCTATGCGCGCGCGCGGATCAACCGGTCCGGGCGGCGCTATGCGTCCGTTCATGTCGAGGGCTGGCAGGACAATCGTGACCGGCTGTTTGCCCAAGCCACCGGTCATTTCGTGATGCCGCAGCGCCGGTGAGCACAGCCGTGTCCCCATCGGTGCCACCCGCACCGCTGACCCATCGCAGGGTGTTGAAGATCGCGCTGCCCATCGTGTTGTCCAATGCCACGGTGCCCATCCTCGGGGCCGTGGACGTGGGTGTCGTGGGTCAGATGGGCGAGGCCGCACCCATCGGGGCCGTGGCAATGGGCGCGATTATCCTCACAACGGTCTACTGGATTTTCGGCTTTTTGCGCATGGGCACGGTGGGGCTGGTCGGGCAGGCCGCCGGGGCTGGTGATGACGACGAAGTGTCGGCCTGGCTGACCCGCGCGCTGATGGTGGCGGCGATTGGGGGCCTGGGTCTGATCCTGTTACAGGTGCCGCTGTTCTGGGCGGCGTTCCAGCTCTCTCCCGCCAGTGCCGAGGTCGAAAGCCTTGCCCGCACTTACCTGCATATCCGCATCTGGACCGCGCCTGCGGCCATTGCGGTCTATGCGCTGACCGGCTGGCTGGTTGCGATGGAACGCACGGGTGCCGTGTTCTGGATTCAGCTCGGCATGAACGGGGTCAATATCGCGCTCAGCTTTCTTTTTGTTCTCGGGTTTGGCTGGGGTGTAGCCGGGGTTGCGCTGTCTACGGTCATCGCGGAATTGCTGGGCGCGGGACTGGGGCTGTGGTTTTGCCGTGCGGCCTTTGTCCGTCCGGCCTGGCGCGACTGGAGTCGTGTGCTGGAGCGGGCCAAGTTGATCCGCATGGCGCTGCTCAACACCGACATCCTGCTGCGCTCGGCCATGCTGATGATCATCTTTTCCAGCTTTGTCTTTATCGGCGCGCGGTTTGGCGATGTGACGCTGGCGGCCAATGAGGTGCTGATCCAGTTCATGTATATCACGGCTTACGCGATGGATGGCTTTGCCTTTGCCGCCGAGACGCTGATCGCGCGCGCCTATGGGCGGGGCGATCCGGGCCGCGTGCGCCGCTCGGCGCTGCTGACGAGCCTTTGGGGGCTGGTGGTTTGTGTGGTGACGGCGGCGGCGTTTTTGTTCGCCGGGCCGTGGTTGATCGATCTGATGGCCAAGGACGTGGATGTGCAGATCGAGGCACGTGCCTATCTGTGGTGGATGGTTGTGGCCCCGTTGCTGGGCTGTGCCGCCTGGATGCTGGATGGCATTTTCATCGGTGCCGCGCGTGGGCGGGATATGCGCAACATGATGGCGGTCTCGTTCGCCATCTATTGGATTGCGATTCTGGTGATGCTGCCGGTGATGGGCAACCATGGGCTGTGGGCGGCGTTGCTGATTTCCTTTGTGGCGCGCGGATTGACTTTGGGCGCGCGCTACCCCGCGCTTGAACGTGGGGCGGGGCAGGAAAATTGAAGGTATTTTCCTGACCGGGGGCCAGCCCCCAGACCCCCGGAGTTTATCTGGCCGAGTGAAGTTGGATCAGAGCCAGTCTTTGGCTTTTGTGCCTGTGGCTGCCGCGATGGAGGCGTGGCCGTCGCGTTCCAGCAGAGTGTCGAGGTCGCGTGCGATCGTGGCTGCAAGGCTGAGCCCGCCATAGACCAGCCCGGTATAGAGTTGCACCGCCGAGGCCCCGGCGCAGATTTTGGCGTAGGCCTGTTCCGCTGAAGAGATACCGCCGACCCCGATCAGCGGGATGTTCGCAAGATTGTGCAGTTTGGCCAGAACGCGGGTGGATTTTTCAAACAAAGGTTGGCCGGACAGGCCGCCCTTTTCCTGTGCATGTGTGCTGTTGAGGCCCGCGCGATCCAGCGTGGTGTTGGTGGCGATGATCGCGGCGATGCGCGCGTCGGTCGCCACCTTGGCGATGTCGGCCAGATCCTGATCGGTGAGGTCGGGCGCGATCTTGAGAAACACGGGCACTTTGCCGCGCACCTGCATCACGCCGTCCAGCAGGGCTGCCAGTGCCATCGGCCCCTGCAGGTCGCGCAGTTTCTCGGTATTGGGGCTGGAGACGTTGACGGTTGCAAAGTCGATATGGGGTGCGGCGTGGGCGAGCACGCGGGCGAAATCCTCGGCCCGGTTGGCGCTGTCCTTGTTGGCCCCGAGATTGAGGCCGACGGGCACGCCCCTGGGCCGTTTGGACAGGCGCCGGGTGATCGCCTCCATCCCGTCATTGTTAAAGCCGAAGCGGTTGATGGCGGCCTTGTCCTCGGACAGACGGAACAGGCGCGGGCGCGGGTTGCCGGGTTGGGGCAGGGGGGTGGCGGCGCCCACCTCGATCCAGCCAAAACCGGCGCGTGACAGGGGGGCAGTGGCCGTGGCGTTCTTGTCGAAGCCAGCGGCGAGGCCCACGGGGTTGGGCAGGCTCAGACCGGCGATCTGACAACGTAAGCGCGCGCTTGTCACCGGACCCGGCAAGTGCGCCAGCGGAGTGTGCAAAGCCTTGAGCGCCAGCCCATGCGCGGTTTCGGGATCCAGACGGCGCAGGGCCGCGACGCCGAACTGCTCGATGGCGCGCTTCATCCGAAGCTGTCCCCGCCACCTGCGCCTTGGGTGCGGATCAGGCGAGACGTGGCAACGGCAGCCTGCCTGTGCACGACGGCGCGCTGATAGTCGGGGTCGGAGATCATCGCGAGAAAGGCGTGTGCGGTTGGATAGCGGGCGATGAACACCGCATCCCACGCCTCGCCCTCGGGGCCGATCAGGGTGGTCTCGAAACCACCGCGCCACAGGATGCTGCCGCCGACCTTTTTCAGGATGGCAGCGGTTTGCTTGCCATATAGCGCGTAGGCTTCGGCCCCGGTCAGCCCGTCGCGGGCCAGTTCGTGATCGCCGGGGTAGTTGGCCAGATCGCGGAATCGCACCAGATTGAGCATGTCGATAGGGTGATCCCGGTCGAGACCCTTGAAGGCCTGGAACTGCGCGCGGGTCGGATCGATATGGTGGTCGCTCATGTGTCGAACCCGCCCCCGACGGGAAACTGGTGCACGCCGTCCACGATGGGCAAGGGTTGCGCCCAGTGGACATCGGCGATTGCCAATTCGCGGTAAAGGTGGGGGAAGAGGGCACCTCCACGCGAGGGTTCCCATTTCAGATCGTCGCCTAGGCTGTCCGTCTCGACCGCGATCAGGAACAGGTCATCCACATCGGCAAAATACTTTGCCGCTGTTTCGCCTGCCTGTTCTGCTGTGGAAAAGTGGACATAGCCGTCAGCCACGTCGATGGGCGCGCCCGTGGTGGTCCCGTCGCGGCGCAGTGTGGCCCATTCGGGGGCGCGGAAAATCTTGTAAATCAGCATGGGCACCTGATGCCTGTCGCCCAGCAAACGGTCAAGAGCGCGCTGTCACCTCTCCGTTGCGTCAGCGGATCATATCTGGCTTTGACTCTCGGCGCGACTTGGAGTCACGATACCGTCATAACCAACCTGGGAGACTCCAAATGACCCGATTTCTAATGGGCGCCGCCGCGCTGGCCCTCAGCGCAGGCACCGCGGCGGCGGATTACACGCTGACCATCCTGCACACCAATGACTTTCATGCGCGCTTTGAGCCCATCAACAAGTATGACAGCGGCTGCGGTGCGGAAGACAACGCCGAAGGCAAATGCTTTGGCGGCTCGGCCCGGCTGATCACGGCGATCAACGACGCCCGCGGGCGGTCGAATAATTCGATCCTTGTGGACGGTGGCGACCAGTTCCAGGGCACGCTGTTTTACACCTATTACAAGGGTGCTCTGGCGGCGGAAATGATGAACCAGATGGGCTATGACGCGATGACCGTGGGCAACCACGAGTTCGACGATGGCCCCGAAGTGTTGCGCGGCTTCATGGATGCGGTCGAATTCCCGATCCTGATGTCCAATGCGGATGTGACCCAAGAGCCGTTGCTTGCCGACAAGCTGCCAAAATCGGTGATCATCGAGCGCGGTGGCGAAAAGATCGGCCTGATTGGCCTGACCCCCGAAGACACGCATGAACTGGCAAGCCCGGGTCCAAACATCACCTTCTCTGATCCGGTTGCGGCAGTGCAGGGCGAGGTCGACAAGCTGACCGAGCAGGGTGTGAACAAGATCGTCGTGCTCAGCCACTCGGGCTATGGCGTCGATCAGAAGGTCGCCGCCGAAACAACGGGCGTCGACGTGATCGTGGGCGGCCACTCCAACACGTTGCTGGGTGATATGGAGCGCGCCGAGGGGCCTTATCCCACCATGGTTGGCAGCACGGCCATCGTGCAGGCCTATGCCTATGGCAAGTTCCTTGGCGAGTTGAATGTGACCTTCAACGAGGCGGGCGAAATCACCGAGGCTGCGGGCGCGCCGCTGATCATCGACGCGGCCGTCACCGAGGATGAGGGGGTCAAGGCCCGCATCGCCGAAGCCGCCGAGCCGCTGGACGAGATCCGCAACCGCGTGGTGGCCGAGGCTGCAGAGCCCATTGGCGGTGACCGCGAGGTTTGCCGCGCCAAGGAATGCTCGATGGGCTCGCTCATTGCCGATGCGATGCTGGACAGGGTCAAGGATCAGGGCATCGAGATCGCCATCCAGAACGGGGGCGGTATCCGCGCCTCGATCGATGCGGGCCCTGTCACCATGGGTGAGGTGCTGACCGTGCTGCCCTTCCAGAACACGCTATCCACCTTCCAGGTCAGTGGTGAAACCATTGTCGCCGCCCTCGAAAACGGCGTGAGCCAGATCGAAGATGGGGCCGGGCGTTTCCCGCAAGTGGCGGGGATGAGCTATGCCTTTGACGCGGCCCAGCCTGCGGGCAGCCGTGTGAGCGACGTGATGGTTGGCGGTGCGCCAATCGACATGGCCAAGATGTACGGCGTTGTGTCCAACAACTATGTGCGCAATGGCGGCGACGGCTATGCGATGTTCAAGGACGCGGCCAATGCCTATGACTATGGCCCTGATCTGGCCGACGTCACGGCAGAATTTCTGGCCGCCAAGGGGCCGTTCACGCCCTACACGGATGGACGCATCACTGCGAAGTAAATTGGCGGGCGCACCAATGGGTGCGCCTTACGGCTTCTGACAACGGCCCCGTCTGCGCCAAGCAGGCGGGGTCTTTTCTTGGCCGGCCCGCATTGGCTGAGCGCGTAAGGTGCAGGTGTCCTGCACCCTATGAGTTGAACCGGATCGTCATCTGCGCCACGCGCGCCCCAAACCGCTTTGCCGTTTCAAGATCACCTGCGCGCACTGCGCCGCGCGGGGTGCGTGCGCTGCTGGCCATGAGGCCCAACCAACTGCCATCGGCATTCGCCCCTTCCCGCTCGGGATAGACGGGTGCGCCGATTTCGGCAGGGCCCAGCCAGATCATGCCCATTTGCGCGGCAAAGACCGAAAACCGCTGCAAAGTGGCCAGCTTGTCCCCGGACGGAAAGGTGGCGACGGTAAAGCCGCCTGCAATCTTGTCCTTCCAGCCCAGGTCCATCCAGCGCTCGCCCGCCTCTTCGAGGAAGGCACCGTAGCGGGCGGCGACCGACCCCATATAGGTTGGTGCGCCAAACAGGATGGCGTGGGCCTGATCCAGTGTGGCCCAGTCGGCGGCGCAGATGGTTTCGACATCCAGCACATGGGCCACAACACCGTCGCCCAAGGCACCTTCGGCGATGGCCTTCGCTATCTGGGCGGTGTGACCGGCGCCGGAATAATAAGGCAGGGCGATGTTCAGTGGAGTGCGTGTCATCGCGCGACCATGCCGCCGGCTTGCCTGCGCTGCAAGCGGCTTGCCTGCGCCGCCGCGCCGTTCCATGCTCTGTCCCCATGTGTGGCCGCTTTTCCATCACCTTGCCGAGTGACGCCATGGCGCAGCTGTTTAATGCGGTGCCGGCCAATGACTTGCCTGATGTGCCGAACTACAACGTGTGCCCGACCAACGCGGTGCATGTGGTCAGCACACTGGACGGGCAGCGGCGGCTGACGGCGATGCGCTGGGGGTTTATCCCGCATTGGTACAAAAAGCCCAATGATGGCCCGCTGCTGATCAATGCGCGCAGCGAAACCATCGCGGAAAAGCCCGCCTTTCGCGCCGCTTGCCGCGCGCGGCGGGCCGTGATCGTGGCATCAGGGTTTTATGAATGGACGCGGGACGGGGATGCGCGCCTGCCTTGGTACATTCGTCGCAGCGATGGCGCGCCATTGGCCTTTGCGGCGATCTGGCAGGACTGGACGGTCAAGGGCGAAACAGAAGGCATGCGCACGGCGGCCATCGTGACGACAGGTGCAAATGCGCCGATGTCAGCGATCCATCACCGCATGCCGGTGATACTGGAACCGGGTGATATTCCGTTATGGCTGGGCGAACAGGGCAAAGGGGCCGCGACGCTGATGCGTGCGGCCACTGATGATACACTGTACTGGCACCGGGTCGACAAAAGCGTCAATTCGAACAGGGCCAGCGGGCCTGATCTGATTGAACCGATTGACCCGTCCCTGACTTAGTTCAGGGGTGCGGTGTCAAAGCTGATGTCGCCTTGCACGATATAGGTGCCGTCTTCGCCGGTGGCGTCCTTGTTGAAGAAGGACCGTTCGGTGACCGAATTGACTGACAGAACAGCTTCGCCCTGATCAGCAATGGGTCCGATTTCCCAGCTGCTGTCCTGTGCGATGATGTTGTGCTCTGCACCCGACACGTTGACGAAGCGGACCGAGTCACCGTTGTCGACATAGGTGATCTGCGGGAAATAGGCATCCGGCAGAATGAGAATAGTGTGTTCGGTTGCAGCCGCAGCGGATGCAACGGACAGGGCGGCAACCGTTGCCACTATGGAAAACGCGCGCTTCATGGCAGCACTCCTTGTTTATTTCGGCCCCACCCGAAAGTCAGAATCATATGTGTCAGTGTATGGGCGTATAATGGGGCGAAAATGGGGCGACAGGACGGCAGCGTCTGGGCACTTGTCTGAAATGCGGGCAGTGCGGCGAGGCGTCGTGTCGGTCTTGCGGGCGGGCAGACCGTGCAAAAAACACCCCGACATACGTTGCCTTTGCGCATCGGTTCGCGGCACAACGGGGCCAGGTTAGAATGTTGCACTGATCGCTGCCATACTGTGCTGCGCGCCAATTCCGCAAAGGAGAGTTCTGATGAATGCAGAAGCCAAGATCCTCAAGGCCAAGGATGCCCCCGATCTGGGCAGCTTTGACTGGGCCGATCCGTTCCGCCTGTCCCAGCAACTAAGCGAAGACGAGCGGATGATCCAGGACTCCGCCGCCGCCTATGCGCAGGAAAAGCTGGCCCCGCGCATTGTCGAGGCCTTTGCCGATGAGACCACAGACCCGGACATTTTCCGCGAAATGGGCGAGATGGGCCTGCTGGGTGTGACGCTGCCCGAGGAATATGGCGGACTTGGCGGCTCTTACGTGTCCTATGGGCTTGTGGCGCGCGAGGTCGAGCGCATCGATTCGGGATATCGGTCGATGATGTCGGTGCAATCCAGCCTCGTGATGTATCCGATCTATGCCTATGGCTCCGAAGCGCAGCGCCAGAAATACCTGCCCAAACTCGCCAGCGGCGAATGGATCGGCTGCTTTGGCCTGACGGAACCCGACGCGGGGTCTGACCCTGCGGGGATGAAGACGACCGCCAGAAAGACTGACGGTGGTTTCGTGCTGAACGGCGCGAAGATGTGGATTTCAAACGCGCCTATTGCGGATGTCTTTGTCGTCTGGGCCAAATCCGACGCCCATGGCGGCAAGATCCGCGGCTTTGTCCTTGAAAAGGGGATGAACGGATTGTCCGCGCCGAAAATCCAGCAAAAGCTGTCCTTGCGCGCCTCGATCACCGGCGAGATCGTGATGAAGGATGTCGAAGTGGGCGAAGATGCGCTGCTGCCCGATGTGCAGGGCCTCAAGGGCCCGTTCGGTTGTTTGAACCGGGCCCGCTACGGCATCAGCTGGGGGGCGCTGGGCGCGGCAGAGTTCTGCTGGCACGCGGCGCGCCAATATGGTCTGGACCGCAAACAGTTCAACAAGCCGCTGGCCCAGACCCAGCTGTTTCAGAAGAAACTGGCCGATATGCAGACCGAGATCGCGCTGGGCCTGCAGGCCTCGTTGCAGGTCGGCCGGTTGATGGACGCAGCCCAGGCCGCACCGGAGATGATTTCCATCGTCAAACGCAACAATTGCGGCAAGGCGCTGGAGATCGCGCGCCATGCCCGCGACATGCATGGCGGCAACGGGATATCGGGAGAGTTTCAGGTAATGCGTCACATGATGAACCTTGAAACGGTCAACACCTACGAGGGCACCCATGATGTGCATGCCTTGATCCTCGGGCGCGCGCAGACCGGGCTGCAGGCCTTTTTCTAAAGCCATGACCGGGGGCTGTCTGCCCCCTGACCCCCGATGGTATTTCGGGTCAGAAGAAGTGCGGAGTATGTTTCTTCTGACCAAAAATACCAACGCCGGAGGCATTGAAATCTTTACTCCGACAGAGGCCTCATGGACCGCGTTTCAATCGTTCACGACAATTTTCTGGCCCGGGTGACTGCTGGCAACCTGCCTGAGGTGGTGCCGCAGGGCCTTGATAGCCCCACGTCGCGCGCACTGTTTGAGCACCAGTGCCTGACGCGCGCGCTCGATATCGTCAGCCGGGAGATGCAAAAGGCCGGGCAGGGGTTTTACACCATCGGCTCGTCCGGGCACGAGGGGATGGCGGCGGTGGCCCATGCGCTGCGTGTCGATGACATCGCCTTTCTTCATTACCGCGACGGTGCGTTTCAGGTGGCCCGGGCCGCGCAAAAAGGGCAGGACATGTGCCGCGACATGCTGCTCAGCTATGCCTGTGCGGCCGATGATCCGACCAGCGGGGGCCGGCACAAGGTGCTGGGCAGCCGCGATCTGTTCATTCCGCCGCAGACCTCGACGATTGCCAGCCATTTGCCCAAGGCGCTGGGTGCGGCGTTCGGCATCGGGTTGGCGCGCAAGATCCGTTCCGAGGCGGCGATCCTGCCACGCGACGGCATTACAGTGGCGAGTTTCGGCGACGCCTCGCTGAATCATTCCACAGCACAGGGTGCCATCAATGCCGCAGGCTGGACCAGCGTGCAGGGCGTGCCCCTGCCGCTTTTGTTCATCTGCGAGGACAACGGGATCGGGATTTCGACGAAATCACCTGCCGGGTGGGTGGCTGCCAGCCTCGCGCATCGTCCGGGTCTGACCTATTTCGCGGGCGATGGCTGTGATCTTTGGGATGCGCATCGCGCGGCCAGCGAAGCTGCCGCATATGTGCGCACCCATCGCAAACCGGCCGTGCTGCACCTGCGCACGGTGCGTCTGTATGGGCATGCCGGTGCGGATGTCGCCACCAGTTACCTGCCGCGCGCCGAGGTCGAAGCGGATGAGGCCAATGATCCGCTGCTTTACTCGGCCGCAGGGCTGGTCGCGCAGGGCATGTCCGCGGCCGATGTTCTCGGCATTTACGAGACCGCGCTCGCGCGTTGTCGTACCGAAGCAGCCGAAGTGGCCAAGGCGGCACCCTTGAAAGGGGCCGCAGAGGTGATGGCGGCCATTGTTCCGCCCAAACGGGACTGCACGCCAAGCAATGGGCCAAGCCCGGAGGCGCGTGCTGCGGCCTTTGGATCAGACTTTGCACAGTTGGACACACCTCAGCCGATGTCGCGGCTGATCAATTGGGCGCTGACGGACCTGATGCTTGCCCATCCCGAAACCGTGATCATGGGTGAGGATGTGGGCCGCAAGGGCGGGGTCTATGGAGTGACGCAAAAGCTGCTGAACCGCTTTGGTCCGTCGCGCATGATCGACACGCTGCTGGATGAACAGTCGATCCTAGGGCTGGCCATCGGCATGGCCCACAATGGGTTCATTCCCATGCCTGAAATCCAGTTCCTGGCCTATCTGCACAATGCCGAAGACCAGATCCGGGGCGAGGCCGCGACGCTGCCGTTCTTTTCCAACGGGCAGTGGGCCAACCCGATGGTGCTGCGCATTGCGGGCTTGGGCTATCAAAAGGGGTTCGGGGGGCATTTTCACAACGATAATGCGTTGGCCGTATTGCGCGACATTCCCGGGTTGATCCTGGCCTGCCCCTCGGATGGGGCGGAGGCGGCGATGATGCTGCGCGAATGCCATCGCCTTGCGCGCGAGGAAAACCGGCTGTGCGTTTTTGTCGAGCCCATCGCACTCTATCCAATGCGGGATGTACAACCCGGGGACGGAGCGTGGATGCGCACCTATCCTGCACCGGATCAACGGATTGCGTTGGGGCAGGTCGGGGTCGAGGGCAGCGGAGATCTGGCCATCGTGACATTTGCCAATGGCCGATATCTGGCCGCGCAGGCGCAGGCGCAGGTCGAAGGCGCTCGGCTTGTGGATTTGCGCTGGCTGGCCCCCTTGCCTTTCGAAAGCCTGCTGGATGCGGTCAAAGGGTGCAGCCACATTCTGGTGGTGGACGAAACGCGGCGCTCGGGTGGGGTGGCCGAAGGGGTCATGGCAGCACTTTTCGAGGCCGGGCATCGCAAGATTGCACGCTACACCGCAGAGGACAGTTTCATCGCCACGGGCCGCGCCTATGGCGATACGCTGCCTTCGGCCGAGGGGATTCGCGCCGCGGTAGAGGTCCTGAGAAAGGGCTGAGTCCGCGCCTTGCGCAAGGAATCGCCACGAATTTTCGCTGCCAAACCCTGATCCGGCGGTCATTTTGCACACGTGTGCAAAAAACAGTTGCCAAGTCGCATACCCGGTGTCTAGCCTTGGTTAACAAGCTGCTGCGAGGGACTCCGATGGCCGAAATTCAGCTCCGCAATATCAACAAGCGTTGGGGGACGTTCGTGGGGGTCGATAACTTTGACCTGACCATCGCTGATCAGGAATTCCTGGTGCTGTTGGGCCCCTCGGGCTGTGGCAAGACCACGACCATGCGCATGATTGCCGGTCTTGAGGACGCGACCGAAGGCGACATCATCATCGACGGGAAGCGGGTCAATGATCTGGACCCCAAGGACCGCGATGTGGCGATGGTGTTCCAGTCCTACGGCCTGTACCCGCACCTCGATGTCTATGAAAACATTCGCTTTCCGCTGAAAGTGCGCAAGGCTGATCCCGCCACCCATGATGAGCGGGTGCGCCGCGCCAGCGCAATGGTGGAACTGGATGACTTCCTGCACCGCAAACCTGCGGAACTGTCCGGCGGGCAACGCCAGCGCGTGGCCCTCGCCCGTGCCATTGTGCGCGAACCCAACGTGTTTTTGATGGACGAACCATTGTCCAACCTGGACGCCAAGCTTCGGGTCAGCACCCGTGCCCAGATCAAGAATCTCAGCCATGAGCTCAAGGTCACGACCGTCTACGTGACCCATGACCAGATCGAGGCGATGACGCTGGCGGACCGGGTTGTCGTGATGAAACAGGGCAAGGTTCAGCAGGTCGGCACGCCAACCGAAATCTATGACAACCCGGCCAACACGTTCGTGGCAAGCTTTATCGGCTCTCCGGCGATGAACCTGATGGATGGCACCATGTCGGGCGGCACCTTTACCGGCGACAAGGTCGAGATCACGGGCCTGTCGGCACCCGATGGCCCCGTCACTATGGGGTTCCGGGCTGAGGACGCTGCTGTCGCCGACAAGGGCGGCGAGATCACCGCACCGCTTTACACCATCGAATTGCTGGGGGACGCGACCATGCTGACCGTCCGCGCAGGCGGGCAATTGGTTTCGGTCAAGGCACATAAGGAATTCCGGGCAGAGATCGGCGACACCGTGTCGTTCTCCGTCCCGAGCGCGATCTGTCACGCATTTGACAGTACGTCCGGCGAACGCCTCGCCTGACGGACCTGCCCGACCTCCGGGGGCACCCGGGGCGCGGGCCAATCCACGTCGGTGCAGACTTGCAAGATGCACCGGCACATACGCAACAGGGAGTTTGCAAATGTATCTGAAGAAACTGGCACTGGCGGGCGCTGTCTCGCTTATGGGCACATCGGCCTTTGCGGCCTGCGCCTATGAAAACGAGGTGCCTCTGAAATCGCTCTCCGCAGGGTTCGAAGCATGGAAAGCCGTCACCGACGCCATGGCCGAGTGCGGCAATTTCCAGGCCGAGCTTGATCAGGAATTCCGCACCAAGCAGCCTGCCGCCTTTGAAGCCAACCCGTCGCTTTATCACATTGGTGGGGTGTCCAACGGGACCGTCACGCCGCTCTTGAACGCAGGCACGATCCGCCCGCTGGACGATCTGGTGGCCAAGTACGGTCAGAACCTGTCGCCCAACCAGCTGATCAAGGTGGATGGCAAGACCATGGCGATTGCCATGATGGTCAACACTCAGCACCTGATGTACCGCTCTGACATCTTCGAAGAGCTGAACCTCGACGTGCCGACCACGTGGGACGAGGTCTTTGCTGCTGCTGAAACCATCAAGGCCGCAGGCGTTGTGGATCACCCCATCGGGGCCACGATGAAGTCCGGCTGGAACCTCGCGCAGGAATTCGTGAACATGTATCCCGGCTTTGGCGGCGCGTTCTTTAACGCCGACAACACGACGGCCGTGAACTCGGATGCTGGCCTCAAGGCGCTGGCAACAATGGAGAAAACGCTGGCCTATACTGACCCAGAAGTGCTGGTGAGCGATTCCACCTACGTCCAGCAGCAGTTCCAGCAGGGCAAGATCGCCATCT
This sequence comes from uncultured Tateyamaria sp., assembly GCF_947503045.1. Classification (GTDB taxonomy): domain Bacteria; phylum Pseudomonadota; class Alphaproteobacteria; order Rhodobacterales; family Rhodobacteraceae; genus Tateyamaria. The sequence goes on from NZ_CANNCF010000005.1 coordinate 171,933, forward strand.
CCAACCTTTGGGCCAGCCGTGGCGGAGCCATGGATGACGAAGCCGAAAGCTCGGTTGTGGGCAAGGTCAAGATGGCCGCAGCCCCAATGGCGATGGACGGCGGCGCACCTGCCACCACGCTGTGGTGGGACGGCATCGTGATCGCCGCCAACATCACCGACGAAGAGGCTGACGCCGCCTTCCGTCTGGCGATGGAAGGTCTGGACGAAGAGATGGTCAAGGCCAACAACGAGGCGGCGATTTGGCTGGTCAAAGGCTATGAGCCCGGCCCACTGGCGGAAGGCGCAATTGCCACGGCAACCGCGTCCCCTGCCGCACCGGCCTATCCGTCGACCACGCAGATGGGTCTGCTGCACACGGCACTGGGCAACGAATTGCCTGCGTTCCTCACAGGTGAGCGTGACGCTGCAGCGACGCTGGTGGCCATCGAAGAGGCCTACACCACTTCGGCCAAAGAGGCCGGTGTGCTGGAATAAGCAAACCATGCGGCTGGCCGGATACGTTCTGGCCAGCCGATCTTCCGGGGGACAGATGCAAACCGAATTTGATCATATTGTTGTGGGCGGTGGCTCTGCTGGATGCGCGACTGTGGCGCGTCTTGCCGAACAACCGGGCGCACAGGTCTGTGTGATCGAGGCGGGGCCATCGGATCGCGATATCCGGGTCAAGGTGCCCTTTGGGCTGGTGAACCTCATGCGCTCGAACACGCGGAACTGGAAACGTCAGACCGTGCCGATGGAGACCGCGGGCGGTCGTTCCGTCAGCGTGCCGCGCGGCAAGATGTTGGGCGGGTCGGGGTCGATCAATTCCATGGTCTGGTTTCGCGGCACCCGTGGCGATTTCGATGCCTGGGACTTGCCGGGCTGGGACAGTGACACCGTCTGGTCGGCCTTTAACGACGTGGAGGCGCGCATGTCGCCCGCCCGTTTGCCTCATCCCCATCCGCTGTCCGAGGTCTTTGGCGCGGTCTTTGCCGCCAATGACCCAAACGCCCCGCCCACGCCTGAACGCCAAAGTGCGGGTGTCTTTCACTGCAACATGCGCAACGGCGCGCGTTGGTCGGCGGCTGATGGATTCCTGCGCCCCTCGCACGCCATGACGTTGACCGGGGCGGAGGTGGACCGTGTGAGCTTTGATGGCACCCGCGCCACCGGGGTCACCCTGCGCGACGGGCGGCAAATCATCGCGCGGGCCGGGGTGGTTCTGTCTGCGGGCAGCATTGAATCGCCGATGATCCTGATGCGTTCTGGCATTGGCCCTGCCGACGACCTGCGCGCAGCGGGAATCGACGTGCGACTTGATGCGCCGGGAGTCGGGGCCAACCTGCATGATCATCCGGGGTTCGGACTGCACTTTGCAGGCACAGGATCAGGCTATGGGCTGACGTTGGCGCAGCTCCCCCTTTGGGCGCTGTCGCCGTTTCAATGGCTGCTGACCCGTTCCGGGCGGCTGAGTTCAAACACGGTCGAGGCTGGGGCGTTCTACAGCGTCACCGACAGTGAAACGCCCGAGATTCAGACCCATTTCCTGCCTTTCATGATGGGTTGGAAGGGGCGGGCGATTGTCTGGGGGGCGGGCTATTTTGCGGATGTGTGCCTGTGCCAGCCGCGTTCGCGCGGACGTTTGCGGATCGGCAAGGACCGATTTACGCCGCTGATTGATCTGAACCTGTTTGGCGATGCTCGTGATCTTGACATGATGGTGGCCGGTGTGGCGCGGCTGCGTGCGCTGTTGGCGCAGGCCGATTTTGGCACCCGCCGCGCGCCCGAGGCCTTTCCCGGCCCTGACGTGACGGGCGATGATCTGCGCGAAACGATCCGCATGCGCGCGGGCACCGCCTATCACCCGGTGGGCACCGTGGCCCTTGGCGGGCCGCTTGATGCGCAGGGTGCGCTCAAGGGTGTGCAGAACCTCTGGGTCGCCGATGCCAGCGTGATGCCGCGCATCACCTCGGCCAACACCAATGCCCCGTCGATGATGATTGGATGGCAGATCGGAGGCTTTGTCGCCGCCGCTGCCGCAGAAAGGCTTGCCGCATGAAATTCAAGACATTCTTCTGGTTCGTCGCCCCGTCCGTGTTCATGATGCTTCTCTTTATCGCGGCCCCTCTCATCTCGGTGTTCATCCAGTCCTTTCAGGTGACCCAACCGGTCATGCAGCAGGTCGAGGTCGAAACCTGCACGCCCGGTTTCCTGACCCAGACCTGCACCACCGAAGTCAAAACGGTGCCCACCATCGACGAAGAAACCGGCAAGACGATCACCACGACGTCGTGGGTCGGCCTGCAAAGCTATCGCAACGTGCTGCAGATGGACAAAGTCTGGGAGGCAGTGAGCAATGGCGCGCTGCGTGACATCCTGCAGATCGATTTCTGGCGGGCGCTGCGCTTTACGCTGGTGTTCACGCTGCTGACCTTGCCACTGGTGATTGGCGTCGGGCTGATCATTGCGCTCGCGGTCAACAATGCGACCAAGGCGGTGCGGGGGCCGGTGATTTTTATCTCGCTCCTGCCCTTTATCATCACGCCGGTGATCGGGTCGCTTTCGATCTACTGGCTATTTGTGGGGGATGGCATCCTTACTGCCACGCTGGAACGCTGGACCGGGCAGGACATTGCCATGTTTGCGCAGGCCTGGACGATCGAATTGCTCATGTATTTCTACAGGGTCTGGCACGTGGCGCCTTTTGCTTTTGTAATCTTCTATGCAGGCCTGCAGACCGTGAACATGGACACGCTGGAATCCGCGATCATCGACGGGGCCAACCGGTTTGAACGGCTGCGCTATGTGATCGTGCCGCACCTGATGCCGCTGATCATCTTTATCGCGCTGATCCATCTGATGGACTGCTACCGGGTCTTTGACGAGATCATCGGCTTCCGAAGCGAGGCGCACGTGATCTCGTTGCAATGGCTGACCTTCAATTTCCTCACGCCGGATGATGCGGGCAACCGCGCCATCAGCCGGGCTGCGGCCAGTTCGATGCTGACCATGATCGGGATCGTGATCCTGCTGATCCTGCCGCTGCGCCGCACATGGCGCGACCACAAGGGAGGGGCACACTGATGTCCAGCAAAGCCACCGCACAGCCGCTGTCGCTCAAACTTGCGTCCGGTGCCTTCCTCGCCTTCTGGTGCCTGATCGCGGCCTTTCCCATCGTGTGGATTGCCGTGATGAGCGTGAAATCCCCGCGTGACGCCTTTGCGGCCAGTGCGTGGGACGTGATCACCGGGCCTGCCACGCGGGCGGCCGGAAACGGGCTGAGCCTCATCGACATCGTGCTGGGCCTCGTGTTCCTGTTCTTTGCGATCCGTTGGGCGTTCACCCGTCTGCCCGGACTGGTGGAGCGATTCACGCCGCCCGGTATGATCGCGCTGGGATGGCTGATCGGGGCGCTGGTCTATGGCCTGTTGTTTGTGCTGATCTTCTTTGGCGTGCTGCCTTACGTGTTCGGCGCGCTCAACAGCATCCTTGGCCCGCTCGGCACGCCGATCATCGGCCTCACAACTGAGCATTACGTGGCCGTTTGGGGCGAGAACCAGTTCTATCGCAACTTCATGAACTCGATGATCGTGACCGCTGGCGTGGTGACGGTGTCGCTGACGGTGGGCACGCTTGCAGGCTACGGGCTGGCACGGTCGGGATCGAACCTGGCCTTCTGGCTGCTGATCGTCGCGCTGGTGTTCCGCGCGCTGCCGCATTCGGTGCTGGTGGCGGGCTATTTGCCGTGGTTCATCAACTCGGCGGAAATCCTGCGCCCGATCCTGGGTGATCTCAGTCCGACGCTTTATGGTCAGCCCTGGGCGATCATCGCGGTGCTCGTGGCGATCAACCAGCCCTTTACGATCTGGATGCTGCGCTCGTTCTTTCAGAACATCCCAAGTGAGTTGGACGAGGCGGCCCGCGTTGATGGCTGTTCCCACTTTCAGGCGTTCCGGCGCGTGATCATGCCGGTCATGTGGCCAGGAGTGATCACAACGGGGCTGTTCAGCTTCCTGCTGGGCTATAACGATTTCCTCGTCACCGCCCTGTTGCTGGATGCCCAGAACCAGACGATGGTTCCGGCCATTGCGGGCTATTTCAACCGCGAAACCACCACGACCGATCAGGTCGAGGCGGTGGCGGCGGCGGTCAGCATTACGGCGCCCCTGTTCCTTCTGGTCATGGTATTCCAGCGCCAGATCGTATCTGGGCTGACAGCGGGGGCGGTGAAAGGCTGATGAGCAAATCATCGCGCTCTGGCCGGATGCAACGCCACCCGGCGCTGAACAGGATGCCACGGGATTTCATTTGCGGGGGCGCCAGATCACTGACGCCATTCCAACCTCATATGAAAGGATGATCCAATGAAAGGATCCCGCCCCGACCAAGCTGTTCTGACCCGCGACACTGACCTCAGCAAAACCGACGCAACCCGCGCCGTGATCGAAGGCATGGTGGATGGTCTGAACGACCACCGCATCGACGACATCGGCCAGTTCTTTGCCCAAAGCTTTCGCTGGATGGGCAACACCGGCTGCGGCACCAAGACCGGTCTGCAGGAGTTTCAGGACAACTGGCAGCGCCCGTTTCAGGCCGCGTTCCGGGACAAGGTCTGCGTGGATGAGGCCCGCCTTTACATGGGCGAATGGGCGGCGGCCTTTGGCCGGCAAGAGGCCACCCATGCCGGTGAATTCATGGGGATCGCCCCCACCCGCAAGCGGATCGAGATCCGCTATATGGATTTCTGGAAAGTGGAGGACGGCCGGATCACCGACAACTACGTGATGGTCGATTTTCCCCATGTCCTCGCCCAGTTGGGGCGGGATGTTTTTGATGGTGAGGGCTGGGAAGCCTTTGATCGCGGCGACAAGACCCCGCCGCGCCCGGACGTATGAGGTGACGAGATGACGATTGAACATTTGAAACGCGGCAAGCCCGAGGCCGAGCGGGCCGAAGATGACGCCAAGACCCGGGCCATCGTGGAGGCGACCCTTGCCGATATCGCCGCGCGCGGGGACGTGGCCGTGCGCGAATTGTCCGAAAAGTTCGACAATTACAGCCCCGCCAGCTTTCGCCTGACCTTGCCAGAGATCGAGGCGCTCATGGCTGAGCTGACCCCGCGGGAGATGGAGGACATCAAGTTCGCGCAACAGCAGGTGCGCGACTTTGCCCAGGCGCAACGGGACTCGATGCTGGATATCGAGGTCGAGACGATGCCGGGTGTGATCCTTGGTCATAAGAACATCCCCGTGCAATCCGTGGGCTGCTACGTGCCGGGGGGCAAGTTTCCCATGGTCGCCTCGGCCCATATGTCCGTCGCAACCGCCAGCGTGGCGGGCGTGCCCCGCATCATCGCTGCCACTCCGCCTTGGCAGGGCAAGCCGAACCCGGCTGTGATTGCGGCGATGCACCTTGGTGGCGCGCATGAAATCTATGTCATGGGCGGCATTCAGGCCGTCGGCGCGATGGCCATCGGCACCGAAACCATCGACCCCGTGCACATGCTGGTGGGGCCCGGCAACGCCTTTGTGGCCGAGGCCAAGCGCCAACTCTTCGGCAAGGTCGGCATCGACCTGTTCGCGGGTCCAACCGAGACCATGGTGATTGCTGATGACACGGTGGACGCCGAAATGTGCGCCACTGACCTCTTGGGGCAGGCCGAACATGGCTACAACTCGCCCGCCGTGCTGCTCACCAACTCGCGCAAACTGGCCGAGGCGACGCTGGTCGAGATCGACCGCATTCTGACCATCCTGCCCACCGCCGATACGGCTGCGAAAAGCTGGGAGGATTACGGCGAGGTGATCCTGTGCGACAGCTATGACGAGATGCTGGCGGTGGCCGATGACATCGCCTCGGAACATGTGCAGGTGATGACGGATCGCGATGACTGGTTCCTTGAGAACATGACCTGTTACGGCGCGCTGTTCTTGGGGCCGCGCACCAATGTGGCCAATGGGGACAAGGTGATCGGCACCAACCACACCCTGCCCACCAAGAAGGCCGGGCGCTACACGGGTGGTCTGTGGGTCGGCAAGTTCCTCAAGACGCACAGCTATCAAAAGGTCACCACGGACGAGGCCGCAGCCGAGATCGGCGCCTATGGCTCGCGTCTGTGCATGCTGGAAGGGTTCGTGGGTCACGCCGAGCAATGCAATCTGCGGGTGCGCCGCTATGGTGGGGTGAACGTGCCATATGGCACCGGTGCGCCTGCACGAGATGCGGCGGAGTAGGGGGCTTTGCCCCCGTCCTGCGGACTCCCCCAGGATTTTTCAAATCAGAGAAGATGACCTGATGGGCAGCGATATCAATCAAAGGAACAAGGCCGCGGCGCTGACCTTGTGGGCAGCCCTTGACCGCGACCCGGACACGGCGCTGCCGTTGCTGGGCGCGCTGAAACAGTGGCAGGGGCCGGAACCGATTGGCATTCACACGCAAGCCACTGGCATCGTCTCGGCCATGTTTGCACCTTTGCGCGGTGCCATCCCCGATTTGCGTCGTGAGACGCACATCCTGATGGGTAGTCAATCCTCGCCCCACGAAGATGTGGCCGGTGATGGCGCATGGTGGGTTGCCGGAACGGGCTATTACACTGGTCACGCCAGCAGCGACGTGTTTGGTATCCCGGCGACGGCGCAGGGTTTGCGAATTCGCTGGGGCGAATTCCTGCGCTTTGATGCGCAGGGCCAGATCACCCATGCCCAGACCATCTGGGATTTCGTGGACTGGTTTGACCAGATCGGTTGGCCGGTTTTGCCGCGCCCGCGCGGGGCGGCCCACGTCTATCCTGCCCCAACGGCCTATGACGGTGTGCTGGTTGGACCGCAGGACGACGAGGCGGGCGATACCAGCCTGGTGTTGGGCCGGTCATTGATCTTTGGCGGTCTCAACACCTTTGACGAAAACGATCTGTCCAGCATGGGCATGGCCCGTTTTTTCCATCCCAACATCAAGTGGTACGGCCCCGGCGGTATCGGGGCTTGCCTGTCCCTGCCCGAATTTGAAACCCTGCATCAACGCCCGTGGCTGACCGCCTTTCCCGATCGCAAGGTCATGCATCTGGAAAGCCTGTTTGCAGAAGACCGCATGGTGGCCGCCTCTGGCCCCAAGGGCGTAGTCGCAACCCATACCGGCCCTTATCTGGGCCATCCGGCCAGCGGCGCACGCATCGAGGTGTCGGGCCTTGATTTCTGGCTGCGCTCGGGCGGGCAATTCACCGAGAACTGGGTATTTGTCGACATGATACACCTGTTTGCCCAAATGGGGATTGATCTGTTTGCCCGCGTCCAGGAGCGCCTGGCATGAGCGACGCCCACAGCACCCACAAGGCCCTGCTGGCGCCAGTGCGGGCTGCGATGTACGACTTTGATCTCGATGCTGTCCGGGTGGCACTGAGCGCGCTGTGTGCCCCGGATGTTCAGTTCAACCTCGCCTTTCCGTTCGAGACCACGGTCGGTGTCGATGCCTATGTGGACAAGGTCTATGCCCCCTTGCATGGCGCCATCCCCGATCTTGAGCGGCGCGATCACATCGTGATGGCGGGCCCCACTCCGGAGGGGCACAATTGGGTTGGGTGCGGTGGCTATTACACCGGCACGTTCCGGCGCCCATGGCTCGACATTCCGGCCACAGGCCACGTGATGCATATGCGCTTTCACGAGTTTTACCGCTTTGAGGGCGACAAGATCGTCGAAATGCAGGCGCTGTGGGACCTTCCCGAGGTGATGATGCAGGCGGGGGCATGGCCGATGGTGCCCAGCCTTGGGCGCGAGTGGCATGTGCCGGGGCCGGCCACATGTGACGGGCTGGTGCCCGGGCCCTATGACGCTACGCAAGGGGTTGCCACCTGCCAGCACATCATCGACATGCTCACCCATATGAAACGCCACCCCTCCCAAGGCGGCCCCGAAGTGATGGAGATGGAGCGGTTCTGGCATCCGCGCATGACGTGGTATGGTCCTTCCGGCATCGGCACCGGGCGGGGCATTCAGGGCTTTCGCGACTGGCACCAGATCCCGTTTCTGAACGCGATGCCGGATCGCGGCGCTTATGTGGACGAGATCACCTATCACTTCTTTGGTGACCGGGCATACGCCGCAGTGACGGGTTGGCCGAACATGTACCAGACGATCACCCATGGCGGCTGGCTGGGCCTGCCACCCACGGATAAAAAAGTGGCGATGCGCAGCCTTGATTTCTGGCGTATGGAAGGGGGCCTGATACGGGAGAACTGGGTGATGGTGGATATGCTGCACATGTATGATCAGATTGGCGTGGACGTGCTGGCGCGCATGCGCGAGTTCAACAAGGCGCGCACGGGCTTTGATCGCGACTCCGGGCGGGCGCTATGAGTACGCTGCCCAAGACCCCCTCGCTGGATCTGGCTGGTAAACGGGCGCTGGTGACAGGCGCCTCATCCGGCATTGGTCTCGGCTGTGCCGTGGCGCTGGCCGAGGCAGGGGCCCATGTGGTCTGTGCCGCGCGGCGCGGCGATGTGCTGGAGGATGCGGTGGCCGCGATGCGCAATGCCGGGTTCTCGGCAGAAGCGCTGCAACTGGATCAGACGGACGTGACGGCGGTCTATGCCGCGTTTGAGGCCCCGTTTGACGTGGTGGTGAATTCGGCCGGTCTGGCGCGACACAGCGCGGCGGTGGATACGGCACCCGATGACTATGACGCGGTGTTCGACATCAACGTCAAAGGCGCGTTCTTTTTGTCGACGGCGGCGGCGCGGGCGCTGATCCAGGCGGGACAGTCGGGGTCGATCATCCATATCTCGTCGCAGATGGGTCATGTGGGCGGAGTTGACCGTGCCGTCTATTGCGCCACGAAACATGCGGTCGAGGGCATGGTGAAGGCGATGGCCATCGAGTGGGGCAAGTCGGGCATCCGCATCAATACGATTTGCCCGACCTTCATCCGCACGCCGCTGAGCCAGCCGACATTCGACAACCCCGAGCGGTTTGCGTGGATCATGGACAAGATCAAGCTGCCCCGCGCGGGTGAGGTCAGTGACATCATGGGGGCGGTGCAGTTTCTGGCAAGCGACGCATCGGCCATGGTCACGGGCACCTCGATGTTGATCGACGGAGGCTGGACGGCAGACTGATGCGCGACAACGGGCCCAATATCGAGGTGATCCAGCGGAGCCGCGCGGCCACCGCGCCAAGGCAGATGCCGGGCGAGGTTGCTTTTGGACTGTGGCGCAGGATTGCCCGGGCCAACGTTTTTAGCCCGCTTGGGCTGGTGTCCAACCCCCATGTTTACAAGCGTCTGTGCGAGCAGGGGTGAGATGGGAGAGAAAGTGACAGCGCTGGATGTGGCCGAACGGGCGGGGGTGTCCCGTTCGGCTGTCAGTCGCGTCTTCACGCCGGGGGCGTCGGTGTCAGAACGCACGGCCAAAAAGGTGCGCACAGCTGCCGAGGCGCTGGGGTATCGACCAAATGTGCTGGCGCGTTCGCTGATCACGGGGCGGTCGCGGATTGTCGGGCTGCTGGTCGCGTATCTCGAAAACCATTTCTATCCCGAAGCCATCGAGCGGCTCAGCCGGAGCTTGCAGAAACAGGGCTATCACGTGCTGGTTTTCATGGCGTCGAACTCGGGCGAAGAGGCCGATGAGGTGATGGACGAATTGCTGGATTATCAGGTCGACGGCATCATCGCCGCCAGCGTGGGTATGTCCAATGATGTGACCCGCCGTTGCGAGGCTGCGGGCATTCCCATCGTGCTGTTCAACCGCGCGCAGGATGATGATCGCCTGTCTGCGGTGACGTCGGACAACTATCACGGCGGGCGCAAGCTGGCCGAATTCCTGGTCGCAGGCGGGCACAGCCGCATCGCCCATATCGCCGGGTGGGAAGGCGCGTCGACCCAGCGCGACCGCGAGGCGGGCTTTGTCGCGGGTCTGAGCGCGGCAGGCCAAAAGCTGTTTGCGCGCGGTGTCAGCGAATTCCAGTTCGAGAAGGCGCAGGAAGTGGCACGGGAGATGTTCGCAGGCCCCGAGCGGCCCGATGCGGTGTTCTGCGCCAATGACCACATGGCCTTTGCGGTGATGGATGTGCTGCGTTTTGAGCTGGGTCTGTCGGTGCCGGAGGATGTTTCGGTTGTGGGCTATGATGACGTGACCCTGTCGGCCTGGCCCAGCTATGCGCTGACCACCGTGCGCCAGCCTGCCGGACAGATGGCCGAGGCTGCCATCGACATTCTGATGGATCGCCTTGCCGATCCGGACACCAAACCACGCCGCGTCGCACTGGACGGGCCGTTGATTATTCGCGGCTCTGCCCGCATACCCAAAGGATGGAACGCATGAAGGGTTTTTCGAACCGGTGGAAAGACTTCCCCGATTACATCATCGGTATCACCAAGGAGATCTGGGAAGATCGCGGCATCGCGACCCTGCACCACTATTACAGCCCCGAAATTGTTGTGCGCGCGCCCGGGTCGGTGGTCATCGGCAATGAAAAGGTTATCGGGGCGACCATGGCGACGCTGGCGGAATTCCCCGACCGGACCCTGCTGGGCGAGGATGTGATCTGGTCGGGCACCCCGGACGAGGGCATGCTGTCCTCCCACCGCATCCTGTCAACGGCAACGCACACGGCGGATGGCGTCTATGGCAAGGCGTCAGGCAAGAAGCTGCAATACCGCATCATCGCGGACTGCCACGCGATCAATGATCAGATCAATGATGAATGGCTGATCCGGGACCAGACGGCCATCGTGAACCAGATCGGCTGGAACGCCAAGGACTACGCCGCCGATCTGATCGCCCGCGAGGGTGGCCCGGACCGGGCCGTGGCCCCGCTGACCCCCGCCACTGACCAACCCGGCCCCTACAAGGGGCGCGGCAATGACAACGAGTGGGGCGCGAAATACGCCGATATCCTGACCCGCATCATGGGTGCGGACATGGCGGCGATTCCGGGCGAATTTGATCGCGCGGTGCAATCCGAATATCCCGGTGGAGTGACCGGCCACGGCCACGGCCCGGTGGATCGGTTCTGGATGGGTCTGCGGGCCTCTTTTCCGGATGCGACCTTCACCATTGACCACCAGATCGGGCGCGATGATGACCTGATGCCGCCGCGGGCCGCAATCCGCTGGGCCTTGCATGGCAAGCATGACGGCTGGGGCTATTTCGGGGCCCCCACGGGGGCCGAAGTCTATGTGTTGGGGATCAGCCATGCCGAGTTTGGCCCATGGGGCCTGCGTCGCGAATATGCGCTGTTTGACGAGACAGCAATCTGGAAGCAAATCCTGTTGCAGACCGGATAGGGTCGGATTTTGCATATTTTCCGGAACAATGAAGGGCAGGACTGATGGAGCGATATGACGAGCTGATGTTCACCTCTGCCGTGCAGGCCCTGCAAGAGGCCGAGGGCATGCGTGAAAAGTATGCCCGCGGTTATGGGCCGCGCACCCGGGCGCTGGGCGCGGATGATATCGCCTTTGTCTCCGGTCGGACGTCGTTCTACATGGCTTCGGTGTCTGAAACCGGCTGGCCCTATGTCCAGCACAGGGGCGGCCCGGCGGGGTTTCTGAAAGTGCTGGATGACCACACGCTGGCTTTTGCGGATTACAAGGGCAACAAGCAGCATATCAGCCACGGCAATGTGTTGGGCGATGATCGCGTGTCGCTGTTCCTTATGGATTATCCGCGCAAGGCCCGGATGAAATTGCAGGGCCACGCTGTGTTCGAGGATGCAAGCGACAACCCGGACCTTGCTGCGCAACTGTCTGTGGACGGGCAGGGGCCGGTCGAGCGGCTGGTGACGATCCGGCTGGCCGCCTTTGACTGGAACTGCCCGCAATTCATCACCCCCCGCTTTGATGCCGCAGAGATCGCGCAGCTGGTGGGTCCCGAAATGGACAAGCTGGGTGCGCGCATCGCCGAACTTGAAGCCGAAAATGCAGCGCTGAAGGGGCAGGGATGAGCGACATATACCGCGCGGCCGAACGCCTGATGGGGATGCAGGATGCCGATTGGCGGCGTCATGCGAACCCGCTGAGCGTCTGGACCCGGTTCAGTTGTCTGCCGCTGCTCGTGCTGGCCATCTGGGCGCGGATCTGGGTTGGCTGGTGGGCGCTGGCGCTGTTTGTGCTGGCCTGCCTTTGGACATGGATCAACCCGCGCCTGTTTCCGCCGCCGGCGGATTTTGGCAGCTGGGCATCGCGCGCGACTTTGGGCGAGCGTGTTTTTCTGGCGCGCGACCGTCACAACATCGCCGCGCACCACATCCGCGCCGCGCACGTGCTGACGGGACTGTCCGCCCTTGGGGTTGTGCCGCTGGTTTACGGGCTGATCGCGCTTGAGCCCTTTGCCCTGCTTGCAGGCCTTGTTGCCACCATCCTGCCCAAAGTCTGGTTCTGCGACCGTATGGTCTGGATCCATGCCGAGCTGACCGGAACGACGCCCGGCACCCCCCTTGCCACACCGCTTTTACCACCTGAAAGGACCCCGATATGACCCCCGCCGAGATGGAGCCGCGCATCGTGCGTTACGGCGATCTGATGCCTTGCAAGACCGCGTTTATCGACGCGCACACGCCCGGCTCCGATCAAAAGGAGAACTTTACCATCATCGGGGGCGGAGTGTCGGAATCGCCTGATCAGCATGTGCATATCGCAATTCCACACGGCTTTAACATCGGGGCGGCAGGTCAACCGCCCAAATGCCGCAACTCGCTGCACAGCCACCGCACGGCCGAAGTGTTCTTTGTCCTGTCCGGGCGTTGGCGGTTCTTTTGGGGGCGCTGGGGCACGGCGGGCGAGGTGGTGCTGGAAGAAGGGGACATCATCAACATCCCCACCGGCATTTTCCGGGGGTTCGAGAATATCGGCACCGATTACGGGATGATCATGGCGATCCTTGGCGGTGACGACGCGGGCGGCGGCGTGATCTGGGCGCCGCAGGTGATCGAAGACGCCGCTGATCATGGGTTGGTGCTGGGCGAAAACGGCAAGCTTTATGACAGCAAAAAGGGCCAGAGCCTGCCTGATGGAGTTGCGCCCATGCCGCTGCTGAGCGAGGAGGACCTCAAAACCTATCCCGAAATGACGCCGATGCAGGTCGTCGGAATGGGTGTGCGCCGCTATTACGACATGATGGCGCTGGGCCAGCATCAGCCCTGCAAGGTGATTGGCGAGACCGGGATCATCCGCGACAAGCCGGGGTTCGAGGTTGATCTGATCACCCGTGGCAGTGCGACAGACGAGATGCACACGCATGATCGCCCTTCCGTACTGATGCCGATGCGCGGGCATTGGCGGATCACGTGGGACGGCGGGGCCACGACCCTTGCGCCGGGTGACACGATGAGCATGCCGGAGAATATCCGCCACAGTGCTGTGCCGTCGATGACGGGCGAGGCGTCGCTTTATCATATCGTGGCGACCGATGATCCTGCCGGACCCACATGGACCGGCTGAGCACGGCCATAGCGGCGGCGGTCTGCATCCTTGCGACCGCCGTTCTGCCCGCCCATGCGGGTTGGGTGGCGCGCACCGCGGATGACGGAGCGCTGTTTTATGGGCTGGCGATTGCGGAAGGGACTGGTTTTGCAGTGCGCTGCAACGGGCCTTCCCGACAAGGCCTGCCACCCGTCAGCGTCGGCGCCCATGAAGAGGCGCGCACGCAACCCTTTCATCTGATCTTCAGTCTGCGCCCGGAACTGCTTGCTGTCCCCGAGACGTATTACCAACGCGGCGATGTGGTGGTGTGGTCTGGCGCCACCGGCTACCGACTGCCAGTGACCACGTGGAACGAGTTGGACGGTGAATGGCAGGCCGAAGTGGCGATGACCGACGCGCTGCCTCTGTCGCTGATGACAGCCAATGACCTGATCGTCGGGGCCGAGGCTGGCCCGCACACGCGCATAACAATCGAAAACATGAACCAGTCCGTGGCCGAGGCGATGGCCTTTTGCGTCGCGGAATACCGCCGCGCGGGTCTGACCGCGCCATCGCCACTTGATCAGTACTGGCCGGGGGCCGACAACAGCGTGCTTTATGACGACACCGGACCGGGGTCGCCGGATGCCATGGTCGATTACGCCCGTGCGCATATCTCCAACGGTTGTTCGGGGGCGGCGCAGATCGAAGAGGGCGCGATCCTTCTGGGCGAGATCGACGGAGACGGGGTTGAAGATGCCGTTTTGAACTGGGGCCGTGTGACATGCAGCCAGGGCCTCGCCCGTCCGTTTTGCGGAGCGTCGATGTGCAGCGCTGACGTTTACCTCAGCAGTGCCTATGGCCGCCGCGGCGGGCCGTTTGGTCTGCTGGCACTTGGAGTGGATCTGTTGCCGCTGACCAACGGCCTTCAGGGCGTGTCCGTTGGCGGGTCTTTGTCGATGTGCAATGCGGCAGGGCAAGGCAGTGGCGGTTGCCGGTTTATCTGGTACTGGAACGGCGCGGACCTTGTTGAATTGAAGTGACCTGACCATGAGTGACCTCGACCCTCTCGCCGATGAGACCCGGCGCGTATACGAACGCCACGCCTCGGCCTATGACACCTCGCGCTCGCGGGCGCTGTTCGAGGCGCGGTGGCTGGCCCGTTTTGCGGCAAGCCTGCCTGCGCAATCGCGCGTTCTGGATCTTGGATGTGGCGCGGGCGAGCCCATTGCACGGTGGTTCATGGCCGAGGGTTTCCGTGTCACGGGCATCGACTATGCCGAGGCAATGCTGGACATCGCCCGTGCCCGCTGGCCAGGTGGAGACTGGCGGCAGGCCGATATGCGCGTCCTTGATCTGGGTGAGACATTTGACGGCATCATCGCATGGAACAGCCTGTTTCACCTGCGCCCCGAAGAACAACGCATCTGCCTTTCCCATCTGGCGTGCCACCTTGCCCCGGGCGGGTCGCTGCTGGTAACCGTGGGGCACAAGGCCGGGGAGGTGACAGGCACCGTGGCGGGCGAGACGGTCTATCACGCATCCTTGTCGCCTGCGGGCTATGCGACATGTCTCGAGGACAACGGGCTGCGCATGACCGGCTTTCTGGCCGAAGACCCCGAAACGAACGCACATAGCGTGCTGATGGCGCGCAAAGACCACGAGCAGGAGACCTAAATTGACCATTCTCACCACCCATGTCGGCAGCTTGCCACGCACCCAAGAGGTCGTCGATTTCATCTTTGCGCGCGAACGGGGCGAAGACTATGACGCCGCCGCTTTTGATGCTGCGATGACCAAGGCCGTGGATGAAACGGTGGCCAAACAGGTCGCGGCAGGCGTGGATGTGGTCAGCGATGGCGAGACGTCCAAGATTTCCTATGCGACTTACGTCAAGGACCGCTATACCGGCTTTTCCGGGGACAGCCCGCGCAATCCGCCCGCCGATCTCAAGCAATTCCCCAGCTTTCTCAAGCGTTTGGCCGACGATGGCGGAACACCGAAATATGCGCGCCCGATGTGCACAGGCGAGGTCAAAAGCCGCGGTCAGGGCGAGTTGGAAACGGATATCGCCAACCTCAAGACGGCAATGGCCAAACACGGCGCGACACAGGGTTTCATGAATGCGGCCTCACCGGGCGTGATCTCTCTGTTCCTGCAGAACGACTTTTACCCGACCCGCGATGCCTACCTTGCCGCCCTCGCCGATGCGATGAAGGCGGAGTACGAGACCATCGTGGGCGCGGGCCTTGATCTGCAACTGGATTGCCCTGACCTCGCGCTCAGTCGTCACATGTTGTTTTCGGACCTTTCGGATGCCGAGTTCATCAAGATCGCCGATGCCCATGTGGAGGCGCTGAACCATGCCCTGTCGGATGTGCCTGCCGAAAAGGTGCGCGTGCATATCTGCTGGGGGAATTACGAGGGGCCGCATGTCTGCGATATCGACATGGACACGGTGTTTCCCACCCTGATGTCGACCAAGGCGCGCTATGTGCTGTTTGAAACCTCGAACCCGCGCCATGCCCATGAATGGACCGTGTTCCGTGATCGCCGCTCCGAAATTCCGGATGACAAGGTGTTGGTGCCGGGCGTTGTGGACACCACCACCAACTTTGTCGAGCACCCGCAGGTGGTGGCCCAGCGGATCGAGCGGTTCACCGGCATCGTCGGGGCAGACCGGGTGATTGCAGGCAGCGATTGCGGCTTTGGTACGTTTGCTGGTTTTGGCGCGGTTGATCCCGACATCGCCTATGCCAAGCTCAATGCACTCACGACCGGGGCGGCGCTTGTCAAAACGTAGCGTTTTGGCGGTGTTCTGTGTGCTGCCCTGCCTGCCGCTATCTGCTGAGGAGGCTGCCATGGACCTTGCCCCGAACTGGGAATATGTCGCCGACACGGTGATGGGCGGCGTGTCGCAGGGCAGTGCCGTGCAGGCAGTCATTGCCGGGCGCACCGCCACGCACCTGACGGGCGCTGTGTCTCTCGACAACAATGGCGGCTTTGTACAGATCGCCTTTGATCTGGCCGACGGGGGCAAATTCGATGCCAGCGCCTATACCGGCATCGCATTTGACGTGTTCGGCAATGAGCAGACCTACGATCTGCGGGTGCGCACGGACGCGCTGACCCGCCCTTGGCAATCCTTTCGGGCGGAGTTCAAAGCACCTGCCGCGTGGACAACGGTGCGCGTGCCTTTTGCAGACTTGATCCCCCATCGCACGGAGGCCACGTTTGAGCCTGAGAGGTTGCGCCGGATCGGCATCCTGGCGGTAGGGCGCGAAATGCGGGTGGATCTTGCTGTGGCGTCAGTCTCTTTCTACCGATAAGGGATGCCCATCAGGGTGCATCACAACTTGTTGCCCCGGCAGATGCTTATCAGCGCGCGCTCCCCCTTTCTTTCTTTCGAGATATGGCGCTAAATACGGAAATTACTTTTTACGGTTGTTATTTTTTGTTCCGAATGACCGACGGCGCCTGTCTGGGGCGGGGGCCGCGAAATTGGGGGAAGCATTGGAATGAGGGTTGAGCGTGCCATATTGCTGGCGGACGTGTCCGGCAGCACTGCGCTATACCGATCCCACGGCGACGAACGCGCCAGCCAGCTGGTGTTTGAATGCGTCGAGGGGATGCAAAAGATCGCCACCATTCACGGCGGTGAATTTGTGCGCTCCAAGGGCGATGACGTGCTGTGCCTGTTTGAATCGGCTGATTCCGCCATTGCAGCGGCAGGTGACATGATGACCCACGGCGCGCGGGGCGAGGTGTCGCTGCACGCAGGCTTGCATTGGGGACTGGTGGTTCATCGCGGCACGGAACTGTTCGGCGATGCCATCAACATCGCCGCCCGCCTGTCCAGCCAGGCCAAGGAAAATGAAGTGCTGATGAGCCGCAGCCTCGTCAACTATGCCAAGAATACCGATCGGGGCGCGCTGCGGTCCTTGGGCGAACACACGTTGCGCGGCATCAACATGCCTACCGAGATTTTTGCCCTGATGGCCGGGGGCGATGATGACGGCGAGATGACGAATTTTGCCGCCCAGCCCACCATGTTCCAGGCGCAACGCAAGGAACAAGTCGCGAGGACTGCCGTGCGCCTGTCGTGGATGAACTGGTCACAGGACATTCATGAGGGCAATCATATCACGGTGGGCCGGTCCTCGGCCTGCGGTCTGGTCGTGCCCGAGGCCTGGGTGTCGCGCGTACATGCCGCCATTTCGGTGCGCGGCGGCATTGTCGAGTTCAAAGACAGCTCTTCGGCGGGCACAACGCTGGCCATCGGTAATGCGCCCGAATTCTACATTTGCCGCCAGACTGTCGCGCTGACGGGAACAGGTTCCATCGCGCTGGGCGGCGTTGCTTCGGGTGATGCTCCGCGCATCGCCTACGAAGTGGTGCAGGTCGACTAGCCCTCGCGCGGCGCAGGCGCGCCGCCTTCGAAATTGTTGCCGTTCTGATAATCACAAGGGTCTTCCTGCATCTGCAGATGCAACTCGTCGCCGGTATAGGGATGTGCGCGGGCAAGATCCTCGTCCACTTCGATCCCGAGGCCGGGCGTGTCGGATGGGGTGATGTATCCGTCTTCGACCCGGATTGTGCCGTTGATCAACCGGTCATGAAACGGCGTCTCGATGCTTTCGCACATCAGGATGTTGGGGATCGAGGCGGCAAGCTGCACATTGGCCGCCCACTCGATGGGGCCTGCATAGAGATGTGGGGCCATCTGCGCGTTGTAGGCTTCGGCGATGGCGGCAACCTTTTTCATCTCCCAAATACCGCCAGCGCGGCCCAATGCCGGTTGCAGGATGCTGGCGGCTCCGCTGCGCAGGATGGGGGCAAATTCGGCCTTGGTGGTCAGTCGCTCGCCCGTGGCGATGGGGATGCGCACGGCGCGCGCGACCCTTCCCATTTCTTCGACAGCATCCGGCGGAATAGGTTCTTCGAACCAAAGGGGGGAAAAGGGCTCAAGCGCCTGTCCCAGACGGATCGCGCCCGCCGTGGAGAACTGGCCGTGGGTGCCGAACAGCAGGTCGGCGCGGTCGCCCACGGCGTCGCGGATCGCCTTGCAGAACGCCACCGACTGGGAAATGTCGCGCATTCCCGGCATATGCCCGCCGCGCATTGTATAGGGGCCGGCAGGGTCGAACTTGACCGCTGTATAGCCACGATCAACGCAATCAAGTGCTGCCTCGGCGGCCATTTTGGGCGAGGTCCAGAATTCATCCAGCGGATGATGGGGCAGGGGATAAAGGTAGGTGTAGGCGCGGATGCGGTCATTCATCCGCCCACCCAGCAGCGCATGCACCGGACGCCCGCGCGCTTTGCCGAGAATATCCCAACAGGCGATCTCCAGTCCCGAAAACGCGCCCATCACAGTCAGGTCCGGGCGTTGCGTAAAGCCCGAGGAATAGGCGCGGCGGAACATCAGCTCGATGTTTTCGGGGTTCTCGCCCGCCATGTGGCGGTCAAACACGTCCTCGATCACAGCGCGCATCGCCTCTGGTCCCACGCTTGTAGCATAGCATTCACCCCAGCCGACAATCCCGTCATCCGATGTCAGTTTGACCAATGTCCAATACCGCCCGCCCCAGCCCGGCGCCGGAGGGGCGGTGACAATGATCTCGAGATCCCGAAGCTTCATGTGCGCGTCCCTCTTCTCTGTTTTTAAAAAATCCCGGGGGAGTCCCGTCACGGGACGGGGGCAGAGCCCCCCTTCAGTGGTCAAATACAATCACATTGCGCCGGGCCTTGCCCGCCTTGGTGTCCGCAATCGCCTCGTTGATCTGCTCCAGCGACCAGCGGCCCGAAATCAGTGAATCGAGCTGCAAACGGCCCTGTTCATACAGATCGACCATCCACGGAATGTCGCGCTGGATCACCACATCCCCCATTTTTGAACCGACCAGACCCTGCCCCATGAAAGCGGCGGTGACGGGTTCATATTCGGCCATGGCACCGGAATGGGGCATGCCGACCATCACAACCTTGCCACCTCGGCCGAGGTATTTCAGCGACTGATCATAGGCGGGGATGGCTCCGACGGTCACGATCACCGCATCAGCCCCTTTGCCACCAAGCGCCTTGAAGGCCGCGCGCCACGGGGTGTCGCCCGTGGCAAGCACACCGTGGGTTGCGCCGAACGCCTTGGCGTCCTCCAGTTTTTCCTCTGTCATGTCGACGGCCACGATGCGGCGTGCCCCGGCGATCCGTGCGCCCTGAATGGCATTGAGGCCGACGCCACCGGCCCCGATTACCACGACGTCTTGCCCGGCGCGCAACCCGGCGGCGTTAACGACCGCTCCAACGCCCGTAATCACCCCGCATGCGATCAGGCTGGCGGCATCCATGCGGATCGCGTCCGAGACTTTGACCAACTGGCTTTGATCTACGACCACCTTTTCGGCAAAGGCCCCGCAGGCCATCGCCTGGTGCAACATGCCGCCCTCCGTGGTGCGGATCGGACCTGCATCCCCGTCATAGGGGGTCTCGCAAATCGTCGGCTTGCCCCCGGCGCAGGACCGGCAGATGCCACAGGCCCGGATCAGGGTGACGACGACGCTGTCGCCTTCGGCCACCCCATTCACATTGGGTCCCACGGCACTGACCTTGCCCGCCGCCTCGTGACCGTAGACCGCAGGCAGGCTGCCGCCCCAGGCCCCACCGGCAAAGGAGATATCCGAATGGCAGATCGCCACCGCATGAAGGGTCACCTCGACCTCGCCGACATCAGGTGCGCGCAGGTGGATGTCTTCGATCACCAGAGGGGCGCCAAATTCGTGGCAGACGGCTGCTTTGATGGTTTGCATATTCTTCCCTTGTCGCGTCATGGCCGAGGCGCATTTTGCGTTGCGCTTTTCCGGACGGTGGCGCAGCCATGGCGCCCCTGCAAGCTCGAATGCGACGGATTATGGGCGCGGTTGACCGGTTGCGTCCGACGACACAGCGATTTTGCCAGCCCGCAGAAAGACCATCAGCCCCAGCGCCATCAGGATGGCGGACAGATAAAACGACGCCCCCGGCATGTAGAACGGTGCGGCAGGCCCGGTGAAGGAATAGAACACATAGGTCATGACCATGGGCGAGATGATCATCGCCAGCGCAGAAACCGAGGTCAGCGCGCCCTGTAATTCACCCTGCTGGTTGTCGTCGACGGCCTTGGACATGATCCCCTGCAGCGCAGGTGTGATCACTGCAGGAAGGGCCGCCAACGGCGTCAGGATCAAAAGGAAGGTGCCTGAACTGACAAAACCGATCAGCAAGAACACTCCGACATCGGCGATATGACCATAGATCACCGATCCCCGTTCGCCGATCACGCGCAGGATGGGGCGGATCAGCCCGCCTTGCACGATAGCCATGGATATCCCGAACAGCCCCAGCGACAGCCCACGCATGCCCGGCGACCAGTCAAAACGCTCAAGGGTGTAGTAGCTCCAGATCGCGGGATAGACCGTAAAGGCCACCTGGTAGATGAAGAACACCACCAGAAGCGGGCCCAGACCCGGCAGGCGGGCCAGGTATTTGAACAGCCCAAACGGGTTGGCGCGTCGCCATTCGAACGGGCGGCGGATGCGGTCGTCCACCGTTTCCCTGAGCACGAAATAGCCAAACACCGCATTGAGTGCCGCGAGCCCCGCCGCCGCATAAAACGGCGCGCGGGTGCCATATTCGGCCAGTGCCCCTCCGACCATCGGGCCAAAGACAAAGCCCATTCCGAACGCCGCACCGATCAACCCGAAATTCGCAGCCTTTTCCGACGGATTCGAGATGTCGGCCATATAGGCATTTGCCGTAGATTGCGTGGCGGCCGTGATCCCGCCCACGACCCGGCCCGCCAGCAACAGCCAGATCGATCCTGCCACCGCCATCACCAGATAGTCCGCCGCCATCACCACCAGCGAAAGCAACAACACCGGGCGGCGTCCAAAGCGGTCAGATAATGCGCCAATCACGGGTCCAAACAGGAATTGCATGAGCGCAAAGATCGTCGAAAGCAGCCCACCCCAAAGTGCGGCTGAGCCAAGGCTGCTGCCGCCAACCTCAAGGATCAGGTCGGGCATGACCGGCACGATCAACCCGATGCCCATTGCATCCAGCATCACAGTGAACAGGATGAAGACAACCGGCAGTTTCAAAGGCGGGCAACCCGCTTGGCAAAGGCGCGTGCATCCGCAGGGGCCAGACCCATTTGCGCGGCTGGATCAAACAGATTGTCCGCCAGATCAGGATGTGCGGCCTGCGCCACCTGTTTCAGCGGCACATTGTCGGCAACAGCCTTCGCCACCAGTGCCTTGGTCGCTGCCTGTGCATCTGGCCGCGACATCTGGCACGCGAGGGCAAAGCTGAGCGCTTCGGCGTGCAGCAGGCCCAGCCCGTCAACATGGGCACGCATTTGCGTTGTGTCGGGGCGGATGCTCTCGACCAGCCCGCGGGCTGTTTCAAGCGCGGCTGCGGTTGCCAGTGCCACCTGTGGCAAGACCATCCATTCGGTGAACCACGCCGCCCCGTCGCGTTGGTACTGATGTGCGCTGGCCGCCTGCAGGCTGGCGCGCAGGCCCGCCATCTGGTGGTTCAGTGCCACAAGCACGGAAGGTGCCACGGGGTTTTGTTTCTGCGGCATGGTCGATGAGCTGCCCGCCCCGTCCAGCCGCAATTCTCCGGTGTCCGAGCCGACAAGGCCAATCACGCTATGTCCCAAGGATGCAAGCGTCGCGGTCACTTCCGCCATCCATTCGGCAATGCGCAAAACGGGCCCGCGGTCGGTGTGCCAGCTGCGGCGAGGATCGCCCAGACCCAGTGCCTCGGCCAAGGCGGAGCGCGTTTCGGCGGCTTCGGTCCCAAGGGCGGAGGCTGTGCCCGCGGCCCCGCTCAGGCTCACCCAGAGGGAGGCATCTCGGAGCGCAGGTAGGCGCTCAAGCGCGTCCGCCAGCGGTTGCCCCCAATGCGCCAGCATCGCCCCCCAAGAGGTCACGGTGGCGTGCTGGCCATAGGTGCGTGCCGCCACGGGCGTGTCGGCATGGGCCTCGGCCTGCGGGCCCATGATCTGAAGGATGGTGCGCAATGTGTCTTCTTGTGCGGCCAGCGTCTGACGCAGGCGCAACATCAGCCCGGTGTCGATGATGTCCTGACTTGTGGCGCCCCAATGGGCGTATTGGGCATGTTCCGGTGCCTCCATTGCGGTGCGAAAGGCGGTGACAAGGCCGGGCACGCTCACCCCGTTGGTGGCTGTCGCGCGCGCGAGCCCCGCCGGGTCGATCTGCACTTCAAGGCTTGAGCGGTGGATGAAGGCAGCACTCAATTCCGGGATGATGCCTTGTGATCCCTGTACCTTGGCCAAGGCGCCTTCGACCAGCAGCATTGCACGCACTTCGGCGCTGTCGGACCACAGCCGCGCAACCTCGCCCGTGTCGAACAGAGAGCCGTAGAGGGCCGAGGCAAAGACGCTGGCGGCCATGGATCAGATATGCCCCGTCGCGCGCATGAAGTCGGTGATGACGCGCGCATATTCCTCGGGCTGCTCGACGCAGGGCAGGTGGCCTGCGCGGCGGATCAGGTGGAACTGGCTGCCTGGAACCAGATCGACGGTTTCGCGCACAAGGTCCGGGGGCGTCGCCCCGTCTTCGGACCCGGCAATGCCCAGCGTGGGCAGGCGCAGGGTTGCAGTGGTGGCATAAAAATCGCTGCCCGAAATCGCCGCCGAACAGCCCGCATAGCCGTCGTCCTGCTGACGCACCAGCATGTTGCGCCACAACTCCAGATCGGGCGTGTCGCGAAACGCCTTGGAAAACCACCGCTCCATCGTGGCGTCACCAAGGGCTTCGATCCCGCCCGATTTCACGCCCGCAATCCGGTCATCCCAAATCTGCTTGGTCCCGATCTTGGCGCCTGTGTTGGAAAGCACCATCGCGCGCATCAGGTCCAGTCGCTTGATGGCGAGGCCCTGGGCAATCAGTCCGCCGATCGACAAGCCGACAAAGAACGCGTCATTGAACCCGTGCATATCCATCAGCTTTTCTGCATCCGACACCAGCGCGCCCATCGCGTAAGGCCCTTCGGGGCAGGTCGACAGGCCGTGCCCGCGCTTGTCATAGCGCAGGATGCGCAGACCCGCCGGCAACAGCGGCATGATCGCGTCCCACAGGCGAAAATCCGTGCCCAGCGAGTTGGCAAATACCACGGGTGCGCCATCATCGGGCCCATCAATCCGGTAGTGCAGGCGCACGTCACCCAAATCTGCCATATGCATGAGAATTCAGTCCTTTAGCTTCATATGGGCAATGATCTGCCCATGATCGGAGGCCAGTTTGTTATACGGTGCCTCGGGGTGGCTGCCATCGGTCAGATGATCGTTCAACACGGAAAAATAGTCCATCTGCCCGATGCTTTCCGGTGCGTCAGGCAGAAAGTGGCGGGACATGTAGATCTGGTCGATGCTTTCATACACCCCGCCAAACGCAGCCGTATAGACCATGTCGCGGGCGGATTTCTTGACGAATTGCCGCTCGGCGGAATGCAGGTGCACGGCCTCGATGTCCTCGCGGATCTGGGTGTCTTCCGCCTCGGAATAGCGGTCCCTTGGCGTTTTGGCGTCGTGGCGCAGCATCCAGGCGTAGTTCTTGAACGGCGTCTCACCGCTGATGATTTCGGAGCTGACCGCATGTTCCCCATCGTTGAAATCACCCAGCACCATGACTGGATTACCTGCCTGCAGCTCAGACACAATTGCGCGGCGCAGCACCCAGGCCTCGGCCATGCGGCGCAAGGCGGCGCGCAAGCCACCAAGGGCCCGCCCAACGGCATCGTATTGAGTAAGGTCGATTTCTGATGGAGCGCTGCCGTCGGCAGGGCGCACAAATTCGCCCAGTTTGGACTTGAGGTGGCAGTTGAATACCGTGATCACATGGCTGCCCACAGGCGCGCGCACTTTCAGGATGGGACGGCTGAGGCGAGTCAGGCGGAAACTGCCCCCGCCCTCGGGACCCATCGGGCCAAAGCCGATGTCGAGCGGGTCTTCGAGGTCCTGAATGATCTCGGGCGCGCCGACAAAGCCGAGGCGCGACAGGATCGCGACACCTGGGCGGCGCTGGCCGGGGCCACCATCATTGACGTTTGGCGCGACGGCCAGTGCGGCGTCCGTATAGGGGCTGTAGGCCAGCTTGCGAAAGATCGCCTTGCGCCGATAGCGCTTGTTCGGGCCCGGAATATGGGCGGCATTGTCCTCGATCCCGCCCGCATCCGACTTGGCCAGAACATCGCGCAACGCGCTTTCCTCGAAAATCTCCTGAAAGCCGACGATGTCGGCGTCCATGGTCTGGATTTGTTCGGCCAGCCAGTCGGCTTTCCAAGCGTATTCCTCAGGAGTGTAGCTTTGAAAACGGTAATATTCCTGATCCGGTCCGATCAGGTTTTTGACGTTGAAACTGGCTATGGAAAACTGGGTCATGAGAGGGTCTGGAGGCTCCGTGCAAAGATATCCGGGTCGACATTGCCACCCGAAATTGTGACGATCACATCCTCGCCCTCTATTTGGTCCTGCCGACACATGGCGGCAGCAAGGGCGACCGCACCCCCGGGCTCCGCCACCAGTTTCAACCGCAAAAAGGCCTGTGCCATGGCGCGCAAGGCGTCGTCCTCGCTCACGACGAGGCCGGGGCCGCAAAGGCGGTGTATGATCGGAAACGTGATGTCACCCGGTTGGGGCGAGATGATCGCATCGCAGATATTGCCCGAGGTCCGGCTGTTGCGCTCAATCTGGCCCGAGCGCAGCGAGCGGGCGACGTCGTTAAACCCTTCGGGCTCAACCGGGCGCGCGCGCAGGCCCGGCGCGTCGGCCTCGAGGGCGAGTGCAATGCCGCTGGTCAGACCCCCGCCACCACAACAGACCAGAACGTCGGCCTCGCGTACCCCATGGGCAGCAGCCTGTTCGGCGATCTCAAGGCCGGTGGTGCCTTGGCCCGCGATCACCTGCGGTTCATCATAGGGGCGGATCAAAGTCAGGCCACGTTCCTCGGCGATGCGCGCGCCAATGGCATCGCGATCTTCGCCGGCGCGGTCATACAACACCACTTCGGCCCCCAGCGCCTTGGTGTTGGCGATCTTGAGGGTCGGGGCGTCCGACGGCATCACGATCACCGACGGCACGCCGTGCAGGGTTGCGGCGTGGGCTACCCCTTGGGCATGATTGCCGCTGGAATAGCCGATGACGCCGCGCGCGCGCACTTCTGGGTCAAGCGCGGACAAGGCCGACCAACCGCCGCGAAACTTGAAGCTGCCGGTGTGCTGCAGGCATTCGGGTTTGATCCAGACCCGGCGTCCCGCGATCTCGTCGATGAAAG
This sequence comes from uncultured Tateyamaria sp., assembly GCF_947503045.1. Taxonomy (GTDB): domain Bacteria; phylum Pseudomonadota; class Alphaproteobacteria; order Rhodobacterales; family Rhodobacteraceae; genus Tateyamaria. Next base: position 197,641 of record NZ_CANNCF010000005.1, read on the forward strand.
GCGAGTTGAGCAACGGGGTCACTCGCGCATGCCCCTTTAGGCGCTGCGCGGCGGCGCGGATCATGTCGATATTCATTGCATTTGCTCCATCCATGCGCACAGCGCGGCCACCGCCTCGGGTTCGTCAAGAAACGGCACATGTCCGCGTTTTGGCACCTCGGCAAAGATCATGTCGGGGCGACGGTCCTGCATCTTTTGGGCTGTTTGGGCGCTCAGCAAATCCGACCCGGCCCCGCGGATCAGGCAAGTCGGCTTGCCCGCAAGCGCGTCGAAAAGCGGCCAGAGGTCAGGGATCTCGCCGCCCGCTTCGACCGCGTCGCGCAGATGCGGGTCGTAGGTGATGTCCAGACCATCCGGGGTTTCCACAAAATGCGTGCGCGCTTCCTGCATCCAGCGGCTTTCAGGCACATCCTCGAACCCTTTGAGGACATATGGCAGGGCCATCGCAGCCTCGGCCAAGCTGCGTGCCGCAGGGCGGCGGCCGAGATACACCATGATGCCCGCCAATCCCGCCGGATCCAGTGCCGGCCCGACATCGTTGAGGGCCGCCCCGATCAGGCGATCCGGCGCGGCCGCGGCAAGTCCCATCGCATTGAGGCCGCCTCGCGAGGTCCCAAGGATCGCAACACTGGGCAGTGACAGATGATCCATCAGCTCCATCACGTCACGCACCTCGATGAGCAGGTCATAGTTCTGCCAGTTCGGGTCAAACGCGGATTGCCCGCGCCCGCGATAGTCCATCTTGATCAGGCGGCAGGGCGGCAGGTGGGGCGTGACGTACTGAAAATCCTGCGTGGTGCGGGTGAAGCCGGGCAGGCACAGCAGGGGAAGGCCTTCACCTTCATCCGTGTAGAACAGATCCAGCCCGTCAGAGGTGGTGAACTGCGCCATCAGACCGCCGCCAGTGCCGGAATGCCACTCAGATCGCTTAGCTTGTGTGCAGGCACCCAGGGCAGGCGGTCCACTGGCTCGCCCGCGCGGTTGACCCAGGCCGTGGTAAATCCGTACCCCGTGGCGGCGGCGGCATCCCAACCGTTGGAGGACACAAACAGCACCTCGTCTTTTGCGCAGTCAAAACGCTGGCCCACAAGATCATAGACTCGTGCGTCGGGCTTGAAGATTCCCACCGATTGCACCGACAGGCAATCATCCAGCACATCCGCGATGCCCGCCGATTGCACTGCCCCATCCAACATGTCAGGCGAGCCGTTGGACAGGATTGCGGTGTTCAACCCGGCATCCTTGAGGCTGTGCAGCATCAGCGGAACCTCCGGATAGGATTGCAATTCCCAATAAAGTGCGAGCAGGCGTTCGCGCAGGGCCAGATCGCCGTCATGGCCGGTCTTTTCCAGCGCCCAGTCGAGCCCCTGCTGCGTGACTTCCCAGAAATCCGTGTGTGCGTCGGTGACCGCGCGCAGCCACGTATATTGCAACTGCTTGGCGCGCCAGTGTTCGGCCAGCGCGGGCCAATCGTCCTTGATCGCGGCAAAGGATGGATCGCTTGCAGCCTGCCGGGCGGCGGCCGCCACATCAAACAGCGTACCATAGGCGTCAAAGATGCAGGTGGTGATGGGCATGGCCGGACCTTTCGCTTGGTGGGCGCAGAGTGGCACGGGTGCACGGGGACGAAAAGGGGGCAGGTGGGGTTTACCACGCGGCCACATACAGGCAGGGTGTTGCGCGAAGAGAAGGGAGCACGCCATATGGCCGAGATCAAGGACGGCGACACAGTGCGCATCCACTACACGGGCACACTGACCGACGGGACCACCTTTGACAGCTCCGAAGGGCGTGATCCGCTCGAATTCGTGGTCGGGGCCGGGCATATCATCAAGGGTCTTGATGCGGCTTTGCCGGGTATGCAGGCGGGCGAGAAAAAGACGGTGAACATTGACTGTGCCGACGCCTATGGCCCGATCAACCCGGCCCTGCATCAGGGCGTGCCACGCGATGCGATCCCCGACGAAATCGCGCTTGAGGTCGGCATGCAGTTGCAGATGCAGACACCGCAAGGCCAGCCGATGCCGGTCACGGTGACGGGGGTCGACGACGAACAGGTGATGCTGGATGCCAACCACCCGCTGGCCGGGCGCGATCTGGTGTTTGATTTCGAAGTGGTCTCGGTCGAGGCGGGCTAAGGCGCGCTGATACGACCATTGCCGTTTCGCTGAGCGCCGACGTCACTCAATTGCCTGCTTGGATAAACCCGTTGGCGCGCAAATCCTCCCACAAGGCCTTTGGCAAGTCCGCGTTGAACTGCGCAATATTGCGGCTGAGCGAGGACGCCTTGGTGGTGCCGATCAGGGTCGAGGCAATCAGCGGGTCCTGATCTGGAAACTGCAATGCGGCTGCCGGCAGGGGCGTGTCATGGCGGGCACAGATCGCCTCGATCTCTCTGACGCGGGCACGGATTTCTTCTGGGGCAGGGGCATAGTTGTAATGCGCGCCCGGTACCGGGCCGGTAGCAAGGATGCCTGAATTGAACACGCCGCCGATCACCAGCCGGATATCGTGCGCACGCAATTTGGGAAACAGGTGCGCACGGGCGGATTGGTCGAGCAGTGTATAGCGCCCGGCCAGCAGGATCAGGTCCATATCAAAGACGCCCACCAGCTCCTGGCAAATCTCGACCGTATTCACGCCCAGACCGATGGCTTTGACGGTGCCCTCGGCCTTGAGCATCTCAAGTGCACGCGCGCCACTGTCGAGCAGTTGCGCGCGGTGATGCGGGGTGTCGGTGCCTGCCTCGGGGTCACCGATGTCATGTACGTAAAGGATGTCGATGCGGTTGAGACCAAGCCGCTGAAAGCTGTCCTCGACCGAGCGCATGATGCCGTCATAGGTGAAATCAAAGCGCTGTTTCAGGGGCCATGCGTTGTGAAAGCCGTTGACCACAGGCGGCGGATTGGCGTCCGGCGACAGCACCCGCCCCACCTTGGTGGACAGCACCCAGCCACTGCGTTCTCGCAAAAAATCGCCAAGCAACCCTTCGGAGGCGCCATTGCCGTAATGCGGTGCGGTGTCGAAATAGCGGATGCCACGATCCCATGCGGTTTCCAGAACTTGCTGGGCATCCACGCGGGCAACAGGGCGGTAGAGGCCGGACAGGGCTGCCGTGCCCAAGGACAGGCGGTGTGTGTCGTTCAGCATCGTGAAATCCTCAATTCGGATGGCACCCGGGTTCCGCAGGGGTGGCGGTCTTGTAGGTGAGCACGAATTCCACATGGCCCAGCGTTTCCGAGGCGGTACGCGCGCCTGCGCCAAGGGCAATCAGCTTGTCGAAAATCTCCGACCCTACCTCTTGCAGGCTGGCCGCGCCGTCCAGAATACGGCCCGCATTCACATCCATATCCCCGGCCATGCGCGCATAGGTTTCTGGGTTGGCACAGACCTTGAGGACCGGCGAAATGGCCGAACCCACAACCGACCCGCGCCCGGTCACAAAAACCACCGCATGCGCCCCGCAAGAGATCAGTTCGATGATCTCGGCATTGTCGTTGATGTTGGGAAAGCCGAATTTTGGCGGCCCGTCAGGCACCACATCCAGCAGGTACAGACCACCAGTTGCCGCTTGCTGAGCCGGACGCAGGATGCCGCTGATCGGGCTTTGACCGGACTTGGCATAAGCACCCAGCGACTTTTCTTCGATGGTGGAAAGCCCGCCTGTGGCGTTGCCGTTGGCGAAGGATCCGTATCCCATGGCCGCGTAATAGGCGGCGGCTTTGTCCACGATTTCGATGATGTGTGGTTTCAGATCGGGGTGCGCGGCCCGCGCCGCCATGACATGTTCGCAGCCGATCAACTCGCCGGTTTCCTCGAAAATACAGGTGGCTCCGGCAGCCACCAGCTGGTCAAAGGCGATGCCCGCTGCAGGGTTGCCCGTGATACCCGAGGTCGCGTCCGATCCGCCGCAGATGGTGCCGATCACCAGCTCGGAAACGTCCATCGCGACCTTGGGCAAGATCGCGATCTGGTCTTGGGCCTGTCGGACCCAATCGCGCCCTGCGGCGACCGCCGCTGCCGTCCCGCCGCTGTCCTGAATGGTGATCACGTTCACCGGACGGCCCGATGCGCGGATGGCGTCGGCCAATTGCGTCTTCTTGAAATTCTCGCAACCCAGCGACACCAGCTGCACTGCGCCCACATTGGGATGAGTGCAGAGCGCCTCCATCATCTCCTGCCCGTATTGGGACGGAAAACAGCCCGAAAAGCCGATGACCTGCACGTCGCTTTCCTCAAATGGGCGGGCGATCTGTTTGCAGACGTGATGGGCGCATTCCACAAGATAGGCGACCACCACCACGTTGCGGATGCCCTTGCGACCGTCCTTGCGGGGCCAGGCTGTCATCTGTGACATGGCGCTACTCCATGATCTCGACAGTGGTGTGCCGACTGGTGAGGTTGTGGATATGAACATGTGCGCCCAGCGGGATATCCTGCGCGGCAAAGCCGATGGGAAAGGCGTATTTGATCACATCTTCCCCGGCGGGGATTGGCGCAACAGCCAGTTTGTGGCCCAGACCCAATGTCTGGGGCATATGGACCGACTGGCCCCCAATCAGAATATCCTCGCCCGCCGCGACTGTGGCCTTCAGCACAGAGACATTGTCGCCCGGCGCGAGGGTCAAAAGCCGGGGATCAGTATGTGCGTTCATGGTTCCGGGTCCCACGGTACCGAGCTCAGCAAGGTGCTGCGTGCGGCATTGAGGTGTTCCTGAAACAGGTCCATCGCGCGGTCGGTCTCGCCCGCCTTCAACGCGCGGATCACGGCCAGATGCTGACGCGCCGCGGCCAGGTTGCGGTCGCGCTCGTCGCGCTTGTTCCAGCGATAGTGATAGTGAAAGATCACCGAAACCAATTCAACAAAGTCATCGACAAAGCGGTTGCCGAGGTCTTCCATCAGCACCCGGTGGAACTGCTCATCCAGACGGGGAAAGCTCAGATATTGCGCGTCGATGTCGGCGATGATGGCCTCGTGGGCGTCCTCAAGGGCGATGAGACGTGCCCGCGCTTCGCCCTCTGGTCCCTTGGCCGTGAGCGTCGCAAAAGCGCGCAATTCGAACATCTCGCGCACGTCGAACAGCTCGATCGCGAACGAGCGGGTAAAGCCGCGCAGCACCCAGTGGCGGTTTGGTTCCTTCTCGATCAGGCCAAAGCGGGAAAAGCGGATCAGGAATTCACGCAGGACCGACGCGCTGGCGCCAAAGGCGCGGACCATATCACTTTCGTGCAGGATGGCGCCGGGTTTGAGATCACCCCCAAGCAGGTATTCCATGAACTGCGTCTCCACCCGTTCGCTGGTCGACAGGGTCTCGGCCTTGGCGAAATAGTCGGCTGGCTTCGGGGCGCGCAGCACCGTCTTGTTGCGTCCTGACCACGAAATGATGCCGACCTCGTCCAGATGGGACAGCACGGCGCGCACGGTGGTGCGGCTGATGCCAAGACGCTGGGTCAACTCGACCTCCGAAGGCAGCGTGTTCTCGATCCCCAAGGCCGCGACGTAATCGAGGCTGCGGTTCAGGCTGTCCTTGTAGGTTGAATTGTCGCGCGACATTAAAGGCCCCGGTGGCGTGTGAGTGGTGGCGCTGAGTGTGCTACATGACGCCGAATGTGGCAAAGGCCTCTTGCGTGGACATGCCCGCGCGGATCGCCTTGGCAACCTCGTTTTCGGTGGCGACCTTGGCGAGTGCGTCGCTGATCGCCTGCTGCTCGACCGCTTGCGGGATGATCAGAACCCCTTCGTCATCGGCAAAGATCATATCACCCGGAGCGACCTGCACGCCCTTGACGTTGATGGGCACACGGTAGTCCAGCACCTTGCCGCGAATGCCCTGATCCTGCGCGAAGGCCCCGCGCGAAAACACCGGAAAGCCAAGCGCGCGGATCTCGTCCGTGTCACGCACGTAGCCATCAAGGATCGCGCCTGCCGCCTTCAGATGCAGCGCGCGGGTCGACATCAACCCACCCCACAGGGCGTATTCAAAGGACGATCCGGAGGCGATGTAAATCTCGCCCTCTTTCAGATCATCAAGGGCCTCGAACATGAGCCCGAAGGGCTTGCCCGACAGAGGCCCCGGACCGCCCGCGCCGGGATAGTCGGCCTCGAGCACGGTCATGGCGCGTCCGGCCAGTTTCGTGCCGGGAACCAGCGGTTTGATGGGCTGCGGCAGGAACTGATTGCGATAGCCCAGCACGTCCAGAACGTCGCCGATCACGGCGGTGAACAGCGTTTCCTTCATCTGTGCGAACATGTCCTGATCGGTCATCTGTCTCTCCCCCGTTAAAACCCTGTGGCACCACCGCCATCGACCAGAAGCACTTGCCCGGTGATGTATCGCGCCGCCTGCGAGGCCAGAAAGGCGCAGGCCCAGCCGATATCCTCAGGCTCGCCCAGCCGCCCCATCGGAATGCGGCCCATGATCTTGGCCTTGCGGTCGGGATCGCCTTTGGTGGCGGTGCGAAACACATCCGTATCGATCCAGCCCGGTGCCACGCCGTTGACGCGAATGCCGCTGCCTGCGACCTCGGCCGACAGGGCGCGGATGACGCCGTTGATCGCCGTCTTGGCGATGGTATAGCCGGACACGTTGGGCTGCCCGATATAGGCCGTCATCGACGAGATAAAGAGGATTGAGCCCTGCGTCTCATCGGCCTGCATCTGACCCATGACCGCACGGCTGAGTTCAAGTGCGCCGCGCACATGGACGTCAAAAACACTGTCGAACTCGTCAAGGTCGGAGTCCAGGAACGGTTTTTTCAGCGTGTTGCCTGCGTTGTTTACCAGGATGTCGAAAGTGCCGTGAGTGGCGTGTAAATCCCTGGCAACCGCCGCGATCCCGGCCATGTCCGTGAGGTCCATGGCCTGATGATTGACCCCATGACCGATCTCGGCGCAGGTGGCTTCCAGCACCTCGGCACGGCGCCCCGCGATGACCACGCGCGCCCCGCTTTGGGCAAGTGCTGTGGCAACGGCCTTGCCCAATCCCGTGCCGCCGCCGGTGACCAGAGCGGTCTTGCCCTCAAGGCCGTAGCGGCGGGAGAGAATAGCGGCGTCAGACATCATCCTGCCCTTGGCAGTCGATCATCACTTTGAACGTTTCCTGCCGGTTCGCCTCCCAATAGGGAAAGGCGTCCTCTGCCTCGGCCCATGGGAAAATGCGCGAAATCAACTGGCTGGCGAGGGAGGGGTGGCCTTCGAGATAGGTCACCACCGCTTCGAAATCGGTACGGGTGGCGTTACGCGACCCCATGATGTCCAGTTCCTTGAGGTTGAAAATGGCGGTGTTGTAGCTGACCTCGGCCTTGGCATAGCCGACATAGACAACGCGCCCGCCGAAACAGGTGAGGTCAATGGCCGCGCGGAAGGTCTCGGGCAGGCCAACGGCCTCAATCACCACATCAGCGCCTTGGCCGTCCGTCAGCGCGTCGACGCGGGCGGCAAGGTCTTCGGCGCTTGGGTCGATCACCGCATCCACACCCAAATCGATCAGCGTGGCGTGCTTCGAGGCGCTGATTTCGGCGACAATCACGCGCGCGCCGACGGCCAGCGCACCAAGGATCGCGCCAATGCCGATCATGCCTGCGCCCAGGACAACAACCGTATCGTCGGGACCAATGCGCCCACGGGCGACGGCGTGAAAGCCAACCGAGAGCGGTTCGACCAGCGCCAGTTGGGACAGGGACAGCGTATCATTCAGGATCAGGTGGTTGTGTGGCACGGCGATGCGTGACGACATACCGCCATCGCGCTGCACACCCAGTGTCTGGTTGTGGCGACAGGCGTTCTGGCGGCCCATCGCGCAAGAAGAACAGGTGCCGCAGGTCGTGTAGGGAATGACGATGGCGCGCTTGCCGGGGCTGAAATCGGGCGGGACATCAGGACCGCGCGACAGGATCGTGCCGCCAATCTCGTGGCCGGGAATGCGGGGCAGGGTGGCAAGCGGGTTGGCCCCACGATAGGTGTTCAGATCGCTGCCGCAGAGTCCGACAAATCCCACATCCAGCAAAACCTCGGCCCGACCCGGTCTGGGGGTGTCGACCGTCCTGAACCCGGTTTGGCCGACGGCGGTGATGACCAGTACTTGCATGGGGGGATGCGTCCTTGAACAAGAAGTGCGGGGCCGCTCACAGCGCGCGGACGGCCCCTTGGGACAGGTTTACTTGAAATCCGCCACGTTGTCAGAAGTGATCAGGATGCCGTCGATCGGGGTAAAGGCCGGGACCTCCTCGCCCTTGATCAGGCCCACCAGATTTTCGACCGCTTCGGCCCCCATACGCACATTGTCCTGCTTGATGGTCGCCGCCTGTTCGCCTGCTTCGATGGACACGAGGTTGGCCGGATTGCCGTCAAAGCCGACGATAACCAGATCGTCCATCTTGCCCAGTTCGGTCGCAGCAGAAACAGCCGCCAGCGCGCCTGGATCCCAGGCCGAAAAGATCGCCTTGATGTCGGGATTGGATTGCAGAAAGTTCACCGTGGTTTCATAGGCACAGGCATCTTGCCAGTCGCAGATCTGAAAGATCACTTCGTGACCTGCAGCCTCGGCCGCGGTCTTGACCCCGTCGCGGCGCGCATTGCCGGTCTGGTGGCCGGCAGAGCCGCCAAGGATCAGGACCGTGCCCTTGTCCAACTGGCCGACGATATATTCGCCCGCAATACCGGCTGCGGCCAGATTGTCGGTCTGCACAAGGCTTGCAACATGTTCGTGCTCAATCCCCGTATCAACGGCCACAACCGGAATGCCCTTGCGCTTGGCATTGTCGAGCGAGGCGTCAAAGGCGCGGTTGTCGACCGAGCCGATGATGATGCCATCGACACCCATGGTGATGGCGCGATCAACGGCGTCCTTTTGCGCGGCAGCATCGGGGGAGGACGCGGTCAGGTCCAGCAACTCGACACCCATCTCCTCGGCCTTGGCGGCGGCAGAGTTGGCCACACCGATCCAGAACGTGTTGTCGGTGGAATAGCCAGTGTAGGCGATGCGCAGGTTCTCGGCCAGCGCAGGACCGGACAGGGTGGCCGTCAGGGCCGCCGTGGCCACCACGGTCTTCAAGGTTTTCAGTGTCATGGGTTCCCTCCCTTGGGATGTTGTGCCCGGGCTTTCGGGCGGAATTCTTGTGTGGACGCGCTAACGCGCAGGCCGTCGCCAGACGTCCCAGTAGACGGCCAGAATGATGATGATGCCGATGGCAATGCGCTGCACCGAGGTGCCAACGCCGAGATAGGACAGCCCGACGATAATGGTCTGCATGATCAGCATGCCGATCAGCGTCTTGCCGACCCCGCCGCGCCCACCAAACAGGCTGGTCCCACCGATGACGACCGCCGCGATGGCAAACAGCTCGTAGCTTTGGCCGCGGGCGGGCATCGCAAAGTTCAGTTTGGACACTTCGAGGATCGCAGCCGTCGCGGCCAGAACGCCGCCGATCATGTAATAGTAAATCCGGCTCTTGCGCACATTCACGCCTGACAGGCGCGCCACCTCTTCGTTGCCGCCAATGGCAAATGCATGATTGCCGAGCCGCGTTTTGGTCAGAAACAGCCCAGTCAGCAGAGCGACGCCGAACATGATGCCCATGGGCACAAGGTAACCCGATCCAAGCACCTGAAAGTTCTCGGGAAAGCGGGATAGATCGCGCCCGCTGGCGAGGATCTCGGCAATGCCTTTGTAGGCGGTCAGCCCGCCCAACGTGACGATAAAGGCCGGTACCTTGGTCAATACCTGAATGGTGCCATTGAGTGCCCCCATCAGTGCTCCGGCGGCCAGACCGATCAGAACGGCCACGGGCACGGGCAACCGGTATTCGGCCAGCACGATGCCCACGATCACGCCGACCACGGCAAAGATCGACCCAACAGACAGATCAAGCCCGCCCGAGATCAGCACCACCGTGGTGCCACAGGCCAGAATGGCCAAAATCGCGGCCTGCCCAAAGATCGACAACAACGTATCAAAGCTGCGAAAGGGTTCTGACAGGACAAAGAACACCATATAGATCAGCGCAAGGGCGGCCAGCACTTGCCAGATCTGCTGGAACTGGTGCTTGAGCACATCAAGGTTGGACCCACCCGGGGTGGGGGCCGACACTGGCGGGGCGGATGGGCGCGGCAGGTCAGTCATCTCAGGCCACCTTGTCTTCGGCAGCACCGGTGATCAGCCCGACCAGCGTGTCGCCGTCAACGTCCGCCACATCACGCACCGCCGCCAGTCGGCCAAGGCGCAGCACCATCACCCGGTCGCAATAATTCATCACATGCTGCATGTTATGGGTGATCATGATGACCGACAGGCCGTGATCTTTCAGCGATCTGACCAGATCCATCGCCATCTTGCTTTCGCGCACCCCAAGGGCCGCAGTGGGTTCGTCCAGAATGGCGATGCGCTTGCCGAACATCACCGTCTTGGCCAGCGCCACGGCCTGCCTCTGCCCACCGGAAAAGGCCTCGGCCTCGCGGTAGATATCGGTGATGCGGATATCGAGTTTCTGGAACAGGGCGCGGATTTCGGTGTCCATCTTTGCAAAATCCAGCGTGCCAAAGAGGTGCCCAAACAGCGTATCGCGCACGATCTCGCGGCCCAGATACATGTTCTTGGTGATGGACAATTCGTTGACCAGCGCGAGGTCCTGATAGACGGTTTCGATGCCTGCCGCCTTGGCCTCGGTCGGGGTGGTGATCTGAATGTCCTTGCCGTCCATCTCGACGGTTCCGGCGGTTTTGGAGATGGCCCCGGTCAGGGCCTTGATGAGGGTCGATTTGCCTGCGCCATTGTCGCCGACAACACCCAGTACCTCGCCCGCGTGCAGGTCCAGATCAACCGCATCGAGGGCAACAACCGCGCCATAGTGCTTGGTGATCCCGCGCGCCCTGAGAAGGGGTGTGGCCGTGTCCGCTTGTGTCATTTGTTCCCCCGCATGACGCAAGCCATTTGGCTCGCATCGGTATTTAATCGATAATAAACAATTCGCGAGTCGGTCAAATGTTTTTTTTCGTTTAAGAACACTACACCGATTTTGGAGAAGACCTTCGGCTTGGGGCAGGCGTCAACGCGCCCACAAAGTGAGCTAGATCGTCACAACTAAATCTCTGATTCAGATGAGAAATTCAGTTTGAACTCAGCCCATTCCCCGGCAGGGCACCGCCGCGCCGCACCGGCACCACATCGCGCGGCATGGCGCGCAGGTGAATATCGACCGGCTCTTCGATCGTACGCAGATCATTCGGAACCGGTGTTCCGGGAGTTAGGGCCGCTATCCCGTCAACCAGATCAGGGTTCAGGCGCAAGACCAGCATCAACGCCATACCGGTCAGTGAGAACAACACACCGCTCAGCCATTTGGACCGACGCGTCCGCGCCGCGCGCCGCGCATAGGTGCGCTCCAGTGACTGGGCGCGATCAAGTTCAGCCGTATCCATGGCACGTGGCCTAGCGGCTCAAGTTGGCAAATTTTGGGCGAGAGGGTGAAAAAACCCTTAAAGGTAGTCCGGCTGCGGCATGCCCAGCACGTGAAAGCCGCCATCGACGCGAATGATCTCTCCGGTAGTGCAGGCGCCTGCATCCGAACACAGATAGACGGCCGTGCCGCCAACTGCTTCTAGGGTCGCATTGCTGCGCAAAGGTGCGTTGAGATCCGTGTGCTTGTAGGTCTTGCGCGCGCCACCAATGGCCGCACCTGCCAGCGTCTTCATAGGGCCGGGTGAAATGGCATTCACGCGAATACCCTCGGGGCCCAGATCGTTGGCGAGATAGCGGGTCGCGGATTCCAGCGCCGCCTTGGCCACACCCATCACGTTGTAATTCGGCACAACCCGGTTGCTGCCCTGATAGGTCAGGGTCAACAGCGTGCCGCCATTGTCGATCATCAGCGGATGTGCGCGTCGCGCGACTTCGATGAAACTGTAGGCCGAGATGTCCATCGAATGCTTGAAGTTGGCCCGTGACGTGTTCAGGAACCGTCCGGTCAACTCGGACTTGTCCGAAAAGGCGATGGCATGCACGACGAAATCAATGGTCGGCCAACGTGCGCCAAGCCCATCAAAGGCGGCATCAAGCGAGTCATCATCCGTCACATCCACATCGACCATGAAATCAGAGCCAACGGACGCTGCCAGCGGCTCAAGCCGCTTGCCAAACGCCTCGCCCTGATAGGTGAACGCCAGTTCCGCGCCCGCCTCATGCAGCGCTTTTGCAATCCCCCACGCGATGGAGCGATCGTTGGCGACCCCCATGATCAGGCCGCGTTTTCCTTTTAGCAAATCGGACATGTTCAGTGCTTACCCATGAAATTTGGAAAGGATCATCGACCCGTTCGTACCGCCAAAGCCGAAAGAGTTTGTCATGACGCAATCAAGTCCTGCATCGAGCCGCAGATCGGTCGCGATTTCGGCAGGATCAAGGTTGGGGTCCAGCGTTTCGACATTGATCGACGGGGTGATGAAATCATGTTCGAGCATCAAAAGGCTAAAGATCGCCTCAAGCGCGCCTGCGGCCCCCTGCGCATGCCCTGTCATCGACTTGGTCGAACTGACGGGCGGGGTCGCGCCTTGTCCAAATACGCGGCGCACGGCCTCGATCTCGCCCACATCGCCGACCGGGGTCGAGGTGCCGTGGGCGTTGATATAGCTGACGCGGCGATCTTCGGGCAGGGTTTCAAGTGCAACGCGCATCGCCCGCTCGCCACCTTCGCCGGAGGGGGCCACCATGTCGTGCCCGTCCGAGGTGGCGGCATATCCCGTCACTTCGGCGTAAATCTTGGCGCCGCGCGCTCGGGCATGTTCCAGCTCTTCGAGCACGACAATGCCGCCGCCACCCGAGATCACGAACCCGTCGCGATTGGCGTCAAAGGCGCGGCTCGCCGTTTCAGGGGCATCGTTGTACTTGGACGACATCGCGCCCATCGCATCAAACAGGCAGGACAGGGTCCAGTCGAGTTCTTCGGCACCGCCCGCAAACATCACATCCTGTTTGCCCAGCATGATCTGCTCAGCCGCATTGCCGATACAATGCAGCGAGGTCGAGCAGGCGGACGTGATGGAATAGTTGATGCCCTTGATCTTGAACCCTGTCGCCAGGTTCGCACTGATCGTCGAGGACATGCATTTGGGCACCGCAAAGGGGCCGATCCGCTTGGTCGCGCCGGTCTTCAGCACGGTCTGGTGGGCGGCGAGCATGGCAGATGTCGACGGCCCCCCCGATCCGGCCACAAGACCGGTGCGCGGGTTCACGATGTCGCTTTCTTCAAGGCCCGCATCCGCAATCGCCTGGCTCATCGCGATATGGGCATAAGCCGCCCCCGGTCCCATGAAACGCAAGCTGCGCTTTTCGACATGCTCGGCCACATCCAGTTTCAGCGTGCCCGCGATCTGGCTGCGAAAGCCGTGCTCGGCCATCTCGGGGCTGGCCACGATGCCGGACGTGCCTGATTTCAACGAGGCCAGAACCTCGTCCACATTGTTCCCGATGGATGAGACGATGCCCAATCCGGTGACGACGACTCTTTTCATCTGCAAACCTCTGGTTTGACGCGGCGCATGATGCTGGTCCTTCACATTTTCTTGCCATGTCCATGTAGGACAGTGGGGCGGGGGCGCGCAAGGAGATAGGACGCGTGACGTGTGTTGGACGCCCACCGTTTCGCTTCTAGTGCCCGTCGTGCCGCAGGCAGATATCCGACTGATACAGATCAAACCTGCCAGGCAAAGTGCGTGGCATCCTATGCCTAGACCGGACCAGGCGGGCGGCAGGCTGATGGAATTCAAGGACTATTACAAGGTGCTGGGGGTCGCCCGAGATGCGGGCGCGGACGAGATCAAAAAAGCGTTTCGAAAGGCCGCGCGCAAGTATCATCCGGACATCGCACCCGGCCCGGAAGCTGAAGCAAAGTTCAAGGAAGTAAACGAGGCCTACGAGGTGTTGAAGGACCCCGAACGCCGCGCCGCATATGATCAGTTGGGGCGCGAACCGCCGCGACACGACGGTCGATATCAACCGCCCCCCGGATGGGACAGCGGCTTTTCCTTTTCGCAAGGTGGGCCAAGGGAGGGTGAAACGTTCAGCGATTTTTTCGAAACGCTGTTTCGACGCGGGGCTGATCCGGCGACGGATCGGGGCACAGGCTGGGGCGCTGATAGTCACGGGCGGATCGAGATCACTATCGAAGAGGCCTATGAAGGAGCTGCGCGCACATTGAGCCTGCGATCGCCTGTCCTTAGTCCCGATGGCGAGGTCACACTGGAGACACGCGCCATTTCCGTACACGTGCCCAAGGGCGTGACAGAAGGGCAGCACATCCGGCTGCCGGGCGAAGGTGCGCCAGAAGCGGGCGCGGGTGATCTGTTTCTCGAAATCGTTTTTGCTCCGCATCCCATCTATCGCCCCGATGGCAGGGACCTCTACCTTGATCTGCCCATTGCCCCTTGGGAGGCCGCCCTTGGCGGGCACGTGACGATGCCCACCCCCGACGGCCGGATCGATCTGCGCATCCCGAAAAACGCCCGCACCGGTCAGAAACTCCGGCTCAAAGGCAAGGGCCTGCCGGGACAGCCGAGAGGCGACATCTACGCCACCCTTAAAATCGTCAATCCAAAGGCGGACACATCGGAGGCCCGCGCATTCTTTGAAAGGATGGCACGTGAGATGCCCTTTGATCCCCGTGCGCATCTAGGAGGTTAGACTATGAAAAAGACGACCTTACGCAGTGAAGTTGTGGACACGCTCACATTGCAGGACCTGTGCCGCTTTTGTCAGACAGACGAGGCATGGGTGATCGAGCTGGTCGAGCACGGGGTGCTGGATCCGATTGGCGGGAACAGCAGCAACTGGCGCTTTGTCGGCACGAGCATCCGCCGGGCCAAGAAAGCGGGTCGTCTGAAGCGTGACCTGGGGGTAAACACGGCCGGAGTTGCCCTTGTTCTGGACCTGCTGGAGGAACGCGATGCCATGTTGCGCCGTCTGGCGCAGTACGAAGCGACCCTGGACCCGATCAGGCCTGCGGGCTGATGCGGGTGCCTCGGGCGCCGTTCACCAGCGCCATGCAGTCGGCCAGCCGTCCGATGGCGGCAAACCCGCCGGTGGCCGTGGCAAAGTCACAAGCGGCCTCGACCTTCGGTCCCATCGACCCGGCGGGAAACGACATTTTTGACAGCTCTCGAGGCGTAGCATGACGGATGAGAGTCTGATCCGCTGTGCCCCAATCGGCGAACACGCCTTCGACGTCAGTCAGCATCAGAAAGGCATCGGCGTTCAGTGCCCGAGCAAGGAACCCGCTGGCGTGATCCTTGTCGATGACAGCCTCAACCCCGATCATCGTGCCGTCGGGTTTCTGGACTACCGGGATTCCGCCGCCGCCTGCGCAGATGACGATCACCTTTTGCTCAAGCAGCAGGTTGATCACGTCCAGTTCCAGAATACGTCGGGGGCGCGGGGACGGAACCGTGCGCCGAAAGTGCGCGCCGTCCTTGCCGATGGTCCAGCCGCGCTCTGCGCTCAAGCTGGCCGCGTCGGCCTCGTCATAGATCGGTCCGATGAATTTCGTCGGGGCCTGAAAGGCCGGATCATCCGGATCAACCTCGATCTGGGTCAGGAGCGTGGCGTATTTGGCGTCGGGCGCATAGGCGTTGTCCAATTCCTGCTGCAGAACGTAGCCAATCATGCCGTCGGTCTCGGCCCCCAGCACATCCAGTGGAAATGGCCCACCCTGCAGCGCCAGATATCCCACCTGAGGGCCATTGCCGTGGGTGATGACGACCTCGTGGCCCGCCTCAAGCAATTGAGCCAGTGATTTGGCCGCAACCCGAATGCTCGCGCGCTGGCCTGCGGCGGTCAGCACTTCCCCACGTTTGGAAAGGGCGTTCCCGCCCAAGGCAACGACAAGTCTCATTCACAACCCCAGAGCGGCCGCGCTTACGATTGTGATGCCCAGCCAAAACCAATTTGGCCCACACAGGCTGACATCCAGATCGAAGGGAATTGTGCAGGCGGTCTGGCGATGGCCTTGTTTCGAACGCTCGGGTGCAGAGTTGAAATGCGGTGCGATGACCATGTGCGATGCCTCCTGATACGCGTGCGTTCGATCATCTTGGGCCAACCGGGACCGCACCGATTGAGATTGCTCAATGCGGCGCAGTGGATGGTGTCACTTTTTCAGACGTTCTTTGTATTTGCGATAAAGCCGGTGGTTCATCTGGATGAATTGCGACAACCCACGCCCCAGCAGACCGGCGGCATTGCGGCGCAAATAGAAATAGCCCGTTACGCTGGCCAGCAGTCCGCCCAATGCGTCCACGATCAGATCGCCCATCGTGTCGTCCAGCCCGGACTTTTGCATGTTCAGCCCAAAGGACAGGTCCATCATGTATTCGAACACTTCCCAGATGGCGCCGACAGTCATGGCCACGCAAAAGCTGATGAACGCGATGGCTGAAGGCGGTGCTGCAAAGCGGTCGCCTTCGAACAACATGAACACAAAAAGAAACCCGGTGAGGCCAAAGCCAACCGCCGACAGGCCGTGCAAGGCGATGTCCCACCACCAGAGGCGCTCATAAAAGTCGAACGCCTCACCGAGAAAGATCGAGGCAAAGAAAAACAGCGTTGTGAACAGCAAAAAGGGCAGGGGCAGTTTCAGCGACCAGCGCGCCGCCAGAAGCGGTGGCACAAGCGACAGGACAAGCGTGGCAAAGCTGACAAATGCCAACGACCAGCGCGCAAGCCCAAGGGCGACAAGCGCGGTACCCAAGAGCATGGCCCAGATCACCAGCATGGTGCCGCCGCTGTCCCGGATCAGTTTCATTGCGCGCCTGTTCGTGGTTGGGCGGTACAAACAGCCATGGAGATCCCTATATTGTGTGAATGCAGCCCTCTCGCATACGTATTGCCAGCTATAACATCCGAAAGGCCCGCGGCCTTGACCAAAAGCGACGGCCAGAGCGGACGCTGGAGGTCATCAACGCGCTGGGCGCGGATATCGTGGTACTGCAAGAGGCGGACAAACGCATGGGCCCACGTCAACCGGCCCTGCCACGTGCGATGATCGCGGCCGAGACGGACTTTGATCTGGTTGACGTCTCCCGCAACGGGATCAGCATCGGCTGGCACGGCAATGCCATCATGGTGCGCGCCGGGATCGACGTCGAGGAGGTGGAAACCCTGAACCTTCCGGGGTTTGAGCCGCGCGGAGCGGTGCGCCTCACCCTTGGTGTTGGCGCAGGGCTGACCGTCGTGGCCGCACATCTCGGGCTGCGCAGGCGCGACAGGCGGGCTCAACTCACGGCTCTCAATCACGCCACTGATCTGGATCAGTATTGCGTCCTCGCCGGGGATTTCAACGAATGGTCGCAAACACGAGGCTTTGAACCGCTGGCCGCGCGGTTTGAGACACACAGCCCCGGGCGGTCCTTTCACGCCCGTCGCCCGATTGCGGCGCTGGACAGGTTTGCGCTGTCATACGGGGTGGAACTGGATGATGCGGGCGTCGCGCAAAGCGCGCTTGCGCGGGTGGCATCGGACCATCTGCCGATCTGGTCCGACATCCTGGTGCCTGCCGCTATTTGCTGAACAGGACTGGCAGTTTCTGGTCGCGCAACAGGGCATAGGTGGTGGCCCCCAGCACGAAATCATAGGCGCGGGAATGGCCAAAAGCCCCCGTCACGATCAGGTCCGCACCCTTTTCAAAGGCCACCGATTGCAACACATCGGCGATGCTGTCGCCCATCGGGTCGCGATGCTCCAGCGTGGGTTTGAGGCCGTGACGGGCATACATCTCGACCATGTCGATGGCGTCGGAATCCTTGAACGCATCCTGTTTGCTTTGCCCGACCCGCAAGACGGTCAGTTCGGCCCCCTCATCGGCAAGGCCCAGCATGTCATGGGCGGCGCGGGCGGCCTCGCGCGTGTCGCTCCAGCCCAGCAGGATGTTTGCACCGATTTCGGGGCCGTCATAGTCCAGCGGCACCACGATCACGGGCCGCCCGCTTTCACGGATCACCTGCGTCTGGGCATGGCGCTGGTCATAGCGGTCGCTGTTCTTGTCCTCATGCGCCATGATCACCAGATCAGCCGCGCGCGCACTTTCGATCATGCGCTCGCTGGCTGATTGCGCCTCGGCGCGTACCAGACGGAACTCGCTTACGAAATCCTCGGGACCAGTGCGTTTTTCAAACACCGCCTTGATGGCTTCGGCCTCTTCTTTCTGGCTTGCATTGAACGCGGCAAAGGCAGTGTCCGGAATATGCATGGCGATGCCGGGGTAGACGACCAGCGCTTCGACCGTGTGCAGGCCAATCAGATGCGAGTCGTGTTTGCGCGCCAGAGGGACCGCAACCTTGAGTAGGGTCTCGGCATGATCGGGTGTGGTGAGACAAACCAGAATGGTCTTGGGGGCCATGGATCTATTCCTTTGAAACGGGGGCGTGCGCGGCACGCCCGGTAGAGGATCAGGTTTTCCTTATGGCTATTTTCTGAACGGCTGCTTTGGCGGTTGAGGGTTTTGTGATGCTGAGTTTCAGGATCCCGTCCGCAAAATCCGCATGCACCGCGCCCTCGTCAGGGGCAAAGCCCAGCGGGATGTGACGGCGGAAGCTGCCATAGCGCCGCTCGATCAGGTGATAGCTGTCGTCCTTTTCCTCGTGATCGGCGCTTTTCTCACCCTTTAGCACCAGCGTCTCTCCAGACACCGTCACGTCCAGATCGTCTTCCTTGACGCCGGGGACTTCCGCGCTGACCTCAATCGTCTCTTCGGTTTCGACCACGTCGATGGCGGGAAAGGATGGGCCAGCACCAAAGGGCTGGGCATCATCATCCAGCATCGGAAAGCTGGATTTGAACTGGTCCAGCAGGCGGTTCATTTCCTTTTGCAACGAAGGAAACAGAGCGGTTTCACCACCTGTGCGGTGGTTCTGGGGAAGCGTTTGCCGTGTCATCTGCAGACTCCTTTTCAAAACGGGCGACACTGTTTGTGTCCGCCACCATCTAACAAGGCGCAGATTGGGTCCGATTGATCCCGATCAATCGAAGGCATGGGCTTTGGCATAGATCACGAGGGAACCAAGACGACCGATAGAGAGGCCAACGATGTCTGCTTTCCCGAAAATTTTTGCCGCACTGGCCGTGATCGGCTTTGCGCACGCGGCCCTTGCCGAAACCGCGACCACCCGCAACGCCGATGACACGTTTTTTGCAGGCGGTCTCGTCAACCAGGCGATCGATACCAAGGGGGACACCTTTGTCACCGCACGGTCGGCCCGGGTGAAGGGCGCGGCGTTTGGCGATATGCATCTGTCGGGGTTTGATGTGTCGGTGGACGTTGACGTAGCCGAGGACCTTTACGCCATGGGCGCAACCGTCGTGATCCAAGGCACCATCGGCGAGGATCTGTCGGTCATGGCGTTCTCTGCGCGCACCGACAGCGGTTCCGACACCCGTGGCAATGCCCGCCTGATGGGCAATTCGGTCACGATTGAGGGACCGGTCGCCGGGGCGCTGTCTGTGCTCGGGCGAGACGTGATCCTGAACGCCAAGATTTCGGGTGATGTGCGCATTGTGGCGCAAACGCTGTCGCTTGGGCCGGATGCGGTGGTGTCAGGTACGCTGACCTACAGCACCAAGGACAAGATCAAGGTGCCCGCGCACGTGGCATCGCCGGACCGCGTCACGTTCGAAGAGTTCACCGGCGGGCGCGTCTTTGAGGAATGGAAGACGGTCGGCAAAGAGATGCCCGGCTTGCCGGGTTTTGCCTCAATGACCTTTGGCTTCATCGTGTCCCTGCTGTTCTTCATGGCCCTCGGCGCGCTCATGCTGGGTTTCATGCCTAAACGGCTGGCGCGCATGCGCCGCAGCATCGCGTCAGCACCGGGCCAGACCGTGATGCTGGGGGTGATTGGCCTGTCGATGCTGTTTGGCATGGTGCCGATCATCGGGCTGACCATCATTGGTCTCCCATTTGTGCCCATCGCCCTGCTTGCCATCGTGGTGGCCTGGATCCTGGGCTATGCGCTTGGGGCCTACAGCGTCGCCATGCGCCTTTGGATCGGGCTGGGCGGAGCGGATGATCCCAGCATTGTCGCACGCCTCTTGATCTTGGCTGGAGCGATCATCTTTGTCGCCCTTTTGAACTTCATCCCCTTTGTCGGCTGGGTTGCGAATTACACGCTGGTTCTGTTGGGCATCGGTGCGATGACCCGCGCAGTGTTCCTGTCCCTGATGGGCAATCCGGACCTCGCCCTCGACGTGGACATGAGGCCGATCGAAGACTGACCCATACAAAGGAGACGCACCATGACAGCGCAGGGCCTCGAAGTGATCGATCAGAGCGTTCATTTGACCCATGAGTGGATCAACGAGTTGGCAGGGCGGTTGGACTGGACCTCGAAGCGCTCTGCTTTGCGGCTGATGCGCGTGACCTTGCACCGCATCTGCGACCATCTGCTGGTCGATGAGGTGGCCCAGTTTTCTGCGCAACTGCCGGTCCTGATCCGCGGTTTCTACTATGAAGGTTGGGTGCCCAAGAATACGCCGATCCGGGAAAGACGGGTGGCGGATTTCACCGCCTTCATCGGCCACCATATGGCGGACACGGCAGAGTATCGCGGCGGCGAGGACATCAGGTGTGTGTTCGATTTGCTCAACGCCCGGATCAGCCGGGGCGAAGTGGAGGATGTCCGCGCAAATCTGCCGGAAGATCTACGTGACCTGTGGCCCCGGCCTTGAACGGATGAAAGCCACACAAACCTTGCGAGGCTTTCCCGGCTTGTCCCTGCAGCACAAATCCTTGCAGATCAGTCGTCGCTGCCTTCCGCAAGGCCTCGCAAGGCGGTTGGGCGTTGAATGATGATCGTGTGAATGTTGTGGATCGCGATGATCTGGCTTTTGCGCAGCTGGGTGAATGTGCGGCTGACGGTCTCTGTGGTCAGTCCCAAAAAATCGGCAATGTCAGACCGGCTCATCGGCAGGTTGATCTGGCGGTAGGCACCCAGATCCTCACCAACCCGGTCCGACAGAACGGACAAAAACGAGGCCAGCTTTTCCGTCGCCGATTTGCGCCCCAGCATCATGAAATGATCCTGCATCGCGCTGATTTCGCGCAAAGCGGCCTGCAACAAGGCGCGGTGCAATTCAGGATCACCCTCACCGTTTTCCAGATGGGACCGGCGGAACGGTTGTAGGCGCACATCCGTGAGGGCCTCGCAATCGGTGTGATGCAACCCCGCCGCCGGAAATCCCACGATGTCGCCGGGATAGCCAAAGGCGATGACCTGCCGGCGACCATCTGCCAACAGCCGGGTCAGACGCAGCACGCCGCTGGTGACCTGGTACAACCATTCGACCTCGTCGCCTTCGAAATACAGGTATGCACCCGGTTTCAGGCGTGCTTCGGCGGCTTTTGGCGCGCTGCAGGCAAGGGGTGCGGTGGACGGGAAGGGGGCAATGTCGCATGGTATCGTGACATACATCTGGCAGACCTCCGGTTAGTCGAGGTCACCTTGATCCGCCTGTGTAATCTGAATTATTGTGCATGTGGTGTTTTTTGTATCGTTTTGTAACGCGCAGATCCGGCACGGGGTTTGCGGGCGGGCGGTTGAGTGTTTCGGTGCGCCGCACAAACACGCGAAAAGAGATCGGAATGAAAGATCAGACAGTCCTCGTGGTCGAGGACGATCCCAAGATCAGCAACCTGTTGCGCAACGTGCTTGAGGATGAGGGCGCGCGCGTCGTCGAGGCGGAAACCGCCACCGAGGTCATGCGCATTCTCGCAGAGATGCCTGTCGGTCTGGTCACGCTTGATCTTCAACTGGGGGCTGACAACGGGGTCGACATCGCCCGCCAGATTCGCGCGGCGTCAAACGTGCCCATCATCATGGTGACCGGCAAGGACGACGTGATTGACCGCGTTGTCGGGCTCGAAGTTGGCGCCGACGACTACATCACCAAACCCTTTCATGTGCGCGAATTTATTGCCCGTGTGCGCAGTGTCCTGCGCAGGTCCGCCACTGCGGCTATGGGGGCGGGCGCGCCGATCCGTGACGGGCAATCCGAACGGGCACAGTTCTGTTTCGATGGCATGACAGCCTTTCCCGACCGGCTTGAGCTGATCGACCGCGAGGATGCGTCCTGCGATCTGACCAGCGGAGATTTCAAACTGCTCAGCGTGTTTCTCAACAGCCCCAAGCGGGTGCTGTCGCGGGACCAGCTGATGGACCGGACCGGCGGCACGGAATGGAGCCCGCTGGATCGCACCATCGACAATCAGGTCGCGCGTCTGCGCAAAAAGATCGAGCGTGATCCGTCAAACCCCAAACTGATCAAGACGGTGCGCGGTGTGGGGTATACGTTCGCCTGCGATGTGGAGGCCGTTCAGCCCTCAACGGTTCCAGCCAAAAGCGCCTGAAGACGCGTTGCCAATTCTGATTGGCGGTAGGGTTTGTGCAGGATGTCAAAGGGCGTGTCATGCGCCATCGACCCGGTGACCACGTCACTGGCATATCCCGAGGTGAGTAACACTTTGAGCTTGGGAAATTCAGCCGCGATCTTCGCTGCCAGATCATAGCCGTTCAGCCCGCCCGGCATTACGAGATCAGAGAACACCACGTCGACCTGCGTGCCGCCCTTCAGCATCGCATAGGCCTGATCGCCGCTTTCCGCCTCAAGGGTTGCAAATCCCAGATCGCGAATGCGCTCGATCGACAGTTGGCGCACGCGCGCGTTGTCCTCGACGATCAGAATCGTCTCGCCGTTGCCACGGGGCGGGGTCTGTTTTTCGCCTGTTGTGTGACCGGCGCTGCCTGTCGTGGACTCCTCAACCAAGGCGGGGAAATAGAGACCGAAACTCGAACCCAGACCAAGCTCGCTATAAAGCGTGACGTGACCACCGGATTGGCGGACAAAGCCATAGACCATCGCCAGTCCCAATCCCGTGCCGCCTGTGTCTGCCTTGGTGGTAAAGAACGGCTCGAACGCGCGGCGCTGCGCCTCGATGCTCATGCCCGCACCATCGTCGCTGATAGACAGCCGCACGTATTCCCCCGGCGCGATATCGGTTTCCTGCGCCATATAGCTGTCGTCGATGGTGACATTGGCGATGGATACCAGCAACTCTCCCCCCGCACCCATCGCATCGCGGGCATTCAGCGCGAGGTTCATCAGGGCGGATTGCAGTTGAACCGGGTCGATCATTACCGGCGCAAGGTCCTCGGCAAAATCGGACTGAATCCGATAGGTCGCCCCGATGGTCCGTTTGAGCAGGGAGAGGGTGTTGGCACATAGTTCGCGCAGGTCGGATTTGACCGGTTTGAGATTGCTCTGCCGGGCAAAGACCATCAACCGCGTCGTCAGGTCAGCGCCCATTTCGGCAGAGGCCAGCGCGTCCTTGATCAACGGCATCTGGCGCTCATCCGCGCCGCGCATCTCGAGCAATTCCAGATTGCCCATGATCACGGTCAGCAGGTTGTTGAAATCGTGGGCGATGCCACCGGTCAACGCGCCAATGGCATCAAGGCGCTGCGAGCGGGCCAGTGCATCCTCGGTTGCCTTGCGGTGGGTGCGGTCATGCAGGATTGCGATAAACAGGCGCTTGCCCTCGACCCGCGAATGGCCCACGGACAGGTGCAGCGGGAACACGGTACCGTCCTTGCGCTGCCCCTCAACGTCGCGGCCGATGTCGATGATCCGCTTTTCGCCCGTCTTGATGTGGTGGGACATGAACCCGTCGTGCAATGCGGCCAGGGCCTTGGGCATCAGAATGTTGACGCTCTGGCCCAGCATGTCGGCCACGTCGAATTGGAACATGCGCGCGGCAGCGGCGTTTGTGCGCAATATCTTACCTGCCTGATCCGAAACAACTATCGCATCCACCGCCGCGTCCATGATGGCATGCAAGACGGCACTATCGGTTGCAGTATCGGCCATGACAGGTGTCCCTTTTGACTGACCCTGCCAAATGCTGCGCCTGTGGCGCAAGCTGGAATTGATATGCATCAAGGGTCGTCGATTTTGCCGTGACAAAGCTCGGGAAGACATAGTGGGGACCTGTCCCGCATCGGCGTGCGCGCACGTTTTTTGCAGGCTAGGGCATCATCAAAGGAAAAAGACCATGTTCACAAACATCATCGTTGGCCTGGACGGCTCGCAGAAATCCAAGGATGCGGCCCGGATCGCTTTTGATCTTGGCAAGTATTATTCGGGTACTGTGACGCTGGTTCATGTCCCGCATGCGGAAACGGCCGCCTTCGTGGTTGGCGCGGTTTCGGGTTATCGCGCGGCAATCACCTTGCCGAGCTTTGACGAGATCGAAAAGGCAGGGCAGCATGTTCTGGACGAGGTTCTGGCCATCGCCGCCGACCTGGGGTTTGAAAAGGTCAAAACCCATATGCCGCATGGCGAGGCGGCCACCGAACTGCTGCAGCATGCGGAAGAGATCGGTGCCGACCTGATCGTGACTGGGCGTCGCGGACTCAGCGGCCTGTCCAGTCTGGTTCTTGGCAGCACAACCCAGCGCATCAATCACCTTGCGAAATGTGCTTGCCTGTCAGTGGTTTAAAGTTTTCGGCGTTTCCTGCCTTAGGTCGCTTTCAAATTGCCTAGGGATCGGAGTCTTGTTCATTCCGCGCTCAATCAAACCCGTTTGTGCCGTCATCTACGAGGATTCGGCGGTGCCCCTCTGATCTTGCCTCAGCGTTTCTGCTGTCAGGCCGTGGGTCAAATCGGACAATGTCATCACCCCCTTCAGGCTGTGCTCAGACACAACGAGGAATTTTCGACGCCCCGTCTGCCTGATCCTATTCAGTATGTCCGGCAGGGACGTGTCAGGCGTCACCATCACGTCGTCCCGCAGACCGACGAAAACGTCGCCCACGCGGGTGCTGGCCCAGTTTTCCCGATCAATGCCGGACAGCACCAAACGGTCGATATGGCCCAACAACACCGACCCCTCCACGACGGGCACGAAACTGACATTGTGGCGCAGCATGATCTGATTGACCAAGGCGGCAAGGGTCGTTTCGGGGCTGACGGTGATCGGGTCACGGGTCATCAACGTCTCGACGTCCTGCCCCTCCAACACCGATTTTGTCAGTTGCGCCGTGTAGGCCGCGCGCGCCGCCATCAGGACAAAGCCGCCGATCAACATCTGCCACAGGCCGACGACAAGCGCGCCCTGAAACATGGCCGTGATCCCAAGCGCCATCAGGAAATACGCAAAGAACGTGCCGGATCGCGTGGCTGTGCGCGTCGCCGCCAGAACGTCGCCAGAACGATGCCAGAGATAGGCCCGCAACACGCGACCGCCATCCAGCGGAAAGGCGGGCACCATGTTGAACAAGGCCAGCAGCAGATTGATCAGCGCCAGATAGGACAGAATTTCGACACTCGCCGACCCAAGGCCCGTCAGGCTGGCCACTCCGGACATGCCCCAGAAACCGAACGCTAAAACAAACGAGACCAGCGGACCGGCAAGTGCAATCCACAGCTCGCTGAGCCCCGATTTCGGCTCGGCCTCAAGTTCGGCCACCCCGCCGAACAGGAACAATGTGATGGATTTGATTGGCACCCCCAAGTGGCGGGCGACAATGGAATGGGCCAATTCGTGCACCAGTAGCGACGCAAACAGACCCAGCATCGCGATGACCGCCATCGCAAGATAGGCATGGTCCGAATGGCCCGGCACCGCGTCAGGAAAATACTGCTGCGACAGGCTCCAGGTGATCAGGGCCGCAATGATCAGCCAACTCGGATCGATCCTGATATCGAATGTGTTGATGGAAAAGAGTTTTACGGAGCTTGCGAACATGATCAGGCCTATCCTTAAGGCGATCCTAGCCTGCAAGACTTGCAATGCATTGACTTTGCTCAAGTAAGATCAGCCAGGGTGGAACAAGCCGCCGACGCCATAGGCCAATAGTGCAGCGACCCCGCCGATCAACAGCGTCTCGGCGCCTGACCTCCACCATTTGGCCAAGGACCAGCGGCTCTTTCCGGCCCCGATCAGAAAGAAGGTGATCAGCGTTGCGCAGACGGACAGGGCAAACGGGTCGTGCAGGCCAAAGACAAACGGGATCAGGGGCACGGCGCCCGCCATCAGAAACGCGGCAAAAGTGGCCAGTGCCGCGCGCAAGGGGTTGGGATCATCTCGCGTCAGACCGTATTCATCCGTCAGCATCAGAGCGATCCAATTCTCCTCGTTTTGTGCAATCGCGGCCGTGGCTTGCGTCAAAACGATGCCGGACAATCCGCGCAAGGCAAGGATTTGGCGCAATTCCTCCATCTCGCCTTCGCGATGGTTGGCGATGTGACGTTGTTCGATTTGGATGATGCGTTTGCGGTCATCCAGTTCGGCCTTGGTTCCGGAATAGTTGCTGGCGGCCATGGAAAACCCGTCGGCCAGAATGTTTGCCAGCCCAAGCGCGACGATGATGCTGTGCGACAACCCGGCGCCTTCCACCCCTGCGACAATGGCAAAGGTCGTCACCGCGCCGTCGATCCCGCCGTAGATCATATCCTTTAACGGGCTGTAGCGCTGACCTTCGGACAGGCGACGCGTGATCTCTTGCGGGCTGTGCCCATGCTCAATGGTCATGGCCGGACGATAGGATACGGCATCGACAGGCGATTGAGGAAAATCAAGGGCATGGGCGCAGATCTCGCTAACCCAATGCGATGCACATTCCCGTCACAACGCTTGGTCAAAGTCTGCTGGTCTTCGCGGCCTGCGCGGCTTGCGTGTGGATTGCGGGCGCGCGCCTTGCCTACACGGCGGACGCGCTGGCGGACCGGTTCCGGCTGGCCAAGTCGCTGGTCGGCCTGTTGCTGTTGTCGCTCGCCACGTCTTTGCCCGAAGTTGCAACGACGCTGACTGCAGCCGCGCAGCAAGCACGCGATCTGGTGCTGAACAACCTTTTTGGCGGGATTGCCTTGCAGACGGCCATTCTGGCGATGTCGGATTTCTGGGCGCGCGGCCCGATCACCAATTATCCACGCAAGGCCAATCACGCGCTCGAAGCGACGTTGCTGGTGCTGCTCTTGTCGGTTGCGTTGATCGTCACCAATCTGGGCGAGACTTTTGTGATTGCGGGGGTTGGTCTGGGCAGCATTGCCATCGGTGTGATCTATTGCGGTGCCATCTGGTTGTTGCGGCGCTATGACGACAGCAGCGATTGGGTGCCTGTCGATCTGCCCGATCCCGATCCGCTGGCCTTTCCTGCCCCGACTGGGCTGAATGATGCGGGGAACGCCGCGCTGATCTGGCAGGCGGCTGCGGCCTGCCTTGCCATTCTCGTCTTTGGTCTGCTGTTGGTCGTCTTTGCCGAGCGGATTGCGGATCAGTCGGGACTGGGCACCGGGTTTGTCGGGGTCACGCTGCTGGCGGCGGCAACCTCTCTGCCTGAGCTGACAACCAGCATCGCCGCCGTGCGCATCGGGGCCTACACAATGGCAATTTCAAACATCTTTGGCAGCAATCTGATCATGCTGGTGTTGGTCCTGCCGGCGGATATGCTGTTTCGCGCCGGGCCGATCCTGCAAGACACATCACGCACCGTCAGCCTTGCACTGGCCTTTGGGCTGGCGGTCACCGCCATTTTTCTCACTGGGCTGATCGTGCGGCGCAAGCCGCGGCTGGGTGAGTTTGGGCTGGACTCCATTCTGGTTCTGCTGACCTTTCTAGGAAGTCTTGTGGCCTATTACGTCGCGCGGTAGCGGGGCGGGGCGCAGCGCCTTTGCGATCTCCGGCACCACGAGGATGGGAAGCGCAAAGGCACCGATCAGCAGCCATTCGTCCCCCCCGATAGGCACCGTGTGCAGCAGCAGCTGAAGCGGTGGCCAATAGACAGCCGCCACCTGCGCCCCAAGCGTTACGGCAAGCGCGATCAACAGAAACGGGTTGCTGAACCACCCGATGCGCCAGCTTGTCAGACGCAGGGACCGAAAGGCAAAGACGCTGACCTTTTCAAAAACCACCATGGCGGTGAAGGCCGCTGTCCGCGCCAGCTCCACACCCTGATCCATCAAGTGAAAGAAGATCCAGAGGCTGGAGAGGCCAGTATAGGTGCCCAACAGGACAATCGTGACAATCCCGCTGGTCCCCAAGATCGGAGTGTCCTTGTGGCGCGGTGGCTGTTGCATCTGATCCGGCTCGGATTTTTCCAACCCGAGGGCAACGGCGGTGACCCCATCGGTCACAAGGTTCATCCATAGAATTTGTGTGGCGAGAAAGACCAGAGGACCGCCGATGGCGATATTGATGACCAATGCGATGACTTCACCCGCGTTGGACGACAGAAGATAGCGAACAAACTTCTGCACATTTGCGAACTGCCGCCGTCCCTCGCCGATGGCCCGCACGATCGTGGCAAAGTTGTCATCGAGTAGAACCAAATCGGATGCGTCCCGCGCGACATCCGTGCCCCTGATCCCCATGGACACGCCGATGTCGGCCTGTTTGAGGGCGGGCGCGTCGTTGACCCCATCGCCTGTCATCGCCACAATCTGCCCCTGCGCTTGCAGGACCGACACGATGCGCATTTTCTGTTCGGGCTTGGTGCGGGCAAACAGGACATCAGCTTGCAGCACGTCGCTGAGTTGTATGGCATCCAATCCATCCAGGTCCGCTCCGGTCAGTTGCCGCGTCACGGGCAAAGCAAGTTGTCGGGCGATGGCATCGGCAGTGATCGGGCTGTCACCGGTGATCATCACGACGCGAATGCCTGCTGAGTGCGCCATCGCAATGGCGTCCCGGACTTCGACGCGCGGCGGATCAATCAGGCCGACCAGCCCGAGAAAGGTCATGCTACCTTCGGCAATCTGGTGATCCGGCGCCGGGCGGCAGGCAAAGCCCATGACGCGCAGGCCTTGTTTCGCCAATCTCGCATAGGCTGCCTCGATGTCTTGGTGCTCTGTCTCGCCGATCGGGCGGGCACCGGTCTGCGTCATCACATGGGTGCAGACCTCAAGCACTTGTTCCGGCGCGCCCTTGGTCAGGATTTCGGGCCCCTCTGCGCTTTGATACAAGACGGACATCCGTTTGCGCGCACTGCTGAAAGGCAGCTCCGCCATCAGGTTGCGCTCTTGCGGCAGGTCGCACCACCCCTTGTAGCCCAGGGTGATCAGCGCCCCTTCGGTCGGGGCACCGACCATCTGCCAGCCATCGCCGGTGCGGGTCAGATGCGCATGACTGCAATAAAGGCCGGTTTTCAGGACCGCGCCCAGCACCGCATCATCCGCCGCCCGTATCCGCGTGCCGTTCCATTCGATATGCCCCGCCGGATCGTACCCAGTGCCGGTCACCCGATATTGCCGATCCAGCGTCCAGACCTGAGTCGCGGTCATTTTGTTTTCGGTTAATGTGCCGGTCTTGTCGGTGCATATCACCGACGCCGCGCCGAGGGTCTCGACCGCCTGCAAGCGGCGGGCCAGCGCGTTCTGACGCACCATCGCCGTGGCACCAAGGGCCAGGGTGATGGTCACTACGGCGGGCAACCCTTCGGGCACCATGGCAACCGACAAGGACAGGCCGGTCATCACCATTTCCGTCAGATCACGGCCCAGCCAGATGCCAAGCCCGGCAACCGCTGCCGCGACCAAAAGCGCCGCAATCCCCAGTTGACGCGCCAGATGCCCAAGCTTGATTTGCAGATTGGTTGTCTTGGTCCCGACCGATCCCGTCAAATGCGCGATCTTGCCAAATTCAGTGGCGGGCCCTGTTGCGGTGACGCACACTTCTGCCCGCCCGGACGTGACGGAGGTGCCTGCAAACACTTCGGCATGTTCGGGCGCGACCCCTTTGGAGACTGGCACGGATTCCCCGGTCAGCACGCTTTCATCGATCGACAGGTCCGCGGCGTGCAGCACGCGCGCATCTGCGGCAACCTTGGTGCCCGGTGTCAGGATCAGGATGTCGCCCGGTACGATGTCGCGGGCGGCGACAATCTGCTCGCGACCATCGCGCAGGACCAGCGCCTGCGGCGACAGCATCTCGCGCAAGGCGCTCAGCGCGGTTTCGGCCTTCCATTCCTGCACAAAGCCGAGGCCCGCATTCAGCACCACGACCAATCCGATGGTCAGCGCGTCCACCCGTTCGCCAAGGGCGACGGCGACGGCCGCTGCAATGATCAGGATCAACACAAGAAAGCTCGAAAACTGGCGCAGCAGCACCCGCAAGGGGCCTGTCTGTTTCACCTTGGGCAATTCGTTCCAACCATGCACGCGCCGGGCTGCAAGCACGTCAGCGTCGGTCAGTCCGGTGGGGAGTTGCGTATCGGCCATTCTGCATCCTCTGCGCGGGAAGTGTTGATGCAGGTATCGGCAACAATCACCACCGCTGATTGAGCCATGTCAAAGCACGCAGGTATGGGCCGCATATGATCGTCGCATGTCACCACAAACCGGAGGACCAGAGATGGCCGACAAGTCACCAACCGAGGACAAGTCACCGACGTCCGATGCGCCGTTCAACGCGATCACGCAGCTTCAGGAGGCGGGATTGGGCAGTATGATGGGCATGGGCACAGCATGGGCGGAGGCCATCAGCGACATGAGCGCCGAGGTGGCCCATTTCGTGGCCGAACGGATCAAGGAAGACGTGAAAACCCAGCATCAGATTCTGCATTGTCAGAACGTGGCAGACCTGCAGCACATTCAGGCGCAATTCATCCAGAAAGCGATGGATCAGTATCAGGCCGAAACCGGCAAACTGGTGGAGATGGGCACCAAGGCCTTTGCACCCAAAAAGAACTGAGCGCTGCGGCTATCCAAGAACGTGACGACCCGGCGCGGCCCCCAGTGTTTTCTGGGGGGCCGCCGTTTGCGTTCGTTCATTGCTGTGCTGTTGCAGCCATCCCGCCCAGTGAGGCCACCACGACCCGTCTTGCGGGCTGTGAGCGTCATACCATTTGGGTGCGGTGATGTGCGCATCGCCTTCGGCCTTGTGCCCGCTGCGGAAATGGCGACCCTTGTGGCCGGGCTCTGAAAGGATGCCGCCATTGTGCCCGCCATTGGTCAGAACAAATGTGACGTCGGTGTCGCTCAGCAACGCCAAACGGTACACCGACGTCCAGGGCGAGACATGATCGGTCTCGGTTGCGACGCAATAGATATCCGCGCGGATGTCGCTCAGGGCCACCGCCTTGCCATCCACCTTGAACCGCCCCTTTGCCAGATCGTTTTTGAGGAACAGCCGGCGCAGATATTCGGTGTGCATGCGGGCAGGCATCCGAGTTGCATCGGCGTTCCATGCCATCAGCGGATTGTCCGCCGTGCGTTCGCCCAGCAGATAGTGGCGGATCACCCGGCTCCAGATCAGGTCATTGGAGCGCAAGAGCTGGAACGCACCGGTCATCTGGTCCGCTTTCAGATAGCCGCGCGTTGCCATCAGGTCCTCAAGAAACGCCACCTGACTTTCGTTGATGAACAGGCCCAACTCGCCGGGTTCGGAAAAATCCACCTGCGCGGCCAACAGGCTGACGCTGGCCAGGCAGTCATCCCCGTCGCGCGCCAAAGCCGCCGAGACAATCGACAAAAGCGTACCGCCCAGACAATAGCCAGCAGCATGCAGGCGCGGATGCCCGATGTCCTTGATATGCTGGATGGCGGCGCGCACGCCGAGGTCGACATAGTCCTGCAGGGACAGGTCTGCGTCCGCCTCGTCCGGGTTTTTCCAGGACAGGATGAAAACCTCGAACCCCTGATCGCGCAGATAGGCAACCAGCGAGCGTTGCGCCGTCAAATCCAGAATATAGAATTTCATGATCCACGCGGGCACAATCAGGATCGGTTCGCGATGAACGATTTCTGTGGTCGGGCGGTAGAGGATCAGCTCGACCAGCGCATTGCGCATCACCACATCCCCGGGGGTCGTGGCCAGATCCTTGCCAACTTTGTGACGGCCCGAGGTGCGTGGCGCTTTCGCCAGAAGACGGTTGAAATCCTCCATCCAGTAACGCGCCCCGCGCAGCAGGTTTTGCCCCTGTTCCTCTTGCGTGCGTTTTCGGACCAGCGGGTTCGTCGCGGCAAAGTTGGCAGGGGACAGCATATCAAGCCATTGGCGTGCTGCGAAGTTCACGATGCTGGCGTGTTTGGGGTCCACGCCGTGCACATCGGTTGTGGCGGCATCCCACCAGTTTTGAGTGGCCAAAAAGCCTTGCGCCAAATGGGAATAGGGAAAGGCATCCCATGCCGGATCGGCAAACCTGGGATCGCTGCGTTCTTGCGGTTCTGCACCTTCAAGGGCGAGTTTGAGCAATTCAGCCTGTTTTTCCGGCGATCCAGCAATGTGCAGCCACCAATCCAGATAAGCCGTCGCAAGGGCTGAGGGTGAAAGCCCTCCGGTCAACTGCGCCAGCGCCGCATGCCATTGCGCGTCAAGTCCGGCAGGGCGGGCTTGATCCGCACTCATAACTGCGACCTTTCCACGAGGGACACGCCTGCCGTGATCTCGTCGCTGGGGTGGGTGATGACGCGTTCACCGACCTCCAAACCGTTTATGACCTGAACCATCCGGTCATTGCGCCGCCCCAGCGTCACGGCGCGCCGTTCGGCCACGCCCTCGACCGCGACGAAAACCGCCCAGCCCTCGTCAGACGGAAACACCGCGCTGAGTGGCACCTGTAGCGTATCTTCTGCGCGCCACTCGATGATGCGCAAAAAGACCGAAAACCCGTCGCCCAGATTGGGCCGTTTGTCGGCAGGCGTTGTCATCAGAAAATAGGCATCCACCCGCTGTTCCTCGATCCCCAATGCCGAGACTTTGGTGCGGGCCTTTGGATCAATCCGGTCCAGTGTCGCATGCAAAACCTCCGTACCTCCCCAGCGTTCGACATAGGCCTGCGCGCCGGGACTGAGCCGCACCGCGTCGTTTGACAGGATATCTGCGACCAGTTCGAGCTCTTGCGGATCGCCGATACTGACCAGTGGCGTGCCGATGGACACGGGCCGTTCGCTGATTGCAGCAACCGACAGGACAACGCCATCGCTGGGTGCCCGAACCTCGACGCAGCAGCTTTCGCTTGCAGCTTGAGGGCTGTCGGGCAGCATCAGGGTCGCCCGCGCGCGTTCAATTGCGCCATCCGCCATCTGAATGCGGGCCTGCGCTGCCTCGATGGTCGCATTGGCCACCGCAAGTCGCTGCGCGTCGTCCTCAAGCCGCGTGAGGGATGCCACGCCGCGGGTGACCAGGGCCTCGGTTCGGACGAACTGGGACTGGGCAAAACGGGCTGTTTCCTCGGCCTGTTTCAAATCCGCCTGCGCGACGTGGCGCGCGGCCATGGCCTCTTGTAATGCTGCCTCGGCCTGCAATTGCGCGCGGGCGTCCAGCAAGGCGGATGAGGCCGGGCGCACAACGGCAACCACCGTTTCACCACCCTGCACCAGATCCCCTTCGGACACAGGCGAGCGCAGTGCGGTGCCTGAGATCGGCGAGGCCACCTCGAACAGATCACGCACCTGGCTTTGACCTTCGGCGTTGATTGTCACCTCGAGCGGGCCTTTTGTGACCGTGGCCAGATCGATTGGCACGGGATCCTCGCGAAAGCTGACATAGGACAACCCGGCCACAAGCGCGACGCCAATGCCGATCAGGACAGTTGTGCGGGTGGAATAAGACATCGGGTCACTCCCTTGTTTTCATGACAGAAACCAGATCGAGACGGTCAAGCCGTCGCCGCACGATCATCACCGAGACAAAGGCGGCGCACAGCACGACAAGACTGGCAGTTGTGAAGGTTGCAGGCCTGAGCACCAGCGGGATGCTATAGAGGTCACTGGTGAAACTGGTGGACATCAGCTGCGCGATCCAGGCACCGATCAGCCAGCCAAAGGGTTGCGCGATCAGGGCGATCAGCATCATCTCTCCGATCAGAATGTAGCTGACCTCGCCACGGCCAAAGCCAAGGATGCGCAGGCTGGCCAGTTCCCGCGCGCGCTCGGACAACTGGATGCGGGCTGCGTTGTAGGACACACCAACGGTGATCAGCACGGCAATACCGATGTAGATCGTGTTCATCACCACGATGTTCTGCTCAACCGTATCCTGAAAGGACTGGCGGTTCTCGTTCATCTCGACGAGGCCGCTGATCTCCGGTGTGTCCTTGATCGCTGCATGCAGTGCTTCGATCCGGGTGTCATCCAGAGTGACGTTCACGATCGAGACGCGCGGCGCCTGTCGAAACATCGCGTTCATGGACTCAAAGTCCATATAGGCCCCTAGCCCGAAACGCAGTTCGACCAGGTCCACCACCCGCAACGCAAAAGTCTCGCGACGACCGCTCAGGAATTCGACCTCGATGCTGTCACCGGCCTGCACGTCCAGATGCGCGGCCAAACGATAGGACAGGACAATCCCACCGGGCGGGACATCGATTCGGCGGCCGTCTGCATCCAGCACCCGGCTCAGATCGTTGCCGGGGCGGCGGGATTCGACGGCTGTGCGTTTGGTGCGGTGACCGTGGCGCAGTATGGCAGCGTGAGCTTGTTGGCCTTCTGTTTGCAAAACGCCGGGCAAGTGGCGCACGTTTTCCACGGCGGCCTCGGGCACGTCCTGCGCAAACAGCACCATCACGTCCTGCCGGTTGGTTTGATAAAACGCCAGATCGACGATTTCATCCAATGCATCATTGATGAACGTGGCCGCAATCACCGACGCCACCGCGAGGGCCAGACCCAACGATGTCAGAAAACTGCGCAGTGGCCAGCGCAGCAAGGAACGCAGGATCATCACGGTGGATTGCGCCAGCCGCATCCGCGCCATTGCCACATCAATGAACGAGCGTTTGAATCGGGGCGGGGCCGGGGGCTGCATCGCGATCGCAGGGGCAAGTTTGGCCGCCTTGAGGGCCGCCTGGGCCGCGCCAAGGCTGGTGGTGAACAACCCGACCAGACCCGCAGCGGCGTAGACCCAATAGGACACTCGAAAAATCACGAATGGAAAATTGAAGAATTCTGCGTATTGGGCCGCCGTATCGCGGGCAAGTATCGTGCCTGCGATCCATCCGACGCCAACGCCGACAACGGCGATCAGCCCGGCCAGCATCAGGAAGTGCAGGCAGATCTCGGTGTTGGAATAGCCGATGGCCTTGAGCAGGCCGATCTCGCTGCGTTCCAGCGCGATGATCCGGCCCATGACCATGCTGACCAGAAACGCCGAGATGCCAAAAAAGATCGGTGGCAGGATCGCGGCCATGCCCTTGAGCTGATCGATCTCGGCATCCAGAAAGGCGTCAGACTGATGTGTGGATCGGTCATAGGCACCAAGGCCTCCGAACGGTTCCAGCAGGGTATCAAGCGCATCAATCGCCGGGGCCGTCTGCATCCCCGCAGCCAGTGACAGCGAAACGTCGTTGAAGGCCCCGGTCATGTCATAGGCCGCCGCCGCCGCGCGTTCGGGCATCCAGATGATCCCGAACACTGCATTGTCGGGCATCATCGCGCCTGGGCCGATGGTGTAGATGAATTCGGGCGACAACACGGTGCCGACAATGGTCAACTCGCGTTTCTGGCCACGCAAATTGGCGCTGAAACTGTCACCCTCAACAAACCCGTTGGCCTGCGCAAAGGGAGCGTTCACCACAATCTCGTCCGTGCTGAGCGGATCGGGAAACCGACCCGAGACCAGCAGAGGAACATTCAGCACAGGATCAGCGGTTTCGGGATAGGACAGGATGTGCCCCACGGCTGTGCGCGTACGGCCCGGGATATCAAGGATCGCTTCGCCCGATATCCGCGCCTCAACGCCCAGCACCCCATCGATCTGAGCAATTTCCGACAGAAGGGACAAGGGCGCGCGTCGGGCCACGGCAAAGACGTCCGCAAATCGGTTGCGCTCGTAATAGGCGGTGCGCGTTTCCGAAAGCGCGGTGTACATACCTACAGAGGTCAGCAAGATTGCCACACCACATGCCAGGACCAGCGCAATGGCAAGCGCCTGTATCCACAATCGCTTGAAATCGCGCAGCAATTTACGGTCTATGGCCTGCATCCCGCTCACCAGACAATCTCGGATGGGGCGAGGCGCGTCTCGTTCTCACGGACTTCGCTGATCTTGCCGTCCTGAAAAAAGATCACCCGATGCGCCATGCGCTGGATTTCGGCGTTGTGGGTGATGACGACCGTGGTCGTGCCAAAGCGTTCGTTGATGTCGCGCAGCACCTCCAGCACCTGCACGCCCGTGGTGCTGTCGAGCGCGCCCGTGGGTTCATCGCACAGCAGGATTTGCGGGCGCTTGGCAATGGCGCGCGCGATGGCAACGCGCTGTTGCTCGCCGCCAGACATCTCGGATGGAAAGTGGTCCATCCGCTTGCCAAGCCCGACGAGGTTCAGCGCCTCTTCGGCGGGCATCGGATTGGGGGCCACATCGGTGACCAGTTGCACGTTTTCCCGCGCGGTCAGACTGGGCACGAGATTGTAGAACTGGAACACGAAGCCGACGTGATCGCGCCGGTATTTCGTTAGCCCGCGGTCGGGCAAATCGGTCAGTTCAATGTCGTCAAACCAGACACGCCCATCGGTGGCATGATCCAGACCGCCAAGGATGTTCAGAAGGGTGGATTTTCCACTGCCCGAGGGGCCAAGCAA
Organism: uncultured Tateyamaria sp.; assembly: GCF_947503045.1. GTDB lineage: Bacteria > Pseudomonadota > Alphaproteobacteria > Rhodobacterales > Rhodobacteraceae > Tateyamaria. The sequence goes on from NZ_CANNCF010000005.1 coordinate 234,186, forward strand.
AACGGCCAACTCACCCTTGTAGAGTTCCAGATCGACACCGGCCAAGGCGAACACCTTCACCTCGCCGGTGTCATAGACCTTGGTGATGCCTTGGGTTCTGAAAATAACGTCGGACACAAATTTCTCCTGTCGCACCCTCCCTTAGAGGCCGTCGCAGGCGGCCAATTGATTGATCTCAATTTTAGACGGCCTTTGCGTCCGGCGCCTCCAGCTCAGATAGAAACGCCGCAATTGTGTGGCCCTCCACTCCGGTGCCTTCGGCCGAATTCGGCAAGGTGGCAGTGGCGACAAAGGGACGCCCAAGGTCGGATGCGCCAACTTCGTAGGCCTTTTCCGGTGGGGAATGCGCGCCCGAGGTCAGGAACAGGGACACGGCCTGCGGCAAATTGGTGCCCGCCCGCAGCAGGGCGCGCAGCGGCACGGCAGGGTAGGAGGTCCAGACCGGCCCCACCAGAATGACATGGCGATACGTGGTGAGCGTGGAAAAGAATTGCGGCCCAAGCACGCAGTTTTGCCGCAAGCTGTCGTAACCTGCGCGCATGTAGCCGAAAATCCGCCCCTCATAGGCCGGTGCGGTGATTTCCACCTGTTCGGCCTTCAATTTCTCGGCCAGTTTGGTGGCCAGACGCTTGGAATGACCAGAGCGTGAGTAAAAGGCAACGCAGGTATCAGGGGACGTGTTGGGCATGGGTCGACCTTTCGTTTTTGCCATCCAAACCTTGGCCCAGGGAACGGTGCGACCCTTTGATAAAGATCAATCAACACCTCCCGATTGCGCGCAAAGTCACCGACAACGAGGATCAAGACATGCTCACTGATTTCACATGGCGGCATCACTTTCCTGGCCTTGCGGGTCTGTCCGCTGAAGTCTCTGACCTGCTCGACAAACGCGCGGTGATGGCGTCCGTCAACAAAGGTGTGGCGATATTCGGGCCCGGGCATCCGGCTGAAAACCTGTTGCTTCTGGTATCCGGCACGGTGCGCGTGCAGCAGCTTTCGGAGGCGGGTCGCGAGATTGTGCTCTACCGCGTGCATGCTGGCGAAAGCTGTGTTCTGACCACGGCCTGCTTGCTGGCGTTCGAGGATTATTCGGCCGAAGGCATCGCCGAGACGGATGTCGAAGCTGTCCTGATCCCGCGCGACACCTTTGACGAATTGATGTCCGTGTCCAAGGCGTTCCGCGCCTTTGTCTTTGAGGCGTATTCGAAACGGATCACCGATCTGTTCATGGTGATCGAAGAGATCGCGTTCAAACGCATGGACATCCGCGTGGCTCAAAAATTGCTCGAATTGCAGGATGCGGACAATACGCTGCACCTCACGCACCAGCAGTTGGCGGTCGAATTGGGCACAGCGCGAGAGGTGATTTCGCGCCAGTTGAAGGAGTTCGAGCGGCGCGGTTGGGTGGCTCTCAGCCGTGGCGCAATTGAGTTGCGTGAAGCCGCAGCGATCGAACGTTTGTCAAACGCGCCATGAATGCGCGGCCTACGGTGTGACATTATCACAGACGGGCTGGTCCGCTTTGGCGCAACATGCAACTGAAAAAGAGGAAAGGACCCAAACATGATTGCCAATCTCGGACGCCCCGACCGCCTGATCAGAGCCATCCTAGGCCTTGTGCTGATCGTTTTGCCCCTGTTGAACATGCCCGCCATCTGGTCCAGCGGTGCGCTGGCCTATGGCAGCATGGGCGTCGGTGCGATCCTTGTTCTGACCGCGCTGGTCCGGTTTTGCCCGCTCTACCGGATCGTCGGTATCTCCACCTGCAAGCTCTGAGTGATGGAGACATCATTTACACCACTGGCCTCCCTGGCGGGGGGTGTTCTTATCGGTCTGGCCGCCGTGTGCCTGATGCTGTTGCGCGGGCGTATCATGGGGGCGACGGGCGTCCTGGCGGGCGTGATTTGGCCCGCGAGCCGATACGACTGGACATGGCGCGCAGCCCTGCTGGCAGGCATGTTCACCGGGCCGTGGATCTTTCGCGCACTGACAGGCGCGTTGCCTGTGATCGATGTCCCGTCCTCCACGCCGCTGCTGGTTGTCGGCGGATGTCTGGTCGGCGTCGGCGTAACCTTGGGCAGCGGTTGTACTTCGGGTCACGGGGTCTGCGGCATGGCGCGCCTGTCGCCCCGTTCATTCGCGGCAACGGCCACCTTCATGCTGAGCACGGGGCTGACGGTCTACGTGATCCGCCATCTGTGGGGAGGATAAGCATGCGCACATTTCTGACCTTTCTGACCGGCGCGCTGTTTGGCACCGGGATTGCGATGTCCGGCATGGCCAACCCTGCCAAGGTGATCAATTTTTTTGATGTGGCGGGCCGTTGGGACCCCAGCCTTGCCTTTGTGATGGGCGGAGCGTTGATCGTCACCTTCATCGGCTACAGGTTGGTGATGCAACGGCCTGCGCCGATTTACGAGCCCACCTTTGATGTGCCGACAAATCGGCAACTGGACGGGCGGCTCGTGGCTGGCGCGGGCATATTCGGAGTCGGCTGGGGCATTGCCGGGTTCTGCCCGGGCGGTGCGCTGCCAGCCCTTGGTACGCTGGACAGCCGGGTGATTGTCTTTGTGGCGGCACTGATTGCTGGGATGCTTGCAACGCGGATCGTGATGGATTGGACCAAGCCCCGCGCGCAGCCTGCCGAGTGACGATTTTTTGTGGTTTGTCCGACTGCGCCAATCACCGACCGTACATGTCGCGACGGATCTTATTGCTCTTCTGAACGCCGTAGAAGTGGCCAACGTCTCAGCCATGGCCTAAGAGTTCGGAATGGAACACCTCAAACCGTTCAAAGAGCGCGATGTCTTGCCTCTGGAACCGGCTGTTGATCAGGGCTGGCATCTGAAACGGTATGCGATCCTTGCAGAGGGTAGGCAGTTTGATGCGGACGTGGCCGCTGCGGCAACCGCCGAAGCCCTGAAACGTTTGCCCGAGGCCGGGTCCTTGGCAAACGGGACAGGAAACCACGGCGTTGGGTTTCAGGTCATACACTTTGCCGAAACTGCGGTGGTCTCGCCGATTTTCTACTGGCAGTGGGGCAGCGTGCTGGCGCGGGCGTGCCAGATCAAGGCGCAGTGGGACGCGCCCACCCTGTTCAACGATGGCGTGGACGAAATCGTTGGCTGCGTATGGGAAATGAATATCGTGCAGCACGAGATCGAGGCGTGGACCTCAACCTTACTTGGCCCTTCCTCAGACCCTCAGCGTCAGTTGCCCACCTACCTGGAAACATTTGCGCAGACGTCGTGAAAGGTGGCGAAAACAGACGCCGATGCTATCAGCCACATCCCAAGCGTTGCTCAGGAACAGTAGAATATCCAAAATCCGGTTCGCCTTGTCCAGCAGACAAAGCAGTCAGTCTCAGCTTTCGCTCAGCGCGACCTTCATATCCTTGACTTCATAGATCACTTCGCCGTCCGCCTCGACGATGCCGTCGGCGACGCCCATGGTCAGGCGGCGGGTCTGGATGGCTTTGGTGAAGTCGATTTTGTAGGTCAGCATCTTGCGGTCCGGGCGCACCATGCCCTTCAGCTTGACCTCGCCCACACCCAGCGCATAGCCGCGCCCCTGCCAGCCGCGCCAGCCGAGGTTGAACCCGGTCAGCTGCCACAGCCCATCCAGACCCAAACAGCCGGGCATGATCGGGTTGCCGGGAAAGTGGCAGTCGAAAAACCACAGATCGGGAGTGATGTCGAATTCAGCTGTGATGTGGCCTTTGCCGTGGGCGCCGCCGTCACCGGACACATCGGTGATACGGTCCATCATCAGCATCGGAGGGGCGGGCAATTGTGCGTTACCGGGGCCGAACAGCTCTCCGCGTGCACATTTCAGCAAGCCCTCTTTGTCAAAGCTCGTCGGGTAGTCTGCCATTCTTGGCCTCTTGTCTTCGCGCATCTGTCCGGCAGGCCGGGTCCGGCTCGGTCTAGCACCGTGCAGACTGCGTGCGCAAGGGCGCGGGGCAGGGCGGTCACACGCCTGTGGCATAATGAACGAGACCCGTTTTCCAATTGAATTTCACGGGCATGCGCCCTTATATGCTTATGCGAAGAGTTGAGGATGACGATGGCACTGGATCAACACGAGGTCGGAACCACATGGCTGGCAGGCGCAGGTCTGCGTCCCACACGCCAGCGGGTGACCCTTGCCGCGCTCTTGATTGGTGACGGTCAGCACCGCCATGTCACCGCCGAAAGCCTGTTCGAGGCCGCCAAGGCGCAAGGCGACGGCGTGTCCCTTGCCACGGTCTACAACACCCTGCGCGCCTTCTGCGATGCGGGGCTGATGCAGGAAGTCATGGTGGACGGTTCCAAAAGCTACTTTGACACCAACACCCACGATCACCCCCATTTCTTCTGGGAAGACGAGGCCAAGCTGACGGACGCCCCATCGGACCAGTTGGTGATCGCACAATTGCCCGACGCACCTGATGGCGCTGAAATCGCCTCTGTCGACGTGGTGATCCGCCTGCGCCGCAAGGGCTGAGCCCTTGGTCCGCGTCACGGATGAGGACGCGGCGCGTTACCAGGCGGACGGCGTTGTTCTGATCAAGGGTCTGTTTGCCGATCACATCGACAGCCTGCGCGCCGGTATCGCGCGCAACATGGCCGAGCCCGGCCCCTATGCTTCGACCAATGACCGGCCCGGCGATACGGGTCTGTTTTTTGACGACTACTGCAACTGGCAGCGCATCCCCGAATTTCACCCTACCGTGCATGATCCGCGCGTGGCCGAGGTGGCAGCGACCCTGATGGGGTCGCAATCCGTGCAGATGTTCCATGACCACGTGCTGGTGAAAGAACCGGGCACGTCCATGGCCACCCCCTGGCATCAGGACGCGCCCTATTATTTCGTGGAAGGGCAACACACGATCAGCTTCTGGTCGCCGCTTGATCCGGTGCACGCGGCCTCTTTACGTTGCGTTGCCGGCTCGCATCTGTGGGAAAAGGATGTGGTGCCGACCCGCTGGGTGTCCGAAGAGGCGTTCTTTGAAGGCGACTACATGCCTGTGCCCGACCCTGAGGCCGAGGGCATGCGGATTGTGGAATACGAGATGGAGCCGGGTGACACTGTTGCCTTCCACTTTCGCACCCTGCACGGTGCGCGCGGCAATCAAAGCGACGCGCGGCGGCGCGCGTTCTCGCTTCGATTGGTGGGCGATGATGCGCGCTTTGTGACGCGGCCCGGCCCAACATCGCCGCCCTTTCCGGGGCATGGGATGGTGCAGGGCCAACGGCTGCGCGAGGACTGGTTCCCGATCTTGCGGTGAGATTGTGCAGGTACGCGTGACCAGTTGGCGTTTCGGTTTGAGCGTTCGATAACCATGTAGATGTTCAGGCGCCGCGCAGACCTCCGACTCAAACCTATGGTTCGCCGGTAGGGCGGGGTTTCACCCCGCCGCACAGCGTTATGCGGCGCTGCCATGACCCACTCCCGCACGCCCCTGAGCCACAGAAAACGCGCTTGCCCTGCTCAAGTTCGCCAACACTTTCGTGAAAGCGCGTCATCGAATGAAATCTCCGCTGCGCCGCCGCGCGCAAGAACCGCTGGTTTTCAGGGTGCACGCCCTCACAATTGTCACGCACCCCGTGAGTATTTCCAAAGGTTATCGCCCTCATTCAAAGCAGGAATTTCCAATAAACAGGGGCATCCACAATTGATGAAACGGCGGAGAGACCAGCACCACGGTTTGATCTTCGCCATGCATTAATCACTTGCGGAGTCTCGCTATGCTATCCGAAATCCTCTCCAGCCTGCGCGCCAGACTGCTGACATCCTCGTCACTGGCCCAGGAAACCGTCCGCGACGGACAAACCCTGACCAACGGCTTTTTCCAAAGCGTTGTGGTCGACAACACACCGGCCTTTATCCTGAACAACGATCTGGCCCGGTTCCTGAACTTTGGTCAGGTCGAAACCAATGACGCGGCCTCTGCCGTGTCGGTCGAGGCCGAAGACGTTCAGGTCTTTAACTTCCGCTCGGGCAGCATCGACGCCAATGGCGCCGCGGCCACCGGTATCGAAGTCACTGACGGCTCCAGCGCCGACATCCGCAACTTTGGCAGCATCGCTGGCGAATTGAACGGCGTCGAATTCAGCGGGTCGGACAGCTCCGGCACACTCGACAACTTCCGTGGCGGTGTCATCTCGTCCGACAGCCGCGCCGTTGAGATCGAAGGCGAGGGCATCAGCGTTCGCAACTTTGGCGACATCATCGGCACCGATGACCAGCGCAACGGCACGATCTATACCAACGCGACAGCCGAAGATGTCAGCATCTCGAACTTTTCCGGCGGCACGATCGACGCAGGCGAGGGGAATAGCGGCGCGGGTATCTCGCTGCAGGTTGGCGACGAAGAAGGCGACGTTGTTTCCAACACCATCTTCAACGGCTTTGGCGCAACCATTCAGGGCCGTGGCCAGGAAGCGGCCAATACGGGCGGCGCGGGCGACGGCATTCGCATCAACAACGGCGCTGACGGCACTGTGTCGGACACCGACATCGTCAACAGCGGTCTGATCTCATCGGAAAGCAACCAGGGCACCGCAGGCGGTGTCCGGATCGCGGATGGTGTTGCCGCCGAAGGCCGCATCCTCAACACGTCGACCGGTACAATCGAAGGCGTGCGCAACGGCCTTTACATCGGCGAAGCTGAGCATGATCTGGATGTGCTGAACTTTGGCACGATCCAGTCGGACAGCCGCGCTGTGAACATCGACGGCACGGGCGTTGACCTGCTGAACGGCGGCGACATCCTCGGCACCGCCGACCAGCGCAACGGCACCGTCTATGCAGATGGTACGGCTGACGACTTTTCTGTCACCAACATCGCCAGCGGCACAATCGATGCTGGTGAAGGCAACCAGGGCTCCGGTTTTGGTGTCGAGATCGGCGGCGCCGCAGACGGGGCCAACACGTTCACACTGGACAACTCGGGCACGATCCAGGGCCGTGGCAATGCCGCTGCCGGAACGCCGCTTGCGGGTGACGGTGTGCGCATCGGCAATGTCGGCAACTCCGGCACAACCGATGCCACGATCACCAACACAGGCGAGATCCTGTCCGAAGGGGCCAACGGCACCGTGGCCGGTCTGCGCGTCGTGAACGGTGTGAACTTCCAAGGCACGCTGAGCAACGAAGGCACCATCGCAGGTGTTCAGAACGGTGTGTACTTTGGCACCGGCGATCACTCGGGTGGTTCTTTCGTCAACACGGGCCTCGTGTCTTCGGACAGCCGGGCGCTGAACATTGATGGCACCGGCCTCTCGGTTGAGAACGCAGGCACCATCCTTGGCACCGGCGACCAGCGCAACGGGACCGTCTATGCGGATGGCACGGCGGACGACTACACATTCACAAACACCGGCCTCGTTGATGCGGGCATCGGCAACAACGGTTCTGCTGTGTCGTTGCAAACCGGTGATGTGGCGGGTGATGTCGTATCGGCGTCCATCTTCAACGAAGGTATCCTGCAAGGGCGCGGAGACGCGGTTGACGGCAACACGGTCGGTGACGGCCTGCGTCTCTTCAGCAATCAGGAAGACGCGAATTTTGCCGGTCTGGTCCAGAACGAAGGCGTTATCGCCGGGTCTTCGGACAGCGATGCCGCCGCTGGTATCCGGATCGATGGTGGGTTGAACCTGCTGGGCGCGATCATCAACGAGGGCGAAATCACCGGCTCGGTGAACGCCATCGACGCGACCGATGCAGGCGACGTGACTTTCGTCAATGATGACGAAGGTGTGGTAAATGGTAATGTGTTACTTGGTGCCGGAGACGACATCGTTGTGGACCTCGGTCAGATCAACGGTGTCGTCGATGGCGGCGCAGGTGATGATGTCCTGATTGCAGGGAGCGGCGACAACGTGATTGTCGGCGGCCTCGGCAATGACTTCATCGAAGGCGGCGACGGTGTCGACACGGCAGATTTCTCTGATCTGGATGTGGCGGTGAACGTCAACCTTGGTCCCAACGGCAACGGCACAGCGACCCGCGACACAGGTTTCAACGTGTCGGTCACGGATCAGGTTGTGAGCGATGGTGCGGCATTTGTCGCAGCGGCCGAAGCGGGTAACCTCTACTTCAACATCCACACAAGTGACTTCTTGGGCGGTGAAATTCGCGGTCAGCTGAGTATCGTCAGCGACACCGGGACAGGCCATGACCGGGTGATCGAGCTTGCAGGATCGCTGGATGCGAGCCAGGAACCCGGCCCAACCTCCGACAGTGCAGCCACAGGCGAAGGCTCCCTCACCATCACCTTCAACGAACAGGGCGAGGCGATCTACTCCTCCGAACTGAGCGTTGTGGGGCTGAACGAGGCGGACCTGCAGACACCGGGTGCAGGTGGCGTGTCAGCCATCCACGTTCACAACGCACCTGCTGGTGTGAACGGCCCAATCCTGCAGGACACGTTGGTGGATGCCGGTGGGATCCTCGATGCCAATGCGCCCACAGGCGTTGTCGGTCCGGATGTCATCGACAACCAGATCGAAGTCGACGTGCTCAGCTCGATCGAGAACGTGATCGGATCGGACGATGGTGACATCATTGTCGGCTCGGACCAGTCCAACACCCTGAGCGGTGAAGACGGCGATGACCTGCTGAACGGTCAGGGCGGCGACGACCTGCTGCTGGGCGGCGAAGGGTCTGACACGTTCACTTTCGAAGGGTTCTTTGGCAACGACACTATCGGAGACTTCGAAGTTGGCGTGGACCGGTTGGACTTTTCCGACTTTGGGCCGGATTTCGCGGAAAGCGCGCAGATCACCCAGGACGGAAACGACGCGGTGCTGACCTTCTCTTCGGACGCTTCTGTGCGCCTTGAAGGGGTCAACAGCACAGACCTGACCGACGACGATTTCATCGCCTGATCGAAACACACCGGGGTGGCGGCATATGTCGCCACCTCTTCACCCTGACAAAGAGATCACCCCCATGTTTCAGAAAAAATCCTCCGTCAAATCCGCATGGAACGCCCTGCGTCCCGGATTTTCCGCCATCGGCTTCTTCAGCCTGATTTTGAACGTTCTCATGCTCGCAGGCCCGCTTTACATGCTGCAGGTCTATGACCGCGTCCTGACCAGCCAGAATCTGGACACTTTGATTGCCCTCAGCATCCTGCTGGGTGGCGTTTTTGTCGTCACCGGCCTGCTGGATCTGATCCGCATGCGCATCCTTGGCCGCCTAGGCGCACGGTTTGAACTGACCATTGGCGCCCCCATCCTGCAATCGGCCATACGACGCCGTGTGCAAGACAGCCCCAAGGCCGAAAACCCCGCTGCCGACGTGAACGGTCTGCGCGACTTTATCTCAGGACCAACGCTGATCGCCTTTTTCGATGCGCCCTGGATCCCGCTTTATCTTGGGGTGCTTTACATGCTGCACCCCTATCTCGGCGCGCTTGGCCTCGCGGGCGCGCTGGTTTTGACAATTATGGCCCTGATCAACAACGCACGCTCTGCCGACGTCATGCAAGACGCCTCGCAAGCGCGCGCCAGGTCCGACAGTTTGTTCACCGCAAGTGAACAGAACGCAGAGCTTGTCCACTCGATGGGTATGACTGGTGATCTCGCCCGTCGCTGGACGGCTCTGCAACATGATGCCCACCACCTGAAAACCCGCGTGGCCGACCGCATCGCGAGCTTTTCGGTGGTGTCCAAAACCATCCGCATGGCGCTGCAATCCGCCATGCTGGGCCTTGGTGCCGCCCTGGCTGTGGTCGGCGATGCGACGGCTGGTGTGATGATCGCCGCCACTATCCTGCTGTCCCGCGCCCTCGCGCCCATCGACCAGCTGATCGGTCAGTGGCGGACGTTTCTGGCAGCGCGGGGGTCCTACAAATCCTTGCGCACCCTGTCCGAAACTTATCCCCAGCCCGAAAAGCGCTTGTCGATGCCGCGCCCGCAAATCTCGCTGCACGCAGCGATCGCGCAGGCCGGACCACCGCTGGCCAAGAACGCGACCATCAGCGGGATCGGGTTTGCCCTGTCCGCTGGCGACGTGGTGGCCGTGATCGGTCACAGCGGTTCTGGCAAGTCGACACTGGCGCGCATGCTGGCCGGTGTGTGGATGCCGCAACGTGGGGCCATTCGCCTTGACGGGACACCCATGGACAAGTGGGAACCTGAGGAACTTGGCCAACTGGTCGGCTATCTGCCGCAGGATGTGCAGCTGTTTGACGGCACCATCCGCGAAAACATCGCGCGGTTTTCCACCTCAATCGACGACGGCAAAGTGCTGGCGGCCGCCATGGCCGCAGACGTGCACGGGTTGATCAGCGGTCTGCCGGATGGCTACGCAACCGAGATTGGCAGCGGTTTTCACCTGTCGGGTGGTCAACGCCAACGGATCGCGCTGGCGCGCGCGCTTTATGACGATCCGTTCCTGCTGGTTCTGGACGAGCCGAATTCGGACCTCGACGGGCAAGGCGAGTTGGCCCTGCGCAACGCGATCCGCGCGGCCAGTGCGCGCGGGGCCATCACCTTTGTGATGACCCACCGTCCCAGCACGCTGGAAGCGGTCAACAAGGTGCTGACCCTCGGCAAGGGCACGCAGACCGGCTTTGGCAACAAGGAAGACATCTTGCGCCCGCGCAAACCCGGCGAGGTCGCCCAGAAACCTGCCTCGCAATTGGCCGCGCGCACGCCGCAACCACGTATGGAAAAAGGAGCTGTCCAATGACGCCCGAACGCACCGCCCCGTCCACACAAGCTGTTCTGCGGCTTGAAGATTACAACCGCATTCAAACCAAGACCGCAGGATCCGGCATCAAAGGCTTCATCTTTTTCGGCCTGTTCGTCGTGGCCTGCTTCATCGGTGGATCAGCCTATTGGGCCACGGCCTCGAAACTCGATGGTGCAGTGGTCGCCCCGGCCTCGTTCGTGGTCGAAGGCAACCGCAAGACGGTTGAGCATCTGGATGGCGGCATCGTACGCACCATCGCCGTCAGCAATGGTGATCTGGTCGAGGCGGGGCAGACACTGCTCGAACTCGACAGCACCGATCTGGGCGTTGATCTGGACGTGATCAAAAGCCAGTTGAGTGATCTGATGGTGCGCCGCGCGCGTTTGCTGGCGCAGTTGCAGGGCAGCGCTGATTTCAGCGAAGGAGCGGTTGCAGCCACCTTGTCGGTGGCGATGGAGCAAGCTGACTGGGCGGCAGCTTATGCCACCCAAAAACTGCTCTTTGATGTCGAGCATCGCTCGCGCGTCGCTGAAAAAGCGTTGATGGAACAACGGGTTGACAATCTTGAGGATCAAGTGGGCGGTCTGCAAGCGCAACGGGATTCTAACACCCGTCAGTTGGAGATCACCTTGCAGGAACTGGCCAATTTGCAGACCTTGCTCGACAAGGGCCTTGTCGCGGTTGTGCGCGTGAATGCGCGCCGGGTCGAGGTCGAGCGCTTGCATGGGGTCGACGCCACGCTCGCCACCCAGGAAACCCAGGCCCGCAACCAGATCAACGAATTGCGTCTGGCGGCTGTCGGCACACAAACCCTGCGTGACCAGACCCTGTCGGGAGAACTTGCGCAGGTCGAGGCTGCGCTTGCATCTTTGGCGCCGCAATATGTCGGCGCAACCGAGCGGCTGAAGCGCGTGGCGATCACCGCACCGGTCAGCGGGCGCGTTGTGGAAATGACCGTCTTTACAGCCGGCGGCGTTGTGCGTCCCGGCATGCCGATCCTCGACATTGTTCCCGTGGACCAGCCCTTGATCGTTGAGGCGCGGGTGAACACGGCAGACATCGAAAAGCTGTATGTCGGTCAGTCATCGCGCGTACGCCTGTCTGCTTTTGATCAGGGCGAGGTGCCCGAGGCGCAGGGGCGCATTGTCAACATCTCGGCTGACAGCCTCGAAGACGACCGAACGGGCGAGTTCTATTATGTTGCGCGGGTCAAGTTGGACCGCGAGCAGACCGAGGACATCGCGGCACTGGATCTGGTGCCCGGCATGCCCGCCGATCTGTTCGTCAACACCGGTGAGCGCACGGTCATCAGCTATCTGGCCCAACCGCTGAGCGATCGCCTTGCGCGGACGTTCATCGAATGAGCCGAGTGTCACGCCTCGAATGTAGGCGTGACCCCTTCGGGTGGGTTGCGCTGGATGTAGGCGCCAATCTTGGCGAGCAACGGTTTGCGCGGACAGTTCTTGCGCGACGCAGCACCCAGGTTGCGCAGATTGCCGGGCGCCTCAAAAGGGATGAAGGACAAGGGCCACGCATCCTGGCGGAATTGTTCCGCCGCAAGGGCCGACACAATCGTGCAATCGTCCGAATGGCAGATGTGGCGGCAAATGGTTTCGAACCGCAGGGCTGTCAGATCAAAGCGTTTGGTTGCGCGCGCCTGCCGGTCCGGGGTGGGCAGGCGATCCTCCAACGCATAGCCGAACGAATGGGGCAAGCGGATGAAATCATGCTCCGGCACCTCTTCGGGGCGGATGGAGGTCAGCGTTACCAGCGGATGTCCGTTGCGCACTGCCAGGTACAAAGGCTCGGACCAGATCGAGGTGAAATCCAGTGTCGGATTGTGGTTGAGTTGCGCAACAAGCGCCACATCCAACGTGTGATCCTCGACCTGTTGCAGCATGTTTTGCGGCAGGTCCTCGATCATCGTGACCCGCATGCCCGGAAACAGCTCGCTGAACAGTTCCGAGAAATACTTGGTCAGATAAGGGGCGAGTGTCGGCGTGAGACCGATATGAAACGGCACCGCTTCGGGGTCGCGAAATTCGGTTGCGGCGTCCTTGATCCGTTGCGCGCCCACCAGCATCTCTTCGGCGATGGCGACGACCCGCTGGCCAAAGGCGGTCAGCCGTGTTTCACCACTCATGCGAATGAACAGGTCCATACCCAGTTCTTTTTCTAGCTTGCGGATTTGGTTGGACAGGGCGGGCTGGGACACGTGACAGATATCGGCGGCCCCGCTGAAGCTTCCCAGTTTCGCGACCGCTGCCGCATATTCCAAATCTCGCAGGTTCATAAATGCTCACCGTATAATTTCGCGCGACACTAGCGGCATTTTGCAGAGACAGAAATAAACTGTGTTCACAATCAGGTTGCTTCGACGGTTTGCGAGCGCTCGATCGGTGGCCTGTTTTCTTGGCGGGCTTGAATCAGTTCCGAACGGCGCTGCCCGTCTCATCCGCAGCGGTCCCCGATCCCGCGCGTCGTTCGTGATCGCGATTCGCGCCTTTATCTCCAAACGGCAGATGCCGCACGGCTTGCGGCAAACACCGCCGTCGCCCGTCTTTTCATTTTGCAAAGAAACAGGGGTTGTCTTGCCATAGGCTCAACCTGCAGGGGTGTATAATCTTTTGTTTTGAAAGAATTTTCGACGTCACCCCTCAAACCTCATCCCAATGATCTCGCAAAAGTTGCACGTATCGATTTTCGTTTTGCAAAGGGAAAAGAAATTGAATTGACCGGTTGGAGTTGCCCTTTTCATAGTCCCTGCCGTGCCGTTGAGCACGATAGCGAGAACAATGTTAGGACGGACAAATAGTGTTTTTGAAAAATTTGAAACTGCTCTGCAACGCGACGTTTCTGACCGCGACACTCTCAATCGCATCGGCCTCGTCTGCCGCCCCGGTCGAACTGGTTGTGAATGGCGGCTTTGAGGCCGGAAACACCGGCTTTTCCACGGACTTTACCAATGCCAACGGCGCAACGCCGGGATTGGCGAGCGTGTCTGTGATGACCACCACCTATTTCGGGCTTGCCCCCAGTTCGGGCAGCGCGTTCCTGGCTGTGAATGGTGGCAACGTCGCTGGCGCATTGCCGACGGTCTGGGAACAGGACATCACCGTGGTTGGCGGGGTTGAGTATTTCCTGTCGTTCCTGCTGGGCGGCACTTCCTTGCAGCCCACGCCCGTCGGGCAGTTGTCCGTCCAGTTCGGCGGCACGGAAATCCTTAACGCGCTTGCGCCTGCCAGCGCAAACTTTCTGTCATTTGGCGCGACCTTCACCGCAGCGGCATCGGGTACCTTTGCGCTCGCCTTTGTCGAACAAAGCGTGGGTTTCGGCGGGAACGATTATGGCCTCGACGACATTTCGCTGACCTTCGACAATTCCGGCCCGGTTGCGCCGGTCCCTCTCCCGGCCGGAGCGCTCTTGCTGCTTTCGGCACTGGGTGCGGGCACTGTGTTGCGTCGGCGGCGCAAGGTGAGCTGAACAACGCTTGGGCGCGGCGCGCTTTGTCTCAATGTCGCTCTAAGGATTGGCAGCCCTTCGGGGCTGCCAAACACATTTTTGTCCCCGAATGGGTCCCTATGACGGGATGATCCGGAAAACCCCGGCAAGTTTGCTTGGAAAGATATTATCCCGGACGCTGTCGCCTAGTGTGAACAATTCATCAAAGAAAACCCGGATTGCGGATGCGCAATGCCTCACCCGCCGTCCATTGCGTGAACCCAAACTTCGGCCTCTGGCTCATGCGGGGCCCGCGTTCCATCCGTGACAGCGCCAAGCCTCTTTGCAACAGCCTTTGAACGCGCATTGTCACAGTCAATGTAACTGTAGAGCTGATCCAACCCCAGTTCCTCCCGGGCCCATGTCTTGACGGCCAACGCAGCTTCGGTGGCAAAGCCTTTTCCCTCTGCCCCTTCGAACAGATGCCATGCCAACTCGATTCCCGGCCAGTTCGAATGCTTGATCAGGCCCACCCGACCAACGGGCTGCCCCGTCTTTTGATCAACAACAGTAAAAAAGCCAAAGCCGTGCCAACGCCAATGCCCAATGCCGGTCAGAAATCCGAACCAGGCCTGTTCCGCCGTAACCGTCTCGCCCTGCGATTGCATCGACGGGGCACTGGTCATGAACCGGGTGAATTCCGGTAGATCGCCCCGTTCGGGACCACGCAGAAGCAACCGTTCAGTCTTCAGCACCGGCGCGGTCGTAAGGTTGTTCATCCGAAGCCTTTCCGGTTGCAGACCTGAGTTTCAGGCAAGTTCAGAACAATGAACTGTCGCGTATCTCTAAAATATGCCATTCAAACTGACCGCAGTATGCGACATCTACTCCACGCCCGGATCAATTGCTCAAAACCACTGCCCCGGTTCCATCAGTCCGAGATCCAGCAACTGCCGTGAGTGCCACTCGAACGGAGCAGAATTGTGCCATTTGAACGTGTCTATATCAAAGGTGCTGCCCGGGTTCAGCTTCAGCGCCTTGGCAGTGCGGAACGAGCAGACGGCGGCTGTCAGGTTGTGGTGCCATTTGCAGGCATAGGTGTTGTATTCCTCGTCCGAAAACGTGTGGTCAGGGCGCAGCTTCAGCCCCGGTTTGGTTTTGAACAGGGCAATGCGATCTATCTTGCGCCGGGCGGCGGGTACGTGTTCCTCGTAGCGCCAGCGCAAGCCACCAAAGAAATCAAGCTGGCGTTCCTTGGGGTGCCCTTTGGCATCGGGACGGGCCAGCGCGTAGTAGCCTGACCGGTCCAGATGCGCGCGGTCAAGGGCCACGGCATTGGGAAACTCCGACAGATCGTCCGCATAAAGGTCGATCACATAGGTCAGCATCGCTGCGCGCCGCTCTTCGTTGTGAAAGGCAAGCATTTCACCCACCGTCCGCGTCTCGCAAAACGGGTGGAACAGGTATTCGGCGTTAAAGCAGTAGTAGAGCCACGTGCCCTCGGGCAGCGCGGTGATCAGCAGATTCACCGCGTCCTGCATCGCGTCAGGGACGGCCATGTCGTAGTCGACGCGGATCACAGTGTCCTCAAGATCGCGGGGCAGTTTGAACGTGGACGGCATACAGGCGATCAGCGACTTGAACCCGATATGCTGGTGGTGGCGCAGGGTGGT
This sequence comes from uncultured Tateyamaria sp., assembly GCF_947503045.1. Taxonomy (GTDB): domain Bacteria; phylum Pseudomonadota; class Alphaproteobacteria; order Rhodobacterales; family Rhodobacteraceae; genus Tateyamaria. The sequence goes on from NZ_CANNCF010000005.1 coordinate 249,986, forward strand.
GGCCACTTCGACATCATCTTCGACCAGAACCAGCGCAATCGGCCCCTGGGGGGGCACGGCAGCGGTCGATTTGATCATGGTGGCGAGGTCGGGATAGTGCATCTGGCTTCGCATCTTGACGGTCACCCCCTTTCATTCCGTTAATCTGCAACGCATTGCAAGAGAGCCGTGCCGCTGCTAGATCGCACAGCCAACCTGTTCCAAGCCCGGATACCCCCCATGACGACGCCGAAAAAGCTCTTCATCAAGACCTATGGCTGCCAGATGAATGTCTATGACAGCGAGCGTATGGCCGAAAGCCTGGGCGGGCAGGGTTATGTCGAGACGAAGTCTGCCGAAGAGGCGGACATGATCCTGCTCAACACCTGCCATATCCGCGAAAAGGCTGCCGAAAAGGTCTATTCCGAACTGGGCCGCTTCAAGGGTCTCAAGGCCGAAAAGCCGGAACTCAAGATCGGGGTAGCAGGATGCGTCGCGCAGGCCGAAGGGGCCGAGATCATGCGCCGCCAACCGCTGGTCGATCTGGTTGTTGGTCCGCAAAGTTATCACCGCCTGCCCGAGATGGAGGCCAGGACCCGAGCTGGCGAGAAGGCGCTCGACACTGAATTTCCCGAAGAAGACAAATTCGAAAAGCTGAAATCGCGCCCCAAGGCGGCGCGGGGTCCAACCGCGTTTCTGACCGTGCAGGAAGGTTGCGACAAGTTCTGTGCGTTCTGCGTGGTGCCCTACACGCGCGGCGCCGAAGTCAGCCGCCCCGCCGCGCGCATTCTGGACGAAGCGCGCGATCTGGTCGAACGCGGCGTGCGCGAGATCACCCTGCTGGGTCAGAACGTCAACGCCTATCACGGGGCCGGGCCGAACGGGTCGGACTATACGCTGGCCAAGCTGATCTGGGATCTGGACAAGGTTGACGGGCTGGAGCGTATCCGCTTCACCACCTCCCACCCCAATGATATGAGTGACGATCTGATCGAGGCGCACGGCACCTGTTCCAAGCTGATGCCCTACCTGCACCTGCCGGTCCAATCCGGCAGCGACAGGATACTCAAGCGGATGAACCGCAGCCACACCGCAGAAAGCTATCTGCGCCTGATCGAGCGTATCCGCACAGCGCGTCCCGACATCCTGATGTCCGGCGACTTTATCGTGGGCTTCCCCGAAGAGACCGAGGCCGACTTTCAGGCCACACTCGATCTGGTTGAGGCGGTGAACTATGGCTATGCCTATTCATTCAAATACTCGACCCGTCCGGGCACGCCGGCGGCGGAACGCGCGCAGGTTGATGCCGGCGAGGCGGACGACCGGTTACAGCGCCTGCAGGCGCTTATCACCCGCCAACAGCGCGCCATCCAGGAGAGCATGGTGGGGCGCACCGTCAATGTGCTGTTTGAAAAACCGGGGCGCTTGCCGGGCCAGATGGGCGGCAAAAGCGAGTACCTGCACGCGGTCCATGTGGACGATGCGGACGTCTCTGTTGGGGACATCGCTCCGGTAAGAATCATCTCGGCTGCGACCAATTCTTTGGCAGGCACCTTGGTGAGGACGTAACGTAAACCGCAAAATAGGGTGATAACCGCCCGTTTTTGTTGAAACCCTCGACATAGCCACGATATCTGGTGGTTTTCTCTTCACAGTCGCGTTTTCTTTGCTACACTCTGCGCCATGAGGCGGGTGTGTCGTGCTGCCAATATATCGGCACACCTGAACGCAGAAACACATAGTGATGTGCCCGCGCATAGGAAAAAGCGGGCGCTCCGGTGAAGGGGGTCAGTTCATGTTAAGAAAAAATGGGATGCTCAAATTCGCATTGGCGCTGGCCTGCGGGCTTGGCATGCTGAGCGAAAGTGCATCCGCACAAGACGTCGCGCGGGGCGAGCAGTCCGGTCGCATTCAGTGGGGGATTTGGATTGACCCCGACGGGTGTATGCACTGGATGGCTGATGGTGGCATTGAGCAGGTGCAGGTGAACCGTCTGGACCCGAAATCGGGCAAGCCGGTCTGTGTGCGTCAGAACACATGCTTTGTCGGGGATTCCGACACGATGTTTGCCACCGACAGCTCGAAACTGAATGCCGGTGCGCGTGAAAAGCTGCGCAAGGTCTTTTCCCAGAATGGCGTGTTCGGATACGCCGTCTATGGCCACACCGACAGCCGGGCTTCCAACGCCTATAACCAGACGCTGTCCGAACATCGCGCCCGCTCTGTGGCCAATGTTGGCCGCTCTGTAGGGGCCGTGATCGAGCGTGAGATCGGGTTCGGCGAGACCCGCCCACGGGCATCCAACTCAACGGCAGCCGGGATGAAGAAAAACCGGCGCGTCGAAGTAATCTGCTACAGGTGGTAAACATGGCTCACAAAACAATTATTCCGCTCGTCATGGCCGCGGGTCTGTTGTCTGCCTGCGCAGAACCAGGCACGGGCCTCAAGGCCTATTCCGGCCCGGATGACTATATCGCCATCGCAGCAGACCGGGGCATCGATTCCACGGCGTCACGCAATGACAATGCAGGGATCGCGATCACGCCAGACGGTTGTCAGACATGGTATATCGACGACGGGGTCGAGGCGCGTGCGTCGAACCGTCTTGATCCAGTGTCGGGCCTGCCGGTCTGTAGTGCCGCGGCGGCACCGGGCACCGTGCTTGGGCCATATCGCTCAGGGACACAGGGTGTGCGGGATCGCGTGCCACGTCGTCCGGCCAATGTGCGCACCGAACAGGTTGTTGTGCGTCAAACAAAGGGCCATGGCCATGTTGTTCACCCCGTTGAAACACCGCACAACTGACTTTGCGGAGTGATCCAAAAAATGAGCCGCGCGAGACTGTCTCGCGCGGTTTTTTTGTTGTTTTCCGCCCGCATGCCTTGCTGCTGCCGCACAGGCTTGGCACCATCCCCGAGACTCACCAGAAAGGATGCATCACTTGAGCACTGTCACTGCGACCGAAGCTCTGCTTGAATTTCCCGACAACAGACTGTTGATCGATCTTTGCGGACCCTATGACGGGCACCTCACCGCCATAGAAACTGCACTGGATATCCAGATCGTCAGACGTGGCAATGTGTTGGTTCTATTGGGCGACGAGATGGCCCAGACCCGCGCCAAAGAGGTTCTTCAGGCCCTGTATCTGCGCCTTGAAGGCGGCAAAGAGGTCGCACCGGCGGATGTGGACCGCGAATTGCGCATGGGCGGGTCGGAACAGGACACCGGCACCCATGATGGTGACCAGTTGGAAATGCCCGTCGGCAACCGGATCGAGATCAAGACCCGCAAAAAGCTGGTCGAACCGCGCACGGACGCCCAGAAGGCCTATGTGCAGTCGCTCTTTGACAATGAACTGGCCTTTGGCATCGGACCAGCGGGCACGGGCAAGACCTATCTGGCCGTGGCCGTTGGCGTGTCGATGTTCATTCAGGGCCACGTGGACAAGATCATCCTCTGCCGCCCTGCGGTCGAGGCGGGCGAGCGCCTTGGCTTTCTGCCCGGCACGCAGGAGGAAAAGGTCGATCCCTATATGCAGCCTCTTTACGACGCGCTGAACGACTTTCTGCCGGGCAAGCAATTGGCCAAGCTGAAAGAGGAAAAGACCATCGAGATTGCGCCGCTTGCGTTCATGCGCGGACGTACGCTGTCGAACGCCTACGTGGTGCTGGATGAGGCGCAGAACGCCACCACGATGCAGATGAAGATGTTTCTGACCCGGCTGGGCGAGGGGTCGCGCATGGTCATCACCGGGGACCGCACGCAGATCGACTTGCCACGTGGCGTACCATCGGGGTTGTGGGATGCGGAACGATTGCTGAAATCGGTGCCCAAGATCAGCTTTAACTACTTCACGTCCAAGGACGTTGTGCGCCACCCGCTGGTCGCAGCCATCATCGAAGCCTACGAGGCGGATACCGAGGCAAGCTGAGCCCAAACGAAAACGGACGCCCTGCGAGGCGTCCGTTTCAATCTCATAGTCTCAGATCGCTCAGGCGTTGCGGCGACACACAAGGCCAAAGGCACCCAGACCGGCCAGCAGCAGGGGCAGACCTGCTGGCAGTGGCACGGGTGGCAGCACGTCTTCGGTGATCCCGGCATACTTCACTTGCGACTGCGAGAAGTTGTAAAAGCCGAACGCACCATCGGTGAACAGGCTTCCGTGGGTGGCCGACGAATAGCTGATTTCGAGAACGCCATCGACAAAGACCTCGATGAGGTTGTTGGTGAAAGTCAGATCGAAGTTGTACTCTTGCAGATCGTTCCAGCCGGTCGACCCAAGGTTGGTTCCGCGCGCCACTTCGTTGATCGGCGCGGCGTGGTTCCACCAACCGCCTGTGCCTGAGCCGCTTGTGCCGGTCAGATCGCCAGAAACATGGCTAAGCGCAAGGCCGTCAACGGCCGGGTTCTGGTCATTCTGTTTCCAGTCGATCAGCCAGAAATCGGCGTTGGTGCTGTTGATCTCGTTAGCCTGATACCCAAGCACAAAGCCGATGAAATCATCGTCACCGCCGGTGAGAACTTCGATCGACCCGCTGAGCTGTTTGCCTTGGGCGTTGGCACCCGCGACGGTTGCATCGTAGAAAACCGTCGGATTGCCGTTTTGCGACTGGATCACCGAGTCGTTGCCCGTCTGAACGGTCCACGTGCCGGCGCCATTATTTGGAAGACCGTTTTCGGCCCAGCCCGTCAAATCAACGGGAGCTGCATGCGCCGCGCCCGCGAGCAAGACAGCAGTGGTCGTCATTGCAATAAGCTTTTTCATCATTATCGAACTCCAATATAGATCTCTCAATTCAAATTAACTTTTATCAATCGTTTACGGAAGTCGCCACAGTGAATTCTCGATTCCGCCACATTTTCTGGCGTCTTTCTACCATAGCGATAGTCGTTCCCCGAATAGAGGCGAATGGCGAAACAATATGCTGCCGTTTGTGTGGATTGATGCCACTCACCTTGTGTGGATTGATGCCGCTCACCCCACTGACTTTCGGCCCGAGGCGCGGTATGCGCAGCCATGATTGATGTGATTCCTGATGATGCGCGCTGGGACGCTTTCGGCCTTGCGGCAGTGGCCGAACAGGCGGTTGCGACAACCTTGCGCGGGCTTGATCTTGACCCTGCCCGGGTTGAGGTCGCGATCCTTGGCTGTGACGATGCGCTTATCGCAACGCTGAACGCAGATTTTCGGGGCAAACCCACCCCCACAAACGTGCTGAGTTGGCCGGAAGAGGATCTGAGCCCTGACATCGAGGGCGCACCGCCCCATGCCCCGACACCCGACCCGGACGGTACAATCAGCCTTGGCGACATCGCGATCGCCTATGACACCTGTGCGCTCGAAGCCGCCGGACAGGGCAAGCCGATGCGCGATCATGTGACGCATCTCATTGTGCATGGGACTTTACACTTGCTGGGCTATGACCATATCCGTGACCTTGACGCCACGCGTATGGAAGCACTTGAGGTCAAACTACTTGGCATCATGGGGGTCCCTGACCCATATTGAGGTGATCAAAAGGGGGCCCGCCTTTGGGCTCTCAGTGAACTGGACAGGAGCCAATGGGCGAAAACGACGGATCGTCTGGCGCAGCGCCCCGCGCGCAGTCAGACAATGACACGGACATACCTGTCCAGAATGGTGGCTTTTTCGCACGCGTTATTGGTGCGCTTTCCCCATCCGAGGTGACGGTCGAGGAAGAGACCCAGTCCAGCCCACGCCCGCAAGCCCACGGCATGATCAACCTGCGTCGCATGCGGGTCGAGGATGTAGCGGTTCCGACGGCCGACATCACCGCCGTGCCCGACACCATTTCGCTTGAGGAACTGGTCGACAAGTTCAAGGAAAGCGGGCTGACCCGCCTGCCGGTATTCGAGGGCACGCTGGATTCACCCATCGGTTTTGCCCACCTCAAGGACATCGCGCTCAACTACGGCTTTAATGGTGGCGGCAAGGATTTCGATCTGCGCGCAGGATTGCGCCCGCTGGTCTTTGTGCCACCCTCGATGACCATCGGCGTGCTCTTGACCAAGATGCAGACCGAACGGCGTCACATGGCGCTGGTGATCGACGAATACGGCGGGGTGGACGGGCTGGTCACCATCGAGGACCTGATCGAACAGGTTGTCGGCGAGATCGAGGATGAACACGATGTCGAAGACGATGTGATGTTCACCCGCGAAAAGACCGGCTGCTACCTGGCGCTGGCCAAGACCCCGCTGGACGAATTCGAGGCCGAAATCGGCATATCGCTGACCACCCATGATGACGTGGACGAGGAAGAGATCGAAACCCTCGGGGGTCTTGTCTTTATGCTGGCGGGCCGTGTGCCGGGGCGCGGCGAAGTTGTGCTGCACCCGGATGGGCCGGAATTCGAAGTGATCGACGCCGACCCGCGCCGGATCAAGCGGCTGCGCGTGCGACTTCAGGGGCGGGACGCCGGGGAATGATCCCTGTGGTGGCCCGCATTACGGCCCTGCCGCGCTGGGCTGGCCTTGTGCTGGCGATTGCTTTGGGGGCTTGCGGGGCGCTTGCCCATGCGCCGTTTTCATTTGCTGCCGTGATCTTTGTCCCGCTTTTGGCGGGTTTCGTGTTGCTTGGCGCCTCTGCCAGTGTGCGCACGGCCTTGCTGAACGGATGGGCGCTTGGCCTTGGCTATTTCGCGCTGACGCTGAGTTGGATCACTGAGCCGTTTCAGGTTGATGCCGCAACCACGGGCTGGATGGCTCCCTTTGCGCTGATTTTGCTGGCCCTGCTTTTGGGCAGTTTCTGGGCGGGCGCACTGGCTCTCGCACGTTGGTTGGGCGGCCGTCCTTGGATGCTGGCGCTGACATGGGCGGGTGCCGAGATGCTGCGCGCCTATGTCTTCACCGGCTTTCCCTGGGCCACGCCTGTACAGGCTCTGATTGACGTGTGGGCGCGGCAGGGGCTGGCGTGGCTGGGCCCACATGGGCTGACGCTGGTACTGATGGGTTTTGTCGCCGCGCTGATGTCGGTGCCCACGGGCAGGGCACTATGGAGTGCACCGATCATCGCTGTCGCCGCCCTTTCCCTGCTCCCCGTGTCGGATCGCCCGATGCCCGAAACCGGGCACATTATACGACTGATCCAGCCCAATGCCCCGCAAGATGAGAAATGGGACCCGGAAAAGATCCCGCTCTTTGTGGATCGCCAGATCGGATATACCGCCGCACCGGGCGCGCCCGATCTGATCATCTGGCCGGAAACCGCGCTGCCTTATCTGGCCGAAAACGCGCAAGTGGTCTTTGACGTGATTGGCGAAGCGGCGGGCGGGGTGCCTGTTGTGCTCGGCATTCAGCGCCGCTCGGAGGCGGACTATTTCAACAGCCTCGTCGTGCTCGATGACACCGGGCAGATCGTGCAAAGCTATGACAAGCACCACCTTGTGCCCTTTGGCGAATACATGCCCGCAGAGTGGCTGTTTCGCCGGATCGAAATCGGCGGATTGGCAGCGCGGGCCGAGGGCGGCTATGCCGCAGGGCCGGGGCCGCAATTGCTCGATTTCGGCGCATTGGGCACGGCGCTGCCGCTGATCTGTTACGAGGCGGTCTTTGCCCACGATGTGAGCGGTGCGCCGGAACGGCCAAGCTTTTTGATGCAACTCACCAATGATGCGTGGTTCGGGGCGCGTTCGGGGCCGCAGCAGCACCTCGCGCAAGCGCGGATGCGGGCCATCGAACAGGGGCTGCCCATGGTGCGCGCAGCCAATACAGGCATTTCGGCGGTGATCGACCCGCGCGGACGCATCACCGCCGCCCTTGGGCTGAACACCGCAGGCTATCTGGATGCCGCATTGCCCAGCCCGGATGCGGCGACCCTTTATGCCCGCACGGGTGATCTGCCTTGGGCCATTGTCCTGCTTGGCGGCGTTTTGGTGGCCCTGTTGCGAAGGGCGCGCACCGCGCGACCGCTCAGGCATTGACGCGAACAGGCCGGGCGCGTAAGTGCGTCCGAAATCGTCACAACGGCTTCCTGGCGTGGCGCATGCATTCATAAATGGAGCACTTATGTCCCGGCAAAACTATACCTTCACTTCGGAATCCGTTTCCGAGGGCCACCCCGATAAAGTCTGCGACCGCATTTCCGACGCCGTGCTGGACGCCTTTCTGGCCGAAGAACCCGAAGCCCGCGTGGCCTGCGAAACCTTTGCCACGACGGATCGTGTCGTCATCGGCGGTGAAGTGGGACTGAGCGATCAGGACAAGCTGAAAGACTATATGGGCAAGATCGACGAGATCGCGCGCGCCTGTATAAAGGACATCGGGTACGAGCAGGACAAGTTTCACTGGAAAACCTGCGAAATCACCAACCTGCTGCACGAGCAGTCCGCCCATATCGCCCAAGGTGTGGATGCAGCCGACAACAAGGACGAGGGTGCTGGTGATCAGGGCATCATGTTCGGCTTTGCCACCCGCGAAACGCCCGAACTCATGCCCGCCCCGATCCACTACGCCCACGCGATCCTGCGTCGCCTCGCCGAGGTCCGCAAGAACGGGACAGAGCCTGCCCTTGGCCCCGACGCCAAATCGCAGCTGTCGGTGATCTACCGCGATGGCAAACCTGTCGGCGTGTCGTCGCTGGTGCTGTCGACACAGCACCTTGATGAAAGCCTGAGCAGCGATGACATCCGCGCCATGGTTGCGCCCTACATCGAAGAGGTCCTGCCCGATGGCTGGTTGAGCGACGAGACCGAGTGGCACGTGAACCCCACCGGCAAGTTCGTAATCGGCGGCCCTGACGGGGACGCGGGCCTGACAGGTCGCAAGATCATCGTGGACACCTACGGTGGCGCTGCACCGCATGGCGGCGGTGCGTTTTCGGGCAAGGATCCCACCAAGGTTGACCGCTCGGCTGCCTATGCAGCGCGCTATCTGGCCAAGAACGTGGTGGCCGCGGGATTGGCCGATAAATGCACGATCCAGCTCAGCTATGCCATCGGCGTGTCCAAGCCGCTGTCGATCTATTGCGACACATTCGGCACCGGTCAGGCGGAAAACGCTGCGATCGAAGCTGCCGTGGCCCAGGCGATGGACCTGACGCCGCGTGGCATCCGCCAGCACCTGTCACTGAACCGCCCGATCTATGAGCGCACTGCGGCTTACGGGCATTTTGGCCGCGCGCCGGACGCGGATGGCGGGTTCAGCTGGGAGCGGACGGACCTTGCGGACGCGCTGCGCGCCGCTCTCTGATCGGGGTGGCCGGGCGCGCTGCGGGCGCGATCACCAAACGGTGCTTGGTATTTGAGGGTCGTCTGGCCTAGCCTTTCTGTGTCTTACGAAAGGTTTTGCCACATGCCCCTGCGCCCGTTCCGCCATCTCATTGCCCTTGCCGCGTTCATGGCTTGCACAAATCTTGCCATCGCGCAGGAGAGCGAAACCCCGGACGCGCAGGAAGCACCCGGCGCACTGGAGGCTCCGGATGCGCCAGAGGCACCCCTCGCGTCCGAACCGCCCATGACAATGGTGCGCATGGCCCAGATCATCCGGGCCATCGACCCCGAAGCACAAGCGGCAGGCAACGCCATTCAGTTCATCATCGATGACATCCCCGTCGTGGTAATTGCCGATCCCGGGGCCAACAGGATGCGCGCCATGGTGCCGATCCGCTCGGCGGCAGGGCTCAGCTCGGACGAGTTGATGCGGCTGATGCAGGCCAATTTCGACACGGCCCTCGATGCGCGCTACGCCGTGGCGCAGGGGCGCCTTTGGGGGGTGTTCATCCACCCGCTCAGCTCGCTTGAAAAAGACCAGCTGTTGTCCGCGTTCATCCAGACCATCAACGTGGCGCGCACCTATGGGCAGACCTATTCCGGTGGCGCGCTGAGTTTTGGGGGCGGAGACAGCAACGGCATCTATCAGGAATTGCTGAAAGAATTGCAGGAGTTGGGTGAAGAAATCTGAGGGTCTAGACCTGTACGGTCTGTTGTCCGCCTTTCGTTTCATCGCTCGCGTCGGGTGTTTCCTGTGTCTTGGCACCCGGGCATGGGTCGAAGGCATAGAATTGCCACGATCCGCAACGAATCGCCGAACGCTTCCGATCTGGGATTTCCGTGCTGAAACAGACGCTTCTACCTCTGATAGAGATTGTGGCAGAACTGTGTTTACGATTTGGCCCCAATGTGTCGGCTTTACAGCGACAATGTGCCCTCGCGTCGACAAAGGCCAATTTCTCTTGATTTCTTGAAGATTTTGGCGCTTCACGTAGGGTAAAGCTGGCATGAACAGCGAATGTTTGTTAAAGATTTGGCACTGTTTTAGTGAGTAGGTAACGAAATGAAACTGTATCTTACGACATTGTCCGCCGCGATGGTTCTCGCCGGTGCGGTAAATGCTGCGACAGTAACGTCTTACGATGAGGCGATTGACGGTGATGGCGGCAACGGGCCGCTGGCGGCAACGTCGCTGGGCAAGCTTTCCAACTTCGGTGACGTGATCAACGTTGTCGGTGGAACGGATGCCGACAATGGCGACGTGCGTGACATGTACAAGTTTTCGTCCTCCGTGGATTTTGATATCTCGCTGTCTGCCTTTTCTGTCACCGCAGCACGTTCCGCATGGCGTCTTTATGTGGATGATGGCTCGTTCAACGGGCGTGACGACTCCTTGGCAAGCAACTTTACGGGGACCGGGTTCACTGGGCCGCTGTTCGGTACTCAATCGGCTGGATCGTACTTTTTCCGCATCGCCGAACCTGATGCTGGTGTGGTCGCGAACTACGCGTTCAACATCACCGCCGTGAGCGCAGGGCCTCAATTGCAACAAGACCCGTCTCCTGTACCACTGCCCGCCGGTTTGCCGCTGTTGATCGGTGGTCTTGGCGCACTGGCCTTCATGCGTCGCCGCGCAAAGGCGTAAGCCGCGCAGGGTGTGAGGTTCGCCCACACGCGACGTGATACAATAAATGCGAAAATAGGGCTGGGTTACCGGCCCTTTTTGTATTAAGGGCACCGTCTAACGAAACCCAAAGACCGGCGGAGACAACCGCACGGCCAGAAACAACACCTAAAGGAAACCGACGCCACATGGCTGATAAAATGATGGAGGAATTCGAAGCCCTCCTTGAAGAAAGCTTCGAAATGGACACACCCGAAGAAGGGTCTGTCGTCAAAGGCAAAGTTCTCGCAATCGAAGCGGGTCAGGCCATCATCGACGTAGGCTACAAGATGGAAGGCCGCGTCGAACTCAAAGAATTCGCAAATCCCGGTGAAGCCCCCGACATCTCCGTTGGAGATGAAGTGGAAGTCTTCCTGCGCTCGGCTGAAAACGCCAAGGGCGAAGCGGTCATTTCTCGTGAGATGGCGCGCCGTGAAGAAGCCTGGGATCGTCTGGAAACCGCTTACGCTGGCGAAGCGCGCGTCGAAGGCGCGATCTTTGGCCGTGTCAAAGGTGGCTTTACGGTCGACCTCGGCGGTGCCGTGGCGTTCCTGCCCGGCTCTCAGGTTGACGTGCGCCCCGTGCGCGACGCTGGCCCGCTAATGGGTCTGAAGCAGCCGTTCCAGATTCTGAAAATGGACCGTCGCCGGGGCAACATCGTTGTGTCGCGTCGTGCGATCCTCGAAGAATCCCGCGCCGAACAGCGCGCCGAAGTCATTGGCAACCTCACCGAAGGTCAGACTGTCGATGGTGTGGTCAAGAACATCACCGAATACGGTGCGTTCGTGGACCTTGGCGGCGTAGACGGCCTGCTGCACGTTACAGACATGGCATGGCGTCGTGTGAACCACCCGTCGGAAATCCTGACGATTGGCGAAACGATCAAGGTGCAGGTCATCAAGATCAACAAGGAAACACACCGCATTTCGCTGGGTATGAAACAGCTGCAGGAAGATCCATGGGATCTGGTAGCGGCGAAGTACCCGCTGGAATCCTCGCATACCGGTCGTGTCACCAACATCACCGATTACGGTGCCTTCGTTGAGCTGGAGCCCGGCGTTGAAGGTCTGGTGCACGTCTCCGAGATGTCTTGGACCAAGAAGAACGTCCACCCCGGCAAGATCGTGTCCACCTCGCAAGAGGTCGAAGTCATGGTTCTGGAAATCGACGGCGCCAAGCGTCGCGTGTCTCTGGGCCTGAAACAGACCATGCGCAATCCATGGGAAGTGTTTGCAGAAACACACCCCGAGGGCACCGAGGTCGAAGGCGAAGTCAAGAACATCACCGAATTCGGTCTGTTTGTTGGCCTCGAAGGCGACATCGACGGCATGGTTCACCTCTCCGACCTCAGCTGGGATCAGCGCGGTGAAGAAGCGATCCAGGATTACCGCAAGGGCGACATGGTCCACGCGGTTGTGTCCGAAGTCGACGTCGAGAAAGAGCGCATCTCGCTCTCGATCAAGGGCGTTGGTGGCGACAAGTTCGCCGAAGCGGTGGGCGGCGTGAAGCGCGGCTCGATCGTGACGGTCGAAGTGACAGCGATCGAAGATGGTGGTGTCGAAGTGGAATATGAGGGCATGAAATCCTTCATCCGCCGCTCTGACCTCAGCCGTGACCGTGCCGAACAGCGCCCCGAGCGTTTCTCGGTTGGTGACAAGGTTGATGTGCGCATCACCAACATCGACAGCAAGACCCGTCGTCTGGGTGTGTCCATCAAGGCGCGCGAGATCGCAGAAGAGAAAGAGGCCGTCGAACAGTATGGCTCCTCAGACTCTGGCGCGTCCCTGGGCGATATCCTTGGCGCGGCGCTGAAAACCGACGACTGAGGGTTGCTCCGCGGGGCGCCATCGAAATGAACGAGAAAGGGGGGCCAGCGCGGCCCCCCTTTTGCATGTCCATGATCCAATTTGCGGCACCGAATCAATGAACCCCGTGCCACTGCCTTCGCGCGGAAGTTGGACGCGCGCAGCGCCGCCCTTGGCCAATTTGGCTGGCACCGGGCCCGAATGATTGCGTTTGGCGGCGTAAAAACCCGCTTAGACCAACGCCTTGCTATTCACGGCCCGCATTATTGTTCCTATAGTCTGAGTCGAAATTGGAACAAGACGTTGCATCGTTTTGGGGGGGAAATGCCATGATCCGGTCAGAACTGATCCAGAAAATCGCCGACGAAAACCCACACCTCTATCAGCGCGATGTCGAACGCATTGTGAATACCATCTTTGATGAGGTCACGGACGCGATGGCGCGGGGGGACCGGGTCGAGTTGCGCGGCTTTGGCGCGTTCTCTGTCAAAAAGCGTGACGCCCGTGTCGGGCGCAACCCGCGCACCGGGGAAACCGTTGATGTCGAGGAAAAGCACGTGCCGTTTTTCAAGACCGGCAAGCTGCTGCGTGATCGTCTGAACGGGAAAGCCTGATGCGCTACATCCGCTATGCCTGCATCGCGGTTTTTGCGATCGCGCTGATTGCTGTTGCCTTGGCCAATCGCGGCCCGGTCACGCTGAAGCTGCTGCCTGACGAGATTGCGGGTTTGTTTGCCGTTGCTCCTACCGTCCAATTGCCGCTGTTTCTGGTGATCTTTGGCGGTATTCTGACCGGCCTTCTGGTTGGGTTCATCTGGGAATGGATGCGCGAATATGCGGTGCGTGCCGAAAACGCCCGCAATGCCCGCGAAGTCCGCCGCCTCGAACGAGAGGTCAAACGCCTCAAGTCTGAAAAGCACGAAGGCCAGGACGAAGTGCTGGCCCTGCTGGACGAGGCAAGCTAGACCGACACCATGTCGGACGTTTCTGTGAAAATCTGCGGCCTGAGCCGTGCCGAGCACGTGTCTGCTGCTGTTGAGGCGGGGGCCAAGTATGTCGGCTTTGTCTTTTTTTCCAAATCCCCGCGCAATGTGAGCCTGGAAACAGCCCGTGATCTGGCGCTGGACGTCCCGCCGGGCGTGGCCAAGGTCGCGCTGGTGGTCAATCCGGATGACGCCTTTCTTGATGCGCTGACAGCCACTGTACCGCTGGACATGTTGCAATTGCACGGCGCAGAGACCCCCGAACGTGTGGCTGAGATCAAGGCGCGCTACGGCTTGCCGGTGATGAAAGCCGTGGGCGTGGCCGATGCCAGCGACTTGCCTGTCTTGGATGACTATGCCCTCGTGGCGGATCAATTGCTGGTGGACACCAAACCCCCCAAGGACGCGGACCTGCCTGGGGGGAATGGCGCGGCCTTTGACTGGACGCTGATTTCCGGGCGGCGTTGGCCGGTGCCATGGATGCTGGCCGGCGGTCTGACCCATAACAATGTGGCCGAGGCTGTGCGCATCACCGGCGCGCGGCAGGTCGATCTCAGCTCGGCCGTGGAAACGGCGCCGGGGCAAAAGGACAGTGGCCTGATCCGTCAGTTTCTGGCCGTCACGCAAGAGATATGAGCGTTCAGTTCCGCGCAGCCACCCTCGATGATCTACCCGACGTGCTCGCGCTGATGGCCGATGATGTGCTGGGGGCAACCCGAGAGGTGCCGGAGATCGCGCCATACCGCGCCGCTTTTCAGAGCATGGAGCGTGAGGGCAACAACCACCTGATCGTTGGCACAAGCGACGGGCGGATCGTGGCGACCTACCAGATCACCTATATCTCGGGCCTGTCCCTGCGGGCCGCACGGCGCGCGCAGATCGAAACGGTGCGGGTGGCCAGCGACTTGAGGGGGCAGGGGATCGGTGCGCTGATGATCGCGGATGCCGAGGCCCGTGCGCGCGCCGCAGGCTGTACGCTGATGCAACTGACGATGAACAAACGTCGCACCGATACCGCACGGTTCTACCAGCGCCTCGGCTTTACCCCTTCGCATATCGGGTATAAACGCGATCTGATCTGAACGCGCGAGGGCCAAGATGGCAAACGACCTTTTCAACTCATTCATGACCGGCCCGGACGAAAACGGGCGGTTCGGTGACTTCGGCGGGCGGTTCGTGTCCGAAACGCTGATGCCGCTGATCCTGGCCCTTGAGGAAGAGTACGAAAAGGCCAAGACGGACGAGTCGTTCTGGGCCGAGATGGATTTCCTGTGGAAGCATTACGTGGGACGCCCCAGCCCGCTTTATCATGCGGAGCGCCTGACCGAGCATCTGGGCGGCGCCAAGATCTACATGAAACGGGACGAACTGAACCACACCGGCGCGCACAAGATCAACAACGTGCTGGGCCAGATCATCCTCGCCCGCCGTATGGGCAAAACCCGGATCATTGCCGAAACCGGCGCGGGGCAGCACGGTGTGGCCACAGCCACGGTCTGTGCGAAATTCGGTTTGAAATGCGTGGTTTACATGGGTGCGCATGATGTTGAACGTCAGGCCCCCAACGTGTTCCGCATGAAGTTGCTGGGTGCCGAAGTGATCCCGGTGACCTCCGGGCGGGGCACGCTCAAGGACGCGATGAACGACGCGCTGCGCGACTGGGTGACTAATGTGCGCGACACGTTCTACTGCATCGGCACCGTGGCCGGGCCGCACCCGTACCCGGCGATGGTCCGCGATTTCCAAAGCATCATCGGCAAGGAAGTGCGCGAACAGATGGTCGAGGCCGAAGGGCGCTTTCCCGACACATTGATCGCCGCCATTGGCGGTGGGTCCAACGCGATGGGCCTGTTCTTCCCTTTCCTCGACGACAAAGAGGTCGGCATCATCGGCGTCGAGGCGGGCGGCAAGGGCGTGAACGCCAAGATGGAGCATTGCGCCTCGCTTACCGGCGGACGCCCCGGCGTACTGCATGGCAACCGCACTTACCTTTTGCAGGACGATGACGGGCAAATCCTCGAAGGGTTCTCGATCTCGGCTGGCCTCGACTATCCCGGTATCGGCCCAGAACATGCGTGGCTGCACGAGATTGGGCGCGCGGAGTATGTCTCGATCACCGACAGAGAGGCGCTGGAGGCGTTTCAGCTCTGCTGCACGCTCGAAGGGATCATTCCCGCGCTGGAACCCAGCCACGCACTGGCCCATGTGATGAAGATTGCACCGGACCTGCCGGCCGACCACATCATCTGCATGAACATGTGCGGGCGGGGCGACAAGGACATCTTTACAGTGGCCCGCGCCCTTGGCTTTGACATGACCGGGCCCGAAGGGCGCAATGTCGAGTGAAACTTTCGGTCTGATCCGCGTCACACGGCTCTAAACTCCAGTTTATGCATCTAAACCCTGTGCCCATGGCGCGGGGTCTAAACTTGTGCTCGATAGGAAACGGGATCGCATCATGACTGTTTGAACGACGTCCGGAATATATCCGGTCTGTTATCAAAAGGATGAAGCAATGAAACAGATTTTCCTCGCCACGGCAGCAAGTGTGACCTTGGCCTCGATGGCCCTTGCCCAGAGTTTTTCAGACAGGGTGATCGGCCAGTTTCAGGACCTCGGGTACACGCGTATTGAAGTCAAGAATGGCCCGACACAAACCAAGGTCGAAGCGATCAGGGGCACCCAGAAGGTCGAGGTCATCTATGATCGTGCGTCTGGCACTGTGGTCAAGCAAGAGACTGAACAGGTGTCAGCCACTGACGACACCGCGCCTGGCATTGAAGTCGACACGCGGGACCGTGATTTCCTTCGTGATCGGGGAATTCGTAACCGTTCGGATGATGATGACGACCGGGACGATGATCGCGATGACGACCGAGATGATGATC
This sequence comes from uncultured Tateyamaria sp., assembly GCF_947503045.1. Taxonomy (GTDB): domain Bacteria; phylum Pseudomonadota; class Alphaproteobacteria; order Rhodobacterales; family Rhodobacteraceae; genus Tateyamaria. The sequence goes on from NZ_CANNCF010000005.1 coordinate 266,533, forward strand.
GCGATGACGACCGAGATGATGATCGCGACGACGATCGGGACGATGGTCGCGATGACGATCGGGACGATGACCGCGATGACGACAGCGACGACGACTGAGCTTGCCCCTCCATGCGGTTCATCGTGCTTGGTTGGCTTTTTGCCCTGTGTTGTGCAAGCTGCGACGTAAAGGTGGGAAATCATAACGCATGTCCAGATGGCGCATGATATTTGCAACCATGTTGCTCTTGGCCTTGCTTGTTGACGGTGTTCCAGTGCGCGCCGCTGGGCCCGTCGATACGGTCGTGCAACAACTTGTCGACCAAGGGCTTGAAAAAATTACGGTTTCTCGGACGTTTCTGGGGCGTACAAGGATAAAGGCCTCTGGCGCTGCCGGTCGGCGCGAAATCATCATGAACCCCAATACCGGCGAGATCCTGCGTGATTATTGGGAAATCAGAAAGCGGCGCGACAAGGGCGACGCTGATGATTTTGACGACGACGACGACGACGACGATGATGACGACGACGATGACGATGACGATGATGATCGCGATGACGATGACCGCGATGACGATGACGATGACGATGATCAGGACGATGACAACGACAACAGCGGACCGGGTAACCGGAACGGCGGTTCCGAGGATGGGGATGATCACGATGATGATTAGGTCAACGCGGAGCGCACCTGCGTAAACACATGGCAAGACGCGTAGTTATCATCTTGGTGCTTGGTCTTCAGGTGGTGGCGGCGTCGCTGTTTATGTTCGATTTGATGATCCCGATCCTGGGTATCCCTGTCATTCTGGACTGGACCTTGCACGAGGTCATCGAATTGACGGCCGCAATCAGCCTGATCGTGGGAGTGGTCATGGGGACATTGTTATTGCGGCGTATTGAGGAACGGGCGGAGCGGGTGGAATCCCAGTTGCGCGCAGCCTCCGGTGCTTTTGCAGAGCTGATGCAGGACCGTTTCGAGGAATGGGAGCTGACCCCGTCCGAGCGCGACGTTGCACTTTTTTCCATAAAAGGGCTGAGTATTCAGGACATTGCGGCCATACGTGAGGTATCCGAAGGAACGGTCAAGGCGCAGACAAATGCGATCTACCGCAAGGCCGGAGTGTCTGGACGTCCACAATTGCTCAGCCTGTTTATCGAAGACTTGATGGATGGCCCGATCACCTAGGCCGCGTGTTGCTGCAGCACGTCCAGCGGCACGACGTCAAGCGCGCGCATATGTGTTGCCTCAAGGCTGACCTTGGGCGCGCAGCCTTCGTCATGGGCCTGCAGGAAACGCGCTGCACAGAGGCACCAGCTGTCCCCCGGTTTGAGCCCGGCAAAGCGGAATTCGGGGCGCGGCGTGCTGAGGTCATTGCCCACATATTTGGAAAAGGCGAGGAACTCGGCCGTCATCACTGCGCAGACCGTGTGGCTGCCCTGATCGGCGGCGCAGGTGTTGCAATGCCCGTCGCGAAAGAAGCCTGTGACCGGGTCCATGCCGCAGGCCGACAATTCGGTGCCCAGCACGTTGACGCTGTCATCTGGCTCCATGATCCTAGTCCTTTGTTGCGGCCACGATTTCGCGGAACATGTTGATATTGCTCTCGCTTACGCCGTCTTCGCGGAACTGTCGGTCCGCCGCCGTGGTGACGACAACGACGCCCGCTGCCTGATCAATATAGAGGTATTGGCCGTAAATTCCACGGCCCATGAACTCTCCGTCATTGGCGTCCACCGGGATCCACCACTGATAGCCATAGCGGATTTCGCCCGGGTCGGTCCGGGCGCTCGCGACGGTCGAGGCGGCGATCCAGTCGGCGGGCACGATCTGGCGTCCTTGCCATGCGCCGTTCTGCAGGATCATCTGCCCAAAGCGAGCGTAATCGCGCGTTGTGACGTTGAGCCCGCCCAGCACAAAGGCAACGCCGACCCCGTCGGTGAGGTAGAACGGCGTCTGTTCGAGGCCAAGCGGCTGAACCAGCTTTTCGCTCATCAGATCCGCAATATCGCGCCCCGTCGCACCCCGCACAACCATGCCCAGAACATGGGTGTCGATCGAGGTGTATTGCCAGGTTTCGCCGGGCGCGGCAAAGCTCTCGCTCAGGCCCGCCGCAAAGTCATCCATCTTGCCGCCCAAGGCAAGGATACGGCCCATCCGGTTGATATCGCTGTCATAATCGAGATAGTCCTCGTCAAAGGTGATCCCGCTCGACATCTGCAGAACGTTGAGAACACTCGCTCCGTCATAGGCGCCACCGGCGAGAGAGGGCGCGTATTTTGTGACCGGATCGTCCAGCGAGCCGATGGCCCCTTCGTCCACCAGAATGCCGAACAGCGCAGACAGGTAGCTCTTGGCGACCGACCAGCTGATCCGGCGGTCGTCGGGGCTGGTGCCTTGATAATAGGCCTCGTGCACGATCTGCCCGTCCTTCAGGACCAGAACGGAGGTGACAGTGCGCGCGCTGACCCAGTCCGCGTAGCTGCCGGGCATCTCCATCTGATCGCCTTCGGGCAGGGGGCTGACGGGGCCGTCGCCCTTGTGGACATCACGGTGGAGAAATGCGCTGTCCATGTTCGAAAAGTTCGACACAATGCGGTCTTCGTTAAACAGCGAATTCACTGCAAGCAGGCGCGTGATCTCTTCCCGCTTCCACAATCCGACCAGAACAGCCGCAGTTATCAACGCCGCGCCGATGCGGACTATCCATTTCAGGACCTTGCGCATGTAATCTTCCCCATTTGTCCTAACCTACCCTTAACTGACGGCGCGCCGCAGGTCGGCCCGCCCATTTGATCCAGCGCCCGTGAAAATCTGCACGCCCCAGATGCAGCGTCAGATCACCCGGCCAAAGCCGCAGGGTGAGGGCGGCCCCAATGGCACCGGTTGCGTCCCCATCGGTTTCCATCTGCATCCATGCCAGCGGCGTGGTGGGCGTGGCACGCGCGCCTGCGGCCTCGATCAGATCGGTGCCGCGCTTTTGCGCCTCTGCCGGAAAATACTGCCAGGCGACGGTGTGCTGGATGATGTGCAGATGCCCCTCAGGTGCTGCCTCAAGACGCGTCGCCAACCAGTTGATTGCATCGCCTTTTTCGACAAGGGCATCCATCACGGAGGCTGCCGCCTTGGTCAGCGCCAGACGATGTGGTTGATCTGCCCAAAGATATGCGGTGAGGCGCAACAGGTCTGCAGGGTCGTTTGGATTCAAGGGGTTGAGATCAACACCTGATCTGTTCACAACCTGTGGATAAGCCTGCTGTGGCGCGGCACCCGTCCAATCGGGCTCGAGGGTCAGGACCGCGTCCTTGGGCCCCAAACGGGCGCTGCCGGTGTCGAGTGCAAAGTGATCCCACATCAGGTTCAGCCCGCCGCTGGCGCCGAGTTCGGACAACACGATGGGCCGATCGAAATGGGACAGCGTCACATGAGCCATGGCCATCAGCGCGGCACTACGGCGGACTTCGTTGGTTTGCGGCGGGCTTTGGGTCCAGTCGATCAGGAAATCCTGATGCGTTTTCAAGGCGATTAGCACGGCCTCTTCAAGCTGTGCATCGCTGCTCGTGTTGGGCGGGTAGGCGGCGCGTAGACCTGCGTCGCGATCCTGCAGGACCAGCGCGTGCAACCCGCCGCAGATGCGCAATGGCAGGGAATGTCCGGCGGGGCCGATATCGCCCTGATATTGCGCCATTTTCTGCCCCAACGCGCTGTCTGCATCCCAGTTTTCCGCCAGGATGCGCAGCACGCGGCCCATAAGGGGAGAGCCCATTCGCGTGCAGGTGTCGGACTGGTCGCGGAAGGCCTGAAGGAGGCTCATGTAAAGCGGTCCATGAGTTTTTGCAGGGTGGTGCGGGTGTCCGGGGGGGGAGTCGTTTCCGGCGCGGAAGCCTTTGGTTTCACGGGCGTTTTCTCGCCTGTGCCCGAGCGGGGCGGGGACAGGCGCAGGCCCACGGCGTTCATGAACTTGGCCCCGTCGCCACGCGCCAGATGCGGCGCGCCGTCCGAGCAGCCGCGCAGCACATCGTCCAGCCAGTCCGCATCCGCCTTGGGAAAGTCGCGCAGCACGTAGCCCGGCACCGCGTCCTTGTGGCCGGGATGTCCGACGCCCAGACGCACGCGCCCGTAGTCGGCCCCGATATGGGCATGCACCGAGCGCAAGCCGTTATGGCCCGCATGTCCGCCACCCATTTTCCACTTTACCTTGCCCGGCGCGAGATCGATTTCGTCATGCAAAACAATGACATCCTCGGGCTCCAGCTTGTAGAACCGCATCGCGGCCCCGACCGAGTCACCGGACTTGTTCATATAGGTTTCGGGCTTGAGCAGGACGGCGCGGTCGGAGCCAAAGCGTCCTTCGCTGATGACGCCCTGATGCCTGGATTTCCAGCCCGGAAAGCCGTGATCGGCGGCGATTCTGTCCAGCGCCATGAAGCCGATATTGTGCCGGTTGTGCGCGTATTTCGCACCCGGATTGCCAAGGCCGACGATCAGTTTCATGGAGGTCTCCGCCTGTTTGCCGCTGTGCAGCATACGCCCGCGCGGATGGGCGAACAAGGACCGTACGCGCAACGGGGCGGGGGCGTCAGTTGACGCCGCGTTGTTTTGGAAGCGTTAACGCCATGAAAACAAGGCGAATCGGCGAGTCACACTCCGTGCACAGACTGTGCACACCCTGTGCACCACCCGGCATACGATTGGGCGGATTGGGGCGGGTTAACGCAGCGTGCGCTGCGAAATGTTGATGAAAGGTTAAGGGCCAAAAGAGCGTTCTCAGGCGGGCCAATTTGTCGATCGCAGCCTCATGTCCCCCATCATTTTGTCCAAATTTTAACAAAATTGAAGGGTATTCATTCTCAACTGAACCCAAAGCCTGTGGTGCGTCCTGCTGCACCCCTGCTTGCTGTCTATCTGGTGCTGTCGATGTTTGCGAAGAAGTTGAAATCCGTGATCCTGTCCTGCGTGCTTGTTGCGAGTTCCGCCAGTGCGGGTCTTGCGGCCACGCATATCCTTGGGGATGTGACGGGCGGTGCGAGCACGACGCAGACCTTGAGCGTGCAGACGCTTGATTTCATTGAATTCACCGTGGGTACATCTGGTGGTCCGGCGACCGAGTTGACCATTTCCGTGACCAGCGCGCCGCGCAGCAACTTCCGCGAGATCATCGCCCTCTATTCCGGATCGACCCTTGTTGCGCAAAGCACGCGCGGGTCGGGCAATGGCGGCGGCGGGACAACCCTGTCGTTCCTCGGTGTAGATGCGCTGGCGAGCGGCTCTTATTCGCTGGGCGTCAGTGCTTGGAAGGCGTTTTTCACTGCCGACAAGGCAGATGCCAGATCGACTGCGTTCTTCAACAACGGCATCTACACTGCTGACTTTTCGTCCCCAGTAAGCCCGGTGCCGCTGCCCGCGGGTGCGGTGATGCTGCTGAGCGGTGTTGGCGCCTTTGCCGTTGCACGGCGCAAGATGCGTAAAGAGCGGGTCTGACGCCTTTCCGGCCCCTCACTTACCGCACAAACCCCTGATCCCATTGAAAAAGGCCGCCCCGGGCAGGAGCGGCCTTGATCTGGTCAGCAGATATGAGTCGGCTTATGCCTCTTCGGTCCGCTCTGTTGCTGGCACGTCGGCTGCATCGACGTCTTCTGCTTCGCCTTCTTCCTCATCGTCGGCGGCGCGCAGGCCGGACGGAGCAGAGATGTTGGCGATCACAAAGTCGCGGTCGATCGTTGGTTTCGAACCTTCAGGCAGGTTCACCGACGAAATGGTGACGTTGTCGCCGATTTCCAGTTCGGAGACGTCGATGGTGATGAATTCGGGGATGTCCCCGGCGGTCACGATCAGTTCGACTTCGGGACGGATCAGCGTCAGCACGCCACCCTTCTTGAGGCCGGGCGAGACGTCTTCGCCTGCCACTTCGACACCGATGAACAGGTTGATCTTGGTGGTCCGCTTGAGACGCATGAAGTCCACGTGAGTGGGCAGGTCCTTGACCACATCGCGCTGCACGTCACGGCAGATGACGCGCACGTCGTCGTGGCCGTCGACCTTCATGTTGAACAGGGTCGATTTGAACCGGCCTGCGCGCAACATTTTCAGCAGCTTGTTAAAGGGCAGATTGATGGGCAGCGGATCTGTGTCGCCGCCAAATACAATCCCCGGAACCATGCCGTCGCGGCGTGCCTGACGAGCGGCGCCCTTGCCTGTCCCCGTCCGTTCCAGAGCTTCGAGATCAGGAATCTCTCCAGCCATGATAATTCTCCAATTTGTAAGGGCGGGATGCCTCCAAGGCTGTCACCCCGCGTGAAGTGCGCGCTATAGACCGGATTGGTCGAGTTGAAAAGTGCAAATGCAGCGTGGTTTGGGCTGGACGGGGCAGGGGCCACGTGGCACCGCTTGCTGATGCGGATTTGGGACGACCTTTATGCCTCGCGGCGCGCGCTTGCCGCCTTTGCCGTGATCGGCATCGGCTGGGCGAGTTTTTCGGCGCAGATGCCTGTGATCAAGGCCCAAGTCGGCGTCGGCGACGGGTTCTGGGGGACGCTGATCCTGATGGGCTCGACCGGGGCGCTGATGGCGATGTGGCTGGCGCCGCTGGTCTATCGGTTGCTGGGCACATGGGCGCTGATGGCCGGTATCTCGTTCATGATCCTCGGGTTTCTGGTGACCGGGCTGGCGCAGGACCCGATGGTTGTCGGCTTTGGTCTGTTTCTGGCCGCCGCCGGGTCGGGTGTGGGCGATGTTCTGGCCAATGCCGAGGTCAGTGAGGCTGAATCCGAGACCGGGCGCAGTCTGATGAACCTAAATCACGGGCTGTTTTCCCTGACTTATGCGATGGCCGCGATCTGTGTCGGGTTCGCGCGCGAGGCGGGCTTTGGCCCCTTTGCCGTCTTTGCCGGGATGGGTGTGGTGGTGGCCGTTTTGATGATTTGGATGCGGCTGCCGGATCGGCGCAATATCGAGGACGAAGCAGTTGAGGCTGCAGGCATGCCGCGCGCGCTGGTCTGGGTTGGTGGCATTGTGGTGCTGGCCGCCTTTCTGGGCGAGGCGGCGTCCGAGGGGTGGTCGGCCTTGCATCTTGAGCGCACGCTGGGCGGTGGCCCCGCCGAAGGTGCGCTGGGTCCGGCCCTGCTGGGCACCGGCATGGCATTGGGTCGGCTTGGGGCGCATCTGTTTGGTGCGGGCTGGCCGCCGATCCGGGTGATGATCATTGCCGCGTGCCTCGCGGGTGTGGGTCTTGCGCTGGCCGGGGCGGCGCCTTCGCTGCCGGTGGCCTATGTGGGCTTTTTGCTGGGTGGTCTGGGCGTTTCCGTTGTGGGCCCGCTGGCCCTGGGCCTTGTGGGGCAGGCGGTGTCGGCGCGTCATCGGCTGGCCGCGATTTCACAGGCGGCGGCGCTGGGTTATGCCGCGTTTTTCCTAGGTCCGGTGGTGATGGGGTACGTGGCCGAGTTGTTCGGCCTGCGCGCGTCGTTTTACGTGATTGGGGCGGTGATGCTGGTGGTGGCGGCGGTGCTGGTGCCGGCATGGGCGCGGATGCTGGCGGGACGTGAAGCACCCGCGCGCTGAGCCGGGGCAGCGGCTGCCCGCGGAAGGCCGCAAAACGGGCAATACGACGCGGTTTATCGGGATCATTTGCCTATTGGGTCCGAGCATGGCGCCAACGGCAAAGTAGCGGCCGCCCGGGGGGGGGGCGGGCAGCCGCTGGCACGGCGGCCTGCGGCCTTGATTCCGTGCCGGTGCTATGGCTGCCAGCGCCCTTCAAACCCTTCGGGGACCAGCAGGTTGTGCCGCCCCAAATCGGTGACTTGCGTCTCTCCGCACAGCGCCATGGTGATGTCGAGTTCCTTGTGGATCACGCTGAGCGCCTTGCTCACACCCTCTTGACCCATCGCGCCCAGCCCGTAGATGAAGGCGCGCCCGATAAAGGTGCCCTTGGCCCCCATGGCAAGCGCCTTGAGCACGTCCTGGCCCGAACGGATACCGCTGTCGAGATGCACTTCGATCTTGTCGCCGACCGCGTCCATGATCGCGGGCAGCATGCGGATCGAGCTGAGAGCGCCGTCAAGCTGCCGCCCGCCGTGGTTGGAGACGACAATCGCATCCGCCCCGACCTGCAGCGCCATTTTCGCGTCCTCGGCATCGAGTATGCCTTTGAGGATGAGCGGACCGCCCCACTGTTTTTTGATTTCCTTGACGTCTTCCCAGTTCAGCTTTGGATCGAAACTTTCCGCCGCCCAGACCGAAAGCGATGACATGTCGCTGATGCCGTCAATGTGGCCGACGATATTGCCGAACTGGCGGCGTTTGGTTTGCGCCATCCCCGCGATCCAGCGCCATTTCGTGGCCAGATCGATGATATTGCCCAGCGTCGGGCGGATCGGGATGGTCAACCCGTTGTGGATGTCCTTGTGCCGTTGCCCGAGAATTTGCAGATCGAGCGTCACCACAAGGGCAGAGCAGTTCGCGGCCTTGGCCCGCTCGATCACGCGCTTGGTGTAGTCCTTGTCCTTCATCGCATAGAGCTGGAACCAGAACGGTTTGGAGGTGTGCTCCGCCACGTCTTCGATCGAACAGACGGACATCGTGGACAGGGTGAAGGGAACGCCAAAGGCCTCGGCCGCCTTGGCTGCGAGGATCTCACCATCCGCGTGTTGCATCCCCGTGGAGCCGACCGGGGCGAGGGCCACGGGCAACGCCACATCCTGCCCGATCATCTGGGTTTTCGTGCTGCGCCCGGTCATGTCGACAGCGACGCGCTGGCGCAGCCGGATCTGGTCGAAATCGGACGTGTTTTCGCGGAAGGTCTGCTCGGTCCAGGACCCGGATTCGCAGTAATCAAAGAACATCTTGGGCACGCGCCGCTTATAGATGCGCTTGAGATCGTCGATATTGGTGATGACGGGCACGGGCAAACCTCGCATATTGGTCAGGTTTCATTACCAATTCGACAAGTTGGGATCAATCTCCTTTTTGAAATCGTGGAAATGGTACGAAATGGGACTTGTTTGGTGCGAAATCGTATTATATCAACTCACGTAGTTCGAAATCGTACCAATAGGAGAAACCCATGACCCTGACCCGTCGCAAGACACTCGCCCTGTTGGGGGGCGGCACCATTCTGGCCGCCACGGCCGCTGCCGGAGTGAGCGTGACCCGCATGCCCGAGACGGCGTTTGCCCCCTGGGCGGCGGCGGGGACTTATTCGGAACCTCGGATGCGGGCGCTGAGCTATGCGATCCTTGCGCCCAATCCACACAATCGCCAGCCGTGGCTGGTGGATTTGCGCAAAGACGGTGAGGTGACCCTGTACGTGGACACCGACCGGTTGCTGCCCCACACCGATCCGTTCAGCCGCCAGATCGTGATTGGTCTGGGCTGCTTTCTTGAGGTGTTGGCGCTGGCGGCGGCGCAGGATGGCTATGGGGTCGAGTTTGATCTGTTTCCGGACGGGTCCGACATCAATGCACTGGATTCCCGCCCCGTCGCTGTGGCCCGCTTAATCCCCGATGCGGCAACGCCCGAACCTGCACTGTTTGATCAGGTCATGGCGCGCCGGTCGCTGAAAGAGCCGTTTGATACAACGCGCACAGTTGATCCGGCCACTCTGGCTGGCGTTCTGGCGGCAGCGCGGCGCACATCCGTTGCAGGCTCGGTCGACCCGGGCGACGTCGCGGAACTGCGCGAGATCAGCCATGCCGCCCTGCGCATCGAGCTGGACACGCCCCGCACCTATCAGGAGAGCGTCGATCTGTTCCGTATCGGCAGCCGCGAAGTGGCGGCCAATCCCGATGGCATCGATTTTACGGGTCCGATGTTCGAGGCGATGGCGTTGACGGGCATGTTCACGCGGGAAGGGGCGCTGGATCGCTCGTCCATGGCCTATTCCGAAGGCGAAAAGGCGGTCTTTGCCAACACGGACACGGCGATGGGCCATCTGTGGCAGGTCACACGGGGCAATACCCGCGCTGATCAGATCGAGGCCGGGCGCGACTGGGTGCGGTTGAACCTCGCCACGGCCGCGGCCGGTCTGGGGATGCAACCGCTGAGCCAGGGCCTGCAGGAATACCCGGAAATGTCTGGCATCTACGATCAATTGCACAAGCGGCTGGCCCCGGACGGGGGAACCGTGCAAATGTTTGCCCGGATTGGATATGGCCCCGAGGTGGGTCAGAGTCCGCGCTGGCCATTGGAAAGCAAATTCGTGCATGCCTGACCCGTCACCCGCCGTGTTCTTTGAGGTATTCAACGAGATCGGCATTATCGAACAGTTGAGCCGCGCCATTTTGGAGGCGCGGCTGCCGGACGGGCTGATCGCGCCGCATTTCACTGTGTTGAACCATCTGTGTCGCGTGAGCGACGGGCAGACGCCGATGCATATGGCGCGCGCCTTTCAGGTGCCCAAGACTTCGATGACCCACACGCTGAAAGTGCTGGAAGAGCGCGGGCTGGTGGCCTTGCGCCCGAACCCCGAGGACGGGCGGTCGAAATGCGTGTGGTTGACGGACGAGGGGAGGGATTTGCGCGACGGGACCATTGCCGCCCTTGGTCCTGATCTGGCGCAGCTGGCCCAAGGGTTTGATCTGGACCGGCTGGTCGACATCAAGCCGGTGCTCACGGATTTGCGTATCTTTCTCGACCGTGCCCGCGACGGCTGAGGTCGGCGCACACGCAAGTGCGCCTTACACCATTGCCCCGCGCCGCGCTGCACGCTAAATGCGCCGCCATGACAGATCGCCCCCATCGCAATTTTTATGGCCGTATCAAGGGCAAGACCCTGAAGGACAGCCAACGGACCTATCTGGCCGAGGACCTCGACGCGCTGTCGCCGGGGCCCGTGTCCTGGGAGGACAATCCCGACCGGGTGCCGTTGGACCTTGAGGCCCTGTTTGGCGGGCGGCCTGTGTGGCTTGAGGTCGGCTTTGGCGGCGGCGAGCATCTGGTGCATCAGGCCGGTCTGAACCCGGATGTCGGCATCATCGGGGCAGAGCCTTACATCAACGGTGTTGCGATGCTGCTGGGCAAGATCCGCCGTGCCGGTGTCGACAATCTGGCGGTGCATCCCGGCGATGCGCGCGATCTGATGGATGTGCTGCCGGAGGCGAGCATTGCGCGTGCCTTTCTGCTCTATCCCGATCCCTGGCCCAAGACCCGGCATCACCGCCGCCGGTTCGTGACACCCGAGCATCTGGACCCCCTGGCCCGCGTGATGCAGCCCGGCGCTGTGCTGCGCGTGGCGACCGACATTCCCGATTACGTGCGCCAGACGCTGGAAGAAGTGCCCAAGGCCGGGTTCGAGTGGCTCGCCGAGCGTCCATCCGACTGGCGCGCGCCGTGGGACGACTGGCTGAGCACGCGTTATGAGCAGAAGGCGCTGCGCGAGGGGCGGGTGCCGCATTATCTGACGTTTCGTCGCTTGGGCTGAGGGTTTGGGGGGGGGCGCTGCCCCCGGCCTTGCGGCCTCCCCCGTGGTATTTTTGGTCAGAAGAAATGCAAGAGGGTCGCGCCGGTCTGGACGGGCCTTTCGCGGGCGGATAGGTGTGCCGCGAATAAACAGATGCGAGATCAGCCATGTCCAGCCACGGTGACCCTATCCCGATGACCTCTGCCCCCTGCGGCCCCTTGTCGGGCGTGGCGGACGTGCCCGGCGACAAGTCGATTTCGCACCGCTCGTTGATCCTTGGGGCGCTGGCGGTGGGTGAGACCACCATTCAGGGCCTGCTGGAAGGGCAGGATGTGCTGGACACCGCCAAGGCGATGCGCGCCTTTGGCGCCGAGGTCACCGATCACGGTGGCGGGCGGTGGTCTGTGCACGGTGTCGGTGTCGGTGGATTTGCCGAGCCGGAACAGGTGATTGATTGCGGCAATTCGGGCACCGGCGTGCGTTTGATCATGGGCGCGATGGCGACCTCGCCTATTGCGGCGACCTTTACCGGTGATGCGAGCCTGAACAAGCGCCCGATGGCGCGGGTGACCGACCCGTTGGCGCTGTTTGGTTGCGAGGCGGTGGGTCGCGACGGCGGGCGTTTGCCCATGACGCTGGTGGGTGCGGCGGGCCCTGTGCCGGTGCGCTATAGCGTGCCGATGCCGTCGGCCCAGGTGAAATCCGCGGTGCTGCTGGCAGGCCTCAACGCGCCCGGCGAGACGGTGGTGGTCGAGGCCGAGGCGACACGCGATCACACCGAGCGGATGCTGGCGGGTTTTGGCGCCGAAATCAGCACCGAGGTGACGCAAGAGGGCCGGGTCATCACCCTGAAGGGCCGCCCCGAGTTGAAGCCGCAGCATATCGACGTTCCCCGCGATCCGTCCTCGGCCGCCTTTCCGGTCTGTGCGGCGCTGATCGTGCCCGGCTCGGACGTGTTGGTGCCGACCATCGGGCTGAACCCGACGCGGGCGGGGCTGTTCACCACGCTGCGCGAGATGGGCGCGGATCTGACCTATGAGAACGAGCGGATCGAGGGTGGAGAGCCTGTCGCGGATCTGCGCGTGCGCTTTTCGCCCGACCTCAAAGGCATTACCGTGCCCGAAGAGCGCGCGGCCAGCATGATCGATGAATACCCTGTTCTGTCGGTTGTGGCTGCCTTTGCCCAAGGCGAGACGCATATGCCAGGCGTCAAGGAACTGCGCGTGAAGGAAAGCGACCGGATTGCCGCCATGGCGGATGGGTTGCGCGCCGCTGGCGTCGGAGTTGAGGATGGGCCGGACTGGTGGACTGTGCTGGGCCTTGGACATGGCAATGTGCGGGGCGGGGTGCGCTGCGCCAGCCATCTGGATCACCGGATTGCCATGTCCTTCCTTGTGATGGGGATGGCCACGCAAAATCCGATGTCGGTCGATGATGGCGGGCCCATTGCGACGTCTTTTCCGATCTTTGAACCGCTCATGGCGGGCCTTGGGGCGCAGGTGACCCGGGACAGTGCAGGGTGATTGGCACGCAGCCCTTTACCGTCGCCATTGATGGCCCTGCCGCTGCCGGAAAGGGCACGATTGGACGGGCGATTGCGGAACGGTTCGGGCTGGCGCATCTGGACACCGGGCTGCTGTACCGCGCGGTCGGGGCGCAGGTGTTGACCGGTGCGGACCCGGTGGAGGCCGCGCAAGGCTTGAACGCACAGGCGTTGGAGAATGATGCGCTGCGCACGGCTGCGGTGGCGCAAGAGGCCAGTAAAGTGGCCGTCATCCCCGAAGTGCGCGCGGCCCTTCTGGATTTTCAGCGTGCTTTTGCCCGTCGGGCGGGCGGCGCTGTGCTGGACGGGCGCGACATTTGCACCGTGATCTGCCCGCAGGCCGAGGTGAAACTGTTTGTGACGGCCTCGCCCGAGGTGCGTGCGCGCCGCCGCTTTGACGAGTTGGAGGCGCGCGGTCATGGCCCGGTGTTTGAAGACGTGCTGCGCGATGTCGAGACGCGTGACCGGCGCGACAGTGAACGCAGCGCGGCCCCTTTGAAACCTGCGATCGGGGCCGAAGTGCTGGATACGTCCGAGATGGGGATCGAGGCGGCTGTGGCGGCGGCGATTGCCTTTGTGGAACAGGCGCGGGGCTAAACAGTTCCCCGGAGTGTTTTTCTGTGTGCCGTCCCGGACTCGAGGCAGTTGCGCGGATGCCGGGCTGCACCAGCCTGGCGCTTGTTAGGCCGCGTGTGCGCCGTCCGACAAGGATTTCACAAAAGCCAGCACGTCTTCGGTGCTGTCACCAGCACCGATCTTGCTGACGATGGCCGAGCCGACCACGGCCCCGTCCGCCACCGATGCGATGGCGCGGGATTTTTCGGGCGTGTTGATGCCAAAGCCGACGATAATGGGCAGGTCGGTCGCCGCCTTGATCCGCGCCACTTCGGGGCCGACATCCGTGGCTTCAGCCTCGGCCGCGCCGGTGATGCCGGTGATCGAGACGTAATAGACAAAGCCGGAGGTGTTTTGCAGCACGCGGGGCAGACGCTTGTCATCCGTGGTGGGCGTGGCAAGACGGATAAAGTTCAGGCCCGCAGCCTGCGCCGGAATGCACAGCTCGTTGTCTTCTTCGGGGGGCAGGTCGACGACGATCAGACCGTCTATGCCTGCGGCTTTGGCGTCCACAAGGAACTTTTCCACACCGCGTGAATAGATCGGGTTGTAATAGCCCATCAATACGATCGGGGTGGTGTCATCCTGTTCGCGAAAACTGCGCGCCAGTTCCAGCGTGCGTTCCAGCGTCATCCCCGCTTCGAGGGCGCGTTGACCGGCTAACTGGATCGTCGGACCATCGGCCATCGGATCGGTGAAGGGCAGGCCCAGTTCGATGATGTCGACACCCGCGCCGGGCAGGCCGCGCACCACTTCGAGCGAGCGGTCATAGTCGGGGTCGCCCGCCATCACGTAGGCCACGAATGCCTTTTTACCGGCTGCGTTCAATTCGCGAAATTTGGCGTCAATTCGGCTCATCGACCGGCTCCCCTTTGGTGGTCTTTGGCGACGCAATGCCGAAAAGACGCGGGGAAATCAATGCAGCAAATGAAGGCGGCTGGGCGCAAAAAACTGCGTTTGCACCCTCCCGTTGCGCCGCACGGTTCCTATATGGGGCGTATGAACTACATTCTTGCCATTCTGCTGCCGCCGCTGTCGATCCTGCTGACGGGTCGCGTGATCCTTGCCATCGTGGTGTTCCTGATCTGGATCCCCGCCCTGATTTTTTCGGGCGGGCTGACCCATCCGATGTTCATCCTGCTGGCGTGGTTCCTGATCTTTCATGCCCGTGAGGACCGGCGCGAGCGCGGGGACTTGTCTTGACCCACCAGACACCCTAGGACAGCGCCAGCTTGACAAGGGGTTGCTGACATGGGTTTCAAGATGGGCATTGTGGGCCTTCCGAATGTGGGAAAGTCCACGCTTTTCAATGCGTTGACCAAGACGGCGGCGGCGCAGGCGGCCAATTTTCCTTTTTGCACGATCGAGCCCAATGTGGGTGAGGTGGCCGTGCCGGATGATCGCCTCGACACCCTGGCGGCGATTGCGTCGTCCAAATCCATCATCCCGACCCGCATGACATTCGTCGATATCGCGGGCCTTGTGAAAGGGGCCTCCAAAGGTGAGGGGCTGGGCAACCAGTTTCTGGCCAACATCCGCGAAGTTGACGCTATCGCCCATGTGCTGCGCTGTTTCGAGGACGGCGATGTGACCCATGTGGAGGGGCGTGTCGACCCGGTGGCGGATGCCGAGACCATCGAAACCGAGCTGATGCTGGCCGATATCGAAAGCATCGAAAAGCGCCTGCAGAATATCGTGCGCAAGGTGCGTGGCGGCGACAAGGAGGCGGTCCAGCAGGAACGCCTGATGCGCGCCGCGCTGGCCGCACTCGAAGAAGGCAAGCCCGCCCGTCTGGTCGAAGTGGACGCCGAGGACCGCAAGGCGTGGACCATGCTGCAGCTTTTGACGTCGAAACCCGTGCTGTTTGTCTGCAACGTGGGCGAGGCCGAAGCGGCCAGCGGCAATGCGCATTCCGAGGCCGTGGCTGCGATGGCTGCGTCCCAGGGCAACGCCCATGTGGTGATCTCGGCCCAGATCGAGGAAGAGATCAGCCAGCTCGAACCGGACGAGGCGCAGATGTTCCTCGAAGAGATGGGGCTGGCCGAAGCGGGCCTCGACCGCCTGATCCGCGCGGGCTACGACCTCTTGCATCTGGAAACCTATTTTACCGTCGGCCCCAAGGAAGCGCGCGCCTGGACGATCAAATCCGGCACTTCGGCCCCCAAGGCCGCAGGCGTGATCCACGGCGATTTCGAAAAAGGGTTCATCCGCGCCGAAACCATCGCCTATGACGATTTCGTCGCATTGGGCGGAGAGCAGGCGGCCAAGGATGCGGGCAAGATGCGGGCAGAGGGCAAGGCATATACTGTCAAGGACGGGGATGTGCTGCACTTTTTGTTCAACACCTGAGCGGTCGGATGGGGCGCGGTTGGTGCTGGCCGGTTGGTCGCCGGGACATGCAGCGTCTGTGCCCGCGGTGCATCATGTGTCACGGGTTTTGATTTGACGCGGCTGGGTGCAGGTTTGCACTTGCCCCCAATGCCGGGCCTCTCTAAACGGGTCAGCGGAGACGTGGCCGAGTGGTCGAAGGCGCTCCCCTGCTAAGGGAGTAGGCGAGGAATCGTCTCGAGGGTTCGAATCCCTTCGTCTCCGCCATTTCACACATTGCGCTGTGATTGCCCCCTAACATTTTGAACGGCATAGAGATTTGGGGTGTTCGAAACCCCTGATCCCGGCAATACGCCAAACGCTCAGCAAATGTCAGTTTCAGCACAGTTCTTTTGTCCTCAATTCGGTCAGAAGCCCAGAGTTTCCAAGGGCTTGCCAAAAATGCCATCGCGTGTTCGAACATTTCGTCGAACGAGCGTTTTGGTTTAGGCGCACGGGCCAGTTTTTCAGCCAATATCCGCTTCTGATCTTCCAGAGATTCGATCTTTTGCTCAAAGGCTCGCAACACGGTGTCACTTGTGGTTTTGAGAATGCGATCCACCAACTCGTGGATTTGTTCGTCGATCTGCGTCAACTCACGCTTTGCGGCGTTATGTGAGGAAGTGGCGCGCGCCTCGTGTTGCCTCCAAGCTTTCTTGAGCATCGCACAGGCGAGATCACGCATTCTGGGTGCAGGCTCGACCGCGTGGAGTAGCTTTTCAAATGCACCCTCCACTTCGTCCCGTCGAATGGATTTGCGGTAGCTGTCGCAGCCCTTGTTAAAGCACATGTAGTACGGGTGTTTCTTACCCGACTTACTTTTCGACCAGCAGGAGGTCAGTGGTTTTTCGCAGTCGCCACAGGTCACAAAACCTCTCAATGGAAAGTCTTCGCTGATGTCTTTGCGGGCAGGCGCGCGCGCACCATCTGCAATGCGCTTTTGGATCGCCGAGTATTGATCATAACTGATTAGGCCCTCATGGCGGCCTTTGAGCATGCGAATGCCCCAGTTGGGGATGTCGATATAACCCGCATAGATGGGGCGTGTCAGAAGCCGTATGACTTCTTCATAGCGCACTTCGCCGCGCTTGTTCTTCGGGAATTTAGGCTCGCTTTCCAGATAGCGCTTCACTTCGCTTTGCGTTTCAAAGTGACCAACAGCAAACCCGGAGAGCGCAGTGCGGATAATCCTTGCCATGGGGTCTTTAGGGACAAGCACCTTCCCATGAGTCGGCAACTTATTGAACTGATAACCCGGAGGCGGCGGAAAGCACCAATACCCATTTGACGCACGCGCACGCATGCGGTTTCGTGTTTGTTCACCATTATGTTGCCTCTGGTGCTGGCTCACAGAGGCAAGCAGGTTTTCGATGAGTATAGAATGTGCGTCCTCGCCAAACTGCACTGACGGGCTTTCCAGCTTGCCGCCTACAGATTTCAGAGCACGTCGCAATGCCCAGTGGCTTTCGATGTCCCGAGAGAAGCGGCTGATGTCATCAATGATAACGGCAACGGCAGTGTCTTGTTGTTCAACGAATGCCAATAGGCGGTTGAAGGATGGGCGATGCAATTTGCCTCCCGAAACGGCCCTGTCGGGGAACACCTCGAGAATGTCATACCCTAAGCGTTTGGCATGTTCGCGGCATCTGGTCTCCTGACTGTCGAGGCCATGCCCTTCCTTGAGTTGGCGCTTGGAGGATACGCGACAGTAAATAACTGCTTTCGTGATCTGGGTTTGGTCCTTTTCGTCTATCACGCTCATTCTGCGGCCTCCTTGAATCTGTTTTTGAGTTTGATCCCTTTGTCTATGTCGTCTGGGTCCAGCAGAACGGCATTGATTGCCTGGCTGGCAGTGTCTGCCCCAAAGCCCAATGCTGCAAATTGTACCATGATGGACCATAGCAGCGCCAAAAATTCCTCTTGTTGATCCACTGGAATTTCTGAGCCGTCGAGGTAGTGCGCGAACTCCGCAAAATCGTTCTGCGCTGTATTCGTTACTTCAATATCTTTCGTCGTCACATCTTCCTACTTTCGTGTCTTAAATGTTCATGTTTTTCCTTTCGGTTTATGATTGCCCTTGCGAGAACAAAAATAGAACATTGAGCCACATTTTGAACTCTGTCAAGGACAATCTCTGGTTGTTATCGATCTCTATGAGCTTGCTGATCCCGATCATTGCGCTGCGCATTTTGCCGTGCTGCCAACTCCTCCATGCGTTCTTCGCGGGACGGACCATTTTGCCCGACCTCGCGCTGCAATTGACCTGTGCGCGAATATGACGCGCGGGCCAGTTCAGCCAGACGCAAAAGATCGCCCTTATTGAACCCGTTCGTATCGCGGACTTTGCCTTCCGCATCGCGATATGTCTTTGAAAATGTCGTTGTGAAGAACGGGCCTTTTTCGCCCGTGTTTTCCCAGATGGAAGCTTTGATGTTCCCGTCGCGCAGTGTGTCCGTAGGTGGCGTGTTGCCCATGCTAAAAATCCTTTTCAAAAGGTTGGAGGAAGGCACACGAAGGACCCGTGCACCCCTATGAATGCACAGCCCATGTCAGGGCGAGAGCGTTGCCAAACTGTGTCTGGCACTGCTAATTTACTGAATTTTGGCTGTGTCGAAAACGTATCGCAAAGCGTCGGAAATGGGAAATGACATTAATCGTGCGTTTTATTTCGGTTTGTCACAATGGGCTATCAATCCAGTCTTCGCTGTGGTGCCGGACGCGCAAGACAAGAATGCCATCTTCGTCATCCTTGTAGACGATCAAATGGCTTTCGTAGCGGTAGACACGGACTGGTGGATCAATTTCTGAGCGCAGCGGCGCTAGCTTTGGTGATTGCGACAGGCGCTCGAAAGCCCGCTCCAAACCAGACAAGTAGGCCCGGCGCTGTTGCAATCCCCAGGTCTTTTGCGTGTATTCGCCAATACTCGTGATATCGCGCACAGCTTTCTTGCTGACTTTGTAACCGCTCACAGACCCTCATCAAG
Organism: uncultured Tateyamaria sp.; assembly: GCF_947503045.1. Taxonomy (GTDB): domain Bacteria; phylum Pseudomonadota; class Alphaproteobacteria; order Rhodobacterales; family Rhodobacteraceae; genus Tateyamaria. The sequence goes on from NZ_CANNCF010000005.1 coordinate 285,413, forward strand.
TTGGCGTTGCAGGGTGTCCATGGTGAAGCCTTCGGCGATTCCGCTTTCAAGGGCCTCGTCTACAAGCCGTTGCATGGCTGTAATCTTAGCATTGCGATCCTGATCTTTACGGATGAGATCGCGTACATAGTCGCTTGCGTTGCTGTAGCGACCGCCTTGCGTCTGGGTTTCGACCCACTCTTTCATCGGGTCCGGGAGGGATACGTTCATCGTGGCCATCGTCATACTCCTTTCTCCTATTTTGGCATATATTGGCAAATATTGTCAAACATGCCCATGCGCAAGACTATACCCGCAACTTATGGTTAACGATTGTTTAAGCATCATTCGGTATAATTTTGATCAATGGATACAATATATTGTAAGAAGGTTGATTTGAGATGGGAGGCTAAAGGGCGCATCGATAGCGCTGCGCATGCTGGCATTCGCAGCGTCGGGGTGATCACCCCGACCGACCTTTCCAAGAGAGGTACGGCATGAGCGATGAGGACATAGAAAGTCGTATCAAACGGGATCGACAAGCTTTCGACGATCTCCAAAACGAAATAGCTGGACGCGATACAGGCCGCATACAACGTTTCGGAATTTCTGCCGCCCGCGACTCTGACGCCAAGCAGGCCGCCAAAAAAGAAAGGGCATATCGTGATGCACTGCACCGTTTGCTGATGACGGACCCAGAGTATCGCAAGCTCCACGAAGACTTAGGCACGGCCTTGAGCGACGCGGAAACAACAGCCGATACAGAAATCACCCGTATGGAAAACCAATTGGCTCAAGCAGAGGCTGAACTTGATGACATGCGGGCAAGCGCGCCCAAGATCGACGGCAAGGCCATCTTCAGTGCAAAAGATGGCCGTGTAATCGACGAGAATGGCAATGAAGTCGTCGGACTACTGGCAGATGACATCGTATGGCCGCCCAATGCAGTCAGCGCGGATGACTATCTCACCGCCAAAAGCGCCGCAGAGGACACGCGGGTGGCGCTAGATACGTGGCGTGGATACCGTCAAGACACACTTGGCGACATGCGCGATAGCTATGAGGATGGCGACATCCCGATGACCAAAGACGAAATGCGGGATGCCCTAGAGCAAATCAAAACAACCAAACCTACAAATGTGGTGGAGCCTGACAGAGGTGTCGACTCAGCTTCCTTCACCAATGATACTTCACCAACCGCATTCCCTCAACTCTAGCGCCCTCAAAAAGACCCGCAGTCGGACTCCATTGTCACGACGAGTACAGAACTAGGGTGGAAGTCTGGGAATTGCCGGATGTTCTCTAGTATTCCTTTTAGCCCCACATCACTGATGCCGCCGTTCTCGGCAAAGAAGCTCTTCCCCAAACATTCAGATAGCTCAGGCTTCACACGAGCAGCGATGGACCCGGCCATTACTAGCTGAGTTTGCAAATAGTTGGCCTGTCGCTCTGCATCCCATTCGAGAAACGCAGCTCCGGTGAGGCCATCAGCATATGAAATCTGTGGACAACACAGCGCTGCAAGCAAGCTCAGCTTTGCTGCTCCACCTCGAAATGTTCCAATCAAAACCGAGGGTTATTGACTATGAACGATAGGAGCGAAATGATGAAAATTCGACTAACGCAAGGCCTTGTTTTCTGGGGCTTTCAAGATGTGATGAAAGATGAGGAGGCCGAAAATGGTGTACTGGCAAAACCCCTCGTTTTTGCCAGAGGAGAAGTGCCATGATCCGACGAGAAAACTTCCTCATGGGACCAATTCAAGACCTTGCACCCACGGCACGGCTTGTTGGCTACGCACGCGTGTCCACTGAAGACCAAAAACTCGACATGCAGCTTGATTGCCTCAAAGCTGCGGGTTGCGACAAGGTTTTCTACGATCACGGGATTTCCGGCGGAAAGGCCGATAGGCCAGGACTGGAAGAAGCACTTAATCACGTCATCGAAGGCGACATGCTTATTGTCTACAAGCTCGACAGATTGGGCCGCTCTGTGCTTCACCTAGCTGATCTACTGGCCCGCCTTGACAACCAAGACGTACAGTTTTGGTCGCTTACAGAAGGCATCAACACTGCTACATCTGGCGGCAAGCTTATCTACCATATCTTCGCTGCCGTGGCTGAATTCCACCGCGACTTGATCCGTGAAAACACGCGCAATGGCTTACGCGCTGCCCGTGAGCGTGGATCAAGGGTTGGCAGACCGAGGCTTATGTCGATTGAGGACATAGTGAAAGCGCATCGTTGGATGCAGCAAGAAGGACAAGCCGCCAGTCAGATTGCCAAACGTTTTCATGTGTCTGAGAGCACTCTTTACAGGAGTGTGCGACGCTTATCTCTCGACTGCTTCAATCCGCTTTAGTTCGAAGAAACTAGTAATTTGAAGGGATTCGACTCGATCACACTTAAATTGTTCTGCTTCCGAGAAAGAAATGGTGTGGGCATATAGTATCCGCATCCAAATCGGACTACTTTATACAAAATCCAAATTCTTCACAATCACAATCACAATCACAATCACAATCACAATCACAAAGCACAAACTCTGACACACGACCAGGAAAATGACTAATTTTTTGATTTTGCTTGCAAATTTTTCGATGCGTTTACCAACTAACGTTGGACGACCGGGGCCTGAAAGTTTTCTGGATTGAGCCGAATATCGATTTGAAAAACAGCACTCATGGCCTGTTGAATTGCAATGGGTACGGACATGGATCGCAAGTAGAGAACCGAAATTTAGACATTTTTGAGCATACTCGTACGGCCAGTCAAGCAGACTTATTCCACTGTACTATGTCAAAGTTGGTTTGGTTTTTTAGGCGAAGTAGAGGAAACCTAGTCGGGGCGACAGAGTTCCACAGAAACCGCGCGCAATACGCGGCTGGGACGACTCGATCAAGAACTGGGGATGGATTAATGCTTTTTCTGAGGAGACCTCGAAGCGGCGGCAAGAACATTGACCCAAGGCCGATTGCATCCCTGGAATTCAAGCAAACTGGAAAGAGGAGTTTTGGCAGAGTAGCGTAGTATTGACACTTGTGCGTGTATTGTGCTCCGGTCCAATGGAAGAATTGGAAAAATTATTAATTTTCGGAGACGTAGGATGAAGCTGTTCGCTGCCATGTTCTTGATTTCATACCCAATAACCGCTTTCGCAACATGCGATGTGTCCATGCTGCCGAGCAACAATGGAATCGACAAAAACGGAATCTACTATTCAACTAGTGGAAGAGAACGAGACGCGGTTCGCGTGCGCCTGCTTGATATGAATGGACCAGGTGGCGATGGAACTGAATTGACCATGGCCGAAGGCGAAAATCTGGCATACTCTTCAAAGGGTAGGCTTTTCATTCGAACAGGCGTAGGAAGTGAGCCATGGTTGAACCTGACGGTGCCGCGTGCCGGTGAAGAAGCAGTTTCAATAACCACGCAGACGAGATCAGTCTCACATCACGAACCGGCCTTTGTATCGTTATATCGCGCGCGCGTTCCAGCGACTGCTTGTTTCGTCATAGATGGTGAACAGACTTTTATTGAGGCTGACGGTATCAATCACCGTTTTGTATCTGAGGGCGACTTCGCATTGTTTCATGCTTTGCCGATAAATCGGCAATCAAACGAAACATTGAAGAAGTATCATTTTGAATTTTCAAGGAAAAATGCATCCGAATGCATAAAAACTAGAGAGGTATTTGCTCGTCGCGATGGTAAACGGGTCCTTGTGACAAGCGAGATTTACAACACGTTTCCTCGGGAGGGCGTTCCGCCGAGGCTGCTTGCAAGGGTCCTATCAGAAGCAAGTGAGGGCTTTGCTGGCATTATCATAGGTTCACCAGCATACGCTCGAACTCAGCCTACAGAAATTCCTCTCGATCAGCCGTTCGCCAATGCGGAGGTGTCCAGCTTGATGTCGTCACTACACTACATAAACGGCCAAGAAGAACAGTGTATCGGTATGCCAGTTCCGATTCCCACTGGTCGAGAAGCGAGCGCGGTGCAGGTTTTCTTTGGCGGGGACGATGCGCATCGCCGAAAAGCTGAGCAACTCGCCTCAACCGGCGAATTTTCGCCGACACTCAGCGAAATGGTTGTCAAAAAGGTTGTAGATAATGTAACTGCCGGCTTCATTCGACTGCGCTGGGGCGTCGAGTAAGTTTATCATGTTTACTAAAGAAGCGCAAAACGTGGCAGAGTCATTTCCCAGCTTTGTCAAGCTTTTGATTGCGACGAGGAATCCAATGCTAGCAGACCCACAGGCAAACACCGCGCCCGAGCGTTGGGAGACGGTGACAAAGGCAATATGGTTCGTTGTACCCTTTCATTTTTTGACCTTTTTGGGCCAAGGAGGAGACGGAGCGCTTGACGTATCGACTCTAGTTTTGGTCGGAATTGGTTCCCTCCTTGCGCTAATGTGGATAGGCACCCTAATTGGTGTAGTGCCTGTCCGAATGAATATGGAGTACGAGGTGAGAGCCAAGCACTGGGTGACAGCGCTAGTCTCCACCTGGTTCTTTAGCGTTCTCGCTGCCTCATTTGTTGCCTTAGTTATTTGGCTAACCGCTTCAGAAGCGTCTGGATGGCCCAACCTTCCGAATTGGATTTTGGAACAGCTGCTCGGGGGCACTGGACCTGATCGTCTAGTACTATCTTTGTTGGCCGCGACAGCGGGTGTCATTGGCTTGATTTCTGTTTCCAGCTTGAAAAGCAACTCGCAAGCTCAATTCTTTTCCGTTCCGACGATAGTGTTTATTGTTGTGAATTGGTTGGTGTGTGCAGCACTAATGTACATATCTTCTATGCTTTTGGCACTTTAGACCCGGCTTTGAACGTCTTGTTGTTGATGTGAGCCCATCCGCTCTTGGAGACGTTACAGACTGAGATTTTTCTCATCAGCATCTTGGCATGCAGCTATCTTCGCCCGCTAAGAATTGACGGATGCTGATCTTCGAGCAAACCGTAGCATTTAATGGGCTCCTTACAAGCATATGACAGTTTTGGTTGGTTGACTGGAGTCAGCCCAACACGGACGCTGCGTCTCATAAGCACCTGGCCTCGGGAAATTCAGCAACGACGGTGTGTTACGGGCGACTTAATATCTTTGCTAGCGCCGCTGCAATTGAAGGATCAAGTCCCCCGTCTTCATCCTTTATGATGCCGTCCGGTGTCGGTCTGAATAGGGCTGCCAAGACAATTGCTTCGTTTTCGCCGGAGACAGAACGATCTTGCGACATGGCAGCAAATGACTTCGCAAAAGCGGTTTTTTCCTCTGCATCTAGGCAGAGATGTCGCTCGCTAAGAAACATTCTGTATTGGAGGCGAACTGCCCACAGAAGTACGGAAAACGTAACCAAAATGCTGGCAACCAAAATTGGACCTTCATAGCTGAACCCGAGCTCGCAACGCTCCATGTTGTTTTCGGTTACGCAAATCTGCCTTGAAAACGCGTCCGCAATCCTGCGACCATACTGCACCGCTGTTGCAATTGCAGATAACACTGTAACACCGCCAAGTATAATGAACGCCCAAAGAAAACGCATTGATCTTTTGTTGTGTGTATCGGCCCTTTGTCCCCAGAGCACGACAGGGGCATCTTGTTTGATGTGTGCCTGGTAGTCAGACTGGACCTGTCGCGCTTTCGTGCCGCCCCAAGTGCTCGTTTAAGCCACTTTTCTTTCGAATGCGACGGGGCTTTTC
>NZ_CANNCF010000006.1 GCF_947503045.1 uncultured Tateyamaria sp.
GGACAGACGACAGTACTGACGAAACGACCGCGAAAATCGCTAAAAAACTCTTGCAATGCAGGAGCCACCCACAGATGACGTTCAAATACCGCTGAAGATGCTGCTAGTGCAGCCCGGATAGCGGACGTTGGCACTGTCGCGCGGCATTTCAGAAAGGTGGATGACTGCACTGCGGACGGAGCGGTCCTTCCACGTAACCAAACAAAAGTCCGGTTATGTTCCGCTGTGAAAATCAGTTTCACTCTTTCGAGGAGACAGAAACAAGCACCTCGAAAATGCGGTCGATGACGTTTCTCACCTCCGGCAAATATCTGTCTTCGTGATGCATGACTTGCCATTGCTCATGCTCAAGCTCTTCAATCGGGTCTGCAAGTCGACAAAGCCCGGCTGTTGTGTCCCCAACAAAGGTTGGAAGAACGATCCGGCCTGCGCCGGTTAAGGCAAGATCGATGGCATTTCGTGGGCTTGTCACTTCGATGGTTCTGTCAGCTCCAGAGTTGCGCTCGACCCATCTTGCGGATGGCGTCGATCCCAGAACATGTATCCACGGTCTACATGTGCGGTTCTGCGCGTAACTGGCGAATTTCACTGTCCCTATTTTGCGTCCTGCAAGCCAAGGATCTCCCGGCCGATGGTTGCGAATGCCGACAACGGCTTCGCGCCTGCCAATGTCGAGAATTTCTTCGGCCGCAATAAAGCGCAGACGCAGAGCATCATTCTGAATGATGCTAGACAAGTTTTCACACAGAACCTTTGTAACCCATGTGCCTGCGGACACCTTTATCAAAGGAAGTTTCGTCGCCCCGTCGGTTTTTATGGCAGGAAGAAGCCCGTTCTCGACCGCAACGACCTTGTCAAGGAACGTCTTACCGTGTTCGGTCAGGTCGTATCCACGGGCGTTTCTGTAAAAGAGCTCCTGGCCCAGCCGGCGTTCCAGTTGCAGCATTCTGCGCCCTAATGTTGGAGCGCTCTTCCCCGTTGTTGCAACTGCACCGGCAAGCCCGCCTCCACGCGCAACCGCGAGAAACAATCGCAAATTGTCCCAGTCGAATTGAGTTTCATCCATGAAATGATCATTACATTTTATTTCATGGATTTGAATAGGCATTGCCAGTTACCTGAGTTCGATGAAAGCAAAAAGAGGCACGTCATCGATATGATCAACTTTCTGGATCACACGATAAATCCGTTGGGCATGGGATGCTGGCCCATGGGTGGCGCAATGTATTCTGGTGATCAATCCCTTGGGTACGCAAACGCCGACGACAATGAATCAATTCGCACAATTCATGCGGCGTTAGATGGTGGCATCACCGTATTCGACACGGCAGCAGCCTATGGCGCGGGTCATTCGGAACGGTTGCTTGGGAAAGCTCTCGCCGGAAATTCTGAGGCCGTTGTCATCACGAAGATTGGCATTGGCATAGATGAAAAAACACGACAATTGAGTTTCGAATTGCCGGTAGCAAAGGATGCGCTGCCTGCCATCGACGCAAGCCTCAGGCGGCTTGATCGTGAGCGCATCGACCTGATCCTGCTGCACCAGAATGAGATGCCCATCGATCAGGCTGTTCCTGTTTTCGACGAACTGGAGACAGCCGTTCAATCCGGAAAAATCGGAGCGTACGGATGGAGTACGGACTATTCTGATCGGACCAGGGCGCTGTCTGACCGGACATCTTTTGTTGCAGTCGAACATGCAATGAATGTGTTTTTCGATGCGCCAAAAATCCAATCCACCGTTTCGGACAATCAACTCACTGCACTCATCCGCTCGCCACTGGCTATGGGTTTGCTGTCGGGAAAGTATGGGGCCAACGACGTCCTGCCCAAACAGGATATCCGAGCATCCGGCGCACCTTGGATGGAGTACTACACGGACGGAAAAGCAAATCCGGACTACCTCACATCGCTAGACGCCATCCGAGAGCTTCTGATGTCGGACGGCCGGAGCATCGTACAAGGCGCTTTGTCGTGGATTTGGGCAAAAGGAGGCGCCAACATTCCGATCCCCGGCGCGCGCACTGTGGAGCAAATACAAGGGATTGCAGGTACATTGGCTTTTGGGCCACTGCCCCAATCCGCCATGACTGAAATCGAAACTTTGGTTCCGCGTGATCCCGACGCTGAAGAACGTCCACGCTAAGCCCGGAGGCTGTAACCATGAAAATAGTCATCACAGGTGTCAGCAAAGGGTTGGGTCGCGCATTGAGCGCGGAGTTTGCCAATCTGGGTCATGAAGTGGCCGGTTGCGCACGAAACGAGAGTGCTATCGAAGATCTGAAGACCGCGTTAGGTCCACAACACTCGTTCACCTCGGTTGATCTGCAATCTGCCGATGAAATTGAACAATGGGCAAAACATCTTACGTCCAATTGGGGTGTTCCGAACTTGCTGATTAACAATGCCTCTATGATCAATGGGAACGCACCCTTGTGGCAAGTTTCCCGAACCGATTTCGAAGTGCTGATGTCAACAAATGTGACAGCCGTCTTTTCAACCATTCAACATTTCGTACCGGCGATGATTGATCGCCGGACTGGCGTCGTTGCAAACATCAGCAGTGGTTGGGGCCGGTCGGTGTCGCCCAATGTCGGGGCTTACTGCACCAGCAAATGGGCAATCGAAGGGATGACACTTGCGCTGGCTGAGGATCTACCGGAAGGACTAGCGGCGCTGTCCGTCGATCCAGGCTCAATCGAAACTGAAATGTCGCAATCTGCCCTTGGCGATGCGGCGCGGAATGCTCAGTCACCGCATGAATGGGCTGAGAAAGCCGCCCCATTTTTCCTTTCGTTGGGAGGCAAACACAACGGGCTACAGGTCTCCGTCCCAGCATGATCGTTCGAGTTCGTCTATCACGCGAAGTCAGAGAACGCTGACATTGGTACTCGTTGCAGCATCCGTGATTTTGGGCTCGTTACGGATCTCGGAGGCAGCGCGGCATAGTCATGATCTGTGATGCTTCGCTATGCAAGGCCGGCCCATAGGAGACATACCTTGTCTAAATAGTCTCCGCGCAGCAGCATCCCCACTGCAGACATTCATCACTCTCACAGAAATGCCCATGGCGGATCTTGGGGAAGGTTAAGTGATCCGGAATCCGAACCTCGAAATCGAGGCGGCAAAACTGGCGATAGGCGAGGTACAGATGCACCTCCTAACAAAGCCGCTGCTCGGAGCGGATGCGAAAGCAATACCCGATCAACAGGATCCTGATCAGAAGTTCAGAACCGACCGAGAGGCGGCCAGTGTGGCTGTAGAAAACCGCTAGATGTGCGCGCAGAGTACTGAGTTCAACGAACTGACCAATCTACTTTACCAAATGATCTTGTGGGAAACGTTCCTCAAGCGAAAATTCATAAAGCAGTGCCGCTTGCGCCCTTGCCACGGCCCCGTCATGGCCAAACCTTCCGACTGTTGGGAGACTTGAATCAACCGCTTACGTCTCAACTATGCAAAAGTTTTTCAACGGTATCCGTCCGTCTTGAAAGCATCAATGGATGTCGAATCGGTCCACAGCGCCGGTCTCAGGCTCAAGAACATGACGAGTAGAGAGCAAGTCTGCGAGCGGGAGAGTCTGTTCTGAAGCAGGTTTGGCCGCTTCATGCTGGTATTTTCAAGCCTGAAGGAACGCGACCCGCAGCCCGTCACACCTCGAAAAAATTGCGTACCCACAGGAAAAAAAGTTGCACTTCAAGAAAATAATTGCCACGGTCTTGCAGAAAACACCGTCGCAAAAAACTGTATAGCCCGTGAAAGACAACACTCAAAACCACAACCGCATCGACGGTCGCCTCGTTGCCGCGCGGATCCTTGAAGACTGTCGTTCTTTTATCGAACGAAACGGCCCCGTAGGTCGCCTTGTTTCTGTGTCTGTCGGTGATGTACCAGAAATAGCAGTCTATGTACGCAATCAAGAACGTGGCGCGGCACGGGCCGACCTGCCCTTTGAGACGCAATTCTGGCCCTGCGACATCACCCAGGACGAGGCCAAGGCCCGCATTCAGGCCATGAACGATGACACACAGGTGCTGGGAATTATCTTGCAACGACCTGTGCCCGATCACATCAACCTTCGATCGCTCCAATCTGCCATTCATCCGCTCAAGGATGTTGAAGGCATGAACCCAGCCTCTATCGGCAATATTGTCTATTCGGATGTCGCGCTTGCTCCTTGCACGGCCGCGGCCAGCGTCGAATTGATCAAGGCGACAGGGCTCAATCTTGAAGGTCTCGAGGTGGTCATGATCGGGCATTCAGAGATCGTGGGCAAACCGGCAGCGATGATGCTGATGGCGAAAGGAGCGACCGTGACCGTGTGCCACCACCTGACGCGGTCGGTCGCGATGCATTCACGCCGGGCCGACGTGGTCGTGGTAGCGGTTGGTAATCCGCATTTCCTTGGGCCGGACATGATCAAACCGGGGGCTGCGGTCATCGACATCGGCATCAACCAGATCATCGGAGCGGATGGCACCGCAAAGATCGTGGGCGACGTGGACACTGACGCGGTCGGCGATTTCGCAGGCTGGATCACGCCCGTCCCGGGTGGCGTTGGCCCGGTCACCGTCGCGATCCTGATGCGCAACGCAGTCGTGGCCTACCAGCGCCAGGTTGCCGCAGGATGGATGGACTGACATGGGCAAGCCGGACACCCGCTTTGAGGTCGCAGCACAGATAGACAACAACGTGCAGTCCCGCGTGATCGAAATCCATGTGACCAAGGGGTTCAGCGGGCTCGAACTGACCTCCATCACCCATGTGCTGGCCACCGCGAACAGACTGCTGCAGCGCGACCTGTTTTCCTGGCGCTTCAGTACGAACATGCCGGGGATCGTCGCCAGCGATCAGGGCACACTCGTGCGGGCAGAGCCTGCCATTTCCGACCATCGACTTGCCGACATGATGGTCGTGGTGGGCGGGCAAGGTGCCGCAACGGGCACGTGGCTGCCGCGAGTCCGCGCGATGCAACGCAAGGCGCGCACCGTGGTGCTGCTGTCGGATTCCGCGACAGCCTATATCACGGCGACAAAGGCACCGAGCGGACGCGTGACCACACATTGGCGCGACATCACGAACCTGGTCGAGACCGGCTATTACCCGAAGCTCACCTCTCATCTCAGCGAAAACTCGGACGGGATCATCACGGCGGCGGGCGCGGGAGCGACCCTGGAGTTGATGGTGGGGCTTGTCGCGCCTTATCTCACCAGTGTGCAGGTAGCGGAGCTGGGCAATCATCTGCTGTTGCAGACCATCCGCAAAAGTGATGCCGAACAACCCAAATGCATGGCCGACAATGAAGGGTTGTTTGACGCCCGCCTGACAGAAGTGATCCGCCTGATGGAAGACACCGTGAACGAGCCGATGTCGATGAACGAGATTACCGCGCGTGTCGGCTATTCGACTCGGCATATGGAGCGTGTATTTCGTACGACCTTCAATGACACACCCGCCCGGTTCTACAAACGAATTCGGGTCAAACGGGCGCGCACGATGATCGAGGAATCCCTGCTTCCGATGATCGATGTTGCAATCGCCTGCGGTTTTGGATCGTGCACGACCATGGCCAAGGCGGTAAAGGCGGAATTCGGCGTGACACCGTCACAGATGCGGTCGCGCAAGAGTATCCAGGTTCTGACCTATGCGGGCCGTCAGACCGCCAGATAGCCGATGGCCCCAAACACGATTGCGATCCCGACCCACTGGGTGCGTGCAACCGCTTCGCGCAGGAACACCGCCGCAAGGGCAATCGTCAGAACCCCGAACGTCGATGCGGCGACCGAGGCAAAGGAGGGATATGCGTATGACCCGGCAAGCATGACTGCCCCGATGGCGATTGCATCCAGCGCGCCCATCACCATCAGCACCGGCAGCGCCGAGACAGGTGGCATCACGGGCTGACGTAACCCCAATGCCAGCCCCCCAACGATGATTACGGCCCCCACCCGCGCCAAGGCAATGGCCGTCATCTCGACACCGCCTTCGACCGAAAGCTGCCCCAAGGCAAATGACACCGCAAACCCGATGGCCGCCAAAACTGACCACAGAATGGCGGCAGGTTGCGCACCCACGCCATCATCGTCCTTGGAGGTCGCTGCAACGAAACCGCATCCGCCCACGACAATCAGCACCGCAATCCACTGCAAAGACGAAACAACTTGCCCATTCACCACCGCCCAACCGACCGACAAGATCGGAAAGGCCGCGACAACCGGCGCAACGACCCGAACCGGTCCGATGGCCAAGGCCCTGTAAAACGCGAGCCCGGTCAGACCAAAAACGACGCCCGACGCAGCGGCATAAAGTTTTGCGTCCCCCTCAAGCGCGCCCGCACCAAGGACCAGCGCAAGGCCACCTGTCGCGATGCAACCGCTCACGAGGACGGGGAAAAGAGATTGAAACACGCCCACCCGCTGCGAAATGTAACGCACCAGCGTGTCATGCACGCCCCAGCAAACGGCGGCGATCAGTCCGAGAGTCAGTGCACCCATGGGCTCCGCACCGCAGAAAGGATTGATTTTCTCACGCGGTGGTGCCCCTTTTGTTTGCAGCGGGTATGCGTCCAGAGTATTCTCTCAGTTAAATATTTATTCCGCTAGTGCAAATTTGCGCCGCTTGGGAGGCCCAGATGCTCGACACCCCCTATCCAAATGTCAGGCCCGGCCCGCCACGCCCAAGCCGGATCGTGGAGCCTGCACAGTTTTCGATGCCGCCGGGCACCGAACGCTATGTCGTTCAAGGGGGCGGCGCGGTGCTCATTCCGGTCGAAACGGGTGATCTGGTGACGATCATTAATGATGAGGGCGGGCAGGTCTGCGAAGTCGTCGGCAGCGACGCGCGGGGGCGCGCGGAGCAAAGCCTGTTCGATCAGGTCGCCGATGCCCCTGCGGACGGGTTGCGCGCCTTGCTTGCTGGCGACAACCATTCGCTGCGCGGGCTGCGTATGGGCCTTAATGCACGCAAGATCGATCTTGCTGCCGCACGCGCGGTGCGCCTGTTCGATGCCACAACCCGCGCTGGCACCGAACAGACAATGCGTGTCATGCGCGACGGCACACTGATCATCGCGGCCCCCGGCGGGGCCATGGATTTCGAAGTACAGGATACCCTCACGCCGTTTACCGTTATGATCAAGCGTGTCACGATCAAAAGCCACGTCAAATTCGAATTGCCTTGCCCGCTGGCCGACCCGGTTTCCGACATCCGCGTGCACACGCAGACCGCCGAAGCGTTCTTTGTTAAAGCGGGTGACTACATCCAGATTATCGACGTCGATGGCCGCCAGTGCACGGATTTCGAATGCTTTTCGGCGCGCAAACTCGATAAGGGGATCGAGCATGCGCTTGACGTGACAACCACCCGCACGCTGATGGGCCACGCCTATCCCATGCCGGGTTTGCACGCGAAATACTACGATCAGGAAATGCTGCCATTGGTCGAGGTGGTGCAGGATACCTGCGGTCGCCATGACGCCTTCGCGCTGGCCTGCTCGGCCAAGTACTACGACGACATCGGCTATCCCGGTCACGTCAATTGTTCCGAAAATTTCAACGCGGCCCTGTCCAAGTTCAACGTCACGGGCCGCCCCGGCTGGATGGCGATCAACTTCTTCTTCAACACCTATCTCGACGAACATGGGGTGATGTATTCGGACGAACCATGGTCGCGCCCCGGCGACTACGTGCTGTTGCGCGCGCTGACGGACATCGTCTGCGTCTCCTCCGCGTGCCCTGACGACACAACAGCAGCAAACGGCTGGAACCCCACCGACATCCACGTGCGCACCTATAGTGGGCGCGAGACCTTTCAACGCAGTGTCGCCTACCGGCCCACCCCTGATGCGGACCCCAAAATGACCAAACAAACCGCCTTTCACGATCAATTCGCCAAGCACACCCGCAACTTTGTCGAATACAATGGCTACTGGCTGGCCAACTGCTTTGCCGAGGCTGGCCCGATCGAGGAATACTGGGCTTGCCGCCAAAAGGCGGTGATCATGGACCTGTCGCCCCTGCGCAAGTTCGAGATCACTGGGCCCGATGCCGAGGCGCTGTGCCAATACGTCTTCACCCGCAACATGAAAACATTGGCCGTGGGCGGCGTTGTCTACACCGCGATGTGTTATGAGCACGGCGGCATGATCGACGACGGCACCGTCTTCCGGCTGGGCAAGGACAACTTCCGCTGGATCGGCGGCAATGATTATGGCGGCGACTGGCTGCGTGAACAGGCCGAAAAACTCGGGCTGAAAGTGCTTGTTCGCTCCTCCACGGACCAACTTCACAATGTCGCTGTCCAAGGCCCCGAAAGCCGCGACCTGCTGCGTAAGATCGTCTGGACCGCGCCGCACAATCCCGAGTTCGACCAGCTTGGCTGGTTCCGTTTCACCCCCGCACGGCTAAACAATGAATCCGGCACCCCTTTCGTAATCTCCCGCACGGGTTACACGGGCGAGCTGGGCTACGAGGTGATGTGCCACCCTAAGGATGCGTCCGAGATTTTTGGCGCGATCTGGGGTGCAGGGCAGGACCACGGCCTGCGCCCCATGGGACTCGAAGCGCTTGACATGGTACGGATCGAAGCGGGGCTGATCTTTGCCGGCTACGATTTCTCCGACCAGACCGACCCCTTCGAGGCAGGCATCGGCTTTACCGTACCGCTCAAATCCAAACCCGACGACTTCATCGGACGCGACGCCTTGATCCGGCGCAAGGAGCATCCCAGCCGTAAACTCGTCGGCCTCGACATCGACAGCAATGTGCAGGTCGATCACGGCGACTGCATCCATATCGGGCGCGCACAGATTGGCGAAATCACGTCGTCGATGCGCTCACCGCTCTTGGACAAGAACATCGCCCTGGCCCGGATCGACGTGGCCCATGCCGACATCGGCACTCCGGTTGAGGTCGGAAAACTCGATGGCCACCAAAAGCGGCTCCCGGCTGAAATCGTCCCCTTTGCCCATTACGATCCGAAAAAGGAACGTCCCCGCTCTTGATACGCCGCGCTATTCTTGTTGGGCTAATCGCCCTCGCTCTGCCCGCACACGCCCAATCGGTCAAGCTGCGTGCCCACGAGATCGACGCGCTGTTGTCCGGCAACACCGCCATAGGCAAATGGGACGGCACGCCTTACCGCCAATATTTCGACGCGGATGGCACCACGATCTACGCGCAAGAGGGCGCGCGCTCGGCCCGTGGGGAATGGCGCATAGACGCAGAAAAGGACGAATACCAAAGCATCTGGCCTCGGGACGCCGATTGGGAAGGATGGTTCGTGATGGAATGGGCCGGCACGTTCTATTGGGTCAGCAAAAAGACACCGCCCACGCCGTTCGAACTGGTCGAAGGCGAACAGTTGGTGACGCCATGATCCGCTTTGCAGCAGCCGTGGCGCTCAGCGCTGTCGCGGCCCATGCGGATACGTATTGCGCCGATCTGACGGCACTTTCCAACGGCACTATCACCGAAATCGCTTTGCCTTCGGGCAAGGCTGGTATCTGCGCTATATCGCAGGACCTGTCAGGCGCGCGCGCAGTCAATTGTCGTTGGCCTTTTGACTACCGCGTGCAGGCCGCGACCGATGCGTTCACCCGGTTGCTCGACGCCACGGCTCAGTGCCTGAACACCGAGGGCGTCAGTGATCAGGGGGTGAACCACCCCGACAGCTATGATTTGCGAACATTCGACACGGACACGGGGCAGGTTAGCGTGTCGATCAAGGACAAGGGCGCGCTGCAGCAGACTTTCATCTTTCTGCGCGTCGCCCCGCCCGCCTAATTCTGCAAGTACACGTCAATACTGTCATCCAGCGCGTCGACCCAAGGTGTATGATGCTTGGGCGCCATTGTCCCAGTCATCACCGATTTGTACCCATTGTCGCGGAAGGTCATGATCCCCTGCTTCTTGTGGCCCTTCCACTCTTTGAACGCCTTGCAGGCCCCTTCAACATCGAATGAGGGGTAATCAGTTTCGGCGATCAATTCCTTGATGTAATCCCCCTGGTACCAGATCGCATCGTAGTCATCAGCCCCAGCATCCTCGCGCGCCACACGGTCAACCACATCGGCCTCCATCTCGGCCTTCGACGGCGTGTCGATCTTGCCCATGATGGCGTCCCGCACCCACCAGGCTTGGGCGTCAAACATGTTGAAGGTGAACCACTGGTCCTGCATTCCAAGATAGAAAAGCGCGGGGTTTTCGACCCAAGCGACGCCTTTATACAGGTCCGCCGTCGCCAACCGGTTGGCCGTTTTCAGGCGCAGATCGTCGGCCATGAAGGGGAAGTGATGCTGGTACCCGGTACACAGAATGACAGCATCCACATCGCGGCTGGTGCCATCCTTGAAATGCGCAATCTTGCCGTCCACGTGGGTAAGCAACGGCACTTCAGCCCAATTGTCGGGCCAGTCATATCCCATGGCCGCCGTGCGGTGAGAAACGGTGATAGATTTCGCCCCATATTTCCAGCATTGCGAGCCGATATCCTCGGCGGAATAGCTGGTGCCGACGATCAGGATATCCTGATCCTTGAATTCAAGCGCATCGCGGAAATCATGGGCGTGTAGCACACGGCCCTTGAAGGTTTCAAAACCCGGAAACTCCGGCACGTTCGGCGTTGAAAAATGCCCCGAAGCGCAAACGACATGATCAAATTTTTCGGTGTATTCGCGGTCATTCGGCAGGTCCTTGACCGTGACGCTGAAGGTGCCGTTTTCAAACTCGACGCGTCGCACCGCCGTCTCGAACCGGATCCAGTCCCGCACGCCTGCCTTTTCAACCCGACCCTGGATATAGTCGAACAGCACCGCGCGAGGCGGATATGATGCGATCTGCTTGCCGAAATGCTCCTCAAAGGAATAGTCCGCGAATTCCAACCCCTCTTTGGGGCCGTTCGACCAAAGATAGCGGTACATCGACCCGTGCACCGGTTCGCCATACTGATCCACACCAGTGCGCCAGGTATAGTTCCATAGACCACCCCAATTGGCCTGTTTTTCAAAGCAGACGACCTCGGGGATATCTTCCCCGTTTTGCTTGGCGGACTGAAACGCGCGCAGCTGCGCCAGCCCCGACGGTCCGGCCCCGATGATGGCGATACGTTTGGGCATTGTGCGACTCTCCTGGCAATATTCAGTTTGTACCAATTCGACCGCCATCATCCCTGCAAGTCAACTAATTTGCACAAGAGTGAAAATGCAGACGTGACTTTCCTTGTGCCATGGTGTTGATGTCGGGCACTTCATCACGGCAAAAATGGGCGCACCATGGTCAAACCACATTTCAGTTTTTGGATCATTGCGGTGCTGGGCCTCGTTTGGAACCTGATGGGATGTCTCAATTTCATCACGCAGATGAATGCGGACGCCGTCGCGCAGATGCCCGAGATTTATCAATTGATCATCACCGCGCGCCCGCTCTGGGCAACGCTCGCCTTCGGCTTTGCCGTGTTTGGCGGGGCGCTTGGCTGCATCCTGCTGCTTTTGCGCCGCCGCATGGCCTCGGTGGGCTTTCTGGTGTCACTGCTAGCTATTGTGGTGACCGTCATTCAGACAGTCTTGGTGGTCGGGATGGCCCCCAGCACCATCCTGTCCGTCTTGGTTGGCGTAGCACTTTTCTGGTACGCGACCATCGCTGCACGCGCGGGCTGGTTGCGCTAGGCACCTCGCAACCAACTTCACCCTTTCGCAGTATCGGATCAGATATCGAGGGTATTGTCCTTTTCCCACTGCGAGAAATGCGCCGTGAAATCGTTCCACTCCTGCGTCTTCATCTTGACGTAAGAGGCCGAGAACTCTTCGCCCATAGCGGCTTTTAGGCCCTTGTCCTTGTCGTATTCGCGCAAGGCATCCAGCATATTCAGCGGCAGCTTGGGTGCGCCACGCACCTTGTGGCCTTCGGCATACATATCAATGTCGTGGCGCTTGCCGGGATCGGCCTCAGTGCGGATACCGTCAAGGCCGGCCGCAATGATGACAGCTTGCAGCAGATAGGGGTTCGTCGCCCCATCCGGCAGGCGCAACTCAAAGCGACCTGGGCCAGGGACGCGCACCATATGGGTGCGGTTGTTGCCCGTCCACGTCACCGTGTTAGGCGCCCATGTGGCCCCTGACATCGTGCGTGGTGCGTTGATGCGTTTGTAGCTGTTCACCGTCGGGTTGGTGATCGCAGCCAGCGCGCTCGCGTGCTTCATGATCCCGCCAAGGAAATGGCGACCTTTTTCGGACAACCCGAGTTCAGCCGTTTGCGAGCTGTCATTCGGTTCCATCGCGAAGACGTTGGTCTTGGCGTCTGCACCCGGTGCGTCCCAGACCGAGATGTGGGCGTGGCATCCGTTGCCCGTCAGCCCTTCGACCGGTTTGGGCATGAAGGTTGCGCGGAACCCGTGCTTTTCGGCCACACTTTTGGTCATGAACTTGAAGAAGGAATGCTTGTCGGCGGTGCGCAGCGCATCATCAAACTCCCAGTTCATCTCGAACTGGCCGTTCGCGTCCTCATGGTCGTTCTGGTAAGGTCCCCAGCCCAGATCAAGCATGTAGTCGCAGATCTCGCGCACCACGTCATAGCGGCGCATCACCGCCTGCTGGTCATAGCAGGGCTTGGCGGCGGTGTCGTATTCGTCACTGATCTGGTTGCCGTCCGGGGTCATCAGGAAATACTCCGCCTCGATCCCGGTCTTGACGTGCAGCCCTTCGGCGGCGGCCTCATTAATCAGGCGGCGCAGCACGTTGCGGGGGGCCTGGGCGACGTCCTCGCCTTCCATGACGCAGTTGCCCGCAACCCACGCCACTTCGGGTTTCCAAGGCAGCTGGATCACCGAGGACGGGTCGGGCACTGCCAACATGTCCGGGTGGGCAGGTGTCATATCGAGCCAAGTCGCAAAACCGGCAAAACCCGCGCCATCTTCCTGCATATCGGCGATGGCCTGTGCGGGCACCAGTTTGGCCCGTTGGCCGCCAAAAAGGTCGGTGAAGGAAATCATGAAATATTTTACGCCATTGTCGGCGGCGAACTGTGCAAGATCAGTGGTCATCTATCTGTCCCTGTCGGTCTTTATGTGGTGAGGGCGCGTGCCGTGATGGCCGCGCCCTTCGTTGTGGTGATCAGTAAGAGGTGCCCGGTTTGCCGGGATACCAGTCGGTGCCCGCCAGCGGGATTTTGGCCATCGCCGCGGCCTCCATCGTCAGCGCGCAAAGGTCCTCAGGCTCAAGATTGTGAAGGTGGTTCTTGCCGCAGGCCCGCGCGATGGTTTGCGCCTCAAGCGTCATCACCTTGAGATAGTTGTTGAGCCGGCGCCCCCCTTCGATAGGGTCAAAACGCTTCATCAATTCGGGATCTTGCGTCGTGATCCCGGCGGGGTCCTGCCCTTCGTGCCAGTCATCATAGGCACCGGCGGTCGTCCCGAGAGCGTTGTATTCGGCCTCCCATTTGGGGTCGTTGTCGCCCAGCGCAATAAGCGCGGCGGTACCGATGGCGACAGCATCAGCCCCCAGCGCCATAGCCTTGGCCACATCCGCGCCCGTCCGTATCCCACCTGAAACGATCAGCTGCACCTCGCGATGCATGTCGAGGTCTTGCAGCGCACGCACAGCCTCGCGGATACAGGCCAAGATCGGTTGGCCGACGTGTTCGATGAACACATCCTGCGTGGCCGCCGTGCCGCCTTGCATCCCGTCAAGCACCACGACATCCGCGCCCGCCTTTAAAGCAAGTGTCGTGTCAAAGTAGGGACGCGCGCCACCGACTTTGATATAGATCGGCTTTTCCCAATTGGTGATCTCGCGCAGCTCGAGGATTTTGATTTCCAGATCATCCGGCCCGGTCCAGTCGGGGTGACGGCAGGCAGAACGCTGATCGATCCCCTTGGGCAGATTGCGCATTTCGGCCACGCGGTCGCTGATCTTTTGGCCCAGAAGCATTCCGCCACCGCCGGGCTTGGCCCCCTGCCCCACCACGATCTCAATGGCGTCAGCGCGGCGCAGATCGTCCGGGTTCATCCCGTAACGCGAAGGCAAATACTGATAGACCAGCTTGTTGGAATGGCCTCGCTCTTCCTCGGTCATGCCGCCGTCGCCCGTCGTGGTCGACGTGCCCGCCATGGTCGCGCCACGGCCCAATGCCTCCTTGGCAGCGCCCGAAAGCGCACCAAAGGACATGCCTGCAATCGTGACCGGGATGTCCAGTTGGATCGGGTTCTTGGCAAACCGAGTGCCCAACGTGACCGAGGTTTCGCATTTCTCGCGATATCCTTCGAGCGGATAGCGCGATATGGATGCGCCCAAAAACAGTAGATCATCGAAATGGGGCAGTTTGCGTTTTGCCCCGCCGCCGCGAATGTCATAGATGCCGGTCGCCGCCGCGCGCCGGATTTCAGCATTCACGGAGTTTGAAAAAGTGGCCGACTGGATCGGCATCGTGCGCGGGGCGCCGTTTTGGTCGTCTTTCATGGTCTACCCTTAATACGCGTTATCGATTTTGAAGGTATAAAGCTCGCGCGCTGATCCATAGCGTTTGAATTCGGACGCCTTGGCATCGCATTCACCACGCTTCAGCAATTCCTCAAGGATGGCAATATGCTCAGGCCGCATCTCCTTTTCGATGCAATCCGCTCCAAGGGATTTGACCGACCCACGCACGAACAGGCGTGCCTCGTATAGTGAATCGCCCAACGCTTCGCCGGCATCGCCGCAAACGACAAGATTGCCAGACTGCGCCATGAAGGCCGACATGTGCCCGATATTGCCGTGCACGATGATGTCGATCCCCTTCATCGAAATCCCGCAGCGAGAGGACGCGTTGCCCTTAATCACTAACGTGCCGCCATGGCCGGTGGCACCGGCATATTGCGAAGCGTCCCCTTCAACGATAACCATGCCGGACATCATGTTTTCCGCCGTGCCCGGCCCGACGGAGCCATGCACATGCACCTTGGCCTGCTTGTTCATGCCGGCGCAATAATAGCCGGTGGACCCTTTGATATCCACCTCGATCGGTGCATCCAGACCCACCGCGATGGCGTGGCTGCCTTTCGGGTTCACGATTTCCCAATGGGTCTGATTTGTATTTGCTGCCTGTGCATGAAGCGTGGAGTTTAGCGCTCGCAGGCCCTCCGCCTCTAAGTCAAATGTCTGCATTTAAGCCGCTTTCTCTTGCGCGGTGGGGGCCGCGTTGTGCGACCAAAAATAAACGGTGGCAGGCTCGGGTTCCCAGACGCGGGCCTGATCGATCCCCGGCAGGTTCACCAGCGCGCGGTATTCAGACCCGAAAGCCACATATTGATCGGTTTCAGCCATCACAGCAGGTTTGCACGCAATCGGATCACGCACGACGCCAAACCCGTCCTTCGTGCCCACTACAAAGGTGAAGAACCCGTCGAGGTCATCAAGACTGGAGGTCAGCGCCTCGCCCAGAGTCGAACCTTTTTGCATTTTCCACGTGAGGTAGGCCGCCCCCACTTCGGTGTCGTTTTCCGTCTCGATATGAACGCCAAGACGACGCAGCTTGCGGCGCAGCGAATTGTGGTTGGACAGCGATCCATTGTGGACAAGGCACTGGTCGACGCCGGTGTTGAACGGGTGCGCTCCCATGGTTGTGACAGCAGATTCGGTCGCCATGCGGGTGTGCCCGATGCCGTGGGTCCCGGACATGTGCCGGATGTCGAAGCGTTCTGCCACTTCTTTGGGCAAACCGACTTCCTTGTAGATTTCGAGGGTGGACCCGTGGCTCATCACCCGCACATCGGGGCGGATTTCGGTCAGGATTTCGCGTGCCGCGGCGACCTGATCGGCCTTAATCGACAGCACCGCGTGGGTGTCCTTAACCCCCATCAACACCTTGCCCTTGATGCGCTTGCGCAGGTCATCATCCAGCTTGTCAAAATCTCTTTCCGGCGCGCCCGATTGCACGGTCAGTTTGGCGTTACCATTTGTTTCAGAACCATAAATTGCGATGCCCGCACTGTCAGGGCCGCGATCCGTCATGGTAATCAGCATGTCCGTCAACATGTCGCCAAGCTGTGGCTCCAGCGAGGTGTCTTTTAGAAAAAGTCCGACGATCCCGCACATGGCGAAGGCCCTCCCAAAAAGTGATCTGTCGTTCGACTCGAACGCTAACATCGTTACATCACATGCTCAACCGTTGGGAAACTAATTTTCACTTCAGTTAAAAAAAGAGTCGCCAGAAGAAACCTGTCGTGGTTCAATTTGGCCAGCGTCGCGCAATGCATACGACGGCGCACAATGCCAACAGTCCAATACGGGGGTTCACCGTGGAAGAGCAAATCGCAGAGCTGACGGCCCAGATTGCCGCGCTGCAGGGTAAGAGTGGTGTGACAAACACCATGTTTGCCGAAACATTCTATTATCTAACCATCCCGCTGATGATCATCATCCATGCGGGATTCCTAGCCTACGAGATGGGTGCCTCGCGCCTCAAGAACGTGTTGAGTTCGGGGGTCAAGAATATCCTGGCCTTCGCCTTCATGATCCCGACCTTTTATTTCTTTGGCTGGTGGGTCTATTGGGGGTTCCCCACGGGTTTACCGGGCGCACCGGGGCCTGCGGGCATATCGGGTGTGGAATACGCCAATGCCATCGCGTGGGGCTGGGGTGAAAGCGCCCAGTACATGGGTCCGAATATTGCGGATCAGGCATCCGGTGTGTTCTTTGGTGCCTTTGCGCTATTTGCGGCAACAACCGCATCCATCATGTCTGGCGCAGTCATCGAGCGCATTCAGACGGTCGGCTTCGTGATTCTTGCCGTTGTCCTTGGATCCTTTGCATGGGTCGTTGCCGCCGCTTGGGGCTGGCATGCAGATGGCTGGATGGTCACGCAATGGGGCGTGCATGACTTTGGTGCGGCGGGCCTTGTGCACGCGGTTGCCGGGTTCTTTGCCCTTGGCGTTCTGATCAACCTTGGGCCGCGCATCGGCAAGTTCAACGCGGATGGCACAGCCAATCACATCGCGGGGCATAATATGCCGCTGACGGTGACGGGCCTGATGCTGATCATCGTGGGCTTCTGGGGATTCCTGATGGCCTGCGTGATTGTCCCCGGCGAGGCGTGGAGCTGGTTTGCGGACAAACCGTCCACCATCTACGGCACGCCCATCACGTTGTCGGCTCTGGCCTTCAACATCCTGATGGCGATTGCGGGCGGTATCATCGGGGCGTGGGTGCTGACCCGTGATCCGTTCTGGATGATGTCAGGTGCGCTTGCGGGGATCATCTCGACCGCGTCGGGCCTCGATATCTACTTCCCGGCGCTGGCCTTCATTGTCGCCTTCTCCGCGGGTTTGATCCTCAAGCCCTGTGCAACATGGCTGGAAAATCGCGGCATCGACGATGCGGTGGGCGCGGTGACGGTGCACGGCACGATCGGCCTCTATGGTGTGGTTCTGCTGGGTGTGTTCGCCTCTGGATATCCCGCGCTTCAGGGTGAGGCAGGCGAAGTGCCGACGATCAGTTTGATCGGTCAAATCGTGGGGGCTGTCGTGTTCTTCCTGCTCGGCTTTGTCCCAGGATACGCGGTGTCTCTTGTCCTCAAGATGATGGGCATGTTGCGCATTCCCGAGGGCGCGGAACTGGCTGGCATGGACATGGTCAAGGTACCGGCCGCTGGCTACCCCGAAGGAATCCCCGCACCCGGCGTCAATCTGGCGCCCGGCGAGTAACTGAACAGAAAGGACGAAATCATGGGTTTTCCATATGACGAAGCAAGCTGGTCGGTTGTCGACGGGGCGATGTTCATGGGATGGGGCGGCGCAATGCCGGGCCTTTATACCTTGATAGCGATGGTGATCTGCGTGGCTGTGCTGCTGTTTGGTCAAAAGACCGAAAGCGCCAAGACCAAGCAATTCGAGAAGTAAGCGCGCCAGACGTGCGCGAGGGGCGGCCACCGGTCGCCTCTTATCTATTCAATTTTGCCCAGCAGGAAAAAAAGTTGCATAGCATTCTTGATTTTCGATATGCGCTGAGGCTCAATGTAAAACAACAAGACTCATAACGAACAGGGAAAAACACCATGGCCATTCTATGGAGAAACTCCGCCCTTGCGGGGCGTCACGCCGAAATCGGTGGAGAGCTTGAAGACTGGAATGGCATGGGGACGGCGTGGTTCTATGACGACACACCCGAACGCGCCAAGGCCGATTACGAGGCGATCCGCACCAAGGCGGGCCTCATGGATGTATCGGGCCTCAAGAAAGTGCACGTTGTTGGCGAGGACGCCGCCTATGTGATCGACCGGGTGACCACCCGCAATGTCGAAAAGATCGCGCCGGGTCGAGCCGTCTATGCCTGCATGCTCGATGATCGTGGCCTGTTCGTGGATGACTGCGTGATCTACCACATCGCGGTCAACTCGTGGCTGGTCGTGCATGGCACCGGCATCGGGATGGAGCAGCTGACAACCGTGGCCGCCGCCAAGAATTGTTCCGTGATCATGGATGACGATCTGCACGACATGTCGCTGCAGGGGCCGAAGGCAGTGGACATTTTGGCGAAAGACATCCCAGGTATCCGTGATCTGGCCTATTTCGGGATCATACAGACCCGCCTCTATGGCCGCGACGTCATGATCTCGCGCACGGGCTACACAGGCGAGCGGGGTTACGAGATTTTCTGCCGCGCCAAGGATGCAGTGCACATCTGGGACAACGTGCTCAAGGCAGGCGGCGACGATGTGCGCCCGACCCAGTTCAGCACCCTCGATATGCTGCGGATTGAATCCTATCTGCTGTTCTATCCCGGCGACAATTCCGAGACTTTCCCATTCGAAGACGGCTCGCCCGCAGGCGACAGCCTTTGGGAACTGGGCCTCGATTTCACCGTATCGCCCGGCAAGACCGGCTTTATCGGATCCGAAAACCACTATGCCATGGAAGGCAAGGAGCGGTTCAAGATCTACGGTGTGAAACTGTCAGGCGACGCCATGGACCGGATGGAGATGTTTGCCCGCGTGCATCACGAAGGCAAAGACGTCGGCGTCATCACCTATGGCCTGTCGTCGGACCTGAACGGCTATTCTGTCGCCATTTCGCGGCTTGACCCGTCGGTCGCGTCGCCCGGCACCAAGCTGACCGTTGTGCAGCCCGATGGCACCGAACTTGCTGCAACGGCCGAGGAAATGCCATTCTACGACAAGGACAAGTCCGTGCGCACTGCCAAGGGCTGATATCTTCCAAGGGCGCGGGGACCGATCCACGCGCCCTTTTCACGTGACGAGGACAGCTATGTCGAAGTTTGAATTCCCCCCGTCGATCAAAAGCCGCCCGGTCTATGGCACGCTTGAGGCGCGGCCCGGAAAAGGGCACCTGATGATCGCCGATGGCGAGGGGGCCGAGGCGATCCTTGGCATCGCAACGCCTGACCTGATGGCGAAAACCCACATCATCTATATCCCGCGCGGCGCTGCGTTTGCGGACCAGTTGCGCGCCCTGGGCCCGGCGCAGTTTTACGAGGGGCCGACCTATGCCGCGTCCGTGTCGCGCATCCGCCGCGTGCTGCAGGACGCCCACATGGGGTTGCAGGTGTACCTGACCGGCACCGAAGGTTTGATGGGCCAGGCCCAGAACGAGGCGATGATGGCGGGCATCCCCCACACGGCAATTCAGACCGAACATCGCGGATCGGTGGCCCGCCGCATGCAATGCGTGCATTGCAAAGGCATCACCGATGATGTGGAAACCGACCCGTTTCAATGCAGCCATTGCGGGCTGAATCTGTTTGTGCGCGATCACTATTCGCGCCGTCTGGCCGCCTATCAAGGCGTGTGCATCGACGCAGAGGATCCGGGCAATGTGCCCGCACCCAAGGGGATTTACGAATGAGCGCAGCCCCCCAAAAAGCCAAACCCGGTGCCGAAAAGATCGACGTGGTCGTGGCGGCGGTCGAGCCCTTGAACGACCTTGTCACCCGGTTCGAATTCAAGCGCCGCGACGGCGCACTGTTCCCGCCCTTTTCCGGCGGCGCGCATACGGTCGTGACTATGCAGGACGGGGACCGGGCCCGGCTCAACCCCTATTCGCTGATGTCCGACCCGGCGGACCTGAGCACCTATGCCATTTCCGTGCGCCGCGATGACGAGGGGCGTGGCGGATCGCTGTTCATGCACCGCAATGTGACGGTGGGCGACGAGATGACGATCACATATCCGGTGAACCTGTTCTCGCTTGACCTGCGCGCGCGCAAACATTTGTTCTTTGCAGGCGGTATCGGGATCACCCCGTTCATGTCGATGATTGCCCAGCTTGAACGGATGGGTGGCGCGTGGGAGCTGCACTATGCCTGCCGCACCGAGGCGCTTGGGACCTATGTGGATCAGCTGACCTACAAGCATCCCAACAAGGTGCATGTGTATTATGACGATCAGAACCAAGCGATTGATCTGGAACATCTGCTGGACGGGCAACCGCTTGGCACCCATGCCTATGTCTGCGGACCCAAAGGGATGATCAACTGGGTGCATGCCACGGCGTCAGCCGCCGGTTGGCCGGATGCCAACGTGCATTCCGAAGAGTTTCTGGCCCCCGAGCCCGGCGTGCCCTTCGAGGTGCGCCTGTGCCAGTCCGACAAGACGATCACCGTGGGCGAACACGAAAGCTTGCTGGAAGCGATTGAGCGCGCCGGTGTAGAGGCCCCGTTCCTGTGCCGTGGTGGGTCCTGCGGACAATGCGAAACGGACGTGGCCCGTGCTGAGGGCGAATTCATCCACCGCGATCACTGGCTGGAAGACGAAGACCATGCCTCGGGCAAGAAAATCATGCCCTGCGTCAGCCGCTTTATCGGGACATTGGAGCTTGAACGATGACCATTCAATTCAACGACGAGACCTTTCGCGACGACTATTCGTTCCACAACTCCGATTGGGCGATCAAACGCTTCCCGTTCCCCTTCCACGAAGACAGCTACATGTATGCAGTCAACATGGAACAGCATCGGGGTGGGCCCGAGGGATCGGTTTATGAAAAGCGGTTCGATGTGGACGAACACTACGTGTCCGAGATGCGCGACCGGGCGATGGTGCTTGCGGACGATCCGCTGCGCTGCCAGTCCTTGCCGCATATGACACTGGCAGGCTGGGACCTGCTGGAACTGATCATGGTCTCCAAATCCGAGGACTACCCCGACCTGTTCGAACTGCACCGCGATGGCAACACGTGGCGATGGATCAACAAACCGCTGGGCATCGACGACACGTTCACCTTTCTGGACGACACCACCCTGCCCTATGGACCGATGGAATACATCACACGCCAGACCCAAGGCGATTTCTGTGTTCTTGATCAACGGGATAACAACCTGTGGATGGACGCAGGTATGGTGACGACGCAAGCCGACTGGAGCCTTGATTTCGACATCGGCATGAACTTCTTTGAATGGCACGCGCCGGTGCCACTGGCCCATGAAAAGGGCATCTTTGTCCGCGCCCTGAAATTCCTGCTCAACATCCAGCAAGGGGCCCCTGCACGCCGGTTGAACTGGACCATGACGGTCAATCCGCTGCTCGATACCAGCCCGGAAAACTACCACAAATGGGGCATCCAGAAGACGACGCTGACGCCCGAAAACATCGGTGCCAAACAGCATCTGCGTGTCGAGTTGCAGACCTTTTTCCGCCTGCCCCGCTCAAACGGACTGGTGTTTCCGATCCGGTGTTACCTGTGCAGCTTTCAGGACCTGATGACGATGCCCAAATGGGGACGTCGCCTGCACCGCGTGGTGCGCGACCTGCCGGTTGAGTTGGCCACCTACAAGGGGTTCATCGACAACAGACCGATGATGCTCGACTACCTGTCGCAATTCGACGATGGCCTGCCCACGTCACCCGGCGTCTGGCCGGATTTCGAAACCGAGCCGCCGCTGGCCAAATAGTCAGGTGTTCTGCGGATAGCTGATCACGGACAAGTAGCGCGCCGGCAGCGACACCAGTTTTTCGGGCCCGTGCGGCGCATCCGCGTCAAAGAACAGCGTATCGCCCGATTTCAGCGCATAAACATCGTCGCCGTGACGGTAATCGACCTCGCCCTCAAGCATATAGATCGTCTCGATCCCGCCATGCTGAAAAGTCGGAAACACGTCAGACTCTGCCGTGAGGGTGATCAGGTACGGCTCAACGATCACCCCCGAGGCGTTCGATCCGATATGGCCCAAAAGATTGTACTGATGATGGGCGCGCGTGCCTTCGCGATCTATGGACACCCCTTCGCCGGACTTGGTGTGCACGGCCTGACGGCTTTCCTCGAACCGGCGGAAAAAGCTTGTCAGCGGAACAGACAGCGCATTGGCGAGCAATTGCAGCGTGTTCAGCGACGGGGACGTATTGCCGTTTTCGATCTTGGACAGCATGCCGATGGACAGCCCTGTGATCTGGGCCAACTCTGCCACGGTAATTTCCTGCTGGCGGCGAAAGGCGCGCACTTCGCGGCCGATGGCCACTTCGAGAACCTTTTCGCGTTCTCCATCCCGCGTGCGGTGCGGATCCTGTGTCAGTTTGCTGGCCACGTCGGCATCTATTTTTTCGATGTTCACACTTTCCGCTTTCTATGCAGCCAATTGCCGGGAAACAAATTGGTTCTTGGTGTATACAACCCAACATAATGTGAAATTTTCCCGTGAGAACATAAAAGTTGAATGACAGTGAAAAATCAGAGATCGGGTTTCTGATCTTTCCCGGTTTTCCGATGGCCTGTCTGACATCCGTGATCGAACCCTTGCGGGCGGCAAACGAGATTGCCGGGACCGAGGTTTTTGTCTGGCACCTTGTCGCGGAGTCCGGCGCGCGCACGGTTTCCAGCGCGCACGTGTGGTTCGAGCCGGATATGGCGCTGGCCGACATCCCTGAGTTTGACATGCTGTTCCTGCTTGGTGCGCCAGCCAGCACGTTCGAAGACCCGAGGCGCGGCGAAGGCCTGTTGCGACGCCTCGACCGGCACGGCTCCATCCTTGGAGGCATCAGCGGAGGCGTGTTCCCCCTGGTCCGCTCCGGCGTGATGCGCGGGCACAGTTGTTCGGTGCACTGGTGCTACGAGGCTGCGTTTCGCAGTGCCTTTCCCGACATCGAAATGACCGATGATGTGATCACCATGGACCGGCGCCGCTATACCGTGTCGGGCGCGGCGTCGGCCTTTGATCTGGCCCTGCGGATGATCGAGGATCGGCTTGGCCCGGACATCGCCCACGAGGTCGCCTGCTGGTTTCAACATCCGACCATGCGCGGCGAAGGCGTGCAACAGCGCATCCCGATGCACCCCAGCGCGGCCCCTGATCTGCCCAGGCTTGTCGCGCGGGCAGTGGCGCTGTTTGCCGACCATATCGAACATCCGATTTCAGTGGCCGAGGTGGCGCGCGCCATGAAGGTGACCCCGCGCCAGATCGAAAGGGCGTTCAAGAAGGCGACGGGCCAGAGCCCGACGCATTACTATCGAGCCATGCGAATGAAGGCAGCGCGCCAGTTGGTGCTCTATTCCAAGCACAGCATGTCCAGCATCGCGCAGGCTGTCGGCTATGCATCGGCCACCCCGTTGCTGGCCCATTACAGCGCCGCCTTCGGCGTCAGCCCTCAAGAAGACCGCAAGCAGATCAATTCCTTCCGGGTCGCGGGCAATGTGCCCTTGCCGCCAGCCTAGAGCGCGGACGCCATGGCCGTGGTGATGGCATGGTGCAGCGATCCCGCCGAGGCCCGCGGCCCAAGGATGCGCACGGATTGCCCGGTTTCGGTGCAGATCACGAAACAGCCCAGATGGTGGATCGATGTCCGGATCGCGTCGCCTGTCTCGAACCACGTCAGGTCGATAGTGCAAAGCAGTTCCAGCACGGCCGTGATGCGCGGCCCGGTCAGGTCGAAACACACCCATGCGTCCGTCTGTTCGGTGACCGAAGCCGTGTCGGCGAGGTGCGATTTCAAGTGTGCGGCGATATCCTCGTGTGTGGTGAAATCGGCAAGCAGCATCCACTGATCCGGCCCGGTCCAGATGGATTCGAATGGTGCGTTGGCCGTGGTCCGGCCCGGCGGGGGCGCATCCGCGTTCAAAAGCGGTTTCAGCGCAGCCCTGCACCGGGCCTCTTTCCCCCGGCGCGCCGCGACAGACGCGAGCGCGACATCCGGCATTTCGGTCAGACAGACGTCTCCGACCGTGTCGATGCGCTGGCTGGTGCCGCCAAGGGCGGTGATGGGGGTCAGGTCATGCACGTACACGCTCTCCTTCGGGGTCGATAAAGTGCGCCGACACGACAACGACCTCCACCGTCAAGTCGGTGACGGGCGACACGAGCCGCAGGCGTTCGCGCAAACGGTTGCCACCGTCCTTGAGGAACCCTAGCCCGATCATGCAGCCCAGCGCCGGGGAATAGGCGGCTGAGGTGACATAGCCCTGATCATGGGCGGCATCGACGGGACCCGTTGCATTCATCAAGTGCCCGCCCGCCGTCACCTTGTGGTCGGCATTGATTGGGCGCAGACCGACCTGCATCAGAGCGTCCGCTTGGTTGAGCCCTGGACGTTCGGACAATTTGGAACCGATGCTGTCCTTGGCCTTGGACACCATGCGCCCCATGCCGAGGTTCAGCGCGGTGGTTGTCCCATTTAGCTCGTTGCCCGCCGCATGCCCTTTCTCGATACGCATGACGCCGAGGGCCTCGGTCCCGTACGGGGTCACATCGAATTCCTCGCCCTCCACCATCAGCCTGCGCATCAGCGCGTCGCCATAGCGGGACGGCACCGCGATCTCGAACGCCAGTTCGCCCGAGAACGAGATGCGGAACAGACGCGCGCGCAGACCGCCACAGACCGTGATGTTGGCGCAGCCCATGAAGGGGAAGCCTTCGTTCGAAATGTCGTGATCGGCATCCACGATCTTTTGCAAAAGGCGGCGGGAATTGGGGCCTGCAACCGCGTATTGCGCCCACGCCTCGGTGGTCGAGATCAATTGCACGTCCGCGTCCGGCATCAGGCATTGGCGTACGAATTCCATGTGCTGGTACACTTTGGCGGCATTAGCCGTGGTGGTGGTCACGACAAATTGGTCTTCGGCCAGACGCCCGGCGGTGCCGTCGTCCATGGCGATCCCGTCTTCGCGCAGCATCAGGCCATAGCGGGTCTTGCCCACAGCGAGCTTGGCGAAACCGTTGCAGTAGATCTTGTTCAGGAAAGTCGCCGCATCACTGCCCTGCACGTCGATCTTGCCCAGCGTGGTGCAGTCGCACACCCCGACCGAGGCGCGGGTGGCCGTCACCTCGCGGTCCACGGATTGCCGCCAATGGGTTTCGCCCGGCAACGGGAACCATTGCGCACGCAGCCAGTTGCCGACCTCGACAAACACCGCACCGCGTTCCTTGGCCCAGAAGTGCGACGGGGTGAGCCGCGTCGGATGGAATTCCTTTCCCCGCATCCGTCCTGCCAGCGCGCCGATGGCCATGGGGGTGTAGGGCGGGCGAAAGATAGTCGTGCCGACCTCGTGGATCGACTTGCCCGCCAGTTCGGCCATGATGGCAAGCCCGCCCATATTCGACGTCTTGCCCTGATCTGTGGCCATGCCCAACGTGGTATAGCGTTTCAGGTGCTCGACCGAACGGAACCCTTCCTGATGGCTCAGCTTCACGTCCTTGACCGTCACGTCATTCTGCTGGTCAAGCCAGGCGCGCGAACAACCCTGCACATACCAGAACGGGCTCTGGTTGACCGGGGCGTCTTCGGCCTTTGGCACGGCGGGCGCGCGCCCTTTGAGGCCAAGGGCCTTGCGGGCGGCATCCCGGCCCGATTGCAAAGCGCCGTGGGTTGAAAGCGCGCCATTCGCCGCCCCTGCCACAGTCATGCCGGGGGGCAGAGTTCCACCGGGAACAAACGCGGCAAGGCCGTCATCCCAAGTGGGGCGGCCCCGCTGGTGGCAGGTCAGGTGGACGTTCGGGTTCCAACCGCCCGACACGCCAAGCGCGCCGCATTCGACCGTGCGGCTGCTGCCATCCGCCTGCGCAACTTCAACAAAGGTCAGGCCAAGACGGCCCTTGGTATCTTTGACCTGCGCGCCCTGCAACACTTCGTAGTCGTGGCTGCGCTGCGCGTCTGGGCGGGTGTCGATCACGGCGGCGATCTTGACCCCCTTGGCGTGCAGATCCTGCGCGGTGCGGTGGCCGTCATCGTTGTTGGTAAAGATCGCGACACGGCGCGCAGGCGTTGTGGCCCAGCGGTTGGCATAGGCACGCATCGATGCGGCAAGCATGATTCCCGGCCGGTCATTGTTTTCAAAGGCGATGGGACGCTCGGTCGCCCCGGCACACAGCAGGCATTGCTGGGCATTAACCCGCCACAGAATCTGGCGCGGTTTGCCTGCGGGTGGTATCGCGAGGTGATCGCTTATCCGCTCGACCGCACCATAAATCCCATGGTCAAAGGCGCCGATCACAGTCGTACGTGGCATCAGGCGAACGTTGGGCATTGTACAGAGTTCTGCGATGATCTGCGCCGCCCAATCGGCCGCGGCCATGTCGGCAATGGCAAAGGTTTCCGCATTCAGCCGCCCGCCCATGCGGAAATCCTCGTCCGCGAGGATCACATGCTTGCCCGCACGAGCGGCGGTCAGGGCAGCGCTCAAGCCCGCGGGCCCCGCACCGATGATCAGCAGATCGCAATGGCGGAACCCCTTGTCATAAGCGTCCGGGTCGGCCTGCATCGACAGCGATCCAAGACCGGCGGCCTTGCGTATGATCGGCTCATACAACTTTTCCCAGAATGCGGCGGGCCACATGAAGGTCTTGTAGTAGAAGCCTGCGGTCAGAAAATTCGAAAGCCTGTCGTTGATCGCCATGGCGTCAAAGGCAAGGCTGGGCCAGCGGTTTTGCGACTTGGCGGAAAGGCCGTCGAACAGTTCCGCAGTCGTGGCGCGCGTGTTGGGTTCCTGCCGCGCGCCGCTGCGCAGTTCGACAAGCGCGTTGGGTTCTTCGGACCCTGCTGTCAGGGGTCCACGCGGGCGATGATATTTGAACGACCGGCCCATCAGGCGGACGTTGTTGGCTAGTAGCGCCGAGGCGAGCGTGTCGCCGGGGTGGCCTGCATACGTCTTGCCGTCAAAGGTGAAGCTGAGGGTGGCGTCGCGGTCAATCTGCCCGCCGTCGAGCCGGTTTGTCTGGGTCATATCTGCGCCCCTGCCGGGCGGGCCAATGCGACATCCGTGATCTCATGCGTGGTGGTGTCGCGCGTGACGATCAGGATCGACCGGTCGCCACCCTCGTGAAACCACAACTCGCGATGTGGACCTGCCGGGTTGTCGCGCAGGTAGGCATAGTCGTGCCAATCATCCGCGCTTGCGGTTTCGGGGTCGGGCCGGTCCATCAGGGCCGCTGCCCCAAGGTAGACGAATTCGGCACTGTCACGCGGGCCAAGCAGCGGGTGATGGATGATCATGTGCGGTCCCTCAATGCAGGTTGGGCTGATTGCCCATCCCTTTTTCGTCGATCATGTGACCGGTGCGGAACCGGTCAAAGCGATAGGCGGTGGCGGTGGCATGGGGTTCGTCCCGGGCCAATAGATGGGCAAAGGCATAGCCCGAAGCGGGCGTCGCCTTGAACCCGCCATAACACCAGCCCCCGTTGAAATAGAGCCCGTCGACATGGGTGCGGTCGATGATGGGCGAGCCGTCCATGCTCATGTCCATGATCCCGCCCCACATCCGCAACAACCGTGCGCGTCCGATCATTGGCATGATGGCCATACCGCCCTCGCACACATCCTCGACCACCGGCAGGTTGCCGCGTTGGGCATAAGAGTTATAGCCGTCGATATCGCCGCCAAAGACCAACCCGCCCTTGTCCGATTGCGAGACATAAAAGTGTCCCGCGCCAAAGGTAATGACGCCGGGCAGGACGGGTTTCAGCCCTTCGGACACAAAAGCCTGAAGCACATGGGATTCGATCGGCAGGCGCATCCCGGCCTTGGCCATCAACCGGCTGGAATTGCCTGCCACCGCACAGCCCACGCGACCCGCACCGATAAACCCCCTTGAGGTTTCGACCCCAAGGCAGTTGCCGTTTTCAATGCGGAATCCTGTGACCTCGCAGTTCTGGATGATGTCCACGCCCCGTCTGTCGGCGGCCCGGGCATAGCCCCACGCCACCGCATCGTGGCGCACAGTGCCGCCGCGCCGTTGGGCCAGCCCTCCCTTGATGGGAAACCGCGCGTCGTCGAAGTTGAGAAACGGGTATTCCTTTTTGATCTGCGCAAGATCCAGATATTCGGCATCCGCCCCGTTCAGGATCATCGCATTGCCACGCCGGATGAAGGCATCGCGCTGCGCATCCGAATGGATCAGGTTCATGATCCCGCGCTGGGAAACCATGGCGTTGTAATTCAGGTCCTGCTCCAAACCTTCCCACAGCTTGAGCGAGAATTCATAGAAGGGTTCGTTGCCGTCCAGCAGATAGTTGCTGCGGATGATCGTGGTGTTGCGCCCCACATTGCCACCGCCGATCCAGCCCTTTTCGATGACAGCGACCTTGTGCCGGTCAAAGACGGAAGCAAGATAGTGGGCCGTAGCCAGCCCATGCCCGCCACCGCCGATGATTACGATGTCATAATGTGGCTTCGGGTCCGGATCACGCCATGCCGGTTTCCAGCCTTTGTGGCCGGTCAATGCCTCTTTTATGACTTTAAACCCAGAATATTGCATCAAATCGGACCTCCAAAGCTAAGTGTAGGCCTGTTTCAAAGGAAAAATCCGCCTGGTTTCCGACATCAAGGCTTTGAAATCGGACATGACGCACGAAATTTTTGTCATTCTGCCGATCACAAACACGTCTCAGCAAGAAAAAAACTTGCTTGATAGGAAAATAATGCAACAGTGAGGGGTACCAAAATCAAGCGCCCGACCGGGATTCGTAATCTAGCGAAAAATCAGGGGCCGTAAGTAATCCGAAAAAGCGACGACACAGTCGCGAGCCACTAGGGAGACTATGAATGAATAAGTTTACAACAGCGCTGACTGCGGGCGTTCTGGCGTTCGCGCCGATGGCGCTTCTGGCCGAAGACAGCAGCGATCCAATCGTGATTCCGATCCACAACTGGTCGTCGCAAATCGTGATGAGCCACGTGGTCGGTCAGATCTTTGAATCGATGGGCAACAACGTCGAGTTCGTGACTACCGACAGTCAGGCGGTCTATGAATCCGTCCGCTTGGGTGACGTGACGCTGGAACTGGAAGTGTGGGAAGGCGCGTTTGGCGCATCTTTCCGCGCAGCTTTGGAAAAGGGCGGTTTGCATGATGCGGGCGACCATGATGCGGTCACACGCGAAGATTGGTGGTACCCGATGTGGACCAAGGATGCCTGCCCCGGCCTGCCAAGCTGGGAAGCCCTGAACGAGTGTGCAGCCGTGTTCGCGACAGCCGAAACCGGTGACAAGGGCCGCTATCTTGATGGTCCGGTGGACTGGCTCAAGCACGGTCAGGAACGGGTTGAAGCATTGGGTATGGACTTTGTCGTTGTAAACGCGGGCTCCGCCGCAGCCCTGTGGGCTGAAATCGGTGCCGCAGAGGCCGACAAGCGCCCGGTCGTGGTGTTCAACTGGACGCCCAACTTTGCCGAAGCCGTCTGGCCGGGAGAGTTCGTCGAGTTCCCCGAATGGGTCGATGGCTGTGACAAGGACCCTGCCGTTGGTCCCAACAAGGACGCGCTCTATGACTGCGGCAATCCTGCTGACGGCTACCTCAAGAAGGCCGCCTGGGATGGCATGAAGGACAAGTGGCCAGCGGCCTATGATGTGCTGACCAAGATCTCCTTCACCAACCCTCAGATCGCCGAAATGGCGCGTCTGGTCGATGTTGAAGAAATGGAGCCCGAAGAGGCAGCCGCCGAATGGCTCGAAGCAAATCCAGACGTTTGGCAGGGCTGGACGTCCTAAGACGCTTCAAAACTGTTAAAGACTTTCGCCCGTCCGGGGTTACACTCCGGGCGGGCGTTTTAAACACCGGGCCCTTTCGGTGAGGAGAGAGCATAGCATGACAGCCGATACCGTGATTTCCTGCAAGAATGCGTGGAAGATCTTTGGCGCTGATCCCGAAAAATACCTCAAGTCGATGCCTGCCGGGCACAGCTTTGATGATATTCGGGCGGACGGTTATATCGCGGGCGTCAAGGACGTGTCGATCGACGTCACCCGTGGTGAGATGCTGGTGATCATGGGGTTGTCGGGGTCTGGTAAGTCGACGCTGGTGCGCTGCTTTTCTCGCCTGCACGATATTACCGGCGGCACGATCACTGTCGAAGGTCAGGACCTGATGTCCCTCTCTGAAAAAGAGTTGATCGAGCTGCGCCGCAGCAAGATGGGCATGGTGTTCCAGTCCTTTGGCCTGTTGCCACACCGCACGGTGCTGGAAAATGTGGCCTTTCCCCTTGAGATGCGCGGACAGGACAAGCACACGCGGCGTGAACGCGCGCTGGAAGTGGTCAAGTTGGTCGGCCTTGAGGGGCGCGAGGAGTATTTCCCGCGCGAATTGTCCGGCGGACAGCAACAGCGTGTCGGGATTGCCCGAAGCCTCGCCATCGAACCCGACATCTGGTTTCTGGACGAACCGTTTTCGGCCCTCGACCCGCTGATCCGGCGCGAGATGCAGGACGAATTTCTGCGCCTTCAGGGCCTGCTCGGCAAAACCATCGTTTTCATCACCCACGATTTCGACGAGGCGCTGCGCCTCGCAGACCGGATCGCCATTATGAAGGACGGCGCGGTCGAACAATGTGACACGCCCGATCAGATCGTGTTGAACCCTGCCACTGAATACGTGCGCAAGTTCACCGAAGAGATCGACAAGGCACGGGTTGTCCACGCCGGAGTCCTTGCCCGTGAAGGCACCAGTGGCGAAGGTGACCCGGTCGAGGCCACCGCGTCCGTTCAGGACCTCGCCCGCCTACTGGTGCAGGACACCCGTGAGATCATTCCCGTTGCCAAGGGCGGCAAGGTGATCGGCGGCATGGACCGGGCCGCCGCACTGGAAATCCTGTTGGAGGCCAGCTGATGGCCGATGTGACCAGCGATCTGAAAGCCGGCACATCCGGCCCCGCGCAGTGGTCGCGGGGCACATGGGCGTCCGCGCTGCTGATCGTCGCCGTGGCGCTGACGGCACTGCGCTATGGTGGGCTGTTGCCCGACGCATTGCACCGGATACCAGAGGAATTGATCCCGCCTTTTGCCGCATGGCTCGATGCGTTCTTCAACTTCGTGAAGGACGATCTGGGGCTGCTGACGCTGACACGGACGTTGACAGAAGGGCTGGAATGGCTGCTGGACGTGACCGCGAACCTGATGTTCGGCAAGCGGCGCTGGCCCAACATCGGACCAATACCGTGGACCGCCATCGCCGGAGTTGCGGCGGTGATCGGCTACTACCTTGGAGGTTGGCGCATGGCCCTGCTGGGGGCGGGCACGTTCATCTGGACCGCGCTGATCGGTCAGTGGAAAATCGCGATGGAAACCATGTCGGTGCTGATGGTTGCAGCACCGCTGGCGTTCTTCATCGGTCTGGGGCTGGGCATTCTTGCCTGGAAATACGTGGCCGTGAACCGGGTCATCAAGCCGATCCTGTCGGTGCTGCAAACGCTGCCCTTCTTCACCTACCTGCTGCCCGCCGTCATCTTCTTCAAGGTGGGGCCGACAGCCGGGGCGGTGGCGACTACGATCTATGCCATCCCACCCATGATCCTGATGACCACCCTGGGGCTGCAAAAGGTGCCTATCGAGGTGGTCGAAGCGGGCAATATGAGCGGCTGCACCAAGTGGCAGCTCTTGCGCCATGTCTATCTGCCGTCAGCGCGAACCGAAATCCTCGTGGGTGTGAACCAGGTCATCATGCTGTGTCTGGCGATGGTGGTTCTGACCGCCTTTATCGGCATGCCCGGCCTTGGGGCAAAACTGCTGGCGATGATGGGCAGTTTCAAACTGGGCCGTTCATTTGAGATCGGGGTTACAATCGTGTTGCTCGCTGTGACGCTGGACCGGATGTCGAAAGCGTGGGTGGTCAAGCAACCGGTCCACTTCGAGCGTGACACCCCGTGGTGGCGCAAACACATCGTGCTGCTTAGCGGGCTCGGTGTGTTCGTGTTCTTCTGCATCGCCGCGCAATTCATCGACGTCTTTGCCGAAATCGGGCGCAAGCAGAATTTCAGCCAGGGCAAGGAAATCGACACGCTGATCAAGGGCTTTCTGGCCCTCGATCCGGTGCAAAACACCACGCAAGCGATCCGCTACGTGCTGAATGTCTGGATTCTGAACCCCTTCCGCGACTTCCTGCTGTCGATCCCGACGCCGGCCTTTATCCTGCTTGTCGTGGCCTTTGCGCTGTCACTTGGCGGCAGGCGTCCTGCGATCTATGCCGCAATCTTTTTCGGCCTCGTGGCCCTGTCAGGCTGGTGGGACCGGTCGGTGATCACTCTCTATTCGGTGATTTCCGCCGTTACGCTGGCCTTGCTGATCGGCGTGCCTTTGGGCATCACCGCCGCCCGTTCCGAAAAGTGGTCGCAAAGGGTATTGCTCGCCTGCGACACGGCGCAGACATTTCCCAGCTTCATCTACCTCATCCCGGCCATCATGCTGTTCGGTATCACCGCGACATCCGTGGTCATGTCGATCCTGATTTTCGCCATGGTGCCCCTAACCCGCTACACGATCGAGGGGCTGCGCACGGTGCCACCCGAAATGACCGAGGCCGCAGACATGGCGGGGGCGACCCGGATGCAGAAGCTGGTAAAAGTGCAGTTTCCTCTCGCGCTGCCGACCATGGCGGTCGGCTTCAATCAGGCGATCATGTTCGCATTCTTCATGGTCATCATCGCGGCCTTCATCGGCACCCAGGATCTGGGTCAGGAACTGCAGCGCACATTGGCGGGCACCGATCTGGGCAAGAATTTCGTGTTGGGCATCTGCGTGTCACTGATGGCGCTCACCTTCGATCTGACAATTATGAAATGGGCGACAGATCGCAAGAAAGCATTGGGTTTGCCGGACTGAGGCAGAAGACGGGCTTGACTGGGAGGCAATGGGGAGGCCGCTCAAGAGATGTGATGTCCGTGTCCGCCATTACCTCCTCGGCTGGGAGCTATGCTCTTTCGGTATCTCAAGTATCAAGAAACCTAATTGTCAGATATCGACCAAGTCGATTGTTCGTTCGGCGCAAAGAAAGCTTCATCCCGCGTCAGAGCGCAATGTCCGGTTTCTCTGTTCGACGTCTCTGCTAGGCACCCGCAGCGAAAGTCGGCTTCCCGCCCTGAGCGCCTATCATCGAGACCATTAACCGATCACTATCGTAAGTGCGGACCAAAGCACTTATGGCTCAACCGACCTGTCGAAGAACGTAAAACAGGCTTCTGCTGGGGGATGCATTGGGGGATACGCCTTCAGGAACTACACGCAAGTTACTGTAATATAGGTATTTCTAATAAAAAAATGGTGCCCCCACACGGACTCGAACCGCGGACCTACTGATTACAAATCAGTTGCTCTACCAGCTGAGCTATAGGGGCATTGCGGCGTGGGTCTAATCGCAAGCGATCAAGGTGGCAAGATCAAATATGCATGTCAGGCAGAGGTTTTATCCCCTAACAATTCAAGTATAGCTAAACTCCAAGCAAGTTACCGAAGATCGAGGCGACGCACGATGCAACTGGTCCTGCACGCAGGCGCACATTTCACCGAAGAAGACCGGCTGTTGCGCTGTCTATTGCGCAACACCGAGGCGTTTTCCGCGCGCGGTGTGACGGTGCCGGGCCCGGGCAAATATCGTACCTTGCTCAAGGAAACCGTGGCTGCCCTGCAGGACGCCCCACCCGCGCCCGACGCACGCGATGTACTGTTTGATCTGATCCTCGAAGAAGAGAACGCCGATCGCGTCATTCTCAGCCACATGTTCCTGTTCGGAGCGCCCCGCGCCTGCGTACGCAACGGCATGATCTATGAATCCGGTCCCGAACGGGTCGCGCAACTGGCCGCGCTGTTCGAACATGATGAATTTGAACTCTTTCTCGCCCTGCGCAATCCCGCCACCCTGTTGCCCGCGCTGTTTTCGCGCGCCCCGCAAGAGGACATGGACAGCTTCCTGCGTGGGGTCAGCCCGTTTGGGATCAAGTGGTCCGACACCCTCAGCGCCATTCGCACCGCGGCCCCGTCCGTCAAGATCACTGCATGGTGTTTCGAGGATATGCCGATGATCTGGTCCGAGGTCATTCGCGAAATGGCCGGGCTGGAACATGGAGAAGAGATCGTGGGCGAGTTCGATCTGCTCAACGACATCATGTCCAAAACCGGCATGCAGCGGTTCGAAGACTACCTCACCGCCCATCCCAACATGACCGAGATGCAGAAACGCCGGGTAATTTCAGCCTTTTTGGACAAATTCGCCATCGAGGACGCCATCGAAGAAGAGGTGAACGCGCCCGGCTGGAGTGCTGGGGACATCGACACGATGACCGACATCTACGAAGAAGACATGTTCGCGGTCGCGCGCATTCCGGGCGTCACTTTCATCGCGCCATAAGCCGCAAAATGGCGCCTCAGCCCATGCCGAGCGCTTCTTTGTACATTTCCAGCACCGCTTCTTCTTCGGCAATGTCGTCCTTGTCACGCTTGCGCAGCGCGATGACCTTGCGCATCACCTTGGTGTCATAGCCACGCGCCTTGGCTTCGGCCATGACCTCTTTTTGCTGGTCAGCTAGGTCCTTTTTCTCCATGTCCAGCCGTTCGATCCGCTCGATGAACTGACGCAGTTCGTCGGCTGTAACGCGGTAACTTTCGGCATTTGTGGCAGTGTCGGACATGCGCGGCTCCTGAGGCTCGGGTGTGGTTTGTGCGTCTCGATAGCGGGGCGGGATGCGGGCTGCAAGGGGCAACCCGGCTTGCCAAGGCGTGCGGGCTGGGATAGCCCGCATGTCATGGAAACCACCTCCGGCACCACCATTTTCGACGCTCTGATCTGGGGCGGTGCAGCGCTGTCGCTGCTCGGCCTTGCGGGGCTTGTGTGGTGCATCGTAAAAGTCTGGCGTGCGCGCCGTGCCGCACTCGATGACGCGCAAATGCGCGATGTGATGGCGCGGGTGTTGCCACTCAACCTTGGGGCGCTCTTTGTCTCTGTCATCGGGCTGATGCTGGTGATTGTCGGAATTTTTCTGCAATAGCAAAGGGGCAAGGCGATGGAAATTGCGTGGCTTTGGGGTTTGCTGGGCGGGCTATTGATCGGCACCGGCGGTGCTGTGCTGCTGCTGGGCGCGGGCCGAATCATGGGCGCCAGCGGTATCGTCGGCGGCCTCGTCGATGGCAGCGGCACGCACCGCGGCGCGACGCTCGCCTTTCTGGCCGGTCTGATCGGAGCCCCCGCCCTGCTCAGCCTTGCAGGCTGGTCCGCCACCACAGGCGCAACGTCGCAAATCTGGTTGCTGATCCTTGCCGGTCTGGCTGTGGGCGTCGGCACGCGCTTTGCCAATGGGTGTACCTCGGGGCATGGCGTGTGTGGACTGTCACGATTGTCCCTTCGCGGGCTGGTGGCGACGCTGTTTTACATTGGCGCCGGGGTGATCACGGTTACGGTCCTGCGGATCGGGTTGGGATTGTGATGCGGGGCCTCGTCTTTCTTCTCAGTGGCGCGCTGTTTGGTGCGGGCCTGCATATCTCGGGCATGACCGACACCACCCGCGTGCGCGGATTTCTCGACATTGCCGGGACTTGGGACCCGACGCTGGCCTTTGTGATGGGGGGCGCAATTGTGCCGATGTTCATCGCCTGGCGCCTGACGCCGGGGCGCGCGCCGTTGATCGGTGGCGTCTTTCCCGCACGGCCCGACCAAGACATCACGCGCCCGCTCGTCATCGGGTCAATCCTGTTCGGGGTCGGCTGGGGTCTTGTCGGCCTGTGCCCTGGCCCTGCGATTGCCTCGCTCAGCTATGGCGGCTGGCAAGGCGGTGTGTTCCTCGTGGCGATGCTGGCGGGCATGTGGGCGATGCCACCGCTGCGCCGGGCGCTGGACAGGCGCGGCGCGCGCGCCTAATCCTGTCGTCATGGATATTCGTCAAATCACACCGACCTATTTCGTGGCCCCGCAACTTGATCCGGCCGATATGCCCGACATCAAGGCCGCTGGCATCACCACCATCATCTGCAACCGCCCCGACGAAGAGGTGCCACCCGCCTTTCAGGCCGACGCGCTTGAGGCGGCGGCCAGGGCAGCGGGCCTCAACTTTGTCCGCCTGCCGCTGACCCATCAAAGCATGACACCGCCCATTGTGGCCGAACAGATGGAACATCTGGCCGCCTGCGACGGGCCCGTGCTGGCCTATTGCGCATCCGGCACGCGGTGTACGGTGGTGTGGTGTCTGGGTCAGGCGGGTGAGATGCCCATTGATGATATTCTCAACACCGCGCGGGCCGGAGGTTACGATCTGGCCAACCTGCGTCCGACTCTTGAGGCGATCGCGCGCACCAAAAGTCAAGGCTGAGGCAGGCGCGCGACGCTTAGCCTGCCGCTTTCATCTCGAGGTCTGGCAGGTCGGCAAGGTCGGGCAAGTCATCCAGATCGGGCAGATCATCGAGGTCCGGCAAATCGTCCAGATCCGGCAAATCGTCCAGATCGGGCGCATCGTTGACGACCGGGAATGGGATGTCGAGGTCATCGTCGTTGTCGTCCATATCCTGCTCAGCCGATGCGCCGCGCCGCTCTGGCAGTGGTGGCAGGGCCTGCATAGCATCTTCGACCTCTGCATCGCTCACATCCACTTCGCGCGGCAGGGTCGAGCGGCGGCCTGTCGCGGTCAGCACCTCGACCTCGGGCATATCGACCAAAGGCTGGTCGCTGGCCCGGCGCAAGGGTTGTGATGCATGGCTGGGGGGACGTAGCGGTTTGACCGCGCGCACCCCATCGACATGCCCCACCACGCCGCGTCCTAGCACTCGGCCTGTGCTGGTGGTGATCTGCACATTCGGGAAGGCCCCGGGAGTCAATTCCAGCGTCTGGCCCACTTTCAACCCGTTGAGTTTCTTGAGCGGCATGTTCAACTGGCACAGTACCATCCGCAGGTCGGCATTGAGCCCCATCACCAGTTTCGCCAGATCAGGTTTGTCCGTCGCGCGCTCTCCTGCCTCTTCACCGTCGGGCAGATCATGGCGGTCGGCGCGCGCCTCGAGCGTGGGCAGGATCAGGGTCATTTCGCCCTGACGCGCGCCGCGCGCGATATCGAGTGTCAGCTTGATCGTTGTGTAATCGCTGGCATCCAATGCCATGGCCAAGGTGCGCGCATCCTGCGCCTTGGCGCCGAAGGTGAACCCCTCCATCAGGGCGCGTTCGTCCGGATCGTCCAGAATGGGGGCCACGCGCGCAAACAGTGTGTCGATCAGCGGCGCGCAAATCGCCGCATCGGTGCGTGTCATCGGCCGTTCAGAATCGGATGAGCCATTGACGCTGCCAATGGTCTGCTGCTGGATCAGTGCCCCGACGACAATCGGCTCGATCTTGATGGCACCCGCACATCCACCGGGGCCATCCATCAGCAACAGCAAGGCGCTGTCGTCCAGACTGCCCTCGATCTCGTCCCCGGCAACGTCCTGAAAGGATGAATTGAGCACGGCCATGGGCATACCCATCAGCGAATCCGCCACTTTGGCCATCATCACCCGCAACGCCTTTTGCAGCGTCATGGCCCGGGCCTTGCGTTGCGCACGCGCCTTGGCGGCGATACGCCCCAGAACAGTCTGATTTTCGGTTTCGCCCATATCCTCCGACCCGGGTTTGGACTGGCTATACCGGGACACCTCTACGCAGGATTGGTTACCAACCGCTTTAAATCACCGCAGAAAACTGGGGGACTTACTGTGCAGCGAGGGCCGCGCGGCGGGGCAGATGCACCACAAAGGTGTTGCCTTGCGCGGCGGGCACATGGGTGATGTCCCCGCCAAGGCGGGCCATAATCTCACGGCAGATCGCAAGTCCCAGGCCTGCGCCCGAGCCGTCCTGATCGCCGATCCGCGCAAATTTCTCAAAGATCACGCTGCGCGCCGCATCCGGAATCGGCGTGCCGTTGTCGCGAAAGGCCACGGACAGCTCATCACCGTCCTGCTGCACCGAAATCACCAGTTCAGGATCATCGGCGTCGCAGTATTTCTGGGCATTGGTGATCAGGTTGATGAACACCTGCCCAAGCCGGTCAAGGTCCGTGGTCAGCACCAGCGCCTCGTTCACGTGACGGCGGCGGATGTCCATGCTGCGGGTGCTGGCGGCCTGCGCGGTCACGATGGACTGTTCCAACAGATCGCTCAGCCGTCCGGCCTCGTAGCGCAGCGACACCTGACCGTTTTCCAGCACACTGAGGTCCAGCAGATCGTCCAGAAGTCGCGTCAGGCGGATCGCCTCGCCGTGGATGATCGAGGCATATCGCGTCTTTTCCACCTGCCCCATCCCTTCGGTGTCGCGCAGGATTTCGGAAAACGAACGGATCGAGGTCATCGGCGTGCGCAACTCATGGCTGATCTGGCTCAGAAAGGCGTCTTTTTGGACCGAGAGCGCGGTCAGCTTCTGGTTGGCCTCCCGTAATTTGCCGGCTGTACGGGTCAGTTCGTGGGATTTGGCCTCGAGCTGGTTGGAATATTCAAGGATCTGCGCGGATTCGTCGGCGACCGCCATCAGGTCCTGCACGGACACCGATGCCCCGCCCACAAGCTGGCTGATCATCGCATGGGCCGTCGCCGCACCGACCGAGGCGGCCAGTTCGCGTTCTAGGTTTTGCAAAAA
Source organism: uncultured Tateyamaria sp. (assembly GCF_947503045.1). GTDB lineage: Bacteria > Pseudomonadota > Alphaproteobacteria > Rhodobacterales > Rhodobacteraceae > Tateyamaria. The sequence goes on from NZ_CANNCF010000006.1 coordinate 38,749, forward strand.
TCCCTGGGTTGGTTCGGGCAGCGAGCCATCAAGGCCCTGCCGTTTCGCTTCAGCCCGGAACAGGGTCTGGGCCTCATCCGCACCAAGGATGCGCTGGGTCATCACCATCAGGTCCTCGGATGTGGCGCGCGCAGCCTCCCAGCCGCGGGCCTGCGTGGAGTGGTCAAAGACGTTGACAAATTGCGCGCCCTGCAACCGCTCAAGTGGGCCGGGAAAGGTGACAAGTGAGACAGCGATGAAAGCGGTCGTGTTCAGCACCAGCGACCACGCCACCGCATGCACGGTCGGGTCGATCCCCTCGATCCCGAACAGCGCCTGCGGGCGCAGCCAACCGATGCCCAAAAGACCGTTTTCAAATATGCCCACCGACAGCACCACACCGGGCCCAAAGCTGGGCAGGAGCGAGCAGAACACCCAGATCGCAAAGCCGACAACCAGCCCGGCCAGCGCCCCCCACCGCGTCGCCCCGCGCCAAAAGATGCCGCCGAACATGGCGGGCAAAAACTGCGCCACACCAACGAAAGAGATCAGCCCGATCGCCGCCAGCGCCGCCCCGCCTCCGGAAAAGCGGTAGTAGAAGTATCCAAGACCAATGATCATCAGGATCGAGGCGCGCCGCGCCATGATCACCACGTTGCGCACATCCCCCGACACCTGTGCCCCCTCGGCCCGTGCGCTCAGCCAGACAGGCATGACCACGTGGTTCGACACCATTGTGGACAGGGCCAGCGTGGCCACAATCACCATCGATGTCGCCGAGGAGAATCCACCCAAAAAACTGAGGGTCGCCAGCCCCACCTGCCCTTCGGCCAGCGGCACGGTGAGGACAAACAGATCCGGGTTGGACCCCGCTGGCATCAGATCAAGGCCGATGACAGCGATGGGCACCACGAAAAGGCTCATCAGCATCAGGTACAAAGGGAAGGCCCAGCTGGCGATTTGCAGATGGCGCTCGTCTTCGTTCTCAACCACCATGACCTGAAACATGCGCGGCAGGGCCAGAAAGGCCGCCGCTGACAGGGCGGTGAGGGCAACCCAGCGGCTGCGGTCCATGTCCCACTCACCGATGGGCGAGGCATCGATACGCTCCATCATCGGCGCGATGCCCCCGGCGATGCCCCAGACCACAAAGATGCCAACGGCCAGAAGGGCGATCAGCTTGACCACCGCCTCGACTGCGATGGCGATGACCACCCCGTCATGGCGTTCGTTGGCGTTCAGGTTCCGGGTGCCGAAGAGGACGGTGAAGATGGCCAGACCAAAGGCGACCCAGAATGCGGCGATGGCCTGATCGACCTCACCGCCCGCGTCCGGCGCCGAAAAGATCGACAAGGACAGGGTCACTGATTGCAGTTGCAAGGCGATGTAGGGGGTGACGCCGATGACGGCCATCACGGTGACCACGATGGCCAGCAGGTTGGACTTGCCATAACGCGAGGAGATGAGGTCAGCCACCGAGGTGGCGCGCTGCACCCGGCCCACGCGCACCAGCTTGCGCAGAGCCCACCACCAGCCGATCATGACAAGGCTGGGGCCGAGGTAGATGGTGACAAACTCCATCCCCGAACGGGCCGCATAACCCACCGCCCCGTAAAACGTCCAGGCCGTGCAATAGATCGACAGCGACAGCGTGTAGACCAAGGGAGAGCGCAGCCACGCCCCGCGCCCCTTGGCGGCCGCACGTTCGGCGAAAAAGGCGATGGCAAACAGAAAGGTGACGTAGATCAGGCTGACGCCGACCAGCAGGTTGACCGAAGCCATCAGCGCGGCTCGGCGTTTGCGTCCTCGCCCATCTCGGGGCTGGAGCGCAGAAAGGACCACAGCGCCAGTGCCGATCCGATCAGAGTCAGCCAGACCGCAAAGACATAGGTGACAGCGGTGGACATGGCCATCTTGTCAGGGGCGCCGGGCCCGTCCGCCGCCGTCGGCCAGAACAGCGGCAACATCCACAAAAACAGCCCCAGGATCGGCAACAGGCGCAGCGCATCCATCATCCTGCGGCGGCGGTAACTGCGCCGCTCCAGAAAGACCGGAGGCAGACCGTGCTCGCTCATTGGGCCAATTGCACCAGATCGCGCACCGCCGTGACCACTTCGAGATTGGAGAACGGTTTGGTCATGAAACGGCTCACCCCTGCCTTTTCCGCCTGCTCGCGGTCGCGGGCCTGCCCGCGCGCGGTCAGCATCAGCACTGGCAGGGTCTGAAAGTCCGGATCGGCGCGCAATTCGGTCAGGATATCAAGACCGCTTTTGCCCGGCAGCATGTGATCCAGCACCACAAGGTCCGGGCGCGCTGCGCGAATGGTATCCACCGCCGTGGCCCCATCCGAATGGGTATCGACCTGCCAGCCCTCGCGGCTGAGCAGAAAGCGGATCGCTTCAATGATATTGACCTCGTCCTCGACGAGCAGAACATGCTTGCCCAAAATGCGGCTCCTCCCCTACGCACCGTCGCCGCAGGCCCTGTGACTTAAAAGGGGCCAATCAACGATGCATGATGACTATGTGCCGTTTTGGCGGGCCTGTCAAAACGCCTCAGAACCCGTCGCTGAGGATTGAGGGCTCGCGCCGCCCCTCGCACCCCGTCACCGGGCAGATGCGGCAGGCGGGGCCGACGCTGAACGGCTTTGGGCCGGCCTCACGCTCCGCCTCGGGAACGGGCACGATCAGCATTGTCGACTGCACCAGCGGTGGTGCGTTCAGCGCGGCATAACCGGTGGTTTCAGCGGCGGCAAAACAGTCAAACACGGCATCTGCGCGCCCTGGCATCGCCACCCGCTGGTAAAGCACCTGCCCCGGCAGCCCAAGCGCCTGAAACAGTGGCCACAACGGACAGGCCGAGCCATAGCGCGGGATGGTGAACCCCTCTATCCCCTTGCGAAACAACAGACTTCCTGCGCGATCCGCGACCACGAGGCCAAAGCCGAGATCCGGCAGGGACGCAAGGCGGCGCAAGGTGCAGGGCACGCTGGCGCCAAAATGCGCGGCCAGCGCGGGCGGGTTCAGGCCCACACCCTCAATCGCCGTGCGCAGGTCCGGTAAGGCGATACGGCCCGCATCCGACCGCATCCGTTCCAGCACCCCTTGGGCAATGTGGCGGGCAGCGACCGAGGTCAGTTCAGGTGCCTCCGCGATCATCTCTTCGATATCCGCGTCGCCCGCCTCGAGCGCGGCAAAACCGTAGTCATGGGTCTCCAGAAACGCCTCGACATCTTCCTGTGGCGTACCTGCGGTTGCCGCCTCGCCGGTTTCGGCATCCAGAAAGCCCACAAGCGTCTTTGAGCTTTCGGCAAGGCGGCGGCTGTCGGCGTCGATATTGGCGTGGAAACGGTCACGCCATTCGGCCGACAGGGTCTTGTCCTCGGCAAGGATCGAGGCAGTCGAGCGGATGGAGGCGGCTGTGGACAGCACCTCGTGTACCGAGGCGGCGACCTCGGGGTCATGGGTGAGGCGGTCGCTCAGCACTTCGACCGTGTGTTCAAGGGCCGCCAGCTTGCGATGGGATTGCGCTAGGGCGTCCGCCCAGCCCGGAAAACGGCCCGCAAAATCCTCGGCCCGGTCGAGTTCGGCTGCGGCAATCGGCGTGTCGCTGCCCGCCTCGCGCAAGGTGGCGACAAGGGCGGCCTCGGCACCCGTGGTGAGGGCCGACACCTCGACCCCCAACGCGCTGGCGATATCCAAGAGCAGCTTGCCCCCGATTCTGCGGCGGTTGTGTTCGATGAGATTGAGGTATGAGGCTGAGATGCCGATTTCGCGGGCCAGGGCCGATTGTTTGGTGCCCGCCATGACCCGGCGGTCGCGTATCCGTGTGCCTGTCAGTGCCTCGCGCATGGGGCCTCCGTTGCTGGGTATTCATGTTCTATTTCAACGCGTTTCTGCGCTGCAACATAAGAGATTTTACAAAAACCGCCGTACTCTTGTGTATATGTTTACAAAATAGTCGAGAAAAACAAAGGGTTTATTGCGCAGTTTTCATAATTCACGTCATAAAGAATTTGCACGATTACGTGCCGCGCGCCCGACACGAGATGTGGGGCGGAGCGTTTAAAACAACTGGGAGGATTTTCATGTCCAAAACGAACCTGACACGCCGCGGTCTGATCAAGACAGGCGCAGTCGCTGGCGCAGCGGGCCTGACGCTGCCGACATATCTGCGTGCGGATGGCCATTCGGGCTTTACCAACGCGCCCACCGGCAGCACCGTCACGCTGGGCTTCAACGTGCCGCAATCCGGCCCCTACGCGGATGAGGGTGCGGACGAACTGCGCGCCTACGAGCTCGCGGTCGAGCACCTGAATGGTGGTGGCGACGGCGGCCTGATGAACACGTTCTCGTCCAAGGCCCTGCAAGGCAACGGTATTCTGGGCAAGAAAGTCGAATACGTCACAGGTGACACGCAGACAAAATCCGACGCCGCGCGCGCATCCGCCCGCTCGATGATCGAAAAAGACGGCGCCGTGATGATCACGGGTGGCTCATCCTCGGGTGTAGCCGTGGCCGTGCAGGCGCTGTGCCAAGAGGCTGGCGTCATCTTCATGGCGGGCCTGACCCACTCCAACGACACCACCGGCAAGGACAAGAAGGCCAATGGCTTCCGCCACTTCTTCAACTCCTACATGTCCGGTGCGGCACTGGCGCCGATCCTGGCCAACAACTACGGCACAGAGCGCAAGGCCTATCACCTGACCGCCGACTACAACTGGGGTTACACCACAGAAGAAGCCGTGCGGAACTCCACCGAAGCCATGGGTTGGGAAACGGTCGCAGCCGTCAAGACGCCGCTGACACAGACCGACTTCTCGTCCTACATCGCGCCTGTTCTGCAGTCCGGCGCCGACGTTCTGGTTCTGAACCACTACGGCGGGAACATGGTGAACTCGCTGACCAACGCGGTTCAGTTCGGCCTGCGTGAAAAGCAGGTGAACGGCAAGAACTTCGAAATCGTTGTTCCGCTCTACTCGCGCCTGATGGCGAAAGGTGCCGGCGCAAACGTCAAAGGCATCTTCGGCTCCACCAACTGGCACTGGTCGCTGCAGGACGAAGGCTCCAAAGCCTTCGTGCAGTCCTTCGGCACCAAATACGGCTTCCCGCCCAGCCAGGCGGCGCACACCTGCTACGTTCAGGCCCTGCTCTATGCAGATGCCGTGGAGCGGGCCGGGTCGTTCAACCCATGTGCGGTTGGCGAAGCGCTCAGCGACTTCCAGTTCGACGGCATGGGCAACGGGCCAACGCTCTATCGCGGCGAAGACCACCAGTGCTTCAAGGACGTGCTGGTCGTGAAAGGGAAAGAGAACCCGACATCCGAGTTCGACCTTCTCGAAATCGTCGAGATCACGCCTGTCAGCCAGGTGACGTATGATGCGTCCATCTTTGGCGGCGAGCTGGGTGCCTGCAACCCAGGCGCATAAGCTGCAGTAAAACGAGGGTGGGCAAATTGCCCACCCTACCCTGCCCGGGGTTCCATGCCCCGCGTGGCATCAAACGTTCCAACCAAAGGTTAGGCCGATGGAAGCGATCATCCTGCAAATTCTCAATGGACTCGACAAAGGCTCTGCCTATGCGCTGATTGCGCTGGGTCTGACGCTGATTTTCGGCACGCTCGGTGTCGTGAACTTTGCCCACGGGGCGCTGTTCATGATCGGGGCCTTCTGCGCCGTCACTCTCAGCCGTCTGCTGCAACTGAGCCATACGGTCATTGATGACTCTCAGACTGACTTCCTTGGCAACCCGCTGAAGGTCGAGGTGCCCTACCTTTATGACATTTTCGGACAGTCCACGGGCGATGCGATCATCGACTGGGCGGTCCCGATCTCGATCCTGTTTGCAATTCCGGTGATGATCGCCATCGGCGTCGCGATGGAGCGCGGGCTGATCAAGCATTTCTACAAGCGCCCCCATGCCGACCAGATCCTCGTGACCTTCGGCCTTGCGATCGTTTTGCAGGAGATCATCAAGTATTACTACGGCGCCAACCCGATCCCGACACCCGCACCCGACGCCTTCCGCGGCTCGTTCGACTTTGGTGCGGCGCTCGGATTTGATCCCAATGTGATCATCTATCCCTATTGGCGGCTGGTCTATTTCGCCTTTGCGGCCCTGATCATCGGCGGTGTGTTTGCCTTTCTGCAATTCACCACCTTCGGGATGGTGGTGCGCGCTGGCATGGCGGATCGCGAAACGGTGCAACTGCTGGGCATCAACATCGACAAGCGCTTTACGCTGATGTTCGGACTGGCGGCAGCGGTCGCAGGGCTGGCGGGTGTGATGTACACGCCGATCAACTCGCCCAACTACCATATGGGCATGGACTTCCTCGTGCTCAGCTTTGTGGTTGTGGTTGTGGGCGGCATGGGCAGCCTGCCCGGCGCGGTGCTCGCAGGCTTTCTGCTGGGCATCCTCGAAAGCTTTGCCTCGATGCGCGAAGTGCTCGAATTCCTGCCCGGCCTCAACCAGATCATCATCTATCTGGTCGCAATCATCATTCTACTCACCCGTCCCCGTGGCCTCATGGGTCGCAAGGGCGTGATGGAGGAATAAGCCATGTTCGGTCTCGACAAAAAACACACCAATCTTCTGTTGCTGGTTGCCGCGCTGACGATGCTGGCCCCCTTCATCCTCAACCCCTTCCCCGAAGGGTCCGGCATGGCACAGTTCAATGCGGGCTACCCTGACCTGATGCAGCGGTTCGTGATCTTTGGCATCTTTGCCATCGGATTCAACATCCTGTTCGGTCTGACGGGCTACCTCTCCTTCGGGCACGCGGCCTTCCTCGGGGTCGGGTCCTATGCGGCGATGTGGATGATGAAGCTGCTGACCATGAACGTCATTCCCGCAATTGCCGTGTCCATCGTGGTGGCAGGCCTGTTCTCGCTGCTGGTGGGTTGGATTTCGCTGCGGCGCTCGGGCATCTACTTCTCGATCCTGACGCTGGCCTTTGCCCAGATGTCCTATGCGCTGGCCTATTCGGTGCTGACTCCGATCACGGGCGGCGAGACGGGCCTGCAGCCCAAATTGCAGGACCCGCGCATTCTGGACGGCGCGCTCGAGGCGGGTGCCTCGCCCCGCGCCAACCTCTTCGGGCTGGAAATGACGTCGAGCTTTGAGTGGTCGGTCGGGTCATGGCTGTTCACGTTCAACGTCGGCTACTACGTGGCGGCCGTTGCAATGCTGCTCAGCTTTTACATGGCGATCCGCATCTTTAATTCCCCCTTCGGGATGATGCTGCGGGCGATCAAGTCCAACCAGCAGCGGATGAACTACACCGGCCTCAATTCCAAACCCTACACGCTGGCCGCCTTTGTGGTGTCGGGCATGTATGCGGGTCTGGCCGGTGGTCTGATGGTTGCGATGGACACCCAGGTCGGGGCCGAGCGGATGTTCTGGACCGCATCGGGCGAGGTCGTCCTGATGACCATCCTTGGCGGTGCAGGCACCCTGATCGGGCCAGTGCTGGGCGCGGGCATGATCAAGTACATGGAAAACATCATGTCCAAGATCAACGAAACCATCCTGCACCAGTGGTTCGCTTTCCTGCCTGATGGAATCGAGAACCTGCTGGTCGCGATGGTCTATCCGTTCATCGGCAAGGGCTGGCACCTGACGCTGGGGCTGATCTTCATGCTGGTCGTGATTTTCCTGCCCGGCGGGCTGGTCGAGGGCGGACAGCGCATTGCGCGCCTGTTCAAGCGCAAGAAACCCAGTTCGGACACGCCGGACGGCAAAACCACACCTGCGGAATAAGGGAGAGTGACGATGGGAATTCTCGAAGTCAAAAACGTAGGCAAGCGGTTCGGCGGTCTTCAGGCACTGGGTGACGTGAACCTGAGCGTGGCTGAAAACACCGTCCACGCGATCATCGGTCCCAACGGGGCGGGCAAATCGACGCTGCTGAACGTGCTGGTGGGCAAGCTGATCCCCGATACCGGGTCGGTCATGTTCGACGGCAAATCGGTGCTGGGGCGCAAACCTTACGAGATCAACCAGATGGGCATCAGCCGCGTGTTCCAGACGCCCGAAATCTTCGGTGATCTGAGCGTGCTGGAAAACATGCTGATCCCCTGCTTTGCCAAGCGCGACGGAGCCTTCACCCCCAACGCCTTCATCGACATGTTCAGGGATCGCGAGATCGTTGAACGGGCCGAGCAGATGCTGGAAGAGATGAACATGGCCGATGCGCGCAACGACAACGCCGCCACGATGTCGCGCGGCAACAAGCGCCGGCTCGAGATCGGGATGTGTCTGGCGCAGGAACCACGCCTGTTGTTGCTGGATGAACCCACGGCCGGGATGGCGCGCGCGGACACCAACAACACGATCGACCTGCTTAAACAGATCAAGGACGAACGCGACATCACCATCGCCATCATCGAACATGACATGCATGTGGTGTTCTCGCTGGCTGAACGGATCACGGTGCTGGCGCAAGGCACGCCGCTGGTCGAAGACACGCCGGACAAGATCAAGGGCCACCCCAAGGTGCGCGAAGCCTATCTGGGTGAGTCACAGGACGCAGCATGAGGCGGGGCCAATGCCCCCCTACTCAACATCCCGACGTAGGATGGGCAATCTGCCCATCATCCGGGACAAAAATGAGGACTGACAGATGAACGTCAAACCCGACTTTTCCAAAGGCGTCAGCCACGCCCAGACCGCCCCCGCCTTTCTCAGCGTCTGGGACATGCACGCCTATTACGGCGAAAGCTATATTGTGCAGGGCATCTCCTTTAACGTGCACGAGGGCGAAATCCTCGCCCTTCTGGGACGCAACGGCGCGGGCAAGACGTCGACCCTGCGATCCATCGCACGTATCGGTGATCCGGAGGTCACGCACGGCGAGATCTGGCTGGATCACCAGCCCCTGCACAAGATGAGCAGCCATGAGGCCAGCCAGGCTGGCCTTGGCCTTGTGCCCGAGGACCGGCGTATCATCCCCGGCCTCACGGTCGAAGAGAACCTGAAACTGGCCCAGATCGCCCCGCCCATCGGCTGGTCGATCGAGCGGCTTTATGACCTGTTCCCGCGTCTGGGCGAGCGGCGCGCGCAGGAAGGCACGACGCTGTCGGGTGGCGAGCAACAAATGCTGGCCATCGCCCGCGCATTGGCACGCGACATCAAGGTGCTGTTGCTGGATGAACCCTATGAGGGCCTCGCGCCGGTGATCGTGGACGAGATCGAAAAGACGCTCTCGATCATCAAGGAACAGGGGATCACGACCATCCTCGTCGAACAAAACGCCGTGCGCGCGCTGCAACTTGCGGATCGGGCGGTGATTCTCGACACTGGCGGCATCGTCTTTGATGGCACCGCCTCGGAAGTGCTGGAAAACGAGGAATTGCGGGCCGAATACCTCGCCATCTGAGGCCTCCCCGAAACACCGCACGCATCCCAAATCACAGGGCGGAGCCACCGGTTCCGCCCTTTTCATTCATCGCCCGCGGCTGCCAATTCCAACCCAACCGCTGCGTCATCCCGCGCACGGGATGCCCTCACGTCACCAAGGGCGCTTTCCACCGCCCTCTTGGCCCGTTATAAGCGGTGCGATGCAGTGGCGTCGGGGTACATCGTCGCCGATGTCAAAGGGTTGAGGACAAGAATGAGCAACAAGAACCAGGACGCGGACGTCGCATTCATCCAGGCGTTGGCAGAACTGCTGCGCGAAAACGATCTGACCGAACTTCAGGTCAAACGGGACTATGGGGCAGATGACAGCCTGAACGTGCGTGTCTCGCGCCATATTGGCCAGGCAGTGGCCGTGCAGGCTGCCCCTGCGCCCGTGGCCGCCCCCGCAAACGCCCCGGCGCAAGCGCCTGCAGCCCCTGCTGCCCCACCAGCCGCCGCTGATCCGGCAGACGATCCGGGCGCTGTGCCCTCACCCATGGTTGGCACCGTCTACATGCAGGCCGAACCGGGCGCGCCCGCCTTCATCAAGGTCGGGCAAGAGGTCTCTGAAGGTGACACATTGCTGATCGTCGAGGCGATGAAGACCATGAACCACATCCCTGCCCCGCGCTCCGGCACCGTCAAACGCATCCTTGTTGACGATGGGGCTGCGGTCGAATTTGGCGCGCCTCTGGTCATCCTCGAATAAGGAGGACCTTTCATGTTCAACAAAATCCTGATTGCCAACCGCGGCGAGATCGCGTTGCGCGTCGTGCGCGCGGCCCGCGAAATGGGCATCGCATCGGTTGCGGTGCATTCCACCGCGGATGCGGATGCCATGCATGTGCGTATGGCCGACGAATCTGTCTGCATTGGTCCGCCCTCCTCAGCACAATCCTACCTGTCATTCCCGGCCATCATCTCGGCCTGCGAAATCACCGGGGCCGAGGCGATCCACCCCGGCTACGGGTTCCTGTCCGAAAACGCCCAATTTGTGCAGATCGTCGAGGATCACGGGCTGACATTTATCGGCCCGACCGCCGAACATATCCGCGTTATGGGTGACAAGATCACTGCCAAGGACACGATGAAGGCGCTTGGCGTGCCCTGCGTGCCCGGCTCGGATGGCGGTGTGGCCACACTGGACGAGGCCAAAAAGCTCGGCGAGGAAATGGGCTATCCCGTCATCATCAAGGCCACGGCAGGCGGCGGTGGGCGCGGTATGAAAGTCGCGCAGAATGCCGGCGAGATGGAACGTGCCTTCATGACCGCGCGCTCGGAATCCAAGGCCGCATTCGGCAATGACGAAGTCTATATCGAGAAATACCTGACCACCCCACGCCATATCGAGGTGCAGGTGTTTGGCGATGGCAAGGGCCGCGCCGTGCATCTGGGTGAACGCGACTGTTCGCTGCAACGGCGTCACCAGAAGGTGTTCGAAGAAGCCCCCGGCCCCGCGATCAGCGCCGAAGAGCGGGCCGCCATCGGCAAGGTCTGTGCCGATGCCGTCGCCAAGATCAACTATATCGGCGCGGGCACCATCGAGTTCCTCTATGAAAAGGGCGAGTTTTTCTTCATCGAGATGAACACGCGCCTGCAGGTCGAACATCCGGTGACCGAGGCCATCTTTGGCGTCGATCTGGTGCGCGAGCAGATCCGGGTCGCCTCCGGGATGGACATGACCTTCCAGCAGGAAGACCTGCAGATCAACGGCCACTCGATCGAGGTGCGGTTGAACGCGGAAAAGCTGCCCAATTTCTCGCCCTCGCCCGGTCGGATCACGCAATACCACGCCCCCGGCGGCCTTGGCGTGCGGATGGATTCCGCATTGTATGACGGCTATGCGATCCCGCCCTATTATGACAGCCTGATCGGCAAGCTGATCGTGCATGGGCGCGACCGACCCGAGGCGCTGGCCCGGCTCAACCGCGCGCTTGGCGAATTGATCATCGACGGCGTGGATACAACCATTCCGCTGTTTCACGAATTGCTGGCTGAAGGCGACATTCACAGCGGTGATTACAACATCCACTGGCTGGAACACTGGCTGGAAACCCATATGGGCTAGGCGGTGCGCGGGGGTTGGTTCCCTCGCCCACGCCCCCTATCATCGCGCCCATTGGCAGCGAATTAGCAATCACGAGGGGCCATGACGGACAGCGCGTTAACGCCTGACCTGTTGTTGCACGGATATGCCTCCGGCATTTTTCCGATGGCCGAGTCGCGCGATGATCCGGATATTTTCTGGGTCGACCCGCGCCTGCGCGGCGTGTTGCCGCTGGACGGGCTGCACATCTCGCGCTCGCTTGCGCGGGCGATGCGCCGCAGCAGCTGGACGGTGCGGCTGGACAGCGATTTTGCCGGGGTGGTCGATGGCTGTGCCGACCGGTCCGACACCTGGATCAATGCGGAAATCTATATGCTTTACGGCGACCTGCATCGCAGCGGTCATGCCCATTCCGTAGAAATATGGGATGAAAACCAACTGGTTGGCGGTGTTTATGGTGTCACACTGGGGGCTGCGTTCTTTGGGGAAAGCATGTTTTCGCGTGCTACCAATGCCTCGAAAATGGCGTTGGCGGCGGCCGTGGATCATCTGCGCCAGACCGGATTCGTGCTGTTTGATACGCAGTTCATCACGCCACATCTGGCAAGCCTTGGCGCGATTGAGATCACCCGCGCCGCCTATCGCCGCCATCTGGCCGAAGCGCTGGACGGCGAAGGACGCTTTGGCAGCGTCGCGCCGGGCAGCCTTCAGGACGTGGTGCAGCGCATGACCCAGACGTCATAGCGCGCATGTTCCATCGCACTCAGCGCCGGGGCCGAGGCGATCATCCAGCCGGAAAACACCACACCTTCGCGGCCCGTTTCGGTGATCTGCAACCCGGCATAGGCATTGCCTGACGGGTTGCCCGCCGGATAGCGGCATTCGGTCAGGGTGATACTGAGGCGGTCAAACTGCACGGTGCGCCCTGCAGGCAGTTCGATGTCGACCACGTTGCCACTGATCTTGTCGAGCCCGCGCAGCACGGCGCCCGTGGCGGTTTCGGTTTCCTGCTGGGCCGCGACACCGCCTGCCAGCAGCAGCGCGATGACGGCTGCAAAACGCGCGATCATTGCCCCTCTCCGCCCGACACGAACTTGAGCAACAGCGAAATCAGACTGACCGCCCCTTGGGTGTCGGTGATCTCGTCCCCGGGCGCGAAGTAGAACGGCGAGCCACCGGGCACGATTTCAACGAAATTGCCGCCCAGCAGGCCTTCGGAACTGATGATGATGGCGCTGTCGTCGGGCACTTGGGTCGCACTGCGCAACGTCACGATGGTGTCGGCGCGGTAGGTGTCGGGGTTCAGGTCGACATCTGTGACGGTGCCGATCTTGACCCCGGCAAGGCGCACATCGGTGCCGACATTCACGCCCTCAAGACTGCGAAAGCTGGCGGCAAGGGGGTATGTGTCGCTGCCCGTGCTGCCAAGACCGGCCACTTGCGCGCCGTAGACGGCAAACCCGATGGCCGCCGCGAGAACGACGCCGCCAACAAGGACTTCGGTGGTGTTTTCTGCCATGGGTTGGCCTGACTTACTCGGGCGTCCAGGCTTCGTAATCGGCCCGGTCCGCAGGTTGTGCACGCCGGATCGAGCCCGCAGGCGCATAGGCCATCGCCGTCCCGGTCAAGTTGGGCTGATGCGGTTTTTCCCAGTCCTTGCGCTTGAGCGGCTTGTCGGTGGGCGGTTCGTCCCATGTCCGGTGCAGCCAGCCATGCCATTCGGGATCAACGCGGCTTGCCTCGGCCTCACCGTTGAAGATGACCCAGCGTTTGCTGTCATCGGCGTTCTTGTAGAACACGTTGCCCTGCGCGTCGTCACCAACCTTGATGCCTTTGCGCCACGTGAACAATTGCGTGTTCAGCGTCTGGCCGTCCCACCAAGTCACAGCCCGGAATAATGTGTTCAGAATGCCCATTGTCTGCCTCCGATGGTTGCACTCGTCTATGCCGCATTGCCGCGCTGGCGTCCAGAGGACACAGCACCTCAGGTGGGCAGAACCGCCGTCACTTCGATCTCGATACGGTCTTCGGGCGTGATCAGCCCGCATTCTATCATCGTCGCCGCAGGCGGGTTGTCGCCAAAGGCCGCGCGCAGCATCGGCCAGCAGGGCGGAAATTCACGGCGATCCGGCAGCATGTAGGTGACGCGCACCACATGGGCAAAGTCCGTGCCCGCCTCGGTCAGCGCCTTGCCGATGATGTCCAGAGCAGACGCGCACTGTTCCAGGGCCGTCGTGCCATGCCCGACGGTGCCCGCCACATGGACCCAGCCATTTGCGACAACAGCACGGCAATAGCCGATCTGGGGTTCGAATTCTCCGCCGGAGTGGATGCGTGTGATGGCCATGGGCGCGGCTCCTTGGTTTGCAATGTCCTGCGCGTATCGGGCACAGGTGCATGGCAAAGGTCAATCACCCAAGGCAGGGACGGTCACACGTGCTTTGACAGGTTGTCCAGCGCATGGGTCCAGCCGCCTTCGAATTCGCCCATCATCTCGGCACCGGCAAAGTTGACGATCTGAATGTGTGCTTTCATCGCCGTCCCAGCGCCATCGGGCGACAACTCGAAGGTGGCAAGGCTGCAGCCCAGCGTTTCGCCCTCGGCAGACAGGGTTTCGGCATAGATCAGGCGCGCAGGCGCTTCCATGACGATCCAGTCGGTGGTGACGTCTACATAAGGGTTGTCGCGTGGGCCACAACGTGACGTTTCGCGCACGCCCGGTGCGGCCTCGGGCTGATCCGCGATGATCACGACGGTATCGACATCCGGCGATCCCCACGCCATGCGGTCCGCCGGGCTGGTCAGGGCCGCAAACACACGCGCTGGATCAGCGCCGAGTGTGCGGGTGAATTCGAGGGTGCCAAGCTGGGTTGTCATATCTTTTTCTCCTGTTCCACGGCGTCCAAATGCGCCGAAAGCCGATCCAGTGCCCCGCCCCACCGTTTCGCCTCCTGGGCAAGCCAGTCTTGTGCAGGTGCGAGGGCATTGGCGTGCAAATGGCAGGTCCGGACCCGGCCTGATTTGTGCGTCGCGATAACCCCTGCCCGTTCCAGCTTGTCGATGTGCTTGAGAAAACTGGGCAGGGCCATGTCATGGGTTTCGGCCAAGTGCGACACGGCGCGCGGCCCGGCGCTGAGCGCTGTGATCACCGCGCGCCGCGTTGGGTCGGCAAGAGCTGCAAACAAGGGGGATAAGTCATCGTGAATTTGATTAGCCATATGGCTAACTATTACAGGAAGACTGCTCAGGCAATTAAAAACTAACCCAAGTGGCTAAGTTTTTTCATTTGGCAAAAGAAAAGCAGGCCGAAGCCTGCGTTTCCTCATAAATTCAATGGGCTAGGTTCAGCCCGCCGTTGCCGGCTCTTTCTCTGCGTCGCCGTGGATCATCAGCGGCGCCGCGTCCGAGGTCACCGCCTCTTCATTCACCACCACTTCGGACACCGAATCCATGCCCGGCAGATCGAACATCGTATCCAGCAGGATATCTTCGAGGATTGAGCGCAGGCCACGCGCGCCAGTCTTGCGCTCGATCGCGCGTTTGGCGATCGCCGTCAGAGCATCCTCTGTGAAGGTCAGTTGCGTGTCCTCAAGCTCGAACAGGCGCTGGTATTGTTTGACCAGTGCATTCTTGGGCTGGGTCAGGATTGTGACCAAAGCGTCCTCGTCCAGATCCTCAAGGGTGGCCAGAACGGGCAAACGGCCCACGAATTCAGGGATCAGGCCGAATTTCAGCAGGTCCTCTGGCTCAAGCTCGGTGAAAATCTCACCCACGCCGCGTGCATCGTTGTCGCGCACGTCCGCGCCAAAGCCCATGGCCGAGCCCTTGCCGCGCTGCGCGATGATCTTGTCGAGACCCGCAAAAGCACCGCCGCAGATGAACAGAATATTCGTCGTATCCACTTGCAGGAATTCCTGCTGCGGATGCTTGCGCCCGCCTTGTGGGGGAACGGAAGCCACCGTGCCTTCCATCAGTTTCAGCAAGGCTTGCTGCACGCCCTCGCCCGAGACGTCGCGGGTGATGGACGGGTTTTCGGACTTGCGGGTGATCTTGTCGACCTCGTCGATGTAGACGATGCCGCGTTGGGCGCGCTCGACGTTATACTCGGACGATTGCAGCAGTTTGAGAATGATGTTCTCGACATCTTCCCCGACATAGCCCGCTTCGGTCAGCGTGGTCGCATCGGCCATGGTGAAGGGCACATCCAGAATGCGCGCCAGCGTTTGGGCCAGCAGCGTCTTGCCGCACCCCGTCGGGCCGATCAGCAGGATGTTGGATTTCGCCAGTTCGATGTCACCGCCCTTCTGGGCGTGGTTGAGGCGTTTGTAATGGTTGTGCACGGCAACGGACAACACGCGTTTGGCGGTCGCCTGCCCGATCACGTAGTCATCCAGCACACCGCAAATGTCGCGCGGGGTTGGCACACCGTCGGTGGACTTGAGGCCGGACGCCTTGGTTTCCTCACGGATGATGTCCATGCACAGCTCGACGCATTCGTCACAGATGAACACCGTGGGACCTGCAATCAGCTTGCGCACCTCATGCTGGCTCTTGCCGCAAAAGCTACAATATAGGGTGTTTTTGCTGTCGCCGCCCGAATTCGTGGCCATGTTGCGTCCTTCCCGGCAGATGCCGCAATCGTTAGAAACCGGGCCGAACCCCGGAAAGCGCCCCCGCTGTGGCTAGCTTAAGCCAGCCCTGCGGGGTCCACAATCGTCTTTTTCCCTGATGCAGGCCTGCACGCGCATCAATTTTCCGCGCGTGCCCAAGACCTGATCGCCCGGCACCACAGCCGTTAACTGTCTTCTTCATCCTTGGTGCGGTTGGCGACAATCTCGTCGATATGACCCCAATCCTTGGCCTCGTCCGGGGTCATCCAGGTGTCGCGATCAAGCGCCTTTTGCACCGCTTCATAATCCTGGCCGGAGTGTTTGACATAAAGCTGGTACATCCGCTCGCGGGTCCGCTCGATGTGACGGGCCGAGATCAGGATGTCCGCGGCCATGCCTTGCGAGCCACCCGAGGGCTGGTGCACCATCACTTCGGCATTGGGCAGGGCAAAGCGCATGCCCGGCTCGCCCCCGATGGAAATCACCGATCCCATGGACGCCGCCATGCCGCAAATCAGCGTAGAGACCTTGGGTTTGATGTATTGCATCGTGTCATAGATCGCCAAACCGGCCGTGACCTCGCCACCGGGCGAATTTACATACATGCTGATTTCCTTGGACGGGTTTTCCGCCTCGAGGTGCAACAGCTGCGCCACGACAAGGTGGCTCATCCCCGAGTGGATCGGACCATTGATGAAAATGATCCGCTCTTTCAGCAGGCGGGAGAAGATATCATAGGCCCGTTCGCCCCGGCTGGTCTGTTCAACGACCATTGGCACAAGGTTGTTGGAAATATGGGCGTAGTGTTCGATGGGATCGCGCATGGTGTCTGCCTCGTCATTTGTCGCGAGACCATACCCGCAAACATCTTACCTGAGTCTTAGTATCGGCGTCGGGGGGCTGCAAGGGCACCACGTGCCTTGAAGTGGCTTTCGCGCCCTCTAGCTGCTGATCCATGCAAGATGCCCTGTCCCGCTTCCCTGCCACCCGGACCGCCGCCCTTGAGCGGTTGCAGCGCTTTGTCCCCCATGCCGGGCGCGATTATGCAGCGCGGCGCAACTATGATCTGGGCCGCGACGCCCATAGCGGCGTGTCGACCCTGTCGCCCTACCTGCGCGCCCGTCTGATCACAGAGGCCGAAGTGCTCGAGACCGTCCTGAACCGGCACAGCGCCGCAGCGGCCGAGAAATTCATTCAGGAGGTGTTCTGGCGCACCTATTGGAAGGGCTGGCTGGAAATGCGGCCCGCTGTCTGGCGTCAATACCAGACGGCCTTGAACCGTTGTCTTGATGACGTCCAAACCCAATCCGGCCTGCGCGCGCGGTGGGAGGCCGCCTGCAAGGGCGAAACCGAGATTGACTGTTTCAACGCATGGGCGCGTGAGCTGGTCGAAACGGGATACATGCACAACCACGCGCGGATGTGGTTTGCCTCGATCTGGATATTCACACTGCGCTTGCCATGGGAGTTGGGCGCGGATTTCTTTCTGCGGCATCTGCTGGACGGCGATCCGGCCTCGAACACCCTTGGCTGGCGCTGGGTTGCCGGGATACAAACGCCAGGCAAGACCTATCTGGCGCGCACCTCCAACATCTCGAAATACACCGAAGGGCGGTTTGCGCCAAAGTGGCAACTGGCGGGCGAAGCGATTGCTGTCCCCGGCCCGCCCGTGCCCGAGCGTCAGCCCCTGCCTGATCTGGCAGCCCCCGACGCCTCGCTGCGCACCGGTCTGATCCTGCACGAGGACGATCTGAGCCCCGGTTTCCTGCTGGATACCGGGCTTGCGCCGGTTGCGACGGCCGTTGTCACGACACGCGAAAAATTGTCGCCCCTTGCCGTGGCACCACATGTGACGGCCTTTGCCACCGGGGCCGCCGCCGACACCTTGGCCCGCTTCGGGGCGCGGTTGGGTGAGGTGACGGAGGTCGAGGGCACCACGCAGGACGTGATGGCATGGGCGGCAAACGCCGGTCTCGGGCAAATCGTGACGCCCTACGCGCCCGTCGGGCCGGTGGCTGACCTGTTGGACACCGTCGCAGGTGCTGCAGGCGTTCCACCGTTGTGTCAGATCCGGCGCGACTACGACAGCGCGGCATGGCCTCACGCGACGCACGGCTTCTTTCGGTTCAAGGACAAGATCCCGAGCCTGTTGGGTCAGATGCACGGACTGAACGCGGCAAAATAGAGCTTTATTTCAGACAGTTGGCGAGCGATGTTGCCATATTCGTCAGCAACAGCCCGTAAAGGTCCGGGCCCGGCGTCAGGGTCGCCCCAAGCGGATCAACTTCGCCCAATTGCGTGGCCCCAAGCGCGTCAAGGATCGCCGGATTGAACTGCGGTTCGGTCAGCGCGCAGACCGCATCGAGCGCTGCAATCTCGGCCCGCAATTCCGACAGGCGCGCGGCACTGGGCGCGACCGCATCGTTGGAGGACACAGCGCCCGCAGCCTCGATATCAAACCGGTGCTCAAAATAGTGATAGGCGTCATGGAAGACGACAAAGGCGCGGCCTTTTACGGGCGCAAGGATCGCTTCAATATCAGCGCTTAGTGAATTGATATTACTTGAGAAAGTATCCGCATTGGCGACATAGATTTCAGCATTTTCAGGGTCCATCTCGCCCAGTTGTTCAGCGATTAAAGCGGCCCAGGCCACAGCGTTCTCGGGGTCAAGCCAGGCATGCGGATCACCCCCTTCATGCGCGCCATGGTCATGGGCATCCGCATGATCATCATGGCCATGGTCGTCGTGCTTTTCTGCATGTTCCTCGTGCCCGTGATCATCATGCCCTTTTGCGTGATCGTCGTGATCATGTTCGTCATGTTTTTCCGTGTGATCCTCGTGGCCATGATCATCGTGGTCATCCGCAGGGTCCTCGTGCCCTTCCGCATGATCGTCATGTGCCTCACCGTGATCATGGTCATGCGGGGCAAAGGTCGCACCCTCGCGCACCTCCAGCAATTGCGTGGACGGGTGATCGAGCAGTTCCAGCACCACCGCGTCGCCTGCAAGGCCGTCCACCGGCCCTTCCAGCCACGGCGCCAAACCGTGTCCCATCCAGACCACCAGATCAGCGCTGTCGAGGGCCGCCGCCTCGGACGGGCGCAGGGCGTGATCATGGGGCGAGGCACCGGGCGGCACGATCAGTGCGGGCTTGCCCAGATCGCCCATGACCGCGGCCACAATCGAATGCACCGGCGCGATGTCGACCGCAACGCGCGGCACGTCCGCTGCCGCGCCCGCCCCCACAACTGCAACTGCAAATGCCAGATACCGCATGACCGTTCCCCTTGGATTGCTGATTCCCTCTCTTGCTAAATGTTATGCTATAACATATCAATCAGATATATGACCGACAAAAACCCCGCCCGCGATATGTCCACCCTAGGCTTCCACGCCCATGATCACACCCATTGTGTCAACAGTACCTTGGCGCGGGCAGAACGATATTGCGTTGAAAACAAACTGAAATTCACGCCGATACGTCGGCGCGCGCTGGAAATTCTGCTCGAGGAACATCGCGCACTCGGGGCCTATGACCTGCTCGCCGTGCTGGCGCGCGAAGGCCTTGGAACCGCACCACCCGTCGCCTATCGCGCGCTTGATTTCCTCACTTCCGCCGGGTTCGCGCACAAGATCGAAGGGCTCAACGCCTATATCGGCTGCGCCCATCTCGGTGCCGATCACGCCCCGGCCTTTCTGATCTGCACCGCGTGCAAATCCGTGGCCGAAGCCGAAACCGATGCCACCCAAGGCCGCCTTGGCGATGTCGCGCGTGCCACCGGGTTCACCATCAGCCACACGGTGATCGAGGCCCTTGGCCTGTGCCCGAAATGCCAGCCAGACGACAACAACGCGGCGGACCCGTCATGCGCCTGATCACCACTACGGGGCTGACGCTACAACAAGCCGGGAGGACAGTGTTGCGCGATGTTGATATGCACATCGATCGCGGTGAGATCGTCACTCTGGTTGGCCCGAACGGATCGGGAAAGTCTACCCTGGTCAAAGGGTTGATTGGCGCTCTTAAACCCCTGCACGGCACGGTCGATGCGATGCGCGGCCTGCGCATCGGCTATGTCCCGCAAAGCCTTGCGATAGACGGGTTGCTGCCCCTGACCGTACGCCGTTTTCTCTGCCTGCCCTTCCGCCATGACGGTGACGCGATGGCGCGCGCGCTGGCCGAGGCGGGTGTGCCTGATCTGGGCGAGGCGCAGATGCGCACGCTGTCCGGCGGACAGTTCCAGCGGGTCATGCTGGCACGTGCGCTCTTGATGTCGCCCGACCTTCTGATCCTCGATGAGGCCACACAAGGGCTCGATCAGCCGGGGGCCGCGGATTTTTACCGCAAGATCGAGCATGTGCGCCGTCACCTGAATTGCGCCGTGTTGATGGTCAGTCACGATCTGCACGTGGTCATGGCCGCATCGGACCGGGTGCTGTGCCTCAATGGCCATGTCTGCTGCGAAGGGACGCCCGACGTGGTGCAGGATTCGCCCGAATACCGCGCCCTTTTTGGCACAGGCACCAAGGGGGCCTTTGCCATCTATCGCCACGAACATGACCACGATCATCATCACGACCACGAACATGACCATGCTTGACGATTTTCTGGTGCGCGCGGGCCTTGCAGGCATCGGCACCGCCTTGGCCGCCGCGCCACTGGGCTGCTTCGTGGTCTGGCGGCGCATGGCCTATTTCGGAGATGCGACCGCCCATGCAGCTTTGCTGGGTGTCGCGCTGTCACTCGCCTTTCAGGGGCCGACTATGCTGGGCGTTCTGGCCACTGCGCTGATCATGGCGATCCTCGTGCAGGCGCTGTCCGGGCGGGGGCTGGCCGAAGACACGCTGCTCGGCGTGCTGGCCCATGCCGCCCTTGCCATCGGTCTTGTGGCGGTGTCCTTCATCTCCGGCGCGCGGGTTGACCTGATGGGGTACCTGTTTGGCGACATTCTGGCGGTGAACGTTTACGACCTTGCGATGATCTGGTCCGGGGCGCTGGCGGTGATCGCCCTCCTGACATGGCGCTGGCAGCGATTGCTCACGGCCACGCTGAACCCCGACCTTGCCCAATCGAGCGGTATTTCCGCCCGCGCCGAACAACTGGTTCTGACCGTGGCGCTGGCGCTGACGGTGGCTGTGGCGATCAAGGCGGTCGGTGCGCTGCTGATCGGGGCGCTGCTGATCATTCCGCCCGCCGCCGCACGGCCGCTGGCCCGCACGCCCGAAGCGATGGCCCTGATCACTGCCGTCATCGGGGCAACTTCTGCAGTGGCGGGCCTTGGCGCGTCGTTCCAGTTCGATACACCCACCGGTCCGACAATCGTCTGTGTGGCCGCCGCGCTGTTCTGTGCGACAAGCGTGCTGGGACGTTTGCGGGCCTAGAGGCCCAGATAGCTGTCCGCCACCGATGCATCGAGCGCGCCCATGTCCCCGGTCCAGACCGAACGCCCCCGCTCGATGATCACAGCGCGGTCTGCCATGCGGCGCAACTCGGCCAACGATTTGTCGACCACGATCAGTGCGAGGCCCGTTTCGGCCTTGAGGTGGCTGAGCGCGGCCCAGATTTCCTGGCGCACCACGGGGGCCAGCCCCTCTGTCGCCTCGTCCAGCACCAACAGGCGTGGATTGGTCATCAGGGCGCGACCAATGGCCAGCATTTGCTGCTCACCGCCCGACAGGCTGCGCGCACCCTGATCGCGCCGCTCGGCGAGACGGGGAAACAGGGTGGTGACGCGGGCCACATCCCAGTGACCGGGACGCGCGGCAGCAATCAGGTTTTCATGCACCGTAAGGTTGGGAAAACAGCGCCGCCCCTCGGGCACGAGGCCCAGACCGGCACGCGCGGCCTTGTGGGGCGGAACGCGCGCCAGATCCTGCCCGTCGAATTGGACCGAGCCGCCCGAGTTGCGCAGCAAACGGCACAGCACCTTGATCGTGGTAGATTTGCCCATGCCGTTGCGCCCCATCAAGGCGACAACCTCGCCCGCACCCACCTGCAGGTCGACCCCGAACAGGGCCTGACTTGGGCCATAAGACGCTTCGATCCCGCGCATCTCAAGCAGGCTCATGGCGAGACCTCTTCGCCCAGATAGGCGCTGCGCACCTCCGGGTTGGCACGGATTTCGTCCGCGGTGCCAGTGGCGATGATCTGCCCGTAGACCAGCACCGAAATGCGGTCGGCCAGCGCAAAGACCGCGTCCATGTCATGTTCGACCAGAAGGATGGGCGCATCAGCGCGCAGGCTATCCAGAAAGGTGGTCATCCGTTTTGACCCTTCGGCCCCGAGGCCTGCCATAGGTTCGTCCATCAGGAACGCCTTGGGCGCGAGGGTCAGCGCCACCGCAACCTCAAGCAAGCGGCGCTGCCCGTGGCTGAGATCGGCAGTGCGTTTTTGCGCCTCGTCCGAGAGGCCGACACGGTCCAGCGCCGCCTCGGCCTGCGCGCGCATTTCCGCATCGCGCATAACCGGTTTGAGGAAGCGCCAGACCGACCTGCTGGCCCCAAGCGCCCCCAGCACCGCGTTTTGCAGCACAGTGAACTCCATCGCCAGCGCGCTGATCTGAAAGGTCCGCCCCAACCCGGCACGGGCGCGCGCGGCGGTGCCAAATGCAGTGACGTCCACGCCGTCAAAGACGATCTGCCCCGCATTCGGCGCAAGCCCTCCGGCAACTTGAGCAATCAGCGTCGATTTGCCCGCCCCGTTCGGCCCGATCAGCGCGTGAATTTCGCCCGGGAGCAGCGTCAGGCTAACGTCATCTGTTGCACGCAAGGCGCCAAAGCTCTTGTGTAACCCCTTGATCTGCAACAACGGTTCAGTCATCGGCGACCTCGCGGCCCGCAAGCGACCCGATCAAACCGCCACGCGCGAAAAGCACAACCAAAAGCAGGATCGCGCCCACATAGACCAGCCAGAATTCACTGACCCCGCTGAGCGTATGTTCGAGCAGCACAAACAGGCAGGCCCCGGCCACCGGGCCAAACAACCGCCCGATGCCGCCAAGCACGACAAAGACGATGAATTCGCCCGACATCTGCCAACTGAACATGGTGGGCGAAACAAAACGGTTGAGATCGGCAAAAAGCGCGCCCGCCAGCCCCGTGACCGCGCCCGAAATGACAAAGGCCACAAGGCGCAGGCGGAAGGGCTCGAGCCCCACTGTTTCGACCCGCGCTGCGTTCTGGCGTGCCGCACTCAGGGCCAGACCGAACGGCGCGCGCGCGATACGGCCCATGCCCCACAAGACAAGGCTGAGCAACGCAAAGACTAGGGCGAAAAACTGAATGGGGTCAAGGGTGTTGAGGCCGGGAAAGCTGTTGCGCACATAGATGCTGAGCCCGTCCTCGCCCCCGTAAGCGGGCCATGAGATTGAGAAATAGTAAAACATCTGCCCAAAGGCGAGCGTGATCATGATGAAATAGACGCCCGAGGTGCGCAGGGACAGCAGACCGATAATCAGCGCCGCCAGCGCACTGCTGAGGACCGCGACCAGCCAGATCACGGGCATGGACTTGGTCCCCTCGACCACGAACCACCCATCGTAGAGCGGCGCATAACTCTGCGCGTGGCTGGCGAGAATGCCCATCGCATAACCGCCAAGCCCGAAGAACACCGCGTGACCGAGGCTGACGAGACCACCCAGACCGAGGGCCAGGTTCAGACCCACGGCTGCCAGCGCAAGGATGGCCGCACGGGTGGCAAGGGTGATCGTGAACGGCTCATCCAGTGCGAGGGCCGCCAACGCCAGCACCGGCAGGGCGAGGTAAACGCTCGCGTTGATCAGCCCCTCGCGGTTCATGTGGCGACCCCATAGAGGCCCGTGGGGCGATAGATCAGCACCACGGCCATGAGGATGTAGATCGCCATCGAGGCGAGTGATGACCCGATGGACGTCGCGGTGGCGGGGTCAAGAAACAGACCGAAGGCAAGCGGCAACAGCACACCGCCCAGCGTGTCCGTGAGGCCCACCAGCAAGGCCCCGATCAGCGCGCCCTTGATCGACCCGATCCCGCCGATCACGATCACCACAAAGGCAAGGATCAGCACAGGCTCACCCATGCCGACCTGCACGGATTGGATGGCCCCCACCAGCGCCCCGGCCAGTCCCGCGAGAGCGGCGCCAAGGGCAAAGACGATGGTATAAAGCCGCGAGATATCAACGCCCAAGGCCCCGATCATCTCGCGATCGCTTTCGCCTGCGCGAATCTGGATGCCGATGCGCGTCCGAGCGATCAGCAGGAAAAGACCAACCGCCACCGCAAGACCCACGGCAATGATCAGCAAGCGATAAGCGGGGTATTGGATGCCACCGGGCAAAGTGACCGGCCCGGCAAAGGCGGCTGGCACATCCAGATACAGCGGGAACGAGCCGAACAGCCAGCGCGTCCCTTCGGAAAAGATCAGGATCAGCGCAAAGGTGGCCAGCACCTGATCAAGGTGGTCGCGGTCATACAGGCGGCGGATCACGGTGACCTCGACAATGGCGCCCGCAGCCGCCGCCGCCGCAAGGCTCGCCATCAGGGCCAGCGCAAACGATCCCGTCGCCCCGGCCACAGCGGCGGCGGCAAAGGCTCCGATCATGTAAAGCGAGCCGTGCGCCAGATTGATCAGGCCCATGACCCCAAAAATCAACGTGAGGCCCGCCGCCATCAGGAACAGCATGATGCCCGACTGAAGCCCGTTGAGTACCTGCTCGATCAGCAAAAGGGTGGTCATCTACTCCTGCCCTGCCGGATGGCGTTCACCTGGCAAGCCCTTGGAAATATAAAAGGAAACTGTCCCGGCGCGGGTGGCCGGGACACATGGCTTACATCTTGCAGTCAGCCCCGTAGACGTCAGTGTGATCCGTTGCGGCCACGCCGATCATCTTGTTGGTGACCACATCGCCTTCCTTGACCACTTCACGCATGTAGATGGTCTGGATCGGGTGGTGGTTGTCTGCGAACGCAAAGTCACCGCGCACCGACTGGAACTCGGCCTCTTTCAGGGCCGCGCGGAAGGCGTCGGCATCCGAGACTTCGGCCTTGGCAGCGGCAGACAACAGGAGCAATCCGGTGTCATAGCCTTGGGCCGCATAAAGCGACGGCAGACGCCCGTATTCAGCCTGAAACGCGGCAACGAAATCGGCATTGCCCGGCACATCGAGGTCTTTGGACCAATGGGCGGTGTTCTTAACCCCCAGTGCCGCCTCACCAATGGCACCGAGAATGCCCTGATCAAAGCTGAAGGCAGGGCCGGCGACAGGTTTGTCAACGCCCGAGCCAGCATATTGCTTCATAAAGGAAATCCCCATGCCGCCGGGCAGAAAGAAATAGACCTGATCGGCATCACTTGCGCGGATTTGCGCGATCTCGGCGGCATAATCGGTCTGGCCAAGCTGGGTATAGACTTCGTCCGTCACCTCACCTTTGAAAAAGCGTTTGAAGCCCGCCATCATGTCCTGACCAGCGGGATAGTTGGGCGCCATGAGGAACACTTTACCCACGCCCTCATTGCTCAGGTAGGCGCCTGCCGCTTCGGAAAAGGCGTCATTCTGCCAGCTGACATTGAAATAGTTCGGGCTGCAGCCGCGCCCGGCCAGTGCCGAGGGGCCTGCATTGGGGCTGAGATAGAATTTGCCCTGCGCGGTGGCCGAGGGCACCACAGCCATTGCAAGGTTGGACCAGATGATGCCGGTCAGCACATCGACCTTTTCGGACTGGATCAGCTTGTCTGCGAGACCGACCGCGATGTCGGGTTTGCGCTGATCATCCTCGATCACCGTCTCGATCACGTCGCTGCCCTTGGTCGCCAGCAAAAAGCCGTCGCGCACGTCGATGCCGAGGCCCGCGCCCCCGCCTGAAAGCGTGGTGATCATTCCGACCTTGATCTTGCCGCCATGTCCGTCGGCCAACCCTGCCGTCGCTGCCGCGGCCATACAGACCGCCAGTGCCATCATGTTTCTGATGCGCATAATTCACTCCCTTATTGTATTCCGGTCTACGCCCCGGTTTTCTGGCCCTATCAAGCACTTATCCCGTCCTGTCCTGTCAAGCCGATAGGGCAGACGTGGTGCCATTTCTCTGCTTGGATTGCCGCAGCTGGGCGCACACGCGTAGTGGGTGAATATTGAAGAATTACTTCACGTATAACCAACAACACTCTGATTTATATAGTCATTAAAGTTATCCACAGAAAGGCTTTTCTCCAAAACCGACACGCAAGCGTCCCTTCGCAGATTTGCGCGTGAAATCACAAGGCGCTCAACCCACATCTGGCCACAGCCCGCGCAGCCTGCTAGGGCGCGTTGCAACAAAACCAGCCGGATCGGATCCCGCCATGACCGCCAAAAACCGCATCGTTCTGTCCAGCGACCATGCCGCAATCGCCCTGCGCCAGGCCATCGGCGCCCACATCGCCACGCAAGGCTGGGAGGCGATCGATATCGGTCCGATAACGGCGGAAAGCACCCACTACCCCGAACACGGGCGCGCAGCGGCCTTGCGTGTGGCATCGGGTGACTGCGCGCTTGGGATCATCCTGTGCGGCACCGGCCAGGGCATCATGATGGCGGCCAACAAGGTTCCCGGCATCCGCTGCGGGGTCTGTTCGGACACGTTCTCGGCCCGCATGATCCGCCAGCACAACAACGCCAACATGCTCGCGCTCGGGGCGCGGGTGATCGGCGACGCACTGGCCATCGACATCGTTTATGCCTTCCTTGGTGCGGAGTTCGAAGGTGGTCGACATGCAACACGGGTGAAGATGATAGAGGCGACCTGAGGCGCCCGCCGTCGCGCGTAATCTCACTGAAAATGGGTGGCGGAGGCTCAGGGATTCGAACCCTGGGGACGCTCTCACGCCCAACGGTTTTCAAGACCGCCGCATTCGACCACTCTGCCAAACCTCCGGTGAAACTCCTTTAGGCAGGCTTGCGCGATTCGGCAAATGCCGCACATCACGGGGAAATATGCCGATTTTGCTTGCCCACGCTTTTCAGAGCGAGCCATTAACGCTATGGTAACCGCAGAACTCCGCATGACGGGGCAAAATCAGGTGTCGAAAACGGCATTGGCCACAACATGGTCGCACGAGGCAACAGCAGGCAAGGATATGGTCCATGAGCAGACCCATCACCCGTTCCACTCTCCGCAATAGTGTTTTTCTGACCATGGCCCTGGGCCTTTTGGCGGGATGCGACGAAAGCGGACAATTCGTGGCCATGCAGGCCTTTAAACCCAACACCCAGACCGAAGGGACGCCCGAACCCGGCGCGCCGATCAAGACGGTCGAGCGGGATGTCGAGGCCCCGGACGTGTTCGCGGCCGACGAGGCAGGCCTCTGGGATGGCCGCCCCTCTTTGGGCGGTGTCTGGGTCGCACACCCGGACGTGACTGACCCCGAGCGGGTGATCATTCGAAACACCACCAATGACAAGTTTGTCGTCGGCGCCCTGTTCCGGCGCGAGCGGGACATTCCCGGGCCACGCCTGCAGATCAGCTCGGACGCGGCTGAGGCACTTGGCATGCTGGCCGGTGCACCGGCGCAGTTGAACGTCACGGCCCTGCGCAAGGAAGAGGTCGCCGTCGAACCCGAAATCGAGGACATCGCGGCCGAGGCCGTCGCTGCCCCCGCCGAGGTGACAACCGCACCGCTTGATCCAATCGAAAGCGCGGCCGCCGCCATTGACGCGCCAAGCCCCGCGATCGACGCCCCAAGTGCTGCGAGCGGCATCCAGCCGCCCGCTGCAACAACCCCCAAACCGACACCGGCAGCCGCCACCGCCCCTGCGCGCACAGCGGCCTCTGGTCTGTCCAAACCCTTCATCCAGATCGGCATCTTCTCGGTCGAGGCCAATGCCAACCGGACGGCCGCGCAGATGCGCAATGCGGGCATTATCCCGACCGTGAAAACCTTTGACCGGGACGGCAAGCCGTTCTGGCGCGTGGTGGTCGGCCCGGCAACCACATCGGGCGAACGCAGCCAGTTGCTGGCCAAGATCAAGACCGAAGGGTTCACGGACGCCTATGCCGTAAGCAACTGATCTTAAAAGGAGACCCAAGCCCGTGATCCGCATTCTTGCTGCCGCCGCCCTGGCCATTCCGCTGACGGCGATGTCCGTTGACGCCTTTGATACGCGGGCCGCGGCGGCATATGTGATCGACCACACCACGGGCACGGTTCTGCTCAACAAGAACGCGGATGAACCGCTGCCGCCGGCCTCGATGTCCAAGCTGATGACGCTTTACATGGCGTTCGAGGCGATCGAGCGCGGGCAGTTGTCGATGACGGACGAACTGGTCGTGTCCGCCCATGCCAACAGCTTTGGCGGCTCCACCCTGTTTCTGAAAACCGGCGAACGGGTCTCGGTCGAGGACCTGATCCGGGGCATCATCGTGCTCTCTGGCAACGACGCCTGCGTGGTGATTGCCGAGGCGCTGAGCCCTGACGGCACCGAGGGCGGCTTTGCCCGCCTGATGACCCGCCGGGCGCAGGAAATGGGTATGACCAATTCGACCTTTGCCAATTCCAGCGGCTGGCCTGCGGCTGGGCATCTGATGTCGATGCGCGATCTGGGGTTGCTGGCGCAGCGGCTGCTGACCGACTACCCCGAATATTACCCGATGTTTGCCGAAACCGAGTTCCTGTTTGACGCCAATGAATCCGCCAACCGGTTCAACCGCAACCCGCTGCTGAAACTGGGCATTGGTGCGGATGGCCTCAAGACCGGACACACGCAAGAAGCTGGATACGGTCTCACCGGCTCGGCCAAGCAGGGCGAGCGCCGGGTGGTGTTTGTACTCTCCGGTATGGACTCGGCCGATGCGCGCGCGCAGGAATCCGAGGCCATCGTGAACTGGGCCTTCCGCCAGTTTGCGCAGCGCACCCTTGCGACCTCTGGTCAGCGTCTTGCCGTGGCCGAGGTTTGGGAAGGGGCCGAACCGCAGGTCGGGTTGGTCCCGGCCGAGGATATCAGCGTGCTGATCCCGGTCCTTGCGGGCAAGGAAGTGGCCGCCGAAGTCGTCTATACCGGCCCCATTCAGGCCCCGATTGTCGCAGGCACGCCGCTGGCTGAATTGGTGCTGCAACCCGAAGGCCTGCCCGAACAACGCTTTGCCCTCGTGGCCGAAACGGACGTGGCCCATGGCGGCTTTCTCGCCAAGGTCTCGACCGCCGCACTGTCGCTGATCAAGACCGTGCGCGACACCCCTGAGGCGGAAGACGGCGTGTGACAGCCCAAGGGCATTTTCTGAGCTTTGAAGGCATCGACGGGTCGGGCAAGTCCACGCAGGCCCGATTGCTGGCCGACCATCTGCGCGCAACTGGCCACGATGTGGTCCTGACCCGCGAACCGGGCGGCAGCCCCGGGGCCGAGGAAATTCGTGCCCTCGTGTTGCAAGGCGATCCCGATCGCTGGTCTGCCGAGACCGAGCTGCTGCTTTTCACCGCCGCGCGGCGTGACCATATGGAACGGCTCATCGCACCGTCATTGGCGGCGGGCAAAATCGTGATCTGTGACCGTTTTGCAGACAGCACGCGCATGTATCAGGGCCTCAGCCGGGGTGATCTGCGCGGCACGGTCGATGCGCTGCATGATCTGATGATCGGGCGCGAACCGGACCTGACCATCCTGATCGACATGGATCCCGCTCAAGGCCTTGCCCGTGCCAAGGGGCGACAAGGGGCCGAAGAACGGTTCGAGGACTTCGGCACCGATCTGCAAGCCGCCATGCGCACAGGCTTCCTGTCGCTGGCAAAGGAATTTGCGAGCCGTTTTCATGTGATCGACGGTGCGCGCGCGGTCGAGGATGTGGCAGCGGATGTCACCGCGACCGTCACCGATTATCTCGCAAGCTGATCCGACCCACCTTCTCTGTTTCAAAAAAATCCCGGGGGAGGCTGAAAGCCGGGGGCAGAGCCCCCTCAATCCGGCCCAAGCCCATTCCCCCTGCCCCGCGCCAGTGCTACATCCCGGCCCATGGCTGACGAAACACCCGATCCCACCCGCGTCGAGGGCGCACCGCATCCGCGCGACACGGCCCGCCTGATCGGTCAGGACGCGGCGCAATCGGCCTTTGTCGATGCGTTCAACACCGGGCGTCTGCATCATGCCTGGCTGATCACCGGCCCGCGCGGAGTGGGCAAGGCGACGCTGGCCTGGCGCATCGCGCGCTTTCTGCTCGCCACACCTGATCCCGACCCCGACGACATGTTCGGCACGCCTGAGCCCCGCAGCCTCGAAATCCCTGCGGACCACCCGGTTGCACACCGGATCGCGGCGGGCGCCGAACCGGGCCTCAAATCCGTGCACCGAACTGAGAACGAGAAGACCAAGCGCATGCGTGACCAGATCGTGGTCGATGACATCCGGGACATGGCCTCCTTCTTTCAGCTTTCGGCCACGGACGGCGGGCGGCGGGTGGTGATCATCGACGCGGCGGACGACATGAACGTCAACGCCGCCAACGCGCTGCTGAAAATGCTCGAAGAGCCACCCGCCCGCACCACCTTGCTTCTGATCTGCCACCAGCCCAGCCGCCTTTTGCCCACCATCCGCTCGCGCTGCCGGACATTGCGACTGGGCACGCTCAACGCGGACCAGATGGCCGAGGCGATGGCGCAAGCAGGCGTCGATCCCGGCCCCGGCGCGGCGGCGCTGGCCGAACTGAGCGCAGGATCAGTGGGTGACGCGCTGCGGCTTGCCCTTCTGGACGGGTTGAAACTCTATTCCGACTTCATTGGATTGATGGGAACCATGCCCAATCTTGATCGCGGGCGCGCGCTGGCCATGGCCGAAGCCGCAGGCGCGCGCGGGGCCGAGGCGCGGCTTGATCTGCTCTACACGCTGATCGACATCGCGCTGTCGCGTCTGGCCCGCACCGGCGCCGGTCACCCACCAGCCGTCGAGGCGGCCCCGAACGAGGCTGCCACCTTCGCCCGCCTCGCCGCCCACCCCGCGCAGGCGCGCGCCTGGGCCGACACCGCGCAAACAGCGCTGGCGCGCGCGCGCCATGGGCGGGCGGTCAACCTTGACCCCGGCGCGCTGGTGCTCGACACCCTGTTCAAACTTTCAACCACGGCCAATCCAAGATGATCCCACACATTACCGACAGTCACTGCCACCTCGATTTCCCAGATTTCGAAGGGCAGCTGGAACAGATCATCGCAAATGCAGCCGAGGCCGGGGTGACGCGCATGGTCACGATCTGCACGCGCTTGCGGCATGAGCCACAGGTGCGGGCGATTGCCGAAACCCACGCACCCGTATTCTACGCCGCAGGCACCCACCCGATGAGTGCCGCAGACGAGCCACTGGCCAGCACGGACGAGTTGATCGCACTGGCCAAACACCCCAAATTCGTCGGCATCGGCGAAACGGGGCTCGACTATCACTACACCTCGGAAAGTGCTGCGATCCAACAGGCCTCGCTGCGCATACACATCGATGCGGCGCGCCAAACGGGTCTGCCGCTGATCATCCACGCGCGCGCCGCGGACGAGGACATGGCCGAAATCCTCAGCGAGGAATTCGCGCAAGGGGCCTATTCTTGCGTCATGCACTGCTTTTCCTCGGGCGCGGCACTGGCACGCGCCGCGCTTGATCTGGGGTTTTACCTGTCGATGTCCGGCATCGCGACCTTCCCCAAGTCACAAGAGTTGCGCGACATCTTTGCCGCCGCCCCGGTGGACCGAATCCTTGTCGAAACCGACGCCCCCTACCTCGCCCCGCCCCCACATCGGGGCAAAAGAAACCAGCCCGCCTATACCGCCCACACGGCGCGCAAAGGGGCAGAGGTGTTCGACATGGACTATGCCGATTTCGCCGCGCAAACCCAAAAGAACTTCGACCGCTTGTTCTCAAAGGCGGCTGCGTACAGAGTTGCCCCATGACGGATACGCTGACCTTCACCATCCTGGGCTGCGGCTCTTCGGGCGGAGTGCCGCGCCTTGGCGGGCATTGGGGGGCGTGTGACCCGGACAATCCGAAAAACCGGCGGCAACGTTGCTCGCTGCTGGTGGAACGGACCAGCGCGGCGGGCACCACAACGGCGCTGATCGACACCTCGCCGGACCTGCGCAACCAGTTGCTTAACGCAGGCGTCGGGCGGTTGGACGGTGTGATCTATACCCATTCCCATGCCGATCATGTGCACGGCATCGACGATCTGCGCATGATCGTGTTCAATATGCGCACTCGCCTGCAGGTCTGGGCGGACAGCCCGACGCAGGACTCCCTGCTCAACCGCTTTGGCTATGTCTTTGTGCAACCCAAGGGCTCGCCCTACCCGCCCATCCTCGAACTCAACACGATTGAAGGGGCCACGGTGATCGACGGCCCCGGCGGACCAATCACCTTTGAACCGTTCGAGGTCGGCCATGGCAGCATGGAGGCGCTCGGGTTCCGTATCGCAAACCTCGCCTATCTGCCGGACGTCGCCGACATCCCCGACGGGGCGTGGAGCGCGCTGGAAAACCTCGACATCTGGATCGTGGACGCGTTGCGGCGAGACCCCCACCCGACGCACAGCCACCTGTCCAACACGCTGAACTGGATCGAGCAGATCAAACCGAAACGCGCAGTGTTGACCAACATGCATATCGATCTGGACTACGACACCGTTCTGCACGAAACCCCTGACCATATCGAACCCGCCTATGACGGCATGCGGCTCACCCTGCCCGCGCCCTGATCCACCTTCACTTGGCAAAGAAAACTCCCGCCGGAGGCTCCCGCACTCTCGGCCCACACCAAGGCCTGAAACATGCAAGCCCTCCTCGACGTCATCCTGCCCGTCTTTCTGGTGATCGGGTTCGGCTATGTTGCCGTGTGGCGCGGGTTTTTCCCGGCCTCCGGGGTCGATGCGCTGATGAAATTCTCGCAGCATTTCGCGATTCCCTGCCTCTTGTTTTCGGCCATCGCCAATCTCGACCTCACGGTCAGCCTGAACCCGCTCCTTCTGTTCAGCTTTTATACCGGGGCGACAGCCGGGTTCTTCCTTGGCCTCTTTGGCGCGCGTTTCCTGTTCAACCGCGACTGGGAGGACAGCGTCGCCATCGGCTTTTGCTGCCTGTTTTCCAACTCGGTCCTGCTGGGGCTGGCGATCAACGAACGGGCCTATGGACCGGATGCGTTGGCCGGGGCCTATTCGATCATCGCCTTCCATTCCCCCTTTTGCTACGGGCTGGGGATCACGGCGATGGAGATTGCGCGCAATCGCGGTCAGTCGCCGCTGGTCATGGCGCGGGGCGTGGCGCGGGCGATGTTCCGCAACGTGCTGGTGCTGGCGATCATAGCCGGGTTCATCGTCAACCTTGCCGGGATCACCCTGCCGGAAGTGCTGCGCGACGGGCTTGATCTGGTGATCCGGGCGGCCCTGCCCACCGCGCTGTTCGCGCTTGGCGGCGTGCTGATCCAGTACAAACCCGAGGGCGATGCGCGGGTGATCGTGATGATCTGCGCGGTGTCACTTCTGATCCATCCGGCGATCACCTGGACTTTGGGAAATGCGCTGGCAGTACCAGCCGGCATCTTCAACACCGGCGTTCTGACTGCGGCCATGGCGCCGGGGGTCAACGGCTATATCTTTGCAAATATGTACGGGCGGGCGCGACGGGTGGCGGCCTCCTCCGTGCTGGTCGCCACGGCGGCGTCGCTGATCACGGCGTGGATGTGGCTGGTGGTTCTGGGATAGACAGTTTGGCCCGGCGCGCGCGCGCAAGCTCGGCGTTGAGCGCGCCACCAAGCAGGACCAGATAAGCACTGATGAACAGCCACATCAGCATGACAATCACTGCCCCGATCGAGCCATAGACCTCGTTATAGGTGCCAAAATTGCGCAAATAGATCGAAAATCCGATCGACGCGCCGACCCAGCCCACTGTGGCAAACACGGCCCCCGGCGAGACCAGCTTGGGCCGCCGCCCGCTCAGGTTCGGGCCCAGTCGGTAAATCAACGCAAATCCGATCAGCAAGACGCCAACCCCGACAACCCAGCGCACCACCTCAACGCCAAAGCCTGCAAGCGGCCCAAGCGGGAAAAAGGCAAGGATCACGGGCAGGATCACGATGCAGGCCATCGCCACCAGCAATACGCCAATCAGGCTGGCCGTCAGCATCAGTGCGCGGATGTATTGCGACAGCCCCGTGCGGTTCGGTGCGTCGTAAATCGCGTTAAGTCCGCGCATCAACGCGGCCACCCCGGCGCGCGACGACCACAGCGCAAAAGCAAAGGAAATCACCGAAGCCCACCCGAGTGTCAGCCCGTCCGTGGTCGCCAGCTTGGTCAACTGCGCATCCAACAGGCGATAGACATCCGCAGGCATGACCGCCTGAAACTCCTGCAACTGCGCCAGTGCAAGACCCGGATCGCCGACGATGCCCCACAATGCAATGGTCGCGGCGAGACCGGGAAAGATCGCTAGGATGGCATAAAACGCCACACCGGCTGCAATCAGCCCAAGGTTTTTTTCATCCATCAGTCGAAACACATGGGTGCCCGCCCGCCACCACAGCGCGGCATCTTTCGGGGGTCTGGCACTCGTCACGGGTTCGCTCATATCGGCGCAGTCTTCTTTGTCTATGCCGTAACAACATAGGGCCGATGCCCAGCGCTGCAATCGCGATGCTTGGGTTACGGGTGATCTTTGAGCGGGGTGAGACATGGCGGTCGGCAGGCGTGGCCGATCAAGGCGTCGAACCAAGGCGGGCACTACCCGGTCCGGGGCACCTCGGCCTTGCAGTTGGCTTTCAATAGGGCGGCAAATTCCAGTTCTGCCATGGGCCGTTGCAGCACGTATCCCTGAAGGACATCGCAATCGAGCTTGCGGATCGCGGCCATGTGGGTGCCGGTCTCCAACCCTTCGACCACGACATCCGCACCCTCCAGCCGGGCGATGCGCGACAGGCTTTGCAGTATCTCCAACTGCTTGGCGTGGGTGCCCAGATAGGTCACCAGGCTGCGGTCGATCTTGACCGCGTCGGGCTGCAGCGCCTGCAACGCCTTGACCGACGCGTGACCAGTGCCAAAGTCGTCCATTTCGATCCGTATGCCCATCTCGCGGATCGCGTCCAGCTTGTAAAGCAAGGCCGTGCTGGGGGTGTCGTAAAATGTGGTTTCAAGCAACTCAAACGCAATCTCATGGTGATCACGCAGGTCGGCCCTCGTCTGTTCCAGCAGGGCCTCATCCTCAAGGCGCGCCCGAGAGATGTTGACGGAAATGCGCGGAAAACTGAGCCCCAGGTCCGTCCATTCGGTCTGCAAGGTGGCGACGCGCTGAAACACGCAGCGATCAATTGCATCGAGCAGGCCCGCATCAATGGCGTTGGGCAGAAACTGCGCCGGGGCCAGCAAACCGCGCTTGGGGCATTGCCAGCGCACAAGCGCTTCTGCGCCGACGATCTCAAGGGTTTCCGCATCATATTGCGGCTGGAAAAAGCACACGATCTGATCCGCGTTCAGCGCCGCCTTGAGGTCTTGGCGGGTGTTTGAGACCAGATGGAACTCGGCCCCCACCTCTTCGCTATAGGCGCGGTAACAAAAACGCCCGGCCCGCTTGGCGGCATAAAGGGCCGTATCGGCCTCGATAAAGATCGACGATTGGGATCGCGGCTGGCCGTGGCCAATCGCATAGCCAATGCTGGCGCCCACCGAACAGGGCTGACCCTGAAAGGACATCGGCGCGCTGATCGCCTCGATCAGCTGATCGCACATCGCGTTGAGCACATCCTTGTCCGGCGCATCTTCAAAAAGCACCGCAAATTCATCGCCCCCGACCCGAAACGGCTGGCCCATGGTCCCGATGGTATCGACCAGAATATCGCTCACCTGCGACAGCACGAAATCACCTGCCGGGTGCCCTAGCGTATCATTCACCTTTTTGAAGTGGTCGAGGTCGATATGCATTGCCGCATAGCAACTGTCGCCCGAGATGCGATTGAACAACTCTGCCGCCGCCTGATCGAGCCCACGGCGATTCCCAAGACCGGTGAGTTCGTCGTGCAGGGCGTCATGTTCCAGCTTGGCGCGCGCCACCTCCAACTCTTCGGCGCGACGATAGTCTTCGGTGACGTCGAAATTCACACCGATCAGCTTGGTCGGCCCGTTTGGCGCGGTCACTGTGCGCGCAAGACTTCGGATATGGCGCACCGTTCCGCCAGGGCGGACAATGCGGTAATCACGTTTGAAGTCCGTGTTCAGGCGCTGACACTCGCGCGCATAGGCCACCGTCGCTTCATAGTCATCGGGGTGCAGATGCGTTTCCCACAGGTTGTCAGAACGGACGTTCGACCCATCGCTGATCCCGTAGATTTCCAGCATGCGGTCATCCCAATGCACCTTTCTGGTCTCGGGATTGAACTCCCAAATCCCCATGCCCGATGCCTCGACCGCAAGCTTGAGCTTGCCTGCAAGCTGGTTGATGGCCTCCTGACTGTGCATCGCCTCGGAAATGTCGGTGTCGGTGCCGACAATCTGCACAGGCCTGCCGCTCGAATCCGTCTCGACCACGCTGGCACGGCACAGGATCCAGACCCAATGCCCCTCGTCGTGCAGATGCCGGTACTGGATGACGATACTCTTGGCTCCGCCGTCCCGCTGGTCATCAAAGGCCTCCCGCAGGCGGGCGCGATCCTCGGGGTGGACCTGTGCCAGCCAGTTGTCATTGGACATGTCGATCACATGATCCTCGGACCAGCCGCGCAATTTGCGCCACGCCTTTGAGGCGACAAAGGCGCCCGTCTGCAGGTTATAGTCCCAAACCCCCTGATCGAGGTTTTCCATCAGGTAGCGCAATGTCGGACTTTGAGCGCATTGATCCGGCGTCATCTGGCACAGGATCCCGGCAAAAGCGCCGTCATAGGTCAAACGGGTCAGGTCCGCGGAATGGGTTGTGACCAACGCGCCGGGCAGTTGCCAGTCCAGTTGGTACCGCCCGGGACGCAGGCCTGTCACGTCCCGCGCCATCTGTTCGACTTTTGCGCGATCAAAGGGCTTGAGGGTCTCGAGGAAATCGTCCGGTGCAATCGCGGGAAAAGCCCGGTCTCGCAAAGACCGAAAGGCACGGTTTTCATGGCTGATCTGCCCCACACCCTGCAAGACAGCCGCCGGATGCGGCAGGGTGTCCACAATCAGTCTGAGCGAGGCCAGATCGATTGCATCGCAAAGGGCGTCCTTGGTCGACAAGAGGCGTTCATCCTGGTGCTTGGTCGGAACGTAGGGGCTCAATTCTGCCTAAATTGTCGGAGTTACAATTTCGCTAAGTGGGCTTGGTCCCGCACTGGAACGCGTGTGACCCGGACAAGCACAGCGTCAAGAAACTTTGTCGGATTTCGAACAGATCGTCAGGGCAGCGTCAGATGTATTGTAGTGAAGGGACGAAGGAACACCTGCGACGCTCTGGCACACAGTGCGCATGCGTTCGTCGGAGCGGTGTTTTGCGGGCGATGCGGGCCCGATGCAGAGGCGCCAAATGAGCACATTTTCATTCCAATTGGACGGCAGACAAAGACAGCATCACCTTGCACAAAAGGCCTGGACGCACCTCGTCGAATGAACGACCGGGTATACTAGGGTTCAGCACTCCAGACCCGATCCAGGGCGCTGACGGGTGTGCCCGCATCAACATAAGACTGGATCAGTCGGTCCATCGCGTTTCGGGTCAACTGATTGTGCCCGCTCGACACGCCAAGGCTCGCCACCATTTTCCAATGCCCATACATCAGCGCGACGAACAAATAGGACAGCTCCTCCGAAGACTGTTTGCCCAATTCGGGATGTGCCAGTTGAAACTCGTGGCTCAGGACCTGACCCAACAGGACGTATTGCCCCCTGAGGTTTTCGCGCACGCGCAATGAGCCGGCCGCGATGCTCATCATCGCGTCGTATACTGCGTCGTCCCTGGGCTTTCCGACCCCATCAATGAGATCAAAATAGAAATCCAGAAACATCTCGAGACGCGCCGACCCCACCAGTTGCGCTGCATTCTGTAAAAGGGCCTCGCGATAGGCGTTGGCGAGGAAATCGCAAATCGCCACCATAAGTGTCTCGGGGTCTTCGTAGTGATAGCGGACCAACTGCCGCGACACCCCGGCCTCCGCCGCGATCCTGTCATAGGACAGGGGCGGCAAGCCTTCTTTGTTCAACGCCTTGAACGCACCTTCAATGATACGAACGCGCGTGTCCTTGGGCTCGTCTGACTGCGTCATCCTCCTGCCCCCTAAATCAATTCTCACATCAATCTAAGCAGCATTTATGCGAAGTCGGACGCGACCCCGTCAATGAATACAGCTTGTTAGGTCACGCAAAAGAGTATCGAGGCGGGCCAATTCTCCGCCGTCTGTTGAAGAGAAAGGCGGTTCCACATTGACCAAAATCAGGCACGCACCCACGCATGGTCAGGAACAGCATTCATACCGTTTCTATCTCGCAGTGCATAAAGCCGTCTCCCAATTGCGAAGAATGTGACAACGCCTTCGCACAGGCATCCAGCAATTCCCAACGCTCCGGCTTTGTTCGAGGCGCGGCGATAAATCAATGTACAGTGTCCAATCCCGCACACGTCACGTGGAAAATGGGTACAACTCTAGATGTTCCGGCGTCAAAACTCTTCCCATCCTCCACCGCCAACAACCTTCGCCGGGGCGGGTGCGTCGGCGGGTTTGGCAACTGTCTGCTTCATCGCGACGACCTGTCCATACTCGCCCGTACGGAACCGCGCGGTCGACTGCTGCAGGCTTTCTGCCTCGCTGGCCAGCACAGTGCTGGCGGCGGTGACTTCCTCGAAGGACGCGGCCTGCTCCTGCGTGTTTTGATCGATCAGGCCAACGGCCGAGGCGATTTCGCCAATTCCGCTCGCCTGTTCGGCAATTGCGGCGGAGACTTCTTCAACTCCGGTCGTGATCCGGATGACACTCTCGGCAATCGTTTCAAGCGAAGACCGCGCATTCCTGACTTTTGTCACGCCCTCTGACACCGCCTCGTCACTCTTGGTAATGACGGTATCAATCTCCTTGGCAGCCTCGCCCGCGCGCTGCGCCAGTTGCCGCACTTCGGAGGCGACGACGGAAAACCCGCGCCCCGCATCCCCTGCCCGCGCCGCCTCGACCCCGGCATTCAGGGCCAACAGGTTGATCTGGAACGCAATATCGTTGATGACGCCGACGACGCGCGCAATCTCGTTTGAGGCGTCCGCAATACGCTCCATCGAGCTGGCCGCATCTGCAGCCACCTGTTCACTGGACACTGCCGTGTCGCGTGCGGATCGCGCATTCTTGCTGGCATCGTCAATATTCCCGCTCACCTGCTTGATGCTCGCCGTCAACTCTTCCAGCGCGGCGGAGGTTTCCTCAAGCGAGGCGGCATTGCGTTCGGCCTGTCGCGACATATCGGCGGCCGTGTCGCGCATTTCCGCAGACGAGGACGCAAGTGTTGTGCCACTGCGGGAAATGTCACCAATCAGCGACTTCAACGACTCCATCATGTCGTTGACGTTGCCCTGAAGGCTCCCAAATGCGCCGCGGAAATCACCCTCCATTCGTTTGGAAAGATCACCGTCCGCGATGCGTTCCAGAACCTGACCGGTGTCGGACAAGCCCTGATCGACGACACTGAGCAGCTGATTAATGTTTTCAGCAAGA
Source organism: uncultured Tateyamaria sp. (assembly GCF_947503045.1). Classification (GTDB taxonomy): domain Bacteria; phylum Pseudomonadota; class Alphaproteobacteria; order Rhodobacterales; family Rhodobacteraceae; genus Tateyamaria. The sequence continues at coordinate 78,397 of NZ_CANNCF010000006.1, forward strand.
TCATTGAGAACGCGATCCGAGAAATTCGCCTCAACCCGTTCGGAAAACTCACCCTCAATGGCCGCTTCGACAACACGCCCAAACGACTTGCCCAGATGACCCATCATCTCTTCACGTTCCGCCGCGACCTGTGCGTCAGCCTGCTCTCTTTCCTTGGCCAATTCGACCTCGCGCCGGGCGGCTTTCTCGCGCTCTTTGGCCATTTCGGCCATTTTGCGGTTGGCTTCTTCCTGCTCGGCGTTCAGGGCTTCGACCTTTATGGCATTCTGCTTGAACACCTCGGTTGCACGGGCCATTTCACCCACTTCGTCCGCGCGCTCAATACCGGGAATCTCCGTTTCATAGGTCCCGCCCGCAACACGGCGAATTGCAACGGTCAGCTTCTGAACCGGTCGCGAAATCGTCCGCGAGAAAAAGACCGAAATCGTCAGAACCGCCATAAAGGTCGCCACGGCAATCCCAACTGCCCATTTTAATGCCCAAGGCAGTCCGGCGAACAATTCCGCCCTGTCCTGCTGAACAATTGCGACCCAAGTTGTGCCCAGAAACTCGATTGGCGCATAAAACGCCTTTACGTCACGACCCGTCGGCTCGGTGTATGCGGACAGTCCCGATTGGCCCGCAAGGCCCGCGCGCACAACATCCAGATCGTATTCGGTGCTCAGGATATCGTCCTCTTCGGACATGATGGAATCTGTGCGCATGAGAAAATCAGCACCCACCAGAAATCCGTCCGCCGTCTCACCAAGCCCTTCGAGATCACTTGCCGCTGTGTTCAGCTGCCCAATCGGCATCTGATAGGCCAGCACGCCGATGCGTTTGCCATTTTCGTTGAACACCGGACGCGAGATAAAGGCCGCCGGAGCAAAGGCGCTTGGCTCGTAAGGTGCGAAATCTACGAAGAAAGCCGGATCGCTCGCATTCAACTCCATCGCGCCGCGAAACACTTGGCCAAGGCCGGAATCCTTCCACGGACCGGTCAGGAGGTTGGTGGCATAGTCATTTTCCTTGAACACACTGTAGACCAGATTGCCCTCGGGATCGAACAGGAAGATATCGTAATATTCCATCTCGTTTTGCAAAGCATCCAGCGCCGGATGGTAGACCGCATGGATAAAACCATAGCTTGATCCGGTATCGGTCGACACCAACAGATCTTTTTCGCCCAGCGGATGCGGGTTGTCCGTGATATAGGCCCGCTGCAGCACCTCCGCCGCGTTCTCGGTCGAGGCAAAACCATCCGCCAGCGCAATCAGCGCCGTTCTGACCGACGGATCCGACGCTCGCAGCCGCAGGTCGCGGTCGATGGTGTTCAAAAGGGTCTCAACTTCCTTGACCTTGAGGATGCCAACGCCTTCCAGCCGCTGGCTTGCGCCATCAGTGATGATGCGTTTGGTCAGGGCAGAGTTGGCAAACACCAACACGAGGATTGTGGTGGCAACCAGGGCGCTTATCAGCAGGGGAAGCTTGATCCCGATCTGGTTGATGGACGCGCGCAGGCCTTGATGCGAAGCAGGGTTTTCGGATGTCATGGCTGCGCACTCCGGAATTGCGTTGTAAAGGCGTTCGTTTGGGAACCAAATGGACCTATCGGCGACAACAAGGCATGCCAGACTGCGCACCTAGCCGCGCCGCGCGCACCAACTTGTCGATGCCGGTGAGTCCGCCGCCTGTTTTGTCCAGTGATGGCAGTGAATGCCATGGCCCATTGATCCTTCAGTCGCTCAGGTGGCCATTCGATACCCCGCAAATGTTACTGATTGCTGAACCCAAGTGCAGGTCGGGCGCCGCGGTGAATGCAAAATGCCGGGCTGGACCAGCCTTGCTGTTCGAAGCCCGGCGAAATGCGACAACTATCCTAACGCGGAGCGGTTGGAGAAATGCGAGGTGGATGTCGGAGATGCAAAAAATGCGACTCGCAGGTCGACGCAAATCGGGAGCCTTCGATGCACCAGTCGGCCCCAGAATTCTGAGCAGAGCTCCGATTCCCTGAAACTCCAAAGAAGCCGGGCGCATCAGAACCGAGCGCCAAGCGCATGCTCACATGCTGATACAAAACCGCCAAATGAGAAGCATGGTGCGGTCAGACAGAGAAAATTCGAACGCTGTCCTTAGCCAGTTTAACAATTCTTGTGGGCGCGCACAGCCTTCCATTGATGAGGTGTTTGATGAGCTAGAACGATGGCACGACATAATCAGGCCACTTGCTGACGAGTTGCGAGGACCGCGTCCATGACTTTACAGCAAACAAAGCCTCAACAAAGAACACCCAAGAAACGCCCCGCCCCGTTGTCTCTCCGACTGTCGGACGAAGAACGTACACTTCTAGAGCAACAGGCAGGGAACTTGGCGCTTGGTGCCTACATCAAGCTAGTGGTTTTTGACGAAGCGGCACCCACATACCGCAAGCGACAAAAACCACCTGTTGCTGAACAACAGCTCTTGGCGGAAGTGCTGGCGCGTCTAGGGCAATCACGCACAGCCAACAATCTCAATCAGATCGCCAAGCATCTGAACCAAGGCACGTTGGTTGTAGATGAAGAATTAGAAGCCGACTTGCAGCAAGCCATTGCCGAAGTCGCGTGGATGCGTGCGACCTTGATGAAAGCCCTCGGGATCAAGCCATGATCATCATCGCTTCTCAACGCTCTGGTGCGCGGGCGCTGGCAGATCATTTGATGAATCATCGCGACAATGATCACGTCACTCTGGCCAAGGTTGATGGATTCATGGCCGATGATCTTCACGGTGCGTTGGATGAAGCCTATGCGGTTTCAAAGGCGACCCAATGCACACAGTTTATGTTTTCAGTCAGCTTAAACCCGCCGGAAGATGCCTTCGTTTCTGAGGAAGAGTTTGAACAGGCTGCGCAACGCATCGCAGACAAGCTCGGGCTTCAAGATCAACCCCGAGCCATGATCATCCATGAAAAACAAGGACGGCGTCATGCGCATGTTGTGTGGTCACGTATCGATGCTGACAGCATGAAGGCCATCAACCTCCCCCATTTCAAAGTCAAACTTCGCGATGTTTCAAAAGAGCTGTTCTTGGATCATGGTTGGGAACTCCCAAAGGGTCTTAAAACCTACGGCGACAAAGACCCTCTGAACTTCACACTGGAAGAATGGCAGATTGCGCAACGCGTTGGTGTTGATCCAAGAGAGATGAAGCAGCTTTTTCGTGAGGCATGGGCACAATCCGATGATGCGAAGTCTCTGAAGGCGGCGTTGACTGACAAAGGTCTGTATCTCGCCACGGGAGACCGCCGTGCGTTCGTCGCCTTGGATATTCATGACAACATCTATTCACTGTCGAGATGGATGGGCGTCAAAGCAAAAGACATCAAAACTCGACTGACGGACGCAGGTGATTCAAAATCCCCCGCCGACGTTACAGAGTGGCTGCGTGCCCGCAAAACCGATCAAGTGCGTGACTACATCCAGCAGATCAAAGACAAGCATGGTCGTGAAATGCAGCCATTCTATGCGGAGCGCGCCGCGATAGTAAAAGCACAGCGCAAGGAACGCGCTGATCTCAAGCTCAAACAAGACAAACGATGGGCCGAAGAAACCCAAAGTCGCTCTGATCGCCTTAACAGGGGTCTGCGCGGATTGTTTGATCGGCTCACAGGCGCGCATCGCCGGATCATCAAACGCAATGAAGTTGAGGCATTATCATCCTCGCGCCGCGATCAAGAACAGCGAGATCAATTGATCTTGACACAAATGGCCGAGCGCAAGGACTTGCAGCAACGGGTCAAACGGCTCAAATCCAGCCAGAGGAGAGACCGAGGCCTACTGGCGCGCAACATCGCTAGCTACCTAATACGGCAGCAAGCTCACACAAATCGCGCAACAAGTCAGCGAGTTCACAGCCGATCCCGCAGCCTTGGGTTCACTCGGTGAGATAATTGGCACGACAAAGACCCATAGTAAGCCTAGTCTCCATGGCGCCGCCATTGAGACTCTTTAAACAGCTGGCCGTTCCACTGTATCGTGAAGTACCCATTTTCGCTGCGATATGTCAGAACTGGCGGAGTTTCAGACCCGACTTCAATGTCTCCGCCCAAGTACGTCCTCCAACCAGTAAATACAGGTTCACCGGTGTAAGAAGAGATTACGGGCCAAAGTATGAAAACCGGACACAAGTTATCTCTAACACATCTGTTGCTTTTGGGGTTGGGACCGTCGCAGGTGATTTTGTCATGGTATAGAATAAGATCATCCATGCCATCAGCGTTGAGATCACGGACAAGAAGTCCGTCAGAAGCAACCTGACCACGCCTATCTGCATGCTCGCAAGCTCGTCCGATATACTTGTCTAATGCTTCTTGAGCCTCGTCCGTAAGTGCTCGTGAGCCTAGCGTTCTGCTAGAGTCTGCACCCTCGGTGCTGATGGCAGGCGGGCTTCGCAATTGATATGTTTGAGTATCAACGATTGCCCCATTTTTAATAGTTGTATCCGTCCTAATTGCTTGATCCACCACCGTATACCGGTCGGTAATCATCACTCGTTCGCGACCCTCAAAGTCTATAACCACTACTTGCTCGTACTCACGTACAGAACCGTCAGGCATTATTCTTATGTAAGGAGGCGGTGCACTAGTCGTTGGAACGCCAGATGCTGATTGGGCTTCGCGTCGAAGAACTGACGTGCTAGTCGAGTTTCCCAATAAGAACCGGTTGTAGCTCGTGTTGACGTCCTCAAGAGCTTGTCTAACCTCCGATCGAGCGCGAGAAATACTTTGTGCTCGTTCCGCACCTTCTGGAGTGTCTGTACCTCCTAGCTTCTGCACCGCTTCATTGATTTGTCCAACGGGTACATTACGCTGCGTCGTCGCGAGCCCAAAGAATTCAAGCACAGTACCCCAGAGGTTTATTTGTTCTGCTATCTCTAACTGACGGTCTGCTTCCTGAATCCCAACAAGATCAATTTCTTGGTTTTCTTGACCAAACGTCTCTGCGGGAGCGGTCAGCAAAAGACAGATGCCAAGCACAGATGAGGATTGCCGACGAAACACATATGTGAACATTGTTCCCACTCATATCTATTGGACTATTTCTTCTATTCGGCTATTGACGTACCAGAAATAGTCGAACACGCCATTGACGATTGCAGCAAACGATGCGTCCTTGTTTCGACGCTGAATTTCATAGTATTTTACAACGTATAATGTTTGGGCGATGTGTTGACAGTTCTGAAATGCGTATTCCATGTCAATTTTGAGTTCTGTCTTTCCTTCCTCAAAATCATCGGTGGCTTTCAGAGCACCTGCTGCCAACATACAGTCGATGTACACCCCAACGACCTCACCCTCAGAGATCTTGGGCGGTTCTTCAGGAAGTGTGAGTTCCAGATAGTTGGCGACGTCTAAGGCCCTAGCCGGAAGAAGAGACCCAAACATCAAGAGCGAAAAAACGGCGCAGAAACTTAAACGTAAAGTAAGCGCCAGTGGCTTTCTTGCGTTATGATATCCACTAAGACTTCTAACGGTTCTGGCCATGAGTAGTACAGCGCCTTTCCCGTGGTAACGTATTTGCCATGATAGTCCTGTCTCCTGCTCCATGCAGTACGTAAACAGTGTGCCTGTCGAGTGTATCAACTGCAAACGTCTAGATCACTTTATCCCAAACAAATCTTCGAAGCCTTCACCCGCAATCACCCGTGTTTCACCTGAGACGGGTGTGGGTTTGATGTTTCATGAGAGCGGCACGTTCAATCTTTGAAAGGAGACGTGCTGTGAAACTTCCACTTAACCACTTGGCCACGTTTGGTCTGTGCCTTGCCCTCGGGCTGGTCACGACCAATGCGGCTGCTCAGGGCTTTTTCGACCCTGATCAACGGTACTATCTCACCCAATCAGAATGGCAGATGCGCATGTCAATGTTGCGTGTCGTCATGATTGGTGGGGCTACCGGGCTGGGCTTTGCCATCGGCTGGTTCTTTTCACCTGCTGCGCGTGAGCTGCGCGCGGCCATCGCCGTTGGAGCGGCGGTCGTAGCTTGCGCTGTTGCTGTCTTGAACCATGGCCCGCTGGGCTGGAGCCTCGCCACTTTGATTGCCATGATCGGCTTTTGTTACGGCGTAGGCTATTGGTTTGATCAAGCCGTGCGCCGTTTGGGCGAAACCCCAACCACGTTCGGGTCTGCCAAATGGGCAGATGCGCAGCATTTAGCGCAAAAGGACATCTTTGGCAGCTCGGGCATTCTGCTCGGGTCGTATTTTGATGGGCAATATTGGCAAAAGATCTCCTACAAGGGAGATCGTCACGCCTTTACCTATGCCCCAACACGATCAGGCAAAGGTGTGTCGCACATCATTCCAAACCTGCTGGAATACCTCGGCTCGGTGCTGGTCATTGACGTCAAAGGCGAAAACCTCCTGATCACCGGCAAAGCGCGCGCAGAGATGGGCCAAGAGGTTCTGGCCTTCGATCCCTGGAACATCGCTGCCGAAGAGGCAGGGTTCACGCCTGCGCGGTTCAACTTTCTGGATTGGATTCAACTCACTGATCCCAACGCGCCGGAGAATGCGATGGTACTCGCTGAATCCTTCGTTGTTAAAAACGACAAGGGTGATCCGTTCTGGCAGGAAGAGGCCAAGGCTCTCGTTCGGGGTCTGATCTTGCTGGTGGCTTTTGACATCACCTATCACGACAAGCGCCATATGGGCACTGTGCGTGACCTGCTGTTGCTCACCGGTGATGATCAAACATCCTTGTTTGAATATATGGCCAACAGCCCGCATGCGCTGATTGCCTCGACCGGGGCGCGGTTCCTGCAAAAGGATGATAAGCTGCTCTCCAGTGTGATGGCCTCGGCGCAAGCTGAGACGCACTTTCTGGATAGTGAGCGGGTGCGGGATGCGATTAGCACATCTGACTTCGATTTTGCTGACCTGAAGACCAAAGCCATGTCGGTCTATCTGATCATACCCGCAGATCGGGTTGAGGCATTCTCACGGCTCTTACGCGCCATGGTGCAACAATCCATCACCGTCAATGCGCGCAATATCGGCGAGAAGCCAGAAACACCGGTGCTGTTCATCCTCGATGAAATGCCTTCTTTGGGGCGTCTGGCATCTGTCGAGCAAGCTTATGGGCTGATGGCAGGGTTTGGCATGCAAATCTGGGGCATTGCCCAAGACCTCTGTCAGATGCGTCGGGTCTATGGTGAGGATTATGAAAGCTTCATCGCCAATAGCGGGGTTGTTGCGTATTTTGGTTCGCCTGATGAACGCTCTACCGAGTATTTTTCTAAGCTGTGTGGTGTGACTACTGTTTGGAATTTCTCCTCAGCCTTGGCATCGGCGTTCAGCTCATCCTCTGGGGCTGGTGGCGGCTCCAGCAGCACGTCAAACACAAACACCGACACACGGGCCGCGACACAGCGCAAGCTGATCTTTGCGGACGAGTTGCGTCGTTTGGATGATGATCTGCAGTTGATCCTGATCGAAAACGCCAATCCCATCATGGCGCGCAAGATCAGATGGTTTGAAGACCCTGATCTGAAAGACAAAGGCGTCAATCTGCACGACGCAGCCTGACCCTGATCCTTTGGCTCCGGTGGGCGATGCTCACCGGGATCATTCCTCCCCACATCCACAATCAACTCACGATGAGGCTTCCTTATGGTCTTAGAAACCACACCGATGATGCATTGGTCTGAGCCGCAACTGGTGCTCTCGCCAACGGACACATTCAAAGCCGCTGCTCTGGGTGAGCTGTATTTCGACGAAGCTCTGCTCATCGATATCTGGCGCTCCAGCCGCAGCAATCCTGTTCTAAGGGCTTATCTGCATGATGCTGCTGTCTATGGGCTGCAAGCTCTGTTGGATGCCGTGACCTTCGAGCAGCTCTACACAACCCCCTCCCCTTTCATCACTGACGACGCCTACTAAGGAGACCTGCAATGTCAGATGACAAAACACCGACCTCCAAAGACGCCTTTGGCCGCATCACCAATCCTGACGGCACGCCTGTGCGCGATAAGGACAATGCAGCCCCTGATCTGAAACCAACCCAAACGCAACGACCTGCACCCAATCTTGCGCCTCCCGGCATGAGCGGGATCAAACAGCCAATAGCTCAGAGGCAAGTGTCGCCGCACCAAGAGAAGATTATCTTCCGTAAGGACCCATCGTCCCTGGTGCCGCGAGCCAACAAACAAGAGGCTGGCCTGTCTATCGATGGTGGCAAAGTAGAGCCTGATCTTTGGATCAAGGGCACTCTGATCACCATGCCCGGATATAGCTTTGCCGCGAAAATGTATGACGCGCCGTCCGAACACGGCCTTGAAGGCGGTCAAGTCTCCAAGCTGGAAGTGCGCAAGAATGGCGAGGTCATCGTGAATTATGATCGTGGTTGGGATGTTGAACCCAAAACAGGCGAGCACGTAGAAGCCGTGTTACGTATCCGTGAAGGTCTGGGAGATACACGCGAAAATGAAATCAAAACGCCTGAGCAAAAGCCTGAGAAGGACCACGGCATGAGCCGCTGACGCTCACGATAAGACTATTTTCCTAAGACAGGATGGCGCAGATATGTGCTATCCTGTTTGCATGTCTCAAGTTGAGTTTATGCAGTTTCTCCAATCCGTTAAACATGACCACCCGAGTTACGTCCCCGTCATGCGGCTCTACCCCAACTCTGCTGGTGCAGACCTGATGGTCCATCTGCCGCAAAACTCATGGGACTATGTTGATTGGCTCGAAGGACGCGGTGATATCGACTTCACAGTCTGGGTTCAGCATTGCGAACAAACGCCGTTCGATGGCTGGCCGATCTCCAAGCTCCTGATGTACTGGTTGTGGTTGGATAGCTGTCGCAGGCATCGCAATGGGTTGGAAACCTTCTCAGACAGGCTGCCAGAGGGATATGATGCGTTTGGGGAACCAGCGAATGATGAGTAGTTCATTGGAAAAAAGTTATCGACCAAGTCAGACAACTTTTTTGGAATACCAAATGATTACGCTGCCATTTTTTTTTAAAGTCATGAGCGTGCCAGCAGTTGGAACGCTGGTAGTCTAAAAGAGCTGTAGCTCACTTCAGCTAGAATGAAATTATACATCAACTTATACTGGCGTAAGCACATCTAGCTCTCTAATTTAAGCCGCTCCAAAAGCCGCTCTACAATAGGAATTGCACTTACTCGATCATTCTCACACCTTACAAGAAATCTAATTTCACGGCGGATGTAATTTCGAAATTCGTTTTCCTCAATAGATTTGTCAAGCACATCCCGCAATTCAAGAAGGCAATTGGCCAAAAACTTCACCGTGATGACGTTGTTATATCTAGTACGTTCATTAATAAAATCTTCGCAGTTCTTAATCGCTTCCAACACCTCAAATTTATATACACTCATATTTCATATTAATATCTTTTACTTACCGATACAACAGTCATTCGATCATCTGTCACAACCACAAGAATATCACCCAGCTCTAACGCAATTTCTCCAGGCCTGCTGGCCTTCTCCGAACCCGACACTTTACCGTATCGGATTACTTCGATAACATTCCTTGTCAAGAACGCAATCGAACGTTTTGAAAACTTAGCAACACCCGAGACATAGACCACGGCATGGATCGCTAAAACAGCGCATAAGACTATTATCCTAAGGCAGGATAGTGCAGATATGTGCTATCCTGTTTGCATGTCTCAAGTTGAATTTATGCAGTTTCTCCAGTCCGTTAAAGACGATCATCCTGACTATGCACCCGTCATGCGGCCACACAAAAACACTGCCGGTGCAGACGTGATGATCCATCTGCCGCAAAACTCATGGGACTATGTTGATTGGCTCGAAGGACGCGGTGATATCGACTTCACCGCCTGGGTCCAGCATTGCGAACAAACACCGTTCGATAACTGGCCGATTTCAAAGCTGCTGATGTACTGGCTCTGGCTGGATAGCTGCCGCAGGCATCGCAATGGGTTGGAGACGTTTTCAAACGTGCTGCCAGAGGGATATGACGCGTTTGGGGAGCCTGCGAACGACGGGTAGAAACGAGTGACACCTAAGTCGCCCAAAAAATCTAAGCTGTTTGCGAAGCTTTATGGTTTGGGTATTGTCTGAAATTTTGACTTCGAACAACTGCATTCAACAGACGGTTCATTGTTTACTCTGTTTACTTCGTCGTCCTTAAGTGCGTAAGCATAGGTAGCGACCAAAATCGCGGAGGTTAAGCTAAATTGAAGCGCAGCACTGTAAACAAAGTACCTACTAATAGGATGAATAAACTTGTCGGACATATCAAAAACCTTTAATAAAGATGTATTCGTTAAAAATAAAAGAAGATACACTCTAGGAGTTTATCTGTCAAGAATTTTTGGAGCCCTTGTTGGCGCAGCACTTGCGGCCAACGCTATATTTGAAATTGTCGATATAAACCCAGATGAAGATGAATCCAAAACAGCTGTCATAATTTTTGGGGTTTTAGTTTCCTTCATTTTTGTTCAAATTGGCGAAATTTTTGGAAAACTAAGCGAAAGTCAAGAAGAAGGCACTGCAATAGAAACCGCCTTACGATCACATGAAATCTCGTCCGAGATGGTTTTTGGAAAGATTGAAAGCTTGCGAGATACCATTGGACAGAGTTTCAACGCTGAAAGAATGGAGAACTTCGAAAAGGCGCATGAGATAATAATATCCCGCGTCAAAAGCTCAAACAAAATTAGAAATACATTTGTTGGAAACTCCGCAGATGGCGCGTCCGATCGTGCAATTGATGCCTACAACCATTTTTTATCAATCCCAGGAAACAAATGGCACGACGTAATGAGTCCAGCCGAGTTGTTCTCAGAAAGATATAAGCAAATAGCCCCCGCAGACTTCTCAATTGGAAGACACGAAATATCTGTTCTGAGGCATAGCATGCCGATGATAAACTTTATCATCCTCGAGTATTCAAACGGCTCAAAATCTGAAGTTTTCTGGGGTTGGGTTGATTCCTTGAGCGGCAGTCAAGGGTCCGCATCAGAAGTCTTTCGATCTGATGATGCTAGTATTGTGAAGATGTTCAGCGATCTTTTTTCCAACATGGTTCAAAAGAAATGTGATGTCAGCATACAAACGGATTTTTCCAAACTTGGCGATGCGAAGTTTAGAAGCAAAAACACGGGCGAAGTAGTCGATAAAGAAGGCATCTGGTACACTAGAGCGTATAGAAGGAAGAACCTTGGAGTATCCTCGCCTCAAGCGAGAAGCTGCGCCGTTTTTAAAATAATATTCCAAAATGGGAAACCCTTCATTACCGGTGTCATATGTGACTTTGCAAACAAGGAGTTTGAACCCATTGATCACAGCAAAATAGAGAAAGTTGAAAATGCATCTAACAAAATATTCATTGAGTTCCACAAAAAAATTGGCGGCGCAGCTTATGACGGTTACGTTGTGTACGACTTCAAGCACATTGAAATGGCCCAGCTGGACATAGTGTCAGGGTTTTTTATCGATCCAGAGACAACCGGACGGTACGATATAGTGGGCTTCAAGGTTAACTCGGATTTCTCGATTGAGCCAAGTAAAAGTACCCTCGCCAAGCTAGATGCGGAACACAAGGATATGATTGCGAAAATCAAAACAGAATTATTGTAACGCTGACATGGAAAGCCCAAAGACTTTTTGTGATGTAAGTTCAATGCGGTCAGTAAATTCTGCTAAATTTGACTTTCTGTCAATCACATCCTCACAGCATCTCGAACAGCCCTTACAATTGTCTGCGGAGAAATTTGAAGCTCTTCAGCCAGCATTTCTATAGTAGCGGCTCCTGCATCCAACCGCTCCCGCAAGATCACAGCGACATCCGGCGAAATGGCGCGTGGGCGACCAATGTGAACACCTCGTGCACGTGCCGCTTCCATACCAGCCTTGGTGCGTTCCCGTATTTGTTCACGCTCAAACTCAGCAAACACTGCCAAATGCCCATAGAGCATCCGCCCGATGGCCGTCGTTGTGTCGATCCCTTGTGTGAGGGCAATGAAATCCACACCGTTTTCCCGCAGGTCTTCGAGCAACTGTAATAGATGCAGCATGGATCGGCCTAACCTGTCGAGTTTCCACACCACCAACACGTCACCGGGTTCTAGGTCATACAGCAGAGTATCCAACGAGCGGCGCTTGATACGCGCGCCTGAGATGCCAAGATCGCCGTAGATGACATCGCAGCCCGCTGCCTCCAACGCATCAACCTGCAGGGCCTCGCTCTGATCAGCATCCGACACACGCACGTAACCGATTTTTCGTCCTGTATGCGCCTCTCCTGCTGGGTCAGGACTATCTCTCTGTTTGGACTCATTCTTTTTCGATTTGGGGCTTTTCATTCCATCATTCTGACATACAGAATCCGTCCAACAAGCGGTTTTCATTGCAAATAGTCCTTGTCTAAAGGGGTCCCTTTGCAACGCCGCGTCCATTGATGATTTGATCGGCAAGCCCCTGCCAAAAAATCTGTGGAAAACAAGTCTCTGACGATTTGGAAGCCGAATGCCAGTAGAACTATCTAAAGGGACCCCTTTTGCTGTGCCGCTCAAAAATCAAGCGAGACACATCAAATGGATACGAGCAAAGAGTTGTACCTTGATGACTTCAGCCAAGACGATGTGATGTTCTTCACATCGGATGTTGGCTTGGCGATCAACATAGCAAAAGATCGCCTGATCCTGTTCCGCTATAAGGATGAATGGAGCCACGCCATTCATGCACTGTCCTATCTCCACCAGGTTCAAGAATCCGTTGGTCAGGCTGAGGAGTTTTTTCGGGTTGGCGGCTCGGGCGGCGCTAGAGGGATTGGCGAAGGTGTCGGTCTGGCCATTCGCAATTCTAGGGCAAAATCCCGTGCCTCGGCTGAGACAGGTATCAAGCTCTCTTTGCGATCCACCAAAGAGCCAACATTGTTTTTGAACATCCTTGATCAAACACGACGCGAGCGATTGTTTGAAGCCCTTCGCCAAGTGCTCAATGATGGCGTCGTAAGCACCCCATATCGGATCTCGGGCAACTATGTCTCAACGCAATATCGTCGTCCAACCCCAGCAGAATTGGAACATCGAAAGGTCTATGCAGCCAAACAGGCTAAATGGGAGGCCCGCAAAGCTGAAAAGGCACAAGCAGCAAAGCCCAAGTTAAGCGATGTCTTAAACATGGTGATCATTGCCGCCGTCGCCACTTGGCCAACCGCTTGGGTCGGACGCGAGTTGATGTACGGTGATCTTGTGCCATTGCCTGAAATTAGCGTGGACAGCCTTAAGTTTTCCTTTGTGATCTGGTTGGTCATCGCATTCTTTTTGCTACGTGGATCACGCTGGCTACGAGCGTAGCTGTTTTTTGTCTTCTCTCTCTGGTTCAATTAAGAGCTGTTCAACAGGCCGCTCTTTTCTTTTGGATTGCCATCACGGGCAGCCTATCCGGCCTCATGATCCAATCCGGGGCTTTCATCTGTTCTGTCTGCCCCAAGCCCTGTCTTTAGGGGGACAAGGGTAAACCCTTCTTCTCTGCCGTTGCGACCGTGCGCGGTGCCCCCATCCAGTGTTGGTGCGCTCCATTCCTTCTTTTGCGAAAGACCCGGATTGGCTGGGTCGTAAGACCAAGAGAGGACCATCCCATGATAAGACATTATTCCAAAGAAGAGCTCGCGGCATTGGCCGCAACTGATCTTCATCGGCTCGAAGCTGAACTACGCCACCAATTGGCACAGGTTGAACTCACTGACGGTGACTACCAGCACATTATCGTCACGCTGGACATGATCGTGCGCATCCGTGCAGATCAACGGAGACAACCAACGTTGCAACCATGACCATGGCTGCTCGTGACAGGCTGGCTTTAGGCCAGCCTGTAGATCAATTGCTGGTGTCGTGATCACGGTGACCTAAAACAACTGACCCTGACGCGATTGCTCTAGCGCGGCCTTCCACTTTGGATCGTTGGCGGCTTCATCAAGCCAAGCCAGCACGTATTCAGTAGCGCCGCCATGTGCCTCGATACGCTCGGGGCAAAGAAACTGAGATTTATAGCCTGTCTCAGTCATTGGTAAGGGCAAGCGATCTGGGCTAATGATTTCTAAATGTGCGATGTGAAAGCCATCTACATCTGATTTTGTCCACGACGTGCAGTAGCGTACGACAACCTTCGTCTCTTTCCAGTCGAACACATAGCTTTCGTAGGTTGGCGATCTTAAGTCTGTTTCTTTTGGGCTTTGCATCTTTCTGTTCCTCTTCATTGGTTTGACGTGTTGCGCATGCAACCGTCTGGCCTCCGCCGAGGAACGGGGGTGTAAGGATCAAAGGCGTGTGTCGGCGGTTGCGCGAAAGCGCAGAGCCGAAGTGAAACGCCACACGGGACCAGAGCCACGCGCAGTCTGCAACGTCAGTGAAGCGAGCATGGCGAGGACCCACCCTTTGATCCGCGCCTGGGGCAGTCGCCCCAAGTCAGGACGCTACAGCGTCCAAATATGGTTAGATTAGAAAGTCATCCAAGGACTTGCCTGCGGCCAAAGCCTCTTTGATCCACTTGGGCTGACGGCCACGACCAGACCAAGTGGCCGAAGGATTGTCGGGATGCGCGTATTTTGCAGGCGCAGGCGTTTTGGCTGATGACTTGCCCTTCCCAAAAAGTTCATCCAACGTAAAGCCATGCTTGGCCGCTGCTGCATTTGCGGCATCAATGGCGGCTTTGCGATTGGCTTTGCGTGCAGCGGCAATTGCGGCATCAACGTCTTTGCTGAGTTGTTGGAGTTCTTTGACGGAAAGCTTGTCGAGGTTGATTTTTGCCATTTTGAAAATGCCTTTTTTTTGGTGAGTGTCCCAAACAGAGCGCTACAAGCTTTTGGCGGACAGAGCAAATGGGTGGGTCAACATCAGCAATGCATGGCCTCCAATCGCCATCAGATTGGTCTCCCGGTATGTATTGGGGGAATAGGACTTGTTCCCCTGATCGCAGGATCAATCGCGCATCTCGATTGTGCATGGTTTGGTCGCAAGGTGGAGAGGCAGTTCTCCAAAACCTTGCGAGTGGGTTCCCAAAGGGGCGCGATAGCCCCAATGGTCGGGTTCAGCGTCGATAACGGTGACGGCACTCAATCCGCGCAGGGTTGATCTATGGGGTGCTGGGAAGAGATGACATCTCCCCGGCGAGGGATCAAACACCGATATGTTTGCATGGTCAGGCAAGGCTCAAAGCCGCTGTCTGACCATATGCGAGGGGGATAGAACGGGGGAGCGCACACGCAGTGTGAAAGCGTCCCCCTTCTCAAGAGGTGTGGTACTACCACACACATCTTGCGATGAACGCCAGCTTGGAAATCTGTGCGAAATGACCTCTTTGTACAATGGCAAATTGTAGTCATTGACGTCACTGTAATAGCCTGCAATTTTATCGGGAAAATGTATTGTCTTGCTGGTATTTGAACATGCTTAGGTTTTCCATTCTGTCACTTCTTGGCGTTTTGACTTTGACGGGGTGTGCCGCGACAACGCCGGAGACTATCGGGCCGCGCGTAGATAATGCATCAACGTCGCAATTATGGACGGCGCACCGTGATCTCAGCCTATCTGCACTTCAATTAGCCTATGTAGAGGCGGAACTATCTTCCCGTGGTGAAACGCGATTTGGTTCGTCATACATTGGTCAACGAACAGCGAGTGCATACGGTAAGGCACTTTATTCGCGTGTCGCGCCGGCTTCTTCATCTAGTGATCTTAAGAATTGCTCGGACTTTTCTTCAAGCTGGCAAGCGCAACGATATTTTTTGGACAATGGCGGACCAGTAAGTGATCCCAACAACTTGGACAGGGATGGCGATGGCCTAGCTTGTGAATGGGGTGCGACTGTTCGTTCAAGCGTCAGGAAAGCAACGGCGGTTAGAACGCCTGTTCGGACACGTCCGCGTTACACTTCTAGATGCTACGTTGGTCCGCGCGGTGGCACCTATACGATCTCGGCGAGTGGACGGAAGAACTATGGGGGTTGCTGACCCGTTGGCGGTAGACGCGCATTGGCGTCAAATAACTTAGAAAATAGGGATTGAACACACTTCTATGGGAAATATGGAACACTGGGCGGCGATCTCTCGCCCGCCCTATGATTTTGATGAAAACTACTTGAACACATGCACGCACTTACTACAAAGCAGCATCGATTTATTGGAGGACGGTTTCTTGGCTAAGGCAAAATCGCCAGCTTGCGCTCGATACGAATCTGGTACGGTTGAAGAGACACCAGAACGACAGCAATGTAGGCAAGCAGAAGAAGAGACGGTCCAGACAAAGTCCTCAAAGTCCTTCGATGCCGACGGAAACGAGGAGAATATTTCAGATTTCAACAAAGACCGTCTGGCTGAAGAAGCACTCAGGTACCTCAAGGACATGGGCATAGTCTCCGACGCCGATATCGAGAAAAGCAAAGGCGGTTTGGCGGATCACTTTAATCGGTCCTTTCCAGAAATTTCAAAAATCACTGAGCTCCAACGACACTTCCGGCAGAGCACCGAATGCCCATCTGTGAAATTTCAAGACAGAACAGAGGGCCAGACGCTTGAAGACTACCTGCACGAGCATTACGCCCGCAGCATAAATTCGGGCTTGCTGTTGGTCTCTGAAATTGAAGATGAGCCTCTCAGAAGACGAATTTCCATAGAGAAGGCGCGTAGTGGGCTTTCTAAAGACCTTGGTGACATTTGCTTGACCTACAACGACTTACTCTATGTTCGCCGAGATGCATTCAGCAAACTCATCGGCATTGAACAAGAGACTGACAGCGGAAGAAAACAGCTCGCTGCTTTGGGGCGCAGTCTTATCAACCGCCAAACTACCCAAAACAGACACAGTCCGAAGACCAAAGTGCCAGGCTAACAGCAAGAAACGGCTGTCATAAAACAGTTACAAAAACGTCATGTATCGTTTGACTTCACCGGTTACTACTTTTCATGTAGCATCTGAGCTACTGTGTTACATGGAGAGAAGTAATGTCTACAATCCACGGTCAAGCATTGTTCCAAGTTGGCGTATATCTCGCAAAGGATAAAAAATACGAGCGAGAGTTCCCAGTCCGCGACCCTGTTGAGCTGTCACCAGCAGACCTTCGAGAGGCGCTAAAGGGTCTGGAGAGCAAACAACGGCGCGTAAGAGCAGAACAAAAAATCGATGAAAATGACAAAAAAAATTCGCAACGGCGCTCTAGAAACCGGCAAATTGCCAACAAAATTCTCGAAACTGATCTGTCGTTACAGGAGGCATACGACCGCAAGAACTGATCTTGGCCAAATCAAAACGACATGAAAGGCGTTCAACTTTTTGAGCGCCTTTTTTAGCTTAAAAACACGCGCCCCTTGGCGCGGAGCTAAACAAACGTTCCAATTAATATTACCCGGACTGGCGAATTCTGGTCACTGATGCCAAATGTTCGGCATGCCAAAACACCATATACCCGCCATCGAAAATGCACTATCTGCCGCCCTCGCCCACTATGAGGAAACGATGGGTGAAGCGTTTCCCGTGGTGCCGGAATTGTTGCCCGTCGAGGACGATGAATTTTGGGGCGTTGCCGAAGCAAAAGGCGACACCGTTTCAATCTCTGTCAGCACTGGCATCGTCCAAACGCTCACAGACCTGTGGGACAAGGCGGCGGACGACACTGACTTGCTGAACGGTGTCGGAAACCCATTCCAAATCGATAATAATGAAATGGTTCACCTCGGTCTTGTGTGGCTGATGCTCCATGAGTTGCATCACTTTCAGATGGGCCATTTTGTATTTACGGGTAAGCTTTCCTTGACAGAGGCCAATGCGCCAAAGCGCTACGGTGTAGCGCAGCGTGCTAGCACACAAGTTTCGGCTTATGACCACATTCCCGAAGAGGATTGGCCGAAGGTCGAACCTTGCTTGGAGCTCCAGGCAGACCACGATGCGATGGAAATGCTGATCGATGCGTATTCCAAGGATGGCTGGGAGATCATACGAACCCGCACGGCGGCCATATCTGCCATGATGATGCTGATCGAGCGAGAAGACACTAAGCGGGACTCGCCAGGCACCTCACACCCAAAGGCAGCCACACGGATATTCCAACTCTTAGGTCACGTAATCGAAATGCCGTTGATCCAAGCTAAGCTTGCTCAAGCCCGGCCAGAACAGAACCTAGACTCTGCGATCCCTCCAGATGAAGAACAGTCGGCTTACAATCGTGAGGTCACAATCCCAAGCTTCTTCGATGCCGTGAATCTCGCCAGGATTGTAGATACTGATACAATCCGCGAGGACCTCGGCGAAGCGCAGGATTTTTTCCAAGATGTCCACGTCGCCAAACTGGGTGATCCCGAACAGTTCCAACATCTGATGACAGAAGGCGCTGTTCAGTGGGGTGAGTTGATTTTGTTGAACCGACGCCTATAAATGTGGTCCGCAATCTGAGGTAGTGAATATCTAAATGATACTGCAAAACCCGTTTTCATTTTGAAAAAGGCCATAGTTTTTAAGTTAGAAACTTAGGTTAGAATGATGACGTGGTCTGATCAAGTTACCAAATTGAGTTAGCCTCGCGTCAAAAGACAAATCGATCGGCCCGGTCGGGCCATTGCGCTGTTTTGCTACCAAAATCTCAGCATAACCGTGAACGCGCTCCATATGCTCCTGCCAATTGGCTAGAGCCTCCAAGTCGTAATCATCAGGGCGCTGCTGTTCCACATAAAATTCTTCGCGGTGCAGGAATAAGACCGTATCAGCAAACTGGTTGATCACTGCAATCTCGGCGAGATCAGAAACCCTTGGTCGTTTGTCACTCCGTTTCGCGACAACCCTTCCAAGATCAGCCGTCGCGAAAATACAAAGATCGTGTTCCATGGCTATACGTTTCAGCGCCCTTAAGACTGTCTCAATCTCAGATGCATGTCTTTGGCTACTAGCGCGACCATCCGAAAAGTCATCAATCATGTCCACCACGAGCAAGTCTAGCCCTGCCTCACGTTTTAGTTGTCGGGCTCTGATTGCCAATGCGTCAAGCTCCGCCAATGAGTCATTGATAAACAAAGGAATATTTTCAAGCATTTTAGCTGCTTCGACATAGTTCCTGAATTCATTTTCGGTTATATCACCGCGTTGGATGTTCACTACAGGTACACCGCTTTCAATGGCTAGTATACGTTGAGCCAGCTGCTCCGCTTTTAGTTGAAGAGAAAAGTACCCTACGCTACCTCCAGTTTTACGCGGATGATCGCCCAAACTGGCTTTCGCTATGTTGAAAGCGATTTGCGTACTGATCGCTGTTTTCCCAATAGATGGTGCTGCAGCCAAAACAACTAGACTCGCTGGGCTTAATCCTCCTATTTTTCTGTCTAAATCAACAAAACCTGTAGGCAATCCAGAGATATGATCATCTCTTTGAAAAGCTGCGTTTGTCGCATTGACTGCCCCCGATATGGAATGCAGAAAGGTTTTGAAACCTGTGTTATCTGATATTTCTGGCAATGGAGACGTCAGTTTTTGAGCTAACTCTTGCATTTGAAGAGCTGACACGTGTTCTGGTAAATCAGAACTGATAATAAACGCCTCCATATCTGAGCCCCGAAAATCCAAATCCGAAATAGACAGCTGGCGAAAGTCAGTACTTGGATCAAGGCCTGCAATTGCGCATAGGTCTGAAAGCGAAGCTGTTTTTGAATGCCGTACTGCCTTCAACAACGCTAAATTAGGAGAAAACTCTCTAACTTTCTTATCTTCACCCAATTACTTACTCTTTCGTGACTTGCTCACCTCAATATGGCCGCGCGCTAATACGACTTCACCTTCTGGTGGACTTAAGCCATCAGCGCGGTTTTGCTCTTCTAACATCCTTAGAGTGAGGAGACGTTCGATTTGTGTTTTGTTCTTTTTTGCCCAACTTTCTTCGTTTCGTTCGTCACCAAGTGGGGAGTAAACACAATCACGTTTACGGGCTCGAAGTTCTACGCTGGCAGAAAATTTTGAGCCTTTCTTAGGAATTAAGAAACACAAAGGGTTTGACGAACCATCTTCAGCATCGTCCCCTAGCTGAGAAAAGTATCCACCTCGC
The DNA here is from genome assembly GCF_947503045.1 of uncultured Tateyamaria sp. Lineage (GTDB taxonomy): Bacteria > Pseudomonadota > Alphaproteobacteria > Rhodobacterales > Rhodobacteraceae > Tateyamaria. The sequence continues at coordinate 98,442 of NZ_CANNCF010000006.1, forward strand.
AACTCGCCGCTAGGTTCATTTGGATCTCCAATAACTTCGTGCCCTATTTGCCATCGACTGGCTCCAACCCATCTCACTATTTTAAACTCAAGTTGACTTTCAGTCGACTGCATATCTCCAGTCTGAATCTTTTTTTGCATTTCGCCGTGCAGTGAAGTTTCTATTCCGAGAGCCGACAAAATTTTTGAAAACTGAAGCGAAACACCACCAGAAGCTATCCCTTTTTTGCTTGAAGAGCTCTCACTTACTCTCTTCAAAAGATGATGGAATTGATCCCTTGGTAGCGATCTTTGGTATCTACCGTCACGCGAAATTTCACAGTTCTCTGGGATTACCTCAACAAATGCCCTACGAAAACTCAGTTTGAAACCAAACCCATCATTGTCAGTGAACTCCTGTTCTCCAAACGAAGCTTCAATCTCAAATGGCACTCGTGAAAAGATCGATTCACCTTGTCGCGGTAAGAACGTTTCAAGATCGGCGGCGTATCGAGCAGCGCTAGTCGGGCCAATACGATTTATGCGAGCGTCTTCCATAGAGGCAGCATAGTCACGTACGACATCGATGCAACACGGACGTGCGATCTCAAGCAAACGAAGTGAGGAATCCTTGTCCAAGTGTTTGTTCCCTAGAACACTAAAAAATCTAACCAAAGGTGTTGGGGACGTTTTTTATTAAGTATATCGCAATCGAAAGGCGATGTGCGACGCAACGAGATCACCGGTTTCAAGTTAGTCTTCGATGATTTGAGACTTCATCGAGATACTTGCGGTTAGCTAGAGCTAGAGCACTGTTCAATTCAGCGTTTTGCGGCCCCAAGTTAATGCCGAACACTTCTTTGCGGTTTGAGGTCAGACCCCAAACGCTCGATCTGGATAGACGTTTGGATCGCCGAGGCAAAATATGTCTCAAGCTCTTGAATATCCGAACATTCCTGGCGTGGCGCTATGTCTTTCAACGTCTTCATGAGCGATCTCGCAGATCCGATGGCGAAGTTAATGTCGGCGTCCTCCTTCGTCGAAAAACTGCCAAAGCCTAGTTTCGGCGCATGCATCATCATGTAGTTTTTGTTTTCGTCGCGATGTGTTTGGCACTTCATTTGCAGCAGGGCAAAACTCTGCTGAACGCCTGCTTCAAGCTCCTGGCGCTTTAGTCTCAAGACTGTTGCTTCATGCTTTTCAGCGGCACCCAATGCCGCTTTCATTGACCTTCGGTCAATAGACCAAAGCGCTACTCCCAAGGTCGCGATGATCGCTGTGTAAACGTCAAAGCTGTTGCCTGCGAGAAAACTCCAAACTGTATCAAACACGTTCCACCGCCCTATGTTGGGTCCTATCAAGTTGGTACAACCACATTTGGGTGTCTTATGTTGCAGCTTCAAGCCTTGATCCGCATAGAAGCTAACTGCACCGCGACTTCATTCTCAGCAGCATAGCCAATCAAAGCGTCACGCCCTGTTGGCGGCTTGCCTCCAAAACACAAGATGAAGGCGAAGCGATGTTGCCCGGTTTGATCATGTTCCATGAGCGGAATGGGTCTGCCGTCTTTTGTAGAAGGCAGCTTTGATTTGCCGGTTCCAACATGCACGATCAAGTCTTTGTCGGCATCACCCAAAGCGAGCGGATGCCATTTTTGCTCATACTCTTCAAAGGCAATGACATGAGTTGGCTTTGATGCCGTCAATTCAAACAGATACTTTTGACCCAAGCGAAAGGTGGGAATACCATCTTGAGGAGGCTTTCGACTGGCAATCCCGAATTGGTCGGCTGGTATGATCTGAACACCGCCTTCAACTGCATAAGTATCCAAAAAAACATCCCAAGGATCACGGCGCGGATATTGGAACAGCTTTGGTGCTTCTTTTTGCGCAAACGTAAAGTGATGAGTCGCTAGCCATTCGTGGATGGATCGCATTTTGTGGCGGTCATAGACACCACGTTTTATGTTCGAGTATGGATCGATCCCCTGGCTGAGAGGCACGCCTTGAGCTTGCTCAAACAGATCATCAAACCGCCCACCCTGTGATCGATGCAGCGCGCGCAATAGCTCATATAGCGTCTTTGTTGGCCCTCTGCGCTCCTGCGCCGACAAAGCGAGCCAGTCGAGTTCAGTGTCTTCCATGGCATGCACGGTACAAGTGTATGTGGGCATAGCAACCAAGAACGGCTTTGCCACCCGTTTCCACCCTCGCTTCACCTGAGATCACCCTTAGCTTGCCACTGTATGGTCACATCTAAGCGCATAGGATAATTGGAGAATTTTCCTTGCGTGGACGCAAGTGATGTGGTTTAATGTTCTATATTTGTTCTCTCTACGCCCTATGGACCAACCCATAGCCGATTGAGCCCATCACCCAACAATTTGAAGAAAGGAACCATGGCCATGCCCCGCCTGCCGTCCCACGACGAGTCTTTTGATCCCCGCCCTACTCTCAGCATCGACTGGGAAGTCTATGCTGCCATGTTGGAAGAGAGCGATATGCCGCTCGACCAACAAAAGGAACTGATCGAAACGCTCTGGTCGATTGTGGTGATGTTTGTTGATCTGGGCTTTGATTTGAACCCTGTTGCGCAAATCTGTGGGGAAGACGAAGAAGCATTGTCCGACGACCCACCGGATTTGGTACAATTGTTGGGACAAAAGCTGATCAAACAAAACCAACACGAGGAGGATGCATGAACCAGATACAAACAAAACCAAGCAAGGCGGTGATATACACCCGTGTGTCTGGGGCCAAGCAGGTCCGCGAAGGTGATGGCCTCGCCTCCCAAGAAAACCGGTGTCGCGAATATGCCACTTACAAGGATTATGATGTGGTCGAAGTCTTCAGCGATGACATGTCAGGCAAGTTTGAACGCCGCCCGGCCATGGATCGGATGCTGGCCTTCCTGCGTTTGAACAGGAAAAACAATATCGTCGTCATCATCGATGACATCAGCCGCTTTGCCCGCAATGTGCAGGCCCATATCAAACTGCGCGAGACGCTGGCTGATGCGGGCGGAATTTTGGAAAGCCCTTCCATTGAGTTTGGTGAGGATAGTGACTCCCGGCTTGTCGAGCACATGCTGGCCTCTGTGGCGCAGCATCAACGCGAAAAGAACGCAGAACAAACGTCCAACCGGATGAAGGGCCGGATGATGAATGGGTATTCGGTCTTTGCCGCGCCTATCGGTTACACATACAAAAAGACCGGCGCGCATGGGAAATTGCTCACGCGTGATGAGCCTGTCGCCTCCATCATTAAAGAAGCAATGGAAGGGTATGCGTCTGGACGCTTTGGCACACAGGCGGAAGTGACGCGCTTCTTAGAAAGCCAGCCGGACTTTCCAAAAGACCTTCCCGGTGGCCATATCCGCCAGCAAAAAGTCAGCGATATGCTCAACCGCGTGATCTATGCTGGATACATCGAGCATGAACCTTGGGGCATTACGCGCCGCAAAGGTCATCATGAACCCATCATCTCACTAGAGACGTTCCTGAATATCCAAGATCGTAAAGCGACCAAGACAGTTGCTCCCATGCGCAAAGACCTGAACCATGACTTCCCGCTTCGTGGTGCAGTAACCTGTGCTTGCTGTGATCAGCCTATGACGTCTTGCTGGTCTAAGAGCTCAACAGGCAAGCGCTATCCCTATTACTGGTGCCAGACCCGCGATTGTTCTGAGTATCGCAAGAGCATCCGCGCAGAGAAGATCGATGCGGGCTTTGGAGACATCCTCAAAGGCATGACGCCCACCAAGGGGCTGCTGTCCGTGGTGAAGGCGATGCTCAAATCCGCCTGGGATCAAAGACTGGATCAAGCGTCCAGCAGCAAACAGGCTTGCAAACGCGAGATTGGCCAGTTGGACAAGCAACAAGAGGCTCTCATCGAGCGTTTGGTCGAAACCTCGAATCCAAAAGCCATCGCAGCCTTTGAAACCAAGATCGCCAAGCTGGAAGATGAGAAGCTCATTCTCACAGAAAAGATGGGACAAAATACCAAACCGCGCGTGACCGTGGGCGAGATTTTCGAACTATTGAATGAGTTCCTCGCAAACCCCTGGAATATATACCAAAACGGCAATCTGAGAGTGAAGAAAACAGTGCTGAAAACAGTGTTTCGCGCACCCTTGGCCTACGACCGAAGAATTGGATTTCGAACGCCGCAAACCTCTGTAATCTTTAGGTTTTTGGAGGAAATTTCGGGAAAATGCAAAATGGTGCGGGTGAAGGGACTCGAACCCCCACGCCAAAGGCGCCAGAACCTAAATCTGGTGCGTCTACCAATTCCGCCACACCCGCATGCACGTGGGCTTAGCAAAGCCCGCATCAGGACGCGAGAGGTATTCGCGCACCACTATGGCAGAAATTGCATAACCTCGCGCGACATTAAAGAAATCTTGAGGTATCTTTGGCTCAACCTAGAGGCAGGTTGTAACAAGAGAGACGCCATGAAACCGAATACGGTCGGGCGCGAATTGAGCGGGCGGATGCCCCCTTTGCGCACAGAGATATGCCATGTCGGGCTTGTGTCCGGCACACTCCTTTTGACAGCTGACGGCGAAATACCGGTCGAGTATCTCTCGCCCGGGGATCGCATCATCACGCGCAATGCGGGGCTGGTCCCGCTTGCCGCGATCAAGACGGTGCGGGCCCGCGAAGAGGCAGTGAAGATCGCCGCCGGTTCGCTGGGCGACACCAAGCCCACGCATCACGTGATGATCCCCGCCGCCCAGATGGTTCTGGTGCGCGACTGGCGGGCCAAGGCGCTGCGCGGTGCGGCGCAGGCGGTGATGCCCGCAGGGTGCCTGATCGATGATGAGTTCATCACGGCACTTGGCGTGCGCGACATGACGCTGGTGCGTCTGGGCTTTGACGCGCCTTACGTGGTTTACGCTGATGGGCTGGAAATGTCTGTGCCTGCAATGAGCATGGCAGAGGTCGACGCCTAGGCCTCAAGTTCCCGCAAGACCTGTGGCAACATTTCCGGCAAGTCCTCGGCGATCAGGCCGGGACCAAAGGCGCGGGCGCATTCCACGTGGAGCCATGCGGCCACTTCGACCATGCTGAAAATGTCGGATGACAGGTCGGGGGCCGCGAGGCCCGCGATCAGCCCGGCCAGCACATCCCCTGCCCCGGCTGTCGCCAGCCACGGCACCTCTCGGTCGTACTCCGCGCTGTGCACGGAGGCACCGCCGTTCGGTGCGGCGATCACCGTATCGCTACCCTTGAGCAAAACGATGCACCCCGCCCGCGCGGCGGCAGTGCGGACAGCCTCCACCTTTGACAGGGTCCCGCGTTCGGACATCGCGAGATCGGGGAACAGCCGCGCGAATTCGCCCTCGTGCGGGGTCAGCACGGTGCGCGGATGCAGGGCGGCGAACAGCGGTTCGGTGTCACCCTCGAAACTGGTGAGCGCATCCGCGTCCAACACCACCGCCGGGTCGCGCCAGTCGCGCTCGGTTTTACGCCGCGCCAGCACCTCGAGGACCCGCGCGCGCGCGGCGGCCCCGACGCCCATGCCCGGGCCGAGGCAGAATGCACCGACCCGGTCATCGGCGACAGTATCGAGCGCGTCCCCGTCGACAAGACCGCGCAACATGATCGCATTCAGTTGCATTGCGTTTTCCAAAACGGCCGCTTTCGGGCACACCACCGTCACCAGCCCCGCTCCCACACGCAGCGCGGCGCGCGCCGCCATACGCGCCGCACCACCGCGACCAACCCCGCCCGCAAAAACAATGACATGGCCGAAATCGTATTTATGCGCACCTACACCTTTGCGATGCTTGCCCATAGCACCTACGGGCCAGAAGCGGGCCTCTAACGGAGTGAGGCCCGCAGCCCCGAAGTGCCGACCTTCGACCAACCGCGCGCGCTCAGGCTCGGGCGGAAGACCGACAATTCCCCGCTCCATCGCGTCACCGCGCAACCCGATATCGACCACGTTCAGTTTTTTGCAAAGGGTCGGACCCATGGCCAGATAATGCCCGAGCTTGGGCGTGTGGAATGTCACGGTTAAATGGGACGACCAGACGTATTTGCCGGAATGAAACACGCCTGTGTCCGCATCCAGCCCCGAAGGGCAGTCAATCGCGACCCGGCGCACGGCATACGACTTTTTCCAGCCGCCATGGCACGCCTTGGCAAGACACGCTGCCAGATCATCAGGCACCGGGCGATTGAGGCCGATGCCAAACACCGCGTCGATCAGCAGATCGGGCCGGGCACGCGCCATGAGGGCCTCAAGAGTCAATGTTGCGACCTCTCCGACCTCGCACCACCGTTCGTAATTCGTGCGTGCATCCGGCGGCAGCTTGTTTGCGTCACCATATGAGAACACCTCAACCGACCAGCCCGCATCAGCCAGCAAACGCGCCACCACGAACCCGTCACCGCCGTTGTTGCCCGGCCCGCACAGCACCACCGCGCGGTGCGGGCCCTCGGCCAACTCCGGCCATTCCTCCAGCACCGCCTCGACCACACCAGCCCCGGCGCGCTCCATCAACTCAAGGCCCGTCACCTGCCCCGACTCGATTGCGGCCTGTTCGATGGCCCGCATCTGGGCCGCTGTCAGCAGTTCGGTCACGCGCAAATCACCAAAGTTTTCATCTTGCCTATTTTTTGTGCGCATCGCCCAATCGTCAGGCGCACGCCACACAATCACACACGATCCTGAACAATCTGTACCCCATCCCATGGACCTTCCAAACCGGGAAATGGTCCACCCGACCCACATGATATGGCAAAGGGAGGCCACCCCCGTGAAAAAGATCGAAGCGATCATCAAGCCCTTCAAGCTTGATGAAGTCAAAGAGGCTCTGCAAGAGGTCGGCGTTCAGGGTCTCTCTGTCATCGAAGTCAAAGGGTTCGGGCGCCAGAAGGGGCACACAGAACTCTATCGCGGCGCGGAATACGTGGTCGATTTTCTTCCAAAGGTCAAAGTCGAGGTTGTGCTGGACGATGATCAGGTCGATGCGGCCATCGCTGCCATCGTGGACGCGGCCAAAACCGAGAAAATCGGTGACGGCAAGATCTTCGTCACCCCCGTTGAACAAACCATCCGCATCCGCACCGGCGAAACCGGCTCGGACGCGCTTTAATTCTCTACACCTAAAGACAGGAAGGATTTTCCGCACATGGCAAACCCCGTTCTCGACATGATCAAGGCAGAAGATGCCGAATACGTCGACATCCGTTTCACCGACCCGCGTGGCAAGCTGCAGCACGTGACCGTCATGGCCGATCAGGTCGACGAGGATTTCCTCGAAGAGGGCTTCATGTTTGACGGCTCCTCCATCGCGGGCTGGAAGTCGATCGAAGCTTCGGACATGAAGCTGATGCCCGATCAGGACAGCGCCTATGTCGACCCGTTCTATGCGGAAAAGACGATCTGCGTGCACTGCTCGATTGTGGAACCCGACACCGGCGAGGCCTATGACCGCGACCCCCGCGGCACAGCCGAGAAGGCTGAAGCCTATCTGAAAGCCACCGGCATCGGTGATGTGGCCTATATGGGCCCCGAGGCCGAGTTCTTTCTGTTTGACGATGTACGTTATTCCAACAGTATCAACAAGGTATCCTACGAAGTTGATGCAACGGATGCGTCCTGGAACACCGACACAGAATACGAGATGGGCAACATGGGCCACCGCCCCGGCGTCAAGGGCGGCTATTTCCCCGTGAACCCAACGGACGAGTCGCAAGACCTGCGCTCCGAGATGCTGAGCACCATGAAGCGCCTCGGCATGAAGGTCGACAAGCACCACCACGAGGTGGCGTCCTGCCAGCACGAATTGGGCCTGATCTTTGGCTCGGTCACCAAGCAGGGTGACGAGCTGCAGAAGTACAAATACGTGATCCACAACGTGGCCGCCGCCTACGGCAAGTCGGCCACCTTCATGCCCAAGCCCATCGCGGGCGACAACGGCACTGGCATGCACGTGAACATGTCGATCTGGAAAGACGGCAAGCCCCTGTTTGCAGGCGACAAATACGCCGATCTGTCGGACGAGGCCCTGTGGTTCATCGGCGGCATCCTGAAACACGCCAAGGCGCTCAACGCCTTCACAAACCCTTCGACCAACAGCTACAAGCGTCTGATCCCCGGCTTCGAGGCCCCTGTGCTGCGCGCCTATTCGGCCCGCAACCGCTCGGGCTGCGTGCGTATCCCATGGACCGACTCGCCCAAGGCCAAGCGGGTTGAGGCACGCTTCCCCGATCCGTCTGCCAACCCCTACCTGTGCTTTGCCGCTCTGCTGATGGCGGGCCTTGACGGAATCAAGAACAAGATCAATCCCGGTGAACCATCCGACAAGGACCTTTACGATCTGCCACCAGAAGAGCTGGCCGGCATCCCAACGGTCTGCGGTTCCTTGCGCGAAGCGATGGAAGAGCTGGAAAAAGACATGGACTTCCTGCTGGCCGGTGACGTGTTCACCAAGGACCAGATCGACGGCTATATCGAGCTGAAGATGGAAGAGATCACCACTTACGAACACACCCCTCACCCGGTTGAGTTCGGCATGTATTACAGCTGCTGATCCTCCCTGGCAGCTAAACTTGAAAGGGCACCTTCACGGGTGCCCTTTTTTTTGTGCTCGCCCCATTTCGCCGCCTTGGCAGGGTCAAAATACGGCCATCATCTTGCGTTAACCACGAAGCCTCACGCGCAGAAACGGGCCCATGCAGATGGAATCGATCAGTGAATTTGAACGGAGGCTCAAGCTTATCCAGTCCCGCACGCGGAAGCGGGCGCAGCGTGTCTATGTCCCGTCCGAAGACGATATCCGCCGCACCATCCCGACGCCCCGCCCCGGCTGGCCGATGCCCATCATCGCCACAGTTGTGGGCGTTGCCCTGCTTGCCGGTCTGATCGCCGTTGCGCGCGACGACATCGCGCGTCTGATGTCCGCACCGGACGAGGCGCAGCGGGTCAGCCTTCTGGACTCGAACACCTCCGATCCGATCACAAACTGACGCAAAGCAATTCAAACACGAGGGTTGAGCATGACCGGAAACACCGAATTCGAACAACGCCTCGCACGCATCCGGGCAAACCAGCCCGCGCAAGCATCCCGCCCCGAAGCACCGAAAAGGTCGGAAACGCCGACCTTGCGCCCGGCGCCAAAGCCCCCGATGCGCTGGCAACTGGTGTCGTCTGTGCTGGGTCTGGCCCTGATGGCGGGGCTGATTGGCTATGTCTGGGATGACATCGCGATCCTGTTCCCCAGATCCGAGGACGGCCGCCAGGTCTCTTACCTGGAATCCGCGCTGCGCGACACGATGAGCGAGGACGAGATCAGGCGGATGAACAACGATCCAGACCTTGAGGGCATGACGCAGATGCAAAAGATGATCCTCAGCCACTGAAGCTACCCGCGCCGAGTGGCACAAGCACGCGCACGTGCCCCGCGTGGACTTTCCCAATCCCATCCAAATCCGCTAGTCTGTGCAAAACGGTGATGGAGTGCGGGTATGATGTTCAAATCCATAAGTGCAATTGCGGCCTGTCTGGCCTTGTCCGGTGCCGCCCATGCGGCCAGTTGCGGCAACACCAGCGCAGGCTTTGAGGCATGGAAACCCGAATTCGCCAAAGAGGCCAAACGCGCGGGCGTCAAATCGGCAGGCCTTCAGGCACTGGCCCAAGCGACATATGCGACGCGCACCATCGCTGCTGATCGCAACCAGAAATCCTTTCGCTATTCACTGCCCAAGTTCATGCAAATCCGCGGCGCTGATACGATTGTTGCCCAAGGGCGCAAGCGCAAGGCACGCAGCCCCGATTTCTACGCCGCGCTCGAGCGCCAATACGGCGTGCCCGCAGGCGTGCTGATCGCCATTCACGGCATGGAAACGGCCTTTGGCGGCTTTATGGGCGACAGTTCGGTTGTCTCGGCCATCGTCACGCTGACCTATGATTGCCGCCGTTCCGATTTCTTTGCGCCCCACGCCATCGGCGCGCTGAAACTGGTCGATCAGGGTGCCATTACGGGCGCCACCAAAGGCGCCAAACACGGGGAGCTGGGCCACACCCAGTTCCTGCCCGGCAATGCGCTGACCTATGGGATTGATGCCAATGGCGACGGGCGGGTGGATTTCTACAACCAGACCGATGCGCTGGCCTCGACCGCCAATTTCCTGCGCCAGAAGGGTTGGAAACCGGGCAAGGGCTATCAGGAAGGCCAGCCCAATTTCGCGGTGATCAAGCAGTGGAATGCGGCCACCGTCTACCAGCAGGCCATCGCCATTATGGGCGCGCGCATAGACGGGTAGGCCTCGCCTCTATTCGCCTTGGCCTGGTTCCACACCCGGCACATCTGTCCGCGCCAGCACATAGGTGTGAATGGCAAAAACCACCGCCTGACTGTCGGGCAAGCGTAGCAATGTCTGCCGTTCCGAGCGATAATATGGCCCCGTGGCCAGACCCGCCCCCACCCGGCGCGGCTCGGACGCCGAGCGGGGCTGGAACAGTTCGGGGTCCTGATACCAAAGCTGGTTGAACCGCCACAGCGGACGCCCCACTTGAATGCCATCAAACAACCGCTGCACCCGCCGCGCCAGATCGTCGGTATATTCATGCACGGGGATGTGGATGTCCGTCAGCGGCCGCCCGGCCTTTTCGCTTAGCCGCCACGAGGCGGGAAAACACAGCACAGCCCCCGTCAGCACATGCTGGTCCCCGCGCTTTTCCATCAGCACAAAGTCGTTCTGCACGAGCCGCCCAAGAACTGCGAGCGGCGGGGTGGACGACACGTCCACCTTACGCCGGTCCGGGCAGGTGACCAGATGGTCGTCGACATCAAATCCAAGGTCCGGCAGAGACGCCATCACCAGCGCCAGCAGTTCCTGCGCCGCCGCCTTGGCCTCCGGATCAAGGAACAGCACATCATCGGCACGCGTCTTTAGCAATTCCTCGCGCCGCGCCATTTGCCCGGGATAGGCCTCGTCCACGCGCAGCCACGGTCCCCGCTCGGGCTGAATACCGGGCAAGGCGCGTGCGCTATGCATATCTTCGGGCAGATTGCGGTGCAGGATCGGGGCGCTCATGCCCGCATCTGTGCCACGCGGCGCGCGCCTGTTCCAGTCGGATCAATCGCCGCGCGCAAAGGCATGTGCCGCGCCAACCTGTGCCGCCCGCACGACCGGTGTGACGCGCACCTCGCCCGCCCCGATCAAATGCGCCGCAATCTCTGGCGGGGTGGTGTGATCCGCCCGGCCCGTCTGCCAGTTATGCCACGCGCTGGAATGGCGCAGATGCGCGCCGCTGTCGGTCAGCGGAGTTGTGCCGCCCTCCGCGAAAAAGGCCAGATCATCGCCCATCGGCGCACCAAACAGCCGCGCGCGATCACCCAGATGGTGGGCCAGCAAGGTTGCCGTCACGATGGCGGCCGAAAATGTGTATTCATCCACCAGCACCGCACAGCGCGTCCCGCCCCATTCACGGCGCAACCAGTCAATCAGCGACAAGGCTTTCAGAAAACTACCGCCCGGATTTCCGCGCAGATCAATGACGACATTGGTTGACTCTGATCCCGACATCTCGGCAACGCCTTTGACAACCTCCGAAGCATCAAGGGTCATCAGATCGGCAATCCGCCACCACCACAGACCCTCACGCAACTCCAGCAGCGCCCCATTGGGCAAGCCGTGATCATCCTGCCCCGGCACCAGCATTCCGCTTTCACCCGTAGGATAAAGCGGCAAGGCGGGCACAATGGCACTGCGCGAAAACACACGCTCGGCCCCGGTGACAAGGCGGTAGCGGATGTCATCCCCGCCCCCAACACCGGCCCGCCGCAAGGCCGCGGGCCATCCCAGCATCAGCCCCGACAGCACCCGCTGACGCGCTGCATTACCCGCCAACATCGGCGCCCAGTCCGCCATGATGCGCGCGCAAGGCATGCCATCGACGCTTAGAATGCGGGTGGCCCGCCCTTGCTCGACCAGCACCGGATGGCCATCGCGGATCACGATGCGCTTGGGGATCACCGAGACGGCCGCATTCGGGATCACCCGGCTGTGCCCGTTCCGCCCCAGTGCAACAGCCTCGATCGCGGCCAAAAGAAACCGATCCCTGCCGCCTGATGCCGCCATGCGCAAGGCCTCAAGGGCGTGGTCCAACACGTCATTCGGCACCCGGACGAAGGCCGGATCACCGCCACGCATAACCGCCTCGATCACCTCGATATCCTGTGCAAATCCCATCTCCGCACAGTGCAACATCCCCCCGCGCCGTCCAACCGGTTTCAGAAAAACGACGCCCCGACGCGTCGCAAATCGGCAAACACAGGCGCAAAATCCCGCCCAATCTGGCCCAAACAGAAGAAAAGGCGGCGCCATGAACCGGCATTATCGCGAAATCCGCAAGATCGACCCCAGTCGCGGACCCACCCTTGGCGATGGCACACCCAATGATGCGGACCGGATCGAGATCGGGCCAACGCAACTGGCCTTTGCCGAATGGGAGGCCGCGGGGCTGACCCTGCCCAACCTCGCGAGTATGCGCGAATATCGCTGGAAACGGCTGACCCAACACGTGGTGGACCGCGACTATGGCGGGCTGTTGATGTTTGACCCGCTCAACATCCGCTATGCCACCGACAGCACCAACATGCAGCTTTGGAATACCCACAACCCGTTCCGGGCGGTGCTGGTCTGTGCGGACGGGTACATGGTGATCTGGGACTACAAGAATGCACCGTTCCTGTCCTCGTTCAACCCGCTGGTGCGCGAGGTGCGGTCGGGCGCGTCGATGTTCTACTTTTCCGCCGGGGACAGGCCGATGGACGTGGCTGACCCACTGGCCGCTGAAATCCGCGATCTGATCGCCGAACATGGCGGTGGCAACACGCGCCTTGCGGTGGACAAGATCATGCTGCACGGCGCCCGCGCCCTTGAGGCACAAGGTTTCGAGATCATGGACGGCGAGGAGGTCACCGAAAAGGCCCGCTCGATCAAGGGCCCGGACGAGGTACTGGCCATGCGCTGCGCCAATCACGCCTGTGAGACCTCGGTCCGCGCGATGGAGGATTTCGCCCGCGCCAATGTGGGCGACGGCACAACCTGCGAAGATGATGTCTGGGCCGTGCTGCACGCCGAAAACATCAAGCGTGGTGGCGAATGGATCGAAACCCGCCTGCTGGCCTCAGGGCCGCGCACCAATCCGTGGTTTCAGGAATGTGGCGGGCGGGTGTGCCAGCAAAACGAGATCATCTCGTTTGATACCGACCTGATTGGCGCGTACGGGATCTGCATTGATATTTCGCGCAGCTGGTGGATCGGGGATCAGAAACCACGCCCCGACATGATCTATGCGATGCAGCACGCGGTCGAGCATATCCAGACCAATATGCAGATGATCAAACCCGGCGTGATGATCCCCGAACTGACCGCCAACACCCATGTGCTGGACGACAAGTTTCAGGCACAGAAATACGGCTGCCTGATGCACGGGGTGGGCCTGTGCGATGAATGGCCCCTTGTCGCCTACCCGGATAAGGCCGTGCCCGGCGCCTTCGACCACCCACTTGAGGCGGGCATGGTGCTGTGCGTCGAGGCCTCGGTTGGCGAAGTGGGCGCAGATTTCTCGATCAAGCTCGAAGATCAGGTTCTGGTGACCGAGGATGGGTTCGAGAACCTCACGACCTATCCATTTGATACGGCGTTGATGGGAGCTTAGGTTGGGTGTGAGTATAGATTTTTAGGATTTTATCCATCCAATTCAATCTACTACACGACATAGCTAACGCAGAAAAACGCGAGCGCTGCGCTGATCCATCGCCAGTCCGCGGGATGGCGAACGCACACACATTCCCGGGCCCTTTATGGATCAGGGTTATCTCTCCGCTCGCCTGTCGCACCAAGCAAAGCCAAATCGCCAGCCCGTTCGGGCGGACTGGCGATGGATCGGCGCCTTCGGCTTGACTCCGATCCGGGTGCGTACCGTCACTGGCACCAAATGGAGACCGAACCGCCTTTCCCCGACGTGCATCATCCTGCACCTTCCAACTTCGGGTTTTCCTGACCTTTGTCTTTTTTCGAATTCACCCTAAGCTGCCGGACATATTGCCTGCCCGCGATCCGGTAGCGTACGCCCCGGATTGCCTCGCTTTAGGGAGATCACGATTTGAGCCTCGCCATCACCGCCCCCGTCGGGGACAAGAACCGCATCACCATCGCCGACAAGAAGGGGCAAAAGTTCAAGCCGGTGGCGAACAAGCCCGAAGACGTGAAGATGGTGCAGCTTTTTCTGATCGCCAACGGCTACAAGGTGCCCATCGACGGCAAGGTCAACGCCTCGGTCATCAAGGCGATCCGTGCCTTTCAGAAATCCGCCTGCGGCTTCAAGAAACCCGACGGCATCATCGACCCCGGCGGCAAAAGCTGGAAGGCCGGTTTCGGCAAGCTGAAGACAAAACACGAGGCCAACCTCAAGGAACTCGCCAACCGGGTCGAGATCACCGAGAACGGCAAGGTCAAACACATCACCATCAAGGAGTTCGAAAAGCGTCAGGCCGAGATGCTGCGCAAGTTCTCCAACCGCGCCGACGGGCTGATCGGACAGGCCGAATCCTGGGAAAGCTTTGCCCAAGGCGCCGAAAAGACCATGCAAGGGACCGACGGGTTCATGATGCAGATGACGGAATTCACCGTCCGCTGGGCCAACAAGGCCGCTGAACCGCCGTGGAACGCCATTCTGAATGCCCGCAGCGAGGCCAAGTTCCTCAAATCCCTGACCACCCATTCCAAGCCGAACTGGGAAAAGATCAGCGCGCAGGAAACCAAGGCGGTCAAGGCCCACAATGCGGGCAAGAAGGCCTTCAAGAAATACATCGATGCCCGCATCGGCACGGCCAGCGCCTTTGCAGGCTCGCTTGAGATTGTACGCGACACGTCATTTACCGTGGTCGAGGTCTATGTCACGGCCCAGATCGTGATCCAGTCCAAGGGCAAGATCAAACCCTACGAGGCCCAGATCCTCGCCGCCACCACGGTCGAGGGCATCAAGTCCAGCGCAGGACAGGTGGGCGAGGTTCTGGCAGGCAACAACGTGACCTTCGAGGGGGCCGCCAAAAAGGTGGCGCTCGACATGTTCTTTGCCGGGGCCGGTGCAGCCATCACTGGCAAGCTCGGCCCTGCCATGGCAAAGAAATTCGCAGGCGATTTCTCGGTGCAGCTGTTTTCCAAACTCGGCACCAGCAAGATCCCCAAAGAGGCCATCGACAAGATGATCACCTCTTTCCTGAAATCCGGCGCCGGTCAGGCCTATATGGAAAATATGGCCAAAGAGACCTTCATGCTGCTCAAGACCGGCATCGAAAAGGGCAAGATCACCGGCAAGGATTTTCAGGATGCGTTTTTCAAGGCGGCAACTGCGGGCCTGCTCAAGGGGGGCATCGGCAAGGCCCTGTCCAAATTCAGCGCCGACCGGCCCGCCCGCACAAGCCTTGTGGTGGGCAAGCTGGTCTATTCCAAATACCTCAAGGGCGCGCCCGATTTCCTGCGCAAGCTGTATCCGGACGAGGACAACCTGACCAAGGTCCTGCTCAAGCACGGACCCGACATCGCCCAGAACCTTTCGGAAAAGGTCAGCGGCAAGATCACGGAAACGGCCGTGCTCAAGACCGTGGACATGGCCAGCGGCACCGAGAACGACAAGCAATTGGGCAAGCTTTACGAGGCCGAATTGCGCAAATCCAAGGCGCTGCATGACGAGTTGGACAAGCTGATCAAGGACGAGGTCGGCAAGCACTACAAAAAGCTGGAAAAGGCAAACTAGGGCTGGCCCTTCCCCGCCACTTCTGATGTCACACCGCCCAAAATGGCGCGCGCCTATGCAGCGCGCGCCCGTGTCGCAGGCAACACAAGCCCGTCACCCATATTACACCCCCCTTCACAATGCCCCGCTGACTCCCCATCCTGAGGGCAACACGAAGGAACATCACAATGCCCACCGAACGCATCACCTTTCCCGGCCACGCAGGCACGCTGGATGCACGTCTTGACCTGCCCGACGGTCCGCATCTGGCCACGGCGGTCTTTGCCCACTGCTTTACCTGCGGCAAGGACATCCCCGCAGCCCGCCGCGTGGCCGCACGCCTGACGACGCTGGGCATCGCCGTGTTGCGCTTTGATTTCACCGGGTTGGGGCACAGCGACGGCGAGTTTGCCAACACCTCCTTTACCTCGAACGTGACGGACCTCGCGCGCGCCGTGGACTACCTCAACGACCGCGACATGCCCCCGGCCCTGATGATCGGCCATTCGCTGGGCGGGGCAGCCGTGCTCAAGGCCACTGCCGACCTGCCACAGATCAAGGCGGTCGCGACCCTCGGCGCGCCCTTTGATCCCGGCCACGTGACCCACAACTTTGCCGAAGCCCTGCCCGAAATCGAAGCCAAAGGTGCGGCGGAGGTCTCGCTTGGTGGACGTCCCTTCCGCATCGGGCAGACCTTTGTCGAGGACGTCAAAGCCGAGGCGCTGTCGCCGGCAATCGCAAAACTCAACGCCGCGCTGATGGTGCTGCACGCACCGGGCGACACAATCGTCGGCATCGACAATGCCAGCCAGATTTTCATGGCCGCCAAACATCCCAAAAGCTTTGTGACGCTCGATGATGCAGACCATTTGATCACCCGGGCGGAACATGCCGAATATGCCGCCGACATCATCGCCACATGGGCCAAGAAATACCTCGCCCTGAAACCACCCGCCCCGCCGATTGGCGCGCCCGAAGGGATCGTGCGCAGCTCCGAGGCGGACCCGAACGGCTACCTGCAGGACATCACCCACGGCACGCGACACCACATCCTCGCGGATGAACCGCGCGCCTATGGCGGCACCAACCAGGGCCTGTCCCCTTACGGGCTGCTCAGCGCCGGACTTGCGGCCTGTACGTCGATGACGATCCGCATGTATGCGCGGCGCAAAGGCTGGCCGCTGGAACATGTCTCGGTCGATGTGAGCCACAACAAGGTGCACGCTCAGGACGCCGATACAGGCAGCGGCGACAAAATCGACGAATGGAAACGGCTGATTTCCCTGCGCGGCACGCTCGATGGTGAGCAACGCGCCCGCCTTCTCGAAATTGCCGACAAATGCCCGGTGCACCGCACGCTCGAACAAAGCTCAACGGTGATCACCGAACTCGCACCCTGAGAAGAAAGCACCGCGTCCCTCTTCTCTGATTTGAAAAAATCCTCCCCGAAGGGACGGGTGGACATGTGCGCCGACCGGGCGTGATGCGAGAACGCCGGACAAAGGCACCAAAATGAAACGAGGCGCGCAGCCCGGCAGGGATGCGCGCCTCTCAATCAGATCAGACCGGGCAGATCAGGTGGGGCAGATCAGCCGCGCGCGCGGCCCACCAGCGCCCATACCCCGGGCAGTACCAGAGCGGCCAGCGCCAGCTTCAGCGCATCGCCAATCAGGAACGGTGTCAGACCCCAGGCGAGGATCGGTTTGTCCCAGCCATAAAGCTGACCCAGCCACAACAGGCCCGGCACATAGATCAGCACGGTACCGATCAGCATCGCCAGCGCCATCCAGACAACCGAGCGGTCCCAGCCGCGCTGCGCCAGCGCACCCAGCGCCAACGTGGCCAGCACGTAGCCGACCAGATAGCCGCCCGTACCACCCATCATGTAGGACAGTCCGTAGGCCTCGGCCGACGAGCCTGCAAACACATCAAAGCCCAGCGCACCGATAATCATGTAGCCAAGGATCGTCACCAGACCCAGACGCGCCCCATAGGCGGCCCCTATGGTCAGAACGGCAAATGTGCCCATGGTGATCGGCACCGGCCACATCGGCACCTTGATCTTGGCCGCCACGGCCAGAACCACGATACCCACCAGAACCAGAACCACCTGCTTGACGCGCAGGGCCACACCCTCATCCGCACCAAGAACGTCGCTCAGCACCTTGTTATTCCACGTTGTTTCCATGAATTCTCGCCTTGTGATGTGAAAAACCTTGCCATCTTGTGCCAAGGTGCCGGGATTTCTGCAAGTGCAAAGGGGGCGGCTTACCCCGCCCCGGCCCGCCTGAACCGGCTGATCATCACGTAATCCTTGCGCGGCCCACTTACGTCATAGCGCACCGTGAATGCAGGCCAGTCGGAAAAGTCATACGTGACCAGATAGGTGTCGGGGTCACAAAAATGGCTGGCCTGCCCGCCCGCAGGCGGCACCTGATGAAAGTCGCGCCCATCCCCAAAACGCACCGACAAATCCTCGGCCCAATGATATCGCCGCTCTGCCGTCATCGGCGGCGCACCGTCCAGATGCAGCACTCCGGTCTCAAAATACTCTGCCCCGCCGGGCGCCGCAGACCACTCCGCATGGCCGGAAAAGGATGCACGCGGCCCCGACGCTGGCACAATCTCGCGCGCAATCTCCCAACGGCCCAGAAAATCGGCCAGAACCCGTTCAGTCGGCATAGGCACCGATCGTGATGTCATCGCGCTCTCCGACAAAACGCACCGCCGCCCCGTCCCGCTCAAGCCCGTAACAGGCCCACAGATCCGAGGGCGGCCACTGGCTGCAATACTGATCGTCCTCGACCCGCCAGTTGCCCCAACTGTCGCGCCCGTTTGTGGTGTAAAGCGTCTTGCCCGAGGCGCGGAAATCCTGGGTTGCGTTCTCATAGGCCAGCACACGCCCTTCCAGGGCCGCGCGGATCTCTGCCCCACGCAACACCACCCAGTCCGCATGGGCGATTTGGGGCGCGCACAGCGCCAAAATCAGGGCAAAGCGTCTCATCATCCGGCCTTCATCTTGTCGTCTTGCTGCGCGCAGTCTAAGAGCGCGGCAACCCAACTGACAGTCAAAAAAGGTGCCGCCCATGATCCCTCGCTATTCCCGCCCCGACATGGTCGCGATCTGGGAGCCGGCCACCAAGTTCCGCATCTGGTTCGAGATCGAGGCCCATGCCTGCGACGCCATGGCCGATCTGGGCGTGATCCCCCGCGAAAACGCCCAAGCCGTGTGGAAAGCCAAGGACGTGGAATTCGACGTGGCCCGCATCGACGAGATCGAAGCGGTGACCAAGCATGACGTGATCGCGTTCCTCACCCATCTCGCCGAACATGTGGGCAGTGACGAGGCGCGCTTTGTGCATCAGGGCATGACATCTTCGGACGTTCTGGACACCTGCTTCAACGTCCAGCTCACCCGCGCCGCTGACCTGCTGGTCGCGGACATCGAAGCACTGCTCGCCGCCCTCAAACGCCGCGCGATCGAACACAAGGACACGGTGCGCATCGGCCGCTCCCACGGCATCCACGCCGAACCCACCACGATGGGTCTGACCTTTGCCCGCTTTTATGCCGAGATGGATCGGAACCTCTCGCGCATGCGCGATGCACGCGCCGAAATCGCCACAGGCGCCATCAGCGGCGCGGTTGGCACTTTCGCAAATATCGACCCTGCCGTCGAAGAGCATGTCTGCGACCAGCTTGGCCTCGTGCCAGAACCGATCTCCACCCAAGTGATCCCGCGCGACCGCCACGCGGCCTTTTTCGCCACGCTCGGCGTTGTCGCCTCAAGCATCGAAAACATCGCCACCGAAATCCGCCACATGCAGCGCACCGAAGTGCTGGAAGGGGCGGAGTTTTTCTCCATGGGCCAAAAAGGCTCAAGCGCGATGCCGCACAAGAAAAACCCGGTGCTGACCGAAAACCTCACAGGGCTTGCGCGCATGGTCCGCTCGGCAGTGATTCCGGCGATGGAGAATGTCGCGCTCTGGCACGAACGCGATATCAGCCACTCTTCGGTCGAGCGGATGATCGGCCCCGACGCCACCATCACGCTCGACTTTGCGCTGGCCCGCCTCACGGGTGTGATCGACAAAATGCTGATCTTCCCCGAAAACATGCTCGACAACATGAACAAGTTCCCCGGCCTCGTGATGAGCCAGCGGGTGCTTCTGGCTCTTACCCAGGCCGGGGTCAGCCGCGAGGACGCCTATACTTACGTGCAGCGCAACGCACTCAAGGTCTGGGAACATCGTACTGATTTCAAAGAGGAACTGCTGGCCGACGCGGATGTCGCCGCCGCCCTCAGCCCAGCCGAAATCGAAGAGAAATTCGACCTCGGCTATCACACCAAACATGTGGACACGATCTTTGCCCGCGTATTTGGCGAGAACTGAACCGGCTTGGGCGCAGGACACCTGCGCCATACGGTCCGACCGCTTTTCGATTGAGCAGTAAGGCGCATGCGCATGCACCCGCGTCAGAATTGATTTTGAACGCCGCCCGATCTGCTCTACCTTCGTCCCATCTGGAACATGAAGGAGACGACTGATGACGACCAAGACATTCGCCGTGGCACTTGCGCTCACCCTCGCCCCTGCACTGGCCTTCGCACAGGGCTGCAACTACGGCAAACACGACCAGCAGGCGATGTCCTGTGCGGACGGAACCACCTATGACGCGGCCTCCAAAACCTGCCTTCCCACAACCGGCTGAGCATCTATTCGCAGGCTCACGGCTTCGTGATCGCATAAAATGCGGGCGTGCGGGGTTGTACTGATATCATCAACCCAAGCGCGTCCAAAATCGGAGACCTGACATGCTACGTACCCTGATCCTGACTACAGCCATCGCCCTGCCCCTCGCCCTGCCCACAACCGGCTTTGCCGCTGGCGGCGGCAGCGATGCCAAGCCCAAGAAAACGGAAACCACACAGAACTGCCTGCAGGCACGCCAGTGGGATCCCGAGACCAAGAAATACGTACGCTTCTCCGAGCCGGTGAACGGCGTGTGGGATGCCGACATCAAAAAATGCGTGCGCCCCGACAAGACGTCCCATCTGGACAGCGACACGCTGTATAAGGCCGTGCGTGAACTGGCCTATGCGGGCCGCTACAACGAAGCCATTCAGGTCCTCGACCAGATGCCCGAGCAACTGGATGACCGCGTGCTGACCTATCGCGGCTTTACCGCGCGCAAGCTGGGCAATCTGGAACAGGCCAACCTCTACTATGAGCAGGCCCTGACGGTGAACCCCGACAACATCCTGGCACGCTCCTACATGGGTCAGGGCAAACTGGCCGCGGGTGACAAGGTTGCCGCCATGACGCAGCTGCGCGAAATCCAAGAGCGGGGCGGCGCCGGCACATGGGCCGAAGCGTCTCTGCGCGATGCCATTCAGACCGGATCGACTTACAACTATTGATCCCCATCCCGGTCATCGGTTGAGAGTTTTTCAACCATTGCCTGCCAGAACTGTCGCAAACAGCTTTTAGGCAGGACATGACCGAACTGGTACCTATGTCCGCCGCCCCTGCGCTGATGCAGTCGGGCGGCGGTTCTTCTTTACCGACCGTACGTCTCAGCCGCCGGGCAAAGGCGGCTATCGTGGTGCGTTTGCTGCTGAACGAGGGCGCCGATATCCCGCTTGAGGATTTGCCCGACGAGTTGCAGGCCCATCTGACCAAGGCGATGGGGGCCATGCGCGTGGTCGATCGCGACACGTTGCAGGCCGTGGTCGCCGAATTCGCCGAAGAGGTTGAGCGGATCGGCCTCAGCTTTCCCGGCGGCATGGCCGGTGCGCTCAACGCTCTTGATGGCAAGATCAGCCCACACACCGCCGCCCGCCTGCGCAAAGAGGCCGGCGTGCGCGAAAGCGGCAATCCATGGGCCCGGATCAAGGCGATGGACAGCGATATCCTTGTGCCCGTGATGGAACATGAAAGCATCGAGATTGCAGCCGTCATGCTCTCCAAACTCGATGTGACCAAGGCTGCTGCCCTGCTGGGCAAACTGCCCGGCCCCCGCGCCCGCCAGATCACCTACGCGGTGTCCAAGACCGGCGCGATCAGCCCTGATGCTGTGGAACGCATTGGCCTGTCGCTGGCGAGCCAGCTCGATTCCCGCCCTGTCAGCGCCTTTGACGACGGCCCGGCCGAACGGGTCGGAGCCATCCTGAACTCCACCACGTCGATGACACGCGACGATGTGCTGACCGGCCTTGATGAATCCGATCAGGGCTTTGCCGACGCCGTGCGCAAGGCGATCTTCACCTTCGGCAACATCCCCGACCGCATCGCGCCGCGTGACATCCCGCGCGTGCTGCGCGACATCGATCAGGGCGATCTGGTCACGGCGCTGGCCGGTGCTGGCAGCATGGGCATGGAAAAAAGCGTGGATTTCATCCTCGAAAACATGTCCGCGCGCCTTGCCGATCAGCTGCGCGAAGAGGTGGCAGAGGCTGGCACACCCAAAACCGCCGACACGGACGCGGCCATGTCGGCCATCGTCACCAGCATCCGCGCGATGGAGGCGTCGGGCGATCTGATGCTGGTCAGCCCGGATGAGGACTAGGCATTGCGGATCGCGGTGGATGGGCGGTCATCCACGACCGACCCCATGGCGGGTCAGCAAATTCGTGGCCCTCACTGACTGACCCAACGCTGTAGCACGCCCGTTCTTGGCTGCTTCCACTTGCACGCCGACAGGCCGCAACAATCGGGTCAGTCCTTCACTGCAAAGCCTTCGCCAGACCACACCGCCCGTTCCCTTCACCACCCAAACCCCCTATGCCAAGCGGATGAGTCAGCACGCCCCTCCTCCGACCCGCGCCATAGTGCTGGCTGTCTCTGCGATCTTCTGCTTTTCCCTCATGGATACCGCCGTCAAGGCGGTCAGTCCGGTGACCGGCACCGTCCCTGCCCTCTGGGCGCGTTACGCGGGGCAGATGATCATCGTGATCCTGCTGGTGGCGCCTCGCCTGCGTCAGGTCACCCGCAGCCAATATCCCAAACTTCAGATCGCCCGCTCGGTGCTGTTGATGCTGGCCACGTTCTTCTTCTTTCTGGCGCTGGGGCAGATCGGGCTGGCGGATGCAACGGCCGTGATGATGATGAACCCGCTGCTGATCACGCTCGGGGGCGCACTGTTTCTGGGGGAGGCGCTGGGACCGCGCCGCATCTTCGCGATCCTCGCGGCCCTGCTGGGCGCACTGATCGTGATCCGTCCAGGCAGCGAGGTGTTCCAGCCCGCCAGCCTTTTGCCCCTCGTCGCCGCCTTCTGTTTTGCCAGCTACACGCTGATCACCCGCCGCCTTGGCCCGGACGAAGACGTCTGGACCTCGCTGTTTTACACCGGCCTCGTAGGTGCTGTGATCCTCAGCGCGATTGTCCCCTTTCACATGCCCGCCCTCGATTTGCGCAGCGGCGCGCTGCTGGTGATGATCGGTGCTGTGGGCACGGCCGGGCAGCTCATGCTGATCCGCGCGCTTTCCCAGGCCGAGGCCGGATTGCTGGCCCCGTTCAATTACAGCGGAATCGTCTTTGCGGTGGTCTTTGGCTTTGCCCTCTTTGACGAAGTGCCCGATGCGCTGACCCTGCTGGGCGCGCTTGTGATCGCGGGGGCGGGGATTTATGTCTGGCATCGCGAAGCGCACGCACCCGGCGGACGCTGAAACACAAGGTGGCGATGCGACACGATCCAGACGACATTCCGGCGCTGACACGGGCGGGGTATTTCGCCACAAATGCCGTGGCGCGGGCCTGTATCGGGGCGGCGCTGGCCATGCCCTATCGCTGGCGCGTGCCGTTTCTGGGCTGGATCATGTCACGCTTGATTGGCCCTGCCGCCGGGTTCTTGGCCCGGGCCGAGGCCCATGTCGCCTTTGCCATGCCCCACCTGCCCCATGCCGAACATCGCCGTATCGCGCGCGCCAGCCTCGACAATGCAGGCCGCACTCTGATCGAGAACTATTCGACCCGCGATCTGCTGGCCCGCCAAAAGGACGCGCCGATTTCGGGCGGCGGTCTTGAACATCTCCAGGCCGCCGTGACCCGGGGCCAGCCGGTCATCCTGGTCACCGGCCATTTCGGCAATTACGAGGCTGTGCGCGCCACGCTGCTGGGTCAGGGCTTTGACGTGGGTGGACTTTACCGCGACATGTCGAACCCTTATTTCAATGCCCATTACGTGCGCACGATGTATGATCTGGGTGGCCCTGTCTTTGCCCAGGGGCGCAAAGGCACCGCCGGATTCGTGCGCCACCTCAAGGGCGGCGGGCAGTTGGTGCTGCTGTTCGATCAGCACGTCATAGACGCGCCGGTTCTGGAGTTTCTCGGCCACCCGGCGCACACCGCGATTTCGGCGGCAGAGCTGGCCTTGCGCTATGACGCCCTGCTGATCCCGTTTTTCGGCATTCGCGGCCCGGACGGCATGAGTTTCGACTGTGTCATGGAAGAGCCCATCCCACACTCCGACCCGCTCACCATGACGCAGGCGATGAATGACAGCATCGGCGCGCGCATCCGCGCCCATCCGGGGCAATGGCTGTGGGTGGCGCGGCGCTGGCGGGCACCGCCGCAAGGCTAGGGGCGATCACGCGCGCCTCTTCCGCCCGAGGCCACGGGCCTCAAAGCGTCAGTTCAAGTTTGAAATATTAGCGAATCTGCGCCGCAGCAAGGATCGCGCCGTGCCGCCCTTCCTGCACCATCACCACAACCGGAATGTCACCGGGGGCCTGCGCGTCCAGCTCCAGATCGGTGACCCCGTCCCATTGCTGCAGGATTTTCCAATCCTGCGTGACATTGGCATAGGCCAGCGTGTGCCCTGCGTTTTCGCCGCGGGTGATGCGGGCCGTGCGCTCAGGCTGATAGCGCACCATATGCACCAGCATCTCGGCATTGGGTTGCGTGCTTGTCGCCTTGATCGTGACCACATCACCGGATCGCACGGCGGTCAGCGTCACGGGAGAGGCTTTTGTCTGATGTTCGGAAATCGCCTTGGATAGGTCCATGGGCCGCGCACCGACAATGTCGGTGGTGCCGTTGATGATCATCTGCGGGGTGTAGACCGAGCGACGCCCGGCCTCCATCGCGTATCCACGTTGACGGTCCGAATAGGACGGGTTCGCGAACTCGTCTTTCCAGCCGATGTAATCCCAGTAATCCACATGCAGCGCCAGCGCGATCACGTCATCCCGCTTGGCCAGCTCGTGCATCAGCTTGTCTGCCGGCGGACAGGACGAACAGCCCTGCGAGGTGAACAGTTCGACAACCACCGGCGATTGCGCCGTGGCAGGGGCACTGAACGTGCCGAAGACGGCAAAGACCAGAGGGATCAGATATTTCATTGAGGCAGCCCGATTTGTGATTTGATCGTGTTTTGCGATACCCTACCCACATACGAAAGCCGCTCGTAATGCGCCAATCAATGTTTGTTGAGGATATGTGACAGCGCGATTTTGGACACAGCCTTCATTTTCGGTACACCACGGTATACAAAAACGTCACAAGCGGCTCAATTCCAGTTGAACCAATGCCCCGCTTAAGGCATGAGGTGATCAAACTGCCCCCCGCCGCCGCAAGGAAAGGATTCCCCCATGCCCATCACAGTTGGCCACGACTCCGCAAAAACGCGCAAGACGCTCACCGCTGGTGCACAGTCCATTGACTATTACTCCATCCCCGCTGCAACCGAGGCCGGTCTTGGCGATTTCACCAAGCTGCCGGCGGCCCTCAAGGTGGTGCTGGAAAACATGCTGCGCTTTGAAGACGGCAAGACGGTCAGCACCGATGACATCAAGGCATTTGCGACCTGGGCCGACAAGGGTGGCCAGAACCCGCGGGAAATCGCCTATCGCCCCGCCCGCGTACTGTTGCAGGATTTCACCGGTGTGCCTGCGGTCGTCGACCTTGCTGCCATGCGCGACGCCATCGTCAGCCTTGGCGGTGACGCCGAACAGATCAACCCGCTGAACCCCGTCGATCTGGTCATCGACCACTCGGTCATGATCGACGAATTCGGCAACCCCCGTGCCTTCCAGATGAACGTGGACCGCGAATACGAACGCAATATGGAGCGGTACACCTTCCTCAAATGGGGTCAGAGCGCCTTTAACAACTTCCGCGTTGTGCCCCCCGGCACCGGCATCTGCCACCAGGTGAACCTCGAATATCTCAGCCAGACGGTCTGGACCGACACCGACCAGAACGGGGTCGAGGTGGCCTATCCCGACACGCTGGTCGGCACGGATTCGCACACCACCATGGTCAACGGCGCCGCCGTCCTTGGCTGGGGTGTTGGCGGGATCGAGGCCGAGGCCGCCATGCTTGGCCAGCCCATTTCCATGCTGATCCCCGAAGTCATCGGTTTCGAGCTGACCGGCACCATGATGGAAGGCACCACCGGCACCGATCTCGTTCTGAAGGTTGTCGAAATGCTGCGCGAAAAAGGTGTGGTGGGCAAATTCGTCGAATTCTACGGCGAGGGCCTGAACCGCCTGCCGCTCGCGGATCGCGCGACAATCGCCAACATGGCCCCCGAATATGGCGCCACCTGCGGCTTCTTCCCGATTGACGGCGAAACACTGCGCTACCTGCGCAACACAGGCCGCGACGAGGACCGCATCGCGCTGGTCGAAGCCTATGCCCGCGAAAACGGCATGTGGCGCGGCGACGACTACGCCCCCATCTACACCGACACCCTGCATCTGGACATGGGCACCATCGTACCAGCGATCTCGGGCCCCAAACGCCCGCAGGATTTCGTGGCCCTCACAGATGCCAAGGCCGCGTTCAAGCGCGAGATGGAAGAGACCTTCAAGCGCCCCATGGGCAAACAGGTGCCGGTCGAAGGCGAAGATTACGCGATGGAGTCGGGCAAGGTCGTGATCGCCTCGATCACGTCGTGCACCAACACCTCGAACCCGTACGTGATGATCGGCGCGGGCCTCGTGGCGCGCAAGGCCGCCGCATTGGGGCTCAACCGCAAGCCATGGGTGAAAACCTCACTCGCGCCCGGCTCTCAGGTGGTTTCGGCCTATCTTGAGGCGGCGGAACTGCAGGACGATCTGGACAAGATCGGCTTCAACCTCGTCGGTTATGGCTGCACCACCTGCATCGGCAACTCGGGGCCCCTGCAACCCGAGATCAGCAAGGCCATCGCCGATGGCGATCTGGTCGCGACGGCTGTTCTGTCGGGCAACCGCAACTTCGAGGGGCGAATTTCGCCGGACGTGCGCGCCAACTACCTCGCCTCGCCCCCGCTTGTGGTGGCCTATGCGCTGGCCGGCACGCTCGACATCGACCTGTCCAAAGACGCCATCGGGCAGGACAAGGACGGCAATGACGTGTTCCTGAAAGACATCTGGCCCTCCAGCCAGGAGGTCGCGGAACTGGTCGAGGCCACCGTGACCCGCGAGGCGTTCCAGACCAAATATGCGGATGTCTTCAAGGGCGACGAGAAATGGCAGGGCGTCGAAACCACGAACGAGCTGACCTATGACTGGCCGCCGACCTCGACCTACGTGCAGAACCCGCCCTACTTCCAGGGCATGGGGGCAGAGCCGGGCACGATCTCGAATATCTCGGGCGCCAAAGTTCTCGCCATTCTCGGCGACATGATCACAACCGACCACATCTCGCCCGCCGGGTCGTTCAAGGAAAGCACACCGGCAGGCCAGTACCTGATGGACCGTCAGGTCGCCCCGCGCGAGTTCAACTCCTACGGCTCGCGTCGCGGCAACCACGAGATCATGATGCGCGGCACCTTCGCCAACATCCGCATCAAGAACGAGATTCTGGACGGCGTCGAGGGTGGCTATACCAAGGGCCCCGACGGGCAGCAGACCTCGATCTTTGACGCGGCCATGGCGCATCAGGACGCGGGCACCCCGCTGGTGATCTTTGGCGGTGAACAATACGGCGCAGGCTCGTCCCGCGACTGGGCGGCCAAGGGCACGGCCCTGCTGGGCGTCAAGGCGGTGATCGCTGAAAGCTTTGAGCGTATCCACCGCTCGAACCTTGTCGGCATGGGTGTGATCCCGTTCGAATTCACCGGTGGGGACACGCGCAAATCGCTGGGCCTGACGGGTGAGGAAACGGTCTCCATCTCCGGCCTCGACACCATCAAGCCGCTCGAAGTGGTGCCGTGCACGATTCAGATGGCCGATGGGTCGACGAAAGAAATCCAGCTCAAATGCCGGATCGATACCGCGATCGAGATCGAATATATCGAGCATGGCGGCGTGCTGCATTACGTGCTGCGCAACCTTGCTCAGGCGGCCTGATCCGGCCCCTCACGCGCCACATCAAAAGACCGGAAAAACCCGCCCCCGGCGGGTTTTTTCATGCGAATCGCCTGAGCACAGCGCCCGATTCGCGCCATCATTCCGGGAAACAATCTTTGGGTGCCTGCGCGTTTTCTCGCGCCGAGCGAACAATTTTCGTGCATGGCGGGAAATGATTCTCGCTCCGGTTTTAAGTACACCAAAACATGGCAAAACTTGGACACCCCCCCTGTCCACATGGTAGGTTAAGTTTCTGTTAAGATTTGGATGGGTTCCGTGAAACGTATAATTCTCTCTGCCGTCACTTTTGCCGTGATGGGCTCTGCCGCATCTGCTGCAACTTATGTCCTCGACTTCGATGCTGATCCGACCAACGCGGCCGAAGTCGCCAGTCTCGACAGCTCGGCCACACAAACCATTTCCAGCCCCCGCGACTTTACCGACAGCGGTGTGACCTGGCGCGTTGAATCAAGCGGTGGTGCGGGCGTTGGCCTGTTTGACACAACCTGCAGCTACGGCTTTGGCACTAATGGCTGTGCCGGTGATGCCGACCTCGAAGTGTTCAACCAGATGAATGCCGAAGGCGTGGCGGGCAACGTCCTGATCCAGCAGGAAGCCGGCAATCCCGGTCGCCCCGACGATGACGCCAACACCAGCTTTCTGACGCTGACCCTGCTGACCGACATCACGCTGGAATGGACAGGCGCATCCGCTCTGGATGACGGCTTTTACCTGTTCAACTTCGGCGCACAGCTGCTGGGCACCGTGGACAATGGCAATGGCAGCGCTTTTGATAACACAACCGGTTCGGTCGATTTCGCCTCGACCGCCCTGCTGACCCAGAACGACACGATCACCGTGTTCTTCCAGCGCAGCGCAACCGACACCCGTGGCGCATCGGGTGCTGTCGACAATTTCCGGTTCAACGTGGTGCCAGCCGTGCCTGTACCGGCAAGCCTGCCTTTGCTGGTGGGTGGATTTGGCCTGATGGCGTTCATGCACCGTCGCCGCAAAGCATAAGTTAAAGACTTTTCAGCACGCAGCGCGCCCGGACATGTGAATGTTCGGGCGTTATTCTTGCGCCTGCGCCTCTTGCAGCGCCGGGACAAAGCGCTGCTGGTAATCCGACCCCACCAGCGGGCCGATATAGCGGAACAGCACCGTCCCGTCGCGCCCCAGAATGAAGGTCTCGGGCGGGGCCGTCACACCCCAGTCGATGGCCGAGCGGCCCGCAGGGTCAAAGGCGACACCGACAAAGGGATTGCCGTCCTCGTCCAGATATTGTGTCGCCGCCCCTTCGGTGTCGCGGAAATTCACGCCGATGATCGGCACACCCTCGGCGGCCATCTCCAAGAGCTTCGGATGTTCGGCCCGGCAGGGCGGGCACCACGAGGCCCAGAAATTCACCAACGTCACCTCTCCGCTGGCCAGCATCTCAGGCGTGACACCCGGCAGATCGCCCAGCGTGTCGCTCGTTAGTTCAGGTGCCGGCCCACCCAGCCGGGTCGAGGGCAATTCATTGGGATTGTCGCGAAACATGCCCACGGCGGCCAGCGCCACGAACCCGGCAAAGATGCCGATGGGTGCCAGCATCAGCGGCGAGACCTTAGCCATTGCGCCCTGCCCGTTTCTCGGCCTCGACCATTTGCGCCCGCACCCGCCGTCCGCGCCACAGGCTCAGGGCCACGATGCCCACCAACAGCGCAATCGACACCGCATAGGCCGACAGCACCGCATCCGCGTATTTTCCAAGATCAGGGATCATGCGCCCTCCACCTGAGCAGCTGCGCCCCGCCCCTCACGCGCGATCAGCGCACGGGTCCGGCGCACCCGGATCTCGGTGCCCGTGCGGTAAAACACAAGGGCCAGAAACAGCAGCACAAACCCCGCCATGCAGACCAGCAGCGGGATGTAGAACACGTCCGCCACGTTCTCTTCCTTGTCCAAGGACAGCGATGCGCCCTGATGCAGCCCCTGATTCCAGAAGTTCACCGCATAACGGCTCAGAACCGCAAAAACCGTGCCCACAAGGCACAGGATCGAGGTGAGATCAGCCGCCGTGTCCGGGTCCTCGATCGCCTCCCAAAGGGCGATATAGCCAAGGTAGAACAGGAACAGGATCAGGAACGAGGTCAGGCGCGGATCCCACGCCCACCACGTGCCCCACATCGGCTGGCCCCAGATCGCGCCGGTCACCAGCGCAATCAGCGTCATGACCACGCCCACGGGGGCGGCGGCCTTGGCCGCAAGGGCCGACACGTGATGGCGGCGAATGATCCAGATGAGTGAGACCACCAGCATCATGAACCAGGCCTGGATCGCCATGAAGGCCGCAGGCACATGCAGGTAGATGATCTTGACGGTCGATCCCTGACGGAAGTCATCCGGGGTAAAGAAAAACCCCCAGATCAGCCCGACACCAAGGCACGCGGCGGCAAAGCCCCAGAGCCACGGCATGACCCGTTCGCTCAGACCCAAGAACTTGACCGGATTGGCATATTCCCAAAGTGACATGTCGACTATCTAAGGCCTAGGCCCGCCCTTCTCAATCCAAATCCCCGTTACCGCAAATTGACCCGCAACACTGCCCCCGCCGCAAAAGGCATGCAGGCCAGAACGCCTGCCGTGATCCCCGCCAGAAAGAGCAGCGGCGTCGCCGGATCCTGCCCTTCAGCCGCACGGCGCGCGGCCTCTGCTCCAAAGATCAGCGTCGGCACATAAAGCGGCAGAACCAGCAGCGACATGAGCAGCCCACCCCGCTTGATCCCCACAGTCAGGGCCGCCCCAAAGGCACCAATCATCGACAGCGCGGGCGTGCCAAGCGCAAGGCTCAGAACCAACACGCCATAGCCTTGTGGGGCGAGGTTCAGCAACACCCCCAGCACAGGGGCGGCCAATACCAGCGGCAGGCCCGTGGTCACCCAATGGGCCGCAGCCTTCACCGCGATCACACCTTCCAACGGCAAGGGCGAGGTCGCAAGCAGATCAAGCGCTCCGTCCTCCCAATCCACCGCCAGCAGCCGGTCCAGCGACAACAGACACGCCAGCAGCGCGCCCAGCCACAAAACCCCCGGCGCAATGCGGCCCAGCAGTTCCGACGACGGCCCCACCGAAAACGGCACCAGCACCACCACAATCAGGAAAAACGCGAGCCCGAGGCCAAAGCCACCCCCGGCGCGCAAGGCCAGCACCAGATCACGAAGAAACAGCGCCCTCACAGGAACGCCTCATCCGTTGCCGCCATCGCATCCGCCGCCGCACGGTAGGGCGTCACGTCCAGCACATCCGCCTCAAGGCCCAGATCGATATGCGTGGCGATCAGCGCAGCACCACCGTGGCCCAGATGGGCGCGCACCGCGGCACCAAACTGCGCGACGGAGGCCGCATCCAGCGACACTGTCGGCTCATCCAGCACCCAAAGCGGGCGGCCCGTGACCACCAGCCGCGCCAGCCCCAACCGCCGCTTTTGCCCTGCCGACAACTGCCCGGCCCGGCGCTCCGCCAGCGGCTCCAGATCAAAAGCGCGCAAGGCCGCGTCAATCCCGCTCTGCCCGAACACCGCCGCCCAGAACCGCAGGTTCTCGGCGACACTCAGCGCCGCCTTCAGCCCGTCCGCATGGGCGGCATAGGCCACACTGTCCTCGCCCACCTCAACGCGACCCGCCATCGGCAGCTGCAACCCGGCCACGGTGCGCAGCAGCGTCGTCTTGCCCGACCCGTTCGGGCCACGCAGCACCAGCGCACGACCCCGCGCAAGGCCAAAGGACAGGCCCGCCAGCAACGGGATGCCCCCTCGGCCCACGGCCAGATCAGTGACGCTCAATTCCATGACGATATCGCTACCGGAACATGACAGGGCACAAAAGCCCCCCATGCAACTTCACTTGGCCAAATAAACTCCGGGGGGAGGCGCGCCAGCGCCGGGGGGCTGGCCCCCCTCGCCCTCTCAGACAGGCAGCATCGCCAGGGCAACGCGGCGCCCCTCGCTCAAAAGCACGTTGTAAGTGCGCGCAGCCGAGGGCGATGACATGACCTCAACCCCGATGCCCGCCCCGTCCAACTGATCACGCAAGTGGCCGGGTATATGGGCAATCTCGGCGCCCGTGCCGACAAACAGCACATCAACCTTGCCCGCCAGCGCAAGCAAAGCCGCCCCGTCCTCATAACCACCCCAAGGCCCCGTACCCTCAGGGCCCGTCAGCACGCCGCCCTCGATTACCTCGCCGCCAATGCGGAAAAACCCCGGCCCATAGCCCTCGACCGGCTTGGCATCGGTATAGGTGATCTCATTCAGGCGCATGGCATCAACTCCAGACAGGCAGGCCCACAATAGCCGCAGCCGCAATCACGATATAGGCCACCGCACGAAAAAGTCGCTCCGAGCGGGGATCAAACAGCCACGCGCCCAGCACATTGGCACACATATAAAGCGGCGCGCACAGCAACCCCACGGTGAGGGCCAGCGGATCAAGCAGATCAAAGCCGAGGAACAAGACGATCATCAGCACATCAATGCCCAGAAGGTAGAGCAGGAAATTGGCGCGGATCACCGCAATGGCCTGTGCGCTGGCCATGTAGAACATGATGACCGGCGGCCCCGGCACACCGGCAATGCCACCCAGAAACCCGCCCATCGTGCCTATCCCGACCACACCACCGGGGCGCAGGCTGCCCGCACAGCGCCAGCCCGACATCACCAGCACCAGCAGGATCATCACAGTGATCGACACCGACCAGCCAAAGATTTCCGGATCAAGCATCGACAGCCCCAACAGACCCAGCGGCAGACCCACCGCCGCCCCCACCAGCAACAGCCCCGCCTCGCGCGGGGTGCCGTCGCGCCAGGCCGCGCGCAGGTTGGGCAATGGGCCCCAGAACTCGACCACGGTGAGAAAGGCAAGGGCCGCAAACGGGTCCAGCACGGAACTGGCCATCGGCATGATGATCAGGGCCGAGCCAAAGCCGGTGAACCCGCGCACCAGCCCCGCTGCAACAATAGCACCCACCAGCCACCAGACCCCCGGCAAGGCCAGGGCGGTGGCCAAAAGGTCAGGCATCTATGTTGGCGTATTGGTTGCCCACATTGGGATCAGGCTTGTCCCAGTTGCGTTTGACACCCAGCCACAACAGGATGGTCGAGGCCACAAAGACCGACGAATAGGTCCCCACGATCACACCCCAGATCATCGCAAAGACAAAACCGCGAATGACGTCCCCGCCCAGCACATAAAGCGCAATGAGCGCGAGCAACGTGGTGACCGAGGTCATCAGGGTCCGGCTGAGAGTCTCGTTGATCGAGATGTTGAGAACTTCGTTCAAGGGCTTTTTCTTGTACTTGCGCAGGTTCTCCCGCACGCGGTCAAAGACGACAACCGTGTCGTTGAGACTGTAACCGACAATCGTCAGCAAGGCTGCGATAATGGCCAGATCAAACTTGATCTGCAGTTCGGAAAACACCCCGATGGTCAGGATCACGTCATGGATCAGTGCCGCCACCGCCCCCAGCGCAAACTGCCATTCAAAGCGCAACCAGATGTAGATCAAAACCGCGCCAATGGCCAAAACCACGGCCAGCGCCGCCGTCTTGATCAACTCGCCCGAGACTTTCGGGCCGACGGATTCCACCGCTGGAAAAGGCAGCACCATGCCGGGATCGGCGGCCTTGAGGGCAACGCCAATGTCTTGGATCAACTGGCCCTGCACAGCCTCGTCGCCCTCCTGCGCCTCAATCCGGATCTGCGTGACATTCTGGTCGGCACGGAACGTGACGTCGAACACTTCGGTGATCGAAATGTCACCCAGCTCCAGCGGCGCCAGCGCCTCGCGATAGACCCCGATATCCACGGGTTGCGTGCTTTCAGTACGGATCGTTGTCCCGCCCCGGAAATCGATGCCGAAATTGAGGCCCTGAATGGCAAAAGAGGCAAAACCGATCACCACCATCAGCGCCGAAATCCCCAGCCACAGCTTCCAGCGGCTGAAAAAATCGAATGAGGTATCTTGGCGGATCAGTTTCAAACGCATCACTTAAACCTCAATCGTTTTCGGACGGCGCCGTTCAAACCACATCACGATCAGCAAACGCGTCACAAAGATCGCCGT
Source organism: uncultured Tateyamaria sp. (assembly GCF_947503045.1). Taxonomy (GTDB): domain Bacteria; phylum Pseudomonadota; class Alphaproteobacteria; order Rhodobacterales; family Rhodobacteraceae; genus Tateyamaria. The sequence continues at coordinate 132,563 of NZ_CANNCF010000006.1, forward strand.
GAACACCGATGTCAAAATCCCGAGGCCCAGCGTAATCGCAAAACCCCGCACCGGGCCCGAGCCCATGGCAAACAGGATCACAGCCGTGATGAACGTGGTGATGTTGGCATCCAGAATGGCCGACAGCGCCTTTTCATAGCCCAACTCGATGGCCCGCGCCGGACCACGGGCCGATTTCAGCTCTTCGCGAATACGCTCGAAAATCAGCACGTTGGCGTCGACCGCCATCCCCACGGTCAGCACGATCCCTGCAATGCCGGGCAAGGTCAGCGTGGCCCCGATGAGGCTGAGCAGGCCAAAGATCAGCCCGATATTGATGATCAGCGCGACATTGGCAAACAGCCCGAACAGCCCGTAACTAAGGAACATGAACACCAGAACCGCGGCAAAGGCGACCATCGTCGCGATCTTGCCCGCATCAATGCTGTCCTGCCCCAGTTCCGGGCCAATGGTGCGCTCTTCAAGAAATGTCAGCTGCGCAGGCAAGGCCCCGGCGCGCAACAGTACAGCCAGATTGGTGGACTCTTCGACATCGAAATTGCCGGTGATGATACCCGATCCGCCGGGAATGTGGCTCTGGATCACAGGGGCGCTGACCACCTTGTCATCGAGCACAATCGCAAACGGAGAGCCGATGTTTTCAGCCGTATAGTCCCCGAAAATCCTCGCGCATTGGGTGTTGAAACGGAAGGAAACCGCAGGGCTGCCATTCTGATCAAAACTCGGCTGCGCATCTACCAGACACTCGCCTGTCACCACGGGCGCGCTTTCCAAAATATAAAACAGCCCCGGCTCATCCAATGACGGCACTAGCTTGTTGCCGATACCGGGTGCCTGGGACGCATCCGACGTCCGGCTCACCACCGGATTGAATGTCAACTGCGCGGTTGTACCGATGATCGCCTTCAACTCAGCGGCCGAGCCAATCCCGGGCACCTGAATGAGAATCCGCAGCGCCCCCTGACGTTGAATGGTCGGCTCGCGGGTGCCCACCTCGTCAATCCGGCGGCGCACGATTTCAAGGCTTTGCTGCACGGTGCGCTCGTCACTGGCGAGCTTTTCGGCATCAGACAGGGTGACGACAATCGTGTTCTCACCATCCGCGCGGACCTCGATATCATTGGCCCCCACCCCGGTCAGGGTCTGCACCGGCTGGGCCAGCCCACGCACGATCTGCAAGGCGCGCTGCATGCCGGCAGGCTCGGAAATGCGCACGCGCAACTCGTCCGGCGGGGACTGCTGCAAGCGGATCGTGCCGATGGTGGCGCGTTCGGGACGCAACGCGTCGCGGATCTCGGGCCAACTGGCCTCCATCCGGCTCGCATAGACATCCTCGACCTGCACCTCGGCCAGCAAATGGGCCCCGCCGCGCAGATCAAGGCCGAGGTTCACAAGGCTGGACGGCATCCACGTGGGCCACTGCGCGAGTGCGGCCTGATTTTCAGGCGTATCCGCCCCCAATTCAATGGCTTGCGCGGCATCATTGTGGCCCTCGACACGGGTATAAAACCCGTTCGGCAGCGCCAGGATCAGACCAAGGGCGACGGTCGCCCAGATCAGAACGCGTTTCCAACCCTCGATCTGCAGCATTACTTGGCTGGCTCGGTCTTGGACAGAACCGTGGCGATGGTGGACTGCACCACGCGGACCTTCACGCCCTCGGCCAGCTCGACCTCGATCTCGTTGTCATCCTTGACCTTGGTGACCTTGCCGATGAGGCCGCCCTGGGTCACCACCTGATCGCCACGGCGCAGGGCGCTGACCATGGCCGCATGCTCCTTCACCTTCTTTTGCTGAGGGCGGATCAGCAGGAAATACATGATCCCGAAGATCAGAAGCAGGGGGATGAACTGGCCAAAGGCTTCCATTGAGATGTCCTTAAATCTTGGGGCAAATCACGCCCGTCGCAGAGTTTGGCAGAACCTATGGTCGAGGGCGGACGGGCGCAAGGTACAAAGGGTCAGTTTGGCGTGGTTGTTGCGGCGCAAAACGGCCAAAGGTCTTTTGCAAGACGCGGTTTCGCGTCAAGGTGGCGGGATGAACGACACGATAGACATCTCCCTCCCCGGCCCGCTTGTCTACGGTGTCGGCGGCCTGATCGGGCTGCTCGTCGCCTCGTGGCTCATCGCGATCACGTTGCCAACGGCCGAGACCAAGCCAAACACACTCACCCGCATACGTGATGGTTTGGGCCTCGCCGGCCTGCCCCCGGTCCTGATCATCGCAGGCACGATCGCCTACACGACAATCGCGGCAATCCTAGCTGTCGGATTGGCGGTCCTGATGCTGGGCACAATTGCCCTGCCATTCTCCGAAGGCATGACGGCCGAAGAGATGCGGGAAGGATTTCTATTCCACGTCCTACGCCTCGCTGGTCTCACAACTGTCTTGGGCGCGGTGGTTGCATTGCCACTGACGGTGATCCGCCTGCGTATGACACAAAAGCAGACTGAGACGGCGACCGAGTCCCTGTTCAATGAAAAGATCAACGCAGCCACCGAGGGGCTGTATGCACGCAGGCAGGTGACGGAAAGGGACGAAGACGGTCAGCGCCATATTATCTGGCAAGATGACATCGTCCAACGCAACGCCGCCATCGACCGGCTCGAAGGACTGGCGCGTGAAAACAACGCCGAAACCCCGCGTATCGCCCGCCTGCTGTCCGTCTACGTCCGCGAACTCAGCGCCGAGGTGCCGGCACAGGAACCACCCAAAGACACAAAGCCTGATGCGTGGAAGGATTGGGTAGACGCTCTGCCCAAACCGCGCTCGGACATGGAAAAGGCCGCGCAAACGCTGGGCCGGCTGCACGAACATGCCGATGCGCCCTTGGAAAACGGCGAAATCGACCTGCGCGGGGCGAACCTACAAAAGTGCGATCTCAAAGATCTGAACTTCAAACAGGGTCTTTTCCAAAACGTGCAGTTGCAGGGAGCTTACCTCGGGGATGCGCAGTTGCAGGGGGCAAACCTCGGGGATGCGCAGTTGCAGGGGGCTTACCTCTGGGACGCGCAGTTGCAGGGGGCAAACCTCGGGGATGCGCAGTTGCAGCGGGCGAACCTCTGGGGCGCGCAGTTGCAGGGGGCGAACCTCGGGGGCGCGCAGTTTGACGCAGAAACCTCTCTCACCACTGCTACTCTTCGAGGTGCAGTGGTGAGAGAGTTTGATTTTACCACCCTACCAGAAATTGCCGAACATCTGGAGGATATGTTCGGCGATGTGTCCGTGATCCGACCGGAGGGTGTGCAGAAGCCGGATCATTGGCTCGACACAAAAGATGATCCCGAATTCTTTGACCAATGGCGCGCTTGGCAAGCCACCCTCCCTTCCGGCTGGGACAAATAACCCCTAACAAAAAATACACCAAACCGGTGCACGCCCTGTGCACGGTGTATGCACACATGGTGCACACCGATTCCGCCCCTTTTCCCGGGCCCCACAATCGGGCATATGACCCACATCACCCCACCCTGATCCAAGGACCAGAGCCATGCACGACATCCGCGCCATTCGCGAAAATCCCGCAGCCTTCGACGCCGCCCTCGCGCGCCGTGGGGACGCGCCGGTGTCGTCTGAATTGCTGGCGCTGGACGAGGCGCGGCGCGCCAAAATCCTTGCCGCCGAAACCGCGCAGGCCGAACAGAACAAGGCCAGTAAAGAGGTCGGCGCTGCCAAAGGCCGCGGCGACGAGGCCGAATTCGAACGGCTGCGCGCCCTCATCTCCGAAAAGAAAAGCGAAATCAGCACGATGCAGGACGAAGCGAAAGCACTCGATGCACGGCTGACCGACGCCCTGTCCCGCATCCCCAACCTGCCCGCCGACGATGTGCCGGACGGCGCGGACGAGGATGACAATGTCGAAATCAAGCGTTGGGGCACGCCCCAAACCTTTGATTTCACACCCAAAGAGCACTTTGATCTGCCCGCTGTCGCCCCGTCCATGGACTTTGAAACCGCCGCCAAGATCTCCGGCAGCCGCTTTGTCCTGCTGTCGGGCGCTGTGGCACGCATCCACCGTGCGCTCGCGCAATTCATGCTCGACACCCATGTGGACAAGAACGGGTTGACCGAGGCCAACCCGCCCGTCCTCGTGCGAGAGGAAGCCATGTATGGCACTGATAAACTTCCCAAATTTGGCGAGGAAAGCTATCAGACCCACGAGGGTATGTGGCTCGCCTCGACCTCTGAAATCCCGCTGACCTACACGGTCGCGGACGACGTGCTTGACGCCAGTGCCCTGCCGATCCGGCTGACCGCCCACACGCTCTGCTTCCGCTCCGAGGCAGGCAGTGCCGGGCGCGACACCTCCGGGATGCTGCGCCAGCACCAGTTCGAAAAGGTCGAGATGGTGTCGATCACCCATCCGGATGCCAGTGAGGACGAACAGAAACGCATGCTGGCCTGCGCCGAAGGCATCCTCGAAGCCCTTGAAATCCCGTACAAAACCATTGTGCTTTGCACCGGCGACATGGGCTTTGGGGCGCGCCGCACTTACGACATCGAGGCGTGGCTGCCCGGCCAGAACACCTATCGCGAGATCAGTTCCGTCTCGACCACCGGCGACTTTCAGGCGCGCCGCATGAATGCCCGTTTCAAGCCCGCCGATGGCGGCAAGCCGCAATTCGTGCACACGCTCAACGGCTCCGGCCTCGCCGTGGGGCGCTGCCTGATCGCGGTGCTGGAGAATGGTCAACAGGCCGATGGCTCAGTTACTTTGCCGGGCGTTCTGGCCCCTTATCTGGGCGGCAAGACCAAGTTGGGCGCGGACGGAAAGCTGGCTTAAATGCGCAGGGATTTGGGCCTGTAATCGCTGCGCCCGCTGTGGCGTTCGCGCACCGTGGGGTGAACTTCCCAAGTCTGAACAGGCCCTTGCCGCCATTTCTTCAACAGTGACCAGCGCTCGTTCAGCGAAGGCGCGTCCACCAACGCGTCCGGATCGCTGGGCGGGAATCTCTCCTCGGGATTGAGCGTGAGCCGCCCGGCGCCCTGCACCACCCAGTCCAGCGCAATCATCGACAGGGGCTGTTCGGCGCCCGATCCGCCGACGATGCTGTGATTGCCTACAAACCAAAGCTGCTGGTAGGGCCGCAAGGGACCGGTGTCGCCTTCGTTCAGGCCGTCCGGCCCGTCCAGATTGTCCCATTTGGCGGGCTTATAGAGCTTGCGCCGCTCGTCCAGCGCAAGCGCATGGCGCGCCGATTGCACCAAAGAGGACAGGGCCATGTCGTGAAACTTGTACTGCCGGTTCCACATCGACGCGACGGGCCCAAGCAACGATGGGGGGATACCCCGCGCGCCCACGGTGTCCCAGACGCCGAGGTAGTTGATGGCGACGAGGCGCGAAGTGTCGTTGCGCCAGGCCATATCGCTGGCAGAGGTGGCAAAGCGCGGCGACATCTCGCGCCGGGCGGCTTGAATATGGGGCGCGTCCGGACGGTTGCGCTGACCCTTCTTGCGGTAAAGCTCAAAGGCCGCGTTCACGCCTTCGGGGCTGGTGTCTTCGATGATCCCGCATTTGCGGATCATGCCGGCCAGCGAACGTGCCGTGAAAGCGCCACGTGAAAAGCCGAACAGGTAAATCTCGTCCCCCGCCTGATAGGCCTGCGCGAGGAACTGGTAGGCCTCCTTGACCTTGGCATCGAGCCCCCAGCCAAAGGCACCACCGCCATATGTGTTGAGAAGTCGTTTGAGCGGACCGTCAAAGCGTGTGTTTGTCCCGATCCCAGGGAAATAGGCCGCGACCTGTCCCTTGGCCGGGTCATTGACCAGTGCGCGTTGCAGTTTGTGCACGCTGGTGGTTTCCTGGATGTCCGCAGAATTCCACGTCCCGTCGCAAAAGATCGCAATCCGTGTCATTGGGGTCCAAGTCCTTGAAATGCGGCCAAAAGCATTAATTTATGCTCCAAAGGGTCGCGCACCTGTTCTGAATTGTAAACGGTGGAATTCCATGCCCGCACTTGTCCTGTTCCTCGCCATTGCCTTTGCGGCCTCGCCCTTTTGGGTGCCGGGTTTTGGCGGGTTTGACGCCGATCAGTTCCCGATCCCGCAGATCGACCCGCCCGTGCAGCCCGCAGGCTACGCCTTTGCGATCTGGGGCCTGATTTACCTGTGGCTGATTGTCGGGGCCGGGTTTGGTGTGTGGAAGCGCTGGAATGCGCCGGAATGGTCTGCGATGCGCCTGCCGCTGGCCATTTCCTTGGCCGTCGGGGCGGTGTGGTTGCCGGTCGCGGTGCGCAGCCCCGTCTGGGCCACGGTGCTGATCTGGGTGATGCTGCTGAGTGCGCTGTGGGCCCTGTGGCGCGCGCCGCGCAGTGACGCATGGGCGGCTGCGTGGCCCGTGGGGCTGTATGCCGGATGGCTGAGCGCGGCGAGTTGCGTGGCACTTGGGCTGTTACTGGCAGGCTACGGGGTCACGGGGCAGATGCTGGCCGCATGGGTCATGGTGGCCTGCGCCATCGTGTTGGCCTGGGCCATGCAATGGGTGCTGGGGTTTGCACCCACCTATGGCATCGCGGTGATCTGGGCGTTGATCGCCGTGGGGCTACAGAACAGCTTTGCCGGTGTCGGACTGCTGGCACTGGCGGGTGCTGCGGCGCTTGTTGCACCAACGCTGCGGGCTGCGCGCGGAAAATAATCCGGTGTCCAGCCACCGTGCGAACCTAGCCGCGCCGCCCATCCGTATGTTTGCGCAGCTTGCTGGGCGGCGCCTTTTTGCGGCCCTTGTAGGGGTTGGCATCGTTCTGGCCGCGCATATAGATGCGGATCGGCGTGCCCGGCATGTCAAAGTCGAGCCGTAACCCGTTGACAAGATAACGATTATAGCTTTCCGGCATCTTGTCGGGATGGCTGCACATCACCACGAACCCGGGGGGCCGTGTCTTGGCCTGCGTCATGTAGCGCAGCTTGATCCGCTTGCCTTGCGGTGCAGGGGGCGGATGCGCCTCCAGCATGCCGGTCAGCCAGCGGTTCAATTGCGCCGTGGTGACGCGACGATTCCAGACTTCGTAGGCGCGCAGAATCGCGTCATGCAAGCGGTCCATGCCGCGCCCCGTTTTGGCCGACACAGTGATCAGCGGCGCGCCCTTGAGCTGCGGCAGCAGCCGCTCAAAGCTCTCCTTGAGGTCGCGCAGCTTGGCCTGCTTTTCCTCTTCCACGTCCCACTTGTTGATGGCAACAACCACGGCCCGGCCCTCGCGCTCGGCCAGATCGGCAATGCGCAGGTCCTGCTGCTCGAACGGGATGGCGGCATCCAGCAGCACCACGACAACTTCGGCGAATTTCACCGCGCGCAAGCCGTCGCCAACGCTCAGTTTCTCCAGCTTTTCCTGCACCTTGGCCTTTTTGCGCATACCGGCTGTGTCAAAGATGCGCATCGGCACCCCGTTCCAGTCGGTGCGCAGGGAGATCGCATCGCGGGTGATCCCGGCCTCGGGACCGGTCAGCAGGCGGTCATCGCCGACAATCTGGTTGATCAGCGTCGATTTGCCGGCATTGGGGCGACCCACCACGGCGACCTGCAAGGGCTTGGCGTTTGTGGGCATGGGCACGGCGTCCACATCGTCCTCGTCCGCGTCCTCCAGATCGACATCCACCTCGGGGGCCTCGCTGCGCGCCTTTTCGGCATAGAGATCGGCAATGGGTTGAAGCTGCGCATAAAGATCATTCAGCCCCTCGCCATGTTCGGCAGACAGGCGGATCGGCTCGCCAAGGCCAAGCGAATAGGCCTCGATCACACCCGCATCGGCGGCTGCGCCCTCGCCCTTGTTCGCAGCCAGCAGCACGTGTTTGCTGCGTTTGCGCAGGATCTCGGCAAAGATTTGGTCCGTCGGCGTCACACCGGCGCGCGCATCGATCATGAACAGGCACACATCGGCCATGTCCACGGCCCGTTCGGTCAGGCGGCGCATGCGCCCCTGCAGGCTTTCATCGGTGGCCTCTTCCAGACCCGCCGTGTCGATCACGGTGAATTTCAGGTCGGCCAGACGTGCGGCCCCCTCGCGCAGATCGCGGGTCACACCGGGCTGGTCGTCGACCAGCGCAAGGCGCTTGCCCACAAGGCGGTTGAACAGGGTCGATTTGCCCACATTGGGGCGGCCGACAATGGCGAGGGTCAGGGTCATGGGTTTTGTCCGAACGGGGTCAGAGGGGGCACATAGACCATATGTGCGCCCGCGAAAAGGACTGAAACGCCTAGCGGTAGGCGACCAGCTGCCCCTTGCGGCTGACCAAATAGAGGGTCTGGCCCGCCACAACCGGTGCGGTCGAGGCGCCGCCCGGGATCTCGGTCGTGCCGGTCAGCCCGCCCGAAACGGGATCAAAGCTGCGCAGCACACCATCCGACGAGGCCACGATGATCCGCCCACCGGCGAGGATGGGGCCATGATGGGCAAAGACTTCGGACTGGCGACTGGGCCTGCTGGCCACATAGTTGGGCAGTTTAACGCCCCAGATGCGGCTGCCATCGCTGGCATCCAGCCGCAACAATTCGTTGCGGTCACTGACCAGAAACACGCTGCCGGCAACCGGCAGGACCGTGTCCACGGCCCCTTCGTTTGCGGTCCAGATGCGCCCGCCACTGCCTGCGTTCATTGCCACGGTGCGCCCGGACTGGTTGCCCGCATAGATCACGCCGTCCACGGCAATGGGCCGCCCGGTCACGTCATCGAACTTCGACAGGGCCCGGCCCTTGCGCTCGCCCAGCACGGACGCATCCCAGCGGCGCAAACCGCCCTGACGGAACACCGCCTGCATCTCGCCTGAGCCAAAAGAGAACACCGTCAGCCCGTCCACAACGATGGGCGCAGGCGCACCCAGCACGTTTGTGGGGCTTTCCGAGGCAGAGACCTGCCATTCCACGCGCCCATTGGTCTTGTTAAGCGCCCAGCCGGTGTCATCCCCGGCCATGATATAGACCAGATCGCCAAACACCGTGGGGCGGCCAGAGCCTGTGGCCTCAAGGTTCTGCACCCAGATCGTGCGCCCGGTCGAGGCCTCGAGTGCTGTCAGCGCGCCAAAGCCGCTGGAAATATACAAAACGTCGCCATCCACGGCGAGGCCGCCACCCGTGGCATCACCCGACTCCGCCCCGTCGGGCAGCACATCGCGCTGCCACAGGATCGCGCCAGAGGTCGACACGGCTGTGACCGTGGTCTCTGCATCCAGCGTAAAAACGCGGCCCCCCGACACGACGGGGTCGGCCACAATGCGGTGCTTGCGGTTGTCCCCGGCGCCGATGTTGACGGCGAACACCTGTGTCAGGTTCGCATTCAGGCTTGGGTGATCGGTGCGGAAGTTCTGTGTGCCAAAGCTTTGGGCCGCCTCGGCATTGGCAACCTGTGCGGGCAGCTGGATAGCGCGGGCAGCATCCGCAACGGCTGTCGCCTCTTCGGTGCCCGCCGATGGCGACTGGGTCAGAACCGAATCCACCGCCTCGCGCTGGCCGGGCAGGATGACCTGACGTTCCTGACAGGCACTCAGCAGGGCCACACCGACCAGGCCGAGGCCCGCCAATGTGCCTTTTGAAACGAAACGCTGCAGATTGATCTGTCTGACTGCCGTGCCGCGTGTCATGCCTGTGCCCTTATCCTTCATCGGCGGTCTCGGTGGCCTGTGGCGCGCCGCCCAAAGCCACCATTGCCTGTAGGGCACGCCGTTGCAAGCCTGAGGTCACTTCGGCGTCGTCCATGATGGCCTGAAATCTGGTTAGCGCAGCGTCAGTATCGCCCTCTTCGATGTCGAGCAGGGCCAGCTGTTCTTCGGCCAGCAGACGCAGGCGGACACCGGGCACGGCCAATGCGTCAAACCCGGCGCGGCGCTGTTCGATATCAAGCGTGTCAGCCTGCAGGATCAGCGCCTTGAACGCGGCGACCTGACGATAGATCAGCGGCACTTCGCCATTCCCGGACACAACCTGCAGCGTCTGCGCGGCCTCTTCGGTCTGGCCCGCTTCGGCCTGCGCCCCTGCTGTCAGAAAGGCCAGAACCGCCTCGCCCTGCGGTGTTTCGGCAGAGACGTCGGCGAGTGCGCCCGCGCGGGCCACATCATCATTGCGCGACAGCGCCTCAAGCATCGCATCCCCAAGGGCCTGCGCCTTGGCGACCTCCTGAGCCTGACGGTATTCGTTATACCCCGCGGCCCCCACGATGGCGACGATGGCAAGGGCGGCAACCCAGCCATATTTGCGCAGGTAGCCATAGAGGCGGTCCCGCCGCACTTCTTCGTTGACTTCATCAATGAAACTATCGGTGTCGCTCACGCCCGGCGCTCCCCAGTATTTCGGCGCATTGTGCCCACGCCCGCCTCGTTTTCGCGCTCCTCTTACCGCGCCCGCGCGCCCAAGCCAAGAGCGACAAAGCCCCCTCTTCTGCCACTCATTTCGGCAGGATTGCGAAATTTGACGAAAAAAAGTAATCTGAACTGGTTAGTTTAGTCGTAAAGGACCATATATCGGGGTGAATCGCGTGCCATCGCACGTAAGTCACCCTGACGGAGAGCAAAGATGCGGGTTGTATCGTTTATTCTGGCCATACTGGTTGCGGCAGGCTTGTACCTGTGGGTGATCGAGCGGGATTCGACGCTTGCCTTCCTTGCCGAGCGCTCCGGTGGCGATGCAACCGAGACAGAGGCAGAAGAGACAGCGGAGACCGAAGAGGCCGTCGAAGAAGATGTCTTTGACCCCGACGCGCTGATCAAGGTTGTGGCCGTCAAATCCATCGCCCGCGAGATCGACAGCGCCGTGATCCTGCGCGGCCAGACCGAGGCCAAGCGTCAGGTCGACGTGCGCGCCGAGACATCTTCGACCGTGGTGTCGCCTCCCCTGCGCAAGGGCGCGTTCATCGAAGAAGACCAGTTGCTGTGCGAACTCTCGCCCGGCACCCGCGACTCGGCCCTGAACGAAGCGCGCGCGGGTCTGGCCGAAGCCATCGCCAGCAAGATCGAAGCGGAAAGCCGCGTGCCCGAGGCCGAAAGCCGTGTGGTCGAGGCGCAGGCCCGCATCGACGAGGCCCTCGTGAACCAGAACGCGGCTCGCCGCCTGAGCGAAGGTGGCTTTGCCGCTGAAACCCGCGTGAAGGCTGCGGATGCGAGCCTGGCTGCCGCGCAGGCCGCGCTTCAGGGGGCCAAATCAAGCGTCTCGGCGGCGACCGCAGGGCTGCAATCGGCAGACGCGCGCATCGAAAGCGCCGCCGCCGCCGTCGCCACCGCAGAAAAGGAACTCGAACGGCTCGAAATCCGCGCGCCCTTCGCGGGCCTTCTGGAAAGCGACACCGCCGAGTTGGGTAGCCTGCTGCAGCCCGGTGATCTCTGCGCCACCGTGATCCAGCTCGACCCCATCAAACTGGTGGCCTTTGTGCCCGAAACCGAAATCAGCCGCGTGAGCGTCGGCGCCATGGCGCGCGCCGAACTGGCCGCAGGGGGCAGCGAAATCGGCGGGGCGGTCACCTTCCTGTCGCGCTCCTCCGATCCGACCACCCGCACCTTCCGCGTCGAAATCGAAGTGCCCAACGCCGATCTCGCCATCCGGGACGGGCAGACGGCGGAAATCCTGATCTCTGCACCGGGGTCCAGCGCGCACCTGCTGCCATCGTCCGCACTGACGCTGAACGCGGACGGGCAATTGGGCCTGCGCACCATTGACGATGACAGCAACGTGGTCTTTGTGCCCGTTGAGGTGCTGCGCGACACCACCCAAGGGGTGTGGCTGACCGGGCTGCCGGATCAGGCGGACGTGATTGTCGTCGGTCAGGAATTCGTCACCGCAGGCGTCAAGGTCGCCCCAACCTTTCAGGAGCAAACCCAATGACCGGAATCGTTGACTGGGCCGCCTCCCGTGCGCGGATGGTGGTGGCGTTTATCATCCTGTCCCTGACCGTCGGCACAGTGGCCTATATCAGCCTGCCCAAAGAGGGTGAGCCCGACATCGAAATCCCGACCCTCGTGATCTCGGTCCCCTTCCCCGGCATTTCGGCCGCGGACTCCGAGACGTTGCTGGTCAAGCCGATGGAAACCGAACTGGCCGACCTTGACGGGCTGAACAAGATGACGGCGACGGCGGCCGAAGGCTATGCCAATGTCGTGCTTGAATTCGAATTCGGCTGGAACAAGACGCAGGTCATGGCCGATGTGCGTGACGCCATGGACGGCGCAGAGGCTGAATTCCCCGCCGGGTTCGAGGCCTACACGCTGGACGAATTCAACTTTTCCGAATTCCCGATCATCATCGTCAACCTGACAGGCCCTGTCCCCGAACGCACAATCACACGCGTTGCCAAAGAGTTGCAAGACGATCTCGAAGCCATGGATGCCGTCCTTGAGGCCAGCATCGTGGGCAGCCGCGACGAGATGGTCGAGGTCATCATCGACCCATTGCGCCTTGAGGCCTACAACGTCACCGCAGGCGAATTGATCACCGTGGTGCAGAACAACAACCAACTGATCGCCGCGGGCGAAATCGAGACCGATCAGGGTGCCTTTGCGGTCAAGATCCCCTCCTCTTTTGACGAGGTCAGCGACATCTACAACCTGCCGGTCAAGACCAATGGCGACCGCGTGGTCACCCTTGGCGATCTGGCGCAGATCAACCTGACGTTCGAGGACCGGTTGTCCACCGCCCGTTTCAACGGCAATGACACGGTTGCCCTGCAAGTGGTCAAGCGCAAGGGCTTCAACCTGATCGACACCGCCACTGCGGTGAAAGAACTGGTGGATGATCGCTCTGGCGAGTGGCCCGAAGGGCTGAAGGCCGCCGTCGATGTCGGCACCTCCAATGACCAAAGCCGCGAAGTCGCCTCGATGGTGGCCCAGCTCCAAGGCTCGGTCTTTACCGCCATCGCGCTGGTGATGATCGTCTCGCTCGCCGCCCTTGGCCCGCGCGCCTCACTGCTGGTTGGCTTTGCCATTCCGACCTCGTTCCTTTTGTGTTTCGTGCTGCTGGCGATCATGGGCATTTCGATATCGAACATCGTCATGTTTGGGCTGATCCTGTCCGTGGGGATGCTGGTGGACGGCGCCATCGTGGTGGTCGAATATGCCGACAAGCGCCAACAGGAAGGTGCCGGGCCGATGCAGTCCTACGTGGATGCGGCCAAGCGCATGTTCTGGCCCGTCGTCTCCTCGACCGCGACCACGCTTTGCGCGTTCCTGCCCATGCTGTTCTGGCCCGGTGTGCCGGGCGAGTTCATGGGCATGCTGCCGGTCACACTGATCTTCGTTCTGTCCGCCTCGCTGATCGTGGCGTTGATCTATCTGCCGGTGATGGGCGGAGTGCTGGGGCGGATCACCAGCGCCATTTCCTCCAACAGCGGCAGCATCGCCCGCCTGCCCATGCTCGCCCATCTCATGCTGTTCCCCCTCGCCATTGCGCTGTTGGCCGGGCTGGGCCTGTTGCCTGTGCTGCAAGGCGCCATCAAGGGTGAATTTGCGACCATGGATCAGCGGGACACCTTTGGATCGGTGTTGCCGACCTTCCTCACCGTCTTCGGCATCGCCTTTGGGATGCTGGCGATTGTCGGGTTTGCCATAGGCGGCCTCATGCTGGCATTTCTTGCGGCAAGCGCGCTGTGCGTCCGTCTGGGCTGGGCCGGTATCTGGGCAGGTCGGCGGGTATTCGGGTCAGGCAACGCTCGGGTCAAATCCGGCTACCAGCGCTCGGGCTTTGGCTATTTCATCCAAGGGATCGTGGGTAACCCACTGATGCCCATCGCGATGCTCGCGGTTGTCTTTGTCTTTGTCGGCACCACCCTCATCTACTTCATCAACAACAACCGCGGCGTCGAATTCTTTGTCGAGACCGAGGCCGAGCAGGCCATCGTCTACGTGCTTGCGCGCGGCAACCTGTCCCTCGATGAAAAAGACGCCCTGCTGCGTCAGGCCGAGGACGTCGTGACAAGCCATCCCGGCATCCGCAGCGCCTTTGCCTTTGCCGGCAATGGCGGTCTGAACGCCAACACCGGCGGGGCCAACGCCCCGCGCGACGCCATCGGACAGATCCAGCTCGAAACCATCCCTTGGCAGGAACGCCCCGAAGCGACCGAGCCATGGTTCACCATTCCGCTGCTTGGCTACACCGTCACCCGCGAGATCAAGGCGCATGAATTCGACGGCGACACCGTGATGGAAGAGATCGGCGAACAACTCGCCCTGATCCCCGGTGTGCGCACCGAGGCCCTTGCGCTGTCGCAGGGCCCGGCCAACGGCAAGCCCGTGCATCTGCGCATCAAGGGCAACGAATGGGCCGACCTGATGGTCGCCGCCGGTGTTGCGCGCGCCGCCTTTGAACGCACCCCCGGCCTGCTCAATATGGAAGACACCCGCCCCCTGCCCGGCATCGACTGGCAGATCGACGTGGATGTCGAAAAAGCGGGCCGTTTTGGCGCGGATGTCGCCACCGTCGGGGCCATGGTGCAACTGGTCACGCGCGGCATTCTGCTTGATACGATGCGCGTGGACACCTCGGATGAGGAAATCGAAATCCGCGTCCGCCTGCCGGAAAAAGACCGCGTGCTGTCCACCCTCGACACGCTCAAGGTGCGCACAGGCGACGGCCTCGTGCCCCTGGCCAACTTCATCACCCGCACGCCCGTGGCCGAACTCGCCCAGATCAACCGGGTCGATCAAGTCCGCTATTTCGACGTGAAGGCCGACGTGCTGGATGGCTTGCAAAAGCTGGTCATGACCGAAGAGGTCGACGGCGAAGAGGTCGACGTGATCGCCGCCACCCTGCGCCCCTCGGCCAGTGGGTCGATCACGTCCGAGGACGGCACCACTTACGCCGTGCTGTCGCTTGACGAGACCGGCAAGGGCGTGAACCTGCAAGAGGCGCTCGACGCGGGCGATCTGCGCATGGTGCCCATCAACCCGAACGAGCGGATTGCAGAGCTGACCAAATGGCTCGACACCGGCCCCTTCGGCGCGGGGATCGAGACGGAATGGACCGGCGATCAAGAGGATCAGGCCGAATCCGGCGCCTTCCTCCAGCAGGCCTTCCTTGGCGCACTGGGGCTGATGTTCATCATTCTGCTGGCGCAATTCAACAGCGTTTACAACGCGCTGCTGGTGCTGGGGGCCGTGGTCCTGTCCACGGCGGGTGTGCTGATCGGGATGATGGTGATGGATCAGGCCTTCTCGATCATCATGACCGGCACGGGCATCGTGGCGCTGGCCGGGATCGTCGTGAACAACAACATCGTGCTGATCGACACCTATCAGGAATATGAGAAATACATGCCCCGGATCGAGGCGATCATCCGCACCGCCCAGGACCGCATCCGCCCCGTTCTGCTGACCACCATCACCACGATGGCCGGTCTGGCGCCGATGATGTTCGGCCTGTCGCTCGATTTCGGCGGTGGCGGCTACACGGTCGACAGCCCTACCGCTCTGTGGTGGAAGCAACTGGCCACGGCCGTGGTATTCGGCCTCGGCATCGCGACGGTGCTGACCCTGATCGTGACGCCATCGCTGCTGGCCATGCGGGTGTGGATCGTGACCTACGCCATGTGGCTCAGCCAGCTTCTGGCCAAACTGTCGCTGGGGCGCGCCAGCAAAGCCGCCCGCGACTGGTCGCTGTCGCGCCAGACCAGCAAAATGCAAAGCCGCGAACTGGTCTGGGATTTCGACGACGAACCGGGCCCGGCGGTCGAGCAGCCGGAACTGCCCTTCGCCAACACCCCGCCCCTGAAAGCGGCAGAGTGATCAAAGCGTCGGATGGGCAATCTGCCCATCCTTTTCCATGGCAGCCGCCAGTTCGGCGCGTGTTCACCACAAAGTCCCTAAAACGGGCCAAAACACCACTCTGCTGCAGCGGCACCAAAGACCGCAGCCCAAAGCCATCGAACACCCCATTTGTCCACATCAAGACTATTTGAGAACCGACGAGGTCTGATCGGCGCTTGTGCGCCAAAGAAAGCAGTTGCGCGAAAGGAGTAGCGCAGAGACTGGAGGCCGTGCCTCGCACGCGCCTTACGGATCAAGCCCAATTCAGCCGTAAGTATCATACCGCATCTTTCGGAAAACGTTCTCGACCTTCAGCATCATTTTGCCAGCGGCGCTTGCCAGTTTACGGCGGGCAAAGACCGAGGTTTCCAGCGCATCAACCGCGGCGTCCGCAACCGCAGAATCCAGCTTCTTGACCACATATTCCGCTTCCAGCGTCTTCAGGTTCTTCACGAACGCCTTTGAATTCCCGTACAACGTGGCACAATTGACGATGGCCTTGACCTCCTGCCCGAGCCCCGTTGTCGATTTCGTATCAACCTCAATGCAATGTTTCGTCATTTCCTCCGCGATCTTCTTGCTTTCGCGTTTGGGCTGAATATCCGACCTGATCTTTTTGTAGGCCTTCCACTTGTCGCGCTTTACCCGGCGCAGGGACTTCAGCTTGCTCAAGGTCGCGAGGTCTGCCGCGATCAGGCTGGTCAGATCCTTCGACATGGTTTCGATCTTCACGATCAGATCATCCATCTCCTTGCGGCTCATCACCGGCAACATGACCTTGTCGCCCGGGCGGATGTGGCCGACCTTGCCGTAGGCTTTCTTGAGATGCGCGTTGTAGCTTTTCTGGTAGACGACCTTCCAGTCCTTGGAGTCGAGACCGGCGCGTTTCATGATCCCGATCATGCCCTCGCCCTTCTTGACTTCATGTTCCACAAGAAACTTCATGCCACGCCTCCGAGTGCTTCGTTACGTGCGGGTGCTATGCATTGCATACACCACGCAACCCAAAGCACCAAACCGCCGGCAAAACCCATGTCGGATGGGTCACTTTTTTTTATCCCTTGAGTGACGAAGAGCCAATTCGCTGCACGCTGCTCGAATGTCTTCTGTGGGTGGCTCCTGCATTGCAAGAGTTTTTTAGCGATTTTCGCGGTCGTTTCGTCAGTACTGTCGTCTGT
>NZ_CANNCF010000007.1 GCF_947503045.1 uncultured Tateyamaria sp.
AAACCACGTTCGGCGTCAAGCTCACAAGCGTCGCCGATCACATCAACAGCTGGTCGTAGCCTCCGACCTCGCCATCATCCGCACGCGCTCAAGCCAGCAGCGCGTGCGAAAACCAACTCCGAACATCAAGCCAACAAAAACAACACCAACCAATCCAAGAATCGAAAGGAAACACTATGAAAGAACTGGTAACACTGATCAGCGCGACATCACTGGCTCTCCTAGCAAACGTTGCCGAAGCGGATACACCTGTCGAAATAATGGCAGAATTCTACGAAACCGCCGACGAGCGCCCGTTTGATCCCACCAAGTTCGCGCCGTTCTTTGCCGATACGTTCAAGGATCATGACCCCCAGCCGACGGGCGGACTGAAGAGCGGCGAAGACGTGGCAACTTTCTTTTCTGGACTTGCTGCCGGATCAACAGATTCCAAGCACGTCATCGACTACATCGTTCCTGTTGGAGACGACAAGGCACTGGTTCGTTGGCAATTTGTCGGGACTCATGATGGAAACATGTTTGGATTTCCTGCAACCGGAAACGCCATCGATATCTCTGGTATGGAGCTTTGGGAATTCAAGGACGGGAAAATCTCGGGCCTGTGGCACGTCGAAGAACTTGCCACCATGTTCCAGCAATTGAAGGCGCAATAAGCACTGTTTGCATGAGCGACCAAAGCTCGCGGTGAAGCCGGCCGGCTCCCCTCAGGAAGCGCACCGTCTCCCGCAAACGACTTACTCGGCAGAAATTATACTCAATTCGCGGAATAATGAGTTTCAAGTTGCCGGTATTAGTTCTTGCCGCAAGATCTCTATCTCTCTCTAGAACCCGCGCATTAAGCGCAATCACGCTAAAAAAGGAAAACACGATGTCAAGAATTCCAACCCCCGCCACTATCGCTGACGCCCCTGAAGGCAGCCAGGGCCTGCTGAAAGGCGTTGAAAAAATGCTCGGATCGGCTCCGAACGGATTCCGTCTAATCTCTAACAGCCCAGCTGCGCTTGAGGGGTATCTCGGCCTGAATGGTGCTTTGGGCAAAGGCTCGCTTTCTGCAGCAACGCGCGAACGGATCGCGTTGGCCATCGCGAACCACAATGGGTGTGACTACTGTAACAGCGCGCACACCTATCTCGGCAAGAACCTCGTCAAAATGGACGACGCAGAGCTTGCCGCAAACCGTGAAGGAAAGTCGACAGACCCGAAAGCCGATGCGGCTGTGCGGTTTGCGCTGAAGGTCGCCCAAAACCGTGGGCAGGTAGATGCCCAGGATATCGCCGCGGTCAAGCTTGCCGGCTATTCAGATGGCGAGCTGGTCGAAATCGTCAGCCACGTCGCGGTCAACGTATTGACCAACTACATGTTCGAGGTCTTCGACGTTGAAGTCGATTTCCCTCACGTGAAAGCTGCCCGCGCGGCTTAGGGTCAAACATCCAGCCTGCGGCATACCAAAGTGGCAGCGCGGCGATGGAATGGACTCATCGCGTTGCCACGACTGGCGTCGAACCAGTGCATGGCTTTGGGAATACCGAAAAGGAAATGACATGAAGCGCTATATCGTCCCGGGCGTTCGGACGCCCTTTGTAAAAGCTGGAGCTGAGTTCGTCTCTCTGAACTCGATTGAGCTCTCGATCCCGGTCATGCAAGCCATGGCCAACCGATCCCTCCCCGACTTCGTCGCCTGGGGTCAGGTAATCCCAAGCGCTAATGTCTCAAACATTGCACGCGAAGCTTGGCTTGAAGCGAAACTAGATCCGACTGTACCCGGGGTTTCCTCCGTTCTAGCCTGCTCAACCTCAATGATGGCCGTTATCCAGGCCAGTGGCATGTTAGGTTTTGGTGGATCGCATCTGGCTCTTGTGGGCGGCGCGGAATCGATGAGCCACGTTCCGATTGCCCTTAAGCCCGAAGTGGCGCAGCAAGTTGCAGGCCTTGCCATGAAGGACCCGCAAGCAGCACTAGTTATGGTCAATGATCTGAATGCCGGGCATTTCAATCTCCCCATCAAAGGCTGGGCCAATCGCTTGTCAGGGCGATCCATGGGGGAGCATACCGAAGATACAGCAAAATTCTTCGACATCGCTCGGGTCGATCAGGACAAAATTGCTTTCGAAAGTCATCAAAACGCAATCGCTGCGCAGAACGCCGGTTTCTTTGATGATCTGATTATCCCGCTTGGTGACATCAGCCAAGACACGATCCCGCGCGCCGACAGCACTTTGGAAAAACTCAACAGCCTATCGCCGGTCTTTGATCGCTCTGAGTCAGGAACGCTGACAGCTGGGAATTCATCTCCGCTGACAGACGGTGCCGCCGCGATTTGGGTTGCAGACGAAACCGGCCTGGAGCGGTTGGGTATCGAGCAACAGAACGCGATTGAGATCGTGGACTGGCGCCTTGGGGCGATGGACTATCAAGAAGAAGGTATTCTCATGGCTCCGGCGCGCGCTATTCCACAACTTCTTAGCGCCCACGGTTTGACCCTTGATGACATTGCGGTCTGGGAAATTCATGAAGCCTTCGCGGCACAGGTGCTTGCAAACATACAAGGCATCACCGACTCGAGTTACCTGCGCGACAAGGCCGGCGTGACATCTGATTTAGGAGCCTTCCCAATTGACAGGTTGAACCAGACTGGCGGGTCTCTCGCAATCGGCCACCCGTTTGGCGCAACCGGTGCACGTGTACTCAGCCAAGCGGCTAAACAGTTGCTCGAACGAACATCAGGTTCTTACGCGGTCGTATCGGTCTGCGCCGATGGCGGCCAAGGCTCCGTCATGCTTTTGCGCAAGCCAGAGTAGAGTTTTCGTTTGTGCGTTTAAACCTATCGGAACGCACATCACATCAAGGAGAAGTCACTATGAATGATACCAAACTAGAGCTGCAGCCAAGCGCAGCACGCATCCAAGAGTTGGAGCGTACTGTTAGAGCACAAAGAGATCAGATCGCGCACCTCAAAGACGAGATCAAAGTCTTGGAAGAAGGACAGTGGGTAAGTGATGCCTGCGGGGATGATCTCTGGGACTCTGTCTTCGAGACACAAGGCCCTATTTGATCCTATCGTTTCGCGGAGGCACCAGCCGCAACTTAGTCGGCTTTCTATTCGATTGCTTGTGCAGTTTTTTCAGAAAAGTTCGGTATTTTGGCCGACTTGTATATGCCAACGTCTTCGCACATTGGATCTAAGGTAGGCCGACCTTGCGGGGTGCCGCCTCCGACCCAAACTGATGTAGTAGGGTTTATTTCTTTCGTCAGGTAGAACGTCTTCTGAAGACACGGCTATCGAAGTAGATCTGCACGACCTCTTCAATAGATGCCCTTCAAGAAAGCTACAATTTTGGCAACTGACGCAACGGGTACCGGAACCCAAAGCTCATTGCACGAACGAGTTAGATCATACTGATAGATATATATATATTTCCTACTAGCATAGATCTGTAATTGTTTGACTCAATCCTGAAATACCAACTCTCCGACCAAGCTTATTCTCAATTTAGAAATAGAGACATAAAGGAGAGTCCCATGACCAAGACGAATCCGATCCGTTTGAATCGCCGCGGCTTTTTGGCAGCAACTGGCAGTGCTGCTGTAGCATTGGCACCTGCTGCATCCGCCCGCGTCCCTGCTCGTGCCAGCACTTCAGACTTCTCATATGATATCAACTACACCGACGCAGAATGGCAGTCTCGGTTGACCGAGGACGAATTCGCAATTCTGCGCGAAGGATTCACCGAGAAGCCACGCACAAGCCCATTGTGGCAAGAAACGCGTACGGGCACATACCATTGCAAGGGCTGTGGTCTGTACACTTATGATGCTCGCTGGAAGGTTCCACTAGATAAAGGGTGGGTTTTCTTTGAACACTCTCAGCAGAACACGGTCCTGACAGATATTGATGGCCCTACGCCAGAATACGGTCAATCGGCCGATGCGACACTTGCTGTGGCAGAGGTCCATTGCAGCCGCTGCGGATCCCATCTTGGCCATTGGCTGATCGTTGAGAAACAAATGGTTCACTGCATCAACGGTACCGCGCTGAATTTCCACCCAGAGATAAGCTGATAATGCATTTTTTTATCTCATCTGAAGACCTTTTCTAGCGACTTCAGACTGAACTTAACGACTGTAACATCGGCCTCGATGTTCGGCGGTCTTGATCGCTCGAACGGGCCGGTCCGCTCTTAGACGCTGGGGTCTGCATACCCTATCTCAACGGGAAAATTCAAAAGGAGTATTTGCTGTGACAAAACCATTGGTCAAGACCGTGCTGATTTCCATGGCCCTTGGATTGGCAGGTGCAGCATCAGCTCAGGAGACACCTGCTGCAGTCTATGTGCGCACCGAGAATGTGTCTGCGACCGATGAAGCCGTCACCCGCCGGTTCTTCGGCCAGATTGCGGCAAAGGAGACGGTAGACATTTCCTTCAAGGTGGGCGGCTACCTGACCTTCATAGACGCGACAGAAGGCACGCGGGTCGAGGCAGGAACGTTGCTGGCAGGGTTGGACCTCAAACCGTTCCAACGGGCGGTAGAACGCGCAGAGCTGTCTTTGGCACAGGCGGAACGTGACGTGGATCGTGCCAGGGCGCTGGTGACCCGCAATGTAGGAACGCAGCTTGATGCAGATAACACAGTGACAGCACGCGACCTCGCAGAAGTAGAGCTGCGCGAGGCGCGTGCTGCTCTGGCGGACGCGCAGATACATGCGCCCTACGATGCTTTGGTGGCTGATCGCATCGGCGCCAATTTCACCACCATCACACCGGGTCAGGCAATCCTGCGGTTGCATAACATGTCAGAGATCCGCGTCGAATTTGATCTTCCCGAACGCTTGCTCACTCAAATCGGGGGACTTGACGACGTAACATTTAAGGGCCAATTGGGCGGCAGTGACACTCCCATTCCACTAGAATTTCGCGAACTCCGCGCCGAAACCGACACGGTTGGCCAAAGCTACCGAATTTCTCTTGCAGCGGCAGAGACCAGAGGCTCATTCTTGCTCCCCGGGCGGACCACTGTTGTCGAGGCCAGCATTTCAGGCAGGAGCGATGGGATCACAGTTCCTGCAACTGCGATTGCAACGCTGCCGGATGGCTCAACTGCGGTTGTCACTATTGAACCGAACAGCGACGGGCTGCGCGCGCGTTTTGTTCCCGTCGAGGTCCAATCCTCCAACGGGGTTGAATTCATCATCAACGGCATCTCATCCGATACGGAAATCGTTTCTGTCGGCGCACATCTCTTGTCCGATGGTCAAGCCGTGAAACGGTTTATCAGCCTGACTGTTGAAGGGTCCTGAGCCATGAAATTTGCCCGCTTCGCCATCGAAAGACCGCTCTATACTTGGTTGCTGATCCTGTTCTGCCTTGTCGGCGGCAGTATTGGGTATTTGAGCGTCGGCAAGCTTGAGGACCCGGTCTTCACACTAAAATCCGCCTTGGTGATAACTCCTTATCCCGGTGCCACGGCGGCCGAGGTAGCGATCGAGGTCTCTGAGGTGCTGGAGGCTGAGATCCAGCAAATGAGCGAAGTGGATTTCATAACCTCAAGTAACACTCCCGGGTTGTCGGTGATCGAGGTCAATATCCAAGACACCTACGACGGCACGGAACTGCCTCAGGTTTGGGATGACATGCGTGACCGGATCGTAGATGCGCAAGGCGCGCTGCCTGCCGGTGCTTTGCCACCGACGGTGAATGACAGTTTCGGGGACGTGTTTGGACTACTCTATGCTATCAGCGCACCTGGCTATGACGATGACACGATTTGGGACATTTCGACCTTCCTGCGGCGCGAACTGTTGACCGTTGAGGGTGTAGCCAATGCCGAGGTGCTTGGCCTGCCCGAAGAGGCAATTTTCGTCGAACCGTCCAGCGAAACCATGTCATCCATCGGTGTCCCGCCGGACGTCGTGATTGGCGCTGTGTCATCCGTGGACCAGGTGGTGCCCACAGGAACCGCTAGCAACAGCCGACAAGATGTGCGCGTCGCAGCGCCGGAACCCGATAACAGCGTCAGCGAGATCAGCGCGCTTACCTTCGGATTTCAGGGCGAAGTGTTAAACCTAACGGATGTAGCAGAGGTCACACGGGGCCGAGTCGACGCCCCAAGCCAGATCATCCGCCATAACGGGGCCGAAGCCTTCACCATCGGGGTTGCCGGTCTGACATCCCAAAACATCGTCACGGTTGGCGCTCGGGTCGAAAATCGGCTGGCACAGATCACCCCGCTTTTACCGGTCGGTGTCACGATAGACCCGATCTATGAGCAGCACCTCGTTGTAGACAAAGCAAACCAGGATTTTCTGATCAACCTTGCGCTGTCTGTTGGCGTGGTGATCGGCGTCTTGGCGCTGTTCATGGGCTGGCGCGCGGCCGTGGTCGTCGGCGGCTCGCTGCTGTTGACCGTAAGCTTTACTTTCTTCTTCATGAATATATTCGACATCAAGGTCGAGCGGATCAGCCTCGGTGCGTTGATCATCGCGATGGGGATGCTGGTCGATAACGCCATCGTGGTAGCTGAGGGGATGCAGGTGCAGATGCGTCGCGGGCGCAAGGCCGTAGACGCGGCTGATGACGTGGCCCGGCGCACGCAGATTCCACTGCTGGGGGCCACAGTGATCGGGGTAATGGCCTTTGCCGGGATCGGGCTCAGCCCCGACAGTTCGGGAGAGTTCCTATTTACACTTTTCGCGGTAATCAGCATCTCTCTGATGCTGTCCTGGCTGCTGGCTGTCACCGTGACGCCGTTGCTGGCCAGCTACCTTTTTCGCACCCATCCGCAAACTGGAGCCGATGAAAACGACCCCTACGACACCCGGTTCTTTCGGGCTTACGGCACCGTGGTGCGTGGCGTGCTGCGGGTACGCTGGCTTGTCATCATCGCATTGGTCGGGGCGACGGCGGCGGGCGTTGCCTCAATGGGATTGGTCAAACAGCAATTCTTTCCGCCTGCCACGACGCCGCTGGTCTATCTGAATTACAAGGCAGCGCAGGGCACCTCTATTGCGGCCACAAGCAAGGATTTGGCCACGGTTGAAACCTGGCTGCTGGATCATCCGGCGGTCGAGGCGGTCACAACCACGGTTGGCCGTAGCATGACCCGGTATCTGCTCACCTACACGCCCGAGGACCCGAACCCGTCTTACGGGCAGTTGATCATCCGGGTGGCTGACCACACGCAAATCCCTGAGCTTCGTCGTGCATTGACCGAGTTCACCGCACGCCAGCTTCCCTGGGCAGAAACGCGTGTACAACAGATTATCTATGGCCCGCCAACGGGTGCGGATGTGGAACTGCGCCTATCTGGCCCGGACCCTGTCGTTTTGCGGCGCTTAGCGGCACAGGCGCAAACCATCTTTGAGACTGAAACCAAACTACTGGTGACCGAACGGACCGACTGGCGCGAGCTGGAGTTGACCACCCAGCCCATCTTTGCCAGCGGGCGCGCGCAGGCCTTGGGTATATCGCGCGCGAATGTGTCCCAGTCGATCTCAATGGCCACGGATGGGGTGCCATTGGGGACTTTCCGGGAAAACGATCGTCAGATCCCGATCATCCTGCGGACCCCGAAATCGGAACAGGCGCAGGACAATTCATTGCTGGATCAGCTGGTCTACGCCCCCAGCACAAGCAGCTACACCCAGATAGGACAGGTCATCGACGGGTTTGAGGTGGTGCCGCGCAACACCCTGATCCAGCGACGTGACCGGTCGCCGACCATCAGCGTGCAAGGCTTTGCAAAACCTGATGTACTGCCGCCTCAGGCCTTTGCCGAAGTGCGCGCTGCAATCGAAGCTTTGCTGCTGCCGGCAGGCTACAAGATGGAATGGGGCGGCGAGTTCGAAAGCGCCAGCACCGCTCAAGCCAGCCTGGGGCGGCAAATGCCTCTGGCCTTTGGCACAATGCTGCTGATTACCATCTTGCTATTCGGCAAGCTGCGCCAGACGGCGGTGATCTGGACGGTCGTACCCATGGCAGTAACCGGTGTGGGCTTTGGGCTGCTCTTTGCGGATCTGCCTTTCAGCTTTACCGCGCTTTTGGGCCTGCTGAGCCTGTCGGGCATGTTGATCAAGAACGCCATCGTTCTGGTCGAAGAGATCGACGCGCAGGTCAGCGAGGAAGGCTTGCCGCAATCGCAGGCCATCGTGACAGCCTCTGTCAGCCGTTTGCGACCTGTCATTTTGGCAGCGGCTACCACGATTCTGGGCATGGTGCCTCTTCTCATGGACCCGTTCTTTGCGTCTATGGCAGTGACCATCATGGGCGGTTTGGGATTTGCTTCAGTGCTGACGTTGATCGGAATTCCCGCTCTCTACCATACTTATATGCGTAAGGAACGAAGATCAGAAAGGCGGAGCGGCGCGCGCATCTCACAAGCCATGCCCCGCAAGGGCAAGGCACCTATGTCCAATGACGCAATCCTCCCGAAAAGGCTTCAAGTTGCAGCGGAGTAGGAAATAAGGGCAAGGTTCATTGCACGTAGCTGAACGAATACTAGTAACAATCTGCGCGAGAGCGGATTGCCAATGGCGAAACGTGCCTTCCATTCTGGGTAACCATCAATTGTACCTCTTGGATGCACTTTGAGTCTAAACCGAGGCGTTTCTGAGGTCATTGACCTTAGTACTAGACACTCGGTTGGCGCTCTCGTCTAATATCAACAAAAAGCAGTTTAGGTTTGGGAGTGTCAGAATGAATGGCGAGACAAATATCGGCACTTTGATTGCGTCGATGTCTGCAACTCTCGTTGAAGGATTGTACGTATTTGCGACCGTTCCACACGATCAACAATCGTTAGACATTGTCCCGCGCATGGCCTTCAGAGAGGCAGAAGGAATGACATATATCCTTTTAAAACCTGAGGCAGACTCACTCGACCTAGAATACGATTTCCCTTGCCGAATGATTACTTTGAACATTCATTCTTCGCTTGAAGCGGTGGGTTTCATGGCCCGCATTGCAACTGAGCTTGCCAAGCATGATATGGGCGTTAACCCTGTTTCTGGCTACTTCCATGACCATTTGTTTGTCCCCGATGGCCGCCAGGGTGACGCAATAAAGGTTCTAGATGAGTTGTCGAAAGTCTCATCCTCTGACTAGACGGCAGGTTTGTCCGGCACAACGGGGCTAGGAGGATCAATTCCTGTTGCTGTTGTTGCGAATTGCAAAAGAGGAGGATCCAGAATTACAACGCAGGTCATTGCATCATCCTACAGATGTAGAAGCCACCAAGATCCTCAACCAACTCATCAGAAGATAAAGGACTCGCGATGTCTGCGCGTATCTTCGACCTTTAGCTCTGTAAGTGCGGCGTTGCTCCAATTCATCAAGGAATCGGGTCCGCACATAAATACTTCGCGATCCTCCACGTCTGCAACGCCTTGTAGGTCGCCGATCTGCAAGCGCCTTTGCTCAAGTGTCAGCCCCCCGTCGGAGAAGTTCTGGCGCAGATCATCTAAAGCGGATTGAGAGTTTGCGGCATGTTCCGTGACGCTCTGGAACACAAGAACGCGAAGGGTCAGACCTGCGGGGCTGGAGTCGCTCTGCGATACAAAATGCCTCACGACATTGATGTCGTCATCGCGTCCGGAAAACATAAGAACGATGTCACTCGATAGGTGGCCCGGGTGCGCATCTGCAACCTGTTTGATCCCATCCCACATTGCCATGAACGGGGTGACGCCAACACCGCCCGCGATCCACAGCATCTTTGAAGGGATACTTGGAAACCCCTCGTCAGGGTCCGGTGAGAAGCACGTGAAGCCGGCACCGGTGCCTTTGAAGTCAATCGGTATCTTTTGCGCGATCAGCTTGTCTGCATTGTCGTGCATGACATTGGACATCAAACCGCCGGGCTTGCGTTTGACGGTAACGCTGACCCGGTTGCTTGCGCGGAACGAACGACCTTCGGCGTCAAAATCGGGTGCGCTCGAGATCGTCCACGTGCGCACATAGTCTTCATTGACCAACTGAGGGTTTGCCTCGTTCATATGGCTGTATCCGGTGTCCAAAATCTTCGAGAAATCGAATACGCCGAACCCGCCGGGCAAAGGCGCATCGACTGCAGACGACAGTTCGAAGTTGAACGTCTTGATACTGTCGGAAAGGTCTTGCGTTGACGCAAGCGTGGCTGTGATCGTGGCCATACCGTCATGGGCGGCGATGGCGTGTCCCATTTGATCCAGTTCCTGCCGCAAATGCTTTACCGGCGGGTTGTAAGGCGAGAACTGCTCCTCGGACGTCAGCCTGAGGTTGAGACCATTTTTGACCAGGACCGCACCGGTTACCTTGATACGCGTCAACAGGTTGGTTCGCGGCATGAGGGCTTCGGCGTCCGTATCAAGCAAATTTTCCGCCTCGCCGGTCACATAAAGAACGTGGCCATTGACGAAGTCGGGGAAGACAAGCCCGACTTGTGGATCGGTCTCGATATTGCCCAAGGTTTGATAGAAGCGATTGCCGGAGTGGTCCGGCAGAACCAGATATGTCGCGACATCGTCGCCATCTTCCTCTTCATAGATACGCGTAAATCCGGGGGCACCGCCGCGATGGTTAACACCCATATCAGTCTGAATGCCCGAGGCACTGTCTTCGGCGCTGTGTTTCGTTGCCAGAAAGACAGTGCTTGCACGATCAACCACGGCTTTGGCGTGAGCAGGCAAGGCAGATGTGCTCACGTCAAAGCTGTCATAAGACAGCTCAGCTGTGCGCTGAGCGTGAACCAATGTGCGCACGGTTATGTATTTCGGGCAATTCCCAAGGTGCTGGTTGGAGTGGAGCCGAAGCTGCACCTTTCCTGTATCTTCGACAGAGGCCGCGCCGATTGACCCCGCTAGCTTGTTGCGCCGACGGTTGCTGAAATCGACCCCGACGCCTGCAAACAGCCGTCCTTCATCCGTAGAGGATGGCTCCTGCCGCAACGCACGCGCAAATGGGTCATAGGGCGACGTCTCTGCAACGACATCCGTTGTGTTGTTACCTAACACCTTGATGCCGATGGACGGGTCATCATCCGACGTCGTGACCAAAAGGCTGATCCACGGGCGCCCCCGATTATCGAGCGTGGCCAATGGCAAGTAAGACAAGCCAGCAAAGAAGTCTGCATGCTGTTGCGGCATGTCGGGGTCAATGAATTGCGGCAGTCCGTCGATGATTTCTCGCGGTGAGTTAAGACGCTCTTGCAGCCGCAACTCACCCTTATGCGATTTATGTATCTGCGCCATTGTAAGTTCCTTTTGCTTGTCTCGTAACAGGCTGCATTCATGCCGTTCTTGGCTGCCAAAAGATGCTGCCGTTTAAGGTTGCCAGGGTGCGAGCAACTTCTTGTATGTTGCACGCGCCTAGCAAGTCTTCGGGATGTTTCGTTTCGCTGATCAGTTACTCGATGCCGCGGGCCCTCAGGAACTCAATGGTTTTTTCGGCAATGAATTCGCCATCTTCCTCGAGAGGAAAGTGACCGGTGTCGAGCATATGAATCTCGATGTCCTCCACATCGCGAGCGTAGGCTTCTGCGCCAGGAGGAAGAAAGAATGCGTCATTTTTTCCCCACGTGACGAGAACTGGGGGTTGGTGTTCTCGCAGATATTCCTGCCAGGCGGGATAAGCTGCGATGTTGCTGGGATAGTTGGCTAACAAATCCAACTGGATAGTGGACAGCCCCGGCCTTTGAACACGCTCGAAATCCATCAACCAGTTGTCCGGAAGAATACCGTCTGGGTTGCGTGTTCCATGCGTGTATTGCCATTTCAGCGCTTCAACGGTGAATAGTTCGGTGACAAATTGCGCATCAAGCTCTGGGGTCCTGTTTTCTGACAGTGCCTTCAATGGTTCGCTTGATGCGGGGCTCACGCCTTCAATGTAAGCATTTCCGTTTTGAACGAGCAAAGCCGTCACGCGCTCAGGTTGCTCAACGGCAATTCGGAACCCAATCGGTGCGCCATAGTCGTGAATGACCAAAGCATATTCATCGATACCCCGCTGTTCGATAAACGACCCCATGTACTGGGCGACGTTATCAAAGGTGTAAGTGAATTCCTCCGGTGATGGCGCGTCGCTGGACCCGAAGCCCGGGTAGTCTGGAGCGATGACGTAGTAATCGTCACTCAGGTCACGGATCAGGTCGCGATATTGATGTGAGGAGCTAGGGAAACCGTGCAGCATGACTATGCTTGGCTTCGATGGATCGCCAGCCTCGCGATAGAAGATCTTGACGCCATCGACAGTTTCATAGCCATAGCTTGTCGGCGCAGCTTCCAGGTGCCCCGGTGCGATGGCGATGGACAGCGCAATCGCCGCCCCGACCAAAACGGTGCTAAGCTTTTGATGCCCAGTTTCTACCAACGGAGCGAGTGTCAGTGTCTCGATGCGTTTCATTTCTATCTCCTTCTAGTGTTTGTGTATTTAGTCTTTCGGGGCATCATTTTGGGCGCAGAGCGTAAGGACCCAGCATGGGGCGTTACCCAGACGGTCGGATCATGCCAATTCTGGGATTGGCGAAGTTGCCATACCGACAAATTTTGGTTCTGCTTCAATGCGACCAAGCCAAGCTCGAATATTTGGGTAAGGCGCAAGATCAACGCCGCCTTCCGGCGCATGTGCAATATAGCTGTAGCCAGCGACGTCAGCGATTGTGATTGTGTCTGTTGCCAGCCATTGGCGATCGGCTAGATGCACTTCCATCATCTTGAACAAGTCATGCGCTTTGCCGACCGCACCTTCGTGGTCCAGCGGCGCACCGAAGACCTTGACCAAACGGGCCGCGCACGGCCCAGAAAAAATGTTGTCCGCCGCGACCGTCAGCCATCGCTGCACATCTGCAGCCGCCTTGGGGTCTTCGGGCATCCAAGTAGAGCCCTTCGCGTAAGTCTGGACGAGATACACAAGGATCGCATTCGAGTCCGCGAGCGTATAGCCGCGGTCATCAATGGCAGGCACCAGACCAAAAGGGCTGATCTTGAGATAGTCGGGCGCTTTATGCGCACCGTTTGCCATATCCAGATCGATGGTTTCGTAAGGCAAGTCCAGCAGGGCCAGCATCAGTTCGACACGGTGGCAGTGACCGGATTTTGGGTTACGGTAGAGTTTGATCGGTGTCATTGGAAATTTCCGTTTTGTGAGGAGTTAAAGGCCAAGGTCGCTCAGACCAGCGTGATCATCGGGCCGCCGACCCAAAGGCCAGTGAAATTTGCGTTCATCTTCCGAGATCGGTTTTTCGTTGATGGAGGCATGGCGATTAGCCATGAAGCCGTTCTCATCGAACTCCCAATTCTCGTTACCATAGGCCCGGAACCAGTTGCCGCTATCATCGTGATATTCATAGGCGTAGCGCACCGCGATGCGATTGTCGGTATAGGCCCACAGCTCCTTGATCAGCCGATAGTCCAGTTCCTTGTTCCATTTGCGGGTCAGGAATTCTGCGATCTCGGCACGACCCTGCGGGAACTCCGCCCGGTTGCGCCACTTGCTGTCGGGCGTATAGGCCAACGCGACCTTTGCCGGATCCCGGCCATTCCAGCCGTCCTCTGCAAGCCGAACTTTTTCAATAGCCGTCGCCTTGCTAAACGGCGGCAAAGGGTGGCGGGGCGGTTCAGTTGACATTTTCGGGTCCTCTTTAGCTCAACATATTTGCGCTTTGGGTATTGATAACTTGGGCCAGCAGCTGAATTAATAATCCAAGTGTGAAAGACATTATTTCATGAAACGAACATTGTGAGGCGGATTCCGCTGTGGATCGACTGCAAAGCTTGGAAGTATTCATCGCTGTTGCTGAGGCAGAGAGCTTCGCTGGTGGTGCGCGCAAAAGCGGTCTAAGCGCGCCCTCGGCCACGCGCGGCGTCAATGCACTTGAAGCGCGCCTGGGTGCACGACTCTTTACCCGGACAACCCGTAAAGTCCGGTTGACGGAAGTTGGCCAGACCTATCTTGAGGATGCACGCCATATCCTCGCTCAGATGCAGGCGGCTGATGATGCGGCCAAAGGGGCAGCTACAAATCCCGTTGGGCAGCTACGGATCACCTGTTCAAACGAGTTTGGACGAATTTACGTGGCACCAATCCTAACTGAGTTTCTCGATACGCACCCTGGTGTCACCGCCGACGTGTTGATGGTCGATCGGATCGTGAACATGGTTGAAGAAGGCTTTGATCTTGCGGTCCGGATTGGAGAGCTGCCGTCTTCCGGTCTGGCCGCCGTCCGCGTTGGACAGGTGCGCCGGATCGTGTTTGGCACACCAGGCTACTTTGAAGCAAACGGCAGACCGAAAACGCCTGCGGACTTGCAAGCACATCAGATCGTGTCTGCGGCGCCTGTCAGCCCAACCACTGAATGGCGCTTTGGCCATGACATGCAGGAGACTGTAAGGATCAAACCACGCTTGACCGTCAGCAGTGTTGCTACGGCTATTTCTGTTGCCAAGCGCAGTTGGGGGCTCTGTCGGGTTCTGTCATATCAGGTTGGACCTGACCTCCAGAACGGCACACTGGAAACGGTCCTTGAAGAGTTTGAACCCGCTCCGTTGCCCATCCATCTTGTGCATGTCGAGGGACGCCGGGCCCCGGCCAAAATCAGAGCATTCATTGATCTCGCGAAGGATCGTCTGAAAGCAACGTCAGTGCTGAACTGAGCGCAGTCACAAAACTGCTACGGGAGCTTCAGCCCCCCGGCCTGCTCCACGTTGAGAGTGCCGCCCGAGACAACTTCGACATAGACACCCATATCCGTGTGGCCCAACTCTTTGCGAAGCAGATAGGGGATTTTCAAATCGCGCTCGGCCGTTTCCGGGTTCACCTCGGTCGCAGCACAACGTTTGGTGCGGGACAATATCCTGAACGATACCTCTCCGAAATCCAGAACATTACCGACTGCATCAAGCTCCGCGTAAGGTGGCAATCCGTCGATAACAACATTGGCCCGGAACCGATCAGGATGAATCTTCGCATCAATCCGTTTTTCCATGTCCCGAACAGAATTTAGGTTCAACACGGAGATCGCATTCATCATCTGCGGAGAGACAACAGACACGTCAGTAAAACGATGCGGCGCGGACGACACAAATGTGGGAGGATGCGGATCCGAAAGCTCCAATGCTTCATGGAGATGCCGGGCCGCTTTTGTGGATGCTTCCGGATCGCGCATATCGAAGGTCTGGGTGTTGTCGCCTTGCCGGATCTCCAACTCCTGGGTTTCGTCATGGAACGTTGTGCGCAATCCTGCGAGACCCGCAACCTTCAGCAGCACGACAAAGCGATCCTTGGGCAAGGGCTTGGGGTCTTTAGGATCAAAGCCTGAATTGAACCGCGCAAACCCAAACAGCCGGTCTCCCGGGATTCCTTCACCCGCAACAAGGTTTACGAAAGTGAGCGGATCTGCGGACAGGCCTTTGACCGGAAATCGGTTCAACTCTTTGATGGTTATGGATGCCTCGGTCATCGTCCACTCCTACGCATTTCGTTATTGATTTCTATCAGTTCACCGCGTTGGCACCAAATGGTGCCAACGCGGTTGTTTGCTTCAAAGACAGTGTCGGGAAGGTGTCAGCGTGCCAACCGCTTTGACAGGAAGTTGCGCATTCGCAGTGCGATGACATCGCCGTCTTCTTCCAGCGCGAAATGACCGGTCTCGAGGATGTTATAGTCCACATCCTTCAGATCACGCAGATATCCTTCAGCGCCTGGAACCGGGAAGTACGCATCATTCTTGGCCCAAACAATCAGTGCTGGAGGTTGGTGCTCGCGCATATAGGCCTGCCATTCGGGATACTTGGCCACATTGTTGCGATAGTCGTAGATCAGTCCGAGCTGCACGTCGTGCATGCCGGGGCGGCTCATTGCCTGGTGATCCAGCAACCAGTTGTCTGGCAAAATACCATCGGGATTACGCGTACCGTGTGTGTACTGCCAGCGTAGGCCTTCGACTGAAAAGATGTTGGGTATCAGCGTTGCTTCGTATTCTGCATCGCGCCCGTTTTCCCAAAGAAGGGTTACTGGTGCCCAGGTCTCCGGATTGACGCCTTCCTCGTAAGCATTACCGTTTTGGATGATCAGCGTTTCAATCTTTTCGGGGTTGGCTGTCGCGATCCGAAAGCCAACGGGCGCGCCATAGTCCTGCAGATACATTGAGAAATTGTCGACGCCCTTTTGCTCAAGGAATGTGTCTACCGTCTCCGCAATGTTGTCGAACGTATAGCTGTAGTTTTCCGGCGACGGGAAGTCGCTGGACCCGAACCCGGGATAGTCAGGCGCTATCAAGTAGTAGTCATCAGACAAATCAGCCAGCAGCTTGCGATACTGGTGTGACGAGCTTGGAAATCCGTGCAGCAGGACAATGGCCGGATCAGCAGGATCCCCCGCCTCGCGGTAAAAGATTTCGACGCCGTCGACTGTCTCATAGCCGACACGGACGTCATCCGCCGACGCTTGTGTGACGTTCAAACTTGCGATCGCGATAACGGCACTGGTCAGTAGGTGTTTCATGGTAGTCTCCTGTGATTTTGTCGTGGTCCGCTGCGACATCGAGATCGTGTTTGAGCGCAGACCAGGAAAGGTGGTGCTTCGTGCCAAATGGACGTAGTTAACCCTATTGCTTGAAACAATTTGGGTATTTCAAAATTCATTGATTTATTACATGATAGTAATAGGACCGTGCCGACTTCGAATTTGGGTATGAGTGTTTACCTCGCCGGTGGGGCTGAGAGGGCGCAACCGAGGTTAAGTAACAGAGATTATCCAGAAAATTCGGACATGCAGAGTATGTCTCCGGTGCGAGGCAAGCCTGGATAACCGATTGACAGCCGAATTCGTGCATCCGCCTATGCGTTCGCAGTTAGTTCCGGCCGAACCGCAGAAGCCCAACATGCATCCGTTCCTGCTAAAAGCTGAGTACCCAGCCATTTAGATACGAAGGATCCATGACCGACCTTGTCTTACCCAAAAACACACGATGGTTCTCGACGCTTTTGCCAAAGGGTTTGAAACAGCCTCTCGCATGCGGCTGAACCTGCTGAGTTTTCTGAAAACGGCACCAAAACGCGGGGCGGCCGCCCGATATGGAAATCAAAGAAATCCGCCACTTGTCATTCCGGTCTGGACATCAGAAGCGACCATTCAGATGTCCAGCTCGACCACACCTTCTGGTTCTGCTGCCCGGCTTTGGCAGAGAATCATTAAGTCTGCCCGCTGCGCCTTGGAGAGCACGAAATCGCGGTGTTCAACGTCGCCAGACAAAACACCACATTTGCAGACCCCGCACAGTCCGTCGCTGCACTTTAGGTCGATAGGAAATCCATGTTCAATCAGAACATCTGCAGCGGATTTTTCAGCAGGAACGGCGACCTCTTTCCCGGACCTGGCCAATTTCAACGTGAACGGATGGTTCACATAGTCTGGCTGTTCGGGGACTGAGAAGTATTCGAGGTGCCGCGCGTCCTCGGGAAAGCCAGCGTGCTCGGCCGCAGCCATGACCGCATCCATGTACCGGGTCGCCCCACAAGTATACACGTGCCAACCTGGGCGGTAGCCCGACAGGATTTTATTCAGATCGGCGCGTAACCCTTCATCCGTGATATGCAGGTGAACCCGGTCGGCCCAGGCAAACCCTTCGATGTCCGACAAAAGCCCCATGCGGTCACGGGAGCGGCCAGAATAATGCAGTTCGAACGCAGCGCCTTCGGCGTATAGTTCATGGGCCATCGCGATCATTGGTGTAATCCCGATGCCCCCGCCCATGAGGATTGACCTCTTGGCGCTGTGATCCAGTGGGAAATGGTTGATGGGATGCGAGATGAAGACTCGACGACCTTCATTGAAAATTCGGTGCATCAGCTTGGAGCCTCCACGTCCCTCCTCCTCTTGCAGCACAGCAATCTGATAGGTCGAACGATCGCTCGGATCACCGGACATCGAGTACTGGCGCAGGAAATCCGGAGCAATAACGATATCGAGATGTGCGCCAGCTTGCCATTCAGGCAATGGCGCTCCGGAAACCGATTGGAATTCGTATTTCATCACGCCGCTCGCTGTTTCCTTGGCCAGCGTCACAACGACCGGGATCACAGGAACGGCGCCCTCAGAAGGCCGCTTGTGTAGCACACTTTGATCACCTTGCGCCAAACGCGACTTGTGCTCCTCAGCGGACACCATAGCCTTATAAGCCTCAATCCCCTTTTCGCGGTCCATATGAAAAGGATAGGGATGCGGATGAGGAACCAGGGGTGCCGGATAGACCGCCATGGTTTGATCCTCGAATTTCAGATCAAGGTCTTTTAGCAAGGCGCGCTTGTTGACCGGGGATGCCGTGGCCCGGTACCCGCCATCCTCTTGTATCTCGATGTCCCACCACCATTTCTTGACCGGATTCAACGACCCGTTGCCGGCCATATCATCGAGTTTTGCAAGGGCGGGCGCCAGCGCCGGGACATGCATCGCCGCCCAACGAAATGGCATTTCCTTGAATATCCCTTCAAGATTCCAGGGGCAGGTTTTCATGCAGCGACCACACATAGACCCGCCCATATTGGTCAGCCGATAGGTGGTACATTTCTGGCTGTCCGATTTCCAGATTTCATAGCCGTTGAACATGGTCTTCGGCCCAGCAGTGATCGCCCCGGACGGACATTCGCGCGCACATTTATTGCAGCTTTCGCAAAATGTCTGAAGACCAAAGTCTATCGGTTTGTCGTGGGCGAGCGGCAGATCGGTTGTCACGGTCCCGGATTTGAGCCGGGGCCCAAGATATGGGTTCAGTATCACTTCGCCAATGCGGCTAACCTCGCCCAGACCCGACAGCAAGAGCAGGGGAGGTTGCAAGACCTCTCCATCCATCACCGTATGGGCCTTGGCACTGAAGCCCAAATTGCGGATCTGCTTGGCGATCACCCCACCCAATAGAGAGAAACGCAAATAGGCACGCATGGACTGCGACACCGCGATCCAGTCATCGCCGGACGAGCCCTCCATCGTCTCATAGCCCTGATCGATGACCATATTGATGGCCTGCTCGTGGGGCGGATCAATGACATCGCCGCGGGCATCATGGCTGTACCAGGTCCAGTCCGGACAGCGCGAAATCCCGACCGCGTCGATGCCCAGCCAATAGCTTGTCGCCTTGATCAATTCCGAGGCCTCTTGTCGTTCGAGCTGCACCTTCTCGGGCGTGGGCGCGCCGTCCTGCAACAAGACAAACGCACCAAGGGCACGTCGCTGCGCCATCGACGGGGCCGCCTTACGGATATGGTGGCCGCCTGTGGTGGCCTCTTGCACTTTCTTTCCCATGTCGCCGAATTGCGCACGCGCGAACATATCGGCGCGTTTGGGTACGCGTGGAATATTCGGTTCATCAATGTAAGTGGTCGGAGTCTCCACCCGTTTCAGTTTCTCGAACGGATGCGCGCCATCGACAAACCGGCGCTTGGCATAAGGAACGGCGTTCGCGGCATTCTTCGACGATCCGGCACCCAACCTCCACCGGACGCCAAAGGCGGATTTGGGTTGTTTGGCCAGCGGTTTCAGCGGTTGATCCGGGGCTAGGGCGAACGTGGTCGTCACAGCCGCAAGACCAAAGCAGCTGCCGATGTAGGGGTGGCGCAACGCGCCGTCCTCAAGGGTTGCAAGCCCCGCCGCTACGGCGAGCCTATTCAGATCGACATCCGAACTCGACACTGTATGCCCACGC
Source organism: uncultured Tateyamaria sp. (assembly GCF_947503045.1). Taxonomy (GTDB): domain Bacteria; phylum Pseudomonadota; class Alphaproteobacteria; order Rhodobacterales; family Rhodobacteraceae; genus Tateyamaria. Next base: position 19,666 of record NZ_CANNCF010000007.1, read on the forward strand.
GCCTGATACCCGAGAAGGCGCAGGTAATTTGACAGTACGATCGCGGTTTCGGCCGCAATCATACCCGCACGATGGGCCGACGCCCCACGAATCCAATCACATCCCACTTCGTCTGGCGCGATGTCACGCGGGTTTTCGTAAAGGATGACCAGACAATGGGTGTGATACTGAATGCCGGTCGGCGGGGCTTCCATCGACTCTTTGAGGTCAGCCATGATTTGGTCAATGCCTGCAGCCAAGGTCTTAGTCTGACGCGTCTTGAGGTCATTCGCCAGCCGCTGCACGTCCGGATTGACGTGCGGTTGATCCAGTACCGCCTCGGGCGGCAATTCGCACACACCCATTAGTGCGGCATCGGCGAAGTACCCAAAAGACTTCAGATGATTTGCCCGTTCCTGTCGGTCAGTTGGCACCTCGGCAACGGCTTTGTTGATCAACCCGTCTCGGATCGCATCCAGCATGGCCTGATGTTCGCGCATAGCATTCAGGATTGAACGCGGATCGGTGTCGTCGCGAAAGACCAGTTGCTGCGCTTGCGGTATACCTGCCAGATCAGGCATAGCGCCCCGAGCCAAAAGCTCGCATGGGTACGGCCCCATGTGGAACGGGCGATCCTTGGACGAGAAATATCGGGTCATGCCGCCTGCCTCAATCAAACATCGCGTTCGGGATCAAAAGCGCGATCTGCGGAAATGCCACCAACACCACAATGCACAGGGCCATCGCGCCCCAGAACGGCATAACACCGCGAAAGATGGTGCCAAGCGGCACATCATCTGCGACCGATCTCACAACAAAACAGTTCACACCCACTGGCGGGCTTATCAAACCCATTTCAAGAACCAGCACCATGATCACGCCGAACCAGATCGGGTCAAAGCCAAGGCCTGTGATGACGGGAAAGACAATCGGAAGCGTGATCACCATCAGGGACAGACCCTCGATCACCATGCCCAGCAGTGCATAAAGAATTAGAATGGCGGCCAGCACGACATACGGGTTATCGCTCAGCCCGATCGTATTTTCTGCCACAACGGCAGGTAGGCCAGACAGTGCGACGAAAGGCGCGAACACCATCGCGCCGATCAAGATCAAGAAGCATAATCCAGTCGTCTGCAACGTCTCTGACAGCACGTCAACGAATGCCATCCAGTTCAGGCGTCGCCGTACAAGCGCCACTATCAGCGTCAGAGCGGCACCAACACCCGCGGCCTCGACAGGTGTGAAAAAGCCTAGGTATATCCCACCGATCGTAGCCAGGATGATCCCGGTGATTGGAAGCGCCCGCAATAAGACCTCTTGCGATGTGGGCAAGTCTTCTTCGGTGTTTAACACGCCGCCCGCGCTCGGTGTGCGCCAGACTACAAACGCGATGGTCGCCAGAAACAACCCAGTCAGCAAAAGCCCAGGCAGGATGCCCGCCATGAACAGACGCCCAATGCTCTCTTCTGTCAGTACCGCATAAAGCACAAAGCCAGTTGACGGCGGCAGCAGTATGCCCAGCGTTCCTCCGGCTGCGATTGTCCCCGTAGCCAGCCCGGGCTCATAGCTCCGGCGTTTCATCTCGGGATAAGACACACGGCCCATGGTCGAGGCAGACGCAATCGAAGAGCCGGAAAGCGCGGCAAATCCGGCACAACCCACGATGGTTGCACTGGCCAGACCGCCCCGCAGATGCCCAACCAGCTTGTAGGCCGCGTCGTAAAGATCGCGGCTGAGGTTCGCCTTTGTCGCGAGGTTGCCCATAAAGATAAACAGCGGCAGGACCGACAGACTATAGGTGGTCGTGATCGCAAAAGCCTGCCCGGTCATGCTATGCAACGCGCCTGTGAGGGAGGTCAGCTGCGCGGTCCCCACGACGCCAACAATCAACATTGCAATGCCGACAGGCACCCGCAGAAAGATCAAAGAAAGAAGAGAGGCGAACCCCAAGATACCCGCAATCTGGTCCACTAGGACACCTCTGTGACGTCTTTGCGAAATGCGCCAAAGGCGTGGATCGCAACCGCCACGGCGGCAACAAAATGTGCAACCGCCAGAAACAGGTACAGTGGCGCGTAAGGGATCAACAGCAAGGCCGAGGTTTCCGCAAAATCACGCGCATTCGCGCTGGCTCCCACCAGAGACCAGCCCAGGATTGCCAACATAAGGATAGACAATGCGATCCCTGCCCATGTCACGGCCAAACGGAGGCGTCTGGGAAACCGGTCGACCAGCCCCTCGATTGCAATGGACCGCCCACCCAGAATGGCCAGAGGCAAGGCCGCACCGACGCACACCAACAGAAAGACTTCGCTGAGTTCCTTGAGCCCCAGCACCGGCGCACCTAAGGCGCGGCTCACAACGTCCGCAACGGAAAGGATCATCATTACCACAACGGATGTGCCTCCGAAGGCAATCCCCGCGAGAGAAATCAAAGCTCTCATACGCCGCGCCTCAAGCCCGGTCCTCAGTTCGAGGCTGCGAAAGGTGACAGGGATTGAAACGCTGCAATTTCATCGTCAGTTAGCGTAACAAGCTCCACGCCACCCTCAGCCGCGATCTTCAGGCCGGCCTCACCAGCTGCTAAGAATGCTTCTGCTGCTTTTGAACTCAGCACCTCACCGGACGCGTCCATTAGGGATTGCTGTTCTGCTTCCGTCAAAGCGGCATAGGCTTCGTTATTGATCGCGATAAGAAAACTCGAAACCGATCCAGGAATGTTCACGGTTGCATAATCCGTCACCTCTTGAAGATTGTAGGCTCTGAACGCGGCCGGATCGATATAGATGCCGTCAACCGTGCCAGTGCTGAGCGCCTGATAGGCTTCTGTCGGGGGCATGTTGACCGGGACGCCGCCCCAGGCCGTGATCATAGCAGCCGTCTTGGAGTTAGCGATGCGGATCTTCATGCCCGCGAGATCAGCCGGATAGCGCACTGGTTTGCCCTTGGTAATTAGAATGGTTGGGTTATTGGACCACACGGCAAGTGGCACCGCCTGTTTCACTTCGTCCTTGATGGCATCAATGTTCGCCCACATCGCTGCGGTCGCAGAAGCCCCGTCCGGATAAAGACCGGGCGTCTCATAGCTGGTCAGGACAGGAAACAGCTGCTCAGTGAAGGCAGGTAAGACAAAGCCGATCTCGGCTACGCCAGTCGCCACGCGTTTGTACTGCTGTTGCGGACCCTTGCCTAATTCACCCGACGGAAAAATCTTGATCGTGCTGGAGCCACCGGTCGCTGCATTGAACGCCTCAGCCATCGGCGTCATGACGACGCGATCCATCGGGTGCGTCGGCGGCACAAAGCTGGCCAGTTTCAGTTCATCAGCAAAGGCCTGCGTGCCCATGAAGGTGGCCAAAACGGCCCCCAAAAGTTTGGTCAATTTCATAGTTTCCTCCCTAGCAACGTCGAATTACTTCGCTTTAGGCAAACACATTTATGTGCAATTTGCACGTACTTTTCTCAAACAACCTTGTTTTCTTTGGGTGATTGCACCAATTTAAAAGTGTACTTTGCACGGAGTTTGACGATCAATGAGCGAGCTTGCCACACAGATTACACGACACAGCTTCAAGGCAGGCATTGGCTTTCGATTGAGTCGCGCGTCGATGATAGTTCAAACTGCCGTGGAGAAGGCACTGGCGTCCCATGGCCTGACGCGCCTGTCCTGGATCATCCTCGCCTCAATCCACTTTGACCAGAAAAACACGGTAACGGAGGTGTCAAAACACTCCGGGATCGAACGAACAACCGTATCGCGTATGACGTCCCAGCTCGAAAGAGACGGGGTTTTGGAACGCGCAGAACACAGGTCCGACCGTCGATCCAGCCGACTAACGGTTACCACTAAGGGTCTGGAACTGTGTAACAAGGTACCGAATGTCATACAGAAGGCTTGCGAGCCATATTTTCTCGATTTGTCGCCGAACCAAATCGTGCTTCTTAGCGAATTGCTTGACTTAATCCAGTCTGATGAACGCTCAGTGTGGCTTGGGTCCCGATCGTGAGGTCATGGCGGTACATTCACTATCGCAGTAAGCCCAACGGAAAATGGTCAAGAGCTTGTGCGGTTAGCCGAACCGACTGAACACCTACATCTCGCCGACCCCATCGTACGCCGCGGAACCACATATGCGCGGCCATTCTCGTCCCAAAGCCTAAAACGGCATTGATCTGCTATGGCCGGGCCTCATCGAGGCCACAGCTCGAAGCGCAGCGCCTCAGGCGTGCTTTGGCCACTGGCAATGAACCAGCGGCGGTCCGGGTCCAGGTCGGTGGCGAAGGACATCCGCGACAGCAGGTCGCCGACCCCAGTGCCTAGGCTATCGCGGATCCGTTCCGCCACCTGGCTGGTGGAGGCGGCCCCGCCGGGGATTGGCTCAATCCCGTCGACCGAGGCGAGCTTCATGTTCAGCGCCCCGTCCTCAAAGCGCCACCAGCCCATCGGCACCGACCCGAAGAACCGAATGTCGGGCGGCGGATAGCCCCCTGTAACCGGGTCGAAGAACCGCGCCCGTCCCTCGATGCCCAAGCCCACGACATGGCGGAACCGCAGTTCCTCGAAGCGGGTCTTCTCCGGGAAATCGACCTCTCGGCTCTGCGCCAGCGTCGTTGCCAGAGCAACATCCAGTTCCGCCCGCGTGACCTCGACGAAGGGTCCTGGCGCATTCGATTGGTCCATACAGCTCAGCGTCACCAACAAACCGATCAGAGCAAGGACCGCTCCGATGATCTTGCTTCGCATTTTTCTGTCTCCCTTTGCCAGGCTGGGCGCGCTGTCCCATTCCCGGATTCCAAGATACGCATTTGCCGTTTAACTGCCAAGTCGACGTCCAAGGCGAGGCGTGACCCAAGGGGTCAAACTACCCCGGCCCTGAACATGACCATGACAGGGAGAGGGAGAGGGAGAGCAGGCTCAACTCCGCTTCGCCAGCCGGGAATGTCAATCTCCCCCGATCAGTCATTTATCCGCGTATTGGTGGCGATAGCCGGACATTGATCTGACCTCGTTGGGCACCTTCAGACCGATGTGTCATTCCGATCTAAATTGATCTCTCGCTCGTAGGCTAAAGCATGCGCGACACTGAGCAAGCGGCTACGAACGGCAGTAATGATGATACGGAGGTCTCATTATCGTTACCGCCCTGCCCGCTTGGCAGCTTCGGATCTTGGAGTACCGATAACCAAAAATTGTCTTTCCCGCCCGTGATGGCGGCCATTGGTGAATAGCACTGCGAAAGTCTTTAGAGAAATCATCTTACCAATTTTTTCAATGCGGTGAATGTCTGCATTTGGTGTTGCGTTGATTTGTCATTGCGTACTTTCGGCCTGAACAACTTTATGCAACTGCGCCATGCCGCTCGAAAAGTAGGTTTTGCACCGATCAACAAAGACCTGAGAGAGCATTTGGAGCGGCCCTTCGAGATGCCCGATAACCAATTCCAGTGTTGGCTCCAAAGGATCTGAAATAGGCACGCAAACTACACGGGCACCACTATAGGTTTCATTGGTTGCGGGCTTCATATTTAAAATAGAACACCCAAGCCCCTTGGCGACCGCCGAGCGGACCATCTCAACACTACTGGCACCCATTACCAGATTGGGTCTTACGTCGAATTTCCGAAGCATATTGTCGTAATAGTCTTGGGTCGTCGGAAGATTTAGTAGGATGAAATCCTCGCCTTCTAGCTCAGCGAACCGGACCGAGGAACGTGTCGCAAAGCAATGCTGTTCGGGAACAATCAGATAGGGTGGAATTTGCATTAACGTGCTGTGGGCGATGTCCGAGTGAACCGCGTAATTCAAAAAAATGGCGACGTCGAACCTGCCGCTCAATAGCCCCTCTTGCGACTGTTCATTGTTACAAGCGATCAAGTCGAAATAAACATCTTCGCCCTGATCGATGACTTGTGCCAATATTTCGGGCAGAAAGGCCGGGCTGACAGGCGCAAAGTATCCAATTTTCAGCGTCCCGGTCAGTTTTGTGCCTATCTCTTTTCCGCGCGACAGGAAATGTTCAAAATCGTCCAGCAGATGCTTGGCGTTGGCAAATATTTTGCGGCCAGCCGCCGTAAGAGCCACGCCTTTGGACCGTTGACGCAGCAAAAGCTTCATCCCGAACTCCTGCTCCATCGCATCAATCGCTGCCGAGATCGCCGAGTTTGAGATTGACAGGCTGACGGATGCTTTGCTGATGCTACCAAGTTCGCATGCGGCGACGAAATATCTGATGGTGCGGATAGAAGGTTTCATTGGTTTTCCCAACATTGATTGGTGGCTTTATGTATTTTTCCAACATAGGAGTAGATGCTACACAGGTGCAACGGCCGCCTAATGGGCACCAGGATAATGCATGGAAGGGGATCATTGTGGACACGCTTGGCTTGAACACACTTTCGGGGCTTGATGCACGACATCACATTCACGGGAACACCAACCCGCGGGCGGTTGTGGAAAATGGCGCAATGGTCATGACTGGCGGGAGCGGCATTCGTGTCACCGACGAAGACGGCAAGCAATATATCGAAGGACTGGCCGGGCTGTGGTGTGCTTCGCTCGGCTTTAACGAAGAACGTCTGGTGGTCGCCGCAGAAAAGCAAATGCGCGAATTGCCCTATTACCATGGATTCTTTGGCCGCGCGCCGGTGCCCACGATCAAGCTGGCGGCCAAACTGGCAGAGATCACACCAGAGGGAATTGAGAAATTCTTTTTCGCCTGCTCGGGATCAGAGGCGATTGATACAGCGATAAAGATGGTCTGGTATTTCAATAATTCCAAGGGGCGCCCCGCCAAGAAAAAGATCATCTCCCGGCAAAATTCCTATCACGGTGTCACGGTTGCAGGCGCGTCGCTGACCCGGATTCCAATCAATCAAGACGGCTTTGACCTGCCGATTGAGCGGTTCTTGCAGATCGGCGGATCGCATTTCTATCGCTACGGCGAAGTGGGCGAAACCGAAGAAGCGTTCGTTGCGCGCCGCGCCACCGAGTTAGAGCAATTGATCCAAGACGAAGGCCCGGACACCATCGCCGCCTTCTTTGCCGAACCTGTGCAAGGTGCCGGTGGGGTATTGCCCCCGGCCAAGGGATATTTCGACGCAATCCAACCGATCCTAAAGAAATATGACATCCTCTTTGTGGTGGATGAGGTGATCTGTGGCTTTGGGCGGACCGGAAATCTGTTCGGCTCCGAAACCTACAATCTCAGACCCGACATCATGACCATGGCTAAGGGATTATCGGCCAGCTACCAGCCCATTTCTGCAGTGGGTATTACCCAAGACGTCTTTGAAGGCATTCAAGAACTTGGGGATCAAAAGGGTGCATTCGGACATGGGTTTACCTATGGCGGCCATCCCGTTGCGGCCGCTGTCGCGCTTGAAGCGCAAAACATCTATCAGGAACGCGATATTGTTGGGCATGTGCGGGCCATTGCGCCCGTGTTTCAAGCCAGACTGAATGCGCTTAGCGAACACCACCTGGTGGGTGAAACGCGTGGCGTCGGGCTTTTGGGCGCAGTTGAAATGGTCGCGGACAAAGCCACCAAGGAACGGTTCGACCCGTCCCTTGGTTTGGGTGTGAAAGTGTTCGATGAAGCAAAAAAGAACGGGCTGTTGTTCCGCAATGCGGACGACCAGCTATTGTTCTGCCCTCCGTTGATCGTAACCGAAAACGACGTGAATGAAATTTTCGATATTCTGCAACACGCGCTCGATCGCGTTTCAGCGAATTTGTAGGGACCGAATATCATGACGGACAACGTACAGCTGTTCATTGATGGCGCTTGGGTCCACGCCTCTGATGGAACCACCGTTGATCTGGTCAACCCAGCCAACAATCAGGTAATTGGCCAAGTTGCCGTTGCGACAGATGCTGATATTGACTGGGCCCTGCACGCTGCCAAATCAGGATTTGGAATCTGGCGTAAAACCTCTGCATGGGACCGCGCCGAAATCTTGTGCAAGGCCGCGCGGCTGATCGACGACCGCAAAGAAGACATCGCGCTGAAACTAACCGCTGAGCAAGGCAAACCCATCGCCGAGGCGCGCGGAGAGTTGAGCCGTTGTGCCGAGACATTTGAATGGTGCGCCGCAGAAGCAATCCGGTCCTATGGTCGGATGTATCCGCAGCGGAGGCCATCAGGCCGTCAGATGACGATCAAGGAACCGGTCGGCCCGGTCGCGGCCTTTACACCGTGGAATTTCCCGGTTGTATTAAGCTGTCGCAAGCTCGCCGCCGCCTTGGGCGCTGGGTGTTCGATCATTCTTAATCCCCCCAATGAGGCACCAAGCGCTGTGTCTGACATCATTCGCGCCTTGCACGATGCCGGTGTTCCCAACGGCGCCATCGGGCAGCTGACGGGCAATCCCGCCCATTTGTCTGAACGTCAGGTGAACGCGCCTGAAATTGCCAAAGTGTCCCTGACCGGGTCAGTTCGGGTTGGTAAATTGCTGGGCCAGTTGGCCGGAGCCCAGTTGAAGCCCGTGACAATGGAACTGGGTGGCCACGCCCCCGTCGTTGTTTTTAGCGATGCCGATATTGAACGCGCCGCAGCTCTGACGGCCGATTTCAAATACCGCAACGCGGGTCAGGTCTGCCTTGGTGTCAGCCGCATTTTTGTACAGGAATCCGCCTTTGACGCCTTCTATGCGGCCTTTGCAAAACATGTCGAAGCATTGAAGGTCGGCGATGGCATGGCCCCATCCACAACCATGGGGCCGATGACCAATGAAAGCCGGGTCAAAGCGATGGAACAGATAGTCGATGATGCGGTCAAGCACGGCGCGACGGTCACCCATGGCGGCAAACGGTACGAAGGCGGGTGCTTTTTCGAACCCACGCTGATCCGTGATGTTCCTGACAACGCCCTTTTGATGACGGAAGAGCCCTTTGGCCCGGTCACGCCGATTGTGTCATTCACAACCTATGCCGAGGTGTTAGCGCGCGCCAACGCGCTCCCCTATGGGTTGGCCGCCTATGCATTTACCAATTCCCTCAAAATTGCCACGGATATCGCTAATGATTTTGAGGCCGGGTGGGTTGGGATCAATGAATTCTCTCCCGCTTTGGCCGAGGCACCGTTTTGTGGCTTCAAAGACAGCGGTCTTGGCGCAGAAGGCGGCCCCGAAGGATTTGACGCTTACCTTAAGATCAAGTTTATCAGCCAGCTCGCGGTCTGAATCACGTGCTGTTCCTTTAACAAAGGTCGTGTGCGGAATGCGTTAAACGTTCCCATTTCAATATCTACTCGACCCTCCAAAAAATTCAGAACACTAAGATAGCGAAGCTCTTAGCCACATATCTGTGGTGATGAACTGGTGTTCTACCCTCGAACTACATGTATCCTGAACGACCAGTTTCCTGTTATCTCAAAATACTTTACGAGTCGCGCACTGGCCGCCTATCGCCCGGAAACAACTATTCGAGAGCGTGCGTTTTGGCCAATCTGCAAACATTCCTTACTTTCTGTGTGGCGACGATACCGTTTGCTTGGAGGCGAAATTGAGGGTTTTCAAAAATGACGCAATCAAAGACCTTTGGAAAAAGTCACGGCTGATCGTTTGGCCAGATCTTTATTGCATGGTGAGTTTTGATCCTAAGGATAGAGCGAGTGCGTTGAATCTGGTCGCGAAAGCCGCTCCGTTCGACCACTATTTCTCAATCATTTGCGATCAACACGAAGTCGCCGTGATCTTGCCTGATACTATTTGGAATGATTGGGACGCATCAGTCATTTGTCGCAACAGTCACGGACCGTTTGCTTGCCTGACGTTCGATATTCCACTCGACGTTGAAGTCGCGGGCTATCTTCAACCCGCTGTGAACTGCCTCGCGGATGCCGGGATATCCATCGTTCCGCAATGTGCATTGATCTACGATCATGTTCTGGTCAACGAGAGGGATCTTGATGCAGCAATTTGTGCTTTGACCGAGCTGAGGCAAAAGGCCTTATCTGATGAAATTTAACCTGCGAAAGTAGTTCCTCAGGGGGGTCACGATATCGCATAAGAAAATCGTAACGAGTTTGCAAACGGCCGTTGGAGCTGATGCAGCAAAGGGTCACTTCGTCCGCGAAGGGCGAGTTTATGAGGTCAGATCTAAATGTCAGCCCGGAGGGTAATGGGTCCCATTATCGTTACCGCTCCGGCGGGTAATTTCGGCGGAGCGAACTGCCTGTGCTGAACTGGCTGAACTCAAACATAGGAGTTCAGCATGTCTCGCTTCGATCACACCGCCTTCGTCAACTCGCGCCGCGATGAGCGCAGCCTTGGCCACCATACGCTCCGTGCGTATGCCCAAGATCTTCGCACCTTCGCGCGCTTCACCAAGGCCCAGCAACTCAGCGACCCGCTGTCGAAAGACGACATCCTCGCCTATCATCGGCATTTACGCGACGAGCTGTGCGCCAAGCCTGCGACTATCGAACGCCGGCTCGTGACCCTCAAATCGTACTATGCTTGGCGCGAGGATCGAAACAGCGCCCTGCCCTCCCCATTCGCAGATATCCGGATCACCGTGAAGATCCCGCGGCGTCTCCCGCGCCCAATTGATCGCGACACGCTCAAATTGGTTCTTCGAGCCAACGGCGGCGCAATCGATGCGCGGTCGAGCCCGGGCGCGGACCACGCTGTACCGGACGCGCAGAATGCCGTTACGATCCTGCTCATCAAGCTGTTGATCGTCACAGGTCTGCGCATCAGTGAACTCACGAATCTGAAGGTCCGCAATGTGTCGTCGGACGGAAGCCAGATACTCGTGCAAGGCAAAGGCAGCAAAGAACGGATCGTCTTCGTGCCGAACCGGGAGCTGCAAGAGGACTTTCGACGCTTCTGTCAGATGCGTTCCAAAGACGGCTCGATTGCCTCGCCACTGTTCCTTAACATGGCCGGGCGTCGGCTCCGCGCGGCCACCTTCCGCAAGCGGCTCCGGGCACTGTCAAAACGCCTTAGCATTGAACCGCATCTGACCCCGCACCGTTTCCGGCACTCGGCCGCGACGCTTCTCATCGAAGCGGGCATCGACATCCGTATGGTCCAGGCGCTCCTTGGGCATGCGAACCTCAAGACGACCGAGATCTACGTGCGGGTCTCGAACCATGCGCTTAAACGGGCGCTTGAGCGCGTCGATATTCTGGAAGTCCTCAGAAATTAGAGCGGTTTCCGGCCATGCGCTGCGAGCGCGAGGTTCTATTTGCAACGTCACAAAAACGGACATCTATTTGAGAAGTCACTAATGCCACGGTGCCAAAATGCTCGTTCCTTTGCTCTCCTGAAGATATTCTTGGTAGCGCTCGGTTTCTGATCCGCCCATGTTGATTGCGAACTCTTCCCCGAAGAGCGCGAGGACGAAAATCAGCTCGCAGTCCCTCGTGTAGAGAAAATCAAACTCATGCAATATCTGATAGGGCGCTTTATCTGATCCAAAGCTCTGATGTTGGGGATAGAGACGCCTGCGATTAAAACGCCAGCTTTCCCTTTGGTCGCCGATGCGCACATATCGTCGCAACGGCTCCATTGCCTCCTGTGACAGCATCTCTTTCCGCCAGCCCTCTGTGCCGCTCAGTCGTTTTGCTAAGGCTTCAATTGCGACCTTTCCAAGAAAGCGGGACATAAGTCGGTCGTCGAAATGGGTAGGGTTTGGCAACCAGAGTGAGCCCCCTTTGTTGGTCAGCAGAAATCGTTCAAACTCTCCGTCGCGCGACCTGTCATGCGGTTGCACTGTGATTGATTGCCCGTCCAGCCAAACGTCTGCGGGCATCCTCAACTGCGGGATCACACCAAATTGAGGGGGGACACGCTTGCGCTTGTTTTCCACCTGCATCGTCGCTCGCGCATGCCGGAAGTACTCGGTCTCAAGCAGAGGACCTTCGATCTTGCGTGCAAAGTAGTTGTTGCACCTGTCACAAACGACGCCTGGCGGCAAAAAATGCTCAGTGTTGCCTAGAGACTCTGGAAGGATATGTTCGCGCGAGAGCGATTGCGCCGCGTCTTCACGGCAAAAGATACATGGCTTGAACGGAGATCTCCTTAGCTGACAAAATTGGCTGTATGGAGACGATATAGCACCATATGTTGTGGTATGCCACCAAATATTCCTTGCGTGGAATGTTGTGGACGCCTACAAGACTTCCCAAAAGCAGGAGGTAAGATATGGGCAAACTCACAGGACAGATAGTCGAAGCCAAGGCGGTGCCAAGCGCACATGGTGCGGCATCCGTTGGCCCTGAGCTGCGCAGGCTGCGCCTGCTAGCTGGTTTGACCCAAGATCAGATCGCAGAGCGCATGGCCGTTCAACAGGCGGCAATCTCAAAGATTGAAAAGGGGGGCGAGATTTATCTCAGCACCGTGCAACGCTATGTCGAAGCTCTTGGGGCCTCTCTGCGCCTGAACGCCCATTTTCCCGTGGATGCGCCATTCTCAGCGCGTCTCGATGGTGCATTCGACATCGAACAGGGACATGATGATCAACTTGTGCTGCCTTTGCTCGGAGATGAACCTTTCAAACCGCAGCGCGACGTGGTTCTTTCGATCAAACCCATTTACTCAGAGAAAATCTTGGCCGGCCACAAGACTGTCGAACTCAGGCGCCGTTTCCCGGTCGCTGCGCCGAATGGCGCTTTGGCCTATATCTATTCAAGTTCACCTGTGAAGGCGATGGTCGGCACGGCGTCCATCCGGGATGTTTTGAAACTTCCAGTGGAACAGATCTGGACAGAGTTTGAGAGCACCGCGTTTATCGAGCGGCCCCATTTTGAAAAGTATTTTGATGGGCTTGATCACGGGTTTGCTCTGGTCTTTGACGAAGTGAAAGCGTTCTCCCGGCCCCTACCGCTCAGCGAACTTCGCGAAAAGTTCGGTTTTGAGCCTCCACAATCCTTCCTTTACGCCAAGCACGATCTGAGAAAGGCCCTTCAAGATGAGCCAGCAATCGTATCTCATTGATACGAACATCCTGATCGGGCTCGAGGATAACCATACAGTTGAAGCGGCGTATTCACGGTTTCACGCACTCGCCTTCACCCACAAGGTCGACATCTTCGTGCATGAGGCTGCCAAGGATGACTTGGCGCGTGACAAACAGGCTGCGCGACGACAAATCTCGCTCAGCAAGATTGCAAAGTACCGCCTTCTGAAAAAACAGCGCGGATTGGCACGGTCTGATCTTGATGCAGCTTTTGGTCCGCTCAAAAAGCCCAATGATGTTGTAGATGCGACCCTTCTCCATGCCCTTGAAAAGGGTGCCGCAGATTTTCTTGTCACCCAAGACAAGGGGCTTCATCAGCGCGCTCAGAACCGTTCACCCGATTTGGCGCGGCGCGTACTTTTCGTCAGCGACGCGACTGAACTGCTCATCCAGACATATGAGCCTAAAGAAGTGCCAATCCGCCATGTCGGCGAGGTCGAGGCGCATGAGATTGACAGTCAGGACAGGTTCTTCGACAGTCTTAAGAACGATTATCCCGAATTTGACGACTGGTGGCGAGAGAAATGCGTAAAGCAGCACCGTTCGTGTTGGGTCGTCTATGACAACGAGCAGTTGGCCGGGCTGATCGTTCGAAAGGACGAGCCCGGGAGCGATACCGACGCTGTCACGAAAGCTGATAAGATTCTCAAGATCTGCACCTTTAAGGTGGCACCTGATAGTCGCGGGGTTAAGTTGGGGGAGCTGCTTCTGAAGCAGGTCCTCTGGTATGCGCAGAGCAACCGATACGAACTTGCCTACCTCACGACTTATGAAGATCAGGAAGCGCTGATGGAGCTTCTGGAATACTACGGATTTCGGAATGCTGGTGCGAATGCCAATGGCGAGTTCATCTATGAACGCGATTTTTCTGCGGTGGCGCTTACTCGGCGTGATGACAAGACAGACTTTGAGCAAGCGCGTGAGCACTATCCGCGTTTTGTGCTCGATGATGATACGCTCGGGTTCGGTATCCCGATCCAGGAGGGCTATCACGACACGCTCTATCCTGACCTTTATCGGCCGATCCAAGCGGATCTTTTCGGTGGAGCATCGCGCGCTGAAACGATCACCCGACCGGGCAATACGATCCGCAAAGTCTATCTTTGTCGCGCCCAGTCGAAACTGGGACCGGCAGGATCGCTGCTTTTCTTCTACAAGAGCACGTCCAAGAATCCCCCGTCACAGGCGATCACGGCACTCGGCATCTTGGAGAGCGTCACACTGGCAAGGTCTACAAAAGACCTCATGCAGCTGACAGGTGGGCGATCCGTCTACAGTGAGGAACAACTCAAGGAGTGGGGTGCGACGCCGGTGCGACCAGTCAAGGTGATAAATTATCTGCTGGTCTCCTATATCGAACCAGCGGTTTCGATTGACGAGCTCAAAACAATGGGCGTCATAAAAGGCCATCCTCAGCAGTCAATCTACAAGCTCTCTCATGCGTTGATCGAAGGTCTTGTCGAGCGGGCTGATTTGGAATTTGAAGTATGAGGCAGCGCGTCGTCGCATTCACGGGTATTTCTGGCGTCGGGAAGACGACGTTTCTGGTCAAGTTTGCTAACCTTGTGGCCTTTCAGCATGTCACCGGCGGCAGCCTCATTGCAACCGCCCGCGAGGCCGCTCCGGATGGCCGCGATGCCATGCGCCACGCTAATCTTGATGAGAACCAGCGCCTTCTAATCCGAGGGTTTGCGCTGGTACGTGATCCGACCGCGGAACTGATTATTATGGATGGGCATGTGGTTATTGATCATGGAGAAGGTCTGACGAATATATCGAGCGACGTGTTCAAAGCGCTAGAAGTGAAGGTCATGGTGCATCTGGAGGCTGATCCAGCACGCGTTGCTAGGAACCGATCGCTGGACACCTCCCGTTCACGCCCTGGCCACAAACCGGATATGCTTGCACAGCATCAAAACATGTCACGGGCGCATGCCCAGTCTATCGCCAAGACCCTTCACATTGGTTTCCATGTCGTGACACATGATGATGTCGCCCATCTAGTAAAGGTGTTGGAGGGCGAGGGCTGAAATACTACGCGTCGCAGATCGTGATCGTTGGGCGTTTCCAAAACTGAAATTTATAGCAGAGCGCCAATTTACTGGACGCCACGCAACTCCCGATCACCGGAGTGAAAGTAAATTTGGGCGGAGGGTCTGACTATTCGAATGATTTCACTTCCCAGTCATCAGGCGCGAGATCACCAAGACCCTTGGGAGAGAATTTTCCCATCATGGGTTCCAGTTCGAGCATCACACATCGTAACACGTTTTCAACTGCGTCACAGAAATCTAGAGAGGTCGCGTACATGTTAGGCTGCATGATGTAGGTGTTCTTAATCTTGGTGCTACGGTTGAGAAAACTTGGGTGGGTGTCATATGCTTTGTTGACAAAGATTCTGTCCTTTGCCTTTCGAAAAACCTCCAATGAGGACAAGAGCAAGACCCCGCCAGCTCCGGTCTCAAGATATGGGTTTGGGACGGATTGACCTTTAACCCATGCATACCTGTGATCGGCTTCTACGATTTTGCAAATCTTAAGAGCAAAAGCATCCGCCTCAAATTCCTCTCCATGCGCGTCAGTCTCAGAGACTACTGTTCGTCCATGATCCAATGCATGATGCGCGTATTCATGAGCGAGACCAAATATTTCCATAGCGAATGCGACCTGCTCCATAAGCAATATTTCGTCTTTGGAAGATGGCTTAAAAGGGGCCAATGCGTGCGTGCCTGTCAGCGCGAAGGAGATGAATATGCGCCACCAATAGAATATCAGATCGGGGCGTTTGCGAAGCTCTTTCCTCAAAAATTCTTCGTTGAAGTCGCTGCCGACGGACATGGGTGCCAGAAACATTGTTCGGATATAGGCTCGGGAAACGAGCCCGCAGTATCGCGTAAAGAAAGACCCCATCGTGATGATCGATTGATCAGTCATCACGACATTTATCTTTGATAGGAGCGGCCCCGACTTTGGTTCAACAGCAAAGTGAACTTTGTCCCTGTTGCTCACATTTAGCTGAGCGGCAGCACTTTCAATTGGTTGAGACAACCGATGCAGTGCTGCTTCTGTAAACCGCGCGACGCCTGGGCTGGTGATTGGAGCTTCATTGCTCTGTGCCTTAGCGATTTCGTCTTTGAGATCGATTTCATCATCGCTCCAGCCGGCGTCAGAGAAA
The DNA here is from genome assembly GCF_947503045.1 of uncultured Tateyamaria sp. Taxonomy (GTDB): domain Bacteria; phylum Pseudomonadota; class Alphaproteobacteria; order Rhodobacterales; family Rhodobacteraceae; genus Tateyamaria. Next base: position 35,786 of record NZ_CANNCF010000007.1, read on the forward strand.
GCTTGCCGAGTGCTGGCCGCATCTCGGCCTGGATGCACATAGTCGGGGTCATCAAATGTGGACCATTCGTGTTCTTTCGCCCGGTCAAGCATCTGAGACCAAAGCTCTACTGCTTCCTTTTTGGAATGGTTCGATTTATCCATTGGCAAGCTTCAAAACTTCCACGGTTAGTGTTCGCCCGTATCAAACTTTTCGTACCAGATTTTGCAACCGCTCACCGCTACTTTCACTGTGTAGGCTATCGCTTGAATCTACCACACCGCACGTTTTGCAGTGAGGATTCTCCGCCAATCAAAATTATTTCATAGGCCGCGCGATCTTCTGAGCGTTTGACCGGCGCTCACCAGTCACTGGGTCGATGAATTGATACAACTCATCATGCCAATCTTTAATTCGTGTTTCCGTCAGTTGTGACTTGTTGAGCTCGCAGCCCAATAAGAACCTCTTCCCACTATAGGAAACTCCGACAGGAATTGCGGGCCCATTGTTCCCAAGTCTGACCAGTTGTGGTGGTCCTCCTGTGTATGGGTCACTGGCGGCAGCCAAATGGTCCATGAATGCCCAATACACGGCACGGCTTTTGTCGCCCTGTGGCTTTGACCGAACAGTTGTGAAGACAGTTCTGAAATCACCTGCCCCTGATCCAAAAACACTGATGAGTCCTGACCTTGATGCACCTATTGGCACCACACTTATTGTTCCAGAGATCGCTCCCGGACTAAAAAATATACTCCACATACAGAGTGGTTTTGCTATTGAGCGGTCGTCACGCGTAGCAAACAGAATCTCGACCGAACTGGTTTTGGGATACGTGCCAATAGTAGCGTCAAGATGAGACTTGTAGTTCGTCAGGCGCTGGTTTGGATCGGCACTGCGCGGGCCCAAAGACGAACTGTCGATCGCTTCGACAAGTTGTCCCAGCGCGGTCTGGGGAGGTAGAGCCTCACCTACGAAACCGAACACATCGGCGTGAACGTTTGAGAAGAAGAGTTTCCGACCGCGATCCCAAGTGTTTCCTACCCCATCCCTAAACCTACTGTCGGCACATAGGTTCAGGGTCGCGCGCCCACCACCGTCTACCGACTTCCAACAAACAATCGTGGTCATTCACATAACTCCTTGTAATTTACACCATGGTCTAGCGTGGAACTTTAGTAGTCAGTAGCCTTTCTCTTCGCTCCGATGCATGTTCGGGATAAGAGAATTCAGGGGGCAAATATGACTGACTTAGATCAGGTTGGAACATTAATTTCGTTTGATGAATCGGGCTTCACTGGTCCCGATCTACTAAACGAATCTCAACCCTACTTCGTCTATGCCTCTCACGACTTGTCGGCAGAAGAAGCGGCGGACTTCCTCGACAAACTTAAAGCCGACTTCAGTTTTCAAGGTAACGAACTGAAGGCCACACGTCTCAAGAAGCGTGGTGACTGGGAATATTTAGCAAATCGGATTTGCGAGATTTCAGACCAAAGATCGAGGGTGGTCACATTCGATAAGCGTGCCGCACTGGCAGGCAAGTTCTTTGAGTACTTCTTCGAGCCGGTCCTCGCAAAAAATAGCCTCGCATTCTACCGTATCGATTTTCACCGCTACATGATGAATACGATAACCTCGCTAATGTGGAAAAGTGGTGCTGACTACTCCGGACTGAGCGCCCAGATGCAAGCATTTATGCGCTCTTTTGATCCGGCTGACGCACCAGATATTTTCGTGGTCGGCGGTCAACATCCAATCGAGATGCAGCGCATCCAGAGCTTCTGTTTGGGTTACGCCAATCAAATCGAGGCGGAGACCAAACATCTGCGACCGGAGAATGATGAAACAGGAAAGTGGGCCCTAGATCTAACTTCGTCATCTCTGTTCAGCCTGCTGTTTCAATGGTGGGGGCATCGGCACCCAAGACTGCGGGTCTTATGCGACGACTCTAAACCTCTTGCTCCGATGGCCGAGTTTTTTGATGCTTGGGTCGGTCAGGAACAGTCCGTTCCAGTAACAAACGGCCGAACCGCCTCCCACCTACGGGGGAACCTAATTGTACCGCTTGAGTTCGGATCGTCGGAACAACACCCATCAATCCAGTTGGCAGACCTGCTCGCCGGTATGACCGCTGACTTCTGCATCCGTAGGGGAGACGCACCTCTCGGTATCGAGAAGTGGGTCCGGCGAAATCGCATGTGGTCTAATTCTGTCGAGTTCGATCCGGAATTGGTGCGAAAGGGTAACCCAACAGTGAGAGTAGGACGAGAGCTACTAAAAGAATTGGCTAGTAGAGCGCAGAAAGGGGAGGATCCTTTGGCTCAGATTGGATCCTTTATTGAAAGGACGCAAAGGCAGTTCGGCGCTTAAAGTTCCCAAGGGAAGTACGACCGGCATCGGCTACTGTCCAGAATGCCTAAGAGCCAAAAAATCACAACAATTGCGACCACGCAACGAGACGCATATGTGTGTCGCACCTTCAGCGAATGTCTATTTCGACGGGCCGCGCCGCAGCATGCTGACTATCGGTTCAATGGCCGGTATGGTCCGGTCAAAAAAAATCGTTGGCGGCCCTAAACCGACATCCAACGTTCATTTCGGATGCTGCATGAGCAGCCCCCATAGCGGACCTTCATTATCGTAGTATTCGTCGACAGCATTGAGGGCCTGCCTTCTTAGACAAACTAGTAGCAACGTGTCATGTTGATGAAGCAACTGTTTAGGTGAAGACAAAATGGGATACGTCCTAAATCAATTGAGCAACCTACCGGTTGATGACAACATCAATTTTTACATATTTGTGGTGAACGGTCAGTATCGCGACCCACTATACGATGTAATACAGAGTAATTTCGTACAAATTGCGCGGGAGATCGGCGACAACGCTGTCGTGGCCATGGGCACGGACAGTAAGGCCTTCACAACTTCCGTTGCGCGAAAATACCTTGGAGATGGCAATAGCGATGGCAGTTTCACTAAGATCTTGCCTGCGCTTCTCATTACAAATGATCATCCTGACGATCTAAAGGTGGACAGTCTCAGGTTGATAGTTCCCCTGAAACATGCCGAGAGTCATTTTGGTAATTGGCATCAATTTTTTGAGTCACTTGCTCAGTTCGTTCGAGGCGAGAACGATGATTTTGCGAGAAGGTTCCAAGATACAGGCGACTTGCTTGATGCTTCGAACAAAGTCGTGATGCTGCAGCCAAATTTCTTCGGCCTAGGTTTGAACATCAACGAACTCCTTGACCGTTGGCGAGCCAGGAAAAGCGACACCGCCTGACATTATGCCTCGCGGCGCAAAACTTCCATCCGAACAGGGGGACCGCGCTGCGGTGCAGCTTCCCCAAATCGGACGTCTTGCAGTAAGCAATCGGCGCTTGCCAAGAATGAGATAATTGCACGGCCGAAAGCTCATTACTGTTAGATAAGCGGCAAGAAAGCGAAAAAAAATCACCATCGGCTTTCCGCTTTTGCAGACTGCGCTCGATTAAAGGGAAGAAGGGGCCATAGGACAGGGCCGCAAGGCAGCTTAGAATAACTTTGGAGGGGGCAGAATGACCCAAAGTGCAAAAACTGAGGATGATCCTCCTGATAAGGGCTATAAGCGGCCTGCCAGAGTTGAGGCGCAGATTGCGGCTGTCAAAAACCTCGCCCCGGTTCAGCTCATTGAACGCGCCAACATGCGATCACCAGCAAGCTCAGAGCACCTATTACCGGAGACGCTTGTTTATCTGACGCGCCGGGCACTGAAGACCGGAGAACAAAAAGTCGCGCGGGTGCTTCTTGCAGAACTGACCGAGCGCTGTTTTCGCGTTCTTCGAAACAGGATCAATGCCGATGCCTATGCTGACCGCGACACAATCTGTGAAGACATCATAGGTGAATTTGTGGTGCTTTTCGCGAAGGATTGTGCCGGGCAAAAGACGCCGCTGGACTTCTACGAATGTCGGTTCAATCGTGCGTTCCGAGGGTTGCGCATTGATCATCTTCGAACCGAGGACGTCCGTAAGGACCACATCGTTGAAATGCCGACAACAAGGGGCGCCGGCAACGAAGACTTTAAAGATGATGTCGCTGAAATCGTGGTCGAAGCGCTTCGCGCGCCTCCCTATCAAGAAACAGCTTACATCTTCTCTCGCATCAAGGATGCGGTGAAGGCGCTACCAACTGACCTACGCGACGCCTTCGTTCTAGTCCGGATACTTGGCTACAAAACCCACTCAAAAAACCCTGATGAAGTCACTGCCGCCGTAAGATGCAAATGTAGCGATCGAATGATACGCTATCGGTTAAGGCAAGCTGATGCTGCATTGGCTCCACTACTGGAGGACCTCCATGACAAATCCTAATCAAGCCAAAGTAAGGATCCCTGAAGCTGCACTGTATGCACTAGCGACCGAGAGAGAGTACCCAGACGCCGGCCTTTTGGAGCAAGTGATCCGTCAGTATCCGGGGTATGCTGAAGCTCTTACCACGCTTGCTATTGAGCTTGCGGTTGATGCCCTCACTCCAGTCGCTGACATCGTCCAAGAAGATGATCAAGAAGCAATAGCGCCCGCTGTTTCACGAGCGATGAGCCGATTTGAGAACGCGTTGTTCCAAGAAGAAGTTCAGTCGACAGGAGGAGCGCCTTTCGAAACGAAATCAGCAATTGCGGTTGCTACCCCTGTGAACCCATTTTCTGGTTTAGAGCGCCCAGATGTACGTGAGTACGCGAAGCGGATCGGGGCAAATACCCTATTTGTTGCGAAGCTTCGGGATCGCGAGATAGACGAAACGACGTACACCGCTGGATTTATAAAGCACGCAGCAGATAAACTTCCTGTCGACCCTAGCGTTATGGCCGCTCATTTAGCTGCAGGATCAATAGCCTCTGCTCCAGCTCTCTTCCATAAGGCCGAAGAGAAGCCTGTAGCCGGACAAAAGCAAAGCTTTGAGGAAGCGGTTAGGTCGTCCGGACTGTCTCGCGATCAACAGAAGCATCTGTTGGGGTTGTAAGTTATGGACGTGTTTGAGGCAGTTCGACAGAACGCCGCCGAACTTCATCTCAAACTTACGCAACAAGGCGTCGAGGCACTTGACCCAAATGCTCTGATCGATGCTGCGATCGCCGACCTTGATCTTGAGTTGTTTTTGTTGGAACCCGGTGATCCGGCCTTGAAGGGCTCCAAAGCGCTATATGACGATCAAGCTGGACACATACTCTGTGAACAAACTGACCAGCCTATCGATCGAGTGCTCTTGGTCGGCCACGAGATCGGGCACGCTCGTTTGCACGCAGGGAGTTCTAGCTGCGATACCGCCGACATCGACCCGACGCGTTCAACCGAAAGCGCGCCCGTTGGTCTCGATAGAGTGGAGGACTACGGCGCAAAAGAAAGACGAGAACTGCACGCGAATGTCTTTGCGCGCGAATTTCTGCTCCCTCGTGCGTTTGCGAGAGAATTATTCCTAGGCAAGAAATGGAATGCACGCGATGTTGCGGGGACAACAGGACTGCCTCTCAATTTGGTGCGTCAGCAGCTATTCGATGCTCTCCTACTCCCAGAAATATCTGCTGAGTTGTTGAAGCCGACGGCTGCCCCGTTCATCGCCAAACCGGATGAGAAACAAGAAACAGCTGCCCGTCATGAGGGCTCGGCATTCCAACTTCAAGCAGGCCCGGGCACAGGGAAGACCCGAACCCTCATTAAGCGCATCAATTGGTTGCTCGAAACAGGAGCAGATCCCGCATCGATTCTTGTACTCACTTTTTCAAATCGCGCTGCCGGAGAACTTTCGGAACGCTTGATCAAGGACAAGCCGGAAGAGGCAACAAAAATTTGGATCGGAACGTTTCACGCGTTCGGCCTTGATCTGATCCGAAGGCACTACGACCTTCTGGGAATCTCAAGCGATCCAACACTCTTTGACAGAAGCGATGCAATTTCTGTTTTAGAAGAAATACTGCCAACGCTTCCGCTTGTTCACTATCGAGATCTTTGGGATCCCGCTCGTGTCCTACGCGACATCGTGACCGCTATCTCCCGTGCGAAGGATGAGATGGCGGGGCCTGAAGCCTATCGCAGTATGGCCGTTGAAATGCGAGCCGCCTGTGATCCTGATGATGAAGATCAGATCAAGCTAGCGGAAAAAAGCCTCGAGATTGCCGATGTTTATGATCTCTATGAAACCGCCCTGCGTCAGCACGGGGGCGTCGACTTTGGTGACTTGATTAAACGCCCGGCGGAACTTCTCGAAGTCAATGAGGCAGCGCGCGCAACTGCTCAACTTCGACACCGCCATATTCTTGTCGATGAATATCAAGACGTTAATAGAGCGAGTGCAAAGCTCTTAAAGGCAGTAGCGGGGAATGGGGCGCGGCTTTGGGTCGTAGGTGATGCTCGCCAATCGATTTACCGATTTCGTGGAGCGTCATCGCGAAACATGGCGGCCTTTGCCGAGGATTATCCGGGAGCAACGATTGATAGGCTTGAGAAGAATTATCGTTCTGCGCATGAAGTTGTCCGAACCTTTTCCGCCATAGCCCCGCATATGGGAGCGTCCAAAGGCATGCTACCCCTGGATCTGATAGCGGAAAAGGGTGCCTCAGGTGTTCCGCCAGAGGTGCGCGCATTCCCAACGCTTTCCTCGGAGGCATCTGGCGTGGCGGAAAGTGTATTAGAACTCCGAGAGCAAGGGGTCGCGTTTCGCGATCAAGCGGTTTTGTGTCGATCTAACGGTCGCCTCGATGAAGTAACAAAATACCTCGAAGCAGAGGGCATTCCTGTTCTTCATTTAGGCAGTTTGTTTGAACGCGACGATATTCGTGACCTTCTTAGTTTGCTGAAACTTCTTGTTGATCCGTATGCCGATGCCCTGGTTCGGGCTGCAACGATGTCGCCGTATGAGATGTCGCTGCAGGATGCGTACGTGATCATGTCGTATCTTCGAGATCAATCGGATGGCGAACCTGCTGTTCTAGCGTCGGCAAAAGACGCTCCTGGTATCTCAAAAGATGGCCGTGAAGCCTTAGGGCGGATTTGCTCGGACCTAGAAGATCATAACGCTAACTCATCCCCGTGGAATGTCCTCGCCGACTTACTTCTGGACAAGACGGACTTCGCACGAGAACTAGGATCGGCTGACACGATATCCGGCAAGCTGCGTGCGGTGGCGATCTGGCAGTTTCTGAACTTTGTTCGTGACCAAAGGGGCGCAGGAGTTGGTTCACCAATACACCGACTGCTCGACCGAATTCGTCAAATGGTCTTGCTCGCAGAGGAGCGCGATTTGCGGCAAGTCCCCGAGGCTGCTTTGCAGCTCGATGCAGTTCGAATGATGACGGTCCACGCGAGCAAGGGGCTCGAGTTTGAGGCCATTCATCTTCCAGGGCTCACAACATCGAGTTTTCCTTCCAACTATCGCGGTGTGCGTTGCCCACCGCCGGAAGGCATGATCGAAGGCGATGCTGGCATTGGAATTAAACCCGCCGCAAGGAAAGCCCACGAAGATGAAGAGGAGTGCTTATTCTTCGTCGCTCTTTCCCGAGCAAAGAAGGATCTTCGGATCTATCGCTCAAAAACTCAGCGCAATGGCAAGACCAACCGCAGTCCATCAAGGTATCTTGACTGGCTTCCTGCCGGGCAAGTCAAACAGAGCGAACCCGCTGCCGGATCAGTACAAGAAGCGTCCATCAATCAGTATGCGCTGATCGAAGTTTTGAACAATCCAGATTTTGTTGTGAGCCAAGCTCAGCTGCAGGCATACGAAAAGTGCCCTAGGCGTTACTTCTATACTCATTTGCTTGGGTTGGGAGGCGCAAAGAAATCCACAGCTTTTTCAAAGACACACGATTGCATCTACAGACTGATCGACTGGGTCGCAGAGCAGAGACTGTCGCAAAATCCATCGATCGAAGCGACAGAGAGAGCCTTTGATGCGATTTGGAAAGAACGCGGACCGATCGACCATGCATATGCTGATAGCTACCGAGCGCTTGCTTCAAAGCTGATCGGCTCCATTGTTCGCACAGGCGAAACAATGCAGTTCACATCCGTGGACCCGATCACCGTCAATATCCAAGGAGCGCGGTTTCGTCTCTATCCCGATGATGTTGCCGTTCTCGCAGATGGCTCCACAGCGATCCGGCGCGTGCGGACAGGTTATAAGAGAAGCGACGAGTACAGAAGGCTGGAGTATGCTCTATATATGATGGCTGCTGAGCAGGAATTTGGCGGATCTGGCGTGGTTGAAGCTGTTCATCTGACCGATGACACATCTGAGCGTGTAAACATCAAGTCTCAAGCCTTGAGCAACAACAGAGAGAAAGCTCGGCTTCTCTTAACTGGTGTCGCCGAAGGTCAGTTTCCTCCCGATCCTGACCCCGCCGTATGCCCACGCTGCCCACACTTCTTTTCGTGTGCAGGCGCGCCCAGCGGATCGCTCAAACTCACATAATCTGTAAGACCGATTTCCGTTTTTTCGCTCCGGCTCCGATTACACAATTAGAACGGACGGAAGGCATCGGGCCTCACACGCCGTTCCTAATCGGAGTGTGAACCATGCGGATCATCGACATCTTTTACCAAGGCCAAGGCCTGAATGACATCGAACACTTGCAGCTTCGCGACGACAAGACGTTTGCGGACCTGAAGGCGGAGCTCATCGCTGCCGGCCACGCCGACAACGATACGGTGCTTTATATCGAAAATGAAAACGAGCCCGCTGAAACTTGCGGTCGGCTGGATGACTTCGATTGCCGTCGGGGCTTGCGCGTTCATCTTGCTCGGTGCCGCCGCGTCGAGGTTGAAGTTACTTTCAATGGCTGCACCGTGGAACGTAAATTCTCGCCGGCGCGGACGCTGGCTCGGGTGAAGCGTTGGGCGGCTGAGCGTGGTTTCAACATGACGCCCGACGAAGCCGGGGAGCACGCTCTCCAGATTGACGGCACTCATGAGCGCCCACCTCTCAACACACACATCGGTGCGTTGCTGACTCGTGGCGCTTGCAAGCTTGACTTTGACCTTGTCCCGGATGAGCGCATCAATGGCTGAGGCTGAGATATTGCTCCCTCCCGACGAACGCGCGCTTCGTGATGATATCGCGAAGCCCGCATTCCGGCTGGGCGTGCTCGACGGCAAATGGCTTCTCGCAGACGTCAAATGGCCCTACCTGTACGTCTACGTCGTTGCCGCGGACAGCTTTGAGTGGCTGCTTCGGCTCGATTGTGCGGGTTACCCTCAAAGTCCCCCGACAGGAGGGCCATGGGACCTTGAACGCGATGCTGTGCTTCCGTTTGACCAGTGGCCAAAAGGCAAGGGAGGCCGGTTGAGCGCTGTGTTCCGCCCAGAATGGAAGGGCGGGACGGCGCTTTATTTACCCTGCGATCGCCTGAGCGTCGTTGGACACGACAACTGGCGGTCTGAAACACCCTCGAAAATTTGGCGGCCAAGCGACGGCGTCACGCAATATCTGGAGTTGGTTCATGAGCTTCTACACTCGCAAGACTATAAGCCGCGCACTAGCGCCGCAGCATAAGATTAGTTGCACGCCGTGGCTGTGGTGGAAACTGGTTCGACATTTGCGGAAGCGCGGTGCAAATGGAAGCCGCGAAAGTGGGGCATTTCTTCTCGGACACTCGGATGGAAGCTCGCGCCGGATTGTCGACTTCGTGCTTTACGACGACCTAGACCCGAAGTGCTTAAGCACGGGCATAGTGAGGTTTGACGGTCGGTACTTCAGTGATTTGTGGGCTCATTGTAAGTCCACCGGACTTGCAGTCGTCGCGGACATTCATGTGCATCCCGGTGGATATCGGCAAAGCACATCTGACAAGAACCATCCAATGATAACCGCAAAAGATCATATCGCGATGATCTTGCCGAAATTCGCGAAAGGCCGACAGTCGCGCTCGAACATGGGAATCTTCATTTATCAAGGGGCGAAGACTTGGACAGATATCCCGTCGGACGAGTGCAGACGGTTTTTCTACATAGGTATATGGGGATGATGCAATGACTGATGGATTTCTTCCTGATACGCTCCATCGCTTAGTGAAACATGCGGTTGATAGCGGCCAAGCAAGTTCTTTCTCTGAAGCACAGAAGAAGCTGCAAAGCTACGCAGCGCATGTTGCTTTCGACGCATCGTTCGCAGACGACATTGGATATCAAGCGGCCTTCCTTTCTCTGTGCTCGCTCTGCAAGAGAGTGTTTCTCGGCGGGGTTACAGTAAGCGGACATCTTGAAACACCATTGAAGACCATGTTTGGTCGAGGGCGTTCGATTGGAGATGTTGCGACCGACTTGGGAGCGGAAGTTGGGCCACCAAGCGATACCGCTTCTCTCTTCGTCGTTGGTCCAAGGAGGCCAGCCACAAGAGGATTTTCAACCCGGTTGATTGTAAAAGGCTGGCGCGGGGGCGTCGTGCCAGTTGATGACGACACGCAAGGATCATCCACTCGTCCAGGCAGCCCTCTCGCTGGTGTCCTAGCTGCATCTTTGGCGGTCAGTAACGCGTATGCCTACGCTTCTGGTGAGCGCCCTTCGGCGCACCGCGAGTACACCGGTTTGTCGCTTTGGTCACTTGATCCAAGGGGCGATTGGTTAGAAGACGATCAAACCGAGCCAGATCTGGCCTACCTGCCTTCAGACCTTTGGATTGTCGGCCTCGGTCATCTTGGACAAGCTTTTCTGTGGTCGCTCGGGATGCTGCCCTATACAAACGCGAGCGATGTCTGCGTGGGCTTGCAGGACACTGATCAGGTCACGCCGTCTACGTTCAGCACCTCGGTGCTGACTCCTCCAGACACGGAAGGTATTCACAAAACGCGGCTCGTGGCGTCTTGGGCAGAGGACATTGGGTTCCGTACGCTAGTTTGTGAACGTCTGTTTGACGGTAGTTTCAAACGGCAACCACAAGAACCGGCGGTTGCCCTCTGCGGAGTGGACAATAGGGAAGCCAGACGTGCCCTCGACACATCTGGATTCGACCTTGTGATCGAAGCAGGCCTTGGTCGGGGCCATCAAGACTTCAGGCGCATCCGTCTGCATGTGTTTCCGCAAAAGCGGGCGGCAGCAGAGATTTGGGCCAAAAAACCAATGGAGCAAAATTCAGATAAGTTGCCAGCTTACCGTATGCTAGTCGAAAAAGGAGTCTTGGATCATTGCGGCATGACAATGCTTGCCGACAAAGCCGTTGGCGGCCCATTTGTGGGGGCTTTCGCAGCCAGCCTAGCGATTAGTGAGCTTATCCGCCGGTTACATAGTGGCAAAGCCGTGCACCAGATCGATGCAGACGTAATTGCATTGGATTGCTTGACGACCGCTTTGCCCAACCAAGGCGAAAGAACCACAATGCCCGCATTCGCACTCGCCGGGGATTTGTAGACTGCGTTGCAGGTAAATCGCTTTTCAATACACAAAGCACCCAGCCATCTCGTGCCCAATTTGAGTCCGGCTTAGTTTATCTCGCGTGGGACAGGTCAATAGACATGAACAAGACGCATTGCGAGGACTGATCGAAATAAGGGTGTGCATGTCCACTTTGAGATAACAGCGGGTGAACGTGCTCAGTCGCAGCGAGGGTCTGGTTTCCGCCCTCCCGACCAAAATCTCTCCATCTTGACGTTCAGAAAAACATACCCTATTTTATGACATGGAGTTAAGCCATGATCACGTCGAAAATCAAGCAACGCATTGTTGGGAAGGGCCGAGGCGCCATCTTTGCGCCGTCGGACTTCCTCGATGTCGGATCGCGCGCAAGCGTCGATCAGGCATTGTCACGCCTGGCGGATCAGGGTGTGATCCGGCGTCTGACGCGTGGGCTTTACGACTATCCAAAGCAAAGCCCCCGTTTCGGTGTCTTGGCCCCGTCTGCTGATGACATCGCGCGCGCCGTTGCTCGGAAGGACAACCAGGTTCTGCAGCCCTCCCCTGCCATGGCGGCGAACCAGTTGGGTCTATCCACCCAAGTGCCGTCCAATCCGACCTACATGACCGACGGGCCGACACGAACCAAGAAGATCGGACGGCAGGTGATCCAGTTCCGAAACGCCTCCCCGAAGACCTTGGTTGGTGCCGGGTCTAAGACGGGCACTGTGTTTCAGGCGCTCCGCTATGTCGGCAAGGATCGCGTCGACGATCAGGTGATCGGCAAGATCGCCCGCACGCTGGGTGCCAAGGACCGGGCGCAGCTTGCAAAGCAAAGCCGACACGTTCCGGCCTGGATGCACCCCGTCGTGCAGCAGATCGTAGCACACGCCTGAGCATGGACGCTTTTGCGAACGACACGCCTGAACACCGAGACGAAGCGTTCCGCCAAGGCGCAGCGGAACTCGGGTTTGCCAAGGCGATTGTCGAAAAGGACTTCTGGGTCTGCTGGTCGCTCCAGCACCTGTTTGCCCTGCCCTCCTTTGGCGATCACCTGATCTTTAAAGGAGGTACATCGCTCTCGAAAGCCTATGACGTCATCCAGCGGTTCTCTGAGGACGTCGATCTGTCGCTTGATCGCGCCCAACTCGGGTTCGAGGGAGACAGTGACCCTGAGAGCCCCGACCTCTCGGGCGGCAAACGCAAATCGCTGCTACAGGATCTTCAGGAGGCCGCCGAGGCCACAGTGGCAGGCCCCCTGCTCGATGAAATCAACACCGCCTTCGCAGCGCGCCTGGATCAGCCGTTCTCGCTCCAGATCGACGACGGCGACCCTCAGACCATCTTATTTGCCTACCCGTCTCTCGATGACAAAGACCAAGGTTACGTCAAGCCCGTTGTGCGTTTTGAGTTCGGCGCGCGTGGCGCACAGCTTCCGGCCGAACAACGAACCCTCTCAACCTATGTCCAACAAGCCTTTCCCGATCTGTCCGGCCTTAACCCTGTTGATGTGCGCACCCTCGGGATCGAACGGACCTTCTGGGAGAAGGCGACGATCCTACACATGCTGTTCCATCAGGACAGAAGCAAACCGCTCGCTGACCGCATGTCCCGGCACTACTATGACATGGCGCAACTGACCCAGCACAACGCCAAGGCGCGGGCTTTGGCCAATCTCGACCTCTTGAGCGAGGTTAGCCATCATAAGTCGGTGTTCTTCAAAGCGGCCTGGGCGAGATACGAAGACGCAAAACCGGGATCGCTTCGCCTAGCCCCAGGCAAAGACCTCGAGGCCGCACTCCGTCGGGACTATGCCGGAATGCATGAGATGATCATGGGTGACGCGCCAAGCTTTGATGACGTGATGAGCGCGATCGCGGCGCTGGAAGCGGAAATCAACTCAGCCTGACCTCGCAGAGCTTGGTTATTGGAGATCATAAAACTGGTGATTGAGAGCCATTAGAGCTTCGACTGCCAGGCCAGCAAATGGTGATGAGTTATTGGATGCAGCTCTATAACTCATAAATGGCCCAAATTTGAGCGATAGATCGCGATTTTCGCCGCTGGCATGTCATTCTGCAGCCAGTCCCGCATCCGTCAGCTGTTCACGGTCCGGCAGGTCTTGGAGCGACTCCAGCTCGAACGCCACGAGAAACTTCTCCGTCGTTACATAGGTGTAGGGTGCTCCGCGCCGCGGCGACCGTGGTCCGGTCCCGATCAATCCGCGGGCATGTAGCCGCCCGATCAGGTCGCGGCTGATCTCCTTGCCGAAGATGTCCTTGAGCCCGTCCCGGGTGATCGGCTGGTGGTAGGCGATGGCGGCCAACACGGCAACGTCGTATTCGCGTAGATCGAGATCCTGATCGCCGACATCCGCCGCGGTCTGGATCGCCGCCGCATAGGCCGGCCGCGTCCGCAGCATCCATCCGCCGGCCACTTTAGCGACTTCGAAGGACCGCCCCTCGAGATCAGCCGCGAGATCGTCGATCAGCAGATCGACCGAGGCCCCCTGCCCCACTACGCGCGCCAGGTCCTCGCGCGGCACGGGTGACGCTGAGGCAAACAGCACGGCTTCGATCCGGCGCATCCATTCGCGCCACCGCAGGTCAGCAGGCAAGTCTTCCAGCTCACAGTCTAGCGCCTCTTCTGTGTGATCCTTGGCCATCCTCAGACCCCGTAGAGCCGAAAGGTATCGCGCCCCGTCAATTCGCGCACGGCGCCGAGCTCAACCAGACGGTCGCAAAACCGACGTGCAGCGCGATCCGACCGAAGCGATGTCAATGATGTGGGCGCGACAGCATCCTGTGTCAGTAACTGCGAAACCGCCTCCTCCGCGCCCCTCGCTCTCAGCTTTGGCGCTACCGCTCGCAAGCGACTTGCGCGTCGCGTCAGATCAGTGGCCTGTCGTGTCGCTTCCGCAACCGCCGCGATAATCGCTTGATGGCAGGTCAACCGAAGCCCCTCATCTGACTTTCGCAGATCGCCGCGCTTGAAACTGAGCCCCAAAAGCGGCGTCACATGTGACCATCCAAGCACCTGTGCCAAAGCCGCATCAGCCAAAACAAACGCTGTCGCGGGGTCGCGAGGTCGCTCCTTGATCACGGATTGCAGCACGGCTGCGGCACGAGGGATCGGCGCTCCCTGCCCCGCGTCGAGCCAGGTCGCAATCTGCTCCGGCTGAAGATCAGACAAGGCACGGTGAAGTGCATTGACTGACACAGGTCGTTCGATGGCCCGTCGCCAGGACAGGTAAACCTCGCCAGCAGGGCCCGGACTATCGTTAGGCTGCAGAAACGCCACCGCATCGCGTAGCTCTGAAGCCCGTTCGGGGCGTCCCTGATGCGTCATGCTGGCGTCCGCGGCGCGCAGCGCCAGCCGCGCCCGCAGCAAGGTCTGGGGCACGTTCTGATCATTCAACACAAGATGCAGATGGTTCAGCGCAGCACCTGACAAAAACGCCACATCTTCAGGGGTTTCGGCACGCCCGGACGTGACCCACGGCGGCATTCTGGGTAACGTATCGAAGTTGTCAGCGGCATAGGTCATGCCACAACACTAACCTGCCACGGCGCTTTCGTCCACAATATGATGTGCAAACCGCCCCACCTTGCGGCTCTCTTTCATGTCCAATAAGTTTGCATTATCGGACATAGAAAGGGTATGCTCAGAAACATGCAAGATTCCGACAATAAAGGGTACAAAACGCCCACGCCAGACGGACGCGAGGCTGAGATTTCGTCCGCAGCGTCCCCAAGCCCGTCGAACAATCGTCAGCACGACGAGAGGCCACGTAGTGGCGCGCCCGCTGACGGCGCATCTGCCGCAGGTATGCCCGACATCGATTTGGATGATCTTTTATCAGAGCCTGCCGGCAAGGACGACAATGGTGAACAGAGCATCGCCCTGCCCGCCCATGTCGCCGGTTCTGGAACGCTCGACCGCCTCGTCGACCAAGCTCGGGATTACGCAGCTGCAGCCACGGCCGAGAATACCAACAAAGCCTACAAGACGGACTGGAAACACTTTGCCAGCTGGTGCCGGCGAAAGGGTGTGGATGCGCTGGTCCCCTCCCCCGCTGTGATCGGTCTCTATATCACCGACTGCGCCAAACCCCAGGATGGGTCCCCTGCCCTCTCCGTCAGCACGATCGAGCGGCGTCTGTCCGGCCTCGCCGCAAACTACCGGCATCGCGGCCTCACCCTCGACATGAAGGATCGCCACATCGCCTCGGTCTGGGCCGGGATCAAGAATACGCACGGCAAACCACCGACACAGAAGGAAGCGGTGCTGGCCGAGGATGTGCTCGAGATGGTGGCGCTGCTCAGCTTTGGACTGCGCGATATGCGTGACCGCGCGATCCTGCTGATCGGGTATGCGGGTGGGTTGCGCCGCACTGAAATCACCGGTCTGGATATCGGTAAAGAAGAGACCGACGACGGTCGCGGTTATCTGGAAATGCTAGACGGCGGCGTTGTGCTACACATCAGGGGCAAGACCGGCTGGCGCGAGGTTGAGATCGGTCGCGGATCCTCAGATCAGACCTGCCCTGTTCACGCGCTCGAACAATGGCTTCATTTTGCCAAGATCGACTTCGGGCCGGTTTTTCGGCGGGTGTATCGGGACAATTCCGGCGTCGGGATCGAGCGACTCTCTGACAAACATGTTGTGCGGCTTATCAAGCGTCTCGTCCTGGACTCCGGGGTTGGCCTTGACCGACCAACACTCTCAAAATTATCCGATGAAGAGCGTGTGAAGCACTTTTCCGGCCATTCCCTGCGCGCCGGTCTCGCCTCCGGGGCTGAAGTCGACGAGCGCTACGTCCAAAAACAGCTTGGGCATGCCTCGGCCGAGATGACACGGCGCTATCAACGCCGACGGGATCGGTTCCGCGTGAACCTGACCAAAGCTGCCGGATTGTAACGCTCGTGCTTGTCAATCAGTGAGATTGAATGTCAGGTCGCTGCCGAAAAGCGAGCAACATCATTTTGCAGTGAATTCTTCACCTCGTCACCGATATCGTCCCAATGCAGATCCCGTAGCGCACCTTCGAGTGAATACAGGTAGTAGCAAAGCGGTGTCCGCGCTTCGGGATGACGTTGTTTCATCTCGCAATATGCTGTGGCTGCGCCAACGCGCTCCAAATCATCTTTGGTCTGAATACCGATTTCATGAAGCCGTCGAGCAACGGTGGCACCGATATTCTTAAGCTCCCTGACGGCCGGGCTCACGCGTTTCATGTCAACGCTCCTTTCTTTGTCGGCCCCAACTCTAGCACAGACCTACTGACAGCCTATGTCAGCAATGAGATCAGAACCTGCATCAGACGAATTCTACGTTGAGCTCCGAAATCTCCTCTGCGCCTGGTGGTTCCCACATTTGGGAGGCCATCGTAAATACGTCCTCCGAAACCTCCATCGAAAACGTCTCGCCCTTTTCCTCATTTCGTTTCTGAACCCGCGCCCAGCGGTCCACTTGGGGTAGGTCGAGCACATATATCTGATAGGTATGGCTCGTGCTCTCTACCTGTTGGCAAAAGAGCCGACGGTCGGCCGTTCTAAGAAGGCCGAGTTCAACAATAGCCTGATTTCCACTGTCCAGCAGCCCGAGAGCGACCTTCCATATCTGGACCAGGCACCGTTGCTTGCGTTCTGCGTACCATGTCCAAATGTCTGTTTCAGGTCTGTCAGGCCGGTACAAGTTTATCATCCAATCGTCCAGGATGAACGGCGGCGTCTTGAATTCTTTGCCTAGCTGCCCGGCAAATGTCGTCTTACCGGCTCCCACCGGCCCCTCGATAATATGAATACAGCCCATTTACGCTCTCACTTCGCTCAATCGCCCATAAAAACTGCGGTCCAAATGCAATTCCCCTGCCCTAGCCTTCTCGACCATTCCTCGGAGATAGCCACCAGGCGATTTGACCTCTCCGGTTGTGTGCTTGTCGAAGATCAGAGCGATCGCGGCGGCCGCAACGGCGGGTCCAAGCGCCTTCTGCGAAAGATTCCAGGCATCTTCGGATATCCCCGCCATTCCCCTGATCTGCCCGGCGGCACGGTGCAACTCGTTCCAGTTTCGGATATATCCGCCCCCAAGATCCCGCGCTATCTCGGCAAAATGCGGACAGGTTGCCATCAGAATCGGGATATCGACCTCTGAAGTGCGTTTGTTGGTATGGGTACTCCACTGGATATCAAGATCCACTTCTTCCGGCCTTTCAACCCGCTCAGGTTTTGGCTTTTCTGGCTCAACGCCCGCCGCGTGCTTTTTTTCAAAGCGGTTACTATATACAGGATCAGGTTGGTTTGTAGTTAGTATATGGGTGCCATCAGAGACACCTGTGGGTGTCATATTTACATTGATTGGAACATCATTTCTTGCAGAAGACGCCTCCGGATTTGGTGATTTGAAGTCAGATTCCTCTGGCCAATCGAAAGCAGCTTCAAAAGCTTCCTCCACACGATCCTTGAAGGCTTTGAACCAGTCCACGATGTCCAGGAGTTTATTGGCCGTGGTGGTGCGCTTAGGCAGCCCCTGAAGCAGCACGGCGAATTCTTCCTCCAAATCCTTCCACGGACCTCTGAGGCCGCTCTCCAGAGCTTTGTCGATCTTCGCGCGGATAACACGCCGTGTAATCGTCACAACGTTCCTCAGAGAGGCACAGAACGCGCGTTCCTGCTTCAGCTGGGCGTAAAGTGCCTCAAACTCTTCTGCACGCGCTGCGAGCGGCGCTAGATCGAAGCCATAGGCCTCCACAATCACACCATCCTCGTCCCTGTGGCCGTAGCGCTTGCCGTTTGGGCTGTCCTTGATCCAGATAAGGCCCAGTTCCGCCAGCCGACGCACGTGACGTCTCAGCGTGGACAGTGAGAATCCTGTCTGTTCCATCAGGAAGTTGTTCGAGGCCCAGACGATCGGCCGCCTACCTTGCTCCCAGTCCTGGGGCTGCGTGAAGGCGGCAAAAGTATCGAGCAGCAGGAGATCTTGTGCCTGCAGGCCGATTGCAGCTGCCACACGCTTTGCGGCACTGGTTGCCTGTGATTTGGGTATAGAAAGCTGTTCACCGGCTTGTGCGTGCTTTTCAGCGACCACAAGGCCCGGCGTTGGCTTGCGCCATCCGTTATGTTTCATGAGTGTTTTTACACCTCCATCAGTTGAATGAAGGCAAAAGGGTCCCGTTCACCAAATCGGTGTTGTGTCGTTGACATCGATTCGCGGAGAAGCTATTTAGTCACTGCTAGATGAATTAAGTTGAGCTCTCTGACCGCGAGGTTTGGGGGCTTTTCTTTTGCCGTTAGATCACGTGATGTTCCCTTTCTGCTCTTGCCTCAATGAGGGTCGTGCGCCCTTCCCTGTCGTAGCAGGTGAGCGTTTCATTTCTTCGACCCATGTTCTTGTAGGTAAGCGGCGATGACATCGCCCAAGCCTTCCAGGCTTTGCTTATCCAAATTCATTCCGGCAGCGCTGACGGATAGCTTTCCGCCTTGCGATGACATCGAGAGTTTTCTCGATCCAACTGATCGCGTCACAATCAATTTCTTGGGCTTTGCGGGCGCCTTAGTCTTGAGCGCTTTGTCTTCTGATAGGCTCGAAACAGCTTTTTGAAGATCAGGAAAGCTGAGGTCATAAGCATTCTTGAATTTATTCAAGATTTGCTCGCGATCTCTAAAAACTGCTCTACCGCGCGAAACAATGCTCTCATGCACGCCTATCCGCTTTGCAAACGAAACAGCGGTTACGCTGCCAGAGCGGCTACTCAACTTTAGATTTTCAAACATCTCTCCAATTGACAGGAGACGTTCGAACGGGCCGAGGTTTTCCCGCTCCTCGTTCTCTCGAAATCGCATGAAGAGAAGTTCGAACTCTTCGTCTTCGGACCCGCGCTTCTCTGGCGATGCCAGCACTGCACGCAGAGGTCTCCCAAGCTGCTCTGCAATTGCATGTCGCCGACGACCTGTAATCAAATTAAACTGAACGCCATCAACATTCTCTGGGTCGAGCGGATCGGGCTTCCAGTTCGGATCACTCGGCCAGACTTGTATCGGAGTATCTTGTCCGTTGGCCTCAATACTGTTCTTTAGGGACTGAAATTGCTCTTGGGACTGCCAGTCCGTACGTCGATCAGATCCCAGCCGATCAGTGACAAATGCATGGTTCAAGGACAGCTCATGGTGACCACTGAGGATATCGTCCATCATTTTTTGACGAGCTCTACTCAACGCCGCTTTGTTTTGCTCAACGGCACCAGCCTTCCAGGCGCTCCCAGCACCACCGATGCGAGGCTTTGCAGCTGGAGACGGCTCTGGCGTCGGGTTCTCGGCTACTGACGGTGTTTCTATATCAGCTCTTTCGGAAGACCCGCTGTCGTCCGTCTTGGTTGTATCCTGCAACAAGGAACGCTTAAGTTTCATGCCGTTTCCTCCGCATCTTCTTCATAGAATTCGTTGATCCAAGTTTCTGAATAGCCACGCTCACGGCCCGGCCAGATCCTAGAAACAATTGCATCGTTGACAGCGTCAGCATTTGTGAGGAACCGTTCGATGCCCTTCTTCTTGCCCCGCGTGTCGGGCTCGTACTCATAAACCGATTGATAAACGTCTGACGCGTTGGCAATCGCATCTGACCGCAGATAGAACACTGGCAAAACTTCGGTTGGACAGTGCTCCAGCAGATTGGCTACTTGCTTGAGATCTTGATCATTTGTTCGCTGTACGATTGTAGGCAACAGCATGTTAGCCCCAGTGCCAATCTCAATGCGATCGTGGTCGAGGATATGATTTATCATTCCGCGAAGGCCGGTAACGAACGTAGACAAGGTCGCAATATCGAAACCTTTCATCGTCTGTGGAATGACCAAGTTGGTTGAAGCAACAACGTTATTGAGTTGGAATAGAGTGAGAGCCGGCTGGTAATCGATGATTATGCAATCAAGCGTCTCGCCGAGCGCATCGTCGAACTTCTTTAGATCAACGGTGCCATTCTCCACCAGCTCATTAGGAGCTGTCTTAGGTTCATGGTGATCGCGCCAGCGCTCAATGCTGTCCCGAAGATATCTGTAAAAGGCTTTTTCGGGGGGATTGTCACGGATTAATCGGGTGATCTGCAGCTCGCCCTCAGAGGTTTCACCATGTGCAGGCAATAGCCGCAGACCAGGCCATGAAGTCTTCAGGAAGAAGCTGTCTAAGGTTTCTGCAGAGTGCTCGGTATATGGCTTGCCATCTTCGGTCATATACAATCCGGCGAAGTCAACGAGTGTTGCAGTGTCCTCAGTAGGGAGTTGAGGCAGCCCTTCGCCGCCAACGAAGTAAAGAGTGATTGTGCTTTGAGGGTCGGCGTCCATAACACCAACCCGCATCCCAAAATGTAAACTCAAGTATTGAGCAAAATGGGCCGCTGTCAGCGATTTGGCCGTGCCGCCTTTCTGGCTTGCGAACGAAATTACCGGAAGTGAATCGCCAGGTTTGCGCCAAGCAAGATAATCGTATGGCCGTTTTGCCGATGCAGCCAAGAGGGCCCGTATGTGCATCAAATCGACAAGCGTGAAGACCCGCTCTCTGCCAACATATTCGCCGGCAGGAAAGTTATGATTCTCTCTGGCAAATTTTGTCAGATACTGAATGCTAACATTGAGAAACCGTGCGCACTGACGCATTGACCAAGATCGCTCGATACGATTTCGGATGGTAAGGTCCTTGTTGACCGAGACCATTGTCTTGTCGAGACCGCGTGAGAGGTCGTTCAAAAATTGTTCTAATGTACCGCTCATGATACTTACCGCTGCTCCCGATTCTCTTATGGAATCGATTCTGCACCCGTAGTAGCATGGTTAGGCATATCTTGTACAGATAACGCGCTTCTATGCTAAATAGACGCTTCTTATGGGCCTTACTAGAGCGAACTTTGAATTCTTGAATATATTCAAGATCGCTCTGTCTGTGAATTGGGGAGACTTGTATGAAGAGCATCCGCTCCATACTCGACCATCGGCCGAAGCCGCGTATACGAGACAGCTGGACGGAATGCCCCGACCAGCTTTGATCGCGCCAGGCGCATGAGGTTCTCAAGCGAATAGTTGAAGTAGCTCGCCACCGTGAACCCTGCGATCGCGAAGACAAGCACGGCGAAGGTCCACCATCGGATGTGGAAGATGAACAGGATGATGAAGAAGATCAGCCGTGCGTCGAAGAACATGAGATGCGGTCGCGCCATGGCGTAGCGCCAATGTACCGTCGAGCGATAGATATTGTAACGGTCATCCGCCATGATCGACCTTTCGCTCTCAGCGCGTGGGCGTTTCTACATTATTGGTGAACAGGACGCCGATGATCTGACGCGAGCGCAGCGAGATCAGTGGGCCTTTCGGAGCGCTTTGTACAAACTCTCCAGCCAGATCGTTCCCGACCTCTGCAAGGCCTTTGTAAAGCCCTTGTTCGATGGTGGCTGCCGGGCGCGTGACGCCTGTGACGCCGCCAAGATCAATCAGCGAGGTTCCCGGATCGGAGAGCGCTTCACCAACGCCAGAGACAAAAGCTGCCGCAACGCGTGGTGCATAGCGCGCAAAGAGTCGTCGATCCAAATCCGTCCGTACTGCAAGCGACTTTTGCCGTGCATCCACTGCGTAGGCCGATACCGGCACCTGTGTTCCATCGGGCAAAACGGCCGAGTTGAACTGCACGACCAGATGGGTGTTGTTCTGGTTTGCTTCAAAGCCACCCAGTAAGCGGGCACCCTTGAGAGGACCCCTGCGGATTTCCGCGACGACAGGGCCGGGGGTGTCGCTGTCATTGGTGATGATGGTTGAGGCCAGAACGACATCACCGGCGCGTATGAGCGGCTGAGAGAGGGCAGGGGAGCTGCGTTGGGCTGCATTGCCATTGGCTGCTGTGCCTTCAATGGTGGGCTCGTCCTTGGGCAACAGATCTTCTTCGACAACAACTGTGCCTGCCGAGGGTTGGACCTGCCAGGAACTCAGCAATCCTTGCTGCTGCGTGGCCATCAGCTGCGCAAGTTGATTGATCCGTGCATAGTCAGGTGGTGCGGGCTGGTTCGGGGTCGGCTGGGCCTGCTGCCTCACAGGCTGCTGGCGATCGATCACGACGGTCCGCGGTTGCTGCGTTTCGACGGGCACATTGGCCGGAGGGAGTGGCCTATTGGGATTGGGCGCGATGGCCGGTGGTTTCTCATCGATCTGGCGCAGCGGTTCATCCGGTGTCGCGATGAAGGATGTGTCATTGTCTTGCGCCTCACGCGCACCATCCTGGTTCTGCTGCCGCAGGTTGTCCTGATAGCGCTCTGACGTGCGCAACTGATCGCCCGCAGGCGTATCATCGACGTTTGGCGTGCCCGCGACCCTGCTCGGACCAATCAGCTCGGGGTTTTTCCAAACCTCATATCCAACCGCACCCCCAACAACGAGAACGGTGAGGACGGCGATGTTCCTGAAGGAGAGGAATCCACCTTTACGCTCGCGGTTGATATGACTGGTGCGTTCTCGATTTGCGGAGTCCGTCGGATCGACCGCTGGGCCGACATCGGCGGCATCACTGTTCTTGTTTGGTTCTTTTGACTCACTCATTGAGAAATCCTCACTTTAGAGACACGGCCGTTCGATGAGATGAGAGCAACCGAGGTCGGTCTGATCCGATAGGCTTTGACCTGTCCAGGACCGGTCAGGATCCGTGAGGCGGGCGGCGAGATGATTGCATCAGACGATTGCAGATAGATCGCGCCGTCATAGCTCCAGGCCCTGACAGCCGGATTATCAGTCGATAAGCGCACAGCGTTGCCAGGAATGTCGGCCCCTGTGGCAAAGGCCATCATCACATCGTTCGAGGCGCGCGTGACAGGTTCGCTCTGCCGGGTTTGCAACGGCTTTGTGGCCGCGTTGGGCCCGAGCCCGTGGACCGTAAAGTCACGGCGGTAATGCGTGTTGAGGGAATTTGTCCGAACCTCGAACACCAAGGGCCGGCTTTCACCCACGAGAGACACAACGATGTTGGAGAACCCGTGGGGCACAAGCGGCGTGACCGCAAGTTGGTTCGAGCCTTCCTGCATCGCATAGACCTGGAAGCTTTTGGGCTTGCCAATCACGTAGGACGCCACAGGCCAGGCCGCCCCGGTACGATCATAGAAGGCCATGACACTAACGGTATCCGGTCCGGTCAGCAGAACCTCGGGCTCCTGCGCCGATTCCAGTGTCAGGCGCTTGGCATCTGTGATCGCGTTCGGAAACTGGCCCGAGGGCGGCGTCGCGGCGGCTTTCTGACTTTCATCGACGCGGCGGCGGTAGTCCCGGATCATTTCAGGTGTCATCGGGAACTGGCTTTGGATCGCTGCGCCATAGGCTGTGATCTCTTCGGGCGTCAGTGGACGGTCGAGATCATCAAGGCTTTGAAGCAGCTCTTGCGCGCCGACAATCGGGAAGTCTCCGGTTGGCGTCTGCGGCTGCTGGGGCTGGTCCGGCTGCAGGCGCTGATTGATCTCGTTTTGTGTGAGCGGTTCGGTTCCTGTCGGCAGGTTCTGCTGCGCAGATGCTTGGTTCCCACCGTTCTCAATAGTGACAACGGTTGTGCCGTCGCCTTGACCGGGCAAGGTCGCAGCTGGCCTGGTCGTAGGTTGGGGCAGGGGGGTCTGAACCTCGTTGCCGGGCGGGACAGTCTCGTCGCCGCTGGCATCAAGCTGAACTTGTTGCGCCTGAGCTTGGTGGGTCAGGTTCGGCGCGAGAACCACGCCAAGTAAGAGAGCGCTCAAACTACGCGATAGGCGAAGCCGTTTTGAGGATTGATATGTGGTTTGCATCAGGCACCTCCGGGAGCCGCGATGAAGCGGGAGATGGCCATCGCATAGGGGGATTCATAGGTTTGCAGCCGCTCAATATTGACGGTGATCATGAAGTTCTGACCTGTCACCTCGGAGGCTGATTGATAGGTGACGCGCAACGGGATCTGCACGATCCACTCATAGACGCCGCGATCATTGATGCCCTCGCGGACAATGACCGCATTGTTGGCGACAGCCGTCGTGTTCAGGCGACGGCTTTGCACGAGATCGAGCATCTGGCTCTTCTGGACGGCTTCTACAAACTGATTCCAGCCCGTGGGCTTGGTAAAATACTGCAGGGCGTTGTTAAAATCGGCGCGGTAATTGGCAAAATCGTAGGTGAGGGACGACGTCACCGCCTTGACCGCGAAATTGCTGACCTCGGCGGCAGACTGATGCGGCTTATCAAGCGGGACGAGCGGCAGGAGCTGACCGTCCGTCGTGGTCGCAAAGTAGCGCGGTTCAGGACGGTTCACGGCCAGATAAGCGGTCGAAGCTGCCAGCACAGTTGTTGACAGGCCAAGACCGAGCGCGATCTTGGCCATGACCTTGTAGGATATCTCGAATGTGCGCGCCGAGCGCAGAATGGATTCGGCTGCGCTCAGGTTCTCATTGTCAGGCAGCATCGGCGCATCTCGTCACTGATTGCTGGCAGTGGCAGAAGCATCTGCCTTGGCGACGGTCAGGATGTCGGAGGGCAATTCGGAGAAAGCGAACTTTGCGCCCTGGTCTGTCTGATAGAGAAAGAACGGCACGCCCGGCATCTTGTTGGCCCGCATCCAGTTGATGTTATCGACGATGCCCTGGATGACGGCCTTGTCGGCCTGATTGGTATCCATCTGGGTTACTGCCACTGTCCCGCGTGTTTTAGACGTCATATGGGCCATGAAGGTTTGCGGGATGTTCTCGGAATGCAGGATCGACAGGGATGTGTTGAAGCCTTGCACGCCGGTGATGGGGGCAGGGATAATCCGAAGATCGATTGCGCCGCTCGCAATCTCATTGTGCATCGAATCGATGGTCCATTGGCAATGGGGGCATTCCGGATCGGCCAGCATGTAGACGACAGGCGCGCCGGGCTTCGGTGTGGCAGCGGAGAACCAGATGCGTTCCTCGCCGGCCTGTTTGAAGATCGTATCCATCCCAGCCTGGACGTCGGCCGAAGGCTGTTCGACAGCGGTGATCGGCGCGCTGGCAACAGTTCCGGTGGTTGTCGACTGCGCGGCAGGGGCTGCAGGTATCGCTGCGGGGGTGCTGGCTTGTGGCTGCAAAATAGTGCGGAGCTGGCTGAGCGCAGGCGACTGGGCGCTTGAAACACGCGACGCGCTTTGCGCGGCCTCGGGTATCAGCGTCATACGCGGTGAAGAATTTGGTTCGTTCTGCACAGGTGCGATGCGCGCGGAGGGTTGGTTTGTCACCGCCTGCGGCGATGATGGGATCAATCGTTGAGAGGGTCCTGCAATCGGTTTGGCATTCGGATCGGGGACCGTTGCAAGCAAGGCAGCGGTGATGTCCTCGCCTTGTGGCCCGATGATGCGACCGACAATGGTCAGCCCATCCTGTGTTGTAAGCGCCGTTGCCGGATTGCCCTCTTGATCCTTAATCGCCCAGGCTTGCATCTCGCCGATCTTCATCAGCGGGCGCACGTCGGGATCTGTCTTGGAGATCAAAGTCTCGATAAAGGGAGATGTGCCCGTGCAACCGGCAAATCCTTCCTTCCAACTATACTCCTGCGCGTTGCCGACCGAGGCAGAGCCCATCAGTAAGATTAGCGCCAGAGCGGTCCGCGTTTGGCTTCCCACCTTGGTCCTCGCTGCTAGCTGCAAGCAGCTGAACGTATGATTTGTTCTCTCTTCTACATGGGGCATGGGGGAAATCCTTTTGCTCGGGGTGTGTTTCTCAAAGGTCTTTACTAGGTGGTTTATATCGTTATATATAACGATATGTTTTTGATAGCCATAGCCTAGTTCCGAGAACCCACAACCCATCTGCGAGATACCGTCAGACCAACCGTTCTTCCGGAAACCATGTGAGGCCACACACAGCAGGAGGGAGTGCCATGTTTGGGTCGGAGAGCGCACGAGATGTGACACCGATGTCCCACGCGGACGCTTTTGCCGACCGCTTCCAGTCGGCCCGCAGAACACAGGACGGCAGCACGATTTTTCTGGAAACCCGTCGTCCGGTTGCGGACTTCATCAATGGTCTGTGCAAAATCCTGTTTGCTGTCGCCGTCCTCGGCCTTGTCGCCATCGGCGGGGTGATCACCTTCAACGCCCTCGATCTTAAGGCTGAAGCTGGTCCCGTGGTCTCGGGGTCAGCCGTCGAAGATCGGCAGGCGCGTGAATTGGACGAACTGCGATCCGAAGTCGCGTTGCTGACAGAACAAAGCATGGCGATGCGCGCCGAGCTTGTGCTTCTGACGGGACGTGATGGTGTTCTGCCTAAGCTGGTCTCTCGCCTGCAGGAACAGCGCAAGGTGAATGGCGCACATTCAAACGCGATCCGGCAACTCTATTCGACCACAGGGCTGATTGGCGCATCGCTGCCATTGGCAGATGAAGGCACTGCTTCCGAAAGTGTTGGCTCCCGTCCCGTTCAAGTCACGCCTGTCGCCGCATCCCAAGAAGAGGACACGCCCAAGCGTGTGGTGCTCATCCCAGAAGGCGATGCCGAGGCCGACAAGGATGGTGAATGATGGAGACGCTATCTGATGGACGAGCTGACCGCCTTCTTCGCACGGGTGACGAACATCTTGCCTCCGGCGCAAGCCTTCATAGCAGCGCTCTGTTTTGTACTGGGCATCATCCTTGTCGTAATCGGCAGCCGCTTGATGTTGATCACCGCCGAAGAACGGGCGCACGCCCATCATCGTCGGCACGGCTACTGGCAAGGCATGACCTATATTGTCTTCGGCCTGCTGATCATCTCGCTGGATCTGACGCTCTCCGCCTGGATCGCATCCCTCTATGGTGCGGACAACACGACCGCCAGCGCCGCCAGCGAGATCATGGCCTATGCCCCGGAAATGCTGTCGCCCGTGGCGGGTGCGCCCGGCGAAGCCATTTTGATCGCCCTTGTGCGCATGGCGCAATTCATCGGACTGCTGGCCGTCGTGCGCGGTCTCTTTCTCTGCGTCAAATCAGCGGACATGCCCGCTCAGGGGCTGATGGGCAAAGGCTTCATCCACATGATCGCTGGGATCATGGCCGTCGATCTGCCCCGCACCGTCGGTCTCTTCGAAAATCTCTTCTTTGGCTAAAATAAGGAACCCCATTATGATCAGAAGAAAGCCCCCCACCCAGACCCGCCGTTCGTGGCGACCTGTCATCGTCCGCTCTGCGCTCTCGCTCGGTTTTGGAACGCTTTGGGCTACCCAGGCCTTTGCGCAGACCTTTGGCGACATCTTCACCGAGATGCGCTCAAGCCAGCTTGGACCCGCGGCTGACATTCTCGGCACGATCTCTTTCGTGCTCGGCGTCGTCTTCGCGATCATGGCCGTGATGGCGATGATCAAACGCTCGCGCAACACCAATGACAATTCGGTCGAGTCAGGTCGCATCCTGATGCTCTCGATTGCCGCGGCCTGCATGGTCGCCATCCCGACCTTCCTGAATGTCGGCGTCGCGTCGATCTTCGGCACCGGTGCCAACCAATCCTCCGTGGACGGCCAGCTCCGCTCGCTGAACTAGAAGGGGGCGTATGGATCGATGGTCGCATTCTGGCACCAGGCCGCTGCCCATCTGGGCCGAGGATCGCTGAAAGCGTCTCTGGACGGCTATTGCCGTCTGGAGACCGCCCATGGCGACACCGCGCTTGTCGCCGATGACGGCTCGATGGTGTCACTCTTCCGGCTCGACGGGTTCCGCTCGCTGCCGGGAGAAGAAGACGTGACCGAGGCCTGCGACCGGCTGCGGGTCGGTCTCTCGCCCTTCTTCTCCAAACCGGGACTGGCGTTGCAGTTCTGGTTTGGGCACTCGCCGGAACTTGGCACCCGCGAGGTCGAGACCATTATCGATGACAGTGCGCGTGTTGCGCGCGATAATGCGCTCGACCTGCATGATTTGCTGGATGAACGGCGCAAGCTCTTGCCCTCCAAGCTCTATGGCGAACGGTGCTATCTCGCGCTGTGGTCGCGTCCGTCTCTGCTGACCGCTGAAGATCGCAGCGCCAGTCAGAAGCAACGTACTAAGGTCTTGAACGCCGCGCCGCCGATCTCGCTCGGTCAGATCCCCGATACTGCCCTTGAAGGTCTTGCCATCCGCCACGACAGTTTTGTCACGGCCCTGGGACGCGAGTTCGGTGCGGCCGGCATCGCGCTTGATTTGCTGGACAACTACGAGGCGCTGAACGCGATCCGCAAGATCGTCGCGCCCGACACCTTAGGACTGAACCATCCTTGGCGAGCAACGCTGCCCGGCGATTATCTCAAAGCGCGACTGCCGAGCCTTGGGCGCAGCCTCAAGCGTAAGGATATCTCCAATCTCGTTTGGCCCAAACTCTCCGAGCAAATCTTCACCGACCATGCGGATGTGATCGACGGCAAGATCGTTCGCATCGGCAACAGTGTGTTTTCAGGGTTTGACATCGTGCTGCCGCCTGAGATCGTCGTGCAGTTCAACGAGTTGATCCGCCGCGTCATCGCGAACGGCACCAAGATCTCATGGCGCTGTTCGATCCTGATGGAAAGCGGCGGCTTTGCGGGCCAAGTGTTTCGCGAGCAGCTCGCGAGATTGCTGGCCTGGACCGCCCCCACGCACAATGGACGTATCAAGGAGAGTTTCGAGCGGCTGCGGCAGACGGATGGCGACGGAAACACAGTCATCCGCTGGCGTGCTTCCTTCGCCGCCTGGGCGCCCGCGGACGAAGTCGGGCAACTGCGCGCCCATGTCTCCTCGCTGCAAGAGATGGTCAAGTCCTGGGGCAATTGTCACACCAACGCGGTTGTCGGCGATCCACTCGACTGTGTGATGTCCTCCGCGCTCGGCCTCTCCACATCCTCCACTGCTGAAAGCTGTGCGGCTGATCTATTGGACGTGCTCGCCATGGCCCCCATCGTGCGCCCTGCTTGCCCATGGGAACGCGGGTCGATCATTTTTCGGACCGCCGATGGCAAGCCGTTTCCGTACCAACCGGGGTCGTCAAAACAGAATGCCAGCGTCGATATCATGGTCGGCACACCGGGCTCCGGCAAATCGGTGCTGATGAACGCGATCAATCTCGGCGTAGCACTCTCGCCGCAATCGGGCAGGGGCGGGGACAACCAAGCCATCCTGCCGCGCATCGCCATCATCGATATCGGACCGTCATCGTCCGGATTGATCAGCCTGATCCGCGATGCCTTGCCACCCAACAGACGCCATGAGGCGATGTTCCATCGGCTCAAGATGGTTGAGCGTGATGCGGTCAACCCATTTGATACTCAACTTTGCTGCCGCAGGCCCTTTGCCCATGAACGCTCGTTTCTGGTGAACCTGATCGCGCTCATCTGTACGCCGGAAGATGCCGATGCGCCTTATGATGGCATCTCACAACTCGCCGAAGCCTGTGTCGATGAAGCCTATCGCTACTATTCAGACGAGGTCAGCCCGAAGCGCTATTCGCCAACGATGGATTTGAAGGTCGATGACGCGCTCAAGAAACATCACTTCGAGGTCGATGAGGAAACCAGCTGGTGGGAGATCGTCGATTTTCTGTTTGCAAAGGGCGAGCATCATGCGGCGGCACTCGCACAGAGATTGGCCGTGCCGATCCTCGGCGATCTCATTCCGATCTCGAACGCCGAGACCGTGCGTGAGCCCTTCATCGAAATGCGGGTGCAATCGACCCAGGAACCGATGGTCGGCGCATTCCAGCGCCAGATCACGGCGGCGATCAAGCAATATGTGATCCTGTCCAATCCAACCCGGTTTGATGTCTCCAACGCCCGCGTCGTCGCCTTCGATCTGGCCGGCGTGACCGAAGCCACCGGCAAACGCGGCCGCAAGCAAACCGCCGTCATGTATATGATGGCGCGTCAGACACTCACCTCGGACTTCTGGCTCGATGAGGATGAGATTAAAGCCTCTGACCTGCCCGAAGAGGTCCGTTCGCACCATCTGCTGCGCTTCCAGAACAACCGTCAGATGCCCAAGCGTATCTGTATCGACGAATACCATCTGACCGGGGGCCTCGGCATTCGCGACCAGGTGGTCGCCGATGTCCGCGTGGGCCGGAAGGCGGGGGTCCAGATCTCACTCGCGAGTCAGCTGATCGGCGATTTTGATCATTCGATCCGCGAACTTGCAACCAACATTTTCCTCTGCAACGTGCCGACCGCCGAAAGCGTGCGCACCGTCATGGACACCTACGACCTGCCCGCCAGCCTGAAACCGGTGATCAGCCGTTTGACGGGACCCGAACCGGGCGAGGGCGCACCGATCGTCGCGATCTTTAAACTCAAGTCCCAGACCTATGTGCAGCATTTCTATAACCAGCTCGGACCGATTGAGCTTTGGGCACTGTCGACAACAGCAGAAGACACGGCTCTGCGCGCGATCCTTTATGAGCGGCTCGGCAGTCCCGAAGCGCGGCGCATCCTGGCGCGGCGCTTTCCGGCGGGATCAGCCAAATCAGAAATCGAAGCGGAACTCGAAGGCCTGATGTCATCGGGCCAGATGATCGACGACTCCGTGCGCTCAAACGTCATCGCCCGCATGGCCGATGATCTTGTGAAAGGGGCTTTTCAATGATTTTTCTGCTGCAACCGCCGCATAAGCGAAGCCGGTCGCCATTGCCGATCTACACGGGCGCACTGCTTGTCATCATGTGGGCCTTCGCCGCCTTGGCGCAGGATACCGAAAAGAACAACAATCCCGGCGGCGACATCCCGGTTCAGCAACTCTCCTTCGCACGCAATGATCAGCAAGCGCTCAGCATCGCGCGGCGGATGTATGGCCGTGACTTCGCTTACGTAAAAGCGGTGCGGGTCTGGCTCGAAGCCCCCAACGATGATCCCGAGCAGCTGTTCCTTAAAATTGGCAAAAGCCGCAATTGCGACACCGAATGTTTCAACGTCGCGCTGTTCCACAACGAGAAATGGCTGGAGATTTATCGCAGGCCAGCCACCGACGCACTTGGGCTATCCGCCGTCACGCCAACGGGCATGCGCTCGATCATCGAAGATGGCCGTGTCTGGACCTGGAACACGCAAAGCTACACCCCGCAGCCCGATCAAAAGGACCTTGTGGAACGCGCGGCCACTGAAGACGAACTGGCACTCGTCAGCAAGGAGCTTGGCGCGAACATCGATCAGACCACCGCGACCTCCTTCGGCCCACCGGAGGTCAGCGTCTATGACGTCGACATCCTCGAAGGCGGCGAGAAGATCATCGTCGTCCGCTCGCCTTATTTTTGTGGGCAATCCACCTGTCCGGTCTTCCTGATTAACAATATCGGTCAGTCCTACCGGATGATCCGGGCGCTTGAAGGCGTGGTCGGTCTCTCGCGGACCCTGCGGGACGAGAACGGATTTCGCGGGATTGAGACACTCTCCCGCAACGGGGTAACTGTGATCTCGCCCTCGACGGGCAAGCCGATGGAAACGATCCCGATCCAACAGGTCGCCGTGGCGGGGACGGTGAAATGATCCCTCGCCGAACCCTGCATACTCTGGCGCTCGCGCTCGCCTTATGGGCCACGGCAGCACTTGCCAACGAATACGCCGACCTGATCCGGACGCAGGAATCCGGCGGCAATTACGGCGCGCTCAATTCGCAAGGCGGGACGGCCGCTGGCGCTTACCAGATCACGGCCGGAACCTTGGCCAGCCTCGGCTATGTCCGCCACACGGGCGGCTCGCGCGGCAGTTGGAGCAACTATGAGTGGACATCGCAGGCCACCAGCCAAGGCGTGTCGTCGCTGAGCGGGTTCTTGAACTCGCCGTCAGGACACGCCTTGCAGGACCAGGCCTTCAACACGCTGACCACCCGCAATCTCTCCGCCCTCTCATCGCAAACACGCGGTTTGGCCGGCCAAACCATCAATGGTGTGACCTTCACCGAAAGCGGACTGCTGACAGCGGCCCACTTTCTGGGGGCGGGCGCGCTCAATGACTGGGTCGAAAGCGGCTTCGATCCAACGGTCTTCCCGCCGGAATATCTGACCGCCAACGGGTTCAGCTCTTACGATGAGCTGCAGTCTCACCTGATGAACCGGATCGGTGGCGCGTCCGGGACGACCTATGCGGGCGGTGCTGGCACGGGCGGCACGTTTGAACAGACCGAAGGTTTTCCAGGCCTTGGTGCCAAACGACCCATCCTTATTCGTGAAACACCCCCGTTCCAGGGGGAACGGACAACCCTTGGAGGGACCCAATGACCAGACCACGCAAAGACCGGACCCAACCTTGGATGATCGCTGCTCTGCTCGCAGGGTTGATCTTATCTGGCGCGCCCAGAGCCCACGCGCAGGCCAATGATCAGATCCTGCAGCTGTTTCCCTCTGGCGGACAGGGCTGCACCGATACCGTGAAGCTAAACCTCACCAACGCGATCCGATCGGGCATCGAGGCCGAGGTTCTGCGCGGCGAAGAGGCGCTCAAGAGACCACACTCCATTGCAGCCTTGGGATGTCTCGACAATCTGTTCGACGTCAATCTCGACATCGCGATCCAGGTGCCGAACCTTCAGGGCATCTTCCAGGCCGCGGTCAGTCAGGCACAGGGACAAATCTGCTCCTTCGCGCAGGACAGGATGAACGAGCTGACCGCGCAGATCACCAACCTGTTGCAACTCCCAAGCTTCAACTTTCTGCCCATTGGCGGTCTGACGGGCAATGCAACGACATCGATTGGTGGGGTGGATTTGAACACCGGTGGCGGCCAGACGGGGCAGGGGGTCACGGTCAACGGGACGACGGTCAGTCCCAACAATCTCGATGCGGTCTATGAGCTGATTTACGGAGGCGGCAGCGGTGGGTGATCTCATATCAAAAATGACCTTGGGCAAGTGGATCGCCTTGGCCGTCGTGCTCGCCGTCGTCGCATTCGTTCTGCTGACGCAGTTCACGTCATTTCAGGTGCCCAAATCACTGACCGGGGGCAAGCAAGAGCCTGCGGTCCATCAAGGCATCCAGCCGCAGGGTCCGACAACGACCAGAACCAACCTCGACGAGGTCAATGACATCATCCGGGGCAAGAACAGCAATGATCAGAGCGAGGGCACCGCAAATGAGAATGAGTAAACCGACATCACCGCTTCGCAGCGCGGCCCTCAAGACCACGGGTCTGAGCGAGGCTCTGTCCGTCTGCGCGACCGCCTGGCTCATCACGCTCGCAACCCCCAGCTATGCGTTCGGCGGCTGTTCCTGCGGCGGCGTGCAGAACATCGTCCGGACAGCCCGGATCAATGTGAACAACCACACCACAGAGGTCGGTAACTATATCGTCGACAACATCCTGCGCGGCGTCGCCCAGCTTTCCGCCTATTCCAAGCGCGAGACCGAGGCGGCAAAACGCATCGCCGAAGGGAGGGACCAGAACGCCGTTTTGCTTGAGCGGCAAAAGATCAGGGCCGCCGCCGAAGGCGGACGTTACGATCCGGCCACGTCCGCCTGTATCGATCTGTCGGGTGTTCTCAACTTCGGGGGAGGACAGACCAGCCAGGGCGTTGGCGGCATCGATATTGCGAACCTGTCCCGCAACCGGTCCTACGGGAACGGAACAGCAGGCGCGCCGGTCCGCTCCGGCGGTCTGGCGCTTGCACAGGAAATCATGGTGGATCGCGATAACCTCCGAAACGTCGGAGGCTTCGCCGATCCCACATCCGATGTGCGACTTTTGACCGAGGCGATCACCCTCGACACGTCCGACCAACAGGTGGCACAGGCCTATGCGCGGATGATCAACAACATGGTTGATCCTCTGCCGCCGAAACCAGTCACGACGGAAGAGGCGCAAACACCGACAGGCCTGGCCCGGATCGCCTCACGGCAAGTCGATGCAACGCGCCGGTCTGCGTCTCATGCGGTCTTCACCTATCTCGGCGACATTGCGACGCCCACCGGCGGAACGGAACTGGCAGACTGGGCGCGCAACGCGGCCGGACCGGCCTATCCCAATGCTGTTGGTGACAAGGTCTCGTCTCTTCAGGCGGTCGACATCTTTGTGCATTCCCGATTTGCCAATCCCGACTGGCACCAATCCATCGCAAAGATGTCACCCGATGCGGTGATGCGCGAGCTTCTCCTGACACAGGCCCTCGATCTGCACGTCAATTGGATGCGCTTTGGTCTCGAGCGACGTGTGGCGGTCGTGGAGGCTGCAAGCCTGGCGTCGACCATTGACGGAACCGAGGGTGCGGGCGGCGGTGCGCCGCTCGGCAACTAGCGGTTAGAGGCTTGGAAATGGCGCGTGACAATAACGATGAACCCAAGAAGAGCCGCACACGCCGCGCGGCCGGGTTCTTCGCGCGCCGTGGCCGCGTCGACAAGGCCTTTGAGGCGAGCAAGCTGGGCGCGGACTTCATCGGCGATCTTGCCGACCGGGTCAGGCCCAAACCGCTCGACCCGAGGGGCCTGACCGGGCGCTATGAGGATGGTGGCATCCAGCGGTTCCAGGAGATGGCAGGGTCCATGAGTGAAACCGAGTTGGATCGTCAATATCAAGGCTGGCGAACACAGCGCGCCTGTTTTCAATATGCCGGTCTCATCGCCGCTCTGGCGATCCCCTTGGGCCTTCTCTTCTTCGACATAAGCCGGGTTTTTGTGATCAGTCTGATCGCGCTGTTCCTGTTCTCGATGTTCCGCGCAGTGCGTGCTGACTTCTTCGCCTGGATCATCGAACAGGGCCGGTTTGGCGGGTTTTATGATTACATGACCACGCGCCTGCCGCGGAACATGCAGATCATCGTGCCGAGCCGGAATCGCGATCAGGTGCAGAAGCGCGAGCTCAACCGATGAGGGCGGGGACCAGCCTTGCGATCGCGGCCACTCTCCTTCTGGCATCAACTGACGCCAGTCTCGCGCAAGAGATCAACATCCCGGATATTTTCAACGGCACGGGCGATGATCGGTCCAACACCTTCTTCAATCTGATCTTCGGTGATCTGTTTCCGGGACCCGCCGCAAACAACCGCACCGTGATCTCGCTGCTGATGCTGTCCTTCAACATCCTGTTCCTGGCGGTCGGCGCGCTCTTTCTGCTCTACAACATCTTTCAGGGTACGTTGGATTCCGCCCATGAGGGGGTCGTGCTCGGCCAGAAGTCAACGATCTGGGTGCCGATCAGGATCCTCACGGCCTTCGCCCTGCTGATCCCGCTCGATAATGGCTATAACGGCATCCAGCACGGCGTCTCTTATGTGGTCCGCGCGGGCACGGCCGCAGGGTCGTTCTTCTGGAACCAGACAGCGGACCTGATCGTCTCGGACGAAGTGCCGATCGTGGGCACGGACTACGTGGGGTCTGATGCGCGGTTCCTGCAACAGCTCTGGCGCATGGAATTCTGCCGTGCCGCCTACAATTTTGAGGTCTCCAAAGGTGGCGATCTGCAGCTCGTCAGCGGCGGTATTTGGTCAAACTTGCAACCGGCACCCGGCACAGGTCTGATCGACGGCTATACGCCACAAATCCTGACCTATTCGACACCGACCATCACGAGCGCCTGTGGCTCCGTGACATTGCCAGCGGCCACGGCCGCGTTGAAGCGCATCAGCCCATCAACGAACATGGATACGATCAACACCAGCATGCGGAACCTGATCGACATCCTGCGCACCGAAATGCGTGGGTCAGCTGAAACGGTCGTGGCAAAGATATCAGCGCGTGAACCGGTTCAAGCCGGTGATATTCCAGACCTTGGCACCATGATGCGTGTTCTGCGCCAACAGCACTCCGCGATCGTTAATCCCATCGTGAACCCAAACGCCCTTTCGACATTGGTTCAGAGCGAGAGTGGGACGCCGATCAGCCAGCAAATCCAATCCATTGGTAGTGACGGGTCCGGTGCTTTATCCGCACCAACAGCCATTTCGGGTGATCTCAGAACTGGCGGCTGGATGATGGCCGGCTCCTACTACATGCTCATCAGCAAGATATCCGGCGATGCCAATGCCGTCGCGAGTATGTTCCCGACGGCAACACCCGGCACGTTGATCTCAACCACACTGAGCGGCGGTGTTCAGAACACGATCGCATCAGAACTTGGCCAGCAATATTGGTTTCAGAGTAATGCGGATCGGGATGCACAAAAGATATTGGCCAGCATCGGTGCGAGTTACAATGCAAGTGTGTCGGCTTGGAACGAGGCGGCGGCGATTGCGGGTCTTCGTGAGTTCATCACAGAGCGCGCCTATGCCGGGGACGATGCGTCATCCCCGGAAAACTTCCTGCCACCACCGACCAATTTGCTAGCAGGTATTCGCCTGCTTTCTCCGGAAACCATAACTGTCGATCCCATGATCGGATTGATGGCCTACGCATCAACGTTTTTGACATTTGCCATAGCCGTCATCGGTATCTTGGCGACCGCATCGGCTGTTCCGGTCGTGGGGTCGATTCCTGCGACGCTCGCCTCACTGACAAGTGGTCTTTTTCAGATTGGAATTTTTGCAGCCATCTTCGTCGGCTTTATCCTGCCCTACCTTCCAGCCGTCATCTGGTTGATCGCGATTCTGGCCTTTATGCTTCTGGTGATCGAGGCCGTGTTCGCCGCACCTCTTTGGGCCGTCGCGATGCTCTCAATGGACGGACACGGCATTTCCTCTAACATCTCCCGAAAGGGTTGGTCTCTTCTGTTGATGCTGTTTTTAACACCGCTGCTCATGATCTTTGGCTTCTTGCTGGGCATGGTCCTGTTCCGCATCGCAGCCTTCTCGCTGAACGGGATGCTGTTCGCCGCACTCAGTTCGCAGATGGCCGCAGATCCAGGTGCATTCGGTGCGCTGTCGAGCTTCCTGACTATGGCCGTACTGACTGTCTTTGTTGGTATCCTTTATGTGGTGATCATCGATTGGTCCTTCAGCCTGATCAACGTATTCCCCGCCCGCGTATTCAAATGGATCGATGGGATTGGCGACGATTTGGGGGCAGGGACAGCGATGACCGCAAAGGCAGCCGGGGTCGCGGGATCATATCAGGGTGGTGCTGCGACGGGCGGACTGCTGGGGTCTGCGGGGAATGTCGGATTGGCCAATCACAGAAGCCGTCAACAACGTCAGATTGGCAACAAGGCGTCGAAAGACAAATAGCTATCGCCGGAAGAGGGTCATCGCAGCGAAAATCGCGATGCCGCCGTGATTAGGCTTGTAAGGCACGTACACCGGATCCCCATAACCTTCGCGGTTCACGGTGAGGTGTAGAACCGCATATACGCAGAGCAGCTGAAGGCAATAGATCGGCTCCGAGACCAGATGGGCGCCCATCGCAACAATACCATCAAGGAAACCAAAGTACTCCGAGTGGCTGTGCTGCCAACCGCCGGCAAATGCTTCCAAGTACCCAAGCAAATGGATCATCGCGCGCCAGAAATAGATCATCAGACCAACAGCCAACCATTGGCCACCAAGATGCACCCAGTAGCCGGTCTTGCTATGCGTCTGCCGAGTCTTTTTGAACCATTTGAACATATCGCATTATGGCATGAAGCGCGGATTTTGGCCAGAGGATGGGTTCATATGTATCGAGACACATAACGATACATGCGGCTTACTCTCCGAGTTTCACATTGCGCCATTTCTGGCCGGAATGATCTTTGCGATCTTTGAACTTACGGCTAGCTTAGTTCCAACGACCAAATTGTGAGAAGGGAGGATTGTGTTGCTCAAGGTGCTGAGTTTACCGTAAAGTCGACCTTGGCTTGACAACTGCCCCATGACTGAAGTGCGGGACAAATCCAACCTTGCCGCTTGCCCAACTAATGGCCGCTTTTTCAGATTACCGATCCCGCGAAACGCAGCTGGGCGTAAGCGGACCTTCGCTGCAAATGCGAGAACTTCCCGACCTTTCTACCAAAGCTGCCATTCTGGAAAAGTGGGTTACCATCAAGCCCATGTTAGTTCCGATCCGTTCCGTGACTCGCGCCACGGGCGCTTCCACTCTACAGAGCCGTGAGGCGTCTGAACATGGCATTGGTCAGCTGGAGCTTGCGTTGAACTCTTGGTTCGATTTCTGCGATGCAACGGTTTGCATCTAGCACTCCACCTAAGTGTGTTTGACGCTCAAGTTCGAAAAATCGGTTCTATTGCTAAATCCACCGCAATCTGGAACGCTGTTTTTTGCACCAAATTCCTTTGTGCAATTTCACTTTAGGATCTTCGAAAGGCTTTCCGAACACACTGGTTTTTCTATGAATAGAACACTGTCCGACTGAACAGCGCGCAGCGATGATTTCCCACTGATCAAGATGCGCTGCGTGTCTGGGTCGTGTTTTTCTAGTGAGGTCAAAACATCCAGACCGTCTTTGGCGCCTCCAAGTTCAAAGTCGCTGACAAGAAGGTCGAATTCTCCTTGTTTTGCTAACCGCAGCGCCTCTTGTGCGGTTGAGCAGGACGTCACCGCATAACCAAGAAATTTCAACGCTTTGGCTGTTGTTTTCAAGTCGGTTTCATTGTCGTCCAATAACAAGGCACGTCCTGCACCGCGCACCTGAGTGGCGCTGCCGTGGGTATCAACACATGGCAAACGAACCGTCACGCGCGTGCCCTTGCCCTTCTGGCTATCGATGTCCAGCTTGCCGCCGCTTTGATTGATAAAGCCATAGACAATCGACAGGCCAAGGCCGGTTCCGCCGTCCCTCGCCCGGGTCGTAAAGAACGGCTGAATGGCCTTTTCTTGGGTGCTTTTCGACATTCCCGATCCTGTGTCGGACACGATAATTTGCGTCCCGCCGCCCTTGGTCTTGGTTAAGGTGACGCGGATGGTTCCTGCGTTTTCGATGGCATTGTTGCTGTTCAAGACTAAGTTCACGATCGCCGACTCAAGCTGGCCGGGGTCCGCAAGGACATTTAGTGGTTCGGCGGCGGGAACGACCTCAAGCGTGACATTGGGTTTGAGCCCGATCTCAATAAGTTCGACCATGCCCTCGACCAGTGCGTTCAGATCAAAGACCTCTGGTGAGAGAGGCTGTTTGCGCGCAAAAGCCAACAGACGGTCGGTGAGCGCCGCGCCGTAGTCTACGGCGTTTTCGATGGCAGACACATTGGCCGTTTCCGACCTGGTGTCATCCAGTAGGTGCGCGTGGGTGCGGATGGTCGACAGGATATTGGCGAAGTCGTGCGCCGTGTCGCCAGCCAGTTTGCCAAGTAATTCGATCCGATCAATCTGCGCAACCCGTTCCGCAACGCGATGCTGTTCGGTCACATCCGAGATCAGCCACACGCGGCCTTCATCCGGCAAACGACTGGCGCGGATTTCCAGCACATCACCTTTCGCGGAGTCCAGAACCAGATGGCCCCGATGTTGCACGCTAAGACCGGCGTCTTTGGCGCTGCGCCCAAAGGCAGATCGATAGAGCCAGTCGACGAAGGACTCTCTCAGGTTGCCGATATCCAAGATGCGTTCGAATGCAGGGTTGGAGGCGGTCAGTTTGCCCGTACTGTCGGTAATCGCGATGCCGTCGGTGATGTTGGCAAAGACCTTTTCGAACAGTGCGTTGCGTTGATCGAGCTGGCGATTTGAGCGGTCCAATCGCAAAGCGTTCGCGCGAAAGCTGCGAAAGGAGCGGAACAAATCGCCAATCTCGTCATCACCACCCAAACGGCGCGGCAGAACGCTGCTGCGGTCTCCGTTGGCAAGGCGCACCATAGCTTCAGAGACGCGGCCCACGTTGAAGGCCACGTAGCGCGACACATAAAGGGCGGCGACCAAGGCAAGACCAAGGGCGGCGAGGCTGATGGCGGCCACAGATACCCGCGTGAATTGGATCGTGCTGGAAGACGAGCTGCGTTCTTGCGTCAAGACGGCTTCGGCTCGTTTGGCAAAGTCAGTTGCCAGTTCATTGATGTGGTTGGCGTCACGCCGGATGCGGAAAAGTGCGTTCTGCGCATCAAGGGTTAGGTCCAGTTCTTGGCGTCGCAGCTCAAAGATGCCGACATCGCCTCGAACCAGTGTGTTCAGACGGTTCAGATATAAGGTTTGCGCAAAGGTCATTGGTCCATCTGATGCAAGTTGAGCTTTGCGTCGGAAGTGGCGCTGTTCTTCACCGACGCCGATGAGATTATCCGCATAAGCCGCATTCAACGCATCCGCATTCATGCTGTGCAGCGTCCACCATGTGAGCCGTTCTTGCGTTTCTGAGGCCTGATCTTCGACGCGCAAAGTCACGTCTTCGCGCAAGGTGCTCAGTTCAGCGACACGGGCACGCACCACAGCCTGCACTTGGTCCAGTGATTGGGACGCTTTGACCAGATCACGGATGCCGTTTTCCATCTCAAGCGTAAGCGCGCTTAGCGCTTCGCGGTCGGTTTCCGTCGTGCTCGACGTCGGCCATTCGTCCCGTACCTGCGCCAATACGTCCAACAGCTTTTCACCCTCCTGCTGGATCAGAAAATTGGATCGTTGGTTCAACAAGTAAGGGGCCGAGGTCGCAAGGTCGGACGAGCGTTTGGACAGATCAATCGCTTGCGCCACCTGACCGAGCGATTGTTGATGCAGGTCTTGAAGGCGCGCATCGACTCGCTGCAAGGCAATCCATGTCAGCGAGCTGATACAGACGATCGCCAGCGCTAACAGCCCAAGGGCGGTCCATAGACGCCCGCGTACAGACCGGGGGATCAGCCGCATCATCGGCTCGCGCGCGCACTGTCGGTGACGAAGATATAGCCTTGCCCCCGCCGCGTTTGCAGGTGCACGGGTTTGGACGGATTTTCTTCGATTTTGCGGCGCAACCGCAGGATCAGCACATCCACAGTGCGGTCCACATATTTGGTCAGATCGCTGCCCAGTTCGGTCAGCAATTCGACCCGCGGGATGATCTCGTTTGGGCGTTTCAGGAAATAATCCAAAAGGCGGTATTCAGCGTTTGTGAGCGATATTTCGGTGTTGGCCTCGTCAAATAGGATGCGTTGCTTTTGATCCACCGTTAGCCGTCCGAAAGACACGCGGCTTGGGTCAATGTCTGCGCTTGGGCGGTCTTCGGATTTGCCATAGCGACGTAGGACAGCGCGGATACGGGCGACCAATTCGCGCGGGTTGAACGGTTTGAGGACATAATCATCGGCGCCAATTTCAAGCCCAACAATCTTATCGGTTTCATCGCCGCGTCCCGTCAGCATGACAATCGGTAAATCCTGCGTGCGGCGGATGTCCATTGCCAGCGTCAGACCGCTTTCATCGCGCAATTGCAGATCGATCAGCACAAGGTCGAGCGCGGTGTTGGCCTCTGCGGCGTGATATTCTGCGATATTGGCCAGCGGCAGGGGATCAAACTGATTGTCCGCCAAAAGCGCCACCAATGCATCACGCATCGACGCTTCATCATCCACAATTCCGATCTTTGGTCGCGACACGCTCGGCCTCCCTATTGGCATGTTTTAGCACCAAGTCAGCCGCGCCGTCGCAACCATAATTGTTTCGATTGTTACAATCATGCGGGGGGATTGTAACCTTGTTAACGAGGATACCCGCTCTCTGTAGCTTTGTTCATAAGCCTTGTATGTCCCCTATTTGAACGGGTCCTTAGGGGTAACGGGGCATAGCCGCGTGGAGGAACGTCGGCGTGCAAGAACTCTAAGGGAGGAAGACATGAAGAAACTTGGATTAATTTCAGTTGCCGCATTGATGGCATCCGGAGCTGCCGCTTGGGCAGATGAACTCAGCGTTGTGTGCAGCGCCGAACAAGACTGGTGTGACCTGATGGTCTCAGCGTTTGAAGCTGAAAACCCAGACATCGACGTTTTGATGGTGCGCAAATCAACCGGTGAAACGCTGGCGCAGATTCGCGCAGAGGCCGGTAACCCAAAGATTGACGTCTGGTGGGGCGGAACCGGTGATCCACACCTGATCGCGGCCGAAGAAGGCCTGACACAACCCTCTGGCGTCGACACAAGCGAATTGCTTGGCTGGGCGCAAAACATGGCCGAAATTTCCGAAGGTCGTGCGATTGGCATCTATGCGGGTGCACTTGGCATTGCCTACAACACCGAAATTCTGGCCGAAAAAGGCATTGCAGCTCCGGAATGCTGGGCTGATCTGGAAGCCCCGCGTTTCATGGGTGAAATTCAGGTGGCGAACCCCAACAGCTCGGGCACGGCCTACACCGAACTGGCGACATTCGTTCAGCTCTTTGGCGAAGACGAAGCCATGTTGAAACTGGCGGCGATTGGCCTGAACGTAAACTCCTATACCAAGTCCGGCTCTGCCCCATCCAAGGCGGCGGCACGCGGTGAAACCGGTGTCTCCATCGGCTTCATGCACGACATGGTGAAACTGGCCGCCCAAGGCTTCCCGCTGGCGATCGTCGCCCCTTGCGAAGGCACCGGCTACGAAGTGGGTGCGGTGTCCATCATTGAGGGTGCACGCAACCTTGAAGGTGCGCAGGCATGGGTTGAATTCGCTCTGAACGCGGACACTCAGTCCCGTGCGCCAGAAGTGGGTGCGTTCCAGGTTCCGTCCAACTCAAACGCACAAGTTGCGCCTGAGTCTCCAGACCTCGCCTCGATCAAGCTGATTGACTACGACTTCGCCACATATGGCTCCAGCGACACCCGTGGTCGTCTGTTGGCCCGCTGGGACGAAGAAGTCGGCGATCCAAACCCAGAGCAGTAAACCTTCCGAACTCTTGGCCCGCCATGTTGTTGGGCCAAGGGACATTGATGCCTTGCTTTAGGCGGGCATCACCCTACTCAAGCGGATAGATAAAATGAAAAAGACAGTCCTCATTTGGCTGGCTCTCGGGCTTGCCGGTTTTGTTTTGCTGCCCTGGCACATGACCGATGACGGTCTTTTGGACCCAAGCTGGATCACCGACGGCGTTGCCGCCACGGGCCTGTTTGGCACCTTGGCCGGGCAATGGTGGTTGGCCCCTGCCGGGCTGGCGCTGGTGATCGCAATGATCCTGCAACTGACCGTTGCCGAACCCGTCAAACGGGCGAAATTGACCCTTTCAGCGTCGATTGCGGGTCTGTTTTTCATGGCCATGCAAGGGCTTATCATTGTCCGGGCCGGGCCGCGTTTCTTTGAAGGCCTGCTGACCGGCGACGTGATCATGGCCGGACAGGCGGGCATGGGCGCGGGCGCGGGGATTTGTGCCGTCGCGTTGCTGTTTGCCGCCACCATTTCGCTGTCTCAATCGGGCAAAGGGCAAGGCGACGCCTTTGTTGTCAGCACCATTGGTCTGATCATCGCGCTTGTGGGCATTTTCGTTTTCTTCCCCGTGATCCACATTCTGGTGCGCGCGTTTGAGGTCGAGGGCGGCTATTCCCTGACCGAGTTTTTCCCACGCTTATTTAGCGCTGACATCTGGGGCCTTGGCTGTCTGATCGGACCGCGATCTTGTGGGGTGGCGATCAACTCGCTGTTCCTTGGGGTGATGGCGGGTCTGGGAACGACCATCCTCGGCCTGACATTTGCACTGATTTTCACCCGTACCGATTTTCGCGCTAAAAAATTCCTGCGCATCCTGACTGTGTTGCCGATCATCACACCGCCTTTCGTGATTGGCCTTGCGCTTATCCTGCTGTTTGGCCGCGCGGGCACTGTGACCGAATTTTTCGCCGATATGCTAGGCTGGGAAAAAACCCGCTGGGTCTATGGCTTCTGGGGTGTCTATTTCGCACAGCTTCTGTCCTTCACGCCCATCGCGTTCCTCGTTCTGATTGGCGTCGTCCAAGGCGTTAGCCCGTCGATGGAGGAGGCCTCCCAAACACTCGACGCTGACCGTTGGCAGACCTTCCGCTTTGTGTCCCTGCCGCTGATGCGCCCCGGTCTGGCCAATGCGTTCTTACTTGGCTTCATCGAAAGCATCGCAGACTTCGGCAACCCCTTGGTCTTGGGCAGCGGGTATGAGGTCCTCTCGACCGAGATATTCTTTGCCATTGTCGGCTCTGTCGCTGATCCGGCCAAGGCTGCGATCCTTGCGATTGCGCTGTTGTCACTGACCATGTCCGCCTTCATCGCGCAGCGTTTGTGGCTTGGCAAAAAGTCCTATGCGACGATTACGGGTAAGGCCGACAGCGGCCAGAACGCGGCGCTGAATCCTGTGCTAAAGGGGTTTTGCTATGCCATCGCATTGCCATGGGCGGCGCTGACGCTGATTGTCTATTCGATGATCATCTTCGGCAGCTTCGTGAAACTCTGGGGCTACAACCACAGCTTCACGTTTGACCACTACATCCGTGCTTTTGGCGTTGATTTCGCCAATTGGCGGCTGACGGGCGTGGCGTGGGACAGCTATTTCACCACCCTGACGATTTCATCCATCGCCGCCCCGCTGACAGCCATTGTCGGTCTGGCCACGGCATACCTGCTGGTGCGTCAGAAATTCGTTGGCAAGGATGCCTTTGAGTTTTCAACCATGCTCAGCTTTGCCATTCCGGGCACAGTGATCGGCGTCAGCTACATCATGGCGTTCAACTTCCCCCCGATTGAGCTGACGGGCACGTCGATCATCCTGATCATCGTCTTTGTCTTCCGCAACATGCCCGTGGGCGTGCGCGGTGGCATCGCGGCGATGAGCCAGCTGGACAAAAGCCTCGATGAAGCCTCCATCACCCTTGGCGCGAACAGTTTCACCACGGTGCGCCGTGTGATCCTGCCGCTGATGGGGCCGGCTATTCTGGCAGCCCTCACATACAGCTTTGTGCGGGCGATCACGTCCGTCAGCGCGGTGATCTTCCTTGTCAGCGCCAAGCACAACAT
This sequence comes from uncultured Tateyamaria sp., assembly GCF_947503045.1. Classification (GTDB taxonomy): domain Bacteria; phylum Pseudomonadota; class Alphaproteobacteria; order Rhodobacterales; family Rhodobacteraceae; genus Tateyamaria. Next base: position 80,767 of record NZ_CANNCF010000007.1, read on the forward strand.
GGCTACGGCTTTCATCGTCGGGCGGGTTGAAAACGGTGAATTTGGCCTCGCCATCGCGTATTCGGCTGTGCTGATTGTCACGATGCTGGCGGCCATCCTTCTTATGCAACTACTGGTCGGAACGCGCCGCTTGCGCCGCACTGACCGTGTCCAACAAGCCGCGAAACCGGCGTGAGGTAATGAACATGACAGATACACAAACAGGCTCCGTGCGATTTGAAGGCGTCGTTAAGAAATACGGCGATGTCACTGCGCTCAAGAAACTGGACCTTGCCATTGAGCCCGGCAGACTTGTCACCCTGCTGGGGCCAAGCGGCTGCGGCAAAACCACGACCCTGCGTCTGATCGCCGGGCTGGAAATGGCGACCGAAGGCAAGATTTTCATCGGTGGTGAAAACGTCACCCACCTGACGGCGACCTACCGCAAAGTGTCGATGGTGTTTCAATCCTACGCCCTCTTCCCGCATATGAGTGTGCGCGAAAACGTGGCTTACGGGCTGACGGTGAAATCCGTACCCAAGGCAGAAGCCAACGAAAGGGCCGAACAAGGGCTGGAGCTTGTCGGCCTCGCCGGGTTTGGCGACCGCCTCCCAAGTGAGCTGTCGGGCGGCCAACAACAACGCGTCGCCGTAGCCCGCGCCATTGTGCTGGAGCCTGAGGTTCTTCTGCTCGACGAACCGCTGTCAAACCTTGACGCGAAACTGCGCCGCCATGTGCGCGAAGAAATCCGCCAAATCCAGCAGCGTCTTGGCCTCACGGCGGTCTACGTGACCCACGACCAAGAAGAGGCGATGGCGGTGTCAGACAACATCATCGTCATGAACAACGCCGAAATCGCGCAGATCGGCACGCCCGCTGATTTGTACGAAGCACCCTCTTCCGCCTTCATCGCGGACTTCATCGGCGATGCGAACCTTTTGGCCTGCGACGTCGAAAAGTCGACTGAGGGTGTGGCGACCGCTGTTCTGGACGGTCAGCGCTACACCGTCCCCAGCCCCGGTATCGCAAAAGGGGCCGCCCAAATGGTGCTGCGCCCCCATGCCCTGAACCTCGGCGCGCCGGGGCAGCCGGGGCTAAAGGGCGAAGTCACCTATGCCGCCTATCTGGGTAAGGAAATCCAATACACCGTGCAAACGGACGTCGGTTCCCTGTTCATCATCGCGCCCGTTCAGGCCGACCCGTTCAAACAGGGCGACTCCGTATCGGTCGGCATTGTAGAGGATCACGCAAGGATCGTCGCGGCTTAAACATGCAATCAATATTGCACCACCGGGGTAAACCCCATGCCCTAACGTCAGACCATTGGCAGTCCTTCATCACGGCGGAGAAATTCGACGCCGTGATTTTTGACTGTGACGGGACGTTGATCGACAGTGCGGACGTCCACCTTCAGTGCTTGATGGCGGGCACGCAGGATCAAGGGCACGAGATGTCACCCGAGTGGTATGCGGCGCGCAACGGGCTAGACCGGATCAGCCTGTTTGACGCGTTTCGCCAATCTTTTGACGCCACTTTTGATGTTGAGCGCGCCTGCCAGATAAGCATCGCGCAATACGACCAAGCCGTGCACCGCGCGCGGCCTATTCGTGAAACCATCGCTTTGGCAAAGACCTTGCGGGATGGTGCGATGCCGCTGGCTGTTGCCACCAATGGTGAACGCCCTGTTTGTGAACTGTTGCTGGCGACAGTCAATATTCGGGACTTGTTTGATACCGTCGTGTGTATTTCCGACGGCGTTCCACCCAAACCATCTCCCGCAATATTTCAACTTGCAGCGGATCAGCTCGGGCAGGAACACAGCAAGGTGCTTGTTATTGAAGATTCCCCGCAAGGTGTTCAAGCCGCCAAGGCCGCAGGAATGTCGGTTATCCAATTGTGCCAACCAACCCACTAAGCCGTCCAACCAAGTCAAGAACGAACCGACGCTCAAACGACGCAAGCTTTGGTCCTACTACAAGCTTGCAATTGAAGCAGCTGTTCAACTGGTACTACAATAGATTGGGCTTTTCCCATGTACGGCGAGTTGGCTCCGATCGCACTGTACGGTCGCGGCGAATGTCACCTATGGCGGGCTGCAATGCAGCAACTTTTGGGTCGTACGAACGGCAGCTTTGGGCTGGAATTTCAGAGAAATCTTGTCAGCTCCCCGAGATCGGACATTCATGCAAGCCGCAGCATCGGTCGCTCTGGGCTCAGAGCGGAAGTTCGCGCTATCATCCCCTACAAGCCAGAGTGATAGATCCTCGATGTTGCGAGCAGCAGTAACAGAACGACATTTATCAGATTGAGTACCCAAGGATCGCCGTGCGCTGCGTGGGCAACAATCGATGTGACAAAGAACAATGCTACACCGGCATAGGCCCATTCCGTCACTTGAAAGGGGATTTGCGGTGCGAGCAATACGATAACTGCAATCAGTTTCAGAACAGCCAGCTCAATGCGGAAGTGATCCGGGAATCCGAGATCACGTACACCGTCTATCGTCGCTTGGTGAAACAAATACGCCAATGCGCTCACAGCAAGCATGGCCGTGACCAGTCCCATGGATATCCAGTAGATCATCACACCCATGCTCATCTTCAACAAAGCAAATCATCATGCTTTCCGGGCCAGCCCCGTTAGCTCAGGAACTCTTCGATGACCTTTGCCTGCTGCTTCTTGCCGTCCGGGTCGAGGTCGGTTTTTAAGCCTACGAACTCCTCACCCCACTTAGACGTCCGTTTGCGGATTGGCGGGTCGTCCGCTTTGATGCAGTCCATGATTACGGCAGCGACTTCATCGGCTGTCTGATAGATGTCAGTGCCTGCCTGGCGATTGGTGGAGCCGCCCACATATTTTTGCAGGATCGGCAGATATTCGTCTTCCAGCATGCCACCTGTCTGTTCAACATGCTTCATGACGTTGGCCGCAAATTCGGAGCTAATGCCACCCGGTTCAACCACCGTAAAATCGATCCCGAAGTTCGGTGTGACATAGGTGGCCAGTGACTCGGTAAAGCCTTCCACGGCGAATTTCGCACCGCAGTAGATTTCATTGAAAGGCTGACCAACCAGACCGCCGACGGATGATACGGTGAGCACATGACCCGAACGGGCTTTGCGCATATGCGGCATGACCGCTTTTGTGCAGCGTACGACGCCCATGAAATTGACATCCATGACCCAGTTCATGTCCTCGACTGAGGCCTGCTCAATGGTGCGGACAAACCCCGCACCTGCATTGTTCACCAAGACGTCGATCCGGCCGGTCTCATCAATGATGTAGTCGACTGCTGCCGTGATCGAGCCCATATCCTGCACATCGAGCTGCAACACGTTGAGCGACACACCGGCCTCTTTGGCAGCCGCATCCAGTGTTTCGCGCTTCTTCAGATTGCGCATCGTTGCATACACAACGTGGCCAGCCTTGGCGGCTTGGATGGCGATGCTGATGCCGAGGCCAGAAGATGTACCGGTAATAAGAATGACTTTAGACATGGGGGAGGTCCTTTCGGGGGCTATGAGGGTTGCGCGGCTGCTGCGATGGAGAGCCAAACGCGCTCGAAGGTGATGTCAACTTGGGCTTTTGAGAGTTTTTCAAGACGCAGCGCTTTGGTCCGCGCTAAGTGCATGGCGGGCGCCACGAGTAAGGTGGTGACAACCGAGACCGGCAGTTCCGCGACTGTGCCGTCGTCAATGGCACGCTGTATCATCGCGGTGATCTCAGTCTGGGTGTAGGCAATATCTTTGGCTTGTTTCGCCGTTAGCACCTGGGCGGCCCCGGCATACTCGATGAACATGAAGTCGAGCGGATGCGCATCGACAAAGGCAAACATCTCAAACCACATCTTGCGGATCATCTCTTTCGATGATGGCTCGTCCGCTGCGGCAACGATAAGTCCGTGAAACTCGGTTTTGATCTGCAAGTAGATCTTCTGCAGCATGTCTTCTTTGCTGTCGAACTGCAGATAGATCGTGCCTGTTGCTACACCGGCGCGTTTGGCCACCGCGCCAACCGAGGTCGCGCCAATACCCTTTTCGGCCACTTCCGCTACGAGAGCGGCGCGGATTTTCTGCAGGGTTTGGTCGGGCGTGGGTCTAGGCATGGCTCAAAACAGAAATGAATATTCATTTCTCAATGCGCCGAATTGCTGAAACTGTCAATCCGGGCTGCGGCACCAACGCCGATCACAATTTGATCTGTCCCAAAAACCCGATCCCGGTCTGCAGAATGCCCGAAAGGTCTTCAGCCCGCACAATTTTGCGTTGAACCAGATCTTCGGCTGATTGCGTCATCGTGCGGGCAATCAGGTTCGGGTTCGAGCAGCTATCGGAAAATATCTGTTTGACGACATTGACCCAATCGAGAGGCGGCACACTCAGAAAGCGGTCCCGCACGTGCTGATCGAAGACAAGATATTCTCGCAAGGCGACACGGCCTTTACCGTCGGCCGTTTTAATGAGGCGCTGCCAGATGATCAGATTGAGCGATGTCATCAGATCGAAGGATCGCGCCTCCTGCTCCTCCGGTGGAAAAAGGAACGCCATGCGCCGCAAAGCCTCGGCAATCGATCCCGCGTGGGTGGTGGTGTTGACCAAATGGCCGGTCAGACAGGCCTCGATACAGGCTTCCATACTTTCTCGGTCACGGCTTTCTCCGACATTGATTACGGCGGGGGCCCGGCGCATGGCGGCTCTCACGCCTTCGGCGAAGGTCGGTATGTTCCGACCGACACCGATTTCCGACTGGCTGATGAAAGAGGCGACATTGGCCGCATCCGTATTGATGTCCCGAAACGTGTATTCAATCGGGGCCTGCAGGTCGACGATCTTGCGGGAACGTGATTTGTTTTCCAGATGGCACCTGGTCATCGCCGCCATAGTGGTTGATTTGCCGTGCCCGGTAGCGCCCGCAACAACGATGATGCCGCTTGCAGGCTCCAACCGGTCGCGCAGAGCGTCCTCCAGCCCGACGTCATCAAGGGTTGGCGTCGTATCGGGCAGAGCTCGCAATGTGATCTGCACCCCATTGGTTCCAAAGCGTTGCTCGCCGGTAGCGTTGACCCGAAACCGCTGGCTGCGTTTGCGGTCGATCTTCTTCTCATAAGAGAAATCCAATGGCCGGCCTGCGCTCACCAGACTCATCGCATCATTGGCAGACCACAAATGGGCCAGCATCGCCTGGACCTCTGTGATCAGCAGGCGGCGCTTGGTAGCGAGTTTCTGATCCCCATGCATCTGCACGCGCATTCTGAGATCGGCACTGATGTTGATATCGGACGCGCCTTTCATAGCCGCGCCAACCAGAAAATGATCAAAGGCGGACAGATCGCTGTCGAAGCGGTTGGGTTCATCCTTCAAGATGGTGACATCTGCCGCGCTCGGGTCTGATGGTTCGAGATCGATCCGCTCCAGATCGATCATTTGGTCACCGCATAACGCCTCTGCAAAGGCTTCCACTGGCTGGGATCACGTACGAATTGCGCGGAGCTGACAATCCGGACACGACGTTCGCCGATAAAGAGCTCCTCGCCTTCGCCAGCGGACCGGCGTTCACTCGACTGGATGACCAGCTCTCTGACCAGACCCGCCTGAACCATGCGCCGATATTCGACCATCCCGAGATAATCACGCTTTAGCCGGGAGAAATTCAGCGTAAGCGCCTCGTCTGCCTGCTCAACGCCAGCCTGCCAGCCTTCGGCGGCAAAGCGGTTGAACACCTGCTTCTCCTCCTTGTTTTGCGGTAGGAAGTCATCATCGGGCTCGCTTGCCTCTTCGAGCGGAATGACAAGATAGTCACGCCAGGTCGGCACGATCGTGACGATCCGGCCCGGTATCTCGAGGCGATAGAATTCATCGGCTGCCACCGCGGACTGTCCGCTCTCATCCACATTGATGGCAGCCGTGGCGCGGCTCACAACGGGTGGGAGGATATATCCCGTCTCTCGTGGCGCGCTGTAGGCGACGCGGTTGAAGTCGAAAGTGCGGGACAGCTTACCGCTGTCCTGCTCGAGTTGCCGCATGACTTCCCAGACCCGATGCTGATATCCTGCTTGCGCAGAATAAGAGACCGCCGCTTCGCGTAAGAGATCGTAGCGCTCCTCATTAACAGACGTTTCGTAATTGCCGCGCCGCGTGCGGCGACTGAACTCTGCAAAATCAGCAGGTGGACGGTTGGACCGGTACTGATCAGGCCCGCCCACAAAGATCGGATCGGGTTCAACAAATTCCGACTCTTCCGGTTTCAGGGTTTGGCATCCCGCCAGAACGACAACAGCCAGGAGCGGCACGAGAGATTTAGCCGAGACGCGCATCATACTTCCGTATCCTCAATATGGGGCACGGGGCTGCGCTCGGGCCGCTTGTAAACGATCGTCATGGTCTTGGTACGCTGATCAACCACCAGAGCCGCCCGGTCCTTGCCCTGGAAAAATGCCTCGCGCAGTGCGCCCATGGCGGGCAGATCGCGCTGAACCAATGTGATCAGGATGGGTGCGCCGGGTTTCTCGCCTTGGGCGATGACCCGGTAACCGGTTTCCAAAGCCATCTTGGACACGATATCTTCAATCGGGCCGGTGAACTGAGAATGCACAACATTCATCAGCCGCTCATCTGTCACATAGTCTGGGTTCTTGAGGGATGTGCTGCCGGTTGCGTAGGGTTCCAGAACGCCACTATAGAGACCGGCATCTGCGATTTCGCGGTCCACGACTGATGTTTGGGCATCAATCAGTGCTGACAGGCTTGTCATCGCAGGCGGCTTGGTGACCGTGCACGCTGCGCAGCTCAGAACACCAAGAGTCACTAATATGGTCTGGGCCAATCGCATGCAGGTCCCCACGTTCAATCTTCTGTTTTGTGAGTTGTTTCAAATCACTGGTGCTTTTATATCGTTATATATAACGATATGTCATCAAGTAAAATGATGATCTCACAGGAGAACGTGATGCCAGAACAACAGTTCGACGCCATTGCGCAGAAATTGGCCGATCTCGCTGACCGGCCCGAGACCAGCTTTGTCTTGCGTGCCTATCTTAAGGCGGTAGCTGATCGGGATATTGTTGATGTCATAAATGAAATTGAGGTTCTGGCGCGTATCGTGGCTGAACACGCGCCAGAGAAAAGGGAGCTCTAGCTCCCAATCCTTTTGACCGGAATGCCCAGCTTGCGGGCTTTGTCGACGAGGTTCTCATGAATCCCGGAGCCGGGGCAGGCGATGATGCCCTTCGGCATGGTTTTCAGGAGTTGATCGTTGCGCTTGAAGGGGGCCGCTTTGTTGTGTGACTTCCAGTCGGGACGGAAGACCACTTGGGTGACGCCTCGGTTTTCTGCCCAGAGGCTCGCGATGTATTCGGCTCCGTTCGGTGTGCCGCCGTGGAGCAGGATCATGTCGGGATATTTCTCTCTCGAGCCGTCGAGGATGGTCCAGATCGCATCGTAATCCTGATAGTCGCCGCCTGTGAAGGCGATGCGGGTGCCTTCGGGACAGTGGATTTCGTTCTTCTTGCGTTTTTCTGCAGAGAGGAAGTTGCGGCTGTCGACCACCGAGGCCGTGAGGTTCTTGTGCGATACCCGGGATCCTGACCTTGGCATCCAGATCGATCCGGTCTCTGAGTGGAAATGGGCGGCTGACGCGTCCCGCATGGCTTCATAGGCGTCCCGGTGCTCGACCAGTTTTTGTCCGCGGTCGATCTTGCGCTCCAATTCCAGGCTTTTGACTTCTGATCCGTCCTGACATTTGACAAGGTCGCGTTGTTCGCATTCATTCTCGTCGAGCTGGCGGTCCAGTCGGGTAAGGCGGCGATGAAAGATGTTGGTGAGAGACCAGAGCATCTCTTGCAGGTCCTCTTCGAGCTGTGTGTCGGCAAGAAGCATCTGGCTCGCTTCGACCATGGCGCAGATGGCGGTCTCGGTCTGGTCCTCTTGTGGCAGAGGGCGGTGATCGATCTCGTCGTCGGGTGGTGTCGCGCCGTAGAGCGAAAGCGCGTTGAGAACATTTTCTGTAGGGCTTGAGGTGGGTGTGAAGGTGGAAGTTTGAAGGGTCATGGGCTTCGTGTCCTTTTTGAAGGCTTTTGGTTTCGTCCTGATCCGATTTGGATGGGGCGATGAAAGGACCGTCAGCAGCCCGGCCGCACCCGGGAGGGCCGTAGCGCAGCGAAGGATGGGCAGGGCGCGGAAATTTGTCTCGCGAGGAATGGGCGCGTAGCGCCCAGGGGAAATTTACGGGACCTGGCCGTTGCGGGTGGGATGAGGGCGCCTCTGCGCCCGACCTGCCGGTCCATCGACCCGGACATCCAAACGGAACAGGGCGTCAACGCCTGTGCCAAAAGGCCAGCGCGTGATCTCTGCTTTCTTCCGGCACATCCTTACGAAGGCCAGAGATCGTGTTCGGTGACCTGTTCCGTGATGAGCCGCGCCAGCCGTCGACGCAGTGCAGTCACACCGTCTGCCGTGAGGTCCAGATTGAAGTCGTCTCGCTCCGGGGTCAGGACGAACGGTTCGATCCCGTCCACATCGGCGCGATCTGCGAGGCGAGATGCGGCGCGCTCACCGGCGGCGTCATTGTCGCGCGCGATCCAGAGGCGCTTGATCGAAGATGGATAGATGAAGGCTGCGAGATGGTTGGCTGTCAGGCAGGAAGCCAAAGCCGCCCTTGGCAGAGCCGTGCCGACGGACAGGGTGTTCTCAAGCCCTTCGCCGGCGAGAAGATCGGTGCATCCCTTCCAGTTCCCGAACCGAATTGCGTTGCCATGCAGGCGCCCCAGCACACGTTTCGGGGCGTCAATATTGGCCAGACCGCCCGTCTTCGCATCAAGAAAGATGCGCGAACATCCCGTGACCTTGCCCGCATTGTCTGTGATCGCTGCGAGGAGCGCCGGGATTTCGCGCCGTTTGCCATCCTCGGCTCTAAGATAAACCGATGAATGATAAGCCAGGGCTGGTCCGAACCGGGCGATCCCGCGACCGCGCAGATAGGCCTCGGCCAAGTTCGCTTTGATCGGCTTCCCATAGGAGAACAGTCGGCGTCCCGCCGCCGCCTGACGATTTGAAGCCACGGCCGGAGTGTCAGCGTTTGGCCCGTTCTCTGGTATCATGGGCGCGTCGCCAAGATAGTCAGCGGCCTGCCGTAATAGATCGGGATAGGCCACCGGTTCCAGGTGATGTTTGAGCAGATCGAGCAAGTCGCCATGATCTCCGCTTTGGTGATCGGTCCACTTACCGGCCTGTCTGCCACCGTGGGATTGCAAGCGGACAACCAGACTGCGTCCTTTCGCACCCGAGACATCCGCCATCTGCCAGTAATTGCCGACACGCCGCCCTTCGGGGAACCAGTGCCGGCAAAAGGCTTCTGCATGACGGGCAAGACCGTTCGAGATCGCGCCCGCATCAAGCTTTTCGAACTTCTTCGCGGTCCGGGTCATGCCGCAATCCTTTCCTTGTCTCCGGCCGCCGTGATTTTGTGGCGGGCCATGAGCTGATCGACGACTTTGGTGTCATCGCTCGGCACGAACAGCCGCGTCGCCCAGGAGATGATCTCGGTAAAACATCCCATCGCTTTGTAGATTTCCAAAGCGGCGACATTGTAACCGACCAGTTCCAGCCGGTATTCGCTCATCACCCGTGACCGGCGCAGGGTCAGACCGCCTGCAAGCGGCAGGCTTTGGCCGCGTTTGAGGACCGCGTCAAAGACCTCCTCGGCGGTGAGCTCGACTGCACATTCCAGCCCAAGTGCGGCATAGACATTGGCCAATTGATCCTGCGTCACCATCCGTCCGATGGCGCGTTCTCCGTCCTCGGTTTGCAGACGGTAGATGCGCATATTGTCAGTGGGCAGGCGGTCCCAGATTGGGAGCAACAGGCCTGAGATCAATGTGAGTTTCGAGACGGATGTTTCCGGGACCGCGTCGACCTCCTTGGTCCAGGCCCGCTCGAACTCAAAATCTGTCACTTCCTCCCAATGGGACGCAGGCAGTTCGAGCTCCAACATCCGGTCCGTCGCCATCGGCCGCAGCAGTTCGACCCGTGCGATCGGTTCGCCTTCCTCGGTCATCAGGCTCGAGGTCGGGATCAGCACAGCGGCCCGTTCGGATTTGCGGTTGAGCATGAGACGCCCATGGCCGCCACGTGCGCAAAATTCTTTGACCTTCTGGAGTGTCAGCGGGTGATTGCGATCTGTGCGTTCCACCGTCAAGGCATTGGCTTTCGCAGCTGTCGCCTCATGTTCAAAGATCGTCTTGCGATCGATGATCTCGAACTTCTCGGCCCGCAGGGTTTCCAATCCGACCTCATAGGTGCCCGCAGCGATCGCATCGTCGATGATCGCTTCCAGCAACCCACCAAAGCACTCGAAGATCGCATCCTGCATATCGATGGTTAGCGCCAGACAGCGGTTGAGGAATTGCTGGATCGGTGGCAGCTGCTCTTTGAGCGTGCCGTCGCTGTCCATGAGCGACAGACCCGTCATCTCTTCGAAGCGTGTCTGCGAACAGGCTGAAATCCGGCCCTTGGTCAGATCCCAGAAGAAATTGCGCAGGGCCTTGCGGGCATAGGCGCTCTCCAGATTGTCCTCGGCACGGAACATGTTCTGGCCACCGGTCTCGCGCTGACCCTTGGTGATTGCGCCAAGGGTGTCGAGCCGCCGCGCGATCGTCGACAGGAACCGCTTTTCGCCTTTGACGTTCGTGGCGCAGGGTCGGAACAGCGGCGGTTGTGCCTGATTGGTGCGGTTGGTGCGGCCCAGCCCCTGGATGGCATTGTCTGCGCGCCAGCCAGGCTCCAGGAGGTAATGCACCCGCAGCCGCTGGTTTTTCGCACCAAGATCGGCGTGATAGGAGCGCCCAGTGCCACCCGCGTCCGAGAAGATCAGGATGCGCTTGTCATCATTCATAAAGGCCTGTGTCTCCCCAATATTGGAAGAGCCTGGCCGGTTCTCAACTTTCAGGCGCTGATCGCGCGTGCGGATAATACGTCGCGACCGTCCCGTGACTTCGGCGACCTGATCCTTCCCGAAATGCCACAGGATTTGATCGAGCGCGCCTTGCACGGGGGCCAGTGCGCCAAGCCGTTCAACCATGGCATCGCGTTTGCGCGCGGCTTCGCGGCATTCAATCGGGTTGCCGTCTGCATCCATGGCCGGTCGGGATTTAAGATTGCCGTCTTCATCGGTGTAGGGCTCAAACAGCTGTGTCGGAAAGGAATGCATCAGATAGTCGAGCACATATTCGCGCGGCGTGATGTCCACATGGAGATCATGCCATTCCGAGGCCGGGATCTGCGCCAATCGCCGTTCCATCAGGGCCTCGCTCGTGGAGACGATCTGCACGACAGCCGATGATCCGGCCTGCAAGTCCTGCTCGATGGATTTGATCACGGTGGGGCATTTCATGGCGGTTATGAGATGATTAAAGAAGCGCTGCTTGTTGCTCTCGAAGGCCGAGCGCGCTGCGGACTTCGCCTGCACATTCAACGTCCCACCTTCCGCCGTGATACCGGAGGCTTCCAGGGCCGCTTCCAGATTCGTGTGGATGACCTGGAACGCTTCGGCGTAGCTGTCATAGATGTCGCGCTGCGCCGATGTCAGATCATGGACCAGCATCTCATATTCGACGCCCTCATAGGACAGCGACCGCGCCAGATAGAGACCGAGCGCTTTCAGATCACGCGAGATGATTTCCATTGCCGCAATGCCACCCGCTTCCATGTCGGCGATGAATTGCTCGCGCGTTGCAAAGGGTGAATCGCCGGTGCTCCAGAGACCCAAGCGAGAGGCATAGGCGAGATTGCCAACGATGGTGGCCCCTGTGGCCGAGACATAGAGCACGCGCGCATTGGGCACGCGATTTTGCAGTTTCAGACCGGCCAGACCTTGTTGTGACGCCTGCTTGTCACCCCGGCCGCCTTCCTTGCCCTTCTCTCCGGCCGCATTGGCCATGGCATGCGCCTCATCAAAAGCGATCACACCATCATAGTCCTTGCCGAGCCATGCCGTGACCTGATCAAGACGGGAGGCTTTGAGGATATCACCATGCTGGCGCTCGGCCGTACGCAGCGTTGCATAGGTGACGAAGAGGATGCCTTGTTCAAGGCGAATGTCCGAACCTTGCTTGAAGCGCGACAGCGGCACGATGTCGGAGGCGCGTCCTCCAATTGCCGTCCAGTCCCGGATGGCGTCTTCGATCAGCTTGTCGGACTTTGAAACCCAGACCGCACGTTTGCGACCCCGCAGCCAATTGTCGAGGATGATGCCGGCGACTTGCCTGCCCTTACCGCAGCCCGTGCCGTCACCGAGAAACCAGCCCTTCCTCAGTTGAAACCCGTCTTCGGCATCGGCTTTGCAGGCGACAAGCCGTTTATCCTCTTCGTCATGGCGGAACCAGCTCGAGAGGTGCTTTTCATGAGCTTCACCCGCATAGATGATGCTTTCGAGCTGGGCGTCTGACAGCGCCCCATCCGTGATCAGCGATGTATGGATTTTGGGCCGGTAAGAAGGAAGAGGCGGTGCGACCGAAGCCATGGCGGCTGATTGCACGAGCGCGGTTGGGTGTGGATGTGCGCCCTCGATGGCAATTGATTGCACTTCATAGCCCTCGTACAGTGCTTCTGTCAGCCGCGTGGACTTTTCCGCCCAGGCTTTGGGTAGATAGGCGATCTCACCCGCTTCCATCAGATCGAAGGGATGACGCGCCTTTTCGGCTGCGACGGCGCGAACCTGGCTGCGCGCCTGCTCGCGCAAGGACTGGATCGATGGGGCAGGGGCCACCACCTGGTTCGGGGCTCTATCTTGTGACGTTGTCACCAGCCGCGGCGGACAATGGGCCTCTACGCATTCCAGCAATGCCTGCGAGCTCTCGGCCTGATCGTGATAGACCTCGCCCAGATCGGGCGAAAGGCCAGCACGTTTGTCGATGACTGTCAGGCGGGTTTCCGTGGTCGTGCCGTGGCGGGCATAGACTTTGCCCGCGATCGGTGCGGAGAACCGGATCGATGCTATCTCGCCCATGCGCTTGAAGGCGGATCGGAATGCATTGTTTGAAATTGAGAAATTCGCACCTGAGACCACGACCAGACGGCCGTCCGGCAGCAGTCGATAAAGCGCCGAGAGCACATGTTGGCCCATGGCGGGCTTGTAACGGCCTTCAACACCGGGTGCGGCGGAGAAGGGTGGATTCATGAGGATGAGACTAGGCGCAACAGACGCGTCTAACCGATCATCAATTGATCCGGCATCGTGGCGTGTCACCGCGCTTTCCGGAAACAGAAGAGACAGCAGCTCTGAGCGCGTTTCGTCGATTTCATTGAGATGCAGCTGTGCGCCGGCCAGTTTGGCGTAGATGGCGAGAAGGCCTATCCCGGCCGAGGGTTCCAGCACGACATCGTCGGCGCGAAGCTGGGCGGCCTCAGCGACGATCCCGGCCAAGGGCAGGGGTGTTGAGAATTGCTGCAGCTTTTGGGACGTCTCGCTGCGCCGGGTGTGTGAGAGTGCGAAGCCCGCAACCTTCTCCACCATGGCAATGAACTTGGACGGTGTTGCGCATTGGCGGCGCATCAGCGAACCATACTTTTGTAACAGCAGGATCTGGGCGCATTCGCCCGACTCATAGGCATCTTTCCAGACCCAGGCACCGGACGCATCAGTGCCGCCAAAGGCGGTCTCCATAGCGGTACGGACGATGGTCCGGTCGAGGGGGTTGCCTTGTTCAAAATGGGGAAGGAGCTGAGTCGCGGCGGCCAGCAAAGCGGCCGCGCGTGACGGCGCAGCCAGCGCGGGAGTTGAAACATGCATCATGGAAGGTCTCCGAGGTTGAAGGGTTGCCACCCGTCCCCGAAAGAACTCTCTCTGACACCGGGGAGGGCTTGCCCTTCCCCAAAACCCTCCTCTTCCTTTCCGGCAGCCTCGGACCACAACTTGAGCGCGACAGCAAAAGCGGGCATGCTCGCGCGTATTTAAGAGGGGAATTACTTATGCGCGTTGCTGCCTTTAATGTTGAAAACCTGTTTGACCGGATAAAAGCCTTTAATGACGAAGATCCGGAAACCCATAAACTTGTATTGGATGCCCATGCGGCACTGAACAAACTGTTCGAAAAGCCGGTCTATTCTGCCGCCGACAAAAAAAAGATGCTCGACCTGATGGAGCAGCTGGGCATTCTAAAGGACGACGAAGGCCCGTTCGTCTGGCTGCGCAAGATCAGAGGCAAGATCATTGTGCGCCCCAAAAAAAGCGGGCCGATCCGGATCGAGGCGAATGGAAGAGACGACTGGGTCGGCTGGGTGGAGCTGAAAACAGCCCGCGTCAAGGAAGAGGCCATCACCATGACGGCCCGGATGATCCGCGATATGGACGCCGACATCATGGCACTTGTCGAGATTGAAAGTCGTCCGGTGCTGACAGAATTCCACGACTATATCTATGAGCCGCTTGCAGGGAATAACTATCGCCATCTGATGGTGATCGATGGCAATGACCGGCGCGGCATCGATGTGGGCATCATGGCGCGCAAGGGGTTTTCCATTCCGTCTATGCGCAGTCATGTGGATGAGACGTTCAAGGGAAAGGATGTGTTTTCGCGCGATTGCCCCGAATACATCATCGAGACGCCCGGCGGGAATAAGATCGCGGTGCTACCGAACCATTTCAAATCCAAGTATGGCGGCAACCACAAACCGTCGCGCGACAAGCGTGAGGCCCAAGCGACCTTCGTGGCGAAATATTATCGCCGTCTCTTGAAAGAGGGCATCGAGAACATCATCGTGCTGGGCGATTTGAATGACACGCCCGATAGCGCTGAACTGAACCCGCTGCTCAAGACCTCCCTGAAAGAGATCACCGATCATCCCAAATTCACCGAGTTCGAATTCAACGCCAAGACCAAGGATCGCGGGATCGGGACCTTTGCGACCGGCGCCGATAAGAAGAAGATCGACTATATCCTCCTGTCACCGGCGCTTTGGAAAAAGGTGAAGGTCGGCGGCATCTTCCGCAAGGGAGTTTGGACTGCCTCCGGTCGATGGGAGATGTATCCGGAATTGACCAAGCCGCTTTATGGCGCGTCGGATCACCACGGTCTTTGGGTCGACCTCGATATTGATTGACCTTATTCGGCTGCGGACACGTCGTTCTCTTCGAGGCCATTGATCTCGATCTGGCCCTTGCCGATCCGGACCGTGGTCACCTGATCCTTGCGGCGCAGCCAATAGAGTTCGCGGTTGATGACCCGTGTGATCGCATTGATCTCAACCTCAAGAGAAGTCTCAAGAAGACGGATAGCGAGATCCTCCGCATCATCTCTGAACCAGCTTTGCTGCTGATCATATGACCCCGCTTCACTGTCGTCTGAGGGACTGAACAAGGCCCGTTCCAGAAAGTCGACAAGATCAGGCATGGTCGCTTTCGATGATTTGGTCACTGCGATGTCGACATCATCCAACCCCCAGTCATCCTCGCCGAGGATCAACCAATTTGTTTTCAAGACCCAGTCTTCGGTGTGGGCTCCATCGGTGACGCTGCAATGGATCTCCAATTGATCCGGACGTTCGGTGAGCGCGTGGCGCTTGCCCGGCTCAACACAGACCGTGTCAGTATCGCCAATGACGCGATATCCTTTGACCGATGCGCGTGCCAGTTGGTCATACCAATCATAACCCTCAAAACCGGATTGGGGATCATAGAGCCTGGTCGGGGCACGTTGGTTGGAGAGTGCCGAGGCGAGGTTCTGTTCTTCGATTGCGCCACCGTCGGAGTCGAAGATCACATCGTCTTCTGTGATGGGTTCGACGTTTCCATGACTATTCATGTCGCTGTCTGCATGGCTCGGTTCAAACACCCGCAACCGCATCGCGGCTGGGGGCAGATCGACGCCCAGTTCAGAGGCACGTTTGTGGTTCGCGAATGACAGCGAATGCGGTCCAGCAGCCTTGATGAGCTGGTAGAAGATCCTGGTGATATGGGCGCGTAACACCTCCATGAAGTCATTCTCGACAATTTCTTTACGAGCGGGCAGAACCAGTTTGAGATCGGCGCAGTGCGTCACATCCAGCCGCGCATAGTAAGATCGGTGGAACGCCTGTGACAGGCTCGGCAAACGGCCGTGCAGGGTCACGCCGTGGAAGTTGACGGTCTCATGGTTGCGGAACCCGGTCGGGCCGCGCTCATAGATGCCGATGCGGATGCCGTTCCACTCTTCGATATGCTCGGCGTCAGCGAGGAAGTCTTTGCGCTCGACGGTGACCCCGTCGACCATGACGTCGAGCGGCAGATACCGCGCCGCATGGTTGGCCGCCGCGATGTAGTCTTCATTGGGTTTGGTGGCGATCAGGATCGTTGTGCCATCATGGTTTACTGGCCCATGGGTGCAGCTGATGGGATGCGTGCCGCCAAAGCTGTCAGGCTCAGCATCGATCCTCCAGGACTCAGATGTGTCCTGCTTCTGGGCAATGATGCGAACCCTGCGACCAGCCAGCGAGAAGAAGCCCATACCGGCTGCTTCCTCGTCGGATTGGACGTCACGATCCCATGCGCTTTGCCCCAGTCTGAACAGGTCTCTGGGATCATAAAGACCGGGCCCGTTGTCGATCAGACAGATGACCGGACCGAGGTCTGGATAATCGATCTGACTGACGGAGATTTGTGTCGCTCCGGCGCGGCGTGCGTTTTGAAAGAGCTCGGCAAAGATATCGTTGAGGGTCGCGTTGAAGAGACGCGAGACTTTGGAGATTGCGTCATCAGCGACGCAGGCGTGGAAGGTTGTTGGGATGTTCATGGGGAAGGCTCCTTGAAAGGGGTTACGCCCTCCAGGAAACTCTCTCTCATGCAGGGGAAGGCTTGCCCTTCCCCAACCCGCCTCTTTCTCTTTGCGGCCGGAACGACGCCAAGCAGCCTGCGCGGCGGCGTCAATGCACCGACGCTTTGGCTTCAGCCAGACAATAGCCATCATAATCGCCCAGAAACCCCCAGCAGGATGCGATTTCGTCGTCATCCTTTTCGACGACGAAGCCATAGCAATTTCTCGTTAGGTAATGATCGTAGGTTTGTACCTCCTGGCGCAGATGATCCGCAATCTTGCAGCGCAGCTTTTGCGAGACACGGGTGACGCTGTACTCTTTGCGGATGTCCGCCAGCGTCACATAGATGTAGCCAACCTGTCCTGAATCCCACGGACAATGAAACCCGGTCGTGTTCATGGTGATGCCGCTATGATCGTAGAGGTAGAGCGGCAGGATGACGGCGCGTTTTTCCGCCCGCGTGAACAGATCGTTCATCGAGAGTGCGGTGTCGCTGTCGAGATCACACAATTCAGTCAGCAGTTCGCGCGGATCGTCATGATGATGTTTGTCGCCCAGATTGTAGCGATGATGCCAGCAGACCATCGTGCCGAGATTGTCATAGTCGCGGGGGTTTTCGGGGTCGGGATCATGGATGATCTTGATGGTGTGCTCGCGGTAGGTTTCTTCGTGGATAGGGGTCTCCATTGATATTCTCCTCTTGCCGGTAAGAACGAAAAGGCCCGCCGTGGCGGGCGAGCCTTCTTGGATTGGATGCGTGACAGACGAGATCAGGCAGCGGCGCTCTCGGCCTTCTTGGCCTCTTGCGCTTCGAACTCTTCCTTGCTCAGAAGATTGAAATAGAGGTTCTCCGTCGCCTTTTTGAAACCGGGTGGTTTGCGCGGTGCAAGGCAGCGGACGGACGCGCTGCAGCCCCTCCCATGTTCCATCGCGAAATGGGTAACCTGGTCGATCAGATCGTCCATGCCGGCTGCAGTGAACTCTTTGCTTGGATAGGTACCACCAAAGATATCGTATTTGGTGACGACGAAGCCGCCATCCTTGTGGGCGGGGTAAAGCGTGACTTTGTAATCGCATGGTTTTGCCATGGGTCTTGATCTCCGTGACGGGCGGGACCGGATCATCCGGCCCCATGGAAAACCCGTCAGCAGATAAGGACCGCCCTCGATCATGAGGACGGTCGACAAGAGTTTGCGAGATTGGTGCTAGTCAGTATTCGGAAGGGAACAGCAGGGTCAGGACCCGGCGCGTCCGTTTGGTATCGGTGGGGGCTTCGGATCCGTATTCGTAATTCTCGTCATAGAGATCAAACTTGAACCAAACGCGTTCGCCTTCGATCTCAAGCACGCCCATCTCGTGAAGGCCGTAAGGGTCGCTGTCCCCATCAAACGTATCAAAGGCGATCAACGCGCCGATGAGTGCTGCGCGGAACGCGTCGCTTTGTGCCGCGACACCTGCGGTCATTACAAGTTTGCCGGGGGGTATGTCCGGCGACTTGGGACAGGCGGTGATGGATGCGCGGAAGGCATCGTTCTGCTTGGCGATGATGGCGGCTGTTTGAGGGTGTGTGACGTCCTGTGCGATGTCTTCGGATATGGCTTGTTGTGCTTGGGTCATGGTTTTTCTCCGTGCCGGACCGGCCGATCCATTCGGCGCTGAACTTCCCGGCAGACGGAAAGGACCGCCCCCGATCCCGGTGTCGGGTGGGGGCGATCCAAAGCTTTTTGTAGACGTTGAGAGGTTAAGCCGCGTCTTCCATGAAGGCGGGCAGGGCCTCTGGGTTTTCAGAGGCGGATGTCGCATCTGTCCCATCGGATCCAGGTGTCAGCGCGGCCTCTTCAGTGTCCCCCACTGCCATGCCGTCGGGCAGCCAGCGGGATGTCGTGGCTGCAGTCTCAGCGGTCAAACCAGCACTCTCCTGCGGCGTGTCGCAGAAGGCTTGCTCCATGGCTTTGGCGATCTCTGTTTTGCGCAGACCCGATTTGTCATCGGCCCAGCGGTCGTCGATCAGCGCTTTTGCCGTCTCAACCGCATGGTCTTTCTTGACCCGACCCCAGTAATTGTCCGCACCGGGACGCCAGCAGGCGGCCACATCGACGCTCAGTCGTGATCCGATCACCTCGGTGACAGGATTTGCATCGCTGTCATTGGAGAGCTGCTGGTTCAGGGCATAGGCCGCACACCAGGCAAAGAGCGCCTGTTTGTCGACATCATAAAGCTGAGACAGCTGTTGGAAATCCTCCGGTGCCTTGGCTTCCATCCACGCCAGATTGAGACCATCTTTGAGCGCTTCCAGCATGCGTTCGGCGACAGTGTCTTTCAGGGTCTCCTGTGATGCCGTTGTCGATGCAGGACGCAGTGACAGATCAAGCGGTGACTGGCTGCGGTAATTGCCGAGCACGGACATCACCATGGCATAGAGCATCGCGTCATAGGCGGTGCCGTAGTCAGCGGCCAAATGCGCCCGAATGATCTGATGGCGCGTCGCCCGTAGATCATCGGCCAGAGATCGAGGGATGCCTTGAGCTTTCCGGGCAGCATCCGTGGCATTCATCGGGATGTCCGGTTGGCGCATCGTTGCGGGGAGCTCAATGCTGGGTCCGCTGGCTGCGGGCGTATCGCCAGCGTCACTCTCATCGCCCATCTGGTCGCAGGGCGACGCTTCAGGTTCCGGAAGGTCTTCGGGACGCACCAGACCGGCTTCCAGACGCGGTTCCCCATTATGGGAGACGCTTACGATACATCCGGCGATTTTGTAGTCATCATCGGTGAAAGCAACATTGGCTTCCTCGATCGCCTCGATTTCGCGGAGGCGCTTCCAGATCTGGTCCTCTTCTTCCTGAAGTTCCTCTGTCCACGTCGCCTCGTCGTAATCCGCTTCCAGGACGGCGTGACGTTCTTGCAGTTTGGTCTTCTCGGAGACAAGGTCTGGATCGGGATCGAGCGGTTGGGGATAGACCCGGCCGAAGGGACGAAAGCTGTCATAGTCGACATCCAGACAGGCCTCCGCCCATTTCCAGGTCTTGGCCGTCTCATCCGCGAGTCCCTGAAGCTTCTTGATCGCCAAGTCTTCGAGCAGATCCGGGTCTTCCAGATGCATGGCATCATGCTCGGCGAAGAGATCCTCAATGACGGTGCCACCCGCCTTCCTGTAGGGATCGATCCCGACGAACTTCGCGAGTTTGGACGACCCGGAATAGGACTTCTCGGTGAGGTGGTTGCGGATCGAATGGGGGGAGGGGCTGTAATGCTGTTTCACCGCCTCCCAGGCTTCGATCTGCCGCGCATGATCGTCGGTCAGGGTGAAGGCCATCACGCATTCGAGCGACATCTCACCGGCGCGGAAGATGTCCATCAGCTCCGGCGCCACGGAAGCCAGCTTCAGGCGTCGGCGCACGAGATCGGTGGTGATACCGAACTGGGATGCGATCTGGTCTTCCGTGCGGCCCTTCTTGCGCAAAGCCGCGAACGCCTCGAACTGATCGGCCGCGTGCATCGCCGCGCGGATCATGTTTTCTGCAGCCGAGGTGTCTTCGGCCTGATCAGGATCTTCTACCGAACATGCGACCGGATGGGACGGCTTTATGACTTTGTCATCGGCCAGCTTGTTCAGCGCTGCCAGACGTCGTCCACCCGCATGCACATGATACTTTGCACCCACCTTGTGAACGAGCAGGTTCTGCTTGAGGCCAGTTTCTTTGATACTGGCATAGAGTTCGGCGTCCTGGTCTTCAGTGGCCGGGGTTTTGCGCACGTTTTTGGGGCTGATCACCAGCTTGTTGAGAGGGATCATTTGCAGCTCTGCCCCCGGCAGGCTTGCAGCGCCAGCCGCCTTGGTCTTGGCAGCGGATTTGGATTTAGGGTTGGTCATCGGAAAACTCCTTTAGGAGCCGGACCGGGAGAGCCTCTCTCTCCCTTCAAAGCCCGGCAACCCGGGCTTTCCTTCCTCTTTCTCTCTGCGCACCCTCAATGCCCATTCGCCTCATTTTGCGGAAAAACGCACCGAACACACGTCGCTGAATTGATAGGCTTGGAGACAAGGCAGATTGCACTAGCTATAGTTGTGTTATTGGTAGAAATATTAACTGAGGCTCGGGGGGCTATGCATAATTTTGGAACGAGACTTGTCGCGGTTTTGGCATATCTTGGCACCGCATCTGTTGCGGTTGCCGATGAACCGCTGATTGCGTTCAAGGAGGATCAGACCTTCGTGGCTTGCGATTTCGCAAATCACGCAATAACCGCGGGGTACTTTCAGCAGATCAAAAAACCACGAATTACCGGGACCTGCCCAGAACCTGCGCCGGATACGATGCCAACTCCGGTGGTCAATGCACCCATCGTTCCTAAGGGACCGCCAATTGCACCTTGGTGTGATTGTACAGATGATGAGTGGCGTGCCATGGAGGCGCTCATGACTACGCATCGGAGTCTGGTTAACCCTGGGTACAAGTCTGCTGATCCGGTGACAGACTGGGCAAAGTCATTCGGAACCGATACCGCGACAATTCAATCACCGGAGTTTTGGTCTGGTGGAAGCATCCCAGAGTTTGATGCTCTTTCGGGCCAACGCTTCCTGACGATGAAGTAGATCGCAGCGTGTTGGCTGTAGCATATGGTTGGGTTTTGCGATGCGGCGATGTGATCGGGAAAGTACTCGCGTTCTTGACGCTGCCTGCGACATTGATCGCAGGCTATGTGTATTTCGATGAAGTACGCGACTACCTATCGACCCCCGAGTTTCGGACTGAGATCAAACGGGCCACACTTCGATGCAATTATGTGTGGCGCGACGCGAAAGCATACAACGCGTATCAGGGGGGAGACATAAATGAACTTACGGAACTGTGTCGTCGCTCCCCTATTGCAGTCTCGTTCGAGGTTCGGGTGACAAACGACGACTCTGTTGCTCGAGAATTGCGGGAATTGAGCCTGAGCGCGACTGTTCCTCCCTACGGTGAGTTGACACTCGATGAGATACAATCGGTCGAGCACCTTATCCAGCATGGTGTGGAAACCAATTTGAGGCGCGATTGGCAGGTTCAAACGATACCAAGCGGGTCCTCGGTGATTTTCGAGATTCTTGGATTTAGCTCCACGGTCGAAGGAAGCGAAGATCACTGGGTCCATTTGGCAGAGATGTTGGATCAAAAGGATCCGGCCATAGTCGATGCATTGGCTGTCATATCTTTTCAGGCGAGAGTCAGTGGGTTTTTCGAAGGCACCCATGTCTTGGGCTCCTGCGATATTAAGATTGATCAGGACGAGATTGATCAATGGCACAAAAAGGATTGGAGTAGGCGCATCCAAATCACCAACAGCTGCGACTGACTTGCAAATGAGGTTCACTCAGAGGCACCGTGGTTCTGTCAGTGACAACAAGACACCGTCGCCGCCGGTGTTGAATTTGTGCTGTTAGCTCACTGAATAGATGAGACTCGAAAGCGAAAGAAATCAACGGCGGCTGCTCTTTGATTAATGAGACTGGGGCAGGGGAACGGATAGCGCCGGTCGTTCCCCGTCATCGGCAGCGAAAGTCTCAAATGAGCCCAAAATACCAAATGCTGCACTTTGCACGAATGACTGCGGCAACCCCTTTGCAGACATCTTGATGCAATTTTTCGCCCCTCTAGTTCCTAACTTCATCACCGACTTATTGGCTCGCCCACGGAGCATGTCGTCCAATCCGATCTAGCAGGAAATCCATGAAGACCCTGACTTTCGCGGACAACACATTTGACTGTGGATAGATCAGCCAGAGGACCGTTTCCTCAGCAAGCCGGTACTCAGGTAGGACCCGTACAAGCGTTCCCGATACCAGTTCTTGATGTACGCTCCAAAGCGAATTTGCCGCTATCCCGGCCCCGGCCAAAGTCGCACACTTGTGGCTGTGACCGTCGTCAATAATCAAACGGCAATCCGCTTGTCTTGGAGCAAAGAGGTGTTTTGTACCATCTTCACCGATCAGCTGGTTTTCATCTGTGTTTCCGAACGCAATAATCTGGTGGTCGTTCAAATCATCCGGTGTTTCTGGATAGCCATGTTTTTTCAGATAGTCGGGCGAGGCGCACAAGATGCGCGTGTCATCCGCCAGCTTCCGACCTCGGAGACTTGAATCCTCAAGGGTCGCGTTTCGGAGTGCCAGATCAAAACTCCCTTCAATGAGATTAACCTGTTTGTCTGACAGATGGAGATCAAGCGTAAGATCGCGGTGCTGTGCCATGAAGTCCGGCAAGATGGGCGCGATATAGAGCTGTGCAAAGGTACTGGGAGCCGTAAACCGCAATGTGCCTGAAACGTGCTTCTTGCCCTGACCCAAGGCCGCGCGAGCTGCGTCTTCCCGCTCGATGATGTCACGCGCATAGGGCAAGAAGTCGGCACCCTCAATCGAAAGAGAAACCTGACGTGTAGAACGGTGCAACAGATCAGCTCCGACGCTCTTCTCCAGTTTCGCCATCCATGCGCTCGCAACCGATGGGGCAAGGCCAAGCTCACGGCCCGCTGCGCTGATGTTCAGCTTGTCAGCGGCGAGAACGAACAGGCGCAACGTTTCCGTATCCATATTATATCCAAAATCAGAATTCTGAACTCAATAATGAACTGTTTCTTCTGAATTTCAATGCCTCATATGTGTGAAGACAACCCGTCAACCAAAGGAGAGACCACTATGACCTATTATTCCGTTCTTGCAGTTACACCATCCAACGATGACTGGATTCCAGACTACCTGCCAATGGCCAACAAGCTGGTTGAAAAGCACGGTGGTAAATACCTCGCCCGCACATCAAGCCACGAACAGGTGGAAGGCGATGATCGTCCCGCCGCCTTGCGCATCGTGATGGAATGGCCGTCCAAAGAAGCCGCGATGAACTTTATGAACGACCCGGAATATAAGCCACATCTGGAAGCCCGTCACGCCGGATCCGAGAGCTATCACTTCCTGATCGAAGGCAAAGACGACCTCGCCTGATCTTCCAAGAGGCCCGGCGCATAGTGTCGGGCCTCGTCTTCCTAAGGGGTGAACACATGCCATGCACAGCCATCGTCAATTACCACATTCACTCAGATCAGCGTCAGGCGTATCACATCGACGCGGGCGGCGTAGTAGGTCAGATTATTTCGCCGCCGTATGCAGTGACAGAAATTGCTGTCCTTGACGTGCGAAGCGAAACAGATGTGAATTTCTCCAATGACAGTGTTGGGTTTTTCAAAGCACCCTCGCAGGTCAAAGGGCTCGAACAAGACAATAAATGGCAAGGGGCTTACGATCAGGAATTATCAACACTTCTGAAACGCGAGATTGGCGCAAAAGAGGTGGTTGTGTTCGACCATACCGTGCGAATAGATGATCCAAATTCCACCCGCAAACCGGCCCGCAATGTTCACAGCGATTATAGCCGCGAAGGCGCAGAGCAACGGCTGATTACTGTGCTGGGAGACGAAAAAGCCGCATCCTGGGCTAACGGTCACTATGCCTTCATCAACATTTGGCGTCCCATCGAAAACCCGATCAATTCTGCTCCGCTCGGCTTTGTGCGGCCATCCAGTGTTGCAGACCATGATTGGATGCTGATCGACCTGATTTATCCGGACCGCAAAGGCCACATCATGGGATTGGCTGCGAACCCCGATCATGAATGGGTTTATCAGTCGCGCATGACCCCGGACGAAGTGGCACTGTTCAACATCTATGACAACCAGGGGAAACCCTCTGTCGCCCATAGTGCGCTTGATCTGATCGAAGACCCAGCGCTGACCATTCCACGCAAAAGTATCGAGAGCCGGACACTGGTTCGATACTGACCCGCACCAACGATGAAAGGACGCTGATATGCCTGATGGCACTGCGACAAACAGTTTTCCCAAGCTGAACCGTGCCTATAACACGGTGTTCCAACCGGGTGCGCTGAGCATCGGCTTGGTCGTCCCGCTTGATGCCCATAGCAATAGTCCTACGCCCGACATGACACGCCATATTGAGCGGGCCCAACTGGCGGATGAACTTGGCTTTGCGGCGCTTTGGCTGCGGGACGTACCGTTTAATGTCCCGACCTTCGGTGATGCGGGCCAGATGTTTGATCCTTTCGTGTATCTCGGACTTCTCTCCGGCGTGACGCGCGACATCGCTCTTGGTGTCGCCAGTATCATTCTTCCGCTCCGGCACCCGGCGCACGTCGCCAAGGCCGCAGCTTCTGCGGATCAGTTGTCAGGCGGACGATTGCTTCTGGGGGTAGCGTCAGGCGACCGTCCCGAGGAATACCCCGCACTCGATATGACGTTCCCGGACAGGGGTGCGCGTTTTCGTGACAGCCTCGCCTATATCCGCGCGATGGCATCTGACTGTCCGACATACACGGGCAATCACGGGTCCATGCATGGCGATATGGATATGCTGCCGAAGCCTACAGCGGGACGCCTGCCGATCCTGATCACGGGCGGCAGTCAACAAAGCCCGGAATGGATTGCGGCCCATGGTGACGGCTGGATGACCTATCCGCGCGATGTAGGTGAGCAAGGGCGGCTGGTTGCAGACTATCGGGCGCGATCCACGTCCGCAGGGTTTTCGGAAAAACCAGTGATGCAGTCGCTCTATGTTGACCTTGTTACGGATGCAGACATGCAGCCCCAACCGATACACCTCGGGTTTCGTTCTGGCATTTCGTCTCTGAAATCCTACTTGGCCGAACTGCAAGCGCAGGGCATCAATCATGTCGCCCTGAACCTCCGCTTTAACCAAGCCGATATCGAAGACACCATGAAGCGCTTGGCTGACGACCTGCTGCCGGGCTTTGTCACACAAGGACCATTAAAATGATCAAGACAATTCTCATCACGGGATCAACGGACGGCATCGGCCTTCTGACTGCAAAAACGCTGAAAGACAGAGGGCATCAGATCATCCTTCACGGGCGTAGCGCGTCCAAACTGGCGGCAGCAGCAGCCGAGGTCGGCGGAGATGCCGCAACCTACAATGCCGATCTGTCCTCGCTTGAGGCGACGGCGGACTTGGCATCAGCCATCCGAGCAGATCATGATCATATTGATGTTCTCATCAATAACGCAGGTGTTTACAAGGTTCCAAACCCTGTCCTGCCGAACGGTCAGGATGTCCGGTTTGTTGTCAACACGCTGGCCCCCTATGCGCTCACAAAAGCTCTTTTGCCCATCATTCCGAAGGACGGGCGCATCATCAACTTATCGTCGGCCGCCCAAGCCCCCGTCGACATCCGCGCCTTGACCGGGGAAATCAAACTGGACGACATGGGAGCCTACGCGCAAAGCAAACGCGCTATCGCGATCTGGACGCAACAATTGGCGCAGGACCTCCCTGACGGGCCAGTGTTTCTTGCCGTCAATCCTGGCTCTCTTCTGGCGTCCAAAATGGTCAAGGAAGGTTTTGGCGTGGCGGGCAATGACCTTCAGATCGGAGCGAACATTCTCAGCCGCCTCGCGCTGGACGACGCATTTGTGGATGCAAGTGGCAAATACTGGGACAATGATTCCGGCAGTTTTGCGTCAGTGGCTTCAGAGAATGCAAGCGCGGTGATGACGGCGATAAAAGAACTGACATCGTAAAAGGGCATTTTGGGTCGCATAGCGGTCTTTCAGAGTTGGAGATTGGATGACCGGTTTGTCCCGCTTGTTGGACCTCCAAATCTTTTAGATCCGATGACAGCTTTGGCGCTGAGTGGGCGGTGTGCTATCAACCGGTAGCCCAGATTTGAGTCTCAAAATAGGAGTCTCAATTTTAAGAGCAATTAACAACGTTGGGGTGGTGAACTCATGCTGAAGTGCAGTTCCTGATATATCGTTTTACTCCACCCGTTTGAGGATCTCCATCAGCTTGGTTTCAAAGACCTCGGCAGGCGTGCAGTAGCCAAGGCACTTGCGCGGCGTTGCGTTGAGGCGGTGGCAAATCGACCTCAGATATCGATTTGTCAGCGCCGTCGGTTCCGTAGATCGAGGCAGATACTTTCGCAGTCTGTTGTTCGTATTCTCAACGGTGCCTTTCTGATAGGGCGCTTGCGGATCGCAGAACCATGCGTCTGCGCCGATCCCATTCTTGAGATGTCGCCAAGCGGAGAACTCTGTGCCGCGGTCGAAGGTGATCGACTGGCGGGCATCCGCGGGCAGGGGAGCGAGTCCTTGGATTAGGGATTCCATGATCGGTTTGGATGTCCGATCCTTATTGCGCATCACAACAGCATAGCGGCTGACACGCTCGACCAAGGATGTCACGTTCACCTTTCCATGCTCTCTACGGAACATCATCAGATCGCATTCCCAATGGCCAAACTCTGACCGCTCAGCGATGCGGTCGGGTCTGTATGACAGGCTTTGGGCATCGAAGATGTGACCACGCTGATGTCGTCGATATCCACGTGGCCTGCGGCGTCTGCGATGCTCGGGCAGGTGGCGAAAGAACTGCTCTGCGCGCCCGTCCTTTGAGTAGGCAAACCGATAGATCGTCTCGTGACTGACCCTGATCGGATGGCGCTCCAACCGCATTCGACCAGCGATCTGTTCAGGTGACCAGCCAGCCTTGAGCCGATCTTCGATGGCTTCCTTCAGTTCGGGATACATGATCATCTTACGGTGGATTGCGCGACGCTGTTCGTACTTATCCTGCGCGACGACAGCGTGATAGCCGTTCAGCTCCGGCAATTCGGTGTCCGTGTACCGGTTCCGTTTGATATCGCGGTAGATGGTCGAAGGGTCACGACCAAGGCGATCTGCGATCTCAGTAATTGGCATCTTAGCTACAAGCCAGTTGGCCAACTTGCGGCGTTCTTCCAGTCTCAGGTGACAGTAGTGGGTTCCCATTCAACATCCTCCATGCAAAGCTCTGTTTTAATACAGAATTTGCACTTCGTTTGTGAATCCACCGGTGCGATCAGTCTGTGACGCATAAGCTCTATTATGTTAAGTAAGTCAGCAGTGCTGACCTTCTTTCCGGTCCACTTGATCCCAAATTACTTCCGGAGCATCGATATGTATTCGCATGGCCGCCCTCGTTTTTTGCGATCACACTCCACAAAGATTGTCATGGTAAACAATGTTGCCAATCCGTTTGCTTTGCCGGGCAGCTGATTAGTCTATAGCGTTAAGCAGGATGTTTGCTAGATTCCGTGCGCGTCGCACACTTTTCGCATCGGAGAACAGCTGTGCCTGGCTGATTGCTCCATCAATCAACAAGTGAAGTGACAGGGCCATCTCAGAAGAGTCGTCTGCACCAAGATCGTCAAGATACCGCCTAAACATGGATATGATGGCTTCTTTATGCCGAACAGCGATTCGGCGTGCATTGCTCGACAAGTCCGGATGTTCATGCGCCGCTTTCAGAAACAGGCAACCAGTAAATCCCGCAGAACTTTTCAGTTGTGTCTTCACCCAATGTTCAATTGCGTCAAACACTGCAAGAATGGAAGTGTGTGCATCACAACCCTGATTTGCTGCAGCTTGGATGTCAGCCAACAACTGCTCTGAGCGTCTGATAAGTGCTGCTATTATTAAGTCGTCTTTGCTGTCAAAGTTGTTGTAAAGTGTCATGGATGCGACACCTGCGTCACGGGTGATCTGGTTGATCCCTGTAGCGGCAAATCCTTGCGTCGAAAACAGCGCTTCAGCCGTGTCCAATATCGTTTCGCGCTTACTCATTCGTCCCATGTTGATCTCCAAGCCTACCTTTCCATACATTGGTGTAGATAGACCTATCTACATACAAGCTTGCGGCATTCACATCAATGTGATGCATCAGAGCAAAATTAAAGCTTGCGGATCATCGGTATAAATAGATAGATCGATCTATCTTAATTAATCTGATTTAGTCCACGGACACTCGGCTCAAGTGAAATGTTCAACAAGATCGTCAAGCGGCAGTAGTAACAGCTCGGGCAAAGGGAGTCTTACATCGCTCAGCCACAAAAAAGTGGTGACGATTAAGGAAAACCAATGGCTTTTCGAAGGATGCCTTGCGTGATTGATACCACCTCCCTCGCCAATTCGACCTCGCCTTGCAGTAACCGGAGCGCGGCATAGGCGTATTGTCTCGGATCGCGGACTTAGGCGGCAACGATCACTTAGCTGAAAGCCAGTCCGGATTGCTTGGTGTGGCAATCTGAAACGTCGCTTGCACGGCAAGCATATAGGAGTAATAAGATGCGTCCCGAAGAACATCACTTAACATTCGAAGCTCTGGCGGGCGGAATCATCGCATCGACGCTGACACCGTTTGATGATGAAGGCGATGTCCTTTGCCGTGGTATCACCGATCAGGCCCGCAGGTTGACGCTTATCGATGGCGTTATCGGCATTGCTGTCAATACGACTGTGCGAGAGCGCTTGACGATGACACCGGACGAACGGCTTGAAGTTATTCGATGCACCCGTGCCGGATTGGAGAACGGTCAGATCCTGCTCTCTTGTGTGGGAGAATTGTCTGAAGCGGTCTTCGACGATGTGGCGACCTGCAAGGCGGCGGGCGCTGATGCCATCATCACCTTCCCAGCCAAATGGAAGACCGGCTTTGAGGGTCAGACTCTCTTGGAGCGGATCACCCATCTCGCAGCCCTGACCGACCGTCTTGCTCTGCCCGTGATCCTTGCCCTTGGCAATGGCGAGAACCGATGGGCCGAGGCGCCCGAAGACCTCGCTCTGGTGGCCACTACCGGCCGTCAGATCCTCGGCTTTGACATGGGCCATGACGACAATGTGCTGCGCTACGATCAGGACTACTACACGCTCAAGGGAACCGACAAGCCAATGGCCTTACTACCCTCCTCGGAAGGCGCCCTCTTCCACAATCTCAACACCGGTGGTGACGGTGTCTTGTCATCACTGGCCTATATCGCGCCGCACGAGGTGGCAGCCCTCTATAGCGCATCTCGCGATGGGCGTTTCCATGAGGCACAGGCCATACATAATCGGCTCGCACCACTGATCGCGATCATGAACGGTCATGATGTCGATACGCGCGAGATGCTCTGCCGTCAGGCGGCCCATAGACGCGGTCTGCTCGCCTCGCCCGATGCCCGGGGTCTGGACACCCCACTCTACCCGCATCTCGCAGCAAGTCTTCAGAGCGTGCTCGATGATATCGCGCTCAAACCCATCAGCTGGGTGTAGCGAAAGCACAAGCTACTCATATCGCCAGTACCGCTACCGCTCAATCCCGCGCGACTGGTCCTTACCGCGATCCGGTGTGCGATCCAGCCTTTGGATCTGTTCGCGCATCTGGCTCATCACGGGTATGGCATGAGCAACCCCATTGGCGCGCTCCTGAATGCGCATGCGCTCCGACGGTGATCGCGATCCCAAAGCCGGGTCCTGTTCGATCCCTTTCCGGATGGCCTCATCCCCTTTGCCGTATCGTTCGGCAAGACCCTGGCGGAACCGCACAACTTCCTGCGCCGAGGCTTTGTCCGTCATCAAGAGCCGCGTCTGATCGTCCTTCGCCGGTCCTGACGGCATCTGATGCACTTCCGCCATCCGCGCCATATAAGCGGTTGCTTCCGGTGACAAATCGGGGATCGGTTTGCGCATCGCAACGCCCTTTGCCTCGTGCCGGTCAACGATCTCGTGTCTGATCCCGTCGAGCACAATCAAATGCGCGTCCACTTTGCGGGCCATCGTCGGCGTCAGCTCCAGGGCCGTACGGCGATCTCCATTGGCGATCCCGAGCCGGGTCTTGCCCTGCACCTCGCCGAAGGTTTCCGGAGACCGTTCGATCTCGGAGACCAAGGCTTTGCGGTCCCCCTGCTCGGTGTACTGCGCGACCATCCGATCAACGGCCTGGTCGGGTTCAACGAAAATCCGGAAGGCCGCATCCTGCGCCAGGGCGAGGCTCGGCCGCGCCGCGATATCTGCGGCAGCGCGCGTACGGATGTCTCGATCTTCCAAAGGCGGCAAATCGGGCACGGCATCGATCAGTGGTTTTTCGGGCGGCATGTTGGACCTCACTTTGTCTGGTGTTTGGTCGGTGGAATGGTCAGGGGTTTGGGTCGGTGTGCGATCCGGTCCTTCCGTGAAGGCCGTAGCCCGCATGAGATCCCATGGCCGCACCCGTTCGGTCAGCGGCTGCAGCGTCGCCTGGGTTTCGGCCCATTGGGCGGCAAAGACCTGCTCCCAGTTTTCACGGGCGAAGGACTTCCAACCGTTGGGCAACCCATCCAGCACCGGTGCATCCTCATTCGGCTGATGAGACCCATGGGTCAGGATCGCGTCTTTCCGAAACACCGACCGAAGATCGGTGTTGAAGGATCGCAGCTCTTCCGCCGACAGCGCCAGGTTCAGCTCATAATGCGCCGAGCGTTCAAACCTGCGCGCCTTGCGACCGCGAATGGTTTCCGATGCGAGGTTGTGAGACAGGCGGTTGACCGATTGCTGCAGATGAACGGACATCTCAGGCGGCCGCGGTGCCGGCGGCGCGCGCCGCGCAGGCTCCTTGCCCGCGTCCCTTTCCGGCACATAGATTGACTTGTCGGGTGTGTTCTCGCGGTCCGGTGCGGGATAACGCAACCGGCCGAACTGTTCTGCCAATCTGTCGAACCGTTCACGCAGATATTGAACATTGGCTTTGACGAAGTCGGTAATGGTGCGCGTCGTCGGGAAGCCGCGCCGTTCGGCAAAGCCACGCACAACATCCTTGTAATCGACCCGGTCCCGATAGAGCGCGGTAGAATCCTGCAACCGATCATGGCACATCAATTCGACCAGTTCGTCCTTG
Organism: uncultured Tateyamaria sp.; assembly: GCF_947503045.1. Lineage (GTDB taxonomy): Bacteria > Pseudomonadota > Alphaproteobacteria > Rhodobacterales > Rhodobacteraceae > Tateyamaria. The sequence goes on from NZ_CANNCF010000007.1 coordinate 112,252, forward strand.
CTGCGATAGTCCTCGCGAGAGGCATACAAAGACACATCATCGCGGTGCCGGGTCAGCGCCACGTAGGAAAGCTGAGCGTCCATTGTTGGGGACAGATAGACAAAGGCGCGATCGACCGTATTGCCCTGTTCCTTGTGAATGGTGCGGGCATAACCATAGTCGATATGGTTGTATTCATTGGCCCGCAAGGTGATCGGATCGACTTGTCCTTCCACCAACACTTTGAGCCGGTTCCTTTCGGCTTCTACCACCTGCCCCGTCGATCCGTTAAACACACCAAGGCTGCGTTCGTTCTTCAGGAACAGGATTTGGTCACCCGCTGCGAAGGGTTTTTCACCTCGTTCAGAAGCAAAGACATGCTCGTCCCCAAGCGCTTTTTTTGACTTCAGCATCTCCCGCGCTTCGACATTTAATGCGATCACATCCTTATTGCGGTGTGCCATGATCGTGACATCCGCCGACGCTTGGTGGTAGGGCACCCAGTCCGCGATCAAAGCAGCCCTAGCATCCTCATTGCTCTCGGACCAACCGAGCTTGTCGTGACCCAGATAGGCGGCAACACCATCGCCCGCCATGCCCGATCCGAAGGCGATCGCAGCCTTGCGCATCCATGGTTCATGCTGGCGGACGACAGAATCGAGTTCGCTATAGCCTGTCACATCGACGAAGGCGCGGAAGGCGGCACCGGCCTGAATGGGCTGCAACTGCCGCGCATCGCCAAGTACGATCATCCGCGCACCGGCCTCGTTCAGGGTGCGTGTGATGCTCTCCATCTGTCGTGAGGAGACCATGCCGGCCTCGTCCATCACAAAGACGGTTTTGGCATTCGGGAGCATGTCGCCCTTGGCCCATTGATACTCCCAGGAAGCCAGGGTCCGGCTTTCAATGCCCGCCTCCGAGCGCAGTTTATCGGCGGCAATACCGGCCAAGGCCCCACCCACGACCGTGTAGCCCTGGTGCTCAAAGGCGATCCGTGTGGCCTCGGTCGCAGTTGACTTACCTGCCCCCGCGTATCCCACCAAAGCCGCTGCGCCAGTCTCACGGGTCAGATGCCGGACAACCATTTTCTGCTGGTCTGTGAGGTCAAATCCACGCTTTGTCTCAAATGCCGCATAAGCCTTCTCAAGGTCCTTATCTGCAAGCGGGACCGACTGACGCCGTGCCAACCCGTCGATATTCTGCAGCATTTGATGCTCCAGCTCGACCATAGTGCGAGTCGAGAACACCGCCTCGCTTGTGGCATCCCCGGTGAACGGATCAAAGGCGGGCGCGGCGACCGGCACCAGCTCTTCATGCGCCCCCACATGGTAGAAAAGCGCCTGGAACTCCCCGGGCGTACATTCAGTCTTGTGAATCTCCCGCGCGATATCATGACGGGTGAACACGGCTTTCTGTGTGGTGATCTTTTTCAGGATCAGTGCCGGGTCGTCGGCATAGCGCAGATAGTTTTCCCGCGCGGCCAGTTTGGCCTTCTCGGCCAGTTCGGATACCTCACCGCGTGCATCCATATTGTCAGAAGCCGGTCCACGATGCTTGCTTGGGACTGCATCAATCCCAAGCTCTTTGAACGAGCGATGATCGACCCGGATGTCAAACCCATGTTTCGCCAGATGATGGTTTTGCGTCTCCGCCCAGGCGGCCCGCATCTCGCGCAAGCGCTCCATATCGCCCGCGAACTGCTCATAGCGGATCTTGCCGTCCGACCCGCGCAACACTCCGCCATCATCCCCAAGGACCGAAACACGCTTGGCTCCAAAGCCGGCATCTGTGAGCGGCCGCAATGATGTCATCAGATGCACATGCGGGTTGTCTGTCATGTCGTGATAGGCCCAATCCGCGACGATAGCGTGCGCCGAAAGCTCTCGCGATACGAAGTCTTGGACCAGCTCAATGTTCTGCTCGGTGGTCAACTCAACAGGCAGTGCCAGGACGATCTCGCGCATCAGCTGCGCGTCCTTGCGCCCTTCATTGGCTTCAACCGCGTTCCAAAAAAACGCACTTGTCTCCGGCGCTGAATGCTCCTCCGCGAACGCAGCAATCCACTGAGGCGCATCCTTCGGCAGCGCAAACTCCGAATGCGCATTGCCGCCCTTGCGGGAATAATCGATTTCTTCCGCAGTCTCTTCGCGCTCCATCTTGGCGCAATGCCGATAGGCAGCCGCGGCAACGGCGGACCGTCCGCCTCCCTTGCCGATGATCTGCGCCGAAAGATGGTAGATCGCCAAGTCCCGTCTCCTTTCCGGCCCGCCTGCGTTCGTTTGAGTTCGCTTCCGTCGACCAAGACCGTCTCAGTCGCTCAAGCGCGGCGATACACGTCTCTTCGTGCGGCCCTTCGAGGCCGCACCTGTCGCTTGCGACGTATAAGTGCGCCGTTGTTCCCAATTTTCTACCGCATATTTACCGTTATGTCTATCGTTATATATAGCGTTATTGTTTGAATTGATGTAGCGTTGATTCAAACACTCTCAGTGCCGATAGACAGGAGACAAAACCCATGGCCAGAAAACCCAAATCCGTTGTCGACATCGACAAAGAGATCGAAGCCCTCAAGGCGCAACGTGTTGCCGCCCTTGAGGCGCGCGCTGACCAGATCGGAAAGATCGCCGCCAAGGCCGATCTGACCACTTTGGAGATCACCGACGCGGAACTGCAGAAGGAGTTTCAGGCGATTGCGGACCGATTTCGCCGCAAGGCCTCTGCGTCCAATCCTGCAAACACTTGATGCAAAGATCACCAAGGGAGGCCAACATATGCAACGCGCCAAACACGCAGACCGGAAGCAAGAGACGCGCAGGAAAATCCTGATCGGAGAGGCTGCGATGCGCGCAGCCGCGTCTCATCTGCCGGTGGAAGAGATCGAAGCGGTTCTGGCCCACTATGTCGAAACGGGCGGCACCAAAGAACTCACTGACTTCGTTCGAGAGCGTCTGAAATCAGCTGCAGGACCGGTTAAGACTGGATCTGTCGCGGTTTGATGCCGCTCCTTTGATAGCATTTACTGCAACAAAGGAGACCGACTATGGGACCGAAACG
>NZ_CANNCF010000008.1 GCF_947503045.1 uncultured Tateyamaria sp.
ATTCTTGCGGTGGATGAGAGGCATCATGCCATTGGCGGCCAGCTCCGCCTCGCGGCGGTCCGAGATCGCGATCTCGGTGGGGCACTTCTGGTCGATACCACCATCATCCGTGGGGAAGGTGTGGCTTGGCAGGCCTTCGACAGCACCGCCGCTTTCGATCCCGCGGATCCGCGAACACCAGCCATATTCCTTGAAGGAGCGGTTGATGTTGACGGCCATGCCATAGGCGGCATTCACCCAGCCGTATTTGCTGTGATCGGAACCGTCCGTGTCTTCCTCAAAGGCAAAGGCCTCGACCGGGTCGGTCTTGGAGCCATAAGGCAGACGTCCCAGGAACCGGGGCATCGCGAGGCCCACATATTTGGAATCCTCGCTCTCGCGCAACGAGCGCCACGAGGCATATTCCGGGGTCTGGAAGATCTTGGTCAGATCACGCGGGTTGGCGAGTTCAGACCAGCTGTCCATCTGGAACAGGGTCGGATTGGCGCCGGTGATCAGCGGGGCGTGTGCGGCCGCCGCGATCTTGGACATCTCGCCCAGCAGTTCCACATCCGGTGGAGAGTGGTCAAAGTGGTAGTCCGCCACAAGGCTGCCGTAAGGCTCGCCACCGAACTGACCAAATTCCTCTTCGTAGATCTTCTTGAAGATCGGGGACTGGTCCCAGGCGGTGCCTTTGTATTTGCGCAGGGTCTTGTGCATGTCCTTCTTGGAGATGTTCATGACCCGGATTTTCAGCATCTCGTCGGTCTCGGTGTTGTTGACGAGGTAATGCAGACCGCGCCACGCGCTTTCCAACTGCTGGAAGTCGGGGTGGTGCAGGATTTCGTTGACCTGCTCGGTCAGCTTCTTGTCGATCTGGGCGACAATGCTTTCGATGGTGCGCAGGGCGTCGTCCGAAATCAGCGCGGCGTTGGCCAACGCCTGCTCAGCCAGCGTCTTGACCGCCTGTTCCACAGCCGTCTTGGCCTGATCGGATTTGGGGCGGAATTCCTTCTTCAGCAGATTTTCAAAGTCGGAGGAGCCAAAGGCCGTCGCCTCTTCACCACCGGCTGCTTCTGTTTCAAGTTCGGCCATCGTTTACTCCTGATCTTCAGCGTCATCAGCCTTGGGGGCTGGCTGCGCGGCAAGGGTTTTCAGCAGGGCGGGGTCCTGAGTGATCTTGGCGATAAGATCCTCGGCACCCGATTTCCCGTCCATGTAAGTCATGAGGTTGCTCAGATTGGTGCGGGCATCCAAGAGCTCCTTGAGGGGCTCAACCTTGGCCGCGATGGCGGCAGGGCTGAAATCGTCCATGGATTCAAATGTCATGTCGACGGCCATGTTGCCTTCGCCGCTCAGCGTGTTGGGCACGGTGAATGCCGCACGCGGGGCCATGGACTTCATGCGCTCGTCAAAGTTGTCGACATCGATCTCCAGGAACTTGCGGTCGGCGATGCCGGGCTGAGGCACTTCGGACTTGCCCGCAAGATCGGACATCACGCCCATCACGAAGGGCAGCTGCACCTTCTTTTCCGCCCCGTACAGTTCCACATCATATTCGATCTGGACCCGGGGTGCGCGATTGCGCGCAATGAATTTCTGTGAACTAGCCATGTCCCGTCTCTCCTTCGCAAACTTTTTGCTTTGCTTGTGACCCTAACACGCGGGCCCAAAATCCTATTCGTTTCCATCGGCCTTATTCGTCGTCGCTGATCCCGCCGATCATATTCACGCGGTCAACGCTGTCGTAGGCCATGTCGCGCACGATGGTCATAAAATCCGCGCCGACAAGCTTTTTCGCACGAGTCAGTAAAAGTGGCACCGGACTCGACGGCTCCGCGCGCTCATAATAGCTTATTATGCGGTCCAGTGCATTCTGAACATCAGTCGGGTTGTTGATGGCTCCCGTACCACCGCCACCTGCAGGACGCCCGGCCGGGGCCGAACCGTCGCCCGCATCGCCGTCGCCTGCATCGTCTCCACCCGCATCACCTTCGGGTTCGCCCAGTGCGTTCGCAATCTTGTTGCTGGCCTTCTTGAGCAGCTTGATCAGCGGGTCGAGGTCAGGACCCTGGCCGGGGGTCATCTCGTCGAACTTCGCACTGATCGCCGTCACGTCGACCAGGGACTTGGCCACCGCTTCGGAAATGCCCTTCAGAACCTCTTCGTCGGTGTCCTGAAACGCGGCCTGCACCTGCCCCTGATCCGGGACGTTGTCCATGTCTGACGTCGGGGTGGATTCCCCGTCTGCCACCGAAATCTCGCGCAGGCTGATCGCACCGAATGTGCGGCTCTGGGTCAGCGGAGCGCGGCGGACTCCGCGCAGGATACGGGCATCATCCACCAGCGTCAGGATCGCGTTGATCCGCATGGTCGGATCGTCGTCATCATCGGCGTCCAGCTGCGGGTGGCAGGAGCCCCAGTATTCATCCAGACAGCGGGCCACATAATTGATGGCATCCGAAAACCCGGGAAAGCCTTTTAGCCGCAACTGGGCTTCGGCCAGAAAGATACCGGCGCGCAGATCATGACTGCGACCCAGGATCTCTTCGGCCTTGGCGGCCACCTCTTTATAGTCGGGGTCTTCGGGCGGCAGAATGTCGTCGCCCATCTGGCGTTCTTCACCGTGCGTCGCCGCAATTTCCAGTTCGGTAAAGACCGGATCGTACTCCAGATCTTCGCCGCTTGGTGCGTCGTCTCCATGACTTTGAAGAAGCGCGTCTATGTCCATATTCCCCCCGGCGGCAGGTGCAACCTAGTGATAAGAGTGCCCATTAAGTCGTTGAGCAAGAAACAGCTTATCACAGAAATTTTAGAAGGCTAGCGAAAGCGCGTTCATTCGTATGGGGGTATTTCATACCTTTTAATGTGTTTGGGGCTTCCCTATGCGGCACTGCTGCCCCAACCGCACAGTCTGCAAGATTCATTTCAACCCGATGCGCAAAAGCTGGCGCAAAACATTGACCTGAGCACGCGCGCATCGCACAGTCATCAGCGTGATTGTAAATTATTTCAAACGACGGCCGCGATGGACGATCTGAATTCTGAACAAACCTTGCCTCCGGCGCGGGCCATACGCTTTGACCGGGTGAACGACCTCTATGCTGAGATGCCGGAGATCGCGAAGTTTATCGAGACACCCGCCGAGGATGACGATGGCTATCGCAGCTTTCTTGAACGGCTGCGCGCCTCGCAAACCCCCGAAGACGCGGTGACCTTTACCGCCTTTGCACTGCAGGCCAAGGCCGGGATCAAATGGGGCATGGAATGTGTCGCCTCGCTGATCCCCGACATGGCCCCCGAAGATACCAAACTGATGAACCTTGTGTCGGAATGGCTGGACGATCCGACCTCGGAAAACCGCTGGAAAACGCTGGAAGTGGCGCTGTTCGCGCCGCGCCGTTCGCCTGCGGTCTATCTGGGGCTGGCCGTTGGTTGGTCCGGCGGACCTCTGGCCCCCAACGATCTGGTCACCGTGCCGGCCTGGCGTGCTCCGCGCGCGCTCAGTTCCGCCGTGATGCGGGCCGTGGGGCAGATGCGCACCGAACACCGCGGCGAAAGCCTTGATTTCGTGCTGGACCGCGCGGCCGGGCTGTTCCGCCTGAACTGACGCCGCCGACGCGGCAACACCGTCAAAAGGACGCTCAAGACCTATGGACAGGCTGACACTGCGAATCGAGAACCGGTCGGACGCGGCGGGCGACATGCCCGAGGACATCTCGGTCCTGGGTCAGGGGATCAGCATCGGGCGCAAGATGGAAAACGACTGGTCGTTGCCAGACAGCACCCGGTTCATCTCGGGCAAACATGTGCGCATTCTCTACGAGGGTCAGGGTTATGTGATCGAGGATGTGTCGACCAACGGCACTTTCATGAACGGCTCGACCACCCGGATCGAGGGCAAGCGCAAGCTCGAACATGACGACCGTATCCGCATCGGCAGTTATATAGTGGCCGTCGAACTGGAACCGGTCGATGACAGCGCCATGCGCCAGATCAGCGGCGCCCAAGGGGTGCAGGCACCGCCCACCGCAGGCAACATGCGCCCGCCCTCTGGCGGCATCCAGCGCAATGTCAGCATGCCACCGCAAGGCCAGACTCAGTCGCGCGGTGCGCAAACGCCGGACTTTTCCCGCTTTCAGGGCGGCGCAGGCGGGGCCACGGGCGTGCAGCGCCCCACGGGCGGGATTTCGATGCCACCCACGGCCAACAGCGCGCCACCCGCCACGCCGATCCCGGATGACTTTGACGACGATCTGCTGGGCCTGCCCGGATCCGAGCCCGCAGAGGCCAAGGCCCCCGATCCAGCGCCGGCCGCACCTCCCGCTGCCGCGACGCCAGAACCGGCCCCCGCCCCGGCGGCCGCGCCCGATCCAACACCCGCCCCGGCGCAGCCCAACGAAACCCCGGCTTTCGAGGTGACGCCGGTGCCGACATCCGGCCCCGCCCCCATCCCGAAACACGAGGCCCCTGCCCCGGCTCAGGCGCAGACCCCGGCACAAGAGCTCACCGGCCCGTTCTCTCCCACCGATCCGACCGCCGCACCGCTGGTGCTGCCCGAAACCGCCGAAGTGCCGCCGGTGCCGGTCGTCGAAAGGACCGACCTGACTCCGCGCGGCCTTGGCGAACGCTTTGCCGAAACCGCCGCCCCGCGCCCTGCCCCGGCACCTGCCGCCGCAGAACCGGCGCAATCCGCCCCCGCGCCAGCACCGGCACCCGAACCAACTCCCGCCCCCGAACCGGCCACCAACGCGCTGCTCGAAGGGTTCCTCGAAGGGGCCGGGATTCAGGACGCCGACCAGCTCGGCTTTGACTTGCACGATCTGGGCGTGATGCTCGGCAAATGCGCCCGGCTCGGCACGCAGGAAATGATGCAGATGCTGCAGGACCGCTCGGCGGTGAAGTTCTTCGTGGCCAATGACGACCGGACCATGCGGATCGCCAGCGGCAACAACCCGATGAAATTCATGATCGACCCGGACGAGGCGTTCACGGCGCTCTTCGTGCAACCGCGCGACGGCTACCAGACCGGCCCCGAAGGGTTCGACAACGCGCTCACCGACATCCGCCAGCACCAGGCCGCAATGATGGCCGCGATCCAGCCCGCACTTGCCGACATGCTCGAAGGGCTGGCACCGAAAGAGATCGCGCAGGATGCAGGTGGCGGACGTCTGGGCAGTGGCGCGCGCAAATCGTGGGAAGAATACGAAAAGCGTTGGGAAGCCCGTGCAGCCCAGGGCGAAAACGGCATGCTCGACGCCTTTCTGGACGCCTTCGCGCGGCGCTACAATCAGGCCCTCGACGCGCTCTGATTTTTCGCAATATCCGCACCGTTCCGCCTCACAAAAACCACGACCCAAATGTCTTCAAACGCGCGAATCACCGACGCGCATGCGGCTGGCGCGCATCGACAAATCCGGGCCAGAGACGCCGACCGACGGCCCACCGCCCATGTCTTCGCGCAGTGCGGGTAAAGAATTCCCCCCTGAATTGAGTCTTCGCCCGATCGAACGATTTTCCCGGGCATTCGCGCATTCGGATGCTAAATTGCTGCCACATTTCGTGTGGGAGTAATTGGGATGAAACATTTTGTTTTCGGAGCGGCCGCTTTGGCATTGGCGACGATCGGTATTTCGGTCGGCCAAGAGGCGCAGGCCGCGACCGACTATGAGGGCATCTACGAAGCCACCAGCGTGAACACCCGCGGCAACGATCACACCGTCTGGTTGCCGGGCCTGTTCTCGGGCACGGACGCCTACTGGCAGTTCACTGGTGGCGCTGGCAACTTCTCGGTCGGTGCAGGCAATGCAACGGCATCGCTGGGCGGCACCATCGACAACAACGGTGATCCGAACCTCATGCTCGAACTGGCCGTGGAATACGTTCTGCGTGACCCGAACGAGCCCGGCGTGAGCGGTGTCAAAGGCGGCGGCATTGATGGCGGCCTCAACGCCACGGAACGCGCCGCGCTGATCGACACATGGTCATTCTTCGACATCGTGTCGGCCTCCCTGACGGGCGTGGGCGCTCTTGAGGGCCTTGTGCTTGAACTGACGGCCTTCCCGACACTGCCCGAGGATATCCCGTTCCAACTGGGCGAAAGCGCCAACGACAAGAACCAGGGTCTCGGCGGGTCCGGCTGGTTTTCGTGGTCGATTGTCTCGCAAGCGACGGACATGACCTATGTGGCGCTGCCCAATGGCAGCTCGAACCAGCATGGCGACATCAATATCAACCTCTCCGCCGTACCGCTTCCGGCCGGAGGTGTGCTACTGATTGGTGGTCTGGCTGCACTCGGCGCGGTGCGACGCCGGAAGAAAGCCGCCTGAAGACGGCATAAACATCCGCAAGAACAACGGCCCGCCACTGGCGGGCCTTTTTTGTTGCACCCGGACCGGATGTCCAATGCACGTGCCAATGATGGCCATGCGGGACGAAGCGGACCTTCTCAAGTTGCGATTGAAGGTCCGCTGGCAATTTTTCTTTGGGGTTGCCAATCTCAACCTAAGAGCAAAATATCGGAACCGCCCGCACTGCGGCGCAAGGCATGCACATCTTCCAACTGTGCGTCATTCGCCCAAGCCAATGCAGCGGCCTTGTTTGGAAAGCTCAAGAGTGCTGCCGTATCTGGCTTGTCTGGAGCCCCGTCCAAAACGGTGAAGTCTTTGGTGGCACTTTCCACCTTTCCGCCGTGTTTGGCGAGCGCTGCGCCTGCGACCTCGCGATATTGTTCAAGTGCCGCTGGGTCGTTCACCGTCAGCTTTGCGTATGCGTAAATCATGATGACATCCTTTCGTTCTCTGCCATCAGAAAGTAGTCCGATGCAGCACATGCGAAAACGCGTGATTTTGCATAAGTTATATGCGAAAATGCTTGTATGCGATTGATTTGGGATGACTTGCGAACGGTTCTGATGTTGGTGCGCCATCAAACACTTGCTGGCGCCGCCGATGCGTTGGAGGTGAACTACACAACTGTGGCACGCCGCGTTCGGCGGGCAGAGAGTACACTCGGTCAGATCCTTTTCGAGCGCTTGGCAGATGGGTACCAGCCGACCGAGATCGCCAAAGTGGTCGCATCCCACGCGGAAAAAATGGAGACGTCTGAATTCGATCTGCGCCGCTATCTACAAGGTGCAGACAGCGCGCTGACCGGAACTTTCACGATTACCGCGCCTCAGCTTCTGATATCGAGTTTTCTGGCGCCCGTGTTGGATGACTTTGACCAAGCGTACCCAAATATCGAACTGCGCGTTTTGGCGACCAATGACATCTTGGACCTAACCCGGCTTGAGGCTGACCTCGCCATTCGTATCAGCAGAAATCCGGGGGATACCCTGAAGGGCCTAAGACTGCTTAAACAGGAGACAGCGAGTTTTGCGAGTCCGCGTCTGGCTGATCATATCCGATCCCATCCCACTGATATGATCGATTGGATTGTTTACGATACTTTCCCGAACGTACCCAAAGGCACCAGCCCCATGTTCCCAAACAATCGCGTGCGTTTCCGCTTCGACGATATGGTCGCAATGCTGGGAGCCGCGCAGGCAGGACTTGGTGTCCTGCGCGTGCCGTTGTTTCTTGGGCGCACCACGTCAGGATTAGAGATAGTTCCTGTGCTGCCACCGCAACCATACTCTGACATTTGGGTGGTGGGACACCCGGACGTCTGGCCGTCAAAAAAGGCACAGGCTTTTCGTGAAGTGCTGATTGCTCATAGCAAGCGGTCCCGTAGTATCTTCACTAGCCAAGCAGACTGATCAACGTCCGCAGAGCAGCCTTTGGCCGCAGTGCAGAACTTCCGGATTGTGCGCTCGTAGCCGCCCTTCGTAACGCTACTCATTCTAAGTGACCGGATACCCTATCCACACTGCCCCAAACTCTGCATCCCACCACCGGGACCGAAACCACCAAACCAGGCATTCCCAGCGCCAGCAGCGATCCACACAACACTCACGTGTCTCATCCAAAGAAAAACGGGGCACCCTTCTTCAAGGGCACCCCGCTCAATTCACATGTGTCCCGGATCAGAACTGCAGTCGGAACTGGCCGGTGATGCCATAGCTTTCCACGTCGCTGCTGAACCGTGCATCGACCCGGACCGAGGCGTTCAGCTGACGGGCGTTGCCCGCCTGACCGGGGCTCAGCAGTTTGAGGTAGTTCACCCCAAGGCTGACTTCGCCATACGCGCCGAGGTTTTCCAGATCGAGGTTCCGTGTCGCTCCGTTGGACAGGTTGAACACGGCCCGGCGATCATCGGCAAAGTCGTTATAGACCGTTGCCGTGCCGAAATAGCTGATCAGGCTGACTTCATCCGGCAGGATCACCGTGTTGGCCAGTGACGCACTGAGGAAGCCGACACGGCTGAACCCGTCGTCAAAGGACAGGCTGTCGCCCGCCGCACTCAGCAAAACGTCGTCAGTGCGGTTTTTCGAGATCGAGAAACCCGCCGAAGAGACGAATGTCAGACCGGGATTGTCTGCAACCTGCCAGGAATAGCCAACCGCGCCGGACAGTGTCTGGCCGAGGTTGTCATATTCCGTGTTGAAGTCCGCCAGACCCGAACCGCCCGACACAACCTGGTTGATCTGGCTTTCGAACTCGGTGTCCTCATAGCGGAACTGCAGGTCGGCAAAGAAGCGGCCGCGCGCTGCCGTGGCATAGACGCCGATGTATTTCTGGAAGATGTCGCTGTCGAGCGTGTTCTCCAGCGCGCCAGACAGGCCAAAGCTGCTTGAGGTCGAGGTCGCGTCGTTGAAGCCGGCGATGGCCCCGAACGCCAGATCCCAGCCACTGTAGTGGCCGCCAAAGCAGGCAAAGTCACCACCGAACTGCAGACCGGCATAGTTCAGTCCCACAGGCGAGTTGCCCGCGATGCCGGATGTGACGTCCGTGAACGACCCGTCCGCATTGGCCGTACCGCCTGTGGCCCGTGTCCACACACCGGCGCCACATGCGTCTTCTTCGGCGCCTGCGGCAAGGTCAGCCACAAAGGGGCTGGTGGGACGGTTCACGATGGTGTTCACCAGCGTCTGGGTCAGACCCACGGTCGCGGCAATGCCGCTCACCGCCGAGGCGGTCGTGGCCTGCAGGCGGATGTTGCCCGCGCCATCATCCACAAGGAAGTAGTCCAGCGCGCCCTGGTTGGTGAAGCCGCTGATCGAGCCAAAGGACAGACCCGCGCTCGAACCGGTATAGGTCAGAACCAGCGCGTTGTTGAAATCACCCGCGCCGTCTTCGGTGCCAAGGCGGAAGGACAAGGTGCCCATTGGGTTGGCCACGTTGGCGATGGTGCCGGATGCGGTCTCGCCCACGCCGTTCAGCGTGGTGTCGATCTCGACAAACAGGTTGCCCGCCGTGCTGCCCGCATTCAGCGTCGTGCCCGACCCGTCCAGATCAAGCAGACCACCCGGCGTGTTGACAGTGCCGACGACAGTCGCGGTGCCGGTCACCGTTGTTGTGCCAGCGGTCTGCGTCAGGCTGCCGGTCGAACTGCCGGTCAGCAGGGATACAGCGCCACCCGAATTGGTCAGGGCCGCCACGGTGCCGTTGTTCACAAGGGCACCTGCGGCGGCGACGTTGGTGTTGGCCGTGACGTTTCCGGTCACGGTCGATGTGCCACCGGCGATGTTCAGGGTCCCGTCACCGCTGATCGTCCCGGCCAGGGCCGAATCCGCGTTCAGGCTGAGGGTTGTGGCCGCGCCTGTCAGTGTGGTGGCGCCAGTGCCTGCAAGGGACGAGATCGACTCCGATCCAGTCAGGGCGAATGTCGTGCCCGCATTGGCTGTCACGGTTGCCCCGGCGGCCAGCGCACCGCCATCCGTGGACAGGGTGCTGCCCGCATTGGTGATGTTCAGATCGGTCGAGGCCAGCGTGCCTGCGCCCGTCACGGCCAGTTCGCCCGCGTTGACGTTCACGGGGCCGGTAAAGGTGTTGGCACCGGTCAGCGTTGTCGTGGCAGTGCCTATCTTGGTCAGGGCCGTGGTGCCTGTCCCGTTCTCGATCACACCGCTGAAAGTGGTGTTGTTCAGAGCGTTCAGCGTCAGGGTCGGCGCGCCTCCACCACTGTTGGTGACGGTGCCTGCACCTGACAGATCAGCAAGCTGTGTATCCAGACCACCCAAATCGATCGCGCCGCTTGCGCCAACGCTTACCGATTGCGCAACGTTGCCAGCAAAAAGGCCGCTGGCAGTTGCCGCAGAGCCAAAGCTAAGCGTGCCGCCATTTACGGCAAGGCTTGACCCGGCAATCGAAGCGGTCCCTCCAGATGTACTGAGTACAACTGTGCCTGTGTTTGTGCCATCGCCAACAACCAATGCTCCGGGTCCCGTGGACAAGGAGGTCGCGGGGTTGATGGTCAGAGTGGTCCCGGCCGCCGCCAGCAATGTGCCGCCATTGGCCGTGGTCAGATTGACCGTGGCCGCAGTGACGTTGGACGCGGCGGTCGCGCTCAGCGTGCCGCCATCAAGGGTCAGCACGCTGGATGTGACAGTGCCACCGGCCATGTTCAGTGTCCCGGTTGCGGCCACGGTTGTGGTGTTTGCGCCCGTGATTGAACCGCCGGTCACAACCGAGGTTGTGCCTGTATCGACCGTCGTGTTGCCGGTGCCGTCAAGGGTACCTGCAATGGTGCCGCCCGACAGGGTCTTGGTACCGGGTGCATCCACGGTGACGGTTGTGCCCGCCGCGACTGTTGCGCCGCCGGACTGGGTAAAGTTGTCAGCGGCCACGGTCACAGTGCCGCCCGTGGTGCTGGTGGCACCGCTTTGCGAAAACAGGCCGTCCACGGTCAGTGTACTGGTGCCGTTCACGACACCGCCGGTCTGGTTCAGCGACGCAATGGTATCAGTGCCGTTGACAGTCAGGGTCGAGGTGCCCGCAACAGACACAGCCTCGTTGTCGGCAATGCCGTTGCCGTCCGTGGTCAGCGTACCTGTGCCGGACAGGTTGATCGCGTTGCCGTTTGTGTCGATGCTGCCTGCGCCGGTCTCGGCCAGCGTGCCGCTGGTCACAGCCAGCGAGGCCGCATTGGTGATCGTACCGCCGCTCAGCGCGGTGGTGCCGGTGGTCACAGTGATCGCGCCCGCGCCATCAAGGTTGCCCGAGATGGTGCCGCCCTGCAGGCTTTGCGCACCTGCGGAGGTCACGGATGTGCCCGTTGCGATGACGCCGCCGGTCTGGGTGAATGTGCCCGAGTTGATGTCGACCGTGCCGCCGGTTGTCCCTGCGGACTGGCTGAACAGGCCGGTCACACCCAGCGCGCTGTTGCCGTTTACGGTACCGCCGGTCTGGGTCAGCGACGCGACCGTATCGGCCCCGTTGACGGTCAGGGTCGACAGGCCAGCAACGGACACGGCCTCATTGTCGGCAATGCCGTTGCCGTCCGTGGTCAATGTACCTGTGCCGGACAGGTTCACCATATTGCCCGAGGTGTCGATGCTGCCTGCACCGGTCTCGTTAAGCGTGCCGCTGGTGACCGCCAGTGATGCTGCATTGGTGATGGTGCCGGTCAGGCTGGTTGTGCCAGTGGCCACGGTGATGGCGCCCGCGCCATTGAGGTTGCCCGCGATGGTGCCGCCGTTCAGGCTTTGCGCGCCGGCGGAGGTGACTGTTGTCAATGCCGCTAACGACCCGCCACCCGATTGGGCAAAGGTCGCACTGCTGACAGTGCCGCCGCCTTCGATAGATCCACCTGTCTGGTTCAGGGCAGCAATGCCGGACATGGTCGATCCGCCTGCAACACTGACGGTCCCGCCGGTGTTGAGGTTGTCGTTTCCAACCGTCACGTTGCCGGACACCACGTTGATGGCCGAGGTCGCGGTCAGGTTGTTGATTGCCCCCGTGCCCGCGCCACCCGCGTTCAGCTGTGCTGTGCCGCCGGGCCCGTTAAAGTTGATCGTACCACCGGCATTGTTGTTGATGTCACCCGTGTCGGTGACGATGCCATTTGCGGCGACATTGATGGTCATGTTGTTGTTGAGCGTGTTGGATGTGCCCTCAAGGGTCGACCCAACGCCCACATTGATAATGTTGTTGTTGGTGATCACCCCGGCCGAAACCGTCGTACCGTCACCAATACCAAGCGTCCCGCCCGTTTCGTTCAGAAGCGTGCCGATGCCGGTGATCGACCCGCCGGTGATCACATTGAGCGCACTTGTGTTGGTCAGGTCATTGCCGCTGCCGGTGACCAGCGCACTGACGTTCATCGTGTTGTTGTTTGTCAGGTTGCCCAGCAGCGCCAGCGGGGCCGTTATGTCCAGCGCGATATTGGCGATGATATTGCCATCAAGCTGCACATTGCCGCCCAGCGTCGGGGCCGCCCCATCAAAGGTGGTGCCCGCATTCAGCGTGATGTCGCCGTCCCCGCCCATGCCGTCGACCGAATTGATGGTCACGGTGTCGGTGCCGTTGGTATCGATGTCGCCTGCGCTGATAAATCCGGTGGAGGTCAGCGTGACGTTGTTGCCCGCTGGCACGGTGGATGCATCCAGCGTCCCGCCCGTCTGGTTGTTAAAGCTGCCGCCGACCACGCGGTCGTCCGTGATTACAAAGTTTGACGCGTTCTCCACATCGCCCAGCGTACCGCCGTTGAAGGTGAAGGTGCCGATGTTGATGTCAGTAAGGCCCGTGATTTCGCCAGCGGTCATGGTTGTCGAACCGGTGGCGCTGGTCAATTGACGCAGGCTGGCAATCGTGCCGCCTCCGATATCCGCTGTACCGCCGTTGACGTCCACGTTGCCAACTGAACCGCTGTTGACGTCCAGGATGCCGCCCGATTGCACAACCGTGCCCGCGGCGGCCGTCATGCCGCTTCCCGCGCCAAGGTTACCGCCCGCGACGGTGACCGTGCTGTCATTGATCCGGGTGATGCCCAGTACGACGCCGGTTGCGGAAATGGTGGTTGTACCTGAATCGCTGTTCAGCGATCCGATCTCACCGGAAACGGTGATCGGGCCGGTGCCATCGACCTCCAACTCGCCCGCGATGTTGCCCGACAGCGTGATGTTGCCAGCTGTGTTAGTGCGCACGTCGGATGTGAAATTGGCCGCGATGTTGGATGTGACCGTGCCGCTGTCCAGAATGGATCCGTTCAGCGTGATGTCGCCGGGGCCGTTGATGTTGATCGTATTGGTCGCCAGCGTGATGTTGTTCACCGTCACGCCCGCCGCGGCAACGCTCACCGAATAGGCACCGGGAGGGCCCCCGAAAGTCGCGTTCGCACCGGACGTGAAATCAACGCTGGTTGCGCCGTCCAGCCAATCCAGCGTTCCGCCGCCTTCTTGCCACGTGCCCGCCCCGCCGACGGCAGGGGGCGTATTGGCCGTCCCGCCGATATTCCATTCCAAATCCTGGGCCTGCGCCGCGCCGCCAAGCGCCAGCGTGACCCCCGTCGCCAGCACGAAAACCAGTTCCGCTGCGCGTCCGACCCGGCAATGTTTGCGCAGACTGCGTTGACGGATACCAGCTTGAATAATTGCGGTGCGCGTGTCGGTCATTAGAATACCCATTCAATTTTCTGCAAATACAGTTGATCGCAAACAACCACGTTGCGCCTCGCGTCGCAAATCTTTTGCATCCCTTAACCATAGAAAACCGCGTTAACTGTGACCTTTAGGCACACTCTTTGCAGGTGATTCTATGCCCCAACCCGACCCGTAGGGTGCCGTAGGGGCATTTGGCCCATAAAACACTACATATAGAAAACTCTTGCGGGAATCGTAAAAACCCGTAAACCATTTACGCTAGAGACAGAATAAAACGCCTTTCAGCGTAACTCACGCAGACCAACCGATGCCATGAAGGCAGGTCGATGCGCTGAAATGGTGGCATCGCGGGGCACACCGCGCAAGACAAAAGGGCGAAAAAACGCGCCCAAAACGGCAGGCATCCCGGTCACATCCGGGGGCAACAGGAACAGGCAGGGCAGCGCATGCAAAAGCATGTCACACGCATTGACACCCTCGTGGGCGCGCACGCCGCGCGCCTCTCTGAACGTCTGCAGGCCCACCGCGAACAGCTATTTCCGCCCGACGCACAGCGCACCCTGCGCACCTTCACGTCCGGAGAGGTCGCCGACCTTCTGGGGGTCAAGGACGCCTACCTGCGCAAGCTCCACCTCGACGGGCGCGGCCCCGAACCCGAGATCCGCGCAGGCGGGCGGCGCCACTACACGCCCGAGGACATCCAGACCCTGCGCCAGATGCTCGAAAAAGGGGCGAAATCCGCGGGCACCTACCTGCCCGGGCGGCGCGGGAATGACAGCCTGCAGGTCATCACCGTGATCAACTTCAAGGGTGGGTCGGGCAAGACCACCACCGCCGCCCACCTCGCCCAGAAAATGGCGCTCGACGGCTACCGTGTGCTGGCCATCGATCTGGACCCGCAGGCGTCGTTTTCGGCGCTGCACGGCTTTCAGCCCGAGTTCGACCTGCTGGACGGCGGCACGATCTACGACGCGATCCGCTATGACGACCCGGTCCCGATCCAGTCCCTCATCCGCAAAACCTATTTCACCAATCTCGACCTGATCCCCGGCAATCTCGACCTGATGGAGTTCGAACACGAAACCCCCCGGGCGCTGGCCGCACGCGAAGGGGCGATGTTCTTTACCCGGGTCGGCACAGCACTTGGCGAGGTCGAACAGGACTACGACGTGGTGATCATCGACTGCCCGCCGCAACTGGGGTTTCTCACCATGTCCGCGCTGTCGGCGGCGACGGCGGTGCTGGTCACGGTGCATCCGCAAATGCTCGACGTGATGTCGATGTGCCAGTTCCTGCTGATGACGTCGAACCTCTTGGGCGTGGTCGCGGATGCGGGGGGCGACATGTCCTATGACTGGCTGCGCTACGTGGTCACGCGCTATGAACCCGGCGACGGGCCGCAGAACCAGATGGTGACTTTCATGCGCTCGCTGTTCGGCGATCATGTGCTCAACAACACCGTGCTGAAATCCACCGCGATCTCGGATGCCGGGATCACGAAACAGACCCTGTACGAGGTCGAAAAGGGCCAATTCACCCGCACCACCTATGACCGCGCGATGGAATCCATCAACGCGGTGAACAGCGAAATCGAGGCACTGGTGCAAACTGCATGGGGACGCAATGGCACGTAAAAACCTGCTCGAAGGGTTGATGGCCGAAGGGGCCAGGCCCGCCGAAACCGCCCCCGGCGCCAAACGCCCCCTCAAGGGCGCGATCGGTGCTGTCTCGCAATCCATCGAGGCGCTCAAGGCGCGCGCCCTGCTCGACATCGACCCGTTTCTGATCGACGCAGGCGGGCTACAGGACAGGCTCGAAACCGACGACGCAGAGGACGCGGCCCTGCTCGCTTCGATCCGCGATTATGGCCAGCAGGTGCCGGTGCTGGTGCGCCCGCATCCGGATGATCCCGACCGGTTCCAGATCGTCTATGGCCGCCGCCGGGTGCTGGCGCTGCGCGACCTTGGCAAACCGGTCAAGGCGCTGCTGCGCGAGCTGGACGATTCCGCCCTCGTCATGGCGCAGGGACAGGAAAACAACGCCCGACGCGGGCTCAGCTTTATCGAAAAGGCGAACTTCGCCGCCCAGATGCGCGATGCGGGCTATGAACGCCACGCCATGTGCGACGCGCTCGCCATCGACAAGACCGTGGTGTCGCGCATGCTGCAGATCGTGGACCGCATCGGCACGGATCTGATCACCACCATTGGTGCCGCCCCGTCGGTGGGTCGCGACCGCTGGTCGGCTCTGGCCAGCAAGTTAGAGACGGGTGAAGTCGATGCAATGACCATGATCGACATGATCGCGGCCAAGGCGCATTCCGGCAGCGACAGCAACGACCGCTTTGAAATCGCCATCCGAACCGGCGACGATCACACCCCGGTGGTCAAGGAACATACGCCAACGGATGGTCCGCCCAAACCCCGCGCCAGCCGGCGCACCATCATGGGGGCCACCAGTGGTGCGCCCATTGCGCGCGCCATGATGGGCCATGACAAGGTGGTCCTCACCCTGCCCCGCGAAAGCGGGTTCGAGGATTGGCTTGTCGATCATCTTTCAGAAATTCACCGGACATGGGTGCAATCCCAGGCCGATGAAGACCCCGAGCAGTAACACAAACAACAGGAGGCACAGGACAGGCACCGCCGAAAAAACAAAGCCCCCCAGATCATAACGACCCGAGAGGCTCCGATTTGGTTCTAGCACCTCCGAATCTACGCGCTCCATGAGTCGGCTGTCAACAACACCTGGCGGGTGAACGGCACTTTTTTGCCTTGTGAACAGCATATGGAACGACTTTCAACGACGCCCTTCGGGCAGCGGCCGGTGACGGCTGACCTGCTCAAGGCGGCCGCCCGCGCCGCCGAGGCCCCCACCCTGCCCCATGTGGACAAATGGGAACTGTTGCGCAGCCTATGTGCCGCGCGCGATGCATTTGCCATCACCGATCGCGAAATTGGCGTGCTCGAGGCCTTGCTCAGCTTTCATCCCGAGAAGCTTTTGGGCGGCAATGCCGATATGGTGGTGTTCCCCTCGAACCGCGCGCTGTCGGATCGCTGTCACGGCATGGCCGAAAGCACCCTACGCCGTCATCTCGCCCGTCTGGTCGACGCCGGCCTGATCCTGCGCCACGACAGCCCCAACGGCAAACGCTATGCCCGCCGCGACCCCAGCGGAGAGGTCCTGCGCGCCTTTGGCTTCGATCTGCGCCCGCTTCTGGTGCGCGCGCCCGAGATCGCCCAGGCCGCCGAGGTGGCGCGTGCGGCGGCGGAACGGCTGCGGACTTTGCGCGAAAAGGTCTCTCTGCAAAAGCGTGATGCGCAGAAACTGGCTCTCTACGGGCTGGAACAGGGTCACACAGGCCCGTTTGAGGGGCTTCTGGCGCAACTGCTTGATGTGACCCGCATGATGCGCCGCAAGCTCTCTCTGGCGGAGTTGGACGAGGTCGCAGGCCATGTGTCCGAACTGCTGGAACAGACCCTGAAATACGTCTCTAAAGCAGAAGAAATGAGCGGCAATGACGCTTCATTTGAGCGCCAGTATCAGAGTTCAAATACAGACTCTTCTGATCTTGAACCTTGCTTGGAAAAAAGCAGGGTGGCGGATGTGGATGCCTCACTGGCTGAGGATGGCGTTGAGGTCAAACCGGATGTGCCCATCCCTCTGGGTCTCGTGTTGCGCGCAGTGCCCGAGGCGTTGGAATACGCCCAAACCCCCGTGACCAGTTTTGCAGACCTCGCCCGATTGGGTGCCTTCCTGCGTGGCATGATCGGCGTCAGCCCGTCGGCCTGGGACGACGCGGTGGCGGCCATGGGCGTGGAGGTTGCAGGGATCACCATCTGCTGCCTGCTCCAGCGCATTGACGACATCCGCTCGCCGGGCGGGTACCTGCGCAAGCTGACGCTTGAGGCGCAATCGGGTAAATATTCCGTCTCCAGGGTGGTCATGGCGTTAATCCAGCGTCCACAGGGTGCGGGGCCAAAAAGTTGACATCTGTCAACTCCTCGTTTGGATCGGGAAAAGTTGACAGCTGTCAACTCTGTCGTCGGGCGCTGATTTTCCCTGAAAACTTGACCCAAGGGAACGAAAACCGCACAGTGCGGCTCAGGGCAGATAAGTCGTTGCACCCTCGCCAAAATGGGGGGTGGCACTGGCAGGCAAAAGCCACTGCAAAAGGGCTGAGCGGAATGGGCGCTATGGCGAAGATGACAGCGCAGAGACGGAGCGTCACGCATCCTGAAAACGGGGGGGGCCATGTCGGGTTCTGACACCCCCAAGGAGGACGATGGCGACCGCACGATCTTTGGCCAGAAATTGCCAGAGGCGCATCCCGTCGCACGCCCTCAACCCGTCCAGACTCCGCTGCATCAGGTGCGCGCGCCCGAACCATCGGACGAGACCACGATCATCGGGGCCAAGCTGCCCGAACCGACGCCCCCTGCCCCCAAACCGCTGCTGCCCTCGCAGCTTAAACGCAAGGCCAAGGAACAGGCGCCGAAGCCTGTTGAAAACAAGGTCTCGCTGCGCGCTGCGGTCCGCGGATCGGGGCGCACATTGGGCAAGGGATCAAACCCGATGCTGGCCGCAGCCAGCGACATTCTGGGGCTGCTGGGACGGCTGCGCACCGGCATGGTCGAGATGCATGGCGCCCCATTGCGGGACCACCTGGGTGCCGAGATTGCCAAGTTTGCGCAGGCCTGCGAAACCGCGCGGATCAAGCCTGCCGACATCGAGGACGGGCGCTATGCGCTTGCGGCGACCTGCGATGATATCGCGGCCACCCTGCCCGGCTCGGACCCGCAATTCTGGGAAGACAATGCGCTGGTCAAAACGCTGTTTGACGACGACGATTCCAGCGCCGGGTTCTTTGACCGCTACGAACAGGTCCTGACCCGACCCAACAAACGCCTGCCGCTGCTGGAGTTGATGCTCGGCTGCCTGTCGCTGGGCTTTCAGGGGGAATATCGCGGTGCGCCGGACGGATCGCGCGCGCTGACAACGCTTCGTAAAGCCGGATATGAGCGGCTGCGCAACGCCGCCCCGCGTGCGGCCCCTGCCCTGTCCAAAAAATGGCTGCCCGTGGTCCTCAAGGGGCGCCGGATGCGCCCGCTTGTGCCGCTCTGGATCATGGCGGGCGTTGCAGCGGCGATGACGGTTACCCTGTTTGCGTCGTTTGCGTGGATCCTGACCAAGGAAGCCCAAAGCACGCAGGACCGCATCATCAGCCTGCACCGCCCCCTGCCCCCGGTCGATATCGCGCGGGTCGAATTGCCCAATCTCACCCGCCAACTGGTCATCTACGAGGCACCGCCGACGGGGCAGGTCGATCGGGTCAAAAACCAGTTGAGCGACGTGATCGCCCAGGGCCTCACCACCGTGCAGGAAGAAGGTGATTTCATCGCCATTCGCCTTGGCAATGCGCTGTCTTTCGGGTCAGGCGCGCCGACGCTGGATTCGCAAAGCCCGCTGCTGGCGCGCATCGCCTCGGTGCTTGAGGTCGAGCCGGGCGGGATCATCATTGAAGGGCACAGCGACAATATCCCGCTGAGCGGGCGCGGGCGCTACAAGACCAACGAGGCGCTGTCCGAAGCGCGCGCGGCGGCTGTGCGCGATGTGCTGGCCCCTTATCTCACTGATCCGTCCCGTCTGAGCGTGGTGGGGGTTGGGCCAAGCAAACCGCTTGATCCGGCCAACACCGCCGAGGCGCGGGCCAAAAACCGGCGCGTGGACATTCTGCTGCGCAAGGAACAGCAACTGTGACGCGCCTCTTTACCTGGCTATCTGCGCTGATCACGACGCTTGGGGTGATTTCGCTATGCGTGGCGATCTGGATCGGATTGCCGATTTCGGGGATCGACTGGCTGTCGACCGTGCCGGTGCGGGCAGGGCTGATCGCTGGCATTCTGACCCTGTTGCTGCTGGGCGCGCTGGTGCGCTGGCGGGCGCGCAGAAAGGCCGCTGCCGATCTGGAAAACAGCCTGCTGGCCACGCAAGCGGGCGACGGGCCGCTGCTGGCCGAACGGATGCGGGCAGCGCTTGTGCGGCTCAAGAAAACCGGCGGCGCGAGTGCGCTCTATGATCTGCCCTGGTACATCCTGATTGGACCGCCCGGTGCGGGCAAGACCACGGCGCTGGTGCATTCGGGTCTGGAATTTCCCGGCGAACACGCGGCCTCGATCACCGGGTTCGGGGGCACCAAAAATTGCGATTTCTGGTTCGCCGAAGAGGCTGTGATGATCGACACGGCAGGGCGCTATACCACGCAGGACAGTGACGAAACCGCCGACCGCAACAGCTGGACCTCGTTTCTGGGGCAGCTCAAAACCGCGCGTCCCGACCAGCCGATCAATGGCGTGATCCTCGCCTTTTCCTGCGAAGACATGATGACCGAAAGCACGGACGGTTTGCGCCGCCACGCCGAGACGGTGCGCGCGCGGCTGGCCGAGCTGAACGATGCGTTCAAAACCCATGTGCCGGTCTATGTGATCTTTACCAAGGCGGACATGATCTCGGGCTTTCGCGAGTATTTCGGAAGCTTTGACGAGGCCCGCCGTCGCGGCGTCTGGGGGGCGACATTTCAGACCCGAAACCGCCGCGAAGAGACACATCGCGCGGTGTCGCGCGAGTTCGATCAACTGGTCAGCCGGTTGTCCGATGAGGTCACGGATCGCCTGATCGAGGAAAAGGACAGCGCCGCCCGGATTGCCATCTATGACTTTCCCGAACAGATGGCGCTGCTGGAACGCAATGTGACCACGTTCCTGAGTGCGGTGTTTGAAAAACCGCAAGCGATACGCGCGATTTTGCGTGGGTTCTATTTCACGTCCGGTACGCAAGGCGGCACGCCGATTGATCAGGTTCTGGGCGCGATGAGCGGCGGGGCAGGGGGGGCGGCAGCCACTGGGTTCCTGTCGGGCAAGGGGCGCAGCTATTTCCTGCATGATCTGCTGACGAAGGTGGTTTTTGCCGAACGGGACTGGGTGGGATACGACCGCGGACGCGTGCTGCGCCGTACGGTGGGCCGCGCCTTTGGCAAAGGGTTCATCACGCTGATCAGTGTCGCGGTCATGGCGGTTCTGGGCTTCAGTTTCTGGACCAATGCGACGCTGGTGCGCGAAGTGGCGGGGCAGACGCAGGCCTATGAGCAACGCGCCTCGGCCTTTCTGGGGCCGCAACGCATCGACAATCCGGCCACGCGGCCGCTGCTGCCTGCCCTTGGTACGTTGCGCGCGATGCCGGCGGGCTATGCCAATCCCCGCCCGCAGGAACTGGTGCAGGATCTGGGCCTGTCGCGGCGCGATGCGCTGCGCGGGGCGGCGGTGCAGGCCTATTCCGACGGGTTGGAGCAGATGCTGCGCCCCCGCATGATGTTGCAGGTCGAACAGGACTTGGCCCAATATCTGGGTGAGAACCGCAAGATAGACGCATATCGCGCGCTCAAGGTCTATATCTTGTTGGCAAAGGAGCAGGATGGCCGCGAGGACGATCTGGCAATCCAGTCCTATTTTGCGCAGGCCTGGGCCGAAGATTATGCGGGCGCGGATTCCGAATATCGCGCCATCAATGCCCATCTGGCGGCGATGCTCGAGCTTGATGGCCGCGTGACCCCGCTTGTCGCGGCCAATGGCGCGTTGATTGCGCGGGTGCGCGAGGCGATTGCCGATGTGCCCCCGGCGGACCGGGCCTATGGTGCCATTCGCAGTCGTGCCGGAACCTTGCCGCCCTGGCGTCTGGCCGAGGCGATGGCGGATGCGCCAATTGCCACTGCCGATGCCCGCCCGGTGGAGACCTTGGGTGTGCCGGGTCTGTTCACCTTTGAGGGGTACTGGGGTCATTTCGAGGCGGCCTTGCAGGATGCCGCCGCGCAGCTGGAGGCCGATGCCTGGGTGTTGGGTGTCGCCGATACGCAGCCCTTGCAGTCTGATGCCGCACTGTTTCGCGATGTGCATGTCCTTTATGCCCGCGATTTTGAGCGCGCATGGTCGCTGATGCTGGACCGCGTGGCCTTGGCTCCGCCTGAAGGGGGCACCGATGCGCTCGCCGATGCTGCGGGTGCCTTGCTCGTGCGGCTGAGTGAGGTTGTGCAGACCGAGACCCGTTTGACCGATTTTTCATCTAATGCATTGAAAAGTATTGGAAATTTTGCACCCTCCGATGAGATGACCGTGCAGGCCCGCTTTGTCGAGCGTCCTTTTGTGCCCTGGCATCGCTTGCTGGAAGGGGCGGTGGGGACCCGTCCGCTGGATCGTGTGCTGGAGGGCTTGGCCGAGGCGCGGCGCGTGGCGCTGACGGGGCAGGGGGATCTGGGCACGGTGCTTCCGCGCGAAGTGCCTGTGCCGAGCGCGGTGGAGCGTCTGGTGGGGCAGGTGCTGGCCGCCTTGTCGGTGGATTACGTGGATGCGCAGCTGGTCGCGCTGGATCGCGCGCGCTGCGTGCCCGGCGCGCCGCCGGTGGGGGCGCAGTTCGGGGCGGTGTTTGGCTATGGCGGGCAGATGCAGCGTCTGCAGCAATCCGCGCCCGGTCCTGTTTCCGTGCGTGCCCGTGCCCGCTTTGACGCCGCAGCCGCCGTGCGCGCGGCGATGTTTGTGCAAGGTCAGGCGGATGCGGTGGTGCCCTTTGCGGTGCGTCTGATGCTGGTCAATCCGGCGATCGAGCCTGTGACCATCATCTTGGGCGATCAGGTGCTTGAGCTGACCTCAGGCGGTGCCCCGGCGCGCGCGGTCTGGACCGAAACGACCCCCGTTTCGCTGGCCGTGCCGGATGCCCCGCCCGCCACGCTGATCGGTGGCGGATGGTCGATCCTGACCTTTCTGAGCGGGGACACCTTGCAGTCTCGTGGCCCGCTTGCGCAGGTCGCCCATCGCATTGGTCCCTATACGGCAACGTTTAGGCTTGAGTTTCAGGGGACGGATGTTCCATTTTTAAGCGACGCCTTTAAGGAGATTACGTGCCAGAACGCTTTGGAATAGGCACATGAGTGTTGTTTTATACGGCAAGCACCCGGGGTTCGGGGATTTCCTGTCATGGGGGATTGAGCGCCCCGCGCGCGACCGGCTTGAGGCGTGGGTGCAGGCGGTGATGCCCGACACGCGCGATCTGCTGGGGACGGGCTGGGACGGGGTGTGGGACACGGCCCCTGATTTGCGGTT
The DNA here is from genome assembly GCF_947503045.1 of uncultured Tateyamaria sp. GTDB lineage: Bacteria > Pseudomonadota > Alphaproteobacteria > Rhodobacterales > Rhodobacteraceae > Tateyamaria. The sequence goes on from NZ_CANNCF010000008.1 coordinate 22,612, forward strand.
CTGGATTGGCCCGGATGTGCTGGGCGTGCCGCTGTGCGGGATCTGGAGGGCCTCGGTGGATCGGGTCGGGCGGCGCTATCCGCTGATGCTGGGCCTCACCGGCTCGGTCACGCCGCCCCCTGTCCATATCGCCCATGATCCTGCGCCCTATGAGGCGCTGTCCGCCCATCTGGAGCAGATCGAGGGCCAGACGGCGGGGCAGAGCGGTGTGCAGGGCCTTGTGGCGGGCTTTGACGGGCCACCTGACACGGGAACGCCCTATGACGCAGCGCAGGCAGGTATGCTATGGGGGATGCGGGGAGATGACGATCTGGCCCGCCTGTTCGCGGATGCGGGTGAGGCGGACGCCTATTGCGCGCAATACGGGCGCAGCCACTGGTGGCACGAAGGCACCCCCGCGCGGGAGGCGGGGTGGCTGTCACTGAACGGTTTGCCCGAAGCTGAGGCGCTGCGCTGGTTGCTGGCCGACCGGCTGCGCAGCCCGGAGATAACAGCCGACGCGGAAGCGCCGGAACAGGAAGACGTAGGGAGTGGGCAGGGATGATGGACAAACGGGTGATGGCCAGCGACGAGATGATGTCGTTCGAGACGGCGATACGCACCGATGTGGGCTGCGTGCGCACGCTGAACGAGGACAGCGTCATGGCGGCCCCGGCCTCGGGCCTGTGGGTTGTTGCGGACGGCATGGGCGGGCACACTGCCGGAGATTTCGCCAGTCAGACCATTTGCGAGGAAATGGGCACCATCGGCCTGCCGACGGGGGCCATGGACCTGCGCGCCCGCTTTATGGCCCGCCTTACGGCCGCAAACACCCGCATTCAGGACAAGGCCACAGAGCTGGGCAGTGGCACCATCGGGTCCACCGTGGTGGCCCTGTTGATCCAGCAGGACCATTTCGCCTGCATCTGGTCCGGCGACAGCCGCATCTACCGCATGCGCGGCGATCAGCTGACCCGAGTCACCCGCGACCACACCGAGGTGCAGGCCCTGCTTGACACGGGCGCCATCACCCCTGAAGAGGCCGAGAACTGGCCACGCAAAAACGTGATCACCCGCGCCATTGGCGTGACCGAACTGCCGGAATGTGACATGGTCGAGGGGGCATTGTTGCAGGGCGACGTCTTTCTTTTGTGCTCGGACGGTTTGACCGAGTATTTTGAGGACGCCGAGCTGGCGGATGTGCTGTACACGGGCCTTCACGGCTCGTTAGAACCGTTGTGCGACCAACTGATATCCATGGCGCTATTGCGAGGCGGCAAGGACAACGTATCCGTGATCATGGTGCGTTGTCATACGGCCGGGTTTCCTGCATTGGCAATCGAAGGCGAATATCCCGAATTCAGGGGCGAGTTATGAGCGACAACAAAGACCAGGTGCCGGGCAAAGCGGCAGAGTCCGGGTCGGAAGATGACGATGAAAGAACGATCCTGTTTCAGGCGATACCAGAGCCTGAAAAGGAAAAGCCTGCAGAGCCGGCGCCTGCGGAACCAGTGACGCAATCCGATATCATTCCGGATGACTTTGACGACACGACTGACTCGGACGCGACCATTATTGCGCCCGTCCCGGCGTCCAAGCCCGCACCTGCGCCTGCGGCGGCACCAACCCCGCCGCCGACGCCGACAGCACCACCCGCAACCGCGACGGCAGCGCCCGATGACGAGGATGATGACCGCACCGTGGTGAAGACGGATGTGCGCCGTGGCACCTCGCGCCCCGAAGCGGCCCCGGCCGCCACCCAGCCGCCGCCCTTGACGCAAACACAGGCAGAGGGTCCGGGCCCGCAAACCCATACCAACACGGTCAGTGTTGTGCCTCCGCCCCCCGGGGCTGATCCGACGCCGCTGAGCTCGCTTGAGCCGGGCACCATCATCAACAACATGTACCGCGTCGAGGAACGGCTGGATCAGGGCGGCATGGGCCGCGTGTTCCGGGGTGTCGAGATCGGTACGGGCGAAAACGTCGCCATCAAGGTGATCCTGCCCGAGATGGCCGAGGACGACAAAGTCGCGGCCATGTTCCGCCGCGAGGCGCGCACCCTGCGCCAGCTGCACCATGACGCCATCGTGCGCTATTTCGCTTATGTGCCGCCGGATGAGAACATCAACCTCCACGCTTTGGTCATGGGGTTCATCGAAGGCACCAAGCTGTCCGACACGATCAAGGAAAAGGGTGCGCTGGACCGCGATCAGGTGATCGAACTGACCATGCGTCTGGCCGATGGTCTGGACCGTGCCCACAATATCGGCGTTGTGCACCGCGACCTGTCTCCGGACAACGTGATGTTGCAGGGCGGCGATATCTCGAAGGCCGTGTTGATCGACTTTGGCATTTCGCGCAGCGACAACGTCAAGGAAGCCACCATCGGCAACGAGTTTGCGGGCAAGCTGAAATATGTCTCGCCCGAACAGATGGGTGCCTTTGGCGGGCAGGCCGAGGGGCCAAGTGACGTCTATTCGCTTGGCTTGCTGATGATCGGCATGCTGACCGGTACGCCGATGCCGATGGGGACGAATTTTGTCGAAGCGGTGCAAAAGCGGCAGTCAGTGCCTGATCTGTCCTTCCTGCCGGAGGAGTTTCAGGGGCTGATTGCCCATATGCTGCAGCCCAATCCCAAGGATCGCTTGCCCAGCATGGCCGCCGTGATCGAGGAATTGCGTGTCCTGAAGGGCGAGACCGGCCTTGGCGGGTCGCGCCTGCGCTTTACCCAGCCACCCGTGGCCGACCGGGTTGTGCCGGGTCTGCAATCGGTGCCGTCGACCGCCACGGGGGCCGGAACAAACGCGCCGGGCACGATGCCGCCTGCGGCCCCCCGGGTCGAGGAATCGTCGGGCGGCAGGGGTATGATCCTGGGTCTGGGCGTGGTTGCGCTGGTGGCTGCGGGTGCGGCGGCGTTCTTCTTTGGCGGCGATTTGATGTCGGGCGGCGGTGGCACCGAAGAGCCTGCCGGCGTCGAGACGGTCGAAGAGGGGCTGACCCGCACTGAGGGCACCCGCGCGACCTTTTTGGCCGAAGCGGTGCCGGAGGCCTGCGCTTTTGCCGGGTTGCGCGCCCATGGCCCGAATGCGGGTCTAATCGAGGGGTTTGCCAATGATCTGACTCCGTTGCAGGGGCTGAGTTCGTCCTTTGGGGCGCAGTTTGGCAGCAACCCGCAAGTGGTTCCGCGCGGGATTTCCGCGGCCCAATGTGCGGTGCTTGATTTTGCCCGCGCCTTTCAGGGCACACGTGGCGCCGGGATCGAGGTTGCACTGGCCGAAAATTCGATGTCCCGCGCCACCGGCGTACGTGGCACGGTGCATGGCAGCTCGGGCCGTCAGAACTGGCTCGCCCTTGTGGATCCCAACGGGCAGGTGTTTTCGCTGATGCGCCAGTTTGATGACCCGATCGGGGATGAGCGCCGCTTTGCCTTCCGGCTGCCTTCGGCGGCGCCCGGTATCTACATGGTGATTGCGCTGGCCTCGGAGTCGCCGCTGGTGCGTGCGGGTGCGATGCAGGACGGCACGGCGGCGGATGCGATCCTGCCGCTGATGACCCGCGAGCTGGCCGTGGACGGGCAGGGGGCGGTGGACATCGCCTATTTGGAGCTGACCCGGTAGAGTGCGCTAAGCCCCTGTTTTACATAGAAAGGGCGGCCGGTTTTGGCCGCCCGTTTGAGCTCTGGCTGAATGGTTGACTTACCGCCGTTTGCGGCGCAATGCGGCGATCCCGCCGATGCCCATCACCAGCAGGATGCCTGAGGCGGGCAATGGCACGGCGGGCGGTTGCTGCGCATCCGCGATCAGAAAGCTGGTCGCGTTGAACGAAAAGCGGGGGTCCGACGCGGTCGGGAACAGATGCGATGCCGTGCCGCCGAACCGCAATCCGCGCGACTGAATACGGCTGTCGAATATGGTTGTGCTGCGGAAGCCGTTTGCGGCGTTTGCATCAAAGCTGTTCTGCGAAAAGAAGGCCGAGACCACGTAGGTGTTGCCGGTCAGAACCGAGATCGGGTTGGCCAGCGATTCATAGCGGATGACATTGGGGCCGTTCAGATTGCCCGGACCAACGGCAGAGGCGGTGCCGGGCTGGATGGTCACGCGCCCAAGCTCAGTTCCCGCGTTGTCCCAGAGAACCACGGAGTGGGCCGTGGCAAATCCCGGCCCGTCGCCGGGGATCCCGATGGATCCGTTGGTGATGTCGATCAGGCCAAGCGCGACGATGTCGAAATTCTCCTGAGCCTCAAAGGCCCAGCCCCGCACAGAGGCCGCTGGACTGTAGCCGCCGCTTTGGCTGGACGAGAAGCTGAGGGCGGAGGATGTGGCGGCCTGAGCCTGCACGATCCCCAGTGAAAGCGCGAGCGCGGTGGCAAAGAGTGTGGAAAAAAGTTTCATGATGGGTCCTCGAAAAATCACCCCAACGTACGGCGCGGTGCCAAATCTGCCAAGAAATGAGGCGAAATACTCCAGTAAACAGACTGTTTTTCTATCTATGCAGGAAAATGCGCATGGTTTTGGCGACGTGTTGCCCGGCAAGGGCACTCGGGTCGAATCGCTGACGCGGATCAGCGGCAGCGCCGTTTCGGGGCGGTGCAGAGCCAGAACCGGAGGCGCACCGAACTGTTCGCGCGGATGATGTCAGGCCCGCCTCGAGGCGTAAAAGGAGGACATCATCCTGACGCTGAGGACGTTCGAGCTGGGCGTGGATATCACCGGGTTGGAGGCAAAACGGTCGCGGCGTTTCATAGACGAAACGGCGCAAATGCAGCGTGTCGAGAGGTGGTCAGGAAACAATGCAGCACGCGCCAGATGCATTGGTTAGAATATTATTAAAAAGCCGCTCAAATTCTTGACAGGCCACATTTCTGCCAGCATCAAGACGCATAATCATAACCAGTAAACGCATTCTACCAGGAGTAATACATGCGCTTTTTGACAGCATTGGCCGTGGCCTTCACATTCGCCTCAGGCATGGCTCAGGCCGCACCCATCAACGGGTCCGACCTTGCCGCAAATCCCAATATCGCCCTTCCGAACGGCAGCGCGAGCACAGTGGGAACGTCCATCCAGTTCTCGGGCCCTCCGACAAACCAGGTCATTGTCGACGCCTCGCTGTCTGCCTTTGGATTTACGTCGAGCGGATCGATCACCGTGGATACAACCCGGGTGAGCGGCGATTCAGATTTCTGGATCGGCCTTTTTGACGGTACGAATTTCGACAGCTACGGGTTTTGGGATGGCGGCCGCATTGGCAACTATTCAAGCGCGCATACGTCCGATGGTGTCACCTTCGCCGAAGTTGGTGCATTTGCCGGAGCCACAAACATCGCGTCAAGCACCGCAATCGGCGAACAGGGTATCATGACCTTTTCTTTCGATCTGATTGCCGGAACGACCAGCCTTGACGTGAACGGCACGACTGTCAGCCGGAACGTTCTGCCGGGCTTTAACTCGGCGGCACCGCTGCGCCTTCTGATCGGCAAAGGGTCGACCGGCGAGACGCTTCAGATCAACAGCATCGACTTTGTCAGCACCAACCCACCAGCGGTGCCACTGCCTGCAGGTCTGCCGCTGCTGCTGACCGGTATCTTTGCCTTTGGCGTGATGCGCCGCAAGATGGCCTGATCCGGCCTCAACCGTTACCAAACACGGAAAAACCGGGCCAATGCGGCCCGGTTTTTTTGTGCCGTGAGCAGGGCTGTTATGTGGGGTAGGGTGCGCGGTCAGAACCGCCCGCCAAGGCCGATGACGCCGTAGGTGATCGGCAGCTTGCCCTTGGGCACGGCCTTGAGATCGACGCCGAGGAAAAGCTCGATATCCAGTTCGATCTTGTCCTTGGACAGCACCTTGAACTTGATCGGCACATGCATGCCACCGCCCTTGGGTTTGGGCAGCTTGATCGGCTTGCCTTTTTCCATGGCTTCGCGCTGCTTTTTGGCGGCATCCAGATCTTCGCGCAGGCCAGTGAGGGCGACCCCTTGCGAGGTGTCGGCGCCCTTCTTTTCGATCTCTTTCTCGACGTCCTTCTTGGTCTTGTCGAGTTGCTTTTTGAGCATGCCGGTGGTGACCTTGGTGACGGTCTGATCCAGCTTGCCGGCCTGTTTGCAGACAATCCCCTCGATCAGCTTTTCGGTGATCTTTTTGGCCGGAAGGGACTTGGCCTTTTTCTGGATTTCCTTGGAGGCCTCTTTGCAGGCGTCCTCGATATGTTTGGTCAGGGGCAGCGCCAACAGGACGGGCGCCATCGCGTTCAATACGCTGGTTGGGAACATTTCATATCCTTTCGACCCGGCACGCAGGCCAATATGTCTGGGGTCCGGGCATTCAAATGACTTACGTTAATGCCCAAGGCTAGCGACGGCGGCTTTGCCTTGGCAATATAGTTCACCCGGAGGAGGCAAATTCGGCGGCTTTTGGCGCAGGATCACTGCACGTCGAAGGTTGCGACCCCGAAGACCATGCTTTGCAATGTCTCGGACGGGATAGAGCCAAAGACCTGCTGCGCCTCCTGTCCGATCCGGCCGGACAGGTCGAGCGGTGCGTCGCTGGTGCCGATGGCCACCAGCACCTGCCGCGTGGCGCGCGCCGGGCCGGAACGTGCCACGGGCGCGTCGAACACCGGCGTGTTGCCATCAAGGGATACGAAAGGCGCGAGGTCCTGCACCACGCCATTGTCATCCACCAAAAGCAGCGTCACGAACAGCCCGCCAGCGCCCAGCACACGGCCCGTCAGTGCGTCACCGCTGAGCAGGGTGGCCGTGTCGATGGACAGACCGATGCGGTTGGCCGGATAGCTGTCGCTGGCGCGCAGGGCGTCAAGCGAGGCGCATTGGCGTGGATCGAGGATTTCGCGCGTCTGCACGGGAGCAAAGTCCAGCCCGTTGACGATCACCTGGGCCTGTGCGTCCAGCACCGCCTCGTCCGCGCCGATCATCGCAAGCCCTGCCAGCGCGTCACCCCCGGCCCGGCGGGGCAGGGCGAGCGTGCACTGTTCCTGCGCGGTGGCGCGGATGCGGCGCAACAGCTGACCGATGGCCACGTCAGAGGCGGAGGGGTTGGCCAGCGCCTGCACCGCCGGTGCTGCGGGTACTTCAGGTTCTGGTGGCTCTGCGGCCTCCTCGGCTGCTTCCTCTGCGATCTCTTCAACCGGCTCTGGTTCCGGGTCGGGTGTTGGTTCTGGCTCAGGCTCTGGCTCAGCCAGGTCGATGGGCGGATCGGCCTCGGGCAATTCGGGTTCCTCGGGGGCCTCTTCGGGCTCTTGCGGCAGCACGATGGGCGCGGATTCTTCCACGGGATCGGGTTCCAGAATGACCGCTTCGGGTGCTTCTGGTTCGGGGACGAGGGCCGCGAAATCTTCGGGCAGGGGCAGCACATCATCCGGAGGCAGCACGCCGCTGCCGCCTTCGCCCAGCGGGTTGACGACGGCGTCGTCGATGGCCAGCAGATCCTCGATTTCAGGCGATGTGGGTTCGGGTGCCAGCGGAGTCAGAGGGGTTGGATCGGGCAGGTCGGGCGCCTCGGCCACGACTTCGGGCTCTGGTTCCGTCAGTTCGGGTTCGACGACCTCGGGTTCAGGTTCGGGCAGCGGCTCAGGCTCCGGGTCGGGCAGGACCTCGGCCACTTCTGGCTCTGTGGGTTCGGGTTCGATCACCTCCGGCTCGGCCACTTCGGGCAGCGTCGGCTCGGGATCGATCACTTCGGGTTCGCTGATCTCGGGTTCAAGAGGTTCGGGTTCCACGACCTCGGGCTCGCTCACTTCCGGCTCAAGCGGTTCGGGTTCCAGCAGTTCCGGTTCAGCGGCTTCCAACTCGGGTTCGAGCAGCTCTTCTTCGGGGGCGAGCAGATCCTCGTCCGGGGCGAGCGCGGCGAGGTCATCCGGGGTTTCTGCGTCGATGTCGTCGGGCGCGGTTATTTCAGCGTCTTCGGGCACCAGATTGCTGTCATCGACCGGTTCCAGTTCTTCGACAAAGGCGGCGTCGAGGATTTCGAGACTGACGGTGATTTCGGGCGTTTCGGGTTCGGGCGGAGTCGGGACCAGCACGACAACGCCGGAAAACAGCACGAAAGACACGATCCCCGCATGTGCCAGAAGCGAGGCGACGAAGGAGCCGTACCAGGGCACGGCGCGGGGGGAGCCGTGAGGCAGAAAGCTCATGGATCGTCCCCGGCGGCTTGTCCGTGCAGGGTCACCAGCTTGACGCTAACGGCGATCAGTTCTTCGGCGGCGAGCAGATCCAGCAGGGTGCCGGCGCCCAGGTTGCGGTCGGCCAGCACGTGCAGGGTCGGATAGTCGATCAGCGCTTCGGCCAATGTGCCAACCTCGAGCGGGATGCCATCAAGGGCCATTTTGGCGTTGGCGTCGATGGTCAGCAGCGGCTTGGGCAGCAGATCAAGGGGCAATTCGGAGGTTTCGGGCAGGTCGATTTCGACCGAGTCCGAGCTGATCAGCGTGCCTGTGGCCAGAAAGAAGAAGATCAGCAGCAGCACGATGTTCACGATCGCAAGCGATGAGTCGATGGCCTTGGCGCGGCGGACCTGGGGCAGGCGGGTCTTGGACATCATGCCCCCCCGCGGCTGATCTGGACGGCGCCGACATTGGCCCCTTCCAGTGCTTCGAGGGCGCTGGCGACATCCTGCACCCGCGCCTCTGACGTCACGATCAGTACGACGCTGCCCGGCGCACCTTCGCTCAGCGCTTCGGCCAGGGCCGAGAGTTGGTCGATGTCGTAATCAAGCCCGGCGGAGCGCACGGTGCCATTGCCCACGGTCCAGAGCGTGACATCGGCTGCTTGTGTGGGCGGGGCGGGCTGGTTCGGATCGTTGCCGGGACCTGCCGCAGTCGCATCCTCTTCGGACACCGGTTCGGCGGCGGTTTTGAGGGTGATCAGGGAGTAGGGGGCGAGGCTTGAGGACAGCATGAAGAAGATCAGCAGCTGAAACATGGCATCCGCCAGCGGTGTCAGCACAAACCTGTAGCGCCTGGGGCGCTCGGGCAGGGGGGCTCTTCGAGATGCCATGATGTGCGGCCCCGGTTACTTGGCCGAATTCGGGTCAACCCGTCCGTGGATGGCCGCCGACATCAGCGCTTCGATCATGTTGCGTTCGCGGTCGATCCGACCCTCGAGCCAGGTGGCGATGAAGAAAGCAAAGAGCGCGACGATCAGCCCAGCCGCCGTGGTGGTCAGGGCCACATAGATACCGCCCGCGAGGGTGGCTGGGTCGACCGCCCCTTCGGCAACGGCGAGTACGGAAAAGGCGTCGATCATACCGACAACCGTGCCCAGAAGGCCGAGCATCGGAGCGGCCTGCACCACCATGTCGAGCGCGCGCATCCGCTCGCTCATCGTGGCGAGTTCGATGATCGCGGTTTGGCGGCTGAGTTCTTCGGCATAGGTCACATCGGCGGGGCGGGCCTGAATGCCCGAAAACACCGCCTGAAGGATGCGCGACAGGACCGAGCGCCGCCGCCCGGCTGCGCTGATCGCCTCGTCCACCCGGCCATTCAGCCAGTCATCCAGAATCCGTTCAGCCTCGGATCGGCGCCCGACGCCAAGCCGGGCAAATTGCGCGATCTTGTAGAGCCCGATGGCGATGGCGACGAGCGACAGGAGCGCCAGAAGGCTGTAAACACCAAGGGAAGCAATCTGAAAAATGGACATAATGGTTCTCGTTTGGGGCCGGGTGAGGTCGGTCAGAGACCGAAGGCGATATCGGTGCGGCTGGTCACAGTCAACTGGGTCAGGCAGGCGTCGCTGTCGGTACCGCTGTTGCCTGCAAGGGCGCAGCTGGCCACGTCATTGACGATGATTTCGGAGAGTTCGGCGCAGGCCGTGGGCAGGTTATACTGGACAACCCGGCGTTTTCCCGCACTAAGCGCCCCCAGCGGCAGGCCCAGCAGGTTGCGGAACACGCCATCCGAGCCGAAGACGGCCAGACGCCATGTGACTTCCTCGAAATCCTGATCCAGACCGTTTTGGCCAAAGAACACCAGCTGGCATCCCCCTTCGGAGGAGGGCGTGGCGCGGTTCAGTTCGAGGGAAATTTCGGGTGTGGCGTCCTGGGCGAAGGCAGATGTGCCGGTCAGGACAAGGGCAAGGCTACATGCCAAAAGCGTACGATTCATGTGAACCTCCAGTAATTGCGCACATCGAAATGATATGCGCATTAGCGAGGTTACGCCGAAGCGTGTCAACAATTGATTGGGAGCTTGTACCAAAGCACGCGGGAGAAATCCCGCGTGGTCTGAAACCTGTTACAACGCCTTAGCGGTAGACGCCGATGACGTATTCGATCCGCGTGGCCGCGTCAGGCGTGTGCGTCAGGGCCTGATCCACAATCACTGGCGCTGTCTTGAACGAGCGCGTCTTGCCCAGCGACTTGGCCGGTGGGCGGATCGCTTCGCGAACGGCGGGGGCCAATGGGGCGGTGACAGGCGCCGACGCTTCGGGCGCGACATCCTCGGGGGTTATTTCGAAATCACCGAGCGCTGCGGTTTCCACCGGAGCCAGGGCAGGTGTCTCGGGGACAACCGGCGCCTTGAGCGCGGGGGCCAAAGCGGTGAACTGCGCCGCATCCGGCACATATTCAGGGATCACAAACCCGCTGTCGGCGGGAATATTGTCTGGAGTGGCAAGTGCCGATGTCTGCACATTCATGTTGAATTCGTGCAGAGCGGAGAGACCCAGACCTGCTGTGCCGGAGAGAGCGACAAGCGATACGGAGAGGAGAGCTACGTGTTTCATGCCATTTGATATAGCACGGCTTTGGCAATTCGTGAGGGGGAAAGGATTTCAAATTGTCTCAAATGGGGAATTGTGGCAACAGTTTGCCGATTTAGGGGTTTTTCCGCGTACAATTTCAAAGCCTTGTGGCGGATTGTTGCCAATTCACCGACGTGACGCAACGACATATTACTTATGGTTGTATTGAGTTTTGCAGAAATTTTTCAGAATCGGCGGGTCCTGACCCGTACTATACTTTGCAGTTTTATCCTTTGCAGGCTATGCTTTGGCCGTGATTTCAACCCCGAGGTGACTCGACCGTGTTTCGTTCCTGCCGACCTGTCCTGACTGGTTTTGTGGCCGCGATGGCCCTGCACTCTGCCCCTGCCGCACTGGCACAGGGCCTTGAGATTGCGCCAATCGGCTTTGACGTGGCCGATGAGGGTGACAATCTGGTGGTTGCGTCCTTTGTCGCGGATGCCGCACCGGTGTTCGACGCTGTACAGTTGGGCGCGACCCCGGCGGCCGCCCGTGTGTCTGCTGGTCTGCCGCAGCCTTCAATCATCCTTGGCCTGATCGCGCCGGGTCAGGAAGAGGAATTCGGGCTGGAAAACTTGTTGCCGGCCACGGTTGAGCAGGTCTCGTTTTCGCTTGATGATCTGGCTGCCCGCGAGGCGATGCGGGAAAACGATCCGATCCTGTTCGAGCGTCTGATCCAAGAGGGCCATTTGGACCCGGATGCGGATGTGCTGCCCACCGTGCTGCAGACTGAACTGGCCCGGATGAACTGCTACCGCTCTGGCATCGACGGGGCGTGGGGGCCGGGTTCGCGCCGGTCCGTGGGGGAATATTTCGAACAGCTTGCATCCGTCGACTGGCCGGATCAGGCCCCGACGCAAGAGCTGTTCCGCGCCATTATTCTGAACGGTGATGTGGCCTGTCCGACCCCGGTGGCGGTTCAGCGCGCTGCCCCGGCGCGCACCACATCGCGTCCTGCGTCGACGACCACGCGCACGCAACCCCGTGCTGCCGCTCCGGCCCCGGCGCCCAAGCCTGCAGCGAAGCCCAAGCCCAAGCTGTCCATCGGTGGATCGGGCGTTCTGCGCTGATCAGTGCCGGATTTGGTGACACTATATATACTGTCGCTGCTGGCCCGTTCTTGATCCTGTAGCAATCTTTGCTACATTTGCTTTATGACCCGCACAACCTCTGTCGCCCTTGGCGACCATTTCGCACAGTTCATCACCGAGCAGGTGGCCGCCGGGCGCTATGCGTCGGCAAGTGACGTGGTCCGGTCCGGCCTGCGCTTGCTGGAAGAACGCGAGGCACAGATGACGGCCCTGCGTGCAGCACTTGAGGCGGGCGAGGCGTCTGGCCCCGCCGCGCCCTTTGACGTCGACGCCTATGTGGCGGACCGGCGCGGGGCAGGATGAACGACTGGCGGCTGACGCCTGCCGCGCGCGCCGATCTGGATGACATCTGGGATTACACTGTCAAAACCTGGGGCGCGGATCAGGCCGAGGCCTATGTCCGTGCGCTGATCGCTGCCTGCGCCGGGATTGCCACCGGTGCTACACCCACGCAGGACGTCGCCCATGTCCGTCCCGGATACCGCAAGGCGCTGAGTGGGCGCCACGTGCTTTATCTGCGTCAGAGCGAAACCGGGGTCGAGGTGGTCCGCATTCTTCACCAGCGTATGGATGTGGATCGTCAGAGCCTTTGATCCCCCTTAGGGAATTGTCAGATTTCAGATTTTGTGTAGGCTGAATGTAACGACTCTGCCGGTCTGCTGGCGGGGATCTGATTGCGAGACAAAGGAATAGATCATGGCGGGTATTGCCCTCAAAGGTCCTGAGCTGAAAAAGATGGTCAAGATCGCGAAAAAGCGTGATCTGAACTTTGCCTATTGCCCGGGCAACGATCCCAAAGAGGACGTGTTTGTTCTGGATCGCAAGAAAAAGCCCGAAGTGATGGGCCGCGTGGCCCGGGCCGAGGGCACCGGCAGCAAACTGGGATACGGCACCGCCCGCGCCAAGGGCCGCATCATGATGATGACCTGCGAACGCGAATTGCCGCAGATGGCCAAAAAGCTGAAGAAGCTGCTGAAGTTCGAAAAACTGCCCATGAACGTCATCGTCATGGATAAGGACGGCAAAATTCTCGAGGAGGATATCGAGGAGCTGGAGCCGGATCCTGAGCTGGACGCGGAAGACGATGATGGCGAGGAAAACGAAGCCGATGAAGCGGCTGAAAACGACGAAGAGGATGACAACGATCCGGAACGCCTCAAGAAGCTGACCGCGCGTGCGCAACAGGTGAAGACCGGTATTGCCGACCTTCCCAACGAGGCGCAGGCACCGTTGACCAAAGGCTTTGGCACTGTGCTGGGCGGGCTGAAGTCCGGCGATCTGGATGCCGCGGACAATATGCTGACCCGGCTCGAAGAGGCGCTGGAAAAGCTGGCGGCCAAAGGCAATGACGCCGCGCCGGAAGATCCCGCGCTGGCCCGCTTGCGTCAGGCGGCTGATCAGCTTGAAAAGCGGATTGGCGCGCTTGAGAATGCCGACGGGGCCGCGCGCCTGATGACGGCGCATGGCATGCTGGTCGGTCAGATCGGTGACGGTGACGTCAAGAAGGCGACCGGCACGGTCAAGGCACTGAATGACGCGCTGACCCGCGCCGAAGGGCAGGGCGAAGCGGCGGAACAGAAACCGGAGGCCGACGCGGTCCAGGATGACAACGCCACTGATGCAGGGATGGAGTGGCGCGATGCGCGTGCGGACCTCGAACCCGTGGCGCTGGACCTGCTGGCCCGCAATCTGGGCGATGTAACCAAGCTGCGCGCGGTCCTCGCCTACTTCACCGAAAAGGGCGAGGCCGAAGACTATGCCGGGGCGATGAAGGCCGTGCCGGGTCTGAAAAAGCTGATCGCGGAGGCCGAAGCCGACCAATTGAGTGCCGCTGAAAAGGACATCCCGGCCAATGTGGTGCCCTTCGTGCGTGCGCGTCTGGACTGGGTCAAGACCCGTTCGACCTTGCGCGCCGAGCTGACCAAGCTGCAGGACGCCATCGTGTCGGCCTGTGATGAGGAGGAGTTCCCCGACATCGCCAACGCCTCGGACCACCTGTTCTCTTATATCAAGAACCTCGATGGGCGGCTTGAAAATGCGCTGGAGGCGCTTGTGCAGGAACCGGATGGCGAAAAGCGCGAAAAGCTGAAGGCGGATGCCGCTGGCCTGCTTGCCGAGTTCCAGACTGAGTTGGACAACCCGTTCTTTCAGATCGTGGATGACGGCAACGGGTTCAAGGCGGTCAATATTCGCGCCGCGGCGATGGAATCCCTTGGCAAGGTGCGTGCGGCCCTGACCGAAGCGGCCTAAGCCCGGATCGGACGCGCGCGGCATCTGGCCACCGCGGTCCATTTATCGTATTGCCCCGGAAAACCGGTTTGGCGCATCCCCGTTCGTGGGTTGCGCGCATGTGCAAGGGTGCGGTGTGGCGCGACAGATTTCTTACACGCTTCAGTTCGGGACGCGGTTTGACGGTGGTCTGCCGCTGATTTGGAGCATGTTGGCCGATGAGGGGTTGGACGCGCGCGGCATCGTCGTGCCCCGCCCCAAGCGCTATCGCGATGTGCTGGCGGCGCGGGTCGCTGCCTTTGACGGCACCCCGGCTAGCCCGGACGAGCTGAACGCGATGCTGGGGCTGGACCAGTTGGACCCGGAGCGCGATCTGCATTTTGTCCTGCGCATCACTGATCTGATGCAACCCCCACCGCATTTTTGCCCGGCCGGAGACTGGTTTTTCGAGGCAGGCCCGCGCGCGGCGCATTATCGCAGCGTCTTCGCCCCCGCGCCCGTGACCTTTGCCCTTTCGCTGAGCAATCCGGCGGTGATGCTGTCGCAAGCCTGGTCGAGCGAGGAATATCCCGGCATCGATGTGATGACACCCGACCCGTTCCAGCTGCACTGGGCGGTGGTACTGCGCGAATTGCGCGAAAGCTGCCCCGAGGCGTCGATCATCGCGTGGACGGCCGAGGAGTCGCCGATGATCTGGAACCGGGTGTTGCAGGCGACGTCCCAAACGGATGCCGATTTTTCAATCGACGCTCAGATTCACGTGGCAAAAATCCTGATGAACGAGGAAGGCGGCCTGCGCCTTGCCGAATATCTGGAGAGCCATCCGAACATGCCTGACGCATTGCGTGCCCGCGTGATCGGCATCTTTCTCAAACGTTTTGCCAAGGAGGACGAGGTGGAAACCGAGATCGTCATCCCCGGCTGGAGCGACGAGTTGCAGGCGCAGATGGACGCCCACTATGCCGCCGACCTCAAAGAGGTGGCCGCGATCGAAGGCGTGACTCTGCTCCGCCTCTGACCGCCTCAGGTCGGCGTCGTATGGCGTCTGAGATGGTCGATCATATCGTCGATGAACAACTGCCCATTGCGCCCGTGCCGCGTCAGCACATAAGTGTCGATACCCACATGGGGCGCATCTGGCGGGATGGTGACAGTGATCGGCGCGCTGCTGGCCCGCGCGGCCTCGGCGGTGGCAATGCTTGCCACGCTGGGCACGATCCGATCCTTGCGCCCATGCAGGATCATCAAGGGTGGGCCATCCGCCCTGATCCGCCACGGATGCACGACAGGGGCACAAAGTGACACCATCGCGTCCGGTTGCGCGAATTGCGCGCGCCAGACACCGGGGGGATAACACAGCGTGTTGCCTGCGAGCGCGCCCGCCGAAATGCCGAACATGCCGATCTTGTGCGGTGCAATCTGCAGCGCCGCAGCCTCGGCCCGGCAAAAGCGCAGCGCGTCTGACAGGTCCTCGCAGGCAGTGAACAGGCGGATATCGAACAGGCGGCGTTTCAGCCCCCATCCCTGCTTGTCTACCCGGTTGGCGATGCGGGTGATCTGGGTCAGAGTGTCCGCATCCACGTCATTCGCGCCGGTTTTCAGCCGGTAATCCGGCACTGCCACGGCAAAGCCCGCCGCACACAGCCGCTGGACCAGAGGTTGATGCACATTGGCCCCGCGCGCGCCCTTGGTGAAACCGCCGCCATAGCCGAACAGAATCAGGGGGCGTTGCCCGCCGCCGGGGTGGTAAAGATCAAGGTCAAGCTGTCCTGTCCTGCGCTTGGCAAATGCGATACTTTTGGGGCGGATCAGCGTCATCATCCCTGCTACCCGGGTTCGCACACAGAGGTGTGGGACTGGCCAATCGCCTCGAATACCGCGATCTGCGCCTGACGCAGGCGTTTCACCTGTTCCTCGGGCGGGATGCCTGCATTGTCGAGGTCGCCCGCGAGGTCCGACAGATCAAAGAGAGAGTCGAGATCGGGGCGGTAGGTGGCGCGCACCAATTCGTTGTCCTCGACGTACTTGTCCGCGATCTCGCGCCGTTCCATCGGGGAATAGCTGTCGCCGGAATAGAATGCGCCTTCGGCCTCGTTACGGATGATCACGCGGATCAGCTCGGCGATGTTGATATCGGTCGTGTTGCTGATCAGGCCCAGCATTTCGGACACTTCGCGCGACAGGGTTATGTTGGAAAATTTCTCGGGCAGGTCGTCGCGGGTGACGTTGCTCATGCCCAGATGGCCGCACATGTCGAGGATCACGTCGCCCTCGAGAAATTGCGGACGCTCGTAAGGCAGCACCTTGACGTTGTCGGCCCCGAACCCGTCGGCATAGGTGCCGAGAATCTTGGAATACATCAGCGCCGTCTCGCGCTTTTGCGCGTATTGCTGGGCCGTGCCCTTGAAGCGGCCCGTTTTGACCACCTGTTTATACATCGCCTCAAGGAATTTGTCCTGACGGCGGATATAGGCAATCACCTGCGTCTCGGCGCGCAAATCGTCGGGCAGATATTCGGCCATGGAGCGGGCCATGCGGGTGGTGAACAGCATCTCGGCAGAGATCACGTGGGTTTTGTCGGGGTCGTTTTCGACTTCGGCCACCAGCCGTTTCATCAGCACAGGGAACTGTTCGGTATCGCGCTTGAACGCCAGCTTGTTATGCGCGGCAGGCCCGCGCCCGGCCTTGACGTAGGACAGTCCCGCCTCGGCCATCTTGTCGGGATGCTGGGTCAGAAAGGTCTGGATCGAGGTCGATCCCGTCTTTTGCGAGCCGATGTGGAGGATCAATCTGGGCATATGCGTCTTTCCCTGCTCGGGTGCTTTGATCGGTGCGTCACAGCGGGCCTGCCATGATCGCACTTTTGACGATGTCGGGTTTGGTTGCGACAAAGCGGATGTGTTCGCCGCCTGCGGTGGCGCAGGTGTCGCCGTTGTCCTGCAGGGTCACGTCGATGGGGCCGAGGATGTCCCAATCCGTCAGGTCCACATGCCCGTCCCTGAGGCCGAGGATGGTCTGGGGCAGGCCGGTGCGGCGGATGCGCAGGGTGATGTCGCCGCCGGTGATCTCGATGCGGTTCTGGCCGCCTTGCACGATCACTTCGGTCACGCCATCGCTACACAAGATGCGGTTTTTGCCGGAATGCGTGGTGACGATGTCGTGGCCCTTGCCGGTGATCACCGCCATGTCGCCGCTGCCGCCATGGATGCGGTTGTGCCCGTCTGCGGTCTCGATCCGGTCGCGGCCCGATCCGGCCCAGATTTCGCTGCCCGTATGGCCTGTCGTGACGTGGTTGTCGCCCGCGTTCAGCCGTGCGCGCAACTGGTCGAGATGGCCCAGAATGGTATCGTCGCCGCTGCCACAGTCGATATCCAAGAGGAACCGATTGTGTCCGCCGATGAAGTTGTAAAGGTTGCCGTGGTCGTTGCCGGTGACTCCGAAATAATCGGCCCCGGTCTTGTAATCCGCCGCCAGATACAGCCCCCGCACCCCGTCCGGCAGGCCGAGCGTGCCGTTTTCGCGCAATATGGCAAAGTTCTTGCGAAAGCCGGGGCTGGTATCTTGCGCGCTGAGGCTGCCAACCGAAATCGCGCCCTGTGCGGGCAGGGTGGTCGGCGGCAGCACCCCTTGGGTGACCGTGCAATAGGCGTTGGGTTCGGGTTCTGGTGTGTGCGTGTCGATGATTTCGAGCCCGTGGCGGCGGCAGGTTCTGACCAATGCGCGGTGCATGTCGGGGGTTGCGTCACCGCCTGAGAGGTCGTGCAGTTGCCAGGGATCGGTGCTGAGATCAAACAGCTGGGTCGAGCCGTCGAGATAACGGGTGTAGCGATACTTTCCCTTGCGGATCGAGGCACTGCCGAAAAAGAAGGTCGGCACGGCGCGGTCGGGATCGCGCGCGCCCTCGACCTGCGGGCGCAAGGATTTCCCGGCTGCGTGCTGCATCGGCGGACAATCGGCATAGTCGAGCACTGTCGGCCCGATATCGAGCAAGGCAACCGGATCGGTGATCGCGCGGCCCTCGGGTCGGTCGGGGTCGTGGATGATGATGGGAACGCCTGCGGCCTCTTCATACAGCGTATATTTTCGGAACCGGTTCTTGTCGCCGGGATGATACCCGTGATCGGCCAGCAGGATCACGATGGTATTGTCGGCATGATCGGAGGCCTTGAGCGCATCCCAGACCCGGCCCAGATGTTCATCCACATGGGTGAAGGCAGAAAAGTAGTTACGCACGCTTTTCTGCCAGAGGACCAGATCGGAACTGTCCATGTTTTCGGCCATGAACTGGTCGGCAAAGGCGTTCTTGTCATGCGCGTTCCAGGCTTCGGGCTGCAGGAACGAGGCCTCGTCATACATGTCCTTGAAGCGGGCGGGGGTCTTGTAAGGCGAATGGGGGTGGTAAAACCCGACCTCGCGGTAAAAGGGCGCGGGGCGGTCATACCCTTGCAGGAACTTGACGGCCGAGGCGGCGCTTTGTGCGTCGTAATAGCGGTCGTCAAAGCGTGGATCGGTGGTGCCGTGCCCTTTCATCAGCCCGCCATAGTTCTTGATCTTGGCGTTCTTACCGGGTCCGATATTCAGCGTCTCAGGGCCATGGGAATAAAGGACATTGTGGATCGCACCGGGCAGCGGTTTGAAGCGGTGATGCACCTTGCCCGCGTTCGAGCAGTAATAGCCGTCCTGTTTCAACCGGTAAGACCACATCTGTTCGGGACGCAGCACGTCAAAGACGTTGGTGTAGTTGTCGAAGATGCCCAGCTGGTGCGGGGTGAGGCCAGACATCAGGCTGGACCGGGACGGACCGCAAACCGGCACCTGACAATAGGCGGAGTGAAAGGCGGTGGATTGCGCGCAGATGCGATCAAGGTTCGGCGTCTGGAGTTCCGCGCCAAAAGCAGAGCGGTACTTCCAGTATGAAAACGCGTCATCGAGGCTGATCAGCAGGATGTTCTTGCGCGCGCTCATGCCTTGCCCCCCCGCGTGATCGCAACGCGCCCCGACAGGGCATAGCGGTGCAACGGGGTGCCCGGCTGCATGACGCTGGGGCGTGTCCACGCATCGCGGATTGCGCCGGTGTTGGCAAAGCGGTTTTCGCCGGTCGGGGCGGTGGCACCCCATGCGTAAGTGACGTGCATTGGCCCGTCCGGCAGGTCGCCGTCGAGGGTCAGGGTCGCCTCGTTTCCGCTCACCTGCACGCCTGCGATGGCGGGGCCTTCACTGCTGAGCGCAAAGCCGTGCGGGCCGTCGCCCAGCACCAACGGGGCGAGGGTGGAAAAGGTCACTTTGATCGTGCGCCCCATTGCTTGTGCTTCGCGCATCGAAGGGCAGTACCAGCGCCCGCCGTCTTGCACGATGGCCACTGCCAGCGCCTCGAGTTCATCCACCTCCATATTTGCGGCGGGGGTCAGCGTTGCGGGCATGTCGTCCATCAGCGGGTATGGATAGGTGGGAGTTGCAACGATCAGGCCAAGGGCCGGGTGGGCGATATCAAGCTGCCCTTCGGCGAGGATGACTTCTGACCTGCCATCGCGCGCGGTGCCGGCACTTTGTGAGGTGACGATCAGGGGAAAGCTCGCCTGTCCTGCGGCAACGGCGGCGTCATGGCGCAGGGCGTGCGCGACAGTTCCGTAGTGTTCGATGGCATCTTGCAGTGACGTGCCGGGTGCGCCGGAGAGGAGAGAGAGCGCGATGCGATCAAGATGAAAGCCCTTGTTCCAGCCTTGGAGGGCGTCGCGTGCGGCGCTGATCCTTTGGAGGAGGGTTTGGTAGAGCGGGCTTTCGGGCAGGGCCTCGTCCGCGACGATGCCTGCCTGCGGCTGCGACAGGGCGATGAGGGTGCGGTAGGCGTAACGTTTTTCGGCCGCGAGACGCTGTGTGGCAGCTCCGTGGGATCGCGCCTGACAGGGGGCCGCGCGCCCCGACAGGGCCTCGTCCACCACGTGATAGCGGAAATCCTCCGGCAAGGGGCGCGGCAGCCCGGCGCGACTGCCAAAAGCGGCGATGCCAAGGGCGAGCGGGTGGGTTTCGCCAAGCGTGACCTCGCGCCGTTCCTCGAACCCCATGACCCGCCCTTCGTATTGGTCGGAGAGGTAGCGAAAGCCGGTGGGTTCATCGCGCAGGGCCCAGACATTTCCAAGAGTGCGCGGCCAGCGCCGCCCGCCGAGGGCAGGGGCCTCGGGCCGGTCGGGAAAATCTTCCGGAACGGATGTTTGCGCTTTTGGCGGTGCGGGCGCGGGGGCAGGGGCCTGTTCCTCTTGGGCCTTGCGCGCACGGGTGCGTTTGCGAAAGGCGGCGACGAAATCTGCGGCGCGCGCGTCTTTGCCACGGGCGGCGAGGTGGCCCTCCATCCCGCGCCGGTAGATGTAGAGATCGCGGCGCGCGCGCAGTTTTGGATACCAGTCGGCGGGGTCCAGCGTGCCTGCGACAGCCGCGATCACAAGGTCATCAAGCAGGCCCAGCCGTTTCAGCGCGATGCCGATGTCATCCACAAGGCCAACGGCGCGCAGGGGCGTGATCCGCTTGGCCGGCAGGCGGGCGACATGCTGGGCGTCCTGCCGGGAAAAGGGGTCATAGGCGACATAGGCGCGTTTCGTGTTGGTCAGCGCGCGGGTGGCGTCGGAATAGGGCAGGGACCAGTCGGTGGGGGCCTGGGGTTTGAACCGATCCTCCCACGGGACGGATGTGGGGCGCAGCGTGGATTGCGGATCAAAGGCGATGATGGTGGCACTAGGGATGAGTGGCGCAAAGGCGAGGGCGGCAAATCCGCCGCCATGCTTGGCCGCGCCGAAAAGGGCGACATCCTTGAACCGTTTGAAGAATCCCAGATCGCGGAGTTGTTCGAGCGTCTGGATCAGGTGGGGATCACGAAACCATGTGTCCTTGGGGGCGAGAATGGCCAGATGGCTCCACCCTTTTTGGCGGGCCAGACGGTCGGTCCATGCGGGCCAGTCAAGTTCGGGGTGATCGGTGTCTTGCGCTTGCCCAAAGCTGATGATCAGCTGTTTTGTATCCCGCTCGCACAGCAGAAGCTCCGCCGTGCCGACCCGTTGGTGGAAATCCTCGCTGCGCTGATCGGCGGGAATTTCGGCGTACCACGCGGGCAGGGAATGCGGCGTGTCGCTCACAATTGATCCGGTCGTAGCGACTTGGCCGCCTGTTTCATGGCACGGCGGAAATGGGGCCGCTGGTCGTCGCCTGACATCTCGATCACCTTGCGGCACCAGCGGTGGATGAGCAGGGGATGCTTACGTTCGAGCAGCTTGTTCAGGACCGATTTCTGATAGCGCGGCAGTTCCTTGCGCGCGGTCATCAACTTGTAGATCTCGTACGCTTCGGGGCGGCCGTTCACGCACAACTCGACCGTATCCTTGAGCTTACCGATGCGATTAAAGGCGCTGGTCAGACCGTGGCCGAAATGGCGGCAGCGGATCTTGACCACGTTGTCGTTCTGATAAAGGGCCGCGTGCATCGCATCCTCGGCCACGTAGGGGTCAAAGAACAGATAGACCACCTCGGCGCTCGCCGACTGGTCGGGGCCATAGGAATAGCGCCCGGAAAAATCCTGTTTCCACGACCGGTGATAGCGGGTTTCCCAGCCGGAGGTGATCCGCCGTTCAAGCGTGGCCTGCGGGTTCATCGCCAGCACCTTGGCCCCGGGAGCGGCGGCGCAGAACACGGTGGCCGCATATCCGGCCATCGAAGTGCCGTAGAACACCACGTTGTCGAACTGGTCAAAGAACCCGGTGTCGCGCAACTCGTCAAAGAAATCATGCACCGCATCGTCGCGATACCACGTCCAGCCATGCGCGCCGATCCCAAGCGACGACCAGCCACGTGACGAGATGAACTGACTGCCCCACGGCATCCGATCGGCCACATCCTGACGGACGTCATCGAGGTTGTCGAAGGTCACCACAAGTGTCTTGTCGCCCTTGATGTACAACGCGTTGTGCTGGTCGCCGAGTTGGCGGAAAAAGCCGTGCTCTGCCCCCATCTCGGCCAGCGTATCGGCCCATGCGATGCGTTTGTTCATGCCACTATCCTATCCATCCTTGGGCGCAAACAACGTCGCCGCATTGTTCTGGATCGTATCGCGGCAGGTTTTTACAAATTGCTTATCGACGAGATGATCGCGGCAGATCTTGGTCATGGAGGACTCGCCCTTGAGCGCCTCAATCCCGATCTTGGCCTGAAATTCGGGGTCATTGACGGGGGCGTTCGACACTTTCTTTTTCGCCGGGATCGGGGCAGCGGCGGGGTCAATGCCGTGTTTGGCGATCAGCCCGTCCATGAAACTGCCCCGGCGCGGGGTGTTGTTTTCCTTTTCCTCAAGGCGCGGTTTCATTCGGCGGGCCCAGAAATGGACGCCGCGGGTCTGTTCGGTCAGCCGTTCCTCGATGTTAAAACGGGACATGATCATGTGGTTCCGGTCGGGGAACGAGATCGGATAGAACACGGTTTGCGGCTCTGCGTGCTCGATCTCGCCCGTTTTTTCGAGGAAGTAGGTGACTGAGGCCGGGCCGGTGAAGCCCCAGGCCTGTTCCGTCATGTGCACAGGGTTGCCCGCGTCCTTTTCAGCCTGCAATTCCTTTTGCTGCCACTTCTTCAGCCACGGCGCGATGGCGTATTCGTCCTTGAAGAAATCAAGCAAGCCCACGAGCGTCTTGGAATCCGATGGCAGACCCAGCACCGCGTTGCACACCTGACCGGGTTTTTCCCAGCCATAGACAAAGGGGCTGTCGAAATCGAAGGGGCGATAGCAGTACATATCCGCGTCCACCCAGATGCTGTCGGTCTTGGCCAGCAGGTGCAGGCGCCACATATCCGCATGGATCGCGGGGCTGCCGTTGCGGGCGTGGATCAGCATCGGTTCGGAGGGAAAGATGTCCTCCGCATCGCCCGCGTGGACCCCTTCGGGCAGGTTGGGGATGGGTGAATAGCTGTACAGGGTGATGTGGTGCCCCTGATCGGCAAAGGATTTCAGGCACAGTTGTTCTAGCCAGGACAAACGCCCGCCGATCCAGAGAGAGGCGATATTGGGAAGGGGTTTCATGCGTTTTCCCGCAGGTGCTGGCGCGCGCGTTGGGCGGCCTGTTTGAAATGGGGGGCGGGGCGCATCTTGAGGATGGAAAAGCAGTAGCGGATTAGCAGCCGGTGCTTGTCGCTGTCCTCAAGGTGCCGCAGCAGCGCCTTTTGATACATCTTTGAACCATGTCGCTGACGCAGCAGGTGGCGTACATCCGTCGGGCTGAGCGTGTCGTTGATCACACCGGCAACGATGGGTTTGAGGATGCCCATGTCGCGCCACATCGTCAGCATGCCGTGGCCCATGAACGGGCAGCCCATGTGGATCACGTTGGGGTTCTGAAACAGGGTGGCGTGCATAGCGTCCTGCGGCATACGGGAATCGTAGAAGATCCAGACCTTGTCTGCATCCACCGACATATCCGGCGCATAACCGTAGGGGCCGAAATAGTCGTGTTTCCACGAACGACGATAGCGGTGATCCCAGCCGGCGCGGTCGCGGTCCATGGTGGCCTGCGGGCTGATGGCGACCACCGTGGCACCGGGGCAGGCCGCAGAAAAGGCGGCCGCCGCATAGCCGCCCATCGAGGTGCCGTAGAATACGACGCGCTCGAATTTATCAAAGAAATTCTCGTCCCGCAGATTGTCGAAGAAGGCAAACATGTGCGGGTCTCGGTACCAAGTGGGCCCGTGCGCCATAATCCCCAGCGATGACCAGCCCTGCGCCGAGATGAAATCGACCGCCCATGGCAGGCGGTTGGGATCCTGGCGGACGTCATCAAGGTTGTCGAACACCACGACCAGCGTCTTGCCCAGTTCGCCCTCTTCGGGGATGTGGATGGCCTTGTGCAGGGGACCGATTTCCTCGAAAAACCCCTCCTTTTCGGCCCGCTCGGCCAGCGTTGCGCGCCACGCTTCGCGTATGATCTGCTTTTTCTGTTCGGACTTTGCCATCTCTTACGGGGCTTTCCTGCGCTGCTCGTCTGCCTTCGTGGCCATTTTGGCCTTATTATGCACTTTGTTTCCGTATTTGAAACAGTTCTGATGGGTGCAGTGGTGCCTCAATCAGCGGCTTAGCAAGGCAATGTGGCGGAAAATGGACAGGGTGCCGCTTTTGTCCGGGGCCTGCGATGCAGGCAAAGCATCAACCCCTAGTGCTGCGTCGATCCCTGCAATTCGACGGTAAAGAACCAGTCCTCGTCCTGCGGTTTCTCCACGATATCATCAGGCACCACGGCGGGACCGGACAGGAACACGTTGGCGCCAAAATGGGTGTGCAGCGTCGACAGCTTCTCCATCCGTGGGCTGGTCAGTTCAGCGTAGAAATTCGCGTAGTTCTCGGTTGCCTTGAGCGCGTCGATCTTCGCACGGTGGCAGGCGACGGAATGGGCATGGGCGGCGGCGATGTCCGGGTCGGCCATCAGGCGCGCCAGTTCTTCTTTCATGCGCGGCAGGCGGGACAGGATCGAGGTTTCAGCCTCGGCGTTGTTGTTCATCCGGAACCAGTAGGCGAGGCCCTGATCGCGATCCACATGGTTCACCCGACCCCGGTCACGCTTGACCAGAAAGCTCTCGGCTGAGCGCACCGCATAGTGGTTGAGCTGCACAAGATCATAACCATAGGTGTCCGTGGTCGAGCGCCACGCGTTGCGATAGACATCTGGCGGCATCGGCTTGCCCGACCCGTTGACCCAGTTGATGCGATCCCAGAACTGCGGCTTGAGGCCCTTGGGGCGGTGCACGCCCAGCTTTTTGAAGATGCCGTTGGTCAGGAACAGGGTCTTGAACCCCCAGGCCTGATGCGGCTTGCGCGCAAGTTCGGGGGCACACATCTGGAACTGTTCGGTGATGGGCTGATCGACGTATTCATGCACGTTGCCATTGCCAAACAGCCGCCATGTCATCGAAATCATGTTGGCGTCCGGGACGGCCGCGAACAGCGCATCGAGCGTGCCATCCCCCACCTTGATGTTCACATATTCATCGACGTCGATGCAGGTGACCCACTTGGCCTGTTTGATCACCTTTTCGCTTTCGGCGGATTGCAGTGCGGCGTGCTGGGGTTTGAGGCCCATGTCCTCGAATTTGTTGATCCGGTGCTGCACAATGCCTTTGGCCTGCAACATCTCAAGCATCGTGTCCGTGCCGTCGGTGCAGTCGTTGGTGTAGACGATGATGTCGTCAAAGCCGATGGAGCGGTGATAGGCGAGCCATTCGAGGATAAACGGCCCCTCATTCTTCATCGTGGTCACGATGGCGCAGCGCCCGCGCCCTTTCGGCACATTGTCGAGCTTGTCTTCGGGCATGCGCACGGGGTCATGGTCGAAGAGGTCTGCGGCGCGTTTAAGCAGTTCCTCGCTTTCCACCAGCGAGGATTTGGGCACGATCTTGGCCACCGCGCGTGTGGGGTGGCGCAGAGACATATGGCGGTAAAAGTGGCCGTTTGCGTCCTCGTCCGGCTCGCCATTGCCGATGCGCACGGGCCGCCAGACAGCAGTGTCAGGGGCGCGGTCGGGTGCGATGCAAAACCGTTTGCGCATTTTGGTGCGGTCAAATTGCACGCAGATATGATCGCCAAAGCGGATCGGATCGCCGTTGCGCACGCGCCACGGATAGCATTGTTCGCCCTGCAACTGGATCACCCCACCTTGGGCGCGCACGGCCGTGTCGAACACGGTGAGATCGCCACGGGTGATCAGATCGTAGACCTCCACATTGGCCACGGCGCGGGCGCGTTGCAGGAACCGTTCGCGGATGATTTCGAAGACGCCAAACGCACCCAGCGGGGCGGACCACGGATCAGGATCAGGCAGTTTCATCCGGTCCTTGCCGGGCGCGCCGGGTGCGCTGAACGGATGTCCTTCGGGCGGTTGGCCTGCTTGGCCGAGAGGCACATCGCTGCTCAGGATCAGCACGGTACAAGAGATCGCCTGCGCCGCGATGCCCGCCGCGAGGTCCTTGGCAAAACGTTTGTCACTGCCAGGTTTCGCCTGATCGAGCAGTACCACGCCCTCAAGTTCATGATGCGCGACGTGATAGGCAAGCCAGTCGAGCACGGTGTCCGCACTTTCCCCATTGCGCACCGAGGCAAGGCAGTTGAGGCCCTCGAACAGGTCGTGTTCGGGCAGGCTGGGCGTGATGTCGATGGGCTGGCCGTCTATTGTGATCGCGAGGGCTGCGTCATCGGGCAGGGCAAAGGTCAGAATGGGGGCCTCGCCGATGCTTTTGGCCGTCACGAGGGTCGCACCGGGTGGCGGAGTGACGGCAGAGGCCTGAACATTGGCATCGAAAAACAGGGTGAGGTGGCGCGCGTCGGTTGCCTGCGCAATCACCGCATCCAGCAGGGTGCCCCCGGGCACGGGTTGTGCGCTCAGTCGGCGATGCAGGACAGGATCGCTCATCCCCTGCGGGTCCGCAGCGGAAGGATGGGCGCGGGACGGAGGGCTGGCATAAAGGCGGGCACGATATATCCGAAACTGGTCTGTTGCGTGTTTACCCTGTCCGCACACATGTGGAAAGAGTCGGCACAGGGCTGTGCGGCGCATAGCACGCATGCCCCGCGTCTTCACCGAAAACCACCCGTCATTTTCGTAGCGTTTCGACTTAACTTTGAATCATCTGTGCGCTGCCTCTGCCGGTCGTCGGCCGCGAAAAACGACCAACCGTGTCTCAATGGGAAATCGAAACGCTTTAACGACGGGTTTTTCTGTTTATGATGCCGCGCAAATGGCCGTATGAGCCATGCAGGAGAGGGTGCAGTCATAGCACCGCAGAAATACAGGTTTTCATATGATTACGTTCGAAGATGCTATGCAGGCAATCGAGTCCGAAGCGGTCACAAGCCTCCGCATGGATGCGCTGGAGCAAGACGATTTCGTAAACCTCGTGCTGCAACGCTCGGAGGTGATCCGGGATCAGCCCAAGTACAATCGCTATATCCGGGCGTGGATGAGTGGAGATTCCACACCGCTCAATGATCTGATCGACCAGATAGGCCCCGAGGTGATTGCCCGGCGCGCGGCGGCATTTATTTATCTGGAATACCTGCAGTTGCGCCCGATTTTCGAGGCCAAGGCACCCAAGTCCATCGCCGATATCGGCTGTGGTTATGCAATGTTCGATCTGTTCCTTGCCCGCGATTTCGGCAGCGTGTTGCATCTGATCGATCTGGAAAGCAACGACACGCGCCATTTCGGCTTCGAAGAAGAGGCGGCCGCCTATTCAAGCCTGAAGGTCGCCAAGAAACTGCTGACCGACAACGGCGTTCCGGCCAAATCCATCAAGACGCTGAACCCCGAGAAACAGGATGTCCTCAAGCTGAAAAAGCTGGATTTCGCGTTCAGCTTTATCTCGTGCGGGTTTCACTATCCCTGGGACACCTACCGCGATTTCTTTTTGAAATCCGTGGCCCCGGATGGACGGATCATCCTTGATATCCGCAGCAAGGTGCTGAACGTCGCGGTGCGCGAACTGTCCGAAATCGGCTATGTCCGGTCGGTCGAGATGGCCGCAGGCAACACGGCAGACCGCGTGATGATCGCCAAGCTGGATGGGATTTGAAGTGACGCGCGGTATCCTGGAATTCACATAACTGACGTTATCGCCATTTCAGGCACGCTACAGCAGCCCGTCGGCAATCCACTTTTCGACGAGATCACGGCTGACTTCGAAATGCATGCTGTCCTCGCGGGAAAAGCCTGCGCCCCAATACCAGCCTTCGGCCCGGAAGAAATCGGCGAGGATGGTCAGGCCCAGTTGGGTCTTGCCGTCGCCCAGCCGGTCCAGCTTGCCATCAATGTTGAGATCGAGTGACAGGCCAAAGGCATGGGTTGAGGTTCGTCCGGGCGCGCCGCGAATGTGGCGCACGCACAAGGCCCCTGCCGTGTTGATGCGGGAATAGAGGTTTTCGTCCGTCGCCTTGATCTGGTCAAACACGCGGCCAAGGGAATCCAGTGCCGGTTGCAACATCCGCACCCGGACCGGGCCAACCTGTTGGGTCTTGAGCTTGGAGGCGAGGCGCTGGTTCGTCATCCCCTGACAGGTCGAGGTGAGGTTCTCGCGCGGCTTGCCGAACACGCTTTCGAGGTAGGAGGGCGAGGCGATCTGCAGACCCTTATTGAGGTTGCGCCGATTGGCGATCAGAACCACCTGCGCATGCGAGCCGCTGATCGAATCCACCCCGTCACCAATGAATTGGCCCTGATCCTGACCCCCACCTGTCGGGCCGGTGCTGGTGGGGGCCCGGTTCTCGAGCATCCGCTGTTCTAGCTGTTCGATCTGCACGCCAAGCGCTTCGATCTGGGCGCGCAGCACTTCGATTTCGATGCGCGCGCCGCTGTCGATGGCGGGGCCCGCAAATTCGGTGTCCCCATCGGATTCATAGCGGATTTCGGGCGTCGGGCGCAGTTGCAGGTAGACCAGCACGCCGAGGCCGACGACGATCACGCCCATCACACCCAGAATGATTGGAATGACACCCTTTTCCATACGTCTTGCCTTGCCCTCTTGTTCGCCCGACCGGGTGACCCCTGCCCCGGTTCTGATCCTAGTGGATGTCGATTACGATGATGGAGATATTGTCCGCACCGCCGCCTTCGAGCGCAAGATGCAATAAGGTCTCAGACACGGTTTCGATAGGTTCGCTGCTGAGGATCTTTTTCAGAATGTTGAAGGTCGCGTATTTGGTCAGCCCGTCCGAGCATAGCAAAAAGCGGTCGCCGGGCAGGATCTGGCCGCGGATCTTTTCCAGCTCCAGATCTTCGCCCACACCCACGGCGCGGGTGATGGCGTTGGACTGGGGATGCTGTTCGGCCTCGTCCCAGGACAATTCGCCTGCCAGCACCAGTTCGGCCACATAGGAATGATCGGTGGTCAGCATCTCGATTTCGCCTGCCTGCAGACGGTAAAGGCGGCTGTCCCCGGCCCAGAACGCGGCAAAGTGCCCTTCGGCGATAGCAAAGGTCACGACGGTTGATCCGATGGTGACGCCACCTTGGGCCGCGGATTCGGCTTGAATGCGCTCGTGGCTTTTGGCCAGCATGTCGCGCAGGGCGTGCAACAACTGCACGGGTTCCAGCGTCGGGTCGATCATGGCCACGGAATCGACCACGGTTTGCGATGCGAAATCGCCGCCCGCATGACCGCCCATGCCGTCCGCCACCACCCAGATGCGTTGGTCAGGCAAGGCGAGGATACTATCCTCGTTCACCTTGCGTTTGTGACCCACATGCGTGGATGCGGAATAGCGGATTGAAGTCATACTTGAGCCATGACGCCTGATGCGCTCCATAGGGCTGGGGAGAGATCGAAGAGCGCGCGCAAGTCGCGTCCCTCGGGCAAGGCGGAGGTGGCACGCATGCGGAAATCATCCCGCATCATCGTCGACCAGATGGCCGGTGTCGGCCCGTGGCTTTGGATCAGCGCCTGCGTGGCAAGCGCCTTGGAAAAGGGGATAGGCCCTGAATAGGGCAGGCTGGCCGATGTGGGTTGGCCCGTGGTCACCAGATACACGTCGGCCAAGGCAGCGGTGACACTGTCGCGGGTGCTGCTGTCTTCGAGCGCGTCGAGCGCGATGTTTTCCAGCTGATCGAACGTGCGCCCATTGGCGAGATGCGAAACAACCGTGTTGGGCGCGTCATGGCACATCGCAAGTGTCAGCGGATATTGCCGCCCCACCCGATCGACCGAAGCCATCAGGATGCCCGTCACCGCATGGCCCCCCGCCGCCCCGGCAGGCAGGGTAAAGCGCCAGATGGGGGCGGACATATAGGCGTCGGTCCACGCCTCGCCGAGCTGTTCGCGGATCTCGAGCAGGCCCTGCTGCAACCACGTGTCCCAGGCCTGCACAAACCCGGCAGGCAGGTTGACCCGCAGGAAATCACCCATGCCAGGGAATTTGCCGAATGCGCCAAACCCGTCCGACATCAGAACGACTTGGGGCAGCTGAATTTACCCAGTGCCGGCAGGGCAAAGGGGTTCAGCACCGACCCGGACTGAAGCTGGAAGATCGCGATACGCCCGCCCACGTTGAACACAACCCGGTTGCGGTCGCTGACATTGGTGCGGCGCACTTCGGCAGCACTCAGCAACCGAAACCAGGCCCAAGGCCCGTCCCGCGTCATCGCGTTCGAGGTGTTGTCGACGACAGGCTGCAGGATGATCCGGGCCGAGCCCACGGCACCGGGCCATGTGATGGCCGCCGGTTTGGGGGCAGCGGTGTGGGCATATTTGACCTCGGTCCCGTCGATATCCAGCAGCACCTCCTGAGCCTTGGGGTCCAGCGCCTCGGGTGTGATCTGGAAACTGACCGCCGGGGCCGCCCCACCTGCAAAGAAGGCATCGCGGATTTCGGCGGCATATTGCAGTTGTTGCAACACCGCGGGACTGATCCCGAGATCAGTGTCATTGACCCGTTTCCACGCCCACGGGCGCGCGCGCGTGTCCACATAGTCGCGCAGGTTCTCGTTAAAGAACCCGTCGATCAGCCCGTTCGGGGCAAAGAGGCGGGTAAAGTCGCCCATGGCCACATCGGCCTTGGCGCCGCGCGTGAACGGGTAACGGTTGGTCAGAGCCTGTTCGCAGAATGGCAGAACCTGAGCCTGCCATTGCGCATTGATCGAGGCGCGCGTGCCGTCAGCGGTGATGCCGGACGACCCGGACGAAATCTGCGTCGACCAGCGCTGGATCGGGCCCGGCAGGCGGTTGGCCATTTCCTGAAAGCGCACGATGGCGGTGGCCTCTCCGGCCCCTGCCCCAACGCCGCCCGCAAAGCTGAGTTTGTTCAGCTCTTGATAGACTTCGGTCAGGCGCGACATCAGCTCGGAGAGTTGCGAGGGCTGGCCTTCGATCTCTTCGGTGAGGGTGTGAAGCCAGGAAAAACGGTCCTCGACAAATGTTCCCGGTGGGGGCGGCGGTGCCGAATCCCCGCCCGCCGCGCCGACGCTTGAGCGCAGCGTGCCCAGCAGCAGTTGCGCACGGCTGGACAGCAGCGATTGCGCCTCAAGCGCGCCCACGGCTGTGGCCCCTTCGGCCAGTGCCGAGGCATCAACCGAGCGCGACTCGGTCAGCTTGGTCTCGTCCGAGATTGCGTTGAGGATGTTGACCAGTGGCGAGGTCGGACCCGAAAGCACGTTGGTCACTTCGACCGCGTGGCTCAGGCTTTCCATCGGGATGATGTCGATGTCACCCAATATCTGATCATAGCGCGAGATATAGTCGGTGTAGTACAGGTCGAGCACGTCCCGGCTCATCGCGATCAGAGCGGTTTCGGTCTGTTCCGCCGCGCCTCGTTCGCCCAGAACCCAGCTTTCGCTTTGCAGGCGTTGTGCAACGCCAAGTGCCTCGTCGAGAAAGACGTTGTTGAACCCGTCCCAGGTAAAGATACCCTCGACCCCTTCGCTGAGCGGCTTGCCCGAAGATCGCACGATGACACGGCTGATCGCGGGGCCGCCGATATCGGTCAGACGCCATTGCGGCAGCGCCTTGGCGCGCGGCGAATTGACGATCGAGTTATAGACACGCTGAGCCAGCGGCATTTCCGACAACAGGCCCTGGATCTGTTCGACCAGCGGCCCGTTCAGCGCAATTTCATCAAGGGGCGCATCAAGCATCGCGTCCAGATGCACGGTCAGGCTGTTGCGCAGCGGATCGCGTGTGGCCCCCTGAAAGGCAACGGACCAGTCCAGCTGCATCCACTCTTTGATGAGGTCGGTGTTCATTGGTCCCTGCTGGCCGAGCATCAGGTAGATTTTCAGGCTTTCGTAGAGGAAATCCGTGTTGTTCATGTTGGCCTGCATCTGGTCTTCAAGACGCAGCAACAGACGCGGCAGCAGATGTTCGTTCAGGGCCGCGCGATAGGATTGACCGGCCTGGTTGCCGATATGCTTGCCCTGATACAGACCCCATGTCAGCGACGTGTCTGGTTCCGGATCGCCTGCTGCCGGGTTGGCGGGCATGGCGCGCAGGATGTCGAGGGCGGGCACGATGCCGGGCAGGTCGCTGTCCTGAATCGGGCTGCCGGGGATTTGTGCCGCGGCCGCGCGATAGGCCTCGACGCTGTCGGAGGCTTCGGTCAGCAGGGCGGCATTGCCGATATAACTGCGCGCCCAGACGGTGGTCATGCCGATGCCGCCAGCAAGGGCGGCGGCGATGGCGACGCGTTTGGTCCAGCGATAGCGACGTTCGACCTTGTCATCGGCACTGACCAACCCGGCCTCGGGGAACATGACCCCCTGAAACAGCCGGGTGAGGAAGAACGAGCGGCCCGTGCCGCGCCCGGTCCCGATGGCCTGACGACCAATGCCAAAGGTGCGCGCCATGCCCATCATCAAACGGTCAATGGGCGTTCCCTCTTGCGTGCCGGATGCGAAATAGACGCCGCGCAGCAGGTGGCGTTTTTCAAAGCGGTTGTCCTGAAATACTTCGCCCAGAAACACCCGCGCGGTGGCGCGGACCGAGGCAACCTGCGCCGGAAAGCTGGAAATCAGCGCGCGGCGCTGGTGATCGGTTTCCTGCTGCATCCGCTCGAGCGATTGCGAGTTGAGCTGCGCCAAAAGCGTGCTGAATTCCTCGTCAAAGGCAGCCACAGGGGACAGTTCGGCCTTGGTTTTTTTCGGCAGCGGCAGAGTAAAACCCCAGACCTGTTCCCGCTCTTCCTTGCCCAGGTTGTCAAAGAATTCGGTAAATCCCGCGATCAGGTCGGACTTGGTGAACATGATGTAGACCGGGAACCGCACACCCAGCTTTTCGCGCAATTCATGCAGGCGACGGCGGATGGCGGCGGCGTGGCTTTTCTGACTGGCCTCGTCCTGCAGGGACAGGTCGGACAGGGACACGGCGACAATCGCGCCGTTGATGGGCTGACGCTTGCGGTGCTTTTTCAGGATCTTGAGAAAGCCGAGCCAACCTGCGTTGTCTTCGCTTTCGCCGCTGTCTTGGGTGGTGTAGCGGCCCGCGGTGTCGATCAGGACGGCGTCATTGGTGAACCACCAGTCGCAGTTGCGCGTGCCCCCTACCCCGCCGATGCTGGCGGAACCGGTAGATTTGGCCAGCGGGAAATTCAGACCCGAATTGACCAGCGCGGTGGTCTTGCCCGCGCCGGGGGGGCCAATGATCACGTACCATGGCAGCTCATACAGCGACCGGCGGCCCAGCTTGGATTTGCGCAGGGCGGTCAGGGCTTCGCGCATCTTGCCTTTCAGCTCGCCCAGCTCGGCCTTGACCAGTTCGTTCTCGTCATCGGAGTCGTCGTCGACGGATTCAACGATATCCTCTTCCATCTGCTTTTCGCGCTTGGCGCGGCGCAGGATGATCAGCAGGATCGTGGTCAGCGCCAGCAGGACGATGACGGCGATGGTGATCAGGCGGGACAGCACGCTGGCAAAGGGCGCGCTTTCGCCCATCACCAGAAACGGCCCGGCGAACCAGACCAGCAAGCCAAGGGCGATGGCGACGAACAGGGTGATGTTGATGCCTGCGCCGAAACGGAAAAGTCTGCGAAGAATCATGTGGCGTCCTCCCGGACGAGAACGATTTCGATGCGCCGGTTCTTGGCCCGTCCCTCGCGTGTTCCGTTATCCGCGATGGGGTCCTTGTCGGCGACACCTTCGGCCTTCAGGCGGCTGGGATCGCCCAACTGGTCGGCCAGCTTGCGCATGACCGCCTCGGCGCGGGCCAGTGACAGGGCCTGGTTCGATGGAAAACGGGATGAGCGGATTGGCACGTTGTCCGAATGGCCGACAACGATGATCGGGCCGGACGTGTCGTTGAGGGCTTGCGCCACCTTTTCCAGTGGTCCGCGGAAAGAGGGCTGCAACACATCCGAGCCAGAGCCGAACATGCCCGACCCTGCAAGGCGGACCGTGATGGTTTGCTGATCCTGAAACGCCTCGACGATGCCAGCAGCCATTTCCGGTTCAAGAAAGCCCTTCACCCGGTTCAACTGCGCCTCTGGCGGCGGGGGTGGCGGTGGCGGGGGTGGCGCGCGGCGGAAGAGTTCGGCCACGTTGCCGGAATCGAGCACCGATAGCTGCCCCAGCACCCGGTCAGTCGAGCGGTTCAGCACCCAAGACAGCGACAGGAACACGGTCAGCATGACCAGCGCCACGGTGGCTGTGGTGATCCAGAGCGGTTTCCAGATCGACAGAACCTTGTGCGGTTTGTCCTCGCCCTTCCAGTGGGGCGACAAATCCTTTTCCACGGGGCCGCGTTGGGCGCGGATGATGCGGGCAAGGCCTGCGCGGATTT
Organism: uncultured Tateyamaria sp.; assembly: GCF_947503045.1. Classification (GTDB taxonomy): domain Bacteria; phylum Pseudomonadota; class Alphaproteobacteria; order Rhodobacterales; family Rhodobacteraceae; genus Tateyamaria. Next base: position 56,935 of record NZ_CANNCF010000008.1, read on the forward strand.
GCAGATGCTTGTCGGTGCCGTGCTGTTCGACGCGCAAACGCCCCTCAAAGCCGAGCGAAAGGCACATATAGAGGAATTCGAGCAGGTCGATATTGTTGGCGGCCTCTTTTTCCAACCGCGCGAGCAGGTCGAAAAAGCGGTCCCCGCCCACGGTTTCCTTGTGGAACGTGCCCACCATCGATTGTTGGGCCCAGATCGACTGACCACCCCATGGCGTGTTCAGCACCACGTCATCGAGCGTGGCGCAAATCGCGTAGCGGGCAATCTTGACGTCCTGCGCATCCACACCGGCCTGCAGGGCGCGGTTTTCGAATTCGCGCACCTCGGCCACAACCGAGCGACGCAGTTTTTCCGGGTCCATGTGCTGGGCGCGGTTGCGAATGCGGCTGACCAGCGAAAACAGGGTGGCACCGGCGGCATTGATCCGGTTCATGCCGGTCATGCCCTGTTCGACCGAGGGTTCGGTCAGGCTGGCTTCGGGGGCCTGGGCCTGCGGGATGCCCATGGGCTGGCCGCCGCCATAAGGGTTGGCTTGAGGCGGCGCTGCAGGCGTGCCAAAATCGGGGCTGGGCGTTGCCGGTTTGGGGGCAATATCGCGACGGCCACCGGGATTGGGCCGAATGACCGTGCGGTCGGCATCATCGGGTTCTGCAAATGGGTCGTTATCGGACATTCATCTCATCCCCGTTCTCAGGTGTTCAGCCCTGCCTAATGGCCCACAGTTCCATCTTGAGGCCGGGGAACTCCCCCGACACGTGCACAGCGATGCCACCGGACGTCGACATCTTGCCCCAATGGGTGCTGTCGCCGTCCAGCTCGAAATAGACGACACCCGCATGGTAAGGGATCTGGCGCGGCGCAACCGGCAGCGGGCGCAGCGGAATCCCCGGCAAGGCCGAGTTGACCAGTTGGCGAATTTCTTCGACCGGCCCGATCTTGGCCTGGTTCTGAAAGTGGCGGCGCACGTTTTCGGCCGGGATATCGGCCTGTACGGCCAGCACAAAGCCTGCGTTCGACAACAGCTTGCGGTCCGCGATGATGCCGACGCTGATGCCGTATTTGCGCGGGTCCAGCGGGATAGAAACAGCGGTCTGTTCCAGCACCGACGACAGGTACTGGCGCAGGGTGCGGATCACCGGCTTGAAGGTCTCGGTCAGGTTGTCATGGGCATAGGCCGGGAATTTAGGCGCGGCCTTGTCATTGGCCATGAAGGTCGCAAGCTCACCGGCCAGCTCGATACAGGTGCGATAGAACGCTTCGGGGTGCACATTCTCGATCTTGACCAGATGCTGGATCAACGGCTGCGACCGGTTCACGCACATCAAGAGCAGGAAGTCGGAAATTTCGGCCACACCCTTGGTGCCACCACCCTCGGACAGACGACCTGACAGGGCCGTCTTGCGGTGGTTCAAAAGCCCGTCCAATTCACGGGCAAATGCGTTGAGGGCTGCGGCGGCCTGTATGTCGAGACAGGATGGGATAAAGCCCTTGTCGAGGACCACTTCGCTGTCGGGTTTGACCTCGATGATCTTGGCGATGGGGATGCAAAGCCGATCCGCCAGGTCGTCCACCTCAAGCGCGAATTGCAGGCGCAGCTTGCCGACACCCATGGTCACTGCCTTTTTGCCGGACGAGGTCACATCGGTCACTTCCAACTCGCCCGGGCGCAGACGTGCGGCGGACAATTCGGCGCCGGTCATGTCGACCTCCAAAGCGCCCTGACGGCGCTGCGGCACGGTCAGGTAGACAACGCAGTCCTTGATCCCTTCGGGGACGTCCAGTGCGGGCGGGTGATCTTCGGCGGCGGGGACGCGAAATACGGTACCGTCAGGCGTCAGACCCGAGCACGACGTGATGGCGAACTGGCCGAACTTCAGAACCTCTTCGTCGATCTCAAGCGTGTTCACACCCCAGACATAGGGCGACACCCGGCGGGCCAGACCCGCGACAAGGCTTTCGGTGTAACGGTCGGCCTGCTGGAAATGGTGGGGCTGCAGGAACAGCCCTTCGGTCCACAGCACTTTGCTGTCCCAGGCCATCAGGCGTATCCCATTCTATCGACGTCGTTCATTTCAACTTGTCCAACTGCTCTTGGTAGGCGCGGGCGAATTCCTTGGCAAACAGCTCCTGGAAATCGTTTTCAGCCTGATCAGAGATTTCTGTATACATGCTTTCGTAGATTTCCCAATAACGGGCTTTGCGGCTTTTCAGCATTCCACTCAGGCTCTTGTCGCTGCTGATCTTCTCTTCGAGCACGGCAGGATCGAGTTTTTTGAGGATGCCCTTGAGGGCGGCCTCCATCCCGGTCAGCATCGCGACCTCGTGGGCCTTGATGTCCTTGAGGGCTTCGCTTGCGGCCTCGGTCGCCTCGAGATAGCCGCGCGGCGTGGGCAGCACCATCGCCTCGATCGCCTGTTCGGGGCTGATCGAGAATTTCAACGGGTTGTTGCCGCCCAGTTGCAACATGGTCTTTTCGATGCGGAATTCGGATTTGATGGACTCTCGGGTCATCAGGATTTCGCGCAGACCCTCGATGGCGATGCGCAGAACCGATCCCAGACGGGACATGGTTGCAGGCAGGTCCTGATCCGTCACGCCAAGGCTGTCGGCCCCCAGTTGCGACAGGAACCCGCGCGAGGCGGCGTCGGGCCCACCCATGGCAGGTGCGGCTGGTGCGGGTTGCTGCATTGCCGGTGCAGGGCTTGGCGAGACCGGCATCGGCGACGGGGCCACATGGGCACGCCCGGCCGGGGCCGCAGGTGGTGCAGTCGGCGTAGGCTGCATCGGGGCAGCAAAGGGATCGTTGGGAATGGCGGTCGCGGCGCGCGGCGTGGGCGAGAGGAAATCATCATCCCAGTCGTCCGGAATGGCCGAGGACGAGGGTGCGGCCTGCCGGGGCACCGAAAAATGATCCTGACCAGCCGGGTTATGCGCTCCGGCGCTGGCGCCCTGCCCTGCATAGGGGTCTGAGGCGGGGGGCAGAATACCGTCATCTTCGCCGAGAGGCGGCAACAACCCGTCATCGCCTACTTCGTCGCGCTGCATCACGCCGGGGCCTTTGGGCGCGCCGCGACCGACCAGAAGATCATCGAGGAAATCGCCGCCGTCGCCCGGGGCGTCCAGAAGATCAGCATTGCTGGGCGCGTTTTGCGCCGACCCGTGCGAGACCGGGCCTTCAGCCAGCGGATCGGCCAGAAAATCACCCGCTTCCTCGGACGAGATGCTGACCATGATCTCGTAAGGACCCACCGACAGGATGTCGCCGTCATTGAGAGGCGTTGGCGTCGTGCCGAGGGCCAGCTTGCCATAGTTCAGAAAGGTGCCATTGGTCGAAAAGTCGACCACGATCACGTTGCCATTGTGATCCTCGATTGCGCAGTGGCGTTTGGACAATTCGCGGTTGGGATCCGGCAACACAACGTCGTTCTCATTGCCGCGGCCAAGCGTGAGGCTTGGTCCCGTCATCTGGATCGGATCGCCATTGCCCGGAATGCTGCCGGTCGACTGGAAGCGCAGTGTGATTGCCATTCTTGAGTTAGCCGCCTGTAAGTACCGTTGGCGCGCCTGCAACAATTGAACCACCAAGCGAGCACAGATCACCGATGCGCGCTGCGGGCATCTTCCCGATCAGCACCGAGCTTGATCCCTTGGCAATCGGATGTGGAGGAAAGTTCGCAGCCGGCGGCGCGATCAGGCCCGTGCACATGTCAGAGATGCGCGCCGCTGGCAAATTACAGACCAGCACAGTCGGACAGCAGGGTGGAATGATCGGCAGCGGAGACCCCAACGTGCAGGGGCCGGTATGCATGTCCGAGGCACGCGCTTGTGGGGGGCCGGGCATCAGGCGGTTCCTTCCTTGGTTGTCTCTTCGGTCTCTTCGACCAATTCTATCTTGCCATTGCCCCCGCGTGCAATGTCCAGCGCCCGGTCAATCGCCACCTCAAAACAGCGTTCGGGGGGTGGCCCAACCTTGAGGATTTTGAGGTTCATACCAAAGCAGCAAGCCGACACAACCCCGACGGGGGCGGCAATGTCAGACATGTCGCCTTCGCCCAGATTTCCGGGGGCATAATAGGCGGCCGTAGCGCAGGGCGCCGTCTTGTCGCCGGAGGATTCATTTTCCAGCACCAGACGCAAACGCTCGCGGTTTTCGACGCTGGGATCGAACACCCAAGCCTCCGAAGCCGCTAGGCAGGCACTTTTTTCGTCCGGGCCCATCACGTCGCGCCCGGCAATGCAGGCCCACCAAACGCATTCGCGCGGTGGCAGCGACACCGACAGCAGGCGCAGGATGTCGACCGGGGCCTCGGCAGCCTCCAGTTCTTCCAACACGGCTTGGACGGACGCACTGGCGGGCGCTTTCAGCTTGGTCTTGAGTTTGGCATTGGCCGCGGCCAGCAGACGGGCGGCAGGCTGATCCGGGATTTTTTTGAGGTTTTCAAATCGTTTGGACATATCCTACCTCAGTTGATCATCGTGGTGCCGCCGTCAATCGTAACGAGAGCCCCCGATACGGTTGTCGAGGGCGAATCCATCTCGGCTGTGGCAGTGCCTTCGATGGTGACCATGGTGCCCGAAATGGTGATGCCCGAGTTGTCGATCACTATTGAATTGCTGCCCACGGTCAACGAAATTTCAGTTCCCGCAGTAATTGCAATCGAACCAGAGGTGGTATCAAGCGAATAATCACCCGAAGACACGGTGTGATCCTCGCTGCCTGCGGATACTTCGCGGGTCACGCTGCCCGATTCAATGGTCTGCGTGTAGTCGCCCGTGATTGTCTGTTCGGCATTGCCAGCGACGGTTTCGGTGTGATCCGTTTCCACGTGGATCACCTGATTGCCGGTCTCGACGGTGAACAGGTGGTCACCTGTTTTGATCGTTTCGGTCTTGGTGTGATAGATCGTCTGAGTCAGATCACCCGGATCCATCTTTTCCTCGCCGATGCTGATCACAGCATTGTTCTCGATGGTCTGGAAGTAGTCCTTTTCCGAGTGCATGCGGATGAACTCTTCATCCTTTTTGTCCTCAAAGACCAGTTCGTTGTAGTTGCTTGCTGACCCTTCTTTGGTGGACCGGGTCTTGATCCCGGTCTGGGTCTTGTTGGCGTCCAGCGCATAGGGCGGCATCGTGTCGGCATTATATAGCATGCCGGTGCAGATCGGTCGATCCGGATCGCCCTCTTCGAACTGGATGACGACCTCCTGGCCGATGCGGGGGATATGGATCATGCCCCAGTTCTTGCCGGTCCACGGCATGACGCAGCGCACCCAACAGGTGGTATTCTCGTCTTTCTGGCCCAGTCGATCCCAGTGGAACTGCACTTTGATGCGGCCGTATTTGTCAGTGTAGATCTCTTCGCCCGAGGGGCCGGTGACCACAGCCGTCTGCAAACCCATGTCGCGGGGCCACGGGGTGACCATCGGCGCACGAAATTTCTCGGATTTGGGGATCACGTCGAACACAATGCGGTAGGTGTCGGTGTTGTCCTCGTCCACAGGCAGCGTGCTGTCAAACAGCGGCTTTTTCGTCTCCGTATCCTCGTAATCGGTTTCGATCTGCAGGTGGTGCACGGCACGGGTGACGAGATAGTCGATATTGTTGGAACTGCGCGGATGATCCTTCAGTTTGAAGGTCTGGCCCACGCCCAAGGTGCGCACGTTGCCAGCGCCGCGTGACAGCTTGTGGCGCACGGCTTCGGATTCCATCCGTACTTTGACAAAGGCATCGTCCACACCCGCCGTCCGGTTGTGGCCGGGATAGAGGTATTGTTCGAAATTCTTCTTGTTGTGGTCGCCCTTGGGCATGGCCTTGACCTTTTTCAGCTCCGTCTTGGGCTTGTCAAAGTCATAGTCCTCCATCGTGACCTTGCCGCTTGTGACAACGGTGGTCTCGCTCCAGTCAAAGATGTGGTCATTGTCGCGGCGGTACTCGCCACCTTCCTTGAAGGCAAAGTCGATCTTGGCCGCCTTGGGGGTAGGCTTGTGGGCGCTGATGCTGTCGGCAAGCACCATCTTCAGCTTCTTTTCGTCCTGAATGAAGTAGTAGTAGATGCCCTCTTCTTCCATCAGGCGGGAGATGAAATCAAAATCGGTCTCGTTGTACTGCACGCAGTAGTCGCGGGCCTTGTAGCTGCCGGTGGTCTCCTGCTTGACGTCCGACCAGAACCCGTAGGGGTCCATCACCTGCTTGATGATATCGAGGACATGCACTTCCTGGAAAATCCGGTTTTCGCGGGTGCGGGTCAGGAACCACAGCCACGGGCGGACCTCGGCGACGAAATGGGACATGCCCTGATAGAGGCCAACATAATCAACCGACACGCAGGTGCCGGTGAACCAGCGGTCTTCTTCATCCTCGTCTTTCTGGCCCAGATGGATGGTCGAACCCAGAATGTCCTGCAGGTCGAGCGCCTCGTTCGAGGACAGAAATTCGACAGTTGTGTGCGTCAGCGAGCTTAATGACTCGATGATGCGTGCATTCTTCAGGTTGACCGGCGTGGAAGAATACGACCCTTCCATCCAGACATTGCGGCCCTCAAGCTCTAGATCACTAGCTGCCATGTCAATTCTCCTTGGCCCTAAACGTGGGCCTTATTCATCCGATTCAATTAAAAACTTGTCTTCACGCAGCCGGGCGACAATCTCTGGATGGATCACCCAACAGGCGCCCAGCGAAAAATCCTCGCCAAGGACGCGCTTGGCATCAAATATGGTGTCAAAGTTTACACACAGGATGGGTGTTGGAAAATTCCCATCCGCCAGTAATAACTGGTTCAGGTACTCGTCACCTTTATACACGTAGTAACTGCGCTTCTCGATTCCCAACAAAATAATCGGGGGTTCTTCCCCATCTCCGGGGCCTTTTCCTGGTATTCCATTCAGTGCGTTCATTCAAAGGCCCTCCAGCAAGGCGGCAAGCTCCGGATCCATATCATCATCGTCACCGTCATCTGTTGAATCGCTGTCGTCGTCGTCAAAGCCCGCCAGCAGATCGTCCAGCGACGTGTCGTCATCATCGTCGCCTGTCGGCGTATCATCCTCAAGGCCTGCGAGCAGATCGTCAAGCGATGTATCGTCGTCGTCGGTGTCGTCGTCGCCAACCGTGGCGTCCATTTCGACGTCCAGATCGGGTGTCCTGGGTGCCTTGCGCGGGGCCGGTACGGCCTCTTGCCAGGGCCCTGCGATAGTGTCTCCGCCCAGCGACCGGAATGAGCCGAGGCGGATCTCGTTGCGCCCCTTCATCCAGAGCACAGGCATGTATCCGCGCCCCAGTGTAGCCTGCGCCGGGTCCGTTGTCAGGTTGCGTTCTGTGCAAGGCAGCGCGACCTGATCGCCATAGCGGTCATTGACGTAGTAAAACGGCAGATCGCCAAGGTTCATCATCGACCCCAGATCCATCGCCTTGCCGTCTTTCTTGTAAGTTCCGGCCAGCAGGATCGCGATCAGCACAACAGGGTTGGCCCAAAGCATCCCTCTGAGGCCTTCGCGGGGCGAGAATTCCTCGAAGTCGAAGGCGTAGACCGGGTCTGACTTGGCCCCATAGGGCTGGCGCAGCAAAAAGCGGGGCGAGGCAAGGGCCACATAGGCGGCTTCAGGCATCTGGCGCAGCGTGTCCCATGTCTTGGCCACCAGCGGGTGGCGGTCCTCGGGTTCCGTATCGAGATAGCTGGGCGCCATCGCCGAGAAAAACGGGGCATCCACATGCAGGCCCACTTGCCCGATCCGGGCCAGCAGTTCCGCATGGGGCGGGGTTTCCTCGAACGTATAAAGACCAAACAACGCGGAAAAGCCGCCGGCCCCTTCTTCGGGTTCCAGCACATCGGTCACCAGCTTGAACAGCCCGCTTTCAGACAGGTCTTCTTGTGCTGCCAAGTCGGCTGCCAGTTCTTCGGCCGAGATATCATACAGCACGATTTCCAGCTTCACGTCCGTCTCGATCCGGCGCGCCAGCAGATCAAGGCTGCGCCATTGCGCCTCGATCGCCTGGAATTCCGGGTGGTGCAGGATCAGGTTCATCGCCGAACTCAGCGCCTCGTCCACCGCGTTCTTCATCGCCTCGGCACCCGCATCCGGTGCCTTGACCACGTGAGGGCCAATGATCTGCGCGATCAGCTCATCCGCGGGCGAGGCTTGGGTCAACGTGCCGCGCGTGTCGCCGATCAGAGCCTGAAAGTCGCTCAGTTTGAGGTTCGTCGGCATCGACGATCCAGCCGATTTCTTGGGCAGCTTGATCGGCGTTGCATAGGTCTCGGACCAGGATTTCAGTTGCTCGACGGCCCGGTCGGCCATTGACCCGACGCCCAACTGCTGGCGCACACCCGAAATCGCATCAAACAGCTCGACATTGTCATAAAGCTCGTCGGGGTGCAGGTCATCCATTTCCTTGAGCTTGACCTCAACCCCCGTGCCGCCTGCCCCAATGGGCAGCACCAGCGTGGTGCCAAAGCCTTCGATGATCTCGTCGATGGTATCCACATCCAGTGGGATTGGCGGCCGTGCGGCCAGCGCGTCGCCGGTTTCCATCAACCCACGCGCCGCGCGCCCGGTAAAGTCGCCAAAGACGGCCATGCGAAACTTTGTGCGGTTGAGGTCCTGGCGGCTTGGGCGGGGCAGACTGATCATGCCAAACGGTGATTGCACTGGGGCGGCCTCCTCGGCGGGTTCATCGCTTGCGGCGGTCTCAGCCTCATCCGCTGCGTCGGCGCTGTCCTCATCATCGTCGTCGTCCAACCCGGCCAGCAGCGCGTCCAGATCATCGTCATCGCCGCCCGCATCGCTGGTGTCATCGTCCAGATCGGCCAGCAACGCATCCAGATCCTCGTCCCCTTCCGCCGCATCGTCGTCGTCATCATCCAACTCGGCGAGCAGCGCATCGAGGTCGTCATCACCGCCCTCGTCCTCAGCGTCGTCCGAATCGAGCCCAGCAAGGAGACTGTCCAAATCATCACCGTCGTCTGCACTTTCCTCGGGCGTATCCAGGCCAGCGAGCAGCGCGTCCATGTCATCGTCATCGCTGTCGCCCCCGGAGTCATCGGAGTCGAGTCCTGCGAGGAGACTGTCCAAATCGTCGCCATCGTCCGCACTTTCTTCTGGCGTATCCAGGTCAGCGAGCAGTGCGTCCATGTCATCGTCTTCGCTCTCGTCCTCAGAGTCGTCTGAGTCCAATCCAGCGAGAATATCGTCCAGATCGTCACTGTCGTCCGCGCTCTCTTCGGGCGCTTCCAACTCTGCCAGAAGCGCATCCACGTCTTCGCCGTCGTCCTCAGCGTCATCCGAGTCCAGACCGGCTAGGATATCGTCCAGATCGTCGCCGTCTTCTGAACTCTCCTCAGGCGCTTCCAACCCGGCGAGCAGCGCGTCCACGTCGTCGTCTTCGGTCTCGGTTTCCGCGTCGTCGGTCTCCAGCCCGGCCAAAATGTCATCCAGATCATCCCCGTCCGCGTCGCTTTCCGCTGCAACATCCATGTCCAGCGCGCCCAGAATATCGTCCAGATCGTCCGTTTCCTCGGCTTCGGTCGCGGCCTCTAGCCCAGCCAGCACATCACCGACATCATCCGCTTCGTTCTCGGCCGCTTCGGGTGCATCAAGGCCAGACAGGATGTCGTCCAGGTCGTCACTGTCTTCGGTCTCAGGCGCGGCTTCCAACCCGGCGAGGACGTCCCCTACGTCATCGCCGTCTTCTTCCGTCGTTTCAGGCGCATCGAGATCGGCAAGGATATCATCAAGATCATCCGCGTTCTCTGCGTCCGGCGCAGCCTCTATTCCGGCCAGAACGTCGCCTACATCGTCCGCGTCATCCTCCGCTTCTTCGGGCGCATCCAGCCCTGACAGAATGTCATCTAGATCGTCGCCCTCATCCTCTTCGGGCGCAGCACTCTCCAACCCAGCCAGAACGTCGCCGACATCATCGGCATCGTCTTCAACTTCATCCGGCGCATCCAGACCAGCCAGAACGTCGTCCAGATCGTCGTCCTCTTCTGGCTCTGAAACAGCATCCAGACCGGCAAGCACGTCGCCCACCTCATCCGCTTCGTCCTCTGCCTCTTCCGGTGCATCGAGACCGGACAAGATGTCATCTAGATCATCGTCGTCCGCTTCGACATCAGGAGCCGCTTCCAACCCGGCGAGCACATCGCCGACATCGTCGCCCTCTTCTTCCGCTTCTTCAGGCGCATCCAGGCCAGACAGAATGTCGTCGAGGTCATCTTCCTCGGTGTCCGCCTCGGGTGCGGCTTCTATGCTGCCCAGCACGTCGTCATGGGTCGTGTCCTCGGTCTCATCAACCTCTGGCTCCTCCAACCCGGCAAGAATGTCGTCCGAAGTGTCGGCCTCAGGCACATCCTCCACCTCTTCGATGGCGGCGAGGACGTCAGCAGTGGTGTCCTCCCCGGGCACGTCTTCGACCTGCTCGATGGAGGACAAAACATCCGCCGTAGTGTCCTCCTCCGGTGCGTCTTCTACTTCTTCAATGCCAGCCAAGACGTCAGCAGTTGTGTCCTCTTCCGGCACATCCTCCACCTGTTCGATGGACGACAAAACGTCCGCCGTGGTGTCCTCTTCGGGAGCATCCTCGACCTGCTCAATACCGGCGAGAACGTCCGCGGTGACGTCTTCCTCAAAGACCTCTTCAATCTCTTCAATGCCTGCCAGAACATCGGCGGTGACATCCTCTTCTGGCGTGTCCTCGATGTGTTCAATGCCGGCAAGCACGTCTGACGCGGTATCTTCCTCGGGCACGTCCTCGACCTGCTCGATGGAGGACAAAACATCCGCAGTCGTGTCCTCTTCCGGCACGTCTTCGATCTGTTCGATTCCGGCAAGGACATCCGAGGTGACGTCTTCTTCGACGGTGTCTTCAACCTGCTCGATGCCCGCAAGGACATCAGCGGTAGTGTCCTCCTCCGGAGCCTCCTCGACTTGCTCGATACCGGCGAGAACGTCAGCGGTCACATCCTCTTCTGGTGCGTCCTCGACTTCTTCGATGCTGGCAAGAACGTCTGCGGTTGTGTCCTCTTCAGGTGCCTCTTCAATCTCTTCGATACCGGCCAGGACGTCGGCAGTGGTATCCTCTTCGGGGATATCTTCGATCTGTTCTATGCCAGCGAGAACGTCCGCGGTTGTGTCTTCCTCTGGAGCGTCTTCGACCTGCTCAATTCCGGCCAATACATCAGCAGTGGTGTCCTCCTCCGGCGCATCTTCGACTTGTTCGATACCAGCGAGAACATCTGCAGTTGTATCCTCCTCCGGAGCCTCCTCAACTTGCTCGATACCGGCTAGAACGTCAGCCGTCGTGTCCTCTTCTGGCACATCCTCGACGTGCTCGATGCCCGCTAGCACGTCGGCTGTCTCATCGACCTCGGGCGCATCTTCCACACGCTCGATACCGGCCAGCACATCGGCGCTGGTATCGGCCTCGGGCTCTGCCTCCACCCTTTCGATGCCCGCCAGCACATCGGCAGCGGCGTCGGTTTCGGGAACATCTTCGGGCGCCATCTCGCGCAGGTCGTCCAGCGTGGCATCGGCGCTCGCGGCCGCTCCGGCCCCGGCGGACAGGGATTTCAGCAGATCAGGCTTGGTCAGGATCTCCTCGATCAGGGCCTCGGCTCCGGCCTTGCCGTCCATATAGGTCATCAGATCAGAGAGTTGACGGCGCGCCTCGAGAAGCGGCTTGAGGGTGTCGACATTGGCCGCAATCGCCTCGGGGCTGAAATCGGACATCTTGGCGAAGGTCAGATCGACGGCCAGATTGCCCTCGCCGGTCAGGGTGTTGGGCACGGTAAAGGCAGCGCGGGGGGCCATCGACTTCATGCGCTCGTCGAAATTGTCGACGTCGATCTCAAGGAACTTGCGGTCGGCGATGGAGGGCTGAGGCACCTCGGACTTGCCTGCAAGATCGGACATCACGCCCATCACGAAGGGCAGTTGCACCTTCTTCTCGGCCCCATAAAGCTCCACATCATATTCGATCTGGACGCGTGGGGCGCGATTGCGCGCAATGAACTTCTGTGAACTCATGCGCCACCTTCCCGGGCTTTTTGCAACTCTTCACGCAGGGCTTTGACCTGTTCGCTCAACTCAAGCACATGGGCGTCGACCTGATCGGTTTCCTCGCGCACCAGTTCACGCAGCTTTTCGAACTCTGCCTCGGTTTCTTCCTCCACGGCCGATTGCATGGTGTTGACCAGCAGACCGATAAAAAGGTTGAGCACCGAAAATGCGGTGATCACGATGAAGGGCACAAAGAACGCCCACGCATTTGGAAACTCGATCATGACGGGGCGCACAATGCCCATCGACCACGATTCCAGCGTCATGATCTGGAACAGGGAATACAAAGATCGACCCAAAGTGCCGAACCATTCGTCAAAGGCATTGCCATACATGATGGTGGCCATCACGCCGAACACGTAAAACACGATCGAGATCATGACGATCACCGCGCCCATACCGGGCAAAGCATCCAACAGCGCCTGAACAACCGCCCGCATTTGTGGAATGACCGACAGCAATCGCAAGGCGCGGATCACGCGCAGACCGCGCAGCGCAGACAGTGCAGTCGTCTGGGGCAACAAGCCCACGGACACGACGAGAAGATCAAAGATGTTCCATGAATTGCGGAAGAAGCTGAACCCGTAGGCAAACAGCTTGAGCAGCAATTCGATCACAAAGATGGTCAGCACCGTCTTGTCGATGATGTTGAGCAAAGTGCCAAAGTTGGTCTGCGCCCAATCGGACGTGCTGATCCCCAAAGTAATGGCGTTGAAAATGATCAACGTCATGATGGCGTTCACCACGCGGTCCGTTTCCAGAAACGCACGCAGCCGGGCGCGGACAGAGCCATCCACTGGCTCTGTCGCCAACTTTTCGGTGTTGCCTGATCCTTGGGTCATTGCATCTCCATCCGGTCGGTTTGTCGACCTATTTCAGGTCCTTCTGAACGGCCTTGAACGCCTTTTGCAGGCCCTGCATTTCCTTCACGGCGGTGTCAGCCGTTTTTTGCAGACCCTTCATCTTGCTGAATTCACTTTCGGCCATCTTGGCCTTGTGGCCATCGATCTTGCCGTCCTTGAGATCCTTGGCATATCCGACAAGGGCCGCGGTCAACTTGTCGATGTCCTTGTCCAGCTGCTGGAGCGGGCCAAGCACCTTCTTGTCCATGACCTTCTTGCCGAAGGCTGACACTTCGCCCTTGGGATTGTCAGCCATCTTCTTGCCGTTCGCAGACAGATACTTGGCGACGTTTTGGGCGGTCTTGCCGGTGTCATTGAGGATCTTGAGGGCCTCTGCGATCTCTTTCTTGGCGGTTTCCTGGGCGGCCTTGACGTCCTTGCCGCCGGATTCCGCCTGATGGATGCTCTTGGCTGAGGTCATGGCAATCTCAAGCGGTTCGCTGAACACCTTGTCGGCCTCCAACCGACCGACTTCGGCCATCGCCTTCTTGCCGAGGGCGAGCCCGGCCTTGGCATCGGCCACACCGGATTCCAATTCTTCGAGGGCGGTCGAACACTTCTCTTCGATCTCGGCCATGCTGGTCTTGATGGCAAGTTTGACGGCGTTGATGACCTTGTTGTGCTCCTTGGGCGACTTCGCCTTCTCAGCCAGCTTTTTTGCATCAGAGATGCGGTTGGCGAGGATTTGCAGTTCGGGGCGGACAAGGGGCGGCAGCGCGTTTTTCAGCTTGGAGTCGTTCCACTTGGCCGGGTTCAGTTCGACCTTCTGGGAATAAGTGATCTTCTTGGGGAACAGCTTGGCAATGTCCTTTTCAGAGTTCACCCACTTGATGAGCTCACCCTTCATCTCCTTTTGCCACGGGACTTCCAGTTTCGCGGTCATTGCCTTGTTTCCGTCAGCGGCCATCTTTTGATCCTTTCCAAAACGTGTTGCGCATGTGGCGACGCGACCCGGTGTCAGGTCGCATCGCCGGATAGTCTAACCGGCGCCTTAACGGACCGGGTCCAAACCGTAGCTCATGATCAACTCGTTCATCACCTTGGCTTCCTTGCTGGCGTTGGCTTTTTTCAGCTTTGGCATGAGCTCTTTGATCTTCTTGTTGGCAGCGGCCTTTGCTTTCTTGTCGCCCTTGTCGAATTTGGCCTGCTGTTTCTTCCACTCCGCCTTTAGGTCGGCGACTTCCTGTTTCAGTGCGTCATATTCATCCTGCTCGGTCGGGATGACGGACTTCTTGTTGCCATCGGCATCGGTGCGCGCCTGTCCGGGCAGACCCGAGACCTTGCACTTGATCCCTTTCTTCTTGAGCAGGTTCCAGACCTTCTGGGCAAAGGGGGCATAGTCATAGTCGTCCGAGGGCGGGATGCCTCCGGCGGCGGTAAAGCAACCCGACAGCAAAACGGTGCCCTTGAAGTCCTTGGACAGGTTCTTGGACTTGTCGCTTTGCTCGGTCAGCAGGGCGACGATCTGTTCGGGGGTCTTTCTGCCCAGCTTGGTGCCGACGGTCTTGCCCTGCTCTTTCACCCGGCTGCCGTGAGCGGCGAGGATGACAGTGCCGGTGGTCATCTCTCCGAAATCGGCGGCCAGCGTGTCCACGGCGGGGGTCTGGAACTTTTTGGCCTGCTTTTCGGCGGCCTTGTTGATCACCTTGACGTCGCCGTCGTTATACTTGGCCAACAGCTTCTGGAACTTGGCGTCCTTGTGCAGTGCGGCCATGTCGCCGTTGTATTTCTTGAGCAGCGGCTCCAGCGCACCTTCGATGATCTGCAGGTTCTTCTTGGTCAGGTTGACGACCACATTGGTCTCGTTGGACAGCTCCGCCTCAAGCGCGGTCCAGCCTTTGCGGATCACCTCGGTCTTGTCGAAGTTGATCGGCGGCTTGCCGGATTTGGATGGGGGCAGCAGCCCGGTAATGGTGGCCGACATGTCGCCCTTGGTGTCGATCCCGGCCACGACTTTCAATTCCGGCGACATGCCCATTTCCTGGGCCAGAGGGCTGTTGCGGGACTTTTCCAAAATGGCGGCAGACTTCTGGATCAGGCTGCCTGCCTTCTTGAGACCGGGCAGCTTGATGCCCTGCGCCTGCATCCCATTGGCCTTGAGGTACTTTCCAAGCTCAGTTGCAATGCTCGCGACGTCCGCCTTGTCGACATCCACACCCCCACCTTCACCGATGAAAATCTTCTTGTACTGCATAGCCATATCTGTCCTCTCCTCAGGGCAATTGCGTCTTATTCAAAACTGTACGTGAAGTTCCCGTCCTCTACATCGATTGCTACTTTTTCAATCACTCCACCCTCCATCATCCGGCGCAGGAACTCGGCCGAGATGTCGGGCAGCATTGTATTGGTCACGATGGCGTCGATCATGCGGCCACCGCTTTCCAATTCCTGACAGCGGTCGACGATTTCGGTGACCACTGCCTCGGAATACTCGAAGGGCACGCCATGGGCGGCCTCCACACGTTTCTTGATACGGTTCAACTGCAGCACCGTGATCTGGCCGATCATATCGGGGCTGAGCGGGTAATAGGGGATCGCGACCAACCGACCCAGCAGAGCAGGCGGGAACACCTGCAACAGCGGCTCGCGCAGCGCTTTGGCCATCGACTCGGGGTCGGGCATCAGTTCGGGGTCGGCACACATGTCCATGATCAAATCGGTCCCGGCATTCGACGTCAGCAGGATCAGCGTGTTCTTGAAATCGATCACGCGGCCCTCGCCGTCTTCCATCACTCCCTTATCAAACACCTGAAAGAAGATTTCATGCACATCAGGATGCGCTTTTTCTACTTCATCAAGCAAAACAACGGAGTATGGCTTGCGCCGCACGGCCTCTGTCAGCACGCCACCCTCGCCATAACCGACATATCCCGGAGGGGCGCCTTTCAGCGAGGACACGGTATGGGCCTCCTGATACTCGGACATGTTGATGGTGATGACGTTCTGCTCGCCGCCATAAAGGACTTCGGCGAGGGCCAGCGCGGTTTCGGTCTTGCCGACGCCGGAGGTCCCGGCCAGCATGAACACACCGATGGGTTTTGACGGATTATCAAGGCCCGCGCGCGAAGTCTGGATGCGCTTGGCAATCGCCTTCATCGCGTGGTCCTGACCGATAACGCGCTTGGCCAGATGCTCTTCGAGGTTCAGGACTGTTTCGATCTCGTCCTTCATCATGCGACCCACCGGAATGCCGGTCCAGTCACCGACAACCGAGGCCACGGCCTGATGATCCACGATGGGCAGGATAAGCGGGGTGTCCCCCTGCTGCGCGATCAGCGCGGCGTTCTTTTCCTTCAACTCGGCCATGATGGCGGCGCGGTCCTCTTCGGACATCGCGGCCTCTTCGGGCACCTCGGTCTCGGCGGCCTCATCGGCGGCAATGCCTTCACGGGTGTGGGTCGCTTCGACCGGCTGACCGGCCGCACGCAGCTTGGCGCGCAATTCTATGATGTCGCTCACCAGCGCCTTTTCCGCATCCCAGTTGGCCTTGAGACCTGTCAGGCGTTCTTCTTCCTCGGCCTTTTGCGCTTCGATATTGGCGCGGCGTTCGCCGACCTCATAGCCTGCAGTCTCATCGCGCCCGATGATGTCCAGTTCGGTGGTCAGGGATTCAATGCGGCGCTGTGAATCGTCGACCTGCGCAGGCACGGCGTGCTGGCTGACAGCAACGCGGGCACAGGCGGTGTCCAGCAGGCTGACGGATTTGTCGGGCAACTGGCGCGCCGGGATATAGCGGGCCGACAGGGTCACGGCGGCCTCGATACCCTCGTCCAGCACCTGCACCTTGTGGTGCTTTTCCAGCATCCCGGCGATCCCGCGCATCATCAGGATGGCTTTGGGGATATCGGGTTCCTCGACTTGCACCACCTGGAAACGGCGGGTCAGGGCGGGGTCTTTTTCAATGTGCTTCTTGTACTCGGCCCATGTGGTGGCACCGATGGTGCGCAGCGTGCCGCGCGCAAGGGCGGGTTTCAACAGGTTCGCGGCATCGCCGGTCCCGGCAGCGCCCCCTGCCCCGACCAATGTGTGGGTCTCGTCCACAAACATCACGATGGGCGTGGTCGAGGCCTGCACCTCGTCAATGACGGAACGCAGACGGTTCTCAAACTCGCCTTTCATGCTGGCCCCGGCCTGCAACAGGCCCACATCCAGCACCAGCAGGCGCACATCCTGCAAGGCAGGCGGCACGTCACCGCGCGCGATGCGCAGGGCGAACCCTTCGACCACGGCCGTTTTGCCGACACCAGCCTCGCCAGTCAGGATCGGGTTGTTCTGACGACGGCGCATCAGCACGTCGACGATCTGGCGGATTTCCTCGTCACGACCGACGATGGGGTCGATCTCTCCGTTGCGGGCCTGTTCGGTGAGGTCGGTGCAGAACTGCTCCAGCGCCTCACCGCCATCCTGTCCGGGCTTCAGCGCGCCTGAGGCTTCGCCGGGCTCAGCCCCGCCACCGGTGACCGAGCCATCCTGCGGACGCATCGCGTCCTCGGGCGAGCCGTCGGTGATCTTGTGGAACCCATCCGCCAGATCGTCGGGCTTGATGCTGGCAAGGGTGGGCGAAATCGACACAAGGATGTTCTTGAGGTTGGGCGTCTCAAGCATGCCCAGAATGATGTGGCCCGTGCGCACCTGATTGGAGGAATAGAGCAGCGAACCCCAGACCCAGGCCCGCTCCATCGCGTCCTCAAGATGGCTGGACAGGTCGCTGACCGAACTTGCCCCGCGGGGAAGTTTGTCGAGGGCGGCGGTGATCTCTTCGGCGATCTTGCCGGTGTCGAGTTTGTAGTGATCGACGATCTGATGGATATCGCTGTTCTGGTTGTTCAGGATCTGATGCAGCCAGTGGACAATCTCGACATAAGGGTTGCCCCGCATCTTGCAGAACACCGTGGCGCCCTCGATGGCCTTGTAGCCCAATGTGTTCAGCTTGCCGAACAGTGCAACGCGGCTGATTTCTGTCATTGTGTTGTCCCTTCCAATATCGGCGCGGTCTGGGCGTTTGGCTCCAGATACAGATCGTCCGCGTCCTCTTTTCTTTTCGTATTTCCAACCCAGCTGGTCTGACCCAGCCGCACGGTTTCGCCCAGTTTGGGCTGGGGCACGTCTTCGGCGCGCAGCATCAGATTTACATCCCAGTCCAGCGCGTCACCGACATAATTGCGCACGATGGAACGCAGGCGCTCCAGCGACCCGGTGCCGGGCAGCAGGCGCTGATACTCATCATAACCCAAGGGGCCGATGCGCAGGCGAAACTTGGCTGAGCGGGTCCAGACGCGTTCGCCCACGGATGCGGTGCGGCCCAGTTGCGTCGGGCTGCCCATCTGCCAGCGATCATCGGGTTCCAGCTCCAACCAGCAGCCCACGAACTGGATCACCTCGACACGGGCCCCGAAAAAGGACTGCAGGATCGATTGCAGACCTTCGGCATTCTTGGTGCCCTGTGACAGCAGACCCGCGAAATGGCGCTTGGCCAGATCGGGCATCGCGTCTTTCTTGCGCATGTGGTCTGCGTGGAATCCACCGATGGCCGCGACCTTGCGCTCGAACTCGTCATTCTCGCCGCGATCAAAGCTGGGAGCCGGTTCGCCCGATCGCCACGCGCGGTAAAACAGCGTGGTCATGCGGTGGGTGATCATGTCGGCAAAGGCCACCAGCGTGGGATCGCGGTGGTGCCGGATGCGACTGGCGGCAAATTCGGTCAGGTGCAGGGGCAGCGGTCCGTTGGGGCCAAACAACCCGAAAAAGCGGTCAACCAGACGGCCCGGTTTCTTGCCCTTTGGGGGCGTGAAGGATTCGATGGAGGACGGGGGAAAGCGCAGATCGGGGGCCTGTGCAAAACGCACCTTGTCCTCGCGCGGGCGGCGGGCCTCGCCGATGCGGGCCGTCTCCGGGAACGCCGCTTCCAGCACCCGGAAGGCGTGGAAGTAGTGAAACTTTTCAGGAGCCTCCGTCAGCCGCTCTAGATGCGTTAGAGGATCCGTCCCAGACCGGTTTCCGGTCGCCATCGGGTAATCTCCCCACGCTGTTGGGTGACAAGCACCGTTTCGGTAAAACTGTTCAGAGACACATATTTGTGGAAAAACCGTTCGAGCACGGCACCCATCGCATAGGCACTGGTGCCTTCAAAAAAACTCTCGTCGAAGGTGACCGACACCTCAAGGCCGCGCACGGCCGTGGACAGTACCTCGTCAGCCATGCGGCGCACAATGGGCCGGGTGGACACGGCACTCAGCCCCTCAAGCTGCTTTTCCAGCACCTTGTTGCCGGAGGGCACATAGATGCCGATCAACTCGCGCAAGGTGGCGGCGCTGTCAGTGGCCTCACTATCTGCAATGGACAGGTAATTCAGCGACAGGTGCGAAATCAGACGCCACGCCGTTTCGCCCTGGCCCAGTGACGGGCGCGGACGGGTCGGGCTGACAGGGGTGGTGATATGGGCCACCGGGCCGCCGCCGGGCAGATGGAACACGTCCTTGGCCCCGGTGGGCAACAGCAGCGGCAAATCGCGGTTGGTGACCAGCGCCTGCACGGCCAGCTGATCCAGCTGGCTGCTGAACGGGGCCTGTTGGCCGTCCACAAGGGTCACATAGGTTTCCGAGCCGAGATATGAGGTGCGCACACCTTTCAGACGCTCTTTTTCAGCGCGCTGACGCATCTTGCGGGTCTGGGTGAAATAGGTGGCGTGGGTCTCTCCGGCAGCCGTGAGATCGTCGGCGGAATAGAACGGGCGGAACTGCACGTCATCCTCGCCCTCTCCGGAAATGCCGATCACGCTGTCCAGCGCATAGATCTCGTAATCCAGCGGTGCGGTGCGGTCGGCCACCACGTGATGCTCGGTCACGGACGGTGTGATATGGACCCGGTCGCAGCGCTTGTGAAACAGGTTGATGGCCGGAGTTGCATTCAGGGTAAAGGCTTCGGGGGTCACACCCGCGGCGATCTCGGGATCGCCATTGCGCAGCAGGATATAAATATCCACATCCGCGCCCTTGGCCTTGGACAGCGCCATGTCGAGGCCGGTCAGCTCGACAAAGTGATAGCGCTCGGGCATCGCGAAATATTCCTGCAACAGCCGGTAGCCATCAAAGCTGCGCTTGGGGGTGGGCAGCAGCGCCTCGTCGCGCCCATAACCACGGGGGATCACCTCGCCGCGAGGCAGATCGGCAACCCAATCGGCACGGCGGTCGGTCGAACGGCCAAGGATGCCGGTCACCTGGGTGCTCAGCATCTCGTGCAGTTCCCAGTTCTTGCCCTCCGAGCCGTTGAGGAACAGGATCAGATTGTCCATCGTCAGTTCCGATATTGGCTGGTCGGCATGGCGGCACAGGCGCAGACGGATGCCTGCGCGGGCCTCTGTATCGCGCGCGACACCGGCGGCCACCAATTCACCGCGCCCGTCGATATACTCGGCCTCGGTGATGGTGACGGGCCACATGCGCACATCGGTCGAGGTGCGGAACACACAAGGGGTGGTGTCATCCTCGCCCAGAACCGAGCGCAGCTCTGACCCGGCCTCGATCACATAGCCGTCTTCAAGGGCGGCGTTCTGCATGTCGGGCTCAAAGGCGGCGATCATCATCGACGGCTGCGGGCACAGGTAATGGGGATAGATGATTTCCAGCAGATGCGAGGTCAGCGCCGGGTATTGCAACTCCAGCTCAAGCTGCACGCGGGCGGAGAGAAAGGCGACGCCCTCCAGTAACCGCTCCACATAAGGGTCGACAACCTCGACCCCGTCCATGCCCAGACGCGAGGCGATCTTGGGAAAGGCCTCGGCGAACTCGGCCCCCATATCGCGCATGAATGCCAGTTCGCCTTCGTAATGTTTCAGCAGTCGGGTATCCATGGCGGGGTCAGGCGATCCTTTCCAGTTCAAGCTCTCCGGTGGTCACATCGACCTGGCTGCGCAGGTACAACTCGATGGGCAACGGCTGGGCCCACATGTCGGCGCGGATGTCGAAGGACACAACCGACTGGCGGTTGACCTCGTCGGCGCGCAGCTTGACGGTCAGCGACCCGGGGTGAATGCGGGGCTCATAGCTTTGGACAGCGGCGACGATGGACTTGCGCATCAACTGGGCGCGCTCGATCGTGGAATAGTCGCCCGCAATGTCGGTGATACCGTAGTTCAGCACCGATTTGAAAACACTGGGATAGGTCTCTTCGTCGATGAAACTGGCATTGTTCGAGGTGTTCAGCAGCCAGCTGAGGTCGCGCTGCAGGATGTCGCGCAACTGGCGCAGGTCGATCACGCGGGCCTCGCGGCGTTCCTTGACCTCGAACGGGTCGTCATCGGTCAGCCGGTCCAGCAAGGAAGGCTGCAGACGTTCGGCGATCATGCGGTCCGACATGGATCAGCCCTCGTCCTCATGCGCCTGATCAGGGGCGGGTTCACCTTCTTCGGGCAGCTCCACATCCATTTCCAGCAGGCGGACATCCATCAGGGCCGTGTCGCCCAGATCGGTGGCCAGCAGGCGCTGGCCCAGCCCGGCATAGGTGTCGGCACCGATGTCGCGCCACTGGGTGGCACGGGCCAGACGCTCGGCATCCGAACCGTCCGTGACAGTGCCGGCATAGCGGGTCGGGATCAGGGCGACGATGTCGCCGCCATTGGCCAGTTTGATCTCGGCAGGGGTCCAGACGGCGTCGCGCAGGTCGATGGGGTCTTCGAACTTGGCCTTGGCAATCGCGGTGAAGGGCATCCAGAAATAGCGGCCATTGACCACGATCTCAAGCAGCGGACCAAGACGCATGTCGGCATCCGCGATCCACTCAAAGGGTTCGCCATTGATACGACCCGAACAGGTCGGGGCCATGTCGAAGGCACGGGCGCGGGTCTCGGCGGCCTGATCGGCATTGCCTGCAACGTTGGATTTCAGGGCCTCGGTCATCAGAGCGATCCACTCGGCAGGCTCGCCAAAGATCAGCGGGTCCTTTTCACCGGTGAACACCTTTTCGCGGTAGACCTCGCAGATGATCCCCTCGCGATAGGTCTGGGCCATATGGGTGGCGGTGCCATCCATCTCGGCAGATAATTTCAGCTGTGCGATGGCACGTTTCCAGTCGCCGCGCACAGACAGCAGCTGGAACAGGAAAATGCGCAGGGCAGGGTTTGCGGCATCGGCGCGGATGTCGTTCTGCAACGCGGCCAGTGCGCCATCAAGATCACCAGATTTTAACAGATCCTCGGCACTCACTTGGCTTCTCCTCAAAGGTCTTTCTTGAAAAGGCAGGCCCACATCGGGGCCTGCCAATATCTTGCGGTATCGCAGGCGCGATACTTATACAGCGAGGTTCGCCTGGTTCTTGACGCGGCTCCATTCGGCTGTCTTGACGGCCATGTCCTTGCCTTGCTTGTCCTGCGGCGTGTAGGTCACTTTCATCGCGCCGTACTGCATGACGATTGTCTCTTCGCAGATGTCGTCACCGTCCGAACCGGACCATGTGATGTCCTGGATCATGACCAGTTTGAATTCCCACTTGAGGAATGTCTTGCCGGACTTGCCCGTGTCGGACACACCACCCGAGCGGCGCAGTTCGATGATCATGTCGTCGTAGTGATCACCTTTGCACAGCGCGCTGAACAGAGCAGCAGATGCGGTGTCGGTCTTCTTGGTGACGTTCAGTTCCTTGAAGGTCGCCTTACCGGCACCACCACCAGACGTCACGGAGCCGATGTTGATGTTGTTTTCAGCGCCAATTTCAAAGCTCAGGATTTCGAAAGCTTTTTTCTCTTTCATATCGACGTCTTGGGTTTCACCCGTGGTTTCAGTCGGTGGAGCCAGGAAATAGCAGAATGCGTCAAACATGATTTGTTCCTTTCATAGTGTTAGGGGTCGGGTCGTTTAGAAAAAAGTGAGTAGGATTATCCCTTCTCACTGGGGAGTTTGGAGGTCAGCCGCAGCGAGACGGACAGGCCCTCCAACTGGTAATGTGGCCGTAGGAAGAACTTTGAACTGTAATACCCTGGGTTCCCTTCGACCTCCTCGACGACGACTTCGGCAGCGGCAAGGGGCTGGCGCGCCTTGACCTCTTCCGGAGACGTCTCCGAATTGAAATCAACGTATTGGTTGATCCATTCCTGCAGCCACGTTTCCATCGCACCACGCGATTTGAACGAGCCAACTTTGTCGCGGACCATGCACTTGAGGTAGTGGGCAAAGCGGCAGGTCGCGAACAGGTACGGCAAGCGGGCCGCGAGGTTGGCGTTGGCTGTGGCATCCGGGTCGTCGTATTCAGCGGGCTTGTGCAGCGACTGCGCACCGATGAATGCGGCAAGGTCCGAATTCTTGCGGTGGATGAGAGGCATCATGCCATTGGCGGCCAGCTCCGCCTCGCGGCGGTCCGAGATCGCGATCTCGG
>NZ_CANNCF010000009.1 GCF_947503045.1 uncultured Tateyamaria sp.
CTGCCGCCTGTTGCACCAGCGCGCCCGTGCGCACTGATCCGGTAAAGCTGATGTGCTGGACACCGGGGTGCGCGGCCAGCGCCGCGCCTGCCTCCGGCCCACGTCCGGGCACCACGTTCAAAGCGCCATCCGGCAGACCCGCCTCGCGCGCGATATGGGCAAAGGCAAGGGCGGTCAGGCAAGCCTCTTCCGCCGGTTTCAAGACACAGGCATTGCCCATAGCGAGGGCCGCGCCGACCGAACGGCCAATGATCTGCATCGGGTAGTTCCACGGCACGATATGGCCTGTTACTCCGTGCGGTTCGCGTAAGGTGTAAACCGTGTAGCCGTCGAGATAGGGGATGGTTTCGCCCATCACCTTGTCTGCCGCACCGCCGTAAAACTCCATATAGCGTGCCAGAGCCACGGCATCGGCGCGGGCTTGCGTCAGCGGTTTGCCCACGTCATGGGCCTCGATCTCGGCCAGCTGATCGATACGGGCGAGCACCGCGCGGCCGATATCGCTCAAGATACGGCCCCGTTCGGTGGCGCTCATCCGGCCCCAAGCGCCTGCCCGGGCGGCATGGGCGGCGCGGGCGGCGGCATCGATATCACTGGCCTGCCCAGCGGCGATCCGCGCCAGATCGCTGCCATCAGATGGGTTGATCAGCGTCAGTGTGTCCGCCGCAGCACGCCAAGAGCCGCCGATCAGCATTGTGGAAGGGTCGAACCAGAGGGCCTGCGTCATGGCGCACCTTTATATGCAAACGTGTAGCTGTGAGACTGATATGGCGTCAGCGCGGGGCCCCGTGCAAGCCCTGTCACACCGGACAGAGTCGGCAACAGCCCATCCCAGAACCGCGCTGTGCCGGGCAACGCCTTGGCCACACCCAGCGCCCACGGGCCGGGAAAACGCGCAAAACACAAGGGCGCAGCACGGGTGCCAAGGCCCTTGCCGCGCCAGTCGTGAAGTATGCCGAATTCCGACAGGTCGTGATGGGCGTCCAGACGTTCGATCAAGGCAAAACCGACGCGGCGCTCTTGGTGCATTATCAACAGCGCAAAGGTGTCGGGATCGTCAAACCAGTCGATGATTTCCTCCAGGGGCGGGGGCGGCTCGTCTGGAGCTAGTTCGCCGAAATAGGCGGTGGCCGTGGCCTGCAGCCAAGCCATCTGATCGCGGGGCGCGGGGATCAGTGCAACGCTCATGCGGTATCGGTTATGGGCAAGACCGGCGCCGCCTCGATCAGCGTTTGGGTGTAGGGGTGCTTGGGGGCCGAAAACACGTCCTCGGTCGCGCCTTTCTCGACAATCTTCCCGTTCTGCATGACCAGAACGTGGTCGGTGATACTACGCACAACGCTGAGGTCATGGCTGATGAACAGGTAGGTGAGGTTGTATTCACCGCACAGCTTGGCAATCAGATCGAGGATCTGGGCGCGGACCGAAACGTCAAGCGCGCTGACCGCCTCGTCAAAGACTATGAGTTCGGGACGGATGATCAAGGCGCGCGCGATGGCGAGCCGTTGGCGCTGGCCGCCGGAAAACTGATGCGGGTATTTTTCGGCATCATCCGGCGACAGACCCACCGCACGCAGCGCCTCGGCAATGCGGGCGTCGCGATCCTTGGGCGGCGAGGGCAGCAGATGAAACGGCTCGGTGATCAGGCGTGATACTCGGTGGCGTGGGTTGAAACTGCCGTAGGGGTCCTGAAAGACCACCTGCATCTTGCGCCGCACATCGAGGTTGGGATGACCGTCGGAATAGACCGGCATCCCATCAAGCAGGATGCTGCCCGATTGCACTGGCTCCAACCCCAGAATGGCGCGGGTCAGTGTGGACTTGCCACAGCCGGATTCTCCCACCAGCCCAACCCGCCCACCGCGCGGGATATCAAAGCTGACTAGATCGACGGCGCGGAATGTGCCGGGGTCGGAAAACAGACCGGTACGGGGCAGGGCATAGTCGCGCACCACGCTGCGCACTTGCAGCAGCGGGGCATTTTCCACAGGCTCCGGCAGTTTCGCCTGATGGGCAGAGGCCGCGAACAGCGCCTTGGTATAGGGGTGCTGCGGGGCGCTCAATAAGACGGGGGTGTCCCCCGCCTCAACCACGGCGCCATTCTGCATGACGGTGATGCGCTGCGCCATCTGGGCGACGACGGCGAGGTCATGGGTAATCATCAACAGCCCCATGCCATCTTCGTGGGCCAACTCGACCAGCAGATCGAGAATCTGGGCTTGCGTGGTGACATCAAGCGCTGTTGTCGGCTCATCCGCGATCAGCAGTTTTGGTCCGCAGGCGATGGCGATAGCGATGACAACCCGCTGGCGCTGTCCACCGGACAACTCATGCGGATAACGGCGCGGCGACATGCCCGCCAGACCGACGCGAGCCAGCACCTCTTCGGTGCGCGCTGCGGGGTCAAGGTCAGAGCGATGCAGCCGCACGGATTCCCCGATCTGGGCGCCGATGGTCTGCACGGGGTTGAGCGCGGTCATCGGTTCCTGAAACACCATGCCCAAGTGATTTCCGCGCAAGTCGCACATCTGCGCCTCGCTCAGTTGCGTCACATCCTGCCCGTCGAGGATGACGGTGCCTTGCGCCTCGCTGCCATCGGGCAGCAATTGCATGATGGCCAGCGCTGTCATCGACTTGCCCGACCCGCTTTCACCCGTCACCGCAACAACTTCGCCCGGATCAAGGCGCAGCGAGACGTCATGCAGGATCTGGGTGCCGTGGATCGACAGCGACAAATTACTGATCTCAAGCAGGCTCATACGCGGGCCACCCTGAGGCGGGGATCAAGGGCGTCCCGCAAGCCATCTCCCAGCAGGTTCAGGCCCAGAACCGTGATGATGATGGCAAAGCCGGGCACCAGCGCCATATGCGGCGCAATCGATACCAGCGTCTGCGCATCCGCGAGCATCCGCCCCCAACTGGGTGTGGGTGGCTGCGCGCCAAGACCGACATAGGACAATGCGGCCTCGGCCAGAATGCCCAGGGAGAACTGGATCGTGGCCTGTACAATCAGCAGGTTGGCGATGTTGGGCAGGATGTGCTCGACACTGATCCGCGCCGGCCCCTTGCCCGCGACTCGAGCCGCCATTATGAACTCGCGTGCCCAAAGGGGCAGGGCGCCACCCCGCGTGACACGGGCGAAGACGGGGATATTGAAGATGCCGATGGCGATAATCGCGTTGATCGCCCCGGCCCCGAAAATCGCAGTGATCAGGATGGCGATGACGAGGCTGGGAAAGGCAAAGATCAGATCATTGCCCCGCATGATGATTTCGTCCACCCAGCCACCTTGCCTAGCGGCGGCCCACAGGCCCAGAGGCACGCCAAGCCCGATCCCGATGCCCACGGCGACAAAGGCGACGGCAATCGACGTGCGCGCACCGACCATGATCATCGAAAACATATCTCGCCCGAAATGATCCGTGCCGAACCAGTGGGTTGCATTGGGCGTCTGCAGCTTGGCAGGGATGTCCATCGCCGTATGCTCAAACGGGGTCCACACAAACGAGACAAGCGCGGCCAGCACCATTAGCGCCGACAAGACGCCGCCGAGGATCAGCGTACGGCTCATGTGCGCGCCCTCAGCCGGGGGTCGACGGCGGCATAGGCCAGATCGACCGCGAAATTCACCACGATCACGGCAAAGACCAGCAGCATGGTCACCGATTCAACCACGATCAGGTCGCGGGCCGAGATGCTTTGAAAGATCAGTCGCCCGAGGCCCGGCAAATAAAACACCTGCTCGATGATGATGCCCCCAGCCAGCAGGAACGAGAATTGCAGGCCCAGAATGGTCAGCACCGGGATCATGGCGTTACGCAACCCATGGCGGCGCAAGGCCTGGCCCTTGGTCAGGCCCTTGGCCCGTGCGGTGCGCATGAAATCCTCTCCGAGCACATCTAGAAGGGCAGATCGCATGACGCGCGCAAGGATCGCGGCCTGCGGCAAGGCCAGCGCGATGGCGGGCAATGTCAGCGATTTGAGTGCGGCGAATGCCCCCTTGTCCCAACCTGCAAACCCACCCGCGCTGAACCAGCGCAAATTGATTGCAAAGATCAGCACCAACATCATCGCAAACCAGAAATTGGGAATGGCAACGCCAATTTGCGTGGCTCCCATCACGCCAATATCCCCCGCCTTGCCCCGCCGGGACGCTGCATAGATGCCCGCCGGAAAGGCGATCAGCGTCGACAAGGCCAGCGCATAAAGCGCCAGCGGCAGCGACACCCAGAGCCGGTCCGCGATCATCTGGCTGACCGGGGTGCGGTATTGATAGGAGGTGCCGAAATCACCCTGCACCATGCCTCCGACCCAGCCCAGATAACGCTGCAGCTTGGACTGATCGAGGCCCAGTTCAGCCCGCAGGGCTGCCAGCGTGTCCTCTTGCGCGTTGATCCCCAGCATGAACGAGGCGGGGTCGCCCGGTGCCACTTCGATCACCATAAAGATGACCAGCGACGCGATGGCGAGGCTGATCAGAAGGGACAACAGGCGTTTGAAGGTATAGCGCAGCATATGCCTGTGACGTTAGGCGGGGTCTTTCGAGTGCGCAAGCACGTCCCTGAGTGCGCCCATGTCCTGCCCCAGGGTCGCCAGCGCCAGACCACGGACGGTGGCAAGGTAACAGGCCTGATCCCAACCACAGGTTTGAGTCAGGTTTTCCCATGTCCGCACAGACAGCAACGTCCACAGCAGATCGGTCGCCTGTTCGGGGTCAGTATCGGGGGGCAGTGTTCCATCAGCAACGAGCGCTTGGACGGCGGCCGCGCAGCCTTCGCGCATGTCAGCCATGCGCATGTTCCAGGCTTCCGCTGCTTCCGCGTCTGTGTCCACAACAGCAAGGATGGCCCGCGCGACCCCGTAGATGCGCGGGATGTAATTGCCCCACGCGGTGACAAACGCATCCAACCGCTCGATGCCGGACTGGGCTGAGCGGCTGGATGCGAGGGCCGTATTCACGTCGTTGGTTTGGTCCTGATAGCGGGTCGCAGCCACCAAAACATCCGTCCGGCTGGGAAAGTGCAGATAGACGGCCTGACGGCTGACTCCTGACGCCTTTGCGATATCGCTCATGGTCGGCAACTTTGCGTCGGTTTTTTCCAGCAACGACAGAGTGGCCTGCAAAATTCGGGTCGGGGTATCCGGAGAAGTACTTGACATACTGTAAAGTAGCGCTTAGTTGACAGGCTGTCAATTGACACAGTGTAAAGCAACTCTCAGGAAAGGAAGATCCCCATGACCAAACGCATTTTCATCTGGGTGGCACACCCGAAACCGAATTCCCTGAATGCCGCGCTCGCCGCACGCTATGCCAAGGGTGCCGAGGCCAAAGGCGCCGAAGTCCGCGTCATGGCACTTGCAGACATGCAGGTCGATCCTGATTTTGAAGGCTATGACAGCAAACGGGAACTGACCCCGGACCTTGCCACGTGGCAGGACAACATCCGCTGGGCGGATCATGTGGTGATTGTCCATCCCTGCTGGTGGGGTGCGATGCCAAGCAAGGCCAAGGCAGTATTGGATGCGGGCCTGCTGTCGGGCTTTGCCTACAAATATCATGCGCGGGGCATGGGCTGGGAAAAGCTGCTGGAAGGGCGCACGGGCGATGCCATCATCACTTCGGACACGCCTGTCTGGATCGACACAGTGATCTATCGCAGCACAGTGCGGCGCGTGATGCGCAATCAGGTGATGAAGTTCACCGGCATCAAGCCGCGCAAGGTGGTGCAGATGGGATCGGTCAAGCTGGCCCCTCCGGCCAAGATCGACAGTTGGTTGAACCGCGCCGAATCCATGGGGGCGGCAGCCGCCTGAGGGGTCGCCACCCCGCTCGAAACATCTATGTAGGGGGCCATGACGCGCCCCCTTTTCATCGGTTCCGAAATTTATCGCGGCTCAAGCTACGGAGGCTGGCACCCGCTGCGGGTGCCGCGCGTTTCGACAGTAATTGACCTGTCACGGGCCATGGGCTGGTTACCCTCGGATGTCTATGTGCCAAGCCCCCGCGTCAAACCCGCGGCGCTTACGATATGGCACACGCCGGAATATGTCGCCGCACTGCACGCCGCCGAGGCTGCCCAATCCGTCAGCGACGCCGTGCGCGCACGTCACGCGCTTGGCACCCCCAACAACCCGATCTTTCCTGAAATGTACCGCCGCCCCGCCACGGCGGCAGGGGGGTCGCTGCTTGCCGGTGAGTTGTTGGCCAAGGGCGGCATCGTTTATCATCCCGCCGGGGGTACGCATCACGGGATGCCGGACCGGGCCGGGGGCTTTTGTTATCTCAACGATCCGGTTCTGGCGATCCTGTCCTTGCGCCGCAACGGGGCTGCGCGGGTCGCCTATGTCGATATCGACGCGCACCACCCCGATGGGGTCGAACACGCGTTTGGAGATGATCCGGACGTGTTGATGATCTCTGTGCATGAAGACGGGTTGTGGCCGCGCACCGGCGCCTTGGGCGCAACGGACACGACGATCAACCTGCCTGTGCCACGTGGCCTCAATGATGATGAAATGGCGCTGATCCGCGACGACGTCATCCTGCCTCGCGTCACAGCATTCAAACCTGATGCCATCGTGTTGCAATGCGGCGCAGACGGGGTCGAGGAAGACCCGCAATCCCATCTGTCACTGTCCAACCAATCTCACTGGGCGATCATACGTAGCCTGATGGGACTCGCGCCGCGACTGCTGGTGCTGGGCGGCGGCGGGTACAATCCGTGGTCCGTCGGGCGCCTCTGGACCGGCGTCTGGGCGACGCTCAACGGGTTTGACATCCCCGAACGGGTCACGGTGGAGGCAGAGGAAGTGCTTAGAACGCTGCGCTTTGACGGCAACCGCAGGGGCAAGAACCCGCCCGAGCACTGGTTCACGACACTGGCCGACAGCCCACGCCATGGCCCGATCCGCGACACGCTGCGCACGAGGACCAAGTCGCTCTGACCAACCTGATTTTGTCATAATATCCTTGCCCGAGGGGCTGGACTGCTAGGACGGGGACACTTGATAATCCGCATCACTCACATGCTCCAACCACGTCGCGGCTGACCCATCCTGCATCTCTTGCATGGCGATATGGGTCATTGTCGTGTCGGGTCCGGCGCCGTGCCAGTGTTCAACCCCGGCCGGGATCCAGACGGTATCACCTGGCCGGATCAATCGCGGGGCTTCGCCACGCAGACAGACCAGGCCCACCCCTTGGGTCACATGCAATGTCTGACCCAGCGGATGCGTGTGCCAGGCCGAACGCGCGCCCGGTTCAAAGTGCACATTCAGCGCATGAAGACGGGCAGGGGGCTCAGCCGAAATGATCGGGTCCTGCCAGACCGTGCCGGTGAAATAGTCGGGATTGGCCCGCATGGAGGGGCGCGTTCCGGCACCATAAATCTGCATCGGGCGCTCCCCTGCCATTCGACTAAACCCGTAAGGCGCACCTGGTGGTGCGCCCAGCCTTTATTCGGCCCAGCTCACACCGGTGAGGTCTGTGGCCTGGGTCGGCGCGTTGGTCCACAGACCCTGTACACCCGCCTTGGCGACGGACAATTGCGCCAGTTGGAACAGGTAACCATTCACCGCGTCCGCCGCGATGATTTCCTGCGCCTTGGCCATCATGTTGGTGCGCGCCTCGGGATCGGTTGTGGCATTGAGGGTCGTCATCAACTCCTGAAAATCCGGGTTGTCATACTGAAAATAGTAATCCGGATTGCCATAGATACCGATGTCCATGGGCTCGGTATGGCTGACGATGCTCAGACCAAAACTCTTGCCACGGAATACGGTTTCCAACCACTGCGCCCACTCGACATTGATGATTTCTGCCTTGATGCCAACCTCAGCCAACTGGGCGGCAATGATTTCGCCGCCGCGTCGGGCATAGGAAGGTGGCGGCAGGTGCAGCGTGGTTTCAAACCCGTCGGGCATGCCCGCCTCGGCCAGCAAGGCGCGGGCCTTGTCCGGGTCAAAGGCAGACCCGCCGGTCAAGTCGACATATGCCGGGTTGTGCGGCGCAAAATGTGTGCCGATGGGTGTGCCATAGCCAAACATCGCACCATCCACGATGGCCTGGCGGTCAATGGCATGGGCCACCGCTTGGCGAACGCGCACATCATCGAACGGAGCCTGTTTGTTGTTCGTCGACAGGATCGTTTCGCCTTCGGTCGATCCGATCAGGACCTGAAAACGGGGGTCGGCCTCGAACTGGGGCAGGTTTTCCGGGGCCGGGAAGCCCGTAAACACATCGACGTCTTCGGCCATCATCGCGGCAAAGGCCGCAGTGGGGTCAGAGATGAATTTGAATGTCGCTTCGGTGAGCGCGGGCTGTTCGCCCCAATAGTCGGCATATTGGCTGATCTGAATGCTGTCGCCTTGCGTCCATGAATCGAACTTGAATGGGCCCGTTCCTATGGGTTGTTGCTTGATGTTTTCGATGGACTCTGGGGCCACGATCACTGCATCGCCCCAGGCCAGATTGAACAGCATGTTGCCGTTGGGCTCGGACAGGGTGACGCGCACCGTGCTTGCGTCCACGACCTCGACGCTGGCGATCGCCGCATAAAGCGCCTTTTGGGCATTTGCGCTGTCTTCGGCGAGGATGCGGTCGAGGGTAAACTTCACGTCTTCGGCGTCCATTGTGGTGCCGTCGTGAAAGGTGACCCCTTCGCGCAGATTGAAGGTATAGGTCAGCCCGTCTTCGGAAATCTCCCAGCTTTCGGCGAGACCGGGCACAACCGATCCGTCGCCCATGAACCGGGTCAGACCTTCGAATACGTTGGAATAGAGAACCGAATCGATGGCTCCCGCAGCGGCGGAGGTCGGATCGAGATGCGGCGGTTCCAGTTGCATTGCGACGGTGATGTCAGTCTTGGCGGCAGCCATTCCGGCAAACAGTGCAGCGCCAGCGACGCCAAGGAACAGGGGGCGGATGTGGACCATGGGTTTCTCCCTCAGGTGGCAATTTGACCAAAGGCTAGCCAAAACCGCACCGCTTGGCCAGCGTGCAACACTTGGCATGGGCGTTCAGCTGCGATACGTCGGCGTCTTTCGCCGAGAAGAGGAAGTGTGATGGCAGTGCTGGGCGTGGATTTCGGGACGTCGAATTCGGCAGTTGGCATGTGCGTGAACGGGACCGCAAAACTGATCCCGCTGGAGCCGGGCGCACTGACTTTGCCAACTGCGGTGTTCTTTGATTTCGAGGCGCGTAAACGTGTCTATGGCAGCGCTGCGAACTCCGCCCTGATAGCGGGCGACGAGGGGCGCTATATGCGGGCGCTGAAGTCTTTGCTCGGCACTTCGCTGATGCGCGAGCGGCGCAATCTGCTGAACGAGTCGATTGATTTCATCACTATCGTCGGCCGCTTTCTGGCCGAGATGAAAGGCCGCGCCGAAGCCGCGACTGGATTGCAGTTTGATCAGGCCTTGTCCGGGCGACCCGTGCTGTTTCATTCAGGCGATCCCAGGCGAAACGCGCAAGCACTGGTCGATCTAAAGGAGTGTTATCAGGCCGCCGGTTTCAAGGAAGTGTCCTTCATGGCCGAACCGGAGGCCGCAGCGCTCGCCATTCGCGCCGCCCTGCAGCCCGGCGATTTGGGGCTGGTGGTGGACATCGGCGGTGGCACGTCTGATTTCACACTGTTTCGGCAAGGATCAGACGCGGGCATCGACATATTGGCCAGTCACGGCCTGCGCCTGGGTGGTACGAATTTCGACCGCGCGCTCAGCCTTGCCTTTGTCATGCCCGAGCTGGGTATGGGGTCGTCGATCCGGCATGCCTTTGGCGACCAGACGCATGTAGCACCCAACGCGATCTTTCACGATCTGGCGACATGGCAGAAAATCCCGTTTCTCTACACGCAAGACACCCGCCGCGCGGCACGTGAATTGGCACAATACGCTGAAGATCGGGTGCGCCTTAATCGTCTTGTGCGAGTGTTGGAAGAAGAGATGGGCCATGACATGGCTTTTGCCGTGGAAGCCGCAAAGATCGAGGCGAACACCGGGGCCGCAGCCGTTCCTGAGATTGATCTGAAAATGGTGGCACCGAACTTGCGTGTGCCACTTTACCCGGTCGCGATGACTGCGACATTGAGTGAGATGGCAGGCAAGATCGCGGATGCCGCCGAGGAAACTCTGGCGCAGGCAGGGGTAGAGCCGGACGCGGTGGACCGGCTGATCTTTGTTGGTGGATCAAGTCTGATGCAGGTCGTTGAAACAGCACTGACCGGGCGATTGCCACGGGCCAAGGTGCATCGCGGGGCGGCGCTCACGGCGATTGTCGAAGGGTTGGCATTGGCGGCAGGGGACGGGTTTTGACCTAAAGCCCAGCTGCTTTCTGGTGCTGAAAGCACGGTGACCCCATCCGAATTTGCGTCAATTTCGACACATTCTCTGCGTCAGAGAACGGGGTGCAGCAGTTTTTGCAGGGCCGCGCCCATCACTTTGGCGCTGTCCAGCATATCCGTGATCCCGATCCATTCGTCCGGTTTGTGCGCCATTTCCAACTCGCCCGGCCCATAGGCAATGCAATTGCGCAATTGTCCGATCCGGTCGATGTGCTTTTGATCGTAAGAGCCGGGCGAGGCCACATATGTCGGCTCGATTCCCAGTACATCATGGATTGCGGCATGCACCGTCTCTACCACCGGCGCGGCCTTGTCGGTCATTGACGGCAGCACGACGTTCAACTCGCGCATGTCATAGTCGAACCTGTCGCGGGAGGACTTGAGACCTTCGAGAAGGGCAACGACCTCGCCGCGGACGTCCTCGACATTCTCTTCCACAAGGAATCGGCGATCAATCACGATCCGGCAACTGTCGGGCACGCAATGCGCGGGCAGGCCATTATAGTCGTCGCTTTGCTCGGCCTGTCCGCCATGGATGGAATTGATGTTCATCGTCGATTGCCGCGCGCCATCGGGCACCACCGGCATTTCGGTATGGCGCGCCGCCATGGCGGGGAACAGATCGCTTTCGAATTTGTCAAGCACCGCGCCCATATGGCGGACAGCGCAATCGCCAAGGAAAGGCATGGAACCGTGGGCGATCTCTCCCCTCGTTTCGATTTCCGCCCACCAGCCACCGCGGTGGCCGAGGCAGATGCGATCCTTGTTCAGTGGTTCGGGGATGATCACGTGCTGCACGCGTTCGGGATTGAAAAAACCCTGTTCAGCCAGATAGGCCACGCCGCCATAGCCACCGGATTCCTCGTCCGCAGTGGCGCTGATTTCGATGGACCCAGCGAAATCGGGGTGTTCTTCGATGAACCCCTCGGCGGCGATGATCGAGGCGGCAAGACCGCCTTTCATATCGCAGGCCCCACGTCCATAGATCCGGTCGCCGTCAACTTCTGCGCCAAACGGTTCGCGCGTCCAGCCGTGCCCAACCTCGACCACGTCGTGATGGCTGTTGAAATGCACGCATTCGCCCGCACGACGTCCTTCGCGGCGCGCCACAAGGTTCCAGCGCGGAAAGCGATCACTGTCACCCGGCGTTCCCTTTGCGCGGATCATTTGCGTCTCGAACCCGTGCGCTTTCAGCCGCGCCTCAACCAAAGCGCAGACGTCGTGATAGTGCCGCCCCGGCGGGTTTAGCGTGGGGATGCGGATCAAGCCTTGGGTCAGCGCGATCAGGTCATCGCGTTTGTCATCGATGCGTGTGGACAGGGTCATGGGCCGCAGTGTTGAGCGATCATGCGCCAATGGCAAGGGCAGGGGTGGTTGCATCCGACCCTTCGGGGAGGATTTTCTTGAAACAGAGAAGGGGCGAGTTCACTGGCTTTGATAGCCGTCAGGCCTAGAGTTTGCCCAATGGCACCTTGAGCGCCATGTCGCCTTCCTTGTCGCGCGGGATGTCGCCGGCGCGCATGTTCACCTGCAAGGCCGGGATGATCAGCGAAGGCATGGCCAGTTGCGCGTCTCTCTCAGTGCGGAACTTTATGAAATCCTCGCGCGTCTTGCCGCCACCCACATGGATGTTGTTCTCGCGCTCTTCCGCGACTGTCGTTTCCCAGGCGATGGCGCGTCCGCCCGGCCCATAATCGTGACAGATGAACAGACGCATCTCGTCCGGCAGCGCCAACACCCGCATGATGCTGTCATAAAGCTGGCCGGCATCCCCGCCGGGAAAATCCGCCCGGGCCGAGCCGCCATCGGGCATGAACAGGGTGTCACCAACAAAGGCCGCGTCACCCATGACATGCACCATACAGGCCGGAGTGTGCCCCGGCGTGTGCATCGCATAGCATTGCATCGCGCCGACCGAATAGCTGTCATTGTCCTCGAAAAGTGCGTCGAATTGCGATCCGTCGCGCTGAAATTCTGTACCCTCGTTAAAGACCTTGCCGAAAGTGTCCTGTACCTCGGTGATCTTGGCCCCGATCCCGATCTTGCCGCCAAGTGCCTGCTGGATATAAGGCGCGCCCGACAGGTGATCGGCATGCACATGGGTTTCGATGATCCAGTCAAGCCGCAAGCCCTCTGCCTTGATATGCGCGATCATCGCGTCCGCACCATCAAAGCTCAGCTTTCCGGCGGCGTAATCAATGTCCATCACGGCATCGATAACTGCGCATCCAGGCCCGTCCGGTTCCTGCACCACATAAGAAATCGTGTTGGATCGGTCGTCAAAGAAAGGTGTCACCGTCGGTGTCTTGGTCATGTCAGGCGTCATGGCTTGTCCTCCTTTTCAACGGGTCCGCCCTGCGCCTCCCATGTTGAGAACCCTTCCCGCAGATGCGCCGCGTCAAACCCCATATCCTGTAATGTGGCCACGGTCAGGGCCGAGCGCCAGCCTGAGGCGCAGTGAAACAAGTAGGTCTTGTCCGTCTGGCCGAACACAGGCTTGAAATAGGGGCTGTCGGGATCGACCCAGAATTCGATCATGCCACGCGGCGCATGGACCGATCCGGGGATGTAACCTGTGCGCTCACGTTCACGCACATCCCGGATATCGATAATAACCACATCAGGGTCCCCAACCATGGCGATGGCATCTGGTGTCTCGACCTCGCGAATGCGTGCACGTGCGGCTGCAACCAATTCGGCGGCGGTGGTTTTCAAGGCCATGAGGCACCTCCCTTTACTGGAGATCATAGTGGCAGCCTGTCTGCCCTCCGACAAGGCGCAAGAAAATGCAGGTAATCTGACTTATGTTAAGTAAACTGTCCGATTGGAGTTTCCCCGTTGGCTCAGCACCTGGAACTGTGGCGGCTCACCTATGACGACACGCCGGAACCGGTGACGCAATGGTGATCAAGTCGCCTTGCATCTCTTCGGAAACATTCAGACAAACTGCGTTCTGAACAAAGCAGAGGTATCCCGTGTCCGGACTTTTCACTCCCTTCACTCTTCGTGGTGTCACGTTCAAGAACCGGGTCGCCGTGTCCCCGATGAGCCAATACCGGGCAGCCGACGGCATCGCCAACGATTGGCATCTCGTGCATCTGGGCCGCTTTGCCACGGGCGGTGCGGGCCTCGTCTTTGCCGAAGCTACCGCTGTTGAAAACCGTGGAAAGCGCACGCACGGCGATCTCGGCCTGTGGGATGACAGGCATATCGCTCCGCTGAAACAAATCGCGGACTTCATCAAGCAGGAAGGTTCCGTGCCGGGCATTCAGCTGAGCCATGCGGGTCGTAAGGCGTCCGAACGTCGCCCTTGGCATGGTGAGACACCCGTCGATGACACAGATGTGCAAGAGCGGTCAGAAAGCCCATGGCCAGCCATCGCACCATCTGCCTTGCCCTATGCGACGGGCTGGCCAACACCTTCCGAGATGAGGGAAACGGACATTCAGGCAGTCATCGATGCATTTGGCGCTGCGGCGCGGCGCGCGCATTTGGCCGGATTTGAGGTGATCGAAATATATGCCGCCCATGGCTTTCTGGTCCATCAGTTCCTGTCCCCCATCGCCAATCAAAGAGGCGACAAATGGGGCGGCTCCTTTGAAAACCGGGCCAGATTTGCCTGCGAAGTTGCCAAGGCGGTGCGCGCCAGCTGGCCGGAAACGCTCCCGCTGTCATTTCGCTTGTCCGGTACCGACTGGCTGGATGGCGGTCTGGAAATCGACGACATTGTCCGCTTGTCCAAACTGCTCGGGTCTCTGGGTGTGGACATCATCGACTGTTCGTCAGGGGGTATCGGAGGCAAAGATCGTCCGCGCAGGATGACGATTTCGCAAGGGTTTCAGGTGCCCTTTGCACAGCAAGTCAGGCAAGAGACGGGCCTGCCCACAATAGCCGTCGGCTTTTTGTGGGACGCGCATTTTTGCGACCAGATTGTCCGCAATGGGCAGGCCGACATGATCGCACTGGCGCGCGAGCTGTTGGATGATCCCAATTGGCCGCTGCACGCCGCGCAACAGTTGCGGCCAGAGATCGGGCATGACGCGTGGCCAACAGAATTTGGCTGGTGGTTGGACAAGAGAGACCGGCTTTTGACCAAGTTGGGTCTGCGTTCAGGTGCTGGACGCCAATAGAGTTTTGCAGTCTTGTGCTGCCACGCGATCCTGACACGAGGGGAACCCCATGACATTTGCCTTTGACCCTCCACCCCAGGCCTCTGTCGCGATTAGAGGCAGCGATCAGCGGTTTCCAGTGCGGCGTATCTTTTGCGTCGGGCGCAACTATGCCGCTCATGCGCGTGAGATGGGCAAGGACCCCGATCGCGAGCCGCCCTTCTTCTTTACCAAGCCAGCGGATGCGGTTGTGGATTGCCCATGCACCCTGTCCTATCCGTCCCTAACGCAGGATCTACACCACGAAATTGAACTGGTCATCGCGATCGGCAAGGGCGGGTCCAACATCGCCCAAGAGGACGTGACGGATCACATTTGGGGTGCGGGCGTCGGCATTGATCTGACCCGCCGCGACCTGCAGGCCGAGGCGAAAAAGATGGGCCGCCCATGGGATTGGGCCAAGGCGTTTGATCAATCCGCCCCCATGTCCGCCATCACGCCCATCGCGCAAGTGCCAAGCCTGTCGCAGGCCCGCATCTGGCTGGCTGTGAATGGAGAGGTCCGTCAGGATGCGGATATCGCAGACCTGATCTGGGACGTGAACGAACACATCGCGACGCTGTCGCAGGCCATGGAACTGGCCCCCGGTGATCTGGTGATGACGGGGACTCCGGCAGGTGTCGGCGCGGTTCATGCTGGCGATGTGATGACCGGCGGCGTCGATGGGTTGGGCGAAATCGAGGTGACGATCAACCCAAGACCCTGACGTTCCTCAGACCGATTGCGTGGCGGCCACTGCGCGTTGCCAGCGGGCATAGCCCTCTGCCCGCTCATCCTCGGACATCTTCGGATCGAAGCGCGCTTCGCGCGCCCATGTCGCTGCAAACCCCTGCTGATCTGGATAGACCCCTGCGCGCATGCCAGCGAGCCACGCCGCGCCAAGCGCTGTTGTTTCCAGACCTTGGGGACGGTCCACCGGCGCGCCCAAGATGTCGGACAGAAACTGCATCGCCCAGTCATTGGCGCTGAGACCGCCATCAACGCGCAGCACCGCTTCGTCCCCATCCGGCCAATCCGCGCGCATCGCTTCCCACAGGTCGCGGGTCTGAAAGCCGATGCTTTCAAGTGCGGCGCGGGCCATGTCGGCAGGGTTGGTGTCGCGGGTCAGACCGTAGACCGCACCGCGGCAATCCGGATTCCAATACGGTGCACCAAGCCCGGTGAAGGCGGGCACAAGCGTGACTTCACCTCGTCCCTTTTCGGCCAGTGCCTGCGTTTCCGAAGCCGTGCCAATGATGCCCAGACCATCGCGCAGCCATTGCACCACTGCCCCGGCGATAAAGATCGACCCTTCCAGCGCATAAGTTGGCGTACCATCGAGCTGATATGCCACCGTTGTAAGCAACCGGTTGTTCGACGTCACCGGCGCAGCGCCGGTGTTGAGCAGGGCAAAGCACCCCGTGCCATAGGTCGATTTCAGCATGCCCGGTTCAAAACAGGCCTGTCCGATAGTTGCGGCCTGTTGATCGCCCGCGACGCCGTAGATTGGCGTTTCACCCCCCAACATATCCGTAACCCCGAAATCCGAGGCGCAGTCGCGCACTTCGGGCAGCATATTCATCGGAATGCCGAGCATGGCGCACATCTCGGAACTCCACGCACCTTTGTGGATGTCATAAAGCATGGTGCGCGCCGCGTTGGTCGCATCCGTGACATGGGCCGTGCGTCCGGTCATGTGCCAGATCAAAAAGCTGTCGACAGTGCCAAAAAGCAGTTTGCCTGCTGCAGCACGGGCACGCGAGCCCTCGTACTGGTCGAGAATCCATTTGACCTTGGTGGCCGAAAAATAGGGATCAAGCAGAAGGCCGGTGATCTCTGTGACCTGATCGCCAAATCCATCGGCGCGCAGGCCTTCGCACATCTTGGCGGTGCGGCGGTCTTGCCAGACGATAGCGTTGTGCAGCGGCGCGCCGGTTTCGGCGTCCCAGATCACAGTCGTTTCGCGCTGGTTGGTGATGCCGATGGCGGCGATGTCGCTCGCGCCAAGACCGGCCTTTTCCATCGCGCTTTTACAGGTCGCCTGCACGGTGGCCCACAGATCGCGTGGATCATGTTCGACCCAGCCGCTGGCGGGGAAATGCTGGGTGAATTCCTGTTGCGCGCTGGCCCCCGGTTTCATGTCCGGACCGAAAACGATGGCACGGGAGGACGTCGTGCCCTGATCAATCGCCAGAATATGTGTCATTGAGATGGGTCCTTGATGCTGCGCAGGTCTGGACAGGTTTAGGGCATCACGCGGGGCGCATCAATCGCCTCGCCTAGCGTTCGGGCGCGATGTCCTTGAACCCCAAAAGGACCGCTGCCCCGATCATCAACCCGCCGCTGAGGCGGTTGATCCCTGCCATGGAAAGGCGCGCAAGCCGCTGTGCCACACGCGCGCTCGCCCAGCCCCAGGCCACGAGGGTCAGGCCATCCACGACCAGATAGGTGGCCCCAAGGATCAGCAGTTGTGGCAGGATGGCGACGGTGGGGTCGATGAACTGTGGGAAAAGCGCAGCAAAGAACACAACCGCAAAAGGGTTGGTCATGGACGTCAGAAATCCGATCCGAAACAATCCGGTTGCGCGCGCCGCCGGGGGTGTGGCGCCCTCCCCCTCACGCGCCAGCATCAGGCGCAGGCCAATCCAGACGAGGTAAGCCACCCCGAGCCATTTGATCCAGCCAAAGGCCTGCGCAGAGGTGGCGATGATGGCAGCCAGCCCAAAGGCGGCAGCTGTCATTTGCAGGACGTTCGCGCTGAGGTCCCCGGCAATCACCCACAGGCTGCGCCGCAACCCATGCTTCATCGCGTTGGACACGATCAAAAGCTGGCTGGTGTCGGGGGGTGTGGCAAAGAACACCGCAACAGCTGCAAGGTACAGAAAGTAGGTCTCTGCGCTCACGCGCCTGCAACCTGTTCCAGATCCGCTCCAAAGATCGTTTCGGCATGATCGGTCAGGTAAATCCGCAGCCAGGGCGTGAACCGCTCGGGCTGGTTGCAGACCTGCGCCATGAGATCATGAAAGTCCATCCACTCGACGGCCATGACTTCATCCGGGTTCGGCACCACCGTCAGGCCTTGCGGGGCGCGGCCCAGAAAGACGTCGACCACCTCGTGCTCGACCAGCCCATTCCCGACCTCGGCGCGGTATTCCAAGTGGTGGCGATGCGTCAGCGGCAGGCCGGTGATCCCCACCTCTTCATCCAGCCGGCGCACCGCGCAATCGAGCGGTGCCTCGTCCCAATCGGGATGGGTGCAGCAGGTGTTCGCCCACAGACCCGGCGTGTGGTATTTGCCCATCGCGCGTTGCTGCATCAGCACCTCTGTCCCGCGGATTACA
The DNA here is from genome assembly GCF_947503045.1 of uncultured Tateyamaria sp. GTDB lineage: Bacteria > Pseudomonadota > Alphaproteobacteria > Rhodobacterales > Rhodobacteraceae > Tateyamaria. Next base: position 17,830 of record NZ_CANNCF010000009.1, read on the forward strand.
AACACCGACACCGCCTTGTGGCGCAGGCCGCGCTGGTGGGCCTCCAGCTTTTCTACCGGGGTCAGAGTGCCGTCGATCCAGGCGGGGATCATGATGCTCATACGTGGTTCGCTTTCACGAGGCCCGTCAGGTGGGCCATGTTCTTGATGCCGATTTTCAGATGCGCCATGGGGCGGGCGCGGACCAGTTTCTTGTTCATATAGGCTTCGAAGGTCAAGCGTTGCACGTCGACATCGTGGCACAGAGACACAAAGCGTTCGCGCCGATCGTCCGAGCGGTAATAGGCGTTCTGCATCGAGGCAAGCACGCGGAACACCATCTTGTGCTCACGCATGAACAGCTTGCGGGCCAGCTTCAGATCCTTCACCCGACCCGAGGCGAGTGTCGCAGCGCATGCTGTTGCTGCAACGCGTCCCCCGACCATCGCATAATAGATGCCCTCACCCGAGGATGGCGCCACAACGCCAGCCGCGTCCCCGGCCAGCACCACATCCTTGCCATTGTCCCAGCACTCGAGCGGTTTGAGGGGGATTGGCGCGCCTTCCTTGCGCAGGGTTTCGCAGTGATCGAGGCCGGAGGCGGTGCGCAGGGCGGCTGTTGCCTTTTTCAAATCGACCGAGGACAGTTCAGAACCCATGCCGACACTGGCGCTGTCCCCATGCGGAAACACCCAGCCGTAAAAGTCCGGCGATATCGCACCGTCATAGATCACGTCGCAACGCATCGGATCGTACTCTTCGGTTTTGAGCGGGGCTTTGATGATCTCGTGATAGGCAAAGACCAGTGGCACTTTGTCGGCGTCCTTGACCTCGGCCAGACCGACCCGCGATTTCGCGCCATCCGCGCCAATGACCAACTTGCAGGGCAGTTCGTGGTATTCCTGTGTGGCCTTGTCGCGATAGATCACGACGGGCGTGCCCTCGGGCCGTTCGATCCGCACGAAGGTGCCGGTGAAGTATTCGGCCCCTGCCTCAGCCGCGCGAGCGCGCAGGAACGGGTCGAAATCCTTGCGATCCACCATCCCGACATAGCCGTTCTCGATCGGAATATCGACATGCCGACCGGTGGGTGAAATCATGCGAGCGGTGGTCACCTTGGTCAGTAACTGCTCTTCCCCGATGTGGAAATCCTGCATCAGACGTGGCGGGATCGCCCCACCACAGGGCTTGATCCGTCCCTCGCGGTCCAGCAGCGCCACCCTGTGACCCGAACGCACCAGATCCTCGGCTGCGGTCGCACCGGACGGGCCTCCGCCCACAACAACTACGTCATACATATCGTCATTCCCCCGGAACCAAGGTTGCATCATTGATTTCTGTTGCACGCATCACTGAGGCGGCCATGACCGCAGCGGCGAGGAACAGGATCGCTTCGAGTGTGAAGACCGACGCGTAGGCCGCAGCGTCGGGCAGGATCAAACGGGTCAGGTCGAGCATGCCTGTCGCAACCAGCCCGGCGAGACCAGCGGCAATCGCTTGCGCGGCCCCAAAGACACCCATGCGTGTGCCTGTCGCCTTGGCGTGGGCGGCGGCCAGTTGCATCATCGACCCCACGGCACCGACAACAAACAACCCGTTGCCGAGGCCCAGCACCACCGTGCTTGGCACCAGCGGCAGGCCCGCGCCCAGACCCAGCAGGCCAAGGGCCGAGATCACACAGCCCGCAATCCCCCAGAACCGCAGCGAGCCGATGCGCAGTTGTGACAAGACGCCGGCACCGACCATGCCCAGCAATGCAGCCCCGTCCTTGCCACCCGACAGCTTGGTACTGTCTTCGGGGCCAAGGTCGTGGATGTGTCCGGCAAAGGGTTCAAGGATCAATTCAGAAAGGTAAAAGGCGAGGATCGACAGGAATACAAACCCGGTAAAGCGCCGCGCGACCGGGTCTGCCCAGGTCTGGCGCAAGGCAGTCCTGAAGGGTGCATCGTCTCGTTCGGCCACGTTGCCCGCGCGCGCCTCGACACCCAATGTCGCGATGATGCTGAGAACACAGGCAATCACCACAACCACCGCGACAACACTCACCAACCGCGCAGGGCTGTAGGGTTCAAGTGCAAAGCCCGTGCCGATGGAGGCTGCAATCGCGCCCGCGATCAGGAACAGCCATGCGGTTGTCGCCACCCCGCCCTTGCGCGCGCCAGATGCACTCGCGAGTAACGCAAGGAACGACGTGCCCGCCGCCCCGATCCCCAGACCGATGGCAATGTATGAGACAAGCCAGACGAACAATGCCATGGGCACGGACGTCTCAGCCACGGAAATGCCCCACGCCGCGCCAAGCACACCAGCACCGGTGACGGCCATGCCGCCAAGGATGAACGGCGTCCGCCCGCCTTTGATGTCCGAGCGATGGCCCCAGACCGGACGGGTTAACTGCACACCATAGTGCAAGGCCACCAGCAGCCCTGGCAGCAGCGCGGGCAGCGCCAGCTCAACCGTCATCAGCCGATTGAACAGATTTACGGGCAACGCGGCGAGGCCGCCAATGGCCGCATTGACGAGACATAGCCGCGCGAGAGTGCCCCAACCGACGCTCATCCCAGCCCCCTGAGCGCGAAGGCTGCAACCATCATGCCGGACACGTAAAGCAGAACGCCGGTTCCATTATACCACGGCGCCCTTGCCTTGGGGTCGCGGAACATGATCGTCATCGCCCAGAACTGCAGGATCAAGACCAGCACCACTCCCGCCGCATGGCCGGGCCGGTCCCACAAGATCAACAGCGCGATCACCACCGCCTGCGGCACGGCCATGACCCAGCAGGCCACTTGCGCCGCGCGGCGTGGGCCAAGCGTGACGGGCAGCGAGTTGACCCCCGTCTGGCGGTCGCCTTCCAGCGCCTTGAAATCGTTGAGGGTCATGATGCCATGCGCACCCAACCCATAAAGCAGCGCGACGATCAGCACTTCGGCGCTTGGCGCTCCTGCACCCAGAACCGCAGCGCCCGTGATCCACGGCAGGGTTTCATAACTGAGGCCCACAAGGCCCGGCCCCCACCAGCCCGACCGTTTCAAACGGACAGGTTCGGCGGAATAGGCCCACGCGGCCAGCACACCCACAACCGTGGCGGCAAAGCCCCACGGCCCAAGCTGCCAACCGACAAAAAGTGAAAGAGCCGACATGGCCAATGCAATCCACAGACCCCATCGGCCGGGAATGCGCCCGGATGGGATCGGGCGATCGGGTTCATTGATCGCGTCCACATGTCGGTCGCACCAGTCGTTCGCAGCTTGAGACATCCCACACACGATTGGCCCAGCCAGCAAGATGCCCAGCAAAACCAGATGCCATTGCCCGGCCACGGCGGCGCCTGACGCGACCAACCCGCAGACATAGGCCCACATCGGTGGGAACCACGTGATCGGTTTGATCAAACGCAGGGCGGCGGCAGGCTCCGGGTAACGGCGCACGGGAAGGGAAGGACTGACATCCATAGTGTCAACTATGGCTTACACTTTGAGTCGGCGCAAGTGTCAGGCCCGCCTGACGGACGGGGTCAGCTGTCTTTGCTCAACAAACCGAACTTGCGCAATTTCACGTAAAGCGACTGGCGCGACAGGCCCAGCATTTCGGCTGCGGCCACGCGGTTGTTGCGCGTCAGGTTTACCGCGGTTTCGATGCACATCTTTTCAACGACATCGGTGGTTTCAGCGACAATTTCCTTGAGCGAGGCAGAGCCGACAAGGTCCATCACATTGCGCCCTGGATCCGGCAGGTTACCTGACGGGGACTCGGCTTTGCGCACAGTTTCAAGGCGGCTGACGTCGCGCAGGATCAGGGCAATCGCCGGGTGCTCTGCGTCTTCGAGACGGGCGGCGGACACCTCAACGGGCACGCGCGCACCAAGGTCATTGACCAGCCGTGTGGAATAGGCACGCACCAGCCCGGACTTGGTTGCGTTCTCAAGCAGTACATTCATGTCGATCTGTCCGCGCGCCATGAAATCTGCGAGCGAGGCACCAACAACATCGCTCAGATGGGCAGCACCGACCAGATCAAGGAAGGCATCGTTGACCGACAGAACCGTGCCACGCATGTCGAGGAATACAATTGAATCCGTGGTCGTGCGGAATAGCGCCACTGCGTGGCGCGCTGACGTGTCGGGTTGTACCGATACGAAATCTTCGCCCCGCAAGCGGCACATCAACACCCGTTGGCCTGCGGCCCGGAACACGGTGGGCTGTACGGTCAGGGTCTGACGCGTGCGGCTGGCGCGCACAGCAATCGGGCCTGCATCGTCCGACAGGGTCGCGTTCATCAGGCTTTCGATCAGCTCGGCACCCGAGCGATCCGAAAACAGGCTGGCAAAGGTCGCACCCATGAGCGACTCGGTCTTGAGACCGAGAAGGGCTGCGGCGTGATCATTGGCGTCTTCGATCCGGCCCGTCTGCACAGAGACAAACACAACCGCATCATCCACATTGCCCATCACCACCCGGTAGCGGGTGTCAAATTCGCGGCGCGCCTCATAGCCCTGTTCCAGCGCGATCTGGGCCTGCACAAGCTGTTGCTGCGTTTCCGCGATGGGTCGCAGGTCACGACCAAGCAGCAGAACCGCATTTTCATGACCAAAGCGGTGGAAGGTATAACGCACCGGATATTGCCACGTCGCATTGTCGAGGTGATTAAGCTCAAGCGATTTCTTGGGCGGCGTTCCCGCAAGGTAGGCGTTGTGGGCGGCCTGAAACTTTTCGATGCTTTCCTCGGTCAAAAAGTCGACGACTGCGCGCCCTTCCCAATGCTTGAGGTTCCCGAAACTGTCATCCTGCGCGTTGATCAGAACCGACAGGATTGTGCCTTCGGCCGAGACGACCAGCGCGATGTCCGACGCGGCTGCAATGATGCTGCTGAGAAACTGGGGTTCGATCAGGGGCACGGCGCCGCTGGACCAGAAATTGCTGCCTCCGGTTGTCATCGCAGACCCAACGCTTTTTTGCGCTTTGCACAAAACCCAACAACTTCGGAGGCTGTATTCGTCACAAGATCGACGCCTGTCTTCCTCTTAATCGCGTCAGCATTTCCTCGCAGAGGCCCGCCAATAGCAAGCACTGGCAGTTGATCCGTCGCCGACTTGATCCGTTTTACTGTTTTTTCCACCAATGCCAATGCATCAACCCGGGCGCAAGACATCATCACCATGTCTGGTCGGTCCACAGCGACCCGCGCTGCAATCTGAGTTGGCGTTTCGGAAATTGCCAAGCTTACATCACAGCCGGACCGGCGCAGTTGTGCGGCAACGACACTGGCGCCCAGAAAATGCTGCTCACCTTCTGGCACAGCAACCAACGCGTGCAGCGTGTCCTCCGGGACCTGTCCTACCCAGACCAGTTCGCCCGATGCTTCGCCCAGCAAAGCCTGTAGACGCAAAGCCCCCACTGTGACTTCGGCAAAGGTAATGTCGTTGCACATCCACTGATCACCAAGCTGCATGGCCGCTTGTGGGATGTAGAGATCAACGATGACATCGCAGGTCAGCCGAAAGCCGCGCATTTCTTCGAGCGCGCGCGCGGCATCAAACCCGTTTTTGCCAAGGATGGCGCGGCTTAGGTAATCGAGGGCAATCTGACGGACTCCGGCGGCCGTGACGGTCTGACGCTCGCACAGCATCGAAATGACCTGAGTGGCCAGGGGCTCAACCCCGTTCCCCCCCTCAATCAGAGAAGGGTTCGTGCCAAATGTGTCGTCTTGCGCCATGGATGACCTCGATCCGTTCAAACGCAATGAACAACTCTGGCGCGTCAGAGTCGCGGATACGCCCAAAACACTCTGCTTCGACACCTGTGTTGTCAACTAGGTTTGACAGTCTCTGGCGCCAAAGTTCGTATACCCAGATGCCGTATCACGGATTTTCCCATAAAAATAGTGCTATCGTGCATTTTTTACGCAGTTGTGAGCCCGAAAAACACACGCCCATCCTCACAGCAGAACTGTAACTTTCAGTTGACACTTTTCCAATCTAGCCGATAGTTTCGGTGTATGAATTCAAGCCAAAGGCACGGCACTATGTCGATGCACACCCAAGCACAGCGCGCGCCCGTCGGACTTTACACTCCCGAAGAACGCACGCGCCGGGACGCGACGATCTGGACCCCTGTTCAGGGCATCCTGGCCCCTGTGCAATTCGTGGTCTTTCTGGTCTCTCTGGTGCTTGTGCTGCGCTACCTTGCGACAGGCGAGGGGTACGTCATTGCGACGTGGTCAATCGTTATCAAGACCGGGGTGCTTTACGTCATCATGGTGACCGGTGCGATCTGGGAAAAAGTTGTTTTTGGCCAATACCTTCTGGCGCCCGCCTTTTTCTGGGAAGACGTCTTTTCCTTTCTCGTGATCGGCCTGCACACCGCCTATCTCTGGGCGCTGTTTTCCGGGGCGCTGGCGCCCGTTTCCCTGATGCTTTTGGCTCTGGCCGCCTACGCCGCCTACGTCATCAACGCGGTTCAATTTGTGCTCAAACTGCGCGCTGCACGATTGCAGATGGCACGCGTTCAGGAGGCCACCGCATGACCGAACTTCCCCGACTTCCAAGCACGGGAGGATGCCGCGATACGCCGATTCTCAAGCAACGCGGACAGCGCGAAGTGTTCTGCGGCCTGACGGGAATCATCTGGCTCCATCGCAAGATGCAGGACGCGTTTTTCCTGGTGATCGGGTCACGCACTTGTGCGCATTTGCTGCAATCTGCTGCCGGTGTGATGATTTTCGCCGAACCCCGTTTCGGCACAGCGATTCTCGAAGAGACAGACCTTGCCGGTCTGGCCGACGCGCAGGACGAGTTGGACAAGGTCGTGACCGAATTGCTGGCCCGACGCCCGGACATCAAACAACTATTCCTTGTTGGGTCCTGCCCGTCGGAGGTGATCAAGCTTGATCTCGCCAAGGCGGCCGAGCGGATGACCCAAGCCCACGCTCCTCGGGTGCGGGTGCTGAATTTCTCCGGCTCAGGAATTGAGACAACCTTTACCCAGGGCGAGGACGCTTGCCTTGCCTCGATGGTCCCGGTTCTGCCCACGGATGACCAGCGCCAGTTGCTGCTGGTCGGCGCACTGCCGGATGTGGTCGAAGAACAGGCCATTGGCCTTCTTGAGGCAATGGGGATCGGTCCGATCAAAGTGCTGCCCGCACCCCGTGCCACGGATGATCTGGGCGTGGGCAGCGGCACAGTCTATGCGCTGACCCAGCCGTTTCTGGGCGACACTCATGATGCGCTGACCCGGCGTGGCGCCCGCCATCTGCCCGCACCCTTTCCGTTCGGCGAAGAAGGCACGACGCAATGGCTGGCCGCGATTGCCAGCGAATTCGGTGTGGCGCCTGAGCTGTTCGAACAAGTGACCGCCGCCCCACGTGCCCGTGCCCGCAAGGCCATTTCGCAAGCCGCCGACGGGTTGCGCGGCAAATCAGTGTTCTTTTTCCCGGACAGCCAGCTGGAAATCCCTCTCGCCCGCTTTCTGACCCGGGAATGCGGCATGGAGGCTGTCGAGGTCAGCGCGCCCTTCATCCATAAGGGCATTGTCGGCCCCGATCTTGATATGCTCGCCGAAGGACCTGTGATTTCCGAAGGACAGGATGTCGATCTGCAACTGGACCGCGCCCGGGACGCACGCCCAGACCTGACGGTTTGCGGCCTTGGTCTTGCCAACCCGCTTGAGGCCGAGGGGCTCGCCACAAAGTGGGCCATCGAACTCGTGTTCACGCCCGTGCATTTCTACGAACAGGCCGGTGATCTTGCTGGCCTCTTTTCTCGTCCGATCCGCCGTCATGGCCTCCTCAAGCTGGAGGCCGCAGAATGAAACTGACGGTGTGGACATATGAGGGCCCACCCCATGTGGGCGCCATGCGCGTCGCAACGGGCATGAAAGGGCTGCACTATGTGCTGCATGCCCCACAGGGCGACACCTATGCCGATCTGCTGTTTACCATGATCGAACGCCGCGATCACCGCCCGCCCGTCACCTACACCACCTTTCAGGCCCGCGATCTGGGCGCTGACACCGCCAATCTGTTCAAGACAGCCGCGCAAGATGCCTACAACCGGTTCAAACCCGAAGCGATCATTGTCGGCGCATCCTGCACCGCCGAATTGATCCAGGACGACCCTGGCGGCATGGCCGAAACCATGGGCCTGCCCGTGCCGGTGATCGCGCTGGAACTGCCGAGCTACCAACGCAAGGAGAACTTTGGCGCGGATGAGACGTTCTATCAGATCGTCAAGGCGCTCGCCAAACCGATGGAGCGGACCAAGCAGATCACGGCCAACCTGATCGGCCCCACCGCATTGGGGTTCCGTCATCGCGATGACATTCAGGAGGTCACGGCACTGCTGTCCGACATGGGCATCAGCGTCAATGTGGTTGCCCCCATGACCTCTTCGCCCAGCGACATCGCCCGCATGGGTGCCGGGCATTTCAACGTGTTGATGTATCCGGAAACCGGTGAAAGTGCCGCGCGCTGGATGGAGAAGGAACTGGACCAGCCCTATACCAAGGTTGTCCCCATCGGTGTTGGCGCAACGCGCGATTTCGTGGCCGAAGTCGCTGCCCTGACTGGCGTGACTCCCTATCTCGATGACAGCCGCCTGCGTCTGCCTTGGTATTCGAAATCGGTGGATTCCACCTATCTGACCGGCAAGCGTGTGTTCCTGTTTGGCGATGGCACCCACGTTCTGAGCGCCGCCCGCGTGGCGCGCGACGAAATGGGCTTCGAAGTGGTCGGCATGGGCTGCTTCAACCGTGAAATGGCCCGGCCCGTGCGCACCCTGGCCAAGGAGATGGGCCTCTCCGCCACGATCACCGACGACTACCTCGAAGTAGAGCGTACCATTGAGGCGTTACAGCCCGAATTGATCCTCGGCACCCAGATGGAGCGCCATATCGGCAAGCGTCTTGGTATTCCCTGCGCCGTGATTTCGGCGCCTGTACACGTTCAGGACTTTCCCGCACGCTATTCGCCCCAGATGGGGATCGAGGGCGCCAATGTGCTGTTTGACACTTGGGTGCATCCGCTGGTCATGGGGCTGGAAGAGCATTTATTGCATATGTTCCGCGACGATTTTGAATTTCACGATGCAGCCGGGCCATCGCATCACGGTGGTCATGCGCCTGCGGCGAGCGGGTCAGGGGGGCCAGCCCCCCGTCCTGCGGACTCCCCCCGGAGTTTACCTGGCCAAGTGAATGCGGGTTCCGTGATCTGGCTCGATGATGCGGAGCGGGAGTTGAAGAAGATCCCGTTCTTTGTCCGCGGCAAGGCGCGCCGCAATACAGAAACATTTGCGAGCGAACGCGGTGTGGCCCAGATCTCGGTCGATACCCTTTACGAGGCAAAGGCACATTATGCGCGATGAAACCGGCATAACGGGGCGTTTGCCCGGCTACCGCGTGGTGATCATCACGCTGGACAGCCATGCCGCTGGCCCCGCGACCCGCGCGATGGAGCAATTGACACAGGACTATCCAGGTCTTGATCTGCAAGTACATGCCGCCGCCGAGTGGGGTGAAAGCCCCGAAGCCTTCGAGGCCGCCGAAGAGGCCGTGCGCCATGGCGACATCATCATTGCAAACCTATTGTTCCTCGAAGAGCACGTGGCTCGTATCCTGCCTGCGTTGCAGGCGCGGCGTAATCATTGCGACGCGATGATCGGTGTGATTGCCGATGCCGAGGTGGTGCGCCTCACCCGCATGGGCACGCTGGACATGACCGCGCCGCCTTCGACCATGGGCAAGTTGATGAAGCGCTTGCGCGGCTCTTCCAAGCCGTCGACCGAAAGCGGGGCCAAGAAGATGGCGATGCTGCGTCGTCTGCCCAAGATTCTAAAGTTTCTGCCCGGCAAGGCGCAGGACCTGCGTGCCTGGTTTCTTGTCATGCAATACTGGCTGGGCGGGTCGGATGACAATGTGCGCGCCATGGTGCAGTTCCTGCTGAACCGCTATGCCACAGATACCGGTTGGGCCATGGCTCCCGAGGCCGCCGCCCCTATCGAATACCCCGACACCGGCCTCTATCACCCTGATCTGCCGCAGCGCATCACCACTGATCCCGCCGATATTCCCGGCCCCAAGGACGCCACGCTGACTGTCGGCGTTGTCATGTTGCGCTCTTACGTCTTGTCGGCGGACACGGCGCATTATGACGGCGTGATCCGTGCGTTTGAAGCCAAGGGCATGCGGGTTCTGCCCGCCTTTGCCGGGGGACTAGATGCCCGCCCGGCGGTAGACACCTATTTCCGCGGTCAGATCGACGCGCTTGTGTCGCTGACCGGTTTCAGCCTTGTGGGTGGACCAGCCTATAATGACAATGATGCGGCCGTGAAGATGCTGGCCGAATTGGATGTGCCCTACCTCGCGGCCCATTCGCTGGAATTCCAGACGCTGGGCCAATGGGCTGACAGCACGGGGGGGCTTGGCCCGATCGAGACCACGATGTTGGTCGCTTTGCCCGAGTTGGATGGCGCGGCCTGCCCGACGGTGTTCGGCGGCCGCTTGGGCCCTGAAGGGTGCACGGGCTGCGCACACAAGTGTCAGGCCCGCGCCGAAGCGAAAGCCATGGTGCCCTGCCCCGAACGGATCGAGAGCCTGGCCGAGAAAACGCGTCGCTTGGGCGATTTACGCCGCAAGAAAAACGCGGACAAGAAGGTCGCCGTGGTCCTGTTCGGGTTTCCCCCCAATGCCGGGGCGGTTGGAACTGCCGCCTATCTTTCTGTTTTTGAAAGCCTTTTCAACACGTTGACCGAGATGAAGGCGCGTGGATATACGGTCGACGTCCCCAAAACCGTGAACGCCCTGCGCGCGCAGGTGCTGGAAGGCAACGCCGCGCAATACGGACAAGAGGCAAATGTCGCAGCCCATGTGGATGCCGATACGATCGTGCGGAATTCCCGCCATCTTGCCGAGATCGAGGCCGTCTGGGGCCCTGCCCCGGGTCGCGTGCAGTCGGATGGGCGCGGTGTCTACGTGCTTGGCGCCGAGATGGGCAATGTCTTTGTCGGCGTGCAGCCTGCGTTCGGCTACGAGGGCGACCCGATGCGCCTGCTGTTCGAGCGTGGCTTTGCGCCGACCCACGCCTTTGCCACCTTTTATCAATGGCTGCGCGACACTTACCGGGCCGATGCTGTGCTGCACTTTGGCATGCATGGCGCGCTTGAGTTCATGCCGGGCAAGCAGGCAGGCTTGGGCGCGCGTGACTGGCCGGATCGTCTGATCGGCGAGATGCCAAACATCTATCTTTATGCCGCCAACAACCCGTCCGAGGCGTCGCTGGCCAAGCGGCGCTCGAATGCGGTGACGATCACGCATCTGACGCCTCCGCTGGCAACAGCGGGCCTGTACAAGGGCATGGCCGAGTTGAAAGACAGCCTGACCCGCTGGCGCGCGATGCCCGACGACGACAGCGCGCGGGCCGATATCGAGGCGCTGATCTCGGAGCAGGCAGATGCGGTGGATATGGGCGGCGTGGCACCTGATGCGCTGTGGCTCAAATTGCTGGAAACCGAGGATGCGCTGATCCCCGATGGTCTGCATATCGTGGGCCAGCCACTGAGTGATGCGGCCCGAACAGAATACCTGGACCTGATGCCCCATGCCGATGCCGAAGCGCGCGGACGCGTCGACGCACTGTTGCGCCAAGAGACAGAACTGCCTTCTATTATGCGCGCTCTTAATGCGCGGTTCACCTTGCCGGTGGCTGGCGGCGATCTGATCCGATCGCCCGAGATCTTGCCGACCGGGCGCAACATCCACGCTTTTGACCCGTTCCGTATGCCCACCGCCTATGCCTGTCGCGATGGCGCGAAACAGGCGCAACTGCTACTGGACACACACCCCACCCTGCCCCGCTCCATCGCGCTGGTTCTATGGGGGTCGGACAATATCAAATCCGACGGTGGGCCGATTGCGCAGGCGCTTGCGCTGATGGGCTGCACACCGCGCTTTGACAGCTTTGGTCGTCTGGCCGGAGCCGATCTGATCCCTCTCACAGAGTTGGGCCGCCCGCGTATCGACGTTGTGATGACACTGTCAGGCATCTTCCGCGATCTGCTGCCCCTGCAAAGCCGCATGCTGGCCGAGGCGGCGCTGAAATGCGCCGAAGCCGACGAGCCACTGGAGCAGAACTTTATCCGCGCCCACGCGCTGGCCTATGCCGAAACGCAAGATTGCGATCTGGCAACGGCTGCGCTGCGCGTTTTCTCGAATGCCGAGGGGGCCTATGGATCGAACGTGAACCAGTTGGTTGACAGTTCAGCCTTTGGCGACGAGGACGAGTTGGCCGATGCCTACGAGACACGCAAGAGCTTTGCCTACGGAGTCGACGGCAAATCGGCCGCCAATCCCAAGCTGTTGCAACAGGCGCTGGCCGATGTGGAACTGGCCTATCAGAACCTTGAGTCGGTCGAATTGGGGGTCACGTCGGTTGATCACTATTTTGACACGCTGGGCGGCATTGCGCGTGCTGTGAAACGCGCACGAGGGTCCGAAGCTGCCGTCTATATTGGCGATCAGACGCGCGGCGCCGCCAAAGTACGCACGCTCAAGGATCAGGTGGCGCTGGAAACCCGCAGCCGGGCGCTGAACCCGAAATTCTTTGAAGGCCTACTGAAACACGGCCCCGAAGGCGTGCGCCAGATCGAAAGCCACGTGACCAACACGATGGGCTGGTCGGCGACAACCGGGCAGGTCGATGACTGGGTCTATCAGCGCATTTCCGAGACCTTTGTGCTGGACGAAGACATGCGCAAACGGCTGGCCGATCTGAACCCGACCGCATCGAGCCGCATGGCGAACCGTCTGCTGGAAGCCTCGGATCGCAACTATTGGGCGCCGGACGCCGACACGCTGGCCGCACTTCAGGATGCAGCCGACGCACTGGAAGACAAGCTGGAAGGGATCGCTGCCGAATGAACCCTTTGCATCACAACACGCGTCGGAGCCTCCGGCGGGCATATTTGAAGAACAATGAAGGGCCGGTTGTGGCCTATGAAAGGAGGCTCGCATGAGCCCACTCGACAGAAACCCACCGTCCTTGCGCGGACAGGATGGCGAAGGATCGGTGCAGGTGCATCAGGACGCCGATGCCAAAATTGAAGGGGCCAAGGTCTTTTCCGTTTATGGCAAGGGCGGGATTGGCAAATCGACCACCTCATCGAACCTGTCGGCCGCTTTTTCCATGCTGGGCAAGCGCGTGTTGCAGATTGGGTGCGATCCAAAGCATGATAGCACTTTTACCCTGACTGGCATGTTGCAGCCCACGGTGATCGACATCCTCAAGGAAGTTGATTTTCACCCTGAGGAGCTGCGACCCGAAGATTTCGTGGCCGAAGGGTTCAACGGCGTGAAATGCGTTGAGGCTGGTGGCCCCCCGGCAGGCACGGGCTGTGGTGGATATGTGGTCGGCCAGACCGTCAAGTTACTGAAACAACATCATCTTCTGGAAGAGACCGACGTTGTAATCTTTGACGTGCTCGGCGACGTGGTCTGCGGCGGTTTTGCCGCCCCGTTGCAGCATGCAGACCGCGCATTGATCGTGACTGCCAACGATTTTGACAGCATCTATGCAATGAACCGCATCATCGCTGCGGTGCAGGCCAAGTCGAAGAACTACAAGGTCCGTCTGGCGGGCTGTGTGGCGAACCGGTCAAAGGACACCAACGAGGTGGACCGATATTGCGACACCGTGGGGTTCAACCGCATCGCGCATATGCCGGATGTGGACGCCATCCGCCGCTCGCGCCTCAAGAAAAAGACGCTCTTCGAAATGGATGACGAAGAAGACATCGTTCAGTGCCGCGCGGAATACATGCGACTTGCCAAGCTGCTTTACGATGGCACCGAAGGCGTTGCCCCGATGCCAATGGAAGATCGCGACATCTTTGAGTTGTTAGGGTTCGATTGATGGAGACTGCCCGGCATACCCCAGATCTGACGGCCCGTGAAATACGGGGCGACGGCAAGGGCTATGACAAGACCCGGGCGCGGGTGGAGGACTATTTCGATCGTTCCGCCACCAAGACCTGGGAGCGTTTGACTTCGGATGCGCCTGTCAGCCGCATTCGCGAGACTGTGCGCGCGGGCCGAGAGCGGATGCGCGACCTCATGCTGTCCCGCCTGCCTGACGACCTGCGCGGTGCGCGGATACTGGATGCGGGCTGTGGCCCCGGTGTGGCGACAATTGAGCTGGCCAAACGCGGTGCAACGGTTGTCGCGGCAGATATCTCTCCGCAACTGATCGACATCGCCGAATTGCGCCTGCCGCCCGAGTTGAAACCGCAGGTTACTTTTCACGCGGGCGACATGCTGGACCGAAAGCTGGGCAGTTTTGACGCGGTGATCGCGATGGACAGCCTGATTTACTACACCGCCGATGACATTGGCGCGTCGCTCGCCAATCTGGAAAAGCGGGTGAGTGGGCCCATTGTGTTCACGGTCGCCCCGCGCACCCCTGCCCTGATGGTAATGTGGTACGCGGGCAAGGCTTTTCCTCGCTCTGACCGCTCACCGGTCATGATCCCGCATGCGCATCCCAAACTGGCCGCCGCTGCCAGGGCGCAAGGCGTGCGCCGCCTGCTGCGGCCCGTGGATCGGATCAGTTCAGGCTTTTACATCTCCGAAGCGATGGAGCTGCGCCCATGAGCACGCTCAAATCCCTTTCGGCGCGTTACCTGCCTTTTGCCGATGCGGCATCGGATGGGTTGCCGATGGGGCAATTGCTGCGCCTGTCGCTATTTCAGGTGTCGGTGGGCATGGCGAGCGTCATGCTGCTGGGCACGCTTAACCGTGTGATGATTGTCGAGTTGTCTGTACCAGCCATGATCGTGGCGATCATGATCGCGCTGCCAGTACTGATTGCTCCGTTCCGTGCGCTGTTGGGGTTCCGGTCGGACACGCACAAATCCGCCATTGGCTGGAAGCGGGTGCCTTACATCTGGTTCGGCTCGCTTTGGCAGTTCGGCGGGCTGGCCGTGATGCCCTTTGCGCTGCTGGTGTTGGGCGGGGACGTTTATCACGAAATTCCATTCGCTGGCGAGGTGTTGGCGGCCCTTGCGTTCCTGATGACCGGTCTGGGTCTGCACATGACACAGACGGCGGGTCTGGCCCTCGCCTCGGACCGTGCGACGGACGAAACCCGGCCCCGCGTGGTGGCTCTGCTTTATGTCATGTTCCTTGTGGGCATGGGGATCTCGGCGCTGATTATTGGCGGATTACTTAGCAACTACAGCGACTTACGCCTTATCCGTGTGGTGCAGGGCGCAGCCGTCGTCGGCGTTGCGCTGAACCTTGTCGCCCTGTGGAAACAGGAAAGCGTGCGGCCCATGACCAAGGCGCAGCGCGAAGAACCGCGCCCCCTGTTCCGCGAGGCTTGGACCGATTACGCCGCCGGCGGACAAGCCGGGCGGCTTTTGGCTTGCGTGTTTATGGGCACCATCGCCTTCAACATGCAGGACGTGCTGCTCGAGCCATATGGCGGCGAAATTCTGGGACTGTCGGTGTCGGCGACCACTTTGCTGACTGCCCTGTGGGCCACGGGTGCTCTGGTGGGTTTTGCCCTTGCAGGCAAGCGGTTGGCAGCGGGATCGAACCCCTATCGCCTTGCGGGTGCAGGCATTCTGTCAGGTATCTGGGCCTTCAGCCTCGTGATCTTTGCCGCACCCATGCAAGCCAATGTCTTGTTTTATGCCGGGGCAGTGCTGATCGGCTTCGGCAGCGGGCTGTTTGCGGTGTCAACCTTGATGGCGGCCATGGCGATGCCTGCGCGCGGCACGGCCGGTCGCGGATTGGCGCTGGGGGCCTGGGGTGCTGCGCAAGCCACGGCTGCCGGGATTGCCATCGCCTTGGGCGGCACGCTGCGCGACTGGGTTGGAGCCGTTGCTGCCTCCGGGGCCTGGGGCGAGGCGCTCAACAGCGCCGCCACCGGTTATTCATTTGTCTATCACGCTGAGATTGGCCTGCTTTTCGTCACTCTCGTCATCCTGGGACCGCTTGTGCGCACTTCGGCTCCTCTCACGCACACGGATGCTGCACGGCCCCTGGGTCTTGCGGATTTCCCAACATGACCTCTCGTAGGAAAGGAACACACCCATGACCGAGACATTCTTTGGCGAATTCGATCTGGCAAGCCTCGCGATATGGCTGTTCTGGATCTTCTTTGCGGGGCTGATCATCTACATCCAACGCGAGAACATGCGCGAGGGGTACCCGCTGGAAGATGACGAGGGTGAAAAATCCTCTAATCCTGCGATGTGGCCCATTCCCAGCGACAAGACGTTCAAACTACCCCATGGGCGCGGCGATGTGACCCTGCCATCGGGTCAAGCGCCCGAGAGGGATGAGATCGCCTTGAAGCGCGGCGGGCCCGGCAACGGGTATCCGCTGGAGCCCACGGGCGATCCGATGCTGGACGGTGTTGGCCCCGCGTCCTGGGCGCCACGCAAGGACTGGCCCGAGCTGGATGGCCATGGCCACCCGAAAATCATCCCGATGTCCACCAAAGACGCGTTTTCGGTCAAGGCCGGTCGTGACCCGCGCGGGTTGCCCGTGATGTCTGGCGACGGCGAAGTCGTGGGCCGCGTCACCGATATGTGGATCGACGAACCCGAGCAGATGGTGCGGTATCTGGAATACACGCTTGACCCAAAATGGGGCACCGGGAGCCGCCTTGTGCCGCTCACCATGGCCCGGATCGGGTCGGACAAGGTCAAGGTCCGCAGCCTCTATGGCAAGCACTTCGGCACCGTCCCTCAACATGCCAGTGCCACGCAGGTCACCGTTCTCGAAGAGGACAAGATCTGTGGCTATTACGGCGGCGGCACCCTCTATGCAGACGCAAAACGCCAGGAAAGCCTGGTCTGAAGACCTCTCACCGGGGTGGGCGCCACAGCCCGCCCTGCCCCGTCACCCATCATAAGGATGTGCGCCATGCCCCATGATGATTTCGAAATCGAGCCGGTGAAAGGGCTCCCCGAACGGCCCCCGGAGGGTGAGGAGATCCTGTGGCAAGGCAGACCCTCGACCTTTGCACTGGCCCGGGAGTCGCTGAACCTCTACTGGGTTGCGTGCTATTTCGGCCTGCTGGCCGTGTGGCGGTTTGTTACGGTTGTTGATTTGCTGCCCTTCGGGCAGGCCATTGCGGCCACCTTACCGCTGATCGTGCTGGGCGCGGTTGTGTGCGGGTTGCTTTACATTGTCGCGCTCATTCAAGCCCGCTCGACCGTCTACACCATCACCACGTCCCGCGTGGCGATGCGCATCGGAGCGGCCCTGACCCTGACGCTGAACCTGCCCTACCGCGAGGTGCGCAACGCAGCCCTCGATCTGCGCCGCGATGGCACCGGCACAATCGCGCTGGACACCGACGGCGAGACCAAGCTGAGCTATCTCGTGATCTGGCCCCATGCACGCCCCTGGCATTTCGCCGCCCCCGAGCCTGCGCTGCGCTGCATTCCGGATGCCGAACACGTGGCTGGCATTCTGGCCGAGGCCGCCGAGGCGCGTATCAACATCCCGCAAGTCGTGCGCACAGTACCTCTTGATGCGATGGCAGCGGAGTGAGGGCGATGTCTGACACACAAACCCATATCAGCCCCCGCATCCGCTCAAGTGATGACGAACTGGTGCCTCGCGTTCTCATTCGCGCCGTTCTGGCGCTGTTGCTGGCTGTGATGTCGCTGGTCACAATCGCCGTGCTGACGGACCGGCCGCTGGAGAGCACGCCGCCGCAGGGGGACATCCTGACCGAACGGGCGATCTTTGTGTCCGGTGACGCCTCGGGGGCGGCACGGGTGCTGGATGCCAATGGCTCCGTTCTGGCCGACTTTCCGTCTGACAAGGGCGGCTTTGTCGCTGGCATCGAACGGGTGATCGCGCGTGAACGCCTGAAGACCGGGGCAGACGCCGCTGCCCCTGTGTTGCTGCGCCTGCGCGCAGGCAACCGTCTGTCGATTTACGACCCCGAAACCAATTGGTCTGCCGAGCTGATGGGCTTTGGCGCCGACAATCTCCGCACCTTCGCCAGGTTGCTGGATCAACCCTGACCCCAAGGAGGAAGCCACCATGGGACTGCTGACAAAGGATATCGAACGTGCGCCCTGCACGGTTGAAATCAGCCACAAATTCGAAAGCCTGCACGCGCATGTGCGATTCAACAACGGCGCCGTGATCTATCCCGGTGACGAGGTAAAGGTGCAGGGGCCTGAAATCATGGCTCCGTTTGGTGAAATCGTATCCGAAGACCGTGAGGCGATAATCTTTCGCGCCTCCGCTCTGGAACGGCTCTGGACACGCCTCACCGGCGATTTCGAAGTCATGGAACTGTGCGAATTCTCATTCTCCGAAGAGGTGACGCTATGAATGCTCCGGTCAAACATACCGCTGATGCCACGTCCGTCGAAGAGGGCCTGGCGATCGCCGCCGAAAACGACAAACAGTTCACGTCGGAATTTGCCACCGAAACGGCAATGCAGAACACCCTGCTGACCCCACGCTTTTACACCACCGACTTTGACGAGATGGACGCCATCGATGTCAGCCCGGTGCGCGAGGACTGGGACAAGCTGATCGCGCAGATGGAAAGCGACCCGAACAAAGGGCATTTCAAGAAAAACGAAGACTGGGACACCGTCGATTGGGACGGGATGGAGCCGGAGCTGAAGAAGGAATTCATCGATTTTCTCATCAGTTCCTGTACCGCCGAGTTTTCGGGCTGCGTCCTTTACAAAGAGATGAAGCGCCGCGGCAACAACAAGGACATCACGCAGCTGTTCCAGCTGATGGCGCGCGACGAGGCCCGCCACGCCGGGTTCATCAACGACGCCCTGCGCGAAGCGGGTCTGCGGGTGAACCTCGGCTTTCTGACCCAGAAAAAGAAGTACACCTACTTCCGCCCCAAGTTCATCTACTACGCCACCTATCTCAGCGAAAAGATCGGCTATGCTCGATACATCACGATCTTCCGCCATCTTGAAGCGAACCCACAGCACCGGTTCCACCCGATTTTCAAGTGGTTCGAGGAATGGTGCAATGACGAGTTCAGCCATGGCGAGGCCTTTGCCCTTCTGATGAAGACCGACCCCAAGCTAACGCAAGGGTTCAACGTCTTCTGGATCAAATTCTTCCTCACGGCCGTCTATTCCACGATGTATGTGCGAGACCACCAGCGCCCGGCTTTTCATGGGGCACTTGGGGTTGATCCGGACTGGTATGCACATGAGGTGTTCACCAAAACCTCGACCCTGACCAAGCAGATCTTTCCAATTACGCTCGATATCGAGCATCCGCGCTGGCAGCGCGGGTTGGAACGGATGCAAAAGGCCAATGCCGATATGGCCGAGGCCAAGGGGTTGAAGAAGCTCGGCGCGCAAGCGCGCGCGGTTGCGGCATTTGTGTCCCTGATCACGATTCCGGCGAAAAAACACACGGTACCCGCCTCTGTGCGCCTGGAACCGGCATATTGAGCCAGGCGCTCACATATCCATTTTCCGATGCGGAAAATCCATGGAAACCCACTGGGTTTCCAACGCGTCGTTCCAAATGGGCGGTGGCGCTTTCTGCGTTAGAAAGCTGGCGGACATCGCATCGATGTCCGATCTCCGGAGGGGCCGCATGACCCCCTGGATCGCTGCCCTTATCGCGTTGTTCATCTGGTGGTTTTCCACCGGAACAATCCTGATGGCGGTGAAATATGCCGATCGCGCTGGCCCTCGCGCGCGGCGCAACACCACGCTGGCTGCTCTGCCGCTTGTCGCACTCGGCACCTATGGCGTCTGGTGGTCTGCCCCGCAGACCGACATTTTCGGCATCTACGTCGCCTTCCTTTCGGCCCTTGCCCTGTGGGGCTGGATCGAAATGGCATTTCTGACCGGGATCATCGCCGGACCCAACACAACCCCCCTGCCCGTCCATGTGGCCGAGTGGGAACGGTTCATCCGGGCCTGGGGTACATTGGCGTATCACGAGATGCTTTTGGGTGCGACGCTGGTTGCCCTGGGCCTTGCGCTTTGGCAGGCCCCCAACCCGTTTGCCTTTTACACGTTCGCGGTGCTGTTTTTTGCCCGTGTGTCGGCCAAGCTGAACCTGTTCTTTGGCGTGCCTCATATCAACATCGATTTTCTGCCTGAGGCCCTGTCGCATCTGGCCAGCCACTTCCGCATCTGCAGCCTCAACTGGTTCTTCCCGGTCTCGGTCACGGCCCTGACATTTGCCGCCGCCTGCTGGATTGAACGGCTTTATGCGGCGGACAGCGCGGGCCATGTCACAGGCTTTGCCCTGCTGACGGCCCTCACGGTCCTTGCGGCCATCGAACATTGGGTGATGGTTCTGCCGATCCCTGACGAACGGCTCTGGCGTTGGATGCTGCCCGCGCCCAAACCCACACCAAAACAACAAGCAAACCAAGGGGGACATCATGGACTTTGATGTATTGTTCCAATCTCAGATCGACGCGCTGAAAGAGGAAGGCAATTACCGCATCTTTGCCGAACTGGAGCGCAAGGCCGGGGCGTTTCCAAAGGCCAAGTGCCATGACGACGATACCCCTGACGAGGTGACGGTCTGGTGTTCGAATGACTATCTGGGCATGGGCCAGCACGAAAGCGTCACCAGAGCGATGAAAGACGCGGTGGACCTTTACGGTGCGGGTGCAGGCGGCACGCGCAACATCAGCGGCACCAACCACGCCCACAAGCTGCTGGAGGCCGAACTGGCCGACCTGCACGGCAAGGAACAGGCGCTACTGTTCACCTCTGGCTATGTGTCGAACTGGGCTGCCCTCAGCACGCTGGGCGCGCGTCTGCCCGATGCAGTGATCCTGTCGGACGAGCTGAACCACGCTTCCATGATCGAAGGGATCCGCCATTCCCGCGCCAACAAGGTCATCTGGCGTCACAACGACCCCGAGGACCTCGATCGCAAACTATCGGCCCTGCCCGCCAATGCCCCCAAGATCGTGGCATTTGAATCCGTCTATTCCATGGATGGCGACATCTGCCCGATGAAAGAGATTGTCGAAGTGGCCGAGAAACACGGCGCGATGACCTATCTGGACGAAGTACACGCCGTTGGCCTTTACGGCCCCCGTGGTGGCGGCATTTCCGAGCGTGAGGGCCTCGCTGACCGGATCACCCTGATCGAGGGCACCCTTGGCAAGGCTTACGGCGTTGTAGGCGGCTATATCACGGGCTCTGAGGCGATGTGCGACTTCATTCGCTCGTTCTCCTCCGGGTTCATCTTTACCACCGCCCTGCCCCCCGCTGTGGCGGCGGCGGCACGCACCTCTATCCAGCACCTCAAGCAGTCCGATCAGGAACGCATCCTGCAACGTGAACGGGTCGCGTACCTGCGCAAGCGCCTCGATCAAGAGGGCATCCCGCATCTCGACAATCCATCACACATCATCCCGGTGATGATCAAGGACCCGGTCAAATGCCGGATGCTGTCGGACTACCTCATGCAGCGTTACGGCATCTATGTGCAGCCCATCAACTACCCCACTGTGCCCAAGGGCACGGAACGGTTGCGCTTTACCCCGTCGCCGCTGCACAGCGTCGAGGACATCGAACATCTGGTCTTTGCGCTCAAGGATCTGTGGAAACAATGTGCCATCAGCCACGCAGTGGCGTGACCCTGAGGCCATCACAATTCGTGCCGATCCGGGGATCAAATCAAAGTTACTGTTGACTTGATCCGCAGATCGCTACGTTCATGTGCAAGAACACAAGTAAAGGAGACATACATGTTCCGTACTCTGACACTCCTGGCTGCGACAACGCTCGCCCTGCCCGCCTTCGCCGATGGCCACGCCGCATCCGGTGACGCAGAAGCCGGTGAAAAGGCGTTCCGCCAGTGCATTTCCTGCCACATCGTCGCAAACGAAGACGGTGATGTCCTTGCCGGGAAGAATGCCAAGACCGGGCCAAACCTTTACGGCATCATTGGCAACCAGTTCGGAACCGTCGAAGGGTTTCGCTATTCCGACATCAACCAGCTGGCCTCAAGCATGGAAGACGTCGTTGTGACCGAAGAAGTGTTTGTCGCCTATGTACAGGATCCAACCGCATATTTGCGCGAAGTGACCGGCGACAAGGGCCGCAGCAAGATGACCTTCAAGGTGCGCAAGGAAGAAGACGCGATCAACCTCTACGCCTACCTCGCGTCCCTGTCTCCAGCGGAAACAAACTGATCCCTCGACCGCAAATACAGCTTTGACAAGACCGCCTCCGGATCCTTCCGGTGGCGGTTTTTTCTTGCGCACCCTGTTGCTGGATCAGTGCCAGTCTTTACAAAGTCTTTACTCTGCACTGCCACTCCTCGCGTATCCTGTCCTTGCGATGAACGATTCGGAAAGCCTCAAGTTATGACACACGCCTTGCAGATCCACGTAAACCTGCGTCGTATCGTCCTTGCTGCAACTGCAGCCCTCGCGATCTTCGCCGCACTATCGCAACCTGCCAAGGCGCAGCAGAATGACGACACCGATTGCGTCGTAGCCGCCCATTATCCGCCCTACATCATAGGCAACACGCCCACCAACGCTGGAATTTCAATCGATATCATGCGCGCGGCGGCTGCGCGGGCGGGACGCACGATCCGCTTTGAAATAATGCCGTTCAAGCGCACGCTTCATGTGTTGGCAACGGATGCGACCTGTATGATGCCGGTCCTCTATCGCAATAAAACGCGCGAACCACTGTATCGTTGGATTGCAGCTTACGATGCCACTGAATTGCACTTTTTGACGGTGGGTGCACCGGTCAACACGATCGAGGAAGGGAGGCAATTGGGCAGCATCGGCGTCGAAATCAGCGCTTCCGCCTATCAATTGCTTTCGGGGCTGGGATTTGAAAACCTCGTCGAAATCGCCAACCCCTTGTCATCGGCGCGGATGCTTCATGCCGGTCGAATTGATGCGTGGGCGCAGTCCTCCAAGGCAGCAACAGGCGTATGGAACGGTTTAGGGCTGGAACCACCCTTGCAGGCGGGTGATCCGATTTATGCCGTTCCGGTTTACGTTGTGGCGGGTCTTGGCTTTCCGGACGAGTTGGCCGAAATCTACAAGACTGCAATTGAAAGCCTGGTTGCCGACGGAACAGCCGCGCGCATCATTTCCAGTTACGAATGACCTTGTAGGACCTGTCGCCTTGTCCGCAGAGCAGTTCACGCGCCTGCTCACATGATAATCCGCACTTCCGTGACATCACTGTCCACGTCACGACATGCCGCCAGTATCCGCTTTTCCAAATGAGTCTGGACATAAGCCCCATGAAAGCGGGACGGCGCGCGCAGTGTCAAATGCCCCCCTGCCCGCTCAACACGGACCAGACCGGCGATCCAGCTTGCATAGAGGCCGGGATCATCCGTGTGCAACATCGCGCGTGCAAGGGCCCATTCCGTCCCTGAGGACACATCCGGGGCCTCCACGTGTCCTTTGATCGGCATTGGTACCACCTTGGGCTCTTCATCGTGCCCCATGCGCAATTCAAAATCAGGCCCGACTGCGGGCCATTGATCTGATGTGTCCCGCAACATCCTGTCCAGATCGAGGCCATGCTTGGCCACCCTGCCCCGCGCGCCTTGGCGTTTGACCACCAGCCAACCGCGGGCGCGCCATTGGGCCATCTCGCGCTTTACCGTGCGTTCATCAACCGACCACAGCCGCGCAATTTCGCGTTGACCCACCATCAACTCGTCGCGCGCCCAATTGTAGCGCGCCGTGATCAACGTGATCAGCCGCAACACGCGCCGTTGATCGTGTTTGCCTTGCGCAAGCGCGTACGCGCCCAAAGCTGTAATGATGTCATATTTGCGCGCAGAAGCGCGTTGGCCGACCGGCCTTAGCGTTTGCATGACTGCCCTCATTTTGCTGTAACGCCCGGATCGTCGTCCGG
Organism: uncultured Tateyamaria sp.; assembly: GCF_947503045.1. Classification (GTDB taxonomy): domain Bacteria; phylum Pseudomonadota; class Alphaproteobacteria; order Rhodobacterales; family Rhodobacteraceae; genus Tateyamaria. Next base: position 41,689 of record NZ_CANNCF010000009.1, read on the forward strand.
TTTCACCTGCCAGCGGTCGGGTTACCCCACGGTTCTCGCCGCTTTTCCGCATCTCGTCCTGATTTGCGTCCACATCTGCGATTCTGTCAAGTGTGGATGTTCAGATCAACACGGATGCACCTAATCTAAATTGAAAAATTCAGGTTAATTGGTATTGGGGGACATCCTGAGTGTCCCCTATTTGGCAGCGTCTGTCACCCTATTGGTGGCGCTGCAATAACTTCTGTCCCCAATATATCGCGCGGTCTTCAAGAATTTCGTTCAAACGGCAATCGCATAAGAATCAACAACCAGCCAACGCCCTGGACGCCCACGGCGATGTTTCGAAACACGTTATTCCCCTTTTGCATTTTTTGCAAAACAGGCGTAAATGGAAATCAGAGCAGAATTAGCGTCCATACGTTGGGCATCCAAGGACTGTCCCCACGGGGACGCGCAATACAGGCCAGACATGTTTACACATACCGACCTCGCACGCCTGCAGGCTCAATCGCTCAAGATGCAGGGATTTATCCGGCAACAAACCTACTCGCCGCAAAGCGAAAAGACGCTGCGCCGCTTTTCTTCCTGGGAGGTGGCCGAGCTGATCTTCAAGGCCAATCAATCGACGCTGCGCGGGCGCCTCGCCGCCGACCCAACCCTGCCACAGGGCATCGTCGAAGAAGACGGTCGGCAACGTTGGTACACGCTGGGCGAAATCAACGAGATGCGCCGCCGGATCAAGGTCAATCGCAAGTCGCTGATGCCGTACCGCCCGCCGAACAAACGTGCCATCCGGGCCGCCATTGCGAACTTCAAGGGTGGCGCAGGTAAATCCACTACCGCGCTTCACTTTGCCCACGCCGCCGCACTTGATGGGTATCGCGTGCTCTGCGTCGACTTTGACCCGCAGGCCACGCTTTCCCACTCGATGGGGCTGTCTGACGTGGCGGAGGAATACACCGTTTGGGGCATCATGGCGCGCGATCTGGGCCAGGAAACGGACCGTCAGAATTCTGCGATTACCGGGGCCGAATCCGGCACCGCCCTGCCCCAGCGCAAACTACCCGCCGCGATCACCGATATGGGGCTCAGCGCGCTGCGCGCTTCCGACTTCATCAAGCCGACAAACTGGCCCACCATCGATCTGGTGCCCAGTTGCGCCAACGCCGCCTTTGTCGAATTCGCCTCGGCGCAGTACCGCCATATCAATCCGGAATGGTCATTCTTTGCGGCGGTGTCCCGCTTCCTCGACCAACTTTCGCCAGACAATTACGACCTCATCATTTTCGACTGCCCCCCGGCGATCGGTTATCAGTCCATGAACGCGGTCTTTGCGGCTGACGTGCTCTATATCCCGTCCGGCCCCGGCTATTGGGAATACGATTCCACAACTTCTTTCATCGGGCAACTGTCCGAGGCGCTTGAGGATCTGGCCCGCTTCAACGGCCTAGTCCCTGCGGGGACAATGGGCCTGCCCAAGAGCTTTCTCGACCTGCGTTTTTTGCTCACACGTTACGAGCCGGGCAACGATCTGCACCGCGCGATGCAGGGTGCGTTCCAAAAAGTGTTTGGTGATCGGGTTTGCGAACACCCGATCGAGATGACCCGCGCGGTCGAACAATCGGGGCGTTTCTTGTCCAGCATCTACGAAATGGACTACCGCGATATGACCCGCGAGACGTGGCGTCGGGCCCGGGCGTCGTTCGACCGTGCCTATGATGAATTCAAGATAAACCTTGGCACAGCCTGGGACCAATTGGAGGATGAGGCATGAGCAAACGGCGCGTGTTTGACATTGATTTTGAACCCGAAACGACCAGCCCACCGGCTGAAAGCGCACCGCCTGAAGCGGAGCCCACGCGGCGTGGGCCGATGGCATCGGCAATCTCGGAAAACGCCGCTGCGATGAGCGAGCGCCAGAGTGCCGAAGCCGCGATCCGGGCAGAGAATGACCGCCTCGCCCATGAATATGTATCACTCAAGCGCGACGGCGGCATCGTCGCGCGCGTTCCCATCGACGAGGTGCGGATTTCGAAACTGGTGCGCGACCGTGGCGCGGCGGACGATCCGGAATTTGCTGAACTTAAAACCTCGATCCGTGAGATTGGTCTGTCGAACCCGATTCAGGTCGAGGACACGGGCGTCGGCTATGAACTCATTCAGGGCTTTCGCCGTCTCAAGGCGTTCAAGGCTCTTTATGACGAGACCGGCGAGGCGCGTTTTGCCGCCATCCCGGCGGGTCTTGTGGCCAAGGGCGAGGCGCTCGATCGGCTGTACCGACGGATGATCGACGAGAACCTTGTGCGCCGCGATATTTCTTTTGCCGAAATGGGTCAGTTGGCTGCTGCCTACGCACGTCAGATGGAAATCGATTTAAGCGAAGCGATTGCGACGCTCTATGCCTCTGCCGGGCGGCAAAAGCGGAACTATATCGGGCATTTTGCGGCTCTAATGAGCTTAATAGGGCATAAACTGAAGTTCCCAGAAGCGATCCCCCGTGCCCTGGGGCTGCGCCTGATCAAAGCACTGGAAGAGATGCCGCGCCTGCGCCAGCAACTTGATACCGTACTGGATGCTCACGATCCGCAATCTGCCGAGGCAGAGTTGGGCATTCTCAATCAAGTTCTGGAATTCAAACCGGATGGCGAAGTGGTGCGCCCGCTTGCATCCTCCAAAACCACACTCAAACTGAACCGCAAGACCGGTCCGGTAAAAGTGACAGGCGCCAAGGGCAAGGTCGAGTTGCGGATGGATCAGGATTTCGGCGCCGTTGATGCGCGCAAGCTTGAGGCTGCAGTGCGCGCGATGCTGGACCAACTGGGCCTGTGATTGGCCCGGAGACATGCTGTAGCGGCCTTCACAAGCCTTGCTGTTTCGCCATGTCCAGGATCAAGTTTGCTATCTGGTCGGGCCGTTCTTCATGAGCAAGGTGCCCAAGGTCGGGCAGGTTGGTCACAGTGGCATCCGATAGCGATTGGGCAATGCCAAGTGATACCGTTGGCGGAACCGTCGCGTCTTTCTCACCGACAATAAATCGGACGGGCCCGTCATAACCCTTCAACGCATCTAACAGCGGTTGCAGTTTCCACTGTGCCATCATCAACAAAGTCGCATCGACGTGGTTTCTGTCTGCAACGAGGCGGCGGTACAGATCGAGCCCCACTTGGTCCAATTCAGAGCCTGTCGCATTGATCAGAGCCTTGATGCGGGCCGGATTGGCTGATGCGCCGGAGAATAGGCGCGCGGTGAACGGAACCGCTGCGAGTGCTTTCGCCATCAGCGGAAATATGAAGCCAGCCAGCCCCGGAAACTCGCCCAAAGCCGCGTTGATTCCAATCACCAAGGGCTGTTGTCCCCGCGGGGACAGGTCAGGCATGGCCATGCGCAAAGCGATTGCGCCACCTGCGGAATGGCCAACGATGATCCGTGGTTCCCACTCTTCCTGCACACATAACGCAGTGATGTCCTGCGCCATCGGATCCAGGCCGCAGCGGTGCCGCGCGCCCAACTGAGTGAAGCCCTGCCCCGGCAGGTCGATTGCAACCACGTGGTAGGCTTTCGACAGGGGCTCGATCATGTCGCGAAAATTGTGTGTCGACCCACCTGCCCCATGTAGCAAGAGCAGGGTTTGGCCCTTCCCGGCTTCTTGCACATGCCAGCGGTGCACCGGGCCGGATGTGCGGCGCGACAAGTTTGCATTCGGCCAGGTTTTGAGTGCGGACCAGTCCATGGATTAGCCATCCAGAGCGGAATTCACCGCGCTGGTCAACCGATGCGCGTCTGCCCGTGGCAATGGCACATACGGAGCGGACAAGGTCCGGCTGAGCGCTGCCAATGAGGGTTGAGGTCGGTTGGACATGTCGATCACAAGACTTGCGATTCCAGAAGCGGTCAGCGCTCGCGCCATCCGCGTTGCGTCCTCGCCGGCCAGCGCCCGATTGGCACTGCCATCAAGGGCAATATTCGCTCGGCCATCGGTGATCAGGACCACCGTCGGGGTCATTCCCTTGGACCGCGATTGCAAGGCCAGCAACAGCGCGCTCTGCAGTCCCGTCGCCAAAGGCGTGCCGCCACCGCCAGGCAACGCGGACAGGCGTCGCTTGGTCTGCACCAGCGAGCGGGTAGGGGGCAGCAAAACCTCGGCGTCGGTCCCCCGGAAAGAAATCAAGGAGACCTGATCGCGGCTTGCATAGGCTTCGGCCAAAAGCAGTTCGATAGCCCCTTTGGCCTCGCCCAAACGCGAGACCGCGGCTGAACCAGAGGCGTCTACGCAAAAGATCAACAGGCGATCTGATTGCTCCTGATAGCGTTTGAGACGGATGTCTGATGGGCGAAAGAGCAAACCCTGTTTGCCTGGCTGTTGTTGGCGGCGCAGCGGTTGCCATGGCGCCGCCGCGCGCAGGGTGCCGATCAGGTCGATGCGTTTGGTGCCGTCCAGCCGTCCGGGTCGCGAGGGCAGGGGGCGCCCCCGGCGGTTTGATGACCGTTTCTGGCCTGCGCCCGCGCCACCGCTTTGCCGTGCTGTCCCCGCAGGGACAAGTCCAGACAGCAGCCCTTGCGGAAGGAGCGATTTGACAGCCGCGATCAGCATGTCTGTGTCGGGCAGGTTCAGCTCCTGATCGCTGTCCTGACCATCTCCGGTATCGTCTTGGGGTGGAGGTGGCGTCTTCTCTTGCTCAGATTGCTCGGCCTCGGGAACGAGGGTTGCGCGATGGGGGTACACAAGCGACGCAGCCACAGTTACGTCCTGATCGGTCAAGTGATCTCTGCCCATTAATGTAGCGTTTGCCGATGCTGCCTTGAGCGCGAGTGTAGGCGCACGCAAGGACGGTATACCAAACCGAGCTGCAAGCAGCGTCAGTTGGGTCAATGCCTCTTCTCGGTCAACTGGACCACCAGAGGGATTTGTCCCCGCGGGGACAGACGGTTTGCGTCCCTCGGGGCAGATGTGAAATGCGAGGCGTTCAGATAAAACGGTCGGTGTGCTTTCGTCCTCCTCAATCCCTTCATCAAGAGCCAGAATGCCATTTGTTAGAGACCGTTCGGACAGTGTCGCGAGTTTTGCGCCCAGCGATGTGGGGCACCTCTCGGCCATGGGGATCATTGCAGTACACGAAGTATGAAAAAAACCTTTATTTTCAATGATTTCTGATGATGCAAGTGTCGCACTCAGATCAATGCCACCAAATAGTTGCTCGTCCGCAATGCCAATGGGCAATTTGCGTATCGGATGGCGGGGACGAAAGTCTGCCAGCAGCGCATCGCGGGCAGGGGAAGCGCGCATGCGAATGACTGCGCCGCCCAGGCCCACAGGATCTATTGCAAGTAATTTGAGTGCCAATGCGGCATTATGCCAGGACTCCGCGCTCATCAGGCTAAGGGGCAGCGAGTCATGTCAGCACCGCTTCGACGGTGCGTTCGACGCGCGTACCGCTTCCGGCCTCGTCCAGTGGGTCGCGGCGCAGGCGGTGGGACAAGGCGATAGGGGCAATTGAGCGCAGATGATCACGGGTCAGAACGCGCGCCTTGTCATAGGCGGCCAAGGCACGCGCGGCGCGCAGCAGGGTCAATTCGCCACGCAACCCGTCTGAGCCAAGGGCGATACACAGTTCTGCGCAATCATGCAGGATTGCATCCGGTGTCTCGATTTGCGGCAGTAATTTGCGCGCGGCCAGTATCCGACGCCTGATTTTGGCATCTTCCTTTTCGTATTGGGTCATAAAGGCCGCGTGATCACTTTCGAACCGGTCACGGCGTTTGATGACCTCGATCCGTTGCGCGACATCATTTGGGCTGCGCACTTCAACGGACAGCCCAAAGCGGTCCAGCAATTGCGGTCGCAATTCGCCCTCCTCGGGGTTGCCGGAGCCGACAAGAACAAAGCGGGCAGGGTGGCGGATGGACAGGCCTTCGCGTTCAACCACGTTTTCGCCGGATTGGGCCACGTCCAGCAGCAGATCCACGATGTGATCTTCAAGCAGATTGACCTCGTCGATGTAGAGGTAACCGCGATTGGCACGCGCGAGCAAGCCGGGTTCAAATGCCTTTTCCCCCCGCGTCAGGGCGCGTTCGATGTCGAGCGCGCCAACCACACGGTCTTCGGTCGCGCCAAGGGGCAGATCGATGACCGGTGTTGGACGCTTGGCTTTCTTTTTTGTCTCTATATAGGCCCATTCTGGGCATTCTTCATGGTTGGCGGCATTGATGGGGCAACCGACAATGGCTGTGATGGGCGGCAAAAGGGCGGCCAGCGCGCGCACTGCTGTCGATTTGCCCGTTCCCCGGTCGCCAAACACCAGAACGCCGCCAATCCCGGGGTCGATGGCAGTCAAGACCATGGCGCGCTTCATATCGGTCTGCCCGACAATTGCAGAAAAAGGGAAGGGGGAGTTGATCATTGCAAGTTCAGTCCTTCAAGCGGGCTGACCCCGCCCCACGTGCCTGTGTCGCCGAGAATAGCAAAGCGGGCATAAAGTTCTTCCTTGAACCAAGCGCCATCGCGGACGGCCTGAATGGCGGCGGCGTGCGGTCCGTTTGTGCGCGCAAATGCTGCCATTTCGTGCGTCCCTGGCCAGATGGAGAAGGTGATCTGGTGCAACATCGGAACCTCGCCGATGCCAATCTTGAAAACGACATTCGGGTCCGACCCGATCATGGTCGAGATGTCCGGGACACGGCCCCAGAACTTGGCAAGAATACTGGGTCTGATCGTGGCTCGAGTCAGGGCGGCCAAAGGTCCCGAAACAGGCTCTGATACGGGTGAAAACGGCTCAGTTCCGCTCCATTCTCCACGCGCAGATGTCGGCGAAAGGAAGACAGTCCAATGCTCAAAGGCGCGTCGGCGGTAACGAGCGAAAATAGATGTGCCCGCGATGCGTTTTTCAGCCGTGCAGCGGTCAGGCCACACGCAGAGAATGGCATAGACGCCTGTGTTCGGCAGGGGCGTAAATCCTTCGCCTGTTCCTGACCCGCAGAGTTTCCAGAACGCCAGATCGGGGATGCGGGCCATGGCCATCCGCGCGCCGCCCATCATGGCAAGCGCCCAAGCCCGGTCGCGCCACCGGGAAAAGCGGAAGAAGGAAAGGGTGATTGTCTGACTCATCTGTTTCGCACTGAAGGGCAGCCTTTCGGCACGTCTCCAAGCTTATGGGCGGAAAAGAAATTGTCAACTAAACTAGACACATCTATGTTCGAACAAGATGACACGCCTTGATCCTATAGAATCGGAAACCCGCACCGGAAACCGCGCCATCGTGATCGGCGCAGGTCTTGGCGGTTTGGCCGCTGCGATGCGTCTGGGGGCCAAAGGGTACAAGGTCACCGTGGTGGACAAGCTGAATGTGCCGGGCGGGCGCGGGTCGGCCATCTGGCAGGAGGGTCACCGGTTCGATCTGGGCCCGACGATAGTCACTGTGCCGCAACTTTATCGAGAGCTTTGGGCTGCATGCGGGCGTGATTTTGACGTTGATGTTGACCTTCGGCCGCTCACCCCGTTTTACGAAATTCGCTGGCCAGACGGGACCAGGTTTGTTGCCCAGCAAGACACCAATGCGATGCGCGAAGAGGTGGCCAAGATCGAGCCGCGGGATGTGGCCGGGTTTGACAAATTCCTGCAAGATTCGGCCAAGCGGTACTGGTTCGGCTTTGAGGACCTGGGTCGCCGTTCGATGCACAAGCTGTGGGATCTGGTGCAGGTGCTGCCGACCTTTGGCATCTTGCGCGCGGACCGGTCCGTCTACGCCCACGCCGCCAAGCGATTCCGCAACGAAAAGCTGCGCATGGCATTTTCCTTTCACCCGCTTTTTATCGGCGGCGATCCGACCCATGTGACCAGCATGTATATTCTGGTCAGCTACCTCGAAAAAGAATTCGGGGTGCACTATGCGATGGGTGGTCTTGCCCATATGGCGCGCAAGATGGGTGACGTGATCGAGGATCAGGGCGGCGCCTTGCTGATGGACACTGAGGTCGACGAAATCGTGATTGACGGCGGTCGCGCGCGCGGTGTGCGGCTGTCCTCGGGGCTCGAACTGGGCGCGGATGTGGTTGTGTCCAATGCGGATTCAGGCCACACCTATGACCGCCTTTTGCGCAATCGCCCCAAGAAACGCTGGACGCCTGCGCGCCTCAAACGCACCCGCTATTCGATGAGCCTGTTTGTCTGGTATTTCGGCACCAAGGGCACGCGCGGCGAGTGGTCGGACGTGGGACACCACACCATCCTTAACGCGCCACGCTACACTGGCCTGCTCGATGATATCTTCATGAAGGGCAAACTGGCCGACGACATGAGCCTCTATGTCCATCGCCCCTCCGTCACCGACCCGAGCGTCGCGCCAGAGGGCGATGACACATTCTATGTCCTGTCCCCAGTGCCTCATCTGGGCCATGGCGGTGTTGATTGGGCGACCGAGGCAGAGGCCTACAAAACCAAGATGCTGAAGGTGCTCGAAGATCAGCTTATGCCCGGGTTAGGGTCGAAAATCAGCACAGATACCGTGTTCACGCCCGAGACGTTCCGCGACCGTTACCTGTCGCCCCACGGTTCGGGTTTTTCCATTGAGCCGCGTATTCTGCAATCGGCCTGGTTTCGCCCCCACAACGTGAGTGAAGAAGCCGAAGGCCTCTATCTTGTCGGTGCCGGCACCCATCCGGGCGCGGGTGTGCCTGGCGTGATTTCCACCGCCGAAGTGCTTGGCCAGCTTGTTCCGGATGCAGTCAAATGATGAACCCCCGCGATCTGGAAGCCTGTACCGAAGCGATCCGTCATGGATCGCTGTCTTTTCATGCTGCCTCGAAATTGCTGCCCAAACGGGTGCGCGACCCGGCGCTGGCGCTCTACGCCTTTTGCCGTCTGGCGGATGACGAGGTTGATCTGAAGGCAGAAAAGGTCGACGCGGTGTTGCGCCTGCGTGACCGGCTGGACCTTGTCTATGCCGGCACTCCGCAGGATGCAGCGCCTGATCGCGCCTTTGCCGCAGTGGTCGAACAGTTCGATATGCCTCGCGCGCTACCGGACGCCTTGCTTGAGGGGCTCGCCTGGGATGCAGAGGGGCGGACCTATGCGACCCTTTCGGGGGTCAAGGCCTATTCAGCCCGCGTCGCCTCTGCGGTTGGTGCAATGATGTGCGTGTTGATGGGCGTGCGGGATCGCGATGCGCTGGCCCGCGCCTGCGATTTGGGCGTGGCCATGCAGTTAACCAACATTGCGCGTGATGTGGGTGAGGATGCGCTTGAAGGGCGGGTGTACCTGCCCACCGACTGGATGGACGCAGCCGGGATAGATCGTGCCACCTTTTTCGCGGACCCGCGCCCCACCAAGGCGGTGCGCGACATGGTCAAACAACTCGTGATCGAGGCGCACAGGCTCTATTATCGCTCCGAAGCCGGGCTGGCCGCACTGCCACGCGGGTGTCGTCCCGGTATTTATGCTGCGCGCTACATCTATGCCGGCATTGCCGGGCGATTGACCTCGATGGACTATGACAGCATCAGCGCGCGCGCCCGCACCAGCAGGGCGCAGAAACTGGGATGGCTGGCACAATCGGTTGCGCAAAGCGGGACCAGCATGGTCATGCCACGGTCCCCAGTACTGTTCGCCAAACCGCTCTCCGAAGTGCAGTTCCTTGTGGATGCTGCTGCCAAGGACGGACCACCAAGACGCAGTGACAGTCTGTTCGAAGCGCTTGCATCGCTTGAGGCCAAGCGGCAGTCTGAAAGAGCCGCTTTGATCGGCGCGCGCACAGGGGCGACTTAACGCACATGTTCTGGCTTTTGTTCTGCATCTTTTTCGCGGCTTGCCTTGGGGCTGGGATCACCGGCGGGCTGTTTCCGCCCGGGCCCTGGTATCGCGCGCTCAACAAACCATCATGGACGCCACCGGACTGGGTGTTTCCGGTCACGTGGATGGTGCTCTATACGTGCATGGCGTTTGCGGGCGCGCGGGCCGGTATGGCCGAAGGCAACGGGATTGCCATGGCGTTCTGGGCGATGCAGATTGCGTTCAATGGCTTGTGGACCCCGGTGTTTTTCGGCCTGCGCAACATCCGCATGGGCATGGCGATCATCGTTGTGTTGTGGCTGACCGTGTTCAGCACAATGCTGGCTTTGTGGCAGGTCGACACGCTCGCGGGCGTGCTGTTCGTACCCTACCTAGTCTGGGTGACCATCGCCGCTGCCCTCAATGCATCTGTGTGGAACCTCAACCGTGAGGAAGCGGCAAAGCCGTCGGTCCGACAGGGATAATCCCGACTTCACTTGGCCAAACAAACTCTCCCCGAAGGGCCGATCCGCAATTGGCTCCCACGTTTCCTTGAATCGATCAGTTTCCGGCCAGATCAGGAAAAGGTCCAGTTGCGACGACGCGGCACGCGGACCGCCAACATAGGTTTTAGCAAAGGCGAGCGAAAACGTGTCAGATCAAGCGCCTCGTGCACGCCCGTCGTCTCTTGACCATTCAGTGTCGTGCGCACGGCCGAGCGGGAATAGAACGGTGCGTCCAGCATGTTTTGCACCTGCTGTGCCTTGGTGCCCGCATCGCCGCGCGTCTCGCGTTTGACCGACCAAAACGAACGCTTCATGGGCAGTTTGGCGGGCAGGGGGATGTGATGCGCCTGACCGCCTGCATCAAAGGAAAAGGCAGCAGCCAGCTCGGACCCGTCTAGTCGGGTTGCATCATAAAAACACGTCGCGCCCTCGCCCGTTGGATAACGGCCCCAAGTCCAATAGCTGAAGTCTTCTTCCAGCGCGCGGGTGCCGAAATTCGCATCGAAGTATCCTTCACCCGACCATGTCCATCCGGGGCGGTCGATGTCGACTTCGATGCGCGCGCGCGGCGCGAAGGGGCGCCAGATATGAGCGCCGTCCTCGGTCAGAGGTAATTCGACATCCGTGATCGCGGATGGGAGCACGCGGATCTGCCCCTCGATCTTGGAAATCAACGGATGCGAGGACATTTCGCAGATGTCGATCACCAACTGATCATTCTCCCACCGCATCGCGGACGGTCCGACCTCCAGCCGCGACGCGGTCTGCCGCAGGGCCGATTGCCCGCGGTCGGTCATGGTGAACCGCCCGCCTTTGCCATAGGTCGCCACATTGATGCAGACGTGATCTTGCGGGTTCTTGCGCCCCGACCAGCGATACCAGGGCGAAAACACTGAACCGATGAAGCCGATCACCGACACCGCCCGCGTGCCGCAATCGCTCAAGCCGTCGACATACCACCACGCATAGCCGTTGGGGCCGACAGGGACGTTGAAGTTCGGTCGCTCAAGATCGCCGCGACCGCGTGCCGTGCGGAGAGGGTCGCCATCGGGACGCCCGCGCCCGGATGTGTCCCACCCCCGGCAAGGTAAAGGTTCGGAATCGATGTGCAGGCAGTTGGCCTCTTCAGCGCCGCCGTCAGCCCGTGCGGAGTCTGGCCGTACAGCGCGCCGAGGCTTGCCGGAAACATCCGTGCGAAAGCTTGGGGCGTCGTCACTGTTTGCGTGGTCTGCATCGGGCTGAAAGTCAGCCCGAGTTGCGCCATCTGCTGCGTGATCTGATGAAGCCATGGAGTCAGGTCCTCGTCGTCGGTTGTGTCGTGTGTGGCCGGGGCATTTGTGATGATTTCGAAGCGTTCGATTTCGGGCGGGGTGTCGCCCTGTCCGCGATCAAGGGCGCAAACGTAAAAGGAAGGGTGGGCAGGCACACGGCCTGCCATCAGGTCATTGAATTCGTCCACCGGATCGGCAGCGAAGAACACGTTGTGATGGGCAAGTTCAGGTCCATGCGGTGTGGCGGCAAAACTGAGAACGCGTGCAGAGAAGCTGCGCGCCACTTTCATTGTTTGCGCAGCGATATGTTCGGTGTCTGGGCCAAGGGCGCCCGCAGGCAAAGCGCGCGGATCGCCCGCATGCACAACCACGTCGCAGGGCAGGTGGGTGCCGTCCTCCAGGTGAATGGCGTGGGCCGTGTTGTCCTTGACTTCGATCCGATCGACATGGGCCGAGGTGCGAATATCGACCCCGTGCTCTGTCAACAGCGCGCCAAGCGCCTCGGTCAGTTTGTGCATGCCACCCTTGACCACCCAGACACCCGACGCCTCTGCCTGCCAGATCAGCGACAGGATGGCGGGCGCATGGGTCGGGCTGCCCCCGACGTAAGTGGCATAACGTCCGAACAACTGGCGCAATCGCGGATCATCAAAGCTGGACCTCAGCAATCTTTGCAGCGTGGACAGTGGCGCCATGGCTGGAATCAGGGACGGGTGTTTCAGTACATGGGCGGTGAGTGCGCCAATGCGTGGCTCTCCCGCTTGCATCATGGGCGCATCAAAAGCGTCAAACAGGCGGGCCGTGCGCGCACAGAACCGGGTGAACTGGTCGGCTGCCTTTGGGCCAGCAAAGTCACGAATGGCCTCCGTGCTCCGCACTTGATCTGCAAACAGGTCCAGCGTTCTGCCATCGGCCCAGAAATGGCGCGCCAGCGTGTCCTGCCTGATCAGCGTGACATGATCATCGAGGCGCGCGCCAAGCTGCGCAAACAGATCATCAAACACGTGGCGCATCGTCAGCACGGTCGGTCCCGCATCAATAGGTCCGGCCTGTGATGGCACCGTGCGGATCTTTCCCCCCACGCGCTTGTGCCGTTCCAGCAGCGTTACCGCATATCCCGCCGCGCGCAGACGCGCCGCACAGGCGAGGCCTGCGATGCCGGCGCCAATGACAACGGCGCGCTCGGAAGGGGGCAAAGACGGGATGGGTCAGGGCCTTTTACGATGGGAACAGGGTCAGCGTGATTGTTGACTCGCAAAGGCAAAGTGTCCAGTATGATTTACACTTTGGTGTCTCACATTCATGACACTTGTTCGATTTGGGAGCGACCGCATGGGCCTGAACACACGGATCGAAGCGGCAATTGCCGACGCAGTCGCCATCGGTCAAGGGGCAGGGCGCGCAACACCGCCTCGATTGGCAAGCGCGCTGCACTATGCCACCGCACCCGGCGGCGCCCGTATTCGTCCCACCATCCTGATGTCCGTTGCGATGGCTTGCGGCGATGACCGGCCCGAGGTCTCTGATGCCGCGGCCTCTGCGCTTGAACTCATCCATTGCGCGTCCTTGGTCCATGACGATCTGCCCTGCTTTGATGATGCCGATGTTCGGCGCGGCAAGGCATCGGTGCATCGCGCCTATTCCGAACCTTTGGCCGTGCTTACGGGGGACAGCCTGATCGTGCTGGCCTTTGAAATTCTGGCCCGCCAATCGTCCCTTGCGCCCGACCGTGTGGCGCAACTGATCATGACATTGGCCCAACGCACCGGCATGCCCGGTGGCATTTGCGCGGGGCAGGGCTGGGAAAGCGAAGGCGAGGTTGACCTCAAAGCCTACCATCAGGCCAAGACCGGTGCGCTGTTCATTGCTGCCACGCAGATGGGGGCCATCGCTGCGGGTCAGGAGGCCGAGCCGTGGTTCGAACTGGGCGACCGCATTGGCGAGGCGTTTCAGGTCGCAGACGATCTGCGCGATGCTCTTTATGATGCCGACACATTGGGTAAGCCTGCCGGGCAGGATGATCTGCATGGCCGGCCCAATGCGGTGACCGAGTTGGGCGTACAAGGCGCGATCAGCCGTCTCAAGGATATTCTGGGCGGGGCCATTGCCTCGATCCCAAGCTGCCGGGGCGAGGCGCAGCTGGCCGAGATGGTGCGCATGTATGCCGAGCGTCTGACGCCCGTTGTTGCCAACACAACCGTGCCTGGCGAATGAACAGCGAGGCGGCCAACCTGCCCGCATGGCGCGGTGGCTGGATCAACCGCCTCATTGCGCGTCCGGGCTTTCAAAGCTGGGCCAGCCGATTCCCTTTGACCCGTGGTCGCGCCCGCGCTGATGGTGCAGCGTTGTTTGATGTTGTGCAGGGATTTGTTCAAAGCCAGGTGCTGATGGCGCTGGTCGAGCTGGATATGTTCCGTCGCCTGCGCGCAGGACCACAAAGCGCCGAGGTGCTGGGCCGAGCCTGCGATATCCCGACCGAGCGGATGCAGGTGCTGTTGCAGGCGGGCGCCGCCCTTGGGCTGCTGAAACGCAAGCGGGGCCGATATGGTCTTGCCCGCAAAGGGGCGGCACTGATGGGGGTGCCGGGGCTTGAGGCGATGATCCGCCATCACAAGGCGTTCTATGACGATCTGCGCGACCCCGTGGCTTTGCTGCGCGGTCCCGAGGACACCAAGCTGAGCCAGTTCTGGCCCTATGTCTTTGGCGGAGATGTTCCCGATGCCGAGGCGGCAACCTATTCCGATCTGATGGCGCAATCCCAGCGGCTGGTGGCCGAGGACACGTTGCGGGCCGTCTCCCTCAAGGGCGTTTCTCACCTGCTGGATGTCGGCGGGGGAACGGGCGCGTTTCTGGAGGCGGCAGGCCATGCAGCACCCAAGATGCAGATGACTCTTTTTGATTTGCCCCCGGTCGTGCCAGAGGCACAGGCCCGATTTGATGCAGCAGGCATGGCGGACCGAGTGAGTATTGTACCCGGCTCTTTCCGTGAAGAGGCACTGCCCACAGGCGCCGATGCTGTGTCGCTGATCCGCGTGCTTTATGATCACTCGGATGAAACGGTGCGCACCCTGCTGGCGCGGGTGTTTGCGGCCTTGCCCGCGGGTGGTCGGCTGATCATCTCTGAGCCCATGGGCGGTGGCACGCGGCCTGAGCGGGCAGGGGACGTGTACTTTGCTCTATACACCATGGCCATGCAGACGGGCCGCGCCCGCTCTGCTGCCGAGATCGAAGCGCTGGTCACCGAGGCGGGCTTTGTTCAGGTGCGCAGCCCCGAGCCGGCGCGTGCGTACGTCACGCGAGTTCTGACCTGCGTGCGGCCCGATTGAATCTCCACAAAAGTGTCCAATTAGATTGACACATTGATGTGTCTAACTAGAATGACACTATCAGACGTGCGCCCGCCCTGAGTCTCCATTCCGGAAATCAATGGGCAAGAGCCGCGCAGGAGGAGAAATACGTGCACACATCCGCTGTCCTGCTGAACGGTCCCAAAGACCTCGCAGTCGACACCCTCGCGCTGACAGCGCCTGGGCCTGCGGATCTGGTTGTACAAGTCAGTCATTCCGGCATTTCGACAGGAACCGAAAAACTGTTCTGGTCAGGCGAGATGCCACCTTTTCCCGGCATGGGCTATCCGCTGGTCCCTGGCTACGAGGCCGCAGGCGAAGTTGTCGAGGCTGGATTGCTGACCGGCTTCAAACCGGGGGACCGTGTTTTCGTGCCCGGGGCCAATTGCTACGAAGGCGCCTTTGGTCTGTTCGGCGGAGCCGCGCGCACGTTGGTGACGGACAGCGAGCGGGTCACACGAATCGATGCAGGCTTTGGGGCCGAAGGTGCCTTGCTGGCGCTGGCCGCCACGGCGCGCCATGCGATGGCGGGCATGAATAAGGCCGTGCCGGACCTGATCGTGGGTCATGGTGTGCTGGGCCGTTTGCTTGCCCGTCTGACAATTGCCGCCGGTGCCCCTGCACCGACCGTCTGGGAAATTGACCCGGCCCGCCGCACAGGCTCGACCGGTTACGAGGTGATGGACCCCGATGAGGATCCGCGCCGCGACTATACTTCGATCTATGACGCATCTGGGCAGGGTGCGCTGCTGAACGATCTGGTGGGCCGCATCGCCAAAGGGGGCGAGATCGTGCTGGCCGGGTTCTACTCTGCACCGCTGTCGTTTGCCTTTCCGCCGGCCTTCATGAAAGAGGCACGGTTCCGCGTTGCTGCGGAATGGACGCGCGAAGACCTTGCCGCCACCCGCGCGCTGGTCGAATGCGGCGCGCTGAGCCTTGGCGATCTCATCACACATACCCGGCCCGCAAGCGACGCGCGCGCGGCGTACGAACAGGCCTTTTCCGATGGGGACTGCCTGAAAATGATTTTGGACTGGGAGCACTAGGCCGTGAAAGATGAAGTACCTAACCTGAAGGATTTCGATCAGCGCCTGCGTGACGAGGCCCACGAGGATCTTGCGGACATCGTTTCCGAAGAACCGACAAGCAAGACCCAGATCATCGCGATCTATGGCAAGGGCGGGATCGGCAAATCCTTCACCCTCGCCAATCTCAGCCACATGATGGCCGAGCAGGGCAAGCGCGTGCTTCTGATCGGTTGTGATCCGAAATCCGACACCACGTCCCTGCTGTTTGGTGGCAAGGCCTGTCCAACCATCATCGAAACCTCGACCAAGAAAAAGCTGGCGGGCGAAGAGGTGAAGATCGGCGACGTCTGTTTCAAACGCGGCGGCGTGTTCGCGATGGAGCTTGGTGGTCCCGAGGTGGGGCGTGGCTGTGGGGGCCGTGGCATCATTCACGGTTTCGAGCTGCTGGAAAAGCTGGGCTTTCACGATTGGGACTTTGACTATGTCCTGCTCGATTTCCTTGGTGACGTGGTCTGTGGCGGCTTTGGCCTGCCCATCGCGCGGGACATGGCGCAAAAGGTGATCCTCGTCGCTTCCAATGATCTGCAGTCTCTCTACGTGGCCAACAATGTCTGTTCTGCCGTGGAATACTTCCGCAAGCTTGGTGGCAATGTCGGTGTGGCGGGTCTGGTCATCAACAAGGATGACGGATCGGGCGAGGCGCAGGCCTTTGCCGAAGCCGTGGACATCCCGGTGCTTGCATCCATTCCGCAGAATGACGACCTGCGCAAGAAATCCGCCAACTACCAGATCGTCGGCACTGCCGAATCCGAATGGGGCACTTTGTTTGCTGCCTTGGGTGACAACGTCGCCGTAGCCCCACCCGTGCGACCGGCCCCCCTGGATCAAGACGCATTGCTGGGGCTTTTCGATGCCTCAGAAACCGGCGGTGATGTGGTTCTGGAACCTGCAACCGATCTGGATATGCGGGGCAAGAATGCAGAGCCCAAGGCATCACTGGAGGTGATTTATGATGACGCATGACACCTCTGAAATCCTTGAGCGTGTCGAACGGTCGCAGCGGGTCATTGCAGACGGTAGGCTCGTCGCCCGGTCTGGCAAGGTTTCGATTGCCCAGGCGCAACAGCTGGTCAAGCAAACGCAGGCCGTCTGTATCCAGACCAAACAGATCACACGCCGTTGCTGTGAGGATCAGGCTTGAGCGCCAAGGTCACATATGACACCGCAGACGCGGTGGAGGTGACAGTCGGCCACCCCCGCGAGGCCGAGATGCCCGTGGTGTCCGAACCTGTGGACGGGCTTGGTTGTCATTCCGGATCAGAGATGGAGAAGGCCGCGCGGATGGCGGGCAATTCCGAGATGCTGGACAAGTTTGCCGCCGATTATCCGCAAGGCCCGCATGACAAGCCGCAGTCGATGTGTCCCGCTTTCGGGTCCTTGCGCGTCGGTCTGCGGATGCGCCGCACGGCGACCGTTCTGAGCGGTTCTGCCTGCTGCGTCTATGGGCTGACCTTTGTGTCCCACTTTTACGGTGCCCGCCGCTCGGTCGGCTATGTGCCGTTCAATTCCGAAACGCTGGTCACCGGCAAGCTGTTCGAGGACATCCGCGAAAGCGTCCATGATCTGGCCGACCCGGAGAAGTACGATTCCATCGTGGTGACGAACCTCTGCGTGCCCACGGCCTCTGGCGTGCCATTGCGGCTGCTGCCGTCCGAGATCAACGGTGTGCGCATCGTTGGCATCGATGTGCCCGGCTTTGGCATTCCGACCCATGCCGAGGCCAAGGATGTGCTGGCCGGTGCGATGCTGAAATACGCCCGCGAAGAGGTCGAGGCCGGTCCCGTTGCCTCCCCCGCCGGTGGCAAGTCCGACCGCCCCACAGTTGCGATGCTGGGCGAGATGTTTCCCGCTGATCCGATGATGATCGGGCAGATGCTCGCCCCATTGGGTCTGGCCGCTGGTCCGGTTGTGCCGTGCCGCGAATGGCGCGAGCTATACGCCGCGCTCGACAGTTCGGTCGTCGCAGCGATCCACCCGTTTTACACCGCCTCCGTGCGAGAGTTCGAGGCCGCAGGCCGCCCCATTGTCGGCTCTGCCCCTGTGGGGCGTGACGGCACGGCGACGTGGCTTGCGCAGATCGGGGCCGCTCATGGCTGTTCCGCTGATCAGATTGCGGCGGCGCAAAACGCCGTTTTGCCTGCGATCACTGGTGCATTGGCGGCCACACCGATTCTCGGAACGATCACCCTGTCGGGCTACGAAGGGTCCGAGTTGCTGGTCGCCCGCCTGTTGATCGAAAGCGGGGCGGATGTGCCTTATGTCGGCACCGCTTGCCCGCGTACGCCGTGGAACGCGGACGATCAGGAATGGCTCGAAGCGCGCGGTGTCAAGGTGCAGTTCCGCGCCTCGCTGGAAGATGACTGCGCGGCGATGGAAGCGGTACAGCCCGATCTGGCGATCGGCACAACGCCCGTGGTGCAGAAGGCGAAAGAGCTGGGCATTCCCGGCCTCTATTTCACCAACCTGATTTCAGCGCGCCCCCTGATGGGTGTGGCCGGAGCCGGATCGCTGGCCACGGTCATCAATGCTGCCATCGGCAACAAGACCCGCATGGAGCACATGAAAGCGTTCTTTGAAGGCGTCGGTACGGGCGACACTGCCGGCGTCTGGGAAGGCACGCCAAACGTGCGCGAGGATTTCCGGGCGCAGAATGTGAAAAAGCTTGAGCGTCAGGCCAAGGCTGCCAAAGCGGCGGAGATGATCTGATGTTGGTGTGTTCTGAAATCCGCGTAATCGCGAAGGGACGCGCTCGAGCCTGGGTGGGCGCATGCAACCGTGCAGCGATGCGAGGCGTCGTAAGCTCTCAGATCGTGGGTTCGGGGCAAGACCTAACCAGTGCGCCCTCCCGGGGGGAGGGTCGGGCGCGGCCCGGCCTACAACCGGGCATGACAGTTCAACTGTCAGGAGGTGCCCTATGTTGATAATCGATCACGATAGGGCAGGCGGGTATTGGGGCGCGGTTTATGCGTTCTGTGCCGTGAAAGGCCTGCAATGTGTGATCGACGGTCCCGTAGGCTGCGAGAACCTGCCGGTGACCTCTGTGCTGCATTACACCGATGCGCTGCCACCCCATGAGTTGCCTATCGTGACCACGGGCCTTGGCGAAGAAGAGTTGGGCCGCGACGGCACCGAAGGTGCGATGAAGCGGGCCTGGGGCACTCTGGACCCGGCGCTGCCCGCCGTGGTCGTCACCGGTTCAATTGCCGAGATGATCGGCGGCGGTGTCACGCCCATGGGCACCAACATTCAAAGATTTCTGCCACGCACCATTGATGAGGATCAGTGGGAAGCGGCAGATCGGGCGATGACCTGGATCTTTACCGAATTCGGTATGACCAAGGGTCGGATGCCGCCCGAGAAGAAACGCGAGGAAGGTGCGCGTCCTCGCGTTAATATCCTCGGTCCGATGTATGGCACGTTCAACATGCCATCCGATCTGGCCGAGATCCGTAGACTGGTCGAAGGGATCGGCTGCGAGGTCAACATGGTGCACCCGCTGGGTGCTCACGTGGCCGAAATGCGTAATCTGGTAAATGCGGATGTGAACATCTGCATGTACCGAGAGTTCGGGCGTGGATTGTGTGAGCTTCTTGCCAAGCCATACTTGCAAGCCCCGATAGGGGTCGAGAGTACCACCAAGTTCCTGCGCGCACTGGGGACCTTGGTGGATCTCGACCCCGAACCTTTTATCGAGCAGGAGAAACACTCCACGCTCAAACCTGTGTGGGACCTCTGGCGGTCCGTCACGCAGGATTTCTTTGCCACCGCGTCCTTTGCGATTGTTGCAAACGAGACCTACACCCGGGGCATCCGGCAGTTCCTTGAGGATGACATGGGCCTGCCCTGCGCCTTTGCGGTTGCGCGAGTGGCGGGCAAGAAGACCAACAACGAAGAGGTCCGCGCATGGATGGGGCAAAAGCGCCCCCTCGTCGTGTTCGGGTCGATCAACGAAAAGATGTATCTGGCCGAGCTGAAGGGCGGGCACGGGCCAAGCCCTGCGTTTATCCCGGCAAGCTTTCCCGGTGCCGCGATCCGCCGCCACACGGGCACGCCGATGATGGGCTATGCCGGGGCGACCTACCTGATCCAAGAGGTCTGCAACGGCCTGTTCGATGCTCTGTTCCACATTCTGCCTCTGGCCTCCGACATGGACAGTGCCGAGGCAACCCCGACGACCCTGCGCCGCGACTTCCCCTGGGATGCCGATGCGCAGGCCATGCTTGACCACATCGTCGAGCAACACCCCATCCTGACCCGAATTTCCGCGGCAAAAACCCTGCGCGATGCGGCTGAGCAAGCAGCCCTCGCCAGCGGTGCGGACCGGGTCGTGATCGAGACTGTGCGCGCATTAGACCCCGCCCTGGCCGGGTCGTCAGAAACTGTTTCCGAGGGAGGAACATAAATGACTGACATGACGTCCAATATCGCCACAGACGCGCCGAAGAAGCGCAGTGGAGAGAAGACCGAGTTCATGGTCTATTTCGCGATTATCTTTGTGGCGACACTGCCGCTGGCCTGCCTCACGTGGGCGCTGGCCGCAATCAAATCGCGCAGCTTTACCGACAAGGGCCCGATGGCCCGGGCCTGGACCCAAGCGCGGATCATCACGCCGATGATCTTCAACGCTTGATCGCCCAAACGGTAGATATCGAATTTCTCGACCTGTGTGCGCCTGTCGAGATCAGAGACTGTACGCCTGGCAACAGGTGGACAGAAACCGTCAGGGGCAACCCTGATGGACCCGGCCGCGGGGTGCGCGGCATCAGCAAATTATTCCGGAGGAATACTTATGGCTGAAAACCTGTCTTTCACAGGTCTCACAGACGAGCAGGCGCAAGAATTGCACGCTGTCTACATGAGCGGGCTCTGGCTGTTTTCAGCCGTTGCCGTCGTGGCTCATTTGGCAGTGTTCATCTGGCGTCCGTGGTTCTGAGGAGGGATTAGCAAATGGCAAAGTTCTACAAGATCTGGCTCATCTTTGATCCCCGTCGTGTGTTTGTCGCACAAGGCGTTTTCCTGTTCCTGCTTGCAGCGATGATTCACCTCGTCCTGCTGAGCACGGACCACTTCAACTGGTTCGAACTGGCCGCTCAAAACGCCCAGTAAGGCCCGCTGAAGCGGACAAGAAGCAAAGTTGCGGGCGGGGCGAACAGTGCGCCCTGGCCTGCCCGCAACAAACCAATTCATAAAAGACGGCTAGTGACCCCCGATGGGCCTGCGCCGCCAACTGCGGAGTTTGAGAGATGGCACTGCTATCCTTCGAGAGAAAGTATCGCGTCCGGGGTGGGACGCTGATCGGCGGCGATCTGTTCGACTTCTGGGTCGGCCCATTCTACGTGGGCTTTTTCGGTGTCACGACGGCCTTCTTTGCCCTTTTGGGCACCGTCCTGATTTTCTGGGGGGCCTCACAACAGGGCACTTTCAATCCCTGGCTGATCAACATCGCGCCGCCCGACCTCAGTTACGGTCTGGGCATGGCCCCGCTGATGGAAGGGGGTCTTTGGCAGATCATCACCTTCTGTGCGACGGGCGCCTTTATCTCATGGGCGCTGCGCGAGGTTGAAATCTGCCGCAAGCTGGGCATGGGATACCATGTGCCCATCGGCTTTTCCTTTGCCATTCTGGCCTATGTCACGTTGGTCATTTTCCGCCCCCTGCTGATGGGCGCGTGGGGGCATGGGTTTCCCTATGGCATCTTCAGCCACCTCGATTGGGTGTCCAACACCGGCTATGCCTACCTGCATTTCCACTACAATCCGGCCCACATGTTGGCGGTGACGCTGTTCTTTACCACCACGCTGGCGTTGGCGCTGCACGGCGCACTGATCCTGTCGGCGGCCAACCCCGAAGCGGGTGAAGAGGCCAAGACACCCGATCACGAAGACACGTTCTTTCGCGATTTCATAGGATATTCGATCGGCACCTTAGGCATTCACCGTCTGGGCTGGCTCTTGGCGATCAACGCTGTGTTTTTCTCGGCGGTTTGCATCATCATCTCTGGCCCCGTCTGGACGTCCGGCTGGCCTGAATGGTGGAACTGGTGGCTGAACCTGCCGATCTGGGGCACGGACCCATTGCCTGTCTATCAATCCGGATTTGGGGGCTGATCACATGTCTATCGAGTATCAAAATATCTTCACCCAGGTCCAGGTTCAGGGCAAACCCGAATGGGGCATGGACGACAGCGGCGAGATGCTGGCCGAACGGATCGGCACGCCGTGGTTCTCGACCCTGGCTGGGTTTATCGGAAACGCGCAGATTGGCCCGCTTTATCTGGGCTGGACCGGCATGGTGTCGCTTGCCACAGGCCTGATCTGGTTCGTGATGGTCGGTATCTCGATGCTGAGCCAGGTGGGTTACTCCATCCCTGAATTCATTCGGCAACTGTTCTGGCTGGCGCTGGAACCGCCCAGCCCCGAATACGGGCTGAGCATGCCGCCGCTCGATGAGGGTGGGTGGTACATCATTGCCAGCTTCTTCCTTTTGGTTTCGGTCCTAACGTGGCTGCTGCGCAGCTATCTGCTGGCGGCCGAGCACAAGATGGGCAAGCACGTGTTCTGGGCCTTTGCGTCCGCCGTGTGGCTGTTCCTGGTCCTCGGTCTGTTCCGTCCCGTGCTGATGGGAAGCTGGAGCGAGGCTGTGCCCTACGGCATCTTCCCGCACCTTGACTGGACGACTGCGTTTTCGATCCGATACGGCAACCTCTATTACAACCCGTTCCACTGCCTCAGCATCGTGTTCCTTTATGGCTCTGTCCTGCTGTTCTGTATGCATGGCGGCACCATTCTGGCGGTTACCCGCTATGGCGGCGACCGCGAGTTGGAGCAAATCTATGACCGCGGCACGGCAACCGAGCGCGCGGCCCTGTTCTGGCGCTGGACCATGGGGTTCAACGCCACGATGGAAGGGATTCACCGATGGGCCTGGTGGTTTGCGGTTCTGACCCCGATCACCGGCGGGATCGGTATTCTGCTGACCGGGACGGTCGTCGACAACTGGTTCATCTGGGCGCAAGAGCACAATTTCGCGCCGATGTATGACGGGGCGTACGGCTACGAAGACTATGGCTCGTACGAAGCCTTCATTGGGAAGGAGAACTGATATGTTTCCCAAGTGGTTTGACAAATGGAACGCGGACAATCCGACCAATATCTTTGGCCCTGCCATCGCGGTGGGTGTGGTTGGATCGGCCATCTTTGCCGCCGCGTTGATCGTGACATGGGGCAACCCGTACCAAACGGAATCTATGCAGACCGGCCCTCGCGGGACGGGGATGTCGGTGCCGGAATACAACGTCGCGCGCACTGCCGCCGACCCGACGATCGAGGCCTATTACACCGAAGAACCCTACATCCCCGAAGGCGCCGAAGAGCTGGCCAAGGATGTCTATGAGAACGTGCAGGTTCTGGGCGAGTTGACAGATGACAACTTTAATCGGGTCATGCTGGCGATCACCCAATGGGTCGCGCCGGAAGAAGGTTGTGCCTATTGCCACGGCGATGTGGACATTTCGGAATACGCGTCGGACGAGCTTTACACCAAGGTTGTCAGCCGCCGCATGATCCAGATGACCCAGAACATCAACGAGAACTGGGATGGCCATGTGAATGCCGTCGCTGAGGTGGGGGTGAACTGCTATACCTGCCACCGCGGTCAGAACGTGCCCAGCGACATCTGGTTCAACGTCACCCCGGTCAATGAAAACGCCAGTGGCTGGGCGGCGGTGCAGAACCGGGCGACATCGATGAGCTCGTCAACCTCGCTGCCTTCCAGCGCGCTTGAGGTGTACCTGACCGACTACGACAGCCTTGTGAACGTCCACGATCTGGACAGCCGGGTCGCCGGTGTGCCGGGCATCGATGAGGAAATCGCAACCATCCAGAAAACCGAGATGACGTTTTCGCTGATGAACTATTTCGCGAACTCGCTGGGGGTGAACTGCGTGTTCTGCCACAACAGCCGCGCGTTTTACGACGCGGCCCAATACACACCGCAATGGGGCATTGCCCAAATGGGTCGCCAGATGGTGATCGAGATGAACCAGGAGTACCTGATCCCGCTAGAGGATCAGTATCCGCCGGAGCGTCTTGGTCCGATCTTTGCCGATGCCCCCAAAGCGGCCTGCCGGACTTGTCACAAGGGCTATCAGCGCCCGATGCAGGGTCTGAACGTCACGGATGACTGGCCCGAATTGGTCTCGTCCGAGGCGCCGGTTTACGAATGATGCGGTAGGGCGGGGTGAACTCCGCTTTACGGCTGACATGCAGCGGCTTGTCCGCAGCGGCCAGGTTCGGATCAAAGGCTTCCTTGATCCGGGCACGGGGTCGACAGATCCCGGTTCCCTTCCTGTTGGCTACAGGAACCTGGCGCCGTGCCTGTTCCATCCGGCGCGGCGCCTTTTTTGCCCCACGCAAACCCGCAGGCAAGGCGGAGTGGGGCTGCAAGACCTGGAAAGGATGTGCGCAATGACCAAGACACCCACCCTGGACCGCATTGCGGGGCCCGCAGATCTCAAGACCCTGTCTGACACCGAACTGGCGCGCCTTGCGGATGAGCTGCGCACCGACGTGATCGACGCGGTCAGCCGCACGGGCGGCCATCTGGGATCGTCCCTTGGCGTCGTGGAACTGACCGTCGGCATCCACGCCGTGTTCGACACGCCACGCGACAAGGTGATCTGGGATGTGGGGCATCAGTGCTATCCGCACAAAATCCTCACCGGGCGGCGGGACCGCATGGGCACGTTGCGCCAAAAGGGTGGCCTCAGCGGTTTCACCAAACGCGCCGAGAGCGCTTATGACCCCTTCGGCGCCGCGCATTCCTCTACCTCCATTTCTGCTGCCCTTGGCTTTACCGTCGGGCGCGACATGGGCATGCCGACGGGAGATGCTGTTGCTGTGATCGGCGATGGCTCGATCAGTGCGGGCATGGCTTATGAGGCCTTGAACAATGCGGGTCACGAGGGCCGTCGGCTTTTCGTGATCCTCAACGACAACGAGATGTCGATTGCACCGCCCACAGGGGCGATGAGCACATATTTGTCCAACCTCACCCGCAACTCTCCGCTGGCCCCCTTGCAGGCGATTGCCGAAGGGATGGAGCAGGTCCTGCCCAAACCAATGCGCGATGGTGCGCGACGGGCGCGCGAGATGGTCACGGGTGTTGAAAGCAAGGGGACGTTTTTCGAAGAGCTGGGATTTGACTATATCGGCCCGATTGATGGGCACGATATGGGGCAGGTTCTGTCCGTTCTGCGCGGCGCCCGTGCCCGCGCAAGCGGTCCGGTTCTGATCCACGCTTGCACGGTCAAAGGCAAGGGCTATGCCCCCGCCGAAGGGTCGGCGGACAAGTATCATGGTGTGTCGCGTTTCGATGTTGAAACCGGCACGCAGAGCAAGGGCAAAAGCAATGCGCCGTCCTATACGTCTGTGTTCGGCACAACGCTGGCCGACCTTGCCGCGCGTGACCCGGCCATTGTCGCCGTCACCGCCGCGATGCCTTCGGGCACGGGTGTGGACAAGATGGCCGAGTTGTTTCCCGCCCGCGTCTTTGATGTTGGGATCGCCGAACAGCATGGGGTAACCTTTGCCGCCGGCATGGCCGCTTCGGGGTTAAAGCCGTTCTGCGCAATCTATTCGACCTTCCTGCAACGCGGCTATGATCAGGTGGTGCATGATGTGGCTCTGCAAGGTCTGCCCGTGCGCTTTGCCATTGATCGTGCAGGGTTGGTGGGGGCCGATGGGGCGACCCATGCGGGGTCTTTCGACATTGGTTATCTCGCGGCCCTGCCGGGGATGGTTGTCATGGCGGCCGCAGATGAGGCGGAGCTGATGCATATGGTGACGACGGCAGCGGCGCATGACAGCGGCCCCATCGCATTCCGCTATCCGCGGGGCAATGGGCGCGGGGTCGAGATGCCGGAGCGTGGCGAAGTGCTGGAGATCGGGAAGGGTCGCATGATCCAACAGGGGTCGGACGTGGCGCTGTTGTCGCTGGGCACGCATCTGGATGAGTGCGAGCGGGCTGCGGCGCTGCTGGAAGCCGAAGGTCTGTCCGTCAGCATTGCCGATGCGCGCTTTGCCAAGCCGCTGGATATGGGGCTGATCCGCGATCTGGCGGCGGGCCATGCCATGCTGGTCACGGTCGAGCAAGGCGCTGTGGGCGGGTTTGGAGCCATGGTGCTGCAGGCAATGGCGTCTGAGGGGTTACTGGATCAGGGGCTGAAAGTGCGCACCATGTGCCTGCCGGATCGATTCATTGATCAGGCCGGGCCGGATGAGATGTATGCGGATGCCGGTCTGAATGCGGACGGTATCGTCGATGCGGTGCAGGCCTCACTTGGGCGTATCGAGACAAATGTCGTGCCAATGGTTGGTGAATAAGGACGCGCTGACGCGCGGCTCGATTTTAGTCAGGAGGGCCTTTTCAGACCCTCCTGCGGATTGCCTCCGGCGGTGGTATTTTCAGTCAGAAGAAGCAATGCGGCCCCGCGCCTCTTCCGCCTGAGCGGGCAAACCGGATGCGTCATAGACTTGCGCCAGCATTCTGTTGAGCGGGACCCCATCCGGATCGAAGGTGCGGCGCATTTCGAGGACTTGCTGGGCCTGCGCGCTGCGTCCTGATTTGATCAGCGCATCCAGATGGATCTGGTCAAACAGGTCGCGTTGCGCGTGGCTACCGCCCGCCTCGGCGAGGCGGGGCAGGGCCTTGCCCAGAAAGCGGATGGTGTCGTCATAATCGCCTGCCGCATGGGCCGCGATGCCATGGGCTGCCCAAAGGGCGACGTCGCGCCATGTTTCGACATCGTGCTGGGTTTTGTCTTCGGCCCGCGCCTCGATCGCCTTGAGCAGGGTTTCCGCCTCTCCCCGTTTGGTGCGCCCGAGCGCGTAGAGGTATTGCAGCGTCAGAAAGGGCGATGTCGTATCAGCGCCCCGTTTGGCGATGTGATCGGCCACGTCCTGCCAACGGTCTCCGACATTGACACCTGCGAACTCCATGCGTGCCAGCAGTGACACGGCCCCGATCTGGTCTTGCGAGTAGTCCTTGGAGAGACCCCAGACGTGGGTGTCATAGGCGGCCAGCAGGTCATCGTTGCGCCCGGCAGAGATGTAGAACAGCGCCAGATGCCACCAGTTGTGGCTGTGCATGAAGCTGTTGAGGTCGGCCCAGTGATGGGCGACAGATTCAAGGAATTCGGTTCCCTCGGTCACTTGCCCGCGTGTGAGGTAAATATGCGCCAGCGCATGATGCGCCCAGGGTTCGGATGGGTCGAGGTCGAGCGCATGCCGCGCGGCCTGTTCTGCGTGATCGAGCAGGTGGCATTCCTCGAAGCCGAAGGCCAGCATGCCGTGTGCATAGGCGATGTCCGCCGCGCCGGGTTGCGCCTTTTGCGCGACGCGCAGCATCGCCGGGAAATCGCCGATATTGAATGTGTGGTACTGGCCCAGTTTGAGCATGACCATGTCGCGGGGGTAGGCGCTGACCGTCGCCTCGCACAGCTCGATCAGCTTGGGAATTTTGCCGGTGACGAACAGGCGTGCAGCCTCGACGGCACCCGCCTCGCGCGGGGTGAGGCCGGTTGCACGTTCCGCGTTATCAAGGAAGGGCTGCGCCAGTTTGGGGGCTGCTGGTGCTTCGAGCAGCATGTAGAGGATGGCGGCATAGGCGTTGGCAAGGCCATTGCCCGGATCGGCTTTCGCCGTTTTCAGGATGTTGGCGGCTTTGGGTTGAAAGCTGATGAAGCCATGCACAAAGTCGTCTATGCCCTGGCGCGTTGTGTCGCTGTCGCAGGTGATCGGCAGGCCATAAAGGTCTTGCATGCGCGTTCCTTCAGATCGGATGCTTGTTGGCGTAGCACCGGACAAGGTCGGCCACGGTTTCCGGGGCGTCCCAATGGATCGAATGTCCGGCTTCTTCGATGATGTGATGCGGCAGGTGGCCGAGGACGGCCAAGGCGTGATCGGGCGGCACGATCAGATCCAGTGCACCGACCAGCACTTGCGCCGGGCAAGTCGGAGAGGCGAGGGCGGTGCCGTCGAAATCACGGAGCGCGGTCAGCTGGTGTTCCATCGCATCTGCGGATTGGGCATGCGGATAGGCCAGGCTGTCAGCCACTGCCTGATCGAGGCCTGCAGGATGGTGATAGACTCGCGGGTTAAACAGCCAGGGGAACAGGGCGCGCAGCCACGTATCTGGCGGCGCATCCGAACGGCGGACCGCGATCAGGTTGGCAAACAGCGCCGTGTTGCGAGGCAGCCTGATCGGCGCGGAGGCCGCAACATGGGTGGAGGCCAACCGCTCGGGTGCGGCCTGCGCCATGCGCAGCGCGATGATCCCGCCCATGGAGTGGCCGAGCAGGTGGAACCGCGCGAAACCGAGGTGATCCATAAGCGCCAATGCGTCCGTGCACATCAGATCGATCGACACCGGGGCATTCCATGGTGTGGTCTGTCCCGTCGTCCGGTTGTCGATGCGGATGCAGGTGAAATGCGCGCCAAGCAGGGGGACAAGTGGCGTCCAACTGGCGTGATCTGACATGAACCCCGCCAGCATCAACAGGGGCGGGCCATTGCCCTCGATCTCGTAGTGGAGTGAGATATCGCCGTGCTCAAGTCTGGGCATTCAGGGTCCCCCATGTGGGCAGCAGATCGTCCGGCGCAGCCGAGGCCGCGTGCACCCCGCGTGCAATTGCACGGGCAAGGCAGAGGGCCGCGGCGTGGCCGATCAGCCCCAGATCGGTGGGCGCGCTGGCCGGTTTGGCACCGGTCGACACGCTGAATACCAGATCGCCATCTCCCGGGCTATGGGCAGGTACGCAAGCGCGCGCGATGCCGTCATGGGCGGCGATGGCGACGCGCTGGCACTGGGCCTTGTCGAGGGCCGCATCCGTGGCAAGGATGGCGATGGTGGTGTTGGCGCGTTCAAGCATTGCGGTCAATTTGCGGCTGGTGAGTGTGCGCCCGAGACCGCTGTTCGGGTCCGGACCGAGGCCGCCAAACTCGCCGTCTATCTCGTAGGGGGCGGCCCAGAAATGCTTTTCTCCGGGGGTTGTCACGCTGCCCATCGGGTTGGCCGCCACAAGGGCCGCCACCGTGATCCCGTTGTCCAGCACGAGAGAGGCTGTGCCGAGCCCGCCTTTCATCATTGCCGTCATCGCGCCCGTTCCCGCACCAACCGTACCGATGGGTGTGGATGTGGTCGCTGCCTCAAAAGCGGCGCGCCCGAGAGCGGGGTAAGGGGAAGCGTCCCACGACTTGTCTCCGCCTGACAACAGATCAAAGATAATTGCGCCCGGTACCAGTGGAATGATGGCGCTGCCCACGCGGTAACCGCGCCCTGCATCGCGCAGCGCCGCCACGACACCAGAGCACGCATCAAGCCCATAGGCAGACCCGCCTGACAGAACCAGCGCGTCCACCTGCGCCACCGATTTGTCAGGCGCCAGCAGATCGGTTTCGCGCGTCCCCGGCGCGCCACCCAGAACCGAAACCGATGCGGTAAAAGGAACATCAGCCGTCAATACGGTGACACCGGATTTAAGGGCATCATCCTGCGCGTTGCCGACCTTGAGCCCCTCGATGTCGGTGATTGCGTTTTGCGGGCCTGGGATCATGTTGGGGTCGGGCCTCCGGCAGGGGCGTTCGCGCAGCTTTGCATGGTCATATGCGTGGCTTGGCGGCTGCGGTCGCCGGATCGCCAGTGTTCGGAACGCCCTTGGGTTCGATCAGCAGCACTTTGCATTCATCTGCCGCGCGCGGGCGGTGCGTGACGCCCTTGGGCACAATGAACAGCTCCCCCTGTTTCACCTCATGGGATTGGTCCTCGAGGTCCATCACCATCTCGCCTTCGAGCACGAAAAAGAAATCGTCCGTATCCTCATGCAGGTGGAACGGAAATTCACCCTGAAATTTGACGACCATCACCTCGTTGTCGTTGTAGTCGGCGATCACGTGCGGGTCCCAATGCGTGGTGAACTGGGCCAGCTTGGCGGCGAGGTTGACAGGTTGCATGGGATCCTCCGGAGTGGTTGGCCCTATCATGCCTTATTCGGGTTGGGCGGCAAGGGCCGTTGGCGCGCAGCAAGGTTGCGCAATCGTTGACAGAGTGCGCGGAGGCGTTTTCACTGTAAGATACTGCTGCGCATGGAAGGGCCCAAGTCATGCTTGAAGACGCGTATGGAAACCCCGTCGGCACATCGTCACCAGAGGCGCGGGATGCCTATGATCTTGGTGTACAACGCTTTTTGGGGGCCGAGTCCGGGGTGACGGAGGCATTCGAGGCGGCGATTGCGGCTGATGCGGGGTTTGCTCTGGCACATATCGGTCTGGCCCGCGACATGCAGTTGCGCGCCCGACCTGAGCAGGTAAAGGCAAGTCTGGCCCGCGCGCATGACTTGTCTGCTGGGCTCAGCACGCGCGAGGAATCCCATATCAACGCCTCGACCCTGCTGCTGGAGGGCAAACCCGCAGAGGCCCGTGCAGCTGTCTACGAACACGTCAAAAGCTGGCCGCGCGACGTTCTGATTGCGCAGATGTGCACGAGCGTCTTTGGTCTCATCGGCTTTTCCGGCCTTCCGGGGCGCGAGGCGGAACAGCTTGCCTTTATCGCAGGGATCGCGCCGCACTATGGCGACAACTGGTGGTGCCGCGCGCAGCTGGCTTTTGCGCAACTCGACTTCGGTCAGCTCAGTGCGGCCGAAGCCAATATCGAAGCAGCCCTCGTCTCCAATCCTGACAGCGCCCATTCCGCCCATATTCGCGCGCACCTATATTACGAGCAACTGAAGGACGCGGAAGGATTGCGGTATTTGACCGACTGGTGGGGGCGCTATGATCCGTCCGCCACGCTGTACAATCATGTGTCCTGGCATGTGGGTCTGTGGTCGCTTGAGGCGGGTGATCTGGATCGGATGTGGCAGGTGCTCGACACCGACATCGCGCCCGGGCGCAGTCAGGGGCCGCCGCTGAACGTGATGACAGATGCTGCTGCCCTCATGTTTCGCGCGGAACTGGCCGGTGTCGATGTCCCGATCGCCCGTTGGGAGGCACTCAGCGCCTATGCGCTGGCAAAATTCCCCAAACCGGGATTGGGTTTTGCCGATTTCCATGCGGCCATTGCCCATGCCCTTGCAGGCAACCGCGACGCGTTGGAGGGGATCATCGAGAATGCCGCCGGACCGGTGGCCGATTTGACGAAAACGGTTGCCATAGCCTACCGCGAGATGGCGGATGGGCATTGGGCGCGGGCCGCTGACCAGTTCGGCACAGCCATGCAGGATCACGCGCGTCTTGGCGGGTCGAACGCACAGCGCGATCTGATCGATTTTTCCATGGCTGCCTGTTTGGTCCGCGATGGAAGACGCCAAGAGGCGCACACGGTTTTGTCGATCACCCGACCGCGTGCGCTGGTGAAAGAATTGGTGGCGGGGCTTTAGCGTTCAGATACAGCGGCCGCCATCCACCTCCATCGCGACGCCCGTGATCATCGAGGCGGCATCGGAACACAGAAACGTCGCCGCCGCCCCCATGTCTTCGGGTGTCGAAAACCGACCCAAGGGGATTGTGGACAGGAACTTGGCCCGGATTTCGGGCGTGTCCTCACCCATGAACGATTTGAGCAGTGGGGTTTCACCCGCCACCGGGTTGATCGCGTTGACGCGGATGCCGTCCGGGGCCAGTTCAACCGCCATCGCCTTGGTCGCCGTGATCATCCAGCCTTTGGAGGCATTGTACCAGTTGAGGCGGGGCCGGGGTGACACGCCTGCAGTTGAGGCGACATTCAGGATGGCGCCTGCCTTGCGCGATTTCATATGGGGTACGAGGCTGCGTGCGGTGAGGTAGACCGACTTGGCGTTGACCGCCAGCACACGGTCGAAATCCTCTTCGCTCACCTCATCAAGAGGTTGGGGCAGGTGGGTGATACCCGCATTGTTGACCAGAATATCGAGGTGCCCAAATGCCGCGAGCGTATGATCCGCCATGGCCTGCACCGAGGCCCCGTTTGAGACGTCCACCTCAACCGCGCTGCCGCCGATCTCGTCCGCAACAGCTTGCGCCCCATCGCCATTAATATCCGCCACCATGACTTGTGCGCCAGCGGCGACAAAGGCGCGCGCGATGCCGGTGCCAAAACCGCTGGCCCCTCCGGTGACGAGGGCTGTTTTGCCGTCAAGTTGCATGGGACTTCTCCTTTACAATTGGGTTGCGGGGGTCAGGCGGTGGCCCGCCCACCGGATTGATCAAAGCAGAACCCGGTGGAAAAGCTGGCCTCGTCGCTGGCCAACCAGCAGGCCATGGCCGCGATTTCCTCGACAGTGCCAAAGCGCCCCATCGGGATTTTAGACTGCATGAAATCGATGTGTTCCTGCGTCATCTGTTCAAAGATCGCGGTGCGCACCGCAGCGGGGGCAATGGCGTTGCAGGTCACCCCCGAAGTGGCCAACTCTTTGCCCAGCGACTTGGTCAGCCCGATCACAGCAGCCTTTGAGGCGGAATAGGCCGGGGCGTTGGGGTTGCCTTCTTTCCCTGCGATAGAGGCGATGTTGACGATCCGCCCCCACCCCTTGGCCTTCATGATGGGTGCGGCGGCCCGGCAGCAATAGAACACTGCGTTGAGATTGAGGTTATGGATGGCCAGCCAATCTTCGACTGCGTAGTCCCACGTGGTGGCGTTTGGCCCGGTGATACCAGCCGAACAGACGAGGATGTCGGGTTTGGCCTCGGTCATGGCCGTTGCCACAGCCTCTACATCTGTCACGTCGATTTGCCGGGTGGTGCAATTGGTCAGATCGAGCGCGGCGAGAGCAGTCGCGTCGATGTCCCAGACCTCGACACTGCCGCCTTCGGCGACGATGCGGCTGGCGATGCCATATCCTAGACCCGCCGCCCCGCCGGTCACAACGGCGTGGCGGCCCTCAAAGCGGTTTTCAAAGATCATCGAAATTCCTTTCAGCAAGGTCGAAATGTTGGACTTGGTTAAACGGCAGCGACTGGCAGTGGCATGTTTTCTGAACGGCCAACTCAGCCATGATGGGCTGCCACCGTCTTGAGGGTGGAAAAGCCATAAAGTGCCTCGAACCCTTTTTCACGACCATGACCGGACTTGCCGATCCCGCCGAAAGGCAATTCGACACCGCCGCCCGCGCCATAATTGTTGATGAACACCTGTCCCGCCTGCAGCTGTTTGGCTAGACGCATTTGCCGCGCACCATTCGCGGTCCAGATACTGGCCACAAGGCCGTAATCGGTGCTGTTTGCGATCCGCACGGCATCCTCTTCGGTGTCAAAAGGAATCAGGACCTGCACGGGGCCAAAGATTTCGTCCCGCGCGAGGCTGTGGTCTGCGGGCACGTCGTCAAAAAGCGTTGGCAAGACATAGGCACCGGTGTCCGGGGCGTCCATCATCTGGCCTTGCGCAGCGATGGCAAGGTCCGCGCCCTTGCTCAGGAACCCTTCGACGATCTGCTTTTGACGGGCCGAGATCAGCGGCCCGAGGCGCAAGTCACTCATAGCCGGGCCAACGGTCAATTTACCATAGGCCTCGGCCATACGATCGCGCACAGATGCATAGACACCGCGCTGCACCAGAATGCGTGATGAGGCGGAACAGGTCTGCCCGGCGTTTTGAATACCTGCATTGACCAGAAAGGGCAGCGCGGCGTCCAGATCGGCATCATCAAAGACAAGTTGCGGAGATTTGCCGCCCAGTTCCAGAGTGACCGGCACAACGTTGGCGCCTGCCGCCTGTTGCACCAGCGCGCCCGTGCGCACTGATCCGGTAAAGCTGATGTGCTGGACACCGGGGTGCGCGGCC
>NZ_CANNCF010000010.1 GCF_947503045.1 uncultured Tateyamaria sp.
GGCCGGCCGTGACAGTCACGGGACCGTTGCCCAGATCAGCGGGCTCTATGCCGGTGGCCGGGGGATCAACCGGCCCGGGTGCGGGGGGGTCCTCGGGTTCAGGTGCCGGAGGGTCTTCTGGCTCTGGCGCGGGCGGATCCTCTGGTTCCGGGGCTGGCGGGTCCTCTGGCTCAGGGGCCGGGGGATCTTCCGGTTCTGGGGCCGGCGGATCTTCGGGTTCAGGTGCCGGGGGATCAACAGGTTCAGGCACAGGAGGTGCTGCGGGATCATCCTTGGAACCGCCACCGCCGCCCATTCCGGCGGCGACACCGAATATCGCAAGGAGTGCTGCAAGGGGATTCATGAGTGGTCCCTTTCAAATGATATGAAAAGGGTCATTCTCGACCGTGTTGTCGCTGCCATCTGCTCTGTTCCCGCTGCCACTCTATGTTGGTTTTCGGCTTATTTTTTATCTTTACGAAATATTAACTAACTTCGAATCCGGTTCATTTTTCGATCATTTGAAGGCCGTTTTGTGTCCTCTCAAAGTCACGTGCCGAAACTGCCGAGGTTCGAAAGACTGGAGTTTTCAAAAAAAAACAATGCGACCGTCGCAGACCCTCCCAAAGCAGCGGCCTTTCGCTTATGCGGGCCGTTTTCCCTGTAAAAGAGCGCCTTTAGTGTCGCAATTTTGCATCCCCAAAGCGCATCACCCCGTCATCATCTGCCACCCATTTGCGCAGGCCAAAGCAGTCCGAGGCCAACCCAAATGGGTTTATGGCGGCCGCGCCTGCGAAAATATTGCATCTCGCTTAACGCGTTGAATGCATTGATATCAGGCGGCGTTAAGTGATTCAGGTCTTTGCGAAAGTGCACTAGGCTCACAACATGTTCGGGCCTTTTGAGAGAAGATGCATGATCAAGCAGATCAAACCTGTCCGGACGATTGCGCTTTTGCTGGCCATGGCACTCCAGGCCCATGCCCAGGCCCCGGGCGGAGAGCCGGTGCCGCTGGATGGCACGCTGTCGGCCGACGGGCGCAGCCTCGAACTGATCTGGCAAGAGGCGCAGCCCTTGCGCGGGCGCGACATACGGCTCGCGCGCCGGGTGCTGGGGGCCACTGGGGCAGAGAGCTGGGTCGAGCTGG
This sequence comes from uncultured Tateyamaria sp., assembly GCF_947503045.1. Classification (GTDB taxonomy): domain Bacteria; phylum Pseudomonadota; class Alphaproteobacteria; order Rhodobacterales; family Rhodobacteraceae; genus Tateyamaria. The sequence goes on from NZ_CANNCF010000010.1 coordinate 1,127, forward strand.
AAGTGCGCGCGGGCCGTTACATCAAGACCCGGGACGAAACCCTGACCCCCGGCGTGCCTTACGAATACCGCCTGCTGCGCAATCACGGCACGTTCTTTTCCGCAGGCTACTGGGCGACGGGCACGGACATCCCGGCGCGCCAGGATCACGGCACCGTCTTTATCGCGCTGGAGGACAGCCTGAGTGCCGCGTTGCAGCCGCGTCTGGCCCGGCTCGAGGACGATCTGGTGGGGGCGGGCTGGCAGGTGCGCTGGCTCAAAACCCCGCGCCATGCCTATCTGGACCCGGCTGCCAACCTGCCCCCGGCGCGCGCCCTCAAGGCGCAATTGCGCGCCGCCGTGGCCGCAGAGCCCAAGGGTCTGCGCCACATGATCCTGCTCCTGGGCCATGTGCCGATGGTCACAAGCGGGCGCGTGGCGCCGGACGGACATGACCCAGAACCCCATATTAGTGACTTGTTTTACGGTGATCTGACAGGGGACTGGGCAGATGATGGCGCAGGGCAGCTGATCCACAGCGCCCTGCCGGACGGCACCATCGAACTGCCCGTGGGCCGGGTCGATTTCGCGCTGATCTCGGAAGGGGATACCGAGCTGGAGCGGACCTATCTGCGGGCCTATCTCGACAAGACCCATCACTGGCGCCACGGGCTGCTGGGGGATCTGCGCGTGGCCTATGGCCAGTCCGACCACCTGCGGGTCGAACAGTTCGATCTGCGCAATATCGTCGGCCCAAAGGCCATCACCCCCGGCGGGCATCACGATGTGGGCGAAACCCAGCCCTGGCTCTGGGGTGTGGATTTCGGCCAGCATCAGGGCCACAGATATGTCGATTACGAGATCAAGCCGGTCTTTGCGATCAACTTTGGCAGCGGCAAGCAAAAGATCAACCGGCGCGGCAATGCGATGACGGCCCTGCTGGCCCAGCCCTTTTACACCGTCGCCGTCGGCTGGGGCGCGCGGCCCGCCTGGCGGCTGCATCCGATGGCGCTGGGGCGCTCGATCGGCGAGGTGCAGCAGATCACCGCCAACAATGGCGCAGGCGCGCGGTCCTATCCCGACGGCATGGATTATGCCCCGACAGGCTCTTATCCGTGGCGCACACCGATCTGGATCAACCTGCTGGGCGATCCGACACTGGCGGCCTTTCCGCTGGCCCCGCCGCGCGCCTTGCGGGCCACCCGGACGGGCGATCAGGTCGTGCTGGAGTGGGACGGCGATGCAGAGCGTTATCAGCTGCTGCGCGCCACCGATGCAGGCAGCTTTGCCCATCTGGCCATGATCAGTGACGCAAAACGCTTTGTCGATGAGGCCCCCGTTGCAGGCGCGCGCTATCAACTGCGCGCCCTGGGCAAGCAAGAGGTCTATGCAGGCTCGTTCTTTACCGCCTCGCAGGGCATTTTTGCGCATGCAGGCACACCCCTGCCCCCTGCCCCCGATCTGCAACAGGCCGTGACCGGCCCGGGCCCACACAGGCTGGCGCTGGAACAGGACGGCGTGCTGTTGGCCCCGCTCAGCCCACCCGAGGCAGGCAAGCTGCGGCTGCTGGCCTCCGGCTGGCACTACCTGCCCGAGGAGGGCTTTGCAGGCCCCGTCGACATCGCGCTGACGGCATATGCCTCCGGGCAGACCGTGACCGGCCGTCTGCGCCTTGATGTCCGCCCATGAGCTGGCTTGGCGACGAGCTCGCCACCATCGGCGGCGCTGCGCAATGCGGGCTGCGTGACTGGGCCGGCATCTGGGGCGACCCGGCGCTGATCGCGGGGCCGCTGATGGCGGGCTACGCCCTGCTGGGCTGGGGCCTTGTGCGGGTGGCGCGAACGGCTGCAGGGCGCGAGCGGCAGCTGATCCTGCTCTGTGCCGTGCTGGTGGGGGTGCAGATGCTCAACACGCCGCTGGACATGCACGCCTTTGTCTGGACCTTCGGGCGCTGCCTGTCCCACGCACAGGGCTGGTACGAGGCGCGGCGCAGCGTGCAGGTGGGCGCGCTGATGCTGACGGTGGTATTCTTTGCTCTGCTGTTTGTGGTGCTGCTGATCTATTTCCGCAGGCACCTGATCAGCAATCTGCTGATCATTGCGGGTGTGGCGCTGTCCATCGGCTGCGCGCTGGTGGTGGCGATCAGCCTGCACCAGTTGCGCGACCTCATGAGCGGGACATGGGGGCCGTTCCGCACCGATGATCTGATCGAGGCAAGCGGGATTGCCTTGGCCGGGCTTGGGGTTGCTTTGCGCCTTTGGGGCGCGCGACGCCGCGAAGTGCCGGATCGTCTCTAACCTGAGGGGTTTTCAGTCCCCGTGGTGCTTTTTCACCCAGCCCAGAAACGCCTTGTCCGGGCTGCGCAGGGAGGGTTGACCCGAAGCGGTCCAGACCTCGATCCAGGACGCCTGCAGGGCGTAGATGTCCATGCCCGGCGCCGCGCGGCGGGCCTGTTCCAGCGCCTCCGCACTCAGTTGCGGCACACGGGTGGGCCGCTCGATCACGTCACGCGGGCGGATCTCGATCAGATCGCCGGGCACTTCACTGGCGGTATAATCGGGCAGGCCATCACGCGCGATGATGTCGCGCAGCATGGCACGGAATACGCGGCGCGGGCTGGTGGAGCCGGACTTCTTCAGAAGGGTGTCCACCGACACCCGCCACACCGGCTGGCGTCCGCAATGCTTGCGCGCCAGCTCGTAAATCCGACGTTCCAGTGGGCGGCGCAGGGAAAAATAGTCCCTGTTCAGGGTCAAAACCGACTTGCTCAGCACAGCGCGATAGAGCCAATCCGACAGGGTCACGCTCACGCGCACCATGCGCCCTGCCCGCGTGCGGCGCACGATTTCCCAGGCCTCAATCAGGCCAAAGCCGCTGGTGGTCTCGGTCTCGCCCGTCACAATATTGGTGGTGATGCGCGTGCCCACCAGACGTTCGAACGCATCACGCAGGCGCTTGTAGCCATCGCCCGACGTCTCGCGCCCCGTGGCCAGCAGCAGATCATGGGCTGTCAGCGTCAGGTGGCGCGAGGTGGGGCGCCCTGCATTGATCGCCGCCATCAGCTGGCTGATGCAAAAGATCAAGATGTCGGCGTCAAAAATCGTCGCCCGCCCCTTCACGCTGGGGGTGATGCGGATGTCGGTGCCATTGTGCTCGTAATCGAGGATACGCCGGTCGGGCCGGGTCGAGAGCGAAAACAGCGGATGTTCCATCGCGGCCAGATCATGCTTGGGCACAGCCGCAAAGAAATCGCAGACGAAAAAGTCGCCCTGAGATCCCAATGCCCCCGGACCGCCTTGCGCGGTCATGGACCCGCTCACAAGAGCCGCCATGATGTGATCATCTGCCTGTCCTCATCGCCCCCCGTTTTTGTCCAGGATCACCGTGCCTGCGCACCGAATCCGGCTTCGGGGTTTCATTTACACCGACCATAGAAGCTGTGGATAACTCCGTCCAGCAAAAGGCCGCGCGCATCGGGGTTTCAGAGTCAGGCGAGCGTGGGTTCAGAGTCGCCCTATCGGGGTTTCAGAGTCACCACCTTCAGGAATTTGACCCACAACCCCTTATAAAAAAAGAAGAGTTGAAAAGTGACGGGTCTTGTAACTAATCATATAACACAGATTTAACTGGAATCATTGGGCCAGCAGGGCCAAAACCCCGGATTTACAGGGCAAAACCTGCGCCACACCTGCCGTTTATGCTGAGAATAGATAAAAATCTTCCCATGTATCACGATTCGTGGCAGGGTGGTCAAAACGCGTCACATCACCAAAACAAGACGTGTCCCGAGCATGAGGCCAGATTGTGGATAACCTTCCCCCCTATTTCAACATTTCCCCGGACCGTGCGCAGGCTGAACTGGCCCCGCCCGTGGGCGCTGACGATCTGCGCGCCATCGCGCGGGCCTGCGCAAGCGGCTGTCAGGACCTCAAAAGCCGCGGGCTGGACGAGGCGGGCCAACGCAAACTGCGCCCCTTTTCGACCTGGGAAATCACCAAATACCTGATCCCTATCGCCTCCGCCCATTTCCGTCGCGTGCTGCGCCAGAACCCCGATCTGCCCCAGGGCGTCAGCGAAACCGAAGGCGGGGCCAAGTGGTTCACACTGGACGAAGTGCTGCGTCTGCGCGCCCATTTCGGGCAGGAAGGCTCAAAGACCAAGGAATACCTGCCCTACCGTCCCAAGGGGCTGCCCGCCAAGGTCGTCGCTGTCGCCAATTTCAAGGGTGGGGTCGGCAAGACCTCCACCTGCGCTCATCTGGCCATGTCCGCCGCTCTGGACGGCTACAAGGTGCTGGTGGTGGATCTGGACAGTCAGGGCTCCATGAGTTCGATCTTTGGCGCGCGGATCGAGGATGAATGGGACACGGCCTTTCCGCTGATTGCGCGCCATTATGCCCAGCATTTGCGGGGCGAAAACCAGCGCCGCATCGACCGGGGCGATCCGCCTTTGCCCTTTGACGACTCGCTCAGCGAGGCGCTCAACATCAGCGCGACGGACGTGATCAAGAAAACCCACTGGCCCAATATCGACCTGATTGGGGCGCAGCTGAACCTTTACTGGTCCGAATTCCAGATCCCGGTCTGGCGCATGGCCGCGCGCAGCTGGAAGCTGTGGGATGCGCTGGGGGACGCGCTCGACGAAGGCGGGGTGCTGGATGAGTATGATCTGATCTTTCTCGACACTCCCCCTGCCCTTGGCTACCTCACGATCAACGGGCTGACAGCGGCCGATATCCTCTTGGTGCCTGTGGGCGCGTCCTTCATGGAATTTGACTCCACGGGGCGGTTTTTCGACATGCTGCACGCCACGTTTTCCTCGATTGAAGAGGGCGAGAACGTGGCCGCGCGCGCCTTGGGGCGTCCCGAGATCGGCTTTGAATGGGACGCAGTGCAGACCATCATCACCCGCTTTGACGCCAGCCAGCAGACCGAACTGGCCAGCCTCATGCAGGCCTATATGGGCCGCACGCTCAGCCCTTACCGGCAGGATTTTACCGCGCTGATCGGGCAGGCGGGCGAGAGCGTGAATGGCATCTACGAGGCCGATTACCGCGACTTCAACCGCGACACCTATGCCCGTGGACGCGCGACCTTTGACGAGACCTATGCAGGCTTCAAACGCCTGCTTTACGGCATCTGGCGGCGCGACGAGATGCAGGCCGATGCGGCGGCGGCAGAATGAGCCGATTTGCCTTGATAGTGACTGTTTTTGCCCCGCCACACCCCAGGAAAGGAGCCTGATCATGGCCAAACGCAAACGGTTGAGCCCTGCCCCGGCCTTTGAAATCCCTGATCCGCTGGCCGGATCCGGTCCTGGGTTGGAAACCAAGGCGATGAACGGCTGGGTCGGCACCCGCGCGCCCATTGCCGATGTGGCCGGCGATACGGCCCGCCACGCCGCCTTTGAAGAGGTCAGCGCCGAATTGCAAAGCGCGCGGGCCGAGGGGCGCATGGTGCTGCGCCTGCCGCTGGATGTGATCGAGGCCGATCATCTGGTACGCGACCGCGTGGCCGTGGACGGCGACGAGATGGACAGCCTGATGGACTCACTGCGCGATCGTGGTCAGCAAACCCCGGTCGAGGTGGTCGAGCTGTCAGGCGGACGCTATGGGCTGATCTCGGGCTGGCGGCGGCTGATGGCGCTGCAGGCCCTGCAGGGCGAGGCGCCGGATGAACCCCGCTTTGCCACGATACAGGCGCTGGTGCGCGCACCGGACAGTGCGCCCGATGCCTATCGCGCCATGGTCGAGGAAAACGAGCTGCGCGCCAACCTCAGCTTTTACGAGCGCGCGCGGATTGCGGTGAAGGCCGCCGAGGAAGGGGTCTATGACAGCCCCAAACATGCGGTACAGAGCCTGTTTTCCTCTGTGCGCCGTGCCAAACGCTCAAAAATTCTCAGCTTTACCGATCTGGTGGTGCTGGATGATCACCTGTCGTTCCCGACCGCCATTCCCGAAAAGCTGGGCCTCGCGCTGGTGGCCGAGATGCGCAGCACGCCGGGTTTTGCGCAAGGGTTGATCCGCACCCTTGATCAGGCGGCCCCCGTGGCTGGCTCTGCGGAGGAGCGCAAAGTGCTGGAACAGAGCCTGCGCAGCCCCGGCAAGGACACGCAGGGCACACCAAAAGAACAGCTGGCCGAGGGGCTGGAGCTGCGCGGACAGGCGGGGAAAGTGACCCTGGCGGGGCCCCGTGTCGATGCCGCATTGATGGCTGATCTGCGTGCCTGGCTGCTTGATCGACTCTAAATCAGGCCCTGATCGCTGTAGCACGCATGTTTCGCACGCGAAACAATGCGGGCTTTACCCTTCACATCGCAGATAGAGATAGGAAATGGGCCGCTCAGGCGCCGCTGGCCTGCTGGGCCTGGGGCACCGCAGGGCTGTGGGCCATGCGCCGGTCAGAGGCGCAGCGCCGGACCGAGAAATAGGTGACCCCCACCGCGCCGATCATGCCGCTTGCGATATAGCTGAGAATGGCCATCACCAGACCAAACCCTGCAAAGGACGCGAGGGTCGCGCCTGCAAGGCCAAACACGAAACTGACGAGAAGCAGGACAATGGCCAAGAACGGGATCCCTTTAAGCGTGGCGGTGACAGATCTTACCTGTCCAACATGGGGTTCAATTCGTTAACAGCCACTAACAATCGGGTTATCGGGCACAACTGTTTACACTCAATTCTACTTTAAGTGGGGAGAGTTATCCGGCAATCCAATGCCCCTCTGGACAGGGATTTAGGCGGAACTCTGCCTGCCCGGCCGGGGAGTGACGCGACAATGGACGCAATTGCCCGATCTTTGTTCGTGGATCGCTCAGTCTGGTGCGGCAGGCTCCGGTTGCCGGTCCGTGAGGCACAGCGCAATCAGGCCCCCGGCCAGGTAGCCGCCCAGGTGGGTCTGCCAGGCCAATAACCCGTTTTCCGCGATCAGCATCACCACGTTCAGCACGGCCAGGGCGGCGCTGATGCCAAGGGCCTTGGCGTATCGACCCTTTAGGACGTAGTCATACATCACGAGGGCCCCGATCAGCCCGAACACGGCCCCCGAGGCGCCGACCATGGGCGTGGTCGCACTCGCCATGGCCACAAACACAAGGCCGCCCCCCAGCACCGAGCCGACCCACAGCAGCAAAAACCCAAGCTGGCCCACCCGCGCCGCCAGTCCCGGCCCGACCCAGAGCAGCATCGCCATATTGCCCAGCAGGTGCAGAAGGCCCGAATGCAGCAGCGAATAGCTGAAAAACATCGTCCAGGGCTGGGCGGCATAGTTGGGCTGCCAGTTGCGCACGAGGCCGGGCCAGCAGGCGCCGTATTGCAGGATAAGCGAGCGCCAGCGCACCGAGCCGATCAGGCCCATATCCGCGGCAACCACAGCCAGTTCCAGCCCGCAGGTGAGGATCATCAGGACACCGATCACGGTGCCTGGCCAGAGGGTGGCCTGCCGAGGGGCATCAGATGGGGCAGGGGGTGTCATAGGTCATGAGTGGCGGACCACCCCGAGGGCTGCAAGCAAATTGCGCCCATGTGCCTCTAGCGGCGCGCAGAGAGGTCGCGGCGCAGGCTGACGGACAGGCGGTTGTCGCGGGCGCGGATGCCGGACACGTTCTCGCTGACGCGGTGCTGAAAGCCGAGATCCAGTTGCAGGTCTTCGGTCAGGTTGCGTTGCAGGCTGACGCCGACCGAGCCAAAGCTGCTGGTGTTGCTGCCTGCGGCGGTGGGGTCGGTTTCACTGTAGGACAGGCTGGCGTTGAAGCTTGTGAGGGCGTTGAGTTGCTTGTCATAGCTCACGCTCAGCGAGGTGATCTGTTCCTCGTCATCATCGACCCCCGATGCGATGCGCTGGCTAAAGCTGGCGCCCAGTGAGCCGTCGGGCAAGGCTCTGGTCACATCGAGGCTGATATCGGGTGAGACGTCACCGCCTGTGTCCCTGGTCAGCCCCACAGAGCCGCTCAGGTCCCACAGAGGGGTCGAGAGGCTGCGCCCGGTGCTGAAGGTATAGCGCTCCCCGTTTTCCGTCTCTGTGGCCCCCAGCCGGAACGTGATGTCCCCGTTGCGCAGATCCTGGCGCAATGTGCTGTTGAGGCTGTAGGTCTCGCGCACGCCTTCCGGCGTGCCGAAATCCTCGAAGGTGGAATAGTCCAGATCGAGCGTGGCCCGCATCGTGGGTGTCAGATCAAAGCGCAACAGCGCGCCAAGGCGGAACCGGTCCTGATCGGTCAGGGTCGGAGAGGCGGTGTCGCGGTAGTTCAGGCCGGTGAACCCGGCCGACAGGGTGAGCCCAAAGGGCGCCCGGCGGCGCAGTTCCAGTTCGGTGTCAAACACGGTGGTGCGGCGCGTGCCTTCTTCGGTCACCAGGATCGGGTCGGGCACGCCGATCACCTCTTCGAGGCTGCTGGAGGCGATGTCCAGTTCGTTGATGCGGAAGGACGCGGACAGGGCCGCATCGCGCGACTGGCGCCCATAGCGGATTTCGAGGTTGGGTTCGACCAGCCCTCTGTCGAGCACATTGCTTTCGGCGCCGGTGACATGGCGCAGGCCCACATCACCCGAGATGTCCAGTTGCTGGGTCGGGGTCGCAAAGGTGGTCCCGAAATCCAGCCGGGCGATATATTCAAAGGTGCCGCCCTCGCTGGTCCCATCGAGCCCGCGGTTGCTGCTGTAGATCGCCTCGGTGGAGAGCCCAAGGCGCAGGGCAGGGGGCTCGCCACCCTGCTGGGCCAGAAGGCCTGTGGGCAGGGTGAGAACGCACGCCATGGCCGCCGCACAGAGCGGCCTGTGGCGGCGTGCGTCAAAAAGGCGGGTCAGGGGCGGCACAAGGCGCGCCTATTCGAACAGGCGGCGTGTGGGGACCAGAATGACATCCCCATCATGCAGTTTCAGGGTCGCATTGGTGCTCAGCCCCTGGGACATGGCCTTGTAGTTCAGGGTTGTTACGCTTTCGACGCCGGTCTTGGGGTCGGTGCGGCGCAGCTGCACCCGCTTGGTGGCGGCAAAGTTCGAAAACCCGCCCATGGCCGCAAAGGCCTGTAACAGGGTCGTTCCGGGCTCCATATCGACCTTGCCGGGGCGTTCGACCTCGCCCAGCACATAGATCGAAATCGTTTCGGGCTCATCCGGGATGCGGGGTTCGGTCGGGGCCAGCCGTTCCAGGGCCACAAAGACGCTGGGCGGGGCGGCAAAGTTGGGGGTCAGGTTGGCCACCAGTGTCGCCTGCACGGCGGTGACGGTCTTGCCCCGCACCAGGATCGTGCCGGCCAGCGGAAAGCTGATGCGCCCTTGCGGGTCGACCAGAACCGAGCGGTTCAGGGCCTCATCCTCGATCACCTCGATGCGCAGGACGTCCCCGGGAGAGATCCTGTAGCCTTGCGCCGCCGCTGCGACGGGCAGCAGCACCAGCATCGACAGAAGCCAGGTGAGAATGCGTTTGCGCTGTATCATATCATCGCCCTTTTAGTATGCCGCATGTGGCCAACCACAAATTGAGCCACTTTTTTGAGGATGCATAGCACAGGTTGATGTCACAGGCACAGCGGTCTTGGCCCGCGAGGGGGCGAGTTTCGCCCCCATGCTGCGAATGGGCAACGCCTTGGGGCCGGGCAGGGCCCGGACCTAGCCGCCGTCCAGCGTGGCCAGCGTCTCGCGGGCGATTTCCATCTGGGGCAGGGTGCTGTTCTCTCCGGCGACCTCAAGGGCGCGGGTCAGGGCCACCTTGGCGTCCTCGGGCCGCTCAAGTGCGACATAGGTCATGCCCAGATGGTATTGCACCAGCGCGTTCTCTGGCAGGCCTGCAGCGGCCGGTTCGAGATAGGTCAGCGCCTCGTCAAAGTTGCCCTGCCGGTAGGCGATCCAGCCATAGGTGTCCTGGAAGGGCGGGATATCGGTGTCGCGCAGGCGCCGTGCCACGGCAGCGGCCCGTTCCAGCGTCTCTTCGTCGTCGCGGAAGGTCGACAGCAGGCTGGCGAGGTTGTTGGCGATGGTCACGTTGCCGGTGTTGACCGCATAGAGCTTTTCATAGATCGCAATCGCGCCTTCGACATCTCCGGCCTGTTCCAGATCACCCGCTTCGTACAGCAGCAGGCGAGGGGACTCGGGGTTGTCGGCAAGGGCCTTGGTCAGGACCTCCTTGGCCGCGTCAGGCTGGCCGGTGCGGCGCAGCAGCACGTAAAGCTGGTTGACCGCGTTGATGTTCGTCGGGCTCTCGTCGACCAGCTTGCGCAGCTCGACTTCCGAGGCCCCTGCATCGCCTTCGGACAGCAGCAGGGCCGCATTCATCAGGCGCAGGTCGGGATCATCGGGGGCTTCTTCCATCTGGCTGTCCAGATAGGTGCGGGCCTCGTCCAGCTTGCCGGCGCGCAACTGGGTCTGCAGCACGGCAAAGACCGCATTGGCTGTGCCTGCCTCCTCCGCCTGCTGCTGGAGCAGGGCAAGACCCTCGTCCAGCCGGTCTTCGCTGAGCAACAGCGCGGTGCGCAGGGATTTCAGCAATTCGGGCGCGCGGGGCTGGTCCTGCAGCTTTTCAACATCCGCAATGACGCCGCGCACGACGCCGATGGCATTGTCGGCCATCGCCAGACGCGCGGTCTGGGCCAGAATGTCGAGGTCCCGCGGGTGGGCGTTGCGCGCATCCGCCAGCACCGAACGGGCGGCACTGTCCCGGCCCTGCCGGACAAGGAAATCGGCATAGAGCAGCGATTCACGCACGCCCGAGCCGGACACTTCGACCGCCGTGGCCAGCCGTTCGCCCTGCAACTGGGTGCTGCCGTTGCGCTCGTGCGCGGCGGCCAGCAGCAGGATGATGGAGGTGTCGCGCGGGCTTTGGTCCAGCGCGCGGCGCAGGTCGAGAATGGCATCCCCGGGCTGGTCGGCACTGATCAGCATCTGGGCGCGCAGCTTGAGGGCGGTGACGTTGGTTTCGTCCTCGGTCAGGATCTCTTCGGCCAGCGCGCGGGCACCGACCTGATTGCCGGTGGCCAGTAGCATCGTGGCCAATGTGCCCTTGATCCGGCGGGTCTGGTCGCTGGGTTCAGAGGCCTCGATGATGGCCTGCATTTCGGCAATGGCGGCGTCGCGGTTGCCCTCGTCAAAGTCGTATCCGGCCAGAAGGGCCCGATAAAAACCATTGTTTTCAGTAACTTCCGCGTTGACTTCTGCCAGTCGCTTAAGTTCGGCGCGGGCCGCATCGCGCCCGGCTGTCCGCTCCAGCAGCTGGATGATGGGCACAAACCCAGCCGGGTCAGAGGTGTCATCCCCGGCCAGATCGCGCAGGAACGCTTCGGCCCCGTCATAGTCCTGACGCTGGATGTAAAAGGTGATCAGCGATTGCTGGACTTCGGTGTTTTCGGGGAACTGCGTGTACATCTGGCGCAGCAATTCACCGATCTCTTCCTGTTCGCCAAGGGCGTTCAGGGCCTGGATCTTGATGATGTAATAGGACAGGTCATCCGGCGCATAGGCGATGGCCGCATCGATGTCATCAATGGCCGCGGCCGGGGTGTTCTGGGTCAGCGCATAGGCGATCAGGACGCGGCGGCTGAGGATGTCGTCGGGGTCGGCATCGGCCAGGGCGCGGGCCTCGAGGGCGAGCTTGCCCAGGGCCTGTTCATCCTCGTCGATGCTGGCCTGACGGAAATCAAGCGAGACACGCACGGGATCCGTGCCTTCGGCGGTGGGGTCCAGTTCAAGGGCACGGCGTCCATGGCGTTCGGCCTCATCCCATTGCTGTCCTTCGATGGCCATCTGGGCCAGCGCAAGGCGCGCATCGGCAAGGTCGGGATATTGTTCGGCCAGACGCAGGTACTGGCCAAAGGCGGCGGACACATTGCCCTGCGCGCGCATGATCTCGGCCAGTTGGCGGCGGGCGTCCTGGTGTTCTTCGTTGTAGTTGAACACGTTGCGGAACTCGACGGCGGCCCGGTCCGGGTCTCCGGCGGCCAGCAGCTCAAGGCCGGATTGATAGAATGCCTCGGCTTTTTCTTCCGGGCTGTCACAGGCAGCCAGAAGAACCAAAGCCGAAACGGCGCATGCGGTCAGAATACGTTTGAACATGAGCAACCTGTTACATTGCACGGGTGATCAAAACAAAGGCAAAACGGTGCAAATTTCACATCAGCGTCAACAAAAGCGCAGATGGGACGTTCAGCACCCAGTGCCGGACAGAACCACACGCACGGTCGACCACAGGATACGGACATCCGTCATCAGCGACACACGCGCATTGTAGCGGGTGTCGTAGAACGCGCGTTCCTTGAACGAGGTCCGGTGCCGGTCCGAAATCTGCCACAGCCCGGTGATGCCGGGGCGCAGGTCGTAATAGTCACGGCCCGGATAGAGCAGCTGTTGCTCGACCATCATCGGACGCGGGCCCACAAGGCTCATGTCGCCGCGCAGCACGTTGAACAGCTGCGGCAGCTCGTCGATGGAGGTCTTGCGCAGGAAACGCCCGATCGGGGTGACGCGCGGGTCGTTCAGCAGTTTCTGGTTGCGGTCCCACTCGGCGCGCATGTCGGGGTCTGCATCCAGATGGGATTGCAGTTCCTCTTCGGCGTCGCACACCATGGAGCGCAGTTTCCACATGCGGAAGATACGTCCGTTCTTGCCGATGCGTTGCTGGGCGTAAAACGGTTTGCCGCCATTCAGGGCGACAATCAGCGCGAGGGCCAGGATGACCGGAAGGATCACCGGGGCGCTCAGCAGGATAAGGGTAATGTCCAGAGCCCGCTTGAGCAGGCTGCGATATGGGCCGCTTTGAGGGGCGGCAGCACCTGCTGGTTCCTTGTAAAGGACGTTCGCGGATTTCAGGGTGTCAGTTAAATATACATCGTGGGCAGTCATTAAAAGATCCGTTCGCTTCGATTTCTGTGTCCGCGCAGCCCCGGCAGATCGGGAAAGCATGGCGGGCGTCGGGCGATGCTTGAAAAGCAAATTATTTGGTTCAATGGGCACTCGTGAGGTCACAGTTCTACGGGTAAATCCGTGGTTTAAGATAAATAGTAGATAAGTTTTCGATACCAGAGATGGTGTGTAGTTTCTATGGCGCTTTCGTGTCTGACGTGAGGTTTAACTGAAATTTTGGATAATTTTTACGTAGATTCAGCCGTGGGTTGAGGTTTGGATAACGCATTGTGCTAAAATTGTAATCAAAGCATATCACAGCTTCGAAATTGTCCCAAGCGAGGATGGGCAGGGGTCTCAAAAAATGCGCTGTGGCGCGGGCCGGACCGTGCGATTCTGGGCGCAGGTTGTTGAAATAACAGGTGCGGGCTATAGGCGAGGTGTCATGCATCCTATATTGAGACAGTGCGCTTGGTGGCTGGGGGTACGGCATCTGTGATGGTGTAAAGTGTGTCGGATACGGACAGCAGGTTTAATGAATACGCTAGAGATATATACCAATCACTTTCAAATGCGCGAGCGTCCGTTCACGCTTGTCCCTGATCCTGATTTCCTGTTCTGGAGTGCGGCCCACAAACGCGCCTTTGCGGTGCTGGAATATGGCATCGTGACCCGCGCGCCCATCACCCTGATCACCGGCGAGGTGGGTGCGGGCAAGACGACGCTGGTGCACCATCTGCTGCAGTCCATCGAGGAAAGCGTGAGCATCGGCCTTGTGTCCAATGCCCAGGGCGACCGGGGCGAGTTGTTGCGCTGGGTGATGTCCGCCTTTGGCCAGAAGACCGAAGGGGCCACGGATTACGTCGATCTGTTTGCCCGGTTCCAGGCCTTTCTGATCCACCAGTATGCCGCCGGAAAACGCGCCATCGCGATCATCGACGAGGCCCAGAACATGAGCCGTGAGAACCTCGAAGAGCTGCGCATGTTCACCAATATCAATTCCAACAAGGACGAGCTGTTCCAGATCATTCTGGTCGGTCAGCCCGAGCTGCGCGACATCGTGATGCGCCCGGACCTGTCCCAGTTTGCCCAGCGGGTGTCAGCCCATTTCCATCTGGGTCCGATGGATACGCACACCGTGCAGGCCTATATCCAGCACCGGGTCGTCAAGGCCGGCGGGCGCAGCGATATTTTCGAGCCCGAGGCCTGCACCATGGTCCACGATCATTCGGGCGGTATTCCGCGTGTCGTAAACCAGTTGGCAGACCTGTGCATGGTATATGCCTTTGCCAATGGCGATCAGAATGTGACGGCTGACACGGTGCAGCAGGTGCTGGATGACGGCGTGTTTTTCGCAGGCAGCCTCGCAGGGGATGCGCTGCGTCTGGTCAGTCCGGTTACGGGGAAACCTTAGATGCTCGATGTTGCTTTCTATTTTGCGCTGTTTCTGCGCCGACTGCCCTATTTTCTGATCTTCGTTGTTGCCGGCACCGCCATAGGGGTGGCGCTGGCGCTGACCCTGCCGCCCAGCTACGAGGCACAGGCCCGGCTGGTGGTCGAATCCGAACAGATCCCGGATGAGCTGGCCGCCTCGACCGTGCGCACCGAGGCCAGCGAGCAGTTGCAGATCATCCAGCAGCGCATCCTGACCCGCGACACCCTTCTGGACATGGCCAACCGGCTCAACATCTATGCCGGACGGGGCCCGGGCGAACGGCTGCGCCCCGATGAGATGGTGTCGGATCTGCGCTCGCGTATCCGCATCCGCACCACCGGGGGGCGGGGGGCGGCCACCCTGGTCAATATCAGCTTCAGCGCGCCCTCGGCCAACCTCGCCTCTCAGGTCACCAACGAGGTGGTGACCGCGATGCTGGAAGAAAACGTGCGCATGCGCACCGGGGTGTCGGGCCAGACCCTTGAGTTCTTTGAACAGGAGGTCGCCCGGCTGGATCAGGAACTGGCCCGCCGCGGCTCCGAGATCATCGCCTTTCAGGAGGCCAACAAGGAGGCGCTGCCCGACAGTCTCGAATTCCGCCGTGGCCAGTTGGCCGCCGCACAGGAGCGCCTGCTGCAACTGACCCGCGAAGAGGCGGCCCTGAACGACCGCCGCGCCGGGCTGGTGGCGTTTTACGAGGCCACCGGCAATGTCGTGGGCCTGAACCAGCAGACCGCCCAGGCCGGGGTCAGCCCGTCCGAGGCGCGGCTGCGCCAACTGCGCGAGCGCTATTCCTCGTCCGTGGCGGTCCTGTCGCTGGACAACCCGCGCAACCGGGTGCTGAAACAGCAGATCGACGCGCTGGAAAAGATCGTGGCCGAGGAACAGAAGGCCTTTCTGGAGGCCCAGACCGGCGGCGAGATCAATTCCGAGACCGGGGCGGTGCTGTCGATCTATGACATCCAGATTGCTGATCTGGACAACCAGCTGGAGTTCATCGCCAGCCGCCGCGCCGAGATTGAAGAGGAAATGGCCGGGCTGCGGGTCAGCATCGATGCGACCCCGGCCAACACCATTGCCCTCAACACGCTGGAACGCGATTTCGCGGCCGCCCGTCTGCAATATGATCAGGCCGTCATCAACAAGGGCCGCGCCGAGACCGGCGACATCATCGAGGCCCTGTCGAAGGGCGAGCGGATTTCGGTGATCGAACAGGCCGTGCCCCCGGCGGAGCCGACCAGCCCCAACCGTCCCAAACTGGCCATTGCCGGCATGGGCGGCGGGATCATGGCGGGCTTTGGGTTCATCGTGCTGCTGGAACTGCTGAACACCTCGATCCGCCGTCCCAAGGACATCGTCCAGAAGCTTGAGATCACCCCATTCGGGGTGCTGCCCTATATCCGCACGCGGCGTGACCGGATCCGCCGTCGCTTCGCGCTGATCGTTGTGCTGCTGGCCGTGGCCGGGGTGATTGTGGGGGGGCTCTGGGCCATCGACACCTATGTGATGCCGCTTGATCTGCTGCTCAAGAAGATCATGGACAGGTTGCCAAGCTCGGTCACGGACCTGCTTGGCTAGTGTAACAAGGACCAAAAGGCGCCCCCATGGAAAAAATTCAATCCGCCATCGCCAAGGCCCGCGCACAGCGCGACAGCCAGACCGCGGCCCCCGCCGCCGCCGCGCAGCGCACGGTCGAACAGGCTGCACCCCTTGCCGCAACACCGCAGGCCAGCGATGCGGCCTGGGATGCGCTGCCTTCGGCGGATGTGTCCCTGCGCCGCTTGCGCGCGCAGCGCATCGTGACCCTGGATCGCAACCGCGAGGCTGCCGAATTCGACAAGCTGCGCACCCGGATGCTGCAGCAGATGCAGGCCAACAACTGGCGCCGCGTCGCCATCACCTCGCCCGGGCCCACCAGCGGCAAAAGCACCATCGTGCTCAACCTCGGTTTCAGCCTGTCACGGCAAAGCCGCAGCCGCACCGTCATTTGCGAGATGGACCTGCGCCGCCCGTCCCTGAAGAAGATCTGCGGGCTCAAGACCGAGCGGGATTTCGTCGAGGTGGTGAATGGCAATGCGCCCTTTGTCGATCATGGGCTGCGCCTGCGCCCGAACCTCGCCATTGGGGCTGCCCAAAGCCCGGTGATGATGCCTGCCGAGTTGCTGCAGGATGCCAAGCTGGGCGCGATCCTGAACGACATGGAAGCCACCTATGATCCGACGGTGATGATGTTTGACATGCCGCCCTTCCAGATCAGCGATGACATGATGGCCTTTGCCGACAAGGTGGATTGCGTGATGATCGTGGCGGCCGCCGAAAAGACCAAGATGCCGGAGCTTGACGCCTGCGAGCGCGAGATCGCCAATGTGACCAACGTGCTGGGCGTTGTGCTCAACAAATGCCGCTACGAGTCGGTGGACAGCCAATACGAATATTACGGCTGATCCGGGCGCGGGCGCCGGATCAGTCCGGGATAAACCGCGGCAGGACGCTGTTCATTTCGAGGAAGACGGATTTGAGGCGCGCTTCGGCCTCTTTCTCGGTCTCATCGGGTTGAACGGTGGTCAGCAGGCGCACCAGCGCACCATCGGTTCGCCCCTTTGTGACGCCGTTCCAGAGCAGCCAGAACTTGGCCTCGAAGTCCCATGCGATATGGCGGCCCTGCTGTTCGAACCAGTAATAGCCGACCATGCGGGTCTGCCCCTTCTGGATCACGGCACGGTTCAGTTCGAATTCCTCTGACAGGCCAAATTCCTCAGAAATATCAACGCGTTCCAGCCATGCGATCTCCCAGCCTGCGCCGGGCAGGCAGACTTCGGGAGAGTGGGTGCCGCCATCGGCCTGATCATCATACCAGGCCATGAACATGCCCACGGGGGCGGCGGCCGTGGCGCTGACCAGCTGCACCGAGTGATAATCATCCGCGCCCAGAACCACTTCGACGCTTTCATCGAGCGGAATGTTGGGTGAGGATTTCCATTCGCCCAAGGTGCGCGGGAAGATGGCAAAGGGGTCGCGGGCCACGTCGACCTGTGCGACGTCGGGCTTGGCATGCCAGGCCGCGACACTGCCCACTGTCACCAGCGCGCAGATGATCAGCGCGCGCGAGGGCTGCACCAATGTCAGGCGCATGGCTTGTGTGCCCAGACCGGAGGTGTCCAGATCCAGCGCATTGGGCAGGGACGGACGATCAGGGTGAAAACGCAGCATGATCCAGGCCAGCATGAACAGCAGGATGATGCAGATCATGAAGATCACCCAGCCTTCAAAGAAGTGGGTGAACCCTTCGAGGTGTTCGACGCCCCAGTTCTGCGCGATCCAGCCCGCAATGGCGATCCGGACCGAGTTCATCGCCACGGTGATCGGGGCCGCGGCCAGCAGCAGCACGGCCTTGTGCCACATGGGCCCGCGATAGAGCACCGCGAAGATGTAGGAAAACGACAGGATCGGGAACAGGTAGTTCAGCCCCGAACAGGCCTCGGCCACGTGCAGCTTGAGCGCGCCGAGATCGATGATGTTGCCCTCAAGATAGACAGGCACGTTGATCTGCTGCAGCAGCCAGACGCCGAATTCCGAGGAGACCTTTTGCAGCCAGGTCGACAGCTTGTAGTAAAACACCCCCGGCAGCGGCAGCATGTAGACCAGGTGCAGCACGGGTGGCCAGAAATGCTTGCCCACGCGCCAGCCAAACGAGATCAGCAGCACCGCGCCCACCCACAGGATCAGCGCATAGGCGACGATGTCGTCGATCTTGCTGAGCTTGCCCATGAGCGCAAAGACCAGCGAGAAGGCCAGCAGCCACAGACCGGGTGTGCGGTCGGGCACTTCGCCGTACTGGACGGGGACTTCCTTGAGCTGGCGCAGGAACAAAAAGGCCGACAGGATCGGGATCAGGGGGCCGTGGCTGTATTCAGGCAGTTGCCAGGCCACCAGCAGGGCTTCGAGCCCTTCCCAGTAAAAGATGATGGCCGAAATCGTCGCGATGATCAGCCAGAACAGTCCCGGATTGAGAAAGGCGGAAAGCGCACGTTTTTCTGGGTTTAAATACGTCATGGGTCAGAACGGACCTTGCAAATACACGAGTATTGGCCGCGAGATCGCGCCAATTTGAACTGATGTCGGTTTACACCAACAAATATGGCAAAGACAGGAAAACTGTATGCTCCGCAGATGACATTTTCGCGGGTTTCCCGCGGTGCGTGTGGTGTCGATCCGATCCGCGGGCGCTGTGGATCAGCCGGGTGTGTTCTTGTTCCTGTAGCCCTGCGGATGGGCGCGGTGCCAGGCCCAGGCGGTGGCGACGATATCCTTGATATCGGTATATTCCGGCACCCAGCCCAGTTGGGTTTTCAGTTTGGTGGCATCTGCCACGAGGCGGGGCGGATCGCCGGGGCGGCGCGCCTGCAATGCGCGCGCAATGCTTTGACCCGTGACCGCCTCGCAAGCGGCAACGATATCCATCACCGACTGCCCGTTGCCGGTGCCGATATTGAAAGTCTCGTCAGTGCCCGGGCGGGTCGCTTCGATCGCCAGCAGGTGGGCGGCGGCCAGGTCGCGCGTGTGCACATAGTCCCGGATGCAGGTACCATCGGCGGTGTCGTAATCGGTGCCGAAGATGCTGATCTGGTCGCGCTGACCCAATGGGACCTGCAGCACCAGCGGGATCAGGTGGCTTTCTGGCTCGTGATCCTCGCCGTGGCGCCCGTCGGGGTCGGCGCCCGCCGCATTGAAATAGCGCAGCAGGGTAAAGCCCATGTCATAGGCCTGCGCAAAATCCCGGATCATCCATTCCACCGCCAGTTTGGTGCGCGCATAGGGCGAGAACGGATCCAGCGGCGTGGTTTCGGACATGGTGTCGGCTGCCGTCATGCCATAGGTCGCACAGGTCGAGGAAAACAGCAGTCGGCTGACATCCGCGCCGCGCATCGCATTGAGCAGGCTGAGCGAGCCGACGATATTGTTGCGGTAGTGCAGTTCGGGGTTCACGACGCTTTCGCCCACATAGGTGGCGGCGGCGAAATGCATCACCGCATCGGCGCCAAACTCCTTGAGGGTCCGGGTCAGCAGGTCGGTATCGGCGATATCCCCAACCACCAGCTGGTGTCCGTCCACGGCCTGCCGGTGTCCCATCATCAGGTTGTCATAGGCCATGACCTCGTGCCCTTGCTCAGCCACATAGCGCAGGCAGGCACTGCCCACATAGCCGGCACCGCCGGTGATCAGGATTTTCATGGGATACTCTCGTTACAACCGTTTGCGAGGGCGCATATCCCAAGAACTCCGGGATGAGTAGTCTTTCTTTGGCGCGTAAATAACATAACGATGATTACAAGTTCGGTCTGTGCAGGCCCGTATATGCCCCTGCAGATCGGGCGGGATGTGTCTCGGATCAGGCTCTGTAAAACGAAAACAGGGGCCCGAAGGCCCCTGCAGTCACACGATCTGGTGTGTGTGATTACGACTTGGTCTTGCGGCGGCGTGCGGCAGCCAGCACGCCCAGTCCACCGACCAGCAGCAGGCCACCGGCAGGCAGCGGCACGGGCGATGGTTCCCCGTCCCCACCGGCTTTCACGCTCAGACGAACAACGAAATCATCGTGGTTGTCATCGTCACCGGCGCCTGTGTCATCAAAGAACAGGAACACGGAGCCCTTGTCGCCGCGGGCGAAGGACGCGAAGAAGTTCGATGCACCGCCTACGACGTTGTCGGGGTTGAACCCGTTGATCGCGTCAGCAACAGGGTTGCCGCCGATGACACCGTTGGATGTGAACCGGAAGTTCAGCAGGCCGGATGTGGCGCTGACGGTCGCTGTCGAAATTGGTGTGGCAGCATTGGCGGCATAAAGTGCGCCCAGACCACTTGTCGTCGAGAACGTTTCGGTGCCACCGGTGCCGGTGATCTCGAATGTGTTGGTGAACCCGGCTTCATAGCCGAAGAAGGCCACTTCGATATCGGCGTCCATATCCAGGGAAATCTGCCCGCCGAAATACCCGGCAGCACTTGGTGTGCCGAAGACGTTGATCAGCACTTCGTTTGTCTGGCCAGCTTCGGGGATGGTCCCGGCGGTTCCGCCGATGACGGAGAATGTTGCAGCGCTTGCTGCTGTGCTCAGCGCGACAATAAGAGCGCCTGCGAGGAAAAATGACTTTTTCACAATTTCTACCTTTGATTGCTACCTGAACATACAAGAGACTTGATGCCTTTATACAACACGCCCGGGTGGCAATAAACTGCTGATGGCCGGATTTTCGCCATCCTTTCGCCTTTTTTTAACTTTTATGAATCGGTTTCGCGCACGCTGGGCGGGATTTGGCGGCTTTGTCCGCGGTTCGGAAACGAAGGGGTCACATAAAAGGCCTGATTCGGCGCTTATCAGAATTCTACCTAAGAGGGAGAAGTCAATTGGCGGACCCCCCTGATTTGTGCAGAAACCCGCCGATTGCCATACGTCGCTTATCCCTCGCACCAACCTGTTGACCCCGCCGCGGCGCGCAGGGCGCGCATCAGGGGAAGGCTGAGGTCGGGTGTGGCTTTTCAAACATGCCTCTGCATCTGCCGCTTTTGCCACCGGATACAGGCTGTTAAGACGCAGGCTCATAGGCCATGCCTGCCACATGTGGCGTGTCATGTGATGCCAGGGATTTTGGATGACGTCTTACAGAACACATGTTTCCGGGTTTGAATGGGCCCTGGTCGCGTTGATGATGGGTCTTGGGGCGGCGCTGTTGTCGTTTCGGCTGGGCTGGCAGGACTATTGGTGGGACGAGCATGTCACGCTGATGTTCACCCGCGCGGGCTGGCATGAGCTGATGATCCAGCATTGGGGCACCGACACCCACCGCCCGGTCTATTACGGTCTGCAAAAGCTCTGGAACGGCGCTTTTGGCGAAAGCACGGCGGCCGTGCGCAGCCTGCCCATCGCGATCACGGTGCTGATCGTCCCGTTCTTTTTCCTGACGGCGCGCCGGATTGCGGCAGGGCCACTGGCGGCCATCACGGTGATCCTGCTGATTTCGGCACCGATGTTTGTCGATCAGGGGCGCGAAGTGCGCATGTATTGCCTGGCCAATCTGGCGCTGGCCGTCGCGCTTTGGCTGGCTGTCATTCTGGCCTCCCGCGCCCGCGCCGGGATGCAGGAGGGCGCCCACACCCCTGCCCCGGTCGGGCTGTGGGCGGGCTTTGCGGCGGCTTTGGCGGCGGCCTTTTATGCCCAGGCCATGGGGCTGTTCGTGGCGGCCCTGTTCGGATTCTGGATCCTGATCTGTGTGGCGCTCAGGGTCCTGCCATCGCGCTTTCTGTGGCAATCCCTTGCCGCTCTGATCTTGTATTTTATCCTTATAATTCCTGCCCTTGTGCCGTTTTTTGAGCATCTGACAGGCACCGTGGGCGGCAGTTTCTGGGTGCCCGAGCCGACCCCACGCTTTATCTATACCCAGACGGCGGCGGCCTATCCTTATCCCAAATGGACCAAGCCGATTGTCGCCCTGATGATCCTGTGGGGGCTGTGGTCCTTGCGGGGGCGTCCCCACATCGCCTGGCTGCTGGGGATGATGGTGATCGGGCTGCCGACGCTGGTGCTGATCGTGAGCTTTTTCAAACCGCTTTATCTGGCGCGGGTGATTGCCTGGGGCAGTATCGTGTCGGTGCTGGTGCTGGCCGCGGGGCTCGCCCCTTTGCGTGCGCCGCTGCGCTGGGGCGGGGTCGCGTTTCTGGTCATTGCCCAGCTGTTTGCCTTTCGCGATTTCCTGCCACCGGAGCCAGAGCGCGTGCCCGAACGCGACATCGCCGACCAGATGCAGGATTTCGACCCGGCAGCAGATGTGCTGGTTCTGGGCTATCAGATGATGGAGCCCGCCCTGCGCTGGCATGCCCCACAGGCTTTTGACGGGGCGGCCTATGGGTTTATCTACGGCGATCGCAATCGCAACGTGATCGATGCGGCCCTGCGTTCGGTCTTTGTGCCGCGGGCCGAGGCGGGTGGGATCGACCCGCAAGGGGAGAGGTTGTTTGTCGTCTATGAAGACCCGGTGCCGGCCGGACGCAAGGCGGGGCCCGAGGACCTTGTCAGCGACGCGCTGGAGGCGGTGATCGGGGACCGTCCGCTGCTGCGCAGCTTTGCCACGCAGCGTATCCGTCTTGATGTCTATGACCTGAGCAGACCTGCCCCGTGATTGGCCGTCTGCAACAGCTCTTTTCCGGCACCGGCCTCAAGGCGCGCGCGCTGCGTGGCTTTGCCCTGACCTTCCTGGCCTTTGGCGGCGGGCAGCTGATGCGCCTGATCTCGAACCTGATCCTGACCCGGCTGCTGTTTCCCGAAGCCTTCGGTCTGATGGCGCTGGTGCAGGTGTTTGTGACCGGCTTGCAGATGTTTTCCGACATCGGCCTTGTGTCGGCGATCATCCAGAGCAAGCGCGGGGATGACCCGGCCTTTCTGAATACCGGCTGGACCATGCAGGTGGTGCGCGGGGCAGGCCTTGCCCTTGTGGCTGTGGCGCTGGCGATCCCGGCGGCGCAGTTCTATGGCCAGCCGATGCTGACGCAATTGCTGCCGGTGGTGGCCATAAACGCGCTGGTGAACGGGTTTGTGTCGACCAAGATCGCCAGTGCCAACCGCCAACTGGTGCTGGGCCGTCTGACCGTGCTTGAGCTGAGTTCCCAACTGGTCGGTATCCTGACCATGATCGCCTTGGCAGTGGTGTTGAAATCGGTCTGGGCGCTGGTGCTGGGCACCGTTGTGGGCACCCTGTTCAAAGTGGCGATGTCCCATCTCTACCTGCCCGGACCGCGCAACCGCTTTGCCTTTGAGCGCCCCGCCTTTTTCGAGCTGTTCCACTTTGGCAAATACATCTTCTTCAGCTCGATCTGCGGCTTTTTTATCAATTACGGAGACCGCGCGATCCTGGGCAAGTTTGTCTCGCTCAGCGATCTGGCCTTTTACAATATCGCCTTTTTCTTTGCGACCGTGCCGCTGATGCTGACCCATCAATTCGTGCAAAAGATCATGCTGCCGCTCTATCGCGAAAAGCCCACGCGCGGCTCTGTGCAGAACCGTCGGGCGATCTCGCGCGCGCGCAGCCTTTTGACCGGGGCGATGATTGCCTCGGCGCTGGCACTGGCCATCATCGGGGATTGGCTGGTGCGCTTTCTTTATACGCCGGACTATCACATGGCCGCCCCCTTGCTGGTGGCGCTGGCGCTGGGGTCCCTGCCGGTGCTGATCACGACATCCTATGCCAACCTTCTGGTGTCACAGGGAAATTCCCGTGGCTTTGCGATCATTCTGCTGGCCACGGCGGTGCTGCAGACCGGGTTCCTGATTGTGGGGGCGCAGCAGATCGGGGTGCTGGGGGCGGTGTTCGCCTCCGGTGCGGCGGCGATCTGTGCCTATCCGCTGCTGGTCTGGCTGTTGCGTCCCTACGAGGCCTGGGACCTGCGCCATGATCTGGGCTTTGCCGCGCTGTCGCTGGTGGCGGGCGCGCTGATCCTGTGGATGAAACCGGACGTCTACGCCCAGTTACTGGCCTTCTTGCCGACCTAGGGCTTTTTGGAAAAACCCCCGCATCATGTGACGCTGTCTGAAACCAAGGGTTTTGGGTGTCCTGCCTGTGGGTTCAAAGCCTTGGGGTGAAGTTGGCAGGAAATAGGGCGTGTATGTTCACCCCCTTATCCGTTCGCAAAGCTGCTTTTTTCCAAGGGGATTATCGGATTTGGGTGTGAAGATAGGATTTGCGCTCAAAAACCCGCTGCTCTCTTCTATTTGGGCCATGCTTCAGAGCGCCCTAGGCCACCCCGATAAATGGGGGTCCCGGCAAAGCTTTTTCAGGGCGCATCGGGTTTTCAGGCAGACCGACCGTCGTGCCTGTTCACTTGTATTCGATCAGCCGGCTTTGGCGCCCGCTCAGCCGTTTGCCCCAGTATTGCAGCGCGCCTTGCGCTTCGGGCAGTTTGGCAAGCGTGGTGAAACTGGCTTGAAGCCAGGGGGTGCCCTTGGCCCGCTGGCGCAGGATTTGGGCGGGAAAGGCCCCGAGCAGGGCAAGGCACCAAGGGCTGATCAGTATTGCCCCGGCCACGGCCAGCAGTGGCAAGGCCGCCCCCCAAAGCAAGGCACTGCGCAGTTCGCGCCGTTTGTGAAATTCGGGCGGACGCCCATGCATCGCGGCCCCTTCGGCATAGGCGTGCCCCCCCCGCTGGGCGCGTCGCCACCATTGCCCGAAGCGGGTGAGGTTGGCGTCATGCAGGGTCATTTCGGCGTCGAGCCGCCAGATTTTCCAACCCTTTGCGCGCAGGCGCACACACATCTCGGGCTCTTCCCCGGCGATCAGGCTGTCATCATATCCCCCGACCTCGGCGAGCGCATCGACCCGCATCAGCGCATCCCCCCCGCAAGCCTTGGCCTGCCCGATGGGGGTGTTCCATTCGGCATCGATCAGGCGGTTATAGAGACTGGCCTCGGGGAATTTCTCGCGCCGTCGCCCGCAGGCCACGGCGACGTCCGCATGGTCCTGCAAAAACTGGCGGGCGGTGTCGATCCAGCCCGGTTGCAGCACGCAGTCCCCGTCAAGGAACTGCACATGGGTCAGATCGGGCACCTGCGCGCGCAGGGCGGCGAGACCGGCATTGCGCGCGCGCGCAGCGGTAAAGGGGATGTCGGTGTCCAGCTCGACCACATGTGCACCAAGGCTGCGGGCAGCATTCACGCTGTCATCGCCTGAGCCGGAATCCACATAGACGATGTGATCGACCGCCCCTTGCAGCGCCTGCAGGCAGGCCACCAGCCGCGCGCCCTCATTGCGCCCGATGGTGACGGCCCCGATGACCGGCGCCCCGCTCATGCCGGGGCAAACGGATAGCAATCCGTCAATGCGGGGTGATCGGGGAAAATGTCGGCCAGTGCGGCGCGGTCCTGCAGGAATGTCGCCTCAAGGTGCGCGCGTGCGGCGTCGCCCAGAGTGGGGCGCGCATCCATGGTGCGGGCCTGCCGGATGCGGGTGCGCAGCGCCTTGGGCACCAGCGTGCGCCGCAGGGTGCGCGCCACGGGATTGTCGATTAACAGACCCTGCAAAGGCAGTTTGCGCATCCGCCGGGCCGAGACATTCTGCGCCTTGATCGTCTCTTGCCATGTGGCGGGCTGTTTGAGGCCGATAAAGGCCCCGATCCGCGCCAGCTCGCCCGCCCCGTCCCGTTTGAGGGCCTCAAGGCTGGTGAGCAGGATCCGCTCGGACCCGAACGCCTCGACGAACGGGGCGATCTGCATGGCGTATTGGCTGTAGGCGACGATTTCGGGCACGTCGCGGGTCGCGTCATCCAGCGGCAGGGTCAGCCGCCCTTCGCTCCATTCATGGATATAGTGCGACACGCAGCGCTGCACCGGGTTGCGGATCATGTAGATCAGCCGTGGGTCGGGCACAGCCGCCTGCAGGCGCGCGACGGTCTGGGGCCAAGTGGGCAGTTTGGTGTAATGTGTGCTGGCCTCGCCCTTGAGATCACCCGGCGCGGCACCGTCATAAAGGGCGCTGTACCAGTCCATGCCTTGGGCATAGACCGGATCGTCGGAAAAGAAATTGGGCTCTTTCGGCGTGGTCATGAAGACGCCATCTTGGGCGGCCAGTTGGGCCTGCAGGGTCGAGGTGCCGCATTTCATTGCACCGATGATCAGGAAATCAGGCTGTGCCATGTTACTCTCCCGGTGCGCCGCGCGGACCCAAAGGGTGCGTGAAATTGGTCCAGATGTCGCGCGCCTCCTGCGCAGCGGCGGGGCTGGGTGCACGCCCGGTCAGGCGGCGCAGTTGCGCGATACCGCGCCCCAGATGCCAGGCGAGATTGGCGGCCAGCAGCCCGCTGCGCCCGTAAAGCTGGTAAAAGAAGCGGGTGCGGGCGCAGTAGTAATAGTGCGGCAGGCGTTTCCTGGCCTTTTGCAGGGCTTTGACCGGGCCGCTGCCGCCGCGATAGTGGATCACGCGGGCCTCGGGCACAAAGGCACAGCCCCACCTAGCGCGGCGCGCGCGCAGACCGTATTCGGCATCCTCGAAATAGAGGAAATAGCCTTCGTCCATCAGGCCCACATCCTGGATCATCTCGCGGCGCAGCAGCACGCAGGCAAAGCTGACCCATTCGATGTTTTCGGGGCTTGGATGCAGGCCCAGGGCCACTTCGCGCTTGCGCAGCAGCCGGGTGACGGGGCCTGTGCCTGCGGCGCGGATCAGCTCGCTTTGGGGCGAGTGGGCGCGAAAGCAACTGACCTGCGGCGTGCCGTCGGGATCTTCGAGGCGGGGACCAAAGAATCCGGCATCGGGGTGGGCCTCGGCAGCGTGCATCAGGGCCGAGAACACGCCGGGGCGCACCGCCGCATCCGAGTTCAGCACCAGCACGAAGTCACTGTCCTGTGCCGCAATCCCCTGATTGTGCCCGCCCGAAAAGCCGGTGTTGGTAGGCGAGCGCACCAGTTGCACCTGGTCGCCAAGGTCATGGGCGTCGATCCACGCCGCGATCTGATCAGCTGAGCCATCGCCCGAGGCATTGTCCACGACGATCGTTTTGACCGCGATCTCTGGATCAGCGCGGGCGGCATCGATCACCGATTGTACGCAGTCGATGGTCAGCTGGCCTGTACGGTAATTGATGATGGAAACGGAAATCCTGGCGGACATGGGGCTGCCTTGTGGACCCGGAAGGGTCAGTGTTTGCGGGACTGCGGCTCTGGCTTGGCCCGTGCATATGTCAGTTGTCGGTCCGGTACAGGGTTTTTATGTGACTGGCGGGAATATCTGACCCGGGGTGTGACCTCTTGTGTCTCTGGTTCGTCCGCGGTCTGGGCGATCTTGCCCAACTCGACCCGCCCCCAGAGCGCCCCCGCCACCAGCCAGAGCAGCGGTGTCAGGGCGCTGTTGGGCAGCAGGTCAACCATCCAGCCCGCCACGATCAGGGCCAGAGCCGAGGTCTCTATCCCGATATTGTATGTGCGTTGTCGTATGGCCAAGAGCACAACCGCGCCGCCCAGGATCAGGAATTCGGACAGGAACTTGACCCAGCCCCCCACCCCGATGGAGATCGCCCAATAGCCATCAGCGATACTGACATCGCGCCCGTTCTCGTCATAGATCCGCGAGCGTCCCCACCGGCCCCAGCCGAACAGCGGTCTGGCGGAGGCTTTTTCCAGCATCGCCTCTTCGTGGTAGAGACGCGTGCCCAGCGAGGAGCCGCGTTGGGGGTCGATCTGTGTGGCGATGGATTGTATCCGGTCGATCGGCACCCAGCCCGCCCCCCGGCTGAGCGGATAGGACACCACAAGGATGGCCAGGATTGCGGCCGCCAGGATCTGCAGCCTGACGCTGAGCAGGGCGGCGATGGGCACCAGCAAGAGCGCGATGGCCAGCGCTCCGATGGATTTGGCCAGCACCAGCGTCATGAACAGCCAGAGGGCTGCGCACAGATAAAGTATGCGCTGCTTTTCGGCATAGATGCGCATCAGGGCGCAGGCTGCGATGATCGTGCCGGTAAAGAAGATCGCCAGTTGCAGCCCGTGCGACAGGAACACGATGGGGCGAAAGCCGCCGCCGCGCAGGTGCTGCGCCCAGGAATGGGGAAAGAACCCATAGACCATGCGGTTGAGCTGCGGCGACATGCGCACCTCGTAAAGCGCGAGCAGGGAATAGCACAGCCCGGCGATGCACAGGATGCTGAGCAGCAGGATGTGCTGTTCGGGATGGGCGAGATATTTACGCGCCAGGATCAGCGGCAGCAGCATCAGGGCTGCGCCCATCATGGCCGAAAACGCATCATAGAGCCGCAAACCCGGCAGGACGACAGTGCCGTAGGTCACCTGATCGCCGTTGAGCACGACGGTCATCATCGCACTTGCCACCGCGATGATGATCAGGAGCCGCAGGCCGGGATGGCGCGGCAGCCAGCCGTCCAGCACCTGGGCCTTGATGTCGGTCCGGCTCATCTGCCAGGCGATGAACAGGGCGGCGACCACGGCGACCGTGTTCTTGTCGATGGGGGGCAGCAGCGGGAGGTCGATGCCCCCTTCCACGGGCAGCAACAGGTAGGCTGCGATGATGCTGATGGCCACGGCGGCGGGCCGTTTCAGCTTTTGAAACAGGATGGTGACGACAACCGGCCAGCTGAGAATTGCAATTGTCGGGAACATGCCTTTGACCCTTACCCTTGGACCGCCCTGTCCTGGTTTGTTTTGCACATGATGATAGGCCGATGGTCTTGCCGCTTCATTACTACAAATGCTCGTGAAAAAACAACATCTTGTCGCGTCACAATATTGCCGTGCACGGGGACCGTGCGGTGGCTGAAGATTGCGTTAATCAGTTTGTAACATCTTTTCCGGCGCTGCGCCCTGCACCGGGGCCTGCCCCCATTCAAGGAGATGTTACATTGGCCGATACCTTTCAGGAATACACACCTGGCCTTGAAAGCCCGGCGTCTTATCTCACGGCCGTTGTTCCGGATGATGCGACAGACCTTGCGGTTGCAAGTCGTGCGCTCAACGTGGCCCAGAGCGGCTTTGTCCGTGTCACCACCGTGGGCGGTGACGAGGCGACTGTCTTTGTCGCGGCGGGCGGCGCGTTTCCGGTCCGGGCGCAACGGGTCTGGCAGACAGGCACGACAGCGACCAACATCGTGGCCATGTACTGATGCTATCGATTTCCCTGGCTCTGGGGGGGCTCAATCCGGATGCAGGGTCAATCGAGGCACCTGATCCGGTCAGCGAGGTTGTTCTGACACCCGGCGGCGTGCTGGAAGTGCTCAGCAACCTTGATCCGGTCGAAATAACAGTCTCTGCACCAGCGGATTATGCCGGGACCTATTCCGTGACCCAGGCCGCCCTTGCCGCAGGCCCGGTCAATCTGGTGCCGGCCCGTCTGGATGCGGTGCCCGCCATTGGCCAGCCCATCGGGCATATGCCCGGTCTGTGGGTGTTCGATGCGGCCCTGCCGGCGGCGGTCATCACGGTGCAATGGCAGCGCGACGGAGTGGATATCGCTGGCGAAACTGCCCCTTCTTACGTCCTGACATCGGGCGATCTGGGCACATCCCTGAGCCTGCGCGAGACCGCGACCCAAGCCGGTGGGGGCACGCAAGTGCAGGCCTCGGACGCGGTCGGGATCGTGTCGCGGACCCGGGTTCTGGCCCTGATGGGTCAATCCAACATGGTCGGCTTTGCCCCCTTTGATGGTGGTGCTGCCTATCCTGGAGGTGTGCTGCAGGTGGCCCGGTCCGGGCGCGCCTCGGGCGGAAACAGTGGCGATATCGTAGCGGCACAGACCCTGCTGGATCACTACGACGGCGATCCCTCCTTTATGGGTCCTGCCCTGCAATTTGCGATCGACTATGCCGCAGCGCACCCCAATGACACATTGCTGCTGGTGCCCGATGCCAAGGGTGCGACGGGCCTTGCGGCGGGTCAGTGGACCAAGGGCGGGTTCTATTACGACACGGCAGTGGCGCGGGTGAACGCGGTGCTGGCAGACAACCCGACCTTCGAGTTCTGCGGCATCCTGTGGCATCAGGGCGAAAGCGATGCAGGCAGTGCCGGGGACGCGGCGGCCTATGCGACCCGCCTTGATACGATGATCGCGGACATGCGCACCGACATCACGGGCGCAGACGCGGACACGCCGTTCATTGCAGGTGGCATGGTGCCGGACTGGGTGGCGGCGGACGCCAACCGCCAGACGGTGCAGGCCGCGCTGAGCGATACCCCCAACCGGGTCAGCCGGGCAGGCTTTGCCGACAGTGCGGGTCTGAGCCCCCTGCCCGACGGGATCCATTTCGACGCGGCCGCGCTGCGCAGTCTGGGCAGCCGCTATTTCACCGCATTCAACGTGCTGGACGATGCGTCGTCGCCGCCGGTCGATCCTGACCCGGCATGGGACATCGACGGGACTGTAATCCAGTCCGCGCTCACACCAGCGGCACCCTCTGTTGCGGGCACAGTGGTTCTGGAAGGAATTTGATATGGCACGGTTCTACTTTGAAAACACGGTCTCGGGCGACACGTTCGAATTGACAGGCACCCCGCCTTTCGATGTCGAGGGCCTGCTGCCGAATGGCACCTATACGGTCAGCGCATTGTCGGATGCGGCCCCGACGCAGCTGGTAATCGAAACGGCCACGCCGTCGGTGGCCGAAGCGGATATGGATGCCCATTGGCTGCTGGGGACCGATGCGGGATCGCTGAGCGATCTCAAGACCGGCTCGCTTTTGACACCCGGCCCTGCGGGGGCTGGTGCAACCTTTGAACCCAACGCGGTGCGCATTCAGGGCCTTGGGGCCGGGTACGTGTCTGAATTTGACGAAACGGCGGATTTCACCCTGTGCATGGTGATGCAGCGCACGAATGTGCCCAGCATTCTGGGCGGCACGCGGGTTCCGGCAAACGGCTCAGCCGGCTGGACGGCTTTCACCATCTCGGACAACGATCTGAACATCACCCGCAATGGCGGCTCGTCGCCCACCGTGGATGCCAACCTGCCGTCGGGCTATTTCTTTTTCGGCGCCTCGATCAGTGCCGCCGGGGACTGCGTCTATTTCCGGGGCGGTCAGGACGGATCGCAGGTGAGCACGCTGAGTGAGGCCCGCGGGGCCCTGGCCGCTTTGCCGCAGGCCCTGGGCGGGGTGCATTACAACACCCTGTTCAACAATGATTTCAAATGTGCCGAGTTCATGGTGTCCACCAGTTTCACGAACGCCACCCAGATGGGCGAGATCTATCAGCGCAGCATCACGCGCATGGCGGATCGATCCATCTCTTTGACCTGACCTGTCCAAACGGGCACAACTTTTTCCAGCAGGAGCAATGGCATGGCCACGCGTATCGGATTTCAGGGTTTTGCGGCGGGGGTTGACGTCATGTTGGCCACGGATGCAGCAGCCGTTGCAACAGGTCCGAGTGGCTGGGGGGTGACGTCGCAAGCGGGCGACCACACAGCCGATCTGGTTGCGCGGCGCGGCGAGTTGCAAGTGGCACCCGAGGGCATCAATTTCGAGGTGGTGCTGGACGGGTTCGACAATCCCGGCCCCGTGGACGCGGTCAACACCTATGATCCGCGCTTTCACAACATCTATTACTTCTGGGACTTCGGTGATCCGGGCAGCGTCTTTACCGCGCCGCAAAACATCCCGGACGTGCACAAGGACGCAAACAAGGCCTATGGGCCGATTGCCTCGCACACGTTTTCAGCCCCCGGCCCCTATACCGTCACCTGCCTTGTGATCGAGCCGTCCTCGGGCAAGACCCGCCTGGCCTCGCTGGAGGTCGTGGTGGGGGACGCGGAGGTTCTGTTCGCGGACGATCAGACGATCTTTGTCAGCACCGATCCCACCTTTGCACGTGCGCCGTCCGGAGCCCGAACAGTGACAACCGGCAATGAGGCAATGCTTTTGCAAAGTTCGTTGCAAAGCGCGGATGGCACAAAAATGTACCGGGTCATGTTCGACCGGGAGGTTGATCATGTTCTGGGTCCCATCGGGCAGCTGCGCAACCAATTCAAAAACCTTTGGTGGTGCAGCTCTCCGGGGACGGGGCAAGACCCGCTGCTGACGTGCGGAGGCAACACGGACAAAGGCTTTATCCAAGACAACACATCCAACTCCGAACCGGGCAAGCGCACCGATTTCGCGTTCCACGATCTGCGTCTGCAGGGATATTACGACACCCGCACCGAAACGATGGGCGGGCCGTATGCGGACAGCAACCCCGGCGGGGATGTGTTTCTGTCCATTCGGGGCGGCAATTTTGGCACCTATGCGCTGTTTCACAACGTGCATGCGACGGGGCTCAACGCGCTTTATACAAGCCTTGCAACGCACGCTCAGGTCGATCCAGACAGCATCAATACGATCTTCAACAACACGACCGTCACCAACTGGGCAAATTTCGCGATTTACGAACAGGGGCAGGGGTTTTCAGCCTATGTCGGCGTCGCCCTTTTGCAGGATGAGCTGTCAGTCAGCGGCAACAGCAAAAGCGTGCATGGTGTCGAACACGGGCCCGTCCGCATCCAGCATGCCGGGCGCTGCGCTGTGGATGCCAGCGACATGTTCAGCCGCAATGGCTGGTTTGAAAACTCACGGCTGATCCACACGCCCCAGCCTGCGTTCCGCTGGAACCAGGAGGGGGATCCGCGCGGCAAGCTGAACATGCAGCGCAGCGCGATGGAAGGCGGGTCGACGGTTCTGGCTCTGACCCGTCAGGATGCGGCCAGGGACGGCGCGATCAACAATATGCTGATCGACAAGACATCTGTGGTCGGCGGGGTGTTCACCGGATCGCACATTGCCACGGAACACTCGGGTCTGACCGTGCGCAACTGTCTTCTGGTCCATACCGGCCACCGGGATGGCAACGAGGGCGCATTTGGCCTCTCTCCCTTCCTTGATCTCAACGCGGTGGAAAGTGATGCGGATTATCTTGCAACGCCCGCACGGGTCTATTCCAACACCTGTTTGAATCTGGTCGCGGATGAATCGGATCTGGACGGAAATGCCGCGGTGGAGGTTTGCCGTCTGCGGAATTCCGGCGGCGCCTACTACACGAACTTCACCGAACAGAACAATATCCTGCATCAGCCCAATCTGGGCGCACCGGATACCCCCTATGCACCGCTGGCCGATACTGTGCTGTTCCTGCCCCGATATGCAGATTACCGCGACTGGACCTATCCGAGCGACATCAAGACGCTGGCCGCGGATGTGGCGCATGGGGAGACGGTGTTTTTTGACTATGCCGAGTTTGACAGTCTGACAGACCAGAGTGCGGCGGACGAAACGCCGTCCAACCCGCGCCGATCCCACGAGATGCTTGTCAACAATGGCCCGCAAGAGGCGCTGTTCTCCTTTGATCCAAGCGGCGTCACCGTGGCGAATGACAGCGGTGGACCCTGGACAAGCGGGGCCAGCGTGCGTGTCGGGGTCATCGGCACATCGCTCAACATCCGGCCCGAATACGGCACGCCACCCGACAGCGTCATCGCTGCCGCCCCCCTGCCCGGCTCGCCCGCGATCGGGGCTGCCCTTTCGGGCTTGCGCGCGCTGGATGACTTTTACGGGCAGGAGCGGCCGCAATATCCCTCTATCGGGGCCTTCGAGGTTGCAGGCTAGGCAGATGTGACGGCGGGTTTACTTCAAGATGTGCCATACGCATAAGTCACGGCATTGAGGTCAAAGAGCAGCGCCCAACATGTCTCGCCCGCCCACAGCCCACCGCGTGGCCTATCTTGCAGCCGAATATCCCGCGGTGTCCCATACGTTCATCCTGCGCGAGGTCGAGGCTCTGCGCCGGTTGGGGCTGGATGTGCGGACCTGTTCGGTGCGCACCACGGGGGCCGCACATCACAAAGGGACGGCCGAGAAACAGGCCGGGCAGGACACGTTCTATATCCTTGAGGCCGCGCGCAAACCGGTGGCCCTGCTGGCGGCTCAAGGGGCGGCCCTGCGCGCGCCGGGGCGCTATTTCGCGGCCCTGAGGCAGGCCCTCT
Organism: uncultured Tateyamaria sp.; assembly: GCF_947503045.1. Classification (GTDB taxonomy): domain Bacteria; phylum Pseudomonadota; class Alphaproteobacteria; order Rhodobacterales; family Rhodobacteraceae; genus Tateyamaria. The sequence continues at coordinate 34,862 of NZ_CANNCF010000010.1, forward strand.
CCATGCGTGCACCGGGCCTGCGCGCCCTGCTTTACCAGATCATCTATTTTGTCGAAGCCACGGTGCTGGCCGCCCATCTGCGCCGGATCGAGGCGACCCATCTGCACAACCACTTTGCCAATGCCAGTGCCACGGTTGCGATGCTGGCCGCGCGCATCGCCGACATCCCGTTCAGCTATACTCTGCACGGGCCTTCGGACCTGATGGACCCTGCGCGCTGGCGGCTGGATCTGAAAACCGAAGCGGCTCAGTTCGTGGCCTGCATCAGCTTTTTCGCGCGCAGTCAGGCTATGCTGGCATCAGACCCGGCCCATTGGGACAAGCTGCGGATCATCCATTGTGGGCTCGAGCCTGCGCGCTATGCCCCGGCCCCATCGACGAGCGATCACACCGATCTGGTTTTTGTCGGGCGGCTGGCTGCCGTGAAAGGCGTGCGCATCCTGCTGGGCGCCCTGCGCGCCGCCTTGCCTGACCACCCTGCCTTGCGCCTGACGCTGGTGGGGGACGGCCCGGACCGCGCCGCGCTTGAGGCCGAGGCGCAGGATCTGGGCGAGGCGGTGCAGTTCCTTGGTTACCAGACGCAGGAGGCTGTGGCCGACATCCTGGCGCGCGCCGACATGATGGTGCTGCCCAGTTTCGCCGAAGGGGTGCCCGTGGTGCTGATGGAGGCCATGGCAAGCCAGGTGCCGGTGATCGCCACGCAGGTGGCCGGTGTGTCCGAACTGGTCGAGCATGGCACCAGCGGTCTGATTGTCCCGCCCGGGGATCAAGTGGCTCTAACACAGGCCATTCTGTCGCTCGCGCAAGACCCTGCGCGGCGCGCGCAGATGGGCAAGGCCGGACGTGCAAAGGTCGAAAGCGCCTTTGACATCGACGGTGAGGCGCAGCGTCTGGCCGCCCTGTTTGAGGGCCGCGCGCCCGAGGGGCCTCGCCCCGACATGACGGACAACACATGAGCACGCCGCTCTACCAGTCCTACCAGTCGGCGCGCCATTTCGGCAGTCTGGACGGCTTGCGCTTCATCTGCATCACGGCGGTGATCTGGCATCACAGCACGTGGTTCCGCGATCTGGGCACCGAGATCACCCTGCTGTCGCGCGGCTTTCTCGGGGTCGATTTCTTTTTCGTACTCAGCGGCTATCTGATCACCACGCTGTTGCTGCGCGAGGAAGAGCGCCACGGCTTTTTCGACCTGCGCCATTTCTACTGGCGCCGGTTGCTCAGGATCGTGCCGGTCTATTTCTTTGTGGTGGGTCTGAATGCGGCCTATGCGGCCCTTGTGCTGGGACAGCCCGAACTGTTGTCGCTGCTGCCCTATTACTTTCTGTTCCTCTCCAACTTTTTGACCGAGCATATTCCGAACCTGACGATCACCTGGTCGCTGGCGGTGGAAGAGCAGTATTACCTGATCTGGCCTTTGCTGCTGTTGCTGCTGCCGCGGCGCTGGATCCTGCCGGTTCTGCTGGCGCTGATCACGCTCAACGTGCTGGGGCATATGGGCCTTTTGAACTGGATGGCCCCGACGGCCACCCATCTGGGGCCGCTGAAGTTTCATCTGCCACCCTATGCGCCGATCCTGATGGGATCGGTCGCGGCGATTGCTCTGCACAACGGGCGCATGTTCGCTTTGTTAGAGCCTGTTCTGGCGCAGCGCAGCGCGATCCTTGTCAGCTTTGCGCTGCTGATCGGGGCGCTGCAGATGCTGCCGGGGTCGGTGATCGGCTGGCCTGCCTTTGTGATCCATCTGGCGATGTGCCTTGTGCTGGTCACGGCCGTCATGCGCGAGGATCACATGATGCGATGGGCGCTGACCAATCGGGTGATCACGCGGATCGGGCAGATCAGCTATGGGATGTACCTCTATCACCTGCCGCTGCTGGTGGTGGGGTTCAAGGTGCTGGAGACCCTTGGTCTTTACAGCGGCCCGGCGCTGTTTTTCTTCTATTACGCGCTGACGGTGATCGTCTCCGAGATCAGCTTTCGCACGCTTGAGGCCTGGTTCACCGGCCTGCGTCCACGGCTGAAACCGCGTTGGGCCAGGGCGGCCTGAGCGCGCTCTATTCCGCCTGCCAGACCCCGGCCTGATCGGCCTCGATATCGGCGGCTGCGCGGGCCTTGCCCACGCGCAGGGCGCGGCGCTGATAGGCGCGGATGAAGGCGCGCAAATCCGCATCGCCGTGCTGTGCATCGCGGCGCAACATTGCCCCGAAATAGCCCTGCATGATCGCAAACCCGCCGGTGATCAGGGGCGGCTGGCGCATCTTGTTGATGGCTGAGGCCACCAGATAGACCGGCGAGGAGCCCATGTAATACTGCCCGAACCCGTGGCGGCGGCGCCCGGCAAAGATGCTTTGCTGGCTCGATCCCATCGGGCGCAGGTGCTCGAATTCCAGCTCGGGCGCATCCCAGCTGCCCGCCTTCCAACCGAGTTGGCGCGCCTTGTGGCAATCCAGCCCATCCCACATCACCTCGCGGGCAAAGCCGCCGATCTGTTCAAAACAGCGCACGCGCATGAACTTGCTGGCCCCGATCGACATCTCATCGCCGATCCCTTCGGAGATCTTCTGCCCCTGCGGCCCGCTATACCATGTCTTGCCCGAGGCGCTGCCCATGCGCGGGTCAGCCTCCATCCGGTCCATGAGGCCTGCGAAATAGGTGGGGGGCAGATCAAGGTCGAGGTCGAGCTTGCAGAGATAAGTGTAATCCGACAGCGATACCGTCTCTAATCCAGCGTAAAACGCCTCGATCACGCCGGGCCCGACAGCGCGGTGGCCGCGGTCGGGTTTGGGCACAACGCGGATCCAGTCATGCTGCGCGATGTACTCAGCCAGAATGTCCGGGGTCGCATCGGTCGAGCCATCATCGACGATCACCCACAGGCGCGGGCGTTCGGCTTGCGCGACCATACTGTCGAGCGTGCGACGCATGAAGTCGGCCTCGTTGCGGCAGGGGGAAATCACGACATAGGCGCGACTGGCATCTGTTTCTTTCATGTGATCGCTATCTTCGATATGCAGCGCACAGACAAGTTCTGACAGATCATTCGCGGGAAAAACTCTCCGGTTTTTCGTTCAAACCGCCCCCCATGTACCAGACGGAGAACGATTTGAACGCCCCCTCCCCCTCCAGCCGGCGTGTTGGTCTGCTGACCTGTTCGATGGCGACGGATATCGACCTTTTTGCGCTGCTGGCGCGCTCGGTTGATGAGCATGTTGCTGATGACATCCGCCATTACGTGGTCGTGCCCGGCGCCGACCTCAAGCAGTTTGCCCCTTACCGCACGGCGCAGCGCGAGATCATCGCACAGGAAGACATCATGCCGGTCCGGCTGCGCAAGCTGCCCACGTGGCTGCGCCATTTCGCCTTTCTCAAGGCCGGGCTGCGCCGCCCGGTCTATCTGACGCCGTCAAATGCGGTGGTGCGTGGCTGGATGCTGCAACAGCTGATCAAGATCGAAATGTCGCGCCGCGCCGAAGAGGACGCGACCATGCATATCGACAGCGATGTGAGCTTTTTCCGCGTCCTGCAGCACGAGGACGCGTTCAAAGGGGACAAGGTGCGTTTCTTCAAGGCCGAGGGCGAAACCAAGAACCCCAGGCACAAGCCCTGGGTCGCCTCGTCGTGCCGCTTTCTCGACGTGCCGGTGCCGGATCACCATCTGGGCCACTATATCGAGAATTGCGTGCTCTGGAGCAGTGCGGTCACCCATGCCATGGTCGAGCGGATCGAACAGGTGCATGACCGCCCGCTGCACGAGGTGATCTTTGCCGCCGACACCATGTCGGAATATTACATCTACGGCATCTTTGCCGATTTTCTGGCCGCCCCCGACCTGCTGGCCCCCGAGGATGTGTCGTTCTGCAATTCCTACTGGCCGTCAGATGAAAGCGAGGCGGTGGATTTCGATTCCCTGCGCGCGCGCCTGCAGCCCAAGCACTGCGCCATGGCGATCCAGTCCACCCACAAGCTGGACGTGGCCGAACGCGCGGCACTTTACCAGCGCGCCGAGAAAGAAATGACACGTCCGGACTCTGCCTGATTTCCATCACACACATGACGCATTGAAACAGTAGCTGCCCCATGGCATCCCGCACCCTATAAGGCGGCCAAGAGCAATTTTTGAAGGAAGACGGATGTCGATCAAGGACGATATTTCCAATTACAAAGCCCGGATCGGCGTCGTGGGACTGGGGTATGTCGGCCTGCCGCTGGCGGTGACGGCCGCACAGCGCGGCTTCCCCGTGACGGGCTTTGACGTCGACACCTCGAAAATGGATCGCCTCGATGCCGCCGACAGCTATATCGGCGCGGTCAGCAGCGAGGCACTGGCCGAGCTTGCCCCCACCGGGCGGTTTGAGTGGACCACGGATTTCGCGCGCATGGCCGAGTGTCAGGTGATCATCATCTGCGTGCCGACCCCGCTGACCAAACAACGCGAACCGGACCTCTCTTATGTCGAGGACACCACCGCCAAGATTGCCAAATACATCACCGCAGACACGCTGGTGGTGCTGGAATCCACCACCTTCCCCGGCACCACCGAAGAGGTGCTGGGCCCGATCCTTGCCTCCTCCGGTCTGGAACTGGGCCGCGAGATCTTCCTTGGCTTTTCACCCGAGCGCGAAGACCCGGGCAACGCCCATTTCAACACCCGCTCGATCCCCAAGATCGTGGCAGGCTCAGGCGAGATGGCAGGTGATCTGGTCGAAGCCCTTTATGCCAATATCGTGGACGAGGTGGTGCGTGTGCCCACCACGCAAACCGCCGAAGCGGTCAAGATCACCGAAAACATCTTTCGCGCCGTCAACATCGCCCTCGTGAACGAGCTCAAGCTGATCTACGACAAGATGGATATCGACGTCTGGGATGTCATCGACGGGGCTGCCACCAAGCCCTTTGGCTACATGCCGTTCTATCCCGGTCCCGGTCTGGGCGGACACTGCATTCCGATCGATCCGTTTTATTTGACCTGGAAGGCGCGCGAACATGGCGTGCCGACGCGGTTCATCGAACTGGCCGGTGAGATCAACACCGACATGCCCCAGCATGTGGTCGCGCGCCTGCGCGAGATCGTGGACCGCACCTCCGGCAAGGGGCTGAGCCAGGCGCGCATCCTGCTGGTGGGGGTGGCCTACAAGAAAAACGTCTCTGACATGCGCGAAAGCCCGTCGATGAAGCTGCTGGAATTGCTCGATGACGCGGGCAGCCAGGTCGATTTCATCGACCCGCATGTGCCTGAAATCCCGCCCATGCGCGAATACAAACAGTTTCTCGCCCGCCCCGCCACGGACCCCGCCACGTTGGAGGCCGGTCAGTATGACGCGGTGCTGATCGCGACGGATCATGACGCGGTGGATTACCCGCAATTGCTGACGCTTAGCTGCCCGGTAGTGGACACCCGCAACGCCATCGCCCGCCGCGGGCTGGCGATGGACACAGTGACAAAGGTCTAAAAGCGCATGATCGAGCCTCTTGCCCGCCGCATGGGTCGTCTTTACCCGCTGAAATCGGGCTGCGGACCGCTGGCCAATGCCGCCTTTTTCCGCTGGCTGGACCCCGCAGGGGGGTCGGATGCCGAAGTGTCGCTGGTGGGAGGCAAGGCCGTTGTGCCCTCGGGGGATTATGTCGGGCGCGCGATGCGCTATGTGGGCGATCTGGACCCCAAGGTGTCCTGGGTCATCGACCGGGTTGTCCAGCCTGGCGACGTGACGCTGGATATCGGCAGCAATCTCGGGCTGGTCAGCCTGCGCCTTGCGGCTCGTGTCGGCGCGCAGGGCCATGTCCATGCCTTTGATCCCCAACCGCGCATGCAGGATTACTTTCGCCGCACGCTGGCGCTCAATCCCGGCACCCCGATCACGCTGCATCCCATCGGTCTGGGCACCGAAACGGCGACGCTGGAACTGGCCGTGCCCGGCCACAATGCAGGCTCGGCCTCACTCACGCAGCAGATGGCTGCCCGTCCGGGGGTCGAACTGGTCAAGGTGCCGGTGCGCGCCCTGGATGACTATGCTGCCGAGATCGGGCTGACCCGGATCGATTTCATCAAGATGGATGTCGAAGGCTTTGAAGCGCAGGTGATCGAAGGCGCGCGCGATCTGCTGAGCAGGACCCGGCCCAAGGTCATTGTCTTTGAGGAAAACAGCCCCGATCCCGTCACGGGCCTGTCGCCTGCGCTGCAGGCCCTGCTCGATTTGGACTATGATCTCTTTGCCTTACCAAAACGCCTGTTCAGGGTCGCATTGTCACCCTTGTCCGCGGGTCTGCCCGCCCATGATTATGTGGCGGTGTCCCGCGATGCAGGGGCTGCGGTGCGCGCCGCGCTTGACCTGTGATCCCGGGCGCACAGTTGAACCGCATTTTGAAGACGAACCCCATATCGCCCCCACCCTGCCGCAAATGCGGGTATGGTGCGGCACGCATTCTGAAAGGATATTGTGATGACCTCCTTCGCCTACACCATTGATCCCGAAACGCTGCTGACCGACACGGCCACGGCCAAGTCACTGGGTGCAAGCTATGCGGAAAAATATCAAAGCGGCGAACCCTATCATCACATCTGCATCGACAACTTTCTGCCCGAGGATGTGATCAACGGCGTGATCAAGGACATTGCGACCCTGCCGGACGCCGAGGCCAGCTTCAGCCGCGCGCAGGAGAACCTCAAATCCTCCTACATTCCCGAGCGTCTGCCGACCTATACCAAGAACCTGTTTTACGCGCTGAACTCGCGCCCCTTCCTGCTGTTCCTGCAGGAGATGACCGGCATCGATAACCTGATCCCCGATCCCTATTTCAACGGGGCGGGCATCCACCGGACACTGAATGGCGGGCATCTGGACATCCATGCCGATTTCAACGTGCACAAGCAGATGCGGGTCGAGCGGCGCCTGAACGTGCTGATCTATCTCAACCGCGACTGGCAGGAAGACTGGGGCGGGTCCTTTGAAATCTGGGACAAGCAGATGACGCAGAAAATGGCGAGCTTTGTACCCACCTTCAATCGCATGGTCTGTTTCTCGACCGGGTCGGACACGTTCCATGGCAATCCCGAACCGGTCAATCACCCCAAGGGCGAGCCGCGCCAGTCCATCGCGCTTTATTACTACACCGCCACATGGGACGACACGCGCAAGGAACACACCACCCTGTTCAAGCCCCGCCCCGGCTCGGTGGATCAGGCCGACAAGGTGATCGCGCGGCGCGCCTTTATCCAGGATGTGTTGCCCCCGGCGCTCTATCGCAAGATCGGGGGCAAGCTGCGCCACATCGGGTTCTAGGCGGGCCCGCCCGGCCGATCGCGGCCCCAACTTGTTTTCACACCACACCGGTCAGATGCACTGAACATGGTTTCCACCTCCCTCCAGACTGACAGCTCGGCCGCGGCGCGCCTTGAGTGGGTCGACGTGCTGCGCGGGGCGGCCATTCTGCTGGTGGTGATCGGGCACAGCTGGCGCGGGTTGTTCGGGGCCGATCTGCTGGACGAGGCCACGTTTTCCGGTCTCGATCGCGGCATCTACAGTTTTCACATGCCGCTGTTCTTCATGATTTCCGGGCTTTTCTACATGCGCGGTCTCAGTGCAGCGCCGGGTGTGTTTGTCACCACCAAGCTCATGCGCCTGCTCTATCCGATCCTGTTGTGGACCTATGTCTTTGTGCTGGTCAAGCTGGCGGCAGGCCCCTTGGCGAACACCCCTGCGACGCTGGATGATCTGTGGGTGCTGCCGATCCCGGGCCGGTGGCATTTCTGGTTCCTGTGGGCCTTGCTGCTGATGCAGCTTGCGCTTTACGCCCTGCGCCCGTTGCGCACCCGGCCAGAGCGGAAACTCCCTGTTTTGGGACTGCTTTTCCTCGCCAGCATCTGGCTGTCGGAGCTTGTCTTCATGCTGCCTGACGGGTCCTGGCCCTGGGTCGGAGGGGCGATGGTGATGCTGCCCTATTTCATTGCCGGGATCGCCCTGGGGGATCATCTCAACCGCATTCCGCAAACCGGCCCCCTGCCCCTTGTGGCGGGCATCGCCCTGCTGATCGGCTTTGGCCTTGTGATCTCGGTCTCGATCACCGGCCATATTCCGTCGATCCTGTTTTCCCTGGGGATGAGTCTGCTGATGGTCTTTCTCTGTGCGGGCAGTCACCGGTTGCCACGCCCCCTCCATGCCCTTTTGTCCCGCATGGGGCGGGCGACCATGGCGATCTTTTTGCTGCACACGTTCTTTTCGGCGGCCCTGCGCGAGGTGCTGCTGCTGATCGGTGTGACGGATATCACCCTGCACATGGTGCTGAGTGTTGCCATCGGTGTCGCGGGGCCACTGATCGTCTTTGCACTGGCCCAACGCCGGGGCCTGTCCCGCGCCCTTGGGTTCTGAGCCGGCCTGCGCCTTTTCCCCGTCTTTAAACCTTAGTTAACCATAAGCCCGCATTTTCCGATGCAAAGGCCCTGTTGCCGCCCATGGGTCGGCGCCTGGGGCATCGACATCGGATGGAATGCAAAGCGTGAAATACCGTGCTGAAATAGATGGCCTGCGCGCCATTGCCGTGGCCCCGGTCATCCTGTTTCATGCAGGGTTTTCCATTTTCAGCGGCGGCTTTGTCGGGGTCGATGTGTTCTTTGTGATCAGCGGCTATCTGATCACCACGATCCTGATCACCGACATCGATGCCGGGCGCTTCAGCCTGATGCAGTTTTACGAGCGGCGCGCGCGGCGCATCCTGCCTGCACTTTTCGTGGTTCTGGCGGTCTCAGCCGCCATCGCCTGGGTCACGCTGATGCCCAAGGACATGCTCGATTTCTCCGAAAGCCTTGCCGCCACGGCGCTGTTTTCCTCCAACATCCTGTTCTGGAAAGAGGCGGGCTATTTCGACACGGCAGCCGAGCTCAAGCCGCTTTTGCACACCTGGAGCCTCGCGGTTGAGGAGCAGTTCTATATCTTCTTCCCCCCCGCCCTTTACGTGCTGTGGCGCTGGGGGCGGCGGAACATGCTGGGGGTTCTGATTGCCGTCTTTGTGCTCAGCCTCGCGCTTGCCCAATGGGGGGCCTATCACAAGCCCAGTTCTGCCTTTTACCTCTTGCCCACCCGCGCCTGGGAGCTGTTGATGGGCAGTTTCTGCGCCTTTTACCTGCAACGCGGTCGCATCCCCCTGCCTGCGGCGCTGCATCAGGGGGCCGCGGCCCTTGGGCTGGGGTGCATCTCATTCGCGGTTTTTGCCTATGACACCACAACGCCCTGGCCGGGCCTTTATGCGCTGCTGCCCACGCTGGGCACGGCGCTGATCATCCTTTTTGCCACGCGGGGCACGCTGGTTCACCACCTGCTCAGCTTCAAATGGATCGTAGGGCTGGGGCTGATCAGCTACAGCGCCTATCTCTGGCACCAGCCGCTCTTTGTCTTTGCGCGCTATCGCAACCTCACGCCCCTGTCCGAGGGCACGATGCTGGCGCTGTGTGCGGTGACGATTGGTCTGGCCTGGCTCAGCTGGCGCTATATCGAGGCGCCGTTTCGCGCGCCCCGGCAGATCGGACGCGCCGCCGTGTTCCGCCTGAGCGCAACCGGCATGGCCGCCTGCATTCTGGTGGGCGCGGCGGGCTATCACAGCGACGGCTTCAAGGGGCCGCGCATCCCCGATCAGGTCGCGGCACTCGCCGCCTTCACCCATGACGACAACCCGTTCCGGGCGAGGTGTTTTTCAGGTCCAAACCACTATGTAGAGCCTGATAATGCCTGCATTTTGGGGAACAGGGACGACATACGCGGCGTGTTGATGGGGGATTCCCATTCCGACGCGGTGGCCTATCCGCTGCATACCGTACTTGATGCGCAAAACGTGGGCCTCAAACACATGTGGTACAATGGCTGCCCGCCCATCGAAGGGCTGCATGTGCTGACCCACAAGAATGACTATCGCTGCGCGGGGTTCAACGCGGATGCCTTTGCCGCCGTCTATGCGGACCCGGCCCTTGAATATGTCGTGCTGACCGGACGGTTCACCATCTATTTCGAAGGCGACGGCTATGACAATGGCGAAGGTGGGGTGGAACATGACACCTACTACCCCGCAGGGCTGAGCGACCGCGCCCCCGGCCCCTACCCCGAGGCCGAGCGGCGCGCAGATGTGCTGCGCCTTTATGCGCGGCAAGTCACCGACCTGCTGGCGGCTGGGAAAAAGGTGATCCTGCTGTACCCGGTGCCCGAACAGGGCTGGGACGTGCCTGCCTTTGTGGCCAAGACCCTGTTTTTCTCGGGGCAGGAGATCGACCTGTCGGTCAGCCATGACAGTTTCAAGGCGCGCAATCACAGCGTGATTGCCAATTTCGATGCGATCCCGGATCACCCCAACCTGTTCCGGGTGAAACCGGACGCGATCCTGTGTGACACCTTTATCGCGGGAAGATGCGTGGGCGCGCTTGATCAAAAGGCGTTCTATTACGACGACGATCACCTGTCGAATTATGGGGCGTCCTATATCGCACCCGAGATCGCGCGCCACATCACGCCGCGCCCGACCCTGACAGCCGAAGCCCTACCCGAACGGGTCGCGATACCACCCCAGCCGCTGCTTGAGTATCGCCCACAGGAACGGGGGCTCGTGCACGACATAGCGATGGAAACGGGCACGTGGTTCCTTGACTAGGCGATAAAGCCACTCGAACCCGGACTCGGTGATCCACTTGGGTGGACGTTCAAAGGTACCGCTTTCGTAATCGATGGTCCCGCCCAGAGGCAGCCACAGCTTTACCCCCGGCATCCGGTCGCGGTACTTGATGATGAACTTTTCCTGCCGCCCGCCGCCGAGCCCCACCAGCAGGGCCGTCGCGCCCGAGGCATTGACCGCATCGATCATCGCGTCGATCTCGCCCGGCGTGTTTTCGAAATCAAACGAGGGCGCATAGGTGCCCACGATAAAGTCGCGCCCCACCTTGGCATTGACGTTCTTTTGCGCGCGTTCGGCGATCCCCGGCTTGCCGCCCAGCATGAACAGGGTCATGTCGGGATTGTCCTTGTGGTGCATGTAGAACCTGGGGAAGTAATCCGACCCCGACACCCGCTCCTGCACCGGAGTGCCCAGGAACTTGGTGGCGAAATACATGATCTGGCTGTCACAGGTGATCACGTCGAACTGGTCGATGATGGCGTGAAATTCGGGGTCCTGCTGCAGTTTCATGGCCATGTCCACATGCAGCGTCAGCAACAGCCCTTCGTCAAAGTCGGCCACCAGCTCGTCCATCGAGATATCGTGGACATAGGCGTTGAGCATCCTGACGCGGGGCGCAGTTTTGATCGAGGCGTTGGCTTTGGTCATGTTGCTTCCGTCAGGCATGTTGCAGTCCACCCATATGCTGGGCCACCAGATCGCGGGTGCCGATGATGTTGCCCCGGCTTGAGGCGCCAAAGACGATGGATTTCAGGCCCGGCAGGCCCGACACCCATTCGATGGCCTCGGCCGGAGGGATAGCCCCCGAGGCATAGACCGACATCGCAATCGCGCGCACCCGGCCAGATGCCATCATGTCGGTATAGGCCTCAAGCCCGCCGCACATCCGGAACCCGATCTTGTTGATGTTGGAACACACGATAGGGTTGGTGATCCCCTCGGCCTCAAGGGCCTCGACCAGCATCGGCATGTTCATGGTGATAAAGGCCGGCTCGGCGTCATAGGTCTCAAGGATATGGTCGTGAAACACCTTCAGCGCGCCGGTGAACCCCATGCCAAGCAGCAGGTCGGTGAACACGTTCTGCATGAAGATCACCGGCGTCTTGAGGCCTGCAAACATCTTCATCTCGGCATCGATCAGGATCTTGGCGATCCCGTCCACATCCTTGGTGGCCAGCGCCGCCCCGCCCTTGAGCGCGGTTTTGAGCAAACCCCCCTCGGGCATGAAATGCTGCACCGCACCGATCATGCCGTGATCGGTCACGGCATTGGCGTATTTGTGGGCATAAGGCATGCAGGGGTAGAACTGGAAATCGGCATAGCGGTCCGGGTTGTCACGCACGATCTGCGCGATCTCGGCGATGCGATCGTGGGTGGTGCACATGAAACTGCGAATGCCCGCATCATAGGCGATGTCGAGCACATCCATGATGGCCGACGTGTCCTGAAACCGCATCGCTTGCGCGCGGGCCTTTTCCTCGGACATGTGGTTGATGCCAAAGAACTGGTTGTCGCCGAACAGAAGTTTATCCATCGTCATGCTCCTGCGCGGCCAAACCAGCTGCGTTTCTGGGGGGTGGCAACGGGGCTGACCCTGGGGGCCTCGCCCACGGGAATGCCGGTGTCGCTGTTTTCCAGGATCATCGCGATGCTCTGATCCGTGGCCGCCGCCGAGCGGAAATCATTCTCTGTTGCGCGGGTTTTGGCGTCGCGCACGGCTGAGATGAAATCGTCGATCTGGTTGGAATATTCCTCGCCGCGCAGATAGAACCAGCTCTCTTGCGTGAGTTCGGTGGTGTATTTGACGTTCCAGCCCTTGGAATATTGCGGCAGCGCCTCCGAGGGCGCGCGCAAATACAACTGGCATTCCTGCCGGTCGGCAAAGATGCGGCCATTGGTGCCGATCATCGAAATCTTGGTCGACATCTTGCGGTGGCTTTCATCAGACCAGTTCACCGACAATTGCGCCGTGGGCCCGTTTTCAAACCGCAAGGTCGACATCACCTCGTCATCGGTGCCTTCGGAAAAGATCGAGGTCAGCACCGACCCGGTCACCTGTGCAGGCACCCCAAAGAACCAGTTGAGCAGGTTCAGCGGGTGGGCGGCATAATCATAAAGGCACCCGCCGCCTTCGGATTTGGTGGTGCGCCAGCTTTGACGTTTGGGGCGCAGGACCACGGGGCCATAGGCCTCGGCCATCACATGGGTGATGCGCCCAAGCGCGCCGCTGTCGATGATGCGCTTCATCTCTTGGAAGGCGCCCACATGGCGATAGTGATAGCCGACCTGATTGATCAGCCCCTTTTGTTCGGCCAGATCCGCCAGCGCCACGGCGTCCTGCCAATCGAGGCAAAACGGCTTTTCACAAAAGACATGGATGCCCTTTTCGAGGGCGGCACGCACCATCGGGGCATGGGCCCGGCTGGGCGTGGCGATCACCACCGCATCCAGCGCCTCTTCGGCCAGCATGCGGTCGTAATCCTTGTGAAAGGTCGCGGGCGTGTTCTTGGACAGCACATCGACCATGAACCCGGACGCATCACAGGCCAGGGTTTCGGTATCGGGATGGGCGTGGACCAGCGAGAAATGGGACAGCCCCATTTTGCCAAGACCGACAACAGCGATGCGAACAGGTTTAGACATGGGTTTCCATTATTGTTCTGTGCTCAGGGCCTCGTGACACCGGACCATGGCACAGGTCGGGCGTGATGATGTCATCGGGGCCTAAAGTGAAAATCAGGTAATTTCTTGGCATCCGATCAACAGTTTTCCTGTGCGGCAAGATTGAGACGCGTTTTCAAAAAGACTTCTCTGTTCTGATGCATACGGGCATGGGTCCACGTCGACACCGCGTCGCAGGCCCACGCCCCCATATCCGCCAAAACCTGGGGCTGCGCAATCGCACGCTCGAAAAGATCAGCCAATGCTGCACTGTCGTCGACATCAAAGAGCCACCCGGTGCGATCCTGCTCCAGACAGGTTTCGATCCCCGGCGTGCGGGTGGCAATAACAGGCAAGGCCTGGCTGAAGGCGTCAAAGATGATGCGCGGCTGTTCGGGCTGCTGGTTGGCCACCAGCAGGGCCTCGTACTCACCGATCAACTCAAAGAAGGGCGGCCCATAGGCCACCTGTTCGAGAAACCGCACCTGCACCGCGCGGCGCGGCTGGTCGGCAAAGTTGCGGCACATCGCGGCCAAGGCACCCGCCCCCATCAGATCGACCTGCAACAGCGGTGCGGGAATATCCTGTCCCTCATGGCGGCGTTCGAACGCCTCAATTGCCTTTAAAACAGTCTCTACGCCCTTTTCAGGCACCAGACGCGCGGGAAAGATCAGCCGGGCGGGACCGTCGCTGCGCTTGGGTTGTCGTGCGGCGTGGGCCTCTGTGTCCAGAATATCCTCGGCATCGATCCACACGGCCGGGGCCACATGGGCCGGCACTTCGGGGGGCAGAAACAGGTCGCGATACCAGCTTTGGGTAAAGATATGGGCATCCGCCGCCCGCACGCAGGCCCGCACCAGACGGCTGTGGAGCATGTGCGACAGTCTCTGGCGCAGGCTGACAGGCCCGCGATCCGGCTTCATCCAGAACGAAGATTCGATCACCATGATCCACTGAAAGGTCAGGAACGGGCGCAGCAACAACACGTAATAAGACAGCGGAAAGGCCCAGCCTGCCCCGCCGGAATGCACGATCCGGCTGTGTTTTACCGCCCGGCGCACTTGCAGAAAGTTCGGCACGAGGTTGCGCAGGACCGACAGCCAGCCGCGATCGCGGGCCACCGGAATGACCTGAGCCTGACTGAGCCCGGTTACCACAACCGCATTGTCCGGGCACGCAGCCATTGGCAAAAGCGGGCAACAGATGCGGAAATCCTGAATATAGGTCAGATGGCAGGCCAGGTCCTTGGCCCACAGATCATCCGCATGGACCGCCCCGTCCGCATCCGCATACAGCGGGATGCGCGTGAACAGCGTGTAAGGGGCGTCAATCATGCGACGGGCCCTGCGGTGACGGACGGGGATGGGGCCTGTGTCACGGCGCGCTGCAAGGCGGCCTCGAACAGGTCCGCGGCATCCTCCCAGGTATAACCGTGCACGGTGTCATAAGCGGCCTGCGAGAACCCGGCCCACGCGTCCTTTGGCATCGCCTCGAACCGCTGCAGGGCATCGGCAAAGGCAGTGGCATCCGATGGCACAAGCATCCCGTTGCGGGCGTTGATCAGCTCGGGCGCGGCCCCGGCGGCAGTGGCGATCACCGGGGTGCGGCAGGCCATGGCTTCCAGCAGCGGCAGGCCGAAACCTTCACTATCACTGGTAAAAAGCCACACATCCGCGCTGGCATAGATCCCCGGAATGTCCTGTTCGGAGGGCGCGCGGTGATAGCGCACCCAGGATGGCAGCGCCAGATCCGCTACCGGGGCAAGCGAGCCAAAGGCGACGGCCTGCAGATGCGGCAGGCGCGTACGCGCCTCGCTCAGGGCCGCGATGGCCAGCCCGATATTCTTGCGCGGGCGTTCGGTATAGACCACGCCAACGGTCAGCCCGTCCGTCTTGGACCGCTCGGGCGCTGTGAAATGATCCAGATCGACCGCATTGGGCACCAGATCAATGCCTTCTACTCCGTGATGATCCCGCAGCATGCGCCGGATATAATCCGAGACCGCAATGCGGTGCAGAGGGGCCTGAAAGGTCGCCGCCACCCGGTCGCGGGGCAGGTGGTCGAACATTTCGTAATCCTGCAGCAGATAGGCCTTGGCCCCCTTTGAGGCCGGCAGCGCTGCAACCCATTCCGCGGTTTCCCACCACGTGGCCACCACCACATCCGCATCGGGCAGTTGATCGGCGGTGATGGTGGGGGTGTCCAGCATGGTATGGGCCACCCCCGTTCCATCCAGATGCGAGGGCGGCATATCCCCGCTCCAGGGGATCAGGCCCCGACCATGCAGCAGGGACTTGAGCTGATGCACCGCCCCGGGGCGGCGTGGGGCCACGGAAAAATGCTGCACCTCGTGCCCGCGCGCGGCCAGCGCCTGCGCATGGGTTGCCACCACCCGGATACCGCCGGACAGGTTCACCGTGGGATGAAGAAAGGTTATCCTCATAAGCCGCCTTCAGTGCACAATGGCCCCCGCAGACACGTCATTTGCGAATGTGCGTCTTGCGAAAGACCAGAAACCGGTTCCCGAGATAGTTGAAGATCATGCCCGACGCGATGCCCCCGAGGGCCGCAAGATGCAAGCCATAGCTGAGCCCGTCGGTGATCTGGCTGCGCAGAAAGACCGACATGACAAAGCTGACCCCTGCCCCCACGGCCGAGGCCCCGAGAAAGCCGAGGAACTGTTTGCCTAAGTGCCCATGGCGCGCATAGGAAAAGGTAAAGCGGCGATTGAGCAGGAAATTCGTCAGCACGCTGACCCCGATCCCGCCGGCCAGACAGACCGTTTCAGGCAGGCCCATCACGAGCAGCAGGCTGAGCACCGCAAGGTTGACCACCACGCCCGAGGCGCCAACCACCAGGAACTGCGCCAGATACATCGCATTGGCAAAACGGTGCAGATAGAGCCTGCGCAGGTGTTTGATATACTTGAGCTGCTCCTTGAAGGTCAGCTTGCTTTCGCCATGTATGCGGTCGGTGAAATGGATCGGCACCTCGCCGACGTTTTCGAACCCGCATTTCACAACCAGCTCCAGCGCGATCTTGTAGCCCACCGGGTTGAGGTCGTTCACGCTGTCGAAATCGCCTTTGCGCATGGCAAAAAAGCCCGACATAGGGTCGCGTACCGAGGTCAGGGGCCGCGCCAGCAGCGTGGCCACCACCGAATTGAGCCAGCGCAGAAATCCCCAGTCGTCATCCGTCGAGGCCCCCGGCACATAGCGCGAGCCAATCACCATCTGCTGGCCAGTGTTCAGGGCCAGGATCATCTGCGGCACCTTTTCGGGCGGATGGCTGAGGTCGCAATCCATGCACACCAGCACCGGGTATTGCGCCGCGGCAAAGCCGTCGATCACCGCCGGGCTCAGCCCGCGGTCTTTGGTGCGCACGATGATGCGCGCCCAGTCATAGCCCGCCGCTGCCACCGCTTCGGCACTGCCATCCTGGCTGTTGTCATCCAGAAACAGCACCTCAAGCGTCAGATCATGGGCGCGGCGCAGCTGGTCGATACGCTCCAGAATATGGGGAATATTCTCGACCTCTTTATAGGTCGGGATGATGATCGAAATGCCGGTGGTAAACCGGATATCTGCAAATTCAGAAAGGGAAGAGGCCAGGGTCTGGGTCATAAGGAAGAAAGGCTCGTGGAGTTCAAAATATCTATGCTGCCTGTGTCGTGATTTTTATGGCGAAACAAGGGCCGCTTGGAGGTGATGCTAGGCAGGTTCATGTCACCAACCCTCTAACATCAACGGGGTGCGTTGTCCGATTGTCTGGTAATCGGACGGAATCGGGGCCGGGTAGAGAGGTGTTTTGAGCGGGAAACCCTCAAGGCCGACTGCGTCCTTGGGCGTCTCGCTTTGCCACAAGGTAAAGGTGCCATGACGGCTGATCTGGCTGTAGCCGTCAGGCGCCGCCCCGCCTGCCTCAGTGACGATATGAGAAGATCGCGCCCACTGCGTGGCCTCCGCCAGGTCCGGGTCCCAGCCCCAAAGGTACAGCGGCACAGGTTTGCCAAGGGCATAATAGCCCGGCGTGTGCCACCACGGCAAAGACGGCGTTTGGAACGCAACCCCGGTCACATCCGGCGTGCGCCCAAGCGCATGCATCACCGCCGCCCCATCCCGCAAGGGGGTCTGCCAGGGCACAACCCCGAGATAGCGCGCCGAAAACCCGACCGTCACCACCCCGGCCCAAAGGCACAGCAAAACGGGTGCGGCAACAGACCCGCGCACACCGCGCAGGCCCGGCCAGCTGGCCAGAACCGCCCCCCCGATCAGCGCCAGCGGCATGATCCAGAGCACAAAGCGCAGCTCTTTATGGGCCGGGATGTGAAAGGCCAGCACCCCAATCGCCATGGCCACGGCCACAGGCCAGATCCGACCCCACAGCAGCGCCACCCCGATCAGACCGATGGCAAAGAGCCCGCCGCTCTCAAGGATCAGGCGCTTGGCATAGAACAGCACCTCCTGCTCGCCGAAGTTCGAGGCGATGTCATAAAGGAAATTCAGGCGGAAATTGTCGATGAACGAGGACAAAAACCCGCCCCAGAAGACCCAGTCGAGCATCCCCGCCAGCATCAATGCCAGCGCGTTGCCCAGCAGCATCAGCCCCAGCGCGCCTCCGCGCAGTCGGTAAAGCGCGATCAACCACAAAAGTCCCAGCACCGGCACCAGCTGGTAGCGCAGCGCAAAAACCAGCCCCAGCATGAGCCCGAAGGCAAACATGCGCGCGCGCGTTTGCGGGCGCACCATCCACAACACCAGCCAAAGCAGACCATACATCGCCAATATGCCCGGCATCGGCTTGTGTGCGACATAAAGGAAATGATGCCAGAAACAGCCCAGCAGCAGGCTCAGGATCGCGGCCTGTTCGTTCCACAGCACTTGTGTCAGGCGGTACATGGCAATGGGCAGGGACAGGCTGATCAGGCACAGGACCGTCTTGAGGAAAAAGGCGTATTCATGGGGCTGGTCCAGCCCCAGCGCATCGGCCACCACCAACAGCCCTGCCAGACATAAGGGGATCAGCCAGGAGCGGATGCCAAACACGTATTCCCACGGGATCAGCCCATAGCCATGGACCAGCCGATAGGCCTGTTCATGATACTGATATGTCTCGTCGGGATGCAGCGGCAGGTCGGCCCACTGTGCAAAGACCAGGCGCAGGGCAAAACCCACCAGCAGCACAGGCCAGAAAAAGCGCCACGTGACCGCCTTTTCCCGCCCCGTTCCCATAGACGCGGGGGGTGGAAAGAAATGCGTCATAACGCTCATCAAAAACGGCCCATCAATAAGCTTGGCAATGGGCGTCGCATAACAAGCCTCGCCTGACGGAACAAGAAGTGCTGCAAACGATCCTTAAAGCAGCATGTTCAGGCCTCAGGCCGCGTTGAGCTCCAGCACTTCGTCTTCATCCGCGACCAGGGTGGGGGCGGTTTCGTCAAAGGTGCCATGACCGCTGGTCAGCGCTTCCCACAGGGCGGCACTGGCCTGGGCGTCGTTTTCGTCGCCCAGCGTGGTCACGTTGGTCAGGCCCGTGCCCTCGCCAACAGCGTTCAGTCGCAGCGAAACAGTGTCTGTTTCATAGTCGATGACGACCTCGGCATCGCGTGTGGCATCCAGCCCGATCAGCTCGATCCCGCCAAAGCCACCAATCAGCTCGTCCACGCTGATCAGCACATGTTCAGAGGCCTCACCCGACAGGGCCGTGACATCGATCTGCAGATCGCTCAGACCCAGATTGATCCCCGATTGCACGTTCGGTGCATCGCCAAAGGCGCCGGAGCGGAACTCTTCTATGGTCTCAAGCCCGTTTTCATCAGCGGTAAAGCTCAGGTTCGACCCTTCGGACAGACGCAACACGGCTGTCTCGCCGGTGTCCCCGTCAAAGCCCACATCGGCGTCCGTGCCCTCAATGTTCAGCGTATCTTCGGCTCCCAGCGTGGTGGAGGCCCCACCGGTGGCGAGAATTGCATCGCCGCCCGAGACGTCAAAGGACACACCGCCCGTGATCTCGCCGGTATTGGCAAAGCGTCCGGCATCGATGTCGACCACCAGGCTGCCATCCTCGGCCACGCCATTGGTCCAGAACTGACCCGCATTCACGACGTTCACTTCTGCCATGCCGGTGCCGACAAAGGTCTGGCCCTCGACCGTCAGTTTGCCACTGAACAGGGTCAACTCGCCACCATCGCCAAAGGTAAGGTCCTTGAGCGTGGAATTGGCCGCATAGTTGACGAAGTTGCCGCGCAAATCGACACTATCAAGGGCATTCTGGCCCGGTACGACCTCACTATCCCAGTTGATCCGGTTGTCCCACCGGATGCCGCCACCCAGGACGTCGGGCACGAAACTGTGGGTCGTCCCCGCCGAGGCGGTGTAGGTTTCGACCCCGAAGGCGTCCTTGAAAAAGGCCAGCAGGCTGTCGGTGTTGAACTCGTTGTGCTTGAGATATTCGGCCAGATCGTCCCCGGTGGC
>NZ_CANNCF010000011.1 GCF_947503045.1 uncultured Tateyamaria sp.
GTTCTCCAGATACACGGCCGATTGCAGGACAATGGACGGAATGCCAGACCCCAACACGGCGGTCATGCCCTGGGTCGTTCCGTCAACGATGGCAGATGAGGGGAAGCGATCACCAGACGGCCCGCCCGTGACGTAGACCAGCAGGGGCAGGTTGACCTTGTGCGCTGCGGCGAAGAACGCAGCTGCCCAGTTCTGGCTGTCATCTGGCCCGCTTGGCATCGGGAAATGCAGGAAGGCTGCATCCACGCCGCGCAGCGCCTCAGCCACGGCATCTTCGTCGGAAAGGTCAGCCGCCACGGCAACGGCGTTTGGATGAAGTGCCGCGATCTTGGCGGCATCGCGTGCCACAGCCCGGACAGTGTGCCCTTTGGACAGGGCCTCTTTTACGACAGGGGCACCTTGGGCACCGGTCGCTCCAAAGATGGCAACGGTTTTGGGAGTTGTAGATGTCATGTCACGCTCCTTTCGAGCAGGATTAAAGTGTCGAGAGTTCAAATGGATCAGCGGGAACAGCCTCAGGACGACCGTAGAAGGCCTGGTGGTCGACTTTGGATACGTGGTCGCCACTGATCTTCAGCACTGTGGGCACACCACGTGATCCGACGGCAGCCATCAGCGATTGTGCGCGCTCGGAAAGGGCCGCGGCTTCTGCCTCGAGTTCAGGGGTTCCAAGGCGTTCAGCCTGTTCTGGTGAAACACCTTCTGCAATCAGGGCATCGACGATGGATTGCCGGTCGGCCGAGGACATGCCTTCACCGAAGTGAAGGGTTTCGAGACGATGGCGCAGCGCAAATTCCTTTTCCGGACCCTGATCATGTACCAGGGCTGCTGCTTGTGCTGACAGTCCGGATTCAAGGATTTCAGTCTCAGAGCGCGCGATGTTGTCTTTGAAAGCGTCCGAAAAAACCTGTCCGGTAAGGGCTTCGACATGCGGCGTCGTTTGGAGGATTTGAGCCCCTTTACCGTCGCTCATCTTCGGCGCGTAAGGTGCTTGGAACAGGTGGCGGTGCAGAACCTCGACCTCTGCATCTGTATCTATGAGGGCATCGAATACTGGAGCGGCACCATAGCACCAGCCGCAAAATGTGTCATAGATTACAACCAGTTTTTCGTTAGACATGATGTTCTCCAATTTGCTTTGGATAAGAGGTAGCGTCCCCTATCGGTCAGTAAAAGAGAGAATAACTAGACGCACTGTATGCTTTTAGCTTACAATGTAGTGGCACACCGAACTGTCCACGTAGCTTGGTATGTTTGCAGAATTTTTGAAGCCAAAGTGCCAGTTGATACCGGCCAGTTTCGGTAATCTATCAGCCTGAAACAGGACGAACATGGGAAAACGCCTCAACTTCAATCGCTTGGCACACTTCATCGCGACTGTGGAAGCAGGCACCATCACCGGTGCCGCTGCCGCTCTGGGGATAAGCAAGGCAGTTGTCAGCAAACAATTGCAGCTTCTGGAAGAGGATGTTGGTACGCCGCTATTGTTGCGCAACACCCGCCATCTTCAGCCGACGGACGCGGGGCGTGTTTTCTACGAAGACGCAAAATCGGCCCTTACCCAAGCCAACAATGCCTATGAACGGATTCAGGATCGTGACAAGACGCCAAAGGGCGTTTTACGAATAACTGCACCTGTTGATTTCGGCGTGTCTTATGTCGCGCCATTTGTGGCGCGGTTTCAGGACACCTATCCAGAGGTGACGATAGATCTTCATCTGACAGACGGACTCGTCGACATCATAGAAGATCGGTACGATCTTGCGTTCCGCATCGGATGGCTGTCGGATTCTAGTAATCTCGCACGCAAGCTATTAGATTTCGAGGTGATTGCTATCTGCTCTCCCAGCACCGAGCGGCGCTTGAACGTGAAGAACCCAGACGATCTAGCAACAGCTCCATTTGTTCGCAGCACCGCATTTCCTGAAAACACAGAATGGGTCTTTGAAAAGAATGGTCGACGGCAAGTTCTTTCAACCCATACGGTATCCACGATGAACATCACACTTGCGATGCGCACCTACGTGGCTGCGGGGTTTTGCTACACGCTCTTACCTGATTTCTTGCTAAAGGAAGATTTGAAAGAGGGTCGTTTGAAGCAGCTACTACCGGATTGGTCATCGCGCGCCGGAGGCGTCTACACGGTCACGCCACCCAGCCGAGTCCGGTCCAATGCATTGCAACGGTTTTTGGACATGGCACACAAGGATATCAGAAAATAGAAAGGGCGGTGTGTCATTTATTGCTGTCGGTTCTTCTCTATATTCTCTGTTTATTGGGCACACGCCACGCAGTATCTCTTCGATGGCAAATAAGCGTCTTCAGGTGACAACCGGCGGTCAGTGCTCTTCTTGTGCGTTCAGAGCCCGTCGAAATTGTCATCTCAGAACCCGGTTCGCTCTTTGCTGTGGATGCCGGAGAAAAGCAACCTATTGGATTTTGCTGAATTCCATGGACTTGCGCCAAATCTTGTATGTCGACGTGGAAGTCCAGGGGCATGTTCAGTCAAGTCGCGGAGCGGAAAGGTCGACTATCCGACGAAGCCAGATTTTGAGCTTTCCGAGGACCGGGCTTTGATCTGCTGCACAGTCCCACTTCGAGACTTGACTTGTGGCGATGGTGTTGGCGTGTCGGTCGACCAGAGTGCATGCAGGTTAGGTTCTGCGAAATGACATCACCACTCACTGAACATGTGACCCTTCTTTGGCCAGGTCCAAAAACGCGCGAAGGCGACGGGTCATGTGTTTCTTGCTTCGATAGTTGATCGAATATCTAGGGAAGGGGGCCAGGTTATTTGCAAGAACTTCAACCATATCCTCGTTGGCAAGATAGGGAGCTGCGATTTCCGCGTAAGCATAGGCCAGTCCGAGGCCGTGCGCGGCATAATGCAACAGTGATCGCATATCATTTGCGACCAACCTGGGTTTTGGTTGGATTACATACCCGCCATTTGGCCCTTTGAAACTCCATGGTGCAAGCTGGCCACTGCGACCAAAGACATAACAGATAGTGTCGTGGTTCAAGATATCGCGCGGCTCTTTTGGCATGCCTTTTCGCTCGATGTAGCCGCGTGTCGCGACAATAGACATGTTCAACTCCGGTCCAACTTGAACCGCATGGGTGTCCGGTTCCAGCAGCGTGTTAGAGCGGATCGTTGCGTCAATCCCGGACGTTAACAAATCCACTTTTTGATCATCGTAGATCAGTTCGACATCAACCGCCGGATAGGTCGCGGCAAACCGGGCGATCAATTCATCCAGGAAGAAAGGGCCGGCACTGTAAGGCGCAGATAGGCGTAAGACGCCCGAGACGTCGTCTTTCTGATCATCAATATCGCTGACCGCGCCTTCCAACTCGGTCACTGCTGGCAAGCTGCGTTCATAAAACTGTTCACCAATCGCTGTTAGGGCGACGGACCTTGTAGAGCGTTCGAACAGCCGTACGCCCAAGCGTTCTTCAAAACGTTGTATCGCTTCACTCACGGATGCTGGTGCTTGTTGCAGATGTTCAGCGGCGGCGCGGAAGCCGCCGCGGCGCGCGACTTCAACGAAGACCCTAATATCGCCAAAATGGTTACGATTCATTGTTCGATTTTTCGATCACAGTGTAAGGAAATAGATGTATTATCCTTACGATAGCAGTGCGTTACATTGTAAGCAAGCGAACAATTCACAGGAGCTAACGATGGCGGAAATTACTGAAATCTTCATTCTGAAAATGAAGGAGGGTGCCGAAGTCGATGCGATCCGCGAAGCGGCACGGGACGACTTCGTTGCTCTGGAAGGCGTCACATCCTGGGAAACTCTGGTCACGACCGACCGCACTCGTCAGACCCTGTACGCTGACATTTTCACCTTCCCTGACCACGACACGGCCAAGCGTGTGACACCTCAATTTGCAGAACGGCCAGCGACAAAAGCATTCCTTGGCCAAATCGAAGAAATGGTCGTTGGCCAGTTCTTCACAGCCCATCAACCCAAAACATCGGAGTAAGATCATGACTGAACACGAAGAAATCCAAGCCGCAATCGACGAATGGAACAATGGCCTAGACAATGGGGATATCGAACGGATGATCCGGTCGTGTCATCCAGACGTTATGACAGTGAATGAAGGCCAGCCTGTAACGATTGGCACCCAGGCGATCCGCGACAAATACAACCCACGCATCGCCGCAGCCGAAATCACGTCCGGCTACGACATCGAAGACCTGCAAGTGTACGGTGACACAGCGATCGTGTCCGGCCGCTTCTACGGCACCATGAAAATGCGCGACACCGGCGACGTCAAAAATCCTGAGGGCCGTTTGGTCCTTGGCTACAAGCGCGATGAAGCGGGCGCGTGGAAGATGTTCCTCGACATCGACAATAACGGTCCCGTGTAAGGCACCCCTTGGTCGCGCTGTTCAAGCGCGACCAAACCCATCAGACCCATAACTAGGAGTTGGACAATGGCTACTTTGGAGATTGTCAGGAAAGAAATCGTCGATCTGCATGATTTCTTCACAGAATGGTTCAATGGCACGGCAGATCGTGACCAGCTTGAACCGCGCTTCCTGTCGCGCCTGCACGAGGACGTGCAATTCATTCCCCCTGAAGGGCAGGTCATGAGTGGTGCATTCCTCAAAGAAGGGATCGCACGCGGCTACGGAACCAATGCGGATTTCCGGAGTAAAATCCGGGACGTCAATATTCGCTATGAACGCGGTGACCTTGTGCTGGCGACTTACACCGAATGGCAGACCGGATCCAAAGTTTCCGCGGAAGCCAACAACGCGCGCATCACGACAGTTCTAGTGGAAATGACCGACCCTCTGACCTGGCTACATATTCAGGAAACCTGGTTGCCTGACGCGGTGCGCGATGCCGGGATGCCCTCCCTCTGACAGCTGCATGCCCCCTCACTTCAAATCCACATCCAGAGGACGCCCAGTGACGCAACGCATTGCCCATCAACCCCGCGAGATTGCCAATTGCGTCGGTGCTTATCTGCAAGAAGGTGATCTGGAGGGCATCACCTCGCTGTTCCATCCCGACTGCAAGATTTTCTTCCTTCCCGATCAACCTCCCAGCATGGGGCTAGCCGGTGTGCACTCGGTATTCGAAGACTTCATGGACCTTAGACCTGAGATCAAAAGCGATGTGTTCAGCGAAGTCATCATCGGTGACATCGCCTTACTCCGTGCCAATTGGAGCGTCGTCGCACCGGACGGCACAGTCATGGCGGAAGGCCAATCGACGGAAGTGGCCAAGAGGCTGGAAAACGGCGGCTGGGGCTATCTGATCGATTGCCCGAACGGCCCGCCAAACCTCGCGTAACCCCTCACCGAACGGAGCCTCTCATGACACTTCAGCATTTCCACGAAGGCGAATTGCGTTTGCAGGAGCAAACCGGCGACCGCGAGAAAATTGCGGTGATGACCCGGCACCTGATGAATGACTTCATGCCGGATCAGCATCGGGCGTTCTTTGAGGGGCTTGAATATATCTTTCTGGGCACGGTGGATGCAAAGGGATTGCCCCATGCGTCTATCGTGACCGGCCCTGCTGGGTTTGCGTCCTCGCCGGACCCGAAAACGCTGTTGATCAAAACGGGCGACCGTGCCGGAACACCTGCATTCGATGCGCTGGATTTGGGGCAGGCGGTCGGCGTTGTGGGGCTGGATCTGTCCAATCGGCGGCGCAACCGCATGCATGGCAAGGTAACGGCCATAGACGATGGCTCGGTCACGATTACCGTGGTGCAAAGCTATGGCAATTGCCCCAAGTACATCAGCCTGCGCGAGATTTCAGAGCGGGAGCTTCCAACTGCCGGAGGCAAGATCGAAACGCGCGATAGGCTCAATGCAGACGATACGACCCTCATCAAAGCGGCGGATACGTTCTGGATCGCGTCCTACGTGCAGGATGGATCAGACGCCCCCTATGAAGGGGTCGACGTCAATCATCGCGGCGGACAGCCGGGCTTTGTCTCGGTGGATGGCCCGTCGCAGATCACCATACCCGACTACCGGGGCAACAACCTGTTCAACACCTTCGGCAACCTACTTTTGAACCCTGATGCGGGGGTGCTGTTTATCGATTTTGAAACCGGTGACCAGCTGCATCTGCACGGTAAGGCCTCGCTGATCGAAGACGCTGACGAGGTTGCCCAAACCTCCGGTGCTCTGCGCCTATTACGTATCCAAATCAGCGGTGTTCGCCGCACCGCCAAAGCCACACCGCTTCGGTGGTCCTTGGCTGAGCACTCTCCTGTCAATCCAGACCTTGCTCCAGAAAAGGAATGATCTCATGACCCTTAGAATTCTTGCATATGGCGCCAACGGTGCGCAGATGGCGGCCGGAACGCAGGCGCTGGTCGATGCCGGGCATGACGTGCGTGTCTTCACACGCTCCGAGGCCGGAGCTGAGCGGTGGAGAGCCGCTGGTGTCGAAGCCATTATTGGAGACATGGCGGATCAGGACGGGCTGATTGCCGCGAGTGATAAGCGCGATGCGCTATTTCTTCATGTGCCGCTGATCACTAATCCTGATGATGACCGGAATGCCTATGGGTTGAATGCGCTCAGCGCCGCCCGGACAACGGGCGTCAAGAAAATCGTCTGGAACACAGGCGGTCCGATCATGGACCCCGCTTCGACGACTGATCCAGGAGCTGTGTTGCTACGGGCATTGCAGGAGGACGGGTTTTCGTTCCTTGGCCTGACCCCGGTCACTTACATGGAAAACCTGCTTGGTCCTTGGACCACCGCCGGTCTTGCGCAAGGCAAATTGCTTTATCCAACGCCGGCCACTTTCAAGATGCAGTGGGGCGCTGCGGCCGATTTCGGGCGGGTGGCAGACAAGGCTCTTCAGGGCGAGCTGCCCAATGAGGTGCTGACACTTGGCGGCCCTCAGGCCCTTGATGGCGACGATCTGGCCCGGATTATGGGGGATACGCTTGGCACCGAGCTGGCATTTGAAACGATGCCCGCATCTGAATTTGAAACACATCTGGCCAAGATGGGGAGCCCTCAAGTCGCCAGTATGATCGCGGGCATGTACGGCGGCATTCAGGCCAATCCCGATCAGTTCCAGCCGGGCTTTGTGACCGATGCCGGCGCCATCGAGAACCGCTTCAACATCAAACTGACATCCTTCTCTCAATGGGTGTCGGATCACTCCACAGCTTTCAAATCCTAAGGATAAAGACATGAAACTTTATGATCATCCCGTCTCCGGTCACGCACATCGAGCAAGCGCTATGCTAGCGCTTCTGGGCTTGGACTATGAAAATGTCATCGTTGACCTGCAAAGTGGGGCGCACAAACAGCCAGAGTATTTGAGGCTCAATCCGCTCGGGCAAGTGCCCACGCTTCAAGACGGCGATGTGGTCTTGCGCGATTCAACTGCCATCCTGACCTATCTTGCGCTGCAATATGATCCTGCCCGTTCCTGGCTTCCCAATGATCCCGAGCTTGCGGGTAAGGTTCAGGAATGGCTGGCGACGAGCGTGAAGGAGGTTTTTGAGGGACCATGCGGTGCTCGGCTCTCCAAGTTCTTGGGTGTCCCAATTGACTACGATCAAGCTGTCGAGAAAACTCACGCGCTGCTGAAAACGCTTTTTGAACCGCATTTGGCAGAAAACAATTGGCTCGTAGGCACAGCGCCGACGATCGCGGATGTAGCCAACTACGGATACATCGCCGCCGTTGAAGAGGCCGGGGTCTCGCTTGCGGACTATCCGAATGTACAGGCCTGGATTGCCCGGCTTGAATCGTTGAACGGTTTTCCAAAAATCAAGTCCGTAGCCGAAGTCATGGGCGGCAGGGCCTGAGCATTCAAAAACAAGAGGATAGCCTCATGAAAAAGACCAAACTTATCTATGGTCATGACACGCTCTGCGGATGGTGCTTTGGGTTTACCCCGACGCTTGATGCATTTGCCGCAGCTCATCCTGACATCGAAATCGATGTCATCCCAGGTGGTCTGGTCAAAGGTGAGCGGGTCGGCAGCTACGCTGACATGGCAGATTATATTGCCCAAGCTGAGGTCAAAATGACAGGAGTGACTGGCCGCGCTATCGGTCAGCCGTTCCGGGACATGTTGCAGCAAGCAGATGCGCCGCTGAGCATTTCTGCGCCGCCAAGTCTTGCGATCCTGCAGATGAAAAAACTGGCACCGGATCGGGCGCTTGAGTTTGCGCATATCTTGCAGGATGCACATTTTCTTGAGGGAAAAGACGTCAATCTCGCGGTAACTTACGATGACATCTGCGCCGCCCACGGGTTCCCGGCGCTCGATACTGACGCGATTGCCGGCGCCACAGAGGACACCCCGGATGTTGCCGCCAGTTATGCGCAATCAGCTGAATTGGGGATCCAAGCATACCCAACGATCCTTGTGCTTGATGAAAAAGATAGGGTCGTGGGGCAGATTGATTCAATTTACGAGATCGATCCATTTACCGAGCGCTTCAACGAGATCGTAAATACGAAGGCATCAGAAGAAATTCGGGCTCTTTTGACTTAGTTTAGCTCAGCGACAAACCGAATACTGGCTTAGTGTCAATTTATCGCGCGATCGAAGCGAAATTATGGAGCCACGCGCAACCATTCACATGGAAGCGAGGGGCTTCAAACCCTAAATAGTCTGCTTGAGCGTTCGTTTGAGTCGTTTCTTCCAAGCGCTGCTATGGAATTTGATGGATGAGCCAGGCCTTTCAGGCTGGCTCATCCGATCGGTTACTGTTGTGCGTGTTGGTGCCACATGTCGGTGACGATTTCCCAGCCGTCATCCTCTGGTTCCAGGACGAAAAGATACGTACCCGTAGCGTCCATGCCCTGACTTTCGATCACGGCGTCAACCGAGCCGATCATAACCGCCAGCGTTGCATCCTCAGACACAAAAAGGTGGTCAATCGTATGGGTAACGTTTCCCTTGTTCGCGGTGACGAATTCAAAGAGCTGCCTCGGCCCCTCAAGTCCTTGCGTTACAGGTGCGCCTTGTGCAATCCAGAGCGTGTCATCGGCGTAAAGCTCAATCAGACCTTCAGCGTCGTGGGCAGCGGCCGCCTCGTTGAAACGATCATTGACGGCGTTCAGGTTTGAGGCGGCATCTTCATCGGCAAGTGCAATCGATGTGGTCATAGCCAAAAAGGCTAAAGGTAGAAGAGTTTTCATGTGCAATTTCCTATTTATGAAAGTGGAGAATCCGACTCCCTCGTGGACATTTTGAGAGGGGAGGCGGTTAGGCATCATCGTTTCGGGTCATGATGACTTCGCGAATGATCTGCCAGCGGCCATCTTCAAGCACGAAGTCGATGCTCAACGTCAGCAGTTGCTTGCGATTTGTGACGTTGTTCTTGCGGCTGATCAGGATATGCCCACGCGTGTCATCAGCCTCAACAAGGTGATATTCCGCCCAGGGGTTCGGGTCTCCCATCTGGGCCATGGCGCCTTTTACGTGCTCCATGAAGCCAAGTTTGTCATTCTGCATCAGAACGCCACCATCCGCTAAGAGGTAGGTGCGCATGTCGCGGTGGTAGATGCGATCCAGCACATCAAATGAATGCCCTGAAACGCCACCGATGAGGTCGTCGAGTGTCGCCTTCACGGCTGCAACATTTGCATGATCAGGTGTCATGGTCATTGAAGGTATCCTTTCGGGGATTGTTGGGACGGCGGTGTTTTAGGCGTATGTACCGTTTGCTGGAAACGCCTCGGTCATCCCACGCATGAACCGGAGGCCGCTGACCACGGATGGCAATTGAGGGCGCAGGAAAGGGGCGTTTGAAACATCGACCATGCGCAACTCGCGGTCCTCGTTCACCACGAACAGACCCGGTTCAGCAAATGGACCCTCCACATTAATGCCATGGCGCGGGCTGGAGATATAAAGGCCAATCGCCTGCATCTGGTCGATTGTCAGGCCATAGGCGACTGGGTAACTCGGGGAGACTTCAGCAATCTGACTGGTGGCCCGTTCCTTGCTGTCTGAAGAGACAGCTACAGCTTCGATACGCATTTCTTTTAGCGATTGGACGGTCTCGTCCAATTCGCGCAAATAGCGAGTGCAGATCGGACAATGCTTGCCGCGGTAGACGATAATTAATTGCCAATCGTATCCGTCGCTCGCTTCACCCAACCGAATGTTGCCGCCGCCGAGTGAGGGAACTTCGATAACCGGAAATACCTTACCGGGTGCGGGCTTTTTGGATGACATGAATGGACTCCTTGACTTATCTATCAATCGATACATAAATAAAGCGCAACGGCAGTCAAGGACTTTTATTTTGAACGATACAAAAAAATTAGGCAGGCCACGTACATTTGACGAAGCTGAAGCGCTGATGGCGGCGATGAACGCTTTTTGGACAAAAGGGTATGCCGCAACTTCCATGAAAGACCTGACCGCCGCGATGAAAATCAGCGGGCCAAGCATATACGCGGCATTTGGCGACAAGCGCGAGCTCTACCTCAAGACCATCGACCGCTACGCCGATGTCGATGGCTGTGCACCGATCGTTGCCTTTGAGGGCGCGGCATCGATTGAGGATGCCGTCCGTGGCTTTCTGACATCCGTTGTTTCACATTCTACCCAGCAAGAGGGTGCCCCGCGCGGTTGTTTTTTGGCATCCTGCGTGGCCACAACAGTGGGTGAGGTCGAAGGCGTAGCGGAGCGCATGGAGAAGGCTATTCGCGAAACGGACACTCGGCTTGCCGCAAGGTTCGACAAAGAGAAATCACTTGGCAATTTGCCAAAGGACTTTCCATCGCAGGATCGCGCTCGACTGCTCCATGACATGCGCCAGGGGCACGTGCATCGTAGCCGCGCGGGTTGGACCGCAGAACGCCTACTCGATGATCTTGAAGATCGCGTTCGAATGGTTCTGATGATCTGAAATCACAGCGGCAGTAAACACCAAGGCTTAGTGGGCACAAGTGCGCCTCATGCAAGCACCTTGCTTCAGGTGGTCAAGTGCAAGGTGCACCATTAGAAAGTGACCATGCTTGGCGCAGCGCTCCTTTCATTTAGTCCACCATGCAATGATGTGGGCGCGCTCAAACAGCCGCAGAAATCTGGATATGCCGACCGTCCGTCAATCCTTGCACTTTCTCCACGATAGACGCGGCATCGATCCCGTGATGTTTGTAGAGATCGCCGATTGTCCCGGTTTGACCAAAGTGCTCCACACCCAGTGAAATGGTCTGATGACCGGCCACTCCACCTAGCCAAGCCAGCGTCGCAGGATGGCCATCAATCGCCGAGACGATCTTGCAGTGAGGGGGCAGGTCTCCCATAAGTGTTTCGATATGTGACTTTGCCCGGTCGTTGCCCCGTGACCGCGCGCGTTGCGCGGCCGTCCAACCCGCATTCAATCTGTCCGCTGACGTAACAGCCAGGACGCCAATGTCGCGTCGTCCTTCGCCGATCATGCCCGCCGCCTTGATCGCTTCAGAGGCCACTGCACCCTGATAGGCGATCACAACATCGCAGTTTGGTCCCGGCTTGCGCAGCCAGTAGGCCCCATCGATGGCACCTTGCCGAAAGGCGTCGTCGTGACGCTTGCCAGGCTGCTCAATCGGGTTTGTCGTCAGACGTAGATAGATGCTCCCTCCGGTCTCATCCCTGAGCCATGTACGCTCATCGGGATCGCCCTCACCGTCGCGCTGCATATAGTCAAA
Organism: uncultured Tateyamaria sp.; assembly: GCF_947503045.1. Taxonomy (GTDB): domain Bacteria; phylum Pseudomonadota; class Alphaproteobacteria; order Rhodobacterales; family Rhodobacteraceae; genus Tateyamaria. Next base: position 11,666 of record NZ_CANNCF010000011.1, read on the forward strand.
GGCCCATTCCATGATCACGGCCAGCTCATCGGCAAAGGCCGGCTCAAAGCTCGCCAATCCATCCTGGCTCATCCCGGTCAGGGGTGTTCCGATGGACTGGTGCGCACCGCCTTCGGGCGCAAGCGTCACACCCGAGGGCGTGCCGACGATCATGAACCGCGCGTCCTGGTAACAGGCATAGTTCAGAGCATCGAGGCCACGATGTACGAAGGGATCGTAGACCGTACCGATCGGCAAAAGACGCTTGCCAAAGAGAGAATGCGACAGGCCCGCAGCCCCCAAAAGCAGGAACAGGTTCATCTCGGCGATGCCAAGCTCGATATGCTGTCCGTCCGGTGTGAAGGCCCATTTCGCCGTGGAAGGGATGCGGTGTTCGATAAAGGCATCCGCCTGTTCTGCGCGCGCAAAAAGCTTGCGACGATTGACCCAGGACGCCAATCCTGTAGTGCCCGTCACATCCGGCGATGTGGTCACGATCCGTGCGGCCAAATCGCTGTCGCCCTTGGACAGATCATCAAGGATCTTTCCGAAGGCAGCCTGAGTGGAGATTTCACGGTCGCTGCTGAAGTCGATTGCAGGAACGGCAACCTTGGCATCGCTGAAGCGGCGCGGACCGCTGGCGAAAAAGGGGACATCTTTGAGGAAGACCTCTATGGCCGCGATATCTTTGACACCTGCGAGGCGATCCCATTCCTGACCCTCTGCCACACCCATATGCTTTTGCCATTCCGCAAACTGGGTCTTGTTCATTAAGCCGCCATGGTTGTCTTTGTGCCCTGCAATGGGCGTGCCCCAGCCCTTGATCGTATAGGCCAGAAAGCATGTCGGGCGGTCGTGGTCGATGGCATCGAAGGTGTCGGCCATCGTGGAGACGCAGTTGCCACCAAGGTTTTCCATCAGCGCGGCCAATTCGTCATCGCTGCTCCGGTCGATCAGCGCTGTGACATCGCCCTGATCGCCCAAATCGTCCATGAGCCGCTTGCGCCAGACAGCACCACCCATGAAGGTCAGAGCCGAGTATTCCTGATTGGGGCAGGCATCAATCCAGTCGCGCAGCTTATCGCCGCCCGGTTCTTCGAAAGCCGCGCGTTGCAAAGCGCCGTGTTTGACGCGCACCACGTCCCAGCCGAAGGCATCAAAGATCTTCTCGACACGTTCGAACAAGCCTTCACGAACAATCCCGTCCAGCGACTGGCGGTTGTAATCGATGATCCACCAGGTGTTGCGCAGATCGTTCTTCCAGCCCTCTTGTAGGGCTTCATAGATATTGCCCTCGTCCAGCTCGGCATCCCCGACCAAGGCGACCATGCGCCCCATTGGCGCACCTTTGCCCCAATCCTTGGCCGCGATGTAATCCTGAATGATCGACGCGAAGGAGGTGATGGCCACCCCTAAACCGACCGATCCGGTCGAGAAATCCACATCGTCGATATCCTTGGTGCGCGAGGGGTAGCTTTGCACACCACCCAAACCCCGGAAGTTCTCCATTTTCTCGCGGGTCTGGTTGCCCATCAGGTATTGCGCGGCGTGAAACACGGGGGAGGCATGGGGTTTGACAGCCACACGGTCTTCCGGGCGCAGGGCCGAGAAATAGAGCGCCGTCATGATCGACACCATGGACGCGGACGAGGCTTGATGCCCGCCGATCTTGATCCCGTCCACCTTGGGGCGGATATGGTTCGCGTGGTGGATCATCCAATGCGAATGCCACAGCAACAATTGCTCGACGGTTTTCAAATGGGTGCGCGAAACGGTCATGGTGGGGCTCCCGGTAGGATCTTAGTCTTCGATCTGGTTCACAACGATGTCCCCTGACAAAGACACAGGGTTGATGATCGTCTGCGCATTCGGGCTGTGTTTGATGGCCTTCTTATGTAGCTCTTCGAACTGCTCGGGCGTGCCGTCGCCGGTCACATGGATCGTGTAACGGATTTCCGGGAAGCCAACCGGTGCGTTGGTGCCAAGTCCCATGAAACCACGCAAGTCCAGCGTGCCATCGAAGTCGATTTTGACGGATTCAAGTTGGATGCCTTCTGCCGTGGCCCCCGCGACAAAGGCCACCATCATGCACGAGCCAAGACCCGAGAGCAGCAATTCCTGCGGGTTCGGCCCATGGTTGTTGCCCATCAATTGGCGCGGCTCGTCCGCCTTCCAGACAAAGGACCGGCTGACCTTATGGGGGCCGACAAGCATCGGCTTGGTAGACGTGCGTGCACGCGTACCGCTTTCCCAATCGACCTCGATACCATAGCTCATCAGACCTTCTTCGGGATTGCCTGCGACTTCGTTGACGAACTCACTGAGGGCGGCGGTGGGGATGGAGTTGCGCATTATGCGGCCCCTTTCATGGTGGAAATGGCGTTAAGAGCCTGATCGAAGTCAGCGATCAGGTCGGCGGGGTCTTCGATACCAACAGAGAGACGGACACAGCCAGGGTGAATGCCAATGTCAGCACGTTGGCGGCTGGTCATTGTCGCCTGTGAGGAGTTAAAGGGCAGGCTGATCAGGCTTTCGATGCCCCCAAGGCTCGTGGCCTGTTTTGGCAGGTGCAGCTTATCCATAAGCGCAAGAGCTGCCTGATCGCCCCCTTTCACAAAGAAAGTCACATTGCCCGTCCCCATCTTCATCAGCTCTTTGGCGCGCGCGTGATCGGGGTGACTGGGCAGCATGGGATAGAGCACGTTTTCAACGGCCGGATGCGTTTCTAGGAACTCCGCCAGGGCGGTTGCCGAGGCTTCATGGGCCTTCATACGGATATCGAGAGTCTTGAGCCCGCGCTCCAACAAGAAGCAAGCATGAGGGTCCAGTGAGCCGCCATAGTTGAGCAGTCTTGGCCAAATCATGTCGACCAATTTGCGGGGGCCGCACACAACACCGGCGATGAGATCGGAGTGGCCGTTAAGGTACTTGGAGGCAGAATGCACAACAAGATCGACGCCCATCTCCAACGGCTTCATCACCGGGGGAGGGGCAAAGGTGCTGTCCACGATCAGGCGCAAGTTATGCCGTTTTGCGATATCCACCAGTGCGGGGATATCGACCACTTTGAGCACCGGATTGGTGATCACCTCGAAATAGAGGATCTGGGTATTCGGCTGGATGGCCGCTTCGATTGCTTCGAGGTCATAGCTGTCGACCATGGTTGCCGACATCCCCAGCGACGGAAATTCCTGATTGAAGAGGTTATAGGTGCCGCCGTAAAGGTCGCTTGCCGCCACCACATGTGCGCCTTTATCGACCATGGCCATCACCGCAGCCGTGATCGCCGCCATACCGGAACTGAAGACAATTGCGCTTTCCGCGCCCTCGAGCGTCGCCAGCTTTTCCTGCACCGCCCATTGGGACGGGTTGCCATAGCGGGTGTAGATGAAGCGGTCGCGACCGAACCCTTCTTCAATCGACCCATAGGTTTCTTCGTGCAGAATGAAGGTCGATGTTTGGTAGATCGGCGTACCGACAGCACCCGTGCGCGGATCGTCATGAGTGCCTGCGTGGACAGCCTTGGTCGACATGCCCATCTTACCCATGGGATGTGCGTCCAGGAACGGACCGGATTGGCGGGACCGGTCCAGCTCGTTGATCCAGCGCCCGGTCTGGCGTTTCGCAGGTTGGCTCGAAGCGTCGCCGTAAAGTCGTTTCTCGGTCATAGGGTCCTCCGCACGTAAGCGTTATTCGGCAGCAATAGCGTTGTGTTGCGACAACGCCGTCATCAGGTCGTCAATCAGATCGTCCGCAGTTTCGAGACCCACAGAGAGGCGTACTAATCCTTCGGCGATGCCGTGTTCGGCACGCTCTTCTGGCGTGTACGTGGAATGGGTCATGGATGCGGGGTGCTGGATCAGGCTTTCAGCATCCCCGAGGCTCACAGCGCGTTGGATGAGTTTGAGGCGGTTCATCATCGCGATGCCGCCAGCCTTGCCGCCGATCACTTCAAACGGGATCATCCCACCGAAATCTGACATCTGCCGACGCGCAAGGTCGGCCTGTGGGAAGCTATCAAGACCGGGGTAGTGCACGCGCTCCACGGCCGGATGCTCTTCCAGCATTTGCGCGATGCGCCTGGCCGATTGGCAGTGCCGGTCCACCCGCAGCTCGAGCGTCTTCAAACCGCGCAGGACCAGCATGGCCGTCAGAGGCGCCATAACCGCGCCGGTCATATCCTTCAGCCCGATGAGCCGGACCTGTTTCATATCTTCGGTAGACCCCACAACGAGGCCTGCCACCAGGTCACCATGGCCGCCAAGGTATTTGGTCGCTGAGTGCAGAACGATGTCCGCGCCATGTTCCAGCGGTCGCGTGAGGACAGGCGTCGCATAGGTGTTGTCGACAACCACCTTCGCACCCTTCTCATGGGCGATCCGGGAAATTGCGGCGATGTCTACGAGGCGGTTGTTGGGATTTGCAGGGGTCTCGAAGTAAACGATTTTAGTGCGGTCTGTGATTGCACTTTCCAGGTTGGCAGGGTCGGTCAGATCAACTGGCGTGACGGTCACACCAAACCTTGGCAGCCCGTGAGTCAGAAACGCGAAGGTACACCCATAGAGCGTCTTATCGATGATGACTTCGTCGCCAGCGGCAACGAACGTCCAGAATACCGAACTGATCGCACCCATACCCGACGCGGTGGCCAGACCTGCCTCTGCACCTTCAAGATTTGCGATACGCTGCTCCAACTGGTCGAGCGTCGGGTTTGAGATGCGGCTGTAAAAGTGCCCTGCCTGCTCCCCTGCGAACATTGCCCCGCCAGCCTCGGCAGTCTCAAACGTGAACGTCGATGTCATATAGACCGGTGGGTTGAGAGATCCTTGATGCGCTGCGGCATCATACCCATGATGGATCGCCCGCGTCGAAAAGCCCGTCCTGTCCGTTTGCATGATCTATCCTCCTGACACGTCAGGCATATTAGGATGGATCAAAAGGCATTAGGTTGTTATATTAGCCCCAAAGAATAGTGATATTAGCATTTTATGCCAAAAGAAGTCAAAATTGACGCTACGGATCGCAAGATCATTCGCGCTCTTCAAAAGAATGGGCGCATCACGAATCTCGATCTTGCCGAGAACGTCAACTTGTCCCCGTCACCTTGCCTGCGACGGCTACGCAACCTTGAGCAGAATGGTGTCATCAAAGGCTACAGCATCGATGTCGACGCGAAGGCCTACGGGTTTCCAATCATGGTGTTTGTCCGGGTCACATTGAACGCGCACACTGGCGAGACAGTTCAACTTTTCGAGGCAGAAGTCTGTAAGATCCCCGAAGTTCTCGAGTGCTTTGTGATGACCGGGGCGGCTGACTATTTCCTTCGTGTGGTGGTTGAAGATCTCGAGGATTACGAGCGGTTTGTGCGCCAGCGCCTGCACGAGATAGGCTGTATCAATTCAATCGATACAAGCTTTGTCTATGGCGTGGTCAAACAGACTCACGTCTTTCCGGACCTGCAAAGCTAGCTGACCCCGGCGTGGCGGCGGCGCGCGATCCGATCTGCGAGGCTCTCGCGCCGCGGAAATTCAACAAGAGCCGCTTTGATCGCTTCGGGCGTTTCAAGATCACGAAGCCAGGCGTCCCCGGCGATGATTTCGGCGTAGTGGGGGATTTGAAGGAGACGCTTGTCCGGGTCTTCATCAACACGCATCGCATAATAACCAATCTGGTGAAAATACATGGTGCGCGCGCGGACAATGGCAGACATCGGATCATGTCCAAAACCTTCGAACACCCATTGATAAAGCGATATGCGCTTGTGATCGACATATTTCATAGTGCGCGCCGCGAGTTTTGAGGTTTTCCCCCATTCTCGAATTGCAACATCCAGCGGTGCATCGAATTGTGGGCTCAATACCCAGACATATGCGAGCGCAAGATACTGCGCTTTGGGGCATTCTGCGGCTTCTTCCAGTGCCTCGACAAACGGATGCACATTTGTGGCCAGCCAGTCCTTGAGCAGTGCGCGGTAAAGGGCATCACGGTTCTTGAAGTGCCAATAGAAGCTGCCCGGGGTCACGCCAAGTTTCTTTGCAAGAGGTTCAACCTTGACCGCCGATATCCCACGCTTGATCAGGACGGCGCGCGAAGAATCGATCCAATCCTGAGCCGAGATTGTGCCGGATTTTGGTGCTCTTTTTCTGGCGTTCACCTGAAGTCCCTGTCCTTTTCCGTTAACTTACTTCTTTGCAGGTCAATTTAGCGCCGTCCATGTCCTTTGCCATCTCACCTATATCTCCTTGATCGGCCCAAACACTGGCCAGACTGTCGATCTGACGCTCCAGCATGTTCCATACCGCATCGGCAAGCGCGCTTCGAACATGCATCCGAAACACGTCCACATCTCCGTACCGATAGAGAAGGATGCCAAAACCATGCCAGAGCCGGGAAACGGAGGCCGACGCGTGATCACCATTAAATTCGGTTCCAGTTGCAACCAGCTGTTCGACTCTGGCCCCGGTCATTTCGATCACAGAATAGGCCGACGTCATGTCCGACACCGCAACGTTGTGCTCAGAATGCCAGCCATCGGCAATGTCAGGGGCATTGATCATAACAATACGATCACGTCTTTGACGCAGAGCGTAAGTGTCGCCACTGGCAAAGTCGGTGCCGCCGCCAACAGCTGTTTCAAGTCCACTCAGAGTCAGGCAGTCTTCGAAGTTACCGCTGATGACAGTTTGTCTGGCCAAAGAAACCTGGCGCATAGAGACTGTATCACGAACCAGGTTTGGGCGTTCGGATTCCACGGTGACAGGCCATTTGTTACGATCATCACGCATCAATCCGTGCTCCCTCTGGATCAAAGGCGCAGGAGGCCGCGATCTTGGCACTTCGTGCCTGGCCCAAGTGCCAAAGATCGACTGGTTCTCCCATCGCATGTTCACCACCCTCCACAAGGGCAAGCGCAATTGGCCGACCCAATGTTGGGCTGTAGTGACTGGTGGTGACATAGCCGAGAGAGCGGCGTTTGCCGTCTTTGTTGCGCACTATGTGGGCACCAATAGGGAGCATTGGCTCACCATCCTTGACGATAAGTCCGACAAGCTGTTTGCGAGCTTCACTGTTGGCTTTTTCGGAATGTAGGCTCCTGTCGCCGACGAAGGCCGCGGATTTCTTGAGACGTGGTGCCCCAAAGCCCAGATCGTGCGGCATGGTTTCGCCATCAGTATCCTTACCCACGAGGATGTAACCTTTTTCAGCACGCAGAACCGTCAGGGCTTCTGCCCCAACCGGGCCTGCGCCGTGTTTCTTTCCAATTTCCAAGGTCTTACGCCAAAGCGTCGCCGCAAAGTCGTTGCGAACCGAGATCTCAAAACTCGTGTCGCCCGTAAAGCTGACCCTGGCGACACGGGCTTCTTCGCCTTCAAAGTCCCCAAACCTGAGCGACATATGTGGAAAGTCGCGCAAGTTCTCGAGCACGCCGAGCTCTGCAACGATGTCTGACGCCTTTGGACCTGCGATTGTCACTGTGGACCAGTTCACTGTCGTGTCGTGGATATGGACGCGCTTGGGATCAAAGGAATCCTGCCGCCAATGCTCAAGATGTGCCATGACCGCGTCTGCGTGCGAAGACGAGCAGGAAATAATGAAGCGCGTATCGTCGACACAGGCCATCACCCCATCGTCAAAGACCAACCCGGACTCGCTCAGCATGAAGCCGTAGCGGATACGCCCAGGTTTGAGGTTGGACATGGTGTTGTAGTAGACGAAATTGACGAAGTCTCGTGCATCCGGGCCGATCACCTCGATGGCACCCAGAGCCGAACTATCCATAATCGCGGCGGCCTCGCGCGCAATCTTGCATTCTCTCACAACTGCTGTCTTTTCGTCATCACCGCCATACCAGGCCGGCCGCAGCCATCCGCCATATTCCCCCATCGCAGCGTCAAGCGCGCGGTGCTCTGGCTCAAGCGCAAGGCGTTTCAGCGGGGCCATCTGCCGGTCACGTTTCGTTCCGCGAAAAGCTTCAAGCGGAACCGGGACAAAGGGCGGACGGAAGGTCGTTGTGCCAACTTCAGGGATGCTTTGCCCTTTGAGTTCGGCCATAGCTGACAGGCCTGCGATATTCGACGTCTTGCCCTGATCACCGGCCATTCCAAGTGTCGTGTACCGTTTCAGGTGCTCGACCGAGACCATATTTTCGCGGTGTGCAAGTGCCACGTCTTTGAGCGTGACATCGTGTTGGAAGTCGATCCACTGCCGACCCTTATTGGCCAAATCGGGTCTAAGGGGCGTGACTTTGTAGATTGACCGCGGCGGTGCAGGGGCCTTCAGCGCCACAGCTGTTGCCTCTTGAACGGCAACGTCAAAATCAAACGTACCAGCAGCTGCGCCAATCACGCGCATCCAGTCCGGGCCTGCTGATGGAATAAAGGTTTGCCGGTCCTCGTCCCATGCAAGCTTGCCGCCGGCATGGCGCCAGAGGTGAACAAGCGGGGTCTGTCCTGCGGAGGCCAAGACTGTGTCGCAGCTGATGCTCTTCCCACCGACAACGAGGCCCGTGATGGACTTCGTGCCGATCGCTTGGATGTGCGGCGTAGCGGCTTCCACTATATCTATGGAAGCGCCCGCCGCCGCCAATTGCTCCAGGTTAGTCGACACATCCGGACGGTTGGTCAGAAAGGCGATCTTCTCTCCCACCCGAACCCCATAACGCGCGAGGTATTCGGTGCCCGCATCAACGGACATGATACCGGGGCGATCATTGTTCACAAAGGTAACCGGACGATCAATGGCACCGGTTGCGATGATGACGTGATCGGCTCGCATTTTGCGCAAGATGGGTGCTGTGCCCAACCCGCGATCTGTGACCAGCGAGATCATGCGGTGATCGTACACACCGATTGCAGTGGTATCGGTCAGGATGTGACCGCCTGCAGATTGTATGGCAGCGGTTTGTTCCGCGACCCAATCCGAGGCGTTCAAGCCTCTGGCATGGGCCATGCTGAAGAGACTGCCCCCCAGTTCCGCGTGATCATCGACCAGCGTAACCGACTTGCCCGCTTCGGCGGCCACGCGCGCTGCCGTCAAACCGGCAGGCCCCCCTCCGACAATAAGCGTATCGCAATGCTCGTGCAGGATTGCGGATTGGAATTGGTCCGACACTTCTTTTTCGAGCGTTCCGAGACCGGCCATCTTTCGGATCATTGGCTCAAACAGGTGCCAGTCGGGCCACATGAACATCTTGTAGTAGAACCCGGCCGGCAGGAACCGGTGTGCCAGGTCTAGAACGCCTTTCACGTCTCGCTCTGCCGACGGCCAGGCATTGATCGAGCGGACCTCCATGCCCTCGGCCAGAGCCGTCGTCGTGGCCTGACAATTGGGATATGAAATCCCATCCAACGCGATATCGACAATCGCATTGGGATCATCTGACCAGGCCCCCCAGACGCTGCGTGGTCTGTGATACTTGAAGCTGCGCGCGAAGACACGGATACCAGTGGCCAACAAAGCGGACGCGACCGTGTCACCCTTAAACCCACTATAGGCCTTGCCATCAAACGTGAACTTGATGGGTTTGCTTGGGTCGATCAGACCTGCGTCTTTGATCCGCATTCCGCTCATGCCGCATCCTCGTTCAAAGCTTCAGTCGATAGGACTTCCATCGAGACTGTGTCCCGCGTCATGACAAAGTATTCCTGGCAGGTTGTATGCACCCAGATTTCGCGGGATGGACCCTTGGCATTGGTGCAGTAATACAGATACGTCGTCCAATCGGCGTCGCTGATCTCTTTGGTCGTGTCCGGTCGGGTTTTCCCGGCTTCACCGGCGAAGTGAAACTCTCGCTCGTCGCGCAATCCGCAAAAGGGGCAGGGGAACTGCTGCATTCAATACTATCCTCAATGGGCAATGCCAGAACCAGCGGCCTCATCGATGAGGTGACCGGTGTTAAACCGACCCGGATCAAAGGGTCGGCTGATGTCGTGATGCGCGCCATTGGCAAGCAAATGAGCGAAGAGGTATCCGCCCGCCGGAATGGCCTTGAACCCGCCCGTGCCCCATCCACAATTGATATAGATCCCCTCAGTCCCGGACGGCCCGATTAATGGGGAGCTGTCAGGGCTCACATCGACAATGCCTGCCCAATGCCGGAGCAGTTTGACCTTTGCGAGGGCAGGGGCCATGTCGATGATCCCGGCCAGGACCGTTTCCTGGGTCGGGGTGTTGCCACGCTGCCCATAGGACGGCACCCGGTCCAAACCGCCACCGATTACCAGCCCACCTTTGTCGGATTGGCTGAAATAGCTGCCGGTCATCGGAGAGAAGGCCACCGTGTCCATGAAGGGTTTGATCGCTTCAGTCACAAAAGCCTGCAAAGCATAGGAATGCAGTGGCAATTTGTAGCCACCCATTTCGGCAAGTACGGATGAATGACCCGCAGTCGCGACTCCGACGCTGCCAGATCGGATCAGGCCTTGAGATGTCTCGACGCCCTTACAAACACCGCCTTCGATCAAAAACCCGGTCACTTCGCAGTTCTGAATGATGTCGACACCAAGCCGGTCCGCCGCGCGCGCATAGCCCCAGGCCACAGCGTCATGACGTCCGGTGCCGCCACGTCCCTGGAAAATCGCTCCATGGATCGGATAGCGTGCATCGTCCCGGAAATTCAGGACGGGTGCTTTCTTCTGGACTTCTTTGCCGTCCAGAAGTTCGGCATCTGCGCCACCCAGTTGCATGGCATTGACCGTACGCGCGGCCAATTCCATTTCTGCATCGGAATGGGCCAGCACCATCATGCCGCGTTGAGAGAACATCACATTGTAATTGATGTCGCGCGACAGGCCTTCATAGAGCCGCACCGAAAGATCATACAGCGCCGTGCTTTCAGGGTAGAAATAGTTGGAGCGGATAACGGTCGTGTTTCGCCCGGTATTGCCCCCGCCAAGCCAGCCTTTTTCGATCACGGCGACATTGGTCACGCCGTGGTTCTTTGCCAGATAATAGGCCGTGGCCAACCCGTGGCCCCCGCCGCCGACTATGACGACATCATAGGTGTCTTTGGGTGCCGGGCTCCGCCAAAGCGGGGCCCAGCCTGTATGTCCTTTGAGACCTTCTCGAAGGAGTGAGAGAGCAGAATAGTGCCGCGTCATATATGCCGCTCCCTCTCTTATCCGAGCAACAGCTCAGGCAACCAAAGCGCCACGCCAGGCACAAAGGTTGTGAGCGCAAGTGTCGGCAACCAGGCGAAGATGATGAAAATCATCGTTGGCCCAAGCATTTTCTGCACCGGTGCACCCGTTACACGTGCGCCGAGGAACAATAGAGGCGCAGTGGGGGGCGTGATGTTGCCCATGCCGAGGTTCACACCGAGGATCGCCGCGAAATGGATCGGGTCCACACCAACGCTCGTGGCAATCGGCAAGAGCAGAGTAGCGCTCAAGATAAGACCGCTGAAGTCATCCATGATCATGCCAATGAGGATCATTGTGAGGTTGATCATCAAGAGCACCACAATCGGGTTGTCCGAAATCGAGAAGATCAAGTCCTGTGCCAATCCTGGGATGTCTTCGAAGATCAGGAAACGGCTGACGATCAACACCATGAAAATCATCACCATGACCACGCCAATCGTCACGGATGACTCCTTCAACGTGTCCATAAAGATCTTCCAGTTCAGACCTTTGTAGACAAAGAACCCGATCGGGATTGCGTAGATCACAGCAACACCGGCAGCCTCGGTAGGCGTCATGATGCCGCCATAGATGCCGCCCAAAATAATAATCGGCATCATCAGCGCCGGGAAGGCCGCCAAGGATTTCTTGCTGAAGGCTTTGACGAACTGTTCCTGATGTTCTGGCAGGATAATATCGGTCTGTTTGCGCATCATGATGAGGTTGATGATCACGAGCAGCGAGGCCACGATGATGCCAGGCAGAACTGTTGCCAGAAAACACTTTAGAACGGATTGCTGCGTCAGCCAGGCGTAGATCAACTGCGCAGAGCTTGGCGGAATGAGCAGGCCAAGCGGGCTAGCGGCAACCAATAGTGCTGCGGAGAAGCCTTCAGGATATTTAGCCCTGCGAAGATGCGGCATCATGACCGCGCCGATGCACGTCAATGTGGCCGCACCGCTGCCAGAGATGGCACCGAACATCGCACTTGCAACAACGGAAGCCCCCGAGAGACCACCGCGAATGCGCCCCAAAAGCATTTCAGCTAAGTCAACAATTGGAGCGGCAATCCGGCCGTTCTTCATGATATCGCCTGCAAGGATGAAGAGCGGAATCACGAGGATGACGACAGTGTTCAGTTTCCAATGCCCGGTAGGCATGAAGCCGGACACATCATGACCACCGGTATAGGCCAGAAAGATCAGAACGCCGCCAAAGGCCAACGGTACGGAGATGCCTGCAAAGAGCAGAACACAGATCAGCAAAACGGAAATTGCGATAATCATTGTTCTGCCTCCCGTTCAATGCGCTTGGCTTCTGCATCCGCCTCAAGTTGTTTGGCAAAGGCGTCAACGCCGAGTTTCAGAAGGACGTAGAGGTGGAGCGCGCTGTACAGCGCCATGAACACAAGACCCACAAAGATACCCAGACGCGGGACAAAGAAGGGAATGCGCAATGCGATGGTCGTCTGCCATTGCGGATAGGATGCCAGCTCGTCACGGAGCATGAGAATGGCCCAGTAAACAAGGAAGATTGTTATTAACAGCTCGATAGCAGTCAGGATCACACGACGCATCCAAATGGCGCGGGGATTCTTGAACCATTCCTCGAGAATGTCCGCCTTGATCTGCGTATCGTCGTAGGTGCCGACCGCACTGCCCAGGAAGAAAAGCCAAAAGCACATTGGCAGAAGCCATTCTTCGTAAGCAAAGAGATCGCTTTCGAGGATGTAGCGAAACACAACGACCATGAAAAAGGTGAGTGCCAGAATGAAGGTCGAAAGGATCAGGAAGAATGACTTGATCTTTAACAATTGTTTTACGGTTGCCCCGACTCTCGGAGGCAATTGATCAGCGAGTTCTATCACGGGGACCGCTCCAGGTTTGGTGAAGTGGGCCGGGGAGAGCGACCCACTTCACAAGGCTTCAGTTTGCGGTCAGGCGATCAAGAATGTCCTGTCCAACAACGTCCGCCACATTTGGCCAAACCGTTGCCTGGATGTGCGCTTTGATGGCGTCACGCTCTTCTTGGGTGAACTCAACGATCTCCCAGTTTGCTTCTTTCAACTGGTCCACAAATCCTTGGCTGCGTTCCCAGGCCAGCTTGCTGATTTCCGCTGCGGCTTCAGCGGATTCTTTTTCAACAACTGCGCGCTGCTCGTCTGTCAGACCGTCATAGAAGCGCTTGTTGGCGTAGATCATCGTGCTTTCGATGAAGGCGTTGTAGGGCACATATGTGGTGCCAACACCGCTGGCGGCGAAGGTGGTGTAGGCCCATTCAGGCGTGCAACAGATAGCGCCATCGATTGTGCCGGCCTGCACGGCTGGGAAGACTTCCGCCCAGTTGAGCGTTGTCACATTGTACCCGAGCTCTTCCATCGTTTGCTTGGCAATCTGTGACGACCAGGCGCGCACATTCATGCCCTGACTGCCGATTTTCGTCGGGTCGGCAGGGCGCTCGGTCGCGATCATCCCGATCAGGCCTTCGCCGATTGTCCCGAGTGGCTGAATCCCGAAGGAGGTCAGAATCTCTTCCAGAATCTTGTTATACTCCGAGTCTGGATCACCATAGACCGCGTCGAGCTCTGCTTTGGTGGTGACCATAAAGGGGAGGCTATTGATCTCCAGGCGTGGGTCCTTTTGCGCATAGACGGTCGCATGAACCATCTGCACTTCACCACGGATGGCACTTTCGAGCAGCTCTTCACCTGAGCCAAGTTGGCCCGCGGGGAAATATTTGACGTCGAGACCTACGCCCGCGTCTTCGATGTCCTTTGCCATCTGTTCAAGAACAGCGTTCCCGAAGTGCTCGGCGGGCACCGTTCCGGCGATCCGTAGGCGTGTGTCTGCTGCTGCAGCTGATGCAAGCAGAGCTGCCACCGCGGTCATCATTGTAAGGCGAGAAGTGAATGACATTTAGTCCTCCTGTCGGTTGGTAGAGCTATTTTTTTTGGCGGCAGCAGTAAGAACATAGGCTACCCTACGGTCAAGCATAGGGCGATAAACTCCAATGTGGCAAGTTTTTGTTTGCGAAGAGGTACAAGCCAGATGTCTATGAACCGTCATTTGGGGAATGCTGCGAGCGTGCAAAGGCGGCCAAGCCATTATGAACAAGGAGATTTATGGGGGCTTCAAGGTCAGGGCGAAGCCGTTGACCAATTCTTGGTCTAGTTTTCAAGAAGACATCCCGATCACCCATTTCGTGTTGGAATCGATACGATGTATGGCCAAGTTGGGCGAGTGAGTTGGCTCATCTGCCAACATTTATTCGGGCATCAAGCGCGCCTCCGCAAGGGCGGAGTGTGTCCAAGAAGCGATTGCACAATTCTCTTCTGAAACTGCTCACCGGTGTTACCGCTAAGTGTTGCAACCGGCGAGGTGAGGCTAACTGCCGACGTGAGTTTTAGGAATAAAAAAGGCTGTGCGGATGACCACCCGCACAGCCCATATGCTGCAACAGAATTAGGCCTTTTCTCCTCACTCGAAGAACTGACCCGATACTGTTGAAATTACATCACCATGAGCGTGACGTTACCGGCAACCACTGCGATTGTCAGCGCGATCATGATGGATGCTTCTTTCATGATTTTCAGGGTGTTAGACATTTTCTCGGCTCCGAGGTTATGTGTGTGTTTCCTGAGCCGCACCTAGGCCTGATTTTGAGTCTAAAGAAGTGCCAATTTTGCAGGGCTGGTATGCGTTTTGGGGATGGGTCGCGCATCACAACTGAGAACCACTATACAGGACAAGGGATCAGGTAAGGCGTGATGTGTTTGAATACATCGATCTATTTTACAACCCAATGCGCGAGCTTATTTGCAATGTAATGCTGTCGCCCGTTGACTTCGAAGACAGGCAGCGCAAACTGAAGAAAACGAGGAGCACCTCACTGATCTACCCGAGTTGACCGCCTCTTTACCGCCGGAGCTCGACCCGAAGATGCTCCAGGAAGCTCTCAGCAACTTTGGAAAGCGGCTTGTCTTGTGGGGTCAAAACTCCGATCTGATACTGCACAGCCGGTTTGAACGGCTTAGTCACAAGGCCGTCTGTAAACCCTTGGCTGTTGATTGGGTCAATCAAAGCGACCGCACTGCCTTCACGTACATATTCAATCAGGGACGCAAAATACTGGGCCTCAAGCGTCACATTCCAAACTGCCTGCACAGCCGAAAACGCTTGCCTTAGCTGGTAAGTCGTCATGTGATCGCGAAACAGAGCGGCAAACGGAACACCATCCAGAAGTTCAGGTGTCAAAATGTCATGCTTCGCAAGAGGGTGGTCCTTTGTAAGGACGCAGCAACATTCATAGGTAAACGTCTCAGCATCGACACCTACGAATTGCGACGGTCGTTCTGCAATTGCGATGTCGAACATCTGGGAAGGAAGCTGCTCAATCACGATATGAGAACTGCGCGACAAGAGCCGGATCCTAACATCCTCACGGGTCTCAAGGAAGCGGCCGATAATTTTGGGCAGCACCCGGATCGAGACGCCGGGAAAAGCGGATATCGTCAGATGCCCACGCTCCCCGTGGCGCAACCTCAACGCAGCCTCATTGGTGCGAACGACAGCCTCAAGCATCCGTTGTGCATCTTCATTGAAGATCAATGCCTCAGGCGTAGGCTGAAGGCGGCCCGACTTTCGCAAGAACAACTTGAATCCCAGCCGGTGCTCTAGAGTCGCGATCGTATTGCTGACAGCGGGTTGCGAAATTCCAAGCATTTGCGACGCTCGGGTCATCGTGCCCGCCGTCATGATTGCCTGAAAACACTCGATTTCTCGGATCTGCATAGAGGCAAACTATAATCTGAAATTATAGTTAGATGAAGTAAAATTATTGGATATGATAGACGACTGTCCCCTACCGTGGTCTTGATCAAGCTGAAAATTCATAGGGGGCGTTCATGAAGAAATATCTCACAGCTGCAGCCATATCTGCCTTGATGTCAGTCGGCACAACGGCGTCGGTGCAAGCAGAAACCAAGTTCATCACCATCGGGACAGGCGGCCCAACGGGGGTCTATTTTGTGGCCGGCAACGCGATTTGCCGGATGATCCACAAGGAAGCCGCTGAAGGCCGAAAAGAGGGCCGGCAGCACGGGTATCGGTGTGCGGCACCTTCAAGCAACGGATCGACCTATAATCTGGCCCAGATTTCGCAGGGCGAGTTTGAGCTGGGCGTGTCGCAATCCGATTGGCAGCACTATGCGGTCAATGGCGAGTCCGACAAGGTGGTCAATGACGAAGGGTTCCGGGCCGTGTTTTCCGTCCACCCCGAGCCGTTCCAGCTGATTGTTGCCGCTGATTCCGGCATCAATTCCTGGATGGACCTAAAGGGCAAAAAGCTGAACATTGGCAATCCGGGTTCAGGCCAACGTGGCACCACTGAACTGCTGATGGAACGCTACGGAACCGACAAGGACTTCTTTGGCCTTGTGACCGAAATGACATCGTCAGAGCATTCCAACGCGCTTTGCGACGGCAATATTGACGCGTTCACCTATGTGGTCGGTGTGCCCAACTCTGGCGTTGCGGTCGCAACCGAAGGGTGTGGGGCGCAGATCGTCAGCCTTGATACCGAGGTGGAACAAGCGCTGATCGAAGAGCGGCCCTTCTATGCGAAGACTGAAATTCCTGCAGGAGTTTATTCTTCGCAGCAAAACGATGTGACCACCTTCGGCGGCTACGCCACCATTGTCAGCCACGAAAGCGTTGACGCAGAGCTGGTTTATGAGGTGGTGCGCGCCGTGTTTGAAAACCTTGATGATTTCCGGGGTCTGCATCCGGCATTCGCCAATCTCACGCCGGAAAGCATGATCCACAACGGGAACTCGGCGCCGCTGCACGAGGGTGCTGCAAGATACTACCGTGAAAAGGGCTGGATCGAGTAGCTTCTTCTCCCTGTAGCTCAATGCCAGACCGGTCTCTGCCCCATAGGGCAGAGACACCTCCTTTAGCTTCCGGACACACTTATGACCGATAAATCACTGCAACAGGCAGCGGTTGATGATGCGCTGAAAGTCGAGCGACAGGACTATTTTGGCCCTTGGCCGAAAACGTTCATCGCTGTTGCCGCCCTTTGGTCATTGTACCAACTCTGGATCGCGTCGCCATTGCCCTACTCGCTGGGTTGGGGCATTTTTGTCGATCTGCCAGCCCGCGGGATCCATCTCGCATTCGGTTTATTTCTGTGTTTTCTGCTTTTCCCGACCAAATTCGAAGAAGCCCAGCCCGGCAAGTCCTGGATGAGCCTTGTGTTGGCCGGCATTGCTGCCGCAAGCGCGCTTTATGTGTATTTTGGCTATGACGGAATTGTTCTGCGCGCTGGCATCCTGCTCAATGTCGACTTTCTTGGCCTCAGCATCCCGATTGAGGTTCTGATATCTGCTGTTGGGATGGCCTTGCTGTTGGAGGCCACGCGTCGTGGTGTGGGGCTGCCGCTGGTGATCGTCTGCGGGGTCTTCATGGTCTACGCGCTGTTTGGCCCGTACATGCCTGACATCATTTCCCATCGCGGCGTCTCGGTCTCTCGCCTTGTTGGATATAACTGGCTGACGAGTGAAGCGATCTTCGGCATCCCGATTGCCGTCTCCCTCAGCTATGTGTTTCTGTTCGTATTGTTTGGCGCTTTCATGGATACGGCTGGCGCGGGCAAGTTCTTCCTCGATCTGTCCTTTGCGGCCGTTGGCAAGTATCGTGGCGGGCCCGCCAAGGCCGCAATTCTTGCGTCTGGCATGACGGGCATGATCTCTGGCTCGTCGATTGCTAACACGGTCACCACAGGGGCCTTCACGATCCCGGTCATGAAGAAAACCGGCTTTCCGGCAGACAAGGCAGGCGCCATCGAGGTGTCGGCCTCGATCAATGGTCAGCTCATGCCGCCAATCATGGGGGCCTCCGCCTTTATCATCGCAGAATTTATCGGCATCTCGTATTACGATGTGATCGTTCATGCTATGATACCGGCCTTCATCGCGTATCTGTCGTTGTTTTACATCTCGCACCTGGAAAGCCTGAAGCTGGGCCTGGTGGGACTGCCAAAGGCGGATCTTCCCGCAATGGCCAAGACGATGAAAGAGGGGGCCTATTTCCTCATTCCGATTGGGATGCTGGTTTATCTGCTGCTGGTCAAACGCTGGAGCCCGGGCAGCGCCGTCTTCTGGTCGATCATGATGATGGCCGGAATCATCATCATTCAACAGATCATTTTGGCGCGCCAACACGGGTTGTCTCCGATCAAAGGGATCCGGTCAGGCGCGATCATCGTGTTCTACTCGTTGGTGGCCGGTGCCAAATCCATGACCGGCGTCACGGCAGCCGTTGGGGCGGCAGGCATCATTGTGGGTATCGTGTCTTCGACAGGTCTCAACAACGCAATGCTCGGCATTGTTGAGGCGCTCAGCCAAGGCAATATCTACATTCTGCTCGGACTGGTCGCTGTGGTCAGCATCATTCTGGGCATGGGCTTGCCAACAACGGCAAACTACATCGTCGTCGCTTCGCTGATGGCAGGGGTCATGGTCGAACTTGGCAATGCCTCTGGGCTTGTTCTGCCGCTGATTGCTGTGCATCTCTACGTCTTCTATTTCGGTCTCATGGCAGATGCGACGCCGCCGGTCTGTCTTGCCGCGTTTGCGGCATCGGCCATCTCCGGCGCGGACCCGATGAAAACGGGCGTGCAGTCTTTCAAATACGCGATCCGTACCGCGATCCTTCCGATCGTGTTCATTTTCAACCCAGAACTGTTGTTGGTCGGTGTCGAAAGTATCTGGCACGGGATGCTGGTCTTTGTAGTGTCACTGATCGCAATTTTTGCGTTTTCTTCGCTCACATTGCAGTGGATGTTTGTGCGCCTGAAGCTCGTCGAGGCGTTGCTTCTGATCTTTGTTGTCGTCAGCCTCTTCCGCCCTGATTTCGTACTCGATAGGTTCAGCCCTGCCTTCAGTGATGCGCCTCTGGAACAGGTGCTTGCTGGGGAAACATCGGTCCGTGCAGATCAAAAAGTCCGCCTCCACGTCGCGCGCGAGACCGAATATGGTGACCGCTACAAGCTGTTCACCGCGACGGCTGGTGAGGCTTCGGACGACGTTTTGCAAGCGGTTGGCCTCAGCATTAGCCCTGAGGAAGACGGGCGGTTCTCTGTCACTGACATCGCTTTCAACGGTGCCGCAGAGAAGTTAGGTATCACGTGGGGTGACTATGTCACCGCGGTGGGCTTGGAACAGTCCGGTCGGATGCCGAAAGAGATCATCTATATATTCGGTCTGCTTGCCTATGTTGCTGTCATCATGATGCAGCGTCGCCGACTGACGAACAAAGAACAGCAGTCGGCGAGGGCCTGATATGACAACATCCCAAATAGAAGCGACCATGCGCGACAGGATCGACGCATGGTTGACTGAAAACCGTGAAGAAGTTCTTGAGCTGACCTTAAAGCTGGTGCGTATCAAAAGTCCGCAACCCGAAGGTGACGTGCGCGGGGTGGCCGATGCCATCGAAGCAATCGCCGCGTCAATTCCCGGCGTTGAAACGGAAAGACATATTTCTGAGGAACCCATTCACAATCTCGTCTTGCGCCTGCGGGGGAACAGACCAGGCAAACGCCTGATCTTTAACGGCCATATGGATACCTTTCCCGTAGGTGATCTATCCAAATGGGCGCGCAGCCCCGAAGGTGAGGTTGAAGGAGACAAGGCCTATGGTCTTGGCATCTCCGACATGAAGGGCGGCATTGCCGCAAGCCTCATGGCGCTGAAATGTCTGGCGGAAACGGGTGGCGACTTCCCCGGAGAGATCGTATGTACCTTCGCCGGTGATGAAGAATCGATGGGTCTGAAAGGCACCCAATTCCTGCTTGATACCGTCCCGCACGCAAAGGGGGACGCAATGATATGCGGGGACGTCGGATCGCCGGATGTGTTGCGGTTTGGCGAAAAGGGGATGGTCTGGGCAAAAGTGACCGCGACCGGCACGTCAACCCATGCCGCCCATGTACACAAGGGCGACAGCGCCATCGAAAAACTTACCTCGGTCATGGACGCCGTGAAGACTCTGCGCGACTTCCCGGTTGATGTCACCGGCAGCAATGTGATCCCCTTCATTGATCGCTGGTCTGAGAAGTCGGAGGCCATCTCGGGTACGGGTGAAACCGAGGTCCTCAAAAACGTGACCGTGACATTTGGCACCTTTTCGGGCGGGCGGTTGTCCAACCTTGTGGCGGACAGGGCAGAATTCACATGCGATATTCGCCTTCCGGTTGGCGTAAGTGTCGCTGATGTCGAGGCTGAAATGACGCGCATTTGCGCTGATGTTGACGGGGTCACATTGGAAGTAACCCGCCGGTTCGAACCCAGCTGGACCGCGCCGGATCATCCCGTAATCGAAACATTGCGGAAGAACTGCACCAAGATCTTAAGTCGGGAACCAGCTGTGACCATGCGGGTAGGGGCCTCCGACGCGCGATTGTATCGCTACGCCGGCGTGCCAACCGTGGTTTGCGGCCTCACGCCACATAATCTGGGCGCGCCCGATGAACATATCATGATTGAGGAACTCAAATCGCTCGTCGATATCTTTGCGTTTTCGGCGTATGACTTTCTGGCGCAGAATGCTTGACGCGACAATTATTGCCGTTGCGGCGTTCTTGGCAGGCCTGTTGAACGCGGTCGCCGGGGGCGGCAGCTTTCTGACATTCCCAGCATTGGTCTTTGTGGGGGTCCCACCAATCGCGGCCAATGCGACCAGCACAGTTGCGGTTTTCCCCGGCTATCTCAGCAGCGCACTTGGATTTCTGCCGGAAATCAAAGCGTTTGATAGGGGGGAGCTGATCTACTTTCTCGGCCTCTCCATCGCAGGGGGCATCGCAGGTGCGGTATTGTTGCTGGTGACGCCGTCGGAGCTTTTCAACTTTGTCGTGCCTTGGCTGTTGCTCTTTGCCACCATCCTATTTGCCCTGGACCACAAGATCCGCGACTGGACACGCGCAGAGGCCGGGCCCACTAAATTTGGCAAAACAGCGGCCACTTTCGCCGTCACAACTTATGGGGGTTATTTCAACGGCGGCCTGGGTATTGTTCTTCTATCACTTATTTCGGGGCTTGGGTTTCGGGACATCAATTTGATGAACGGGCTCAAAAGCGCCCTGTCGTTCATTTTATCTGCGGCTTCCGTGGTAACCTTCCTGTTGGCCGGTATCGTTTTCCTGAAGCAAGCCGCAATCATGATGTTGGCGGCAACAGCTGGGGGCTACGCCGGTGCGCGGATTGCGCGAAAAATGCCGGTCAAACTCATACGTATGACTGTAATCGTCATCGGTCTTGGGATGACGCTCGCCTTCTGGATTCGAAGTTGACGCTGGTACGCTGCGTTCGGCATCAGCCAAACCTGTCCGTTCTGATAACAAGGCGTGCAAAGGCCAGACGTCACCCAAAACCACGTCCATCATCGACGAGAATTTGCCCAATCCTGCAGCTGCCGCAGTTATCCAAATTGCAGCTACGCGCGTGGCGTCAGGTGAATTCCTGCTATCGTACAACGCACAGACCCGCCTGATAGCTCAATGGTCGGGATGCTCAGTGAGACCAGTGTCGCGCTGTCAGAGCTCACGGCCTTTTGGTCGGCGTCCAGCGCGTTCAAAGCCGTCTCGGAAAGCGCTAGAATGCGCCCGGAAGCACCTTGCAGCTCAATTGCGTTCCCGGCGAATTTGCTGATCTGGTCTTCGGTCAATTCGATAACCGACCGCCCCGATTGGCTCAAACGTTGCAGCACCTCATCGCGACGCGCGGTTTGTTCGATCATACTGCTGCCGATCAGGACAAATTCAGTCGCGATGCACATCAAGACATTGGTGTGGTAAACGGCCCGACCTTGCGCATCAGCGGCGCAAAAAGCCATGGGCTCGTAGTTGAAATGGGTGCAGAACCGCTCCAGCGCAATTTGGCTCGTCCGCTCGGATTCGACCGCATAGGCAATTCGGTCCACATGATCGAGCACCATCGCGCCGGTTCCCTCGAGGTAGAGGCCATCATGTTCCAGACCAGAATAATCCATGACATCTTGCACCCGGAAGTTGGTTTTCAGCATATCGAGCACATCCGCACGCCGTTCCAATCTGCGGTTCGGGGCCATCATCGGGTAGACGGCGATGTGACCACCGGTATGGGTGGAAATCCAGTTGTTCGGAAACACGCAGTCTGGTGTTCTGGGGTCTTCTCCGTCGAACAGAAGCACATCGACCCCGTGGGACCGCAATATGTCAGCCGCCTCAGTCAGTTCCTGATAGGCACGGGTGGCATCATCGGCCGAAGAAGGCGTTGCGGACTGGAAGGCGTTGTCGGATGTCTCCGAGTTTACTGCAAAATGATGCGGTCGGACCATCACGACGGAGGATGGGGCTTGAAGGCTTTTGAAAAGGGTCACGGGGCGTCTCCTGTCAGATCACAGGTATTCTCGGCTTTCAGAATGTAGTGACAATGCTCAAATAGCTGTCATTTTGCTGACTAACCATACATTATGTATAGGTATAACCTAACTATCGTGAATTCATGGATTCCAACAAACCCGACAAACACAGATTTGACGACCTTGATCGCCGACTGGTTGCTTTGCTTATGCGGGATGGGCGCGCACCGATCGCCAAACTGGCCGATATCCTGTCAGTGTCCCGCAGTACGGTGCAACACCGGCTCGACCGCATGTTGCAATCCGGAGCCTTGCTCGGGTTCACTGCGCGGGTTCGGGAAGACTATGAGGATGGCCAGATCAACGCGATCATGATGATCAAGATATCCGGCAAAAGCACCACCCAGGTCATCACCAACCTGCGCCGCCAGCCGGAACTGCGCCGGGTTCACACCACCAGCGGAAAGTGGGATCTAGTTGCAGAAATTCGTGTGGCGACCCTGGCGGAATTTGACCGAACGCTGCGGGAGGTTCGCCAGATCGACAATATCCATGATAGCGAAACGAGCATGTTGTTCACGAGCGTCTAAAGCAAAGGCATGCATTCGGAATCGCAGCCGTTTCAGATAAAACGAGACATGCGTCCGACGAGTTCGTTCCTCCTGCTTCTATTTCGGTGCGATGTCCGCCGTTGTGAGCCGGCAGGGGGCATCCATTCCATCCGTTTTGGTCGGTTGGAGATGCCCCTATGTTAG
The DNA here is from genome assembly GCF_947503045.1 of uncultured Tateyamaria sp. Lineage (GTDB taxonomy): Bacteria > Pseudomonadota > Alphaproteobacteria > Rhodobacterales > Rhodobacteraceae > Tateyamaria. The sequence continues at coordinate 34,919 of NZ_CANNCF010000011.1, forward strand.
AAAAGTAACTGTTTAGTATCCACTCTTTGGAGTAAACCCACCGACTTCCAGTCGGTCCCGCTTTAGCGTGAAACAAAGAGCATATGTCCTTACCCTCTGGAAAATGAGCCGCAGCCGGGTCGAAAGCTCATTTTCCAGAGGGTAAGGACATGCACTATTCCACCGGCAGCCACTGCGTTTTCTATCATCGCTACGACCTCGTCTGGTCGACGAAGTATCGCTACAAGGTGTTGACTGGGGACATAAGGTTACGGGTGCGCGACATTTGCCGTCAGGTCTGCCACGAGCAGGGCGTGGACATCATCCGGGTCGTTCTGTCGTCCGATCATGTCCACATGTTCGTGTCGGTCCCACCGAAGTTGGCGATCAGCGACCTGATGCGGCTCATGAAAGGCAGATCATCCCACAAGGTGCAGCGGGAGTTCCCGCAGTTGAAGCGCCGCTACTGGGGAAGACGGTTTTGGAGCCGAGGGTACTTCTCAACGACCAACGGTGCCATCACCGAAGACATCGTACTTCAGTACCTCGAACAACACATCGCTAATCCCACCGGCGCCAGCCGGTCGGTGGTTTAGTAGTTCTGTTGATTGACGGCATCTCAGTACATGCCTTTCGAAAAGAAGCCGCTCTATCACGCAAACGGCATCGATATAGGCAGAAATCGCCACTTCCGGCAATTAAATAACAAGCTTATCAAGTTCGATTGAAGTGGATTTACTGCCCACTCTCAAGACTAGGTTTCTGATATGCGCGTGCTTTGGCGCGCCGTGCCGGCCGCGCTCTAGGAGCTCACGCTCCCGAAGCCCGTTTTGCGGTCTTCGCCCTCCGGTGACGATCGCTTCCGCATCACAGGATACTAACGCAAATCGTTAAATGTCGAAATCCATACCGATAGACATAACGATATGTTCTTGGCGAGTGACCTGCGCGTGCAGATTATCAAACGCATCATCTTTTAGTGTTTTCATTGCAAATACTGCGCGAACCTAGCATAACACAGACGCGCTCCGCACACGGAGGGTGAGGCTTAGAAACCTCTCTGTAACAGCCCCAAACGGCTTACGGGCCGGGTGGCGCTGCCATGTCCAAGGCGCTCGCGCCCAAAAGCGGCGCGCCTTTGTTACAGAAGGTTTCTAACACCCGGCTTTGGGTTGCGGCCTCGAACTGAGGAGGCGAACTATTGACGCAATCGACATTCACAAATCCCGACGAACGCGATGCGATCGTGCGCGCTCTGGATCGCGGCGATGCCCAACGGGCGTTCACTCTGCTGGCCGATTATCTGATCCGTAACAAGATCACCCTCTCTGACGAGCTGTTCCGCCTCTACCTCGAGCGTGAGCTGTTTGCCTGCCTCGAGGGCAGGGGTCATATCTTTGACACCATTTGAGTGCGTGATTTGCTCTTAATTGCATTCGGCACGAACTTGCTCAATTGCCACGTGAAGACAAAAACCTGTTTCCTTTCTGCCGCGCTGCAGCAAATCTGAGACCTTTACAGCAAGTCGAACTCAGCTGTGCTTGCTTGTATGTAACATGGATATACACGTTGTGATGGAACGGGCGGCTTCCAAGTCGCGTAATACATAGCATAGACGAATATCGTTATATATTACGAAATAGGCGGTTTTGTAGAAGGAGCAGTGATTTGAAACAGTTCGACGATACCTTCAAAGAAAGCTTGATGCAGGCACTGGATGATGAGCGCCATGACGACCTGGTCCTGATGATTGCCAACCGATTGAGAAGCCGGCAACTTGTGGTCAGCAAACATGCCCGCGCTGCATTGCCCGTCAACAAAGACCTTTGCCAACCCCTTTGTACCAACAGACTGACCCAGACGGAGATCGACAATTTCGACATCCGTGACAATGGCTGGCACATCATTGCAGTCCAGAACTGCCGGATCGCAGGTGCAGAACTGTTTCCTTACACCGTCAAAGATCCGGACTACCGAGCGCGGGTTGAAGAATATGTGGCCTCTCTCAACAGCTATTACGGCGACACTTCTGACATGTTTGGAGCCTACCATCTGAATGGTATGTTTCTCGACTTTCAACACCTGCATGAGTTTCGCCCGGAATGCCGCGGGGACGCCTGAAATATACGGCGCTCGCCGCTGCGATTTCCCTTGGCGCTGTCTTACCAAACCAGCTGTTCGCGCAAGATCTAACATGGCGGACCTGCCAGCCGGATGAGCGCCGCGTCACATGCGTCGTCGATGGCGACACACTCTGGTATCAAGGCACCAAGATACGTCTCATCGGGATCGATACGCCCGAAGTCGAAGGACGCTGCGCCGCTGAGCGACAGATTGCTGCCCAAGCCACCCGATACCTCACGAAGTTGCTCAATACCGGACTGCGCAAAATTGAATTCAACGGCGAAGACCGCTACGGTCGTGCGCTTGCGCGCCTCTGGGTGACAGGCGGTGAGATCGGCCCGGCCATGCTCGCCGCCGGATTGGCAGAACCTTTCCCGCGGCGCGGGCCGCCGCCATGGTGTGGATCATGATTGAGTGTTCTGAAGCACATTTCCTGGAGCAGGACGCTTGAGCGGCTCGTTTACATGGGACGCCATCGTGCGCATCGGCACCATCAAACCTTATAAGAAAGCGCTCGTCATCACTGTCTATCATGAGCTGGATGGCTACAGAAGCGACACCAGATCCCCGGCGCGGCCCGTCTGGAACACCATCATCTGCTTCAAAGACCGCTTGCGGGCTGAGCTTACAGATCAGCTTGCCCCGGGCGACCTGGTTCATTTTGAAGGCTATGTGCGTACCACCACGTTCACCGACGATGCTGATGCCAAACGGCGCGCGGTGGATCTCATCATCACGCGCTTCGATCTTTTGCACAAACATATCGACGGCCCCACCGACCACTGAGCAGGTCATGAAGCGACCCCGGTCGCGGGGAAATCCGGAGCAGATCCCGGCATCAGAGCCTTCCGGTCGCAGCCAGACTTCGACGCCAGGCCAGAGCGGTGGACAGAGACATGTCACCGACGGCGACGCGCAATCACTTGAGTTGATGACCTGTGCCAGCTCGAAGATGCCATTTTCGCACGATCGATCATGACCGGTGGAACAGATGTCTCCGGCGACAGCCCGATTGGATGCCATAGGGCGCATATGATGCAGGTCTGATCGCTATGGGCCCTTGTCCGGGGCCGGGATGCCGTGCGGGTAGGCCATAGGGCAAGGGGTGTGCCTGACGTTTTCGTTCTGTTTTTGGGGGAGTTGCAAATTGCTCAAAAGATTTCCTCACACAAATCGGCCGTCAGGGACCAGTTCCTGATTGACCGCCACTGGGCATGGGCGCTCCAAAACGCAATGTCGAAAAGCCCGACCGAGTTCTCGCCGTTCTGCGCTGCGCTTGCCCGGCTGCGAGCCGCACCACTCGGTTTTTCTCGGTGCGTTTTCTCGGCTTCACCCATGCTGGTCCAGTGTCATCAGGAAATGGTTCCTGACAACTTAAGAGGAAAATAGCATGAGCAACAAACTCGCATCTCTCACCAAGAACGAAAAAGACATCTTCACCGGCACACTCGCCACAATGGCCGTTCGCTCCAAGATCACGATCGTCCCCAACGCTAAGGCCCACAGCGATCAGCCCGACTACCGCGTCTTCGCCAATGGCACCTACGAAATCGGTGCGGCCTGGAAGAAGACCTCCGAAACCACCGGCAACGACTACCTGTCGGTGAAAATGGCCGCACCCGAGCTCGGCGCCATGGCGATCTACGCCAACGTCATCGCGCTCGACGAGATCGGTGATGACAACGTCACCCACCTGATGCTCTGGTCCGCTCGCGAACCCCAAGCCGCCAGCAACCAGCAGGCAGCCTAATCGAGCAGTCGGCCCCGGTGGATCCTCCCACCATCGGGGCCGATTTCTAACCCCAGGTGACATTGATGTTGAAGGCACTTCGAGATGACAACGACATTCAATTCCGTTAATGATTCCACCGATGTCACCACGCTTGATGGGCAAAAAGGGAGACACATAGGGGAAACAGGGGTTGGGACATGTCAGATGCACGGGTGTACTGTGAGTGACGAAGAGACACTATTTGAAGCCAAAAATGTGAAGTTCTTCGAAGGACCACCACAAATCAAAGACCTGACTCCGGACCATTTGGGCGTGAATATAGATCTCTTCCGACAGGTCAAAGAGCACTACAACAAGGCCAAAGAGAACATTGCCTGCCGCGTGCTGGCTGACATTTGTCAGGACATTCAGGAGACCGGCTTTATCGGCCGCATGGATGACAGTGCCGAGCGCCTCTCAACAACAACGGTGACGATCCAACGTTGGAGATCACGCTTTGCGGATGCCGGATTGCTCAAGAGACAGAACCGCAACGGGCTCTACTCCGTCGATCCGAAAGTGGCCATCCGTTTGAATGCGCAGGGCGACATCATCAAACCCGCCAATGAGCGAAAGGCCGTGTTCAAGTTCTAGGTGTTGGCAGCGCAAGCTGACATTTATGAGTACAGCCGGTACCACTCTAATCGCGCGACAGGCCATAGCCCGGATCGTCACGATCGCGCTCACCAAACCGCATCTCTTCTTGTGCGGTGATATCATTCTGCCTGGCGACTTCCGCCTCATCCTCGAAAGTCTCACGCAGCTTCATCGTCCATGACGCCGGCTTTTCAGCCGCGCGCATGTCGACGGATTTCGAGTAGGGCACCAGCACGCGGTAGATGTGGTTGCCAATCCCGCTGACCAGCACATAAACACCCTTCTTGTGCAGAAGCGGTCCAAGCTCTGTCTGGAAGTCTGTGCGATGCACGACCGGTTCGCGCTTCTCCTCACGCATCCATTTGAGCCGACCACCGCCATCGGTGTCCCGTCGGTGGGTGATCATGATCGTGTTGCCGAACTGTTCTTCGAGCCGCCGTGCGGTCTGCCCGACATTGATCTTGGCGATCACCTTCGTGCCGATCAAAGACTCGATCTGGTCTGCGACCTGCTGCGAGTATTTGGCGACCAGCTGCTCCACACCCTGAATGCCCAGCACAACAGCAAGGCCTTTGGAGCGTCCCGTTTCCAGCATCGCTTCGAAGCGATGGACTTTGGGCAATTGCGCGAACTCATCGACGAACAGCCAGACCCTGCGGTCTGTGCTGTCGCCGAAGGAAACATCCGACACGTTGGAAGACATCACCGTCAGGAACGCTGATATCCATCCTTCGGATTGATCCTGAAATCTTCCCGAGCGTTGCAGAACGAGCGTTCGATCCTTCGTCTCCTCATCGAGCAGCCACTTGCGCAGGGAGAAGGTCTGGCGCTTGCCTTCGCTCGCCCGCCATCCATAGGCAAGCATGCGCACCGCACCGAGGCCTGCGGCCATGGTCGAGATGGTTGCGGACACCTGACGGTAGTCCGCGTTGAGATAGATCATCGCATCGCGGTGGTATTTTTTGGCAAAGGTTTGCAGCTGTTCGAGCGGCAGTTGCGTGGTCTCCATCAACTCCCACCATGTCCACTTCTGCGGCTTGGTTTTCATCAGTGTGATGATGCAGAGCGCTAGAACGGTGCGAGATGAGTCCGAGAAAAAGCGGTCCTTGGTCTCGGGGATGATCCGGTTTGCCACCTCGATCGCATCCTCTTCGACGATGAGATCGTTGGCGATGTCCCATATCACCGAGCGGTCATCATGAGGCGCAAGCAGTAGTGGTGCTTGCGGCTCTTTCGTGCCCGTGGGCTTTGAGAAAGCCATGCGGGTGTAATCGCCTTTGAAATCGAACACGACGACTTTGTCGCCGCGTTCCATGACCGAACGGAGCAAAGGTAGGATCGTCTGTGTCTTCCCACCGCCAATCGCGCCGAAGACCAGAAAGTGGTTCACTTCGCGCAAACGGCTGACGAAAAAATCGCCAAACCAATGCAGGCCCTTCGCGTCGCGTTTGATCTCCTTATTGGACGCAGCGACCAGTTCTTTTGGACCGGCGATGGTCAGTCCGGCTTTGATGATGAGTGGTTTGACCCGCAAACCCCATTCCCAAACCAGATAGCCGAAACAGCCGACAGCCATCACCACGAAGGCCGCAAAGGTTGTTGTGCCGAGATAGAATTGTCGCTCCGAGTCCGGCGACATGGCCGCTTTGATCTGTCCGCAATAGGCTTGGTCGAAGGGATGCAGGCAGGCGTTAACATAGTCCCACTTGATCGGGATCAATGCCCCATCAGCTGTGCGATAGGCGGTGTTTTGAAAGAAATACCAATACACCATTGCCGCACACAGAGCGCAGATGAGAGTGCCGATTATGAGCCAGCGATAGGGCGCAACCTCCGGCTTATAGATCATTGCAACACGGTTTCGGAACGCACCATCGGCTCTATCTCGACATCGCCTCGGCGGGTCGCTTCGCTTCCGCCCTTGGCTGCTGTCTCTGCAGACAGTTCGGGGGTCTGGACCTGTCGCGCTTTCGTGCCGCCCCAAGTGCTCGTTTAAGCCACTTTTCTTTCGAATGCGACGGGGCTTTTCC
>NZ_CANNCF010000012.1 GCF_947503045.1 uncultured Tateyamaria sp.
GGCCGGACACATGACTGCTTCTGACAAGTGCACAAATTAGATCAAAAAGGACTTGCTATGCAGGAGCCATCCACACACGCCATTCGCTGCACGTGCTCGGTTTGGGCTGCAATCGAATTCCGGAATGCAGACTTTACAGTCATTTGGTATGGGCTAATGAACGGCTGGTTTGCTGTGCATGCTAACTTGCCATGCGATGGACTGTTTTCCAACTCATTCAGACTTTGGACTCGTCTCCGTCTTAGGTAGCTAGTGGTTCACAATTCCGGAATATTCTCAGCAAACACCACTTGCAGGCGTGGCAGATATTGAGGCTCGGTTGCGCCACGCACCGAAGAAGCGAGCAGTTTGACAACTTCACGTGCTTCGACCCGGGGGTTCTGGTCGATCACGGCATCCAAAGTCCCATCCAGAAGCATCCGTTTCGTTGCGCCCGTCAAGTCATGGGCGATAAACACCGTTTCGCGGTGAATGCCTGCTTCGCTCAGGGCCTGCCCGATGCCCTGGTTGCCTGACCCCACGCTGTAAATGGCAGAGGGCGGCGATTTAGAAAGAATGCGGCGCATCTCGGTGTAGGCGCGGTCACGATCATCGCTGACTTCGACGATCTCAGAAATCTTCAGGTTGCGAAAATCTTGAGCGAGGATGGACTTGAAGCCCATCTCGCGTTCCTCGTGACCGCGATAACTCAGCGAGCCGATCACGATCACCACGTCATGCGTTTTGTCCGGGTGCAAAAACCGCCCCATCAGCAAACCAGCAAGCCGACCAGCAGAACGGTTGTCGATGCCGATGTACCCCGCCTTTTGCAATGACGGCAGATCTGACACCAGCGAAGCCACCGGAACGCCATTGTCAGATAGCGTTTCGATTGCCGCACGCACTGAGGGGTGATCCAGAGTGACCAATCCAACCGCATCCGTTTTGTCGACCAAAGAGTTCAGGCGCAGGGCCATGTGGTCAGGCTCAAGCCCATCCACGACATGAACCATGGCCTGTATCCCGCCATAGTTTCGCGCCTCTTCCAGAAGGTATTGGTGCAACAACCCCATGAACGTGTTGCTGCCAGCCGGTAGTACGAAATCCATTCGGATGGCCGTTTCTTCTTCGATGGGTCCAAACCACCCGCGCCGCCGCGCGATTTCCAACACGATGTCACGCGTGCGCAGGCGGACGCCCTCTCTGTCGTTCAGGACCCGGTCCACAGTGGTGACGGAAACACCGGCCTCCGATGCAATTTCGGCAAGGGTGACTTTCATTGGGGGTCCTCACGTGGCTAATTCACACCATCAAGAACCATCATTTCTGAGTTTTGGAAGGTTTTTTCTGCACTTTTTGGGCGAATTTGTTCGAATAGAAGGAGAATGGCAGAAAATGATGGGCAATGATGTTTGCGATAAGACCATTTCCAATCAAACCTGCTCCACCAGGGACACTCAGATCCCGTGGGAGGGAAAATGCCAGATCAATCCAAATTGTCACGACGGTCGTTTTTGACGTCATCAACGGGTGCCGCTGCCTTGGCAGTCGCAACACCACTTTATCTGCGTCCGGATCGTGCGCGCGCCGCCTCTGGCCTTGCTGTAGGGATGATTGGCGGACCAACCGGGTTCGACGGCGCGGAACGCTATCAATATGCCCCTGATACGCCCGAAGGCCGCGCCATCGAAGCCGTGCGCGCGATGAAGGACGCGGGATCAACGCCGGATCGGATCGTTCTGGGCCTCTCCGACGGCTCGATTGGTCAGATCACCCAGCCGTTTCCCGAAGGCGCCCCATCGATCAAGGAACTGTGGGAGCAGGAAACCGGCATCACACTGGATATCGTGGGTGTCCCGAACGGTCAGGAATTCACCAAGGTTATGCAGGACATCTCCACCAAGGGGGGTGGTTTTGACATCTATGCGGTTGAATGGAATCGGTTGGGCGACCTTGCCGAGTCCGGTGGGATCGTCAATCTCGACGAATATGTCGAGACGCACAAACCGGAATGGGACGCACCGGAGCGCGGCTACGTGGGCGGTGAACAAGGGGTCAGCCTGCTGAATGGCTATCGCGGATCGGTCTACGGAGTTTGTCTGGACGGAGATTTCCAAACGTGGAACCACAGGACGGACCTGTTCGGTGATCCGGCAGAGCAAGCTGCATTCGCCGACAAGTACGGCTACCAGCTTGCGCCGCCAAAGACCTGGAAAGAACATGACGAAATCGCTGCGTTCTTCCACCGTCCTGACGAGGGGTTGATCGGTTGTACGGACCTGCGCAATCAGGGGTGGGGCTATACCAACTGGTATCAGCGGTATGTGACCATGGCGTCGCCCAACCAGTTTCTCTTTGCCGATGACGGCACTGCGTTGATCAACTCCGAACAGGGTATTCAGGCGACAATGGAATATGTCGCATCGCTATCGCACCATTCGGCGGACGCGATCTCCTGGGGTTGGCCCGAGCAGTACGGCAATTTTGCCACCGGCGGCGCAGCGATGACCTGTGCGTTTTCCAACTTGCCGAAATTCCTGGATAATCCGGGCAATGACGGGTCCAGCGTGACGGGCAAGATCGGCTCGCACCTGCCGCCTGGCCGGGACCACGCGGATGGGCGTGTCAGCCGGACGGTGCTGTGGTTCAACCTTTCAGCTTCTGTCTCGACCCAGTCGGAACATCCCGAGCTGTGCTATCTGTTCCTGCAATGGCTGGGCTCGTCGCGCATCTATTCGTGGATGACCGCCAATCCGGGCGGGTTCTTTGACCCGTTCCAGCTTGCCAACTTCTCGGATCCCTTGGTGCGGCAGACTTATCACGACTACCACATGGACATCGTGCGGGAATCCGTGCGCCGGACCGTGCCGACCATCAACTATCCGGGGGCAACGGCCTTCCACAACGCGCTGGATGAAAACCTGGTGGCAGCCTTGACCGGATCAATGTCCGCCGAGGATGCGATGGCCAATACCGAACGGCAGTGGAAGCGCATCGCGCGACGGGTCGGCGAGGACAAGCTGGTCGAAGCTGTCCGCGCCAACAAGGCGGCCTGGCCGGATCTGGTTGATCCTGTCTGACACCGCAATTTGAACGAAGAGGCAGGGCCTCCCACCTGCCTCTTCCCTTCTCCTCCTGTGACAACGGAAAACAGATGCAACGCTCGATCGCCTTCGAGGCTTTCAGATACGCCGTGATACTCGGCATCGTCGCGATTTCGCTTGTGCCGACGCTTTGGATGATCTCGATGGCGTTCAAACCGATTGCCGAATGGTCGGCGGCGGGCGCTGATCTGACGTGGTGGCCGCGCAATCCGACACTCGACAACTTCCGCTTTATCTTTGGCCAATCCTCGACCGAGTTGATCGTGGCGTTGGAACGCACGGCAGGGCGGCCGATCTTCGCCTCTTTGCTGACAGCGAGCGTTGGCACGCTGATCGCCATGACGGCTGGAACAGCTGCGGCTTACGGGCTTTCACGCTTTGGTCAGGGCGGCAACCTGCCTTTAGCACTGATTCAGTTGCGCCTGTTTCCACCGATGGCCGTGATGATCCCGGTCATGATCATGTGGTCGTTCTTGGGGCTGATCGACAATTGGTTCGGGCTGTCACTGATCTATGGCATCGTGACACTGCCGTTTGCCTTCTGGCTGATGAAAACCTTCTTTGACGACATGCCGCGCGAGATCGAAGATGCGGCCCTGGTCGAAGGCTGCACGCGCTGGCGCGTGTTCCTGCGGATCACGCTGCCAATGATGCGCCCCGCGCTGGCATCCTCCGCGCTCTTTGTCTTTATCCTCAATTGGTCGGACTACCTGATCGCACTGCTGCTGACGACACGCGACTGGGCAACCATCCCTGTCTATATGGCGTCGCTCTCATCCTCGATGACAGGCCAGCTTTATGGTGCCAAGGCCGCCTTGGGGGTGATTGCTGCCGTGCCGCCCATCATCATGGGCATCGCCATCCAAAAGCACCTTGTTCGTGGCCTGACATTCGGAGCGTTGAAAGAATGACCGAGGTCACAACACTGATGCCAGCTACTAAGAAAGCCGAAACGCAAGCAAACTCTGCCGCGCGTCTCGGACTGTGGCTGACGCTGCCTGCGCAGTTGCTGGTCCTGTTCATCGCACTGTTTCCCATTTTGATGCAGGTCTACATTTCCCTCACTGACTGGTCACCGTTGGATGGCATCCCATGGTGGCGGGCGTATGAGCTTTGGATCGGGTTGCTCAACTACACCGACCTGATGGCGGACAGTCGGTTCTGGGGCGCATTGTGGCGCACATTGTTTGTGATGCTGGTCTGTGTGCCGGTTCAGTTCCTGTTGGGTCTTGGCCTCGCGGTGCTGTTTGTGGACGACTTTCGCGGCAAGCGGGTGCTCTATTCCACCCTTTTGGTTCCCATGATGGTGGTGCCAGCGGTTGCCGGCTACATGTTCTTTATGCTGTTCCAGTCAGGGGGACCGGTCAATGACCTGCTGTCTTTCTTCACCAGCGAGCCTGTGCGCATCGCATGGCTGTCGGATCCCGACCTTGCCCTGATCGCGGTCATGGTGGCCGACATCTGGCAATGGACACCGTTGATGTTCCTGATCCTTCTGGCGGGGATGATCAGCGTTCCACAGGATCAGCAAATGGCGGCAATCCTGCTGGGTGCATCATGGTGGCGGCGGTTCTTCACCATCGTGCTGCCCCGGATGAAGTCGATCATCATCATCGCCTTGGCTATTCGGGTGATCGAGATCTTCAAGATTTTCGATACGCTCTTCATCATGACCGGCGGCGGCCCCGGCGTCGCGACGGAGACCATTTCAGTCTATATCTACAAAGTCACACAACAGGAACTGATCTGGAGCTATGTCGCAGCGATTGCACTGGCCATTCTGATCGTGCTGTCGGTGGTCTCGGTCTTTGCCATCAAACGCATGCAGCGGGGACAAGACGGATGAGCGAGATAGCACTGGAAAACCTTGGCAAGAGCTTTGGCGATTTCACCGCGTTGGCAGATATGAACCTGACCATCGCCAACGGAGAGTTCATGGCGCTGCTGGGCCCCTCAGGCTGCGGCAAATCCACGACGATGAACATGATTGCGGGCATGCTAAGGCCTTCCTCAGGCACCATCAAGTTCAACGGGCTGGACGTGGTGGATGTGCCCATGGCGAAGCGCGGTGTGGGTTTCGTTTTTCAGAACTACGCGATCTTCACCCATATGTCGGTGCGCGAAAACCTCGCCTATGGTCTTCGGGCGCAGGGTGTACGGGCGGGCGAAATGACCAAACGCGTGCAGGCCTTTGCGGAACTGCTGCAACTGGAGCCCATGCTGGACCGCCCCGCCGCAGGTCTGTCGGTCAACATCCTGCAACGTCTCGCCATCGGCCGTTCCGCCATACTGGAGCCTGCGATCTTCTTGCTCGATGAACCGCTGTCCAATGTGGACGCGGCTTTTCGCGCGGTCATGCGGTCTGAGTTGAAGAGCCTGCAAGGACAGTTCGGACAAACAATGGTCTATGTGACCCATGACCAGTTGGAGGCCATGACAATGGCCGACCGGATTGCGGTGATGGATCACGGCAAGCTCCTGCAGGTCGGTACTCCGCTGGAGATTTACAACAACCCGGCGGATACCTTCGTCGCCCGGTTTATTGGCGCACCGGGCATGAACATCCTCAATGGCAGGCTCACCCAGCAGGCAGACACCGTCGCCGTCGACCTTCCGGGATTGGGTTCGGTCGCCCTGCCGCCTGCTTTGCAGGCCGCCGCAGCGCGGCTGACAACACCCGATGTCCTGGTCGGGTTCCGCCCTGAACAGATCAACGCGGCCAAGGCGGGACTGACAATGCATGTGGGATTTGTCGAACGGATCGGGGCACGCACAATCGTGCACATGGAGCAGGGCGCGGCGTCGGCCAAGGCTGTTCTTTTGTCGGAAGTTGAAACCCCAAAAGCGCGCAAAGACTGGACCTTCGCGGTGCCAGATGACGCCATTCGCCTCCTTGACCCCGTCACGGGTCAGGCGCTTGTGGGGAGACCGAATTAGTGACCTCCATCCAATTTGAAAATGTGTCCAAGTCCTATGGCGGTGTGCTGGCGGTGGATCAGGTCAGCTTTGACGTGCCCGACAATGCATTCTTTTGTTTCTTCGGGCCGCCACTCTCTGGCAAATCCACGATCCTGAAACTCATTCTGGGGCTTGAAACACCCGACAGCGGCGAGATTTTCTTTGACGGACGTCCCATGCGCGACGTCAGCTCGCCGGACCGAAACGTGGCAATGGTGTTTCAGAACCTCGCTCTCTTTCCGCATATGACAGCGCTGGAAAACGTGCGTTTTCCGCTGGTGGAACGCAACATCGACGAGGCGACGATCAAGGCCCGCGTGGCTGAGGTCACTGACAAGCTTCACATGGCCCACATCCTGCACAAGCCGCCTTCCCAATTGTCCGGCGGGGAACGGCAGCGCGTTGCAATTGCCCGCGCGTTGGTGCGTGATCCGGTCGCCTATTTGATGGACGATCCGATCTCGGCGCTCGATGCGCGGCTGCGCGAGGAAACGCGGGTCGAGCTGCGCCGGATGCAGCAGGACATGGCCAAGACGCTGATTTATGTGACCCACGATCAGGAAGAGGCGATGTCAGTCTCTGACCAGATGCTGATTTTGGAGGAAGGCCGCGTGTGCCAGATCGGTGCGCCACATGACCTCTATGATGCACCCAACAGCACCTATGTGGCCTCTATGCTGGGGTCCCCTGCGATGAACATGGCCAGTGCGGCAGAGGTCATTGGCGCGCTGGCGAAAACGCCGGACATCAACCAAAGCACCAGCGTTGTCGGTATCCGACCTGAACACCTCACCGTGGCGTGCAAGGACGGGCCAGGCCGGGTGACCGGAATCGAACCGCTGGGTGCCACGACGATCCTGTCGATTGAGGCCGCTGGTGTGGCTTGGAAAGCCGCATTGCGCGGTCAGCCGGAGCACAGCATCGGCGCACCGGTAGAGTTAAGCGTGGATCCCGGGGCGCTGCACTGTTTCGATGCACAAGGCAAAGCGCTGAGCGCAGCATGAAGAAAGGCAAGTGAGATGACAAAGCTGGACCTCAGACCAGACCCGGACATTCGGGTGAAAAAGTTCAAGATCGGCTGCATCGGTGCAGGCATGATCATGGCGGAATGCCACCTTGCCGCCTACGCAGAAGCCGGGTTTGACGTTGTCGCGATCGCATCTCGCACAAAATCGCGGGCTGAAGACGTGGCCAAACGCTGGTCCATCCCTGTCGTGCATGACACGCCAGAGGCGCTGATCGCTGATCCAGATGTCGAAATTGTCGACATCGCCTATCCTCCTGATCAACAACCTGCATTGATCCGGGCAGCACTCGCCGCCCCGAACGTCAAGGCGATCCTGGCGCAAAAGCCGCTTGCGCTGACATTGGAGGAGGCCGTTGCGCTGCGTGACGAAGCCGCAGCAGCGGGCAAGATCCTGTCGGTCAACCAGAACATGCGGTTCGATCAATCCATGCAGGTGCTCAAACAATTGCTGGATCAGGGCGCGCTGGGGGAGCCTGTATTTGCCCAGATCAACATGAATGCGATCCCACATTGGCAAGGATTTCTGGAAGACTACGACCGTTTGACGCTGGCAAACATGAGCGTGCATCACCTTGATGCCCTCCGGTTCCTTTTCGGCGATGTGGCCGAAGTCACCTCTGTTACCCGCCAAGACCCGCGCACCGCTTTTGCCCATAAGGATGGGATCGTCGCCACCACGCTACGCTTTGCTTCCGGTGTAATGGCACTGTCGCTCGAAGACGTCTGGGCCGGACCGCGTGAAGAGGGGTTCGAGGACGATCAGGTCATCACTTGGCGCGTCGAAGGCACCAAGGGCGTCGCCAAGGGCAGCATCGGCTGGCCCACGGGCGCGCCCTCGACCCTCAGCTATGCCAGCACGAGCCACTCGGGCGGCAAATGGGTTACGCCGGAATGGGACACCATGTGGTTCCCGCATGCCTTTATCGGCGTGATGGAGCAGCTGCAATACGCACTCGACAGCGGGACTGAGCCTGCGCTGAACGTGGCCGACAACGTGCGCACCATGGCGCTTGTCGAGGCGGCCTATCAATCCATCGAACACGGGAAAACCGTGCACATGAACGATATCAAACACTGAACATCGAACGGGAGGAACGGACCAATGATGCAAACAGGGATATTCTCGGGGTATTTCCCCTACACGCTGGAAGAAACCGCCAAGGTGATCCGGTCGCACAACTTCAATTGTGTGCAACTCGACATGCATTTCAAGGATTTGGACGTCTCCGACGGTCAGATCACCAAAGACAAGTGCATTCAGGTGCGCGAGATGTTTCGGCGTCACCACCTGCCGGTCTCGGCCATTTCTTGCTACACCAACATCATCAATCCGGACCTCGACAAACGGAAGGTCCTGCTGAACCGCTTCAAGGAAATCCTGCGCCACGCGCAATATCTTGGCTCTCCTTACGTCTGCTCAGAAACCGGTACTTTCGATAAGGAAAGTGACTGGGTCCACCACCCAAAAAACAAGACCGAAGAAGGCTGGGACGAATGCAGAACGGTCATCGCGGAACTGGCGCAGTATGCCTATGACCACGGCGCGGTCTTCCTTTTGGAGACCTATGTGAACAACGTCGTCGGCTCGGTCGAGGAAACCCTGCGGATGTTTGCGGAAGTGGATCATCCCGGTCTGGGTTTGATCATGGATCCCACGAACTATTTCGAGGACCACAACATCGACAAGATGGACGAGACACTGAACCACGTCTTTGATGCGCTGTCGGACAAGATCTACCTCGCCCATGCCAAGGACGTCGCCCGCACCGAAGACGATGGTGCGGAAAAGCATGCTGATATTGGCGATGACGATGCGGCCGAAAGCCATACCTTCCGTGGAGTCGGGGCCATCGAATTGCCCGCACCCGGCCTGGGTGTGCTGAATTACGACCTCTACCTGCAGCGGCTGGCCAAGAAGCATCCCAACATTTCGATGATCATCGAACATCTGGACGAAAGCGACGTGCCGCGCGCCAAGACGTTTCTGGATCAGAAGCTGTCTGAGAACGGCCTTTGACACCACCCGCCCGGACCTTTTCGGGTCCGGGCCATTCCACCCAATCAGCGCAGGAGCCGACTGTGACCACTGTGACAACCAACACTCCGCCACGCGACTATCGACTCTCGGATGAGAATGCTCAGCTGGCCTTTGCTCGCGGCCTTGCCTCGGCTGACTGGTATCACACTGACGTGGATCGCAAGGCAATCAAGGCTTTGATGAAGCGTAGCGATGGTCCCGCCATCAGGGACACGCTGATCTGGCTTGGCCTGTTGGCTGCTTCAGGTGCAGGTGTCATCGCGCTTTGGGGATCGTGGTGGGTGTTGCCCTTCGTGCTGATTTACGGCGTGCTATATGGATCAGCCTGTGACGCGCGCTGGCACGAATGCGGCCATGGCACAGCATTCAAGTCGGCGTGGATGAACAACGCCGTCTACCAGTTCGCCAGTTTTCTGGTGATGCGCAACCCGGTCACATGGCGGTGGAGCCATGCGCGTCACCACACCGACACAGTGATTGTCGGGCGCGACGCAGAGATCGCTGTGATGCGCCCGCCGGATCTGCTCAAGGTCGTGTTGAACTTTGTTGGCGTCTACGACGTCTGGTATTCGATGAAGGCGCTGTTGCTGAATGCAGGCGGCGTGCTTCAGGAACACGAGCTGAGTTTCGTGCCCGAGCAAGAGCACGGCAAAGCCGTTTTCGCGGCCCGCGTGCATGTCCTGATCTATGGCGCGACGATTGCTGTGGCGGTCGCCATAGGCACGTGGTTGCCTCTGATCCTGATCGGCGGGCCACGCATGTACGGTTGCTGGCACATGCTGATGACGGGGCTATTGCAGCACGGCGGGCTGGCCGACAACGTTACCGATCACCGGCTGAATTCCCGCACCGTGCTCATGAACCCTGTCAGTCGCTTCATCTACTGGAACATGAACTACCATGTGGAACATCATATGTTCCCGATGGTCCCGTTCCACGCGTTGCCGCAACTGCATGAGTTGATCAAACACGATCTGCCCGCGCCGAACCCCTCAATCTGGGACGGTTACCGAGAGATGGTCCCGGCCTTCCTGCGGCAGTTGCGAAACGAAGACTATTTCGTGCGCCGCGAACTGCCACCCACCGCGAAACCCTACCGCGAAGACCTTCACGAGATTTGAGAGGCCCCGATGTCTGACTGGATTGATGTATGTGCCACCGATGACATCGAGGAGGAGGATGTCATCCGCTTCGACCACGGTGCGCACAGCTATGCTATCTACCATTCGCCCGAAGGCGAATTCTTCGCCACCGACGGGCTTTGTACCCATGAGCAGGTGCATTTGGCTGACGGGCTGGTGATGAACCACATCATCGAATGCCCCAAGCACAACGGTCAATTCAACTACAAGACCGGCGAGGCTGCACGCCTGCCTGCCTGCGATCATCTGGGCACCTACCCGGTGCGGGTTGTGGATGGCCGG
This sequence comes from uncultured Tateyamaria sp., assembly GCF_947503045.1. GTDB lineage: Bacteria > Pseudomonadota > Alphaproteobacteria > Rhodobacterales > Rhodobacteraceae > Tateyamaria. Next base: position 10,531 of record NZ_CANNCF010000012.1, read on the forward strand.
GTCCAGATGCAACTGAGTGAGTAAGCGCATGCCTCGTACCAGACCCACAATTGCCGATCTGCGCGCCATCCGGGGCACGCGCCAGCTTACAATGCTCCGTGTGATGACCCTGCAAGAGGCGGAAGCGGCGGAAAAGGCGGGCATCGACATCGTCTCGATCCCTCCTGACCTGTTGCTTGACCCCGAATACCGTGACGCCGCGCCCAGCCTCTTCTCCATGCCGGGTGACAATTTCTATGAGATCGGCGGGCCGGATGATTTCCTGCGATGGTCCTTTCAGATGTACCGCGCAGGCGCCGATGCGGTCTATTGCAGCGCTGGTTTCGGCACTGTCAAGAAGATGGCGGATGAGGCAATCCCCGTTATTGGCCATGTGGGCCTGATCCCGTCGCGTGCCACGTGGACCGGCGGGTTCAAGGCCGTGGGCAAGACCGCGCAATCGGCGTTGGAGATCATGGATGCGGTGCGCAAGTACGAGGCGGCCGGGGCCTTTGGCGCCGAGATCGAAGTGGTGCCGGTCGAAGTGGCCGAAGCAATTTGCAAGCGCACTTCGCTGTTCTTGATTTCCATGGGCGCAGGAACCGGATGCGATGCGCAATATCTTTTTGCCGATGACATTCTGGGTCAGACCCAAGGCAAGGTTCCACGCCACGGCAAGGTCTACCGCGACTTCAACGCCGAGTTTGCACGGTTGCAAGACGAACGCATCGCGGCCTTCCAGGAATTCAAATCCGACGTGGATAGTCTGGCCTACCCAGAAGACCGCCACATCGTGAAGATGGATCCGGGCGAGCTTGACAGCTTCATATCTCAACTGGATGCAGCCTCGTGAGGCTCTACGGCCAAGAACTGACACGTCGGGAAGTCGCCGCACTGTCTGGTGATCTTGCCCAATTCGCAGGTGTAAGGCTGGTGACGCTGGCCGATGGGGCCGAGGCTGGCCAGCGGGTTCTGGAATTCCGCCCTGGTACGGGCCTGCGCTTTACCCTGATGGTGGACCGTTGCCTGGACATTGGGAGTTGCGACTACAACGGCATGGCCATTGGCTGGACCTCTGCCGCAGGCTTCCGCGCACCCGCCCTGCATGATCCCGAAGGCGAAGATGGTCTGGGCTTCATGCGCTCGTTCTCTGGACTTCTGATGACCTGCGGACTGGATCACATTCTGGGAAGCCACACGGTAGATGTGCCCGAATACAATTATCCCGGACGCCCCACTGCGACCTATGGCATCCATGGGCGTGTCAGCATGTTGCCCGCGCGCCTGACCGGTTATGGCGAAAGGTGGGAAGGCGACCGTTGTTTCCTCTGGGCCGAAGGTACGGTGCGCCAATCGGCCGTCTTTGCCGAAGACCTCGAACTGATCCGTCGGATCGAGATCGAGGTCGGCACCAATGACATCCAACTCAGCGACGAAGTGCGAAACCGTGGCTTCAACCGCACGCCGCATATGCTGTGCTATCACATCAATCTGGGCTATCCGGTTCTCGCCGAAGGCGCGCGCTATCTCGCCCCGATCGAAGACGTTGTCTGGGCCGCCCACGCCGATACCTACACCGACCAGAGCGTCGGCTATGCCCGGCCCTCCGGCCCTGCCCATACCTTCCGCGAACAAGTCTGGCAGCACGAGATGAAGGCCGACACAGCAGGCGACGTCGCCATCGCACTGGTCAATGACGCGCTGCCGCTTGGGCTTGAGGTAAAGACAAGAAAATCCGAACTGCCCTGCACCTACGAATGGCAGCATCTGCAGTCGGGCGGTTATGCTTTCGGTATTGAACCCTCAACGCATCATGTGCTGGGCAACCAGTTCGCCCGCGACCGGGGTGAAATGATCTGGCTCGGCCATGGCGACAGCCGATGCTACACCGTCCGGTTCCGGGTGCTGACAAACGCGGATGAGATCGCGCAAAGCGAGGCCGCGATCAAGGCCACACAGCAACAACCAATTGACCCCTTTCCCACACCCTCCGGCCATTTTCGGACAATTCCGGGCCGGAAATGATGGCAGGTATCGTCATTGTCGGGGCTGGATATTGCGGGGTGAGCGCGGCCCATGGCGCGCGCGCGGCTGGCTATGACGGTCCGATAACACTGGTCGGGGACGACCCGGAATGGCCTTATGAACGCCCGCCCTTGTCAAAATGGGACGGGGCCATGCCGCGCCTGCAACCGATCTTTCCCGAAGACTGGTATACGCAGAACCGGATCGACCTCAAATGGGGTGCCGTGGTCACCGCCATAGATCGCAGCGCACGAAACGTGACGCTTGGCACCGGGGTCACGCTGCCCTATGCCAAACTCCTGCTCGCGACCGGCGCATCCCCGCGACACTTGCCGCCCCACGCGCCGTCGGATGCATGTGCACGCTACCTGCGCAGCCATGCGGACGCCATGAATTTGGCGCAGGACATCTGCGCCGGGTCTGACGTGGTGATCATTGGTGGCGGCTTTATCGGGCTGGAACTGGCCGCCAGCCTTTCAGCGCGCAAGGCCTTTGTCCATGTCATCGAGGCACAGGAGCGGATCCTGGCCCGTGCGGTACCACCCGAAATCTCGCAGATGGTCCTCGATCTGCACAAGACGCGCGGGGTGACGGTTCACACGGGCACCACTGTCGATGCGATCAAGAACAACCTTGTGTCCCTGTCAACGGGGCAAACTGTGCGGGCAGAACATCTTATCATCGGGATCGGATCAGAACCCAACACCGTCCTCGCTGCAAACGCTGGTCTGACAGTGGACAATGGCATTGCCGTTGACGGGTGTTTTGCCACCAATGATCCAGATATCTTTGCCGCCGGTGACTGCTGCAGCCTGCCTGTCGAGGGCGCGGGGCGCACCCGGTTTGAGTCCTGGCAAGTGGCCGGGGACCAGGGGTATCGCGCCGGAAAGGTCATGGCAGGTGTAACACCTGACCCCACGCCGCCGCCCTGGTTCTGGTCAGATCAGTTTGACCATTCCCTGCAAGTCGTCGGACAGCCATCACCCGCTGGAACGAGGATCCTGCGCCCTTTGCCGTCAGGTGGATTGATCACAATCGAAACCGACGACAACGGCACACTTACCGCCGCTGCGGGCTTTGCCGCCGGCAATGCCGTGGGCCGCGACATCAAGATCATCCAAAAACTCATGCAAGCCGGTGTGACCCCGGATCCCGCTGCACTTGCGGACCCTAACACGCCTCTGAAAACCATTCTGAAACAGCGTTGAACCGCCCCCAGCCAGAAGAACGGACCCACATATGACGGACTTTTTCAAAGATATCCCCACCATCACCTTTGAGGGGCCGGAAACCACAAACGAATTCGCTTTTCGCCACTACGATCCGAACGAAATGATCATGGGCAAGCCACTCAAGGATCACCTGCGCTTTTCGGCGGCCTACTGGCATTCCTTCGCCTGGCCCGGCGGCGATCCGTTTGGTGGTCAGACCTTCGAACGCCCCTGGTTCGGGGACACGATGGCGCTGGCCAAGCATAAGGCAGATGTGGCCTTTGACATGTTTCAACGGCTGGGCCTGCCATTCTTCTGTTTTCACGACGCCGACGTCCGACCTGAAGGTGAGGGTTTTGCCGAAAACACGCGGAACCTCGAGGAAATGGTAGACTATTTCGCGGAAAAGATAGCCGAGACCGGAGTGAAACTGCTTTGGGGCACGGCGAACCTGTTTTCGCACCGCCGGTACATGGCAGGTGCCGCCACAAACCCCAATCCGGAGGTGTTTGCCTTTTCCGCCGCCACGATCAAGACTTGCATGGATGCAACCATCAAGCTCGGCGGCGAGAACTATGTGCTTTGGGGCGGGCGCGAGGGTTATGAGACCCTTCTGAACACCGATCTCGGGCGTGAACGCCAACAGGCGGGTCGCATGCTGCAAATGGTTGTGGACTACAAACACAAGACAGGCTTCAAAGGCGCGATCCTTATCGAACCCAAACCGCAAGAACCCACCAAACATCAGTATGACTATGACGTCGCCACGGTCTATGGCTTTCTGAAGGAGTTCGGGTTGGAAGGCGAGGTTCAGGTCAACATCGAACAGGGTCACGCAATTCTTGCCGGGCACAGTTTCGAGCACGAACTGGCCATGGCGCGCGAGCTGGGCATATTCGGTTCCATCGACATGAACCGCAACGACTACCAGTCAGGCTGGGACACGGATCAATTCCCCAACAACGTGCCAGAGGTTGCGTTGGCCTACTACGAAGTATTGCGTGCCGGTGGGTTCACGACTGGTGGCACAAACTTCGACGCGAAGTTGCGCCGGCAGTCAATTGATCCCGAAGACTTGATCCTTGCTCATATCGGAGGAATGGACACCTGTGCGGCAGGGTTCAAGGCCGCTGCCGCTCTGTTTGAAAGCGGCGCCCTGGAAGAGCAACGAACCGCACGGTATTCAGGATGGGAAAGTGAATTGGGCCAGATATTGATGGCTTCAAATCTGGCAGAAATCGAGGCACTGACTCGCGAAAATGCCATCAACCCCGAACCACGTTCCGGCAGGCAAGAACGCCTCGAAAACATCGTGAATCGCTTTGTCTGAATTCGCCTGCCCGCAAGGGATGCCCCTCGATCGTCTGCCTTCTGCGCGATTGCAGAACGGATTTAACCCTGCCTCCAGCGCGGCAAACCAGTTTTTGCAAAGTCGCGTGCTGCGCTTGTCACCATCTCTTTGTTTCGAATTGCCCGAGGAAAGAAAAAAGAAAAGCGTCCAGCCCGTGCCTAAGGCGGCTTTCCGCATAATACGATCATTTGTTCTTGCCGTAGCATAGTGAATTGAGGCTCTCAGCCGCCATCGGATGGGGTGCAGCGTCTCAGCGACTGACACGGCTCCCGAAGTTGAGGACGGCCCTAACCAGCCGTTCACCCTGTCAAGCTAATGCTGCGGTCGCAGCCCGCATAGCGGACATTCACCGCAAGCACCAAGTTTCAAGATGGCTTAAGGGCAGCATCGCGGACGGAGCCGCCTTTTGCACGCGCAGCTATTGCTGACGCAGCAATTCCTCAAAATCGCGGTGCCGTTTGTTCTGCGGCGGGGCAGGCTTCGCCAAACCAACCGTTCACAAAGTAAGAATTTCTGTAATACAAAGCGGGCTTGTCGCCGCTTGCGCTTCCGACACTCGGACCCCAAGCGCTGCCTTTTATTTCAGTCACACCCCATACCCACGGGGTCGTTTCCAGTAAAATCAGAATACATGGGTTAGCTGACCGAGCTCACCGAGGCGGGGTCGCCTCAAATCGAGATATCCGCCATTCCGAGCCGGTCCAGCTGTTCGGCCGGATATCCTTCGACATCCATTAATTTGCGCGTCAGTTTCAGCATGCGGTCCCGCTGGTCGGGGTCGCTGTCCCATTTATTGTCTTGCTGCGTCGGATCATCGACCCGATTGTACAAGAAACACTCGTAGGTTCTGGGATCAACGGTGATTGGGGTTTTCCACAGTGGCAGTTCAACGGTGCTGTCGAAATAGCCCTGCTCTGCCGGTGGTTCGGGTGGTTTTCCGACGCGCCCGTCGACGGGGTTGTCGACAATCAGGGGCCGAAAAATCGCGGTGGAATAGGTGAACAGCGGCTTTCCCTCCACAGGGGCGCGGAACAGGGTCCACGTGCCGTCAGTCATACAAATGCCCTGCCCGAAGGTGCCATAGGTGATCGCCTCATGCGGGCTGCCTCCCGTGCCTTCGATCATCGGAAGGATGCTTTTGGAATGGCGGTTGGCCGCCGGAATACCCCCGCCTGACGCATCAATCAGCGTAGCAAAGAGATCAACTGTCTGGCTAAGCCCCGACACCCTGCGATGTCCCGGCTTTTTGGGATGCCATACCATCATCGGAATGTTGGCGTGGCTGTCATAGTGCGGGAATTGCTTGCCAAACGCGCCACGTTCACCAAGGTCGTGGCCGTGGTCGGTGGTAAAGACCACCATCGTATTGTCCCACAGGCCCAGTGCGTCGAGCTTTTCCATGAACTTGCCCAGCCAGGTGTCCATCATGGTGACCTTGCCCATGTATTGCGCGCGCAGGAAATCGTGCTGTTCGGGCGATGCTTCGGCCATAAAGCGCGCCAGATCAGCGTAGACCTGATAGGGCGGCCAGATGTTAAAATCGTTCTTGTGCCCGTCCGTGTACATCGAGGCATAGGGTTCCGGCACATCGAAGGGTTCGTGCACGTCGAAACATTCGACCTGTAACATGAACGGACCCTTGGCGTGGTTTTCGTCAAGCCAGTCGCAAGCCCCCTGAAAGACCTTGGGGGCAAAGTAGTCTTCCTCCCCTTTGAAGTCCTTCACGTTGGCGGCATATTGGCGGATGTGTTCGGCGGCGCGGTACTTGGCTACATTCTTGACCCATTGCGGGTCTTCCTCGCTGTCTTCGGGGACTTTCCAGCTGTCGACTTCGTGGCCGCGCACCAGTTCGATGGATTTGAACCCTTGCATATAGCCGTTCGCCTCTTCCTCCCAATAATGGTAGTGGTCAGTGACCATCGCCGTGTTGTAACCCTGCTTGGCGATCACTTTGGGCATGCGCGGGTCGAACACCTCCATGCCACCCCAAGGACGCCACAGGAATTCCTTGCGGCCTGCCATAATCTCGCGTCGGGCGGGCATGCAGGGCAATGAGCCAACGTAATGATCGTCAAACACCGCGGACTGCTGCGCAAAGCGGTCGATGTTGGGCGTCTTGCACATCGTGTCCGGGTTATAACTGCTCAGACAATCTTTGTTCAGGCTGTCCACAAGGACCAAAATGATGTTCATCGGCTTTGTCATGATGTCTTTGTCTTCCGTCACGCTAGTGGTCGAGCATGCCCCAAAGCCGCCGCTTGATCTCAAGGAATTCTTCGGTCAGGCGCATTTCATTGCTGCGTGGGCGCGGTAGCGTGACCTTTTCGATGTGGTGCACCCTACCGGGTCGGGACGACAGGACGATGATATTGTCTGACAGAAAGATCGCCTCTTCGATGTCATGGGTCACAAAAACAACCGTCTTCTTTGTGGTGCTCCACGTCTCGAGCAAATCTGACTGCATGCGTTCTTTGGTCTGCGCATCAAGCGCGCCGAACGGTTCGTCCATCAACAACACGTCGGGGTCGTTCGCGTAAACACGGCCAATGTCCACGCGCTTGCGCATGCCGCCCGACAACTCGCGCGGCCAACGGTCCTCAAACCCGGTGAGGCCGACCATCTTAGCCCATTTGGTCTCAATCTCGCGCTGGTCTGATTTGGACGCCCCGCGCAGACGCGGCCCGTAGGAGATGTTCTTGGCCACTGTCATCCACGGAAAAACCGCGTCTTGTTGAAACACCATGCCGCGCCTGCGGTCGGTGCCTTTGATGACGGTGCCATCAAGGGTCATTTCCCCGTCCGACGGGTCGAACAGCCCCGCCATCATCTTGAGCAAGGTGGACTTGCCACAGCCCGAGGTGCCGATGATCGTGTTGAAACTGCCGGTCTCGAACGTCAGGTCGATGCCTTCCAGCACGGTCAGGGCGTTGGGACTGCCTTTGCCGAAGGTGTGGGTCAGGTCGTTGACTTTGATCTCTGGCATTATTCACGCGCCTCCGACCATTGCATAAGATAGGCTTGGATGCGGCGGAAAATGCGGTCCATGATAAAGGCGCATCCGCCGATGATCACGATCACCATCATCACCTGATCGGTTGCAAAATACCGTCGCCCCTCTTGCAGCAAGAATCCAAGGCCGTTTTGCGCCGCAAGCAGTTCCGAAGCCACAAGCGTGGTCCATGCCGCCCCCAAGGCGATCCGATAGCCGGTGATGATAAACGGTGTGGCCGCCGGAATGGCCACGGTGCGAAATACCTGAAAGCGGCTGGCGCCCATGGTGGAGGCCGCGTCGACATAGACCTGCGGCACGTTTTTCATGCCCGCGATCACGTTGACGACGCAGACCATGAAACACGCGATGGTGATGATCAGGACGCGGCTGAATTCGTCGATGCCGAACCAGATGATGATAATCGGGATATAGGCCAGCGGCGGAATAGGCCGTACCGCTTCGATCAACGGGTCTACCAGATATTCGATGGTTTTGTACCAACCGACCATACACCCCACAATCAGCGCAAGTGTCGTTCCAATGAAGAAACCCATGGTGATGCGGAACAGGCTGGCGCCAAGCGCCGACAGCAGGTTTCCGGAATTCAGGTTTGTGAAAAAGGATGCCACAATATCCGAAATTGGCGGCAACAGCGCCGGGTTATTGTCTGGCTGATTGGTGATCCACATATACACGAGGAACACCGCGGCAATCGACAAGACGCCCAGTTGCAGGCGTCTTGAAGAGAGTATGTCGACCACTTTCATCGCTCAAAGTTGCGCGACGATCTGGTCGCTGACCAGCGCGTCGAGGTCTGGCATCGACGGGATTCTGTCATTCGCGACAAGGAACTCCGACTGAACCCGCAGCGCATTTGTCAGAGTGCCCTTCGCGTAGACATCCTTGATCTCGGCGGTGTCAAAGTAGAAATACCCGTTCAGCAGCGGCTCTACCTCTGCGGCTGTGACACCAGCGCGGCCAAGGCCGGATTGCCATTCGACCATCCGCTCGACCACTGCTGCGTTGTCGTCGCGCAGCATGCCGACGGCCGGTCCGTGGAAGGCGGCGACCACCTCTTTCAACGCGTCACTCTTGGCATCCAGCGTCTGTTGGGTTGTCATAAAGACGTCCATGATGCTGGGCCGTGCGTCGATCGGCATCGCCGCACCTTCGGCCAACATGCTTGCACCGGGTAGCTTGTCAAAGATCAGCTGGCGCGACGTCGCCAAAGGCACAGTTGCGTCAACCGCACCGGCGATCAGTGCTGCTTGGGCGTCAATCGGTTCCATGTTGATGCGTGTCAGCGGCATGTCAGACAGACCCGCCTGTTCAAGTGCGACGCCAAGGAAGAAATCAAAGTTTGAGCCGGACGTCACAGCGATCCGCTTGCCCTCCAGATCAGCAAGGCCGCTCATACCCGGCTTGCCAACTATGGTGAAGAGGCCAGACGCATCGCCACAGATCGAGATTTCGCGGAAGTCCGCCACGTTACGTGCCATCGCAGCCAGCGGCGGGACAGAACCAACCGTGATCGTATCGACAGAGCCGCCAACCATGGCTTCGATGGCGGGAGGGCCGGATGGGAAAACGCTGAACTCCATCTCAACACCGGGCGCAAACCCCTGGTCCTGGATCAACCAATAAAGACCAAAGGAATAGGCGGGAATGATCCCAACTTTGAGTTTTTCAGTCGCGGCATGCGCTTTGCCCACAAAGAATGATGGTGCCGCCAGTGCAACACCTGCTGTGGCCCCGCCCTTAAGAACGGCGCGACGTGACATGTAACTTGTCTTGGAATTGGACATTGATTTTACTCCCTGATGCTTGTGAGGCACGCAGAATTCAAGTCCGCCGCCCGCAACCGTTACTATGCAGGCATTTTGTCATATGTCAATTTAATTATCATATGCTCAATTATTGCATCACACGAAACCCATAGATGACAGCGCGCGCAGGGCCTAAATTCGCTGACCCCCGTCCGGCATCATGCGACAATCGCGGCGGCAAGTGCTTCATCGACGCAAAGATGCGTGACCAGCCCGCCCTTGATCGCGGCAAGTACCGCTTCTGCTCTGTCTTCGCCCGCAACAACCAGCATTTTCTTCTTTGCCGCCGCCAGTTCCGCAACCGTGATGGCCACAGTGCGCTCATCGGATGGAAGGTTGATGTGTTGACCCTCTGCATCAATGAAGCGGCAACAAACGATCCCTTTTGCCCCCGAACATACCGCCTGATCCAACTCCGCCGAAGAGGCGATTCCAGCAGAAACGATATGGGTACTGTGATCCGTATTCCCGATGGAAAAGACAGCAAGGTTCAGATCCTGAAGGCGACCGAGCTGACTGGCGATCATCGGTTCACTGCGCAATTGTGCGGCCAATGTGCTGGATGAAAGCGATGCAGGCGCGTGCAAGGTATAGCACTGGGCATCCAATCGGTTGGCAATCCTGATAGTACAGTCCTCGGAAGCCGGAACACGGTCCGATACCATCGACCCGATCATCTGACAGACGGTCACATCTTCGACCGGCTGGCGCGGCACTGCGGTACACATCGCCTTGATCGTTTCACCCCATGCGACACCGACGGTATCCCCGGCGCTGACGATATTGATCAGCGCCATGCCGGCGACGCGTCCTACTTGTTCAAGCGTTTCCTTGCGATCTGCCTTGCCTTTGCCGGGGCTGCGGCTTCGGGCGATATAGACATCTTCCAAACCAAACTTGGCACAAAGATCGCGCGACAGGGACGATGAGGATAACATGTCGCCATTGACCCGGATCTCGACGATACCACGGTCCCGACAATCGCGCAGCATGTTCACAATCGTGGCGCGGGACACATCCATGCGTTTGGCGATATCACTTTGATTGAGGCCTTCGCCGTAATAAAGCAGGGCGACATTGGCGAGGATCAAGTCCTTGTCAGAACCGGCCTGTTTCGCCGTGATATCTGGTGGCATTTAATGCGTTACTTTCTTGTTCCCTGATTGGCCGTAATTCTGGCGAAACCAGTTGAAGCAACGGTCGATCTCATCCTGCGGAAGCTCCTCTACGGGGCCGCGCAACATGGCAAGATGCGTGGTCATAGCGGCTTCTTCCAGATACATCGCGAAAGACGTGGCTTCGGTTGCGGATTTGCCCATGGTAAAGACACCGTGGGCCTTGACCAAAGCAGCATACCCGCCATCGGCAGCTTCGACAACGGCCTCTCCGGTGTCCACTTCGCCCGGTGTCGCATATCGCGAACAGGGCACATCACGGCCCAGCATATGGGTGATTGGGGTCAATACGGCCGGTATCCGTTCGCCACGCGCCGCAAAGCTGGAGGCATAGGGCGAATGGGTATGGGTGATGCCAAAGACATCCTGTCGCTGTCGGTAGATGTACAGATGCACGCCCGTATCAACAGAGGGTTTCTTGGCCCCTTCAATGACATTGCCGTCAAGATCGACGACGACCATCGTGTCCGGCGTCAGTTTCTTGAACTTCACCCCGGACGGCTTGATCACGATCAATCCCGTTTCCGGGTCGCGCCCCGATACATTGCCGCCCGACCCCACGACCAACCCGTTCGCGGGTAACTCGTGGTTCTGGTCGCAGACTTCTTCTTTAAGCGCCTCAAGCATTCGCAAACTCCTCTGGCACGCCATGGGGGTAGACCACGATCTTCAGCGATTTTTCTGCTTTGCGCAGCATCTCGAACGCTTTCGGACTTTCTGAGATGTCAAAGTGGTGCGACACCGCCGCAGCGGCATTGATCCGCCCGGCTTCAAGCAGGCGAATGTAGCTGTAGGTGTCGGTATGGTCGGAACTATAGCGGGACGTAATGGTGATCTGATCGAAATAGGCAGAAGATCCTTCGCGCGACCATTCCGTGCCGGGCGGCAAAGGGGCCCCGAGATGAAGGCATCCGCCAACCTCGACCAATGAAAGGGCCTGCGCCCAGGCATCCGGGAACGGCGCAATCACAATCACGGTATCTGCCAATCTGCCGTTGTTTGCCGCGCGCAGAGCGGCCACGGCATCCTCGGTTTTGGGGTTGATCGTGTGGGTCGCGCCAAAGTCGCGCGCCTTTGCCAAGCGCCAGTCCGAGAAATCCAATGCCACGACTTTGCCCGCGCCAAACAGCGGGGCCAGATGCACAAAGCCCTGTCCCATGAACCCGGCCCCCACCACGGCCACCGTATCGCCGGGTTGGATGTTGCACACCTTGAGGCCGGACAGCACACAGGACCAAGGCTCAATCGTGGTGGCTGCGGCCGTCGAGACATTGTCAGGTACGATATGGGCATCCATCCGCAAATGCTGTGCCGTCACGCGGTAGTATTCACACACCCCACCGGGGTCGAGCTTCATCGAGGCGTAGAACGGATCACGTGTGAAATGCCCGCGTCGCGACAGGTGGCTGTCCACGCGGCCCACGTGGTGGTTAATGAAAACGCGGTCTCCGATCTTGTAGTCCGTCACATCCGCACCCACCTCGACCACCTCGCCGATAGGCTCATGGCCGATGACCTTTGGCTCGGCCTTCTTGTACCACGCCATCGTTTCGCCGCCGCACAGCCCGCAGGCCAGCGTTTTGAGCAATAGCTCATCCCGGCCGATCTGTGGCACAGGCCGTTCTTCAACGCGGATATCGTCGATTTCGTAATAGACAGCCGCTTTCATCATGTTGCCCATCGATGCACCTTTGTTCCTCAAGATTTCCAAATGTTCCTACAGGCCTCAGACAGCACCAGATACTGTTCAAAGACGGCATCGTAGGCGCGGACGGCCTCCGGTGTTGGATGATACTGCGTGGTCGCCTCATCGCGTTTGGCCAATGCGCAGGCATCCCCTTCCCCGTTGGCCGAAGCCCCAAGGCAAGCCGCGCCCCACAGCCCGTGGTCAGTGGCGTCGGACACTTCAATCGTGGCCCCCATGATGTCGGCGATGATCTGGCACCACAGCCCGTTGCGCGCACCACCTCCGGTCAGATGCACTGTGCCCTGCGGGCGCCCGCCGTATTCGGCATGAAAGCAGTGACGCAGGCTCATCGCGGCGCCCTCCATCACTGCGCGGCCCATATCGGCTTTGGTGCTGCGCGCGGACAGGCCAAAGAACGCGCCACGCGCGTTGGCCGCGACAAAAGGCGCGCGTTCTCCGTTGAGATGCGGCAGGAACAGCACCCCGTTTGCCCCGGGTGGAACGTCTACGGCGAGGGCGTTCAGCTTCTCGGCAATCTCGCCGGGGGTATCCCCGCCAAGCGAACCCGGATGCAGCGCGCAGAACCAGTCAAAGGCCGCCGCTCCTGTTGTCGGGGCAAGCACACGGGTGAACAATTCGCCGTTTGCATGCAACACCGTGGCCCCAACGGGCAGATCAGTGGGGGTGATCTTGTCGGTCAGGATATTCACCACCGCAGTGGTTCCCATGATCATCATCGTGTCACCGGGGCTGTCGAGCCCCAGACCCACGATCATCGCAGACAGATCAAGCGTACCGGTGCTGACGGGCAAGCCCGCAGGCAGGCCGGTGGCGGCTGCGGCCTCAGCACTCAGATGCCCCAGAAGGCGGGCCGCAGGTTGTGGTGGCAAGAATGCTTGCCTGAGCCCTTGAGCGTCTAAGGCCCCCAAGGCGGCGTCGGAATAGTCGCCCGCATGCAGATCGTAAAACGGGATCGTGGAATCGGAATAATCCGTCGCCAACACACCGGTCAGGCAATACCCGACCCAGCCCGCACAATAGACAATCCGCGCTACGCGGTTTGCACGGGCGGGGTCCTCGCGTTGCAGCCAGCTGTAGATCGCACCAGATGTACCCGGCCAGATGGAGGTATGGCACGCATGGCTGATGGCTGTTGCAGCGCCCGATTCATACGCAGCATCCACATCCGCAGCTGCCCGCGTGTCGTTCCACAAAATCGCCGGTCCGACCGGCATATTGTCGGCATCCAGCGCCCAGAACCCATCGCCCTGTGCGGCGATCCCGATGCTTTCGATCTGATCTGCCGCGACCTGCGAGGTCACCATGCGCAGACAGGCCTGAACGGACTGCCAGACCTCCTGCATGTCCTGTTCTGAATGGCCGTCTGCCGGTGTGGTCACGCGGCTTGGCACATCTGCCGAGGCGACAAGGCTGCCGTCCCGCCGGTAGACACCGCATTTGATCGCCGTGGTGCCTGCGTCTATGCCCAGCCAGTATCGCTCCATCCTCAACCCTCTGTCTTTGTTGTGAAACGTGGTTGCTGGTGCACGCGGACAGGCGGCGCAGGCCCGTCCCACTTTTCGATCTGCACAACAGCCGTATGCGCGATGTTACCTTGCCCCAGTCCCGATGTCCCCTTGTCGAGGGTAAGGATATTCGGGTTGCCATGCACGCAAATCCGGCCGCGCGGTGTGTCTTGCAGGTCAAGCCATGCCCCCGTCGGCAGCACCACGCAATCGGCACGCATGTCCGGGTCCAACTGAAGCCCCGCAAGGCATCCGCCACGCGCATTGTGCAGCAAGACGACATCCCCCGCCTGAAGGCCAAGTGCCTGCGCGGCCTGTGTTTTCATCCAACAGGTCTCACGGCCATTGGTCTTGGCTGCTTTGGCAATCGGCCCATTGTCCAGTTGCGCATGTAGCCGAGTGCGCGGTTGATTTGAGATCAGGTGAAACCAGCCCGCCGCCACGCTGTCAGTTTTCTCGGAGGGCGCGTACCATGTGGGGTGCCCCGCGCAATCCGGCAGGTTCTCACGTGCGATGCGGTCCGAGAAAATCTCGATGCGCTTGCTGGGCGTGTTCAGCGGATGGACCTGCGGGTCGTTCACAAAATCGCCCAAGGTGGTGCGGGATTCGGTGTCCGTTTCACATTGAAACACGCCTTGCGCTTTGAAGTGGTCATAATCCGGAAGCTTTAAACCCTGACTTGTGCCCACCGCAACCGCCAGTTCCCAGATGTGGCGCTGCCAGTCTTCCACGCTGCGCCCTTCGGTGAAAGCGTCTTTGAACCCAAGCCGCCGCGCTAGGCCGTTGAATATTGCATAGTCATCGCGCGCTTCGCCCATCGGCGCCCTGAGCCGCGACATATACAACAGGCGGTTGTCTTTACGGTTGAGCATCAGGTCATCTCGCTCAAGCGGTGTGGTACAGGGCAACACAATATCGGCCCGCCGTGCGGTCGCGGTCCAGCTGTGGTCGTGCACTATGATCGTCTCGGGCCGCATCCACGCACGCTCAAGCCGGTTGAGGTCCTGATGGTGGTGAAACGGGTTGCCCCCTGCCCAATACACCAGCTTGATATCGGGATAGCGCCGTGTTTCGCAGTCGTAGGTAAAGACTTCACCCGGATACAAAAGCATGTCCGATATCCGCGCCACAGGAATATAATCCAACACCTTGGCAGGCCCCTGCGACAGCGCGGGCCAGCTGATAAACCGCTGGGGACGCCCGCCCATATTGGTGCTGCCATAGCCAAAGCCAAAACCGGTGCCGGGCTGACCGATCTGTCCCAGTGCTGCGGCCAGTGCAAGGCCGGCCCAGATCGGCTGCTCTCCGTGGTCGGACCGCTGCATCCCCCAAGCCATCGACACCATGACGCGTTCCTTCGGCAAGCGCCGGGCCAAGGCGCGGATGTCCTCCGCCGCTATATCGCACAAGGGGGCGGCCCATTCCGATGATTTCGCCTGACCGTCTGCCGCGCCCGTCAGATAAGCTTGGTAAGTGTCCCAGCCCGTGACACAGCGATCCAAAAACGCGGTGTCATGCCAGCCCTTCACAATCAGCTCATGGGTCAGCGCCATAATCAGTGCGGTATCGGAGCCGGGCCGGATGGATTGCCAGCTTAGACCGGCAACCGCATCGACATCATTCATCAAAGGCGAAATGCAGAGCGTCTGCATGCCGTTCGCGCCCGCCCTTTGCATCCAGGCTGCGACGTCATGTTCGGTCACACCGCCCGCTGCAATCTGTGCGGTGCGGGCGGATATGCCACCAAAGGCCAGCATCAGCGTGCAGTTATCCGCAATCTGGTCCCATGTTGTCAGGTTCTCGGCAAACTGGCCGTTGGTCATGCCAAGTATATGTGGAATCAGAACCTCTGCCGCAGCGTGCGAATAGGTACCCTTTGATCCGGTATAGCCACCCGCCAAATTCAGAAAGCGCCGCAGTTGCGACTGCGCGTGGTGAAACCGCCCCGCACTGGCCCAGCCGTATGACCCCCCGTAAATCGCCTGATTGCCGTGGGCCTCAATGGTCTGCGTCATGGCTTGCGCGGCAAAATCCAGCGCCTCGTCCCATGGCACTTCGACGTAAGCGTCATCGTTGCGGGCCGCTCCCCTATCACCATACAGCCAACCTTTGCGAATGGCGGGCCGTGCGATGCGCACGTCTGCATCAAAGGCGGCATCCTGCCAGCCCGCACCAATGTCGGAAGGCGCGGGATCGTCGGCGAAGGTGCGCAGACGCACAGGGTCATCCGAGCTGTCGAACTGATAGCTGCCCCAATGTGAAGATGTGAATTTCAGCGCCATCGCAGCGGCCCAACGGTCATTTTACTCTTGATTATTACATTTGACATCATTATTGACAATTGTAAACCCAAAAGGAGCCCGCGATGCGCAACGAAAAGACCACCGATGACATTGCTTTGGGCATCAGGCGACGCGTTTTTGAACACGCAATGCGCAACAACGGCGGATATCTATCACAGGCCTGCTCGGCCGCCGAGCAACTTGCGTGGCTTTATAACGAAGAGCTGAACCTTGGTGCGCCAACTCTGCCGATGATCCCCAAACCGTTCGAGGGCGTGCCGCACGCCGACAACCCCGACTACCACACCGGCGCGGGGTACAATGGACCGTTCGAGCCGGAGTATGACCGCCTGTTCATCGCGCCCGCACATTATGCGCTGGTGGCCTATGCCACGCTGATTGAAACCGGACGCATGGCCGCTGAAGGGCTGGAGATGTTCAACAAGGACGGCTCAAGCGTTGAAATGATCGGGGCAGAACATTCGCCGGGCATGGAGGTGCACAACGGAACGCTGGGCATTGGCCTGTCCACCGCAGCAGGACTTGCCTGGGCGCGCAAACGGCGCGGCGAAGCAGGGCGCGTCTGGGTCTACATGTCCGACGGCGAAGTGCAGGAAGGCCAGACATGGGAGGCCATCCAATGCTGCGCCCACCACCGCATCGACAACGTCAAAGCGATCATGGACGTCAACAAACAGCAGTGCGACGGCGCGATGGACAGCGTAATGGAAGTTGGCGACATCAAGACCAAGATGGAGAATTTCGGTGCAGTTGTAGTCGAGGTCGATGCCCATAACATCAGCGACATGCGCGAGGCCGCAAAGACCAAACACGAGGGCAAGCCGCTGATCATCCTTGCCAACTCAAACCCTTTCCACGCGATGCCGATCCTCGAAGAACGGTTCCCGCGCCTGCATTACGTGCGCTTCAAATCCGAAGAAGAACGCGCCCGCATGAACCTATCCATCGCCGAAGCCTTGGGCGTTGATCCCATCGACTACGCACACTGAACAGGAGCCCAAGCACATGGTAGAAATGGTAAGCCGCCCCTATGAGCGGGCTTTCGAGAAACACGCCTTGGCCAACCCGGATGTCTTGTGCATCTCGGCTGATCTGACGTCGTCCTGCGAGATTGACAAGTTCCGCGACAACCACCCCGACCAATTCCTGTCGATGGGCATGGCCGAACAGAACATGATGAGCTTTTGCGGTGGGCTTGGCCTTGCCGGATATCGCCCGTTTATCCACACTTTCGGTGTGTTCACGTATCGGCGCCCCTACGACCAGTTGATGGCCTCCATCGCCTATCCACGGCGCAAAGTGCGGATCATGGGATTCCTACCCGGCATCACCACGCCCGGCGGCATGACGCACCAAGCCATCGAAGATATCTCTGTGATGCGGTCAATGCCCAATATGACCATTCTGGAAACTGGCGACGCCACCGAAGTCGAAAGCATTTGCGAAGTCGCCGACAGCATCGACGGCCCGGTCTATTGCCGCGTGCTGCGAGGATCCATGCCGCGCCTGTTCGACACACCAATCGTGTTGGGGCAAATGCGCGAGCTCAGCCTTGGCTCAGACGTTTTGATCGTCACAGCTGGCATCACAACCGAAGAAGCGTTGCGGGCGACTGCGGCGCTCGAAAAAGCTGGTGTTTCTGTTCGCCATTTGCATCTGAACACGATCAAGCCGTGCAACGAACAGGCGATCCTCGATCACATCAATTCCGTTAAAGGCGGGGTGATCACGCTGGAAAATCACGTGACCGAAGGCGGTATCGGCTCGTTAGTTGCTGAGGTCATGGCCGACAATGGTGTGGGCAAAAAACTGAAGCGGCTGGGGCTGAAAGACACCTATGCACATGGAGGCAGCCGCGCCTATCTAATGCGGTATTATGGATTGGATGCGCTAGCTTTGACGCAAGGCGTGGAAGACCTTCTGGGTCAGGAACTGAACATCACCGAACAGGACCTGTCCGAAGCGCGTGTCGATGCGGTGCACTCGCTGGCCAAAGCCGAAGGTTTGTGAAATCCTTTCCGCCGCGGGTCATGCTGCTTTTGTTGGCGCCGCAGCGAGGGGAAAATGCACGAGACGAAAAGCCATGCATTTATGTCCTCTGCCATCTGGATGGCGGGGGGCAAGTCGCATGTCGGCACCAAACGCCCCGAGATCAAAGCAGATGGCGAAGCCCCGCCGCGCCGCGTCACTCTAAAACCTTTTGGCCTGATGCCCTACACCACGACCAACGCGGAATTTGCGGAATTCACCCGCGCCACCGGCCATATGACAGACGCCGAGCGGCTTGGCTGGTCCTTCGTGTTTCGCGGCCTGCTGGATGACGCGCAAGGCACACAACACCCCGATTTGCCTTGGTGGAACGCGATGGACGGTGCGGCATGGCACACGCCGCTTGGGCCGGGTTCTGACTGGCATCAGATTGCAGACCACCCCGTTGTGCATGTCTCCTACCGTGATGCAATAGCCTACGCCCGTTGGGTAGGTGGACGCTTGCCAACAGAGGCGGAATGGGAATACGCCGCCCGCGGTGGCCCACAAGAGGCTCGCTACCCGTGGGGCGAGGATGAGCCGAGTAACGAGCGCGCAGACATGTGCAATATCTGGCAGGGCACATTTCCCACCTCCAACTCCTGCGCGGACGGCTACTATGGCACGGCACCGGCGGCGTCCTTTCCTCCGAACGCGGCGGGGTTCTACAATATGGCTGGCAACGTATGGGAATGGTGCGCAGATCAATTCCGGATCCGCTCCCTGAGCCGCGACGCCAAAAACCGCACCGCGGAGGCAATGCGCAATAATGAACAGGTACTGAAAGGCGGCTCTTTCTTGTGCCACGCAGACTATTGTTGGCGGTACCGCATCGCTGCGAGGTCTGGCCGGCAAAGCGATAACAGCACATCGAACTGCGGGTTCCGGGTGGCTTTTGATGGTTCTTGAAAAACCCAGCGGCTGGATCAAGGTAGGGAAGCGACATCGCAAGTTCTGTCTTGTTCCGCATGGTGTCAGCGATGTGTCTGGCCAGCAAGTGCCTGCCCGCATTGTTCTGCATGACCGTCTCAATGCCATTTGACGATTGTGTGATGGAACAACAGTCAGACTTACCCCTAGGTCACGTCATTTGCGCCGTAGACTATTTGAATGGCTGGTTTTCCTTAACCCATTAGAACACGAAATGCGTTGCAGTTGCAGCATTTACCACGCTACGAGCGCACGCAGCGAAACAAGCGAGTTCACACAATGGGCTCACTGCCGCCATCGGAAGCAGTGCAGCATCTCTGGTCGCGATATCGAGCCCCGCCTGCAATCGCGGCCCTTAAGAGACATTCATCGCGCACTCTCGTCGCTGCGCTGCGGCCCGTCAGAGGAGACATTCGCCGCAGCCGCGCAGTCTTGAAGTTCGCGAACAAGCAATGTGCGGGACGGAGCTGCCATACACTGCGGCGCTAAAGATGTCGGCTTTCGGTCGGCATGGGCGCACAGGTTCACGCGAGTTTTAGATATTTCCCAGTCAACCATGACGCCAGATTTTGCTATTCTTTAACCCTAAAATGCAGAGTGATCCTTGGATTAGGGGATCACGACATGAATGGGTATATCTCAGAACTTGATTACTTTGGCACGTCCGACCAAGAGTTTGTCGAGATTGCGGTTCCAGCAGGCACTGATGTCTCCAGCTACACGCTGGTATTCTATCAGGCGGATGGAACAATCTATGAAACTGTCTCACTGGGAAGCTATACTGGAACGTTTGGTGGACAGGACGTCTATGTCGTGAACCAGTCGACACCCGGCTTCGACTCCGGTGGCGACAGCATGGGAACGTTCTACCCGGATGATGCAATTGCCTTGGTGGACGGCAGTGGCACTGTCCTTCAGTTCATCTCTTGGGAAGGCAACACTGTCAGCGCCATCGAAGGCCCGGCAAGCGGCATGTCCAGTACCAACGCCGGTTTCGCTGATCAAAGCCTTCAATCTGATGATGGCGGTGCAACGTACTACGCACAATCCAACTCTAACGAGGGATCAATCCCGGCCTGCTATGCTCCGGGCACTTTCATTGAAACACCTCTAGGACTGCGCCGTGTCGAATACCTGCGCGTAGGCGATCAGATATGGACAGCGGATAGCGGCGCCCAAACGATCCGCTGGATATGGGATGGTATCGACCCTTTGGAAGATGTCGACGACGACAACTATCCTGTCCTCATCCAGGCAGGCGCACTTGGGCCCGAACTTCCCAAACATGACTTGATCGTCTCACCACAGCATCGGATTCTCGTTGGCGCGGGTGGCCAACTGGAAGGCCACTTTGCTTCTGAGGTTTTTGTACCGGCGAAGTCGCTGACATCGTTGCCTGGAATTCGTTTCAAGCGCGGCAAGACTAAAATGCGTTGGCTGCATTTATCATGTGATGGCCACGAAGTTGTTCGTGCGAATGGGTGTTTGTCAGAAACTTTGTATCTGGGTCCAATGGTTTTGCGTAACTTGCCCCAAGACCTTCTTCGCACCTTGCGCAATGTTCACGCGAATGCAACTTCGGACGGGGCATTGAACGGCCCATTGGCGCGACGATGTTTGACAGTTGGAGACGTCAAAGACAGGCTGAGGCGAAGCCGACGTCACGCAATAAAAGCGAAACTGGAAGTGAACGAATAGGCGGTCAGTTTTCTGGCATTAACTGAGTGTGACAGGGACTGAACCGACCTGCGAACGCTCAAAGCGCCTTTCCAAAGCGGATATTTGCTGCGCTGTCGCAAAATGGTACGTCTGGGCTCAAACCGGGCTTGCGGCGGTGCGGCAGGCCGGTTTTCCGCCCCGATGACGGCTCTGCGGACAAAGCAGACCTTCGTAAGTAAACATGCAATGTCCGCTCTTTCCTCTGTGAGTAAAGCTAGACAAGTTGTACCATCAGCTAAACGCGCTGCTGTCCGGCTAGGCGTAAGAACCATTCTTATATTGCGGCGATTACCAATCGGAAGCCCATGAAGAGAAACTCGAACCCAACCGCCGATCAACAACCAAAACTGGTAGTTGATAAGTCAATTGCTGTTCCGCCTCCCTTCGAAAGCGATTTGGCATCTGCGAGCTTGACGATTGCGAGCAATGACCCCACGGACGGGTACCCGCTTTTGGTGCGAGCACATTTCCAGCCTCAATACATCACGATAAATGCTGGCGAGACCGAAATCCGCGCCTTCTGCGAGGTGCTTCAAGCCTCAGTGCGGTTGCAGTTTGTCAATTGCCATGGAGAGCTCAGTCTCGATCCCTCCACCAAACAGGTCGAAGAAACCCAGATTTCGGAAGTTCAGGAGAGTACCACCGAAGAAGAGAAGGTTCATGATCGGACCGCCGGTCTTGGTGGAAGAGTCTCGGTTTCAATGTCTGACCCAGGCAGTGTTAGTGTGAGTACAGAGGCGACAAGAAAGAACAAGCTAACGTCAAAGGAAATCCACAAAAAAGTTCGATCCACGCAAAAACGCCAAGTAAGGGTGATCTCAACGGATCATCTGCATATTGGGCGTTATTCAGATAGTACGCCTCTAGACGGTGTAATCGTCGATAATCTCAGATGGCTTTACGTGACGCCGAACTCTGAGGGCCAACGCTCCGGTGTTCTTTCCAGACTTACTGTTCGTGAGACTTGGATGCGGTTCAAGGAGGTCACGCCGCGCTCTGGGGTAGCCAAGTTGGGAAAGATGCTTGCCAAGTTGGGAAACTCCAACCGTTTCGAAGATCGCTTCCGAAAAATAGCTTTCGAGGCACTACTTCGGCATTTGGTGAAAGAGAAACTTCAGAATCCAAGCCAAATGGATGAAGCAACACTAGCCATTCATGCGGTGGCTGTGGCTCCTGATCGCACGTTCTCGAAAGAAGAACTAACACCAATTCTACCGCGTGAGAGAGTTCAATTGGATCCAGCACCGCTCGAAGAAATACTGTTATCTGATATCGGAAAAACCGTAGAGTTGTTACGACATGAGGGCGTAGATGCAGAAGCTATAAGAGAAGTGGAAGCCTTCTCTGAAGCAAATCAGCAAAATGGTTCCCCAGAAAGCGCCATCGATCCAGCCCGTAGCGCTATCGAATTGGTGGGATCTGCAACGTTGAACCAAATTATCGACAGTACGACAGACGTCGTTGAAAAAATGTGCATTGAAACAGCTTTAGAACTAACCAGGAACAACCGAACCGCTTCAGCAGAAATGCTGGGCATTAGCAGATCCACACTTTACTCTAAGTTACGCAAATATGGAATCACTCCAGGCGAAAACTGAGAGTGCTTTGACCAATCGACAAATCCGAATGCAGACGTTCGTCGACCACGCAGCATCGGTGAGTCGGGCTCGAAGCCGACCTCGGATGCACCGCAGCGTCAGCCAGGTCAGCACCGATTTGCCTGACACGCTCGGCCCTTTGCGGATGAGGTGGGTGGCTCCTGCTCCACCGGCATCGAGTGTGCCAAAGTGCAGTTATCAACGACTGCTAGGAAA
>NZ_CANNCF010000013.1 GCF_947503045.1 uncultured Tateyamaria sp.
TGGAAAAGCCCCGTCGCATTCGAAAGAAAAGTGGCTTAAACGAGCACTTGGGGCGGCACGAAAGCGCGACAGGTCCATACCTTCAATTGGGGAAGGTTCAGATACCCGTCATGTTGCCGTCGATATGCAGCACCATGGGCGCGGAAGATATCCGCGACCTCCAGCTTTGGGCGGGGCATGGGACTGGGATCAGCCGGGTGCCGCCTCTCGTCTCACCAGCAGATCGAGCGGGCTGGTCACGTCCCGGATCGTCTTGGTCGCCACCTTGGTGTAGACCGTCGTGGTCTCCAGCTTGGCATGACCCAGCAAGACCTGGATCACCCTTATGTCAGTCCCGCCCTCCAGAAGATGCGTGGCAAAGCTGTGCCGCAGCGTGTGCGGGGACACCTTCTTCTTGATCTCGGCAAAATCACTGGCGACGCCAAAGGCCCTGTTGAACTGCCGCGTCGAGATCGGATCGACCCGGTTGCGACCGGGAAAGAGCCAGCCTGCGGGCCGGGCTTCGCGGTAGTAGTCACGCAGAAGCTCCAACAGGCTCGGCGACAGCATCACATGGCGGTCCTTGCGGCCTTTGCCCTGGTCGATGCGGATCAACATGCGGTCGCTGTCGATATCGCCAACCTTCAGGTGGGTCACCTCTCTCGCACGTAGCCCGCCGCCATAAGCCACGCTGAAGGCTGCGCGGTATCGCAATCCAGGTCCAGGTGCGGCCTCGAGAATACGCGTCACTTCCTCAGCGCTCAGCACGACAGGTATCTTCTTGGCTGCCCGCTGATACCGCATGTGCCGCTTCATCTCCGGGCGCGGACAGGTCGTGGCATAGAAAAAGCTCAACACCGTCAGCCGATTATTGAAGGTCGGCGCACCCACGCCGCGCTCCTTCATGTCGAGTTGAAACGCCCGCAACTCCTCCGGTGTCGCGCTATCAGGCGAATGGCCCAGATACCGCGTGAACTCCCGCATCGCCCGCAGATACATCGTCTGCGTCTTCGGCTGCAGCCCCTTGATCCGCATGTCTTCAAGGAAACGACGGCGCAGAGCTGGTACATATTGGTCTGACATTGAAACCTCCTGTCATCAGATTGAGAAGGTCCCAATCGTCTGACAGGCGTGCTCATCTACAAAATTACAGCGCCAAGTTCAGCGCGCATAACCCGCCACAAGTGCCTATACTGCGCGAGCGGTTTCGTCCTTGTCCGCAAAGCGGACGCCTGGTGGAATGGATTTGAAAGACAGCTTTTGACGATAAGGAGGTCCCATTATCGTTACCGCCCCGGCGGGTGATTTACGCACAGCGACCCGTCCGTGCTGAACTGGCTGAACCCAACCAAAGGAGTTCAGCATGCCCCAACTCGACCACACCGCCTTCGTCAATTCGCGCCGTGATGAGCGCAGCCTCGGCCACCATACGCTCCGTGCCTATGCCCAGGATCTTCGCACCTTCGCGCGCTTCACCAAGGCACAGCACCTCACCGATCCGCTGTCGAAAGAGGACATCCTCGCCTACCACCGGCATCTGCGCGATGAGCTTGCCGCCCGGCCCGCGACTATCGAGCGGCGGCTCGTCACCCTCAAGTCGTATTATGCCTGGCGCGAAGATCGGAACAGCGCCCTGCCCTCCCCGTTCGCCGATATCCGTATCTCGGTGAGAATACCGCGTCGCTTGCCGCGCCCCATCGATCGAGACATCCTCAGAGCGGTTCTCCAAGCCGGTGAGCGCGCCATTGCTGCACGATCGACGCCAGGCGCGGATGCCGCGGCGCCTACATCGCAAGATGCCGTTACGCTCTTGATCATAAAATTGTTAATCGTGACCGGGCTTCGGATCAGTGAGTTGACCAACGTGAAGGTCCGCGATGTGTCGCCGGACGGCGGCCAAATGCTCGTGCGAGGTAAAGGTAGCAAGGAACGGATCGTCTTTGTGCCGAACCGGAAGCTACAGGAAGAGTTTCAACACTTCTGTCAGAAGCGTTCCGAACACGGGTCCAGTGCAGCGCCGCTGTTCCTCAACACGGTAGGACGCCGGCTCCGCGCCGCCACCTTCCGCAAGCGACTGCGGGCGCTGTCAAAACTGCTTGGCATTGAACCCCATCTGACCCCGCACCGGTTCCGGCACTCGGCCGCGACGCTGCTGATCGAGGAAGGCATCGACATTCGCATGGTGCAGGCGCTCCTTGGACACGCGAAGCTCAAGACCACCGAAATTTATGTGCGGGTTTCAAACCATGCGCTGCGGCGTGCGTTAGAACGCGCCGATGTGCTAAGTGAACTTCGGCAGTGACGGCCCATTCCTGCCATTCACCCACCGGTCAAGATGCTGCGGTCGCAGTTTTTGTCGCCGACATTCGCCGCACCACCGGAATTCATGATCATCCGAACTAACCATTTGAGGACACTACTACCGTTACCATCAACGAAGTGATTGCCCGCTTTTGGGTTGCCGACCACGGACGGTGGTCATCGACGAAGACAGAAGCGCAAAGGAATCTGTCGATTCTGCGCGTACACAAATTTTGGCGTGTTGGAGCGCGAATTTGGCGAACAATTGCAGGACCGCCAACGGCTGCACGCATAAGTTCGAACCATCATGGAAAGGACTGAACAATGAAACTCAAATTTTTGATATCAATGACCGTTGCGACCGCCCTACTTGGGGGTGCCGCTTTCGCGCAAGAGACCATGGATGCGGCGCAGCTCGACGCGCTCGTCACAGGCAACACACTCTATGTCGACATTCCGGCCGGCGCGCCGGGTGCGCCCGATGGCGGCACTGCGCCGATCTACTATGGCGTGGACGGGTCTGCCGCGGCGCAGCTGCCCGCCGGACCAAAACTGGTTGGGACAGGGGCGCTGGACGGAGATCAGTATTGCATCGACTGGGAAAATGGGCCGCAGAACAGCTGCACGCAGCTCATGCGCACTGCCGACGGTTTTGTGGTAATGGACGCCAATTTGGGCGAGCCGCGCGGTCTCGTTACCCTGATCGCCGTTGGCAACCCCGAAGACCTGTAAGTAACACATCATGAAACTTATCACCGTCGAAGCAGCTTTTGCCGCCTCCGATCTTCAAGCCGCCATGACCCTGTTCGAGGACCAGGCCGAAACAGTTCGCAACATGGATGGGTGCCACCACTACGCGCTGTTCAGCAGGCCGTCCGGAGATGGTGTCGCGATCCTTCAGCACTGGGATAGCATGGAGGCGTTCGACGCCTACCGCGCAAGCGAGACCTTCGCCACGCTCGGCCAAGGTCTACGCCCCATGATGACGTCCCCGCCCGTGACCGTGGTGGCGGAGTTTGATACTCATTAGAAAATGACCAAATGGGAACATGCCGCCTATTGCTATTTTCAAGATATCGAGCCCCGTCCTCCCTTGGACGCGGTTTTCGAGCGTGATTACCTGCTCTACACCGTGCGCGGTGCGCTTCGCCTGAATGTGGACGCGGCGAGCTGGCTGCTGCCGCCATCCTTCGCCGCTTGGATACCAGCCGGAACCGCATTCCGGGTCGATCTTGAGCGTCCAGTGACGAGTTGTTCGGTTTTGACCCGACCGGGTTTCTGCAGGACCTTCCCGTCCGCAACGAGCGTTTTTCAGATGTCTGCGCTCGCCCGTCACATGATCCAGCACTGCAGCGATTGGGGGCCAGACAACAGCCATCCGGAGGAGGCCGAGGGGTTCTTCGAGGCGCTGCTGAACGTCTGCGCGGGGCTCGTGCCGCGCTCGGTCGATGTCAAGCGACCCTACGCCAGCGACCCCGGTTTGCGGCGGGCCATCGGGATCACCGAGGATCGACTGGCGGACGGCCTGACGGCCGGAGACGTGGCCCGAGGGGCCAATTTGTCGGAACGCACGATGCAGCGGCGTTTCGCGGAGGATGTCGGCCTGTCGTGGTCGCAGGTTCTGACCCGCGTTCGTATGATCCGTGCAGTCGAGCTGCTGTCCGATGACTCTCTGTCGGTCATCGAAATCGGCGCGGCTTGCGGGTTCAACTCCCTCAGCGCTTTCAACAAAGCGTTTCGAGCATTCGCGCAAATGACGCCGTCAGAGTATCGCAAGTCCCTAAGGGCCTGACTTGATGGCTGCACCAGCCATTCTTCCACAGTAAATCGGATAAAAGGTTGAAAACTCTGAAGTCGTCGTCTTGGCGAGCGAAATGGCCCTGCTGAGGTCCATTCAAAGAGCCAACGACGTGAACCAACCGCGCTGCCGGGTCGTATCACATTAGTGCCCACATGTTGAAAGCAGCCAACTTGCAACGTGCACCATCGGCTTCTACTTAGCTCTGTGCAGACCTTAGCCGCCACCAGGTCGGCGAGACAAAGCTGTCACGAATTGCCCTTTGACCAGCAATAGCATGGATCGACAGAACTATTTCGAAAATCTGGCTTCGAAGTCGCTTGGTCTCCGATGTTATCCGACAGCAACTAAGAGGCATTGAATTCCCAAATACAGCGACCCGAGCGAGCCGCAGGTGAAGCCGAGAATGCGGATGAACGGAATGCCTGTATAGTACAGAAGCACAAACGCGGCGCGTCCGAAAACTATGATTGCTGCCGCGAGTGTTGGACCCTCACCTGTGACGCCCAAAAACGCCGCGCCTGCCAATACCGGAACGATGTAAGCGGCAGACTCGACTTGGTTTTGGTAGGCGCGCTGAATGCGTAGGCCTAAGGCGCCTCGTTCTACTATGGGGCGGTTGGAAGAAAAGCCGTAGCCAAAGCCCCAACTGATGTAGGCATAGGCAATCTCAATGGTAAGCGCGGTCATGGTGACAAGCGCAAAGCCTACAAGGGCAAATTCAAAGCTCATATTCCTAATCTTTCTTCCGTTATTTGGCTGTTAAGCCATTGGTGTCAGCGCAACGAGGGTTGATGCTGATTGATCGGTTGCGGCTTGCCGTGCTTCAATAAGCGGAAGGTAGTCGGGATCGGCATACCAAGCGTCCAACGCCGCCTGTGACGGGAAGCGCAAAACCGCCATGACGTTGGCTGTGAGTTCTCCCTCAAGGGCATCCAGCTGCGGAGTGGCGACAATAGTTTCGACGCCGTGCCGATCGTTGATCGCCTTCAAGGGGGCGACATAGCCAGCCTGAAAGCTGGCCATTTCTTCGACGCGAAGCGATGCGACAAGGAGAACGGGGATTTGCGTGCTCATTTTTCGCTCCTCAGCTCGGCAACCGGTCGACCCAATCGCGCAGGGCGCGACCGATGGCTTCAGGGTGATCTTCCTGGACGAAGTGAACGCCGGGGCCGAGGAACACATCTTCCAGATTAGACGCGTTGGCCTTCACGTATTCGACAACCGGCGGCGGCATTAGCGCACCGGGTGCGACGTGCAGCATCAATTTGGGCATTTCGGTCGAGTACAGCCAATCACCATTGGCAGTGATCACTTCCGCGGTGTCCGCAGGCTCGCCAGCGATGGGTACCTGTCGCGGCCAGACTAAGGTGGGTTTGCGGCTTTCAGGCGTTGGGAATGGTGCGCGGTAGTTGTCCAGTACCTCTTGCGAAAGCGGTGTTGCGACGGCCATCTTGCCCAAGACTTCTTCTACAAAGAAATTACCCTGCAAAACCGCTTCTTCACCTGCTGGTGAGCGCAACATCCCAAAGAGCTGCGCACTTGGCTCTCCCATTGCCTCAAGGCTGGGTGCGGGAAGCGCGGGTGGGATCCCCGCCTCCATGAAAGCCACCGCTTTCACGTTGCTTTCGTTCAGACGCGCATATCGCATCCCCAAGACCGAGCCCCAGTCATGGATGACCAGAGTGATGTCTTGCAACCCGAGGGCTTCAATGAAATCGTCGAGGTATTCCGCATGGTCAGCAAACGTGTAGTCGATATCGGGTTTGTCGCTGTCGCCCATGCCGATGAGATCAGGGGCAATTGCACGATGCGTATCACTCACGAACGGGATGATATTGCGCCAAAGGTAGGACGATGTGGGGTTCCCATGCAGGAACAGAACGACCGGTCCATTCCCTTCATCGACGTAGGCCATCTGAGAGCCGTTCACTTCGACATACTTTTTCTCGAACTGCATCTCTGCAGATGGGGTAAACCCATCGCCGAACACAGGAACCGCTGACACGACAGCGATTGTTGCAGCGGTTCCCTGCAGAACGGAACGTCTGGAAATTTTGAGGGTCATGTGTTGTCTCCTTGTGAGGTGTGAGTGATGGATCAATCGGCTTTGGTGGCCAAAAATGTGCGAAGCTCACGGACAAGAGCGTCGGGCTCGTCGTCTTGCAGATAGTGACGCGCCGTCTTGAACTCGGTGACGCCGGCCTGAGGCAAACGTTTCTTCCAGGCGGCCAATGCTCCGATTGGGATCAGCGGGTCCTTTAGCCCCCAGAAGATTTGTGCAGGGCCGTTAAACTGTTCGACATAGGGGTCTGTTTGCTCGATCAGAATCTTGGCGGCTGGATGCGCCGTGTTGGTCGGGATCATGCGCGGAAACGCCATAACACCGGCGCGTTCCGAACGGTTTCGAAAAACATCACGATAAGCCCGCTTCGCGGCACCCTTGCGCTTTGTCGCGGTGGCCATGGTCATGACTTGCCGCTCAAAAAACCCCAAGCGGCGCACCATGAAGTCGCCCAGACCTTTGGACCTCATCATGAGGAGCGGCGGCGGCAGCTTGAGCTTTTCCGGGTCCAACCCGTCGACTGGTGGGTAAAACCCAAATGTGTTCATCACCACCAGTGCCTTGATGCGCTCAGGATGACGGGCCGCGACGCCGAGGCCAATCGGGCCGCCCCAATCTTGCATCACAAGGGTGATGTTTTTCAGGTCAAGCCGGAGGACCAGAGCCTCAAGATGGTCAATGTGGGCGGTCAGCGTATAGGCGGCTTCGTCATCAGGTTTGTCAGACAGACCGAAGCCAATGTGATCTGGCACGACGATACGACGCTCTCTTGAGAGCCCCCTGACCAACGCTCGATACAGAAACGACCAAGACGGATTGCCATGTACCGCCAACACTGTTGAGCGCTCATTCTCCGCACCCTCATCGAGATAATGCATCTGACCCATTGGCGTCTGCGTAAAGTGGGACGCGAATGGATACTCGCCCTCAAGCCCTAGCTCCTTAATGCGTGGATGCACGTCTTTGGATGTGTCGAGCATAGGAGTTTCCGAACCAAGATTGTTGCGCTGGTCCAGAAGTAGCATCGCAATTTCGCAACATCACGGAGTATGTTTGCAGACAATTGGTGCGTTTTCGCGACGGGCTTACGCCTCGCCGATCAGACGCTTCCGATGTTTGCGTAAAACCGCCTCCGCAAAGCCCATGAATGCTTGAACACGCGCGGTCTGGCGCAGGTCGTTGTGCGTAAGCAACCAGATGTCACGGCTCTTGACCGGAGCTCTCTTGCCTGCGCGCTGTAGGTCCGGGTCTGCGTCGCCAAACAGGCAAGGCAGGATCGCAATACCTAAACCTTCCCGTGCCGCTGCGTGTTGCGCTGGAATTGTCGGGAAGACGCCCCAGACGGGGTTGTCCGGAAACTCAGATGTACGCACCCATTCCGGCGCACCTTGTGTTGCCGTCCCCCAACCAAGCCAGCGATATGATTTTGGATCCCGTGACAGATAGTCGGGCCTTGCATAGGCCGCCTCTGTGTATGCATAGAGGCGTTTGCCGACCAAAGTGTCCGGCGGATTGTTGTCCAGCCTGACGGCAAAATCCGCCTCGCGCCGCGCGACGTCCCGGATCGACAGTGACGGATCAAAGCGCAACTCGATCGACGGGTGTTGCGCGATAAAACCTGGCAATTCCGGAATGAAGAGCACATT
The DNA here is from genome assembly GCF_947503045.1 of uncultured Tateyamaria sp. Taxonomy (GTDB): domain Bacteria; phylum Pseudomonadota; class Alphaproteobacteria; order Rhodobacterales; family Rhodobacteraceae; genus Tateyamaria. The sequence continues at coordinate 7,790 of NZ_CANNCF010000013.1, forward strand.
GAGCAACGGCTCGGGCATCGTGACGGTCAAGGGACCGGCCAGTTCATCGTCAAGGCCCGCGATGCTGCGCTCCGCATCAATCAATGCTTCGCCAAAGGTCTGTGCGACCCGGTACAGGGTCTCTCCGGCAGAGGTCAGAAGCAACCCGTCGGGCGTTCGGTTGAACAGGCTCGTGCCAAGGCTTTCTTCCAGCGAGTCGACCCTTCGACCAACCGTGGTGTGATGGACACCAAGCGCTTCCCCCGCGGCACGAACCGTCTTGTGCTGAACGACGGCGCACAGCGTTTTGATGTCTTCCCAGTCCAAACCGACCTCGCATTTTTGCACCATTTAGATGCCAATACGCTACGTGATCTTGCGAAAAAGCACCAGTAGTCTTGTGGGAACACTCGCTTTGAAAGGACAAGCTATGCCACTCACCGCACAATTTGACACGCTTGGAGGACCTGAGAAAATCAAGCTTGTCGATGTGCCCGGTCAGCCGCCTGCGGCCGATGAAGTGCAACTTCGAATGCGCGTGGCGGGCCTCAATCGGGCTGAGCTACTTTATGTCGCTGGTCATTATCTCGTCGAGCCACCAATTCCAAATGCACCCTTGGGTGCAGAAGGCGCAGGAGAAATCATCAGCGTTGGTTCTGGTGTTACGGATTTCGCGGAAGGTGACAGGGTCTGCGTGTTGCCGATGATCGATTGGGCAAAATATGGCACCCTGGCCGAAATTGTAAACGTGCCAGCTTATGCTTTGGAACGGATCCCGGAAGGTATCAGTTTCGAGGATGCCGCTGCATTCTGGATGGCCTATACAACAGCCTACGGAATGATCGTTCAAGCGGGCGAAATGCCCCTGAACGCAGCGGGCAGAACGGTCTTGATTACCGGGGCGAGTTCCAGCGTAGGAACGGCCGCTTTTCAGATACTGAAGCAGATTGGTGCCACCAGTATCGGAACCACCAGAACGCAGAAAAAGGTCGACGACCTCAATAAAGCGGGTGCGGATCATGTGATTGTCACGGATGACGAAGATATCGGCGCCCGCCTGAAAGAGATCACAAATGGAAAGGGCGTGGACCTTGTCTGCGATTCCGTTATCGGAGACATGATAGCGCCCGCCGCCGAAGCTCTTGTCCCTGAGGGGAATATGGTTCTGATGGGCTTTCAGTCAGGTGAAATTCCGGGGTTGCCGTTCTATCCAATTCTGACAAAAGGTATCACCATCAGAGGCTTCCATTTGGTCTGGCATCTTCTGGATCATGCGGATCGCCGCAGAAGAGCAGTCGACTTCCTGAGCCCGCTCTGGGCCAGTGGAGAGCTTAAACCCGTCATTGATCGTGTTTTCCCGCTCTCCGATGTCTCGGGTGCCTATGCGTACATGGCAACCAACAACCATCTGGGAAAGATCGTCATACAAATCTTATAGTCCCGGCCCATAAGAGACATTCGCCACCCAATCCCTATGCCGCGGTCGCAGCCCGCATAGCAGACCTTCGCTGCAAGCGCGAATTCGAGCACTCGGCGAACTGGAAGTCTGCGGACAAACCGGACTTATGCAGCTACAGCTATTGCTCATGCAGCATTGCTTTGAGAGTGGAGAAAAGCTCGTCCTGTACGTAACTCTTATTCATTGAAATGGTAATTGTTCGCAGTAGGGGCTCACTATGAGCTCAAGTATTCGACCGGCTTGAAACACATATCTATCGAAAACCGATCCGTAAGCGGTTCGGTACAAATTCAGCTAATTTTCCGGACTCGCGGCACCTGTCTGTGCAACGATGAGTGTCGCCCAGTTGACCTACGAGGCCGTAAAGACCTCGGTTTGCTCTTCCACACCGCGGATCTGAAAGCTGCCAAGACGTGTCACGTCCACACGATCGCCAACGGAGACGCCGGTCGCTTGGTCCAAAAGAATGGATTTTTTCAGATTTTTTCCTAACCCTTCCATCCGCGATGCCAAGTTTACGGCGTCCCCATAGACGGTAAAAGACTGTCGCGTTTCGTTTCCAATGATGCCCGTCACCAAATCGCCACTCGCAATCCCAATGCGCACGTCAAAGCCGTGCGTTTTGGCGACTGTCACCAAGTCTTTGGCGGCTGCGAGCGCAGCCATTTCATGGTCGGTGACAGATACGGGCGTGTTAAATGTCGCGAGAAACCCATCGCCCAGGTAAGACAGAACGACACCTCCTTTTTCAGACACGACTTTGGCTGTGTCTGAGAGAAATGCATCCAGCGTCTCAATCACATGTTCGGGCGGATGCTGGGCCGAAAACGCCGTGAACCCAGCAACATCCATAACCAGCGCCGTGCCGCGCGTCCGCTGCGGACGTAAGGGCGTGTCGTCTTCGATCAACCGCGTCGCAATCGCTTCTGGTACGTGCCTTCCCAGCAAATCGGAGACGCGTTCGCGCAAGGTTTGCTCTTTTTGTCGGTCGATATCGGCGGCAACCTGCGCAAAAAACACGGCGCGCGCGCGGTAGACGGCAGCGGCCAGCGCAAGCGTCGCGAAGAACACCATGCCCGTTTCCTCGATGCGGTTGCCACGCCCAATGAAGTCAATCGACAAAAACACGTTTTCATAATCGGCCCTAGTTGCGTTCGTCGGCATGTCCGCCCAGGACAGATAGCTGCCCATCTGGTTTTGCACCCAGCTAAACGCCACCCACCATGCTGCGATGATCGTGCCCCCGGTCCAAAGCACCAGCCGCCACGAGAGGCTGAGGCATGCCATCGCGAGAAGTGGAAACAGAAAATAGATACCGTATGCGCGAAACGCGATGATCTGTGGCACATCATCTGCCCGACTGATCGGCACTAGCGCGAAGACCGCGCAAATTGCACAGACGTCCAGTCCGTAAATTGCAAATTTGATCCAGGGCCGATCATATGTGGTACCGATAATCGCGACATGAGCAACACCGACCGCTGTAAACGCCAAAAGCACGCCGATGGTTGCAAGACGGGGGGTCACCTCGGGAAACAGCACAGCAGCAAGCACATACCATATGAATGCGGCACCCGTTGCCGCAGAACGGCACGCCAGGGCCATGCGCAGTCCGGTCTGTTCAGCTCGGATAAGCCGCGCTGCGGACTCCCGTTCGAAGGTATCTTCCATCACATATGCCTTTTGAAGCAGCCCTGCCTAGATATAGATCGTGCGGAAATTATTGTCCCGAAACGGCGGTTATTGTCCCAGACCCATCCCGATTTCCTCATATCCTCCCGGCAGGCCTTCCTTTCGTAGTATGGGAACAGGCATGGCCCCCTGCAGAGCCATGCCTCATCATTTCAGGGCATCAGGCGTCCGGTGCTTCGACGTCTGACCAGTCAGCGACGAGTTGTGGTGCACGACCGCCTTTGACCTCGATACTATCCAGTGCGGCTCTGATCTCTTCCAGTTCGCTTGCTGTGAAGCCCACGTTCGCCGCCGCGATGTTGTCGCGCAGGTGCGACATCTGCGTGGTGCCCGGGATCGGTACGATGGTGTCGCTCTGTGTCATCAGCCAAGCGAGGGCAATCTGGCCAGGCTTCACCCCCTTCTTTGCGGCCCAGTCACGCGCCAGATCTACCAACGCCATGTTTGCCGCCCGATTGTCCGGGTCCATGCGCGTGGTGAGGGCGCGGAAGTCGCTGGGGGCGAAAGTGGTCTGCATATCGATGGCCGCGGTCAGGAACCCGTAGCCAAGCGGTGCAAAGGGTACAAAGCCAATTCCAAGCTCAGCGCATAGGGGCAGGATATCCGCCTCCCGGCCGCGCCACAGCATGGAGTATTCGCTTTGCACAGCACTCAATGGCAAAATCTCATGGGCACGGCGCAGCGTGTTTGGCCCCATCTCGGACAGACCCCAGTGCAGCACTTTACCCTCATCCATCAGGTCCTTTACCACGCCCGCGACATCCTCGATCGGGACGTTCGGGTCAACGCGGTGCTGGTACAGCAAATCAATCCGATCCGTACCCAGACGTTGCAGCGATCCTTCAACCGCCCGCCGAATGCGCTCGGGCTGGCTGGTGACGGTAAAGTCCCACTCGCCGGTTTCGGGGTCGACGCCAAACCCGAATTTGGTCGTCACCTGAATGTCGTTGCGGAATGGGGCCATCGCTTCGCCTAGAATGCGTTCACAATGAAAGGGGCCGTACACCTCGGCACAGTCAAAAAATGTCACCCCTTGTTCATAGGCCGAGCGGATGAGGGCGATCATCTCGTCACGATCCGGCACGATCGAGTGAAACGTGCGGTGCATGTTCTGAACGCCGAGCCCAAGCTCGGACACTTCCAGATTGCCGAGCATCCTGCGCCCGGATGCCACTGTGGTTGTCGTCTGAGCGCTGACTTGGGCAGCACCCAGAGCGACAGTTGCTGCCGCGGCCGGGATACCGGCCAGAAAAGCGCGCCGGTTGTGATTGATGTCTCCGTTTTCGTTGGTCATCGGATAGCTCCTGAGGGTTAAAGAAATTTTGGGGGATTGAAGCTGTTTCAGCTTCCCGGCGTGTTCCGGACAAAGTCGTTGCCACGTTCGGCGGTGGCAAAAAAGCTCATGCCATCCACGCGCCAGCCTGCTTCGGTTTGAACAAAGCTGTGCTCGTAGGTGCCCCAGACTTCCCAAAGCGCGTTGCCACCATTCTCGGCCAGCGCACCGCGCTCCATCTTGTTCCAGGCATAGCCGTGGCTGACCATCGTCGCCGCTCCATCAGCTTCGAATGTGATCCTGTGATTGCCACGCAGGTAGAAGGACTCTTTTTCTTCGGTGAGGTTCCCGGACCACCCCGCGATGAGACCGTCTGCTGGGATCGTTGCGGGCTCCCCGCCGATCAGTGAGGTGAAATCGACGCGGATTTCATCAGTAAAGAGACTGCGGGCCAATGCCCAGTCCTTGGCATCCACGGCCGCGTCTATCGTATCGGCCACCCGGATCATCTCGGCATGATCGACCAGGGTTTCCATCGTAATTGGTGTGCCGGCCGTTGTGTCCGCAATGGCTGGCAGGGTTGTAGCAAGGGCAATCGCCGTACTTGCAAGAGCGGTTTTGAGAGTGCGTGTCATAATGTGTCTCCATCGGTGATGTGTGCTTCGATGGGTTCAACATGGCAGTCAAAAGTGATAATGAAAAAGTCTGTTAAGGCATATTTATGATGCCTCACCGGCATCGATCTGCAAAACCGTATCAACCAACAACTGGGCAAGACTGCCAGGCGATTTCTGTGTCAGAAACAGAAATTCAATCGGTACGGATAACCCTTCGACGGGGCGAAACTGAACCCGACGCGGCGGGCGGTGCATATTTGAGGAGTTGACAAAGGCGCATCCCACACCGGCTGAAACAAGGCTGAGCATTGTCGTCTCGTCTAGCGCTTCCTGCACGATTTGCGCATCAAACCCGATTTCCCTCAAGGCACCGAACATTTGATCATGATAGGCCGGGGCCACAGCCCTGGGAAACGCGACGATGGGCAAGCCGTCAATTTCTTCAAACGCCAGAGGGCCATCACTCTCAAAGACCAGATCCGTCGACGCGGCCAAGACGACATTGTCTGTCCGCAGGTGATGCACGGCCAAAGCCTCATTCGATATATTGTCTTGTCGATAGACAAACGCGGCATCGATCTCTCCGGCCAAGAGCGCATCAATCTGTGCCACAGATGACATCGGTCGAATGTCGAGTCGGATACGGTCATGTCTGCGCTTGAACTGGTTCAGCGTGAGCGGCACATGCCCGGCCCATGATGCCGTTTCCAGCAGGCCAACCCGAAGGATTCCCGCTTCGCCTTGCGAAATCCGGCGTGCGCTCTCTGACGCGTCCTCTGCATCTTGCAGGATCGCACGCGCACGCTCCGCGAAGACCCGCCCAGCATCAGTCAGAACCACACGGCGCCCTTCGCGCAAAAGCAGATCAAAGCCCAGCTCCAACTCCAGATCCCTGATTTGTCGGGAAACGGCAGGTTGTGCGATGTTGAGGCGTTCCGCCGCGTGGCTGATCCCACCATGATCAGCAACAGCCACAAAGTAGCGCAGGTGACGAAGCTCCAATGCATATCTCCAAGGTATTGGTTTGATCCAATACTAGCATTGGAAGGCATGAAGCCAAGCGTGCATCTTTGGCTGGAAACAATACAAATTTTGGAGCGACCACCATGCCACGTCTTTTAGACAACCCCGTCATGGGGCCCCTGTTTGGCGCAATCACTATTCTCAGTTGGGCCGGGTTCAACGTTGCAGCGAAGGCCGGAATAGATACAGGCATGTCGCCCACTGCGTTGAGCTTTCTGCGCTATTTGACACCCGGTGTGTTTGCCATTCCGTTGTTGATTTGGCTGCGGTCCCGCGCGACCGCTGTCCGCTTGCCAATCCACAAGCTGGTTGTTCTGGCAATTCTGGGAGGTCCATTGTTTGGCCTGATCGCAGTGGCGGGTTACCAGTTTGCGCCCTTGTCATACGGATTGCTCTTTGCCCCAGTCGCGGTTTTTGTCTCTGGAACACTCCTGGGCATGCTCTTGTTGCAAGAACAGGTTGCGGCACAGCGGGTGCTGGGCGCGCTGATCATGTTTGCGGGGCTTTCACTGCTGGTCGGCATCGAAACAACTGGCGTTGACGAAAGCTGGCTGATGGGCGTTGGTTTTTTTGTGACCGCGGGAACAATGTGGGGTGCTTACACAGTCTTGCTGCGTCATTGGCAAATACCAGTGCTCGAGGGCACAAGCACGATTGCGTCCTTCGGAGCAATACTCGCCGCGATCGCACTCGCTCCGTTTGCCTGGCCCTCCCTTTCCGAAACTGAATTGCCAATGCTTTTGACCCAAGTCGCGATGCAAGGCTTCGTCGGAGGCATCCTCAGCGTTGTTGTACTTGTCGCCGCCCTGCAACGTCTGAGCGCACAAACAGCTGCCTTGCTGCCGACATTTACGCCTGCAGTCGCAATGATGATTGCATGGGTGGCAATCGGACCAAAACCCGACACAACGGAAATCATCGGAGCCACGGTTATCTTCCTGGGATTTACCTTGGCTGTACGAAAGAAGTTCTTCTTTGCGACTAGACCTGCGCAGAACTTAGTGTGAGACTTTTGAGTTCTCCGGTTTGGTATGAGCGGCCCAAACCAGCCGTTCATCGCGAAATACGATGCCGCATCGCAGCTTCCCCAAAGCGGACGTTGATCGATTGCGCAGCATTCCCAACATAAGCGTACACTCATCGGACAAGACGAACTCGTGCAAGCGCAGCTTCAATTACTGCCACACGACTTCACATACTCCGGGTACGGCGCATTCACACCTGTCAATCGCCACCATCTCGGCGCTTCGCAACGTCTGACAGTCCCCGGGCCAGCAGGTCGAATACGATCCGGATACGGCGGCTGGTCTGCAACTCCCGATGGGTGACCAGCCAGATTGGAAACTCAAGCGAAGGGAAATCCGGCAAGACTTTTTCGATGCTTGGTTCAGCCTCGCCCAACGTTTCGGGCTGCATCGAGACGCCGTAGCCCGCTTTCACCAATTCCCATGCCACGACACCGCTCTCGCTTGACATCACGAAGCTCTCTGCGCGAACGGGCACGCCCATGTTGTGCAGCGGGGTCATCAGGCGTTCAGGGTCGGCGTTGCCTACGAAATCGAGGGTGGCCGTATCGCGCGGTGTCCGTGGGCGGCCCGCGCGATCGAGATAGTCGGTCGCGGCATAGAGATTGGCGCGAAAGTCGCCCAAGTGCCGTGCAATAAGGTCCGGCTGGTCGGGGCGAACGTGGCGTATCGCGATGTCTGCCTCGCGCTGAGTAAGATTCTGCATTTCGCTCGACGCAAGGATGCGGACGCGGATGCCGGGCGCTGTCTGTCGCAACGGCTTGAGCACGCCCGGCAGGATCGCTGCTGACAATAGGTCTGTACCCGTGACCGTGACTTCTCCGGTGACATCCTGAGATTTGCCGTCGGCCACCATCGAGATGAGTGTCGCAGCCTCGCCCATCGTGCGCATGTGATCAATCAGGTCGCGCCCCGCTTCCGTCAAGGTAAGACCACGGACGCTGCGTTCCACCAGCGTGACGCCAAGTGCCTCCTCCAGTGCACCGATCTGCCGTCCTATCGTCGGCTGCGTTGTCTTCAGCACGCGCGCCGCGCCGCTGAACGAGCCCTCCTCCGCTGTCGCGAGGAAGGCGCGCACTTGGTTCCAGTCAAAGGAGACGGCCTGCCAGTTCATTCATGAGCGTATAGCAGGTGGACGAATTTAGGCAATCGACCTTTCATCCGCGTATGAATGATACCCGCTGCGAAACGAGACCCGTCCAGTCCCGGCAATCGAAAGCGACACAATGTACTCCGCAGTTTCTTACGACTGGCACATCCGCGCTGCTTCAAACCTGAAGTGCAACATGCAAAGGAAACCGACATGACTGCCCAAGCCTTCTGGGACCGGCATGCGCCCAAGTACGCAAAAAGCCCATCGCCGATGTCACCGCCTACGAAGAAAAGCTGGAATGCGTCACTGAGCTTCTTCGATCGACCGATCGCGTTCTTGAAATCGGCTGCGGGACAGGCGGCACAGCGAGAAAGATCGCGCCTGTCGTCGCTCATGTGACCGCAACCGACCTCTCTGCCGAGATGATCGGGATCGCCCGGTCACGATCAGGCGGAGATGCCGCGAGAACACCAGAATTTCTTCAGGCGGAGGCGGCGCAACACATTCCTGGCCAACCGTTCGAGGTCATTTGCGCGTTCAGCCTGCTTCACCTGGTGGATGACATACCCACTGTGCTGGATGCAGCATTCCACCAAATGAAAACCGGCGGTCAATTCATATCAAAGACGGTGTGTCTGAAGGACGCGCCGCGCTGGATGCGAGCCATGGTTCGTGTGCTCATGGCGGTGCGGATCGCGCCTGATGTGATCATCTTGAGTCGCGCTGAATTGACCCGGCACCTGATCCGGGCCGGGTTCGAAATCGAGCAAACGCGGTACTTCGGAAAGAACCGACTGAGCCCCTTTATCGTCGCCCGCAAGCCCGCCTGAGCCAGACCGCCACCTTATTCTGAGAGACCAAAACATGTATTTTATCAGCCGTCGCGAATGGGCGTTCCTTGCCCTCGTGTTCCTCTACTCTTTCATTCCGGCAGTCGTCGGGCTGGTCCGGCTTCCGGAACTTTTCGGCGCTCCGGCGATCGTCCCGCCGAACCCGCGTGCGGTGATCAATCCCCTCCCGATCACATTGCATATCCTTGGCAGTTCAATTTTCTGCCTCGTGGGGGCTTTGCAGTTCCTGCCGAGCCTGAGGCGCTACCGCCCCGCCCTGCACAGGACCCTCGGGCGGATCGTGGCGGTAGCAGGATGCGTCAGCGCACTCACCGGTCTCTGGATGACCGTGGCCTATGCATTTCCTGACGCCCTGCAGGGTCCACTTCTTTACGGGGCGAGGGTCACGCTTAGCCTCGCGATGGTCGCCCTCATCGCATGGGCAGTCGTCGCGATCCGGTCGCGAGACGTTGCCGCGCACCGCGCCGCGATGCTGCGCGCCTATGCCATCGGCCAAGGGGCCTCCACGCAGACTGCGCTTTTTCTGGTCGCAATGGTCCTCTTTGACACCGAACTGCAGGGATATTCGCGAGACCTCCTGATGGTTGGGGCGTGGGCCCTCAACCTTGCGATTGCGGAACTCCTGATCCGGCGCGCCTTTGCGGCGCGCAGATCCGGTGCTGTGACCTGAACCCGACCCTGCTCCTGGCCTGATACCAGCAAACTCCAGAAACAAAGAAAGAAGACACCGAAATGAGACGGCTCGATCCCCATATTCTTCTTTCGGCCCTGTGGCTGTTCATACTGCTCAACATCATCTTTCGCGATATTCACCAGTTTGTCCTCGCGTCCCATATCGAGATGCTGCTGACAGGCCACTACAACGGCATCGAGATCACCGAAGGGCTGATGCTTTTGGGCGGTTTCCTCGTCCAAGTGCCGATTTCGATGGTGCTCTTTTCGCTCCTGCTAACCCGCAGGATTGGTCGCCCTGTCACCTTTCTTGCAGCGATCGTCACAACGGGTACGCTCCTTTCCTCGGCCCCCACCGACATGGATGACACCTTCCACCTCGTCATCGAGATCGTGGCTCTAATCGCAATTCTCTGGACCGCATGGACGTGGCCCGAGCACGAACACACCGCGCCGCAATCCGACGCAAGTTCTCCGTAAAAAACGTGCGCGCACCGCGGACACGATGAATGAATAATAGGACCAAATAGATGTTGGCAGAAACGCCTTTAGATGATGCGGTTGATCTTTATGACAAGCTCGCACCTCGCTACGACAAACTTCATCATCGCTGGCTGCGTCATGCAGGCGGCGAGGCGCAGGCCGCCCTGGAAGGTCTGGTGCGTGCACTTGCGACGCCGAATTCGAGGTTTTTGGATGCTGGCTGCGGCACCGGCAACCTGGCACGTAGATTGATTGCCGAGGGCATGCCGCCGAATTTGATAACCCTTCTCGACCCGTCTGTGGCCATGCTTGCGCGCTGCACCGACATTCCTGTGCCAAAGATACAAGGACGGTTGGAGTCCTTGCCGTTTGAGGATGGCACCTTCGATCTTGTGACGTGTGCTTGGGCTTTGGAAACCGTCCCCGATCCCCATCTGGCTTTGAGTGAGCTTTGCAGGGTTGTTCGAGCCGGCGGCGCGCTTTGTCTCGCGTTCTGCGCAGATGAGCCTGCCCGTGGCTTTGCCGACAGCCTAATGCGCCAGGCGCTTTTGTTTCGCGGGACTGGCCGGTTTATGTCCCGCTCCCGATTGATGCAGGCAATCGAGCGTTTCGAAAATTTTGAAGTGCGGGCAATTCCGAGCCATGGTCCGGCCTCGACCCTGCTTGCAAGGCGGTCTGGCGCAGCAACCCAGGCGTCTTGGTAGCCGAGCGTAGAGTTGAAATAGACGCCTACAGAATCACGGAGAGCAAGCATGATCGGATATGTTACCCTCGGAACCAACAACTTCGAGGCCGCGCTGAAATTCTACGACGTCTTGTTTTCGAGTGTGGGTGCAAACCGCCTTTGGAATCACGGCGGCATGGGGGCGCTCGCGGGCCGAGCCTGCGTTATGCCTTGCTTGTCCGTTCAATGGGGAACCGGCAAGTGTTGGAAACGGGGTGATGGTCGCTTTGAAAATGACCAACCGAAAAGCCGTCGATACGCTTCACGCCAAGTGCCTCGAACTTGGCGGAACAGATGTGGGCCCCCCCGGCCCACGCGGAGATCATGGTTTCTACGGGGGGTATTTCCGGGATCTAAATGGCAACAAACTGAATGCCTATGTCCCAGCGTGACGGCAGGCAAGGATTTGGCTGTTGAGATATCGCGTCCAGTTGACAATGAGCGACGAGCACATCGAAAGACGCCGCAATGAGATCTGAAATAAGATTCGTCCGATTGTCGGAAATCGATCCAGCCGAAATCTTGGCGCACATGTCCGAACCTCGTGTGGCCGAGCATATGCCGCTTCTGAAATTTACTTGGAATGCCGAGACAGTGGCGCGGTTTGTCGCCAAAAAGGAAGAGTGTTGGCGCCGTGATGGACTTGGACATTGGGCATTTTTGTCCGATGACCGATATGTCGGCTGGGGTGGATTTCAAAAAGAAGGAGTCGAGTGGGATTTCGGACTGGTCTTGCGGCCCGACATGTTTGGCCTCGGGCCGCGCATCTCGCGAAAGGCGATCGACTTTGCGATTTCCGATGAACGCATCCCGCATGTGACCTTCCTTTTACCACCGTCACGCACGAACCTACGGGCACTCGACAGACTTGGTGCTTGGCGGGTTGGCGAAGTCGATTATGACGGGGCGACCTTCCTCAAATTTCAACTCGCGACCGAGTGACGGCACTATCCAATCTTTGGCTATCCGACAGCTTCAGAATATATCGAGGCTCGCGGCCCAAACCTGCCATTGATTGCCTGGTCAAGATGCTGCAGGTGCAGCCCGCATTGCCGCCATTCGCTGCATTTGCAAATCTTTGAGGTGTTCAGGCTATGTTCAGTGCGAACATGGTGCCGTTTCGCTGCGCCTGCTATAATGCTGGGCCTAAAGTCGAACGCGGTTCACAAGAGAGTCGCGACTAGGACTAGGGTAATCGCGTGGTTGTAGGTTAATCCAAACCCTTTATGCCCAATATTCGTGCCTCGGAGACGAGTACCGAGCGGCTAATTTCACTAACCAGCGGCAGCCATCTTCGCGTATTCCCCCGGCGGAGCGCCAACATGACGTGCAAATGCTGTGCTGAATGCACTTGCGGACCCATACCCTATCCTTTCAGATATCTCAGCAATGCCATGATTGCCCAAGCGCAGCATGTCTTTTGCAAGCGTCATTCGCCAATTCAAAACATACCCCATCGGTGCGACACCAACGATCCGGCTAAATCGTGCAAAGAACGCCGACCGCGAAAGGCCAGCTTCCCGTGCGAGTTTAGGTACCGTCCAAGGATGATCAGGGGCCGCATGGATCGCGCGTATCGCCGCGCCGACCCGCGCGTCGGTGAGACCGCTTATCAATGCCGACGTCTCGTTAGTTTGCGCTGTGGATCGGAAGGCTTCGATCAGGATGATCTGCAGTAAATGCTCCACGACTGCATCTCGGGCCGGTCGATCCGCGCGCGCCTCGCTTTGCACCATCGCAGCCAATGCCGCCAAACGATCTTCCCCCTGCACGAGGATCATGTCGGGCAACAGCGACACCAAAAGCGCAGCATCCGGGCTGCCGAAGCTGCAGTGTCCAACCAGCATTTCAACCTCTACCGGTCCGTCCAAAGTACCAATCCGTGTGATCCCATCCACTCCGGCAACAGGTTGGCTTACAAGCCCCGTCGGAGGTGGAGGAATAAGACTGGACACAGCAAACGGGGCGATGACGGGAATGAGAACGAAACTCCCGGCAGTCAAGTTGACAGGCGCATGGCCATCAACCTCCAGCTTGGCCTGCCCGGCCAACAGCATGCAGTAAAACACTTCGTCTACGTCATCACGGCAAACGCGGAACGGACCGGACGCATGCGCCAGTTTTGTAGAGGGCGCCTGTGGGCGCAGAAGCGAGATCACTTCGGAGAGGGGATCCGTCATTTCGGACTCTCAATGATTAAATACGGATTTCTGTTTATAGAAAATCTCTCAAGCTTTGACAAGATAGGAGACACCACAACAGAAACCAGAAGGAGACGACATTATGAAGACCGTATTGATCACCGGATGCTCTTCAGGCTTCGGACGTGAGACTGCCCGCCATTTCCTTGACGAAGGTTGGTCGGTTGTCGCAACAATGCGCACACCCGATCCAACCGTGTTGCCTGCCTCAGACCGCCTGCACATTCTGCCGCTGGACGTATCAGATCATGGCAGTATCGCCCGCGCAGTTGAGGCCGCTGGACCAATCGACGCATTGGTCAACAACGCAGGTATCGGATGGCTCGGTGCCTTTGAAGGCACACCAGATGCAACCGTTCGCTCGCTCTTCAAGACGAACGTCTTTGGCACGTTCGAAGTAATTCGAGCTGTGTTGCCACAGATGCGCGCCCAAGGCAGCGGCGTTATCGTCAACGTTTCCTCAAGCGTTACGATGAAACCGCTCCCCCTCTTGTCCGCCTATACCGCGAGTAAGGCGGCGGTGAACGCATACACGGAATGTCTCGCGCTGGAACTGGCGCCGTTGGGCATCCGCACGCGGTTGGTTTTGCCTGGACAAGCGCCAAGCACCAGCTTTGGCAGCAATGCACGAGCTCTTATGTCTGAAGCACACGACACGCCCGGCGCCTATCGGGCCTTCATCGATCAGGTGATGGCGTCATTCATGGAAAACGCATCCAAAGAACCGACACATCCTTCCGATGTCGTGACGGCGGTTTGGAGGGCTGTAACGGATGAGAATTGCCCATTCCGCGTACCCGCAGGCAGTGATGCTGTTGCTCTTGCAGCGTAGGTCAAATCAGAAAAACAGCGGTTTACGCCGCTGTTTTTCTGCGGACGCCACCCTCTCTCATTCGTGTTGCGCCCCAAGTCCGGCGGCAATGAAATGCGCTATCCTGTTTAAGTCTTCTCGGTGCACACGTCCGCCAGTCACAATAATTCGCCAGTACAGGAAGCTTGCAAGCGCATCATTTGCCAGGTCGGCATCCACATTCTTAGGCAGTTCGCGGCGTGCGATGGCGCGCTCGACGATCATCGCCCCACGCGCGCGGCGCTCATTTTGCAATGTCGTTCGGATCTCCGTGCTAAGCACGCTGGTCCGTGCCATTTCAGCATGCAGGTCTGGCAGAATGCGCCGGATCAAAGGGTGCCTGAGAACACGGCGAAGGGAAAGCAAGGTTAGCCTCAGGTCTTCAATCAAGGACCCGGTGTCGGGGATCGGTGTCAGGTTCAGGCCAACGGCGCTGATCAACTCAATTGCCATCTCGTGTTTCGAGGACCAGCGCCGATAAAGTGCAGCTTTGCCAACCCCCGCCCGCTTTGCGACACGCTCCAGACTGAGTGCGCCAATCCCTGTGCGCGCCCATTCCTCAAAGAAAGCCCGCGTCAGCGCATCCGTGACCGATGTCCGCATCACCGCCGCCCCGCTGGGCACTCGCGTGGACGGCTCTGCCGTAGAATTTTCGTCGGAACGGTTGCGTTCCATTCATTTACTCCCTATATGGTCGATACGCTACCGTTCCATCGAAAAAGGAGACTTGTCAATGACTGTTGAGCAAACCCGTTTTGAAGGTCTGACTGACATATTGCGAGAAGGCCTTGGCCAGCGGATCGACCCTACCGCCGAAAGCTTTCTCGACATGTTCGCAGAGGATTGCGTGTTTGAGGCACCTTATGCACCCCCTGGCTTCATCAAGCGCATCGACGGGCGCGATGCGTTGGCGCGCTACTTGAAGGTTTTGCCTGATCTCATTCGCATCGACGACTTTTTTGACCTGCGTGTCAGCGAGATGGCAGACCGCAACAAAGTTGTTCTGGAGTTTTCCGGCAGCGGCGAAGGGCGCACTGGCGCGCCCTATGATCAGAAATGGATCTCCGTCATCGAAACACGGGACGGAAAGATCATCTACTACGCTGACTATTGGGACCCGCGCATCACGCTAGCCGCGACCGGAGATGCCGTGCCCAATCCTGAAGGGAAAGGATTTACCCGTGCGTAACACCATCTTGATCACCGGCGGAACCGGAACAACCGGTCGCCGCATATCCGCACAGCTTGCTGCCCGCCGCCTTGACCATCGCGTCGCTACACGTCGTCCCAAAGCGGCACACGACATACGCTTTGATTGGAGCGATGAGACCTCTTGGGCTGCGGCGTTGGAAAGCGTTTCAAGCATTTATCTGGTCTCGCCAAGCGGCGTCGCCGAGCCTCTTCCCGCGATGATCCCATTTATGGAATTGGCCATCCGCATAGGCGTGAAACGATTTGTGCTTCTTAGCGCGTCTTCGCTCGCAGCAGGCGGGCCGATGATGGGCGCTGTTCATGCCTGGTTGCGCGATCGAGCACCGGAATGGGTTGTTCTACGCCCGACATGGTTCATGCAGAACTTTTCGGAAGGGCAGCTGCTTGCGCCAATTCGGGATCAAGGCGCAATCCATACCGCGACCGGTCGCGGTCGGGTCGGCTTCATCGACGCCGAAGATATCGCGGCGGTCGCCGTCGAAGCATTGTCTCAGAACGCGTTTGCGTCCGGCGATCTCATCCTGACCGGCCCTGCTGCACTCAGTTATGACGACGTGGCGAAAATTCTGACCGAGGTGACAAAGAACCCGATCACTCATCATAATCTCAGCGAAGCAGAGCTATCGGCACGGCACATGGCAGCGGGTTTACCAGAAGCCTATGCGACAACGCTTGCCGCCATGGACACAAGTATTGCCAAGGGCTCAGAAGACCACGTCACCGACAACGTTTTGCGCATTACCGGCCGTCAGCCATCCAGTTTGGCAGACTTCGCGGCCCGTCGCAAAGCCGTCTGGCGTACGCAAGTCGGGGCATAGGCCATCCCAACACATTAGGAAAATCGACATGGAAAATCCGACAAACAGAACAGCACTTGTCACCGGCGCGTCCCGTGGCATCGGTGCTGCCATCGCACTGCGCCTCGCAGCCGACGGGCTGAATGTTGTTGTCAACTATGCGGGCAATCAAACCGCTGCCCAAAAGGTCGTTGACGAAATCAAAGCCGCGGGTGGGCACGCCATCTCCGTAAAAGCCGATGTCTCGGACCCAGCCGAAGTCGCGCACCTGTTCGAGGCAGCTCAAGAGAAATTTGGTGGTGTCGATGTACTTGTGAACAATGCTGGCATTATGAAACTTGCCTCTATCGCCCAAAGCGATGACGCACTGTTCGACAGTCAGGTTGCTGTAAATCTGAAAGGGACATTCAACACGTTGCGCGAGGCAGCGGACCGTCTTCGCGACGGAGGTGCTATCATCAATTTCTCCTCAAGCGTTGTGGGGCTAAAGCTTGATACCTATGGCGTCTATGCAGGCATCAAGGCTGCGATAGAGGTCATGACGTCAATCTCGGCCAAAGAATTGCGAGGTCGCGCGATCACTGTGAACGCAGTCGCGCCCGGACCGACTGCGACGGACCTTTTTCTCGTAGGAAAACCCCAAGAGGTCGTGGACCGGATGGCAAAAATGGCCCCGCTTGAGCGATTGGGCACCCCAGCAGACATTGCAAGCGTGGTGGCATTCTTGACCGGTCCCGATGGTGCTTGGATCAACGGCCAGACCATACGCGCGAATGGCGGAATTGTGTGAGAAAGGCCGCGCATTGACGAACGTCAAATTATCACCGCTCGGAAACGCCTCCTGGATGCATGGCAGCATTGCGTTATCGTGCCTTGTGTGGGGTTCGGTCCTGAATATGTACCTCACGGTATCAGATTAAGTAATCTGACAGACTGGAGGTGGTTCAATGAAAAAGATCGACGTAAAACAAGACTATAAACGGTCAAAGTTCCTGATCATCGCGATGGTGTTACAGATTGTCATGGTATGGATTTTCATGGCTATTTATCTGGCGTGGTTGAACTGACCGCCAAGACGGAGATAGAACGGGTTAGGTTCTCTTCCACAGTACCGAAACGCCGCCAAATCCATCGGATGGCGATGCCTAGAATTTTCCACTTATGCCGCAGCAAAATCGGATAGTTCCAAGTCCGCGTCCTTGAGTTGCCGTGCAATAATCTCATTAAAAGTTTGAGTTGGGTTGGTCTCAGCGAGCATCCCGACTCTTATCCAAAACTCCGCTTGGGCGTTGATCGACCGGCACATCACAGTGCTTGCCTTACGAATATCCTCATGTAGCCCGTCTTCAATCTTGACGATGCCCATCGTTAAGCCTCCAATTCCATTATACGAAACATATACGAATCGTATATAACCTCTAGATCGACTAAACGTATAGGACGTCAAATGGGCAGTTATATCAACGTCGCCGTTGCGCCCCCCGCGCAAGATGCACGCAGGACTGAAAGCATCAAACTTTATGGGACGGATGCGTTTGAGGGGATGCGTAATGCGGGCAGCTTGACTGCGGCGTGCTTGGACGGTGTCGCTGACCTCATAGCTCCCGGAGTTTCGCTATCCGAGATCAACAGCTACGTGCTGGACTTCGCGGCATCGCATAGCGCAGTTCCTGCGACCCTCGGGTACAAGGGCTACAAATACGCCTGCTGCACCTCAGTGAACCACGTGGTTTGCCACGGATTTCCGAATGAGAAAAGGTTGCGCGACGGTGATATCGTCAATGTCGATGTCACCCTGATCCTTGATGGCTGGCACGGCGATTCAAGCCGGATGTATGCGATCGGCAAGCCGAAACGCGCAGCAGAACGACTGATCCAGGTCACCCATGAAGCGATGATGCTTGGGATCAAAGCAGTACGTCCTGGCGCACGGCTCGGCGACATTGGTCATGCAATCCAATCCCATGCACAATCGAAACGTTGCTCGGTCGTGCGGGACTTTTGTGGGCATGGCATTGGACAGGTGTTTCACGACACGCCCAACATCCTTAATTTTGGTAATGCTGGCGAGGGGCTAGAGTTGCGCGAAGGTATGATTTTCACAGTCGAACCCATGGTCAATCTGGGGCGCCGGGAGGTCAAAACGCTAGCTGATGATTGGACCGCTGTAACTCGCGATAGATCGCTGTCAGCTCAGTTTGAACACTCGATCGGAGTGACAGCGGATGGCTTCGAGATATTCACGCGATCAGCCAAGGGTCTTCACGCACCCGGCGTTACACTCAAGGAAGCATCTGCTGAGGACGGCCCTTAAGAGACATTCATCGTGCACTCTCGTCGCTGCACTGCGGCCCGTCAGAGGAGACATTCGCCGCAGCCGCGCAGTCTTGAAGTTCGCGAACAAGCAATGTGCGCGACAATCCGACCGTTGATGTAGCACAAGCGAAAGTCCGCTCCGCCCAAAAAGCTTAATGCAATCCAGCACCCGAAAGTGCTGCCGTCAGCGCATCCACTTCTTTCTGAACAGGATACGGGAACATGCGCTTTGAGTGGGCAAGGCTGTACTTGGGTGCAATTTCCTTGATCCTCGTGACCTCGTGCTTTGCGCCCTCGGTGTCACCGATCTCCCAAAGACCGCGCACCAGTTGGACCCGCGCCGGAACGAAACGAGGGACACGATCGAGCACAGATTGAAAGTGCCCTATGGCGGCCTCCTGCTCCCCCAACAAAAGGTGGCGATGGCCCTGTGGGAATTCCCAACTGGGCGGCAGAAAGCTGTCTTTCGAAAATACAGTCTCCAGAAGTGGTCCTGCGTCTTGCGGACGTGCGAGGCGGTTCATTGTCTCGCCGTAGGCCAGATAGACCTCGGGGTTTTCTGGGTCGCGCGTCATGGCGGCGTCGAAGGCAGCGATGGTTTCCTCAGGTCGCCAAAGATACCCAAGCACCCATCCGAGACGCGCATATCCGAGTGCCGCATTATCGTCTCGCCTGATGGCTTCGCGCGCAAAACTCTCAGCTGCATCCAGCGTTTTATCACTGCCGGGCAATCCAAAGACATAGAGCGTCGTGCGGCAATAGGCCTGCTGCGCATAGGCGTTGGCGAAATCAGGATCCAGTTCAGTCGCCCTCGCAAAGTGCGAAAGTGCTTCGACAAAGGCCTGAGGTTCATAGCGAAAATATGCGTAACGGCCTTTTTGATAGGCATCATATGCCTGTGAACTGAGGGTGCCGCGCCGCTGTCTGGCAGGCCGGGTTTGATCAGGAGCAATCACGGCAAGCAACCGGTCTGCGATCAGATCATGACCCGCTAAAAGGCTTTCCTGAGACAGATCAAACCGCTCGGCCCAGATTTGCTGCTGACCAGTTCTATTCAAAATGGCTACGCTCACGCGGTTGCGCGACCCACTTTCTCGGATGCTGCCATCAATGATGTGCGTAACGCCGTATATGTCCGCCGGTACGGCATCTCCCAGCGCTTGGATCGTGTTATAAGACAGCACTTTCAATGCATCGTGTCGCGACAGGCTGTGGATCAGATCTTCTGTCAGGCCGTCTGCAAGATAATCGAGCGCGGCGCGCTGTCCGATGGACCGGAAGGCACGAACAAGGACAGTTGGAAGCGGCTCCGAGGCTTTTTCGGGATTTCTCGAAATCGCATCCGCGACAAAGCGAAATCCGCGTCCGTGGATCGTCTTGACGATACGGTCATCGCGGTCGGTATCGCCAAGCGCAATCCGAACAGCTTTGATCGCCCCAGAAATCGCCCAGTCACTGATCGCTCGCCCTTGCCAGATCGCTTCAACCAAATCGTCCTTGGAGACAACGCGGTTTCTGTGACGGATAAGAAAGATCAAAACGCGCAGGCTTTGCGGCTCAATCGCAACTGGGACTTGGGAATGTGTGAGCTCAAAGGTCGCTTCATCAAGCGTAAATGAACCAAAACTCCAGATTTGGGCGTCACGTCGGTTCAGGATGCATTCCTCCAAAAATCCTCCAGAAACCGCGGTTTACGAAGCTTACGCAGTGTCCAGTCCAGACATCTTCGGACATTGAACACTGAGGAGACAAACATGAAAACACTTATCCCACTAGCTTTTATCGCAGCAACATCCGCAGGGACCGCCATGGCAGAACGCATCAATGTGGCAAGCAACGCCAACGTCGCAACTTCGGTGGAGCGGTTGAAAGACGCCGTTGAAACCGCAGGCGCGCGGGTATTCAACACGATCGACTTTGCTGCTGGTAACGCGTCGGTCGGCGAGGACCTGCGTCCTACAACGGTCGTGATCTTCGGCAGCCCCAAAATTGGGGCGAGCGCTTTGCAAACAGGCCAAACTATGGCTCTGAACCTGCCGCTTCGGATTTTGTTTTTTGAAGATGCCAACGGTCAAACCTGGGCGACCTATGATGACCCAACAGCCATCGCACCTTCCCATGGTCTTGCCTCAGATCATCCGGCCGTTTTGGCAATGAAGGGCGCATTGGAGAAATTCTCGGCTGCTGCAACTGGAGAATAACAACAAACTAAGCGGTGAAGCCTCCGCGCTTCACCGCTCCGACCATTCGCGAGCGCCGCAGAAATTGGAAGTCTGGGCTCACTGCCGCCATCGGAGCAAGCAAAGCATTATTCTGGCAAGCCCAGACTCCGGCGATGTGGACGGCCCAAAGGGGATGAGGTGGGTGGCTCCTGCTCCACCGGCATCGAGTGTGCCAAAGTGCAGTTATCAACGACTGCTAGGAAAGGAG
>NZ_CANNCF010000014.1 GCF_947503045.1 uncultured Tateyamaria sp.
CATCAGGCTTGAGCGCCATTTCTTCGTCCGCACCATATGTATCATTGGTAATCAGCCAGTCCTGGGTGATGTCGCTTGAGGCCAACCCTTCCAGCTGTGCGATATCGGCCCGGCTCAGCGCGTCTTCGCTGTTGGAGATATAGATCTTGCGGTGATTATTCCCTGTTTCGATGATGAGGTCGTTGTTCTCGTCCGTTTCCAGCAGATAGTGATTGCCCTGCCCCCAGCCTGCGTCCTGCGTACCGGCCTGCACATTCAGCGTGCTTTCCAGCGTTTCAACGCGGCCATCGGCATGGGTGATTTCATATTGAAAGCTGATGTCGTCCGTCTGGGTGGTGCCCGTGAGAACAAGGGCCAGCGTGTTGTCCGGATTGACCGTGACATTGCCATATTCGGGGCCTTCGATGATCCGCACGGACTGCGCGGTCTCGTGATCTTCGGGCGCAAGATGTGCGACACGGCCGGCCGTGACAGTCACGGGACCGTTGCCCAGATCAGCGGGCTCTATGCCGGTGGCCGGGGGATCAACCGGCCCGTGTACAGGCGGATCCTCGGGTTCCGGGGCATCTGTCGGTTCGGGCACCGGGGCATCTGTCGGTTCGGGCACCGGGGCATCTGTCGGTTCGGGCACCGGGGCATCTGTCGGCTCGGGCACCGGGGCATCTGTCGGCTCGGGCACCGGAGCATCTGTCGGTTCGGGCACCGGGGCATCTGTCGGCTCGGGCACCGGAGCGTCTGTCGGTTCGGGCACCGGAGCATCTGTCGGTTCGGGCACCGGGGCATCTGTCGGTTCGGGAGCCGGGGCATCTGTCGGTTCGGGAGCCGGTGCATCTGTCGGTTCGGGCGCCGGGGCATCTGTCGGTTCGGGCGCCGGGGCATCTGTCGGTTCGGGCGCCGGGGCATCTGTCGGCTCGGGCACCGGGGCATCTGTCAGTGCCGTATTGTGTGCAAACGAAACTCTTACGTTAGAGTAACGATCATCCTGCAAAGCGACATCTCCAAACAACGCCGCCATCCGACTCAATTGGCTCATGTGAGGTCCTTTTCAAACACATTAGAAATTCGTTTTCACGAGTACTTTTTGTTGCCACACCAAATGGCGACATTTCAAAATAACTCGATTCATTCCTGTATTATTGATTTAGGTTAAATAATCGTGATACTTTATCGATCGGATATCCTGCGTCTTTATGTTAAATTCGAAATATTTTATTGGGACTATCAGCAATCCTCTTTCTCAAGTTTGATCGAGCCCATGGATCGGAAATGGATGAAAATGAGATAGAACGTTGCGAAAAAAGACTCGTCGCAAGTCGCGCCAGATAGAAGTAACTGTAGAGCGTACGCGAAGCTTGAATCTTGATAGTGCATCGTGGCATCCACTAAAGCGCAGTTGGGTTTTGCTGCTTGTTGGATTGCAAGTCGTCCGCCTAAGAAAGCATCACGCAATAGATCTGAGACCAATGAAACATTAGAATCAAACCGGATCACCCGATGGCGGGAACGTGAGATACTTGATGGGCATCAAATTTTCACAACAGTCGAGCAAGTAAAATTCATTGCGACGGCTAAATTCGGCGCTCAAACCTCGCGAAACGCTCTTACAAAATAGTCCGTCAACGGCTTGACCAGATAGTTCAACGGTGAGCGGTCCGCAGTCTTGATAAAGGCCTCGACTGGCATCCCCGGCAATAGCGTTTGATCCCCAAGCTTATGCATCTCGCCCTCCGCCGGAATCAATTCCACCTGATAATATGATATCCCAGTCGCCTGATCGGTAAACACATCCGCCGACAGCTTGGTCACACGACCAAACACCTCCGGCGTCATGCGCTGATCAAAGGCTGCAAAGCGCAGTGAGGCCAACTGCCCCACATGAACCTGATCGATGTGTATGGGATCGATCCGGGCAGACACCACCATCGGCTGATCCTGCGGGATAATATACATGATTGGCTCGGCGGGTGAGACGACGGATTGCAATGCGAACACCCGGGAATCGTATACAACGCCGGCAACCGGTGCGCGCAATTCTGTGCGGGATAGGGTTTCAATGGTGCTCAGGCGGCGCTGGACCAGTTCAACTTCCTGGAATTGCAGGTCGCGCAAAGTGGAAATGGCCTCTTCTCTCAGCCGCGTGGTCAATGCAATCCGTTCAATGTTCAACGCAGCGATCTGTCCGCGCAACTGTGCTGCGTTCGCTGTAAGACTGCCAATCTCTCCCAACAGCCGTGCTTGCTCGCGTTGCAGCGCAGAAACACGAGATGCAGGTGTCAGACCTTTTTCAAACAGACTTTGCGTATCGGCTAGCTCGGATTCGATGAGTTCACTTTGCGTCGCCAGTGCTTGGAGTTGCGCATTGGTCCCGTCGATCTGGTTTTCTGCCTGTGCAATTTGTTCGGCGATCAATTCTGCGCTCTGCTTCAGGCTGTCCGCACGTGCCTCAAAAAGGCGTTGCTGACCGTCGATCAGGGCTTGGACATCCGGGTTGGTGATTGCCTCGGCAAGAAGCGCATCCGGTGGGGGCAAAGCGCTCAGACCGTCCCGCTCCGCTTGAAGGCGTATTTTGCGCGCCAGAAGCTCAAACAACTGCCCCTCAATGATCGCCAATTCGGAGCGCAACTGTTTGTCGTCAAACCGCAGGACCACATCACCGGCAGAAACAGAATCTCCATCCTTCACGAACAACTCTCCGACAACGCCACCCCGAGGATGTTGCAGGATCTGCCGGTTCGTCTCCACCTGGATCATGCCGGAGGCAATAACAGCACCTGCAATGCGCGATTGCACGCTCCAGACGCCTAGAAACCCGACAAGCACAGCCAAGGCCAGTCCACCAACGAGAAGTGGCCCAGTCGCTTTCCATTGCCGTTTCTCACTTGAGGCTCCAACCATCAGTTTGCCGCCTTTGCTATGGTTCGTTTGATGTCGCGCACGTTACTGACCGTGGATTTCAGGACCTCATCGCGAGGTCCGTCGGCCTTGATCCGTCCATCTTCGATCACCAAAAGACGGTCACATTCGGAAATGGCTGAAGGGCGGTGGGTCAGGATCACAACCGACCGGTTTGTTGCTTTGAACTCCCGCACGGCAAGGTTCAAAGCAATTGAGCCATCGTTGTCGAGGGCAGAGTTTGGTTCGTCCAAGACCAAAAGCACAGGATCACCATAGAGCGCCCGCGCCAGTGCAATCCGTTGTTTCTGACCGCCTGAGAGTTGGCTGTCCTCGCTGAGAATCTGCGTTTTGTACCCATCCGGCAGCGACAGGATCATCTCATGTGCGTTGGCCCGTTTTGCCGCTTCGACGATCTTTGTGTCATCCGGGGTGGTTGTCATGCGCGCAATGTTTTCCGCAATCGTGCCCGAGAACAGCACCACATTCTGCGGCAGATATCCGATGTAAGCCCCCATGGCGTCTGACCCGTATTGATCAAGAGTGGCGCCGCCAAAGCGGACTTCACCGGCAACAACGCGGGTTAACCCAAGTATCGATTTAGCCAAGGTCGATTTGCCCGACCCGCTTTTCCCGATAACGCCCAGCACCTCCCCATCACCGAGGTAGAAACTAACAGATGACAGAACCGGTGCCTTGGCGCCTTGTGGCATCACACTCACGCTTTGGAACATCACATTGGCAGCAGGCGGGGGTAACGCATGTGTCTGCGGCGCAGGTGGTGTCGTCTGCAGCAACACAGCCAGTGTTGTCCAAGCCGCACGGGCACGCTGGACAGTCGGCCACTGCCCGATCGTTTGTTCAATTGGGGCAAGGGCACGGCCCAGCAGGATAGAGCCTGCAATCATCGCGCCCGCCGTCATCTCGCCCTGTAGCACCAGGTAAGCACCCACAGCCAGCATCGCAGACTGCAAGAACAGGCGGAACGATTTGGTCATGGCAGAAAACACGCCGGTCCAGTCGCTGGCGCGGATTGTCTCGTCCAATGCTTTGTCACGCATTACATGCCACCGGGCGGATACAGCTGCCCCCATGCCTTGTGAGCGAACCACCTCGACGGACCGACGCGCCTGTTCTGCAAAGGCATTGGCCTGCCCGGACGCATTTTGCGCTTCCAGGGTTTTGCGCCGCGTCAGAAAGGCGTTGAGCAAAGTGATAACAATCAACGCTGCACCGCCAAAGACCGCCAACCATCCCAACATCGGGTGAAAGATGAAAATCGCTGCAATGAAGAATGGCGTCCAGGGCACATCAAAAAGCGCCAACATGACGGGCGATGTAAACAGGCCCTGAACCATTTCCAGATCGCGCAAGCCGCTGGCTGGCGCCCCGCGTTCTTTTGGCAACAAGGCGCGCTGCAGCACCGCATCAAACACCCGATCATCCAGCGACGATTGAAACCGAGCCCCGAACCGCGCCAACACCCGGCCCCGCGCATAGTCCAGAAAACCCATCAATCCGTAGAGTCCGGCAACCAGGATAGACAGGGCGACCAAAGTTTCTTCGGAGCCCGAGCCTAGGACACGGTCATAGACCTGCAGCATAAACAGAGGTCCGGTCAGCATCAGAAGATTCACGAAAACGCTAAAGAGGAAAACAGACCATAAAAGCCAGGTGCTCTGCGCCCGCGCCGCACGCAATTCCGGCAGGCCAATGGGTTGATTCTTGGGCATTCTTAGGCATTCCTGACACACATTAAACGGGCTGCGGCAAGTCCCCTACTTTTTTAGAAGTAAGCGACTTAAATATGGTGCTATGGCACTAAGATTTTGTGAAGAACCGACGATTAAAAGAAATGTAGAACACGAAAACCCATGCCGATGACAGTGGAGCTTGGATCATAAAGTATTGCACCCAAAAGCGCTTTGAATCTGCATATGTCTGCGTGCCGCAATAAAATGGTCTATATTCGCGATCTAAAGGACGGCCGTCAATCAAAGCTTGGTCCGAAACGGTGTGACGTTGCCCGTCTTGGCGTAGCTAGTCTGCAGCGGTTCGCAGCTGATCTGTTCTGCGCATGAAGCGTGTGGCATTGTGTCCAATCTCGCCGCCGCAACAGCTTTCCTCATCGCAGAAGCCAGATGTGTCATCTCATGCAACTGCGCAAAAGTCTCCAGTTCGAGGCAGGCTTCAACGACCAAGTCATGCTCTTGCATATTTGATTCCCTCAGTTACCACTCCGCTCATTCTCAGTAGAAAAGGTTGCGCGAGCGTTAACCAAGGATTGGGCAATCAAGGGCGCCGTGTCAGTGTATGTATCCATCATGTTCTGATGGCATCCACGATGGTCCAATCCGATGTTCTATGCGCAAAAGCCTCAAGACATCGAGCAACGCCAGATGCGTTTGAACGAGTCCGGAGTTCTTTGCCGCTTCCACAGCAATCAACACGCGTATTTCAAAATCGTTTATTGAATTCATCTTACTTTCCCCACTAAAGTTCAGGGAAAGGTTGGGTTGTAGCGGTTAATGGATGGTTAATGCGAAGCAGGATTGCCCCGGGTAAGCAAGAAGTGGCCAATCTACGGCGTGTTTAGTCGCAAGAAAGTTGATGCACCAGACCGTCCGTCACCAGAATTTTTTTGAGCGGGTGTTAAATAAATCTGAAAATAGGTCAGTGGCTAACCTACGGGAAGCAAACTTGTCTTTGTCCTACGATACTTTCTTCGTCTCGATGAACCAACTGCTCAAATTCCGGCGCAGGTACAGGCTTGCAAAAGTAGAATCCCTGTCCAAACAAGATTCCACATCCTCTCACCATAGCTGCTTCATTCAAAGTCTCAACGCCTTCAGCAATGACTTGGAACCCAAGCTTGTCAGAAACCGTCTTGATTGCTCGAATGAAAACTCTGCTGGTATCTCTGTCTTGACAAGACGCGATTAGTGATCTGTCGATTTTCAGAAAATCGCCAGGGAAACTATCCACGCTACCCATAGACGCATGCCCCGTGCCGAAGTCATCAATCCCGATCATAACGCCATGTTTGCGCAATGAAGCAATATTGTTCCCGACCTCGGCGTTCATATCCAGGAATTCAGACTCCGTGATCTCGATACGCAAGCGGCGTGGGCAAAAACCCTGCTCACGCAGGATTTCCAATACTAAATCTGAGAAATTCGTCTGGTAAAAGTCTGCAGACGAAAAATTGACACAGACGAACGTGTCCGCTGGCCAACATTTGGCGACTCCGCAAGCGCGGCGCAGAACATACTCTCCAACGGCAGGCAGGGCCCCACTTTTAGACGCGATCTCTATGATTTTGTCCGCCTTCACTGATCCGTACTGATCATGATGCCAACGTATGAGAGCTTCCGCACCAATGATACGTTTGTCCTCCAGGCGAAAAATCGGCTGGAAATAGCAATCTAGATCGCCGGCGCGAAGTGCATCTGAGAACTCCAACGACAAAGTGTTTATGATTGCGATATCCCTGCAATCTTCTTCGCTGTAAAACTTCAATTGGTTTTTGCCGTTGGACTTAGCCCAATACATGGCCGTGTCAGCACGTTTTTCGTGTAGGTCAAATTCCACAGATCCGGGCTCAATGAAGGACGCACCGACGCTGCAACTCAGCATGACCGTATGCCCAGCAACTTTACAGCAGCCCTGCAATTGGGAAAATAAGAATTCGGCGATCCTCTGAGCATCCATCATGTGTTGGCAGGGTACAATGGCAATGAACTCGTCACCACCCTTTCGACCCACTATCGCGTTGCGTGGCAGTGCCCGGCGCAATTCCGAAGCAATGGCAAGGATCAAACCATCCCCGACAGAATGACCCAACAGATCGTTTGTACGTTTGAGGTTGTCGGCATCAATGAACAGAAAGAGTGCGGGTCCCTTTAACTCATTGGCGAATTGCTGCTTGAGACACTCGTCTGTGAAGCCCCGATATCGAGCCAAGCCGGTAAGTCCGTCTTCGCTTGACCGAGACACGATGGTATCGTTCTCGATGACTTTATAAATTTTATCAGTGGCTTGCATGATCAGGTTCTCTGCATCTCTCTGCTGTAGTCTGCGCAGAGTGGGTTCAACCGCGTTATGGGCAGACCAGAGCTTGATCGTGTTTGTTTAAAATTCGATTAAACTCGTCACGTATTTTGACGCGCCTTCTCAGAAGTGACCGATCTTGTCTGACGACAGCTTGTTTGGTGGTTGGAGAGATGACTTTCTCAGTGGCGTCGAGGATGATCCAGAAACCGAAAACCTAGAAGATTCAGATGGGTCTGATTTCCTAAGCGGCGGCGGCGATGATGATGTCGTTGTATCCGGTGACGGCGCAGACACGATTGTCGGCGGCAGTTGGATCTCCGATGGCCATGCGATAGATATCATTGATTTCGACGTCGAGTACGACAGCATTTTGCTTGTCTACGCGGACGGCTCCGACATACCCGACATTACTCTCGAGGCCAATCCAACCAATCCAGCGGAGATGCAGGTGTTCATGGGCGGCATTGTCGTGGCCAATGTGCTCGATGGGTCAGAGATCACCATTGAAGATATACCGATCATGCCACTCAGCCTCGCTCAATTCGTTGGCATGGCTTCGCGTTGACGGACCGACCCTCGGTTGGGGTGTCTTGAAATTTGGGGGTTCTCATCGCGGTGTGTATAAAAGCATTAATGGCCTGACACAGTTGAACTTTGATTGCTTTTTGCCTGTCTAGAAGATGTTTCAAGCTCGTGGGCTGGCGTCTCAATTTTGTGACCTCAACTCCACCCTTTCAGGCTATCATACCAATGTGCGTCGCATCTCTTTTGAGGTTTCAATGGATAAACTTGAGCACACAAGGCAGCAATGCTGCTTTTCTGGGCCCACCGATATCATTATAGTGCCGTAGTTTTCGCCAAGTGCGGCGCCGATATTCCCGAGCAAGTCGACATAGAAGAAAGGGAAATACCTTTCCTCATGATCAAACCGGGAGAACTCTATGTCACCACGCCAAGACGCATAGTCATCAACCTTCAGCGGGCGGATTTTTGCCAATAATTGTCAAATGGTTAACTGTTAACTCTTCATTAACTGCAAGGACGTCACAGCTGGATCGCATAAAGGGGGATCCGCCATGGAAAGTGAATTGAGAAACCAGACCTTGGTCGCTGCAGCTGCTGCTAAGCAGCAAGGCTTCGAAAACACATACCGCGCTCTGATCGAGATAGTGCGGGAATTGGAGAACTCTAAAGTTGCCGTGGCGTCACGCTGTGAAAGCGTCTCAGCCTGAGTGAGTTTGTCCAAAAATGCATCTCGCGTTAAGCTATAGTTAACTTTTTTTGTTATCTCTAGGGTTGTATCCAGCAGAGGTAGCAAGATGGATGGCGTGACAGCAATTTTTAGCAGTTTGACTGAACTTCGCCGCTTTGCAGAAACAGGCAACAAAGACGATTTGCTTGGTCAAGTACAAAGAGCAGAAACTATAGCGTTGGCTGAAATATGTGAAGGCTATTGCGAAAGCAAAAGCGACGACTACTACGCTGTAATGATGCAAATTTTCCCGGATGTCTATCGAAGTAACGCATGATTGGCACATGGCGGCGCGCCAGTGTTAGCCTTCCATCAGCAGTGTTCTACCGTCAACATGACCTTGCCGAAAATTCGGTGAGCACAAAGCTGGAAACGGTAAGTGTGGCAAACTAACGTTCCCCCAAATTTACAAGATAAAGTGACAGGCTCGCTCATCGTCACTTTGGGCGCAACAAAAGGTGTTCTTCAACTGACGGCAGCAATGCGTTTCATATTCTGATGTTGCGTTTCCTAACTATAACGGCGGACCGCTTCAGTGGGGGAGGATCAGGTGTCTAACTCCCAAAGTGTTCAGTCCATGTCGCGCGGCGCTGATCGTCCCGTGCTTCGTAAGCTTTGATGGTTGCAGGAAGATCAGCCGGCGTTAGTTCAATCTCTCGGTTGGCAATCTGCGTAATTTGCATCGTGTACCAAGCCGTAACGCCACCTTCAGGAGGGTTGTCGAAGCGTGGAAACAGTGGATTTTCTTCACAACCCATCTCCCATTTCTTGGGCAGATCCGGATCAATGACAAGAGCCCGAGCCAGACCAACAAGATCAGCTTTACCTTCCGAGACAGCCATCTCGGCCTGCTGAAACGTCTTAAAACCTCCAGTGACCATGACAGGTATTTTCGTTTTGGTTTTGGCCCGTCCGGCAAAATCCAGAAAGTAAGGACCAGCCCCGTCGCGATCCGGTGAGGAGGGAGCGCTCGGAAAATAGGTTCCGCCACTTATGTCGATCAAATCAATATCTGTACTGTCCAGCGCGGCGATCACCGCAAGCGCGTCTTCTTGTTGAAAACCACCCTCGAGCTGATCCGAAGCATTGAGTTTAATCCCCATGGGGAAATGCCGGCCTACGGCACTGCGAACAGCCTTCACAGTCTCCAATACAAGGCGCAATCTTTTCTCGACACTGCCGCCATATTCATCCGTTCGCTTGTTGAACAACGGCGAAAGAAACTGGCTCAGCAGAAAACCATGCGCCGCATGAATTTCAACACCCGCAAACCCAAACTCCTTCGCGAGAACTGCAGTACGGGCAAACTCGTTTGGCAATTTCTCAATCTCGGCCAGTGTTAACGCGCCACATGTTAAACCTGGAAAGTCAAGTGCGCTCGGCCCTTTCGGATTGCTAATGGATGCATCCGCCATTGCACCAGCATGCCCAAGTTGCAGCCAAAGTTGCGCATTATTGTTCGAACCACTGTCGGCCAAAGCCATGAATCTTTCGGAGTCCGAGTGAGTATTGAGCACTAGATTGCCAGGTTTCTCTGCGTAGTCGGGCGTGCCCTGGACCTCGCCAATAATGGACAACGCCAAACCGCCATCCGCCCATCGTTCATAAAGACGAATTTGAGCATCGGTCGGAGCCCCACGGCCATCACCAAGCGAGTCTGACATCGCCGATTTTACGATGCGGTTCTTGAGCACAACGCCGCACGACAGATGCAAGGGCTGACTAAGCACGTTGGTGTTAGAAACGTTCATATCAACCACACCCTTACAATTCGGCATTTTTGTACGTGCCGACATTCGTATTCGACGCAGCATTTGTCAAAGCTAGCGAAAACCCAACCTCGTTCTCAGGGAAGCATCCGATCGGTACGTCGAGCCCAACCGACCAATGAAGGCTCTTAGCTGCCCTCTATGCTAGTCACCATCTCACGAAGTAGCATTTTCAGGAACAGATTATTGTACCACCGACTTGGTCCGTATTTCTGCTCCTAAACCGAAAATCTGCACTTGGCGGCTCACAGCGCTCAATTGGTGGAGATAAATCCATGCCTCTCAGCCGGACCAGGTCTGGGTGACTGACATTACCTACATCAAGACCCTTGAGGACTGGCCGTGCCTATGTGTCGTCATCGATCTGTTCTCACGCCATGTGGTCGGATGGTCCGCCCAGTCCCGGATGACCACCAAATTGCACCCTGCAAGCCTCGTTGATGGCCGTGTGGCGGCGAAAGCCAGAGGGAAAGATCATAGTGCATTCCGATCACGGTTCCTAGTTCACCAGCCGGGAGTGGCAGACGTTTCTGCGTAAGCACAACTTCGAACCCAGCATGAGCCGCGGTGGCAATTGTCACGACAACGCCGTCGCAGAAAGCTTCTTCCAAGTTCTTTAGCGTGAACGGATCAGGCGGCGCGCTTACCCGACGTGTGACGTGTTCGAATAAATCGAGCTGTTCTACAACCCAAAACGCGAGCACACGAACAACGGCATGCTGTCGCCCGTTGACTATGAAAACAGACAGCGCAAACTGAAGCAGGCAGGTGTCCAGAAAACTTGCGGCACCTCAGGCATCCGCGCCCGCGACAACCGCCTGTCCGTCAGCCTGCGCCGCGACCTCTCTGCGCGCCGCTAGAGGCACATGGGCGCAATTTGCTTGCAGCCCTCGGGGTGGTCCGCCACTCATGACCTATGACACCCCCTGCCCCATCTGATGCCCCTCGGCAGGCCAACTCTCTGGCCCGGCGCCGTGACCGGTGTCCTGATGACCCTCACCTGCGGGCTGGAACTGGCTGCGGTTGCCGTGGATATGGGCCTGATCGGCTCGGTGCGCTGGCGTTCATTCATCCTGCAATACGGCGCCTGCTGGCCGGGCAGGCCCACCTGAGCGGCTACCTGACTGGGGGCCTAGGCAAATTGATGTAAAGGGACAGCAGAATGAAAAACATGAATAAAATCAATCCAAGATCATAGCCATTCAAACTGTCAAACCCTCGACACCACTATTAACAGAATGCAAAAAAAAATGGCACTTTGATTGACCAGAAAGTTGAATGTGGCAGCCTAGCGGCGACACTTGTGTGATACTGTGTTCTCCACATTTTTACGCCAATAAATATCCAAAATTCCATCTGTGAATAAAGTATCCAAAAGCTGGATGAACAGATAGCAGGTAAAACTCACAATGAATATGGGGCGCCTAGCATGAGAAATATTGAGTTAAGTGAATACGTCGATGCAGACCTAACGGTGTCTGGTCGACACTTTGGCGGAAACGCACTTTACACACGAAACACTGACGACGGCGTGCCCTCACCAGATTTTGTCGATGCCATTGAAAACCTGGACATCCAATACATACGATATCCAGCCGGTCAACCGGATGTAGCCTATGCCGACGGCGTCATCGTTGACGGGTACCTGCCAGATCACCTCGTAAATTTCTTAGAAAGTGCGCGTTCCAACAACTTCCAAGTATTGATCGTCACTCCAACACACGAATCCTATCCTGGCGCCGAAGACATTGGTGAATTTGCACGCCTTATTGCTCAGGACTTTGCGGATGTGGTTCATGCGTTTGAAGTTGGGAACGAGTATTGGAACCATCAGACTGAAACATCCTATGGGCAAGTTGCCAATGAGTCTGTGTTGGAAATCGCTGATGCACTAAATGACGTAGGAGTGGATCGTCCCATTTGGATACAAATGGGGGATGCAGGGGGTTGGGAAAGCGAATTCCACACCCGAAATGACGAGCGAGGTTGGCTTACTCGGACAATAGAGTCAAATAATACGATTATTGATCAAATTTCAGACAGTGCTTTTCGTGAAATTGACGGTGTAGTTGAACACTTCTATCTCAGAGGCGGCGAACAATACATTGATATTGAATTTCCCAATGATCAAATGATCGGCCTTGATTTCGCCATCTGGCAAAACTATTTGAATGAGGGGGCAACGCTCAACATTACAGAGTGGAATATTAGATCATCCAACCTTGATCAATTGGGTATGCGGGCAGCTTCTAGCCTTGTTGCACACTTTAGCCATATCATCGAACTGGGTGCAGACGAAGCGTACCTTTGGCCCCCCCATTTGAATACATCAAGCGACCTTGCTGGTTCTGGAGAAGTTCTTGTTGATTCTCAAACAGGAATCGTGATCAACAGCGTCGGTGGCGCAATATTCGATATGATGTCCACCAGCCTTCCTGGCCTTGAATACTTGCCTTCGGGAGCTCACGGCTCTAATTCAGAAGTACTTCATCATTTGTACGGAAGTGACGATCGAGTTGTCGTATACTTGTCTTCGCGATCAGAAGAAGTAGAGGCCGTAAGCTATAGTCTGGGAGGTTTCTTTGACGGGTTCGTTCTTACCTCTGCCCTACGTGTAGGGTATGATCATTCATCTTCTGACGGTCGCCACTACAACTACAGAACTCGCTCGTGGGACCAGAGTGAAGTCATTACAGTCCTTGGCGAAGACTATGTCATCAACGAGCATGATGTCCGAGCTTCAATTGATGTCTTGGACCACGGCAGCGCGCACTCCTTTGGCAGTTTTGTTTTCGAGCTGTTACCTTATCAGGTCGTGCAACTTGTTTACGAATTCCCAACTTACAATACTTTGCACGGCACTGTTGATGACGATGCCCTCTACGGAGGCGATACAGATGATTTAGTTTATCTTTACGAGGGCGATGACACCGTAACAGCTGGCAGTGGAGCCGATACAGTGTACGGGGGCCTTGGGGATGACTACATCAACTCTGGGTCCGATGGAGACCTCGTTGATGGAGGCGATGGCAACGATTCGCTGCGCGGCTGGGGAGGGGATGATACGCTTCTTGGCGGCGACGGCGATGATGATATCCAAGGATCATTTGGTCGGGATTCACTAGTCGGTGGATCTGGGAATGATTCCCTTTTTGGCGGCGACTGGCATGATACCTTAGCTGGTGGAGACGGCGATGACCTTCTATGGGGTGGAAACGGGAATGATCTCCTGATTGTCGGTCGAGGCCAAGATTCCATAAATGGGGGCAGTGGACGGGACACTCTAAGTTTTGGGAATGCCTCCGAGGGCGTCAACGTTTGGACCACTGAGCGAATTGTCGAAGTCGGGCTGGATCGCGTCGAATTTTCTCATATCGAAGCCATCGAAGGCACTGATTTTAGGGATCGATTCATGATAACGACGGATGGAATGCAGTTCTTTGGGCTTGATGGTGACGATCATTTTAACTTTTTCAGCGGCACACAGAACTCTGTGTATGCTGGTGATGGAGATGATACCCTGTTTATTTTTGGTGGTGTGGACAACATCATTTTTGGCGGAACTGGTGATGACCGCATTCTATCAAGGGGGGATGGGAACAATTTCTTTGGAGGCGAAGGTGATGATGAAATTCGTTTCTTTAACCAAGCCTCTGATACAATAAACTACCAAATAGGTGATGGAAATGATGTGATCAGTGGATTTGATGTCGGAGAAGACTTGATTCGCTTGGATCGTGGTTTGGAATTCCAGATGTCTATTCTCGTACAAGAAAATTCGACATTCATTAGGTTTGATGATGGAGGCTCAATTGAGATGGTTGGCGTGAGCGACTTCAATATCAATCGGGATCTAGAGTTTTTCTAGAACATACAGGGCTTCACGCTTGAAAACGTGACCTATGGTTTTCCCGGATTTCTCATGATTGTTCCTAGCTCGAAAAACAATGAAACCGAGTGATGGTAGTGAAGTTGGCCACAAATCACTTGGAAAAAACTTCTGTAGCCCGGCTCGAGGAGGAATGCTGTGGACTGGGCCATGAAGACCAAGGGCTACAATCAAAGACGCGCTTGTGCGTTGGCCGGGATCGATCCGCGTGTCTATCGACGGATGTCAAAACGTCCGACAGATGCTGCGTTACGCGCCAGAATGAAGGAATTGGGATCCGAAAGGCGACGCTTTGGCTACCGCCACTTACATATCCTGCTGAAGCGAGAGGGCTGGGAGGTGTACCGGAAGAATCTGTACCGGCTCTACCGCGAAGAAGGGTTAACCGTTCGTAAACGGGGCGGACGGAAGCGCGCAGTGGGCACTAGTACGCCCATGGCGACCCCGCAGGGGCCGAACCAGAAATGGTCGCGTCTTTATGCCCGACGCGCTGGAGGACGGTCGCCGCTTCCGCGTGTTGAACGTGATCGACGACTTCAGCCGGGAGTGCCTTGCCGCAGTGGTCGATACATCCATCGGTGGCGCACGTGTCGCTCGCGAACTGGATCGCATCGCCTAATTGCGCGGGTATCCCTGCCTTGTGGTCAGCGATAATGGAACCGAACTGACATCGAATGCGAAGCTGAAATGGCAGGAAGACCGCCAAGTCGGCTGGCACTACATCGTCCCAGGCAAACCCATGCAGAACGGTCTGGTCGAAAGCTTCAACGGTCGGATGCGCGAGGAGTGCCTCAACGACCACCTGTTCCGGTCTCTGCGCCACGCCGTCTTACATTGTCCTCGGACCAATGGCGGAAAAGGAACGATCATGATTGCCGTATGGCGCGCAGACTTAAGCACAACCGGCGTCACACCAGTCTCGATGGCCTGACGCCGCATGAATATGCTAACCGGTCAAAGGAAGATCAAAACCTGAAGACAGCTAACCCATAAACGCGGACTCCATGGAGAAAAGGTCACCACCAAAACTGGTCAACGGGAAGATCGCCAAACACCACAACGCCACTTTCACACTGCCGCCCATAGTGCTGACAAGTTCTATTAATAAAGGAAGCGCAACGCTGCCAAGAGTTGATAACCCACTATGGTTACTCCTAGAGCAACGAGAACCGAGCCACCCACTCTCTTCTTCCAACTCGGAGGGCGGTCGTAATTTGCAACAATGACTTGGCGGCTTTCAAAATACATTGGTCACCTCTCGCGCATAGCTTGAATTCGGGCTTTCAAACCCGGCATCAATCTTGGCCACGTAAGTTGTGGTACGATGCCTGCAATTCCCGCTGTGAGATAGTACACTGCTACCAGCTCACCAACTGACAGGTCCGTCAGAATGGCCGCAAAAAATGTGCATAGCGCGCCCACAACGCCCGCATAAACGAAAATCATGATATTTTCCAACTGTGCTGGGAAAGATGATGGATTCGACTAATTAACAATTGGTTACTAGACCGCGAATAGAAGGGCTTCCTCTCTCTTAAAGTTACACTTCGTGCAATCTGTGATTGCCGAAATGCTTTCTGCCCAAGCATATTCTGGCAAGGCTTTGGGCCCCAACCAAAATGGTCAGAGCCCGAGAGAGTTACTAGTGGCTTGATAAGTTTAGTGGGTGACTGCTGGCACCGTTTACAATCCTAGTCCGGAATGCATAACGGGCAGTTAAAGGCTAATACACATTTGACGAAATCGCATTTTGAGGTGTCACAGTTTTTGGACGCCGCAGCGGAATCAGTCACTATGCAAAAGGCAGCAGTTTGCGTATATATCGGTCACCTTGGCGCGGTTCAGACCTTCTTGTTGATGATCTTGCGTCCGGTAGCTGAGACGCAGAGAACTTGAAAAGCGTCCTTGGCCAAATCGAGGCCCACAGTCTTTACCGTCGTTGGGTGGTTCCTTTCCTGGCAGTCGATGACGACTGCATTTTGGCACAATCGATGCCGGAGGAGCCATCCACCTCATCGGCCAAAGGCTTACGCCGCTGGCATCAGCTGGCAATTTTGAGCTCGGAACACAATTCAAATAGAAGAGTTTGAGCATTAAGTATGACGTAGACAACACCTAACGGATCCCCGCTCTTTTCAGCTAGACCGTCATCTATCGCGCTCTCCATCATTAGCTTGGTTTTCTGAGCGATTGACGAGCTCTCAAACACGTCCCATTCGTCCAATTCTGCAAGCTGAGAAATCCATAGGGCTGCGCATTCTCTGGAGAGCCTGACGGGAAGGACTCCGGCTGCCAGCGCGTATTCAAGAATATCGTAGATAGTAGAGTAGCTCAGAGATGCAACAGGACGATGGGTGCAGTGGAGCGACCTCTGTAAAAGCTCTCTACTCCAAAGCAGATCAACTTGTTTCGGAGCGACCTCAAGAAAAGCCGCAATTTCGTCTCGACTAAGAGGAATATGCATTTTTGTCCACGACGGTTCCGATTAAGTGGCACCACCCTACGCGACGGGTCGTTTACATTTTGTGTAGAAGTTTCAAAGAGCCGAGCGCTGTGGCTGCTCAATGCCTGATCTCCCTGAGCTAAGAAGAATTCAAATAGGCTATGCCAGAAGCGTAAGCGTCCGGTCAGCCTGCTTGTCTGCGACGTCTTGAGCTATGCCAAGTCGCTACCGAGAAGATGGCGCATATAGCGACCAAAGTGGTGGTCGTCAGCACAGGTGCGGCGATGCAGCCCTCTGAGAGGGCGAAGTTGGTAACGTCATCGGCTTCAACCCAGGTGCTGATGTTTAGGGCGATGGTTGCAACCAGCAGCGTGACGACGAAGACTGTAAACCAGATTTTCCGCAGCAAGACAGCGGCGATGGCGAGCACCAAAACAATCAGGCCCAACGGTTCAATGAAGAACAAGGCCAAGTCGTCAAATTGGGTGACCGGGCCATCAGCAGGGTTCCAGGCGGGCCGGACCTTGTCACAGACTTCTGCCGCAGCTGGCGTGGATGCGGTCATTGCGACCGCAATCGTCCAACTGCGCTTCGGCAACATTAGTTCCAAGGCAGCAACTCCTGCACTTTCGTGATCTTGTAGTCGGGGATGCGGGCGATGGTGTCTGCGAGCCAAGTCTGGGGATCGACACCGTTTAGTTTTGCCGTCTCGATGAGCGTGTATGCCACAGCAGCGGCGCGACCACCGGCGGGCGATCCGACGAAGAGGTAGTTCTTGCGGCCCAAAGCGATGGCCAGCATGGCGCGTTCGGCTGTGTTGTTGTCCGGCTCCAGAGTGCCATGGGCCAAGTAAGGTCTGAGCCGCCGCATGCGCGTCAGCGCGTAGCGGATTGCCTGGGCAAGAGGAGACTTACCTGAGATGGTCGTGAGTTGCTTGCCCAGCCAATCCTGCAGGTCATCGAAGATGGGTTTGGCTTTGGCCTGCCGGATGGCGGCACGCTGATCCGGTGGCGAACCGCGCGCCTCTTTCTCAACGGCGTAGAGCTGCCTGATCCGCAGGATGGCTTCTTCTGAAATGCTTGAGCCCTGAGACCGATGCACGTCCACAAACTTGCGCCGGATATGGGCCATGCAGGCGACCTCTTTGATGCCGTGGTCGCGATAGAGCTCCTCATACCCGGCATATCCATCGGCGTGCAGCCAGCCCTTGTACTTGCTGAGGTGATCTTTGGGATGCGCCCCGCGCCGGTCTTCGGAGAACTGATACCAGGCAGCGGGTTGCACATCGCTGCCCCATGGCCGTTCATCTCGGGCATAAACCCAAAGACGACCGGTCTTGGTCTTGCCACTGCCGGGTGCGAGCATGTTGACCGGCGTGTCATCGGTGAAGATTGCTTTGCCCTTCATGACATGTTTGCTGATGGCGTCAGCCAGTGGGGCCAAAAGTGTCGTTGTCTTGCCAACCCAATCCGCCAGAGTGGAACGGTCAAGGTCGAGCCCGTCGCGCTCGAAGATTTGGCTCTGGCGATACAGTGGCAGATGGTCTGCGTATTTGCTGACAAACACATGCGCCAGCAAACCCGGCCCAGGGCGACCACGCTCAATTGGGCGCGATGGTAGAACTGCCTGCGTGAACTGTTCGCAGCGTTTGCAGGCAAAGCGCGGGCGGGTGATCTTGTTCACGACGAACCGCCCTAGCACGTATTCCAGTTCCTCGGTCACGTCCTCGCCGATCTGACGCAATGCTCCGCCACATGTGCAATGATCTTTGGGCGGCAACAGCTGAATGTTGTTGCGCGGGATATGATCCGGGATCGGACGGCGCTTCGGTTTGTCCTTGGGTTCGCCCGGCGGGAGCTTCATCTTGGCCGTCATTGCGGCCTCCGCCACTTCACTCGCCTCAAGCGCCAGCATGAGTTGTTTGGTCTGTTCTGACGTCGAGCCGTAACGCCAAGCCTTTTGCCCGGCGACTTGGTGGCGAAGCTTCTCGATGAGCATCGCCTGTGCTTTGATCTCGGCCAAAAGCTGGGTCGTGAACTCTTTGAGTTCTCCGTAGTCTTCCGGCAATGTCATCGCTTCGGCCATCATGGCGTGAGCTTACATCATTGGATTTGCGTAAGAAATCCTATCCTGCCCGCAAAGGTCTCCAAGTTCGCCCTGGCGTGCGCCAGTCGATGCCCTCCAGAAGCATCGCCAGTTGTGCAGGTGACAAAGAGACTTTGCCTTCCATGGTGGCAGGCCACACAAACTTGCCGCGTTCGAGGCGCTTCGAGAACAGGCACGCGCCCTGACCATCCCACCAAATAATCTTGATGAGATCACCCCGGCGGCCGCGGAAGACAAACAGATGCCCGGCGAAGGGATCGAGCTTTAGCACTTTCTCTGCCTGAGCGACCAAGGATGCATACCCCTTGCGCATGTCCGTGACACCTGCAGCCAGCCAGACCTTCGTGTTCGCCGGAACTGGGATCATGTCAGGTGCTGCACGAGGCGCGCAATTGCGTCGGGATCATAGTTGCCGCTGATCCGCAGGCGGTGCCCGCTCGCCAATTCTAATTCGATCAATCCACTTGCATCGGGTATGGCCTCTGGCCGTGAAGGCTCTGCAATCACCTCCACCGGCAGAAACTTGGCCTCATCCTCGGCGGCCTGAGTGTCTGGCGCAAACTTCGGGTCTTTCAGCCAGTTGAAAATCTGGTTCGCGTTCAGATCATACCGCCGCGCCACCTGAGCAACCGACACACCTGGAACAACAGTCTGCGCACAGATCATGCGCTTTTCATCATCACTCCACTTCCTGCGCTTGCGCCGCTTCGCCATCCCGGCCTCTTAAGTGTCCACTTAGCTAAATGGACACTATCCGACATTAGCACCCCTTCAGCAGGGCAGCCACACCGGACGCTTACCCAGAAGCAGACTCGGAAATTTATGAACTGGCTGACCAATTCCAAACCTCGTCCGCGGAGCTGTTGTCCAAGTTTCATAGCGGCGTCTGCCGCTAGCGAATGTCCGGTTCAACTGCTTGAACAATACCTAACGGCCTCCCCCTCTAGCTATACCTAATGGCCTCCCCCCTCTAGCTATGCGGCGCTGCGACCTTCTGTGTCCAATTTGTCCGGCACTCGATACCCTTGGCCCCAAACGGTTTGAATGCACTCCTCTTTAAGGCCAGCCTCGCGCAACGCCCGCCGGATTTGGCAGATAAAAACGTCCACGATTTTTGCTTCTGGTGGCTCTTCCCAACCATAAAGATGGTTGAACACCATCTCCTTGGTCACAGTGCGCCCGCGTTTCAAAAACAGAAGCTCAAGCAGCTTATGCTTTTTGTACGGCAGATAAATGCTCTGCCCGTTAACTGAGAACCTATCGTCTGCCATGTGGAAACTTACGCCACCACATGAAATTCTTTCCGCTGGCGAACCGTTGGCGAAGCGCAGAATCGCGTCGCATTGGTGCTTGGTGAGACGATCATTGCCGCATTCTGGCACCACAATGTCCAAACCGTTCTGCGTTCTTTCGCTGAAGCTCATTACTTGGTCCTGAGACGCAAGGCCGATCGCGACGGGGATATCCAACGCATTTTTCGCGTTCCAAGTTGCCGCGCGAACGGC
This sequence comes from uncultured Tateyamaria sp., assembly GCF_947503045.1. Lineage (GTDB taxonomy): Bacteria > Pseudomonadota > Alphaproteobacteria > Rhodobacterales > Rhodobacteraceae > Tateyamaria. The sequence continues at coordinate 19,910 of NZ_CANNCF010000014.1, forward strand.
CAAATCGTTTTCGCAAAGACCGAACAGAGCGGCTTGGAACGAATGTGTGTCTTCATAATCGAAGACATGATCCGGGTCCTCGGCGCGATAGATATCCCAGGACTGCCCGTTAACTTGGCGACGTACACGTGCCAGGAGCGCATCTGATCCATAAAACAATATCTTCATAGCGATTCCTCCAACTCATGAGCGAGAAAACGCCACGGAGGCCGCAGATCACGTACTTCGGAGTGACTCAAGTGTTACTTACAAGCCGGAATCTTGGAAAACCGTACGTTCAATTTGCGCTGGCAAAGTCAGTGTAACGTGACAAAAGCCGTGAAGGGTCACTTGCGTACTTGCATCGACGCGGCATTGTTAATTTGGCAAAATGTTCTGGATTCAAGTTGGGCCAATTGTTCTTTTCGTCTTCGATGAGTTTCGCCGCTTCTTGGCTGCGCCCCGCGGCATGTAATATGACCGCCTGCCTCATGACGGTGTCCGGTGTATGAAAAATGGAATGCGCCGTCTTCTCGGCTTGCAGAGCTGCTTCAAACTCTTCTCGATTGAGATACAACATGCCAAGCCACGTTAGCGTGACCCATCGAATTGGATTGTCTGATTTTAACTGGCTATCAAAGGCCCTTGCCGCTTCAACGATTTCGTCTGGCGCAGGGGTACAGGTGTACGGGAAAACCATTGACAAGAATACGGCGAATCCGTTTTTTGGATCAATTGCAATTACTCGCTCAAGCATCTGTATCGCTGAGAGGTTTTCACCCAAATGCCAGTGATGAATACTCAGATTGAAGAGGGTGTTGGCATCCCTAGGCGCGAGTTGAAGAGCCTGTGTCGCATGAAAATGCGCATATTCGACCGCCTCTGTGCTGTGATAGTTCTCATCGACACTGGACAGGTATGCCAACTTGTCAGCCAAAACCGAGTGTGCCTGGCCCAATTGCGGATCGAGTGCAACAGCGCGTCTTGCAATATCGCGGCGTTGAACTTCCCAGTCGAGCGTACTCAGCGCTGACCCAGGTATCCACGTCGACAGCAGATACAACTCCCAAGGATTGAGCTCTTCGAGTGGTCGGGCATCAAGCGCGTCTTTGGAGCGGCTCACAATCTGGGGAAACAAGTCATCAGAAACACGCGATACCAAATCACCAAGCCCTTCAGCTGTGAGTTTTGCTTCCAGTTGGTAGGCGTCGGCCCAGTCGATTGCAGACGTTTCGGCATCAATTAGTTCTACAGAGATGCGATCAGGTTCAGGCAATCCGATAGCACGTAGATACAGTTCGTACTCGTAGTGAGAGGAGCTTTCCCCGCCGTCGTTGGTTAACACGGTAAGAGTTGCTCTTTTGGAAAGCGATCGTCTTAGATCAGAGCTGAAATTTGTTAGAATTTCGGCAGTCGCATTTGGCAAGTGCTCTACTTTAGGATACGCAAGTAGGATGGGAATTCCCTCGTTCGATTGGTCACTCGCACTCCTCTGAAACAAAGACCAGCCAAAGATAACACTGCCCACAACAACAGCCGCCGAAATGACGGGCCAAAAGACTCTGCTGCTTGTTCGTACAGTCTTCAACTCGACGTGGTCGTTCCTCCATTCGATTGTCGGCCGATAGCTTCCTTTTGGAATGGTGATCTTGGGTTCGCTTGGGTCCATCGAGCGCGCATAGTGAAGTTCAAGCGCGTCGCGCAAGCGAGCAACTTCGACGCGGACAATGCTGTCAGTCGTGGGATCGAAATCCACTTTGCGCCCCAAAACATCCAGAGCAATGGCGTAGGCTTTCAGATTTTCTCCACGCCCTTCCACCTCTTCCCGCACCAGGTAGTCGAGCAAGTCATATCTACGCTGCCCACCTTTGAGCAGCGTTTCCGATCTGGCGCGTTCTAGCCACGCATAGAGATCTGTGGAATCGTCGGACGTTTCTACCATTCACCCTACCCTCCCACGCCCACAACTTATGGCAAAAAGCTCCCAAAGCAAAGGGAAACGGCTCTTTCCGGGTTGGCATTTGCCTAACCCAAGAGGCCGTAACAGCGGAGTACGTACTTCCCATCTATGTATGGAGTTGCGATCTGTGGTCCGAGCCAACGACAGTAGAAACGGCAACCAGAAATGCGAACTCCGGAGGGATACTTTTGAAGCAAGTAACTGAACAAGAAATCCCTTCTTGGGACCGCTGCCTGCCCCACGTTCTCGTGGTGGAGCAGGACTCAGACTACGGGCACATGTTAGTAGCCGAACTGCAGGACCGCTCCATTCGCGCGAAGCACATCCAGACTGTGGATGCATTTTTGGATCTGAATTGCCGCGAGAGAGTCGATCTCGTGTCATTGGAGATTGACGCAATGGACCCGAACACGCTGGACAATATCAAGCTGCTACGGACCCATTTCGGCGAAGGCCCGGGAACGCGGATCGTCGCAACATCGAGTTTCCTGCCCGGTGCATTTCCATTCCTCGTCGAACAACGAGGGGCGGACAGGTGCATGGCGAAACCGCGAGAGCCAGAAGTTATGGCTGCCGCGCTTGAAACCGAACTCCGCAAACAGATGAAATCAAAAGAGAAGGGTTGGGCGAACAAGCTTGGCTCTCGCGAGTGATAGGAACTAGAGATGGAACAGAACCAATGCGCACCTCAGCATCGTAGCACTTCGGACACTCCTAGTGTATTGCTCGCGGGTTTTCCAAACGACGAGGCAGAGAGAGTTGTTGCTGCGCTGGAACAGATGGGATGGGCTTCTATCGTTCTAAACAATGAACTCGACATTGAAGTGGCCTTTGGAACAATGCGCTTCGACATCACAGTCATTGACGCGGAACACCTGGAAGTCTTTGCCCCTCATTTCATTGCTCGCCTTCGGGGCACGCAAGGACCCTCCTCAGACGCAACGATCATAGCAGTCGACAACTCCGCCTTTGCAGGCTTCAAAGAGCAACTCGCTGAAGCCGGTGCTGATCTCGTGGTGCCCAAGCCGTCCGATCCAAAATCCCTGACGACGGACACACTTGGTCAGATGTTGCAGTGCGCCCTGGCGAACGTGCCGTTCGATGAAGGTGCACGATTTTGAGGATCGAACGCGCAATCTGTGGACGATCTGACCTTCTGCCCAAAGGTCCCCGCCTAAAACCGTAGTATGCGAGTCGTTCGACAGTGGCCTTGCTATAGGTACTTGGATCACTCTAGGGTTGCATTTTTGATGTCGATACGCCGCACTCTGTCAAGCGTGGTATACTAAATTGGATCACAGATGAACTCTTCCAGCGGGCCCAATCCACACACGCTGGAGTCTGAACGAGCCGGCTTGGTGGAAGATGGCAAGGTCTTGGCGAGGCGCGTTTACGCTGTCTCTAGACTGACACCAACAATGATGGGGGCGAATATCGCCAACGCCTTGTCGGTACTCTTGATCCTTTGGTTTGAGAGGCAGATTCGTGTCGATGCCATCCTTTGGTCGATGGTTGTGATGATCGTTTCAGGCTGGGTCATATTCAGACAGTTCATGAGACGTCGAAAACCATTTCCCAAGACACTCTCCAGTCGCACTTACAGGCGAAGCGTGCTCCAGGCCGCGTTTCTGGGGGCACTGTGGGCATACCCGGGATTGATCATTCTTCCGGAAACCGATGGTCTCCTACAGTCATTCATGATTGCATTGGCGGCGGGCATGATTGCTGGAGGCGCGATCACACTCTATCCACTACCTGCTGCAGCTTACGCATTTTGCGGAATAATCCTCGTGGGATCGTTTGTTGGCTTCATCCAGACCGCCGAGATGCCGACCTTCTGGGCGTTCGCACTCGTCTCCGTGACTTTCTTCATCATTATTTCTCAAAGCATCAAGCGTCATGAGCGCGTATTTGTATCCGAATTCGAAGCGCGTACGATCCTCAACACCCAAAACGAACGCATGGGAGAGCTGCTTGAAGCTGTACGCCGTGATGCCTTGGAAGAGAGGAAACGGAATGAGGAACGACTGCTTCAGACCCAAAAATTGGAAGCAGTCGGCCAGCTTACAGCCGGTATCGCGCATGATTTCAACAACCTTCTGACGGCAATACGCGGTCACGCTGAACTTCTGGAAATATCTGGCGGTGCAAATAAAGAGCTGATCGATCCAATCGTTCAATCGTCTGATCGTGGCGCTGAATTGGTGCGCAGACTTTTGGCCTTTGCGCGTCAGCAGACGTTGGCTCCAAAGCCAATCTTTCCGTCAGACATTGTCCGCGAGACGGTCGCACTTATGCGACGGACGCTGAGAGAGGACATTCAGGTAGAATTGAACCTCCCGGAAGAAACATGGCCTGTTTTGATAGACCCAGGTCTATTGAGCAACGCGTTGCTGAACCTCGGAACCAATGCCCGGGATGCCATGCCCGAAGGCGGAAAAATTACCATTAAGCTGGACAACGTTTTCGGTGAACTGGCCCCATCCCAACTGACTGAAGGCTGTGTGCGCCTCTGTTTTCAAGACACAGGGTCAGGCATGAATATTGATGCTCAACGCAGAGCGATTGAACCTTTCTACACGACAAAGGAATTCGGCGCAGGCAGCGGTCTGGGACTGTCTATGGTCTATGGATTTGCCGTTCAATCCGGTGGGACAATGGCGATTGAAAGCGCCTCTGGCCAAGGGACGACGGTAACCCTCTTTCTGCCGCGTTCGGCAATTTCGCCAGAGGATGATTGCAGCGGATCATCCGATGATCTTCCTTTAGGAGAAGGCAAGACGGTCCTGCTTGTAGAAGATAACCTGTCTGTTCGTGACAGTGTAACCCGGCTCTTGGAGTCTCTGGATTACTCCGTCAACGCGACAGAAAGCGTCGAAGAGGCGAACGATGTCCTCAGTCGATCCTCAGAAGCTCCACAGATGATCCTGTCCGATGTCGTGCTTCCCGGCGGACAGCGCGGGACCGATTTTGTGCGAGAAATTCGCCTTAGCCACCCACAGATTGGGGTAGTTCTCATGTCTGGATACGCCGATACCGGCGGACCCGAAGAAGGCGACACACTCGGAAGGGTGCTTTTTCTTAGCAAGCCCTTCACGCGTGCTGCTCTAGCGTCAACCATGGCGAAGGCCGGAAGATCCATCGTGAATTAGATGCACGATTTCAAACGTGGACGGCCCTTTGCGGATGATGTGGATGGCTCCTGCTCCACCGGCATCGAACGTGCCAAAGTGCAGTTGTTATCGACTGCAATGAGAGGAGCCACCCAATGACAGTAAAGACTGTAGGCCTGGATTTGGCCAAGGATGTTTTTCAAGTGCACTGCGTCTCGGCCACGGGACGTAAGATCATCAACAAGAAGATCAAACGCGCAAAGCTACTGACGTTCTTTGAGACGCTGCCGCGCTGTGTTGTGGGCATGGAAGCCTGCGGGTCAGCTCATCACTGGGGTCGAGAGCTGCGCAAACTTGGCCATGATGTCCGCCTAATGCCTGCAGTCTACGTCAAACCCTATGTGAAGCGTGGCAAGACTGATGCCGCTGATGCGGAGGCGATTTGCGAGGCCGTGCGCCGCCCGACCATGCGGTTCGTCGAGATCAAGTCCGCAGATCAACAGGCAGTTCTTGCTATCCATCGGGCGCGGGATCTGGTCGTCCGACAACGCACTCAGGTCGCAAACATGATCCGCAGCATCCTCCGAGAGTTTGGACATATCCTGCCAACGGGCATCGAGGCTGTGTCCAAGTTTGCCAGAGAACACAGCACCGAAGACCAATTGGAGATGCCCGAGATTGCAGACGGCATTCTCAGCGTGATGTGCCACCAACTAAGGGGACTCAATGCCCGGATCGATGGTCTGACCAAATTGATCGAACAGCACGCGTGGCTGGACAATAATGCAAGACGCCTGATGCGTATGCCCGGAATTGGGCCGATCACGGCCTCTGCTGTTGTCGCCACTATCGGTGATGCTCGGCAGTTCAAAACGGGCCGTGATCTGGCCGCCTGGTTGGGGCTAACACCGCTCAACAAGTCCAGTGACGGGAAAGAACGCCTCGGACGGATCACCAAGAAGGGTGACCGTTACATCAGAAAACTGCTGATCGTCGGAATGACATCACGGGCGCTGATGGCGAAGAATAAGCCTGAGAAAGCCGACACCTGGACTGCTAAACTACTGGACGAGAAACCCTTCAGGCTGGCGACTGTAGCAATGGCCAACAAATCCGCCCGGATCATCTGGGCACTGCTGACGAAACAAGAGGAATACCGGCAGCCGATCGTCTGATCCTGCCAAGAGATGCAAGACGCTTGATGTGATGATGCGAAACGAAGTCAACCAAGAGTAAGGACACTCCGTCGAACGGCATGGCCTAAGAGGTCGTTTAGCCGATAGGAACCTCACTTGCGGAACTCATCAAGGCCAGTGGCAACTGCCGCGCAACAGGCCGGACACACGACTGTACTGACAGACCATCGCAATCACAGAAATCTCTTGCAATGCAGGAGCCATCCACACATGCCGTTTAGAAGCTATGTTCTTGGTTGCGCCGCAGGACACCAAAGCGAACCTTGCCGAAATACTTGTATGGTGCTTCAATTCAACTTTTGGAGGCGCACATCCCGAAGCCCTGAAAAGCCCGTTGTGTGGATGCCTCAAGCTTGTCCGTTGGTGACGTAGAGAAACAACTTGCGGAGGCTAAGAGCCTTGAAAAAAATGGGCGGCCCAGAGCCGCCCGAAGCTCGCTATGCAACAAGCGTTTTGGGCTCGCTTCGAAGGTCTTCACCCAGTCCAGAATTCACAAAATACAGCTCCATTTCTGCCCATGACATTCCACAGTCACTCAGCAATCGACAGTACTCTTCGGCGTTGAACTCCCAAAGACCTACGCCAATCTTGTTTTTCTCGCTCTGAGACCATCCGACTACTGTCGGAACCGATCCAATGAAGCGGTAAACGGGCAGCATCTTTCTGTCAAAAACACCAACGTAGTGCTCGACGGAAAACTCTTGCATGATTTTGCCGCCTGCCGCCATCAGCTTTGCCGAAGCATTGGGCTTTGCGCCCGGAGATACGCAAAACCGTGTGCATTCCCAGATGATGGGACTTTGGATCTTCACGTCGTTTGTGATGTGCATGAAATGGTCGTTGACCATCGTTCTGCCGACAGTGGGTAGGAGCCGCATCGATGCTTCATGCAAGCCATGTTCGTTTGCGACTATCACGTATAAGGGATTTAGTCTGTCATATTCGTCTCGCTCCTCGCCTTGAGCATTGACCGCGACGTCCCAACCAAGCCGATCATGAAACTGCTCTGCCCGATCCGTGAACATGGAGTGTGTTAAAATCGGCTTTTTTGACAGGTCATCGCCGTAAAGAAAGTGAATCATTTTTCCGTCCTCTTCTTAGGTACGGGAACAATCCAATATCTAGGTTAACCATAGGTTGGACCACCGAACGGTGAAACACGTATCTGTGCAACACCTGCAACCTCGATAGTCAAACAAGGAACATCTCATCATGAGAATCGGCCCATTGCGCCAACAGGTCTTCGCAAAGGGTTGCTTGGGAGCCAGTCAATTCGAGGGCAGCCAAATCGATTGTGGATCTGTCGCGGTTTGATGCCGCTCCTTTGATAGCATTTACTGCAACAAAGGAGACCGACTATGGGACCGAAACG
>NZ_CANNCF010000015.1 GCF_947503045.1 uncultured Tateyamaria sp.
GAGCTATCCCAAGCAATTTGTGTCTCTGATCGGGGATGAAACCCTGTTTCAGGCCTCGGCCAGCCGTCTGGCGGGCTTTGACAAACCGCTGATCGTGACCGGCTCGGATTTCCGCTTTATCGTCACCGAACAACTGGCCGCAATTGGCATTGATCCCGGCGCGATCCTGCTGGAACCAACCGGGCGCAACACAGCGCCAGCGGTTCTGGCCGCCGCGCTGTACCTGCATGCGCAGGACCCCGATGCGGTGATGTTGGTCTGCCCGTCGGACCATTTGATCCCGGATGCCAACAGCTTTCTGGCCGCCACGCAAACGGCCCTTGAGGTCGCGCAGGCGGGACAACTGGTCACCTTCGGCATTGCGCCGACCCATCCCGAAACCGGCTATGGCTATCTTGAACTGGCAGGCCCCGCCAATGGCGCGCCCGTCGCCCTCAAACGTTTTGTCGAAAAGCCTGACGCCGAAACGGCCGCCAAGCTGGTCGCCTCGGGCACCCATATGTGGAATGCCGGGATCTTTGTGTTCAAGGCCTCGGCCATCCTAGAGGCGTTCAAGGCCCACGCGCCGGGTCTGATGGACCCTGTTGCACAGGCTGTCAGCGGGGCACAGACCGATCTCGGCTTTTTGCGTCTGGCCCCCGAACCGTGGGAGCAGGCCGAAGATATCTCGATCGATTATGCCGTGATGGAGCGGGCCGAAAACCTGTCTGTTGTCCCCTATTCCAGCGCATGGTCCGATCTGGGCGGCTGGGACGCGGTCTGGCGTGAAAGCGCGCAGGACGACCGCGGGGTTGCCACTCATGGCAATGCCACGGCAATTGATTGCGACAATTCGCTGCTGCGTTCGGAAAACGACGAACTGACACTGGTCGGGATCGGCCTGCAGAACATCGTGGCCGTGGCGATGAACGATGCCGTGCTTGTAGCCGATGCCGCACGCGGGCAGGACGTCAAACTGGCGGTGCAAACCCTGAAAGAGCAGGGTGCGCTGCAAGCCGAGCAATTCCCCAAGGATCACCGGCCCTGGGGCTGGTTTGAAAGCCTCGTCATCGGCAACCGGTTCCAGGTCAAGCGTATCGTGGTGCATCCCGGTGCTGCCCTCAGCTTGCAAAGCCATCATCACCGCGCCGAACACTGGATCGTGGTGGAAGGCACCGCAAAGGTGACCGTGGGCGAAGAGGTCAAGCTGCTGAGCGAGAACCAGTCCGTCTACATTCCGCTTGGCGCAGTCCACCGGATGGAAAATCCCGGCAAGGTGCCGATGGTCCTGATCGAGGTCCAGACAGGCTCTTACCTCGGTGAAGACGACATCATCCGCTACGAAGATGTCTATGCGCGCGGACAGGGCGCTAAGGGCTAGGAGCCGCGCGCGGCCCGGTTTCAGACCTGATATCGGCCCTGCATGGCTGCACTATTGTGACAGTGCAGGGCGGATTCCCTCCCAAAGCATACAGAATCGGCAAGCTATTGCTGCATGTGCAAGCGCATTTCTTGGGCATGAGCGCTTAATTGCGGCCACATTTTCCGATTCCACGGCATTCCGGCTTTGCGCATTCAAACCTTTGATTTTGCCCAAAATACTACCATACGGGGCGTTATGTTTTGTTGTTGCCAGCACAAAATTTAGGCGATAAAACGGCATAACCTCGCCAATAGGGAAAATTAAAAATTCTTTAATTGCTGCGCCGCGAAAGTACGAATACGAACGGTCAGGTGAGAACACACAACGCTGCGCTTGGGGGCCTGGACGTTTTGAGACATGAACACTTTTCAGCTGTGGCGACAGAGGTCGTGCGCCCTGTCGAAACAGAACGGTCGAGCTTGTACGCGCGCCGCGCAAAACGTGCCTTTGATATCACCCTTGCCGTGTTGTTGTTGCCGCTGATTGGCCCCATCATTCTTCTGCTGTGGGCGATTACGCGCCGCGATGGTGCACCCGGTTTCTTTGGTCACCAACGAGTGGGTCAGAACGGGCGGATGTTTCGTTGCTGGAAAATCCGCACCATGGTGCACGATGCCGAAAAGCGTCTCGAAGAATGCCTGAACAACTGTCCCGAAGCGGCCAGCGAATGGGCCCTCTATCAAAAGCTGTCTGATGATCCCCGCGTGACGTCCATGGGCAAGTTCCTGCGCCGCACCAGCCTGGATGAACTGCCGCAGATCTGGAATGTGCTGCGCGGCGACATGAGCTTTGTCGGCCCCCGCCCGGTGACACTGCAGGAACTGGATCGCTATGGTCCGCACAAAAGCATCTACCTCAGCCTGCGCCCCGGCATCACCGGCCTGTGGCAGGTCGATGGCCGCACCAACGGCTGCTATGACGAACGTCTGCGCATGGACCGCGCCTATGCCAGCAAGCTGTGCTTTTCGGTCGACATGCAGCTGATCCTGCGCACAGCGCGCGTGGTGGTCCAACCGACCGGGCGCTGATCGCTCGGACGCCCCCCTGCCCTATCTCCAAACTCTGAACACCTGACCACGCGTCAGTTCGCAACTGTTCGCCATGCAATCCCCGTGCTAGGACACCCCCGACGCGCCCTGCGCGCGGGCTGGCAACACGAGACAAGAGTACGAAGACGTGAAAGTTGCGATTGTTCACTACTGGCTCGTGGGGATGCGCGGCGGGGAAAAGGTCATCGAAGAGCTGTGCCGCATCTTTCCGGACGCTGACATTTTCACCCATGTGGCCGACCCGTCGAACCTGTCGGATACGATCAACCGCCACACCATCACCGAAAGCTTCATCGCCCGCCTGCCCGGTGCGCGAAAGCACTATCAGAAATACCTGCCGCTGATGCCCCGCGCCATCGAGGGGTTCGACCTGACCGGCTATGATCTGGTGATCTCGTCCGAGGCGGGCCCGGCCAAGGGGGTCATCACCGACCCCGACGCGCTGCACCTGTGCTATGTGCATTCGCCGATGCGCTACCTCTGGGATCAATACTGGGTCTACAAATCGCAAGCGGGCCGTGCCGCGCGTCTGATGATGCCGCTGTTTGCCCATGGTTTGCGGATCTGGGATGCGGCGAGTGCTGCGCGGGTGGACATTTTTGTCGCCAATTCCGAGTTTATCGCCCGCCGTGTGGCCAAGACATGGCGGCGCGAGGCAGCCGTATTGCACCCGCCCGTCGATCTGTCAGCCTTTCGCCCCGACACGCCCCCTTCCCCGGCACCAAGTGACGCGCCTTATCTCTATGCGGGCGAGCTGGTTGGCTACAAACGCCCCGATCTGGTGGTCGAGGCCTGCACTCGCCTCAATCGTCCCCTTGTGGTGATCGGCGATGGGGCGGCGAAACAGCAGTTGATGGCTGATGCCGGGCCAACGGTCACCTTTCTGGGCCGGGTTCAGTTCGACGCACTCAAGGCCGCCTATCGAAATTGCCGCGCACTGGTCTTTCCCGGCATCGAGGATTTCGGGATCATCCCGCTTGAAGTCATGGCCACGGGCCGCCCGGTGCTGGCCTATGGCAAAGGCGGCGTGCTGGAAACCGTGGTCGAGGGCCAGACCGGTACCTTTTTCGACGCCCAGACACCCGAGGCGGTGATGGCCGCGATCAACGATTTCGAAGCACGCGAGGCCCCCTACGCCCCAGCCGCCTGCATCGCGCAGGCGGAAAAATTCGGGCCCGCCCGCTTCCGCCGCGGCTTTGTCGAGTTGCTGCGCGCCCATGCCCCCGACCGGCTGCTGCCCGCGCTTGATGCGTTGGCCGATCAGGGCAGCGACCCTTGAGGCGCGGGTGACATGCTGAAAGGCAGCGCATTCGTGATGGCCCTCAAGATCGTGGGCGAAGGCCTTGGCCTGATCATGATCATCATCGTGACCAACCTCTATTCAGTCTCTGATGCGGGCATGTTGCTGACCCTGCAGAACAACCTGCTGCTGTTTGGGACCATCGGGGCGCTGGGTCTGGGCACCTGTTTTCACCGCTTTGTGCCGAAGTATTTCGCAGACAAACAGATGCCACATGTGCGGGGCCTGCAGCGCTGGGTCTTTGGTCTGGCTGCCGTTGGCCTGTCGGTGATCGCGCTGGGGCACACCGCAATATTGTTGCTGTCCAACCAGACGCCGGGAATCACGCCGCTGCTTGCGTTATTGGCCTCTCTGGCAGTCGTGGCATGGGGGATCACATCGCTCAGCCGGCAGTTCATGCGGGCGATGGGCCTGACGTTCTGGGCCGAGTTTTCTTATCAGGTGATCCGTCCGCTGGGGGGTATCGTTTTGCTGCTGATCGGGGCGATCTGGGGCGGGACAACCGCGATCATCATTCTGGCTTTGCTGCTGCCCCTGCTGGCGGGTTGTGTGCATGACGCTTGGCGGTCCGGACGGCTGATCCAGGGGCACCGGGGCGCTGCGGATTACACCTTGCGCCCGGACTGGACGGCCTCGGCCAAAAGCTATGCGATCTTCATCCTGTCCCGGGTCATCCTGCAGCGGCTCGATCTGTTTGTGGTCACGATTATGCTGGGGCTCGAGGCGGCGGCGGTCTACGGGCTGACCACGCGGCTGGCGTCGCTTGCCATTCTGGCGGTCGATCCGATCACAGCCGTCTTTTTGCCGCGCGCCAGTCTGCACCACGCCCAGGGCGAGACCGAAAAGATGCAGCACGACATCATCCAAAGCGTGCTGTGGGTGTCGAGCACGGCGCTGATCGTGGCCGTCATCTTTCTGACCAGCGCGCCGCTTTGGATCGGCCTGTTCGGAGAGGTCGCGGTCGGCAGTCAAAGCCTCCCTCTGCTGTTCCTGTTTCTGGCGGGGTATTTCGCAATGGCCAACGGCGCCATCGCCTCGTCCACCCTGCTGATGACGGGGAATGAACGGATTGTCGGACGGCTCAACAGTTTTCTGACGCTAATCGTCTACCCGCCCCTGTTGTTTGTTGGCATCTGGCTCTTTGGTCTCTTCGGTGCGGCGATCGCGACGGTGCTGATCCGCAGCCTGATTGCGGGGTGTTCGGTCTATCTGACAAAACGCAAGACGGGCATCTGGGCCCTGCCCATCCCGACCCTGACCAATCTGACCATCGCCTTTGGACCCATCCTGATATGGATCAAGCGGCGCTTTTGAATAGGCAGGCGCGCGCCAAAGGCCGCAACTCACCGGGTAGGAATTCGACCCCCGCAGTGATAGCATCACAGCGATTTTCAAATATCGCCGCACCACGTGGCCAGACAATGAGACGGACCGGAACACCAATCACATGACGGCGCTCGCATCTCCGATCACGGCACAAGAGGCAGGGCCCGTCGAAAAACGGCTGCCGGGTCACTACGTGGTGACGACTTTTGTTGTCACCTTCGCCTCTGCCCTCTTGCTTGGGGTCAGCCCGGCCATGGCCGTGCCGGGGATTCTGGCCGGTATCTTTTTGCTGGTGGCCAAGGTTGTTGTGACGCCAATCATCCCGCGGGTTGCCTTTCTGGCGCTTCTTTTTGTGCTCTACGCACTGATCAGCGCGATCATGTTCGACGGGATCCGGTCGCTTGGGGTGAGTGGACCGGTCGCGTGGCTCGGGGGTGAGGGGCGGATATTCATCTATTACTGGCCCTTCATCTTTTTGACCGTCGCGCTCTATCACCACACAGCCAATGTGGAATCCCGATTGGAAACCGCATTGCTGTGGCTGACAATCTTTGCCTTTCTGGTGATCGTGGCGCAGCGCTCGGGCGTGGCCGCACTCTATTCCTCGCACCATGCCGCCGGGGCCGTCATGACCTCGCTCGTGGTGTTCAACTATTTCCGCTATCAGAACCACAAAAGCCTGTGGGCGCTGATCTTTCTCGGAATCGCCATGGCCGGATTGCTGGGCACCGGCTCGCGGGCCTCACTGATGGCGGTGATTCTGGGGATCGTGATCCAGCAGATGATCGGGGTCCGGATCATTCAGGTTCTCAAATTCGTTCTGCTGGTCCCCATCTTTATGGTGGGGATGTCGATTGCCTATCCGGACCAGTATGAACGGTTGTCGCGCACCTTTCAGGTGAACCCGATGACGGTCATCACGACGAATTTTGATCGGGCCTGGCAGGCGGACCCACCGCTTGAATCGAGCGAGGCCTGGGCGTTGTCATCTTATGCGGACAAGCAGGGGCAGGCGAACCTCGCCATTCGTGGTCTGCTGTGGGCGCGCGGCGTGGCCGAGGGCTTCAAATCGCCCATCTTTGGCACCGGGTTTGGGCGCTACAATGATATGGGACGGGAATTCAACGACACGCTGCCCCTCGTAGCGGTGGTCACCGATGCGTCTTTTCTGAACGCATCAGCCCATACCAGCCACAATTCGTTCATCATGATCTTTACCGAGTTGGGGCTCATCGGAGTCGCCCTGATCGGCGGCATGTTCGTGATCATCATCCGCACCGCACTGCGGGTGCTGCGCCATCCCAACGTGCGACCGAATGCCAAGATGTGGGCCGGGATAACGCTGGGATGCACGGTCACCCTGATGCTGATCAGCATAACGCAGCACGGGTTCGGGGCGCCGATCTACGGACTGACGCTGATGCAGTTGATCGCCATAGGTTATTGCGTGTCAGCCAGGGAAATCAGGGCATGAATGCCAATGCTGGCCTGGGTTCCGCCCCCCTGCCCCCATACGCACAGGCTGACCGCCTGATTGTTGCGCGCAAGGGGCGCAATCATGCCAACAGCGCTGCATAACAGGCTCTAAGGGCTTGTACGTGGTAAGAATCTGCAGCATTTAGCGCCGGTGGTGGCCAGATGTAGGACTGCCACTTTTTAAACGTCGCGCAATGAAAGCCAGCATAATGTCGAACGACCTCTATCACGTCAAAGAAGGCGAGTATTTCGAAACCATCCGCATGCCTCAGGTCAAGGCATTGGGTGGCGATCTGGGTCGCGTTCTGGACATTGGTGGCGGCAACGGCGCGACATCGCAATTCCTCGTGGACAACAATCTGGCGACCAGCGCCATGGTTGTGGATCCTTACATGACCGTGGAAAGCACCGAAAAGGTGACCATGGAACCGGCCGAGGCGGATGACGCCCTGTTTGACCGGCTAAAGGACAAGGGCGACAGCTTTGATACGGCCATTTTCCTCGACGTGCTGGAACACCTGATGAACCCCTGGGCGGTGCTCAAGGGTACACGCGGGGTGGTCAAACCGGGTGGCCGTGTCTTTGTCAGCCTGCCCAATGCGCAGTTTGTCGGCCTTATCGTGCCGCTCGTGTTTTTCGGGCGCTTTGATTACAAGAAACAGGGCGTGATGGACCTCACCCACATCCGCTGGTTCACCCGCGCCACCGCCGTTGAAATGGTCGAAGAGGCGGGGTTTACCGTCGAAAAGGTGGACCGCGAAATCAACCTGCGACTGGCCACGCTGAACAAGCTCACCTTGGGTATTTTCAGCCGCTTTTTTGCCCAGCAGCACTTTATCCACGCGCGGTTGAAAGACTAGGCATCGCACGATATCGGCCAGTACCACCAATGGCGACAGTGCATCCCTTGACCGGAGGACACCCAAGATGCGGGCACATGACGATATCGACTTTCTGATCATCGGCGCCCAGAAATCCGGCACGACCTCATTGCACGAGGTCATGAAGATGCATCCAGACATCACCATGCCAGTGATCAAGGAAGCCCCGGTGTTCAATGACCCGAACCTGTCCGCAGACGATATCCAGACGCAACTCAAAACTCTGTTTTCGGACGCAGCCCGCGGCACGCTCAAAGGCAAGGCGACGCCACACTACCTGCCCAGCCAGACCGCCATCGACAACATTGCGGCCATTAATCCCGATATCAAACTGATCGCGATCCTGCGCGACCCCGTTGAACGCAGCTTTTCCCACTTTCGCATGAACCAGCGCCGCATCGGCCAAGAGGGTGATTTCGACGCGGAGGTCATGGCTCTGCTGGATGAGGGCGCTTTGGACCATGCGCGCACCCTGCCCTACGACGCGCGCAGCGACGAAGCGCACTATGTCGTCGCTTGGAGCGAATATGGCCGGATGCTGGACCCCTATTTCGCGCGCTTTCCAGCGGCCAACATCCTTGTACTGTCTATGGCCGATCTCGAACAGGATGGTGTTGCACTATACAAGCGGATCTTTGCGTTTCTGGGCGTCGACAGCAATTGGACCTGCCCCGAGATGACACAGGCCTTTCACAAGGGTGGCGACAAGAAGGTGATCAACACCAACCTGATCAAGCGTCTGCCGGTCGTCGGCACTCTGGCCAAGTCGCTGTTCCACATGCTGCCCGAATCCGTTCGGTTCCAGATCGCCACGCGCAACGTGCGCCCCGAAAAGAAATCTGTGCGCGATCTCTACCCGGCGGCTTGCGCACGGCTGGATCAGCATTTCGCGCCCGATCAGGACCGGATCAAGGCCCTCACCACGCAAGACACCGAATAGATCACGGCGCGCGATGCGTGTTGATCTCGGCCACCCAATGTTCCAGTGACCGGTCGATCAGCAGTTCAAGCCGGGCGATATTGTCCAGATAGCGGTCAATCTGCTCGGACGGCAAGTCTTTGTAATAAGACGTATTTTCGACGGTAATTTCCTTATAAAGCAAACGCTGCACCAGCGCGCTGTTCTTGAGCCTGCCCAGCACATTGTGCAGCCCAAGTGCACGCAGACGCTGCGCCACCTTCTTGCCGATGCTGTTGACCCGGGCCGAACGGGCCTTGGACGCGGCCCGAACTTTCTTGGCAATGTCAGGATAGTCGAAATGCTCTGCCCCAAGGAAATCGTTGATCCGCCGCGCCAGCGCCTCGGGATCGTCAAGCAGATCGTCGTACAGGAAAACCAACACGTTTTCGCGCGGAAAACGGGCGTACACATGTTCCAGATCGTCGGCATAACGCCCCTCAAGAAACAGCCCCGCCTTCTGGCTCACATGGCGTTTGAGGTTGGGATCAACCAACCCATGGCGCGCGGCATAAAGGTAGGTGGAAATCACCCGGTCCACGGGCTGGCGCAGGCTGCAGATCAGCTTGATATCGGGATATTCGGCGGCAATCCGGTCGATGGCCTCCCGGTCATGCAGATAGTCGTGACAGATTTCGCCCGCGATCTGGTCTGGCCCTGCGGCGGCAAAGAATTCTTCGTACCAGTCGACGCCCTTGTCGTAGTAGGTCTTGAAAAAATAGGTATCCTTGGCCGTCGGCACGAAAATCCCGGGATGGCGGACAAAGTAGTTGTACAGCCAGGACGAGCCCGCCTTGCTGGCGCCAACAAAGATAAAGCCGGGTTTGCTCATTTGCCCACCGCCCGCGCCGATTTCTTCAGCGCCAGACACAGCCGGATCGGCACAAGGCAGACCGCATAATACATCGCCTTGGTTTTGGCCGACAGATCAAAGGTCTGGAACAGGACCGGCAAGCTTTGGAAATTGATCAGGTTTTCGCTGCGCCGCGACAGCATCCACAAGGGGCTGTCATATTGAAAGGTCACCTCGGTCTTGTGCGCACGGTATTCGGCAAAACTGCATTTGCCGTGGCTTTCGCAAGACAGCGCCATCATCCGCCACCAACCATTGATCACGTCAAAAACGCGGTGCGACCAACTGGTCACACGGATGTCGCCGGCACGGTTCAGCACCACGGGACGGTCAAACCAGGTCACGGTGCAGGCGTCATCAAACAGGATGTTCAGCGCGGCCCCCACATGGTTGAACCAGGTGCCCAGAAACTTTGGATCGGCATGGGTGCGATAAGCGGCCGTGCGAAACACAACCGAGCCCAGAAAGCCCAGCTTGGTCGCACGCTCAAACAGAAAACGGCGGCGGGCGTCGAGGCTGACAAAGTCCTGATCGGCGGGCAAATCGATCACCCCCTCCTTCTGCATCGACAGATCGTCATAGATATAGCTGTACTCGACCAGCATCAGATCAGGGCGCGCGGTCGAAAGCGTCTCTAACAAGGTCAGAAACTGCGCCACGTTCAAACGGTCATCATCGCCGATGGCCAGCACATATTCGGTCTCGGCAGCGGCAAGACAGCGGTCGATATTGCCATCGATCCCGATATTCTCGCTGTTGCGCGTCATCGTCAGGTTGCGCAGATGCGCCTCGGCATAGCTGCGGGTTTTGGCATAGGCCTCTTCGGGACCCTTGTCGTTCACGATAATGACGGAAAACGACGCCGCGGCCTGCGCCTCGGCCAGATCGTCAATCAGCTCGCACAGCTTTTCGACACGCTCATAGGTCGGCAGGACAACAGTCAGATCGGCGGTGATTTTATCGCTCATGTCACCTTCCAGAACCATGTTGGCAACAGCGCCACAACTCGTAAGTGCATCATATCAGGTTATTTTCTGGGTTGAATTAGATCGAAAGACCCGTGTGCAGGTCATGCTGGATGCCTAGTCGATATAGTATTTCGACCCATAGCCCGCGTAGGCCCCGTACTGACCGCCATAGCCATAGCGCTTCATGCCGCGCACGCTGATCTGGCTGAGGACCAGACCGGTGACACGCTGTCCCGAATTGTGGAACATGCGCAGCGCCTCTTCGACCTGGGGTCTGCTGGTCTTGTCCCATTGGACGGTAAAGATGATGGCATCGACCTGTTCGGCGATGATCCGTGCATCAGGCACCACCAGCACCGGCGGCGTGTCGATGATGACCACATCATAGACCTCGCGCACCTGCCGGATCAGGTCCTTGAACTTTTCAGAGGCAAAGAGGTCCGCGGCGTTGACGTTGGTCTTTTCCCCCGCCAGCACGTCGGCGCCAAAACCTTCGCCCTTGAACACGGCTTCTTCCAGCGTCTTGTCGCCGTTCAGCACCGACACGATGCCGTGTTTCGGTACATTCGGGAAATATTCGTTCAGTGTGCGGCGGCGGATATCACCTTCGATCAGCAGCACCTTTTTGCCCAGCCCAAGCAGGTTGAACGCCAGTGACAGCGAATTGGTCGTCTTGCCTTCGCCCGGCACCGAAGATGTCGAAATGATCACCTGCGGCGGGTTGTCGACATTGGACAGCATGATCGAGGTGCGCAGGTTTCGGATCGCTTCGGCGGCGGCAGATGTCGGCTTGTCTGCCAGGTATTTCAGCACCTTGCTGCGCATCGAGGACGGCATGCTGGGGATCTGGCCCAGCACGGAATAGCCGGTAAAGGCCTCCAGATCCTGCGCCGTGCGGAACCCGTTATTGCGCATCTCGCGCAGGACAACCACGACGCTGCCGATGAATATGCCGATGATCGCGGCCAGCGCCAGCACCAGCGGTTTGCGCGGTTCGGCCGGGCGCAGCGGGATCACCGCGTCCGACAAGATCCTGCTGTCCGCCTGCTGGATGCCCTGCTGGGCCGAGGTTTCGTTAAAGCGCGTCAGAAAGTACTCATATAGAACCCGCGTCGCCTCGGCCTCACGGGTCAGCTGTTGCAAAGTGATCAGGTCTTCGCCCTGCTGATCAAGGGCACGGTTCAGCTCGATTTCGGAGCCGCGCAAGGCACGCAACTGCTGGTCCGCGCGCGTCAGTTCGGCCTGCTTGCGCTGCAAGACCTGAGCCAAGCGGGTGTCAAAGGCCTGTGCGATTGCGTCGTCATTTGCTGCACGCTGCAGCAACCGGGTCAGCTGGGCATCTTCGGCCAACTGTACCTGTTCCTCACGCGTCACCGCACCTTCGAGCGCTGCGATGTCGGCGTCCAGTGCGACGCGGTTGGACTCGGCCGTATCGATGCGGTCCCGCAAATCCTTGATTTGGCGCTCCAGCGCTTGCAGGCCCTCAATAGAGACCAATTCGGTCGAGGCACTGAAGGCAGACACTTCCGCTTCGGCCATTTCCAGGGTCGATTGCAGTTCGGACACCCGTTCGCTCAGCCAGATGGTCGCCTGCTGCGTGGCTTCGAATTTCACTTCGATCTGGTTGAGCACATAGAGGTCGACAATTGTATCCGCGATCAGCGCCGATTTGCGCGCATTCTCCGTCTCGACCGTCACTTGAAACACAAGGCTCAGCGGTACGTTGCGCACGGTGACGGCGTTGAGCAGGTTGCTGATGACCGCATCACGCCGCCGTTTGGCCGCATCTTCGGGCGACAGGACCACGGGTGGGTTGTTCAGCCCCAGCACACCCTTAATCTCATCAATGGCCACATCGATGAACTTGGGCTCCTGCATGCCGATGTTAAATTCGGCATCGGTCGTCAGATCCAGTTTGTCGACCACTTTGCCCATCAGGCTGCGCGCACGCAACACCTCAACTTCGGAGTTCACTTCGGACGAGTCACCAGAGAGCCCGCCAACCACGCTTTGCAGATCGACAATCTGCTCCTGATTGGTCTTCAGAATCACCACCGCGGTGGCGCGAAACTTGGGCGTGGCCAAAACATAAGCATAATAGATGCCAGCCGCGATCGCGATCGCCGTGGTCAGCGCAATCAGCCATTTCCCACGCCAAATCGTGCCCAAAAGGGCGCCAAGATTGATCACATCACTGTCAGAGGTGGCGTTCGACTGGCCCATGGCTTGTGACTCGCCAGGCGCGATATTTCTGGAAACTTGCATGATTTTAACTGTCTAAGCCCCTGCCATCGGGTTTTTACGTTGCCCCTGCGGGCCTACTATAGCGCTACGCGGGGGACTGCGACCAAAAAATATGCGGTTTTACGCCATAGGCGGATAGATGCATTGATTGTCCATTGGTTTGCGCTGTATGTACGGGAAAAGCTATGATACGACAAACTATGTTTACTTGGAGGGCTTCTGAGATGCTCAAATCGTTCTACACCGGCCTTGCTGTTACCGGCCTTATGATGGGTTCCGTACAGATGGCAACGGCGCAAGGTCTTGACTGCACGTTGGCCGCAAACGCGGAAGCGGCAGAATGTCAGAACCTGCCCAACACAGAAAATACTGCTGGCGGCGCCGGCAACCCCAACTTCGGCCTTCTGGCCGCAGGTCTGGGTGCAGCTGCCTTGCTTGGCGCAGCTGGCGGCTCCGGCTCAACGACGTCCACGACCAGCACGACATCCACAACGTCGCCTTGATCGCGGGTTCCGGCTCACAGGCCGAACCGAAATTATGAAAAGCCCCTGTCGAATGGCGGGGGCTTTTTGCGTTGGTTAATGGGTATTGGGCTTGTTACGGCGCAGCTCCCCCAGTCGCCAATTGAGCTGTTTCGACACATCTTCCATGCCAGCTTCAGCCAGACAGATTCGCGCCAAATCCCGACTCGTCATGCCGTAGGTCCCAGCGCGGCCATTTTCATTGCATCGCCCCCTGCCCCACACCACGACGTTTATCCTTGCATAACAGACAGTTACTGCATCACAGTCGTAGTACCCGCTCAACCAAAAGATTTCCTTGCCTTAGTCCTGCTATTTCGGGCTATATAGCACTCAATACCAAGAGTAAGCGGCACTAGACCGCGAAAGAGGCTGGCGATGCACGACAATAACTCCGCTTCGGGGACCCATTCAAGATGTGTCTGGACAACCCGCATTGCCACAGCCGCAACCGCTGGGAGGCACTAAAGACAGGCGACATCACACAGGCGCTCCAAAACGAAACAGGGCCAGACGGCGGCAACCGTCCAACCCTGTGAAATGAAACCAAAGAGGCTCATTCTTTTCGCAATCCCAGAATAGCCTCGTCGTGCAGAACCCGCAAGCTTTTGCTGCGCGGGAACGAGGAAAATATGTCTCAAACACTTAGATTTGACCGCCGCAAAGGCTTTGTTGCCCTGCCGGTCGAAGTGCTGGAACTGGACCTCAGTCCGGGCGCATTTCGGCTGCTGGTAGAGCTGTGTCGCATGGCCAATCTGGACGGGTTTTGTTGGCCCTCACTCGGTCAATTGGGTGAACGTCTGGGCCGCTCCAAGGCTGCAATCTCGGGCTACATTACCGCGCTCAGAGATGCCGAATTGATCTCGACCGAAACTCAGACGACCGCAAACGGGTACAACTATCGCCTGCGCTATTGCGTGACTTTCTGGAAGGCCTGGCGGGCTTCTTTGTCGGGGAAAGTGACGGCCGATATCGACCAGAAGGATGAACGCAGCGTTCGGCAGGGTGAACGCCATATGGACTCAAAAAATCATATACAAATAAATCATGATCCTGTGGAGCGGTCCGTTTATTCGGAATTAGTCTCTGACTGGGCCGCTTGCACCAAGGGGGCGCCCTACCCTGCCCTCAAGCATGAACCGAGGCCGGATCTCGTCGCTGCGACGCAAGTCGCGATTTCTCGGAAGGCAGTGAGCAAGTCGGTTATGTCCGCGGATATAGACCGGCAGCTCGAAAACGTCTTTGCCGATTTGCGGGTTGAAAAGGATCAGGCAGCGCAGACACTGGCTGCCAAGCATCTGGCCGGGAAAAACTTGTCGAAGGACGAGGTGGCGGCGCTATGCAGTTCGATCAAAACCGGGTGGCAATCTCATTGGCGCAAGGTTCCTGGTCCGAAACAGCTCGACCAAATGTTGAAATCAGCGCAAATCGTGCCGCAAAACGCCCAGATCAAGCTGCTTGAAGGTTATCTGCGGCGATGGGCACTGGCGCAAAAGACCTTGCGCGCCGCCACGCCTTGCGAGAAGTTGCCATTGCGCTCCGGGGTCCCTGCCCCGCCCGAGGCACCCACATATATCCGTGGATATAATTAACATGGCGTACGGTCAGTTCGAGCAATTCATACGAAACATGACCCGCGTCATGGGCGCGGTGAACACCAAATTGCAGCGTGATCTGACCTTGCGCACCCGCGTGGCGCGCCGCTTTTCCATGACAGAAGTGGCGCAGCTGCTGGCCGTGGACACCACCTATCTGACGCGGCTGTCTGGGGATGATCCGCAATTTCCAGAAGGTGAGCGCACAGGTCGCGAGCGCACGTTTTCGCCTTCTGAGATCATGCTGATCCGGGCGCTGATCGGGTCAAACCCCGGCGCGCGGCGCGAGCATCTGCATTGGCGCAAGCCTGGCGATCCGGTCAAGGTTGTGACCTTTGGCGCGCAGAAAGGCGGGACCGGGAAGTCGCTGAGTGCCGCGCACTTCGCGCAATACATTAACCTGTTTTACGGGCTGCGCGTGGGCATCGTCGACGCTGATCCACAGGCTACGGTGAGCCTGTATTTTGCAGATGAAAGCCTGCCGCTATTTGATCCGGACACCGCAACTCTGGCCGACTTTATGGGCGTGGACGATCCGGGGGCACAGGATGTGACGCAGCGCAACGCCCAAGAGCTGAACGATATCTGGCACGCGACGCCCTGGCCGGGTGTGCG
Organism: uncultured Tateyamaria sp.; assembly: GCF_947503045.1. GTDB lineage: Bacteria > Pseudomonadota > Alphaproteobacteria > Rhodobacterales > Rhodobacteraceae > Tateyamaria. The sequence goes on from NZ_CANNCF010000015.1 coordinate 15,189, forward strand.
GCTGATCCCCGGTGGCGCCAACATTCAGAACGGCGATATCAGCCTGTTTTTCCTGTCCCAATCGGCGCAAGTGCCGGTCTATCGCGTGCTTAAGGATGCAATTGCCACGTGGGACAAGGGCAACGCGCCAACCACGCGGCCCGAGGATCTGAGGGGTGCGGATGGCGCCTTTGACACTGGCAAATACGCCCATGCGCTGAACGAGACGCTGGATGTTATCGTGATTGACCAGCAACCGTCACTGACGCTGATGCAACTCAACGGATTGATTGCCGCGGACAATGTGGTGATTCCGCAGACGATGAAGGGCTTTGATCTGGCGACGCTTGCGACTTATGTGGCGAATATCGGCGAGTATCTGGAATTCATCATGGGGTTCGAGGCCGATCTGGAGATCGGGGCAGGGGCCCACATGGTGCTGCCCACCATCGTGCAGGAACAGAACGACCGCGATGTGGACCAAATTGTCGACCTGTATCGCAAGGCGCCACGCGAGGTGATGCAGGTCTGGTATTCGCGCTCGGACGCGATTGCGAATGCAGCCGAAGAGTACAAGAGTATCTATGAGTACCTGCCGCCCAAGACCCGGCGTGTGTCGGCGCGGGCGTTCATGGACAATGCCAACGCGGTCAATGACGCGCTGGTGCAGCGGATCTGGCCGGACCTGCCGTCGCGCGGGTTTGCCGATACCTTTATGAAGGAGCGTTGGGACTGATGGCGCGAAAACGCAAATTGAGCGGGGCTTTGCCCGAAGAGGAATTGCCCGCCGTCGAGGAGGCCCCCCGCAAGGGTGCGATGGGCGGCATGTGGGCGGGTTCGGCAATGAACATGCTGAAACAGCGCATCGATTCGACCCATGGGTCGATGATTGATGCGTTGATGGCGGGCACGCTGGCGCTGGAGCTCGATCCTGACCAGATCGTTGATGATCTGGGTAGTGACCGGTTCACCAACTGGGTCGAGGACGAGGATTTCGACCGTCTTGTCGCCAATATCGCGCGCCGTGGGCAGACACAGCCGATCCGGGTGCGCCCGGCCTCGGAGGAGTGGAGCCCGAATGAGGAAGCGCCGCTGGAGACGGACGCGAAATTTGTCATACAGTCGGGCCGTCGCCGTCTTGAGGCGTGCCGCAAACTGGGCCGCAAGGTGCTTGCGGTGGTGTCGACCAAGGCGGGCAATCAGGCGCTGGCCGACCTCGAGGAGCGGTTTCACGAGAACACCATGCGCCGCGATCTCAACGGGTTCGAAGAGTTGATCTCGATCGGGTTGCTGGCCGAAAGCATGTCCGATCTGACCCAGACCGAAATCGCCGAGCGCATCGGCGTCAGCCAGGCGGACGTGTCGCTGGGGCAGGGGTGTCTGACCCACCGTGACGAGATCATGCGCCAGGTCGATATTGAGGCAACGCCCAAGCGCGCCTATCGCGCGATCCTGCCCAAGATCAAACGGCATGAACCGATCAAGACCCCCGACTATGACAAGCCGATCCGCCAGCGCTATGACGTACGCGGCATTCCGATGTCCACAGTGCCGGTGCAGGGGGGGTTTGACGTGTCGATCAGCAAAGCGCGTGTGGCTGAAGAGGACCTGGACGATATGCTGATCGAGATGGCCAAGTTGATCATGAAGTATCAGCGCAAGAAGCCGTGACCGCGGCCAAAACAGGCTCTAATCATGCGCATCTTGACAGTTTGTGGCCGCTGATCTGCGCCAACCTTGCAAATGTCACTCATGTGGACTAAGTTAGCTAGGTAAGGAGAGGTGCGATGCAATTCAGTGTCCATGCGGCCAAAACCCAGTTGAGCAAGTTGATCGAAGCGGCGTTGTCGGGTGAGGAGGTCGTGATTGCCAAAGGTACGCGCCCCGTCGTGCGGCTGGTGCCGATCCGTCAGTCGGGCTTTGCGCTTGGTACGCATCGCGGACATTTCGGCACGCCGCCGGATTTCCTTGAACCGATGTCCGAGGCCGAGGCCGACGAATGGGAGGGGCGGTGAGCGCCGTTTTGCTCGACACCCATGCCTGGGTCTGGTCGTTTTCCGCAGACCATTTGCTGTCACCTGCCGCCCGCGATGAGATTGCGGGCGCGGATGCGGTCCATGTCAGCCCGATCTCGTTCTTCGAAATTGGTCAGAAGGTGCGCATTGGCAAGTGGCCCGAGATGGCGGGGCTGGTGCAGGAGTTGCCAAAAATCCTTGAAGGGCAGGGGGGTCTGAATGCCCCCTTCACCCCCGAGATCGCCCTGCGTGCGAGCCTGTGGGAGTGGCCACATCGCGACCCGTTTGACCGTCTGATTGCCGCCACGGCGATGGTGTCGGGCATGACGCTGATATCGCGGGATGAGGTGTTTGCCGGCCAACCCGATCTGCGGGTGATCTGGTAGGCGCAGTCAGCTGATCGTCTCGAACGTGGTCTTGTCGGCCTCGACCAGCACAGCCGTCAGGTTACCGGTCGCATAGGCGCCGGTGTCGATGGCGATGCGCCCGTTTGCAGCGCTGGGGGCATCCACGATTGTGTGACCATGCACCACCCAGACCCCATCGCTGCGCTGGGTGCGGGCAAAGTCGCGATGCCCCCAATGCAGGGTCTGTACGTCCTGATCGTCGATGCTGCGCGCGGGGTCGGCCCCGGCATGAACGACGGCCACATTGCCCGACTGCCAGCGCGTCGGCAGATCGGATAGCCACGCGACAAGGTCAGGGCCCATCGCCTCTTGCAGCTGGTCGCGTGCCTCCTCAAGCGCCTCGGGGCCGCTGGTGCCGGTGACACCCGAGACACCAAAGCTCGCCAATGTCTGCAGCCCGCCATAACGCAGCCAGCGCGACCCGGCTTCGGTTGGCGTTTTGAGAAAGCGGCGCATCATCTCTTCGTGGTTGCCGGAGAGGCAAATGATGTCGTCCCGTTCGGCCAGCAATCGCAGCACTGCTGCGCTGTCTTCGCCACGGTCCACATAGTCGCCGACGCAGATCACGGGATAGGCCGGATCGAGGTCGAGAAACTGTTCCAACAGGTCCACACGGCCGTGTATGTCGCCCAATGCAATGAATGGGCTTTCGGGGGCTGTTGCCGGAAAGTCCGGACCAGCAACAAATCGCCGAAGCAGCCATTTTATCATGTGTCTTTCTCGGGTAAATGAGGTTGCACGTTGGGTGCAATACGTTTTGACGTCTTTAGGGATAATCGGGCCAAATGTGAAGGCTTGAGCCTGCCCTGGAGATGGGGTGACTGGGAATGGGGAAAGGCGACCTATGAAGCTGCGGTGTTTGGCAGTGTTGTCCTTGGGCCTGTCTCTTGTTTCGGCGGGATCCGGGTCTGCCCAAACGCTATCGCTGTATGGCACGCCGGGATTGGTGGATATGCCGACGGCCCAGGTACTGCCGGACGGAAACCTGGCGCTGACCACCAACCGATTTGGCGGGATTGTCCGCAACACGCTGGCCTTTCAGCTGACGCCGCGCATTTACGGCACCTTTCGCTACAGCATCAACCGCGACTTTTTCGGACAGGCGGTGAATGTAAGTTCGGTCAACCTGTTCGACCGCAGTTTCGATCTGCACTACCAGCTTGGGTTCGAGACGGATCGCCGCCCGGGCTTTGCCGTGGGCTTGCGCGACTTTGGCGGGACCGGGGTTCTGAGTGGCGAATACGTGGTCGCCACCAAGGGTTTTGCCGATGACCGGTTCCGCGTGACCGCTGGTCTGGGGTGGGGCCGGCTTGCGCAGCGCGGTGGGTTTACAAATCCGCTGGGCATCATTTCGGATCAGTTTGAGACACGTCCGACCGGATCGGGCGGGGGGCCCAACACCGGGAACATCGACATTGGCCAGTGGTTTCGGGGCGAGGCGGCCCTGTTTGGCGGGATCGAGTATCAGGCGACAGATCGGCTGAGCTTTCAGCTGGAATACTCGTCGGATGCCTACAATCTCGAGGCGGCAAGCGATGTGGTCGAGATTTCGTCACCCATCAACATCGGCCTCAATTACACCTATCCCAGCGGGTCCAGCATCCGTGCCTTTCTGGTGGGCGGGCGCGAAATTGGGTTTCAATACAGCTTTGTCTTTGATCCGGCCAAGCGTCGCTCACCCGGTGGGTTCGACAAGGCACCCGAACCCATTCTTGGCCGCGACGTGGCGAGTTTCGCGGATATGGAGCTGAGCGACCGGCAGGCCCTGACGGCGGCGCGCAAGGTGCTTGGCGACCGGCTGACCGCCGAAGGGATCGACCTTGAGGGGCTGAATGTTGACGGCGGGCGCGCCACCGTGCGCATCCAGAACAACCGTTGGGACATCGAGGCGCAGGCCATCGGGCGCACCGCGCGGGCCATGGCCAACACGCTGCCCAGCAACATCGACACCTTTGTGATCATCCCGCAGGCGCGCGGCGTGGCCAACAGTGCGGTGACTCTGCAACGCGCAGACCTCGAAGAGCTGGACACGAATTATGACGGCGCCTGGCTGTCGCTGGCCCGCGCCCGCATCGATGACGCCCCGCCGCAAAGCCGCGAGGGCGAGGTGCCGGGTATCTATCCGAAATTCTCTTATGGCCTTGGCCCCTACACCGCCTTTTCGTTCTTCGACCCGAACGAGCCTTTGCGTTACGAGCTGGGCGCACAGCTGAGCGTGACCTATGCGCCGCTCCCGGGCCTGAGCTTTGACGGGCTGTTTCGCCAGCCGCTGACCGGCAACATCGACGATGCCACGCGCCAGTCCAATTCGGTCATCCAGCGGGTGCGCTCGGATTCGCTGCTTTATGCCCAGCAGTCGGATTTCGAGATCAACCGCCTCACCGCAGAATACATGTGGCGCCCGGGCGAAGATCTGTTTGCCCGCGTGACGGGGGGCTATCTGGAAAACATGTTTGCGGGCGTGTCGGGCGAGTTGCTGTGGTATCCCATCGACAGCCGCCTCGCGATGGGGCTTGAGATCAACTATGCCAAGCAGCGCGATTTCGACATGTTGTTTGGCTTGCAGGACTATGACGTGATCACCGGACATGCCTCGGCCTATTACGATCTGGGCAAGGGCTATATCACGCAGATCGATGCGGGGCGTTATCTGGCCGGTGACTGGGGGGCGACGTTCTCGCTGGATCGTGAATTCAACAACGGGTTCAAGGTGGGTGGCTATTTCACCCTGACGGACGTGTCCTTTGATGATTTCGGCGAAGGCTCCTTTGACAAGGGTATCCGGTTCACCGTGCCTGTGTCATGGCTGACCGGCATTCCGTCGCGGGCGGTCTATTCCGAAACGATCCAGCCGGTGTTGCGGGATGGCGGTGCGCGTCTGAACGTGGCCAACCGCCTGTACGGTGTGACGCGGGATTACCGCGCGCAAAACCTCAGCAACGGGTGGGGGCGTATTTTCCGATGACACGTGGCGCGACATTTGCCGTGATGATCCTGGCGCTGCTTGCCGCCTGTGGCACGGCCGTGGACGAGGAAAGCGGGCTGGGCCAGTCGATCAATGCGATCGCTGCACGCACGGGCGAAGTTCAGTTTGTGCCCCGCTTTGCCGTGCTGGTCGAACAGGGCGCGCCGCGCCTGCAGGTGGCCTTTGTCGAAAAGGATCTGTCCGCTGACATCCTGCTGGAACGCAGCGTGGGTGCGTTTGACTATTGGCTGAGCGCGGACGGCACCCAGATCATCATGCAGGACGGGATGTTGCACAGCACGCGGGGCATCGGCGAGGGGCTGCTGGCTTCGGATCTGTCCGAACCGCTGGCGCGGGTGCGCGGGTTGTCGCCCGGCACCTCGGACCGGTTCCACACCTATCTGGACGGCAATGACCGTGCTGTCAGCCGTACTTATCGCTGCGTGATCGTCGACCGTGGCCCGCGCGAGATTGATTTGTTTGGCACGCCGACCGCCACACGGTTGATGCGCGAAAGCTGCCGCAGTCTGGACCAGGAATTTGTAAACTTGTATTGGGTCGCTCCATCCAGCCGTGACATCATCCTGTCGCGACAATGGTCTGGCCCTGTCATCGGTGCGATTTCGACCCGCATCGTACCGAGATGAAGGAGACGTGAGATGCTGAAATATCTGATGCTGACAGGGGCTTTGCTGGCCGTGACAAATTGCGGAGTGGTCTATCGATCCGCTGACGTCCAAACCGGCCCTGCGGATGGCACCAATGTGCGCGTCGTACCGGTCAGCGCCGAAACGGTGGTGCAGGCCAACCGCGCGGCCTATCAGCCCAAGACATTGCCAGCGGTCTTTTCGCTGACAGCCGGGGGCGGATCGACCGGGCGCGGGGCAGGGGCCTTGCCCGAACCGACCTTTGATCTTGAACCGCGTCCCGGGCAACTGGCATTGCGGGTGCCGCCAGCCGTGCCGCCGATGGCCTACGAGATCGGGGTGGGCGATGTTGTGTTGCTCTCCACGCCCAGCACCGGATCGACAGTCGAGGAGCTTTCGGGCCTGCTGGCCGCGCAGAACGCGCGCCAGGGCTATACCGTGCAGGATGACGGGTCGGTCAACATTCCCAATGTGGGGCGTGTGCGTATCGCGGGCCTGACCATCGAAAGTGCCGAAGACGTGCTGTTTCAGCGTCTTGTAGAGAACCAGTTTGACCCTACCTTCAGCCTTGAGATCGCCGAGTTCAACTCGCGCAAGGTCTCGATTGGCGGGGCCGTGGGCAACCCGGCTGTTGTGCCCATTGGCCTCACGCCGCTCTACCTTGGGGATGCGCTGGCGGCAGCAGGGTCTGTCACGGTGCCGGATCAGGATTTCGCCTCGGTGCGGATCTATCGCGACGGGACGCTCTACCAGATTCCGCTGACTACGCTTTATGAACGCGCGGACCTGCTGCGCACGCGGCTGGTCGATGGCGATGCGGTGTTCGTGGATACCGAATACGAGCTGGATCAGGCGCAGACCTATTTTGAGCAACAGATCGCCCTTGTCGGTGCGCGTCAGCAGGCGCGGACCTCGGCCCTGAACGAGTTGCAGGCCGAAGTGAGCATTCGTCGCGGCGAGCTGACCGAGGCGCGCACCAACTACCAGCTGCGCCGCGAACTTGGCGCAGATAATCGTGATTATGTGTATTTGACCGGTGAGGTCGGATTGCAGTCGCGCTATGCCTTGCCCTTTGAACGGCGGGCCAATCTGGCGGATGCGCTGTTCAATGATGCGCGCGGGATCACCAACGAAACGGGTGATATCTCGCAAATCTATGTGCTGCGGGCCAGCCAGGACCCGCGCGAGTTCGGGGCCGTCACCGCATGGCATCTGGATGCCCGCAACGCGGCCAACTATGCGTTAATGACGAAATTCGAATTGCGCCCCGATGATGTCGTATTTATTGCACAACAGCCAATTACTAAGTGGAACCGCGCGATATCGCAGGTTTTGCCGTCGCTGTTGAACACGGCGCGGATCGCGACGAACAATTAAGAACGAAAGGCATCTTTGAAAATGTCCATTACTCCGGTCCTGCTTTGTGGCGGTTCGGGCTCTCGCCTGTGGCCTTTGTCGCGCAAGAGCTATCCCAAGCAATTTGTGTCTCTGATCGGGGATGAAACCCTGTTTCAGGCCTCGGCCAGCCGTCTGGCGGGCT
>NZ_CANNCF010000016.1 GCF_947503045.1 uncultured Tateyamaria sp.
TTGGGCCAAAATCGATATGCCTGGCACGGCAGACTCCCCATTCATTCTCTGTGTGGAGAGCCTATTCCGGTATCCAGATATCGTTTAAGGCTGCCGAGAAAGAACAGGTCCCAACCTGCCTCGCAAATGTCATAGCAGAGCAGTTGTGGAGTAAGGTCGGCATGTTGCAACTCGATTTGTGTGCCGTTGACGTGCCCGCGGATGCCCCACAAGACCTTGGTGTCGAGCCACTCCGCCTCGATCTCTTTTGGCTGACCTTCGTGAATATGCAGGGCGTCGACGCAGGTCCACTCGACATGCGAGGGCTCATCCATTCCGGTCAGCTCGAATGTCCAGTAAGACACGCCCGGAGGAAATGTGAACTTCGCGCGATCGCCCAAACGGACCAAAGGTTGGTCTGGACGTGTCCACCAATGCTCGACCCCTCGGGTCACCGCCTCGAAGGCGGTGGCGGGACTTGCAGCGACGTCGATGGATTTCTTGTAGCTTTGCGTGGTCATCTTGGAGGTCCTCAAGTGGCTTCAGCCCAGTGGGGCGGAAAGGTTTGCGCGACATTAGGCAGGGCCTCGACCCGTCGCACCCAGTCCGCGATCTCGGGAGAAAACGCGGCCAGATCGGAGAAGCCGAGGTCTTGCATGATCTGCGGTTTCGTCTCCATTGCCCGTTGGATGAGACGGACATGGGGAAAAGCGACGGCGTCTGCGGCGCCCGGACGCGCACCTGATAGGAAAGAGTCATCGATCAGAATTTTGGCCAGACCGGTCAGCTCAGCCCGCAAAGCATCACTGGCCGCAATTAGATCATCCGTTGCCTTGTCTGCGCCGTCGAAGAAGATCGGGGACAGGACACCGCTGGTTGCGCGCGGCAGATAGTCGAAAATCTCCATTGTGCGCTGCCAGATCATGCCTGCCCCCCGTGCGGTCTTCCCGAACAAGGGCGACGCGGGATACTCCCTGTCGAGCCATGCCAAGATCGCGATGGATTGGCCAAGGGTCACGTCACCCTGCTTCAAAGTCGGGACCGTGCCCCTGCCGTTAATGGCGAGGTAGGCGTCCGACTTGTGTTCCTTCTGCTGGGCGGAGAGCAAGTGGACTTTGTAGTCGAGACCCTTGAAAGCCATTCCAAGCGCTGCGCGCCACGGGCTGGGCGCGCCACTTACTGTCCAAATTTCCAAGGTCATGTTGAAAGCTCTCCGTCGTTGTCTGTTTACAGAGGCTTACCCGGGGCAGTACGATCCGAAAAGTAGGCAGTATTTTTTGATATACTATCAAAAATAATACTATTGGGAGAAACTAGATGTCCGAGACCCTTACCGCCGCCCCAGTTGAAACGCTTGTTGCGGATGAATCCCCATGCCCGGCGCCCCGTGTGATCGGGATGATTGGCGGTAAATGGAAGCTTTTGATTCTGCAGATCCTGATCTTTCAGGGCACCAAGAGATTTGGTGAGCTGCGCAAGTCTATCGATGGGATCACCCAGACAATGTTGACCAACCAGCTTCGGGCTTTGGAGGCCGACGGGCTGGTCACGCGCAAGGTCTATGCCGAGGTACCGCCTCGTGTCGAATACTCGGCGAGCGCGGATGGGATGGCGTTGGAGCCAGTGTTCACATCGATGCATGACTGGTGGGTCAATCGCTCAACTGACACTCAGCGTCTAATCCAACCGGATGAATAAGCTGCGAATCAACGTCTGCTTCGGAGATTCTGCACCGCGGTGCATCGGCCTGCTTCGGAAGGCTGTTTTGGGCCGTCCGCAACAACGTATTGTGGCTGGATCCGCAACTTGCCGCGCTTGCTCCGATGGCAACTTCGAGCCCAACCCGGCCATCGACTTTTCTCGCTGCGTGCGCTCGCAGCACAATACTTGCTGCAGATGCTCAGTTCGGGACGCCGCGCGGCAGCGGGGATCGGTGCCATTCGTTCACCTCGCAGCGAGGGTTTTCAGGGCAACTCACAGGTTGCGGGACCAAGCGGTGGTTTGTGCCATAAATTTGAACGACCGCTTTGCTCGGTTTCCACCCAAATTGGACGTCTCATTCGGTACATTGCCTAGTCGGTCAAATGCTCACCTGACCCATGTCTTGTCATGAGGAGTTGCGTCGTCACTCCCCGATATGGCCACCCGCCGGATGACCACCGAGACAACACAACAGGCCTCATCGATAATCCGGCGAAACTGAAACGGGATCCGCATTTCCTTGTCGCATGACGTTGGGCGCGCCGGGCTCGTTCCAGCGAAAAAGAGTGATGTGCCAAAGGCCCGGTCTTCGCCGGGAAGGGTCTATCAAGCCGACATACCCATTCTCCCTCAGGCGGTCGGCTGCGTGCCAGGATGGCGGTGTTCCACCGGCGGCGAGCAGCGCACGCCAGGGCTGGGATGCTATCGCATAGATGTCGGCGGCTTCGGGGCTTCGTAAATCGAACAGCGTGCACCGCTCAACCTGAAATGTAAGGACGACACGAGGCCGGTCCGCTTCTTTTACATCCTGTCCAATGGCGACCCTGGCGCTTTCGATATCGGGGCTGAGATACAACGCGTCCTGACCGCGCCGGTTGAATCGTGCCGGGGGACGGTCAGGCGCGCCGCGCATGAGATGCACGTCGGGATCGTCGGCCCAAACGATTTTCACGAACTCCCCCGAGATTTCCGTTAGCATGGCAAGCCCTTCCACAAAGACCCATCCGATTCAAATTGCAGGATGGATTGATCCGGCGCAATTCTTCCTGTTTGCTCTGAATGCGTCCATTTGTGAGAAAGCAAAAAATCATGGCTAAGCCGAAGGTCGCGCTGCTTGGGTCAATTCTTGAATCCAACCGATTTGCACCGCCCGCCGAGAAAAGCGATTTCACATCGCTGACCTGGCTTATTGGTGAAGAGATGATGGACGAGGCCAGGTCGGCCACTCCAAAACTCGCGACCGAGTTCGCGGCTTTTGTCCGCGCCATGGATGCAACCGGCGACTGGACGCCCGTGCCCTGTATGCTGGCGGCCAGTCATCCAGCCGGGCCGGTGCGCGCGGCGGTAATCGAAGAGATCATTGCAACATGTGAAACCAAGCTGCGCGCTGCCGAACCCGTGGACGCCGTCTATATCTGCAATCACGGCGCCATGGTTGCCGAACATGACCACGATCCCGACGGCTTGCTGATGTCACGCGTTCGCAAAATCGTTGGACCTGAGGTGCCCGTGATTGCAACACTCGATTTGCACGCCAACATATCGCAGCGGATGGTCGACGCCTGTGACTTGATCGTCGGGTATCGGACAAATCCACATGTCGATCAGATCGAACGGGGCGAGGAAGCCGCCGTTTCGCTGCGGCGGATATTGGCGACTGGCGTCCGACCAAAGATTGCTCACGTGAAATTGCCCCTTGTCCCTGCGTCGGTCACACTTTTGACGGCCGAGCAGCCTTACGGGGCTTTGATCGACTATGGGCAACGCAGGCAGGCTGAGTATCGCTCGGAAATCGTCAATGTCTCGATCTTCGGGAATTTTCTTTTCTCGGACACACCTGACAACGGGCTGAGCATCGTCGTTACGGCGCGAGAGGACGCAAATGTTGCCGAGGCTTTGGCCGCCGAGTTGGCGGACATGGCATGGTCTTTACGGAAGGACTTTGTCCGGCAACTTATCTCTGTCGAAGAGGCCTTGGCGCTGGCGTGCTGCCAGGGACGTGAACCGGTGATCTTTTCCGATGCGGGCGACAATCCCGGCGGTGGTGGAAGCGGTCGGACGACCGAGCTGTTGGCGGGGCTTTGCAAGGCGGACGCGCGTGACTGCTTTTTCGGATCATTCTGTGATCCTGAGCTTGCGCGCGAGGCGCATGACGTCGGTGTCGGCAACCGGTTCAGGGCGCGCTTCAATTGGTCTTGCGACACCTCGGCCACCTGGGCGCAATGGGACGTACCCTTTGAGGCGGACGCGGAGGTTCTGGCGCTGCATGACGTCGAAGTGGTGGGGGAAAGAGGCATGACGACGGGTCGCAGAATGGCTCTTGGACCGTCTGCGGCGCTTCGCATTGGGGGAATAACGGTTGTGGTGATTTCGGATCGTACGCAAACTGCGGATCCTGTGTTTTTTCATATGTTCGGTCTGGATATCGCAGCCGCCCGAACCGTCGTTGTGAAATCCCGGGGACACTTTCGTGCCGGGTTCTCGGGCTGGTTCGCGCCAGATCAGGTTTACGAGGTCGACACGGCAGGATTGACATCGCCGGTCCACGACCGTTGGCCCTTCGCGCACTTGCCACGCCCCAATTTTCCAATGGATGAGGATACGGAGTGGTCGGCACATCCGCCGCGCTAGACCGGCTCGGAGTATTTGTCTTTCGGTGTTGTCAGTTTGACAAACCGCATGAACTGGCGCGCAAGTTGTGAGGGTGGCCGCCCGGACGGAAGGACAAAGCTGGTGTCGTAATAGATGGCCGCGTCAAAGGGTCGGACAACAATGCCTTCCAGACCAGATGACAGCAACGGGAACGGGTTGATCAGGGTCACTCCCAACCCTTCACGCACAAGTTCAAGGGCCGCCATGTTCGTCGCCGTTTCAGCGACCTGCTTTGGATGAACGCCAGCACGCGCAAAGATCTGCTCGGTGATCGCGCGCGTTCCCAATCTTCGCAAGAACTCAACCAGTGCGACACCCTCCAGGTCTTGCGGCGTCACAATACGCTTTTCGGACAGCGGATGGTCTGTTGGCATGGCGCAAACGACCTGGCTGCGCCGCCACGGCACAAGATGCACACCGGTTCGTTGGATCATGGCGCTGGTCAGGCCAAGATCGTAGCGCAGGTCGAGGATGCCGGCCACGAGCACGTCGGTGGCTTGAATATCCAGTTGAAGTTGCTTGCCCGGGTTCATTTTCAGAAAGCTCGCGACACGCGATATGACAAAATGGTGGGCAAGAGTGGGCGGTACGATCAGCCGCAAAGGAGCGTCATCGGGCGTGGCCCATTCCGCGCCTTCGATGTCTGCAAGCGTTTCGAAAATGGGGTCCAGTTTTTCGTTGAGCCTCAACGCCTCGTCCGTCGGATCGATACGCCCCGACCGCCGCAGGAACAGCGACCGCCCGACCCGGGCCTCTAGTTGCGACAGGGATCGGCTTACGGCCGACTGAGAGATCCCAAGCCGACGGGCTGCTCCGATGGTCGTGCCTGTGGTGATGACCGCCCTTAGTGATTCAAACTCTCGCAACCTGTGCCGATGTTCCGTCATGATGCCATCCTCTCTTTGGAAAGCGCAGGCGAACAACCAAGGACTTGGATTGCTCTATGCAGAATCGCATAGCATTGAGTATTGGCAATGATTTTTTCGGTAGCTAGCATTTTCTCAGGGCGCGGGGTCGAACAGGGATTCGGGCCGTCTCAAGCGCCAAATGAACAGGGAGTCTTTTTGATGAGGAAACTCACAACTGCGACAGCAGTCGCATTCGGCATTCTGGCCATGGGTGCTGGTGCCGTATCTGCCGAAAAACTGACGATTGGTCTTGCCTCCGAGCCGACGTCGCTGGATCCGCATTTTCACAACCTTGGGCCCAACAACGCGATGTCGGTCCACATCTTTGATCGCCTGATCGCTCAGGATGAAAAGCAGCGTCTTTCGCCGGGTCTGGCCATCTCGTGGCAGCCCATTGACGATCTGACGTGGGAATTCAAACTCCGCGAAGGCGTCAAGTTCCATGATGGCAGTGATTTCACTGCCGACGACGTGGTCTGCACCATGGCTCGCGCGCCAGACGTCCCAAACTCGCCCTCGGGATATGGCACCTATCTCAAGGGCAAGGAGGTCATCAAGATTGATGACTACACCGTCCACTTCAAGACAGCAGCGCCTTACCCATTGATGGGTAACGATATTTCGACGATCCCGGTTATTTCGGAAATTGGCTGTAACGCGGCGACCGAGGATTTCAACGCGGGCACCGCTGCCATCGGAACAGGTCCGTTCAAGTTCCAGAGTTATACGCCGGGCGAAAGCATCGTTCTGGTGCGCAACGACGACTATTGGGGTGATGCGCCCATCTGGTCCGAAGTCGAGTTCCGCCCGATCACGTCCGGTCCCAGCCGCGTGGCATCCCTTCTTGCCGGTGACGTCGACATGATCTCGGGTGTTCCGACTACCGATATCACGACCCTGAAAGGCAACGGCGATATCCAACTCAGTCAGGGTGTGTCCAACCGCGTGATATATCTCCACATGGACCAGTTCCGCGAGGACTCGCCCTTCGTTAAGGCCAATGGCGGTGGTGACATCAAGAACCCGCTGATGGACGTCCGCGTCCGCAAAGCCATCAGTATGGCGATCAGCCGTGACGCCATCGTGGACCGGGTGATGGAAGGCGTCGCCCTGCCTGCGGGGCAGCTCTTGCCCGAAGGGTTCTTCGGCGTCTCCGACAAACTTGACGTGGTGGCCTATGACCCGGACGGCGCAAAGGCGCTTCTGGCCGAAGCCGGCTATCCCGACGGGTTTGAGCTGACGATTCACGGGCCGAACGATCGCTACATCAACGACGCCAAGATCGCCGAGGCCATCGCACAGATGCTGACGCGCATCGGTATCAAGACGGCGGTCGAAACGATGCCGCGTTCGGTTTACTTCGGGCGCGCATCCAAAGGATCGCCCGAGGGTCTGCCCGAATTCAGCTTCATCCTTGTGGGCTGGGGTGCCGGGTCTGGCGAAGCGTCTTCGCCGCTGAAATCGCTGATTCACACCTTTGACGCGGATGCCGGGTTTGGCTCGTCCAACCGTGGTCGCCACTCCGACCCCGAAACGGACGCGCTGATCGAAGAAGCCTTGCGCACGGTGGATGACGCCAAGCGTCAGGACCTGCTGGCGCAAGCAACAGAGCGGGCGATTGAGAACGTAGCGATCATTCCGACCCACTTCCAGGTCAACACCTGGGCGGCCAAAAAGGGTCTGAGCTACATCGCGCGCACCGACGAGTACACGCTCGCGACAGGCGTCGTGAAAGAGTAACCGCAAAGGGTCCGGGCCGCCCCGCGCGGCGGCCCGGACCCCTTTCCCTTGGAATGATCCCATGACCGTTTTCATCATCCGCAGATTGCTGCAGGCCCTGCTGGTCGTTTTTATGATGTCGGTCATCGTCTTTTTTGGCGTCAACATCGTCGGCGACCCGGTCTACATGCTGGTCAGCCCCGATGCGGATCAGGCCGATATCGAGGCTGCGATCAGCAGGCTTGGCCTGGATCGCCCGATCCTCGAACAATACTGGCTGTTCCTCAAAGGGGCCGCACAGGGCGACCTCGGCAACAGCTTCATCTTCGGTGAACCCGCCCTCAAACTGATCCTGCACCATATGCCCGCCACGATGGAACTGGCCTTCTCGGCCCTCTTTCTGGCGATTGTCATTGGCATACCACTGGGGCTCTACGCCGGACTTTACCCGGACGGCATGCTGTCCAAGGGGATCATGGCCGCCTCGATCTTCGGCTTTTCGCTGCCCACATTCTGGGTCGGCCTCATGCTGATCATGCTGTTCGCCGTCGAGCTTCAATGGGTTCCGGCAACAGGACGCGGTGATATTGGGAGTTTTCTGGGCATCCAAAGCAGCATTTTCACGTTGGACGGGCTCAGCCACATCTTCCTCCCCGCGCTCAACCTCGCCCTGCTAAAAATCTCGCTCGCCATCCGGCTGACACGCGCAGGCGTGCGCGAGGCAATGGGGCTGGACTATGTGAAATACGCCCGCGCCAAGGGGCTTTCGACCCGGCGCATCATCCTTGTCCATGTGATGAAGAACATCATGATCCCGGTCGTCACGGTGATGGGCCTCGAATTCGGCAGCCTCATCGGGTTTTCGGTCGTGACCGAAACGATCTTTGCTTGGCCCGGCATGGGCAAGCTCCTGATCGACGCGATCCTGCAGCTCGACCGCCCCGTCGTCGTCGCCTACCTGATGATCATTGTGCTGTTCTTCGTTCTGATCAATCTGATCGTCGACATCCTATATTCCATCCTCGATCCACGGGTCCGTCTGCAGGATCAGGGCGCATGAGCGACGCGACAGCACATCCCGCGCTGAGCGCCGGCATACCTGCCAAGGTCGAGACTCCGTTCCAGCGTTTTCGCGCCGAGTTTTTCGAAAGCAAGATCGCGACGGTGGCGCTGGCCGTGTTTGGGTCCATCGTGCTACTCGCCATTCTCGCGCCGTGGATCACTCCGCAGAACCCATACGACCTTGCGCAAGTCAG
This sequence comes from uncultured Tateyamaria sp., assembly GCF_947503045.1. Taxonomy (GTDB): domain Bacteria; phylum Pseudomonadota; class Alphaproteobacteria; order Rhodobacterales; family Rhodobacteraceae; genus Tateyamaria. The sequence goes on from NZ_CANNCF010000016.1 coordinate 8,216, forward strand.
CGTCATGGACGGGCGTTTGCCGCCGGGGTCCGAGGCCTTCGACGGTTACACCATGTGGCTTGGCTCGGACGGGTCCGGGCGCGACCTTTACTCGGCCATTCTCTATGGATTGCGCATCTCACTGACGGTCGGTCTAGCCTCGGGTGTCATCGCGCTTTTGATCGGCATGGCAATCGGCCTTGTCGCCGCCTACGCGGGTGGCCGGATCGAGGCGATCATCATGCGCATCGTCGATTTGCAACTGTCGTTCCCGGCGTCGCTGGTGGCGTTGATGATGGTCGCGGCCCTTGGCAAGGGTGTCGACAAGATCATCCTTGCCCTGGTGATCGCCCAATGGGCCTATTACGCGCGCACGGTCCGCGCGACCGCGCTGGTCGAGCGCGGCAAGGAATACGTCGAAGCGGCGCAGTGCCTTGGCATTTCGCGTTTCAGGATCGTTTTCCGGCACATCCTGCCCAACTGCATGGCCCCGCTGATCGTCGTTGGTACGGTTCAGACCGCCAGCGCCATTTCGCTGGAAGCGACGTTGTCCTTCCTTGGCGTCGGCCTGCCGCAGACCGAGCCGTCGATTGGCGTGCTGATCGCGAACGGATTCGAATACATGCTGTCCGGGCGGTACTGGATCTCGGTCTTCCCGGGCCTCGCACTGCTGTTCACGGTCGTGTCCATTAACCTCGTCGGAGACCATCTGCGCGACGTGTTGAACCCGAGGCTGAAGAAATGAGCGCGGTACTCGACGTACACGGGCTCAAGACCCATTTTTTCACCCATGCGGGCGTGGTCAAGGCCGTGGACGGCGTGGATTTCACGGTATCCAAAGGCGAGATCATGGGACTTGTCGGCGAATCCGGTTCGGGCAAGTCCATCACCGGCTTCTCCATTCTCGGCTTGATCGACCCACCGGGCCGCATTGTCGAAGGCTCGATCAAGTTCAACGGCGAAGAGATCGCGAATGCCAAAGAGGAACGCCTTCAAGGGCTCCGCGGCAACCGCATCTCGATGATCTTTCAAGATCCGATGATGACCCTGAACCCGGTTTTGCGCATCGACACGCAGATGATGGAGGCGATCCTCGCGCATGAATCCGTCTCCAAACAGACTGCATGGGAGAGGAGCCGCGACGCACTTGGCCTCGTCGGCATTCCCTCACCCGAGGAACGCTTGCGGGCCTATCCGCATCAGCTGTCGGGGGGCATGCGCCAACGCGTGGCGATTGCGACGGCCTTTCTGAACAAGCCTGACCTGATCATCGCGGACGAGCCGACCACCGCGCTTGATGTCACCATTCAGGCGCAAATCATTCACGAGGCGCAGAAGCTGACGAAACAGACAGGCACTGCGATGATCTGGATCACCCACGATTTGGCCGTGGTTGCCGGGCTCGCGGACCGCATCTCGGTCATGTACGCGGGCCGGATTGTCGAACAAGGCGGTATCGACGACGTGATTGACCGGCCCCTGCATCCCTACACCGTTGGCCTTCTTGGATCTGTCCCCACGGCGAACCGTCGCGGCAAGCGCCTGTTCCAGATCGAGGGGATGACGCCGAATATGCTGGACCTTCCAAGGGGATGTGCATTCGGGCCGCGCTGCCATGCCCGCACCGATGCCTGTGACCAACAGCCACTGATCAAAGACATCGACGGGCGGAGCCTGAGGTGCCTCAACCCGCAGCGCGCGCCGGAGGCGGTGAAATGACGGAACCGCTGGTCGAAATTCGGGGCGTCTCGAAACGGTTCACCAAGCGGCTGGACGTGGCGGGCAAGATTGCTCAGCGCCTTGGCGCGAACATCCGCGAGGAAACGGTTCACGCGGTCGACAAGGTCAACCTATCGATCCGACAAGGTGAAGTACTTGGGCTGGTCGGCGAATCCGGGTGCGGGAAATCCACTTTGGGGCGCGTCGTGGCTGGCATTCATGCGCCCAGCGAAGGGCAATTGTTCTACGAAGGCAAAGATGTGGCCACGCTGACCGGCGCGGACAAACGCGCAGCCACGCTGGCGATCCAGATGATCTTTCAAGATCCCTTTGCAAGCCTCAACCCGAGGATGCGGGTTGAGGATATCATAGGCGAAGCGCCCAGTATGCACGGGATCGTCGGAAAGCCGGACATCCCAGATTACGTGGATGACGTGATGCGCAAGGTCGGGCTCGACCCGTCACTGAAGAAACGCTACGCACACCAGTTTTCCGGCGGCCAGCGCCAGCGGATCGGCATTGCGCGCGCGCTGGCCGTGAAGCCAAAGTTCCTGGTGTGTGACGAGGCCATAGCCGCGCTGGATGTCTCGATTCAGGCGCAGGTCATCAACCTGTTCATGGACTTGCGCGAGGAACTTGGTCTCACCTACCTCTTCATCAGCCACGATCTGAGCGTGGTCGAACATATCGCCGACTGCGTCGCGATCATGTATCTGGGCCGGATTGTCGAAAGCGCTTCGACCGAAGAAATCTTCTCCGATCCGCGACACCCCTACACCAAGGCGCTTCTGGCCGAAGCCCCGCGCCTGGATCAGCGCCGCCGCGCCTTCGAGCCGATCATTGGGGAAATCCCCTCGCCACTCGCCCCGCCACCGGGATGCACCTTTCACCCACGCTGCCCTGTCGCCACCGCAGAATGCCGCACCATCGTGCCCGACCTCAAACGCGGGCGCGACGGACGCGAAACGGCCTGCCTTCTCGAACATGCCGAAACCGTTTGATTGTAAAGCTGGAGTTCCCTTTGAAAAACGCCGATCCAATCTGGGACCACGTCGACCGCCATCGCGATGAGTTCATCGCCTTGTCAGATCGGGTCTTCGACACCCCCGAGACCCTCTATGCCGAATTCGAGTCTGTCGCCGAGCACAAGCGGATGCTTGAGGCGCAAGGATTCAAGATCACCGAGAACGCCGCCGGCATCCCGACCGCTGTGATCGGCGAGGCGGGCGACGAAGGCCCAGTCATCGCCATCCTTGGCGAGTTCGACGCGCTGCCTTATCTCAGCCAGACCCCCGGCGTGGCCCAGCATCAACCGCTTGAAGAAGGCGGCAATGGCCATGGGTGCGGGCACAACCTTCTTGGCGCTGCCGCGCTGCTTGCAGCCACTGCCGTCAAAGACTGGCTGGCCGAGAATAGGATCAAGGGCCGTGTGCGGTACTATGGGTGTCCGGCAGAAGAAGGCGGTGCGGCAAAAACCTATATGGTGCGCGAAGGGCTTTTCGACGATGTGGACGCCGCCATTTCCTGGCACCCGGCCACCTTCACCGGCGTGAACGAGGCGCGATCGCTGGCCAACACTCGTATCGATTTCACATTCCACGGCAAGGCCGCCCATGCCGCAGGAGCACCCGAACTGGGCCGCTCTGCGCTCGATGCGGTTGAGTTGATGAATATCGGTGTGAACTACCTGCGCGAGCACATGCCCGACAGCGCGCGCGTGCACTACGCTTATCTCGACGCGGGTGGGGTCGCCCCGAACGTGGTGCAAGCGAAAGCCACCGTGCGGCAACTTGTCCGCGCCAGCACATTGCCCGAGCTAAGCGACCTTGTCGCGCGAGTCCGAAATATCGCCGACGGCGCGGCACTGATGACCGGGACGCAGGTCACAAGTCAGGTGTTCTCCGGCGTCTCTAACCTCCTTGGCAATCGTCCTCTGGAAGAAGCGATGCAGCAGGAGCTTGAAAAGCTTGGTCCCGTTGCTTTTGACGACGCCGATGACGCCTTTGCCCGCGAAATCCAGACCACGCTGACAGCCGCAGATATCGACACGACCTTCAAACGGATCGGGGCCAAACCGGTGAAGGACCTCGCGCTTTGCGACTTTATCGCGCCGCTCGACCGTCACAGCGACGGTGGCGAAGGGTCCACGGATGTCGGCGACGTAAGCTGGGCCGTCCCAACCGTTCAGGCACGCGTGGCCACCTGCGCCATCGGAACGCCGTTCCACACCTGGCAGACCGTAGCGCAAGGCAAGGCCCCAGCCGCCCACAAAGGGATGATCTATGCGGCCAAGGCGATGGCAGCCACGGCGTGCCAATTGGTCGAAAACCAACCCCTGATTGACGCCGCGCGCGAGACCCATGAGGATCATCTGGAGCAGACGCCCTACACCTGTCCGATCCCCGACGATGTGCGCCCGCCGGTCTGACTGTGAGCCGATGACACGCGCCTCCGCCATCAACGCCGCCACCCGAAATTTCGAAACGGGCGGCTTCACCCGCGATCTTGGCGAGCTGGTCGCCCATGAAACCGAAAGCCAGACGCCCGACAAAGCGGCAGAGCTTCCCAAATACCTGGAACAGGCGCTGATCCCCCGCCTGAACGCCATCGGCTTCACCTGCAAGATCCACCCGAATCCGGCCCAGGATGCAGGCCCGTTGCTGATCGCCGAACGCATAGAAAGCGATGCTCTACCAACCATCCTGACCTATGGCCACGGCGACGTGATCCGCGCGCAAACCGACCAATGGCGCGACGGGCTTCACCCGTTTCGCCTCGTGGATGAGGGAGACAGGCTCTACGGACGCGGCACCGCCGACAACAAGGGACAACATCTGATCAACATGGCAGCCCTGAAAGCCGTCATCGACACTCGCGGATCGCTCGGTTTCAACAGCCGCATCCTGATCGAAATGGGCGAGGAAATGGGCTCGCCAGGCCTGTCGGAGTTCTGTGCGACACACAAAGAGGCTTTGGCCGCAGATGTCCTGATCGCCTCCGATGGCCCCCGCCTTCAGTCCGACACGCCGACGATGTTCATGGGCGCACGCGGCGGCATTTCCTTCGACCTGATCATGAACCTCCGAGACGGCGCGCACCACTCCGGCAATTGGGGCGGTTTACTTGCCGATCCCGCGATGATCCTGGCGCAGGCCTTGTCGACAATCACCGATGTGCGCGGCCAAATTCAGGTGCCGGAATGGCGCACGACCAGTCTGACCGACGATATCCGCGCCGCTCTGCAAGACCTGCCCCTCAAGGGCGACGGCGGACCTGAAATCGACGTGGATTGGGGTGAAGAAAGCCTGACGCCCGCCGAGCGCGTATTCGGCTGGAACAGCTTTGCAGTCCTTGCCATGAAAAGCGGTGTCCCCGAAGCCCCAGTCAACGCGATCTCGGGCCATGCCAAGGCCGCGTGCCAGCTTCGATTTGTCGTCGGGACGGATTTGGACGACATCCTGCCCGCGCTGCGCAGGCATCTTGATGCACGCGGGTTCAGGCAGGTTCAGATCGTCCCGCATGAACGCGCGTTCTTCAGCGCCACGCGACTGTCGCCGGATCATCCGTGGGTGCGCTTAGTGGCACACTCGCTCGAAGAGACATCCGGCAAAGCGCCGCATATTCTGCCCAATCTGGCCGGGTCGCTGCCCAACGAAGTCTTTGCCGACATCCTTGGTCTGCCGACCGTCTGGGTGCCGCACTCCTATCGCGGTTGTTCCCAGCACGCGCCGAACGAGCATGTCTTGAAAAACGTCTGTCGCGATGCGTTGACACTGATGGCGGGTCTGTTCTGGGATATCGGTCAAACGGGCGGGCCCGCCTGATCCGCGACAACCGCCCCGGATATTGCAGGTGCCGCTTTGGTAGAAATGCGCACCCGACCAAGGCGCGGGTGCAGTTTGCCAGCCAGACCCCATGTGGCGACCAATCCCGCACCACCCGCCACGAACACACCGGACAGTGGCGCAACCAACAGAACCAGCCAGGCGACTCCGGGTGTGAGAATGCCTGAAACATCGCGGTAGCTCGAATAAATGGCGGACATCTCGGTGCGCTCAGACGGTTTGACGGCCAGCAGAAAGGGCAGACCGGCAGACACGTCAAGCAGGATCAGAAACACGGACCCCACCATCAGACACGCGATTGCCATCGCCGGGATACCGTGCTGCGCACCCGCTGCGATGAACAACACTCCCGACACAAGAAAGCCGGTTCTGACAGCAAAGCGCACGGAATTGCGCTGCATAAAGCGCAGCATCAACGGCGCGGCAAACAAGGCTGCGTTGGACACCGAAAGAGCTATGCCGCCAAGCTGGCTGCCAAACCCGTTTTCCACTCCGAAAATCGGCAAATACACTACGTAGACCCACCAACCGCAGGACCGGACCACCGCAAAGATCCATCCGGTCACAAGTCGGGGCTGTGCAAGAAACCTTCGGAAATAGGCCAGGGGATTGGCCGGAGGGCGGCGGCTTTTGGTGATCAGCTTGCCGTTTCCAAGGCGCATCACCAGAAAGATCACCAGCATGGCGCTTGCAGCAATCGCCGCGATCAGAAACGGCGCGGGTCGCCACAGGTCATACAGAAACGCGCCAAGCGCCGGGCCTGCGGTCCACCCTGCCGCACTGTAGAAAAGCCGGGATGTCTCGAACCGTCCAAGTTCGATCTTGGTCACATGATCAAGAACGTAGGCGTTGAAACAGACAAAGGTGGTCACGACCGCAAATGTGGTCAGCGCCAACGCCAGAACTGCGGCAATGGGGCTGCCGATGGTGGCCATGCCTGCGCCTAGGGTGAACATAAACACGCCGATCACATAGACCCACCACCTAGGGACGAACCGGATCAGATAAGGCACAAGAAGACCGATCAGCAGTGAAATCGCGCCAACCACAAAGTAGACTTCTGAAACAAGCCGCGCGTTGCCAAGCGCATTGTACATCACAATCGGAAAGACCGAGATCAGAATGCCCCTTGCCACGGCCTCTGTACCGGCCAGAACGGCAAAACCGCGCACGCTTGGCGCGGGCGCATGTCGTAACCATTCGGGTATTCGGCGCTCGTGCATGAGAGGTACTCAGTCTTAACATCGACCAATGTGCACGCGGCTTCGGGTGCGTCTTTCATACTTGCGACCAGATGTCGTTTTCTGCCTGTTTCTGACAATCCAACCAAGCTGCTCAGTTTGGTCTTGAAATTGAATTTAGTGTCTCGCGATTGGTGCCATTGCGCGCTGCCTTTGTGGCAGCGAGAGCCTGTGATCGGGTCGGCGCAGGGACAACTATTGGAATAAAATCGAAGGACCGCTGCAGACCAACGTAGTGAGAGGCAATAACTGCCAATCGCGCCTTGCAGAGGTCCGTGCAGCTTGCAGTATCAGTTAGTGCGGGCTCATAGCGGCTCAATGCTCGCGCAACAAAGGCTGCCAGTGTGAGTCTCTGACACCGGCCCTTCGATCAAACTGTAGGATCGTCTCGTCAGCGCGGTGTTGACGGTTGGGTGCGGAGGGAGGATCGGAGGGCATATTATGCCAAGAGTCCAACTTCCCGCAACCACCCCGAAACGCAGAGCCTGGAACAAGGGGCGGATCATCGGCCAAAAAAACGGCCCTTGCTGCCAAAACTGGTCTGGGCGATCCGGGCGCGGCTCGAACTGGCAGGTTATCTACGCGATCTGTCGCTATTCAACGTCGCCATCGACAGCAAACTTCGCGGCTGTGATCTCGTCAAATTGGCCGTGTCTGACCTGGTAAAAGATGATCGTGTGCGAGAACGCGTGTCGATCAACCAGAGCAAGACCAAGCGGCCGGTCCAGTTTGAACTGATCGAAAACACACGTGAAACCGTCTTTGCCTGGGTCAAATCACCCGAGATGTTTGCGTGTCGGTTTCTGTTTCCCAGTCGCTTCCATGATCGGCCACACATCTCAACCCGCCAGTATGGACGCTTGGTGCGTGATTGGGTCACCGCGATAGGGCTGGAGCCAAGTGGATATGGCACCCATTCCCTCCGCCGGACAAAGGCAGCGGAGATTTATCGAAAAACCGGCAACCTCCGCGCGGTTCAACTGCTGCTTGGTCACACAAAGGTCGACAGCACAGTGCGCTACCTTGGCGTCGAACTTCAAGATGCACTGAGCATCGCTGAGCGTATCGACATCTGAGCTAGCTTGGCGAACGCTCCCGCCGTTCGCCATCTCAAAGCGGATATCTGATGCGGCGTTGGTCGGTGCTGCGTCCAAATTGTCGGACGCTGCAGCTTGCATGAATGTCCGTTTTTCCAGTCGGACGAAAATAACCGTGCTAGTCGCGTCTCTTCGCCAGTTCCCGATAGAGTGCCGGAGCGGATACACCGATCTGGTCGGCTACGTTGATCCACTCTCCTTTGGCCGGTTCGCCGTATAGATCCAGCCATGCGTCCAGACGATCCGCCACACGCCGCAATCGCAGGATTTCAATGTGCGCCCGTTGCGCCTGCACTTCTTTGGCGTGTGTCTCAATAAGACTGAGGGCTGCATCTGGGTGGTCGCGGATGAAGGCCAGAAACTTAGCGCGGGGCACGTTGGCAATTTCGGCCTCCGTACGCGCAACCGCATCACAGTGATAAGCGTCTGCGAACAAGGATGCTTCGGCCAAAGCCATATCAGCGGTGGCGATTTGCAGCGTCAGCGGGACGCCATCGGCCATTGGGCGCTCCAGTGCTACCGCCCCGGATCGCACCAGATACATAGACTGCACGCGGTCTCCCTGACGAAAAACCGATCCACCTTTCGCAACCTTACGGACAGGTGCACCGTCGAAAACATCAAGCCACTGCAACATGATAGAAATCATATGGATGAAAGAACATTTCGGGTAGTCTGCAATTGTAAATTGAAAGGCAGGCGAACATGCGAGCAAAGATAATTCTCACGGCAACGGTTTTGACTGGCGGTGCAGCATTTGCAATCGCGCAAACCAGTCATACGGGGCACAGTGATGGCATGGATCATTCTGCGCATCAGCAGGAACAGGTAATGACCAGTGCTGCTCTGTCCGAACCCGGCCAAGGGGCATTTGCGGCTCTTTCCGAAGTCGTGCGCGTTTTGGAAGCCGACCCGAACACGGATTGGGCACAAGTTGATCTGGGCGGGCTGCGGGCTCATTTGGTCGATATGGACCGCTTGGTCATGGACACAGTTGTCATGGAAACTGACCTACCGGACGGGACCAGTGCAATCGCCGCCGGCGATGCGGACACTATTGCTACGCTTCGGCGCATGGTTCCTGCCCACGCCGCACAGCTTGCCCGCGATGATCGCTGGACGGTCGCTTCAACAGAAACAAGTGATGGGATCGAGCTGAGAGTGACCAGTGAAATTCCGGCTGTCGTGGCCCGGATCAAAGGTCTTGGATTTTTTGGACTGATGGCGAGCCAGGATCATCACCGCGAACATCACTTTTTTATGGCACAGGGGAAGGATGCCCATGGCCATTGAATTGCCGAGACCACCGGTAAAAGGCCTGCGACTTGCCAAATCACATATACCCCGTATAGGTATGTTGCATGTGCTTGGTCCGTATCCTTCTGGTCGTCCTATTGACGTTATCCACCTCGCTCGCCAATGCGATGGACGCAGGGCATATGCCAGTTTCAGATCATGAACTTGCGACTGTTGAAGCGATGGAAGATGCGCAACCGTTGTGCTGTCACGACAGTACAGAGCGCGCCCAGACCTGTCATGCCTTGATGGCCCTGCTTCCGACTTTGACATTGAGTGGCACTGCGCCTGTAGCGGGCGCGGATGTGTTCTGCACCTCTGGCGTGCTTTTGACCGGTTTTGAACCGTCTGGCCTTCTCGATCCGCCCCGCACGGTGTGATGAATGCTGTGCCATTCCGTGGTGCGGCGCAGACTAGAATTCACATCAAAGCAGGCTTTGCCCGATGCCCTGACCCTTGGGCGTACCCTTTCGAGAGGAACATCTTATGAAACCGATCAAAACACTTCTGGCCTTTACACCAGCCGCACTCGCACTTGGAATGGCGTCTTTCGGCTGGGCTGGTATGGCTCTTGCAGGCGACCATGGGGCCATGTCCCATCACGGCACCATGCATGTCACGAAAAGCCCAACCTGCGGCTGTTGCGGTGCATGGGTCGCACTGGCCCGCCAAGAAGGCTACGACATCGAAGTGACTGACACAGCAGATGTGACAATTGTGAAGCTGGAGGCAGATATTCCCGGCAATATGTGGGCCTGTCATACCGCGACGGTTCAAGGCTACGTCGTTGAAGGCCACGTTCCGTTTGAAGCTCTGGCAAAGCTTCTGGAAGAACGCCCCGACATCACCGGAATTGCTGTCCCCGGTATGCCCGGTGGCTCTCCCGGCATGGGGAATGATCCGACTGCGCGCTATGATGTGATCGCCTTTGGTGGCGATGCGGGCGATGGCGAGGTCTTCTATCAGGCCGGTCTGTGAAACGGATCGCTCTGATAGCCGTTGGGGGAGCGGCCCTATTTGGGGCCGCTCTCTACGCATTTTCCAATGTTTCGGCGGAAACGGACCGCGTCGTCTTGCGCGACGACGATCCTGCAATCGTCTCGCTCGGTACCAGTGTCTATGAGGCAAACTGTGCCTCCTGCCATGGTGCCGATCTGGAAGGTCAGGCCAACTGGCGGTCTCCGGGTGAGGATGGACGGCTTCCGGCACCCCCACATGATGAGACTGGACACACGTGGCACCATGACAGTGACACGCTGTTCCGGCTGACGAAGTACGGCGTTGGTGCGTTGATCAACGATCCTGACTACGTCTCCAACATGCCGATTTACGACGGCGTTCTAAGCGATGAAGAGATCATCGCTGTGCTAAGCTACATCAAATCAACTTGGCCGGAGGAAATCCGTGCCCGTCACACTGAAATGGAAAACAGACAATGAGACAGATGACCTTTGCACTTCTCGTGCTGGCAGCAACCACAACTGGAGCCTTGCCACATTCAAAGGCCGAGCGAACCACACCTGCCAATGAAGCGACGGTCGCAGCGGTTGAAGCTATTGAAATGCGCTTTGATGATCCAATGCGCGTGACTGCAATCACACTGACCGGACCGGATGGCGATGTACGCATCGAGCGGGAAACCGGCATGGACGCCGTGACGGAGTTTCGTGCGCTGCCACCTGCCGATCTTCCGGACGGGGCCTATACGGTTGATTGGCGCGGTCTGTCTTCGGACGGCCATCCGATGCAGGGCACTTTCAGCTTTGACATAGCCGACTGATCCGGATGGAAGGTCTGGCGCAAATCGACGGATGGGCAATAGCGGCGATCATTGCAAAGGCAGTGGGCTATGGCGCGGCGCTTCTTGCCATGGGCGGGCCGCTATTTGTCTTGGTGTTTCCAGCCGCAAACGCTGATGTACGCCAACTGGCTCGGAACGTCGCAGTCATCGCCGCCCTGGTCGGGTTGGCGGTGTTGGCTTTGCGCTTTGGTATCCGTGCTGCGCGCATATCCGGGATGGGTCTGCCGGGGGCCGTCGATCCGATGATGCTTGGCTTCGTCTGGGACAGTCCACTTGGGGCGGCTGCGATCTGGCGCGGCGCGGGCGAACTGTTGGTCGTTGCATCGCTGATCAGAGGTATTGCAGGCCTCTCGGCCGGGCTGATCGGTGCGCTAATGATCGCAGTGTCCTACACGTTCGTGGGTCATTCTCTTGGTGATCCCCGCTGGTTGCTTGTGTCATTGTTGACTTTGCATTTGCTGGCGGCCGCGTTTTGGATCGGCGCGCTGTTTCCCCTGCGACACGCGGTCGGCCAGCCGGAGGGAGCAAGGCTGCTTCATCGGTTTGGAAACGTCGCCAGTTTTACGGTCGCAATGCTCGTCACCGTTGGTTTGATTTTTGCATGGCTGATGACTGGATCACTTTCGAACCTGATTTCGACGGCTTATGGCTGGACACTTCTTGCCAAGCTCGGCGTTGTAACTGGGTTGATGGCCTTGGCCGCGCTCAACAAATGGCGGTTCGTTCCGGCACTCGCCTCTGGCGCACCCGCAGCCATGCCCCATCTGCGCCGCTCTATCCAGATTGAGGCTGTGGCCGTTGTGCTCATCTTGCTGGCGACAGCAACACTCACGTCGATCACCACACCTCCGGTCAACCTTTGAAGAGGAATTTTCACAGCACAGAACAGGTGGGTCGCGGCTTAGCGTGGATAGACCCTCGAAAGAATAGTTACTTTGATGCCTTTTGCAAAAGTCCAATCAGCTCGTCAAACTTGGCTCTTTGTTCCTCGGGATCACCGCTTTGAATAGCCGTCTCGACACAATGTTCCGCATGGTTTTCGAGGATCAACTTTTCAACGCCCAGAATGGCGGATCGTATTGCCGCTGTTTGCGCCAGAATATCCATACAGTAGCGGTCAGCCTCCACCATACCTGCCACACCGCGCACTTGCCCTTCCAGTCGTGACAGCCGGTCCAGTGTTTTATCTTTATTGGCTTTCACGAGTTGCGCTCCTTCTTTTATCCCCAATACACCATCTCCTTGATATACCCTATGGGGGTATGTATAAAGCACCCACAAAAGATGATCTGGCAACCATACATTGGCCTTAAGCAAAACGCATCAGGAGAGCTATCGTGCCAAAAGATTCCCGTGACGTTGCCGATGTATCGACCGACCCTGCGGTATCCGCGACTGGAAAAACGGCCGTTCTCTACCGCATGGACTTGCCAAACCATCTGTGTCCGTCCGGACAAAAGGCGCGATGGCTCCTGGACCGGCATGGCTACGAAGTCGATGACCGTCTGTGCCGCGAACGATCTGAGGTTGATGCGTTCAAGAAAGCGCATGATGTACCTACCACCCCGCAGATATGGATTGAAGGCGAGAGGGTCGGCGGCTACGACGCCCTGCGGGAACAACTCACCAATTTCGACCCGAAGGCCAAGACGTACAAACCGGTCCTCTACCTGTTTGCTGTGGCTGCTACGACGGCGCTCGCGCTGTCCATTGGCTTCCTCGGCGCGATCACATGGCAAACGCTGGGTTGGTTCATTTCGGTCTCGATGATCCTGTTGGGGATGCAGAAGCTCCGCGACATCGAGAGTTTCACAACGATGTTTCTCAACTACGACTTGCTGGCGCGGAAATGGGTGCCCTATGCCTATGTCTATCCTTGGGTAGAAACATCGGCAGGCATCCTAATGACAGGAATGCTGTTGACCTGGCTTGCTGCCCCTGCGGCGCTTTTCATCGCCACGGTCGGCGCAATCAGCGTATTCAAGGCCGTCTACATCGACAAACGAGAGTTGAAATGCGCCTGTGTGGGTGGCGGATCGAACGTGCCTCTCGGTTTCGTCAGCCTGACGGAGAACCTGATGATGATGGGGATGGCTATCGTGATGCTCGCCCAGATCGCAAACTGATGGCAGCGAAGGCCGACTGGAAGCGGCGGGCGTTACTGGCTGGCGGAGCGCTGGCTGTTGCAGGATGGGTCAAAGGCGTTCCATATCTGGCATCGCTGGGACAGCCGGACTTCGCGTTCGTGGACATACCCGATCTTCCGCCCTTCCGACGACTACTGGGGGCAGGCGCATCTACACCTGGCGCGGCAATTTTTGCAGGAATCGAGACCGGTGAGGCGGAATCCGACACTGATGCTGATGAAGAGGCGGAACAGTTTGTCAGGGAAAACCCTTGTGCCGCCTTTTTCGGTGAAGAGCCCAGCAACACCGTTCCAGTCGCGATGTTCTCCGACTTCGCGTGTCCGATCTGTCGCGTAATGGATGATCGTTTGACTGATCTCCAAGCGAGCGACCCAAACACTTTTCACATCGTCCGGCATCAGCTCCCGCTTCTTGGCGTAGCGTCGGCGGTTGCCAGCCGTGCCGTGCTGGCGGCGGACCTTCAGGGCCAGTATCGTGAAATGCACGCGCGTCTGATCCGAACGCCCGCCGTCACCGATGAACGCTTCATCGTGGCCATAGCGGAGAATCTCGACCTCGATGCAGACACACTGCTCGAAGACATGCAGTCTGATGCCATCGACCGCCGCTTGCGCCTAACAGCGGCCATTGCAGATGTCTTTGGCTTTATAGGCACGCCCGCCTTCGCAGTCGGTCGCACAGTGTTCATGGGGTCAATCCAGACAGGCTCTCTGAGGAAGCTGATCGCAGACGAGAAAGCAACTCCCTGTCTGATCGCGTAGACTAAGGACAAAGTCTGCAGTCCTTGGTTTTCGTTTTCCGAT
>NZ_CANNCF010000017.1 GCF_947503045.1 uncultured Tateyamaria sp.
CCGGACAGACGACAGTACTGACGAAACGACCGCGAAAATCGCTAAAAAACTCTTGCAATGCAGGAGCCACCCACAGAGGACTTTCACCATGGGCCCGGACGCCGCAGCGCGGCTTCCCCAGACCGGTCATTCGCCGCATTTGCGAGATAGCCGACCATTTGAAGGTCAGCGCGGAACCAACCGAAAGCTCACGGCTGAGGAGACACTTATCTAATATGAGGCAGAAAGCCTGCTTGTGGAGGCTTCTGTAGGGAATTTCGACGTGTGCGATCTGGTGTGTTAGGTACTGAAAAACTTTTTCCCACCGATAGGGGGCGCCGATGAATAGGAAAACCGAACTGCCCTTGTATCACCACTATCTGCCCTCGTTTTATCAGGCGCGGTGGGTAGGTGAAAACGGCAAGCTACGCCGGTTCAGCAAGCCATATGCTGACAAATTTGTTGCTAAATGGGTTTCGCCTCAGGTCTCCGGTGGAGAAAAAAGGCTATATACTGATCCCTCTGCGGTGCCAGAACGCGCGCAGGATGCTGAGACGGGATTCATGTCACCGCTGGATTCGGCCGCGGCAGACGCTTTGACAGCACTCGAACAGGGCGATCCTCGGATGCGCCGGGATACGCGAATGCGAAGTGCGTGGTCGCGCTTTCTCATGTCGCTCATGATGCGAATGCCCGACCATCTCGACACGCTAGAAACGGGTCTGGCTGAGGAGTGGGCTCGTCACATGCCCGAACTGGAAACGGCCTACTCAAAGAACAATCGGCCAGGCGACCCGCTTACGTTCACCGAATATATGGAGACGCGTTCGCCCTCGGAAATGCGGAGTTGGATGGTCGCCGTCCTCCCTGCTTTGGTAGATCACGCCCCCATAGGTGAATTGCTCAACAACATGCGCTGGTTCATTCGACGGATACAGGGAAACGCAGAGTTCTTGACCAGTGATAGGCCGATTATCACTTGGTACGAGTTTACCGCCCGCGACTCTTACATCATCCTTCCAATCGGTCCGAAGGCGGCATTCTGTGCGGTAAACAATCTTGAGACGCAGCGCAGGATTGAGGAGCGTGACCCTGAACAGTGGGTAGTGGGTCTGAACAAGTCAATTGCTGGGGCTGCGAAGAAGCTCGTGTTCGCCCGAGACGATAATATGCGCGATTTCATCGCTGAACACTTTGGGACCAAACAGCGCACAACGCTCTTTGAATACTTGTTACGATTTCAACGCAAGAAGAACAACGAAGCTGACTCTACCGCCACACCCTGACAGGCTTCTGGGTGTCGAGGCAAATTTTTGTCACGGCCCTTAGCTGCCTGTGAGCAGCCGGTCTGGATGCTGCGCTCGCAGCCCGCAAAGCCGACATTCGAGGCAAGCGCAGTTTTCAGCAGCAGGGAAAACGCATCTCGCCGGGCATATTGGACAACCCAGCCAGCCCGTTCGTTAGATCCTGCAGTGTTAGTCAAATATATTCGAACAATCTCGATGCCTTGGTCGTTCGTCTGGATATCCCAGACAAAGGTTGTAACGTTCCTCTAACCACGACAGAA
Source organism: uncultured Tateyamaria sp. (assembly GCF_947503045.1). Classification (GTDB taxonomy): domain Bacteria; phylum Pseudomonadota; class Alphaproteobacteria; order Rhodobacterales; family Rhodobacteraceae; genus Tateyamaria. The sequence goes on from NZ_CANNCF010000017.1 coordinate 1,547, forward strand.
AGAACCCGGCACAACCTGGTGCACGAGGCACACTGGTCGTTTACTAACTAAAAACCAACAGGCACGTCAAAATGATAGACTTTCAAAACGCTGAGCTGCTGCATGATACTAGAGTCAATTGCGCGTCGTTTATGACGTCGATGACCGTGCAAGAATACATAGATTTGGTCAATGAGGCCTACAAAGATCGCGGTGGTATTGCTGGACAGCGTGAGCCGCTGAAAACAACCAGTGCTAAGCGTATTCGAAAGCGAATGGTGGAAGATCTTCTCGCTGGAGCAGTCCTTCCACCTGTGGTCATTGGTAAGGTGGTTGATGACCTAGCTAGCCTTAATACCGCAGATGCGTTGAAGGCCGCGATTTCTGATGATGTTAAAGGCCAACTTTCAATCATTGATGGAATGCAACGTACTACGGCTCTTCTAGAAGCATTCGCTGAGTCTGAAGAAGAGATAAAAGACCGCTTCTTGCGGGTGGAGTTTTGGGTCGCAGAGGAGACTGAGAGCTTAATCTATAGAATGTTGGTACTAAACACAGGCCAAGTGCCCTGGAATCTAAGCAGACAGCTTCAGGTCGTATACGCGCCGTTGGTTGCGGAGATGAAAGAAAAAATCACTTTTGATCGCGTATTGGAAATTCAAGGCCCTAATCCTGAAAGACGCACTAAAGCAGGTCAGTACAGGCCTGATGATCTCGCAGAGTTGTTTATTGCATTTGGATTGCGCAAGACTGATGTTGATACTAAAGAAACACTAGCAGATGAATTCTCGCGCCTGGATATGGCCGAAGCGCTTTCTTCTCACCTCTACAAAGAGTTCTTCTACCCGACAGTTCAAATGATGGTCGATCTTGATAGAGCTATTTCTCGCCTGGATGACCAGTTAAATCAGCCCAACGGCGATGACGAAACAGATGGAAAACAACTAGTCGGAAGAAATGTCTTTGACAGTAAGCCTGCTCGCATAGGGTTCGTCGTCGCCGTCGCCATTGCAGTAATGGGGCGAATTGGAATGGAGAAGGACAAGGATCAGCATGCTATGGAGAAGCGCATTACAGCCATCAAGCATGGGCTGGCGCAGCTAACAGACAAACTCGCCAAAATGAACGCTGATGGCATGAACGATTTCCTCAAGTTAGGTGTCCTTCAACAACGACTTTACGGAACAAAGCGCTCCGCGGTCGGAAGGTATGAACGCGCTTTCTTTGAAGATGCGTTCAAAATTTTGATCGATGAAAGCTTTGACATACCTACGCTGGAGACGTGTTGGCGCGGATAAATGGCAAATCGGAATAGAATGCAAATGTCTACTGACCTGTTTGCGAAGCTAGTGGATGTCGTTGAATCCTCGCCGGATCGAGCACTTACCAATAGTAAGGCACCGCGTTGGATTAAGAAGCTATCAGATGAAGATGCTGCCCTGATGTCCCAAGCAGACGTTATTGAGGCATGCCTTGTAACGCGTCATCTAAGAGCCTCCTTGTTGCAGCATGAAGACGCCATTTTCTTATGTGTTTCAGGACTGGAAGCTGATGAAGATTTGCCCATAGCCTTCGAAGCGATTGAACTAACACCTGGTCATTTTGCGTTAGCTGTTTCCGAGTTGAAGCTAGAGCCAAGAGCAAGTGCGATTGAAATATTTGACACCATTGATGGCAGCTTTTCAGGTGAAGACGGGTACGAAGGTCATGATCTCGAAGATGTAACCAAGCTCTTCCCTGACCTGTCCATCTTTCAGCTGAACAAGGATGCAGATTCATCGGGATCGATTTGGAGGTCCCTAGGCGTACTGCTTTCAGTTTTTTATGGACAAGGGCCGATTGAGTTAAGTGAAGAGGCTTTGGGAAGCCTGAGGGAACTCTACGAAGCGGGATCAGATCATGTTCCGTTTAGAAACATCGTGCAGGGCCATTTAGCTATGAGCTGGAGCGGCTTGTTTTTGGAATTGTACAGAGCCATTGAACAATTGTACTCAGTGCCAAAATTAACCAACCTGACCGATCACTGGGTTTCCCCGAAACCATTCTATGAGCTTGCAGAACTGTTGGAGAACCAACTGGGCTGGCGTCCAAAAGAGGAAGATGCGCTGCGGGAGCTCATCGAAGGCTGCGATGCCTCACTTCTCGATATGTTGGCCATCGAGCTTTGCCCAAATGCTGAGAACAAAGCCCAAGCCGTAGCCAAGGCGATTTATAAGCAAAGAAACTCGTTGGTTCACTTTCGTCCAGCTATGCCAGAACAAGATTACTCAACCCAACAATGGAACGACAGAATTTCCCTCATGATTAAACTAGTCTCGAAATTGTACGAGAAACATGGCGAAGGCTACATGTTACCACGTGCTCAATAAACTCCCGGCACTAGCTTTAAGTTAGTTGAAGCATGTGGTAAGAACATATCAGGAACATTCGGATGCATCTTACGTGCTCACTATTTCTTGCAGCGATTCAGGGTGTGTGGTCTAACTCAACGAAAATAATGGAGCAGTCGTGAGAACCTTTTTCGAATTTTTTGCGGGTGGTGGCATGGTCCGGGCTGGTCTAGGTTCTGGCTGGTCTTGCCGTTTCGCGAACGACTTCGATGCCAAGAAGGGTGAAGCATACTGTGACAACTGGGGTGGCGGTGAGATGGTTGTCGATGACATCCGCAACCTGAGCCCAGATGATATTGACGGCACACCCGATCTCGCCTGGGGTTCCTTTCCTTGCCAGGATCTCTCTTTGGCAGGCGGTGGCGCTGGCCTCAAAGGTGATCGCAGCGGAACGTTCTATCCGTTCATCTCGATCATGAAAGAGCTTCAAGACAGCAACCGCGCACCATCCATCATCGCGCTGGAGAACGTCGTCGGCACGCTGACATCCCACAAGGGTAAGGATTTCCAGGCGATCTGTGATGCGCTGGATGAGCTTGGCTATCGATATGGCGCTCTAGTGGCGGACGCATCTCTCTTCGTTCCACAGAGCCGCCCACGGTTGTTCGTGATTGCAGTGAAATCCAATATCACATTGCCTGATGATATCATTGGTGATGGACCTGAGCAGCCCTGGCACACAGCCGCTCTGCGCCGTGCGATGTCCAGCCTGTCTGATGATCAACAGGATAACTGGATCTGGTGGTCTATGCCTGAGCCCAGTGAGCGCGAGACGGATTTCTGCGATATCATCGAAGACAAGCCGAAGAGCGTCGACTGGCACACCCCATCCGAGACGACAGCCCTTCTGTCCATGATGAGTGAGGTCAATCTTGCAAAGGTTGAAACCGCCAAAGCTGCGAAAAAGAAAATGGTGGGCGCAATCTATAAGCGCACACGTTGGGAGCACGGTATCAAGGTGCAACGCGCCGAGATCCGCTTCGATGACATCGCTGGATGTCTGCGCACGCCTGCAGGTGGCTCTTCGCGTCAGCTGATCATGACTGTTCATGGTAGCAAGATCCGGTCGCGCTTGATCTCAACCCGCGAGACGGCACGCCTGATGGGGCTGCCCGACACCTACAAGCTGCCTGAAAAATATAACCAAGCATATCATTTAACTGGAGACGGGGTCGCGGTGCCGGTGGTTCGGCATATCGCAGAGAATATCTTCGAGCCGATCGTCAAATTAAATACGGAAGTGGATTTGTTGGATGGCGGGCGCGACACCTTGCGAGAAGAACGCAGCACTGAAAGCGCGGGTAGCCGCTCTCGCTGAAGTTCTCAAGACTGAAGCGCACACCCTCGGTGATCACGGTCTTGATGACCAGGAATTCTACAACTCAGGCCTATTTCGCGGTGCCATAGAGCAGATCCGCGGTGAGTTCGTCGCTTCGATGACGCCGAAGCGTGAGTATGTGTCACATGTTCTCAATCACATGGTCGACGAAGGCTTCATCCAAGATTGGCTGTCAGCAGGCGCATCAAACCGTCACGATTATTCAGTGACGCTGAATGATGGCAGGACGGCGGCCATTGAATTAAAGGGCTGTCTGGACGGCAACAACACGAACATCTTCACCCGGCCGCCACACGCTGATGAATTTATCATTTGGTCAGTCTGTACAAATCCATCTGCAGATCCTGCCAAGAACGTCTGGTCGGGGATACACACGCGGCTAAGTGCTGAAATGATTGACCGTGATCAGCGCATAGACGGGCTTGTTGTGTGGGATTATGTCTGTGGGACTGTGGGGCGACCATGTCCGAAGCTTGTCGCGTCTCCGGATCGGCTGATTGAACTAGGGCCTTATCGACTCCCGCCGCCATGCGTCTACATGTTCCCGTCATCCGTCCCAGCGCCACGGAACAACGCAGCACCTCAGCCGCAGCGAGTTGGCAATGTCGGGATACTTGATGCGATGCACCGGTGCTTTGGTGGAAGTGACGAGGAAGTTCATAGCGTCTTCTTTGAGGCGCAGTATGAGGGAGCTGACTTGCAACGTAAGACGCGCATCGAACGCAATGGAGCGCTGATGCGAGAGTCTGGGTTTACATCAATCAAGAGGGATTGATCAGGCTGCTTCGTCGAAACCTGCAACCCACCAGCGATACTGCCATCATTTCTACGGTTCAGAGGACGTTTGAGCAGCAAACAAAGGTCCGCATCTCTCCTGGCTACTGATGATGTTGCGCTCGCAGCGAACTTCCGCTTTCCGCCCTCTCTTCAACGAAATCGAAGTTTCGGCGTCAGCGACACCACAAAGGAGGGATTTTCGAAGAAGCAGCACTTGAGCGGTCTCTGGCGTTGGATCAGGCCTACTCGCTTTGCAAGTTCAGCCAGTAACGTGTGTATCGGCGTTCGCCAGTACGCGTGAGGGCACTAATCTCGACTAGTTCCTGTAGGTCCCTGGTCGCGGTTGCACGCGATGTTCCGGAGATCGAAATATAGTTCTCCGCACTTAGGCCACCTTTGAACCCGTCAGGCCCCTCTCGGAACATCCGCTCAATCACCTTGGCCTGTCTTTCGTTCAGCGCTTCGCGATGCCGGTCGTAGAAATGCGCCTTGGCAATGAAGAAACTCACGCGGTCCAGGGTGACCTGCTGCGCTTCCAGAACGGCCTCAGCAAACCATACCAGCCAAGCTGTAACATCCAGCGTCTTTTGGTGCCGCTCAAGCTGGTCGTAGTAGTCCTTCCGCTTTCGCTCGATGGTGAAGGCCAGCGCGATGAGGCTTGGCTGCCCAATGTTCTGAGCCAGGGACTTTTCGGCCAAGGCCCGACCCAAACGACCATTCCCATCCTCAAACGGGTGGATGCTTTCGAAGTAGAGGTGACTCAGGCCCGCGCGCGTCAATGCCAGCAAAGGCTTCTCCGCATTCGGCCCTGTCCCGTTGAACCAGTCTACATATCGTTCCATCTCATCCCGAACTTGAGCAGATGGCGGGGCCTCAAAATGCACGACCGGACGATCAAGACGCCCCGAGACGATCTGCATGGCATCCTCGTGCTGCCGGTATGACCCGATGGCCTCCAGACGCTTGTCGAAGGCAAGAAGCATCTCATGCCACCGAAACAGGGTTTCGTGCGTAAGGGGCTCGGCATAGGTCGAATAGACATCGACCATCATTTCGGCCACGCCTTGCTCGCGTGGTTTGTTTGGATAGCTGTCGGGTTCTAGTCCGAGATGTCGGCGAAGTGAGGATTGCACACTGCGCCGGTCCAGCATCTCGCCTTCAATGGCGCTGGTTTTCATGGCCTCATCGCTCAGCAGGTCGATGCGGAGTTGATCACGCTCTGACGGGCTGACATGTTGGACGGCACCCAGGACTTCGCCGGACGACAGCAGGAAGCGCTGCTCGAGCAGTGCCAGTGATGCTGCGTCGTACCGGAAATCCGGCCAACCGGATATCTGCCAGTTCCATGTCATGAGTTATAGAGCTCCTTTCTATAACTCACAGATAGACCATTTTTGAGTTATAGAAGTCAATTCTATACCTCACGGCGCACAACACCGTGTTGCCGCTGTGATACCTTCCGACTTCAGCTCCAGACAAAACTCCGACTGATTGAAAGTCAAAGCCCGACCAATTGAAAGCCGACGGCTTTGCGCGTCAGAACAATACCACATATTTCGGACATCAAGAGTCTGACAGCTCCAGCTCCGGCAGGTCCCGCAAGCTCTGCAGATCGAACGTCACCAGAAACGTCTCCGTCGTCACAAATGTATGCGGCGCCCCAGGCCGCGGTGACCGTGGACCGCTGGCAATCAGATCCTTGTACCGCAGCCGGGCGAGCAGATCGCGGCTCACCTCCTTGCCAAAGATGTCCTTGAGCCCCGCCCGGTCGATGGGCTGGTGATAGGCGATGGCGCAGAGCACACCCATCTCCATCTCGGTGAAGGCGAGAGATTGTTCGCCAAGATCGGCCGCCGCCTCGATGGCATCGGCAAACTGCGTTCGGGTTCTGAACATCCAGCCGCCTGCCACCTGGACCAGCTCGTAAGGTCTTCCGACCAACTCGGCCTGGATATCTTCGATCAGCATCTCGACCGACGCCCCCTGCCCCACCACGCGGGTCAGGTCGTCGCGGCCAACCGGCGAGGCACTCGCGAAGAGTACGGCTTCGATCCGCCCCATCCATTCGCGCCAACGCAGCTCCTGTGGCAGGTCGTCGAGCTCCCGGTCAAAGACGGCTCCACCCTCGTCTGTCAGCTTCCGCTTCTTGGCAGCGACAGTCATGATGCGATCCCATAAAGCCGGAACGTCGAGCGTCCGGTCAGTTCCCGCGCCACACCAAGCTCGACCAGCCTATCGCAGAACCGCCGTGCCGCGCGGTCAGTCATGGGAATTGTGGTCCCCTGGATCATCGGGGACAGCATGGTTGACGACGCCACCGCATTCTCTGTCAGGAACAGATCGACCGCCGCCGCCGATCCTCTGGCCCGGAGCTTCGGGGCGATGGAGCGAAGCGCTTCGGCGCGGCGCGCAAGATCCCGCGCCAGCCGGATCGTCACTTCGATGCTCTCCAACATCCGCGCCTGAACGGCCAGCTCGGCCCCCTGCCCTTCTCCGGTTAGGTCGCGCAGTGTTGCTTTTGTCAGCCGCGGCGCAGTCACCGGTAGCACCGTCTTCCAGTTCAGAGCCCGCGCCAAGACGATATCCGACACTAGGCAGGCGACCCTCTCCGCCCGGTCGTCGGCTCCGAGCACGGCACGAAGAACGGAAACGCAACCGGCCAATGGCCCATGGGTCTGGGCGCGCTCTTGCCCGGCGTCCAGCCACACACCCACCTCGCCCGCAAGGTCCGCGCCGATTAGGTCGGCTATCTCACCCGCCCCGCCTGCCCGCAGGCGTATGGCCTCACGCCAGAAGGCCAACAGATCTCCGTCTGGACCCCGCGCCTCGCCCCGCGGCGTCAGGTGGTAGGCGTCGCGGATATCCGCCTCCCGCGCCATCCGGCCTTCCAGTTTCGACGTCGCGGTCGCTGCGCTCAGGGCCAAACGATTGGCCAGCAGTTTCAGTGGGACTCCATAACTCTCATCACTGATCAACTGGTCGAGCACCGTCAGCGCCGCCGCCGACCGAAAGGCCACAGTTTCAATGGTTTCAGCACGCCGGGAGGTGACCCATGCGGGGAGCTGCGGTAAGGTCCTGGGGTCGTCGGAAATGGTGGCAGACTGGTATGTCATACCACAACCCTATCGCATGGCGGCGCTTTTGCCCACCACATAGTGTGTAAACCGCCCCACCTTACAGAACATTTTTATGTCCAATAAGGTTGCCTTATCGGACATATCCGGGGTAGACTCAGAAACATGCGCAAATCACCTGAAAATCAGCCGTCGGAGGCCGAGACATCGATCTCAGAGCCCTTAGATGCCTCGGACGAAGCGCAGCGCGACGAGAGAGAGTGTGAGGGCGGTGCTACGATCGCCCTGCCCTCACATGTCGCTGGGTCTGGCACGTTAGATCGGCTGGTGGACACCGCGCGGGACTACGCCAAGGCCTCCACTTCTGAGAACACCAACAAGGCCTACGCCGCCGACTGGACCCATTTTGCACGTTGGTGCAGGTTGAAGGGCACGGATCCTCTGCCCCCGTCGCCCGAGATAGTCGGACTATATATGGCCGACCTGGCTGCCCCAACTGGCAAGGCGCCTGCTCTATCGGTTTCAACCATCGATCGTCGATTGTCTGGCCTCGCCTGGAACTACGCCCAACGCGGGTTCACCTTCGATCGCAAGGACCGGCACATCGCCACCGTGCTCGCCGGAATTAAGCGCCGCCACGCGCGACCACCGGTGCAGAAGGAAGCCATCCTATCCGAAGATATCCTCGCCATGGTGGCCACACTCGACTTCGACCTCCGTGGGCTGCGCGATCGCGCCATCCTGCTCCTGGGATATGCGGGCGGCCTACGCCGCTCCGAGATCGTCAGCTTGGATGTCGGAAAAGACGACACGATTGAGTCCGGTGGGTGGATCGAGATCCTCAACGACGGCGCAGTGTTGACGCTGAATGCCAAGACCGGCTGGCGCGAGGTCGAAATCGGCCGCGGCTCATCCGACCAGACCTGCCCGGTCCACGCGCTCGAGCAATGGTTGCATTTCGCGAAGATCGACTTTGGCCCGGTCTTCGTGCGCACCTCGCGCGATGGCGAGAATGCCTTGGAAGCTCGGCTCAGCGACAAACATGTCGCCCGTCTGATCAAGCAGACCGTACTCAAGAGCGGCATCCGCGCCGAGTTACCCGAGAAAGACCGCCTCGCTCTGTTCTCCGGCCACAGCCTGCGAGCAGGTCTCGCCAGCTCCGCAGAAGTCGACGAGCGTTACGTCCAAAAGCAGCTGGGGCACGCTTCGGCCGAAATGACCCGCCGCTACCAACGCCGCCGTGATCGATTCCGCGTGAACCTAACCAAGGCCGCAGGCCTGTAGCCACAGCAATCCGACAGATAGGCATCACGCCGCCTGCCCGTTCAACCCGCCCTTGAGGCCCGGGCGCACGTCAACGATCAGTGGGCCATCGAACGAGATGCATCGCAAAGGCACCCTGCCCCGCCCCACATCTGTCGAATTCCATGCTTGGGTCCATAATAGCTTCTACGACGAGATGCCTGACGAATTTCGGGTCATCGAACATCCCGATGGCACACAAGAGCCCATCTTTCCAGGACGCACGCGCCAAGACGACGATCGGGAAGTTGCAGTCGGGCGCCACCTACCTCCTTCATCATCGCGCGTTGCGGCATTTATGGACTACTTTGACAAACGGTTTCAGATAGCGGCGCGGCCTTCGAGCGGACGGATCATCGCGATCGCCTCTGCACATCACCGGCTCAACTACATCTACCCTTTCCCGGATGGTAACGGCCGTGTCAGCAGACTGATGTCTCATGCCATGGCCCTCACAGCGGGGATTGGTGGCCAAGGGCTCTGGTCCGTATCACGTGGGCTGGCCCGCGGGCTAACCGATCGGGGCCAGTACAAACGGATGATGGATCTGGCCGACAGTCCACGTCGCGGAGACCGCGACGGGCGGGGGAACCTGTCAGAAGCGGCACTGAAGACGTTTAGTGAATGGTTCCTAAAGGTGACGCTCGACCAGATCAGCTTCTCAGCAAGATTGTTCGATCTCGGCGGACTGGACCAACGATATCGTCGTCTTGTTGCAGATACCATCGATGACAAGCGAGCGCCGGAACTAATCTCGGCGGTTCTTCGGCATGGGGCACTGGAACGAGGCGATGCGCAGATTGTGTTCAAGACGTCCGAGCGTACTACTCGCAACACGCTGAGTAAACTGACCGCCGCCGGATACCTGACTTCCGTTTCGCCGAAGACGCCAGTTCGGTTGGCGTTTCCGTTGGATTATCGAGAGCGGATCTTCCCAAATCTGTTTTGGAGATGGTGACCTGACTGTGTGATTTTCGTTAGTCCGCGCTCTGCGCAGGAAAGCGCGCCCAGGGAGAAAGTGGACGGATCCCCTAAGCAATGAGTTCACAGCTGTGAACCTGTCTTCTGCGCGACGAAACAAGTCGCAGTTCACAGCTGTGAACTTTTCATGCAGCGTCCTTTCTCATAAGGGCCATGATCATGGGACCACAGGAGAATTCACCGAGCGCAGCCTTTGCAGACAGCGACCGCAAATACCCACCAGGCGACCGGATGTCGCCGAAGCGATCCAACATTGCCAAGATGACCACCGAAGCCTCTTCCGGGCCCATGCACTGTTTGGCCTCATCCCACGCTGAAGGAGAGACGCCCATCATAGGTCTTATTACATCGGCAACCCTTACTAGATCATGCCAGTGGCGCACAGGTCGTTCAGCATAAGTTCGGTATTCAGAGCAAGCGGCCAAAACGAGACCGAGGGGTATTCTAGGTAGATTGTTGTCGACTGAGACAGGCTCATCAGTCCTACCCTCTGCAACCAGTGCCGTCGCCGGATCGGAGACGCTGTCCTCGCCCTGCGCTTTTTCTAAGCGTGGTTCAAAATCATAAGAGTCTTTATTTGAATTCTGATAGTGCTGTTCATTTGTGGCTTCATTGGTGCTCATATCTTGTGATCGCACTGGTTCCAACAGGTCGTTAATGGCGTTGAGGGCTTCGAACAACGCAGATTCAATCTGCTGCAACTCTGCAAAGTCGAGCTTGCGGCGAAGGTCACGCGCCGTCAGGACGCATAGATCGGACGCCTGGTCCCAGATGGCGCGGTTAGGGCGCAGAGAACGGCCGTAGTCGACGAGACCCGCTAGATCACGGCGCATGAGGCTTACAGTGGATCTAAGCCGCTTGTAGCGCTCCTCCGCAGCACGGACAGCCTCTGCGGCTTTGCACACTTCGACGAAGCGTTGGGCGAGGGGGGCCAGATCGAAGCCGAAAGCGATCTTTTCGTCGCCATACCGGCGCGCGTAACGCTTGCCATTGGGACTGTCTCGACGCACGACGAAACCGGTTTGCACCAGGTTCGCCAGATGCCGCCGCATGGTCGAGCAGGGCATGCCGTTCAGGCGCTCACAAATAGCCTTGTTGGACGGATGCACGACGGTTTCACTATCGTTCCCGCCAACGATCGTGGCCTGATGGAAACTGACCAATGCCTGAAGCACGCTCAAATCACGGTCGGACAAGCCGAAGGCGATACGGGCAGCGGCGAGTTCGCGAAGTGCTTCCCATTTGTTGACGCCGGAAGGCGGGAGGTCCTGTTGCGCCGCTGCCTGATAGTGCAGAATGGCAGCATTTATGGGTCGCCTGAAAGGCGTTACGGGGGTGTAGTCCATTTTACATTCACGAAGACAAAGAAATCACTGTCCGCGAATCACTTAAGACTTGCGAAAAACGGCGTCCGAGACTAACTTGAGAGTGCTAAGAACAAGTCAGGGTCTCGTAGGGCGGTCGCTTTGCGGGACCTTTTCTTTGGCTTTTTCGTGCCTCCTGTTTTTGGTTTTTGCTCTTCCTCAGTCTTCTGAACGCTGCTTCCAGCGTTCGTGAAGTTCTTCAATCAAATCATCGGCTTCAGACTCTACCCAGTCGGCAAACTTACTATTCTGCAACTCGATCGAGATCCCTTTGGCGGTGCGTTTGAGCGTGCCGCCACGTTTGCCCCCAATCCTGAGAGGCTGACTGGATGCAGCAGAAGGGGAGGGGGCCTTGGCCGGTTTGACTAACCTTGTGACAACCTTCGACACGGCCTCGAACGCCTGCACAGAGGGGTCGTCGGTCGCAGGTGCGGCATCAATCACCATGGCCACATCGGCCTTGCCATGGGTTTCCTCAGCAAGGCGGATCAGGCTGCCCCGATCCAGGCCCTTGTCCGCGATGGCACGGCCCATGGCCTCCCACCGGGGTCGGCCGATGCCGTGTGCAGCACCGATGGCGCGGATGAGGTCTGTACCGACCATGTCGGCGATGGCGATGGCCATGGACACCGAAGATTTGGTCACAGTCAGAATTTCTGCAACCTGTGATTGATTTCCAAAGCCCGACGATACGAGTTCTTGCGCAAAAATCGCCTTTTCAATGAAGGATAAATCGCGGCGCGCCATGTTTTCGGAAATCTGCGCACGCAGGGCGCTGTCATCATCCAGATTGGCGACCAGTGCGCGCACCTTGGCGACCTTGTCGGACTGGCGGATCGCCTCGAGCCGGCGGCGACCATAGACGAGCAGATAGCGGTCCGTCTCTGACGGGTGCCGGCGCACAAGAATTGGTACGGTCTGACCATTCGCCTCGATTGCGGCGCGCAGATCATGCACATCCGCAGGATCAAGCCGGTCGGCCACTCGGTCGTCGACGATACTGGCCGGGTCGAGTTCCCAGACATGATGTGAATCGACCGCATCACGGGCCGAGCGCAGGGCGCGGTTGGACGTCATCATAGGGGTTACGGCGCCAGCCTGAGGGGTAGGGGCCGGGCCACCGGCTGCCGCGAGATTATTGAGCATCGACATCCGTTTTTTCTTGCCACTCGTCATGACCGCCCCCACGTTTTCTGAATAAGATCAGCGACTTCGTCGTTCAGCGCGTTCAGGCTTTCAAGGGCGCGATCATAGGTCGTGCGGGTAAAGGCGCTCCGCTCGACTTCGTATAGGGTTTGCTTTGTCAGACCTGCATCGGAGATCGCCGTGGATTTGAGCATTGGCGAGTTGAGCACCGCATCGCCATACATGGTGCGCAGAAAGGCGACGATCCGGTTTTGTGGTGCATCCTGAGGTTCATAGCGTGTCAGCGCATAGCGCATCCAGTCGTGGGACATGTCCGCACCGCTTTCGGCGATCACGTCCATCAGATCAGCCGTCATGCGCAGAAATTGCGACATCGACATCACGTCGAGCATTTCCGGATGAATTGTGACCAGCACGCCGGTGGCCGCAGAAAGTGCGGACATGGTGAGAAAGCCCAGTTGCGGCGGGCAGTCGATGACCACAACGTCGTAATCGCCGTCAACCTGCGCCAACGCCTCTTTCACGCGGAAAAAGAACAGACCTGCGTTGCCTTGTGAAAGAGCACGCGGCGTTTCGTGTTCGAACTCCATCAGTTCCAGATTGCCCGGGATCAGGTCGAGGTTCGGGATATAGGTCTTGCGGATGACAGCGCGGATCGGCTCTGGGTCGTCATAGCGGATCGCGTCATAGAGCGTGCCGCCATCTGTCAGATCGAATTCGGGCTGTACGCCATGTAACGCCGTGAATGAGGCCTGCGGATCAAGATCAATGCCCAGGACGCGATAACCGCGCAAGGCCAGCCGTTGTGCAAGGTGTGCCGAAGTCGTCGTTTTGCCCGAGCCACCCTTGAAGTTCATCACACCGATGACTTGCAGGTGATCGCCGTCACGCCGTCCGGGGATATAGTCTCCAGGCTTGCGCGCGGTCTTTTCCAGCAGGACACGCAGGGCCTGAATGTCCTGCGCGGAATACAGGCGACGATTGCCGGCCGTCAGTTCAGGCGAAGGGCCCTTGCCATCAAGGTTGATTTTGCGCAGGTATGAGTCGTTCACACCAAGAAGCGCTGCCGCCTCGCCGGAGGTGAATTTGCGCATTTCCTTTGTGGCGTCTGGGGGAAACAGGCTTTCGCGTTGTGAATGCAACTGGTTGGCCAGCCACTCGGAATGCTGGCGGATGACCGCGTTCAGGTCCTGATGCACGAAAGTCTTGTTCATCTGCCCTCTCGATCCGCGCTACGCATCTTCGGCGTGTTCACGATTATTGACGTTTTTCGCCTCGTTTCCGTGACTATTGCCGTAAGAGTCGGATTCGCGCAAGTTTTTTCCACATCTTGTGTGAGCTCACCGTCGAAACACAAGCCCATTCGCCGTCGTCGTCGCATGCTGATCTTGGCAATTGCGGCAGGATGATATACATATAGGACCGTATATCCACTTGGAGGAACGACAACATGCAAGTTGCAAAATGGGGGAATTCGCTCGCGGTCCGGCTGCCTGCCGATCTTGTGCGCGAACTTGGCCTCAAAGAGGGTGACCAAATCGATCTGATAAAGGACGACGGTACTTTGCTCGTCCAGCGCCAACCTCGCGCCGATGAAGTCCTGCAAGGGCTAAGGCGGTTTCGCGGAAAGCTATCCAAGGACGCACGCCTGAGCCGCGACGCTGCGCATGAGCGCTGAATTCGCGGATACAAATGTCGTCCTTTACCTTCTTGACGACGGCCCAAAGGCGGATCGGGCGGAAGACATCCTGGGGCAAGGGCCGCGGATCAGTGTGCAGGTCCTGAACGAAGCGATGGTCAATTGCCGGAGGAAAGCCGGTCTCAGTTGGGAGGAGACCGGCGCTTTTCTCGCAGGGGTCCAATCCTTGTGTCCAGTCGAGGACCTGTCTGTCCAAACCCATCTTGTGGGCCGAGCTTTGGCAGAAAAATACCAGCTTTCGGTCTATGACGCGATGATTGTGTCGGCCGCTCTTATTGCTGGATGCACGACTTTGTGGAGCGAAGATATGCACGACGGATTGCTGGTCGAAGATCAGTTACGCGTCGTGAATCCATTCACCTGACCAGAAAATGGGCTGCAACCTTGCAATCGTTCCATGAGTTGGAAGATTTGCAAGGTTGTGTTTATTGCGCGCACTTCAGCAAGCCCAACTTCTCCGCGCGTTCCAGCAGCATCCTCACGGACGACGGCTGCCAGCTCATGCGTCCACGCGGCGTGCGCACACGCATGGATTCCAGCCGGTCACAGATCGCCTGCAGCGTAATGCCGGGATCTGCGCCTTTGATCGCGGCGACAATCGCAGGCAGGCGGTCGTCTGCTTCGCGGCGTCCGGCACGGTCCAGCACCTCTGCGGGCAGGAACCCGTCACGCACATAGGCTTTCACGGCACGCAGCAAGCGGCTCTGGGTCCAATGGCGGTCGTGGGGCAGGGGGCCATTGATGATCCGCAGCAAGTCTTCCCAAGCCATATCGGGGCGCATGCGGCGCACATGGGGCACCCAGTCCTGCGCGGTCTCGTTCAAGCGCTCCATATAGCCGTCTTGCCGCGCGAGCCGCACCTTGCGTAGCGCCGCTGGATCGCCGGCGCGTAGGCCCGGGTTCCCGCCGACCCGGCCCTTACTACGGGCGCTCGCCAGCCCGGCCTTGGTGCGTTCGCGGATCAGAGCGCGTTCGAACTCGGCCGCTGCGCCCAGAACCTGCAGCGTGAACTTTCCTTGTGGGGAAGCCGTGTCGATCGGGTCTTGGAGGGAGCGAAAGAAAGCCCCCTTGGCCTCCAGACGTTCGATGACTTCCAGCAAATGCGACAAAGAACGCGCAAGCCGGTCGATCCGCACGACGACCAGCGTGTCGCCGTTCTGGACACGTTCGAGCACGCGCGCAAGCACTGGACGCGCGCGATTGCCGCCGGAGGCGTGTTCTTCGAAGATTTCGGCGCAGCCAGCAGATTGAAGGGCCTCAGACTGGGGCAGGGGGGTCTGATCCTCCGTGGAAACTCGCGCGTAGCCTATCAAGGGCATGAAATCGGGCCGTTTGCAATTTAAGGTATCGCGATAAAACGACCGTTTGGAGGAAGCAGTTAGGCAAGAAGCATCATCCTGAACAAGACGGACTCTATGGTTTCGCGACATAGGTTGCGAGTAGGGCAGGGGTCAGTCACAGACAGCAGCAGGACCGGTGGAAGGCTAAAGAGCGCATAAGTATCCTTATGCGTTAGATCATGTGTAACCGCAAAGCTAAAATGTCACCCATGAGCAATTCAGGAATGTCACTCTGCCCTCAAAAATCAATGAGGGTGAGCGGACATGGGATGGGTGGTAATGAGCGAGCGCGAGTTGAACCGCGTGGAGGTTTTGGCGCAGGTTGATGATGGACGGCTGAGTGTCGACAATGCGTCGAATATGCTGGACTTGACGCGTCGGCAGATTTTCCGACTGTTGAAGCGGTATCGTCAGGATGGCGCGTCGGCGATCCGGCACAAGGCGCGTGGCAAGCCGCCAAACAATCGCATTCATCATGCCAAGCGCGATTATGCGCTGAACCTGATCAAGGAAAGCTACGCGGACTTTGGGCCGACTTTGGCCGCTGAGATGCTGGCTGAACATCACGGCTTCAAGGTCTCGCGTGAGACGGTTCGTAAGTGGATGCAGGAAGATGGGATCTGGTTGTCGCGCAAACAACGGCGGACATTCCACCAGCCGCGCTTACGGCGAGAATGTTTCGGATAGCTGATCCAAATCGACGGCTCAGACCATCGTTGGTTCGAAGATCGGGGCGATCCGTGCACCCTGCTCGTCTTCATTGACGACGCGACGAGCACCTTGATGGAACTGCGGTTCGTAAAGTCTGAGAGCACGTTCACCGATTTCGAGGCACTGGAAAGCTATCTGCTGAAGCATGGTCGCCCTGTTGCCTTCTACAGCGACAATCATACGGTGTTCAGGGTGCCGAATCCCAATGAACACATGACGGGCATGACTCAATTCGGTCGCGCTCTGGCCGAGCTGAACATCGAGATCATCTGCGCCAATTCGAGCCAGGCCAAAGGTCGTGTCGAGCGTGCGAACCGGACACTGCAAGATCGGCTGGTAAAGGAACTGCGCATTGCGGGCATCTCCGACATGGATGACGGCAACGCGTTTCTGGAGGGCTTTGTTGAACGCTACAATGCCAAGTTTGCAAAGGCCCCGGCAAAGCCAGACAATCTGCATCGTGCTTTGAACATTGAGCCGGATCGGCTGGCGGAAGTCTTCTGCCTGCGTGACAAGCGCTATGTCACCAAGGACTTGACGCTGAAGTACGACCGCAAGCGCATCCGGCTGGAGGTGAACGACCTGACACGCGGTCTCGTTGGCAAGTACGTCGATATTTATGAGTTTGCAGATGGGCGCGTCCAAGTCCGTACCAAAGGCGTCGCCCTGCCCCATAGCATCTTCGATCCGTACCAACAGCGCGTGACCCACGTAGCGATCACAGAGAACAAACGTCTCGGTGCAGTCCTGGCTCATATCAAGGAAGAGCAGGAGAAGGTTGCACCGCCGCCGAAAGTCAAACCGGAGAGTGCAAGGAACGGCTACAAGAAGACCGGACGCCGACCGAGAGGACGCCCGTCAAAGATGGAAGCGTATTATGAACGAAGGCGGGCCGAACGGGCTGCTGAAGACGCGAACTAACCTGTCGCCGCATAAGCATCAGCGAACGGCACAAACTTCGGCAGCTTTCGGAAAAACTTCTCTGTATCAGCCAGTTCGTAGAACCTGTCGTCTAAGTCGCCGAAGTCCATTCGATTATCTGGCGGCCCAACAGTTTCTTCCCGCGTGCTCTTATCACCCGGAAACGTACTTCCAAGCTGAGCCATGGCTTCTTCGACAACTCGGCTCACATCAGGCATAGCAATGGCCGTAAAGCCTTCAATCGCTTCCGGTGCGGTAGTCCCGGTCGAGTTAAGGAAGTACTGCCAAAAACCGCCATTATAGACCTCTAAATGAAGCCAATGAACGCTGAACAGATGGACTGCTTTAGGCGGGATACTCACAATGCTCTGCAACCAAGCCTCGCGACCATCGTAGAAATTGAAGCTGTCATAATACGGCTCGTAAAATGCCGGATAGGCGCGCGGAGCATTGAACAAGCTATGAATCACTTTAACCGTCCCAAGTCAGGGATACTGCCAACAGCTTAACCAAACAGCGTGACAATTTTTTGACACCTCCTCGTAGCCTGCACCGTAACACCGCAAGGCTTATCAGCCCTGCGATATGTGAGGTCTCCGGGCTGCTAAGCCTTGCTCCCGTCAGTACTCTTGGTGACACTTCTGCTTTGCAAACCCGGTGACATTTCTACTTGGTTGCAACACAGAAGTGTAGCGGGGCGCGTTCTAAACTGGGTTGCGACAATTTCCCTATCATGCTGAAAAAGCAGGGAAAACGGACATCGCCCGCACAGAGCTGGATTTGCGTGAGAGACGCGCAATCGAAGACATGCTGAATGCAAAAGTGCCTGTAAGCAAGATCGCAGCTGAGATTGGCAGGCATCGCTCGACCGTCTATCGCGAGATCAAGCGGAACTATTTCACCGATGAAGAGCTGCCGTACCTGAATGGCTACTACGGGATGAATGCCCAGAAGTATGCCACCGATCGACGTGCTCGAAGGCGCAAGCTGATCCGGCTGGAGGATTTACGCGCCCATGTCATCGCCCAGTTGAAGATCGGCTGGACACCGGAACAGATCGCCGCTCGCCTTGGCTTTGATGACCAGCCTGTTCGGGTCAGCCACGAAACGATTTACGCTTAGGTTTACAGCGCCGAAGGACAGTCAGAACAACTTGCGCGCCATTTGCCAAGCAGACGCAAAAAAATGGCAGCCGCGCTATGCCAGACGCCCCAGAGGCCAGGTATTTCCGTCGGATCGGTCGATCTACGAACGCCCTGACTACGTGAAGAGCCGCGAGACTTTCGGCGAATGGGAAGGCGATCTGAAGAACTTTGAACGCTCTCAGGGCACAATGAATGCCGCCTCATTGATCGAACGCAAGACCCGGTTTGCTGTTCTGTTCCGTAACAACGACCGTAGTTCCACACACTTCATCAATAAGCTGATGGACGTGATGGAACCCCTGCCCCAACCAACTCGCAAGTCGATCACCTTTGATCGCGGTTTTGAGTTCCGCGCGTGGCGCAAGCTGGAATCGGGCATCGATACTGATAGCTGGTTCTGCGATCCGCAAGCGCCCTGGTAGAAAGGATCGGTCGAAAATCTGAACAAGCGTGCGCGCCGATATTTGCCATGTGACACCCAGCTCGCGGCGCTCTCAAATCGCAATGTGAAGGCGATTTGCAACCGCCTGAACGGCACACCCAGAAAGTGCCATAGCTGGTGCACCCCAACCGAGGCCTTCAGAGAAGAGATGATGAAACTGAGATAGCGGAAACCGTCGCAACGACCCTTGAGCCATCAGACATACTAAGCTTGCCGAGCACGTAGCTTAGCCAAAAAAAATTGATCAGGTTTGCCAAGAGATTGCACGCTGCTCCCACAATTCGACAACCTAGCAAGTGACCTTTCCAAGAGAGACAAAACTTGATGGCTATCAACTTTCTCGACGGTCTCGTTGATTGCCAAGCCCACTTGACCTGCTCCTCATGGAGTCCGCCGAATTCGGCAGACAAAAGCATCTGTGATTTTTGCTTGGGGCGGCTCTTCCAGATCGACCCCCACTACACTTATCAAATTCCTGGGACTTGTTTTGAGAGGCCCCGATCTTAATTTTCGGGGCCTCAGCTTTGCTGGTTTGCGTTCGCAAACCGTTGGATATTCTCCCTGAGAGATCGCGGATGACAAAACGACATTTTTACGCACTGATCCTATTCAACGGAGCATTGGCAAAGCCACGTTTGTTACATCTGGCATTGGCGACACATGGCTGTTTTGATTGAGTTTTCGGAAACCAATGTCAGAGTATCTGCATGTCTGTTGAGCCAGTATCAACAAAGTAAACAGATTCTCCGCTCGCATCACCAAATCTCGGATCAGCGAAATGGGTGGTACTAGTGTGGACGCTCACCTCATCAGACATTGTCGCCGAAGACGTCAGGCCTGTCTCAATGACACGCCCATCGTCAAATGTTGTGATGCGGCCCTCACGTTGCCCGTTGACATCATAGAACAATTCATTGGTGTCCCAGACAAAAGCATCACTTAAGTCACGTGCGATACTGGTTACTCGCACACCATCTACAAAAGTAGTCTCGATCTCACGCCCATCGTTAAATGTTACGATACGACTTTCACGTTGCCCGTTGGCATCATAGAACAGCTCATTGGTGTCCCAGGCAAACGCATCACTTTTGTCGCTTGCAATCTTGCTTGCTCGCACACCATCCTCAAAGGTAGTCTCGATAACACGACCGTCGTCAAATGTTGTGATGCGACCTTCACGCTGGCCATTTACTTCGTAGAGCAGTTCCTTGGTGTCCCAGACAAAAGCATCACTGATGTCGCTTGCAATGCTGCTTACTCGTACACCGCCCACAGAGGTTGTCTCCACAACACGCCCATCGTCAAATGTCTTAATCTGAACTTCTTCTTGCTCGACGAAAAGCGCTTCCCACAGGGCGGCACTGGCCTGGGCGTCGTTTTCGTCGCCCAGCGTGGTCACGTTGGTCAGGCCCGTGCC
>NZ_CANNCF010000018.1 GCF_947503045.1 uncultured Tateyamaria sp.
AAACCACGTTCGGCGTCAAGCTCACAAGCGTCGCCGATCACATCAACAGCTGGTCGTAGCCTCCGACCTCGCCATCACCCGCACGCGCTCAAGCCAGCAGCGCGTGCGAAAAACCAGCTTTGGGGCTCACACTAACGAAAGCCCCGGATCGGTCGCGAGATGTTGTCGGTAACAACTGAATGGTCGGCAGGCCCAGCATAGCCGGACAATGAAAGACTGTTCGGAGAGGTCTAAATCGCGGCTTGCAGAGTGGCTCTCAGTGTCTTGGTTTCCGCTAAGAGCTTTCCTGCCTGTTCTTCAGAGAGATTAAGCAATTTACCGAGTTTGTTCGGTATTTCCATGGCTTTTTCGCGTAGCGCCGCCCCACTCTCGGAAATAAAAACGTCCTGGCAGCGCTCATCGTCCTGGCTGCGTTTCTTATAAACAAGCCCAAGCCGAACGAGACGCTGGATCAAAGGCGTGGCTGTGGCCCCCTCCAAATTCAGCCGATCAGCGATCTCCTTGACGTTGAGACCATCCGTCTCCCAAAGCACCAGCATTGCGAGATATTGAGGATAGGTCAGCCCAAGATCAGACAGGTATTTAGAGTAGACTTTTGTGAAAGCGCGCGACGTGGAATAGAGCGCAAAACAAAGCTGCTGATCCAAAAATGACGAGGTTGGTTCGATGGGGTCAGTCATGTGTACATACTGCTGTTTGTTGCATTCACTCCTAAAGATCACGTCATCGGCAAGCAAGGGTCCTGGAGTCGCATCGAAGTGAGGCGAGCCAATAAATCATAGATTTCTGTAATTCTCCGTTCCTCGCTGAAAGCGGTACAGGAGCGGCGCGCTATGATGAGATGGTAGAGCCGTCCATGTCGCCCCGTGTCCCAGGTGCACCTGATGCCATCGCGATGGTGGTGGTGTTGGCCGAACGAACTGGACAACATCCGACACCGATCAAGGACATAGAGCAAAAAGGATTATTCGAATGCAGACGCCTAAATTAACCCTCACAACCTTTTTCGCTTTGGCGGCCCTATTGTCGGGTCAGAGTCTGGCGGCCGACACTCATTTCGCGGTTGCAAAAATCGCGGATCACAAAATGCTTCTGCGGTACGAAAACGATCCCTCCGCCTCGGTTTTGGTATTACTTCACGGCTTTGACAATGGATCAATTGAGTATCGCACATTGGTCGCACAGCTCGATGAAACCTTCACCCTTACACTCCCGTATCCACCCCGCTCATCCCCAGACGATACCGCCGCGACGTTACGCGACGAAAGTTCGCCTGACAGCATCCTTGCAGTCATCGATGTGCTTCTGGCAGGCGTTGAAGGACCAGGCGTTTCATTGCTGGTTGAGGGATACGCTGGGCCAGTTGGGATACGTCTTGCTACGAGAGATGAGGAAGAGATCGCGAAGGGGACTTACTCTTCAAAGGTCGATTTTTGGTGTCCGCGTGGCACAGATTCAAGTTGGCCTGTTCGACAGTTGGTCACCAAGTATATGATAGACTGATCGCTGCGCCTACCCGTCTTGGCAGTCAATAACGCAGCTGAGCAAACTGACCCGGTCGAAGCGATCTGCTGCTTCTATTCACCCTGAACGATCCATCAATTATAGCTATCAAGGCGTTTCGACCGATGCGCCCTGGATGGCCTTCCTAATCTCTGTCAGATCCGAGAAAACATCGTGCTGAAGACATCTTGGTCAGGCATGCTCTGGCTGATTCCGGATTGGACTTACCGACAAAAAGTTCAGCGCTTCTTCACCTACAAAGTCACTGCTCGACATTCGCAGCAGGCCAGAAGTCCGAAGTGTCTTTCTTGATTCCCAAAGCAACATCTTGGAAAGCAACCGACACAACAAACAAAGCAAGATCACGATTCTTGAATTCATGTTCGGATCTCGAAATCCAACAATACTTTTTTAGCACAAAGTGATCGCACACTGCATGCCGCCTCGCCGGTCCGAACCAAAATCGGCGTCAAATCTGGATCAAGGAAGATTCGAAATGAAGCATCAATACGACTGCAAGTGCGATCTGATGGAACATTCGCTCACACGCACAAAAGACCCTTCAAAGCCATTCCCGTCGATCTGAGGACGGCCATCCTCCCAAGCACCTGGAACGTGAGGTTATCATGTCTTCATCCTGTTTCTCCCCTGGGACCGAAGACCGCGCTGCTGGCGGTGGTTTGATAAACCGTCGCTGGCTTCTAAAGAATAGCCTTCTTGCCGTACCTGTCGGCATGGTCACAACCCAGGCGTCCTCAGATCCACTTCGAGTTCCTGAATGGAGCTCGGCGCCCGGCCTCATCCAAAGCCAATACGGCCAACCTTCCCCGTTTGAAAGCCATGTAACCCGTCCAGTTCTTGGTCTCTTTCCCGAAGGTTTTGGAGATGGGTCGGGCGTTTCTTTTACACCGCTTGAAAAGCTAGCAGGCACAATCACACCCAACGGCCTATTTTTCGAGCGCCACCATAGTGGCATCCCTGAAATTGACCCCGGCTCGCATGAGTTTGTCATTCACGGCCTCGTCGAAAGACCATTGGTTTTCTCGGTCTCAAATCTGCTGAAATATCCGATGGTGACCCGTACAGCGTTTGTCGAATGTGCTCGCAATAGTTTCTTCAACAGCTTGCAAGAGCCCCAACAGCGCAGCGCCGGTGAGCTTCATGGGTTGATTGGCAACGCAGAGTGGACCGGCGTACCCTTAGCCGCTCTTTTGGAAGAAGCCCACGTCGACCTGGCTGGCTCATGGTTGCTGGCAGAAGGCGCGGACGCTGCCAAATACTCTCGCAGTATCCCGATCTCCAAGGCTTGGGAGGGCGAAGTACTGATAGCGTTCTACCAGAATGGAGAACGTCTGCGTCCAGAGCAGGGATATCCAATGCGTCTTGTGATTCCTGGTTGGCAAGGCAGCACGAGTGTCAAATGGCTACGCCGGATCAAAGTCATGTCTGATGCCACATATGCCAGAGATGAAACGTCGAAACATACCTTGCTTCAAAAGGATGGCCTTGCCCGACAGTTCACCTTCGAACTTGGGGTCAAATCCACAATCACTACACCCTCATTTGGCGGGCCACCCGTTCGGGAGGGTTTGCAGCAAGTTAGAGGAGTGGCCTGGTCTGGCGCTGGCAAGATCGCAAAAGTTGAAGTTTCTGCAGATGGCGGAAGGTCGTGGGCGGATGCCGTTTTGCACGGCGCTATCTTGCCCAAGGCAATGACCAGATTTGCAATCGCCTGGCACTGGGACGGAAGTCCTTCGATCCTAATGAGCCGTGCGACCGACGATACGGGTGCGGTTCAGCCCATCCGGACTGACTGGTACGAACCTTTTGCTGCCGGGCAAATCTATCATCTAAACGCAATCCAGAGCTGGGGCGTCAGCCAAGACGGTGAGGTTAGCAATGTGTATGTATGACAACCGGACACATATTCTTACTGGGCTGTTGATCGTTTTGGCGCTCGTGCTCCCAGCCGAAGCACAGCAGCTCGGAGATCCGATAAGCGAGAGTGATATCGCACCTTGGGATATCTCGATCAGTCCTGACGGGCGTAGTTTGCCGCCCGGTATGGGCAGCGCCTTGGAGGGTGCCGCAATTTATGCGGACAAGTGCTCTGCGTGTCATGGCGATGCGGCCAAGAACGGCCCCGCAGGTTCTTTGGTCGGCGGAATTGGCCAGCTCACGCAAGGACAGCAAAACAGAACACTGGGCAGCTATTGGCCTTATTCGACTACGGTCTTTGACTATGTGCGCCGGGCGATGCCCTACCAAAGCCCCGGCAGCTTAAGCGATTCAGAGGTCTATGCGGTCACGGCATACCTGCTGCATGTTAATGGAATCGTCTCCAAGCACTATGTGTTGGATGCAGACTCTCTGCCGATCATTAGGATGCCTAACCGTGACGGCTTCATCTCTGACTGGCCATCTGCCCGCCAATAGGGCATCGATCCACTCTTTGTTTCGCTGTCGCCGTAGGCTTTCAAATCGAGAAACACAGGTGCAGCACCGTAGCATTAGTGACCAGTTCACGGACCTAGAAAACCCGGCTCCTTCAGATCTCATCGCTATCCACATATTGACATGCAGCCCGTTGATAGTTGGCACTAAATGAGCAATGTCGTGTCACTGTTTTAGAAGAAATGGCAGCCGTTCCTGACTACCATTGCTTTGGTCACGATCCCGGGTAAGGCCTCACAACACCCTTGTTGACGATCGCTAGCGTGCTAGCTAATTTGCCTTACGTTATACAGCGTGCGTCTTCTCTAAACACGGAACCATTGCTCTGAGCGGCAAAGGCGGTGCTGAACCAAACAGGTCTACAGGGGCTCAGCCATGAAAAGTTTCGTCTTTGAAAACTATAGATTTGATGGAAAGCGACACGAACTTTTTCGCGATGACGAACTTGTTCCGCTCGAACCCCAAATCTGCCAGGTCCTTTACATCCTTCTGCTCAATGCCGGAGAAATCGTGGCGCGCGAGACACTTCTCAAAGAGGTCTGGCAAGGCAAATCTGTGTCTCCTTCCGTGATCGACAACCGCATTAGAGCTGCCCGAAGAGCAATTCGCGATGACGGCCGTAGTCAACGCCTGATCAAAACTTTCATGAATGAAGGCTATAAGTTCATTGGCGATGTCACCATGCTGGACGAGGATCGGCTAGATCAGAACGACGAACCAAAGACCTCGGAGCCCAGCGAGAGCAGGGCAAAGCCGAGATTGCCTTTGAAACGGTCTCTCATCGGTGCAGGAATTTTAGCGGCGGCCTCATTGGTTTTTGTGGTGGTGTTGCCAAATGGGTTCCGAACAGGTTCGGACGCACCAGACCAAGTTGTTGCTCAGCCCACTCAGCGGGTCCTCGATGAAGTCAGGTCCAGCAGCACAGTTGCGGTCTTGCCGTTCACTACGAATAGTCAAGATTTGCGCACAGTGGTTGAAAATTTGCACTTTGCCCAATCGCTGATCGATACGCTGAGCACGATACCTGATCTCAAGGTCGTGTCCTCTCTATCCTCCTTCCGTTTCAAGGACACCAGCGCCTCACCCGGGGAGATCACTGACGCTCTAGGCGCGGGTTATCTCATATCTGGCAACGTCGTTGCAGAAGCGGATCAGCTTAGAGTGACCATCAGGATGACGGAGGCCCGCACAAACCTCGTTAAGTGGACGCACACGGTGAGACTACCTAACAATCCGAGCCAATTTGAAGAACCGCGGAGCAAATCTGTCAGAACTGCTTCCCTTAGCCTTCTTAACGCGTTGGGCATAACATCCAACCTGCCTTCAGAGGGGCTCATTTCACCTGACGCCCATGAAGAGTTTGAGCAAGCAACCGCTTTGTTGCGATCGCGTGAAGGAGATCAAGTTATCGAAGCCATCGCGATCCTAGAAGGTGTTGTCGCACAAGAACCAAATTTTGTCCCCGCTTATACGGGTATGGTTTTTGCACATCATCTGGCCGCAGAATATGCAGGCTTCACGACGGTTCGCGCGGCTCTGGCTATTGATAACTATGTTGAGAAAGCAAAAAGCATCTCCTCCGAGAGCCCGGATGTGCTTGTGGCCCTTGGGATTCAGGCGCGCTACCACGACAAGTTAACGCTGGAATTGCAGTACTATGACCGCGCCCTCGCAATCGATCCAAACAATCAAAGAGCAATCCTCTTGCGCGCCGAAAGCCTTCGGCGGATTGGCAACGTTGTTGCTTCGGAAGAAGCATTTGAGAAAGCCCTCACATTCGATCCGCTCTCCCCTGTCTTGCTGTCTCGTGTAGCAAGGTCCAAATTTGAAAACCGATCTCTTAGGGAAGCTTTCGTTCATGCGAGGGAAAATCTACGATGGAACGGTCAAAATGTTGAGGCGTTGACTGATTTAGCGGTGTTCTCCAAGGAGACAGGTGAATACGCACAAGCCTATCTCCTTTTGAGCGATGCTCTGTCTATCGCCCCGGGAAATTCCGAAGCTCAATTCCAGATGCTTTTGCTACTCCATAGTATTGGACAAATCGAACGGTTTGAAGAATTCGTAACCTCGCCGTCATACTTGGTCCTCGGCCACACATTCGCAGGGGACGAAGCAAAAGCGAAAGCAAGCTTATCCCAAGACCCACTGGCACAATTTGCGGGCTATTCGGCATATATCTTCGGAGAAAGCACCCCATTGTATGAATACTTGAACGTTACGGGTCTCTTTAGTGAGCTTAAGTCACCCGATACACAAATCTCGACAACCTTCTTGTTTGACGCAATTTTTCTCGCTGACGTGAATTTGAAGAACGCGGACCCAGAAGCTGAGACAATCCTAGTGAACGTTCGTGAGTACTTCAGAGATCGCCCTCTTAGCAGTTTAGAACTCGAAGAAGAGTACCGAGCGCTCGCCGGGTTGCACGCGTTGGAAGGCGACGATCAAGCGCTTTTGGCGACCATCAGGGCCGGTATCGATGAAGGTTTCATGTTCATAGGTGCGTTGGAGCGGGCTCCTGTTTTTGAAGCCGCACGGACGAATGCAGAGTTTCGATCATTGATTGATCAAATGTACGAACAATCCAGTGAGAACTGGGCAGCCATCACAGCACAAGCGGACAAGTTACAATCCGACGACACGGTCTTGGACTGACCTATATCGTCCGAAAAACCGCAGTCTTGATAGCCAATTCTCAAGTTGTGAAACCCAAGCTTTGTCACCGAGTTGCTGAAGGTTCGACGAGCGCCAACCCGATCCAGTGCCGAAGTAGATGCACTTGCGCCTGATTCTCCAGTTTGACTGACGCCTCCGTAAGAGGTCTGGGGATTGACCGCTAGGGTTTCATCTCAGAAAGAAGAACCGGCTGGAGATTTGGTAGATCCAAGTACCCGGAAATTAGCAGTGTTTAGGCAGACTCGGCTCCATACCCCGTAAATGATTTGGACAGGCGGGACTAAGTACCCGATGGGCCACATATCTCCCCTTTGCTTCTTACCTTAAGCCACTTTCGTCATCAACGATGAAAGCTCAATAAATATAATACTAACAATACCTTATGATCTACTTCAGAACTCTTCAGATCTAAAGTCGCCTATATGTGTTGCTGAAATCAATGTTGCGCAGCGATCCTCAGAGCAGCTCTCGACCCACTCGAGATTGTGCCATGTGAGGATTGCAAAATGACAGTACACGACACCAGAGACCTACTAAGCGGCATGAGCGCGGTACGGGTATCAATGCATGCCGACGCGGATAGTCGTTCGCTTGCTCATTTGATCGTGCACCAGGTCGAGGAAGACCCCCTAACAGTCGATAGTGAAAATGACTTGGACCGCATCTTTGTCTGTTTCGGCCCCGCGTCAGTTTCACTGTTGCCTGCCGATCTTCGAGTCGGGGAATGCCTATTGATACCCGGGTCGACCAACGGTGAATCCTATACCGCAGCCGGTGCTTTTGTGATGGTAACTGTCGGCAGCTATATCTGCGAACAAGTTGGAATGGGGCGCTCATCGGGTTCCAGCGGTCAAATCCGCGGTCGGTCCCCGTGTTTTACCGCGTTGGCTGAAGCCGCTCGTCGCCATTCTGACAAAAACTTACACCAGCTTCAGAGCTATGCTTATTCATTTGCTGTACTGGGCCTAGCCGAGCTGCAAGCGCTCTGCACGAGGGCCGGCGCAGAACCAGAACTTCCAAAGTGGCAACTGAAGGCCATTGACGCATATGTTGAACGCAATCTTGATCGTCCCATTAAGATCAATGATCTCGCGGAACTTTGCGACTACTCCACGGCCCATTTCTCGCGCCTATTCAAGGCGCGTACAGGCAGAACACCGCACAAATATGTCCTGGAAAGACGTGTCGACGTCGCATGCACAGAGCTTCAGGCCGGCGAGAACACGATCAGCGACGTTGCTTATAAGACAGGCTTTTCTTCACAATCTCATATGACTTCAACGTTCAAACAGTTGATTGGCATGACGCCAAATGAGCTCCGTGTTTCAGCGGGCACGCAAACCCAAGAGCTCGCCTGCGCGTAGCCATACGGTCGTCCTGAGGCTGTTCCTGCTGATCCATCTGAACTCTCGACACTTTAATCCTGCTCGAAAGGAGCGTGACATGACATCTACAACTCCCAAAACCGTTGCCATCTTT
>NZ_CANNCF010000019.1 GCF_947503045.1 uncultured Tateyamaria sp.
CTCATAAGCAGACTTTGACACCTGCACTATGGCGCATTGCGACGCCGGTTGAAGCAGGAGCCATCCACCCCATCAGCAATGCGGGCTGCGACCGCAGAATCTCAAACGGGTGCTGAACGGCAGGAATGGGCCGTGGACGCTAGCCTCGCGCCATCTCCTTCACGAGTTCATCAGCTTCCGGTCGCGTTGCTTGGTGCCGATATCTGAGCGCTACGATGTCCCTTTGAATGTGCATGTCTTCGATTGGCATTGTCGTTAACGCAATGTCGTTGGGGATGGCGGTCTCAGGCAGGATAACTGCACCGGAACCTTGGCGTGCCAGATCAATGAGCCAATCCACGCGGTTGGACCGGTAGGAAGCGTATAGGGAATGTCCGAGATCAGAACAGGTCGCATGCAAGGTGTCTCGCATCTCGCAGTTTGGCCGATCCAGCATGGTTGTCTTTGCAAGATCACAGAGAGTAACGGCATCCAACTTGGCCAAGTCGTGGTCCTTTTTCACCACCACACGGTACTGCTCGTCATAGAGATGATCTATTCGATACAGGTCAGGGCTCGCATCGGTTGAGGCGACGACAACATCCAATAGCCCGTCTCGAAGCTTCGAAAGCAGGTCTTCTGTCCGTCCTACAATCAGCTCAATTTCCGCTTGTGGAAGGCGTTCCCTAAACCTTTCCACCGCTGTAGCGATTTTGTTGTTCCCGACCGTATCCCCAATGCCGATGCCTATTGGCACGCGTTCCAGTCGTGTGTGTCGCACCGCCTCGGCTTTGGCTTCAAGCGTTTCTGCATAAACTCGCTCAAGTCTTGGTTTTACTAGTTGCCCAAGCGGTGTGAGGCGGCAACCTGCACGATCGCGGATGAACAACGCACCGCCAAGTTCGTCCTCAAGCTTCTTGATTGCTGTTGTGAGCGAGGGTTGTGAAACATTGGACGCGCTTGCTGCGTGGGTGAAGTTGTGGTGCTCGCACACAGCCAGGAAGTAGCGAACTTGGTTCATTTCCATAGTGGTTGGACTCCCGTCTCATTGCTTCGAATGAACCATAGCCACTGCCTATCGTAAAATAGAATCTCGGAATTGGAGCTGAAGACACCCGTCGTGAGACAAGAGTGCATCGAAACGAACTCAGATGAACTCAAACCAGGAGACAACAAATGAAAACTCAAATCCTCAACGCACTCGGCGCAATCGCACTGATCGCAACCGCATCCACTTCTCACGCACAGGAAAACGTTATGGACAACTACACCGCAAGCTATATCGCAATGCCAGCCGCCGAAGGCCAAACGGAAGCCTTCGCCGAGTTTCTGTCCGGTGCTGCCCCCGTCGTAAAGGACACAGAACCAGGAACCGAGCTTTGGTTCGCGCTGCGAGACAACGACACACTGGCCATCTTTGACATTTTCGTTGACGAAGAAGCACGCAATGCGCATTTCTCGGGCGCTGTCGCAGGTGCTTTGAACGAAAACGCTGATGCTCTCGTTGCTGGTGGTTGGGATGCTGGCGTTGTCGCCAACATCAACAACTCAAACGTACTTTCGGCCAAGGCGCCTGTCGATCTATACAGCGCGACAACGGCCACTTACATCGCCATCGAGGCTGCACCCGGCAAAGCGGACGACTTGGCAGCCTTATTGACCGCAGCCGGTCCCATCGTCGCCGAAACAGAACCGAAAACTCTGTTCTGGGTGGCCTTGCAAATCGACGAAAAAAACTTCGCGATCTACGACATCTTCGCTGACAACTCAGGCCGCGAAGCCCATTTTGCCGGTCAGGTTGCAGGTCTTCTGAATGCGCAGGCTTCTGATCTGGTCAAAGGCGGTTGGGATGACGGCGTTGTCGCCAACGTGCGCAACTACGACATCCTCGCCATCAAGTGAGCCAATGACATATGCAGTGAGAGCCCCGTTCGAATGCGGGGCTCTCTTTGTTGTTTCCATGAGAAATCAAAGACTGCTATTGGGAAGCTGCACTGCGGCGCTAGCTAACCCAACAAATGTCGTCTGTGGGTGGCTCCTGCATTGCAAGAGTTTTTTAGCGATTTTCGCGGTCGTTTCGTCAGTACTGTCGTCTGTCCGG
>NZ_CANNCF010000020.1 GCF_947503045.1 uncultured Tateyamaria sp.
GGATGAGGTGGGTGGCTCCTGCTCCACCGGCATCGAGTGTGCCAAAGTGCAGTTATCAACGACTGCTAGGAAAGGAGCCACCCAATGACAGTAAAGACAGTCGGCCTCGATTTGGCCAAGGACGTTTTTCAAGTGCACGGCATTTCTGAGAACGGCCAGGTTATTTTTAACAAGCCGATCAAGCGCGCGAAGCTACTGGCCTTTTTTGAGACGCTTCCGCCCTGCGTCGTAGGCATGGAAGCCTGCGGTTCATCCCATCATTGGGGCCGTCAGCTGCGCACGCTCGGCCATGATGTGAAGCTCATGCCCGCTGGTTACGTCAAACCGTATGTGAAGCGAGGCAAGAACGACGCGGTTGATGCGGAAGCAATATGCGAGGCAGTTCGACGCCCGACCATGCGCTTCGTCGAGATCAAGACGGAGGACCAGCAAGCTATCCTCTCGATCCATCGCACGCGCGACTTGGCCGTCCGGCAGCGCACCCAGCTGGCCAATATGATACGCAGCCTGCTGCGCGAGTTCGGCCATATTCTGCCCATTGGGATCGAAGCGGTGACAGCTTTTGCGAAGCGTCACTTGGCTGGGGATCACCCGGACATGCCGGAGATCGCGACCGGCATGCTCGGCATTCAGTGCTATCAGTTCATCGGCTTGAACGAGCGCATCGACGGATACTCCAAGATGATCGAGCAACATGCCCTGTTGAACGCAGATGCGCGCAGGTTGATGCGCATGCCGGGGATCGGGCCGATCACGGCCTCAGCGATTGTCGCCACTATCGGCGATGCGCATCAGTTCCGAACAGGAAGAGATCTGGCCGCCTGGCTGGGCCTCACCCCGCTCAACAAGTCGAGCGGCGGCAAAGAGAAACTGGGCAAGATCACCAAGCAAGGGGATCGCTACATTCGAAAGCTGCTGGTTGTGGGTATGACATCGCGCGCGGTCATGGCAAAACGGTCGCCAGCGAAAGTCGATCTCTGGACAGCCAAGATCATTGCCGACAAACCGTTTCGGCTGGCAACAGTCGCGATGGCAAACAAGGCAGCGCGTTCCATCTGGGCAATGCTGACAAAGAAACAAGAATACCGGCAGCCAGCGTTCTGACCGCGCAGACTGCCCACGAGATGCAAGACGTTGAAGTGATGATGCGGAAGTAACTCAACCAAGAGCAAGGACACTCCGGGAATGTCTCCGGCCCTCTGAGGTCGATAAGCCGATTGGAACCTCGCTCGCGGAATTCATCAGGGCCAGTGGAGGCAATGCCAAAACACAAACAGGCCGGACAGACGACAGTACTGACGAAACGACCGCGAAAATCGCTAAAAAACTCTTGCAATGCAGGAGCCACCCACAGA
>NZ_CANNCF010000021.1 GCF_947503045.1 uncultured Tateyamaria sp.
GCTGATGGGGTGGATGGCTCCTGCTTCAACCGGCGTCGCAATGCGCCATAGTGCAGGTGTCAAAGTCTGCTTATGAGAGGAGCCACCCCATGCAAGTTACCACAATCGGTGTTGATCTGGCCAAGAACGTTTTCCAAGTCCATGGGATCACCGCTACGGAAGAAGTAGTGTTCAACAAGCCGTTGCGACGCGCGCAATTTCTGCCCTTCTTTGCGAAGTTGGAGCCCTGCCTGATTGGCATGGAATCCTGCAGCAGCGCCCACCATTGGGCTCGCGAGCTAACGGCTCTGGGCCACGAGGTTCGTTTGATCCCGCCGATGTACGTGAAGCCTTACGTCAAACGCGGAAAGTCAGACGCCATTGATGCCGAGGCGATCTGCGAGGCGGTGACCCGACCGACCATGCGGTTCGTGTCGATTAAGACCGTCGAACAACAGTCTCTTCTGTCGCTGCATCGGGCACGCGATCTTTTGGTCCGCCAAAGGACCCAATTGATCAATGGCCTGCGTGGCTTGGTTGCTGAGTTCGGTATTTACATCCCAAGAGGGCTGGCGCGCGTTATTGGTTTTGCAGAGGATATTACCCTTGGCGAAGTGCTCGACTTGCCAGACATCGCCAACGAGGTGATCCGTAACCTGTCCGAACAACTCATGGCTCTGCATAGGCGGGTCCGCTGGTACGAGGAACGCCTGAAGCAAGTAGGCAAAGAAGATGAGCGGGTGCGCTTGTTGCGCACGATCCCAGGCGTGGGTGCCGTAACGGCCTCTGCGATCATTGCCAGCATCGGCGACGGGCATCAGTTCCGTAATGGCCGCGAATTCGCAGCATGGCTCGGTCTGACACCCGCAAACAAATCTAGCGGCGGCAAAGAGAAGCTGGGGCGGATCACAAAGATGGGCGATCAGTATCTACGATCGTTGCTTGTCGTCGGTATGACATCACTGGTCAGGCAGACCCGGTCCCATCCAGAGCGTGCCAGCAAGTGGCTGACCTCATTGCTTGAACGCAAAGCCGCCCGCGTCGCAACTGTCGCGATGGCCAACAAGACAGCTAGGATCGTCTGGGCCGTCCTCACCCGCAACCAACCTTACAGCCCACGCGCTGTAGCCTGAAACGAAAGGAACATCGAATTAGCAAGACCCGCGAGATGATGGTGCATAAGTCTGCCGCCAAAACCAGGACACTCCGCCGAATGGCGCGGGCATGACAGCCCGCAAAGCTGATAGGAACTTGGTTTGCGGAACCCATCAGGGCCAGCGGTCAAAACCGCGAAAACAGGCCGGACACATGACTGCTTCTGACAAGTGCACAAATTAGATCAAAAAGGACTTGCTATGCAGGAGCCATCCACACA
>NZ_CANNCF010000022.1 GCF_947503045.1 uncultured Tateyamaria sp.
TCCTTGAAAAAGGCCAGCAGGCTGTCGGTGTTGAACTCGTTGTGCTTGAGATATTCGGCCAGATCGTCCCCGGTGGCATTTGGATCGCCCAGCACGCTCTGGGCCAGCGTGTTCAGCGTGGTGGCATCCAGCGTGTTCGGATCCAGCCCTTCGGTGTTGCGGTCGGGATCGTGGATCGGGTTCTCACGGGTGCCGTACCAGTTGTACTGGATCGTGTCGTCGAAAAAGGCCTCTTCTTCGTTGCGCACGCCGCCATTGTTGAAAACCTTGAGCGCGATGTCCTCGGGGTCATTGGGATCGGCGAGGTGGGCGACAATGTTGTTCAGCAACGTGCTGTCGGACCCGTTGTCCTGCAGCCCGATGGACAGGGCGCCGATCTGGGGGGCGATCTTGTAGGCCGCCGAGGTGACCACATTGCCATTGGCCAGCATATAGTTCCCGGTGAACCCTATGGTTTCGGAACTGCCCCCGGTCGTGATGAAGCCTGCGTTGTTTTCCGAGAACAGGTTGTCCTCGATAAAACCACCGGCCCGCGCCTGCAGACCCCATGAGGCTGCATGGGTCGATACGTTGTCCCGGAAAGTGAAATCGAGGGATTCATCGGTGAGATAGACGTTCTGGCTGAACTGGTTGGGCGGCTGGGGGAACGCGCCGTCCGCGTCCTCACTGTAGCCCTGTTCCCAGCCCACCTGCGCGATCAACGTGTTTTCGATCAGCAGGCCTTCGTTCTTGGCTGAAAAGATCCCCGACAGACGGTTGGAATGCGGGTGCCATGTTTCGCCATCCGCCGGTTCATCCAGAAAGATGTCATAGATATCGGAATTGCGGATGGTGACATTGTCGATGGTTTGCAGGTTGAATCCGTTCTCAGTGACCTCAACGTCTTCAAATATGATGTTCGAGCCGATCAGCGCGCGCACACCGCCTTGCAGATGCACATCCGAAAACACGAGGTTTTCAGTATCGCGCTGATAAATCTCGATCTGCGATGTGAGGATCGGCTTTTCGCCCTCACCCCACGAGGTGATATGGGCCGGGTGCAACTCGTCCTCACCCATCAGGCCGCGCGTTACAATCTGGCCAAGGTCATCATATTCATAGCCTTTTTCAAACAGCAGCCAGTTGGAGTTCGGCTCGACACGTTCGCCGGTGACGCCATACCACAGCTCCATGCCCACATCAGGCTTGAGCGCCATTTCTTCGTCCGCACCATATGTATCATTGGTAATCAGCCAGTCCTGGGTGATGTCGCTT
>NZ_CANNCF010000023.1 GCF_947503045.1 uncultured Tateyamaria sp.
TGGACCTGTCGCGCTTTCGTGCCGCCCCAAGTGCTCGTTTAAGCCACTTTTCTTTCGAATGCGACGGGGCTTTTCCAGCCGAGTGCTGAGTGTCTGCGGCGCGGATTGTAAAAGCCGTTGATGTATTCAAAGATGGCCATCTCAGCTTTTCGTCGCGTTTCCCAGGGATGCCGCCAGATCAGCTCAGCCTTGATGGTTTTGAAGAACGTCTCAACAGCCGCATTATCGTAGCAATTACCTTTGCCAGACATCGATACCTTGAACCCGTGCTGGCGCAGGAGCTTCTGGTAGTCGTGTGAACAATATTGCGACCCACGGTCCGTATGATGAATGCAGCCTTTGTGTGGTTGCCGGAACGCGATGGCCATCTTCAACGCCCGGATCGCGAGGTCACGCTTCATGCGGTTGCTCACGGCCCAGCCGATCACGCGCCGGGAATGCAGGTCCAGGATCACAGCAAGGTACAACCAGCCTTCACGCGTCCAGACATAGCTGATGTCGCCCGCCCATTTCTGATTGGGCTTGTCTGCCACAAAGTCACGGTCCAGCAGGTTGGGTGCAGTGTTGAACCTGTGATCGCTATCCGTTGTCACCTTATGTTTGCGTGTTCTGACGACGGATATGCCGTTCTGGCGCATCAAACGGCCCACACGGCGATGACCGACGTCCAGGCCGATCTCCTTCAACTCTTCGGTCATGCGCGGCCTGCCATAGCTGCCCAAGCTGAGACGGGATTGTTCTTTGATGTGTGCCAACGTGACCAGATCAGATCGCTGCCTGCGGCTGGCCGGGCGGTTGCGGAACGCCCGTAGCCCGCGCGTGCTGACGCCGACAACATCGCATAACCGCTTGGCTGGGAAGTGGCCGCTGTGTTCTTCGATAAACCTGAATCTCATTGCTTTAGGCCCGCGAAGAACTGGGTGGCCTTTTTTAAGATCTCCCTCTCCTCCTTGAGAAGCCGGTTCTCACGTCGAAGCCGCTCATTCTCTTTTGCAAGGTCTAAATCTTCTTGTGAAACCACGTTCGTGTCTCGATGTGCTGTGATCCATTTGTTCAGCGTCGACATGCCAACGCCTAGATCGTCAGCCACTTGCTTGCGCGTCAGCCCACTGGTCAGCGCAATACGCACCGCATCTTGGCGGAATTCGTCCGTCCGTTTCGGTCCCATAGTCGGTCTCCTTTGTTGCAGTAAATGCTATCAAAGGAGCGGCATCAAACCGCGACAGATCCA
>NZ_CANNCF010000024.1 GCF_947503045.1 uncultured Tateyamaria sp.
CGACCCAGGGCATGACCGCCGTGTTGGGGTCTGGCATTCCGTCCATTGTCCTGCAATCGGCCGTGTATCTGGAGAACCTTCAGCCAGAGATCTTCCTGCCGGGCCTGCGCTCCGAAGGGAAGCTGGATTATCCGCCCATTCCTCAGACGATGAAAATGCAGTGGACCTCACATCTGGACCAGGCAACGCTGGCGGTCGCCGCCATGTCTCGCCCCGATCTGGCCGGTCAGTCTTTTGAGATCGGTACGCCAAATGCCCTGACCGGCGCTGAATTGGCCGAACTTATGGGCAAATGGGTCGGACGGGACGTCGCCTTTGACCCCATGACCCCCGCTGAGTTTGGTACCCGCGTCGGCAATGCTCTGAGCAGCCCCGGTGCAGCCTTCGCTTTGAGCGACCTCTATGGCGCGATCGCCAAGCTGGATGGCGATGACATGGCCGTCGACACCGACGCTTTGGAAACCACGTTCGGCGTCAAGCTCACAAGCGTCGCCGATCACATCAACAGCTGGTCGTAGCCTCCGACCTCGCCATCA
>NZ_CANNCF010000025.1 GCF_947503045.1 uncultured Tateyamaria sp.
GCCGGCCGTGTCGCACATCTTGCGCCCGAAGATCACGAGACCGCGCAGTCCGTGCGGATCATCGAAGGCCCCGAATACGGCAATGTCACGGTCAATCCGGACAACACGCTGGCCCTTGTTCTCACGGGCACCACCCAGACGGACGACATCAGCATTCAATATGAAATCACCCATGCCGATGGCCGCGTCGAAACGCTGGAAAGCACGCTGAATGTGCAGGCCGGTACGCAGGACGCAGGCTGGGGGCAGGGCAACCATTACCTGCTGGAAACGGACGAGAACAACGACCTCATCATCGAAACGGGTGATGATCACCGCAAGGTCTACATCTCCAACAGCGAAGACGCGCTGAGCCGTGCCGATATCGCATTGCTCGAAGGGCTGGACGAAAGCGACATCACCCAGGACTGGCTGATTACCAATGATACATATGGTGCGGACGAAGAAATGGCGCTCAAGCCTGATG
>NZ_CANNCF010000026.1 GCF_947503045.1 uncultured Tateyamaria sp.
CGCTTTGCCAATACCGGCGAGATCACGGGCGGTGTGTCCTTTGACGTCTCGGGCGGCGATGCAATTCTCGCCACCGGCGGGGCCTCCACCACGCTGGGAGCCGAAGATACGCTGAACATCGAGGGCACGGACGCCGATGTGGGCTTTGACGGGGACACCGGCGAGACAGCCGTGTTGCGTCTGTCCGAAGGCTCTAACCTGCACTTTACCGCCGATGAAAACGGGCTTGAGACCATAGAAGAGTTCCGCTCCGGCGCCTTTGGCGATGCACCGAACGTGCAATCGGGGAT
>NZ_CANNCF010000027.1 GCF_947503045.1 uncultured Tateyamaria sp.
GTTCTCCAGATACACGGCCGATTGCAGGACAATGGACGGAATGCCAGACCCCAACACGGCGGTCATGCCCTGGGTCGCTCCGTCAACGATGGCAGATGAGGGGAAGCGATCACCAGACGGCCCGCCCGTGACGTAGACCAGCAGGGGCAAGTTGACCTTGTGCGCGGCTGCGAAGAACGCAGCGGCCCAGTTCTGGCTGTCATCTGGCCCGCTTGGCATCGGGAAATGCAGGAAGGCTGCATCCACGCCGCGCAGCGCCTC
>NZ_CANNCF010000028.1 GCF_947503045.1 uncultured Tateyamaria sp.
GCCACCGGGGACGATCTGGCCGAATATCTCAAGCACAACGAGTTCAACACCGACAGCCTGCTGGCCTTTTTCAAGGAAGCCTTCGGGGTCGAAACCTACACCGCCTCGGCGGGGACGACCCACAGTTTCGTGCCCGACGTCCTGGGCGGCGGCATCCGGTGGGACAACCGGATCAACTGGGATAGTGAGGTCGTACCGGGCCAGAATGCCCTTGATAGTGTCGA